>NZ_LMOV01000017.1 GCF_001424265.1 Acidovorax sp. Leaf160
GGCGATCGATCTTGCGCTGGCGTGCTCCAGCTTCATCGCCATGATCGTCTCTCGATCCTGCTCGCTCAGCTGTCGGTAGGTCTTGCTCATGAAGTGTCTCCAGTCCGGTTGGATTCAGGTGTTGCACTTCACTATAGAAACCGCCTTGCCAATGGTCCCCAGCGCTGCTGCAAGCGATGCGGTGGCCAGGTGGCTGTAGCGCTTCGTGGATTTTGCATCCTTGTGCCCCAGCACGGCGCCCACAGTGTAGAGATCGACCCCGGAATTGGTCATCGCTGAGGCGCTCGAGTGGCGCAGGTCGTGGAAGTGGAGGTCGGCGTGCCCGGCTTCCTGGGACGCCCGCCGGAAGTACGACTGCACGGTGATTTTGTCCTGCCACGGCTCGGCGCAGCGAGCAACTGCCCACACCTTCGGATGGATGGGCACCACGCGCGGCTCGCCGTTCTTGGTGTCCGCGAGGATCCACTGACCACCACTACCTCCTCCAGCTGGGGACGACGATCACGACAGTGGCAGTGCCTCGCGGATCACCCTCTTCCTGCTCCTCATCAAATGGACAGCAAGGGCCAGCAGAAAAGAGGTAATGGCTTATTCAACGTTGAACGGATAGTCGAAGCCAAAATCGGTCGTGGTGCAGCGCCTGGTGAAGCCGGTGACCGGGCCCGAACTGATGCATGCTCCGCTGTAGTGTCGAATCACCTCCCATGGCGGTGTGCCCGGCACTGTCCGTCTCACGTTGCTCAGATACAACCTGGCATTCATCGTGCCGTATTCGTCCACCTTGAACTCGGTCATTCGGTAGTCTTCAACCATCGCACCCATGGAGCCGGGAGGGGTGCCTTGGCATTGCACCTTGCCTTTGGATGTGAAGGAGCCGCCGTTGCGTGTCAGATCACCTGTGTACTCGCACCGCGCGCCATTGGGCGCGGCCGAGTCAGAAGGCTTATATTTCTCGACCATCGAAAATTGGGAGCCCGACGCAGTGATGGATACCTGCACTGGGGTCGGTGTGAGCCACGCATCGTCGTAGACCACAGCGGAGAAAGCGTTGTTGATGAATCGCGAGTTGTCTTCGTACTGAAAGCGAGCAAAGCGTTGGGGCGCCTCGCCAGGGAGGGTGATGGTTCCTGACGTTGGGGTGTCGAATTCCACGGCGATTGGACCGACAACAGCTTCCACCTCCCCCTTGCTTGGCCCGCCACCCAATGCCCGGCCGTTCTTATATTCGACCAGATCGCCCACGAATCTCTTGCCGTCTTCCAGCTTTCCGCTGGACTGCATGAATGTGGCACTCCCGTCAGCGCGGTAGCCAAAGTAGGTGATGATCAGCGTGAGATTGCCCTGCCGGTCAATCTGCACCCCGCGTCCTGGGCTGCCGTCCGCCTCATTGCCGATCGCCCACATGCCCTGTTGGGGGAGGGCGGCGATGGCGGGCGCGGTCAGAGCGAACATCGCTGCGGCCAGGCAGGCGCGTGCGAACCTATTCATTGCAGTCCCCAGTGTTGAGGCGGACCATCCACTGTAGCGCCGGTGCCTTACAGCGGACGCACACGCGATGGCACGGAGCCTGGTTGGCCTCGTATCCCCGCTCCCCCCGCCCGTATCCGCATGCCCCGGCCATACGGATGCGGCAGGCGCCGTGCACCAGAGCCGCGCATCGGGGGATGCACAGAGGCAGACGGTAAGCCCGGCTGCACCTCTGGCTGCGGGCGATCCGCACAGCAAGCGGCGCTTCGGACGCGCGGATCAGCAGGTCACGCGCACTCTTTCTCGGCCTGCGCTTCACCGGCGCTGCCACCCAACGCCGTTAACAACTGCCTGGCAGCCTTTGCGCTGACGCCCTTGCCGGTGATGGACAAAGCGGGCCGCTGCGTCAGCATCTGCTCGAAAACGCCTTGCACCTCATCTGAGGTGATCTCGCCGATCAGCGCGATGGTGTCTTCCAGAGAAACGATGCATCCGTCGGCAAAGATGTCTTCCACTGCCCGCTCCATCATCGCGAAGGGGCGCTCACTGGCCCGTACCCGCGACACGGTCAACTGGTTCTTCGCCCGCTCCAGGTGGACGGGATCAATGGATTTCGCCTGCGCGCGGAGAAGCCGGCCGGTGGCGCTGATCAGCGCTTCGACCTTGTCGGGCGTGGTCACGGCATGCACCACGAAGTTGAGCCATGCGTCCCCGCGATCCAGAGTGGCGTCGGCGGTGTAGGCGAGACCCAGGCGCTCGCGCACCGTATCGACCAGCGGCGATGACATGCCGCCGCCGAAAAGGTTGGCCGCAAGCGCGGCTGCCAGACGCAGGCGAAGGCGCTGGTGGGGCGCGTCCCCGCCTCCAGTTCCTTCTTGGAGCACCGGGTAGGCCACATTCAGGAACACCTGCGAAACCTGCGTGAAGCGCCGTGCGATGGCCTGGCCCACGTGCGGCGCTGGCGCGGGTGGCCGGGAGCCGGCGTCGCCGGCTGCGGACTCGGGCATGGTCGAGAACAGATCTTCGGCACGCTGCATCCACGCATCCACGTCGAACCGGCCAGCCGCCGCGACGATCGTTTTGCTCGCGACGTAGTGACGCTGAACCTGGCGGACCAGGTCGTCCCGCGTGAAGCCCTCGATGTTTTCCACGGTGCCGATCACCGGCATGCCCATGGGATGGTCTCCCCACAGCGCCCGGTCCAGCAGGTCGCTGGAGCTGTCCTCCGGATCCTCGTCGTACTCGATCGCCTCCTGCCGGATCACTTCCAACTCGCGCTGCAGCTCTGCCTCGGGGAAGGTGCTGTGCAGAACGATGTCGGCCGTCATGCCCAGCAACTGCAGCGCGTGCTGGCCGAGCCCTGTCATGAAATAGCCCGTGCTGTCCTTGCCCGTGTACGCGTTCACGTCCGCGCCCAGCCGCTCCGCATCCAGGTTGATCGCCTGCACCGAGCGCGTGGCCGTGCCCTTGAACGCCATGTGCTCCAGCACGTGGCTGATGCCATTGGTGCCCGGTGTCTCGTCGCGCGAGCCGACACGCAGGAACACGCCGACGCTGGCGCTCTGCACGTGGGGCATGGGGAGGGCCAGGAGCCGAACGCCGTTGGCGAGAGTGCGTAATTGGGGCGTGGATGACATGGTGATGGGGCGGGGCAGAGGCAAAGTGGGACTGGCGTGAAGAAGGCGTCGCGTGTTGCGGCGCAGTGGATAGAGGCAGGGCCGGCCGCCCTGCGCAGCGGTCCGGGTTGCGAGTGGCTGTTCGACCCAACCGCTGCTCGCCGGCTGCGTCTGTGGTTTGATCGGGCCATGACAAGTCTACCGAGACACTGCGCCGAAAAACCCACCCAGGGCGATTGGGAAGCCCGACCGGAGCCTGTCCCGATGACAGTCACGGTACTGACGATCAGCCTTCTGGGCAAGCGCACCAAGGCGGAGGTGCTTCACGTTTTGGGTGAGGTGCTGCAATTGGGCGGGCCGGGCGGCAACCACCCCGTGCGTCCCGGCGGGCAGGCCGGCTGGGGGCACAACTGGGATGCCTTGTTCGACTGCCTGCTCAACCTGCCCTCTGGCGGTATCTGGGGCACCAGCCCGCCCGTCCGGTTCCCCCTGAGATTGGTGTTGACCGATGTCGGGCAGCTTGCGCAGCAGAGTCCGGATGCGCTCGCCGTCCTGACCGATCTGCTTGAACAGACCCGGGACACCTATGCCCGGACTGGTCGGATTTTTGAATTCGCCATAGAGGCGTAGCCCCACCCACGGCTTGCGGCCACCAGGGCGCCGGCTCAAGACCGCCGGGCGCAGGGCGCGCTCGTTCGCCGTTTCAGCCCGGCACCAACACCAGCCCCGGAGGCAGTCCTTCCCCGAACACGCGGCGCTGGTCCGCCTCATCCAGCACCATGACGTCTCTAACCATGGCGACCCAGCTGAACTGGGCTTGGCCCGCCTCCAGCTGTTCGGCGATGTGGGCGCGCACGGGCTCCGGCAGATCCCGCGCTCGGTCGCCCGTGGCCTGCGCGATCTGGGCGACGGCGAAAGCCGCTGCTTCCTGCCGCACCCAGTCCGGTGCGATGTCGCCGATCTGCGCAAGCCAGTCCTGAGCGATGGTCGGGGCCAGCACATGGTGCACGCTGGCATACAGCGGCTGGCGCGCTCCCAGGCGGCCCAGCGCCCACCAGAGTTCGCCCGCAGGGCGCGGTGACTGCCGCAGGCGCTGCAGCAGCCAGCCACCGAACTGCGTCTTGTCGGCCGGCGCAATGCGCTCGAACGAGGCCGCCATGCGCAGCAGCTCGTCGGGCGCCTGCATGCGCGGGCCTTCAGGGGCGGGAATGTCGGTGCCGCCCGCGGGCTGCAGGTAGTAGGCGATGACGTCATAGACCATCTGCTGCTGCTCGGCGTCCAGGCCGCCGGCGATGCGGCGCCAGAGCGTCCACCATTCCGACCATTGCTGGCTGTCGTCGCTGTGGGCGATGCCCGGGCCGAACAGCTCCCACATCTGCTGCATGCGCCAGCCGTCGAGCGGGTCGCCGAAGCCCGGGCGCAGGGTGAAGCCGATGAGGTTGAACCAGGTGCGCTCATGCTGGGCGGAGCGGCGGCGGCGCTTGGCGCCCTGCAGCAAGGCGCCGAACAGGGTACGCAGCAAGGGCGTGGGCCAGGCGGCACGGTCGCCCAGCAGGCGTTCGAGGGTGGCGCGCAGCTGGCGGACTTCCTTGGCGTCCACGCCCTGTTGTTTCTTGCCGCCGTAGACGCGGTCGATGGCGGCGAGGGCTTCCGGCAGGCGCGGGTGGGCGGCTGGGGTTTTGGCCTTGGACGCAGATGCGGCGGAAGGGGGCTTGGCGCCGGCATTCGCGTGAAGGTCTGCGTCGGCGCCTGCATCGCCATCGGCCCCTGCATCCTGCGTGGCTGCATCGCCGCGCAGCTGGAATTCGAGTTGCCAGCGCTGCGGATGCAGGGCGTTCGCGGCGACGCAGTGCATCTCCAGCGTGCCGACGTCGGTAATGCGTGCTTCGAGCTGCACTTCGACCTGCGCCGCGCCGCCCGCCTGCGTTGCCGGCAGCACGGTGGCGATGGGCGGCAGGCGCTGCAGGCCTTCGTCCTCGTCTTGCAGGCGGACGAGGTCGCCCGCAGGGTGGTGGCGATCGGCGGCGCTGGTGGCCAGGTTGAAACGCACGGGCCGGCCCAGGCGCAGGCGGAAGCGCCGGTCCGGGAGCCGCACGGTGTCGCCCTCGGGCGTGCCGTGCGGCAGCACGCAGACGCCCTGGCCGCCATCGAGCGCGAGGTAGTAGGCGCGGGCGGCGCTGCTGCGGATGCGGGGCGCGCTGCCGGCGCGGGCCATGGCGTAGGCGACGGCGCCGCGCGCGACGGCGGCGTCGAGGCGGGGCTCATCGACCTGCAGCAGGCGGATGGGCGGGGCGCCGGCCGGCTGCCAGGCGCGCAGGGTGGCGAGCAGGCGGTCGCGCAGGGCGTGGGCGTGGAACACGCCGCCGTTGAGCAGCACCGTGTCGGGCAGGCTGCCGCCCTGGCGCTGCATGAAGGCGGCGATGTGGCGGGTGATGGCGGCGTCGTGGGCGTAGGGCAGGCCGAATTCGACGAGGGCGCTACGGGCACGCACCGGCTGCGCATCCGCCGCGACCTGCGGGAAGAAGCCTTCGACCAGCAGCCGGTCCACGTCGGCGCGCGTGAGGGTCGCCGAGCGCGCGCCGCCGATCAGCCGGCTGCCGCTGCCCTGGAGGGTGACGGTGGTCTCCGCCGGGCCGTTCGGGGCAAGCAGGCGCTCCTTGGCGCTGCGGCAGCGCTGGGTGAGCTGTGCGAGCTGGATGGCCGAGAGTGGGGCATGCGCGGGCTGGCCCGCTGCGGCTCCCGACAGCCGCGGCTCGATCCAGCGGGCGAGCGCTAGATCCATGTTGTCGCCGCCGAGCACGAGGTGGTCCCCCACGCCGGTGCGCGCGAGCTGCGGCTGGCCGGTGGCGTCCAGGGTGACATCGATCAGCGTGAGGTCGGTGGTGCCGCCGCCCACATCCACCACGAGCAGACGGCGCGTGTCGGCCAGTTGGCTTGCAAGGTCGGCGCGGTGGGCAAACACCCAGTCGTAGAACGCGGCCTGCGGCTCTTCGATGAGGTGGACTGCTCCTAAGCCGGCGAGCGCGGCGGCCTGCAGGGTGAGCTGGCGCGCGCCCTCGTCGAACGAGGCGGGCACGGTGAGCACGGTGGGCTGCTGCGCGAGCGGAGCCTCGGGGTGGGCGTGGTCCCAGGCCTGGCGCAGGTGGCGCAGGTAGCTGGCGCTGGCCTCCAGCGGGGACACCTTAGGCACGTCATCGGGCGCGCCCCAGGGCAGGATGGCGGCGGTGCGGTCCACGGCGGGGTGCGACAGCCAGCTCTTGGCGCTGGCCACGAGCCGGCCGGGCGTCTGCTGGCCGAGTTCGCGCGCGAAGGCGCCGAGGATGGCGGGCTCCTGCGATGGCCAGGGCAGGGGCAGGTCGGCCGCCGCGAGCGCACCTTCGGCCGCATGGAAGCGCAGCGAGGGCAGCAGGGGCCGCGGCGCGACCTCGCCGGCCGCGATGCTCTGCGGGATGGGGAAGACCTGGATGTCGTCCGCGCCCAGGGGCGCGAACGCGAGCACCGTGTGGGTCGTGCCCAGGTCGATGCCGATGCGGAAGGCGGGCGCCATCACGCCTCGCGGACGTCGAACTCCACCTTCCACTGCGCGCCGCCGGATGCCTCGGCCAACAGTTCCAGCGTGCCGATGTCGGTCACGCGAGCGCGCAGCTGCACGGGCACGACCTCGCCCGTGGCGCGGCCTTCGGCGGGCAGCGTAGCCTCGATCTGCGCGAGTTCCTGCAACTCTTCGGGCGACCAGAAATCCAGCAGGGTGCCGGGCTGGTCGCCCCGCCGCACGGACGATCCGAAGAAGCGGAAGCGCACGGATTCTCCGACGACGAGGCCCAGTTGCTGCGGCGGCAGCGGGGCTTCCGAGCCTTCCTCCATGCCGAAGGGCGCGACGCACAGGGCCTGCACGGGCGGCTCCAGGCCGGGCACGGCGGGCATGCTGGATTCGATGCCGACGTAGTAGGCCTGGGCCGTGCCGCCGCGGATGCGGATGCCGCGGCCCTGGCGCACCTGGCCGTAGTAGGCGGCGCCGCGCGCCACGGCGTGGTCCATGTCGGCGCCCTGCAGCAGGCGGGCGGGGGGCGCGCCGTCGGCGGCGAGCCAGGCGTTGAGCGTGGAGAGCACCCGATCGGTCAACAGTTCGGACTTGAAAACGCCGCCGTTGAACAGCACGGCGGTGGGGTGCAGGAAGGTCGCGCCCTCGGGCTGGGCGAAGCCCGGCAGCTGCGCGGTGGCGCCGACCTGCCGGCCCAGCAGCGCGGCCAAGTGGCGGGTCACGGCGGCATCCTGCGCATAGGGCAGGCCGATCTGCGTGAGGCCGGCGCGCGGGCGGCTGACAGGGCGTGCACTGCTCTCCACAGCCGGGAAGAAGCCTTCGAGCAGGATGGTGGAGAGCAGTTCACGCCGCAGTTCGGTGCGGATGGAGCCGCCGATGAGCTTGGAGCCCCGGCTGGGCACGACCAGGGGCACGCTCTGCAGGCCGGTGTCGCTCAGCAACTGTTCCTTGGCCAGGCGGCAGCCGTAGGTGAGCGCGCGCATCTGCCAGGCGTCGAGCTGTTTGCCTTCGGCGGCCAGGCCGCGCGCGACGCCGTGCGCCAGGGCCAGGTCCATGTTGTCGCCACCCAGCAGGATGTGCTCGCCCACGGCGACCCGGTTGAGCTGCAGGTTGCCGTCGTCCTCGGTGACGGCGATGAGCGAGAAGTCGCTCGTGCCGCCGCCCACGTCGACGACCAGGATCACGTCGCCCACCTGCACCTGCTTGCGCCAGTCGCCCGCGCTGCCGGCGATCCAGCTGTAGAGCGCGGCCTGGGGTTCCTCCAGCAGCGTGATGCCCTGGTAGCCGGCGCCCTGCGCGGCCTCGGCCGTGAGTTCGCGCGCGGCCGGGTCGAACGATGCGGGGATGGTGACGGTGACGGACTGCTGGTCGAACGGCGCCTCGGGGTGGCGGTGGTTCCAGGCGTCGCGCAAATGCTGCAGGTAGTGCGTGCTGGCTGCCAGCGGCGAGATGCGCTCGACCTCGGGTGGCGCGTCGGCCGGCAGGATGCCGGCGCGGCGGTCCACGCCGGCATGGCCGAGCCAGCTCTTGGCGCTGGAGACGAGGCGGATCGGCGTCAGCGCGCCGTGGCTGCGCGCCATTTCTCCCACGATCGGGCCGGCGATGCCGCCGGGCGAAGCGTTCCAGGGCAGCGCCAGGTCGCCGGGTGCGAATTCGCTGTCGTGCGGCACGTAGAGGAAGGAGGGCAGCAGGGAATAGTCCTGCACCGCGCCCGGGCCGCTCTGTTGGGTGACGGGCAGGATCTCGGGCGCCGCGCCCTCGCTGTGCAGGTCGACCCAGGAGAGCGCGCTGTGCGTGGTGCCGAGGTCGATGCCGATGGCGTATTTCGCGTCGCTCACAGCTCGACCTCCGCAGGGGCGATCACGCGCGTGTCGTGCCCTTCGGTGAGGACGGGCAGGCGCACGGCGGTGGCGCGCCAGCCCTTGTGCTGCAGGGTGCCGGTGAACGGCGGCTGGCCGACCACGTTGCCGGTGACGCGCACGGCAGCGGCGTCGAAGCCGGCCGGCAGCGTCAGGCGGCTGCCTTCGGCTTCGGCGCGCACGGGTTCCAGGTCGAACGTGTCCTGCAGCACCTTGCGGGCTCCGCCGTGCAGCAGGCGCGCGGCGCCGCCCACGTCGGCATCGGAATAGGCGCCGATGTCTTCCTGCAGGAAATCGACGAAGCGCGATTCGCGCTGCAGCAGGGCGAGCAATTGCAGGGCGGCATCGACGTTGGCGGTGGCGCGCACGGGAGCGGGCGCAGGCACGGGGGCCTGCGGCGGTGGCGCCTTCACGGGTGCAGGGGCGGGAGCGGGCGGCGGCACTTCGCTGGCCAGCGGCGCACCGCTGCGCAGCGCCTGCACGCGCGCGGCCAGGCGGCCGTCGCCCAGCAGGGCGAAGAAGCTGCCGATGGCCAGGGAAATGCGGGAGAGGAAGGGAAGTTGTGGGAGTTCGTTCATGGCAGAAGAAACGCGCCGGGGCGCAACAGGCGGGTAAACCTTGGGCAGATGCCGGGCCGGATGGTCGCTATTGTCTTCAATGCGAAGGCCCTCCGCGAGAAACGGTGGTTTGAGCGGGGCGGGCATGCGGTCATGTGCAGGCCCGATGCGCACAGGGCGGGCCGGGTCACTGCCCGCTTCGGCCGGACGGCCCTGGCCGCAGGCGGCTGCTGCGCCAGTGGCGGCACCTGCCGTTCCAGCGGCGGTCGGCACCGGATGCGGTTGCGTTGGGGCGTCGACCACCGCTAGCCGGATTCCGCCATGGACGGCGTGGGCCAGGGCGGAATCGTTGCGCCATTTTCTTCGTGCCGTGCAGGTTCAACCGATCATCAACCGCGCGCCGACGGCCAGGATCAGCGCCGGGGGCATGACCCAGATGCCCAACCGGAGAAAGCGGGTGAAGCTCACGTCGTCCCCTTCGCGCCGAATGGCCGACAGCCACAGAATGGTCGCCAGCGAGCCGGTGATGGAGAGATTGGGCCCCAGGTCCACGCCGATCAGCATGGCGTCCACCACCACCTGGGGCGGCGGGGCCTGGTGCAGCACGGTGCTGGCGACCAGTCCTGCAGGCAGGTTGTTGACCACGTTGGAGCCCAAGGCCACGGCGGCGCTGGCCGCGGCAGCGGTGGCCAGCGCGTGGGCCTGCACGCCGCTGGCGAGCCAGCCGGCCAGCGTGTCGATGACGCCCGTGCGGTGCAGCGCCTCGACCACCACGAACAGCCCGGCGACCAGCGGCAGCACGCTCCAGGAGATGTCCTTGACCACCGGCCACGGGTTGGCACGGTCGCGCAGTAGCACTGCCGCCGTGGTCAGCAGTCCCATGATGCAGGTCGGCAGACCGAGGTCGATGCCCTGGGCGGACACCGTCATCAGCACGATGGCGGTGACCACCAGCGCGCCCAGCGCGGTCATGCCGCCTGCGTGCAGGGGGGAGACATCGACACGCGGCTCGCAGCGACCGGCGATCTCGCGCCGCAGTGCGAAGCGCAGGCACGCATAGGTGCTGCCGATGGCCAGCAGCGAAGGCAGCCCGAAGCTCTTGATCCAGGGCAACAGCGCAGGCACATGCTCGCCGTACATCACCAGGTTGGCCGGGTTGGAGATGGGCAGCACGAAGCTGGCCGCGTTGGCGATGAAAGCGCAGATGAACAGGTAGGGCAGGGCCGGCGTGCGCGCCTTTCGGGCGGCGGCGAAAACGGCCGGGGTCAGCACCACGGCGGTGGCATCGTTCGACAGGAAGGTGGTGATGACCGCGCCAATGGCATAGATCAGCGCGAACAACCGCAACTGCGATCCGCCAGCCAGGTTCACGGCATGGCTGGCCACCCAGTCGAACAGGCCTTCTCGCCGAGCCGTCTCGGACAGCAGCATCATGCCGATGAGGAAAAGATAGACGTCATTGCCTTTGGCGATGGCGGCCATGACTTCGCGCAGGGGCATCAGCCCGAGCAGGAAGATGAGTGCTGCGCCCAGGACGGCCCAGATCGCTTCGGGCAGCCGGAAAGGCCGGATCAGGACGCCCGCGGTGACGGCTGCGGCGATGGCCCAGATGGTGAGGTTGGAGGAGAGCATGGCAGAGGCGGACTGGCGGTGGCCGTGGGGACGGCGTCGGTTCGGGGTACGGAAAGGGGGGTGGCCGCAGGCATCGCCTGGAAGCGGGCAATCGCTGCCAGCCCGAGACGGGCAAGTATCGATAGTGCGGTGCTGATCAAGGTGATGGCCAGCAGCCAGCGCTCGGTGGCCTGCGCACGCGCATTGCGTTGATCCAGAAGCACGGATTCGGCATTCCGCATGTCGGCCAGGATGGCGCGCACGCCGTCCATGGTGCGCCGGCCTTCGTCGCGCAGCACCAGGGCGCGCGCCCGCTCAAGCCCCTGCTTGCGCCGCGCCTGTACCGTGTCGCGCAGTTCGGTGAGCTTCAACCCGACGGCGGCCTCCAGCGCGTCCACGCGCTGCTGCTGGGCCGGGCTGTCGCTGACCAGGGCGCGCAGGCGGCGGGTCAAGGGGTCGATCTGTTCAAGCGCGCGGTGGTAGGGGGCGAGGTAACGGTCATCGCCGGTGATGATGTAGCCCCGCTGCCCCGTCTCGGCGTCGATGGTGTGCACCAGCGTGGACTCGAGCGTGGTCAGCACCTGGTAGGTGTGCTCGATGGAAGCGCGCTGCGACAGCAGCAACTGGTGATAACGAAACGACAACACGCTGGCGATGGCAATGAGCGCGATGAACGGCGCGGAGCGCAGCAGCGTGCTCAGGTCGATGGCGCCGAGAAGTCGCATAGGGCAGGGCTGTCGGCACGGGCGGTGCGATGGCGGGCAGGATGAGGTGGCGGATCGGTATCGAACACACGCCGGATCGTCGAAGTGTCCGGCACGCTGCACGCGCCTGGGGGGCATGCAGTTGAGGTGCAGCCAGTATCGCCGTGCCGCCGCTCGTGGCCGTATCGCAAATCGGATTTTATGGGTGTAGTCCGGCGCTTACCCGGAAGACTGGCTTCTTCTCTCGGCCTGACCTGAACCCGGCAATTACGATCCATTCCGTGATGCATCGCTAGATCGGCATGTACACACCACATCAATCGAAAGGGTCTCGCATATGAATACCGATCAAGTCAAGGGCGCACTCAAGGAAGCTGCTGGCAAGGTTCAAGAAAAGACCGGCGAGCTGATCAACAGCCCTGAGCAACAAGCCAAGGGCATGGCCAAGCAGGTCGAAGGCGCCACGCAGAAGAACTACGGCGATGCCAAGGAAAACATCAAGGACGCCACGAAGTAATTCGTCATCAGCAGACTCGCTGCACCTCGCCGCCCCAAAGCGGCGCTCCGGCTGCAGCTACCTGCCCGCCACGAAGCCCCGTTGCTCGCGCACGGGGCTCGTGTTTTTTTGTCCTCGGGTTTTTTGTAGTGGGTGAGCCATGTCCAGACTCATGACCTTCCTGGCCTGCGCGGGTGTGGTGGCCGCCCTGATCATCGCTTACCGCTACGGCGTTTTCTGAGGCCGCCGCACCTCCCGCGACCTAACTGCTGCGCACACCGGGGCGCACACTGGGGCGCACGCTGCATTTGAAGACATCCCGCAACTGGTCCAGCGCGCGCGACTTGCGCACGGCGGACTCGGCGGCCGTGCAGTCTTGCGGCACCCATACGTCATACCCTGCCATGCGTGCGTCCGTGGCGGTCAGCAGCACGCACATGTCTGCCGCCAGGCCGGCAATCACCAGCTTGCGCGTACCCATGGCACTGAGGACGTGCTGCAACGGTGTCGCATGAAAAGCCGAATGCTGGGGTTTCAGAACGGTGAGGTCGCAAGGTTCCGGAGCCAGCAGCCGTGAGATGTCACCTCGCCGTCCCTTGAGCGCGCAGCACGCTTGCAGGATGTCGCGAAAGTCACTGTGCCAGGTGCCGTAGTTGTCATTGGCATAGATCACGGCGACACCCTTGCGCGCCAGCCTCTGCTTGAGTCGGGCGGCACGTTGCGCCGCCTCCCATGCGCCGGGCAGCAGGCTCCGCGCGCCAGGGAAGTTGAGAGGGTTGATGAAATCCACCAGCAGCAGGACTTCGCGGCTTTGCGGCAAGGGAGCGCGCTCCAGCACACCGGTGGGCGTTGCGTTTGCAGCGACGTCCTGAGTCATCGGGCAACCGCACCCTGGGGTGGCAGTGGGTGGCGAACGGGGGAGTGCCTGGAGTCCATCCACCGGCTGGCAGGCTGCGAGAGAGCATGGAGGCGTGACATACGACAGGGGGAGAAATGCGTGGGCCTGAGCGTGCTGGCCTCCCGTCCACCGCTTTTGTAGGCAGCCGCCCCATCTGCGGGGGGTGGCAGCCGGGCTTGTCCTACGCCTTGCTTTCCGTGGGTCGCCCTACCATGACCCAATAGCCACCTCAGGAGTCCAACGTGTCCGATAACCCGGAAAAGACCGCAGAAGATGCTCGGCTCATCAGCCTGGAGCAAGACCACGAAATTCGTGACTGGACGCAGTCATTCGGCTGTACCGAAGCGCAATTGCGCGCGGCCGTACAGGCTGTCGGCCACTCGGCAGCCCAGGTCAGGGCCTACCTGGCGCACCGGAGGGCCGCATGACCGATAAGCCCCCTGTCGACCCAGCGCCGGACCGTGCGGCCGACGACGGTCACTTCAACCAGTACGGCATGCGCGACGATCCGCGCGGCGTGCTGACATCCCATCCGGAGAACCCCGGCACGGGCGAGGGTCCGCGCCGCTTCGGCCAGGGTGGCGATGTCTCCACGTACGAGAACCGCGATCTGGACGCCAAGCGGGCGGACGAGCCTCAGGGCCCGATTGCCCAGGTTTCTTCGGGCGGCTCCGCGCGCGACCTCGGTTTCGACTACGGCGGGGAGCGGCACAAGGACGTGCCTTTGTCGTCCCGCCAGGGGGCGGAGCTGATCGGCGAGAAACGCCATCTGGCGTCCGATGAAGGCACGGGATCCTCATCCAAATAGCGATCCGGCTCGGAGCCGGGGCATGCAGTCAGTCCCCGGATTCTTCAGGACCCGGCTCCGTCGCCGCTGCGGCCGAGCGATGCCAGCGCAGGCATCGCCAGAGCTCTTCCAAGTAGGGCAGGCCGTTGAAAGCCACGCAGGCAAAGATCAGTGCGGGCCATGCCTCCGCTCGCCACGCCACATCGGCCAGGGCGCGCCTCTCCAGCGTCCACGCGGCGGCTGCGCTGTCCTCCTGCAAAGCGCTGTCCACCACGGGAATGCTCAGCAGCAGCATTCCCGCCACTGGCAGCACCTCCAGGAAGCTGTGAATCATCTGCTCGCCCGGGGTGACGTCGCGCACCGGGCAGACCCATCGCAGTTCCATGAAGGTTATCGACTGGTGGGCCAGCCAGAGGCAGAGCAGCAGCACCAGCAGCAATAGCGTCGGCTGGAACAGAGTGCACAGCGTGATGGCGGTGCCCATCTGCAGGAGCAGAAGCCAGTGGCATAGCGCTTCGGCAGTGCCACTGGTTTGCTCGATGCGTGTGCGTCGGTGACACCACCAGTCGGCGAATCCTGCAGCGACCCAAAGGCCGAGGATCACCTGCAAAAGCATGCCGATCACCGGGGACATCGCTCGTCCCTTGCCGCCCGCATTCCGACTTGGCGGTCGATGGCTGTGGAACCACCGGCGGGCAGGGCGGCGACGCCCTCACCGCCGATGGGGCCCTGCGTCAAACCACGGGTGGATCAGTCTCCCGCGCGAAGTTGCGGGGCTGACCCAATGCGGTGATGAACTGCTGGATGGCAGCCTCGTCGCTCGCTTGCGTCACGATCAGTGCGGAGTCTCCCTCCTGCATTGGAATGCCCGACTCCACCAGCAGCGTTTGCGAGGCGCCGAGCACCAGAATCGGCTTGCAGTGGCGGAACTGATCGCGCACGAATTCGGCCGCATGCCCATCACGCGACAGCAGGGTCACCGCTGCTTCGCCGTCCGGCAGCACCAGGCCGTCGAACAGGAAGCCGGGGGAGTTTTCGAGCGAGGCATCGGCATCCACCTCGGTGCCGTCCGCCAACGCCACTGGACCGATGTGCGGGCCCACGAAACGCCCCACTGCGCCCTGCTCGAGGAGGGCCGCCTGCAAGGCGTGCAGGCCGGCCGGAGACGCTCCGTCGGCCACCAGGATGGCGACCTTGCGGCCCTTGACCGAGCCGTCGCCCGGGCGCGCCAGCAAGGAGAGCGCGGGCGACTGATCCACTTCCGGCGCAGCAGGGTTGTCGATGGCCTTGGGCAGCGCTGGAGGCAGAGTCCGCATGCCGATGCCGTGGGCCACGCTGGTGGCCAGCGATTCCGACACGTTGCGCAGCATGGCGACCGTGCGCTCGCGCACGGCGGGCACGGTGACCTTGCTCAGCTCGAAACGGAAAGCTGCGGCAATATGCGCCTGCTCGTGCGGAGCCTGGCTTTCGAAGAACAGCTTGGCCTGCGTGTAGTGGTCGGCGAACTTCTCGGGTTTGGCGCGGATCTTGATTTGCTCTTCCTTGGCCTGCGCCCGCGCCGGCACCGACATGAAGCCCTGCACGGCACCGGCCTGGAAGGGACAGCCGCCCGCCAGCGAGTTGGGCTCGTAGGACACCCGGCCGCGCGGAATGTTCTGGCGGTGCATGCCATCACGCTGGTTGTTGTGGACCGGGGCCAGAGGCGTGTTGATCGGGATCTCGTGGAAGTTCGGACCGCCCAGGCGCGATATCTGGGTGTCCACGTACGAGTGGATGCGGCCCGCCAGCAGGGGGTCGTTGGAGAAGTCGATGCCTGGCACGACGTGTGCCGTGCAGAACGCCACCTGCTCGGTTTCGGCGAAGAAGTTGTCCGGATTGCGGTGCAGCGTCATGCGCCCGATGGGCCGCAGCGGCACCAGTTCTTCGGGGACGATCTTGGTCGCGTCCAGGATGTCGAAGCTGAACGACTCGGCCTGTTCCTCGGTGAACACTTGTACGGCCAGTTCGTACTCGGGAAAAGCGCCGGACTCGATGCGTTCCCAGAGGTCGCGGCGGTGGAAGTCCGGATCGGCGCCGGAAATTTTCACCGCTTCGTCCCACACCAGCGAATGCGTGCCGGCCATGGGCGTCCAGTGGAACTTGACGAACACCGAGGTGCCTTGCGCATTCACGAAGCGGAAGGTGTGCACGCCGAAGCCCTGCATCGTCGCGTAGCTGCGCGGAATGCCGCGGTCCGACATCACCCACAGCAGCATGTGGGTGGATTCGGGCATGAGCGACACGAAGTCCCAGAAGGTGTCGTGTGCGCTGGCCGCCTGCGGCATCTGGTGGTGCGGTTCGGGCTTGACGGCATGCACCAGGTCGGGAAACTTCATCGCGTCCTGGATGAAGAACACCGGAATGTTGTTGCCCACCAGATCCCAGTTGCCTTCGTCGGTGTAGAACTTCACGGCGAAGCCGCGCACGTCGCGGGCGGTGTCTTTGGAGCCGCGTTCGCCCTGCACGGTGGAGAAGCGCACGAACACGGGTGTTTTCTTGCCCGCAGCCTGGAAGGGCGCAGCGATCGTCAGGTCACTCAGGTCTTCGTAGCACTCGAAGGTGCCGTGGGCGCCCGAACCGCGCGCATGAACGATCCGTTCCGGAATCCGCTCATGGTCGAAGTGGGTGATCTTCTCGCGCAGGATGAAATCTTCCAGCAGCACCGGACCGCGCACGCCTTGCTTCAGCGAGTTCTGGTTGTCGGCGATCTTCACGCCCTGATTGGTGGTGAGCGCCTGACCGGTGGAGTCCACCCGGACCCGGTCGAGCACGCCGGTGTTGGCATTGAATCCAGGCGTGGCGCCCGCACCGGTTTTTGCAGTCGCTTCCGGCTCCGACAGCGTGCTGGCCAAGGTGTCGGGATGGTCCGGCTCGGACGTCAGGCCGGCGTTCGGGGCCAGCCCGTTTTCCACACCATGCTCCAGCGGCTTGATGCTGTTGTGCGGCATCGACGCGGCCAGCGCGTTCGTGCTGGCCGCCTTGCGTGCGGCCGCATCGTCGGTCTGCTGGGCCGGGATCTGCGCAGGGCCGCTGTCCGTGTTGCGTGCGGCCGAACGTGCGGCGACGTCCGCTGCGTCGGACGGAAGAGTCTCTGGCTTGTGGGGCATGGTCTGGCTTTCGTTGAACTGAAGCCAGAACCTACGGGCGTAGGGCTTGTGCCAGTGTAGGACGCGGAGCCTCGCGGCTGCGTGTGCATACGCCGGTCGAGCAGTGGGCGGGCCTGGCTCCCCTCGCAGCGGCGTTCGCTGCGAAGGCGGCCGGCCCGAGCCGGGGTGGGGCTTATGTCTTGGCCGGACGGAAATGGTAGAAAAGATTGGGCTCGCTCACGATGAAGATGTCGCCCTCGGGCGTCATGGCGATGCCTTCTGCCTGCGGCACGGCGACCCCCTCGCCCGGCCGGCCCGACAGATGCGTGCGGCCCAGCAGCTTTCCGGTGGCATCCAGCTCCACCAGGGTTTGCGACTCATCGCTCAGCAGCAGGAGGTGGCCGGAAGCAGGATCCACTTCCACGGAGGAAAGATCGGTACCCACGACCGAGGCGTTGCCGACCCATTCGCTCAGGTTTTCGATGGAGACACGCAAGGCCTGGCCCGGCGTGTAGCTCGCCAGCCCGCCGATGCGGTAGAGCGCACGGGGCGAATGCTCCTTCACGACATAGAGCGCGTCCTTGGCGTGGTCGTAGCCAATGCCCTCGAATCCGGCGTTGGAAGCGAGTACGCCGGAAGCGGTTCCAGAGGGCGGGTCCATCGATAGCGTCAGGGCGAACGTGTCCGCCAGGTCGATTTCGGCATCCGGCGCGCTGGGCAAGGCAGCGAGCACGACACGGTTGCGCCCCTCTTCCAGCAGCGCCACGCGGCCCTGGCCGACGTAGGTGACGCCTTCCACGTCGGCGGCATGCAGCAGCCGATGCTGGGCGATCACCTTCCCCTCCAGCGACAGCCGGACCAGCCGGGCCGGTCGGTTGACGACAGAAAGCAGGGTGCGGGTTTCCGCATCGAAGGTCAGCCCGGAGAGATTGCGATCCACGCCCTGCACTTTCAATGGGGGTGCGTCGAGCTGATAGGAATCGAGCCGCCGGCCGCCTGGCGCGACGGAAGGCGGAGCGCCGCCTTGAAGCAGCTGGCTTGCCCATGCATACACGCGCGTATCGACGTGGTGGAAACGAATCGCCACGAAAACGGCATACGCCAGCGCCACCAGGATCGTCAGCGTGATGGACCAGCGAAGCGCGTGCATGGCGCAGGAACGGGCGAAAGCAGTCAGTGGGGGACGGGAGCGCATCGGCAAGGCAACTTTAGGAGGCCGCTCAAGGCCAGGGCGTCCACCATACCAAGGCCAGGTGACGGATCTTCAGAGGGCGACTCGTTCCCGGCATCGCCCCGTGGTCGCGCCTGCATGGCAGCAGTTGACGCATGGGAGAGCGTGAAGTCACTTGTCCCTGTGTTGTGCGGAGGGCGGGCTGCTTGGCTGTGGGAACAAGAGGCGGAATTCGGTTCCCCTGTCGACTTCGCTCCACAGGTCGATCCGCCCGCCGTGCCGCTGCACAACCGTGTGGGCCAGCGCGAGTCCCAGCCCGATGCCCCCGATCGATGGGTGGCTGTCGTTGTGCAGGCGTTGGAACGGCTGAAACAGCCGGCCCTGCAGCGCCAGAGGAATGCCGGGCCCGCTGTCGCGCACCGCCACCGACCAATACGGCGCCCGATCGCTCAGCGTGCACACCACGCTGGCAGCTTCGGGGCTGAACTTGATGGCGTTTCCCAGAACGTTCGCCAGCGCCCGCCCGATCAGGGAGCGGTCGCCCTGGCACAGCGCGCAATCGACTTCCAGCGCCAGGGCGATCTGAACCCGCCGTTCCTGGGCGGCAGCCCAGGCGTCGTCCACCGCTTCCGCCACCAGCGCAGCCAGATCCAGGGATTCGAAGCGGTAGGTTTGTGCCTGCGCGGAAGCCAGGCTGACGAAGCTCTCGGCCATGCCCAGGGAGCTGCGTGCGTAGCGCTCTATGCGGGTCAGCAGCTCGTCGTGCGAGATCAAGTCGGGGTATTCACGCTGCATTTCCAGCATGGTCAGGATGGATGCGTTCGGCGACCGGATGTCGTGCGAGATGAAATGCAGTGCCTGGTCGCGCTGCTGGATCGCCAGGTGCAGATCGGTCAGGTCCACCAGGGTGATGAGCCAGCCGGAACTGGTGCCGGCTTCCGAGGTGGTGAACGCCTTGCACATCGTCAGCAGCGTTCGGCCCTGGTCGTCCCGCCCTTCCTGCTGCGGTGGCGGCTGCACCCAGCGGGCATGGCTGGCGGGTAGCAGCGGTTCGCCGGTATCGACATGCCGCAGGGTGTGCAGCAGATTCCCGATGTTCTGGCCCAGCGGATGGGCGCGAGTCAGCGTGGCGGCATACCGCAGGGCCGCAGCGTTGGCCAGCGTGATGGTGCCGAAGGCATCGCACACGAAGATGGGTGAGGGCAGCTGGTGCAGGCTGTCGCTGACGAACTCGTGCAGCTCACGCAGCTGCTGCGTGGCGAGGTCCACGGCATTGATGCGGCGGTCGAGGAAATCACCGGACGCCTCGACCACGCCCATGCGCACGCCGGGCCCGGGGCTGCCCGCCGTTTGCAAGCCATCCGTTCGCAGCGACTGCATCTCCAGCCGCAGGAACTGGGCGGCCGCACTCAGGCGCCGCCAACTCCACAAGGGATACGCCAGCAGCAACCCGATCAACGCTGCTGCGGGCGCCGGCTGCCAGCCTGTCACCAAGGGGCTGAATAGCGATATGAGGATGGTGGTGACGAAGAGGCCGGCCGTCGTCAACAACGCTGCGGAAGGGCCCAGCAGGAGCACCGCCAGCAGTGCCGCTGCCACCGGCATGACGCAAAGCAGCGTGTTCCACGCGGCTGGCGCCGGCTGGATGCGGATGCCCTGCAATTCGCCATTGAGCACATGCCCCAGCATCTCCACACCCGGCACGCGCCGGCCCAAGGGGCTCACCGGCACGGCGAACAGGTCGCCCAGACCCGTGGCGGTGGCGCCCACCAGCACGTATTTGTCGCGGAAGGCGTCGGTAGGCACCTGCCCCTTGAGCACATCGACATAGGAGTAGGTCGGAAACGGCTGGGCCCCCGCCGCAAAGGGAATGATCCGCAGGGCATCCTTCGTCCATTCCGCGCTGTCGATGACGCCCGGGGACGCTGAGGGGAGCCGGCAAGCGGGGAGGTCCGCGCCTTCCGCGCATCGCAGGGCCCAGCTGAGATGGGGCCAGGGCGCCTCTGCCGGGCCATTGAGCAGGTAGAGACTGCGCGTCAGGCCATCGGCATCCACGTTCACGGCGACATGGCCCAGGTAGCTGGCGCTGCGTACGTAGCGTTGCAGCGGCAGTTCGAAATGGCCGCCCTGCGCCTGCGGGTGCAGGACGACCGGGAGCACCACTCTGCCCGCCGCGCGAAGCGCCTGTGCCAGCAGGACGTCGTCGCCGGGGTAGTCCGCGTCGGGCTCCTGGAAGATCACGTCGAGCCCGACGGCCCGAGGAGACTGCTCCGAAATCCTGGCGAGCAATTCGGCGTGCAGGGCGCGGCGCCAGGGCCACCGGCCGACCGCTTGCAGGCTGGGGTTGTCGATGGCGACCAGCACGATGTCGGGATGGGCGGGCCGGGCCAGCAGACGCAGCCCGGCATCCTGGATCGGAAAGTTCATCCGGTCCAGGATGCCGGGAGCGCTGAGCCAGATGACCAGCGTCAGCATAGCCGCAGCCAGCAGACCCCATTCGCGGCGCCGCAGATGGGTGCGCAGACGGGCGCCCGCAGTCCTCATGCGGGAACGCTTGCCAGGGGGGAAGCAACGCGGTTCACGGGCGGGTCAGCGGCTGGCCGTCGGACGAAGTCACAGGCAGGCCCGCGCCACTCTCGATGGCGGGCCGCACGCGGAACGTCCGGGCACTGGAGAACTGGCTTTGCAGGCCGGAAGGGTCGATCACCTTGATGCGCACCTGGTAATCGCCCGGAGCCAGCTCCTGGGAGGACCAGGACGGCTGCGCCAGATGCGTATCGACCAGTGGCTGGCTGAAATCGCCCTGGGCCGCAATCTGGAGCTGGAAGGTCTGCCGCGGGTCGGCAGCCCAGTAAAGGCGGACACCATCCACGCCGTGGTCCTCATCGGTGTGCACCGATGCGGCGTCTGGCGTTGCCGGGGACTCGCCGACCACGACTGCCTGGGCCTTGGCGAAAGGGCCGTCATCCAGCGAGCCGTCGGGCAACTGGCGCACGCTGGCAGCGCGCCAGAAATAGGAGCCGGGCGGCACCTGCACCAGGGCGGTACGGCATGCCGACAGCCGCTCCTCGTCGACAAGCAGCCGCTGGAATGCCCGGTCCGATGCCAGCTGGATGCGGTAGAAGCCCGCGCCTGCGACGCCGGTGCACCGCAGTTCGCCCTGTGCGCGGTCTATCGTGCCACCGGGGGGCGGGAACTGGTACAGCGGTGGCGCGGGCTGCGTTTTCACCGTGATGGATTGTGTGGCGGCCCGCCCCGGTATGCCTGCCTCATCCACGCCGCGGATCGACAGGTAGTACCTTCCATCGGGCAGTCCCGGCCAGCGGGCCTCGGGGCTGGAAGAGCGCTGGCTGCGCACCACCTGCGCGAAGTCGGCGTCGTTGGCCAGCTGCCATTGGTAGACGGCTGCTCCAGCGAGCGCCGGCACCGACAGCGAGAGCAGGTCGGCATCGTGCCAGATCGCCGGCAGGGAGGTGGCGTCGGGGGCCGGGAGCAAGGGGCGCACCGTGCCCAGCTGCCCCCCTGCGGAGACGGCAACTCCCTGGTCCCCCGCCAGCATGACCGCCGGCGCGGCGGCGGGTTGATTCGACCGGGCGGCATGCCTGGCGCCCGACTCGGCAGCTGCGCGAACCAGCACCGAGCCTTGGTCCACCGAGGTCGTGGCCTGGCCCGAACCCGCCAGATCGACGGTGAACCGGGTTCCCCGTACGCTGGTGGTGGCCGTGGGCGTGCGGATGTCGAAGCGCCGGTCTGGCTGCGCTTGCGGCGTGACCGAGGACTCGACACCGCCCCGGCGCAGATCGAGCACCGACTGCACGCTGCCGGCGCGCCCCCGGCGACGCAACTGCTGGAGTTGCACGTCGGAATCGGCCCTCAGGCGGATGAGGCTGCCGTCCGCCAGACGCAAGGTCACGAAAGCCTCCGGGCCCACCTGCACCCGCGCGCCTTCGGGGAGTGGCTCGCCCACCGTCAGCGCCGGCTTTCCGGCTTGACCTGGTGCAGGGACTGCGGCGACCGGGCCTTGCACGAACTCCACGATGGCGGTTTCGGCAGGCAGCAGCCTGGAGGGGATGCGCAGCACGCTGCCTGGACGGAGCCGGCGCGGGTCGCGCACCTGATTGAGCACCCCCAGGGCCGGCCATGCGCGGCCGTCGCCCGCATAGCGCCGGGACAGCGCCATCAGCGTGTCGCCGGGCTGGATGGTGTGGTGGATATCGGTGACCGGCGGGAACGCTGCCTCCGAGCCCGCCCTGCTCGATGGATCCGCCGCGTCTGCCGGGCCGGCGATGGCCGAACCGCCCGCAATGCAGGCGGCAGCCAGCCAGATGGCGCAGGGGGCGGCACTGCCGCTGGCCGCGCGGATCGACCCCGACAGACGCACCCGGAGACTCATGGAGCCGAAGCCGTGTCGGCGGCAGCCGGCGGTGGGGCCGAACCGGTGGCCGGGCCATCGTCGGGCCGGGGTGTGACGGCCTCGAAGCGATAACCCACGCCATAGACGGCGGTGACCATGTAGCCATTGGCGGGCCGCAGGTCGAGTTGGGAGCGCAACCGGGAAATATGGGTGTCGAGGGAGCGGGAAATGACGTCTGCGCTGTGGCCCCAGATGATTTCGCGCAGATGGTCCCGCGAAAGCAGTCGTCCCATGTTCTGGAAAAGGAACAACGCCAGGTCGTACTCGCGGTTCTTCAACTCGACCGTTCGGCCGGAGATCAGCAGGGTGCGGGAATCCGGGACGAAACGGTACGGGCCGAACTCCATGGTGCCGCTGGACACCGCCGGATAGGCTCTGCGCAGGAGTGCTGTGACCCTCGCCGTCAGCTCTCCGACCCGGACGGGCTTGATCATGAAGTCATCGGCGCCGCTGCCTAGCCCTTCGATGATGTCCCGCTCTTCGTGGCGGCTGGTCACGAAAAGGATCGGCAGGTGCGTTCCGACGTTTTCACGGACCCACCGCACCACGTCCGGCCCGCTGGTGTCTGGAAGCTGCCAGTCCACGATCAGCAGATCGAATGTCTCCCGCCGCATGTCCTTCATCAAAGACGCCCCAGTCAGGTGCGTGCGGCAGGCATGGCCCATACCCTCTATCGCGCGACGAAACAGTTCCAGCTGGAGCGCATCGTCGTCCAACGCCACTATGCGCATGTCTTTTCCTACAAGTAGTTACTCGAAACGAGTATAGGAAAGGTCAGACCAGCAGGCGGAATACGCAGAAATTTATTAACTGTTGTTCACTTTTTTGTCCGGCAGGCGACAGAATCATAAGTATCTACGCCTGTAGCGTTGTGATAGTTGCGCGCGCGAAGGCGCGCACCGGGCCGCCATGCGCAGGCGCTCGACTCGGAATTCAGTCCGGTGATCGGCCTGGTCTACGGCTCGAATGTGCAGCCAAACTCAGGTGAGAATACCCAAGTGGAGTGCAGATACGGGTCAGGAGGCTGCCGCCTGATGGGCTTGCAGGGCCTCCAGCGCGGCCTGGATCTCGGCTGCACCCACTCCCGGAACGGGAGCGAGCCGCGCAGACAAGGTGCCCAGGGTGGCGGCAATGTCGGTGCTCTTCTGAAGCTCGGCAATCGCCTGTCCCGCCTCCTTCGGTGCGTCGAACCCGCTGCTTTGCAGCAGGGTCCGGCCTTCGCCAGACACGAACTTGAAGTAGAACCGGCCGTCGGATTCGCGGTACTGCTTGAAGGAGGCCAAGGCCGTGGACCGCGCCGCCTTCGGTGTGGCCGCCTTCACGGGCTGCGTGCGAAGGCTCCGCAGTCCCACCGCTGCACGCAGTTCGCGGATGAACGGCGTCGCCAGTGCCCTGGCCCGTTCGGCGCCCGACAGCAGGATGTCTTCGATCTGCGCCGGCTCGGCCATCAGGGCTTCGTAGCGGTCGCGCATCGGAGCGACCACGGTGTCGATGCGCTCGAACAACATTTGCTTGGCATCCCCCCAGGCGATTCCTTCGCGGTACCGCTGGCGTAACGCTTCCGTTTCAGCGGGCGTGGCAAATGCCTGGTAGATCTGGAACAGGGCCGAGCCTTCCGTCTCCTTGGGCTCACCGGGGGCGCGGGAATCGGTGAGGATGCCGCCGATGAGCTTGCGCAACGCCTCGCGCGGCGTGAACAGCGGGATCGTGTTGTCGTAGCTCTTGCTCATCTTGCGCCCGTCCAGGCCGGGCAGCGTGGCGACGTGCTCGTCGATGGCCGCTTCGGGCAGCACGAAGTGCTCGCCGTAGAGGTGGTTGAAGCTCGAGGCCATGTCGCGGGCCATCTCGATGTGCTGCACCTGGTCGCGCCCGACCGGCACCTTGTGGGCCTTGAACATCAAAATGTCCGCGCCCATCAGCACCGGGTACATGAACAGCCCGGCGGTGACGCCGTCATCGGCCTCCCGCCCGGCAGCCAGGTTCTTGTCCTGGGATGCCTTGTAGGCGTGGGCGCGGTTCAGCACCCCCTTGCCCGTCACGCAGGACAGCAGCCAGTTCAGCTCGGGAATCTCGGGGATGTCGGACTGGCGGTAGAACACCACCCGCTGCGGATCCAGGCCCGCCGCCAGCCAGCTGGCCGCGATCTCCAGGGTGGAGCGCTGGATGCGGGCCGGGTCTTCGCACTTGATGAGCGCGTGGTAGTCGGCCAGGAAGTAGAAGCTTTCCACACCCGGGCGGAGGCTGGCCGCCACGGAAGGGCGGATGGAACCGACGAAGTTCCCCAGGTGGGGGGTGCCGGTGGTGGTGATGCCGGTCAGGAAACGCGTGGTGCTCATGGGGTGTCAGTGCAGAAATGAAGGTGCAGGTGCGGCCCTGAAGGCCGCTGCAGTCGATGAGGCAGCAGCGCGACGGGTCAGCGCAGCAGCGCGGTCAGGGGGCTGATGAGCAGGTTGATGATGCTGTAGCCCAGCGACATCAAGGGCCTCAGCCAGACCGTGCCGACCACGCCCGCCACGACCAGCGCCAGCACGATGAAGAACCCGTAGGGCTCGATGCGGGAGACCCAGTGCGCCTGCCGCCAGGGCAGCAGTCCGACCAGGATGCGCCCGCCATCCAGTGGCGGCAGCGGAAACAGGTTGAAGGCCCACATCACCAGGTTGACCAGGATGCCGGCGCGCGCCATCTCGGTGAAAAAGCGCTCGTCCACGCCGAAGCCGATCAGCGCGACCAGCACCACCGCCCACAGGATGGCCTGGAAGAAATTGGTGGCGGGGCCCGCGAGGGCCACCCAGATCATGTCGCGCTTGGGGTTGCGCAGTTGGCCGAAGTTCACCGGCACCGGCTTGGCATAGCCGAAGAGGAAAGCGCCCGAAGTGGCGAAGTACAGCAGCAGCGGCATCAGGACGGTGCCGACCGGATCGATGTGCTTGAGCGGGTTGAGCGTGATGCGCCCCATCATCTGCGCGGTGGTGTCGCCGAAGTGGCGAGCGGCATAGCCGTGCGCCGCCTCGTGAACGGTGATCGCGAAGAGCACCGGCAATGCGTAGATGAGAACGGTTTGGATGAGGTTCGAGAAGTCCACGGCACCGATTGTCTCAGAGCGCGCACGCGGCTTTCCGCGGCAAGGCAGGGGAAGCCCTCGTACCGCACCGCAGCAAACCTGCCTACGATGTCATTTGTTTCCAAATGAAACGGCTCTGCAGGGCGTCCCGCCGGGGCGTGCAGCAGCGCTGAACGACTCGAGGATGGATCGGCTATGGCTTGGGGTGGTTTGAGAATCGGCACGCGTCTCGTGCTCGCCTTCGGCACCTTGGTGCTGCTCGTTGCCGTATTGATGGCGGTCGGCCTGGGCGACATCGCCAACGCCCAGCGGGCGCACGACGCGGCACTGCAGGCTGCGGCGGCGCTGCCCGATGCGGCGCAGCGCGCGCCGTTAGAGCGTGCGATTGCATCGGCGCAGCAGGAGCTGTCGGGCATGCGGGCGTGGCTGCTCGGGCTGGGGTGCGCCGTGTTCGTGGCGGCCGCTGCCGCATTCGTGCTGCTGCGCCAGGGCATCGTGGCGCCGCTGGAGCAGGCCATCCTGATCGCCGAGACCGTGGCGGCGGGTGATCTCAGCCAGGAATTCAGCTCGGAGCTGCAAGGCGACTTCGGCCGGCTTCTGGGCGCGCTGGGCACCATGGAAGACACGCTCACCGAACTGGTGGCCGGCATCAAGCAGTCGAGTGACGCCATCGCTTCCAGCGCAGGCGAGATCAATGCCGGTAACGGTGACCTGGCGCGCCGTACCGCCGAGCAGGTGGCCTCGCTCGCCGACACCGCCGCCAGCATGGACCAGCTGACCACCACCGTGCGGCAGAACGCCGACCGCGCCCGCTCGGCGAGCAGCCTGTCGGTGACGGCCTCTTCCACCGCCGAGCGCGGCGGCCAGGCCGTGGGCCAGGTGGTGCAGACCATGCAGGCCATCAGCGGCAGCTCGCGCAAGATCGTCGACATCATCCAGGTGATCGAAGGCATCGCCTTCCAGACGAACATCCTGGCGTTGAACGCGGCCGTGGAGGCGGCGCGGGCCGGCGAGCAGGGCCGCGGCTTCGCCGTCGTGGCCACCGAAGTGCGCAACCTGGCGCAGCGCAGCGCGGTGGCCGCTCGGGAGATCAAGGGACTGATCGACACCTCGGTGGACCAGGTGCAGAGCGGCACCCAGCTGGTGGACGCTGCCGGCCGCACCATGCAGGACATCGTGCAGTCGGTCGGGCAGGTCAGCACGCTGCTGGGTGAGATCTCCGGGGCACTGCATGCGCAAAGCGAAGGCATCGCCCACGTGAACCAGTCGGTTGCCGAGATGGATGGCGCGACGCAGGAGAACGCGGCGCTCGTGCATCAGGCCCAGCGGGCGGCCGAGGCGCTCGATGGCCGCGCGGCGGACCTGCAGCGCGCGGTAGGGGCCTTCAAGCTGGACTGAGGAAGACGAAGAGACAGGTGGGGGTGCGCATTGCGAAGTGCTCGCTGCGCCGGCATCTGCGGCTACCTCTGAGTCTGCGTCCGCATCCGCGCTCGGGCAGAGGGCAGGGCGAGGGCCGTGCCCGCCCTGCGCATGGACCGGCTACAGCCCCAGCGCCGACAGGCTGCCGCGCCCCTCGCGCACCACTTCCGCCTCGCCGCCTTCGCCCATCGGCGTCAGGTCGATCACCGTGGTCGGCTCCTGCGGACAGGCGCCCGCATCGACGATGCCGTCGAGCAGCTTTTCATAGCGCGCCCGGATCTCCTGCGGGTCGTTGAGCGGCTCGGTCTCACCTGCGGGAATCAAGGTCGTCGCCAGCAGCGGGGCGCCGTGCAGTTCCAGCAGCAACTGCAGGCCCTTGCGATCGGGCACGCGCAGGCCGATGGTCTTGCGTGACGGGTGGCTCACGCGGCGCGGCACTTCCTTGGTGGCTTCGAGGATGAAGGTGTACGGGCCCGGCGTGCCCAGCTTGAGCAGGCGGTACTGCCGGTTGTCCACCCGCGCGTAGTTGGCCAGCTCCGACAGATCGCGGCAGAGCAGGGTGAGGTGATGCTTGTCGTCCACCTGGCGAATGCGGCGCAGGCGGGTCACGGCGTCCTTGTCGTCCAGGTGGCACACCAGGGCATAGCTGGAGTCGGTGGGCACGGCCAGGATGCCGCCCTTTTGCAGCAGCGCCGCGCCTTGCTTGATCAGGCGGGGCTGCGGGTTCTCGGGGTGTACTTCGAAATACTGGGCCATGGGCTTGTCTGCTTTTCTTTCAGGCGGCCGGGCGAATGCGGTCCGCCAGCAGTTCCCACACGGGCGTCAGCTGGCCGGGCAGGCCGGGCAGCGCACCCAGGTCGGTATGGGATTCCTCGGGGCTGTGGAAGTCGCTGCCGCGCGATGCCGCCAGGCCGAATTCCTGCGCCATCGCCGCGTAGGTGACGTATTCGGCGGGCGAATGGCTGCCGGTCACCACCTCCACGCCGCGGCCGCCGTGTTCCTTGAATTCGGAAAAGAGCGCGTATTCCTCATTGGCCGTGAACTTGTAGCGGGCAGGGTGCGCGATCACCGCCATGCCGCCCGCCTGCGTCACCCAGCGCACCGCGTCGCCCAGCGCGGCCCAGCGGTGCGGCACGTAGCCGGGCTTGCCCTCGGTCAGGTATTTGCGGAACACCTCGGGGGTATCGCGGCAGATGCCGGCTTCCACGAGGAAACGCGCGAAGTGGGTGCGGGAGATCAATTCCGGGTTGCCCACGTACTTCAGTGCGCCCTCGTAGGCGCCCTGAATGCCGACCTGGGCCAGCTGGCGCGACATTTCATGCGCGCGCTCGCCCCGTCCACCACGGGTGGCGGCGAGGCCCTGGGCCAGCTGCTCGTCGTCGGGATCGAAACCCAGGCCGACGATGTGCACCGTGGTGCCGGCGAAGGTGACCGAGATTTCGGTGCCGGTGAGATAGGCCATGCCCAGAGCCCGCGCGGCCGCGGCAGCGCGGTGCTGGCCGCCGATTTCGTCATGGTCGGTCAGTGCCCACAGTTCCACGCCGTTGGCATGCGCGCGGGCGGCCAGGGCCTCGGGCGTGAGCGTGCCGTCGGAGACCACGGAGTGGCAGTGAAGGTCGGCGTTGAGAAGGATGGACACGCTTTCATTCTAGGACGCCCGCCTTTTCGTGGCAGCGATGTGGCGAATAGCCATCAAACCGACACGAAACTGTCGCCGATTTGACGTCATTCAAGCCCGATGCGGGAAACCCGCATGAGGCCGATCCCGGAACCCGCAGAGAATGTAAGAGATTGCAAACGGCAGCGCCGTCGCGCTTCAGCCGTTGTTTCCGTGGACAGCTGCGGGCCCGTCGATCCCGCTTTCCGTGCATGCCACTCGGGCCATGCCGGCCTTCCTCTCTCTGTCCAACCTCATGTCATTCCTCCAACTCTCCGTGGGCCGCAAACTGTGGCTGATTCTTCTGGCGCTGCTGGGCAGCATGCTGGTGTTGCTGTTCGCATTGCTGGGCTATACCGAGCGGGTCGACGACGCCACCACGGCGCGGGTGCAGGCCGCCGACGTTCGCATCGGGCTGGCTTCGCGCTGGAAGGCGATGACGCAGCTGGCGGTCGAGCGGGTGGTCGTGTCCGCCGTCTCGACGGACGAAGCCCTGGCCGCCCGCATGAGCGCGCTGGTGAAGACCGACATCGCGGCCATCACCGAGTTGCAGAAGTCCATCGTCGCGCAGGCCACGCTGCCGCAAGACAAGGCCCAGCTCGAGCGCATCGCCACCGAGCGCAGCGCCGTGCTCAAGATCACCGGCCAGACGCAGGAAGGCCGCGCCGACCCCGAAGCCATGCGTCGCCAGGTCGATGAGCTGCTCTTGCCGGCCGTCGCGCGCTATACCCGGACGCAGGAGGTGTTCATCAAGCAGCAGGAGGCGCAGCGCGAAGCGGCCTATGCCGAAGGCCGCCGCCAGCGCTCCCAGGCGCAGTGGCTCGGTGCCGGCCTGGCCCTGCTGGTGGCACTGCTGGGCATGGCGCTGGCGCACTGGACCGTGCGTTCCATCACCCGTCCGCTGGCGCGCGCCGTGGACATGGCCGACGCCATTGCACAGGGCGACCTTACGGTGGAGGCGAACGACGACCGCCGCGACGAGCTGGGCCACCTGCTGCGGTCGCTCTCGGACATGGCGGCGCGGCTGCGCGGCGTGGTGGCGCAGGTGCGCTCGGGGGTCGAATCGGTGTCCACCGCCTCGCACGAGATCGCCACCGGCAACCAGGACCTGTCGGCCCGCACCGAACAGACGGCCGCCAACCTGGAGGAAACCGCCGCCAGCATGGAAGAGCTGACCTCCACCGTCGGCCAGTCCGCCGACACCGCCCGCCAGGCCAACCAGCTGGCCACCACGGCTGCGCAGGTGGCCGGCCGGGGCGGCGAAGTGGTCGGCCAGGTGGTGGGCAGCATGCAGCAGATCACCGACAGCTCGCGCAAGATCAGCGACATCATCGGCGTGATCGACGGCATCGCCTTTCAGACCAACATCCTGGCGTTGAACGCTGCCGTGGAGGCGGCCCGCGCGGGCGAGCAGGGCCGGGGCTTCGCCGTGGTGGCGTCGGAAGTGCGCAGCCTGGCGCAGCGCTCGGCCGAGGCGGCCAAGGAGATCAAGCAATTGATCGACACCTCGGTGCGCAACGTGGAGTCCGGTTCGCAGCAGGTGGCCCAGGCAGGCCACACCATGGAAGAGATCGTCGGCAGCGTGCAGCGCGTGGCCGACCTGATCGGCGAGATCACGGCCTCGTCCACCGAGCAGCGCGATGGCATTTCCCAGGTCAACCAGGCCATGGCCAACCTCGACCAGATGACCCAGCAGAACGCCGCGCTGGTCGAGCAATCCAGCGCCGCCGCCACCGCCATGCGGGACCAGGCGCAGCGGCTGTCGGAAGTGGTGTCGGTGTTCAACGTGGGAGCGCTGGGGGCTGCGCCCGCACCCACCCTGGCCGCCATGGCCCGGCCCGTGGCGGCCGCTTCCGCGCGGGTGAGCCCGCCGCGGAAGATGCCGGCAGCGGCGCGCGCCGCGCTGTCGCACGCCAGCGCCAGTTCCGGCGCCAGTTCGAGTGCGGGTGCCAGTGCCACTGCGGCGAAGGCCCTGCCCGCCAGCGCCGCCGCGAAGGCGCCCGCAACCGCCAAAGCGCCCAGTCCGCCCGCCGCCCGGTCCACGCCACCCGCGCCGCGCCTGGGCACCGCGGCACCCGCTCCGGCGCCCAAGGCCGGGCGCCAGGCGCCTGGTTCGGACGACGACTGGGAAACGTTCTGACCGATGGGGCGAGGCCGGAGCGTTGAGCGCCGGCCTGGCGAAGCCCTGCAGAGGCGGAGTGAAGGGACGGCGCCGGGCCGGCACGACGCGGCCGTCCACCCAGGCGGTCAGCGCCGCGTCAGGCGTTTGCTATGATATCGATAGCTGTACGCCGTTGATCTGCGAGCGCTGGAGCCCTATTTGGGCCCTATTTGGGCCCTGTTTGGGTCACAGCTGCGCGCCCTCCACCAGAAACTGCACGCGCCGCTCGCCCTTCCACTCGTTCACATCCAGCCGAAACGCCAGCAGCACGCGGGGCGGCAACTGGTCGGTGTGGCCGAACCAGATGCCGTCGATGGGCGTGCCCTGGTGCATCAGCTTGAGCGACAGGTGGTTCTTGCCTTCGCCCACCAGCCGCTGACTGACGACTTCCACCTCTTCGCTGAAGGTGGGCGGGGCGAAGCCCTGGCCCCAGACCTCGCGGTGCAGCGTGTCCACGATGTCGGCGCGGCAGTATTCGGGCGCCAGCGGGCCGTCGGTGTCGAGCCGGCGGGTCAGCGTGGCGGCGTCCAGCCATTCCTCGGCCACCTGCGCGAAGGCGCGCTCGAAGGTCTCGAAATGCTCCCGGGCCACGGTGCAGCCCGCCGCCATCGCATGGCCGCCGAATTTCAGCAGCACGCCCGGGTGCCGCTTGGCGACCAAATCCAGCGCGTCGCGCAGGTGGAAGCCCGGGATCGAGCGGCCCGAGCCCTTGATCTCGTGGCTCTTGCCCGGCGCTGCGCTGGCCGCGAAGACGAAGGTGGGGCGGTGCAGCTTGTCCTTGATGCGGCTGGCGACGATGCCGACCACGCCTTCGTGGAAGTCGGGGTCGAACACGCTGATGGCCGCAGGGGGCGTGTCGGCATCGCCGAAGAGGTTTTCGGCCATCAGCAGCGCCTGCTCGCGCATGCCGCCTTCGATGTCCCGGCGTTCCCGGTTGATGGCGTCCAGGGTGCGGGCCAGCTCGGCGGCGCGGCCGGGGTCGTCGGTCAGCAGGCACTCGATGCCCAGCGTCATGTCGGCCAGCCGGCCGGCGGCATTGATGCGCGGGCCCAGCGCAAAGCCGAAGTCGAAGGTGGTCGCCACCTCCGCTTTGCGACCGGCGGCGGTGAAGAGCGCGGCGATGCCGGCCTGCATCTGCCCGGCGCGGATGCGCTTGAGGCCCTGGGCCACCAGCCGGCGGTTGTTGCTGTCGAGGCGCACCACGTCGGCGACGGTGCCCAGGGCGACGAGCGGCAGGAGCGGCTCCAGCCGGGGCTGGCTGGCGGCGTCGAACACGCCGCGCCGGCGCAGCTCGGTGCGCAGCGCCATCAGCACGTAGAACATCACGCCCACGCCGGCGATCGATTTGCTCTCGAACGCGCAGCCGGGCTGGTTGGGGTTGACCATGGCGTCGGCCACCGGCAGGGCGGGGCCGGGCAGGTGGTGGTCGGTGATGAGCACCGAGAGGCCCAGCGCGCGGGCCTCGGCCACGCCGTCCACGCTGGCGATGCCGTTGTCCACGGTGACCAGCAGGTCGGCGCCGCGCTCATGCACGCGCCGGGCGATGGTGGGCGTGAGGCCGTAGCCGTCGGCCACGCGGTCGGGCACCAGGTAATCGACCTGGCGCCCGCCCAGCAGCCGCAGGCCGCGCACGGCCACGGCGCAGGCGGTGGCGCCGTCGCAGTCGTAGTCGGCCACCACGACGATGCGGCGATCGGCGGCAATGGCATCGGCCAGCAGCACGGCGGCCTCGCGGGCGCCCAGCAGGGTTTCGGGCGGCAGCAGGCGCTTCAGGGCGTCGTCCAGCTCGTCATGCAGGCGGATGCCGCGCGCGGCATAGAGGCGCGCCAGCAGCGGGTGCACGCCGGCCTGTTCCAGCGCCCAGGCGGCGCGGGGTGGAATGTCTCTTGCTACTATTTTCATAGCTGATCGCGCACGTCGGCAAAGCGCTGCGGGCTGAAAAGGCTGCTGATCTTCTTCCAGAAGCCGCGCGGCGCGGTGTGCCAGGCCATGGCGCTGCGCTCGCCGCAGAGCGTCAGGCGCGCGATGCCGCCCGCCGCCACGTGGTCGGCCAGGCGGGCGACGGGGCCGGCGTCGATGGCGGCCCAGGCGGCGGCCCAGGCGCTCCAGTCCTCGCGCAGGGCGGCGTCGCGCAGCGCCAGGGGCATCTCCGGCGGCGGCACCGGGGCCGGCCGGCTGTCGAGCCGGCCCGCGCCGTGCACCCAGAACGCGTTCACCGGCGGCAGGCCGCGGGCGGCGCGCTCGTCGTTGAACGGGTGGGTATAGAGGAGCATCTGCATCTCGCTGTGCAGGCGGTGCAGCACACGCGCCCGGGCGGCGTCGGGCATCCAGGGGCGCACGTCGCGCTGCACCACGCGGTCCAGCGAGGCCGTGGCCAGGCCGTCGAACACCGCGCCCTGCGCCAGCCAGCGCGTGGGCTGGTCATAGGTCAGGGTGATGCCGTCCTCGGCAAACCACGGAGCGAGGATGTCCAGCAACTGGCGCGATGCGGCCTCGTCCAGCGCCAGTGCGGCCGGGTCCACCAGGGTGACGCGGTCCGCCGTCACATGCCATTGGCAGGGGCTGATGAAGGCCGCCGCCGCGTCGGCGGATGCAAGCTGAACCGGCGCGGAGGCATCCGGGGCCCTGCGCTGGTGCTGGTACCAGGCGGCCCAGGGCGTGTGGCCGGCGGCGCCGTCCTGCAGGCCCAGGTGCCGGGCCAGGGCGCGTTCGTGCGGCGGGGCGAAATCGGTGTCCTCGCCCGCGTCCAGCGCGGGCGACCGGGCCAGGCGGCCCAGCAGGCGGTCGAGGTGAGGCAGGGTGAGGCCCTGGAGAGCGTGGCGGCACCCGTCGGCGGTGCTGGCGGCAAAGGGAATCAGCAAATGGTTGGCGTCCGACATCACGCTATTCTCGGGGATGCCACAATCGGCGCCGCCTGGTGGCCGCCAATTCCCGCGCGGCGCCGGGCCTCTTCACATTCATGCAAATCCCCTACGAACTGGCCCTGGGCTGGCGCTACACCCGGGCTGGCCGCGCCACGCGGCGCAACGGTTTCATCTCGTTCATCTCCGGCGTCTCCATGCTGGGCATTGCCCTCGGCGTGGCTGCGCTCATCATCGTGCTGAGCGTGATGAACGGCTTTCAGAAAGAAGTGCGCGACCGCATGCTGAGCGTTGTCTCGCACATCGAGATCTTCGCGCCGCAGGGCGCCGCGCTGCCCGACATGGCCCGCACGCTGGCCGAGGCCCGCGCCAACCCCAACGTGGTCGGCGCGGCCCCTTTCGTGGCGGCACAGGCGCTGCTGGCGCGCGGCGAAGACATGAAGGGCGCGCTGGTGCGCGGCATCGACCCGTCCCGCGAAGGCGAGGTCACCGACCTGGCGGCGGCCAACGTGGAAGCGCTCAAGGCGCTGGTGCCGGGCGAATTCCGCGTGGTGCTGGGCTCGGAGCTCGCCCGCTCGCTGGGCGTGCGGGTGGGTGACGCGGTGACGCTGATCGCGCCGGGCGGCCAGGTCACGCCGGCGGGCGTGGTGCCCCGCCTCAAGCAGATGACGGTGGCCGGCACCTTCAATTCGGGCCACTACGAATACGACTCGGCCCTGGTGCTGCTGAACCACGAAGACGCCGAGCGGATCTTCCGGCTGGAAGGCCCCACGGGCGTGCGCCTCAAGCTCAAGGACCTGCACGCCGCACCGGAGGTGGCGCAGCAGCTGGCGCACTCGCTGTCGGGCGACCTGCTGATCCGCGACTGGACGCAGCAGAACCGCACCTGGTTTGCCGCCGTGCAGCTGGAAAAACGCATGATGTTCATCATCCTCACGCTGATCGTGGCCGTGGCGGCGTTCAACCTGGTCTCCACCCTGGTGATGACGGTGACCGACAAGCGCGCCGACATCGCCATCCTGCGCACCCTCGGCGCCAGCCCGAAGAGCATCATGGGCGTCTTCGTGGTGCAGGGCGCCATGGTGGGCGTGATCGGCACGCTCGCCGGGCTGCTGCTGGGCCTGGGCATCGCCTACAACATCGACGTCATCGTGCCGGCCATCGAGCGCGCGCTGCACGCCAACTTCCTGCCCAAGGACATCTACCTCATCAGCAAGATGCCCAGCGAGCCGCAGTCCAGCGACATCGTCCCGATCGGCGTCATCTCGCTCATCCTGGCGTTCGTCGCCACCCTGTACCCCAGCTGGCGCGCCAGCCGCGTCAACCCTGCCGAAGCCTTGCGTTATGAATGATCCCCACGCCCCCATCGTTCTGCAGGCGCGGGGCCTGACCAAGCGCTTCACCGAAGGCCGGCTGGACGTGACCGTGCTCAAGGGCGTCGATCTGGACGTGCGGGCCGGCGAGACGCTGGCCATCGTCGGCGCGTCCGGCTCGGGCAAAAGCACCTTGCTGCACCTGCTCGGCGGGCTGGATGCGCCCACCGCCGGCACCGTGCACCTGAAGGGCGAAGCGCTGAACATGCTGTCGGCCCAGCGCCAGGGGCAGCTGCGCAACCAGCACCTCGGCTTCATCTACCAGTTCCACCACCTGCTGCCGGAATTCAGCGCGCAGGACAACGTGGCCATGCCGCTGCGCATCCGCCGCCTGCCGTACGCCGAATGCCTGGACCGGGCCCTGCAGACGCTGGCCGCCGTGGGCCTGGGCGAGCGTGCCTTGCACCGCCCGGCCGAGCTCTCCGGCGGCGAACGCCAGCGCGTGGCCATCGCCCGCGCCCTGGTGACCCGCCCCGCCTGCGTGCTGGCCGACGAGCCCACCGGCAACCTGGACCGCAGCACCGCCGACGGCGTTTTCCAGCTGATGCTGCGCCTGGCACGCGAGCAGGGGACGGCTTTCGTGATGGTCACGCACGACGAGCAACTGGCGGCCCGCTGCGACCGCGTGGTGCGGATGACGTCCGGAGTCTTGAGCTGAAATTCGCCTCTAGCGCCCGGATTGATTGGGTCTTATGCTATATAAATAATAGCAAATGGAGCCCGGCGCGGGTGCCTGCGCGGCGCCGGGCGTCAGCGCGGGCCCGTGCTGGTACCGATGCCGATGGGTATGGCCGTGGCTATGGCTATGCTGATGCCGACGAGAGGTGGCCCGGCTTGGGCGCCAGCCTGCGGGCGATGGCCAGCAGCCCGTCGGCGCAGGGGACGCGACGCACGACCGGGCCACGCAGGTGCAGCCGCACTTGTTCCGCCGACGGACCGACCAACCTGACGCTGTCGCGCAACTGGCTTTCCGTGCATTCGAAAGTTTGGGTCCAGTAGGCGATCTCGTGCGGTTCGCTGATGTCGATCTGCCGCCAGTCCACGTCGGGGTTTATGTCGTGCTGTGCCATGTCGGTCCTTGGAAGACCCACGATGGTCTGTGGGGGCACGACCCGTATTTGTAGGACGGGTGTCCGACAACGAATCGTTGCGCACCGTTCTTTTTCGTCGTGTTTGGCTTCTGCGTGGCTGGGTCTGCTCGCGTTGCGGGGGCGGTGCTGGCGGTTGCTGGGCCTTTGCTTTCCGGGGCCGGGATTTCGCCCCGGCGGGCGAGTAACTTTCTTTCGACTCGCCGAAAGAAAGTCACCAAAGAAAGGGCGACCCTGCTGTGCGTGTCCCCTCCGCTGCGCTGCGGGGCAACCTGCGATGCTCGGTCGGCGGGTGCTGCCGCAGAACTCACTGCGCGCACTGCGTGCGCTCCGTTCAGACAACTG
>NZ_LMOV01000018.1 GCF_001424265.1 Acidovorax sp. Leaf160
GTCAGGCACGGAGGCGATGACCTCGCCCGTGGCCGGGTTGGTGACGGGCAGCAGCGCGCCGGGGCCCGGCGCCCACTGGCCGGCGATGAAGTTGGCGTCGCGAATGAGGTCGGGGCGGGAGAGGGTCAGGGGCTGGGGCTGGGTTTGTGGCATGGGAGTTTTAAGGTCAAATCGGCCGTTTGGGCTGGTATGGCAATGGCCTATAGCTATGAATTTAATAGCAAATGATGGTGTGGACCGGGCCAAGCCGTGGCAACGCCTGCTGCGCTCGCCGCAATCGGCGCAGTCACCGCAGTAGCCGCCGTCAGGCCGCCACGGCGGCCGGGGGCACCGTGCTGCCGTGTTCCGCCAGCCAGCCCTGGCGCAACTCGGGCACCGAGCGGGCCAGCAGTTCGTAGTACGGGTGGTGCGGGCCGCGGTCGTAGTCGGCGCGCGCCACCTGGGCCAGCTTGCGGCCGTGCTGCATCACCACGATCTCGTCGCACACCGAACGCACGGTGTGCAGGTCGTGGCTGATGAAGAGGTAAGACACGCCCAGCTCGCGCCGCAGCTCGGCCATCAGGTCGAGCACGGCGGCGCCGACCACCGTGTCCAGCGCGGAGGTGACCTCGTCGCACAGGATCAGATCGGGGTCGGCCGCCAGCGCACGCGCCAGGTTCACGCGCTGCTTCTGGCCGCCGGACAGCCCCCCGGGCAGCCGGCCGGCCACGCTGTGCGGCAGCTTCACCAGGTCGAGCAGTTCGTGGATGCGGCGCTGCAGCGCGGCGCCCTTCAGGCCCTTGTAGAACTGCAGCGGCCGCGCCAGGATGCGCTCGATGGTCTGCGACGGGTTAAGCGCCGTGTCCGCCATCTGGAAGACGATCTGGATGCGGCGCAGCTCTTCCTTGCTGCGCTCGCGCAGTTCGGGTTTCAGCTCGGCGTTGGCGAACACCATGCTGCCCTGGCAGGGCTTGATGAGCCCGGCGATCGCCCGTGCCAGCGTGGTCTTGCCGGAGCCCGACTCGCCGATCACGCCGATGGCCTGACCCCGGTAGAGCTTGAAGTCGATGTCCTGCAGGATCAGCACCGCCGGCTGGCCGTTGGCATCGACCGGGCCGTAGCCGGCCGACAGCCCGCGCACATCGAGCAGCAGTTCGCCCTCGCCGCGGCAGTGCTCGGCCACCCGGGGCTCGGGCCGGGCGGCAGCCATCAGCATGCGGGTGTATTCGTGGTCGGGCGCTGACAGGATGCGGCCCGTGGCGTTCAGCTCCTGCAGCTTGCCGCCGCGCAGCACCAGGATGTGGTCGGCCATCTGGGCCACCACCGCCAGGTCGTGGCTCACGTACACGGCGGTGGCGCGGCGCTCGCGCACCACGCGGCGGAAGGCGTGCAGCACCTCGATCTGCGTGGTCACGTCCAGCGCCGTGGTGGGTTCGTCGAGGATCACCAGGTCCGGGTCGGTGATGAGCGCCATCGCCGCCATCAGCCGCTGCAGTTGCCCGCCCGACACCTGGTGCGGGTAGCGCTCGCCGATGGTGTCGGGGTTGGGCAATGCCAGTTCGCGGAACAGCGCCACCGCCTTGGCCTCGGCTTGCGAGCGCGTCATGGTGCCGTGGATGCGGGTGGGCTCGACCACCTGGTCCATGATGGTGCGCGACGGGTTGAACGATGCCGCCGCGCTCTGCGCGATGTAGGCCACGGTGCGCCCGCGCAGGGCGCGCTGCTCGGCCGGCGACAGGTGCAGCACATCCACTTCGCCGATGCGCACGCTGCCGCCCGAGATGGCGCAGCCGCTGCGGGCGTAGCCCATCAGCGCCAGGGCGGTGGTGGTCTTGCCGGAGCCCGATTCGCCGATCAGCGCCAGCACTTCGCCCGGCTGGATGGTGAAGCTCAGCGCATCGACCAGGGTCTGGTCGCCAGCGGTGATGGAGAGGTCTTTGACGACGACGGATGCACCCATGTTCAACGCCCTCCGCGTTCGCGGGCGGCACGGCCCGGCAGGTTGTCGATGACGAGATTGACCGAGATGGTCAGGCTGGCGATGGCCAGCGCCGGCACGATGACGGAGGCGCCGCCGTCGGGCAGCGCGCCGATGTTCTCGCGCACCAGCGAGCCCCAGTCGGCCGCGGGCGGCTGGATGCCCAGGCCCAGAAAGCTCAGGCTGGCCAGCAGCAGCACCACGTAGACGAAGCGCAGCCCCAGGTCGGACAGCATCGGCCCCAGGATGTTGGGGAGGATCTCGCGCAGCATGATGTAGCCCGTGCCCTCGCCCCGCGTGCGCGCCACGGTGACGTAGTCGAGCGCGTTGATGTTCACGGCCAGCGACCGTGCGATGCGGTAGGCGCCCGGCACGTAGATGATGGCCGCGGCCACCACCAGCATGGTGACTGACGAGCCGAAGCCGGCCACCAGGATCAGCGCGAACATCTTGCTCGGGATGGCGGTGAAGGTGTCGAGCAGACGGCTCAGCACGGCGTCGAGCCGGCCGCCCACGGCGGCGGCGAACAGCGCCAGCGTGGTGCCGGTGCCGCTGGCCAGCAGCGTGGCCAGCAGCGCCACGCCCACGGTGTAGCGCGCACCGTCGATGACGCGCACCAGCATGTCGCGGCCCAGGTAGTCGGTGCCCAGCCAGTGCGCGGCACTGATGGGCGCGAACACATCCGAGCCGCCGCCCGACTGCAGCGCCGGGTCGAGCAGCAGCGGCCCGAGGGACGCGGCCAGCATCCAGAACAGCAGCACGACGAGGCCCAGCATTCCGCTGATGCCGAAGCCGGCGATGAAACGCAGCGGATGGCGGCGGCGCCCGGTGGCGGGAGCAGTCGCCGGCGCGGCGGCCGCAGGAACGGCGCCAGGCACCGGCGCAGAGGCGGCCGCAGGGGCTGCGGACGGCTTGGGCATGGCGGCGGGCGACCGGTGGGAAGAAGTCATTGAATCCATGGGCGGCCTTGGGTCAGCGGTGGCGCAGGCGGGGGTTGGCGACGATGCCGCAGACGTCCGCCAGCGTCACCAGGATGAGGTAGCCCGCGCAGAAGATCATGGAGCAGGTCTGCACCAGCGGCATGTCGCGCTGGGTCACGCCGTCGACCATGAGCTTGGCGATGCCGGGGTAGTTGAAGATGGTCTCGATGATGATCACGCCGCCCAGCAGGTACGACAGCGACAGCGCCACCGCGTTGGCGATCGGTCCGATCGCGTTGGGCAGGGCGTGGGCCATGACCATGCGCAGGGGCGATGCGCCCTTGAGCCGCACCATCTCGATGTAGGGCGCATCCAGCTGGTCGCTGACGGCCGCACGCGTCATGCGCATCATCTGCGCCACGATCACGCAGCACAGACTCAGCACCGGCATGGCAAAGGCCCGCAGCAGCTGCCCGAGCGACTCGATGTCGTTCACATAGGACAGCGCAGGCAGCCACTTCAACTGCACCGCGAACACCATCACCGCCAGCGTGGCCACCAGGAATTCGGGCACCGACACCACGGCCACCGCGGCCGACGAGACGATGCGGTCGAACCAGGAGCCGCGCCAGACCGCCGAGGCGATGCCCAGCGTGAGCGCGATGGGCACGGAGAAGATCGCCGTCACCGCCGCCAGCAGCAGCGAATTGGGCAGCCGGCTCGCCACCAGGTCGCCGACCGGCATCTGCGTGGTGGCCGAGGTACCCAGGTCGCCCCGCACGATGCCGCCGAGCCAGCGCACGTAGCGCAGCGGCGCCGGCACATCCAGCCCCATCTGCGCGCGCAGTGCGGCCAGCGACTCGGCCGTGGCTTCCTGCCCCAGCTGCTCCTGCGCGGCGTCGCCCGGCAGCACGGCGGTGATCGAAAAGACGATGACCGACACCGCCAGCAGCGACAGCAGCGCCAGCAGCACCCGCTGGATCAGGAGTTTGAGAATGACACGGTTCATGGCGCGGCGGCTTCTAGTGCATGGAGGAGGCGTCGATCATCGTTGACCGCCCGGCGGGGCCGGGCATCGGTCAGCGCGCGTCAGGCTTCGAGCCAGACGTTCTCGGCGAACGAGTAGCCCATCAGGCCGCCCAGCGGAATGGGCGACAGGCCCTTGAGCTTGGTCGAGTGGCCGTCGATGCTGGCGAGGAACAGCGGAATGCCGATGCCGGCCTCGTTGTGCACCATGGTCTGCATGTCGGCATACATCTGGCGGCGCTTGGCCAGATCGGTTTCACCCCGCGCCGCCACCAGCAGCTGGTCGAACTGCGGGTTCTTCCAGCGCGACTCGTTCCAGGCGGCGTCGGACTTGAAGAACTGCGTGAACAGCGCGTCGGCGCTGGGGCGGGGGTTGACGTTGCCGAAGCCCACCGCACTGTTGAGCCAGTGGTTGGACCAATAGCCGTCGGCCGGCATGCGCTTGACGTCCAGATCCAGCCCGATGCGCTGGCCGGCCTGCTGCAGCAGCAGCGCGGTCTCGGTCGAATACATGGCGGCTGGCGAGGTGACCACCGGCACCTTGCCCGTCACGCCGGACTTCTGCAGGTGGAACTTCGCCTTGTCCAGGTCGAACGTGCGCTGCGGGAGGTCCTTGAAGTAGAAGCGGTTGGTCGGATCGATCGGCTGGTCGTTGGCCAGCACGGCGTAGTCGAGCGCGATGTTCTTTTTCATCTGTTCGCGATCGAACAGGTGCTTCATCGCCAGCACGAAGTCCGGGCTGCTGCCCGGCGCCATGTCGCGGCGCATCACCAGGTCGGAATACTGGCCGGACTGGGTCGTGAAGATGGTGTAGCCGGGGGTCGATTTCACGCGGGCGACGGCACGCGGATTGACCGAGGCGACCAGGTCCATGCCGCCCGACAGCAGCGCGTTGACGCGGGCGCTCTCGTCGCCGATGCCGACGAATTCGATCTCGTCCAGGTAGGGGCGGCCGGGCTTCCAGTAGTTGTCGTTGCGCACCACCAGGGTCCGCACGCCGGGCTTGAACTCCTTGAGCTTGTAGGGGCCCGTGCCGATGCCGGTGCTGAAGTCGGTCGTGCCTTCCTTGGCGATCGCGAAGTGGAAGGTGCCCAAGATGACCGGCAGGTCGGCGTTGGGCATGGACAGCACCACCGTGACCTCGTTCGGGCCGGTGGCCTTCACGCTCTCGATCTGGTCGGCCAGCGCCTTGGCCTTGGACGCGGTGGCCGGGTCCTTGTGGCGCATCAGCGAGAAGACCACGTCGGCCGGCGCCAGCGCCTTGCCGTCGTGGAAGGTCACGCCCTTGCGCAGCGTGAAGACCCAGGTCTTGGCATCGGTGGTGGCGAACGCCTCGGCCAGCGCGGGCTGGGGCGTGAGGCTGCCGTCCAGCGACGTGAGACCGTTGTAGACCATGTTGCAGCGCACGTAGTCGTTTTGGTTCGATTGCTTGGCCGGATCCAGCGTATCGGTGGCTGCGGCAGTGGCCGCGGCCACGCGGATGCGGCCGCCGCGGCGCGGCGTCTGGGCATGGGCCACCGTGGCCATCCCCGCCAGGCTGCCGGCCAGCGTGGCCTGCATGCCGCCTGCCATCAGCATGGCCAGCACGTCACGGCGCGTTGCGCCCCGGCGCAGGGAATCCATCACGCGAAGGCTTTCGCGGGGGCCGATGATGCTTTTGATGGGGTTGTCGCTCATGGTGATGCTCCTGTTGGGGACTGGGGAAACGGAAAAAAAGGAAGAGGGAGAAAACGCGGTCGGCAGGCCGGTGGCGCGGGCTCAGGCGAGCTTGTCCTTGAGCCGGAAATACAGGCCCACGGCCGGCAGGAACCACGGCGCACCGAAGTGCCCCGGAATGGCGGGCCAGTCGCGCCCGGCCCAGGGGTTGGCCTCCGGTACGCCGGTCATGACGGCTGCCATGCGCTCGCCCATGTGGACCGACATCTGCGTGCCGTGGCCGCTGTAGCCCATGCTGTAGTAGAGGCCGTCGCGCTCGCCGGCGTGGGGCAGGCGGTCCTGCGTGACGTCCACGAGGCCGCCCCAGCAGTAGTCGAGGCGCACCGCGCCCAGCTGCGGAAACGTCTCGGCCAGCCCGGCGCGCAGAATCTCGCCGCTGGTGGCGTCGGACTGCGGGCTGGAGACGGCGAAGCGCGCGCGCCCGCCGAACACCAGCCGGTGGTCGGCGGTGAGCCGGAAATAGTGGTGGATGTTGGCGACCGTGGTGTAGGTGCGGCGCGCCGCCAGCAGCGCCTGGGCCCGCTCGGCGCCCAGCGGCTCGGTCACCACGATGAAGCTGCCGATCGGCACGATGCGGCGGCGCAGCCAGCCGAAGCTGCCGTAGCCGCCATGCCGGGTGGCACCGGTGGCGACCAGCACCTGCGCGGCCTCGACCGTGCCGCGGGCCGTGACCAGGCGGTGCGCATGGCCGCTGCCGATGCGCTGCAGGCGGCGCACCTCGGTGCTGGTGTGGATCTCGGCACCCCGGCGTTCCGCAGCGGCGGCCAAGCCCCGGGCGAAACGGCCCATGTGCATCTGCGCGCTGCGCTTGTAGAGCAGGCCGCCGTGAAAGCGCTCGCTCTGCACCTCGGCGCGCACCTGGCCCGCACTCAGGATCCCCACGTCGGTGTCGACCCCGTCGTCGATCAGGCGCTGTGCGCTTCGCTGCAGCGCGTCGAGGTGCTGCGGCTTCGTGGCCAGCTTGAGCTTGCCGTGGCGCAGGAAGTCGCAGTCGATGGCCTCTTCGCGCACCAGGCGCTGCACGGTATCGACCGACGCGTCGTAGGCGTGGTACCAGCTGCGCGCCTGGGGCACGCCGACACGGGCCGCCACGTCCGCGTAGTCCATGGCCAGCCCGTTGTTGACGTGGCCGCCGTTGCGGCCGGAAGCCTCGGCCGCCACGCGCGGGCCCGCTTCCAGCACCACCACCCGCGCGCCCTGCTTCGCGAAAGCCAGCGCCGCGGAGAGGCCGGTGAAGCCGCCTCCCACGATCGCGACATCCACCTGGGCAGGCAGGTCGCGCGCCAGGGGCGTGAAGGCCTCGGCGGATTCGGTCCAATAGCTTTCGAGTTTCATGGGATGGCCGGTGCGGCGTGTCTGGAAGGATGGCGTGTGGCGGCGGCAGGTCGGTCAGAGCCCGACGACGCCCGGCAGGCCGCCGATGTCCTGGATCTCGGTGTAGCCGTAGGCCGGGTTGCCCGGGCCATGGCCGCGGTTCACGAACACCTTGTTCTTGATGCCGATGTCGTCGGCGGACATGAGGTCGTAGCGCAGGCTGGACGAGACGTGCAGCACGTCTTCGGGGTTGCAGCCCAGCGAGTCGAGCATGTATTCGAAGGCCTTCAGGCGCGGCTTGTAGGCCTGGGCCTGCTGGGCCGTGTACACGCGGTGGAAGGGCGCGCCCAGCATGGCGACGTTCTTCTGGATCTGGCTGTCGTCGGCGTTCGACAGGATGACCAGCGGGATCTCCTTGGCGACCTTGGCGAGGCCTGCGGGCACGTCGGCATGCGGGTCCCAGGTGGGCACCGCGTCGTAGTAGGTCTGGCCGTCGGTGTCGAAGTACTGGATCTTCCACTTCTTGCACAGGCGCCGCACGGCGTTCTTCAGCACGACTTCATAGGGCTGCCACGCACCCAGCACTTCGTCGAAGCGGTAGGCGGTGAAGTCGGCGATGAACTGGGGCATGCGGTCCGCGCTGATGCGGTCGGCAAACAGTTCCTTCGTCAACTCGGCCATCCGGAACCGCGTCAGGGTGCCGTAGCAATCGAAAGTCACGTACTTGGGGCGGAAAGCCATGTCTCGGGTCCTTGGAAATCAAAACCGGTTACCGACCGGGGCGGGCCGTGTGGCGGGAAGTCTGTTCGACAGGTTGATGACGAAGCGATTGCAACATGCAGATCAGCGCGGCCCGTTGGGAAAAACGCAGCCCGGCACGGCAAAGCTGCGGTTTGATGGGGTGGCAGCGGCATCCCGTGCGGTCTGCTTTGCGAGGGTGCACCGATGCACCGCCATGCACCGCGGCGGGTGCCGGATGCACGGATTTGGAGCATGGTTTGCAGGGATTCATGGTGTGTTCGGGAAAGCGCGCGGCACTGTCGCAACGTGGCGTCGATGCTCCCAGATGACCGCAGCATTTGTGTCCGAATGGAGGCGGTCTGCCGCAATGAATGCCACAACCTGCGGCGCCCCGCAGCCGAAGCTTGCAATTTAGGTAGCAACCCTGATTCGTGCTGGCGCGAGACGGGCTTGTCGGCGCAAGATCGATGCGCCGCATGAAGGCGCCGCGTCCGCACCGGCGCCCCCACACACAGGAACGTCTCTTCATGGTCTTGCCCCGCACCGCCCCGCCCTCCCCGCTCCGCCCGCTCCGCCCGCTCCGCCCTCGCCTTGCCGCCCTCCGCCTGGGCAGGGGCCTGTGATGGACATATTCCTCTACAAGTCCGACCCGGTGCGCGGCCGGCACTGGGCCGAAGCCTTCCGCCAGCGCGCGCCCCGGATCGACTTTCGCATCTGGCCCGACATCGGCGACCCGGCCCGGGTGCGGTTCCTGGCCGCATGGGAGCCTCCGGCAGATCTCGCCACCACGTTCCCGCATCTGCAGGTGCTGTTTTCATCCGGTGCCGGGGTGGACCAGTTCGACTTCGAGGCCCTCCCCGCCGACCTGCCGGTGGTGCGCATGATCGAGCCGGGCATCGTCAGCGGCATGGTCGAATATGTGACGCACGCCGTGCTGGGCCTGCACCGGGACATGCCGCAATACCGTCGCCAACAGCGCGAGGGCGTCTGGAAGCCGCTGCCGGTGCGCCGGGCTGCCGAGCGCCGCATCGGCGTGCTGGGACTGGGCTCGCTCGGCCAGGCCGTGCTGGCGCAACTCGCGCCGCTGGGTTTCGACTGCGCCGGGTGGAGCCGGTCCCGCCGGACTGTGGATGGCGTGGCGACCTGTGCGGGAGCCGGCGAGCTGCATGCCTTCCTCGCGCGCACGGATGTGCTGATCTGCCTGCTGCCGCTGACCGGGGAAACGCGCGGCTTTCTCGGCGCCGCTCTCTTCGACCAGCTGCCGCGCGGCGCCGCGCTGGTGCATGTCGGCCGCGGGCCGCAGCTGGTGGAACGCGACCTGCTGGCGGCCCTCGAATCGGGCCAGCTCACGGAAGCGGTGATCGACGTCACCGACCCGGAACCGCTGCCCGCAGGCCACGCCTTCTGGGCGCATCCGCGCATCCAGCTCACGCCCCACATTGCCAGCATGACGCAGCCGCACAGTGCGGCCGAAGCCGTGCTGGAGAACCTGCGGCGCTTCCAGGCCGGCGAACCCATGGTCGGTCTGGTGGACCGCAGCAAGGGCTATTAGCCACCCGTAGACGTGGCCCCAGGCCGTGCAGCGGCCTGGGTCTTCCACACACGCCGACACCCCCACCAAACGATCTGCTGCCAGACCGCCCAGAAACGCAGCCTGCTGCGGGCGGCGGCAGCAAAAGCAGCACGCATCCACCGCCCCTGGAAATTAAGCTGTGATGACACGCGGGCCCCGCCACCCGATGGCCCCTGCTTTTTGAATTCTCAAGACTTCGCCCATGTCCCCTCCGCTGAACCGCATCGAGACCTCGCCCCACCTTCCCGCCTCGGCCGACGTGGTCGTGATCGGCGGCGGCATCATCGGCATCTTCACCGCCTACTACCTCGCCCGGCGCGGCATCTCGGTGGCAGTGGTCGAGAAAGGCGTGATCGGAGGCGAACAGTCCAGCCGCAACTGGGGCTGGTGCCGCCAGCAGAACCGCGACGAACGCGAGCTGCCCCTGGCCAGCAAGAGCCTGGACCTGTGGGAGCAGTTTTCGGCCGAGACCGGCCAGAACACGGGCTTTCGCCGCTGCGGCCTGTTCTACCTGAGCAACGACGAAGCGGAGCTGGCGCAGTGGGCGCGCTGGCGGGAATTCGCCAAGACCGTGGGCGTGACCACCCACATGCTGACCAGCGAGGAGGCCACCGAGCGCGGGCGGCTCACCGGCCGCAGCTGGAAGGGCGGCGTGCATTCGCCCACCGACGGCACGGCCGACCCCGGCCTGGCCGCGCCGGCCGTTGCCGCAGCGGTGATGCAGCTGGGCGGCACGGTCCACCAGAACTGCGCGGCCCGGGGTATCGAGACCGAAGGCGGCCGCGTGAGCGGGGTGGTGACCGAATCCGGCACCATCAAGACCCGCATCGCGGTGTATGCGGGTGGCGCCTGGGCGTCGTCGTTCTGCCGGCAGCTGGGCATTCGCTTTCCGCAGGCCTCCGTGCGCCAGACCATCCTGAGCGTGGCGCCGGTGGAGCGCGACCTGCCCGACGTGCTGTATGCCGACGGCGTGGCCATCACCCGCCGCGCGGACGGCCGCTACGCGCTGGCCATCTCGGGCCGCGCCCGGGTCGACCTGACCCCGGGATTTTTCCGGTTCGCGCCGCAGTTCATTCCGATGTTCGCCAAGCGCTGGCGCAACCTGATGCCCGGCGGCCTGCAGGGCTGGCAGAGCGGCCACGAGACGCTGCAGCGCTGGCGGCTCGACGCGCCCACGCCCATGGAACGCGTGCGCGTGCTCGACCCCCGGCCCGACATGCCCACCGTCGAGCAGACCCGTCGCCGCGTGATCGAGCTGGTACCCGACCTGGCGCAGGCACGCATCACCGATGCCTGGGCCGGCTACGTGGACAGCACGCCCGATGGCGTGCCCGGCATCGGCGAAGTACCGGGCCTGCCCGGGTTCGTGCTGGCGGCGGGCTTTTCCGGCCACGGCTTCGGCATCGGCCCCGGCGCGGGGCACCTGATTGCCGACATCGTGAGCGGCGCCGCCCCGATCGAGGACCCCAAGCCCTACCACCCCTCGCGCTTCAGCGATCCCTCCTGGGGCAAGGTCGCCGACTTCTGAGCGCCGCCACGGGCTGCATGCCCCCCGCTGCATGCCCCGCCTGCATGCCCCGCCCTCCTTCCCATCCGCCCACTTCAGAAAGCCTCTCTCCCATGACCACACTTCTCACGCCGGCGCCCGCCACAGGCACCGCAGTGCTGCGGCCCATGACAGCCGCGGACCTGGACGCATCGCAGGCCCTGTCGGCCGAGCAGCGCTGGCCGCACCGGCCGGCCGACTGGGCGCAGAGCTTCGCGCATGCCGAAGGCTTCGTGGCCGAGATCGACGGCCGCGTCGTCGCGACCGCGCAGCGCTGGCGCTGGGGAAAGCGGCACGCCAGCATCGGGCTGGTGATCGTGTCGCCGGCCTGCCAGGGCCAGCGCATCGGCCACCGGCTGATGACGGCCCTGCTGGACGGGCTGGAGGACTGCACGGTGCTGCTGCACGCCACCGCCGCCGGCCGGGGCCTGTATGAACGGCTGGGCTTCGTGCAAGTGGGCGAGCTGAGCCAGCACCAGGGCACGGCGCAGTCCGTCGCGCCGGTGGCGCTGCCGCCGGGGTGCCGGCTGCGGCCCGCCGGCATGAATGAGCTGCCCGCGCTGCAGGCGCTGGACGCGCAGGGCCGGGGAATGCCGCGCGATGCGCTCATCGCGGACCTGCTGGCCAGCGCCGAGACCTGCGTGGTGCTGGACCAGGACAACACCGCCCGCGGCTTCGCCATGTTGCGCCGCTTCGGCCGCGGCCATGTGATCGGCCCCGTGGTGGCGCCCGATGCGGACGGCGCCAAGGCGCTGATCGCCCACCTGGTCAGCACCAATGCCGGCAACTTCACCCGCATCGACATCGACCAGGCCAGCGGGTTGATGGACTGGTTCGCCTCGATCGGCCTGCCTTCGGTGGATGCGCCCACCACGATGGTGCGCGGCGCCCTGCCCGAACCCCGGCCAGGGCAGGCCCGCCTCTTCGCGCCCGTCACGCAGGCCCTGGGCTGACGCGGCATTGGGGCCGGCGCAGCGGGCCCCGTCCGCCACGCTGGCAGGGCCCCGGGCGGGGCAGCCGAACGATCTGCTGCCAAGGCCTTCACAAACGCATGGCACAGCGGTGCAGAGGCCCAAAGCGGCATCCACCGGCGGGGCTTCAAACATAAGCTGGACGCACCCTGAACCGCTCGCTCGAACAGCATTCCCAGCGCCATGCCAGTCCGTCCATCCAGGTCCGTCCGGGCTGAGCCCGTCGAAGCCAAAGCTCTCTGCTCGCAAGGCCCGTCGACAGGTCCTGGGCGAACCGGCCGGCCAACGGGCATGCACCGCCCCAGCGTGCCTTTCGGCTCCCTTCCCAGCTCACTTCACGCCACTTCACTCTCCACCTGACGCCATGACGCACCCCACCGCCCTGCCCGCCCATGCCGCGCTCGACGCGATCGACCGCGCCCACCTGATCCACCCGGTCGCGCCCTGGCGCACCCACGAAGAACGCGGCCCGACCGTGCTCGCGTCGGGCCAGGGCTCCTGGCTCACCGATGCCAAGGGCCACCAGCTGCTGGATGCGTTCGCCGGCCTGTGGTGCGTGAACGTGGGCTACGGCCAGGAAAGCGTGGTGCAGGCCGCCGCCCAGCAGATGCGCACGCTGCCCTACGCCACCGGCTACTTCCACTTCGGCAGCGAACCCGCCATCCGCCTGGCCGACAAGCTGGTGCAGATCACGCCGGCGTCGCTCACGCGGGTCTACCTGACGCTCGGCGGTTCCGAGTCGGTGGATGCGGCGGTGCGCTTCATCGTCCAGTACTACAACGCGCTGGGCAAGCCGTCGAAGAAGCACTTCATCTCGCTGGAGCGCGGCTATCACGGCTCGTCCTCCACCGGCGCGGGCCTGACGGCGCTGCCGGTGTTCCACCGCGGCTTCGACCTGCCGCTGCCCACGCAGCACTACATCCCGTCGCCCAACCCCTACCGCCATGCCGATGGCGCCGACCCCGAGGCGCTCATCGCCAGCTCCGTGGCGGCGCTGCGCGCCAAGGTGGCCGAACTCGGTGCCGACAACGTGGCGGCCTTCTTCTGCGAGCCGATCCAGGGTTCCGGCGGCGTGATCATTCCGCCCAAGGGCTGGCTCAAAGCCATGCGCGCAGCCACCCGCGAGCTGGACATCCTGTTCGTGGTGGACGAAGTCATCACCGGCTTCGGCCGCACCGGCCCCATGTTCGCGTGCGATGCCGAAGGCGTCGAGCCCGACCTGCTGACCATGGCCAAGGGCCTGACCGCCGGCTACGTGCCCATGGGCGCCACCATGATGAGCGAGAAGGTCTATGCCGCCATCGCCGACGGCGCCCCCGCCGGCGCGCCCATCGGCCACGGCGCGACCTATTCCGGCCACCCGGTGAGCGCTGCCGTCGCCCTGGAAGTGCTGCGGCTGTACGAAGAAGGCGGCGTGCTGGCGAACGGCCAGCGCGTGGCCAAGCACTTCGCGGCCGGCCTCGATGCGCTGCGCAGCCACCCTCTGGTGGGCGACTCGCGCCACCGCGGCCTGCTGGGCGCGCTGGAGCTGGTGAGCGACAAGGCAAGCAAGCGCGGCTTCGACGCTTCGCTGGGCCTGGCCGACCGCATCTTCCGCACCGGCTACCGCAACGGTCTCGTGTTCCGTTCGTTCGGCGACCACATCCTGGGCTTCGCGCCCGCGCTGACGTTCAGCGAAGACGAGTTCGCCCAGATGTTCGCGCGCCTGAAGCAAACGCTGGACGACGTGCTGGCCGAGCCCGACGTCCGCGCGTCGATGGCCTGAGACGCTGTGCAAGCGCCCGGCACGCACCTGCGCACCGCCCCGCGAGGCCGCTGCAGCGGTGCCGATGCGCGCCCGGGGCGGGGCCCCAGCCCGCGCTGCGGCGGGGCTTTGCGCCTCGACGGGACGTGTCCGTGCGGCCCGCCCGGGCACGCCGCAACCACCCACGCCTTCTGAATTTTGCCGCCCTGCCGCTGTCCGGCGGCCTCGCGCCGACGACAATCGGCGCCTGTCCTTTCACGCCTGCCTTGCCATGATGAATGAAGCCCTGAAGATCGACCGGCTCGACCTGCGCATCCTCTCTCAACTCCAGCGCAACGGCCGCATGACCAACGTGGATCTGGCCGATGCCGTCGGCCTGTCGCCGAGCCCCTGCCTCATCCGGGTCAAGCGGCTGGAGCAGGCGGGCTACATCTCGGGCTACGGCGCCCACCTGCGGCTGGAGCGGCTGGGCGACACGTTGACCGTGTTCACCGAGGTGACCCTGACCGATCACCACCGGGAGGACTTCCACCGCTTCGAGACCGCGTTGCGCGAGGTGGACGAGGTGCTGGAATGCCATCTGGTGAGCGGCGGCTACGACTACCTGCTGCGCTTCCTGACGCGCGGTGTGAACCACTACCAGGAAGTCATCGAGGGCCTGCTGGCGCGCAACATCGGCATTGCCAAGTACTTCAGCTACATCGTCATCAAGTCGCCCTTCATCAAGACGCACTGCCCGATCGAGAAGCTGTTCCCGCACCAGCGGTGAACCGGCCGGGCGGGTCCATGCCCCGGCACGGAAGCCGCTACGGCACCCGTCCTTCGCTAATATTTTTATAGCATCAAGCGCCCATTCTTAAAGCGCCCGCAGCCATTTTCACGCTGATACCGGGGCTCTGCCCGCCCCCGACGGCGGATCGGCGACGCGCGGCCAGGCGAGCTGCCGCTCCGCCTGAGCACATGCCGCGTCAGGCGCGCCCCAAGGCCCGCGCCGCCACTTCGCAGAACCAGCGCACACCCAGCGGCAACGCGTCGTCGTTGAAGTCGTAGCAGGGGTGGTGCAGCGCCCGCTCGCCGTCCGGCCCGGGCTCGGCGCGGCCCTGGCCCAGCCACAGGTAGGCCCCGGGCTTCTTTTGCAGCATGAAGGCGAAGTCTTCGGAGGTGAAGGCCGCGCGCGGCGCCATGTCGGCCTCCAGGCCGGTGGCCCGCGCGGCCTCCAGCGCCAGCGCGGCTTCGGCCGGCGTGTTGACGGTGGCGGGGTAGTAGCGCAGGTAGTTCACCGCGATCTCGGTGCCGCTCGCCAGCGCCACGCCCGCGCAGGCCGCACGGAGCGCGGCCTCGATGCGGTCCTGCGAGGCTACGTCGAAGCTGCGCACCGTGCCGGTGATCTGCACTTCGGCCGGCAGCACGTTGTGGCTGTGGCCGCCCTCGATGCGGGTGACCGACAGCACCGCCGATTCGCCGGGGTCGATGCGCCGCGCGACGATGGTGTTGAGCTGGGCCACCAGCTGGCTGGCGGCCAGGATGGCATCGGGCGTGTGGTGCGGCTGGGCCGCGTGGCCGCCCCGCCCGCACACGGCGATGTCGAACCGGTCGGCGGCGGCCATGATGGGGCCGGCGCGGGTCTGCGCCCGGCCCAGCGGCAGATCGGGCCAGTTGTGCAGCGCATACACGCTGTCGCACGGGAAGCGCTCGAACAGGCCGTCCTCGATCATGCGGCGCGCGCCGCCCTTGCCTTCTTCGGCCGGCTGGAAGATGAAATGCACCGTGCCGTCGAACGCCCGCGTACGCGCCAGCTGGCGGGCCGCGCCGATCAGCATGCTGGTGTGGCCGTCATGTCCGCAGCCGTGGTGCTTGCCGGGGTTGCGGCTGGCGTGCGGCTGCTGGCCCAGCTCCACCATGGGCAGCGCATCCATGTCGGCCCGCAGGCCCACGCTGGCCTGGCCGCTGCCGCAGCGCAGCGTGCCGACCACGCCGGTGCCGCCGATGCCTTCGTACACCTGCAGCCCGAGCAGGCGCAGCGACTGGGCGACGATGCCGGCCGTGCGGCGCTCCTCGAAGGCCAGCTCGGGGTGGGCATGCAGGTCGCGCCGCAGCGCCACCAGGTCGGGCAGCAGGTCGGCGACCGGCGCGGCCCGTTCGCTGAGACTCATTGCCCTGCCTCCACCGCATCGGCCAGCTGGGCCAGGGTGTGGAAGTGGTAGTCGGGCACGATGTGCGCGGAGTCGATGGTGCCGCCCGAGTCCTTCATGCCGTGGCGCCGCTCGATCCAGCAGGTGGTGATGCCCAGCTGCCGGGCGATGCCCATGTCGTGGTACTGGCTCTGCGCCACGTGCAGGTTGTCGGCCTGGCGGAAACCCCAGGCGCCCTCGTAGCGGCCCCGGGCATAGGCGAAGTAACGCGCGTCGGGCTTCTCGCACATGGCGTCGTCGCAGCTGAGGAGCAGGTCGAACGGGGAACCCAGCGTCTTGTCGAAGTGGGCCAGCGCCCAGGATTGCGCGTTGGTCATGGTGACCAGCTTGAAATGCCTGCGTAGGCGCTGCAGCGCTTCGACCGAATCCGGAAAGGCGGGCCAGTCGGCGACGGAATCGCGCAGGCCGCGCGCCAGGGCATCGCTGTCCGGCAGGCCGAGGGCCCGCGCCACCACATGCCAGCAACGCTCCAGGTCGTCCGGGTACCAGCCCGTGCCTTCTTGCTTGCGCGCCGTGCGATAGGCGGCCAGGAAGGCGTCGTCCGTGACCGGGTGGCCCGGCGCCGCCTGGCGCAGGTAGGCCAGCATGCCGCCCTCGAAATCGATCAGCGTGCCGACCACGTCGAACGTCAGTACCTTGAAATCACGCAATGCCATTGGAGCCACTCCCGCAGTAAGAGGTGAAAAGAGAACGGCCCGGCGAGCGATGAACGCCGGACGCATGGTCAGAGCTTAGGAGCGGCCCGCACCGGGCCCGCGCTGATCGCGCCCCCCACGGCGGCACCGAATTGCGTTTTGCCCCGCGCGGCACGCAGTTTGTGGCGCGGCCCGGCCGATGCACCCGCCGGGTGCAGGCCCTGCACCGCCCCGGCACGCGCCACACGGTGCCTGCACGCGGCCCGGGTGCGGCCCGGGTGCGGCCCGGGCGCTGCAGCAAGGCTAGAAAAGACAGGCCTGCCCGCGCGCCAGCGCCGGCCGGTACTGCGACGTGTCCAGCTCGATCCGGGTGCGGTTCAGGCCCAGCCGCCGGCAGGCGGTGACGAAGCGCTGGCGCAGCAGATCGGCCCAGAGGCCGGTGCCCTTCATGCGGCTCGCCGCATCGCTGCGGTAGGCCTTGCCGGCGCTGCGGGCGGCTTCGTCCAGCCCGTGCAGGTCCTGCACGCGGGCCAGCACGCGCGCGGCGCGCTGCGGGTAGTGCAGCGCCAGCCAGTCGCGCATCAGCGGGTTCAGTTCCCACGGCAGGCGCAGCACCGTGTAGAAGGCCGAGGTGGCACCCGCGTCCCGTGCGGCTTCCAGCACCTGTTCCATGTCTTCGTTCAGGAAGGGAATCTGCGGCGCCACGCTGACGCCCACCGGTACACCGGCATCGGCCAGCGCCCGGATGGTGCGCAGGCGCCGATGGGGCGCGGCGGCGCGGGGCTCCAGCAGGCGGGCCAGGCGCGCGTCCAGCGTGGTGATGGTCAGGTAGGCAGCGGCCAACCGGTCTTCGGCCAACGGGGCGAGCAGATCCAGGTCGCGCTCCACGCCGCTCGATTTGGTGATGAGCGAGAACGGGTGCCGGGCCGCTGCCATCACCTCGATCAGCGAACGGGTCAGGCGCAGCTCGCGCTCCACCGGCTGGTAGCAGTCGGTGGCCGAGCCGATGTTGATGGCACTGGCCACGTGCGAGGGACGCGCCAGCTCCACACGCAGCAGCTCGGCGATGTTGTGCTTGGCGATGATGCGCGTTTCGAAGTCGAGCCCGGGGGAGAGGTTCAGGTAGCTGTGCGTGGGCCGCGCGTAGCAGTAGACGCAGCCGTGCTCGCAGCCGCGGTACGGATTGACCGACTGGTCGAAGAAGATGTCGGGCGAGTCGTTAGTGCTGAGGGCGCTGCGGGCGGTTTCCAGCGTCACCTGCGTGGCCGGCGGGGCAGCGCCCTCGCCGTCTGCCTGCGTTTCCTGCAGCGTGCCCCAGCCGTCGTCAAAGGCGCCGCGGTCCTCGCGGGCGAACCGGTGGGCGGTCACCGCGCCAATGCCGCGCCCCTTCAGGGCGGCGACGGGAATGCGGACCTCGGACATGGCGGCGGGCTTGAAATACTGTTCAAAACCACAGTATATGCCACCGACCGCCCGGAGTCACCCACCGGCTAACGCAGCACCCGGCTGGCCCAGATCACCGCCCAGCCCAGCCCGACGAGCCCGGCCTGCCAGCGCATGGCAACGGTCCAGGTGGCCAGTTGCGACTCGACGCGGCGGTAGAGCAGCCGGCCGGCGCCAACGGACAGCGCGAAGGCCGCCACCATGCCCAGCGCGTTCCATGCTGGCGATTGCGGCGCGGCCTGGCTGAAGGCGGCGTTCACCACCAGGCACACCGGGAAGTGCACCAGAAACACGGAATACGCCATGCATCCCAGCGCCTGCACCGGGCGCAGGAGCGCACCGGCTTGGCGGCTTTCCGCCACGCGCGCGAAACCAGCGCCCTCAGCGCCCGCAGCGCTGCCCGCCCCGTTCGTTCGCAGGCAGACGGCCAAGCCCAGCGCGGTGACCCATGCCAGCGCGATGCGGTCGCGGAAGTCCAGCCACAGCGCGACGGCGCCCAGCAGCGCGATGCCCACCAGCCAGAGCGCGCCATGCCGCGGCGAGCGCGCGCCCCAGCAGGCCAGCATGCCCAGGCCGTAGGCTCCCCAGAAATACGCGGCCCACACGTCCAGGCCCGGCTGCCGGTTGAACAGCCAGAGCGACGCCGCGCAGGCCAGCGCCACGGCAACCCGGGTGGCCACGGCGGCGCGCTGCGGCGACCCGCCCCAGCGCCGCACAGCCGCCATCAGCAGGACGGCGGATGCGAACAGCTGGAAGTCGATGGCCACATACCAGACGCCGGCCGACAGCGCCTCTTCACCGAACACGTCGTGCAGCAGCACCGCATGCGCCAGCAATTGCGCGATGCTGGGCTCGGCCGGCACCGAGGGGTGGCCGCCCAGCCAGGGCCGCACCGCAGCGGCGGCCAGCAGGGCGGCAACCAGGGCCACGGCATAGGGCACCACCAGCCGCACGAAGCGCCGGCCGATCTGGGTGCCCGCCGCATCGAACCGCGCCAAACCGGCGGGGGCCAGGCTCGCCGCCGCCAGGTAGCCGCCCAACACCAGGAACACCTGCACGGCCAGCCGGCCGTATTGGCTGAGCACGGCCATCAGCTCCGGCGCCAGCGGCTGGGCGATGTCGGACATGGGGCCATAGAACGCCAGGTGGTGCCAGACGATGGCGGCGCAGGCCAGGCCCTTCACCGTGTCGATGGCGGGATGGCGCTGGGCAGGCCCGGCGGGCGGGCGGCGTGGCGGTTGCTGGAGTGGCGGCGGATGGGACATGGCGGGAAATGGGGCGGCGGCATCCCGCGCCGGGCGGGCCGCGGCGCGGGGCAGATGGGCGCGGCGTGAAGGGCGGCGTGGAGGGCGGCGTGAAGGGCGCGTGGAAAGCGGCATGGCTTGGGGCATGCGGCGCGGCATGCAGCACGCGCAAAAACGGCGCGGCACCCGAAAGCGCCGCGCCGTGCCAGGGCATGCGCCCCGCCTGGTTGCTATGATTCTAATAGCTGTCGGTGCTTATCGCACCAGCGCTGGAGGCGTTTTTAGGTCAAGCCATGGCGAGACGCGCACGCGCGGCCTGGTACTCGCTGCGCAGCCGCTCCACCAGCTCGCCTGCGCCGGTCACGCGGTCGATGGCGCCGATGCCCTGGCCGCAGCCCCAGATGTCCTTCCACGCCTTGCGCGCACCGCCGCCGAAGTTCATCGCGCTCGGGTCGGACACGGGCAGGTTCTCCGGGTCCAGCCCGGCCGCGCGGATCGACGGCGCCAGGTAGTTGCCGTGTACGCCGGTGAAGAGGTTGCTGTAGACGATGTCGTCCGAGTTGCTGGCCACCACGGCTTCCTTGTAGGCGTCCTGCGCGCGCGCTTCGTGCGTGGCGATGAAGGCCGAGCCGATGTAGGCGAAGTCGGCCCCCATGGCCTGCGCTGCCAGGATGGCACCACCCGAGGCGATGGAGCCCGACAGCGCCAGCGGGCCGTCGAACCACTGGCGGATCTCCTGGATCAGCGCGAACGGGCTCTTGATGCCCGCATGGCCGCCAGCGCCTGCCGCCACGGCGATCAGGCCGTCGGCGCCCTTCTCGATGGCCTTGTGCGCGAACTTGTTGTTGATGATGTCGTGCAGCACCACGCCGCCCCAGGCGTGCACGGCCTGGTTCACGTCCTCGCGCGCGCCGAGGCTGGTGATGACGATCGGCACCTTGTACTTGGCGCAGACCTCCATGTCGTGCTCCAGGCGGTCGTTGCTCTTGTGCACGATCTGGTTGATGGCGAACGGCGCGGCGGGGCTTTCGGGGTGGGCGCGGTCGTGCGCGGCCAGGGTCTCGGTAATCTCGGCCAGCCACTCATCCAGCAGTTCGGCAGGGCGGGCGTTCAGCGCGGGCATGGAGCCGACGATGCCCGCCTTGCACTGGGCGATGACCAGTTGCGGGTTGCTGATGATGAAGAGCGGCGATCCGATGACAGGCAGCGAGAGCTTTTGCAGCACGGGCGGCAGACGGGACATGAAGTCTCCTTGAAAGGTTGTAGTTCGGGCCAAATCAGGCTGCAGCGCTTGTCTCTCCGGCACCTGCAGCTATCAATTCAATAGCAATAGCAATAGCAATAGCACTAGCAATAGCCATCGCCGTCAAAACGCTTCCAGCGGCAGCGCGGTCACGCTGGCCGCGCCTTCCACGATGGTGTCGCGCAGCGCACCGGTGCGCACCAGCAGGTGGTCGGCATAGAAGCGCGCAGTGGTGATCTTGGCGCGCAGGAAGGCTTCGTCCTGTCCCTCGGGCAACAGGGCCTCGGCGGCCAGCAGCGCGCGGCCCAGCTGCCAGCCGGCCATCAGGTTGCCGGCCAGCATCAGGTAGGGGACGCTGCCGGAGAACACGGCGTTGGGGTCGGCCTTGGCGTGCGCCACGACGAATTCCACCACCTGCGTGAAGGCTTCCCGCGCGTCCTTCAGGCGGCGCGCCACGGCCTGCGCGTCGGCGCTGCCGCTGGCGGCCAGTTCCGCCTCGGTCTTCTCGATCTGCGCGGCGATGTCCTGGGCCGTGCGGCCACCGTCGCGCGCCGTCTTGCGCCCCACCAGGTCATTGGCCTGGATGGCGGTCGTGCCTTCGTAGATGGTCAGGATCTTCGCGTCGCGGTAGTGCTGGGCGGCGCCCGTCTCCTCGATGAAGCCCATGCCGCCGTGCACCTGCACGCCCAGGCTGGTCACCTCCAGGCTCATCTCGGTGCTGTAGCCCTTGACGAGCGGCACCATGAATTCATAGAACGCCGCGTTGGCGCGGCGCACCTCGGCATCGGCATGGTGGTGCGACGCGTCGTAGGCCGCCGCCGCCGTGGTAGCCATGGCGCGGCAGCCCTCGGTCACGGCGCGCATCGTCATCAGCATGCGGCGCACGTCCGGGTGGTGGATGATGGTCGCGCTGCCGGGCAGGCTGCCGTCCACCGGGCGACTCTGCACCCGCTCGCGGGCGTACTGCACCGCCTGCTGGTAGGAGCGCTCGGAAATGGCGATGCCCTGCAGGCCGACGGCATAGCGCGCGGCGTTCATCATGATGAACATGTATTCCAGGCCGCGGTTCTCCTCGCCGACCAGATAGCCCACGGCTCCTCCCTGGTCGCCGAACTGCAGCACCGCCGTGGGCGATGCCTTGATGCCCAGCTTGTGCTCGATGGAAACGCAGTGCGCGTCGTTGCGCGCGCCCAGCGAACCGTCCGCGTTCACCAGGAACTTCGGAACCACGAACAGGCTGATGCCCTTGACGCCTTCCGGCGCGCCGGCCACGCGGGCCAGCACCAGGTGCACGATGTTCTCCGCCATGTCGTGCTCGCCGTAGGTGATGTAGATCTTGGTGCCGAAGATCTTGTAGCTGCCGTCGCCCTGCGGCTCCGCGCGCGTACGCACCAGCGCCAGGTCGCTGCCGGCCTGGGGCTCGGTCAGGTTCATGGTGCCGGTCCACTGGCCGGTGACCAGCTTTTCCAGGTAGGTGGCCTTGAGCTCGTCGCTGCCGGCGGTGATCAGCGCCTCGATGGCCCCGTCGGTCAGCAGCGGACACAGCGCGAAGCTCATGTTGGCGCTGTTGAGCATCTCGCTGCAGGCCGCGCCGATGGTCTTGGGCAGGCCCTGGCCGCCGAAGTCGACCGGGTGCTGCAGGCCCTGCCAGCCGCCCTCGGCGTATTGGCGGAAGGCTTCCTTGAAGCCGGGCGTGGTGGTGACCAAGCCGCTCTTCCACGAAGACGGGTTGCGGTCGCCCACCACGTTGAGCGGCGCCACCACGCCGCCGGTGAACTTGGCGCATTCCTCCAGCACGGCCTGGGCCGTGTCCAGGCCCGCTTCCTCGAAGCCGGGCAGTTGCGCGACCTGCTCGATGCCGGCGAGGTGCTCGATGGCGAAAAGCATGTCCTTGACGGGGGCGACGTAGCTCATGGTGGTTGTCTCCGGGGCAAAAATTGTCGAAAAAAAGGCATCGCGAACGATGCCTTGGTCAGCCAACGCTGAAAGTCAGAGTGCCTTGACGAGTTCCGGCACGGCGGTGAACAGATCCGCCTCCAGCCCATAGTCGGCCACGCTGAAGATCGGAGCCTCGGCGTCCTTGTTGATCGCCACGATCACCTTCGAATCCTTCATGCCCGCCAGATGCTGGATCGCCCCGGAGATGCCCGCCGCGACGTAGAGCTGCGGGGCCACGATCTTGCCCGTCTGGCCCACCTGCCAATCGTTCGGGGCGTAGCCCGCATCCACCGCCGCGCGGCTCGCGCCAATCGCCGC
>NZ_LMOV01000019.1 GCF_001424265.1 Acidovorax sp. Leaf160
TAGTACGCCTGTCGGCTCTGGCCCATGTGCTGGCAAGCCCTCTTCACGCTCAACCCCGGGACGAGGTCTTGCGAGAGGACTTGCCCAAAGGCTTTTTTACGACACGCACCCCGTAGTCTTTGCTCAGCACGTCGATGACGGCCTCGAACAGTCGAGCCTTCTGCTGCGCCTCCTCGAGCTGCACCTGCAGCGCCTTGATCTGCTGCTCGGGCGTGAGCGGCTTTGCGGTCTTGTCTATCGGCATAGCTGCAGATGATGCCGCAGACCCCCAACCCAGCCTGCCGTGCTTGCGCAGCCACACCAACACCGTCGAGCGGCCCTGGATGCCGTACTTCTGCTGCGCCTCTTTGTAGGTGTTAAAAGCTTGCGTGTAGTCGCGCTGCGTCCGTTTGACACTCGATTCCATGACTCCTGCCCTTTGTGCAAGGCCCAGGTGTCAACTCTGGGTAGGACGGGTCAAACCAATAAAAAAGGCCGCGCGGCGTTGAGCAGCGCGGCCTTTTCGCGCGCCAGCAGACGCCAGCGCGCGGGCCCACAGGACCGATCAGCGGTCAGCGGCCTGGAAGCGGTCGCGCAGGGCCTTCACTTCATCGTGGTTGCGCTGGGCGCCTTGGGCCTGGCGTTCCACCAGAGCGCGGACGGAAGCCGGCAGCGGCTCCTGCAGGGCCTTGCGGTAGCGCGCGACGGCGGCGTCCTCGCCGCGTTCGCACTCTTCCAGCACGGCCTTGTCGTCATTGGTGGACAGCGCCGCCTTGACCGAAACCCAGCCGCGGTGCAGCGCGCCGGACATGGTGCCGCCCGAAGAAGGCTCGCCACCATGATTGCGCACTTCGCGCTCCAGTTCGGCGGCTGCGGCGGCGCACTCGCCGGCATGGCGCAGCAGGATGGTCTTCAGCTCAGGCGACTCTGCACGCTCGGCCGAGGCGCGGAAACCGTATTCGCCGTCGCGGCTGGATTCGAGCAGGTCGTCCAGCACGTCCACCACATCGTCGTTGTCGAACGCGCCGTCTTCCGAAACGTAATCGTTGGAGGTGCCGGCCAGGGTCGTGGCACCTGCCAGGCCGGCGGCACCTGCCGCGCCTGCACCGTAGGCGGCTGCGGCGCTGCGGCCGGAATCACCGCGCTCCACGCGGTCCCATGCGGCACGCGTGGCGGGACGGGCGGCGTCCCAGTCCAGCGAATTCTCGGTGCGGGCATGGCCCCAGTCACGGGCGAGGTGGGGCTCGACAGCGTCGAAATCCTGGCCTTGGTAACGGTCACGGGCGGACCAGCCCAGCTCGTAGGCGGGACGGTATTCGTCGTAGGTGCGGCCGGTTTCGTAGTAGGGCTCACGGTCATAGCTGCCGCGCCAGTAGGCGTCTTCGGCGGTGGGGTTCACCGACTCTGCGGCTGCCTTGCCCGCCAGGCCGCCGGCCACTGCACCGACGACACCGCCCACGGCCGCGCCGATCGGGCCACCCAGAGAACCTGCCGCAGCACCGGCGACGGCGCCACCCGTGGCACCCAGCCCCGTACCGACGGGATGGGCACCCGGCTCGTTGGTCAGAGGGTCGCGGTTTGCGTCTTTGAAATCAGCCATGATGAGAAATCTCCGGTTGGTTGAACAGTGAAGGCATTCTCAAAGTCCTGCCGCGGACGGGAGGGTCGGCTCAAGGGCGGCCTGGGTGTAGGACAGCATGCGAGCCGTTCGTGGTGGCTGCGGTACGCCATGCACCGCCACAAGCTCAGCGGGCCCATCAGGCGTGGCGTGAAGCACACGCCACGCCTGGGCCTTCGCTGCTGCGGCAACCGTCGGGCGGATTGCCCTGTCCGCAGCCCTAGCTCAGGAAGTCGCCCGAGGCTTCGGGTTGATGGCAGATGCGCGTGACCGCGGCCTCGCATACCTGCCCATCGGGCGTGTGCCACACCGCCCTGTCACCGGACTTCAGCCCCAGCAGCGCCGTGCCGACCGGAGAGAGCACCGAAATCAAGCCGGCGGCAGGCGCCGCGTCGCGCGGGTAGCAGAGCGTCAGCACCTGGGTACGTCCCGTGGTGATGTCGGCCACCTCCATCTGCGAGTTCATGGTGACGACGTCAGCCTGGACGGCCCGGGAGCCGGTCACGTCGGCGGCGGCCAGCACTTCCGCCAGCAGCGTTTCGTCCTGCGGATCGATCAGCTTGGAAAGGCGCGCGAAGTCGAGGTCGGTGAGCACCCGCTCACCGTGAATTGCTGGTACTTGCATGAAACACACTCCATGAGAGCGGCGGTGGCTCATCCTCGAGCCGACGACCGCTGGCGCGCAGGTCGTGCCCGGCGGTGGAGGGTTGCGCAGAAAGGATGAAGGGGTGAGCGGACCGCCGGGCTCAGGAAAGTGCAGGCGTGCGCTGCCCGGGGCGCGGCTCGGCGCGCCGGGTCGAACGTGCTACGCGGAAGGCCGGGCACCGCTGCGCCTGGTGCGCCCCGAGGGGCGCCCCAGCGAAAAGCGGGTGCAGAAGCGGCGATGGCATGGAGGCAGTCTAGCAATCACGGCAGGCTCCCCGAAGAGCCCCCACGGGCCGTGCCAGTTATCGCGCCGGCCGGCGCGCGAAACGCTTGCCGCATCGCGGCTCCGCGCGCGCCGGCGCCGCGATGCGCCTCCCTGGGGCACACCCACGGCTGCCACGGTCACGACCGCGCAGCCGCTGGCGCGAAGTCGCCGACGACGCGCCAACTGGCCGCTATCGAATCAATGGCTGCCCCCGCCCCGCCGAAGGGGGCCCGGGACTGTGAAGCCTAGGATTCGTCGGGCGCATCCAGACCCAGCTCCTGGATCTTGCGCGTGATGGTGTTGCGCCCGATACCCAGGCGCTGGGCGGCCTCCATGCGTCGGCCGTGGGTGGCGTGAAGCGCCGTCCGGATCAGCCGCGACTCGAACCGGCGGCTGAGCACGTCCCACACCTCGGCCTGCCCTCCCTGCAGCAGCTTCTGCGCTTCGGCTTCCAGGGCCTGCTCCCAGCCTGGCTGTGCCGTCGGTGGAGCGCCCGCAGAACCAGCGGCGGGTTCCGCAGCAGTTGCCGGGGCGTAGGCGGCTGCATAACCGCTGCCACCACCGATGGCAGGCTGGGGGTTCGCGGCTGCGTTGGGCAGCGTTGCTGCGTCCGCTGCTTGCGCTGCATCGGCCCCCGGCCCCGGCTCGGCAGTCAGGCCGGATGTCCACGAGGCAGCCGGAGCGGCGGCCACTGACGCTTCTGCGGTGGAACGTGGCGCAGCCAGCACTTCGGGCGGAAGATCCTGCAGCGAAATCACCTGGGCCGGCGCCATCACCGTGAGCCAATGGCAGATGTTCTCGAGCTGCCGCACGTTGCCCGGGAAGGCGAAATGCTCCAGCCGCTGCAGCGCCGCTTCGGCAATGCGCTTGGGCTCCACGCCCAGCTGCCGCGCGCTCTGTTGAAGGAAGTGGCGGGTAAGCATGGGCACGTCTTCATGCCGCTCGCGGAGCGCTGGCAGCCGCAGCCGAATGACGTTCAGGCGGTGGAACAGATCCTCGCGAAAGCCCCCTTCCTTGACGCGACGCTCCAGGTCCTGGTGCGTGGCGGCGATCACGCGCACATGCGACTTGACGGCCGCATGGCCGCCCACGCGGTAGAACTGCCCGTCGGACAGCACCCGCAGCAGCCGGGTCTGCAGATCGAAGGGCATGTCACCGATTTCGTCGAGGAACAGGGTGCCGCCCTCAGCCTGCTCGAAGCGACCGCGGCGCTGCGTCTGCGCGCCGGTGAAGGCTCCCCGTTCGTGGCCAAAGAGTTCGGATTCGAGCAGGTCCTTGGGGATGGCGGCGGTGTTGATCGCGACGAAGGGCCCTCCGGCGACCGGGGAATGCTTGTGCAGCGCACGCGCCACCAGTTCCTTGCCGGAGCCCGATTCACCCGTGATGAGCACCGTGACCTGGCTCTGGCTCAGGCGGCCGATGGCGCGGAACACGTCCTGCATGGCGGGCGCCTGGCCCAGCATTTCCGGCGTGGCGGTCTGGCGCTCTTCGGTGACTTCCTCGCGCTGGCTTTCCTCGACCGCGCGGCGGATCAGCTCCACCGCCTTGGGCAGATCGAACGGCTTGGGCAGGTATTCGAAAGCACCGCGCTGGAAGGCCGAGACGGCGCTGTCCAGATCGGAATACGCCGTCATGATGATGACGGGCAGGCCGGGTTGCTGCTGGCGCACCTGCTCTAGCAGCTGCAGGCCCGAACCGCCGGGCATGCGGATGTCGCTCACCAGCGCCTGGGGGCCCTGGCGCGCGGGGTCGCCGGCGGCGATGTCGGCGAGGGCATCGAGTACCTCGCGGGGATGGGTGAAGCTGCGGGTGGGCAGGTTCTCCCGCGCCAGCGCTTTCTCCAGGACGAAGCGGATCGACGGGTCGTCATCTACTATCCAGATCGGCTTCATGTGTTGGTTCTACCTTGTTCCCGTTGGTGGCTGTCTGTCTCTCGGGACCTCAAGGCAAGGGAATGAGGATGCGGAAGTCGGTGCGCCCCGGAACGCTGTCGCATTCGACGAGGCCGTGATGCTGCTGCACGAAGGTCTGTGCCAGCGTCAACCCCAATCCCGATCCCCCGTCCCGCCCCGTCACCAATGGATAGAAAATCCGTTCCTTGATGGCCTCGGGCACGCCCGGTCCGTTGTCGATGACATGCAATTCCAGTGCCAGCCGGTAGCGCTGGCGACCGAAGGTGACCTGGCGGGCAACGCGGGTGCGGAGCACGATTTCCGCATCGCCCTGCGCAATGCGCTCGGTCAGCGCCTGGGCGGCGTTCTGCACGATGTTCACCAGCGCCTGGATCAGCTGGGCCCGGTCGCCGCGGAACTCGGGAATGGACGTGTCGTAGTCGCGGCGCACGCGCAGCCCCTGGGGAAACTCCACCAGCACCAGCGATCGGACGCGCTCGCACACCTCATGGATGTTGACGTCGCCCACCAGGTGCGGATGGCGATGGGGTGCCAGCAGCCGGTCCACCAGGCTCTGCAGGCGGTCGGCCTCGTGGATGATGACCTGCGTGTACTCGATCAGCTCGCGGCTTTGCAGATCCATCTCGAGCAGTTGCGCAGCGCCGCGGATGCCACCCAGCGGGTTCTTGATCTCGTGCGCCAGGTTGCGAATCAGTTCCTTGTTGGCCAGGGCCTGTTCGCGCAGCCGCTCCTCACGGTCCTGGCGGGCCTGGGCCTCCAGCGGCCAGAGTTCGAGGAGCACCTCCCCGCCATGCTCGGCGAGAGCGAAGCTGACATGCACGGGCAGCGGCTCCTGCGGCGGCCGGCGCAGCCCGGCCTCGAAGCGCAGCGCCGCGAAATCCCGCTCGCGGGCCCCGGCCAGCGCGGTCTGCAGCAGGGCCGGGTCGGTGAAGAACACGCTGAAGTCGGTGCCATCCAGCGTGCGGCGCGACAGGCCGAGGCAGGTTTCCAGCGCGGCGTTGGCGAAGAGCACCGCACCGTCGTCGGCGCGCAGCACGGCGATCAGGGTGGAGACGAGGTCGAGCGCAAGGTAGCGCGAGGTGTCGGTTTTGGGCAGACGATTCCCTTTCTGAGGAGTGCCGGATCCGCCGGCCGGCGACGGTGCCGCCGCAGGGCCTGCGGTCAGTGCCGATGGGGCCTCGCCCCAACAGGGCGGGCCGCCGATCAGCGCGGTGCGCGCCTGTCAGTTCTCCGATCGACAGGTCAGTTGGCGGGCGGCAGGCGTGCGAGTTCGCGCTTGATGCCGGCCACGTCGCTGTCCGCCCGTGCCAGGCTGGCCTTGAGGGCGGCCAGCCGGTCCAGATAGGCCTGGGTGTTGCGCAGCTCCAGCGCGGACTTCTCCGGCGTGCCGTTGTTGTATTCGCGCACCAGTTCGGCCTGACGGGCTTCGGCCTTGCGCAATTCCGATTCAAGGATGGCGCGCGCATCGGAGTCGCGCGCGCGCTGGTCGGAGGCTACGACACGCGGCGTGTTGACCGGTGCGGCTGCAGAACTGCCGGACGAAGCGCTGCTGCCGCCGCCACCGCCGCCGCCACCCGAGGACGGAGCTGCGGCGGGACGCTGGCTTTGCAGGACCGTGACGTTGCCGCCTTCGACCACCTTGCAGCCCCGCTCCTTGGCCTGCGTGGCGTTGTTGGTGTATTCGTTGCCGCAGCGGTAGATGCGGTCCTGCGACCAGGCGGCCGGCAGACAGGCGCACAGCGTCCACAGCGCGATCAATGTCTTTTTCATGGGTTCCTCACGTGGCATGCAGAAGGCGCATGCGGGGCTGCGGGGAGTATCTCCCCAATCGCCCGGCAGCGCCAATTCCTCCCGCCCAACGCGATCTGGTCAGGGCAGGTTGACCCATCAGGCCCTCACGCTCCGCGCAAGTTCCACTGCCGCCAATGAAAAAGGCGGCTTGCGCCGCCTTGGATGTGGTCGAAGCAGGCACCGGTGCCCGGCGCCGCTTCGGCGTTGCTGGATTACAGCGAGTAGTACATGTCGTACTCGACCGGGTGGGGAGCCATGCGGAAACGCGTGACTTCGCTCATCTTGAGGTCGATGTAGGCGTCCAGCATGGAGTCCGAGAACACGCCACCCTTCGTCAGGAAGCCGCGGTCCTTGTCCAGATACTCCAGCGCCTGGTCGAGGCTGTGGCACACGGTCGGCACCAGCTTGTCTTCCTCGGGCGGCAGATGGTAGAGGTCCTTCGTGGCGGCTTCGCCGGGATGGATCTTGTTTTCCACGCCGTCCAGGCCGGCCATCATCAGTGCGGAGAAGCACAGGTAGGGGTTGGCGGATGGATCGGGGAAGCGCGCTTCGATGCGGCGGCCCTTCGGGTTCGCCACGTACGGGATGCGGATCGAGGCCGAGCGGTTGCGGGCCGAGTAGGCCAGCTTGACCGGGGCTTCGAAACCGGGCACCAGGCGCTTGTAGCTGTTCGTGCCAGGGTTGGTGATGGCGTTCAGGGCGCGGGCGTGCTTGATGATGCCGCCGATGTAGTACAGGGCGAAATCAGAGAGGCCGGCGTAGCCGTCACCAGCGAACAGGTTCTTGCCGTCTTTCCAGATGGACTGGTGCACGTGCATGCCGGAGCCGTTGTCGCCAGCGTAGGGCTTGGGCATGAAGGTGGCGGTCTTGCCGTAGGCGTTGGCCACGTTCCAGACCACGTACTTCAGGACCTGCGTCCAGTCGGCGCGCTCGACCAGCGTGCTGAACTTGGTGCCGATTTCATTCTGGCCAGCGCCTGCCACTTCGTGGTGGAACACTTCGACCGGGATGCCCAGGGATTCGAGGATCAGCGACATCTCGGCGCGCATGTCCTGCGTGCTGTCGACGGGGGGCACGGGGAAATAGCCGCCCTTGACCGTGGGACGGTGGCCGCGGTTGCCGCCTTCGAGCTTGGCGCCCGAATTCCAGGGAGCTTCGTACTCTTCGATCTCGAACATGACCTTGCCAGGCTCGTTGGACCAGCGCACGCCGTCGAAGATGAAGAATTCTGGCTCAGGGCCGAAGAAGGCGGTGTCGCCCAAGCCGGAGGCCTTCAGGTAGGCCTCAGCGCGCTTGGCGATGGAGCGGGGGTCACGGTCGTAGGCCTTGCCGTCACCGGGCTCGATCACGTCGCACTGCACGAACAGCGTGGTTTCTTCAAAGAACGGATCGATGTTGGCCGTGTTCGGATCGGGCATGAGTTGCATGTCCGACGCTTCGATACCCTTCCAGCCCGCCACCGACGAGCCATCGAAAGCGTGGCCCGACGTGAACTTGTCTTCGTCGAAGTGGGAGACAGGCACGGTCACGTGCTGTTCCTTGCCACGGGTGTCGGTGAAGCGGAAGTCAACGAACTTGACTTCGTTTTCCTTCACCAGCTTCATCACGTCTGCAACGGTCTTGGCCATCAGGATCTCCAGGATTTAAGCGCTTGTTAAAAACGACAGGTTAAAAGCAGGTTGCGTGCCAAGAGCACGCCGCCATGCACTATGGCGGAGCACGGCGGACCGATTCCGCTGGCTCCGCTCGCACAGGCCCAAAATGGTGCGTCATTGGCAGATGACACAATCGCTAAGTATTGCGCACCAACTCAGGGCCCAGTTTCGCACCAATAGAGTGCAACTCCTTCAGCAGCAGCGCCCAGGCTGCGGGAACCAGCTCCGCAGGGCCTTTGACCCCGAGTTCGATATGGCTGCCGTGGATGGGGTGGTCCACGCTGGGAAGGCTGAACACGCGGATCGGCGCGTGGGCCTGGTCGACACGCTCCATCAAAGGAGTGAGGCTTGCTTCCATGGAACCGTACACCACGACGGAATGCTCGGTTTGCGGCTGTTGGTTGAACCAGCGACTGCAGTGCTCTTCAAGCACCCACTCGATCATGGGCCACGCCATGACGGGAAAGCCCGGCACGAAATGAACCTGGCCACCGCCGGCGCCATTGCAGGAAAAGCCCGGAATCTTGTTGTACGGATTGGGGATAATGGCCGCGCCTTCGGGAAAGACGCCCATGTTCAGGCGGTGGACGTTGTCAGGCCGGTCCGGCTCATAAGGCACGCCCTGCTCTCGCGCCGCGTCCTGCATGCGCTCGCGGATGAGGAGTTCCGCCTGGGGGTGCAGCACCAGCGGCCCGCCCAGCGCCCGGGCAGCGCATTGGCGGGTGTGGTCATCGGGTGTGGCACCGATACCGCCGCAGGAGAAGACAATGTCGGTGGAAGCGAAGGCGCGCTCCAGTGTGGCCGTGATGCGGGCCGGATCGTCGCCGACATAGTCGGCATAGGACAGGGTCAGGCCGCGTGCGCCCAGTAGCTCGATAACTTTGGGCAGATGTTTGTCGGCGCGCTTGCCCGACAGAATTTCATCACCCACGATGATGACGCCGAAAGAGGGAATCATGATGCGAAAGAAGTGGAGGGAGGAGGAGAAGCCCGTGGCGAGAGGCCATCGGCCGCCGGCATCGACGTCGTTGCGGCGGCTGCCACTGCCGAGCCCGGCGTGGTGCCAGCGGACTCGCCACGCTCACGGCGCAGCTGCTCCAGCGCAGCCAGCGCGTAGTGGGTGAACCAGAGCGATGAGAACGCGAACACCAACGTGTAGATCCAGATGGCCACTGGCACCAGGACGATGAAGGCCGCAGCGAACACGACGCCGGAGGCCCAGACGATGCCGGGCGCTGCGCCCAGGTACCCGCACAGAACGCCCATGCCCAGCAGTTGCAGCCGGTGCCGTGCCACCACGGTGATGCGCTCTTCCTTGTTGGCGTGCTCTGCCAGGGCATCGAAGGTCATCACCCGGTAGGTCAGCCAACCCCAGATCAGTGGAGGCAGTACCAGCACCAAGGGCGGCACCAGCCAGAGGGGCACCGAAATCAGGAGAGCCAGCAGCGCAGCCAGCGTGGAACCCAAAGACCAGGCCAGGCTGGCCATGAAGGACCCGCCTCGCTTGCGCTCGAGCGCAGGAAACCGGCGGTCTGCCACCAGCCGCACGAGCGCGGGGGTCATCAGCACCGCGACGGCCAGCACGGCAAGCAAAACGATGACGGGGGTGGCCGCGACGACGACCAGCAAGGGCGCCAACGCTCCGGCCGCATCGCTCACGCCGAACTGGCGCAGCCAACCCCATAGCAGCTCCAGCCAGGTGGAGCTCTGCAGCGATTGCTGCACGCTGGCAACGGCCGGCTCCCACCACAGGTAGCCCGCGCCCCATGCCAGCAGCCCGATCAACACCAGGGGCAGGACGGACAGCGCCATCACCCGGGGGCGCAGGCAGTAGACAGCGGCACGCCAGAAGGAGTCGATCAGAAGTCTCATGGCCGGAGCATAGCGGCTGCGTTGCTGCGCTGGTCAGGCGCGCCCGCAGAGGCGCAACAGGCCACGCCATTGCTGGGACCAGAACCCGCGTCCGTAATCGCGGACTCGGCCGGATGGCCCGGGCTCCACCTGATCACGTACGCCGGTGGGGTCGTAGCGCAATTCGAAGTTGGCCGTCCGAAACAACATGTCCCACCAGGGCAGCAGCACACCGAAGTTGTGGCCACCGAGCACGGGTTTACGGGACCGGGAAGGTGGGGATCCGGCCGGCGACCCATCGGCTCCACCACCCTGGGGTTCTGGGGGATGCGATTCGTGGCCGATGCCGATGGCGTGGTGCAGCCGATGAAATCGAGGACTGACCCACAGCCGCTCTCCCACCCGCCCGAACCACACACGGACGTTCGCATGATGGAAGTTCTCGCTCAACTGGGTGATCGCCACGATGGCGACGAACTGCCCCGGTGCCACGCCGATGAGCTGGGCGACCGTGACCACGATGACGTCGTGGATCACATCGTCCAGCAGGTGGTTGCGGTTGTCGCTCCACATGGTCATCTGGCGCTGCGAATGGTGCAGGGAATGCAGCTTCCACCACCACTCGAAGTGGTGCTGGCCGCGGTGGATCCAGTATTCCAGCGCATCGAAGACCACCAGGTAGATCAACAGGCTGACCCAGGCCACATCACTCACCCCGGGCCAGACCTCGTCCAGATGGAAGGTGCTGATGCCGTGCATGCGCAAGCCGCTCCAGAGGGCATCCCACATCGGCGTGAAAGCGAAGAACAACGCCAGGCGGAACAGCCCGAGCCGGTGGATGAGCGTGTAGAGCACGTCCACGCGGATGGCGGCGCGATCGGTGACAGGCTCGGCAGGCCGCCAGCGCTGCAGCGGCGCGATGATGGCCAGCATGACAAGCAACTGCAGCAGGCCGACAAGCAGCCAGCCGGTGGCGTCGTAGCCATCCTCGAGCAGGTTGGCGAGGCCGAAGGTGAACATCAACGGTTGCACGACCGTCTCGAACAGCCATTGCTGTGCCAGATCGAAGCCGTTGGCCAGGAAATTCATGTCAATCGTTCAACCAAAGTTCGGTGATCAAAGCGCCGTCGCGTCCTGCCTCAAGCCTTGCTGCGGATCCACTCACGGTAGTCGGGATGGTCTCGCAAAGTCTTGAAGCAAAAGCCTCTTTCCTTCAGCCCGACGATCAGCGGCTCCAATACGGCCGGCGCCCAGGGGTCCTTGCGCGACCAGATACCGAGGTGGGCCAGCAGGATGTCGCCGGACCGGATGGTACGCAGAGACTGTTGCAGCAAGGCGGCGTTGCTGGCCTTCTCGCTCGACAATTCGTCGCCCAGAAAGCCGGCAGGAGACCAGCCCACATGGGCGTAGCCGCACTGGCGTGCCACCGCCAGCAACTTAGGAGATGTTTTGCCACCCGGTGCGCGGAACAGAGGCAAAGGTTTTTTGCCGGTGATCTGCTGCAGCCGCCGGGCTGACCGGGCAATTTCCTCGCAGTAGTCCGCCGCAGTCATGAGAGATTCCTGCCCCTCGCGCGGGCCCGCGGAGGGCCTGATGCGAAAGGCCGGAGCGGAGGCATTGCCTGCATCTGCGCGCCAATAGGCGTGATCGAAAGTATGCGAGGCGAATTCGTGCCCTTCGGCAGCGCGCGCCTTCCACCAAGGGGCCCAGTCGTCGCCGAGGCTGCCGTCACCGACTTGGGTGCGCTCGTTGGCGGCAAAGAACGTGACCAGAACATGCTGCCGCTTGAGCACGTCGGCCACCAGATCCGCCACGCCCATATGCCCCGTGTCCAGCGTCAGGTAGACCGGCTTGTCACAGGGCGGTTCGGCATGGGCCCCGAACGGCAGGGCGCAGGCAGCCATCAACAGCGCAGCAAAGGTGCGTCGGGCCCGACGCGCAGGGCGGATGGATCTCACAGCGCCCGATCAACGTCCCGCATGCCGCAGGGTCCACACGCCATGAGGCGATTTGCCCACGTTCACCGATCGCACGACCTTGCGCTCCTGCGTGTCGATCACGAGCATCTTGCGCGCCCATCGTGCGCTCACGTAGATCCAGCGTCCATCGGGAGAGACATCCATGCAGTCCGGACCACCCGGCGCAGGGTAGACATCCACCACCTGGCGGCTCAGCATGTCGATCTTGCTGATCGTATTGGCCACCCGGTTGCTGACGAAGAGATGCCGCCGATCGCCAGCCGCCCGGAACGCATGGGCGCCCGCGCCGGTCTTGATGCGCTGGACGGCCCGCGGCTCAGGGCCCGACACATCAAACACTTCCACGCTGTCTCCACCGGTCAGTCCGATGAACACGTGCTTGTCGTCGGGACTGCCATACACGTCCGCGGGCATGGGGCCGGTCTTGATCCGCCACTTGATCTGCTGGGTCGCAACGTCGATCGCCACCAACTCATCGCTGTCCTGCATCGTTGAGTAGACCGTCCGGCTTTGACTGTCGATCCACAGGTGGCTGGGGGTCTTGCCGGTGGCGACGCGCTTGGCCAGCGTCAGGTCTTTGCCATCCCAACGATAGAAGTCGACGTGGTTGAGGCGATTGGCCGCCGTCACCAGCCACTTCATGTCTGGAGAGAACCGCAGATGGTACGGGTCCACAATCCCGCGCACCGTGCGTTGCACCTGTGCGGTCTTCGGGTCGATAAAAGTGAGCGAATCACCCAGGGCATTGGCCACCACCAGAGACTTCTCGTCAGGCGTCAAGTACATGTGGTGCGGCTCCTTCCCGGTGGGAATGCGGGCCGTTTCCGTCCAGGTTGTCGGGTCGATGACGCTGATATCGGCTTCCAGCGAGTTCAACACGAAGACAGGAGGTGCAGGATCGGCAGCTTGTGCGCCCGACAACGCGCACCCAAGAAAAAGCGCTGCCAGCCAGCGCCCACGTAGCGGAGATTTCACGTAAGACTTCCCAAGACGGATTCGTTCAGACCATCGGTGCTTCAAACACTCGGTGGAAGAGCACGGATTAGACGCGAAAACAAAGTGCCCTGACGACAGGTCCGAAATCTGAAACGAAGTTCCTTGTGCATGGGGTGTTAGAGCGGGGGCTGGCATCCCGGCGCTCCTGGGGCCTCAATCAAATGCCGGCGCTGGGGCCAGCCTCGCCGTCGAACGGTCCGCAGTGGGCCGCGCCCCTCAACTTGGTTCAGTCCCAGTGGTTTGCGTTGCGGCGACCCACGCGGCGACCATTTCCACCCGATTCTTGCGGGGCTTGCCTAGCGCAACAGCGCCAGATCGTCCTGACTGAGCCACCTCCAATGACCTGGCAACAGGTCTTGAGGAAGCTGCATGGCGCCGATGCGCGAGCGGTGCAAACCCTCCACCCGGTTGCCAACGGCAGCCAGCATGCGCTTGACTTGGTGGTACTTGCCTTCGGTCAGGGTCAGCGACAGGCTTTTTTCGCCGGTTTGGGAACACGCAGCAGCGCTTACCGGCTGGGGATCATCATCCAACACGACACCTGCGAGCAGCCGCTCGATCTGCTTCGCATCCACAGCATGCTTGGTCACAACTTCGTAGACCTTAGGAACATGCTTCTTCGGCGAACTCATGCGATGGATGAACTGTCCATCATCGCTGAGCAACAACATGCCCGTCGTGTCCTGATCAAGCCGACCGACCGCCTGAACGCCCGTCACCGCAGTCTTGCTGGGACGCTGGCGCAACGGTATAGGCAACAGCGTGTAGATACTGGGATAGGTCGAGGGCTTCTGCGAGCATTCAGTGCCAGCAGGCTTGTGCAGCAGCACATAGGCTTTGGCCTGATATAGCCACTCTTTACCTTGCACCTTGAGCGTGGCGCCCTCTTCCTCTATCTGGGCCGTGGAATCGGTTTCCAAACGGAAAACCGCTTCACCCGCCGGCTTCACCTCCACGTGACCTTGCTGGATAAGACCTGCGCAAACGCGGCGGGTACCGAAGCCTTGCGAATACAAAATATCCTGGAGTTGCATTGAAGATTAGCTTTCAGATCCGTCGCAGTTTCTAGATTCCGTCGCCCCCAAAGCAATACGCCCCGGGCACATGGAGTGCACGGGGCGGATTGGGCTGTAAGAGCCTGACGATGACCTACTTTCACACGGGAACCCGCACTATC
>NZ_LMOV01000020.1 GCF_001424265.1 Acidovorax sp. Leaf160
GATCGAACTTCAAGGCGCTGCGAGGAGAGATCATGGCAAGGAGGACGGCTCAGGTCTTGTCGGTGAACAAGGGAGTGGCAGGGTTTTGAGAGGTTCCCAATAGCCTGCTGATTGCTCTGCTGCGCGCCAGCGGCATCCCCGCCCGTTACGTGTACGGTACCGTGGAATTGCCCGTTGCCCAAGTGCAGAACTGGGTGGGGGGCGCGCTCACCGCCGATGCCGCCCAACAAGTCCTGAGCCAAGGCGGCGTGCCCAACACCGTGCTCACCAAGTCCGGCAAAGACTTCGCCTTCCGCATGGAGCATGTCTGGGTGGAGGCCCTGATCCAGTACCAGCCCGGACGGGGAGCCAGGCATGTGCCAGGCGTCAGCACGCCGGACACCTGGGTACCCCTGGACGCCAGCTATAAGCAACACACCTTTCAGCAAGGCATGGATCTGCAAACCGCAGTGCCTTTGGACGCCCAGGCCCTGCTTGACGCTGCCCAGCAAGGCGCGCAAAGCAACGCCCAGGAAGGTTGGGTGCGTAACCTCAACACCACAGCCCTGCAAAGCCAGCTGAACGCCTATCAACACCAACTCAAGACCTACATCGACAGCCAGAACGGCGGCAAAAGCACCGTGGGCGAAGTGCTGGGCATCCGGAACGCCAGCATCGACCCGTTGCCCTACCTGGCTGGCACCTTGCCCTATGCCATAAAGGCCAGAACCCAGCAGTTCAGCGAAGTGCCGGACAGCCTGCGCACCCAGTTCCGCTATCAAATTTACGCCGACCAACGCAGCGCCGCGTGGGGAGACAGTCCCTTATTGAGCTGGCAAACCCCCACCGCCAGCCTGGCAGGCAAGAAAGTCACCATTGCCTGGGTAGCGGCCAGCTCAGCAGACCAAGCCGCCATAGAAGCCCTCATCCCCACGTCACCGCCTGGACAGGACCTTGACCCCAGCCAGCTCCCCAAGGGCCTGCCCGGCAGCATCCGCCTGAAGCCCGAAATCCGGCTGGATGGAAGCACCATCGCCACAGGCCCCGCCATGGGCGCAGGCAGCGAACCCGTGGGCGCAGGCGCGTTCACCCGCTACGGCAGCCAGGGCCAGGACTGGGATAAAACCCAGGACCAACTCATTGCTGGCCAACAAACCGCGCTGGGCGTGAGCATCCAGGGCATCAGCCTGGCGCAGATGGAAGCCCTCAAAACTCGGATGGAAGCCACCCAGCAGAAGCTGCAGCAAGCCCAGGCCGCCCCTCAAGACCAACGGGCCACCATCCTGGCAGGCATGACGGGCGAGAATCTGACGGGCGACCTGCTCACCGCCACCATCTGGGGTTACTTCGCCAGCCTGCAAAGCCACGGTGCCATCGCATCCAGCCAAGCGCAGACCTTTGACCTTCCCGCACTGGGCTATGGCCTTTTCCACGCCCAGGTCAAGCCCAACAAGCTCTACGGCATGGTCACCACCGGCATCAGCTTCCAGGGCCTGAACATGGACATCGGGCACCTGCGGCACATCCGCTGGGTGAAAGACGACAACCCGGGCAGCGCGATCAACAACAAGCCAGAGCTGACCCAAAACGGAAAGCCGGCAGCGCAAAACCGCTGGATCGCGTACAACAAGATGCGGGGCCAGTACGCCAGCGCGATGGAACATGCCGTACCGGAGCAACACTGGGTGGACAAAAGCCAGTGCCGGTACCTGGATGAGAACGGACAAACGCAGAACTCTGCCAAAGAAGACTGCACGCAGGGTATCAGTGCAGTGAAGGCCATTTCCATCGCCCAGGACCAGGGGCAGAAGATCTACACCATCAACCATAGCAATCGAGATACGGCTCTGCCAAAGCTTGCGTTAGGCGGAGAAACTGGAGCGGAAATCCGAAATGCCATCGAGGCGGGCAAGGAGGTGACCTTCCATGAAAGCCAGATCAGCGCGCACGGGTGGAGAGGATACGGGTACACCATCACTGACCCGGAGACCGGGGCGGGGGCTTACATCATCGAAGGCAAGGGCAATGGGGGATGGCTTGATTTGGGAGCGAGCGCCTTGCAGGCTGTTAGCTGTCGCATCCCGGCCGATCATATGGCCGCTTGAGAAACAGATCCGGGCGCTCGTGGTACCACTCTTTCATGGCCTGCATAGGCGTCTTGCTGCCCAGTGCTGACTGCGGCAACTGGTGGTTGTACAGGGCCACATAGCGCTGCAAGGTCTGCTGCATGTCCTCGCGGCTGTTGAATCGGTGGGTCTTGAGCACGTCCGCGATGCGGCCATTGAAGCGCTCCACCATGCCATTGGTTCTGGGCGTCCTGGGCTTTGTCAGCCGGTGCTCGATGCCCAGTTCCTGGCACAGCTGGTCGAACTCGTGCTGGCCACTGGGTTCGCGCTCCTTGCTGGCGAACAGGCGGTCCGTGAACTCCTTGCCGTTGTCGGTCAGCAGCTTCTTGATCCTGATCGGACAGGCCTTGTGCAGTGCGTTCAGAAAGGCCTTGGCACTGGCCGCTGTCTTGTGGGTCTTGAACTGCACGAACACCCACCGCGTGGCCCGGTCGATGGCCACGAACAGGTAGCGCCGGCTGCTCTCGTCCTGCATCTGGGGCAGGTACTTCACATCCATATGCACATAGCCTGGCTCGTAGCTCTTGAAGGCCTTGTGGACTACCGCCGGCTCGCGGGGCTTGAGGTCGTTGAGGTTGCCCGCTCCATGGCGGCGCAGGCACCGGTCCAGGCCCGAGCGCGAGACATGGGCGCAAATGAACTCGCGCGTGACCGCCAGCAGGTCATCGAGCGGCAGCAGCAGGGTTCGCCTCAGATGGACCACCACCGTCTCTTGCGCGGGCGTGAGCACCGTCTGCAGATGATGGGCCGTGTGCGAACGGTCCCCGAAGACCTCGCGCTTCTTCCATTTGTAGACCGTCTGCTCGGTAATGCCAAAGCGCTGGGCCAGGACGCTGGCCGTCTCGTGGCTGGCCGCGATCTCGGCACGCACGGCAGGCGTGGTGCGGGCGTTCTTGTGCAGGGCTATCAACATGGCTTCGCTCCCCGGGTGGATGGCAAGGACTCTATCAACTCTTGCAGAACCGAGCGGGCCATGAAGAGGGGATAGCGTTTGGGGTCTATGCAATCATCCGGGATGCGACAGTTAGCCAAATTGCAATTAGTGTGTTTATTATGTCTATGCTCTTGCCCTTAGTTGCGCCATACTTGGCGGTTGTTGGTATTGCAATCGCCGTACCTGCATTTTCACTTGGATTATTGACGGCTACCATTGCTATAACTTTAATCGTTACAGAGCTCGCCTATTATTACGATAGTCCAAACGGCGAGTTTGATGCAAATAAAAGATTTATGACTATTGCAACCTATATGCCGAGTATCTCTAGTCGTGCTGGGATTGTTTGGTTGTTTATCCGTGGACTATTGTTTTTTGGGAAGTAATTATGGATGCGAGAAATGTGGTTTCGCTCATGTTCTCTGTTGTAATTTTCGGATTTTTGTTTTACAAAAAGCCTAATATACCAATAGGCAGGAATAAGTACATTTCATATCAGGAAGGGAAAGTTCTGTGGATTATTGTTGTGTCGATTTTATTCTTGTCGGTAATTTATATTAATTTGAGGTAAGCTATTTTGTTCGCTCGTGTAAAATTTGCAGTCCCATGCCCATGGGTGAAGGCGCCGTTGGAAGTTTTGTTGGTTCATGTTTACAGCTTGAAGGCGACCTACATGTTTACCACCTAAAGCTAGGTCGCAATTTCAATAGGGCCCTTATTTTATATCCGAGGAATAACTGCGTAGACCACAGACGGGTTGACTATTGAAGGCGAACCGGTAGCGAGGCTACTGTTGCACAGGCGGAAGCGGGATCAACTTCAATGTTGTCAGTCATTCCATCTTGGATTTCGGGAGGTTTCCGGCCGCAACTGGCTATTAATTTTTCGATGACTATAGAGCGTGTTATGAACTTCCCGCCGAAGTCAGCACCCGTACGGCAGCGGGCAACATGAGCACTGCGAAAACCAGGAAATGCAGTCCACCGAGCACTTCGG
>NZ_LMOV01000021.1 GCF_001424265.1 Acidovorax sp. Leaf160
CTCAACACCCGGCCGCGTCAGACACTGGACTGGCGAACACCCCTTCAGGTCTTTGCGCTCGCTCTCAGCCAGGCCGGCGGCAGCACGGCCTCTCTGCAGTAGCCCATGTGTTGCACTTCGGACTTGACTCCGCCCCGGTATTCGTTCCGACCAGATCTTTCGAAAGTGACTGCTTGTACCGCCCTTTGGCGCGGCTATGTTTCCGCGTACCGACTGACCGTCGACGGACGCTTGGTTCTCGTTCGGGCGGTATACCCCTTCAGTCCGGATGCTGCCGCAGATGAAGCAAACGAGATGCTCTCGGGAGATTTTTGGCTTGACCTAAGAAATGGCTTTCTTGGTTAGGGCGTCTGCATCCCATTTCGACAAGGACGCATCGTCGTCGACGTCACTGCTTGGAAGACGACTCCCATCCTTGAGTAAGTACGTCAGGCGTAGCGGGCGGTCGCAAGGAAGGGGACGGGTACGCCACCAGCCTCCTGCAGGATAGCCCACAAGGCAATCTTGGCTGGCCAAGTCTGCAGTGGCCCCTGCCCATACGGTCTGCAACGAGCTGCGGTGTCGTTGGTGGTCGCCCCAGAGACCAGCTGGCATATCGCTCGGGTTGGACGAGGAACCTCCTTTTTCCTCATACGCCGCTGCGTTGATGCAGGCGACGAAGTCATGAACAGACGCCTCCATCCACGACGAACAATTCACCTGTTACATGAAACGCGACGAGCTATGCGGCTCGGCGCTATCCCGCAACCGGCAGTTGTATGCCCCCAGAATGTCGAGAAACAGACTAATCTTTGCCTCCACAATCGGCAGATCTTGGAAGCTATAAAGGTTGTAAGGTGTTGTCAGATAAAGCGCCCACCGGCAGATCTTTGCAGACGTCCACAGATGCCCGTTGCCCTTGCTGGTGGTAATTTGACGGGTTAGGCGTCCCTCATTACAATCCACTCAACACGGCCCCCTTCAGTGACGCATCTTGATGCTAGCTGCTTGGGGGTTTTTCTTTGGGCGCTCCGCTACCAAGAGCGCTCTTCCCAACCCGCATCCACCCCCATCCCTTGCAGCGTGATGCCCAGGTGCGCCACGTTGGGAAACGCCTGCAGATGCTGCTTCAATCTGCGGCCCCAGCCAGAAGACGGATTGATCACTTGCATCAGGTGCTGGCAGATGCACAGCAGCAGAAATGGACGCGTGCGCAATGCACTGTCGTTGACGAAAGCATCGAGCGCAGGCACTGCACCCACGGGTGGCAATTTGGGCTCTTCCACCACGTTGCGGTTCCACAAACGGCTGTGGTGCGCGCACACGTTGCGCAGATAGTTCAAGCTGCGCAGCCAACTGGCGAACACACGCCCATCTGCCACTCCGTAGCTTTGTGCAATGGCATCCTGGTCTTCCGACTGCAGACCTGAAAACAGGGTGGACACGCACCCGAAGTCCCACACCTCGCAGGCCACCCAGATCGCCAGAGGCAACCCATACTTTTCTCGGTTGTGCACCATGAAGGTCTCGCGCGAGCGTATGACCAAGGCCGCGTGCTTGGTCAGCCATTCGTGGTGCCGCGTCAGGCCGTTCTTGGCGTCCAGCTTGCGTGCAAAGTTGTCATGAAACAGTTCGGGCTTCAAATAGGCAAAAGCGTCTTTCTCTCCCAGCCTGTGCGACAGATCCACCCGCAAAGCCACCTCGATGCGCTCCAGTGCGTCCAGCGCCAGCAAACGCAGTTTTTTGTCGAAGACATACAAGTCCACCGCGTCGTGAAAACGCGTGCCGGGCTTGAATTCATCCAGCACCGGACGCTCGACCCGCACTTTTTTAGGCTTGCGGCCAGTTTCCGCATCCAGCGGACAAAACGGCTCGCCGCGCACCCGAAAGTCATACCAATACCCGCTGAGCCGGTAGTACCCGATGCGCTCCAGATAGTCCGCGGCCTTGGCTGCATCGCCGATCTGCATGCCACGGGCTTGCAACTGAATCAGTTGATCGACAACGCTTCGCCAGGGTTTGGAATAGGCCATGGTGCATGTACTGTGTTCAGCCTGCCTTTTGCACCAACGCCTCGGCAAGACGGGCCTGCACTGCCTCGCGTTCGGCCAGGCGCTGGCGCAGGTTGGAGCACAGGCGGCGCAGGGCGGTGACGCGGGTGGCGATGCGGGATTGTTCGGCGAGGGGTGGCAGGGGAATTAAGAACTGACCGAGCTTGCCAATGCTCAAACCTTCGCGAGATACGCCAACCTGCACATCCATGACGGTCTGTTGGACATGCCGCGAGACAAGAACTTTATGCAAGAAGGCATTAATTTCTGGCAAAACGGCACGAATGATCGTGACGTGTTGGCTAACGTTCGCCTCATCGAAATCGCTCGGAACGACAGCACAGCGGCCAATGGATGCGCCAGTGATGTTGAACAGCAAATCATTGGCGACAACGACTGTGCCCGCCATCTTTGCGTGCGTTTCTGGCCTGATGAAGGCCACGCCATCAAGGCGCAACCCGTCGTCCCATATATTCTGAGATCGCAGAAATTTCACACCTGACGAGACATAAACCTCGCGACCGCCAAGAGGCGTACTTCCTGCACCGATCTTCTGCAGCAAAGCGCTTAGGGAAGGTCTGCAAAACCCCGCCGCTGACTGGTGCGTGAAGCGAGCCGCAGGCAAGATGGCGAGCATGACGCACAAGCAGCAGCAGATGCTGGGGTTCGATCCCCTGCCCAAGAAGAC
>NZ_LMOV01000022.1 GCF_001424265.1 Acidovorax sp. Leaf160
GATAGTGCGGGTTCCCGTGTGAAAGTAGGTCATCGTCAGGCTCTTACAGCCCAATCCGCCCCGTGCACTCCATGTGCCCGGGGCGTATTGCTTTGGGGCTTGGGAAATGTGTGAATGCTGCGCTGATCCGGTGTGTAAACGAGTTCAGAGCTTCAGCGGTCAGCCTCCGGCTCGTCTGCTGCAGCAGAATTCTCGGATGGAATGGTGAATTCGTTCCACCAGCGCACGTGGCCAGGTTTCCTGCTGCACTTCTTGCGGGCCGGCCGCCAGGTCTCGGTAACGCTGCACTTACAGGCCCATGAGCTGATTTCGCTTCTGCCAGGTCCTCCGACATTGAGCTGCGGCCAGCGCTTGGAGATCGGCTGTCCGCGTGCCCGTCTGCTGTGTTGAGGAGCCCCATGGGTTCAGGGATTGGCTGACCATTGTGCTGGCCTTTCGTGGCGGCGGCAGGCCTGATCGACGCGACGGGACGCCAGCTTCTGAGGCCGCAGGTCGTTCCCTGCAGCTGACCAGCTCGCGTCGGCAGTCCGGGGCGCAGGGGTCAACCAGCAATGTGATAAAAATTCCGAAAGTTTGCACAGCATCACTTTTTTGTCGCTATAATTTGAGATTCTCCGGAGGGGTGCCCGAGTGGCTAAAGGGGGCAGACTGTAAATCTGTTGGCTTACGCCTACACTGGTTCGAATCCAGTCCCCTCCACCAGATTTGAGTTGTGCGCTGGGCGCTGCTGTGAAGGCCTTGAGGTCGATGCGGGAGTAGTTCAATGGTAGAACCCTAGCCTTCCAAGCTAATGACGCGGGTTCGATTCCCGTCTCCCGCTCCAGTCTGGTTAGGTAGAGAGATCGTTCGAAGCTTAGGCTGTCGAAACGCCCATGTGGCTCAGTGGTAGAGCACTCCCTTGGTAAGGGAGAGGTCGCGGGTCCGATTCCCGCCATGGGCACCAATTTGCGGTGCGTCCGGTTGAGATTGCGCCAATATCCAAGTGTGTTGGTTGAGTTTTTTTCGGAGTCGAAAATGGCAAAAGGTAAGTTCGAACGTACCAAGCCCCACGTCAACGTGGGCACCATCGGCCACGTGGACCATGGCAAGACGACGCTGACGGCAGCGAT
>NZ_LMOV01000023.1 GCF_001424265.1 Acidovorax sp. Leaf160
TGGGAACCTCTCAAAACCCTGCCACTCCCTTGTTCACCGACAAGACCTGAGCCGTCCTCCTTGCCATGATCTCTCCTCGCAGCGCCTTGAAGTTCGATCTGTTTGCCGAGGCGTCGCGCCAGCATAAGAGAGATGAAGTGGGCGATCCGTTGCAGGTGATCGCGCGGCACATCGACTTCGCCGAGCTGGCGCGGCTGGTGGATGCACTCATCGAGCGCGGCGATGGCCGCAAGGGTGGTCGGCCGGCCTATCCCATCGAGGTGATGGTGCGCATCCTGGTCTTGAAGCGCCTGTACAACCTGTCGGACGAGCAGATGGAGTACCAGTTGCTGGACCGGGCGAGCTATCAGCGCTTTTGTCTGCTGCAAGACGCGATGAACGTGCCGGACCGCAACACGATCTGGCGCTTCGGCGAGCGGCTGGGCGTTGACGGGGCGACGGCGTTGTTCCAGGGTGTGGATGCGCAACTGCACCGCCATGGCTATATCGCCCGGGGCGGACAGGCCATCGATGCCACGCTGGTGCCCGCGCCCCGCCAGCGCCTGGACAGGCAGGAACGCGAGGCGCTGGCCGAAGGCAGAACGCCCGATTGGAGCGAGGCCGAGCGCCGGCAAAAGGATGTGGACGCCACGCACACGAAGAAGCACGGCAAGAGCTACTTCGGCTACAAGCTGAGCGTGAGCGTGGATCTCAAGCACGGCTTCATCCGCCGGATCTGCACGGGCACGGCCAGCGAGCACGACGGGCACCACTTCGATGAGGTGCTGGACATGCACAACACCGGGCGTGCAGTACATGCGGACAAGGCCTACGCGAGCCGGCAGCGCCAGCAGCTACTCAAGGTGCTGGGCTTGGTAGACGCGATGCAACGCAGGGCCCGGCCGGGCAAGCCGCTGAGCGAGTGCCAGCAAAGGCGCAACCAGCGTATCGCAAAGAAGCGTGCCAAGGTGGAGCATGTGTTTGCCGGTCTCCGTCACCTGGGCGGCAAGTTCGTTCGCACGATCGGGCAGACCCGCGCCACGGTGGGCATGACGATGATGGCCGCCTGCTACAACATGAAGCGGCTGGCGTCCTTGCTGGAGCGGGGAGTGGATGCATTCTTCAAACCCCAAAGCGGCGCCTGCAAGGCACAGGTGCGCCCGCGCACGGCGAACGCATGAGTCGCCGGGGCCGAAAGGCCCCTGAGCACGGGGGCGCCCCCAGGGGAGTCGCTATCGCGCTCCCGAAGCAGGTGAATGTGTGCGGATAGTCTTGATGCTTTGCTCGGATCAGGGATTGTGAGAGGCTCCCNGGGACGAAGCGCGTCAGCTGAGCACGGGGGCGCCCCCAGGGGAGTCGCTATCGCGCTCCCGAAGCAGGTGAATGTGTGCGGATAGTCTTGATGCTTTGCTCGGATCAGGGATTGTGAGAGGCTCCCTATTGGTGTCGAAGGCGTTGCCGCGTTTCTTGTCGAGCGTGTCTTGCGCACCTTGCACGCTGCCGTGGCTGGGAAAGTAGTGGATGTTGTCGTGCACCCACTGGCTTTGTTGCACAAATCGGCCCGCCTGACCGGCGCCCGTAGACTGACGGCGTGGCAGAAGCAAAGAACAGGCAGCGCAGCAAGTACCGTACGACGAACTGGAAGGCGTACAACGCGGCGCTGAAGGCGCGGGGCTCGCTGACGATGTGGCTGGATCAGGAGATGCCGTGGCTCGCCACGCCCAGCGGCAAGCGCGGGCGCAGCCCGACCTTCTCGGACGCAGCCATCCAGTTCTGCCTGGGCATCAAGTGCCTGTTCGGCCAGCCCTTGCGGCAGGCGCTGGGCATGGTGCACAGCCTGCTGCGCCTGGCCAAGCTGGACTGGCCCGTGCCGGACTTCAGCACGGTCTGCCGGCGCCAGAAGACTTTGCAGGTCCAACTGAGCTACCAGGCGAGCAAGTCGGCGCTGAATCTGCTGGTCGACAGCACAGGCATCAAGTTCCTGGGCGAAGGCGAGTGGAAACGCAAAAAGCATGGCGCCGAGTACCGGCGTGAATGGCGCAAGGTCCATCTGGGCATCGACGCGCAGACGCTGGAAATCCGCGCCATCGAGGTGACCAGCAACGCCATTGGCGATGCGCCGATGCTGCCCGAGTTGCTGGCTCAGATTCCTACCGACGAACCCATCGGAAGCGTCTGTGCCGATGGCGCCTACGACACGCGAGACTGCCTGGACGCCATTGCGCAGCGGCAGGCGATGGCAGTGATCCCGCCGCGCAAGAACGCCAGTCACTGGAAGAAGTCCAGTCCAGGCTCGGCGCAGCGCAACGAAGCCATCCGGGCGTGCAAGCGCCTGGGCCGCAGCATCTGGAAGCAGTGGAGCGGCTACCACCGGCGCAGCCTTGTGGAGACAAAGATGCACTGCTTCAAGCGACTGGGCGAGAGGGTGACTGCTCGCACTTTCGAGCGCCAAGTGGTGGAACTGCATGTCCGCGTGGCCTTGCTCAATCGCTTCAGCCAGATCGGGCGTGCGCAAACCGTGCCGGTGGCTGCTGTGGCATAGGTCCGTCCGGGGTGGGGGTCATGCCGTCCGAAAATGGATTTGTGCAACAGAGCCGCACAGACCGAGCACCGTAGTCTTCATCAAACTCGGGAATCTTTCCCCTCATACCCACCCGCACACGAACCGCTGAATCGATAGTGTGCGGTGCGGTGCGGTGCGGTGCGGTGCGGGCAGTCAGCGTGCGGCGAGTTGACCGAGTCGCATCAACGGGCATGCAAGTGCATCAGGCAGCCCTTGCATGAATCTCTCCGTTGAGCGCAACTGCGGACTCGAACGGTCTGCAGCGTTGGACACCCTCGCCTTTGGCGCAGCCGCTGCCGGGGCGTGCGCCCTGCAGCCCGCCCCGTCCATGGCGCCCGTTCCGCGCAGTTCGTGCAGGGCACCTCTAGCGCCAGTTGGATGGGCTTGCCCCCTACTGCCCAACCGCCTCGCTGATCGTCACCGTACGGTAATCCTTGTCCCCGGTGATCTCCGACTCTGCGAACGGCACGCGTAGCCACTGCTTGGCGCCGTAGGCGCGGGTGTAGTCGCCGTAGTGCGCCGAGGCCGGGTCGTCGGAGAGCGAGAAGGTGAGGAAGGTGTGCGCCTGCACGCCGCCCTGCGGGAAGCTCACCACCTGCATGTAGCTGTTGCCGTGCGGCTGGCCGTCCATGGTGTAGCCGCCGCGCTCGAGCGGGTTTTCCGAGCAGGTGATGGTGAAGTAGCCCACATCGCCGCAGCCGCCATAGAGGGCGATGCGCTGGCCGCCGCGCGTGGCGAAGAGCAGGTCGCCGCGCTGCGCGTCCATGGCGAAGCCGCTTTGCACCACCTGGGCGACCGCGCCCGCGAAGGCGGTGCGTAGCGCGGGGGCGGCGCTCGGGCTCAGGTCGCGCGGCGTGTTCAGCGGGTCGCTGGCACTGAACGGCACGGCGTAGAGCTGGGCGGCGGGCACGGCGGCCTGGGCGCGGCGCCAGAAGGCGTCCCACACGTGCGAGCCGCGGGCGGTGGTGTTGCCGGTGTTGTCCCAGGAGCGCAGGGCGGCGCAGGCGGCCGCCGCGTCGGTGCCGGCACTGCCCGTGCACACCATGTCCAGCGCCTGGTCCTTGAACCGCTCGGCGCTGTACACACGGCTGTTCAGCACCATCTGGCGGACGATGGCGCTGGAAGCCTGCGTGCCCGCATAGCCGTCGGTGCCCGCCAGGCGCTGCTGCGCCATGGTGTGGCCCAGGCGCGTGCGCAGGGTCTGCGGCGTGCCGGTGGCGCCGAAGATGGCCGGGTAGCCCGTGAGCGGTGCGCCAGGGTTGGCCAGCCAATAGCTGTCGTTCATGTTGGCCACGTAGTCGCCGCGCAGCAGGCGCGGCATGCGCGCAGGCCCCACGGCGCCTTTCTGGACGGAATCGGTGTCGGTCTGCCAATCGCAGGCGCTGCGCGAGCCGTCGAAGAACGGCACGTTGGGCAGCGCGGCAGCCACGGCGCGGCCGGCGGCGGTGGTGCACGACGCCACCTGGTCGGGCGAGACGTTGGGCACGGCGCCGATGTCGGCATACCAGGTGCGGCCATCTCCCCGGCCCACCGCCACGGTGTTGACCCACGGAATGGCGGACTCTTCCCGCTGGATGGCGATGAATTCGTCCAGCGACTTGGCCTGATTCCAGCGCATCCAGTTGCGGAAGGTGCGCAGGTTGTCGCCATTGATGTCGCGGATCGCATAGGCCGTGGTCTGGTTCCAGCCCAGCGCCGGGTTCAGCGCGGAGAGGTTCACCATCGGGCCGTATTCGGAGCGGTAGAGGGTCCGCGTCACGTCGGCCGTGCCGCCCGACGCGGTGCGCGTGGGCACGGTGATGGTGCTGGCCGTCATCTTGACCGGGCGGCCATCGCGCAGGTAGCTGGTGGGGTCGCCCGAGGCCAGGCTCAGCTGGTAGAAGCCGAAGCGCCGCGCGGTGGACACGGTGTGGCTCCACGCCACGTTGTCGTTGAAGCCGATCAGCACCACGGGTATGCCCAGGAAGGACACGCCGCTCACGTTCAGCTCGCCGGGGATGGTGATCTGCGCCTGGTAGAAGCGATCGGGCCCCTTCCAGAACCAGTGCGGGTTGCCGAACAGCACCGAGCTGCCCTCGCCCGTCACCGCCGCGCCGAAGCCGTACATGTTGCTGCCGATGCCCAGGGTGCCGCCTACCTGCAGGTCGGGCGTGCGGGTGCGGGCCGGGTCGATGGCGGCCACCTGCAGCGCGGCGGCGCCTGGCGCCTTGGTGGTGGCAGCAGCAGCCTGCGCCACCGGCCCGGCCTTGCCGGCGGCCGGCGCCGTCGCGTTGGCGATGGCCGCGGCAAAGTTGCTGTAGCCGCCTGCCAGGTTGGCGGCGATCATGCGCCGCCACACGTCCCCCTCGGTCACGGGCGCGACCCAGTCCTCGTTGCGGCAGGCCGCATGCGCCGTGGCGCCCACGTCGCTGCCGCCGGCCTTCACGCTGCGCACGTAGCGGTTGTAGCCGGCCGTGAAGCCCTGCACCATCTGGCGCAGGTTCTCGGGCTGCGCGGCGACCATGCGATCGACCACGTCGGCTGAGATGACGTGGCGATGGAAGAAGTCGGAATCGATATTGCTCGGCCGCCCCAGCGTGCTGTCGTAGAGCACCTGCGTGTCGCCGCCCAGATAGCGCGACCGCTCGCCGCGGTAGGTGAGAAAGCCGTCGGCCAGGGTGCAGAGGTTGTCCTGCGCCTGGACATAGCCGTAGCCATAGCCCGCACCCTGCCAGTTGGCGGCCTTGATGTGCGGAACGCCCATGCTGGTGCGCCGGATCTCCGCATTGAGCGCCGTGCCCGAACCACCTCCCCCCCCGCCGCCACCGCCTCCCCCACCGCCGTTGTCGCTGCCACCGCCGCAGGCGGCAAGCGCTGCCAGGGCCAGCAAGGAAAGCGGCCGGGTGCCGCTGCGGACGATGGAATGCATGGTGTGTCTCCGGTGAGGGGGCCGGTGCGCCGGGGTGGCGCCGCAGCGGCCTGGCGCGGGTCTTGTCGTTGCCCGCTCGCGGGGTTCGTCGCCCTCTGATGCCGGCACGCTGCCGTCGGGGCCTTGCCAGCATGGGCCGATCGCGGCGTTCTGTCCATCGGTTCACGCCCGAGGGTATTCTTGGCTGCACTTCCCGCTTTTTCGCCGCGTAGCGGTTCCTCTGATCGGCCCGCCCCCGAACCGCAGCCGGGCCCCACATCGCACCCATGCCCCCTTCTTCCCACCCACCGCTGCCCACCAAGGAACAGATCGCGCTGCTGCCGCTGTTCGAGGGGCTGGATCTCGACCGCATCCGCCTGATCCGCACCGACGCCGACGCGGCTGCCGCGCTGCAGGCGTTGATCGATCTGCCCGTGCTGGGCTTCGACACCGAATCCAAGCCCACGTTCGTGCGCGGCGACGTGTCGGATGGCCCGCACTTGGTGCAGTTCGCCACCCTGGAGCAGGGCTGGCTGTTCCAGCTGAACACGCCCGGCTGCCGCCGCGCCGTCCAGGCCCTGCTGGCCGCGCCGCACCTGGTGAAGGCCGGCTTCGGGCTGGACAACGACCGCAGCCAGCTGGCGCGGTCGCTGGGCGGGCCGGTGCATGCGCTGCTCGACCTCGACAACGTGCTGCGGCGCCTGGGCCACCCCCGGTCGATGGGCGTCAAAACCGCGATCGCATTGCTGTTCGGCCAGCGCTTCGTCAAGTCCAAGAAGATCGGCACATCGAACTGGGCGCAGCCGCAGCTCACCGATGCGCAGCAGCGCTACGCAGCCAACGACGCGTATGCGGCGCTGCGCGTGTACGAGGCGCTGCAAGCGGCATCGCCGACCCGCCCGCTGATGGATGTGCCAGGCGCAGCAGACGCCGCTACCCCCGCGCAGTCCCCGGCAGGCGCCACCGGCACCCGCGCCCGGGCGGAGCGGCCCGTCCGCCAGCCGGCAAGGACTGCCAGCCCCGCAGCAGAGGTCGCCCCCCAGCCCGCGCCCCGCTCCGGCGCCGAACGTCCTGCCGCCGATGCGGCCTCGGATGTGCAGAGCCTCCAGGTCCGCCAGAGCGTGCCGGTGCTGCCCATCGATGGCGTCGACGAAGCCTTGCGCTTCTACGTCGGGCTGCTGGGTTTCTCGGTGAACTGGCGGTTGCCCGACACGCAACACGCTGCAACCCAAGCAGATGTTGCGGCAGAGCCCGCAACGCTGTTGGCCGCTTCCGGACCGCCGCGCTATCTGCAGGTCTCGCGCGCCGGCTGCGTGCTGCACCTGTCGGAGGACGAACGTGACGGCACGCCGGGCGCCACGGTGGTGCTGCGCTGCGAGGGCCTGGTGGCGTTCCACGCCGAACTCACCGCGCGCGGATACGCCACCCGCCGGCCGGGCGTGGAGAAAGCGCCGTGGGGCGGGGATCTGATGACGCTGACCGACCCCTTCGGTAACCGGCTCAGGTTCGTGGAGGATTGAAGCCGTGAATATCGGGGCCGCTTCCCGGCGAACCCGCCGCGCCAAAGCCTTCGGCCGCGCCGTCGGCCCTGCGCTGGCCCCGGAACACGCGCGCTGACTGATGCAGGCTGCGCTGCGGCGCAGGCCTGCGCCGGAATGCTATGTTTTTTATAGCATCAGGCGCTTATAGGATAATCGCCCAGGCCCGTTTTGACCCTGAATTCAACCCTGGTGATCGGCGAACCGCTCGAAGCACGCCTTCAGCGCATGCTGCCAGTGGTGCTTGTCGGGCTGCGGCACGAAGCTGGCTTCGAAGCTGTTGAAGGCCAGGTGGTAGGCATCCTTGGCGGTCAGCGCGGGCACCGCCTGGAACAGCTGCAGAAAGTTCTCGTTGATATAGCCGCCGAAATAGGCCGGGTCGTCCGAATTCACCGTCACCGCCAGGCCCGCGTCCAGCAGTTGCTTAAGGTTGTGGTCCGCCAGGTCGGGGAACACCTTGAGCTTCTGGTTCGACAGCGGGCACACGGTCAGCGCGATGCGTTCGTCCGCCAGCCGGCGCATCAGCGCCGCGTCGTGCACCGCCTGCACGCCGTGGTCGATGCGCTCGACCTTCAGCACGTCGAGCGCGCTCCAGATGTAGGCAGGCGGCCCCTCCTCGCCCGCATGGGCCACCAGGCGCAGGCCCAGCTCGCGGCAGCGGGTGAAAACCCGCGCGAACTTCTCCGGCGGATGGCCCACCTCGCTGCTGTCCAGCCCCACGCCGACGAAGCGGTCCCGGAACGGCAGCGCCTGCTCCAACGTCTGGAGCGCGTCCTCCTCGCTCAGGTGGCGCAGGAAGCAAAGGATCAGCGCGCTCGATATGCCCAGCTCCGCCCGCGCGTCGGCACAAGCGCGGTGCAGCCCAGCCACCACCACCTCCATCGGCACGCCGCGCGCAGTGTGCGTCTGCGGGTCGAAGAAGATTTCCGCATGCACCACGTTGTCGGCAGCGGCCCGCGCCAGGTAGGCGCGCGTCATGTCGTAGAAGTCCTGCTCCTTCAGCAACACGCTGGCGCCGGCGTAGTAGATGTCGAGAAAACTCTGCAGATCGGAAAACGCATAGGCGTTGCGCAGCGCCTCGACATCGGCATACGGCAGCGGCACGCCGTTGCGCTCGGCCAGCGCAAAGATCAGCTCGGGCTCAAGCGAGCCCTCGATATGGATGTGCAGCTCGGCCTTGGGCATGGCGCGCAGCAGCTCGGGCAGGCGCTTCTGGGAAATGACGGGGATTTTCATGGGGCGGCTCCGTAAATGCGTCGAGGCGAATGATGCCTTGCCGGTGACTGTACGGCCTCCAGCCCGACGAGGGGACGGACGCGTAGCGCGCGGCAACGCCGCCCGTCGCCCGCCGCGGCATGCAGCCCCGAAGCGCACCCCGGACGGTCAGGCCAGCGCGCGCACCGAATTGCTCAGCGACCTAGCGCAGGCCAGCAACGCGGGCGCGAGGCGCTTCTCGGCCTCTTCCAATGTCCACCTACTGGTAGGCGCCACGACGTGCACCGCCGCCACGGGCCGACCTTGGCCGCCCACGATGGGGGCTGCCAGTGTCATGTCGCCCAGAAACAGCTCTTCCCGGTTGACCGCATAACCGCGCTGCCGGGTGACTCGCAACTCTTCCTGCAACGCCCGCTCATCCGTCAGGGTGTGGCGGGTGTGCGCAACCCGCTCGGACTGCCCGATCAAGGCCGCAGCCTCCGCCTCGGGCAGCGCACTGAGGAACGCCCGCCCCGACGCCGTGCAGTACATCGGAATGCGGCTGCCGATGGGCATGTGCACCGGCACGAACTGGGCACTGACGAAACGCGCCACGTACACCATCTCCGCGCCGTCGGCCTCGGTCAGGCAGGTGGTTTCGGTGGTGACATTGGTCAGTTCTGAAAGAAAAGGGTTCGCCAGATCGATGAGCGGATTGCCCGCCAGGTAGTTGAACCCGATGCGCAGCACCCTGGACGTGAGCTCATAGCGCCGGGTCTGCGGGTGTTTGCGTACGTAGCCCAGTTGCTCCAGCGTGTAGATCATGCGCTGCGCAGAGCTGCGGCTGATGCCGGCAGCCTGGGCCACCTCGGCAAAGGTCATGCCCCCGCGCTGCGCGCGGAAGGCACAGAGCACGTCCAACCCTTTCTCCAGCGACTGGTTGAAAAGGCGGCTGACGTCGTCATCGGTGGGCTCGGAAGGCATGAACGAAGTATACCGACCAGCCGCAAAAAAATCGCATAGCGATTCATATAAAGCGACTAGTAGTTTTCACCAATTTCATATCGCTCCAATTGAATCGAAGATGGCATTGATCTTGCACTTGTGCCGCTGCCGGTTTTGGACTGCCGTGTCCACCCGACTGCCTCGCCGAGGGGGTATCTCCCCGTACCCACGCTTTACCTGCCCGCAACCAAGGAGTCCTGTCATGCACGCTCTCTCTCGCCACCTCCGCCACCTGTCCCTCGGCCTGCTCGCCGCGGTCGCCATGCACACCGCCGGTGCGCAGGGTGCCGCGCCTGCCAGCTACAACGTGGGAGCGACGGCGACGGGCATTCCCTTCACCTTCCTCGATATCAAGACCAACAGCATCCAGGGCATGATGGTCGACACGGTGCAAGCGGTCGGAAAGGCGGGCGGCTTCACCGCCAACGTCCAGCAGACGACGTTCGCGGCGCTGATCCCCTCGCTCACCGCCAGCAAGATCGACATCGTCTCGGCCGCCATGCTGAAGACCCCCGCGCGCCAGCAGGTGGTGGACTTCAGCGACCCGGTGTACTCGTACGGCGAAGGCTTGATCGTCAAGGCCGACGACGCCCGCGCCTATGCCTCGCTCGACGACCTGAAGGGCGAGGTGGTGGGCGCGCAGGTGGGCACGGTGTTCCTGGACATGCTGCAGAAAAAGGGCATCTTCAAGGAGGTGCGCAGCTACGACTCGGTGGCCGACCTGACGCGCGACCTGGCGCTGGGCCGCATCAAGGCAGGCCTGGCGGACCAGCCCATCCTGGCCTACCAGATCCGGCAGAACACCTTCCAGGGCGTCAAGCTGGCCGAGGGCTACAAGCCGTCGAACGTGGGCGACGTGTGCCTGGTCGTGCGCAAGGGCGATGCGGAGACGCTGCAGCGCCTGAACAAGGCCATCGCGTCGATCAAGGCCGACGGAACACTCGCCCAGATCACCAAGAAGTGGGGCATCTGAGGTCATGTCCCCATTCCTTCAGCATGCGCGGGATTTCCTTCCCATCCTGCTGCAGGGGGCAGTGGTCACGGTGCAGGTCACCGTGCTTGCCTTCCTGCTCAGCAGCGTGCTCGGGCTGCTGCTCGCGCTCGGCAAGCTCTCACCGGTGCGCGCGATATCGATCGCCGCGTCCACGCTGATCAACGTGATCCGGGGGCTGCCGATCATCGTGCAGCTCTTCTACATCTATTTCGTGCTGCCGGATTTCGGCGTGCAGTTGACAGCCTTCCAGGCCGGCGTGATCGGGCTGGGCATTGCCTATTCCGCCTACCAGGCCGAGAACTTCCGCGCCGGCATCGAGGCCGTTGGACTCGGGCCAGCGCGAAGCGGCGCTGGCCATGGGCATGCGCCCCGCCCTGCTGATGCGGCGCGTGATCCTGCCGCAGGCCTTCCGCATCGCGCTGCCACCCTACGGCAACACGCTGGTGATGATGCTCAAGGATTCGTCGCTGGTCTCCACCATCACGGTGGCCGAGATGACGCGGGCGGGCCAGCTCATCGCCTCCTCCACCTTCCAGAACATGACCGTCTACACGCTGGTGGCATTGCTCTACCTGGCGATGAGCCTGCCGCTCGTGGCCTGCCTGCGGCGGCTGGAGCGCCGGCTGGGCGCGGGGAGCCGCCGATGATCGAGATCGAAGGCCTGCAGAAATCCTACGGCGCGCACCGCGTGCTCCAGGGCGTGAGCCTGCGCGTCGCACGCGGCGAGGTGGTGTGCCTTATCGGCCCCTCGGGCTCGGGCAAGTCCACCGTGCTGCGTTGCATCAACGGGCTGGAGTCCTACCAGGGCGGCGAGGTGCGCGCCTTCGGCGAGCGCGTGGATCAGCGCGGCACCGGCATCCACCTGCTGCGCCGCCGCATGGGCATGGTGTTCCAGCGCTTCAACCTCTTTCCCCACCGCACCGCGCTGGAGAACGTGATGGAAGGCCCCGTGCACGTACTGGGCGTGCCCGCCGCGCAAGCCCGCGCCGAGGCGTTGGCATTGCTGGAAAAAGTGGGCCTGGCCGACAAGGGCGGGCACTACCCCGCCCAGTTGTCGGGCGGCCAGCAGCAGCGCGTGGCGATCGCCCGCGCCCTGGCGCTCAAGCCCGAGGCCATGCTCTTCGACGAACCCACTTCGGCGCTGGACCCGGAACTGGTTGGCGACGTGCTTGCCGTGATGCGCACCCTGGCGGATGAAGGCATGACGATGGTGGTGGTGACGCACGAGATGGGCTTTGCCCGCGAGGTGGCCGACCGCGTGTGCTTCCTGCATGGCGGCACCATCGTGGAGGAAGGCGCCGCAGCGCAGGTGCTGGGAGCGCCGCGGCATGCACGCACGCAGGACTTCCTGCGTCGGGTGCTGCACGCGCCCGGTGGAGGCACGGCATGAGCGGCGGTGCTTCGGCCCGCGCCATCGGAACCCATCCCGCTGCGGACTCCCTCTGGGCTGCCACTGCGCCAGCGGCACCCGACGCGCAGCCGCTACAGGGCCGGCAGACGGCGGACGTGCTGGTGGTGGGCGCGGGCTACACCGGCCTCTCGACCGCGCTGCACCTGGCCGCGAGCGGCGCGCGGGTGTGCGTGCTCGATGCCCACGGCATTGGCTGGGGCGCCTCGGGCCGCAATGGCGGGCAGGTGAATCCCAGCCTCAAACACGACCCCGACGAGCTGGTGCGCCGCTACGGCGCAGCCCGCGCCGAGCTGCTCATACAGGCCGTGTCCGGATCGGCGGACCTGGTGTTCGACCTCATCGCGCGGCACGGCATCGACTGCGCGCCGGTGCGCGCGGGCTGGCTGCAAGTGGGCTACACCGAGCAGGCGGTCGCGGGCATGCATGCGCGCGCCCGGCAGTGGAAGCGCCACGGCGTTCCTGCCGCTCTGCTCGACCGCGCCGAAGTGGCGGCGCGCATCGGCAGCACGGCGTTCGCGGGCGGCTGGTGGGATGGGCGGGCCGGCGCCGTGCAGCCGCTTGCCTATGCGCGGGGGCTGGCGCGCGCGGCGCAGGCGCTGGGCGTGCGATTGCATGGCGGCTCGCCGGTGGCAAAGCTCGTGCGGCAGGGTGCACGCTGGGTGGCCAGCACCGCCGGCGGCCATACCGTGGAGGCAGGCCAGGTGGTGCTGGCCACCAACGGCTATACCGACGGCCTGTGGCCAGGCCTGGCCCGCACGGTGCTGGCGGCCAACAGCTTCATCGTTGCCACGCGGCCTCTCGGCGCGCGCGGCGACACGATCCTGCCGGGCGGGGAAACCGGCTCCACCTCGCAGCGCCTGCTGCTGTACTTCCGCAAGGATGCCGAAGGCCGGCTGCTGATGGGCGGGCGCGGCCACTTCACCGACCCGGCCGGCGCGAGCGATTTCGCCCACCTGGAGCGGGCGACGGCGCTCATGTTCCCGGACCTGGGCCCGCTGGAATACGCGCACCGCTGGGCGGGCCGTATCGCGGTGACGCGCGACTTCATGCCCCACCTGCACCAGCCCGCCCCGGGAATCACCATGGCGCTCGGCTACAACGGCCGCGGCATCGCACTCGCCACGAGCATGGGCCGGGAGGCCGCAGCCCTTGTGGGCGGCGGCGTGCCGGAGCGCTGCCCCTACCCCATCACGCCCATCCAGCCCATTCCTTTGCATGGCCTGCAGCGGTTCTACGTGGCGGCGGGCGTGGCGTGGTACAGCCTGCTCGACCGGTTGAGCGCCTGACCGCTCGCTCAGCGGACCTCCTGCGCTGCCGCGCATCGCACCGGCGCGCACCCTGCAGAATCGAGTCCATGAATCTGCGACAGATCGAAGCCTTCCGGGCCGTCATGGTGACAGGGTCCGTCAGCGGGGCGGCACGCCTGCTCCACGTGTCCGTGCCCGCGATCAGCCGGCTGCTGTCGCACACCGAGAGCCGGCTGGGCTTCGCGCTGTTCGAACGCGTCAAGGGGCGGCTACATCCCACGGCGGAGGCCCGGCGGCTGTACGTGGAAGTCGAGCAGGTGCACGGCGGCGTGCAACGCATCGGCAGCCTGACGCGCGAGCTGGCGGCGCGGGCCCGGGGTTTCGTGAGCATCCTGTCGAGCCCCAGCCTCGGGCAGATGATCGTGCCGCTGGCAATCGCCCAGCTGCGCACGACCCTGCCGGACCTGCAGGTGCACTTCCATTGCCTGAACCACGACGCGCTGAAGGAGCGCATCCTGCAGCAGCGGGCCGACCTGGGCATTTCCACCTTCCCGGTCGATCACCCGAACCTCGTCACCCGCCCGCTCGCTGCGGCCCGGCTGCTCTTCATCTGCCCGCGCAGTCATCCACTGGCCGCATGCGAGGAGGTAGGCACCGACGATCTGCTGCCCCACGAACTCATCGGCTATCCGCACGGCTCCCCGCTGGGTCTGCGCATCGACCAGATGTTCGCGGACCGCGAGATGGCTCCGCGCTTCCACGTCGAGGTCACCTCGCCCCACTATGCCTGCGCGCTGGTGCATGCGGGCGCGGGCGCCGCGCTGGTGGACGAGTATTCGCTGCAGGGCTGGCTGGAATCGCGCTTCAAGGTGATCCCGGTACGGGGTGCGCAGCCCATCGTGGCCGATCTGGTGCATCTGCAGAGCGCGCCGCTCTCGCCGGCGGCCCATGCGCTGCTGCACGCGCTGCACAGCGTGCTGCTGCAGTGCGGTCTGGCGCTGCCGTTCGCGGAAGGCCAAGCGATCGGCTGAGTTCCGCCACGCAAGGCAGGCAGGCAGCGGGGGCGCACCACGGTGGCGTGCGGCCCGGGCAGCCCGCCCCCTGCCGGTGCAGGACGCGCCCGCACGCACCGGGAGGATGCGAAGGTTTAACACCGGGTTAAACCTGCGCGACAAAGCGTCATTCGACGCACCGGACACCGCTTCGAATAATCGGTTGCATCGCCCCTGCTGCACCGAAGAGAAGAAGGTTTCCATGACATCGCGCCCCGCCAACACCCGCCGGTTCCTCGACTTGGCCGTTGCCCAGATGGGCCCCGTGCACCTCGCCGACAGCCGGCCCTCCGTGGTCGCGCGGCTGGTGGCGATGCTGCGCGAGGCGCACGGCCGCGGCGCGCGGTTCGTGGTGTTTCCCGAACTGGCGCTGACCACGTTCTTCCCGCGCTACTGGATGCCGGAGGCGGAGGCGCACGAGCGCTTCTTTGAGCGCAGCTTGCCGGGGCCGCAGACGCAGCCGCTGTTCGATGTGGCGCGCCAGCTCGGCGTCGGGTTCTACCTTGGCTATGCGGAGCTGACCCATGAGGGCCGCGGCTTCAATTCGGCCGTGATCGTGGGGCAGGACGGCGCCATCCGCGGCCGCTACCGCAAGATCCACCTGCCCGGCCATGCGGACCACAAGCCCGAGGCGCCCTTCCAGCACCTGGAGAAGAAGTTCTTCGAGGTCGGCGACCTGGGCTTCCGCGCGTTCGACACCGACGGCGTGCGCATGGGCATGTGCCTGTGCAACGACCGCCGCTGGCCCGAAACCTACCGCGTGATGGCGCTGCAGGGGGCCGAGGTGGTGGTGCTGGGCTACAACACGCCCTCGGTCAACATCCACTGGGACGAGCCGGCCCACCTGCGCACCACCACGCACCTGATCTCGCTGCAGGCCAACGCCTACCAGAACGGCATCTGGGTCGCGGCAGCCGCCAAATGCGGCGCGGAAGACGGGCACCACATGATCGGCAGTTCGGTCATCGTCGCGCCCAGCGGCGAAATCGTTGCGCGCACCACCAGCGAAGAGGACGAGGTGATCTGCGTGCGCGCCGACCTGTCGCTCGGCGAGCACTTCCGCGAGCACGTCTTCAACTTCGCCAAGCACCGCCGCCCCGAGCACTACCGGCTGATCGTCGAGCGCACGGGCGCGGGCGATCCGCTGCCCTGAGCCCCCCCATCGCAGTCTCCTCCCCTTCCAGAGAAAGCCCACCATGATCCACCGCATGCTGTCCCGCTCCCTCGCGCTCCTCGCCTCGGCCGCCTGCCTGTCGGCAGCCTCCCTGCCCGCGCAGGCCGCCTGGCCCGAGAAGCCCATCACCTTCGTCGTGCCGTCGGCCGCCGGCGGCTCGCCCGACGTGTTGTCGCGGCTCGTGACCAACGAGCTTTCCAAATCGCTCGGCGTGCCGGTGGTGATCGACAACCGGCCCGGCGCCGCCGGCAACATCGGCATCCTGCAGATCAAGAGCCGGCCGGCGGATGGCTACACCATCGGCTACGGCAACGTGAACACGCTGGCCGTGAACCGCAGCCTGTTCAAGAAGCTGCCATACGACGTGGACCGCGACCTGGTGCCGGTGGCCCATGCGTTCGACCTCTACAACGTGCTGATCGTGCCCAAGGATTCCCCGATCCAGGACGTGGCCGGGCTCATCGCCACGGCGCGCAAGGCGCCCGGCAAGCTGTCGTTCGGCGCGCCCGGCGTGGGCACCACCGGCCACATGGGCGGCGAACTGTTCCGCAGCATGGCGGCCATCGACGTGCTCTTCGTGCCCTATAACGGCGGCCCGGCCGCGCTGCAGGACCTGATGGGCGGGCGCATCGACTACCTCTTCGCCAACTCGTCCGAAGTGGGCCCGCTGGTCGCCGCCGGCAAGGTACGCGCCCTGGCCGTGAGCAGCGCCAAACGCATCGCGCTGCTGCCGACCGTGCCCACGCTCGACGAGTCCGGCGTGAAGGGCTACGAGACGGTGGCCTGGGGCGGCGTGGTGGCGCCGCACGGCACGCCGCCCGAGATAGTCGCCAAGCTGAACGCCGCAATCAACGCCGCGCTGGCCACGCCGGCCGTGCGCGAGGGCCTGGCCAAGCTCGGCGCGGTGCCGGCCGGCGGCACGCCCGCCGACTTCCAGCGCACCATCGACCGTGAGACGAAGCGCTGGGGCGAGGTGATCGAACGCAACAAGATCGAGAAGCTCGACTGATGGCCCAGCCTGTCACTCACCACGCGACGGCATCCGAACGATGGCTGCTGCGCGGCGGCCTCCTCATCGACGGCAGCGGCGCGGCGCCCCGGGCTGCGGACCTGCTGGTCGAAGGCGACACGATCGCCGCCGTGCTGGAGTCGGGCACCGGCGTCGATGGCGCCCACGCGGTGATCGACATCGCCGGCCGGGTGCTCGCGCCCGGCTTCATCGATTCGCATACCCACGACGACGGCTACCTGCTCGCCCACCCCGACATGGTGCCCAAGGTCTCGCAGGGCGTGACCACGGTGGTGACCGGCAACTGCGGCATCAGCCTTGCGCCCGTGCCGCCCGGCCGCAGCCTGCCCCAGCCGCTCGACCTGCTGGGCCCGCCCGACCTCTTCCGCTACCCCGATTTCCATGCATGGATGCAGGCGCTGCGCGATGCGCCTGCGGCGGTCAACGTGATTCCCCTGGTGGGCCACGCCAGCCTTCGCGTCAGCGCGATGGACGACCTGCAGCGCACCGCGACGCCGGAGGAATGCGAGCGCATGGCGCGGCTGCTGGAAGAAGCGCTGCAAGCCGGCGCGTTCGGCCTCTCCACCGGCACCTTCTACCCGCCCGCGCAGCACGCCACCACGCAAGAGATCATCGACATCGGCGCGGCCATGCGCGGCCGCGCGGGCATGGTCTATGCCACCCACCTGCGCGACGAAGCAGACCACATCGACGAAGCCATCGAAGAAGCCTTGGACATCGGCCGAGCGCTCGGCGCCCGCGTCGTGTTCTCGCACCACAAGCTGGCCGGCGAGCGCAACCACGGCCGCTCGCTGGAGACGCTCGCGCGCATCGACCGGGCCGGCCTGCTGCAGCCCGTGTGCCTCGATTGCCACCCGTACCCCGCCACCTCCACGATGCTGCGCCTGGACCGTGTGCGGTTGGCACGGCGCACGCTCATCGCCTGGTCGAAAGGCGACCCCTCGGCCCAGGGCCGCGACTACGCCGACCTGCAGCGCGAATGGGGGCTGGACGACGAGGCCATGCTGCAGCGGCTCGCGCCCGCGGGCGCCATCTACTTCCTGATGGACGAGCGCGACGTGGAGCGCATCCTGGCGCACCCGCGCACCATGGTCGGCTCCGACGGCCTGCCCTTCGATCCGCATCCGCACCCGCGCCAGTGGGGCACCTTCACGCGCGTCCTGTCGCGGCTGGTGCGCGAAAAAGGGCTGCTGACGCTGGAGGCGGCCGTCCACAAGATGACCGGCATGGCCGCGGAGAACTATGGCCTCGCCGACCGCGGCCTGCTGCGCGCCGGCTGGAAGGCCGACCTCGTGGTGTTCGACGCAGCGCAGGTCCAGGACTTGGCCACCTTCGACCGGCCGGTGCAGGCGAGCCGCGGCATCGAGGGCGTGTGGGTCAACGGCCAGCAGGTCTGGGACGGCCGGCAGCCGACGGGGCAGCGGCCGGGCCGGGTGCTGGAGCGCTGACCCGGGCCGTACACCACCCCCCTCGTTTTTTCACCACCACCACCACATCGCACCATGAACAAAAGAAGCTTTCTCTTCACGCTGCTGACGGCCGCCGGCCTGCTCGGGGCCGCCGGCCAGACGCTGGCACAGCAGGCCGCGCTCAAGCCCCACGTTGCCATCCTGGCCACGGGCGGCACCATCGCCAGCCGGGGCGCCAACAGCCTGGCCCTGACCGACTACGGGCTCTCCAGCGGGCTCAAGCCCGTGGGCGTCGAAGCCCTGGTCGCGGCGGTGCCGGAGATCGAGAAGTTCGCCACCATCACCGGCGAGCAGGTCTTCAACGTCGGCAGTTCCAAGCTCGGCATCGACAATTGGCTCACGCTGGCGCGGCGCACCAACGAGATCCTCGCGGCGGGCGACGTGGATGGCGTGGTCATCACCCACGGCACCGACACGCTGGAAGAAACCGCCTATTTTCTGAACCTCGTCGTCAAGAGCGCCAAGCCAGTGGTGCTGGTCGGCTCGATGCGCCCCAGCACCGGCATGAGCGCGGACGGCCCCCTGAACCTGGCCAATGCCGTGGCACTGGCCGCCAGTCCGCAGGCGCGTGACAAAGGCGTAACGGTGGCCATGAACGATACGATCAGCGGCGCCTTCGGCGTCACGAAGACGAACGCCACCAACGTCGCCACCTTCAGGACCCTGGACGGCGGCGACCTCGGGTACATGCAGAACGCGGTGCCCTACTTCGTCGCGCAGCCGCTCAAGCGCCACACGGTGCGCAGCGAATTCGACGTCTCCGCACTGAAGACGCTGCCGCGCGTGGACATCAACTACACCACGCTGGGTTCGGACGGCGCCATCGTCGATGCCATCGCCGCGCTGGGTGCGCGGGGCATCGTGAACGCGGGCGTGGGCCATGCCAACATGCCCAACACCACTTTCGAGAGCCTGAAGGCCGCACGGCAGAAGGGCCTGGCGGTGGTCGTGGCCTCCCGCGTTCCCAGCGGCATGGTCACGCCGGTGGGCCAGTTCGCGCAGGAGGGCTTCGTGTCGTCGATGATGCATACGCCGCAGAAGGCACGCATCCTGTTGATGCTGGCGCTGACCCGCACCACCGACCCCCGCGAGATCCAGCGCATCTTCGATGAGTATTGATACGGGTTTGCCTTCCATCGGATAACGAGGCGGGAAGCCGAAGACAGTGCTGAAGCACGGCGAGGCGAACCAACTTGCGTTAGACGGTTGAAGGCGAATCCGTATGAGGCGGCGCGAACGCAGGCCAGTACGTTGCGCCAAGAAAAAGGGCTGCCCTCGGGCAGCCCTTTTTGCTTTCGTGTCCTACATCGCCAACATCAAGCCGGCGATGGAGACCGCCTCACTTCTTGTCGCCGCCAGGCACGTTGCCTTCCACGCCCTTGACGTAGAAGTTCAGGCCGCCCAGGAACTTGTCGTCCGCCACGGCGTCCTTGGCCAGCACTTCCTTGCCGTCCTGGCCGACGATGGGGCCCTTCCAGATCACGAAGCTGCCGTCCTTCAGGCCGTTCTTCACGGCTTCGACCTTGGCCTTGGTGTCGGCAGGCACGTCGTCGGCGATGGAGACGAGATCGATCGCGCCTTCCTTCACGCCCCACCAGCTCTGGCCGGTGGTCCACTTGCCGTCCAGCACGTCGCGGGTGGCCTTGATGTAGTACGGGCCCCAGTTGATGATGGCCGATGCCAGGTGGGCCTTGGGGCCGTAGGCGGTCATGTCGCTGTCCCAGCCGAAGGCGCGCTTGCCCTTTTCCTGCGCGGTCTTCAGCACGGCGGGCGAATCGGTGTTCTGGAACAGCACGTCGGCGCCGCCGTTGATCAGCGAGGTGGCGGCTTCGGTTTCCTTCGGTGGGCTGAACCATTCGTTCACCCACACGACCTTGGTCTTGATGTTCGGGTTGACCGACTGCGCGCCCAGCGTGAAGCTGTTGATGTTGCGGATCACCTCGGGGATCGGCACCGAACCCACCACGCCCAGCGTGTTGGTCTTGGTCATGGCGCCAGCGATCACGCCGGCCATGTAGGCGCCTTCATAGGTGCGGCTGTCGTAGGTGCGCACGTTGGCCGCGGTCTTGTAGCCGGTGGCGTGCTCGAACTTCACGTCGGCGAAGTCGGGGGCGATCTTCTGGATCGATTCCATGTAGCCGAACGTGGTGCCGAAGATCAGCTTGTTGCCCTGGCCGGCCATGTCGCGCAGCACGCGTTCGGCGTCGGCGGACTCGGGCACGCTTTCCACGAAGCTGGTGACGACCTTGTCGCCGAATTCCTTTTCGAGCGCCTTGCGGCCGTTGTCGTGGGCGAACGACCAGCCGCCGTCGCCGACCGGGCCGACGTAGGCGAATGCGATCTTCAGCGGCGTGTTGGCCGCAGCGGGCGCGGCAGCGGCGGCGGGCGCGGCGGCGGGGGCCGCGGCAGCGGGCTCCTCCTTCTTGCCGCAGCCCACCAGGGCGGCGGCAGCCACGGCGGACAGGGTCGCGGCCTGCAGGAAGGATCGTTTGGTCAGTTGGGTCATGGCTTGTCTTTCTGGGAAGATCTCAATCGAAACGAAACAAAAAACGGCGAAACGGGGCGGCGGATTATGAGCCGGCATAGAACGGCTTGCCCAGCGAGGCCGGCATGTTGGCGCGGATCCAGGCCGGGTTGCGCGAGATCAGCGCCAGCACCACGATGGTGGCCACATACGGCAGCATGCTGAGCAACTGGCTGGCCACCTGCACGCCGGATGCCTGCAGGTGGAACTGCAGCATCGTCACGCCGCCGAACAGATAGGCACCCAGCAATACCCGTGCCGGCCGCCAGGTGGCGAAAGTGGTGAGCGCCAGCGCGATCCAGCCGCGGCCTGCCACCATGCCTTCCACCCAGAGCGGCGTGTAGACCGTGGAGATGTAGGCCCCCGCCAGCCCGCAGAGCGCGCCGCCCGCCATCACCGCCAGCAGGCGGATACGCCGCACTGGATAGCCCAGCGCATGGGCCGATTCGGGCGATTCGCCCACCGAGCGCAGCACCAGTCCGGCGCGCGAGCGGTAGAGGAACCACACCAGCGCCGCCACCAGCAGCATCGTCAGGTAGACCAGGGGGTGCTGGCGAAAGAGCGCCGGCCCGGCGAGCGGAATGTCGCCCAGCACGGGAATGGCGTAGCGCGGCAGCTCGGGCAGCTTGGCCTGCACGTAGCTGATGCCGGCGAAAGCCGAGAAACCCACGCCGAACAGGCTGAGCGCCAGGCCGGTGGCGTACTGGTTGGTGTTCAGCCAGATCACCAGCACGCCGAACACGGCCGCCAGCAAGGCCCCCACCGCCATGCCGGCCGCAAAGCCCAGCCAGGTGTTGCCGGTGTGCACCACGGTGGCGAAGCCGGCGATGGCGGCGCAGAGCATCATGCCCTCGGCCCCCAGGTTGACGATGCCGGCCTTCTCGTTGATCAGCAGGCCGAGCGCGGCGATGGCCAGCACGGTGCCGGCGCTGAGCGTGGAGCCCAGCAGCAATGCGTAGGACTCCATCAGCGGGCTCCTGGTTGGGGGGATGCGCCGACCCAGCGGACGCGGTAGGCGATGAGCGTGTCGCAGGCCAGCAGCGTGAATAGAAGCAGGCCCTGGAAGACGCCGGTGAGCGACTTGGGCAGCCCCAGGCGTGACTGCGCCAGCTCTCCGCCGATGTAGAACATGCTCATCAGGATGGCCGAGAACACCATGCCGACCGGATGCAGCCGCCCGACGAAGGCGACGATGATGGCGGCAAAACCGTAGCCGGCCGGCACGTAGGGCGTGAGCTGGCCGATCGGGCCGGCCACTTCCAGGGCGCCCGCCAGGCCGGCAGCGCCGCCGGAGATCAGCAGCGCCGTCCAGAGCGCCCGCCGCGACGAGAAGCCCGCGTAGCGTGCTGCCGCGGGCGCGAGCCCCCCGACCTGCAGCGCGAAGCCGGCGCGGGTGCGGAACAGGAACACCCAGAGCGCCGCCGCCGCCGCCAGCGCGATCGGCAGCCCGATGCTCAGCCGCGAGCCCTGCATCAGACGGGGGATCTGCGTCACGCGCTCGAAGGTCTTGGTCTGCGGGAAGTTGTAGCCCATCGGGTCCTTCCACGGGCCGTAGACCAGGTAGCCCAGCAGCAGCGTGGCGACGTAGACCAGCATCAGGCTGACCAGGATCTCGTTGGCGTTGAACCGGTCGCGCAACAGCGCCGTGATGCCGGCCCAGAACATGCCGCCCAGCACGCCGGCCAAGAGGATGGCCAGGACGATCCACGGGCCGGTGGTCTTGTCGGCCATCAGGGCGATGCCGCCTGCCGCCACCGCGCCGATGACGAACTGCCCTTCGGCGCCGATGTTCCAGACGTTGGAGCGGAAGCACACGGCCAGCCCCAGCGCGATGAGCAAGAGCGGCGTGGCCTTGACCATCAGTTCGCCGATGGCATACGGCGACTTGATGGGCTCCCAGAAGAAGATCTGCAGGCCGCGCACCGGGTCCTTGCCCAGCGCGGCGAAGAGTGCCACGCCGATCAGCACCGTGACGACCAGCGCCAGCAGCGGCGAGCCGTAGGTCCACCAGCGCGACGCCTGCGGACGGGGTTCGAGCTTAAGCATGGGCCAGCTCCTTCGCCACCACCGCCGATGTGCGCGGCTGTTCCCACAGCCCGCTCATCCATTCGCCGATGCGCTCGACCGTGGCGTCCTGCCGGTCGATGGACGGCGACAGGTGGCCCTTGGCTACGACCAGCAGGCGGTCGCAGATCTCGAACAGCTCGTCCAGTTCTTCGCTCAGCACCAGCACGGCGCAGCCCGCATCGCGCAGCGCCAATATCTCGCCGCGGATCTGCGCGGCAGCGCCCACGTCCACGCCCCAGGTGGGCTGCGAGACGATCAGCAGCTTGGGGTTCGCGTCGATCTCGCGGCCGACGATGAACTTCTGCAGGTTGCCGCCCGACAGCGACTTGGCGGCCGCCTGCGGCCCGCCCGCCTTGACATGGAAGCGCTCGATGATGGCGCGGGCATGGTCGGCCAGCGCGCCGGTGCGCAGCCAGCCCCCGGCGCCCACGCAGTTGCCGCGCGTCAGCAGCAGGTTGTGCGCCAGGCCCATGGTGGGCACGGCGCCCCGGCCCAGGCGTTCCTCGGGCACGAAGTGCAGGCCCAGGGCGCGGCGCTGGCGCGGGTTCAGCCGGCCGGCGGGCCGGCCCGCCACCTGCACCATGGCCGGCTGGGCGCGCTGGTCTTCCCCGGACAGCGCGTAGAGCAGTTCCTTCTGGCCGTTGCCGGACACCCCGGCGATGCCCACCACCTCGCCCGCCCGCACTTTGAAGTCGAGGCCGACCAGGTCCACGCCGAAGGCGTCGGTGCGCGGCAGGGAGAGGGACTGCACGCGCAGCACCGTGTCGCCCCGCTTCGCCGGGCGGTGGGTGAGCGCCGGCGGCTCGGCGCCGATCATCAGGCGCGAGAGCGAAGCGTTCGATTCCTCGGCCGGGTTGCACACGCCCGTCACCTTGCCGCCGCGCAGCACCGTGCAGGCGGTGCACAGGGCGCGGATCTCATGCAGCTTGTGGCTGATGTAGAGGATGCTGCAGCCCTCGCTGGCCAGCTTGCGCAGCACCACGAAGAGCTTCTCGACCGCCTGGGGCGTCAGCACCGAGGTCGGCTCGTCCAGGATTAGCAGCTGCGGCTGGGTGAGCAGCGCGCGGATGATCTCCACCCGCTGCATCTCGCCCACGCTCAGCGTGTGCACGGGGCGCTGGGGGTCGATGTCCAGGCCGTATTCGGCCGCGGTGGCGGTGATGCGCTGAGTGACTTCGGCCAGCGTCAGGTGCTTGTCCAGCCCCAGCCACACGTTCTCGGCCACGGTCAGCGTGTCGAACAGGCTGAAGTGCTGGAACACCATGGCGATGCCCAGGGCCCGCGCTTCCTGCGGGTTGCGGATGTGCACCGGCTGGCCGTTGAAATGGATGGCGCCTTCGTCGGGCTTCACGGCGCCGTAGATGATCTTCATCAGCGTCGATTTGCCGGCGCCGTTCTCGCCCAGCACCGCATGCACCTCGCCCGGCTGCACGGTGAGCGACACGCCGCTGTTGGCCACCACTGCCGGGTAGCGCTTGGTGATGCCCGCGAGCTGCAGGCGCGGCGGCGCGGCGCCGGCCGCACCGGCGGCGCCAGCGGCCGTGGCGGGGGTGGAAGCAGAAGGATTCATGGGGGCGATTGTGGCTTAAGTTCTGCGGGGATCCGTGCGGCCGAACCCGCATTCCGCGCTGGCGGAACGGGCACGGCCAGCTATGTTTTTCGTAGCGATGCAGCCACCGCCTTGACGCTTTCGCGCAGCCACAGCGCCGCCGCCGAATGGTGCGAACGGGCATGCCAGAGCTGGTAGTACATCAGGCGGGGAAAGGCGATCGGCGGCGGCAGCACGGCCAGCGGCAGGCGCTCGGTGAACCGCTCGCAGAACTGCCGGCCGGTGGTCAGCACAAGCAAGCTGGATGCCACCATGTCCGGGATCAGGCTGAAATGCGCGCAGCGGGCGGCGATGCGCCGGCTGAGCCCTTGGGCGTCGAGGTGGGCGTCGATCACGCCGCGCGCGCCCGGGTGGGTCGGCGTGGGCGCGATGTGCTCGGCGGCCAGCCATTCCTCGGCCGTCCAGCCGCGCCGCACGGCCGGGTGCCCGGCAGCCACCAGGCAGACCACCTCGTCGCCGAAGAGGCGCGCCATGTGCAGGTCTTCGGGCGGCTGGGGCCAGTTGCCGATGACCACGTCCACCTCGCCCTGCTCCAGGTGCGCGTGGTAGTGCGCGTCGGCCGACAGGGGCAGCACCTCGACCGGGCAAAGCGGCGCTTCGGCCTTGATGTGGGCCACCAGGCGCGGCAGGAAGAGCGGGTCGAGGTAGTCGCTGGCGGCGATGCGGAAGGTGCGGGTGGCGGTGCGGGCATCGAAGCCGCGCGCGTCGGAAAAGAGCGCCTCGGCGGAACGCAGGATGGCCCCGGCCGGCGCCACCATGCGCAGCGCCGCGTCGGTGGGCTGCATGCCGGTGCCCGAGCGCACCAGCAGCGGATCGCCCGCCAGCCCGCGCAGGCGGCGCAGCGCGGCCGACACCGCCGGCTGGTGCATGCCCAGCCTGACGGCCGCCCGGGAAACGCTGCGTTCGGTTAGCACGGTATGCAACACCCTGATGAGATGAAGGTCGATCTTGTCGAAGAGGGCTTGGTCTCGCATACCGGCAGATGCATTCCTGTCATACGGCGGCGCGTATGCCGCCCGGCGTCGTTTGCCGCAGCATGGCGGGGCCTGCGCGTGGCGCGCGCCGGCGGCGGGCCGTCACGGCGTGTCGAAAGTGGGTGGCAGCGACTGTACACCGCACCTGTCCGCACCTCGCACCCCGCCGGCCGCGGCGACCGGGACGGCCGGCACGCGCCGTGCTTTTCTTTTGCCCGCCGCAGGCCACAATCACGAAGAACCCGGCCCGCGCAACCCATGGCCATCACGACACAACCAGGCGCCCACCCCGCATGACCCCCCTACCCACCCGCCCCATCCGCTTCATCCGCCGCGGCCAGCCCCAGGTGCTGCACGGCGTGCCGCCCGACCGCACGCTGCTGGAGGTGCTGCGCGAAGACCTGGGCGCCACCGGCACCAAGGAAGGCTGCGGCGAAGGCGACTGCGGCGCCTGCACGGTGGTGCTGGGCGAGGCGCGCGACGGCCGGGTGCACTACCAGGCCATCAACAGCTGCATCCGGCTGGCGCACTCCATCGACGGCATGGCGCTGTGGACGGTCGAAGACCTGACGGCCGACCCGCTGATCCAGCCGGCCGCGCCGACCGGTGGCGCCAGCACGCCGGCCGCCGACCCCGCCGCCGGCACCCTGCACCCGGCCCAGGAGGCACTGGTGCAGTGCCACGGCTCGCAGTGCGGGTTCTGCACCCCCGGCTTCGTGATGAGCCTCTTCGGCATGTACCAGAACCATGTGTGCGAAGGACGCACGATCACCCGCGCGCTGGCGGCCGAGGAGCTGTCCGGCAACCTGTGCCGCTGCACCGGCTACCGGCCCATCCTGGATGCGGCCGAGCAGATGCAGTCGCTGCCCGGCGTGCAGGTCGATGCCCCGCTTTTGCTACAAAAACTGGAGCAGCTGGCCCTGGAGGGATCGGCGCCGGAAGCCCATTCGACCTACATCGCCCCGACGACGCTCGAAGAACTGCTGGCCGCCCGGGCCGCCTGCCCCGGCGCGCAGGTCGTGGCCGGCACCACGGACGTCGGCCTCTGGGTCACCAAGCAGCATCGCCAGTTCGCGCAGGTACTGGACGTGACCCGGGCCGCGCCGCTGCGCCGCATCGACGAGGCAGGCGGCATGCTGCGCATCGGCGCGGCGGCCTCGCTGGCCGATGCCTTCAAGGCGCTCTGCACCCACTGGCCGCAGCTGCACGGCTTCGCCACGCGCTTCGCCGGGCTGCCGGTGCGCAATTCCGGCACGCTGGGCGGCAACGTCGCCAACGGCTCGCCCATCGGCGACTCGATGCCGCTGCTGATCGCGCTGGGCGCCCAGGTGGTGCTGGCCAGCGTGCAGGGCGAACGCACGCTGGCGCTGGAAGACCTCTACACCGGCTACCGCCAGAACTTGATGGCCGCCGACGAATTGCTCGTGCGCATCGACGTGCCGCTGCCTGAGGCCGGTGCGCGGCTGGCGGCCTACAAGGTGTCCAAACGCTTCGACGACGACATCTCCGCGGTCTGCCTGGTGCTGCATCTGCAGGTGGCAGACGGCCGCGTGACCGCGGCCCGCATCGGCGCGGGCGGTGTGGCGGCCACGCCGGCACGGGCGCGCCAGACCGAAGCCGCCCTGGTGGGCCAGCCGTGGACGGCCGCCACCCTGCAGCAGGCGGCTGGCGTGCTGCAGGCCGAATTCAGCCCCATCTCCGACATGCGGGCCAGCGGCGAATACCGCCGCACGGTGCTGGGCGCGTTGATGGAGCGCTTCTGGCGCGAAAGCCCGGAAGGCGCGAAGGACAGCGCGCACCCGATATCGCTGGAGCAACTGCACGCGCAGCGCCCCGGCCTGCTGGCAGCGTCCGCGCCCGCCCGCACCCCGGAGGTGGCAGCATGAAACCCCACGCCACCCCCCTGAGCCGCGACGCGGGCGACGACCCCGTCGCCGCGCGCGCCGACGCACAAGGCGCTGCCGGCCCGATGGCCGCCCAGCCCCCGGTTCCGGCCAGCGCACCAGCGCAGGAAAACGCCATGGGCCGCTCGCACCCGCACGAAAGCGCGCGCGCCCAGGTCGCCGGCCTGGCGCATTACATCGACGACCTGCCCGAGCTGAAGGGCACGCTCTACGCCGCGCCCATCCTGTCGCCGGTGGCGCACGGCCGCCTGAACGCGGTGCGCACCGACGCGGCCCTGTCGCTGCCCGGCGTGCGCGGCGTGGTGCTGGCCGCCGATGTGCCGGGCGACAAGCTGCTGGCCGCCTTCGCGCACGACGAACCCGTCTTCGCCATCGATACCGTGCAGCACGTGGGCCAGGTGGTGGGCCTGGTGGTGGCCGAATCGGTGATGCAGGCGCGCCGCGCGGCCCGCCTGGTCACGCTCGACATCACGCCCCTGCCCGCCGTGCTGACGGTGCAGGACGCGCTGGCGCAGGCAAGCTATGTGCTGCCGCCCGTCTTCGTGCGGCGCGGCGACGCGCCCGCCGCGCTGGCCCGCGCCCCGCATCGCCTGCAGGGCGCCTTCGAGGTCGGCGGGCAGGAACATTTCTACCTGGAAGGCCAGATCGCCTATGCCGTGCCGCTGGAGCAGCGGCAGTGGTCCATCCATTCCAGCACCCAGCACCCAGGCGAGGTGCAGCACTGGGTGGCTCACGCGCTGGGCCTGGACAACCATGCCGTGCGGGTCGAATGCCGGCGCATGGGCGGCGGCTTCGGCGGCAAGGAGACGCAGGCCGGCCACCTGGCCGTGTGGGCGGCGGTGGCCGCGCACAAGCTGGGCCGGCCGGTCAAGCTGCGGCTGGACCGCGAAGACGACTTCATGGTCACCGGCAAGCGCCACCCCTTCGCCTACGAATACGACGTGGGCTATGGCGACGATGGGCGCATCACCGGCCTGAAGCTGCAGATGGCCGCCAACTGCGGCTTCTCGGCCGACCTCTCGGGGCCGGTGGCCGACCGCGCCGTGTTCCACGCGGACAACGCCTACTTCCTCGAAGACGTGGAGATCGCCTCGTACCGCTGCAAGACGAACACGCAGAGCCACACGGCCTTCCGGGGCTTCGGCGGGCCGCAGGGCGTGATCGTCATCGAGGCCATCCTGGGCGACATCGCCCGTGCCCTGGGCCGCGACGCGCTGGACGTGCGCCTGGCCAACCTCTACGGCACCACCGATCGCAACGTCACCCACTACCAGATGCCGGTGGAGGACAACATCCTGCACGACCTGCTACCAGAACTGGAGCAGACGGCGCAATACCGGCAAAGGCAGGCGGCCATTTCGGCATGGAATGCGGACAGCCCCGTGCTGAAACGGGGCCTGGCCCTCACGCCGGTCAAGTTCGGCATCAGCTTCACTGCCACGCTGTTCAACCAGGCCGGGGCGCTGGTGCACGTCTATACCGACGGCAGCGTGCAGGTGAACCACGGCGGCACCGAGATGGGCCAGGGCCTGCACACCAAGGTGGCGCAGATCGTGGCCGACGAGCTAGGCGTGCCGATGGCGCGGGTGCTGGTCACCGCCAGCGACACGGCCAAGGTGCCCAACGCCAGCGCCACGGCCGCCTCCAGCGGCACCGACCTGAACGGCCGCGCCGCGCAGTTCGCCGCGCGGCACGTGCGCGACAACCTGGCCGCGTTCGTCTGCGGGCTGGACGGCTGCGGCGCGGGCTCCATCCGCTTCGCGGGCGGGCGCGTCATCTCGCCCACCCAGGAGCGCGACTGGGACGAGGTGGTCAAGGCGGCCTACGCCAACCGCATCCAGCTCTGGAGCGATGGCTTCTACCGCACGCCGAAGATCCACTACGACAAGGCCACGCTGACCGGCCGGCCCTTCTACTACTTCGCCTACGGCGCGGCCTGCACCGAGGTCGCCATCGACACGCTGACCGGCGAATCGCGCGTGCTGGCGGTGGATATCCTCCACGACGTGGGCCGCAGCATCAACCCGGCCATCGACATCGGCCAGATCGAGGGCGGCTTCGTGCAGGGCATGGGCTGGCTCACCACCGAGCAGCTGGTGTGGAACGACAAGGGCGTGCTGTCCACCCACGCGCCCAGCACGTACAAGATACCGGCCACCGGCGACGTTCCCGCCCGCTTCAAGGTGGACCTGTGGCACGAGGCCAACCGCGAAGACAACGTGGGCGGCAGCAAGGCCGTGGGCGAGCCGCCCTTCATGCTGGCCATCAGCGTGTACGAGGCCCTGCGCAATGCCGTGGCAGCAGCGCGCGGCGGCGACGCGCCGGTGCAGCTGCAGGCCCCTGCCACGGCAGAGAACGTGCTGCGTGCATTGGGCCGGCTGGGATGACGCTTCGGGCTGGGGCGGTGACGGGAACCGCTCCGCTCCGGTCGGCCTGCCCGCGCCCTTCACCCTGCGCTGTGAGGGCGGCTGCGGCGCTGGAGCGCCAGCCGCCCCGGCGGCCTGCTGCCCGGCCCAGCGAAGCCCGCCCCGCCCACCCCTAGCGCCGTTGCCGGCTCCACGCCGCGAACAGCGCCCCGCCCAGTCCGCTGCCGATGGCCATGCACCCCAGCCCCACCCACGTGCGTGTGGCATAGATCAGCACCGGCATGGGCGCCACGGCATCGACCATCCGGACGGCGGCGACGAGCCCGGCCGTGGCGGCCAGCGCGTACAGCGCGGTGCGCCAGGCCGGCCTTCGCGCCGACAGCCAGGCGGCCACCGCGAATGCGGGCAGCCAGCCGGCCAGCACGATGCCGGCATAGACCGGGCCGAAGCCCGCCAGATCCTGCGCCGTGGTGAGTGCACGCGTGGCCAATGGAAGCTCCACGCCCAGCCCGGTCACGGCCGCCAGATTGAACTGCGTCTGCACCAGCGTGCCCCACACAGTGGCGAACAGCAGGGCCAGGCCGAACGCCGCGAGCCGCCGTGGCCAGGCGACGGGTGCGGGAGGAAAACCGGCGGCAACAAGGGGCATGGCGGGGAGACGGGGAGCTGGTCGATACTTCCGCCATGATGCCCCTCGCGCGCCGCAGCCACCAACACCCCGGACCGCGAAGGGGCACTGCCTGGCGCTGGGTCGGCACTGCGGCGCTGGCCCTCGTCGCGGGCTGGCCGCCGGTGCCGGCCCAGGCCGCCGGCTACCGGGTCGAGGCGGTCGCGAGCGGGCTGGAATTTCCGTGGGCCGCCGCCTTCCTGCCCGACGGCCGGCTGCTGGTGACCGAGCGGGCCGGGCGCCTGCGGGTGATCGCACGCGATGCGGACGGCCGGCTCCTGTTGCAGCCGCAGCCCGTGGAGGGACTGCCGCCCGTGCTGGTCGCCGGACAGGCGGGGCTCTTCGACGTGCTGGTCGACCCGGACTTCGCCCGCAACGGCTGGATCTACCTGTCGTTCGCGCACGGCACGCCCCAGGCCAACCACCTGCGCGTGGTGCGCGGGCGCCTGGACGGCAACCGCCTGCAGGACCTGCGGACGCTCTTCACTTCGCAGCCCGCCAAGCCGCACGACCAGCATTTCGGCGCCCGCATGGCGCTGCTGGGCGACGGCACGCTGGTGGTCACGCTGGGCGACGGCAATGTCGAGCGCACCGATGCGCAGCGCATGGATTCGCACGTGGGCAAGACCGTGCGCGTGACGCGCGACGGCAGCGTGCCGGCCGACAACCCGTTCGTCGGCCGGGCCGGCGTGCTGCCCGAAATCTACAGCCTGGGTCACCGCAACCCGCAGGGCCTGGCCTGGGTGCCGGCACTGAATACGCTCTACCAGCACGAGCACGGCTCCAAGGGTGGCGACGAACTCAACCGCATCGTGCCCGGCGGCAACTACGGCTGGCCGATGACCACCAGCGGCGTGGACTACACCGGCGCGCGCATCACGCCCTACCGCACGCTGCCGGGCGTGCAGCCGCCGCTGGCGGAGTGGACACCGTCCATCGCGCCGGCCGGCATGAGCTACTACGACGGAGCCCTGTTCCCCGCCTGGCGCGGCAGCCTCTTCGTGGCGGCGCTGAAGGAACGATCGGTGCGCCGCGTGCCGCTGCAGGGCGGCGCGCCGGGCGCGCAGGAGACCTTGTTCCGGGAGTTGGGGGAGCGAATGCGCGATGTGCGCACCGGGCCGGAGGGCGCGCTCTACCTGCTCACCGACAGCGCGCCGGGCCGCGTGCTGCGCGTCGTGCCCCACTGAGGCGCCGCCGGCCGGGCGGCTGAAGCACCGCGCTGCAGGGGACCATACCGCCGAGCGCGTGGGTCAGCGGCCGGTCGTCACGAGCGGCGGAGCTGCAGCCATCACGGCCGCAGCCGCATCGTGTGCACCTGGTTGCGGCCCCGGCGCTTGGCTTCATAGCACGCCATGTCGGCCGCACGCAGCAGGTGGTTGACGTGTTCCTCGCCGGTGACGCTGTCTTCCAGCACCACCAGGCCCACGCTGGTGCTGACGAGGAAGCTGCGGCCACCGAAGGAAGGCTCCCACGCGGCGATGGCCAGGCGGATGAGCTCGGCGATCTCGTTGCCGCGCGAGGGCGAGCAGGCCGGCAACACCACCGCGAATTCGTCGCCGCCCAGCCGCGCCGCCCAGCCCACGTGGCGCACCTGCTCTTCGATGAGCCGGGCGACATGGCGCAGCACCTCGTCGCCGGCATCGTGCCCGGCGACGTCATTGATGACGGTGAAGTGGTCCAGGTCCATGAACAGCACCGCCAGCGCGTCGGCCTCGGCGCCCGGCAGTGGCGCGGGCGCCGTGGGCCCGCCCTGGGCGCGCACGCTCATCAGCTCGGCCAGCCGCTCCATGAAGGCGCCCCGGTTCAGCAGCCGCGTGAGCGGATCGTGCCCGGCCGCCCAGCCGCGCAGTTGGCGCGAGCCTCGCTCGGCGGTGATGTCCTCCAGCAGCCACACGGTGCCGGCGGACGCCGGCCCCGGCGTGGCCGAGCCGGCGCGATACGCCAGCACGCGCGCCCAGACGGAGCTGCCCTCCTTGCGGCGAAAGCGTACGTCGCCGTCGAAGCTGCCGTGCGCCGCGAAGGCCTGCCGCACGCGCTTGCGCCACTGGTCGTAGTCGCCCTGGCTGGCGTGCATGGCCCGCGCCGGCAGGCCCTGCAGCTCGGCCGGCGAATAGCCCAGCATGCGCGCCGCCTGCACGCCCGCCACCTCCAGCACCTCACCCTGCGTGATGACGATGCCGACCGGCGCATGCGCCAGCAGCGTGCCCAGCCGCGCTGCCGTGATGTGGGCCTGGCGCTGTTCCCGCGCGCGCTGCGACGCCATCTGCGTGCAGACGCTCACCAGCGCATCCACCTCGCCACGCGAACGCGGCCAGCCGTCGCCCGCGCCGGCCTCGCCTGCCTGCGCGCGCAGCATGCGCCGGGCGCGGGCGCCCAGTTGCGCCAGCGGCCGGGCGATCCACAGCATCGCCAGCGCCGCCAGCCCGGCAACCGCCAGCACGCCGCCGCCAGCCATCCACCAGGCCGCGCGCTGCGCGCCCTCGGCCGGCGCCATCAGCGCCTGCGCGTCGCTCACCCGGGCGACCATCCACTGCGGCAGCGGCACGCCGGCCATGCTGACCACATGGCCCGCCACGCGGTCGGTGAAGCCCTGGCCCTTGAGGGCCTGCTCCTGCTGCTGCCAGCGGGCGTAGACGGCGGCCAGGCCCGGCTCGTCACGCACGTGGCCCAGCACGCGTTCGCGCTGCGGATGCGACAGGATCACGCCCTCGCGCGTGAAGACGATCAGCCGGGATTCTTCGCGCGCCGGCATGGCCATGGACTGCGGCAGCAGCCCCTGCGACTGCAGCCGCAGGACGCCGGCCACCGCACCGCTGACCGGGCCATCGCCCTGGCGCAGCGGCATGGTGAGCATCACGCGGGCATCGCCCGCGGCCGTGCCGATCAGGTCCGAGACGAGGGGCTTGCCCTCCACGATGGTGCGCAGCAGGTAGTCGCGCTCGGCCGGGTCCAGCGCCGCAGGCTGCTGCAGCTTGCCGGACTGCAGGTTGACGCTGAGCTGCCCGTCCTTGCGCGCCACCTGCATGGCGTCGAAGAACCGCACCGCCGGCAGTCCCTGCTGCACCAGCCATTCCACCGACTGGGCGTTCTCCAGCACGCCGGGGGCGATGCCGTCGGCCACGGTGGAGAGCACCCGCTGGCTCTGCTCGATCTTGCTGGCCAGCAGGCGGGCCACCACCTCCACCTCGTCGTTCTGCTGGCTCACCAGCCGGCGCATCGCCGCCTGCGTGGAGGCATACGACACCAGCCAGGCGGCGGTGCTGCCGGCCAGCAGCACGGCCAGCAGCGCCACCGCCACCAGCTTGACGACGAGCGCGCCGGGCAGCAGCCAGCCGGCGGGCTCGTCGGCGGCGGCGGAATCCGCAACGGAGTCGAGGAAGGGGTTCGAGGAGTCGGGTCCCAGCCCGGTCAGCGCCGGGGATGCAGCCGCTGGCGGTGTCATGCCGCCTCCGCGCAGGAGGCACCTTGGATGAGCAGCGGCAATGGGGCGCGGGACATGGAAGGCGGGCAAAACGGGGTGGTCGTGCCCCAATATACGCAGCGCCCCGCGCGCGCCGGGTTCGGGGCAACCCTCAATGGCGGGCAGGAAAACCCTGCCCCGGACCGGCCGCCGCAGGGCATGTGGCCCGAGCGCCGCGCCCCCAGTTCAGACTTCGGCGACGGCCCGCAGCGCCTGCGGCCGGGGCAGGTGGAGCACGCTGCCGGTGCCGGCGACCAGGCCCTGTTCGCGCAACTGCCGCAGCACGCGCGAGAAGGTTTCGGGCGCGATACCCAGCTGCGCTGCAATCAGTCGCTTGCGCTGCTGCAGGGTGACGCGCAGCAGGCCGGCGTCGCCAGCGCCGGCCAAGCCGTCTCCGCCTTCAGGCTGGGCGTGCTCCAGCAGCCACTGCGCGCAGCGCGCCTCGGCGTCCTGCGCCAGCCGGCTCACGGCCAGCTCGGTCTGGCGGCAGTAGCCGCTGGCCAGGCTGCGCACCAGCCCCTGCACGCCGGGCGAGAGCGCCTGCACGCCGCGCTGGAACGCCTCGATCGGCATGCGGCGCAGGTAGATGCGGGTGTCGGCAACCATGTCCACCGCGCAGGGCTGGCCCAGCAGCGCAGCAGCCGCGTCCAGCCAGAACGGGCCCTGGACGACGCCGAGCTGGTGGCGCATCTGCCCGTCCTCGCGCACGCCCAGCAGCACGCGGCCACTGTCCAGGTGGAGCACGTGGGCGGGCCGTTGGTGGCGCTGGCGCAACACTTCTCCGGCGGCGATCAGCTCGGGTTCGGCGAAGGGGGCGAAGGAGGCATGCGAGAACATGCCCGCACTGTGCCGGCGCCGCTACGGGCGCGTTTTGAGCCAGGTCAAAGGGGAAAGCGGGGGGCCGCGTCGTGCGTCTGGGGCGTTGCGGCGCCCGGCGCGCCCGTTCAGGCAGCCGCCACCGCGTCCCACGCAAGCGCGCAGCCCGGCGGCACGCTCCTTGCTTCGGCTTTGCAGCTGGATACGTTTGCCGCATATTCCAACCGTTTGCGTCGCGACGCCGACGCGCATCCGCCTGGCATTCGTTTTTCGCCTCCACCGATTCCCCTTTCATCCACCTGCAGGAAACACCATGAAAAAAACCCTGACCGCCCTCGGAGCCGCTTTGCTGTGCGGCACGGCTGCCCACGCGCAGAGCACCGTCGAGATCTCCGGCCTGACCGACGCGTTCGTCGGCTCGATCAAGATGGCAGGCGACGCCAATCGCCGCTCGGTGGTGGACAGTGGCGGCCTGACCACCTCGTGGATCGGCTTCAAGGGCACGGAAGACCTGGGCGGCGGCCTGAAGGCCAGCTTCCAGCTGACTTCGTTCATCAAGGTGGACACCGGCACGCAAGGCCGGTTCGCCAACGACCCGTTCTTCTCGCGCGATGCGAACGTCAGCCTGTCGGGCAACTTCGGCTCCGTGCTGCTGGGCCGCTGGATGGCACCCAACTTCCTGCCGTCGGTGGTGGGCAACCCCTTCGGTGATTCGTTCACCTTCTCGCCGCTGGTGCTGCACAAGGACGTGCCGCTCTTCAACGGCAGCGGCTGGCGCGCGATGACCCCGTCCGACACGGGCTGGTCGAACCAGGTGGTCTACAGCACGCCCAAGTTCGGCGGCCTGTCGGCCAACGTGCAGTACCAGTTCGGCGAGCAACCGGGCCAGGGCGGCAAGAACAACTTCGGCGCCAACTTCTTCTACTTCGGCGGCCCGCTGACCCTGACTGGCTTCTACGAAAACACCGACATCGCCAACCCCACCAACACCCTGCTGGCCAACAACCAGAAGTACTGGATGCTGCTGGGCGCCTACGACTTCGGCATGGTCAAGCCCTTCCTGAGCTACGGCGAGAAGAAGATCAGCGACACCGCCGACACCAAGGGCAAGACCCTGCAGGTGGGCGCATCCGCCCCCATCGGCAACGGCAAGCTGCTGGCCGAATGGGTCAAGACCGACTGGTCCTCGCCCGACGTGAACCGCAAGACGTTCTCGATCGGCTACGACTACTTCCTGTCCAAGCGCACCGACGTCTATGCCGTGGTGATGAACGACAAGATCACCAACCAGCGCAGCGGCAACAGCGCCGGCGTGGGCATCCGCCACCGGTTCTGATCGGAGCCCATCGCCGCTGGCCCCCTGTAGGGCGCCCAGCGGCGCGGCACACCTGACCCAAGGCGCGGCGGAGCCATCCGTCGTGCCTTTTTTTCCGCGTGCCGCGGCGCGGCGTGGACGCCGTGGCGCCCATGGCACGGCCATCCGTTGCCATCGCCCGCCGCCGTTTCCGCACCACGGGACGCCACACCGCCGGCGGCGGTGGTGTCATGCGGCTGTCACTGCCAGACTCTAACGTGGCCCATCGTTTCATCTGGTCATCATGGTGTCCTCACTCGCCACCGCGACTGTGCCCGTGCCGCTTCAGGCGCCGGCACCCGCAGCCCTGCCCGCGTCGCTGCTGCCCCCGCCCCCTCCGCCCGCCTCCGTTCTCGACCTGCTGTCGCCGCAGGCGCGGCAGGGGATGGGGCCGCTCGCCCGGCTGATGCGCGGCGGCGGCCTGTACTGCGTGTTCCAGCCGCTGGCCGATCTGTCCGAGGGCTCGATCTACGCGCACGAGGCGCTGATCCGCGGGCCCGAAGGCACTGCGCTGCACCGGCCCGATGCCCTGCTGGAGATGGCCCGGCAGGAGCACATCCTGCAGGACTTCGAGCTGCTGTGCGTGGTGATCGCGCTCTGGCAGTGGGGCCGCGAGGGACGGGGCGGCAGGGTGTTCGTGAACATCAGCGCCGATGCGCTGGTGTCGGGCGTGGCGATGTGCGGCGCGGGCCTGCTGGGCCGCACCGTGGGCGAGCTGGGCGTGTCCGCGCGCATGGTGGTGCTGGAGATCACCGAGCATGAGCGTGTCTCGGACATGGCTTCGCTGCGCGCGGCAGTGCGCGAGGTGCATGCCAGCGGCGCCCGCCTGGCGCTGGACGACTTCGGCGACGGACATTCGAGCCTGCGGCTCTGGTCCGAGGTGAAGCCGGACTTCGTGAAGATCGACAAGTACTTCATCCGCGACATCGCCGAGCATCCTGAAAAGCTGCAGATGCTGCAGGCCATCAAGGGCATTGCGGAAGTGTTCGGCACCACCCTGGTGGCCGAGGGCATCGAGACGCGCGAAGAGCTGCGCGCGCTGCGCGACCTGGACATTCCCTACGGCCAGGGCTACCTGCTCGGGCGTCCGGCACGGTTGCCGTTCGAGTCCATCGAGCCCGTCGCACGGGAGACGCTGCTGGACCGGCGGGTGGCCGTGCTGCCGCACCAGGGGCAGCACGCGCGCCCGGGCATCTTGCGCAACCTGTTGGTGCTGCAGGCCCCCACGGTGGAGCCCGACACCCACAACGACGCGGTGGCGCAGCTCTTCAAGACCCATGCCGAACTGCATGCGGTGGCCGTGCTGGAGGGCACGCGCCCGGTGGCGCTGATCAACCGCCAGCAGTTCATGAACCACTACGCCACGCTCTTCTTTCGCGAGGTGCACGGCCGCAGGCCCTGCAGCAGCTTCGCCAACCATGCGCCGCGCGTGGTCGAGCTGGACTGCGACGTCGACCAGCTGGTGGGCATCCTCACCTCGCAGGACCAGCGCTACCTGAACGACGGCTTCATCGTGACCGACAACGGCCGCTACATCGGGCTGGGCACCGGCGACCAGCTGGTGCGGGGCGTGACGGAGGCGCGCATCGAGGCCGCACGCCACGCCAACCCGCTCACCTTCCTGCCGGGCAACATCCCGATCAGCCTGCACATGCAGCGGCTGCTGGACAGCGGCACCGAGTTCGTCGCCTGCTACGCCGACATGAATCACTTCAAGCCGTTCAACGACTACTACGGCTACTGGCGTGGCGACCAGATGATCCGCCTGCTGGCGCGCCTCTCGGTGGCGCATTGCGACGCCCAGCGCGACTTCGTCGGCCATGTGGGCGGCGACGACTTCATGCTTCTCTTCCAGAGCGGCAACTGGCTGCAGCGCTGCCGCGACCTGGTGGCAGCCTTCGCTGCCGAGGCCCGCACCCTGTTCGACGACGAAGCGCAGCGCGCTGGCGGCATCTGGGCGGAAGACCGCCACGGCGTGAAGCGCTTCTTCGACTGCACGACGTTGTCCATCGGCGCGGTGCGCGTGGCACCGGGCCGCATCCAGCGCGCCGAGGAAGTGGCCAACCTGGCGGCACTCGCCAAGCACGACGCCAAGCTGTCGCCCAGCGGGATCGCGTGCATGGCTGCGGCGCTGGCCGGCAAGGGCGGGGTGCCGCAGGTGCTGCACGCCATGCCCGCTGCGGCGCCGGCGAGGGCAGCCACCTAAAATCGGCCGGGTGAACGCCCCCCTTTCCCCACCCCGCCGCCCCATCCGCGACCTGCCCGACGAGCTGATCAGCCAGATCGCCGCGGGCGAAGTGGTCGAACGCCCTGCCTCCGCCGTGCGCGAACTGGTGGACAACGCGCTCGACGCCGGCGCCACGCAGATCACCGTGCGCCTGCTGGCCGGCGGTGTGCGGCTGATCGCCGTGGAAGACGACGGCGCCGGCATTCCGCACGACGAGCTGCCCGTCGCGCTGCGCAGGCACGCCACCAGCAAGATCACCAACCTGCACGACCTCGAATCGGTCGCCACCATGGGCTTTCGCGGCGAGGCGCTGGCTGCCATCGCCTCGGTGTCTGAAATGGCGCTGCTGTCGCGCCCGGCGCACCAGGCCAGCGCCTTCCTGCTGGACGCGCGCAGCGGCGAGCTGCGGCCCGCGGCGCGCAGCACCGGCACCACGGTGGAAGTGAAGGAACTCTTCTTTTCGACGCCTGCCCGGCGCAAGTTCTTGAAGACCGACGCCACCGAGCTGGCCCACTGCGTGGAGGCCGTGCGTCGCCATGCGCTGGCCCGGCCCGACGTGGGCTTCGCCATCTGGCATGAGGGCAAGCTGGTCGAGCAATGGCGCGCCACGCTGGCAGCGGGCGACGGCCCCCGCGACGCGGATGCGCTGCAGCAGGCACTGGGCCGCCGCCTGGCCGATGTGCTGGGCGAGGACTTCCTCGCCGAATCGGTGGCCGTGCGGCACCGCTCGGGCGCCGTCACCGTCACCGGCCGCGCAGGCCTGCCCGATGCCGCCCGCTCGCGCGCCGACCAGCAGTTCTGCTACGTCAACGGCCGCTTCGTGCGCGACAAGGTGCTGACCCATGCGGCGCGCAGCGCGTACGAAGACGTGCTGCATGGCCACAAGCAGCCCGTCTATGCGCTCTACGTGGAGATCGATCCGCTGCGGGTGGACGTGAACGTGCACCCGACCAAGATCGAGGTGCGCTTCCGGGACAGCCGCGAGGTGCATCAGGCCGTGCGCCACGCGGTGGAGAACGCCCTGGCCGCGCCGCGCGCGCAGGCCTTGGCACAGGCGGCTGCGGCTGCCGCTGCCGCTGGGGGTGCGGGCGGCGACGGCGGTGCGGAGCCATCGGGCACTGACAGCGCCCCGGCTGCAGTGGCCAGCCGTTTTCAAGCAACAAATCGGCCTTCAGCGCTTTATCCATCAGTGCAGAGTGCTATCAAATTTGATGAAAGACCCGGCCACAAGGTGTCCGACCTGCAGGCGCTGTGGGGCTCGCCATCGACGGCCACCGAACCTGCCGCGCTCCTGGCCGCCACGCAGTCCTCCGAGCCACGGGACACGCAGGGAGCCGACCCGGTGGCCCGGCCGCAGGCGATGAACTGGGCGATGCCCGCCCCTCCCCTCGCGGCCGCAACGGCCACGGCCACAGCCCCCGCCACCTCCGTCGCCGACACCCCCACCTGGCCGCTGGGCCGCGCCGTGGCGCAGATCCACGGCGTCTACATCCTGGCCGAGAACGCCCAGGGCCTGATCGTGGTGGACATGCATGCCGCCCACGAACGCATCGTCTATGAGCGGCTCAAGGCCCAGGTGGATGGCGGGGCGCGCATCGCCAGCCAGCCGCTGCTGATCCCAGCGACCTTCGCCGCCACCCCCGAGGAGGTGGCGACGGCTGAGTCGCAGGAAGGCACGCTGGAGATGCTGGGCCTGGCGATCTCGCCCTTCTCGCCGCGCACGCTGGCGGTGCGGGCCGTGCCCACCACGCTGGCCCACGGCAACCCGGTCGAGCTGGCGCGCAGCGTGCTGGCCGAACTGGCGGCGCACGACGCCAGCACGGTGGTGCAGCGCGCCCGCAACGAGATCCTGGGCACCATGGCCTGCCACGGCGCGGTGCGTGCCAATCGCCGGTTGACGCTGGACGAGATGAACGCCCTGCTGCGCCAGATGGAAACCACCGACCGGTCCGACCAGTGCAACCATGGCCGTCCGACCTGGCGCCAGCTGTCGATGAAGGAGCTGGATGCGTTGTTCCTGCGGGGGCGGTGACGTATCCAGGCCGATGCGCCGAGACGGGCATTCGGCCGGGATGGGCTGCGGGACCTGGCTTCGACAGGCCCCGCCCGAACGGGCGGGGGCAGCGGAAGGCTCGCTGCTCAAGTCTTAGCCTCAGTCTCAGCGGCTCTCGGCCGACAGTCAGCGACCCCATTCTCTGCGTCTGAGCCTCTCGAAGGGCCGTCACCGCGGCGCGGCCTCGGCCCGGCAAGCCGAAGGCACGCAGCCAGGCCTCTCCAGGGGGATGCCCTTCAGTCGTCCCGCGCCGCCTTGGCCTGGTCCGGGAAGTCCGAGAACACGCCGTCCACACCCAGCCGGAAAAACCGGCGGTATTCCGCCTTCGGGTCGCCCTTGTAGTCGGACGTCAGGCGCTTGGCTTCGCTGCGGAAGGTGTAGGGGTGCACGAACAGCCCGGCGTCGTGCGCGTACTCGACCACGCGGGTGGGCTCCATCAGCACGCGGTCGCGCTCGTCGATGACGCCGTCGCCGTTCAGGTCATCGGGCTTGCCATCGCGGTTGGCGTCCACCTGGCGGGACGGGATGAGGTAGGGCTTCCATGGCCCGATGCCGTCCGCATAGGTCTTCACTTCCTTCAGGCCTTCGGGGGTGAGCAGGCTGGCGAAGGTGCGGCGGTCGCCCGCGACCGCGAAGTCGTAGGGCTTGTCATACGGCGCGGTCAGATCGATGCTGCCGTCGGCATTGACGTCGTTCGCGTCCACCAGCTGGACCAGCCGCACCTGGCTCTTGCTGCGCAGGTACTTCAGGTTGGACACCTCGAACGACTGCAGGATGACGGGGGAGTCCTTCGCGGTGTAGCCATATTGCGAAAGCGTGCCGAGCAGGCGGTCTTCGAGCGGCAGACCCAGGCGGGCGTGGTAGGTCGGGTGCTTGGTCTCGATGTACACGCCCACGCTGCGGTTCAGGCGCTGGCCCTCGCTGCGGGCGAGGTCGAGCACTTCGGTCAGCGTGGGGATCTGGAAGCGGCCGTTGAACGACTGGTCGCGCTCGGGCAGCGGCTGCACGGCGCGCAGGGTCTTGATCTCGGCCAAGGTGAAGTCGGAGGCGAACCAGCCCTCTTCGGTGACGCCGTCCACGACTTTCTTGGTCTTGCGGTTGGCGAACTCCGGTCGGGTCGACACGTCGGTCGTGCCGGTGATGTTGGGCTCGTGGCGGGCAATCAGCACGCCGTCCTTGGTGGCCACCAGGTCGGGCTCGATGAAGTCGGCGCCCATTTCGATGCCGCGGCGGTAGCCCTCCAGCGTGTGGTCGGGCAGGTATCCGGCGGCGCCGCGATGGCCGATCACCAGCGCCTTCTTGCCGTCAAGGGTGGGGTCGTTGTCGTCACCGCCGCAGCCCGCCAGGAGGGCCGTGGCCACGGCCGCAGCCAGGGCCGTCTTTCCCAGGATTCTTCTTGTCATGTGGTCGTCTCTTTCTCGGATCAGGAAGGAAGGTTCGGGACTGTGTGCAGCCCGCCTGCACTGTGCTGCGCTTTGATGACAGGCACAAGTCCGGAAAGCACCAGATCGGCACAGGGGCTGCACCAAGAAGGTTCGAAGGCACCCGGCAGACTGGTGGAATCCCTTGAATGGTGCATGCCGGCTGGCGAGCTACCCATAATGTGGCGGCCATAGCTGCGGCCACCGGCGCGGCGCCGGCATGCGGCGCGAGGCCGGCCCTGCGGCTGCCTGCCAACTTCCCTCCTCCCTTTTTTGACAGAAAGTGCTCTCCATGTCCCATGACTCCGTCGGCCAGTTTCTCGAACAGGTGGCTCAGCGCAACCCGGGCCAGCCCGAATTCCTGCAGGCCGTGACCGAGGTGATGGAGAGCCTCTGGCCGTTCATTGCGAGGAACCCCCGCTATGCCGAACAGGCGCTGCTGGAGCGCCTGGTGGAACCCGAGCGCATCGTCATGTTCCGGGTGTGCTGGACGGACGACGCGGGCCGCGTGCAGGTCAACCGGGGCTACCGCATCCAGCACAGCATGGCGATCGGGCCGTACAAGGGCGGTCTGCGCTTCCACCCCTCGGTCAATCTGTCGGTGCTCAAATTCCTCGCGTTCGAGCAGACCTTCAAGAACGCTCTCACCACGCTGCCGATGGGCGGCGGCAAGGGTGGGTCGGACTTCGACCCCAAGGGCAAGAGCCAGGGCGAGGTGATGCGGTTCTGTCAGGCCTTCGCGGCGGAGCTGTACCGCCATGTGGGGGCCGATACCGACGTGCCGGCCGGCGACATCGGCGTGGGCGGGCGCGAAGTGGGCTTCATGGCCGGCATGGTCAAGAAGCTGACCAATCGGGCCGATTGCGTATTCACAGGCAAGGGCCTGTCGTTCGGCGGCTCGCTGGTGCGCCCGGAGGCGACCGGCTACGGCACGGTGTACTTCGCCGAAGAAATGCTGAAGACGCGCGGCCGGTCGATGGCCGGCATGCGGGTGTCGGTTTCGGGCTCGGGCAACGTGGCCCAGTACGCGGTCGAAAAGGCGATGCAGCTGGGCGCCAAGGTGGTCACCGTTTCCGACTCCGGTGGCACGGTGATCGACGAGGCCGGCTTCACCCCCGAGAAGCTCGCCCGGCTGATGGAGGTGAAGAACCAGCGCTACGGCCGCGCCAGCGACTACGCCGAAGCCATCGGCGCGCGATTCGAGGCCGGCGCCAATCCCTGGCAGGTGCCGGTGGACGTCGCCCTGCCCTGCGCCACCCAGAACGAGCTGCAGGCAGAGGACGCCGCCCGCCTCATCGAGAACGGCGTGCTGTGCGTGGCCGAGGGTGCCAACATGCCGTCCACCATCGAAGCGGCCAAGGCCTTCGAAGCCGCGGGCGTGCTGTATGCGCCGGGCAAGGCCAGCAACGCAGGCGGCGTGGCCACGTCCGGGCTGGAGATGAGCCAGAACGCGGCGCGCCTCGCGTGGACGCGCGAGGAAGTCGATGCGCGGCTGCTGAAGATCATGCAGGGCATCCACGCGGCCTGCGTGGAGCACGGCCAGCGCGCGGACGGCAGCGTGAGCTACGTGGACGGCGCGAACATCGCCGGCTTCGTCAAGGTGGCCGACGCGATGCTGGCGCAGGGCGTGGTTTGATTTGGGGCGCCACCGCCGGCCACGCCTGGGCTGTCTGGTGACACATCAGGAGCATGGACCGCTGAAGGCGCTTGTCTCGCTGAAATCCTCCCCACATTGGCGTCATCGCCCGGGAGGGGGTACCGTTCAGCGGTTGGCTGCCAGCAACAGCCCTCCAGCGCCCATGAAGAACCCGCCGGTCGCCTTGTTCAAGCGCACCACGCCGCGCTGTGTGCGAATGAGGCGCCGGATCTGCCGGCCGCAGGTGGCGTACACCGCAGTAGCCACGAATTCCGCCAGCAGATAGACCGAGCCCAACACCATGAACTGGTGTGCCGCAGGCTGCGCCGGGTCGATGAATTGCGGGAAGACCGCTGCGAACAGGATGATGGCCTTCGGGTTGGTGATCCCCAACAGAAACTCCTGCGCAATCAGGCTGCGCAGCTTGACGGGTTCCCGCGTAGTCACGGGTTCAACGCCCTCGATCAGTTCCAGTCCGCCGAACTCTCGACTCCGCCAGGCACGCCAGCCCAGCCAGAACAGGTAGGCCGCGCCCATCCATTTCACCGCCGTGAAGGCGCCTTCGGACGCCAGCAGCATCGCACCCAGGCCCACTGCCGAGATCGTCAGAAATATCGCGAACGCCACAACTCGGCCGATGGTGGCGACCATGGCCCTGCCCACGCCGGCACGAATGCCGTTGTTGAGACTGCAGAAATTGTTGGGACCGGGTGTCAGCGCGATGGCCACGGCTACTGGGGCAAAGAGAACGGCATCCATTGCATGTTCCGCGTCAAAAAACCAAGGTTCGTAGAGTGTAGAGCGGTCGCAGCACGCTGCAGCCACCGCTGCCACCGCTGCCACCGTTGCGAGCACACTTGCAGCCCCCGCTTTAGGACCAGCACCTGTCCAAGACACCGCCCCCATCTCCGTTCAATCCGGAAGCGTCCAGCTGTCACGCCAAGGCACGCCGGGCAGCGCCTCGTAATGGGCCACCACAAGGGCCCGCTGGCCCTCATGCGCGCAGGCGGCCAGCGCGTCCTGCAAGTGGTGGATGGACGGCCTGTCGAGTCCGGCGACCGGCTCGTCGAAAAGCGTGAGTTCAGCGCCGCTGGCCAGGCCCGCAGCGAAGAGCACCTTGCGTTGCGAGCCGGTGGACAACTGTTCCATGGGCTTGTGTAGGTGCGGCGGCAGGCCGAAGCCCTGCACGTGGCGGACCAGGGCATCGCCATCCCAACGCGGGTAGAGCGCAGGCAACTGTGCGAACCACTGTGCCGGGGTGATGGCATCGAGCCCGGAGGCCCGCGGTTCCACCCAGAAGACATGTGGTGCACCAGGTGACCGCCAGAGGGGCAGCGGGTGACCAAGCAGCCGGGCCGAACCGGCCTGGGCCGGCAGCGCGCCCGCCAGCAGGCGCAGCAGCGTGGTCTTGCCGGCGCCGTCGCCGCCCAGCAACAGCGAAGCGCCTGCCCGGATTTGCGCGCTCCAGCCTTGCAGCAGCGAGCGGCCGGGGTAGGCAAAGCTCCAGCCTTGCACGTTCAGGATGATGGGTTCTTCGCTGGGGGTCATGGCTTGGATGGAAGGCGCGGGATGGATGGCGGACAGCGTTCATAGGGAGGCCGGCCTCCGACCAGGACCGCACAAGAGACGGACGCGGCCGGGTGCTTTCGGCACGCCGTGCAGCCGATTGCACCATGCCGGAGAATGCACGCAACTGCCTGCCTCCCCGCCCCATGACCTCTTTGAACTACCTTGAATTTGACTACAGCGAAGACGACGAAGGCACCGGCACCTGGGACGCCATCGCCAGCGTGACCGACGCCCGCCTGCTGGCGCTGCAGGCCGAGATCGTGCAGATGCTGGCCTGGGCCACGCACGACTTCCCCGGCCCGCGCGGCCCCATCGAAGAAGGCGGGGCCTGGGACTACGACCTGCACAGCGAGCCCGACGGCGCGCCGCTGCAGACCCTGCACTACGACGCCGCGGCCCGCCAGCTGCGCCCGGAGGTGGCGCACCGCGCCGGCCGGCGCCACACGTTCACCCTGTCGCTGAGCGGCAACCGCGCGTTTGCCGAAGCACTGCAGGCGGCCTTCGGGCTGGACTGACCGGTGGCCCGCAGCGAAGCCCCGGCAGCCGCGCGCGGCGCCCCCCGGTCCCTGTTGGGGCTGTTGCCGTTCCTGCGGCCCTATGCCGGGCGCATCGCGCTGGCCGGCGTCTTCCTGGTGCTGGCGGCACTGGCCACGCTGGCCTTTCCCTGGGCGCTGCGGCAGCTCATCGACGGCGGCCTGGTCGGCGCGGACAAGGCCACGCAGGCCATGGCGCTGCGCGGGCACTTCGTGCTGCTGTCCGGCGTGGCCATGGCGCTGGGGGTTTTCTCGGCGGCCCGGTTCTACATGGTCAGCTGGCTGGGCGAACGCGTCACGGCCGACCTGCGCAATGCGGTGTACCGCCACGTGCTGCAGCAAAGCCCGGAGTTCTTCGAAACCACCCAGACCGGCGAAGTGCTGTCCCGGCTGACGGTGGACACTACCCTGGTGCAGACTGTTGTCGGCTCGTCGCTGTCGATGGGGCTGCGCAACGCCGTGCTGGGCCTGGGCGCCCTGGTCATGCTGGTCTGGACGCACCCCTACGTGATGGTGCTGGTGCTGGTGGCGATCGCCGTGGTGGTGCTGCCCACGCTGTGGATCGGGCGGCGCGTGCGCCGGCTCTCACGCGCCAGCCAGGACCGCGTGGCCGATGCCAGCGCCATGGCGGCCGAAGTGCTGAACGCCATCCCCGTGGTGCAAAGCTTCACGGCCGAGCCGCGCGAGGCGCGCCGGTTCGAGGCCGCCACCGACACCGCCTTCCAGGCCGCCGTGCGGCGCAGCGGGGCACGCGCCGCGCTGGTGGCTTTCATCATCATCACCAACGCTGCGCTGCTGCTGTGGGGACTGCACCAGGGAACCCAGGCCGTCATCGCCGGCACCATGAGCGCCGGCAACCTGGGCCAGACGGTCGTCTACGTGATGTTCCTCGCCGGGGCGGTGGCCGTGCTGGGCGAGGTGTATGGCGACCTGCTGCGCGCGGCGGGAGCGACCGAACGGCTGATGGAACTGCTCGCCACCGAGTCGGCGATCACGTCTCCGGTTGCCGCGGATGACCGGCAGGCTCGCCCGCTCGCGCCCAGCGGGGCAGCGGCTGCGACGGCTCCGGCCGGGGCTGGCGCCCCTGCGGCGGTTCCCTTGCCCATCGCGCCCGGCGCGGGGCATGGCGGCGTCGACACACGCCCCGCCATCCCGGGTGCTGCCGTGCCGCGCACTGCTGCTTCGGAAAATGCCGGTGCCATCGCTCTGGCGTTCGACAACGTCAGCTTTGCCTATCCATCACGGCCCGGGCTGCCCGCGCTGCAGTCTTTCAACCTCGCGCTGCGCACAGGCGAGACGGTGGCCCTGGTCGGTGCCAGCGGGGCCGGCAAAAGCACCGTGTTCCAGCTGTTGCAGCGCTTCTACGACGTGGGCGCCGGTCCGCTGGACGGCGGCTGCATCACGCTGACGGGCGTCGACATCCGCACGCTGCCGCTGCACACGCTGCGTGGCCAGATCGGCATCGTGCCGCAGGACGCCGTCATCTTCTCCCGCTCGGCCCGCGAGAACATCCGCTACGGCCGGCCCGACGCGAGCGACGCAGAGGTGGAGGCCGCTGCACGCGCGGCCTACGCCCACGGCTTCATCGAGGCCCTGCCCGAGGGGTACGACACCTTCCTGGGCGAGCGCGGGGTGCGGCTGTCCGGCGGGCAGCGCCAGCGCATGGCCATCGCCCGCGCGCTGCTGAAGGATGCCCCCGTGCTGTTGCTGGACGAAGCCACCAGCGCGCTGGACGCCGAGAGCGAGCGCGTGGTGCAGGCCGCCCTGGAAGCCGCGATGCACCGGCATGCCGGGCGCCGCACGACGCTGGTGATAGCCCACCGCCTGGCCACCGTGCAGAACGTGGACCGGATCGTGGTGCTGGAGCACGGCCGCATCGTGGAGGAAGGCCGGCACGAGGCGCTGGTGCGCCAGGGCGGCGCGTACGCGCGGCTGGCGGCGCTGCAGTTCGCGGGGGATGGTCGGCCACCGGCGTAGGCGGAGCTGCACGGGTGGGCAGGGATCGGCGCTGTGAAGGCAAAGCGCCAGGCCGGTCGGCCGGGGGACGTACACACCCCCATGGGCGAACCCGGCAGCCGGCCCTGCGGCTGCTTGCGCCGCGCTGGCCTCCCCAGGCACCGCCGGCCTACTGCAGGGTTTCCTTTGCGCCCACGGGCAGCGCCAGCGGCATGACGGGCACGCCCTCCTCCAGCAGCTCCAGCGCCTGCTCGCGCGTGGCTTCGCCCCGGATGGGACGCTCGGCGATGTCGCCGTGGTGCATGCGCCGGGCCTCGTCGGCAAAGCGGCTTCCGACATCCTCGGTGCGCGCGGCGATCTCGCGCGACAACTTGAGCCAGGCGGCCTGCAGTTGCACCTGCAGGCGCCGGTGCGCCTCGCCGTCTGCGGACGCGGGCTGAGGTTCTGCCGCCGCAGGCAGCCGCTGCGGGGACGAAGCCGTGGTGGCCTGTGCTGCGGGAGCCTGGGCGTCATCGTGGTGGCGTGCACTGCCTGTGGCGGGCCGCGCGCCGAAGTTCAGCCGGGGCGCGCTCAGTCCCTTGCGCACCTGGCTGCTGCCGCACAGCGGGCACTGCACCAGACCGCGCTGCTGCTGTGACTGATAGTCGTCCTCCGAGCCGAACCATCCCTCGAAACCATGCCCGTGCTCGCAGAACAGATCGAGGACTTTCAAAGCATCAGGACCAGGAGATGAAGGGGTGGATGGATGGGCGGATCAGAGGGCGGAACGGGGCGGCGCGCCGTCGCCTCCATCGCGGCGGCGCAGCAGGTAGCGGTAGACGAAACCGGGAAATGCCAGTGTCACGAACAGGGTGGCCGTGATGGCGTAGAACTCCCAGCCCTGGGGCGCGATCTGCCCCGCGCGCCGTTCGAGCAGCAGCGCCAGGCCCCCGACCACGGCATACAGCAGCACCATCTCGGCAAGCCGCCCGCCCAGTGGCTTGCGAGCGGCCGCGCGGGGCCCCACGGCCAGCCAACGCTCGTTGACGAAAGGCAGGTTCGCCGCCAGCAAGGCAGCCACGATCACCAGCCAGACGGCACCGGTTTGTGACATGGCGAGGAGGTCGGACGGCGGGGAGGGAAATGATCAGGAAGACAGGGCGGGCGCGTGGCGCCCGTGCCCTGCTTCAGGTAGCCAGCGCGCGCACGACGGCGTCGGCGCAGAGGGCCATCAAACCGCCGGGCAGCAGGCCCAGCGCCACGATCAGGGCGCCGTTGAGCGCCAGCACCACGCGCACGTCCATCGGGGCGGACACGCGGGTCGCGGTCAGCGGTGCATCGAAGTACATCACCTTCACGACGCGCAGGTAGTAGAAGGCGCCGATCAGCGACATGATCACGGCGAACACGGCCAAGGCGATGTAGAGGGTCTGGCCCGAAGCCACCAGCGCCTGCAGCACGGCCAGCTTGGCGTAGAAACCCACCAGCGGGGGCAGACCCGCGAAAGAGAATAGGCAGATCGCCATCACGCCGGCATAGAACGGGCTGCGCTGGTTGAGGCCCGACAGGTCGGCCACTTCCTCGCTTTCGAAACCCTCACGCGCCAGCAGCAGGATGACGCCGAAGGCCGCCAACGTGGTCAGCACATAGGTCACCACGTAGAACATGGCCGAGCTGTAGGCGTTCTCGACGGCCGTGGCATCGACGTTGCCGTTGATCACGCCCGACAGCAGGCCCAGCAGCACGAAGCCCATCTGCGAGATGGTCGAATAGGCCAGCATGCGCTTGAGGTTGGTCTGCATGATGGCGGCCAGGTTGCCGACCAGCAGCGAGCCGATCGCCAGCACCGCCAGCATCTGCTGCCAGTCGATGGCCAGGGGCAGCAGGCCGTCCACCAGCAGGCGGATGGTGATGGCGAAAGCGGCCAGCTTGGGTGCGCCGCCGATGACCAGCGTCACCGCCGTCGGGGCACCCTGATAGACGTCGGGCACCCACATGTGGAATGGAACGGCGCCCAGCTTGAAGCCGAGGCCGGCCACCACGAACACCAGGCCGAAGACCAGCACCTGGTGGCGGATCTGGCCGGAATTGACCGCCTTGAACACCTGGCCGATGTCCAGCGAGCCCGTGGCACCGTAGATCATCGACAGGCCGTAGAGCAGGAAGCCGCTGGCCATCGCGCCCAGCACGAAATACTTCATGGCCGCTTCGGTCGAGACGGCGTGGTCACGGCGCAGCGCCACCAGCGCGTAGCTGGACAGGGTGAGCAGTTCCAGGCCCAGATAGATCACCAGGAAGTTGTTGCCCGAGATCATCACGAAGATGCCCAGCAGCAGGAACATCGACAGCGTGAACATCTCGCCGCCGCGCAGCATGCCGCGGTCCGCCGCATAGGGGCGGCCATAGACCAGGGTCACCATCATCGCGATGGTCGCGAAGCACTTGAGCCAGTTGCCCATGGCGTCGCTGACGACCATGTTGCCGAAGCCGTAGAAGGTGCCGCCACCGGTTGCGTACATGGCCTGCAGTGCGGCCACCACGGCCAGCGTGAGCATGGTGAGCACGTAGGTGCCGGTGCGCCGGGCGCTGGTAACGCTCAGGTCCACCAGCGCGATCACGCAGGCCATGACCAGAAGAACGATCTCGGGGTAGATCGCCAGCCAGCTGATGTTGTCAATCATCTCGTCTCTCTCGGTTCAGTCTGGTGGGTCAGTTGAGCTTGGACAGCGCCACGTGCTTGAGCAACTGCGCGACGGACACGTCCATGACGTCGGTGAACGGACGTGGGTACAGGCCCATGTACAGCACCGCGATCGCCAGCACGGCCATCACCAGGAATTCACGGGCGTTGATGTCCTTGAGTTCGCGGACATGGTCGTTGGCGACGGGGCCCAGATAGACGCGCTTGTACATCCACAGGGTGTAGGCCGCGCCCAGGATGAGGGCGGTGGCGGATGCCAGACCCACCCAGAAATTGAACTTCACGGCGCCCAGGATGACCATCCACTCGCCCACGAAACCGGCAGTGCCCGGCAGGCCGCAATTGGCCATGGCGAACAGCAGCGCGAAGGCGGCGAACTTGGGCATGGTGTTGACCACGCCGCCATAGGCCGCGATCTCACGCGAATGCACGCGGTCGTACAGCACGCCGATCGACAGGAACATCGCGCCGGACACGAAGCCGTGGGCAATCATCTGCACGATGCCGCCGGAGACACCGAGGTCGTTGAAGATGAAGAAGCCCAGCGTGACGAAGCCCATGTGGGCCACCGACGAATAGGCCACCAGCTTCTTCATGTCCTTCTGCACCAGCGCGACCAGGCCGACGTAGATCACGGCGACGAGCGACAGCGCGATCATCAGCCAGGCCCACTCGCGGGCGGCATCGGGAGCGATGGGCATGGAAAAGCGCAGGAAGCCGTAGGCACCGAGCTTCAGCATGATGGCCGCCAGCACGGCGGAACCGCCGGTGGGCGCTTCCACGTGCACGTCGGGCAGCCAGGTGTGCACCGGCCACATCGGCACCTTCACCGCAAACGCTGCGAAGAAGGCGAAGAACAGCAGCGTCTGCGCGGTGCGCGACAGCGGCAGCTGGTGCCACGTGGCGATGTCGAAGCTGCCACCCGACTGGTTGTACAGGTAGATCAGCGCGATCAGCATCAGCAGCGAGCCGAGCAGCGTGTAGAGGAAGAACTTGAACGCCGCGTAGATCTTGTTCGGCCCGCCCCAGACACCGATGATCAAATACATCGGGATCAGCGTGGCTTCGAAGAACACGTAGAACAGCATGCCGTCCAGTGCGCTGAACACGCCGATCATCAGACCGGAGAGGATCAGGAAGGCGCCCATGTACTGGTTCACCCGCTCGGTGATGGCTTCCCACGACGCGATCACGACGATCACGGTGATGAAGGCCGTCAGCGGCACGAACCAGAACGAGATGCCGTCCACACCCAGGTGGTACTGCACGTTGAAACGCTCGATCCACATGGCTTTCTCGACGAACTGCGCCGCGGCGCTCGCATTGTCGAAACCCACATAGAGCGGCACCGTCACCGCCAGGCCGACCAGGGCGCCGACCAGCGCCAGCCAGCGCACCAGCGGCGCCTGTTCTTCACGCCCGAAGGCGAGCAGGAGAATGCCGAACGCAATCGGCACCCAGATCGCAAGACTCAACCAACCCATTTTTATTGTTCTCCTACTTGTTGAGCCAGACGAAGTACGTCATGAGCGCGAACACGCCCAGGATCATCACCAGCGCATAGTGATAGATGTAGCCGGACTGGAACCAGCGCACCACCGAGGCGATGCGGCCGACCAGCTTCCAGGAGCCGTTCACCACCAGGCCGTCGATCAGTACCTGGTCGCCGCCCTTCCAGAGACCGGTGCCCAGCGCGCGGCTGCCGCGGGCGAACACGTTCTCGTACACCCAGTCCACGCCGTATTTGCCTTCCAGTGCCTGGTAGACACCGATCTTCTGCATGGCGGACTTGATGGCGGCGGGCCAGGCGGGCATGACCATGTAGAAGACATACGACACCACCACCCCGGCCAGCGCCAGCCAGAACGGCGCAGCGGTGAAGCCGTGCAAGGCCATGGGCACCCAGCCGTGGATGGTCTCGGCCAGCTCGGCCATGGCACCGTGCTTGGCACCGTCCACGTAGATCACACCCTTGAAGAAGTCGCCGAACAGCATGGGCATCAGGGCGATCGCACCGATCACCACCGACGGGATGGCGAGCAGCATCAGCGGACCGGTCACCACCAGCGGCGATTCGTGCGGCTTGGCGTCATGGCCATGGCCGTGGCCGTGGTGGTCGTCGTGGTGATGGTGGTCGTCATGGTGCGCGTCGGGGTTCTGGTCGTAGCGCTCCTTGCCGTGGAAGACCAGGAAGTACAGCCGGAACGAATAGAACGCGGTGATGAACACGCCCGCCAGGACGGCGAAGTTGGCGAAGCCGGCGCCAGGCAGGTGCGTGGCATGCACCGCCTCGATGATCGCGTCCTTGGAATAGAAACCAGAGAAGAACGGGGTGCCGATCAGCGCCAGGTTGCCCAGCAGGAAGGTGATCCAGGTGATCGGCATGTACTTGCGCACGCCGCCCATCCAGCGGATGTCCTGGTTGTGGTGCATGCCCATGATGACCGAGCCGGCACCCAGGAACAGCAGCGCCTTGAAGAACGCGTGCGTCATCAGGTGGAACACGGCCACCGAATAGGCCGAGGCGCCCAGCGCCACGGTCATGTAGCCCAGCTGCGACAGCGTGGAATACGCGATCACGCGCTTGATGTCGTTCTGGATGATGCCCAGCACGCCCATGAAGAGCGCCGTGATGGAGCCGATCACCAGGATGAAGTTGAGCGCCGCGTCCGACATCTCGTAGAGCGGCGACATGCGCGACACCATGAAGATGCCGGCCGTCACCATCGTGGCGGCGTGGATCAGCGCGGAGATAGGGGTCGGGCCTTCCATCGAATCGGGCAGCCAGGCGTGCAGGGGGAACTGGGCCGATTTGCCCATGGCACCGATGAACAGGCAGATGGCGATCACCGTGACCAGCAGCCAGCCCGTGCCGGGCAGCAGCGTGCTCTGCAGCTCAGGCAGCTTGGCGAAGATCTCGCCGTAGTTCAGCGTGCCGGTGAAGGCCGCGATCAGGCCGATGCCCAGGATGAAGCCGAAGTCGCCCACGCGGTTGACCAGGAACGCCTTCATGTTGGCGAAGATGGCGGAAGGACGGTTGTAGTAGAAGCCGATCAGCAGATACGATACCAGGCCCACCGCCTCCCAGCCGAAGAACAGCTGCAGCAGGTTGTTGCTCATGACGAGCATCAACATGGAGAACGTGAACAGCGAGATGTACGAGAAGAAGCGGTTGTAGCCGTCGTCCTCCTGCATGTAGCCGATGGTGTAGATGTGCACCATCAGCGACACGAAGGTCACCACGCACATCATCATGGCGGTGATGCTGTCGATGAGGAAGCCGACTTCCATCTTCAGGCCGCCCACCACCATCCAGGTGTAGATGGACTGGTCGAAGCGCGCGCCATCGGAGACGACGCTGTTGAAGGTGAGTGCCGACAGGATGAAGGCGATCAGCACGCCCAGGATCGTCAGCGTATGGCTGCCGCCGCGGCCGATCTTGTTGCCGCCGAAGGCTGTGCCCCAGATACCCGCGAGCGCGGAACCCACCAGCGGCGCCAGGGGCACCGCCAGGAGCATGGATGCAGAGAGGGTTTGACTCATTCTTGAGAACCTTGCTTGTGTCCGGCGACCATCAACCCTTGAGGGTGTTGAGGTCTTCCGCGTTGATGCTGGATTTGTTGCGGAAGAGCAGAACCAGGATGGCGAGGCCGATGGCGGACTCGGCGGCGGCCACGGTCAGGATGAAGAACACGAACACCTGGCCGTGCATGTCGCCCAGATAGTGGGAGAAGGCCACGAAGTTCATGTTCACCGCCAGCAGCATCAGCTCGATCGCCATCAGCAGCACGATCAGGTTGCGGCGATTCAGGAAGATGCCGATCACGGCCATGGCGAACAGCATGGCCCCCAGCGTCAGAAAGTGCCCCAGGGTCAACGTCATGCCTTCTTCTCCTCGACGGCGGCGGCCACGGGTGCCGGTTCTTCAGCCTTGCGCGTGGCAGGCACCTGCACCATCGCCACACGGTCGCTGGCGCGCACGCGGATCTGCTCGGATGGGCTGATGGTCTTGTTGTCCTTGCGCTGGCGCAGGGTGAGCGCGATGGCGGCAATCATGGCCACCAGCAGGATGACTGCCGCGATCTCGACCGGATAGAGGTATTCGGTATAGAGCAGCTTGCCCAGTGCGCGGGTGTTGGAATAGGGAATGGCCTGCCCTGCCGCGTCCACCATCATGGCGACGGCCTTGGGCTCGTCCATGCCGCGGAAGCCCGACATCAGCACAGCGCCCATTTCCAGTGCGATCAGCGCGCCGATGAACGCGGCCAGCGGGAAGTGCCGCCAGAAGCCCCGGCGGACCTGGTCGATGTGGATGTCCAGCATCATCACCACGAACAGGAACAGCACCATCACCGCGCCCAGGTAGACGAGCACCAGCGCGATGGCGAGAAATTCGGCCTTGAGCAACAGCCAGATGGCCGCAGCTTGGGAGAAGGCGAGGATCAGATGCAGCACGGCGTGCACGGGATTGCGCGCAGTGATGACCCGGAAGGCCGCGTAAAGCAGCACGACCGAGAACAGATAGAAGAAACCAGTCTTGGCGTCCATGGATCGAGTCTTTGTAAAGATCAGGCGGGAGCAGTGCCGCTCAGCGGTACTTGGCGTCCGCGGCCTTCGCTGCGGCAATCTCGGGCTCGTAGCGGTCGCCGACGGCCAGCAGCATTTCCTTCGTGAAGTACAGATCGCCGCGCTTTTCGCCGTGGTATTCCAGGATCTGGGTTTCCACGATGGAGTCGACCGGGCAGCTTTCCTCGCAGAAGCCGCAGAAGATGCACTTGGTCAGGTCGATGTCGTAGCGCGTGGTGCGCCGGGATCCGTCCGCGCGCACATCGGACTCGATGGTGATGGCCAGCGCCGGGCACACCGCTTCGCACAGCTTGCAGGCAATGCAGCGCTCTTCGCCGTTTTCATAGCGGCGCAGCGCGTGCAGGCCACGGAAGCGCGGCGACAGCGGCGTCTTTTCTTCAGGAAACTGCACCGTCACCTTGCGGCGGAAGGCGTAGCGGCCGGTCAGCGCCATGCCCTTGACCAGCTCCACCAGCATGAAGCTCTTGAAGAAATCCTTGATCGAGAAAGGTGATGCAGAAGCAACAGCAGTCATGGTTGTCCCCGCCTAGTTCCAGATGTTCCAGGGCGAATGCAGCCAAGCGCCCACGATAAGCAGCCACACCAGGGTGACCGGAATGAAGATCTTCCAACCCAGACGCATGATCTGGTCATAACGGAATCGCGGGAAGGTCGCGCGGATCCAGATGAACATGGACACCACCACGAACGTCTTCAGACCCAGCCAGATCCAGCCCGGGATGAAGCCCAGCGCCTCGACGGGTGGCAGCCAGCCGCCCATGAACATCAGCACGCCGAGGATCGACACCAGCCACATGCTGGCGTATTCGGCCAGGAAGAACACCGCGAAGCCCATGCCCGAGTACTCGACCATGTGGCCGGCCACGATTTCCGCTTCGCCTTCCACCACGTCGAAGGGGTGGCGGTTGGTTTCGGCCACGCCCGAGATCAGGTAGACGATGAAGATGGGCAGCAGGGGCAGCCAGTTCCAGGACAGGAAGGTGAGACCCATGCCGGCCATGGTGCCGCGGCTCTGGCTCGCGACCACGTCGATCAGGTTCATGCTGCCCGACACCATGATCACCACCAGGAAGCAGAAGCCCATGGCGATTTCATAGCTCACCATCTGGGCGGACGCACGCAGCGCCCCCAGGAAGGCGTACTTGGAGTTCGATGCCCAGCCGGCGATGATCACGCCGTAGACCTCGATGGAGGTGATTGCCATGATCAGCAGCAGGCCCGCATTGACGTTGGCCAGCACGGTTTCGGGACCGAAAGGAATCGCCACCCAGGCAGCCAGCGCCGGCATGATCGCCATCAGCGGGCCGAGCACGAAGAGACCCTTGCTCGCGGCCGCGGGCTGGATGATTTCCTTGGTCATCAGCTTCAGGCCGTCAGCCAGCGGCTGCAGCAAACCGAACGGACCGACCCGGTTGGGGCCATGGCGCACCTGCATGAAGCCCAGCAGCTTGCGCTCCCAGAGCGTCAGGTAGGCAACCGCGCCCATCAGCGGGGCCACGATGGCGACGATCTTCAGCAGGATCCAGAGCACGGGCCAGGCTGCCGCCGTCCACCAGGTGTAGGGCAGCAGATGCAGCCCGCCGTTGTACAGCGCGTCGATCATGCTGCGACTCCTTCAGCGGCGTGCCGGGCATCGGCCGTCAATTGCAGCGACGTGGCACGGCGCACCAGGCCATCGAGCTGGTAGATGCTGGCCACGACCGGCTCGCGCACTGCAGCGTCGGCTGGCGCTCCCGCTGCGGCCTTGGTGTGGTTGCTCAGGCTTTCGGCGGGCAGCGATTCGAGCGCCACTGCACCCGGCGCCACGCCGGTGGCCTGCGCCAGCACTTGCTGCGAGGTCTCGAAGTCGAGGCCCTGCACACCCATCAGGTTGCCGAGCACGCGCAGCACCTTCCAGGCTGGACGCGCGTCGCCCTGCGGCTTCACCACCGCATGGAAGCTCTGCAGGCGGCCTTCCGCATTCACGAACGTGCCGGAGGTTTCCGAGAACGGCGCGATCGGCAGCAGCACATCGCTGAATTCCATGTTGGCCTTGAACGGGCTGAGCGTGACGACCATCTCGGCTTGCGCCAGCGCGCGGCCGGCATCGACGCCATAGGCGGAATCGTGCACCGGCTCGGTATTGAGCAGCAGTGCGGCCTTCAGGCCACCCGAGAGCATCTGGCCGGCATGGAGACCGTTCGACTGCGGTTGGGCACCGACGAACTGTGCGCCAACGGTGTTGGCAGCCTCCGTCAGGTAGCCGACCGTGGCATCGGTGTGCGTGCCGATCCACTGCGCTATGGCGAGCAGTTGGGACGCCTGCGCGTGGTGCGCGGCGCCATTGCCCAACAGGATGGCCCGGCGCTCGCCCGACAGCAGCGCCTGGGCGATGCCGCGGGCCTCTTCGCTGACCTCGCCCACGACGTGGGGAGCGGCGACGTTCTTTTCCTGTGCGATGGCGGCCGCGATGGCACCGAGCGCGCCCAGCCAGTCAGCGGCTGGCGCCACCACGGAATGCTCGACGGGCATGGCCCAGTCGTACGCCTGGCTGTTGACGGCGGCCACACGGCAACCCCGTCGGGCGGCCTGGCGGATGCGCTGTGCGAACAGCGGGTGGTCCTTGCGCAGGTTGGAACCCACGACCAGCACGGACTGCAGGGTGGACAGCGATGCCACCGACGTTCCGAGCCAGCGCACGCCTTCAAACGCCGTGAACTCGGCATTGCGCAGGCGGTAATCGATGTTGTCGCTGCCCAGGCCGCGCACCAGCGCACCGGCCAGGTACAGCTCTTCCAGCGTGCTGTGCGGGCTCACCAGGGCACCGATGCGGCTGGCGCCGTGGTCGTTGCGGACGCTCTGCAAGCCGTTGGCCACATATTCCAAAGCGGTCTGCCAGTCGACTTCCTGCCATTGGCCGCCCTGCTTCAGCATGGGGCGGGTCAGGCGATCGTCGCTGTTGAGGGCCTCGTACGAGAAGCGGTCGCGGTCGGCGATCCAGCACTCGTTGACGTCTTCGTTTTCCAGCGGCACGACGCGCATCACGCGGTGGTTCTTGACCTGAACGATCAGGTTGGCACCGGTCGAGTCGTGCGGGCTGACCGACTTGCGGCGCGACAGCTCCCAGGTGCGGGCGCTGTAGCGGAACGGCTTGCTGGTCAATGCGCCCACGGGGCAGATGTCGATCATGTTGCCCGACAGCTCAGAGTCGACCGTGTCGCCCACGACCGTGGTGATCTCGGAATGTTCACCACGGTGGATCATGCCGAGCTCCATCACGCCGGCCACTTCCTGGCCGAAGCGCACGCAACGGGTGCAGTGGATGCAGCGGCTCATCTCTTCCATCGAGATCAGCGGGCCGACATCCTTGTGGAACACCACGCGCTTTTCTTCGTCGTAGCGCGACGAAGAACCGCCGTAGCCCACGGCCAGATCCTGCAGCTGGCATTCGCCGCCCTGATCGCAGATCGGGCAGTCCAGCGGGTGATTGATGAGCAGAAACTCCATCACCGACTGCTGGGCCTTGATGGCCTTGTCGCTCTTGGTGCGCACGATCATGCCCTGCGTCACGGGCGTGGCGCAGGCGGGCATGGGCTTGGGCGCCTTCTCCACGTCCACCAGGCACATGCGGCAGTTGGCGGCGATGGAAAGCTTCTTGTGATAGCAGAAATGGGGAATGTAGGTGCCGGCCTTTTCGGCAGCATGCATCACCATGCTGCCTTCGGCGACTTCTACCTTCTGCCCGTCCAGTTCGATTTCAACCATATGCGTTCTCGAGGTCAGGCAGAGGCAGGCGCCTGGGGAGTCTGTTGTCGGATCAGCGCTTCGAACTCGGGGCGGAAGTGCTTGATCATGGCGCGCACGGGCATCGCCGCTGCATCGCCCAGGGCGCAGATCGTGCGGCCCTGGATGTTGTCCGCCACCGAATTCAGCAGGTCCAGGTCGCCCACGCGCCCTTCGCTGTGCTGGATGCGGTCGATCACGCGCCACATCCAGCCCGTGCCCTCACGGCAGGGCGTGCACTGGCCACAGGATTCGTGCGAATAGAAGTACGACAGGCGCAGCAGGCTTTCCACCATGCTGCGGGAGTCGTCCATCACGATGACGGCACCCGAGCCCAGCATGGAGCCTGCCTTGGCGATGGAGTCGTAGTCCATCGTGCATTCCATGATGATGGACGCGGGCAGCACGGGCGACGACGAGCCTCCCGGAATCACCGCTTTCAGCTGACGGCCCTTGCGCACGCCGCCGGCCAGCTCGAGCAGCTTGGCGAAGGGCGTGCCCATGGGCACTTCGTAGTTGCCGGGCTTTTCCACGTCGCCGGACACCGAGAAGATCTTGGTGCCGCCGTTGTTCGGCTTGCCGCAAGCCAGGTAGGCCGCGCCGCCGTTGCGGATGATCCAGGGCACCGCCGCGAAGGTTTCGGTGTTGTTGATCGTGGTGGGCTTGCCGTACAGGCCGAAGCTCGCAGGGAACGGCGGCTTGAAGCGCGGCTGGCCCTTCTTGCCTTCCAGCGACTCGAGGAGAGCCGTCTCTTCGCCGCAGATGTATGCGCCGAAGCCGTGGGCCGCGTGCAGCTGGAAGCTGTAGTTGCTGCCCAGGATCTTGTCGCCCAGGTAGCCGGCGGCGCGCGCCTCTTCCAGCGCCTCTTCGAAACGATCGTACGTCTGGAAGATCTCGCCGTGGATGTAGTTGTAGCCCACAGAGATGCCCATCGCATAGGCCGCGATGATCATGCCCTCGATGACAATGTGCGGGTTGAACTGCAGGATGTCGCGGTCCTTGCACGTGCCCGGCTCGCCCTCGTCGGAATTGCAGACGAGGTACTTCTGGCCGGGGAACGAGCGGGGCATGAAGCTCCACTTCAGGCCGGTGGGGAAGCCGGCGCCGCCGCGGCCGCGCAGGCCCGATTCCTTGACCGTGGCGATGACCTGGTCCTGCGTCAGCGGCTCGCCGCCGTCGGTGCCCAGGATCTTGCGCAGGGCCTGGTAGCCGCCGCGCGCCTCATAGTCCTTGAGGCTCCAGTTCGTGCCATCGAGGCCCGCGTAGATCTGCGGCTCGATGTGGCGGTCGTGGAAGCAGGTCTGGACGCCCGTGGCCTGGAACTGCGAGAGGATTTGTGCGGCGGAGGTCATGCGCGCTCCTCCACGCGGCCCGGGGCCGCACCTTCGGCCTGCCGGAGTCCGTCCACCAGCTGGTCGAGCTTGTCGTTGTCCATGAAGCTGCACATCGTGCGGTCGTTGACCAGCATGACGGGGGAGTCGGCGCAGGCACCCAGGCACTCGGATTGCTGCAGCGTGAACAGGCCATCGGGCGTGGTCTCGCCCATGGCGATGCCCAGCTTCTTTTCCAGGTGGTGCAGCGCCTTCTGGCCGTCGCGCAGCTGGCACGGCAGGTTGGTGCAGACGTTCAGCTTGAACTTGCCGGTCGGCTGCTGGTTGTACATGTTGTAGAACGTCGTGACTTCGTGCACGGCGATCTGCGGCATGCCCAGGTACTCGGCGATGACGGCTTCGCTCTCGGTGCTCACCCAGCCCTGTTCCTGCTGGACGATGGCCAGGCAGGCCATCACGGCCGACTGCTTCTGCTCGGGCGGGTACTTCGCCACTTCGCGCGCGAACCGCGCCTTGGTCGCTTCGGTAATCATCGATCAATCTCCCCGAACACGATATCCATGGTGCCGATGATGGCCACCGCGTCGGCAATCATGTGACCCCGCGCCATTTCGTCCAGGGTCGCCAGGTGGGCGAATCCCGGGGCACGGATCTTCAAACGGTATGGCTTGTTGGCACCATCGCTCACCAGATAGATGCCGAACTCGCCCTTGGGGTGCTCGACGGCGGCATAAGCCTCGCCTTCGGGCACGCGGAAGCCTTCGGTGAAGAGCTTGAAGTGGTGGATCAGCTCTTCCATGTTGGACTTCATGGACTCACGCGATGGCGGCGCCACCTTGTGGTTGTCCGTGATGACCGGGCCGGGATTGGCACGCAGCCAGTCCACGCACTGCTTGATGATGCGATTGGACTCGCGCATTTCCTGCACGCGCACCAGGTAGCGGTCATAGCAGTCGCCCGTCTTGCCGACCGGCACGTCGAAATCGACGCGGTCATAGGCGTCGTAGGGCTGCTTCTTGCGCAGATCCCAGGCGATGCCCGAACCGCGCAGCATCGGGCCGGTCATGCCCAGGTTGAGCGCGCGCTCCGGCGTCACCACGCCGATGCCCACCGTACGCTGCTTCCAGATGCGGTTGTCGGTCAGCAGGGTTTCGTATTCGTCCACGCACTTGGGGAAGCGCTTGGTGAAATCGTCGATGAAGTCGAGCATCGAACCCTGGCGGTTCTGGTTCAGCGCGTCGATGGCCTTCGCATTGCGGATCTTGTTGACCTTGTACTGCGGCATCGAGTCGGGCAGGTCGCGGTAGACGCCGCCCGGACGGAAGTAGGCCGCGTGCATGCGCGCGCCCGACACCGCTTCGTAGATGTCGAACAGGTCTTCGCGCTCGCGGAAGGTGTAGATCAGGATCGTGGAGCTGCCGCAATCGTTGCCGTGCGAACCCAGCCACATCAGGTGGTTCAGCAGACGGGTGATCTCGGAGAACATCACGCGGATGTACTGCGCGCGCAGCGGCACGTCGAGGCCCAGCAGCTTCTCGATGGCCAGGCAATACGCATGCTCGTTGCACATCATCGAGACATAGTCCAGCCGGTCCATGTAGGGAAGCGACTGGATGAAGGTCTTGTGCTCGGCCAGCTTCTCGGTGGCGCGGTGCAGCAGGCCGATGTGCGGGTCGGCGCGCTGGACGACTTCGCCGTCCAGCTCGAGCACCAGGCGCAGCACGCCGTGCGCGGCCGGATGCTGGGGCCCGAAGTTCAGGGAGTAGTTCTTGATTTCAGCCATGGTGGATCACTGGGCGCCAGAGCGCCTCAATGCAGGCCTCCGTAATTGTCTTCGCGGATGATGCGCGGCGTTACCTCGCGCGGCTCGATGGTCACGGGCTCGTACACCACGCGGCGCTGGTCGGCGTCGTAGCGCATCTCGACGTGACCCGTCAGCGGGAAGTCCTTGCGGAACGGGTGGCCGATGAAACCGTAGTCGGTCAGGATGCGGCGCAGGTCGTTGTGGCCGTCGAACACGATGCCGTAGAGGTCGAACGCCTCGCGCTCATACCAGTTGGCGGAGTTCCACAGGTCGGCCACCGAGGGGACCACCGGCAGGTCGTCATCGGGGCAGAACACCTTGACGCGCACGCGCTGGTTCAGGCTGACCGACAGCAGGTGCGACACCACGCCGTAGCGCGCACCTTCCACACCGACTTCGCGGTAGGCGGAATAGTCCACGCCGCACAGATCGACCAGCTGCTCGAACTGGCAGCCGGGCGCGTCGCGCAGGATCTGCATGGCGGCCAGGTAATCGGCCGCGGAAACCACGGCGGTCACTTCTTCCAGCTGGACGGTGATCGAACGCAGCTTGTCGCCCAGGGCGCCAGCGATCACATCCCGAAGCACTTCGGGGCGAATGGCAATAGCAGTCATGTTCGAGCCCTCAGACGCGCGCGATGGTGTTGGTGCGGCGGATCTTCTGCTGCAGCTGGATGATCCCGTAGATCAGCGCTTCGGCCGTGGGCGGGCAGCCCGGCACGTAGACGTCGACCGGCACGATGCGGTCGCAGCCGCGCACCACCGAGTAGCTGTAGTGGTAGTAGCCGCCGCCGTTGGCGCAGGAACCCATGGAGAGCACCCAGCGGGGCTCGGACATCTGGTCGTACACCTTGCGCAGCGCCGGCGCCATCTTGTTGCACAGCGTGCCGGCCACGATCATCAGGTCGGACTGGCGGGGGCTGGCACGGAACACTTCGGCACCGAAGCGGCCGATGTCGTAACGCGCAGCGGCCGCGTGCATCATCTCGACAGCGCAGCAGGCCAGACCAAAGGTCATGGGCCACAGCGAGCCGGTCTTGGCCCAGTTCACCACGGAGTCGTAGCTCGTGGTGATGAAGCCTTCCTTCATCACGCCTTCAATCATCGTGTTGTCCTTTGTTCTGGCCGTTCATTCCCAATCCAGCGCACCCTTTTTCCATTCGTAAGCGAAGCCCACGACGAGGATGGCCAGAAAGATCACCACGGCGATGAATCCCGTCAAACCCACATCGTGCAGGGCGACGGCCCATGGGAAGAGGAATGCGATTTCCAGATCGAAAAGAATGAAGAGGATGGCGACGAGGTAGTACCGGACGTCGAACTTCATGCGGGCGTCTTCGAAAGCTTCGAAGCCGCATTCGTAGGGGGAGTTTTTCGCCGCATCGGGGCGATTGGGGCCGAGCACATAGCCCAGGATCAGCGGGACGGCGCCTACGCCGATGCCGACCAAAATGAACAGAAGAACGGGGAGGTACTGATCGAGGTTCATCTGGAGGATTTGCTCACCGCTGAGGACTCCCCACACACACTCCGTTGCAGAGCATGCGAGGGGGCCTTTTGATTGGTGCCGTCGGCGAGACTCGAACTCGCACAGCTTTCGCCACTACCCCCTCAAGATAGCGTGTCTACCAATTTCACCACGACGGCTGATGTATGCACCTGGATGGCATGAGGAACCTTTCGGTTTTGGCTTGTCCAGGCAATCCGTGATTCTACTCCGGAAATTCCCTTACCTCAGTGACAAGAGTTCACGGAAAGCAGATTATTTGGTCGGAATCTGGCCTGCGCCAGACGCGGGCGTGGCCGGTACGGCAGGCACGGCCGAAGGCGCCGACGCTGCTGGACGGGCACCTGCGGGCACGGCAGCGGCAGGGCCGCCTTCCAGCACGCTGCCCGTGGTGGCGGGACGCGCGTTGCTGAAATACGCCAGCGCCAGCGTGGAGACGAAGAAAACCGCAGCCAGCACCGAGGTGGTGCGCGACAGGAAGTTGGCACTGCCGCTGGCGCCGAACAGGCTGCCCGAGCCGCCGCTGCCGAAAGCCGCGCCCATGTCGGCGCCCTTGCCGTGCTGGATCAGGATGAGCCCGATCATGCCCAGCGCCGTGAGCATCTGGATGGCGAGGATGACGTTGACCAATACATTCATTCTTCAATACTCCTGTTTTGATAGCAGACGGCGCCGGACTTCAGCGCGCTGCAGCAATGATTTGCAGAAAATCGGGGGCCTTGAGCGAGGCTCCGCCCACCAGCCCACCGTCGATGTCGTGTTCAGCCAGCAGCTGGGCGGCGTTGGCCGCGTTCATGCTGCCGCCGTACAGCAGCGGAATGCGGTCCGCCTTGTCGGTGGCGGCAGCCAGCTGCGCGCGCAGCACGGCGTGCACTTCCTGGGCCTGCGCCGGCGTGGCCGTGCGGCCCGTGCCGATGGCCCAGACCGGCTCGTACGCCACGAGGATCTCGCTGATGCAGTGCCCGTTGACGTGGATCACGGCGGCCAGCTGCCGCTTGACGACCGCCTCGGTCTGCCCTGCTTCGCGCTCGGCCAGCGTTTCGCCCACGCAGACGATGGGCGTGATGCCCGCTGCCAGGGCACGCTGGGCCTTGGCCGCCACGACCGCGTCGGTTTCGCCGTGGTACTGACGGCGCTCCGAATGGCCCACCAGTGCATAGCGCGCGCCGAAGTCGCGCAGCATGGCTGCCGAGATCTCTCCCGTGAAGGCACCTGACTCGTGCTCCGACACATCCTGCGCCGCCAAGGCGATGCCGGACCCTGCCGTCAGCGACTGCACCTGCGCCAGATACGCCGCCGGAACCGCCACCGCCACGTCGCAGCCCGGCTGCGATGCCAGCCCGTCGCGCAACGCCTTCAGCAGGGCCTCGTTCGCGGCGAGGCCGCCGTTCATCTTCCAATTGCCGGCAATGAGCTTCTTTTTCATGCGGTCCACGTCAAGACAATCTTGCCGATGTGTTGATTCGATTCCATCAAGGTGTGGGCCTGCGCGGCATCGCCAGCGTCCAGCGTGCTGTGGATCACGGGGCGCACGGCACCGGATTCGAGCAGCGGCCAGACTTCCTTGCGCAGCGCGCGGGCGATCGCACCCTTGAATTCCACCGAGCGGGGACGCAGTGTCGATCCGGTGATGGTGAGCCGCTTGCGCAGCACCAGGCTGGCGTTGAACTCGGCCTTCACGCCACCCTGCACAGCGATGATGACCAGCCGGCCGTCTTCGGCCAGGCATTCCACCTCGCGCTGGACATAGTCGCCCGCCACCATGTCCAGGATCACGTCGACGCCGCGGCCCTGCGTGATGCGCTGGATCTCGGCGACGAAGTCGTGCGTCTTGTAATTGATGGCATGGTGGGCGCCCAGCGCCAGGCAAGCGGCGCATTTGTCGTCGCTGCCGGCGGTCACCACCACCGTGGCGCCACGCGCCCGCGCAAGCTGGATGGCCGTCACCCCGATGCCGCTGCTGCCGCCCTGGATGAGCAGCACCTCGCCCGCCTGCAGGCGGCCGCGGTCGAAGACGTTGCTCCACACGGTGAAGAACGTTTCCGGCAGCGATGCCGCCTCGACGTCGCTCAGGTTGGCAGGCACGGGCAGGCACTGCTCGACCGGCGCCACGCACCACTCGGCATAGCCGCCGCCCGCCAGCAGCGCGCAGACGCGGTCGCCGATGCGCAGGCCGGCTTGCGCCAGCGTCTCGGCTTCGCCGCCCTCGACCACACCGGCCACTTCCAGACCGGGAAGGTCCGAACTGCCCGGCGGCGGTGCGTAGTGGCCCTTGCGCTGCAGCACGTCCGGGCGATTGATGCCGCTGGCCGCCACGCGGATCAGCAGCTCGCCCGGACCCGGCGTAGGCACGGGCCGCTCGCCCAGTTTCAGTCCTTCAGGCGGACCGAAAGCCGTGATTTCCACGGCGCGCATGACTCGGTTCATCGGGATGACCTTGTAGAGGATCGAAAAACAGCTCCGGCGCTTGTCAAACAAGCGCCGGATGCCATCATTTCAGGAGCAATCAGCCGTTGAACTGGCCGCTGTCGGCGCCTGGCGCGGCGTGTTGCTGCTGCTGCGCCTCGGCACGGCCGCCATCACGGCGCTCGCCGCGGTCCTGGCGCTCGGCACGCTCGGGACGGCCGCCCTGGTCGCCTGCGGGGCGGTCCAGCAGCGCCTTCATGGACAGCTTGACGCGACCCTTCTCGTCCGTCTCCAGCACCTTGACCTTGACGATCTGGCCTTCGGTCAGGTAGTCGGTGACCTTTTCCACGCGCTCGTGGGCGATCTGGCTGATGTGCAGCAGGCCGTCCTTGCCGGGCAGCAGGTTGATCAGCGCGCCGAAGTCCAGGATCTTGACGATCGGGCCTTCGTAGATCTTGCCGATCTCGACTTCGGCCGTGATCTGCTCGATGCGCTTCTTCGCGGCTTCGGCCTTGTCGCCGTCGGTGGCGGCGATGGTGATGGTGCCGTCTTCGTCGATGTTGATCTGGCAGCCGGTTTCTTCGGTCAGTGCGCGGATCACGGATCCACCCTTGCCGATCACGTCACGGATCTTCTCGGGGTTGATCTTCATCGTGTAGAGCTTGGGCGCGAAATCGGACACTTCGGTCTTGGCTTCGCCCATGGCTTCCTGCATCTTGCCCAGGATGTGCATGCGCGCTTCCTTGGCCTGGGCCAGGGCGACCTGCATGATTTCCTTGGTGATGCCCTGGATCTTGATGTCCATCTGCAGCGCGGTGATGCCGGTGGTGGTGCCGGCCACCTTGAAGTCCATGTCGCCCAGGTGATCTTCATCGCCCAGGATGTCGGTCAGCACGGCGAAGCGGTTGTCTTCCTTGATCAGGCCCATGGCGATGCCGGCCACGTGGGCCTTCATCGGCACGCCGGCGTCCATCATCGACAGGCAGCCGCCGCAGACCGAAGCCATGGACGAGGAGCCGTTCGATTCGGTGATTTCCGACACCACGCGGATGGTGTAGGGGAATTCTTCCTTCGTCGGCAGCACGGCGACGAGCGCGCGCTTGGCCAGGCGACCGTGGCCGATTTCGCGGCGCTTGGTGGAACCCATGCGGCCCACTTCGCCGGTGGCAAAGGGAGGCATGTTGTAGTGGAACATGAAGCGGTCTTCGAACTCGCCGGCCAGCGCGTCGATGCGCTGCGCGTCGCGCTCGGTGCCCAGCGTGGAGATCACCAGCGCCTGGGTTTCGCCGCGCGTGAACAGGGCCGAGCCGTGCGTGCGGGGCAGCACGGAGTTGCGGATCTCGATGGGGCGCACGGTGCGGGTGTCGCGGCCGTCGATGCGGGGCTCGCCGGCCAGGATCTGGCTGCGGACGATCTTCGATTCGATGGCGAACAGCAGGTCACCCACCTTGCCGGCATCGAACGGCTCGCCGCTTTCCTTCAGCGCGGCCATCACGCTGGCGTTGGCTTCGCGCAGGGCTTGCGTGCGGGCCTGCTTGCTGCGGATCTGGTAGACGGCGCGCAGCTTTTCTTCGGCCAGGCCCTTGACCTTGGCGACGAAGGCTTCGTCTTCGGCGGGCGCTTGCCAGTCCCACACGGGCTTGCCGGCGTCGCGCACCAGTTCATGGATGGCGTTGATGGCGATGTTGGCTTGCTCGTGGCCGAACACCACGCCACCCAGCATGATTTCTTCGCTGAGTTGCTGGGCTTCGGATTCGACCATCAACACGGCCGCTTCGGTGCCGGCGACGACCAGGTCCATCTGCGAATTCTTGCGGGCGGTCTGGCCCGGGTTCAGCACGTATTCGCCGTTGATGTAGCCCACGCGCGCGGCGCCGATGGGGCCGGCGAACGGGATGCCGGAGATGGCCAGCGCAGCGCTCACGCCGATCATGGCGGCGATGTCGGCATCGACTTCAGGGTTGAGCGACACGGTGTGGATCACCACGTGCACTTCGTTCAGGAAGCCTTCGGGGAACAGCGGGCGGATCGGGCGGTCGATCAGGCGGCTGGTCAGGGTTTCGTGTTCGCTGGGCTTGGCTTCACGCTTGAAGAAGCTGCCGGGGATCTTGCCGGCGGCGTAGGTCTTCTCGATGTAGTCCACGGTCAGCGGGAAGAAGTCCTGGCCGGGCTTGGCCGACTTGGAGGCTGCCACGGTGGCGAGGATGACGGTGCCGTCGATCTCGACCAGCACGGCGCCGTTGGCCTGGCGGGCGATTTCGCCGGTTTCCATGACGACGGTCTTGTCGCCCCACTGGAAGGACTTGGTGACTTTGTTGAAGATGGTCATGCGTATTTCCTATGCTTCGGTTTTGATAGCTGGCTGCGTAGAGCCAGCAAGGGCCGGAGACCAAATCAGAACACGATGCCATTCCAGTGGGCCTGGGGCCCGGGCACGGAACCCAGGACCATTGGAATGACACAGCTTCGCTCTGCTTATGGCGACTCCGAAGTAAAAAACGCCTGAGCTAGCGTGCTAACCCAGGCGTTTCGGCATGCGTATGCGCTTACTTGCGCAGACCCAGCTTGGCGATCAGCGCCGTGTAACGGTCAGCGTCCTTGGCCTTCAGGTAGTCCAGCAGCTTGCGGCGGCGGCTCACCATGCGCAGCAGGCCGCGGCGACCGTGGTGGTCCTTGGCGTGTTGCTTGAAGTGGGGGGTCAGCTCGTTGATACGGGCGGTCAGCAGTGCGACTTGCACTTCTGGGCTGCCGGTGTCGTTGGCGGCGCGGGCGTTGGCCTTGACGACTTCGGCCTTGACGGAGGATGCGATCATTGGATTTCCTTTGTATGGAGGCGGGCCGCCCGATTCGCACCTGAAAGAGCGAATCGCAGTGGCGGCTGGCACCCCCGGTTTACTTGCGCTGGCGGCTGGAACGGCCACCGGCGTGCGTCTTGCACCATGCAAAACCGGCCGATTATAACCCGAGCCATTTTTTCAGGCGCCCCACCCCTTCCACCAGGCGGCCCGTGTCCTGCGAGGCGAAGCACCAGCGCAGCCAGCCCTCGGCTTCATCGGCGAAAGCCACGCCCGGCGCCAGGCCCAGGCCGGCTTCGGCCACCAGCCGCTTGGCCAGCGCCAGCGAGTCGGCCTGGCCTTCCAGCCGGAAGAACGCGTACATGCCGCCCTTGGCCGGCGCGACGGAAACCCCGGGCAGCGCCTGCAGAAGCGGCACCAGCGTGTCGCGGCAGTTGCGCAGGTGGGCCACCACGCGGGGCGTGATGTCGGCCTCGTGCGCGAGCGCGGCCAGGCCGGCGCGCTGGGTGAAGACGCTGACGCAGGAAGTGTTGAACTCCACCAGCTTGCCCATCTGGGGTGTGAGCGTCGGCGGCATCACCAGCCAGCCCAGGCGCCAGCCCGTCATGAGGAAGCTCTTGGAAAAGCTTTGCACCACCACCAGCCGGTCGTCCGGCGTGGCGATGTCGAGGAAGCTGGGAGCGCAGGCGTTGGGCGTCGGCTCGTAATAGAGGCGTTCGTAGACCTCATCGGCCAGGATCCAGGTGCCCGTGCCGCGGCAGTGCTGCAGGAGGGTGCGCTGTTCTTCGGCCGACAGCGTCCAGCCGGTCGGGTTGTTGGGTGCATTCAGCACCAGCAGGCGGGTGGCTGGAGTGATGGCGGCCAGCAGTGCAGCCATGTCCAGCGCCCAGGCGCCGTCGGCCTGCGGAATGAGCGGCACGCAGCGCAGGCGCGCGCCCATCACCAGGGGTTGGGCCGTCAGATTGGGCCAGACCGGGGTGACCGCAACCACTTCGTCGCCCGCATCGAGCAGCGCCTGCATGGCCAGCATGAGCGCATTCACGCCGCCCGAGGTGATGGCGATGCGGTCCATGCCCACGGCGCCGTGCAGCCGGCTGGCATAGGCGGCGACCTGTTCGCGCAGCTCAGCCAGGCCCAGGTTGTGGGAGTAGAAGGTTTCGCCGCGCTGCAACGATGCGACTGCGGCATCGCGGATGACCTGCGGCGTGGTTTCGTCGCTTTCGCCGAACCAGAAGGGCAGCACGTCGCTGCGGCCCATGCCGGCGTTGGCAACTTCACGGATACGGGATTCCTGCAGGGTGGCGAGGGTGGCGCGCATGGATCGAACGAATGAGAACGGAGGGAAGCCCGGGAATGTAGCGGAAGGTCAAACGCTCACGCCAACCTGCGCGGCTGTGCGGGCACCGCCTATATTGCAGCGAGGGAGGAAGAAAACGATCATGACCCGAAACCCACTGCTCCACACGGTCGCCCTGGCTGCGTTCATCGCGCTGCCGGGCTGGGCCCCTGCCGACGCGACGGCAGCGGCCCCATCAGCAGCCCGCAGCGCCGCCCAGGAGGAACGGGCCGCCAGGACACCCAGGGCGCCCCGGGCGCCTAAGGCCGCCAAGGCAGCGAAGCAAGGCGGTGTGCGCATCCAGCCTTCGCAGAACCATTCGGGCGAGAGCAGCGCCGAGCGCGACCGCCGGTTGCTGCGCGAATGCCGGGGCCTGCCCAATGCGGGGGCGTGCCGGGGCTACGCGCAGCCCTGACGCCCCCCGTCAGCCGCCCTGTCGCTGCCCCGTCGCCGCCCCATCGCCCGTTCGGTCGGCCGCTCTCGGTCAGTGATGGGTCAGCGATGGGCCAGCGATCGGTCGGCAGACGCGTGGAACGTGCATGCCCGCCGGCTCAGCCCGCCCTCAGGCCCTCAGGCCCTCAGGCCGGCGCGACCACGCCACGGCCGGAGAAGTGCCCGTCGGCGTTGGCCAGGAATTGATCGACGCTGCTCTGCACCGCCTCGGGCGACCAGCCGGCCACGTGCGGGGTCAGCAGGACGTTGTCCAGCCCGGTCAGCGCCTCGGGCGGCGCCGGCTCGCTTTCATACACATCCAGCCCTGCGCCGGCGATGCGGTGCTCGCGCAGCGCGGCCGCGAGGGCGTCGGTGTCCACCACGCTGCCGCGGGAGATGTTGACGAGGTACCCCTGCGCGCCCAGCGCATTCAGCACGCCGGCATTGATGCGGTGGCGCGTAGCAGCGCCACCCGGCGTGGCGCAGACCAGCACGTCGCACCAGTCGGCCAGGGCTTCCAGGCTGTCAAAGTAGCGGTGTTCCACGCCCGGGCGCGGCTGGCGGTTGTGGTAGCCCACGGGCATGTCGAACCCCGCGGCGCGGCGCGCGATCTTCTGGCCGATGGCACCCAGGCCGAAGATGCCCAGCCGCTTGCCCGAGACGTTGGGCGGCAGCGGGATCGCCGTGCGCCAGACGCCCTCACGGACCAGCCGGTCCAGCGGGCGCAGGCCGCGGACGACGCCGAGCAGCAGGCCGAAAGCATGGTCGGCGACGCAATCGTCATTGGTGCCGGCGCCGGTCGCCACGGTGATGCCCCGTGCGCGCGCCGCCTCCACGTCGATGTTTTCAAAGCCCGCGCCCAGCGCGCACACCAGTTCCAGCGACGGCATGGCCGCCATCTCCTGGCCGGTGAGGCCGGTGGAGCCGATCGTCAGCACTGCGCGAAAGCGCTCGCCCTGCGTGGCGATGGCGGCGGTGCGCTCCGCCGCCGTCGGGGCGTAGTGCAGGTCGTAACGCTCGGCGATCTGCGCCTGATGGCCCGGCGACAGGGTGTGGATGACGAGCAGGGGAATCTTCGGATCGGTCACAACATCAACTCCATAATTTGCTATGCTTTTTATAGCATAGCGCCAAGACCTGGTGGGCGCTACAGCCCAAAAAGTCCAGAAACCAGATGCGGGGCATGCGGTGGAACCCCCATGGTGTCGATGGTAACCATGCACGAAACTTGCTCGGCCCTTTCCGCAGGCGCCCCGGGCGCGCCCAGGGCGGCTTTCCACGCCGAATCGTTCCCCCCGAGCGCATCCGGGCTGTCATCCGCGCAACGTCCACAGCCGTTAGCTGAACTTTCCACCGCTTCCCCACTCTGTCCCATCCATGATGAAACGCTGGTCCGTTTTTTCCTGCCTCGCATTGGCCATGGCTGTCACGGCGGGCTGCGCCACGCTCGACACCAAGCAGCGTGAATGGATCTTCCAGCCCAGCGACCGGGCCTGGGGCGGCATGCAGATGACCGATGGCATGCAGGACGTGTGGATCGATTTCCAGTCCACCGTGACGGCACGCGCCGAGAAGCTGCACGGCCTCTGGATGCCGGCCGAGCAGGCCGACGCGCCGGTGCTGCTGTACCTGCACGGCGCCCGCTGGAACGTCACCGGCTCGGCGCCGCGCATCCGACGCATGAACGAGATGGGCTTCTCGGTGCTGGCGGTGGACTACCGCGGCTTCGGCCGCAGCAGCGCGGGCCTGCCCTCGGAATCCACCGCGCTGGAAGACGCCCACGCCGCCTGGCGCTGGCTGGCCGACAAGGCGCCGCGCAGCGACCGCTACATCTTCGGCCACTCGCTGGGCGGTGCCATCGCCATCGACCTGGCTGCGCAGGTGCCCGACGAGAAAGGCACCATCGTCGAAGGCACCTTCACCAACATCGCCGAGGTGGTGAGCACCTTCAAGTGGGGCTGGCTGCCGATCTCGGGGCTGATCACCCAGCGCTTCGAGTCGGCACAGAAGGTGGCGCACATCGGCTCCCCCCTGCTGGTGGTGCATGGCAGCGACGACCGGCTGATCCTGCCGTCCCTGGGCCGCAAGCTCTACGAGGCGGCGCAGGAGCCCAAGCGTTTCGTGATCGTGGAAGGCGGCACGCACCACAACACGAACGACCTGGGCCAGGATCAGTACCGCGAGGCGTTGGCCGACTTGTTCAAGCTGCGCCTGCCCGGCGGCGGCGACAGCGGCGCGCAGCAGACGGCTTCGGTGCCCACGCAGCACATCTGAGCAGAGGGCTTCGGGCGGGTCGGCTGACCGCCTGACTGAGCTGGCAGGTGGTTGACCGGTCGCCAGGCGGTTGGCGCGGCGGGCCGGTGCCGTGGCCCGCCCTCGGCGGCGCGTGCTGCCGCCAGGGGCCGGCGCTCCCGTGCTCTCCCGCTGCGCCGCTCTCTGTTACCCTCGACCGCACCATGTCCGCATCCTCCGCCGCCCCCGGGTCGGAGCCCTTGCCGAGCACGGCCCTGTCACCCGGCCTGGCCGTCGTCGTGCTGGCCCTGCTGCTGAGCATTCAGCCCGTCACCACCGACCTGTACCTGCCCGCCCTGCCCGCGCTCACGCGCAGCCTGGGCGCGAGCGTCTCCTCCGCCCACCTCACCTTGAGCGCGCTGCTGCTGGCCTTCGGCATCTCGCAGCTGGTGTGGGGGCCGCTGTCGGACCGGTTCGGCCGCCGTCCCGTTCTGCTGGCCGGTCTGGCGGCCTACACGGTCGCTTCGGTGGGCAGCGCCTTCGCGCCCTCCATGGACCTGCTGGTGGTCTGGCGCACCGCGCAGGGCGCGGCCATGGGCGCGGTGGTGATGTGCGCCCGCGCCATCGTGCGCGACCTTTACGCGCCGCTGGCCGGCGCCCGCGCCATGTCGAAGGCGCTGACCGGGCTGGGCCTGGTCGCCTGCCTGTGCGCGCCGCTGGGCGGCCTGTTGACCGAATGGCTGGGCTGGCGCGCCGCGCTGCTGGTGCTGACCGTCTATGCCATCGGCACGCTCGCCCTGATCGCGCTGCGCCTGCCCGAGACCCTGCAGCGGCGCAACCCGCGCGCGCTGCATCCGCTAACCCTGGCCCGCACCTGGGCCCACGTTCTCGGCACGCCCACGTTCTGGGCGTTCTCGCTGCTGACCACCGCCAGCTACGGCGGGCTGTTCACCTTTCTGGCGGCCTCGTCGTTTGCCTTCATCGACGTGCTGGGGCTGTCCCGCACGGCCTATGGCATGGCGCTGCTCTCCACCGCGCTGGCCTACTTGCTGGGCACGCTGCTGTGCCGGCGGCTGCTGGCGCGCCTGGGGCTGGTGCGCACCGTGGCACTGGCCGGGGCGCTGAGCGCCGCCGGCGGCTGCGGACTGCTGCTCTACGCGCTGGCGGGCTGGCCGTCGCCCTGGGCGCTGCTGCTGCCGTTCTATCTCTTCATGCTGGGCCACGGCATCCACCAGCCCTGCGGACAGAGCGGCGCCGTGGGGCCGTTCCCGCAGGCCGCGGGCGTGGCCTCGGCACTCAATGGTTTCATGATGATGCTGGCCGCCTTCGGGGTGGGCGCCTGGCTGGGCGCACAACCGGGCGGCAGCGTCTGGCCGCTGGTGCAGGGCATTGCCTTCTGGGCGGCGCTGCTGGCCGCCATCGCGTGGACGCTGGTGCCGCGCTTCGCCGGAGGCCTGCATGCAGCGCGCTGACGCCACGCTCCCCGCCCTCGCCCTCGCCGGCCCCACCGCCTCGGGCAAGACGGCCGGCGCGCTCGCCATCGCCCAGGCGCTGGCACCCGCCCTGCCGGTGGAGATCATCAGCGTCGATTCGGCGCTGGTCTATCGCGGCATGGACATCGGCACCGCCAAGCCCAGCACCGCCGAACAGGCCAGCGTGCCGCACCACCTGATCGACATCCGCGACCCGCTGCAGGCCTACAGCGCGGCCGAATTCGTGGCCGACGCGCAGCGCCTGATCGGCGAGATCCGCGCCCGCGGCGCCCTGCCGCTGCTGGTGGGCGGCACCATGCTGTACTTCAAGGCGCTCATCGACGGCATCGACGACATGCCGCCCGCCGACCCCGCCGTGCGCGCCCGGCTGGAAGCCCAGGCCGCCGAGATCGGCTGGCCCGGCATGCATGCCGAGCTGGCCCGCGTCGACCCTGCCACCGCGGCCCGCCTGGCACCGGCCGACAGCCAGCGCATCCAGCGCGCATTGGAGGTGTGGCATGTCTCGGGCCTGCCGCTTTCGCACTTTCACACTACCAAAAAGATAGCAACAGGCCCAGACGGATCGGGCGCGATCACGCTCTTTTCCTTGGAACCGGAGGACCGCGCCTGGCTCCATGCCCGCATCGCCCAGCGCTTCGACGCCATGCTGCAGGCCGGTTTCATCGACGAGGTGCGCGGTCTGCGCGCCCGTGGCGACCTGCACCCCGACCTGCCGTCGATGCGCTGCGTGGGCTACCGCCAGGCCTGGGAGGCGCTGGACGTGGAAGCCGCCACCGGACAGCTGCCCGCCGCCGACCTGCGCGAACGCGGCGTGGCCGCCACCCGGCAGTTGGCCAAGCGGCAGATCACCTGGCTGCGCAGCATGCCGCAGCGCCAGGCCGTGGCCTGCGATGCGCCCGACGCCACGGCCACGCTGGTGCGCCGGGTGCGGGCGCTGCTCGCGGAAGGGCCCGCGACATGACCGGTGCCGCCCCCCTGCCGCGCGATCCTGCCGGCACCCCCGTCCTCCGCGTGAGCGGCCTGGGCAAACGCTATGGCGACGCATCCGTCTTCCGCCAGGTCGATCTGCAGGTGCAGCGCGGCGAGTTCGTCGCCATCGTGGGCGATTCGGGCGTGGGCAAATCCACGCTGCTCAACTGCCTGGCGGGGCTGGACACCTGGGACGAGGGCCGCATCCTCCAGGGCGACACCGACCTGAGCCTGCTGGACGACACCCGGCGCGCGCTGTGGCGGCGCCGGCAGGTGGGCTTCGTGTTCCAGGCCTTCCATGTGCTGCCGCACCTGGACGTGGCCCAGAACGTGGCCCTGCCGCTGATGCTGCTCGGCCAGGACGACCCCGCCCGCGTGGGCCAGATGCTGGACGCCGTCGGCCTGCAAGGCCTCGGGTCGCGCCTGCCGCAGCAACTGAGCGGCGGGCAGCTGCAGCGCGTGGCCATCGCCCGCGCGCTGGTACACCGCCCCGCCCTGCTGCTGGCCGACGAGCCCACCGGCAACCTGGACCCGGGCACCGCCGCGCGCGTCATGGAGCTGCTGCTGGCGCAGACCCGCGAGCAAGGCGCGGCGCTGGTGCTGGTGACGCATTCGCAAACGGCCGCCGCGCTGGCCGACCGGGTGCTGCGTTTGAGCGCTGACGGCGCATCGGTCGAACCGCGCGCCTGACAAGCGGCGGCGGCCATCCCGCGGCCCTGCCCGTTCGCACCGCGCCGGCCGGTCACAATGACCGCATGCTTGCCCTGCTGCGCACTTTCTCCTGGCGTGAGCTGCGCCACCACCCCTGGCGCAGCGCCGCCGCCGTGGTCGCAGTGATGCTGGGCGTGGCGCTGGGCTTCGCGGTACACGTCATCAACGCGTCGGCACTGGACGAATTTTCCCAGGCCGTGCGGACGGTCAACGGCCAGCCCGACCTGGAACTGCGCGCCGCCCAGGGCCCGCTGTCCGAGGCGCTCTACGCCACCGCCGCCGCGCACCCGCAGGTGGCGCTGGCCAGCCCCTGGCTGGAGCTGACCGTGCAGGCCGTGCAGGGCGCGCAGTCAGTCCGGAGGCGCCCGGGCGATGGCGCCCAGGGCCAGGCGACCGGCCCGGTCACCCCTGTCACCCCTGTCACCCCGGTGGCCCCGGTCACCCCGGTCACGCTGCGCATCGTCGGGGCGGACGCACTCACGCTGCCCGCCGTGGCCCCGGCCCTGATGCCGCGCCCCGCCGCCGACGCGCCACGGCTCGCCATGCTGTCGCCAGCCACCGTCTTCCTGAATGCCGCCGCGCTGCAGGCGCTGGGCCTGGCCGATCCCGCCACCGCGCCTGCGGGCCCCGACCCGGCCACTGCGCCGCGCCCATTGCACACACTCACGCTGCAAGCCGGCCTGCAGACCTACACCGTGCAGGTGGCCGGCACGGTCGCAGCCGCCGGCGCGCCGCTGGCGGTGATGGACATCGGCGCCGCGCAAGACCTGTTCGGGCGCGGCGGACAGCTCAGCCGCATCGACCTGCAACTGCGCCCCGGCGCGCAGCGCAGCGCGGTGGAGCGGGAGCTGCAGGCCCTCCCTGGATGGCCGGCCGGCGTGGTCGTGGCCGAGCCGGGCGACGCCGCGCAGCGGGTGAGCAACCTGTCGCGCGCCTATCGCGTCAACCTGACCGTGCTGGCGCTGGTGGCGCTCTTCACCGGCGCGTTCCTCGTGTTCTCGGTGCTGGCCCTCAGCGTGGCGCAGCGCGCGCCGCAGTTCGCCCTGCTGGCCGTGCTGGGCGCCACACCGCGCCAGCGGCTGGCGCTGGTGCTGACCGAGTCGGCCGCGCTGGGCGTCTTGGGCAGCGTATGCGGCCTGGCGCTGGGCACGGGGCTGGCCGCCCTGGCATTGCGGGTGCTGGGCGGCGACCTGGGCGGCGGCTATTTTGCGGGCGTGCAGCCCACGCTGCAGTGGAGCGCCACGGCCGCTGCCGTGTACGGCGCGCTGGGCGTGGCCGCCGCGCTGGCCGGCGGCTGGTGGCCGGCGCGGCAGGCGCAGCAGCTGCCGCCCGCGCAGACGCTCAAGGGCCTGGGCGGCCAGGGCAGTCCGGGCGGCCGGGGCGGCGCCATCGGCCTGGGGCTGATCGGCGGCGCGGCGGTGCTGGCCTATGCGCCCCCGGTCTTCGGCATGCCGCTGGCCGCCTATGCCGCCGTGGGCCTGCTGCTGGTGGGCGGCATCGCCCTGCTGCCGTGGACGGTGCAAGTGCTGCTCGACGCCCTGCAGCCGCTGGTGCAGCGCCGCGCGTTCAGCCACCCGCTGCCGCTGCTGGCGCTGGAGCGTGCCCGCCGCATGCGTGGCACCGCCGCCGTCGCCGTGGGCGGCGTGGTCGCATCCCTCAGCCTGGCCGTCGCGCTGACGGTGATGGTGTCAAGCTTTCGCGGCTCGGTGATCGAATGGCTGGACGCCGTGCTGCCCGCGCCGCTCTATGTGCGCCTCGCCAGCCCCGGCTCGGCGGGCGACGACGCCACGGCGACCTTCCCCGCCGGCTTTGCCGAGTCCGTCGCCCGACTGCCCGGCGTGGAGCGCGTGCAGCCGCTGCGCGTGGCCAGCCTGCTGCTGGAGCCGACCCGTCCGGCCGTCGCGCTGCTGGCCCGCCAGGGCCTGGGCACGGGCGCCGATGCGGCGCAGGCCCTGCCGCTGGTCGGCGCCGCCCTGCCCGTGCCCGCCGGGCGCGTGGGGGTCTACGTGAGCGAGGCCATCGTGCAGCTCTACGGCGTGCAGCCCGGCATGGACTGGCCTGCGCTTTCCAAGGCTTTCAGGCCGTTGGCGCAGGTGGATTCAGCACAGGCAGCTCCATTTTTCATAGCAGGCGTGTGGCGCGACTATGTGCGCCAGTTCGGCGCGGTCACGCTCGACCGGGCCGACTTCATCCGGCTGACGGGCGACGCGCGCACCACCGACCTGGCCCTCTGGCCGTCGCCTGGCGCCAGCGAGGCGGCGTTGCGGGACGCGATCACGGCGTTGGCGCGGCAGCCCGATTCCGCCGCCGCTGATCGACGCCCTGCCGGCAGTGCAGCGGCGGACGCGGCAGAGGGCCATGCTGCACTCGAATTCAGCTCTGCCGCCACCATCCGCGAACGGTCCCTCGGCATCTTCGACCGCAGCTTTGCCGTCACCTACTGGCTGCAGGCCGTGGCCATCGGCATCGGCCTCTTCGGCGTGGCCGCCAGCTTCAGCGCGCAGGTGCTGGCGCGGCGCAAGGAGTTCGGACTGCTGGCCCACCTGGGCCTGACTCGCAGGCAGGTGCTGGCCGTGGTGGCGGGCGAAGGCGCCGCCTGGACGGCCATCGGCGCCGTGGCCGGCACCCTGCTGGGCCTGGCCGTGTCCCTGGTGCTGGTGCATGTGGTGAATCCGCAGAGCTTTCACTGGACGATGGAGATGCGGCTGCCGGCAGAACGGTTGCTGGCATTGGCGGCCGCGGTGGTGATGGCGGGTACGGTGACCGCCTGGCTGGCCGGCCGGGCCGCTGCGGGCAAGGATGCGGTGATGGCCGTGAAGGAAGATTGGTAGCCGTGCCGCAGGAACGCTGCAGCCGCCGCCCCCACGCACGACAGTCCCCAGGGCACCGATGGGGGTGCGTGCCCGGGAATGACGATTCCCGGCGACGCACCCGGTGCAACCCATCGCCCCGCACGACAATCCACGCATGACCTCATCCAGCCCGTGGCTCCCCTGCGCCATCGCCCGCATCGAAGCCGACTACCACCGCAGCGCCGACACGCACCTGATCCCGCTGCCCCTGCCCGGTTACGCCGCTGCCGGCATCGACCTGTACCTGAAGGACGAATCCACCCACCCCACCGGCAGCCTCAAGCACCGGCTGGCGCGCTCGCTGTTCCTCTATGCGCTGTGCAATGGCTGGATCAACGAGGGCTCGACCATTGTGGAGTCGTCGAGCGGCTCCACGGCGGTGAGCGAAGCCTACTTCGCCCGCCTGCTGGGGCTGCCCTTCGTCGCGGTGATGCCGCGCAGCACCTCGGCCGAGAAGATCGCGCTGATCGAGTTCTACGGCGGGCGCTGCCACTTCGTGGACAGTGCAGGCGAGGTGTACGAGGCGGCTCGCGCCGTGGCGGCGGAGACGGGGGGTCACTACATGGACCAGTTCACCTATGCCGAGCGCGCGACCGACTGGCGGGGCAACAACAACATCGCCGAGAGCATGTTCACGCAGATGGCGCATGAGCGGCATGCCGTGCCGCGCTGGATCGTCGTCGGTGCAGGCACCGGTGGCACCAGCGCGACCATCGGCCGCTATGTGCGCTACCAGCGCCACGCCACGCAGGTGTGCGTGGCCGACCCGGCGGGCTCGGTGTTCAGTGCCTACCACCGCACGGGCGTGGACACCCTGACCGCGCCGGGCTCGCGCATCGAGGGCATCGGCCGGCCCCGGGTGGAGCCGAGCTTCATCCGCACGCTGGTGGACCGCATGGAAGAAGTGGCGGACGACGATTCGATCGCCGCCATGCGCGCGCTGTCGCAGCTGCTGGGGCGGCGCGTGGGCCCGTCCACGGGCACCAATTTCTTGGCGATGCTGCGGCTGGCGCGCGAGATGCGCGAAGAGGGGCGGGCAGGCTCGATCCTGTCGCTGCTGTGCGATTCCGGCGAGCGCTACCTGCCGACGTATTACGACGAGGCCTGGGTGCAGGCGCGCATGGGCTGCTGCGCGGCAGCGGGTGCGCGCGTGCAGGCCCTGCTGGCCTGAGGCGTCTGGCGATGCCTGGCCCATTCTTGCTGCCCAAGCACCTGCCCGGTGCAACGCCCGCCGGGACCGACCGGCGACGCTGGCTGCTGGCCGCGCTGGGTGCGGGCGGCAGCGCGACGGGCTGGATGCAGCCGTTGCGGAACGCCTGGGCCTTGGCACCGCGGCCGCTGGCCTTCCCGCGCGACCACGGCAGCCACCCGGATCTGCGCACGGAGTGGTGGTACATCACCGGCCAGGCCTTGGCGGGCGGGCGGCGCTGGGGTTTCCAGGTGACGTTCTTCCGCTCGCGCGTGGATGCGGCGCAGGGCATGCAGTCCGCCTTTGCCGCGCGGCAGCTGGTGTTCGGGCATGCGGCACTGACCGATGTGCAGGGCCGCAAGCTGCACCACGACCAGCGCATCGCCCGGACCGGCTTCGGCATTGCCGAGGCGGCGGAGCGGGACACCGACGTGCGGCTGCGCGACTGGTCGCTGGTGCGTGCGGATGGCAGCGCGCCGGGCACCAGCCGCTACACCGCCCGCGTGCAGGGCGCGCAGTTCGCGCTGGACCTGACGTTCGACACCACCCAGCCGCTGCTGCTGCAAGGCAGCGCCGGCCTGTCGCGCAAGGGGCCCGAGCCTTCGCAGGCGAGCCACTACTACAGCCAGCCGCAGCTGGCGGTGGGCGGACACATCACGCTGGACGGCCGGCGCATGGCGGTGGACGAGCGCAGTGCGCCGCAGGACCGCAGCGCCTGGCTCGACCATGAATGGAGCGAGGCGCTGATGCATCCCGACGCCGTAGGCTGGGACTGGATCGGCATGAACCTTCAGAGCGGCGCCGCGCTCACGGCCTTCCGGCTGCGGCGTGCCGACGGCAGCGCGCTCTGGGCCGGCGGTTCGTGGCGGGCGGCGGGGGATGCAGCGCCCACGGTCTTCGGCGCAGGCGACGTGAGCTTCACGCCGCTGCGCCACTGGCAAAGCGGCGTGACCGGCGCACGCTATCCGGTCGAATGGCAGGTGGCCACGCCGCGCGGGCGCTTCACCGTGCAGGCAGTGCTGGACGACCAGGAACTGGACAGCCGGGGTTCCACCGGGGCCGTGTACTGGGAGGGCCTGAGCCGGCTGTCGGACGCCAGCGGCCATGCGGTCGGCCAGGGCTACCTGGAGATGACGGGCTACGCGCGGCGGCTGGAACTGGGTTGAACTGCCCATCCGCGAAGGCATTGCGCCCAGGCGGAAGGCGTTCGAGACAGCCGTCCGGCGCCTGCGGGGCCTTGCCGCAGCGCCTTCTATGCTATGTTTTTTATAGCAACATACCCAGTCACATCAAGCGCCAGAGGCCTTTTTGACCCTGAATTCAGGGTGACGCGGTCAGTGCGCCCCCGGCCCGGGCCGCTGGCTGCGGGCCGCACGGCGGCGGTCCAGCCACGCGATGATCTCGCCCATGATGCCGCGGCGGAAGGCCAGCACGCAGACCACGAAGATCAGCCCGGTGACGATGGTGACCGACTCGCCCAGCGTGCGGAACCATTCGACCCCGCTGAGCGCAGCCAGCAGGTTGCCCAGCTCGCCGATCTTGTTTTCCAGCAGCACCACCACGGCCGAGCCCACCAGCGGGCCGCTGAGCGTGCCCAAGCCCCCCACCAGCGTCATCAGCACCACGTGGCCGGACGACGACCAGTGCACGTCGGACAGCGTGGCAAAACCCAGCACCAGCGTCTTGAGCGCACCGGCCAGGCCGGCGATGGCCGCCGAGATGACGAAGGCCAGCAGCTTAAAGCGGTTGGTGTCGTAGCCCAGCGAAATGGCGCGCGGCTCGTTTTCCTTGATGCCCTTGAGCACCTGGCCGAAGGGCGAGTGGATGGTGCGCACGATGACCAGGAAGGCCACGACCACGACCACCAGCGCCACGTAATACATGGTCAGGTCGCTGGCCAGGTCGATCACGCCGAAGAGCTTGCCGCGCGGCACGCCCTGCAGGCCGTCCTCGCCGCCCGTGAAGGGCGCCTGCAGGCAGGCGAAGAACAGCATCTGCGCCAGCGCCAGGGTGATCATCGTGGAGTAGATGCCCTGGCGGCGGATGGCGAAGAAGCCCATCACCAGGCCCAGCAGCGCGCCGGACAGCAGGCCCGCCAGCAGGCCCAGCTCCGGCGTGGCGCCCCAGGCCTTGACCACGTGGCCGGTGACGTAGGCGGAGCCGCCCAGGAAGGCGGCATGCCCGAAAGACAGCATGCCCGTGTAGCCCAGCAGCAGGTTGAAGGCGGATGCGAACAGCGCGAAGCACATGAGCTTCATCACGAAGACGGGGTACGCGCCGAAGAAGGGGGCGGCCACGAGGCCGACGAGCAGCAGGCCGTAGCCGATGGTGGTGAGGTTCTTTTGGTTCATGCGATGGCCTCTGTTCTTTTCACTTCTCTTTGCCGAAGAGGCCGGCGGGACGGATGAGCAGGACGATGACCATGATGACGAACACCACGGTGGAAGACGCCTCCGGATAGAAGACCTTGGTGAACCCCTCGATCACACCCAGGCCGAGGCCGGTGAGGATGGAGCCCATGATCGAGCCCATGCCGCCGATCACCACCACCGCGAACACCACGATGATGAGGTTCTGGCCCATGAGCGGCGTGACCTGGTAGACGGGCGCCGCCAGCACACCGGCGAAGGCGGCCAGCGCCGCGCCGAAGGCGTAGGTGAGCGTGATCATCACCGGCACGTTGATGCCGAAGGCTTCGACCAGGCGCGGGTTCTCGGTGCCGGCGCGCAGGTAGGCGCCGAGCTTGGTCTTCTCGATGACGTACCAGGTGGCAACGCACACCACGATGGAGGCCACCACCACCCAGGCGCGGTAGTTGGGCAGGATCATGAAGCCGAGGTTGGTGGCACCTTCCAGCAGCTCGGGCGTGTCGTAGCCCAGGCCGGAGACGCCGTAGATGGAGCGGAACACGCCTTCGATCAGCAGCGTGAGCCCGAGGGTGAGCAGCAGGCCGTAGAGATGGTCGAGCTTGTAGATCCAGCGCAGCAGCAGCCGCTCGATGACCACGCCCAGCAGCCCCACCACCAGGGGCGCCGCCACCAGCATCACCCAGTAGTTCAGCCCCAGGTAGGTCATGCCCATCCAGGTGAGCAAGGCGCCCAGCATGAACAGCGCTCCGTGCGCGAAGTTGATCACGTTGAGCAGGCCGAAGATCACCGCCAGCCCCAGGCTGAGGATGGCGTAGAACGAGCCGTTGACCAGCCCCAGCAGGAGCTGGCTCAGCAAGGCCGGCAGGGAGACACCGAAGATTTCCATGGGGTGACGCGCGTGGTGAGGAGAGAGGTCAGGTCAGGTGGGCGAAACGGAGAGCGAGGCAGCGCGGGGCGCTGGCAGCGGAGGCATCAGCGGCGGCAGGCGCCGCGCCGGCGAGGTGCCGCACGGCAGCCCGTGCGCGCGCCCCGCTGGCAGGCGCTGCCAGCCGCGTTCACTTCCACAGTGCGCACTTGCTTTCGGCCTTGGTGGTGAAGACCTGTTCGCCCGGCAGCTTCTTGATGAGCTTGTAGTAGTCCCACGCGCCCTTGGACTCGCTGGGCGACTTGACCTGCATCAGGTACATGTCGTGGACGTACCGGCCGTCGGCGCGCAGCGTGCCGGAGCTGAAGAAGTCGTTCATCTTCATGCCGCGCCAGGTTTCCATGACCTTGTCGGCCTCGATGGACTTGGCGGCTTCCACCGCCTTCAGGTAGTTCATGGTGGCCGAGTAGTCGGCCGCCTGGATCTCGGTCGGGCGGCGCTTGGTCTTTTCCATGAAGCGGTCGGCGAACTTGCGCGTCTCGTCGTTCATGTCCCAGTACCAGCTGGTGGTGAACTGCAGGCCTTCGGTGTTGCGCAGGCCCAGGCTGTGGATGTCGCTGAAGAAGATCAGCAGGCCGGCGAGCTTCATGCTCTTGCCGATGCCGAATTCCTTGGCGGCCTTGATGGAGTTGACCGTGTCGCCGCCGGCGTTGGCCAGGCCCAGCACCTGGGCCTTGGAGTTCTGCGCCTGCAGCAGGAAGGAGGAGAAGTCCGACGCATTGAGCGGGTGGCGTACCGAGCCCACGACCGTGCCGCCCTTCTCCTTCACCACCGCGCTGGTGTCGGCCTCCAGCGCATGGCCGAAGGCGTAGTCGGCGGTCAGGAAGAACCAGCTCTTGCCGCCGCTGTCGACGATGGCCGCGCCCGTGCCCTTGGCCAGCGCGACGGTGTCGTAGGCGTAGTGCACGGTGTAGGGGCTGCACTGCTCGTTGGTCAGGGCCGACGTGGCCGCGCCGTTGTTGATGTAGACGCGCTTCTTCTCCTGCGCGACCTTGGCCGTGGCCAGCGCGGTGCCCGAGTTGGTGCCGCCGAAGACCATGGTCAGGCCCTGCGTGTCGATCCACTCGCGCGCCTTGCTGGCGGCGATGTCCGCCTTGTTCTGGTGGTCGGCCGTCAGCAGTTCGATCGGCATGCCCAGCACCTTGCCGCCGAAGTCGTCGATGGCCATCTGGATGGCGACGGCACCGTTCTTGCCCTCCACGTCGGCATAGAGGCTCGACATGTCGGTGATGAAACCGATCTTCACCTTGTCCTGCGCCTGGGCTGCGCCGGCTGCGGCCAGGCCCAGGGCGGCCGCGAGGGCCAATTGCTTGAACTGCCGGTTGCGTGGGTTCTGCATGGTGTCTTGTCTCCTGCCTTGTGGTGGGTGTGATGGAACGACGCGGGGCCCAGCCGGCGATGCCGCCGGCCGGCCTGCTCTTTGACGGCCTACTCTGTGGCGGCCCGGATTACTTCCAGAGCGCGCACTTGCTCTCGGCCTTGGTGGTCCAGACCTGGTCGGCCGGCAGCTTGGCGACGACCTTGTAGTAGTCCCATGGCTCCTTGGATTCGGCCTGCGACTTGACCTGCATCAGGTACATGTCGTGGGCGAAGCGGCCGTCGGGGCGGATGCTGCCCTTGGCGTAGAAGTCGTTGATCGGCATGGACTTCAGCTTTTCCATCACCTTGTCGGCATCGACCGTCTTGGCGGCATCGACGGCCTTCAGGTAGGTCATGGTGGCGGAGTAGTCGGCCGCCTGGATGTCGGTGGGCATGCGTTTGGTCTTGGCGAAGAACTTGCGGCCGAACTCGCGCGTCTTGTCGTCCAGGTTCCAGTCCCAGCTGGTGGTCAGCAGCAGGCCCTCGGTGTTCTTCAGGCCCAGGCTGTGGATGTCGGTGAGGAACACCAGCAGGCCCGCCATCTTCATCGTCTTGTTGATGCCGAATTCCTTGGCGGCCTTGATGGCGTTGATGGTGTCGCCACCCGCGTTGGCCAGGCCCAGGATCTGCGCCTTGGAGTTCTGCGCCTGCAGCAGGAAGGAGGAGAAGTCCGATGCGTTGATCGGGTGCTTCACGCTGCCGACCACACGGCCGCCCTTTTCCTTCACCACCTTGGCGGTATCGGCTTCCAGCGCCGCGCCGAAGGCGTAGTCGGCCGTCAGGAAGAACCAGTCCTTGCCGCCCTGCTGCACCACCGCGCCGCCGGTGCCCTTGGCCAGGGCCACGGTGTCGTAGGCGTAGTGCACGGTGTAGGGGCTGCACTGTTCGTTGGTCAGGGCCGAGGTACCGGCGCCGTTGACCACGAAGACGCGCTTTTTCTCCTGCGCGACCTTGGCCATGGCCAGGCCCGTGCCCGAGTTGGTTCCGCCGAACAGCATGGTCAGGTTCTGCGTGTCGATCCACTCGCGGGCTTTGCTGGCGGCGATGTCGGCCTTGTTCTGGTGGTCGGCCGTGACGAGTTCGACGGGCATGCCCAGCACCTTGCCGCCGAAGTCATCGATGGCCATCTGGATGGCGACGGCGCCGTTCTTGCCTTCCACGTCGGCATAGAGGCTCGACATGTCGGTGATGAAGCCGATCTTGACCTTGTCTTGCGCCTGCGCGCCGGAAGCTGCCAGACCCAGGATGCCGAGGGCCAGGGCCAGTGGGGTAAGTTGTGCCTTCATGGGGTTGTCTCCTGTGGAACGGGGGGTATCTCGATCAATGACGCGGCCGCCGGGCTCAGACGCCGAGCAGCTCGTTCAGCACCGGCATGCGCGCTTCCAGCTCGGACGCGCCGAACTGCAGGGCGATCCGGCCGTGCTCCATGACGTAGAAGCGGTCGGCCAGCGGCGCGGCGAAGCGGAAGTTCTGCTCCACCATCACCACCGTGTAGCCCTTCTGGCGCAGCGTGATGATCATGCGGGCCAGGGCCTGCACGATGACCGGCGCCAGGCCTTCGGAAATCTCGTCCAGCAGCAGCAGCTTGGCGCCGGTGCGCAGGATGCGCGCCACGGCCAGCATCTGCTGCTCGCCGCCCGACAGGCGGGTGCCCTGGCTGTGGCGGCGCTCGGCCAGGTTGGGGAACATGGCGTAGATCTCTTCGACCGGCATGCCCGGCGTGCCGGTCTTCAGCACCGGCGGCAGCAGCAGGTTCTCTTCGCACGAGAGGCTGGAGAAGATGCCGCGCTCTTCCGGGCAGTAGCCCACGCCCAGGTGGGCGATGCGGTGGGTAGGCATGCCGATGGTCTCGACGCCGCCGATCTTCACCGAGCCCTTGCGTGCGCCGGTCAGGCCCATCACCGCCCGCATGGTGGACGTGCGGCCGGCGCCGTTGCGGCCCAGCAGGGTGACGACTTCGCCCGGCTGCACGACGATGTCGACGCCGTGCAGCACGTGCGACTCGCCATACCAGGCTTCGAGGTTGCGGATTTCCAGGGCGGGCTGGCCGGCAGAGGTTCGCGGGGCGGCCATCAGTGCGCTCCTTGCAGCTGGCCGTCGGTGGTACCCATGTAGGCTTCCATCACCTGCGGATTGCGGGAGACTTCTTCATACGGACCTTCTGCCAGCACGGCGCCGCGCTGCAGCACCGTGATGCAGTCGGCGATGGTGGAGATGACTTTCATGTTGTGTTCGACCATCAGAATGGTGCGCCCCGCCGACACCTTCTTGATGAGCTGCGTGACACGGTCCACGTCTTCGTGGCCCATGCCCTGGGTGGGCTCGTCGAGCAGCATCAGCTCGGGCTCCATCGCCAGCGTGGTGGCGATCTCCAGCGCGCGCTTGCGGCCGTAGGGCAGGTTCACGGTCATCTCGCCGGCCAGGTCTTCCAGCCCGACTTCGGCCAGCAGCTGCATCGCCCGGTCGTCCAGCTGCCTGAGGGTGCTGGCGCTGCGCCAGAAATGGAACGAGGTGCCCAGCTGGCGCTGCAGGCCCAGGCGCACGTTTTCCATCAGCGTCAGGTGCGGGAAGACGGCCGAGATCTGGAACGAGCGGATCACGCCGCGCCGCGCGATCTGCGCGGGGTGTTCGCGCGTAATGTCGTGGCCGTTGAAGAGGATGGTGCCGGACGTGGGTTCGAGGAACTTGGTCAGCAGGTTGAAGCAGGTGGTCTTGCCCGCGCCGTTGGGCCCGATCAGCGCGTGGATCGAACCCCGCCGCACGGCCAGGTTGACATCGCTGACTGCCGTAAAGCCCTTGAACTCTTTGGTCAGGCTGTGGGTTTCGAGAATGACGTCGCTCATGCGCTTGGGGCGGCTCCGTGGTGGGGGTGACCGCGGCCTGGCGCAGGGCCCGGGCGCAGTCCCCGAAGGAATGTTGCAGCGCATCGTAAGTCGGGGCTGCAAGCCCGCGACATGGGGCAAATGCCTATGTAGAAACGCTATGCGGGCCAACCCTGTCAGTCGGCGCCGCAGGCCCCACGGCCAGCACCATCGCGGCCTCGTCGGCCTGCAACACCACCCGCGCCCGGCTGCGCAGGCCGCTGCCCGGCGGCGCGAAGCCGACCATCTGCACGCCTGCGTCGAGCTGCGCGGAAACCTCGTCGCCTGCCGTGCCGCGAGACACGCGCGTCACCCGGCCCGGCCAGGCATTGGCCCCGGGCACCACCGCCGCGCCCGCACCGGCCACCCGCACGGCGGTGGCCTTGCACAAGGCCTGCACCGGCAAGCCGGGCACCAGGCCCAGCAGCTCGGCGCTCTCGCGCGTGATGCGCGCCCGGGCGACCAGCGCCTGGCTGGCGGGCCCATCGCCCGCCAACTGCACCAGCACCAGCGGGCCGTGGCGCTCGATCGACGCCACCACGCAGGGCCACTGGTTGCGCATGCTGGTGCGCACGGCCAGCCGGGCGACGGCCTGGCTGCCCTGCGGGAGGCCGGAGCCGACCTGGGCGAGCGCCGTTCGCCGGGCCTGCTCCACCGCCTCGGCTGCGGCCAGCAGCTGGCGGCCCGCATCGGTCAGCCGCGCACCGCCACCGCCCGATCCGCCCACCACCTTCTCGACCAAGGGCACACCCGCCAGGTTGGTGAGCGTGTCCACCGCCTGCCAGGCAGCCTTGTAGCTCACGCCCACCTGCCGCGCGGCCTGCGAGATGGAGCCGCCCTCGCCGATATGGCGCAGGATGTCGATGCGCCGGTCGGTCATGCCGTGGCCGAGTGCTTCGGAGAAAGCCAGTCGTGGTTCTTGCATGGCCCGATCATGCCGCTGCCAGCCCCCGGTCGCCCGGTCGGCCGGTCGGCCGGTCGCCCGGCGGCACCGTCTCCCGGCGCACAGCCGCTGGCGCACAACCGCTGGCGAAAAGCACGCTGGCTATACTTCGCTATTCATCATTGGAATAGCGACAGGCCAGCCATGCACTTTGCTCCCCCGCCCTCCACAGCCCGCTCCGGCCTCCTCGGCCTGGCGCTGCTCGCCTGTCTCTCGGCACCTGCCGATGCGGACGAGGTATCGGTCGCGGTCGCGGCGAACTTCATCGCGCCCATGCAGCAGATCGCTGCGGCCTTCGAGCGCGAAAGCGGCCACCAGGTCACGCTGTCTTCGGGCGCCACCGGCAAGTTCTATGCGCAGATCACCCACGGCGCGCCCTTCCATGTGCTGCTGGCCGCCGACGACACCACGCCCCAGCGGCTGGAGCAGGAGGGCCGCGCGGTGGCGGGTTCGCGCTTCACCTATGCCGTGGGCCGGCTGGTGCTCTGGAGTGCCCAGCCCGGCTACGTCGACGCACAGGGCCAGGTTCTGCGCACCGGCGACTTCGCCCATCTGGCGGTCGCCAACCCGAAGCTCGCGCCGTACGGAAAGGCGGCCCAGCAGACGCTGGAGAAGATGAGCATCGCCGACCGGCTCAAACCCCGCTGGGTCACGGGCGAGAACATCGCGCAGACCTACCAGTTCGTCGCCACCGGCAATGCGCCGCTCGGTTTCGTGGCGCTGTCGCAAGTGATGGAGAACGGCCGTATCGCACGCGGCTCGGCGTGGCAGGTGCCGGCCGACATGCACGAGCCGATCCGCCAGGACGCGGTGCTGCTGAACAAGGGCCAGGGCCATGCCGCGGCCCGCGCGTTGCTGGGCTACCTGCGCTCGGAGCCCGCGCGAGCGGTGATCCGCGCCTATGGGTACGCCTTCTGAGCGGGCGGCCGCTCACCCTCCCTCACATGCCTGCACATGCACCTGTCGGCTGAAGGCTGGACGGCCATCGGCCTGACGCTGAAGCTGGCGGGCCTGACGACCGCGCTGCTGCTGGTACTGTGCACCCCGCTCGCGTGGTGGCTGGCCCACACCCGGTCGCGCTGGCGCGGTCCGATATCGGCGGTGGTGGCGTTGCCGCTGGTGCTGCCCCCCACGGTATTGGGCTTCTACCTGCTGGTCCTGATGGGGCCGGCGGGGCCGCTGGGCGCGCTCACCCAGTCGATGGGCCTGGGCACCCTGCCGTTCACCTTCGCGGGGCTGGTCGTGGGCTCGGTGGCCTACTCGCTGCCTTTTGCCGTGCAACCCCTGCAACGGGCCTTCGAAACGCTGGGCGCACGCCCGCTGGAGGTGGCGGCCACCCTCGGTGCAGGCCCGGTGGACCGGTTCTTCACCATCGTGCTGCCGCTGGCCCGGCCGGGCTTCATCACCGCCGGCATCCTGAGCTTTGCGCACACCGTGGGCGAGTTCGGCGTCGTGTTGATGCTGGGGGGCAACATCCCCGGTGTCACACGGGTGGTGTCGGTGCAGATCTACGACCATGTCGAAGCCCTTGAATATGCGCAGGCCCACTGGCTGGCCGGTGGCATGGTGGCGTTCTCGTTCACCGTGCTGCTGGCGCTGCAATGGTGGCAGCCGGAGCGCAAAAGCCCATGAGTCCATCGCAGGCGGCCCCCTCGATCGATGCGCAGCTACGGCTTGAGCGCGCCGACTTCACGCTGGACGTGACGCTGGCGCTGCCCGGTCGCGGCATCACTGCGCTGTTCGGCCCGTCGGGTTGCGGCAAGACCAGCTGCCTGCGATCCCTGGCCGGGCTGGACCGGGCGCAGGGCCTCGTCGTGGTCAATGGCGAAGTGTGGCAGGACGATGCCCGTGGCCTCTGGCTGCCCACCCACCGGCGCGGCCTGGGCTACGTCTTCCAGGAAGCCAGCCTCTTTCCGCACCTGACCGTGCGCGGCAACATCGACTACGGCCTGCGCCGGCTGCCTGCGGCGCGCCGCGCCGTCGCGCTGGACCAGGCCGTTGCGCTGCTCGGGATCGGTGCCCTGATGGAGCGCCGGCCAGAGACCCTGTCGGGTGGCGAGCGGCAGCGCGTTGCCATCGCGCGGGCCCTTGCCGCCAGCCCACGCGTGCTGCTGATGGACGAACCGCTGGCCGCCCTGGACGCCCAGCGCAAAGCCGAAGTGATGCCGTACCTGGAGGCATTGCAGCGCGGGCTCGACATTCCCGTGATCTATGTCAGCCATGCGCAGGATGAAGTGGCCCGGCTGGCGGCCCACCTGGTGCTGCTGCGCGCCGGAAGGGTAGAAGCCGCCGGGCCCACGGCCGACCTGCTGGCACGGCTGGACCTGCCGCTGGCCCACGGCGACACAGCGGCGACCGTGGTCGCCGGCACGGTGCTGTCGCACGACGCCACAGACCAGCTGATCACCGTGGGCTTTTCAGGCGGGCAGCTGCAGTTTGCCTCGGCAGGGCACCGGCAGCCCGGCCAGTCGCTTCGGCTGAGGGTGCAGGCCCGCGACGTCAGCCTGGCGCTGGCCCTGCCGCAGGGCAGCAGCATCCTGAATGCCGTGGCGGTTCGGGTCACCGCGTTGCAGGAGGACGGCCCGGGCCAGGTGATGGTGGCGCTCGACGCTTCAGGCACATCGCTGCTGGCCCGGATCACGCTCCGCTCCGCGCGTACGTTGGAGCTGGCGCCCGGGCGAACGCTGTGGGCGCAGGTGAAGGGTGTGGCGGTACTGGGCTGAGCGCGGTGTGCTGACGCAGGTTCGGCCCCAGGGGAGAAGCCCGGCAGGCGCCTGCACACGACACCGGGCGACCAGCCCTGAGGCCCCGTCTGGGGTTCAGGGCGAACCACGAGCGCAGGCGACTGGGCGGCGGATGCAGCCCGTTCCAACCACCCAGGAATCGCGGTTGCGCCGTGCCACTGCCGGGGCGGCTACAGGCCCAGGCTGCTTCGCTCTTCGGCTTCTCCACTTCCATGCCGTCATCCCTGGCTCCTGCCTCGCCGGCCCTTGGTTATGTCTTTATCTCAATATCTCTTTATCGCTTCTTAGCCTTATTGCTTTATCGCGTTTTTGTTTCAGCGCCTGGTTTTCATGTGCCTGACTGGTCACTTTAAAAATCCTTATCCCACAACCAATAGCCACACGATCAGGCAGTGAATTCGCATTTTTCCCATTGACAAAAAATTCGCTTTCAGCCGTGAGATCCCCCACCCACAGCACGGCGAAGAAATATCTCCAGTTAACAATTGTTCACTAACGATAGATAAAGTTACTCAATAAAATTTTCGGTGAGTTTGTCGCTATGACCAACGCCCCTCCCGCACGCAGCGTCAACCACCGAGGAATCGAATGTTCCAATTTTCACTACGCCGATTAATCAAGCTCGGCGCTCTCTCCCTGGCGCTAACCGCGTCGATCGGGCATTCAGCCGTTCGCGAAGGTTTCAACAACAGCACCGCTCCGAATTGGACCATCACGGGCAATTCGCGGCTGACGGCACCCAATATCGATCCCGAAGGACAAGGTTGGCTTCGGCTCAATCCCTTGGCCACCAGCCAGACCGGCCGGGCACTGCTGACCGGATCGTCGCAGGCCTTGGCCTCCAACGTACCGGTGTATTTCGAATTCGAATACGTGTCCTGGGGCGGAACCGGCGCCGACGGCCTCGTGGCTTTCCTGTACGACGCCGACAAGGACATGGCCGGCGCGCGGAGCGGAGGCTCGCTGGGTTACTGCGGAGGTTCCGGGGCCTACCTGGCCATCGGTCTGGATGAATACGGCAACTTTTCAGGCCCTTACGACCGAGACGTGAAGGTCTGCAGATTCAATGACCAAGCAAACACCCGTTCCCAGTACGTCGACAGCGTCGTGATCCGCGGGCCGGAGGGCAGCAACTACCCGATGGTTGCCACCAAGAAATACGCCTCCGGCATCGACTTTCCCCGGGCCACCGCCCGCCCTGCGGCCACCAAGGTGCAGGTGTCGTTACAGCCGGCTACGGTGGGCTACAACATCACGGTCACGTTGATCCGCAACGGCGTGGCCACCAAGATGTTCGACAACGTGTCCTTCCCCTACGCGGCTCCCAACAACGTCCGCGTGGGTTTCGGTTCAGCGACCGGGCTTGACACCAATGTCCACGAGGTGCGGGGTCAGGTGCTGGACGTACTGACCGAAGTTGACGTGGCCAAGCGGTTGACGTCCTCCGACCCGGCCGCGCGTGGCTCGACCGTGTCTTACTCCGTCAGCTACGCCAACGTCTCGAACTTCGAGATCACTGCAGGGAACATCCAGTATGAGGATATCGTGCCTGCGGAGATCGAGAACGTCAGTTGGACGTGTAGCGGGAACGCGTGCCCTGCCCCCAGCGGAAACGGCAACATCCAGGGAGTCAACCAGGGCTCCCTGCAGGCCGGTGAACTTATCCGCTTCGACATTACCGGGCGGCTGTCCCGGAACGTGGCGGATGGGCAAACGATCACAAATACCGCGAAGGTCAGCTTCGTACCCAATTCGCCCTACTCCGGCCCCGAGAAGGAATCCAGCGTCAGCTTCTCCACGCAGGTGACTGCCGATATGGACGTGGCCAAGACCTTGCAGACCCCCACCCCGGCCGCGCGTGGCTCCAATGTGTCTTTTGAGATCACCTACACCAACCGCTCGGCCTTCGAAATGCCTGCGGGCAACATCCGGTTCGAAGACGCCGTACCCGCAGAGATCACGAACGTCAGCTGGACTTGCGCCGGGACGGGGTGCCCTGCCGCCAGCGGAAACGGCAGCATCCAGAGAGTCAACGCTGGCCCGATAGCTGCCGGTGGCACCGTGGTGTTCACGGTGTCCGGCCAGTTGTCCAGGAACGTGACGGATGGGCAGACCATCGCCAATACCGCAAAGGTCAGCTTCGAACCCGCTTCCTCCTACTCTGGCACCGAGAAGCAATCCACCGCCACCGTGACTGCGCGGGTAACTGCCGAGATGGACGTGGCCAAGACCTTGCAAAGCCCGACCCCGGCCGCGCGTGGCTCCAATGTCTCTTTCAGAATCACCTACACCAACCGCTCGGGCTTCGAAATGCCTGCGGGCAACATCCGGTTCGAAGACACCGTACCCGCCGAGATCACGAACGTCGGCTGGACCTGCGCCGGGACGGGGTGCCCTGCCGCCAGCGGAAACGGCAGCATCCAGACAGTCAACGCTGGCCCGATAGCTGCCGGTGGCACCGTGGTGTTCACGGTGTCCGGCCAGTTGTCCCGGAACGTGACGGATGGGCAGACCATTGCCAACACCGCAAAGGTCAGCTTCGAACCCACTTCCTCCTACTCTGGCGCCGAGAAGCAATCCACCGCCACCGTGACTGCGCGGGTGACTGCCGATATGGACGTGGCCAAGACCTTGCAGAGCCCCACGCCGGCCGAACGTGGCTCTGACGTGTCTTACAAAATCACCTACACCAACCGCTCGGCCTTCGAAGTTCCTGCCGGCAACGTCCGGTTCGAAGACACCGTACCCGCCGACATCACCAACGTCAGCTGGACCTGCGCTGGGGCCGGATGTCCTGCGGCCAGCGGGACCGGCAGCATCCAGGCAGTCAACCGAGGTGCGATGGCTGCCGGTGCCACGGTGGTGTTCACGGTGTCCGGAAAGTTGTCCGACAAGGTGACGGATGGGCAAACGGTGACCAACACCGCGAAGGTCGGTTTCGAGTCGACTTCCACCTACTCCGGCACCGGCAAGCAAGCCACGGCGACCCTGACCGCACGGGTTCCGACCGATATCAAGCAAGTCCCTGCACTGGAGGGCACTGGCCTGCTGATCGCGTCGGGTGCGCTCGGTGCGCTGGGCGCTTTCTTTGCCCGCCGCCGCAACGCGCGCAAGGACAGCTGAGTTCCGGGCAGCTCGCCTGCCTTGCGGTAGGCCCGCAAGGCCCTAAAGCGCGGTGCCCGGGGAGAAGCAAGCGCAGCTTCCCCCGTGGCACCTGAGCCCGACCGGCTGCCGTGGGGCTTCTCCTCGGGTCGGGCACAGGCATCGTGGAATCGCCTGACGGGTGCCGCGGGCGGAGACGTTGGGAAAGAACGCGCCAAGCCCGTCGCACCGGCCCCACAAGCACGCCCCTCTGTTTTCCGTACACCCCCTGGCCCGCGCCGGGGGAGCGCTTTGCACCATGATGGACCGCGCCGGTGAGACCCGCTTGGGGCACACCGGCCCCATTTACGCGATCTGACCCGAAGCCCTTTGTGAACGACACAGTCGCTCTGCAGTCCACCCTGCAAGCCGCGTCACCGAAAGCGACTTCGGGCGCGCCATTCCCCCAGGTCAGGGTCACGACGCCCACGTGAGGATGCTGCCCCGCAGAAACCGTGCGCCAGCGGGCAGGCCGGCTTCCCTGCGGGGCGAGGCACCGACTGCAGCGAGCCACATCGTTGTCGGTAGGACGGACGACACAGCACTGCGGGGCGCAACGCGGCGTCACCGGCACGCTGCGGCGACAGGGCACGCCGCACCCCCAATTGGTGCATTGCTGCACTCTGCGCCCCGGACTGGGGCGCGCTCTGCCTGACCTACGCTGGGACTGCGGCACCGAAGCCCAGGCACGGATCGTGCTCAGTCCACGACGACGCCTGCGGCAGTGCCGCCGCCGGCTCAACAGCCTCCGCCAACGACGGCGGAACCCGATGGCCTTGCGGCAGCCCAGCCGCACCCGCCATCGGCCGTTCCCAACCGACTTACGCCCGCGTCTCGCGGGGGCCCATGTCACGCGCCGCATCCACTCATCGATGCGCGGCACGCAGACCTGCACTCCCCCGCCCGCCGTGGAATTGCAGGATCAACCCATGAAAATCATCGTTGTAGGCCATGGCATGGTCGGCCACAAGCTCCTGGAAGAACTGGAGCAGTTGAAGGTTGCCGCAGAGGTGACTGTGCTGTGCGAAGAGCGGCGTCCGGCCTACGACCGGGTGCACCTGTCCGAATTCTTCTCCGGCAAGACGGCGGACCAGCTGTCGGTGGTGGAGCCTGGCTTCTTCGAGCGCAGCGGCTTCACGCTGCGGCTCGCCGCACGGGCCGCCTCCATCGAGCGGCGCAACAACACCGTCACCACGCTGGACGGCGAGGTGCTGCACTACGACAAGCTGATCCTGGCCACCGGCTCGGTGCCGTTCGTGCCGCAGGTGCCGGGGCGGGACCGGCCGCATTGCTTCGTCTACCGCACCATCGAAGACCTGGAAGGCATGCAGGCCAGCGGCGCCCATTCCAAGACCGGCGTGGTGGTGGGCGGCGGCCTGCTGGGCCTGGAATGCGCCAAGGCGCTGCGCGACCTGGGCCTGGAGACGCATGTGGTCGAGTTCGCGCCGCGGCTGATGACCGTTCAGGTGGACGACGGCGGCGGCCGGGTGCTGCGCAGCAAGATCGAGGCGCTGGGCGTGCACGTGCACACCAGCCGCAACACGGTGGAGATCACCGACGGCGCCATGGCGCGCCACCGCATGGTGTTTGCCGACGGCACCCATCTGGAGACCGACATGATCGTGTTCTCCGCCGGTATCCGCCCGCGTGACGAGCTGGCCCGCCAGTGTGCGCTGGCCCTGGGGCCGCGCGGCGGCGTGGCGGTGGACGACCACTGCCGCAGCAGCGACCGCGACATCTACGCCATCGGCGAATGCGCGTCGTGGAACGAACAGCTCTTCGGCCTGGTGGCACCGGGCTACGACATGGCCCGCGTGGTGGCGCGCCACATCGCCGGCCAGGGCGATGCGGCCTTTGCCGGCGCCGACATGAGCACCAAGCTCAAGCTGATGGGCGTGGACGTGGCCAGCATCGGCGACGCGCAAGGCAAGACGCCGCACTGCCGCAGCTACCAGTACATCGACGAGCGCAAGCAGATCTACAAGAAGATCGTGGTGAGCGAAGACGGCAAGACGCTGCTGGGCGCCGTGCTGGTGGGCAATGCCGACGAGTACGGCACGCTGCTGCAGATGGCGCTCAACGGCATTGCCCTGCCCGACGAGCCCGAATTCCTGATCCTCCCTTCCAGCGACGGCAAGGCCAAGCCGGGCCTGGGCGTGGAGGCGCTGCCCGACACCGCCCAGATCTGCTCGTGCAACAACGTGAGCAAGGGCCAGATCTGCTCGGCCGTGGGCGACGGCGCCTGCACCATCGCCGAGATGAAGGCCTGCACCAAGGCCGGCGCCACCTGCGGCGGCTGCGTGCCGCTGGTCACCCAGGTGATGAAGGCCGAGATGGCCAAACGCGGCATGGCGGTGAACAACCACCTGTGCGAGCACTTCCCGTATTCGCGCCAGGAACTCTTCCACCTCGTTCGCGTGGGCGAGATCAAGACCTTCGACGACCTGCTGGCCCGGCATGGCCGTGGCCTGGGCTGCGACGTGTGCAAGCCGGTCGCGGCCAACATCTTCGCGTCGGTCTGGAACGAGTTCGTGCTGAAGCCCCAACTCGCCAGCCTGCAGGACAGCAACGACTACTTCCTCGGCAACATCCAGAAGGACGGCACCTATTCCGTCGTGCCGCGCATGGCGGGCGGCGAAGTCACGCCCGACGGCCTGATCGCCGTGGGCCAGGTGGCCAAGAAGTACGGCCTCTACACCAAGGTGACGGGCGGCCAGCGCGTGGACCTGTTCGGCGCACGCGTCGAGCAACTGCCGCTGATCTGGGAAGAACTCATCGCCGCCGGCTTCGAGTCGGGCCACGCCTACGGCAAGTCGCTGCGCACCGTGAAGAGCTGCGTCGGATCGACCTGGTGCCGTTACGGCGTGGGCGACAGCGTGGGGCTGGCCGTGGAGCTGGAGAACCGCTACAAGGGCCTGCGCGCACCGCACAAGATCAAGTTCGGCGTCTCGGGCTGTACCCGCGAATGCGCCGAGGCGCAGGGCAAGGACGTGGGCATCATCGCCACCGAGAAGGGCTGGAACCTCTACGTCTGCGGCAACGGCGGCATGAAGCCGCGCCACGCCGAGCTGCTGGCGTCCGACCTGTCCAAGGAGCAGCTGGTGCAGCTGGTGGACCGCTTCCTGATGTTCTACGTGCGCACGGCCGACCGCCTGCAGCGCACCAGCACCTGGCGCGACAACCTGGAGGGCGGGCTGGACTACCTGAAGGGCGTGGTGGTGAACGACACGCTGGGCCTGGCTGCCGAACTGGAGGCCCAGATGCAGCATGTGGTCGACACCTACCAGTGCGAATGGAAGACCGCCGTGACCGACCCCGCCGTGCGCCAGCGCTTCCGCACCTTCGTCAACAGCAGCCAGCCGGACGAGCACATCGTGTTCGTGAACGAGCGCGGCCAGATCCGCCCGGCCCGCGCCGACGAACGCGGTCCCGCCGTGGCCGAAGCGGAGGCGGCCGCATGACGCTCTCGACCGCCGCATTGCACGAAGCCATCGACATCGCCACCGACAGCCACGCCGCCATGAGCACCGAAACCTCTCACTTCCACGACATCTGCGCCGTCAGCGACATCGTTCCCGCCACCGGGGTCTGCGCCTTGGTGGAGGGCCGCCATGTCGCAGTCTTCCGCGTGGGCCAGGGGCAGTTCCACGCCATCGACAACGTCGATCCGCAGTCCGGCGCCAGCGTGCTCTCTCGCGGGCTCGTCGGCAGCCTGGGCGACCGCGTCGTGGTGGCGTCGCCGCTCTACAAGAACCACTTCGACCTGCGCACGGGCGAATGCGTGGAAGCACCGCAGAACTCGGTGCGGGCGCACACCGTGCGCATCGAGGGCGAGCGGGTGCTGCTCGCGCTGTCCCGCTGAACCGCTGCAGCCGCCAGCGACCCACCCCATCCAAGATTTCATCGAACCTTCGACTGCACACACCATGGCCTACCTCGCTCCCTCCGAATTCGTCACCAAGATGGTGGACTCCGGCGAATCCAAGCTGCTGATGTCCACGCGCGACACCCTGATCCGCTCCTACATGGCGGGCGCCATCCTGGCGCTGGCCGCGGCCTTCGCCGTGTCGGTCACCGTGAACACCGGCAACGCGCTGGTGGGCGCCATGCTGTTCCCGGTCGGCTTCATCATGCTGTACCTGCTGGGGTTCGATCTGCTCACCGGCGTCTTCACGCTGGCGCCGCTGGCCGTCTTCGACAAGCGCCCGGGCGCCACCTGGGCCGGCGTGCTGCGCAACTGGGGGCTGGTGTTCTGCGGCAACTTCGCCGGCGCGTTCACGGTGGCCGTGTTCATGGCCATCATCTTCACCTTCGGTTTCTCCGAGGCACCCAACGCCATCGGCCAGAAGATCGGCCACATCGGCGAAGGCCGCACGGTGGGCTACGCGGCGCACGGCGCGGCGGGCATGCTGACGCTCTTCATCCGGGGCGTGCTGTGCAACTGGATGGTCTCTACCGGCGTGGTGGCGGCCATGATGTCCACCACCGTCTCGGGCAAGGCCATCGGCATGTGGATGCCGGTCATGGTGTTCTTCTACATGGGCTTCGAACACTCCATCGTGAACATGTTCCTCTTTCCCATCGGCCTGATGCTGGGCGGCCAGTTCACGTTCATGGACTACCTGATCTGGAACGAGATCCCGACCGTGCTGGGCAACCTGGTGGGGGGCCTGACCTTCGTCGGCGCCGCGCTCTACTCGACCCACTACAAGACCGCGCCCAAGCGCCGCGTGAACTGAACCCAGGCGCCTGCAACGCCATGGCCCACGGCCTGCGCGTGACGCTCGGCCAGCACTCGCTGGCGGGGGCGCACGGTGCCAACCAGGACTTCCACGGCGCGCTGCTGCCGACCGGGCACCTGCTCGCCAGCAAGGGCATCGCCCTGGCGCTGGCCGACGGCATCAGCTCCAGCGCCGTGAGCCAGGTCGCGGCGCAGGCGGCGGTTCGGTCGTTCCTGGACGACTACTACGCCACTTCCGAAGCCTGGTCGGTACGGCGCGCGGCGCAGCGCGTGCTGAACGCAACCAACTCGTGGCTGCACGCGCAGACGCAACGCGGCGAGGGACGGTTCGACAAGGACCGCGGCCATGTCTGCACCTTCACCGCGCTCATCCTCAAGGGGCGGCAGGCGCACTTGCTGCATGTGGGCGACGCCCGCGCCTACCGCCTGCACCCGCAGGCGCTGGAGCAGCTGACCGACGACCACCGGGTGCGCGTCTCGTCCGCAGAGTCGTACCTGGGCCGTGCCCTGGGCATCGGCGCGCATGTCGAGATCGACTACCGCCACTGGGATGCCGAAGCGGGCGACATCTACTTGCTGGCGACCGATGGCGCCTACGAAGGACTGGAAGCCGCCGACGTGCATGCTGCGCTGCGCGCCCATGCGCACGATTTCGATGCGGCAGCCGCCGCGCTGGCGACCCTGTCCCGGGAACGCGGCGGCACGGACGACGCCACCGTGCAGCTGCTGCGGGTGGAGGCGCTGCCCGCAGCCGACGCGCCCTTGCCGCATGCCGCGCGCGAACGCCTGGCTCTGCCCCCGCTGCTGGCCCCGCGCGACCGCTTCGAGGGCTTCACCATCGTGCGCGCGCTGCAGGTGAGCGCGCGCAGCCACGTGCACCTGGCCACCGACGATGCGAGCGGCCAGGCGGTGGTGTTGAAGACCCCGTCGGTCGACCTGCGCGAACAGCCGGCCTATCTGGACGCCTTCGTGCTGGAAGAATGGGTGGCGCGGCGCATCGACAGCCCCCATGTCGTGAAAGCCTGGGCCGGCGAGCGGCCGCGCAGCCACCTCTTCGTGGCGCTGGAGTACATCGAGGGCCAGACCCTGTCGCAGTGGATGGTGGACCACCCCCGGCCCGCGCTGGCCGCCGTGCGGGCGCTGGTCGAGCAGATGGCGCTGGGCCTGCATGCACTGCACAGCCGCGAGATGCTGCACCAGGACCTGCGGCCGGACAACGTGATGATCGACGCCCACGGCACGGTACGGCTGATCGACCTGGCCGCGACCCATGTGGCCGGCCTGGCGGAAAGCGCCACCAGCGAAACCGCCGCACAGCCCCCCGGCACGCTGCAGTACATGGCGCCCGAATACCTGCTGGGCCGTGGCGGCAGCCCGCAGTCCGACATGTTCGCGCTGGCGGCCATCGCCTACCAGATGCTGACGGGCCAGTTGCCCTACGGCCTGAACGCCTCCCGCGTGCGCACGCCCCAGGACGTACGGCGGCTGCGCTACACGCCCGTTCGCCATCTGCGGCCCGACCTGCCCGAGTGGGTGGACGGCGTGCTGTCCAAGGCCTTGGATCCGGACCCGCTGCGGCGGCAGGAAGCCGCCTCGGAACTGGCACACGACCTGCGCTCGCCCGCCCGGTCATTCGGGCGCCGCCGCAGCACGCCGCTCATCGAACGCGACCCGGTGCGGTTCTGGCAGGGCCTGAGCCTGCTGCTGGCGCTGTTGCTGGTGGCCGTGCTGGGCTGGTATGTGCCGGGATGGCAGGCGCTGGGCCGTTGAGCCAGCGGTTGGCCCGGCGGCCCGCGCGCTCAGGGCTTGGCGTTCGGGAAGAAGAGCTGCTCGCCGCCCACCTTGTATTGCGCGATGGTGGTCTGGCCCGACGGCGAGATCACCCAGTCCACGAACTTCTGCGCATCGCCCGCCTTCACGTGCGGATGGCGGGCAGGGTTGACCACCATCACGCCGTACTGGTTGAAGAGCCGGGTGTCGCCTTCGACCAGCACCGCCAGCGCGGCGCGGTTCTTGAAGTTGAGCCAGGTGCCCCGGTCGGCCAGCACATAGGCGCCGCTGGAGGCTGCGATGTTGAGCGCCGGCCCCATGCCGCAGCCGCATTCCTTGTAGGCGCCCCCCTTGCCGCCCTCGCCCACCGCCATCTTCCAGTAGCGCAGTTCGGCCGCGTGCGTGCCGCTCTTGTCGCCGCGCGAGATGAATTCGGCATTCGCTGCAGCGATCTTGCCCAAGGCGGCGACGATGTCCTTGCCGCGCGTGCCGGCCGGGTCGGCGGGCGGGCCGATCAGCACGAAGTCGTTGTACATGACCGGGTAGCGCTGGGTGGCCCAGCCGTCGGCGAGGAATTTCTGCTCGGCCGCCTGGTCGTGCACGAAGAGCACGTCGGCATCGCCGCGCCGCGCCATGTCCAGCGCCTGGCCGGTGCCCACCGCCACCACCTTCACGTCCAGCCCGCTGGCCTGCTTGAAAGCCGGCAGCAGGTGGCTGAAGAGACCCGACTGCTCCGTGGACGTGGTGGACGCCATGGTGATGGACTGTGCCGATGCCCCGCCGACAAATGCTATTAAAATAATAGCTGCAAGCCCTTTATTGACAAGCGCCGCAGGCCGAAAAGACTTCAAATTCAGGCTTCGATTCATACCATTTCTCCTTTGACGAACAGGCGGGCCGCCTCCGGCAGCGGCCCATGAAAGAAGTCGTGTACCGGCAAGTCGGCCATGACGCGGCCGTGCTCCAGGTACACCACGCGGCTGGCCAGGCGCTTGACCTGCCCCAGGTTGTGGCTGCTGAACACCATGGTGACGGGATGCGCCGGGCCGCCCGCGCCGTGGCCGGCTGCGAAGTCGGCCATCAGCGTTTCCACCTCGCGCTTGGCATGCGGGTCCAGACTGGCGGTGGGCTCGTCGAGCAGCAGCACGTCGGGGCGGCGGGCCCAGGCACGGGCCAGCGCCAGGCGCTGCTGCTGCCCGCCGGAGAGCGTGCGGGCGTTCTGCGCCGCGGCGTCCAGCAGGCCGACGCGGCGCAGCGCGCCCAGCGCCTGCAGCCGCGCCGCCTGCCACGGCACGCCACCCAGCCACAAGCCCAGCGCCACGTTGTTCAAGGCGCTGGCGCGCAGCATGAAAGGCCGCTGGAACAGCATCGCCTGACGGCTGGCGGCATCGCGCACCAGCTGGCCGGCGGTGTGCACGGCCAGGCCGTTGAGCACGCGCAGCAAGGTGCTCTTGCCGCTGCCGTTCGCGCCCACCAGCGCCAGGCGCTCGCCGGGCACCACGCGCAAGTCGACGGCGGACAGCGCCTGCACGCGGCCGTACCGCACATCGACGCGCTGCAGCTCGAACAGGGGCGCCTGGGCGCATGCCTCGCCGGTACGGGTCGCGGGCAGGGCTTCGTCGACCCGGCGCGCGCTCATGCAGCCACCCCGATGGCGGGGCCCGCCGCCGCGCCATCGACCCGTTCACGCCAGCGGCGCAGCAGCGCGATGCACACGTTCAACGCCAGCACCACGGCCAGCAGCACGAAGCCGAGCGCCAGCGCGAGGGGCAGGTCGCCCTTGCTGGTCTCCAGCGCGATGGCGGTGGTCATGACGCGGGTGAAGCCGTCGATGTTGCCGCCCACGATCATCACCGCGCCCACTTCGGAAATGGCACGGCCGAAGGCCGCGATCAGCACGGTGAGCAGGGCGTAGCGTTCGTCCCAGGCCAGCAGCAGGCTGCGCAGCAAGGGGCCTGCACCCAGCGACTGCAACTGCTCGCCATGGGCGCGATCGGCGTCCTCCACCAGCTGCCGGGTCAGCGCCGTCACCACGGGCAGCACCAGGATGGTCTGCGCCAGCACCATCGCCTTGAAGGAAAAGAGCCAGCCCCAGCTGCCCAGCGGCCCGCTGCGCGACAGCAGCAGATAGACCGCCAGCCCCACCACCACCGATGGCACGGCGAGCAGCGTGTTCAGCACCGCCAGGACGGCGCCGCGCCCGGCGAAGCGCGCCACGCCCAGCCAGGCGCCCAGCACCAGGCCGGCGCCGCACGCCAGCGCGCAGGCCGTCGCGCTCACGGCGAGGGAGCGGGCGACGATGGTCCACAGGGCGGCATCTGCGGAGGTCAGGAGATCGAGCGCCGTGGCCGCGCTCTGGGTCATCGTGGACATGGGTTGTGGGCTATCGTATGCAGCACATCAATGTCCAGCGATATGAAAACTCGTGCATAGGGTCCAGTTCCACTACACGCTCAGCCGCGACGCGGGCGACGCGCTCATCCGCAACCCGTTGCTCGACACGCTGCAGGCCGTGGCACAGCACGGCTCCATCTCCGCCGCCGCCCGGTCGCTGGCGCTGTCGTACCGCCATGTGTGGGGCGCGCTCAAGCGCTGGGAGGACGAGCTGGGCGGCGAGCTCATCATCTGGGGCAAGGGCCAATCGGCGCAGCTCAGCGAATTCGGCACCAAGCTGCTCTGGGCCGAGCGCCAGGCGCAGGCCCGGCTCGCCCCGCAGATCGAAGCCCTGCGCGCCGACCTGGAGCGCGCCTTCGCCGTGGCCTTCGACGACCGCAGCCACGTGCTCACGCTCTACGCCAGCCACGACGATGCGCTGTCGGTGCTGCGCGCGCACGCGGCGGCGCATGCGTCGGCGGCGCCCGCGTCCGGCGGCGACGATGCCGCCGGCCACGCGGCGGGCGGCGGGCTGCATCTGGACATCCGCTTCACCGGCAGCGTGGATGCCATCCGCGCGCTCAACGAGGGCCGATGCACGATCGCCGGCTTCCACACGCTGGAGCAGCCGGCCGCCGATTCGCTGGCGGCGCGCACCTACCAGCCGCTGCTGCAGCCGGGCCTGCACAAGGTGATCGGCTTCGCCCGCCGCACGCAGGGGTTGATCGTGGCGCGCGGCAACCCGCTGGGCCTGCAATCGCTGGCCGACGTGGCACGCACCGGCGCGCGCTTCATCCACCGGCCCATCGGCACCGGCACCCGCGTGCTGCTGGGCGACCTGCTGACCCAGGCGGGCCTGCAGCCCGGCGACATCGACGCGGCCGGCAGCGGCCGCATCGAGCCCTCGCACGGCGCGCTGGCGCAGGCCATCGCCTCGGGCGCGGCCGACGCGGGCATGGGCATCGAGCTGGCTGCGCGGGCGCGCGGGCTGGACTTCGTGCCCCTGGTGCACGAGTGCTACCACCTCGCCTGCCTGAAGTCGTCGCTGGAGCAGCCCGCCACGCGGGCGCTGCGCGAGCTGCTGCAGACGCCCGCCTGGCAGGAGCGCATGGCCGCCATGCCCGGCTACGCGCCCATGCGCTGCGGCGAGGTGCTGTCCATGAGCCGCGTGCTGCCCTGGTGGAACTTCCCGGCGGCGCGGCGCCGGCGCGTGCCGTCCGCCGGGGCGCAGTAGCGCCGGGCGCACGCCGCGGCGCCCCGCCGCCACCGTCGCACGAGCGGCGTGCGCACGGCCTGCACGCGGCCTGCACGCGGCGGCTGCACCCCCCGCGAAAACCCCGACGCCGGGGCCGTTACCTATGGAAAACCCCAGCCTATTGCGTCAGCCTTTTTTAAGGAGGCGAGCCTTAGGATGCGCTGTAATCGCCCGACCCCGCACCACGGGCCTGCCAGACGCCGGCCCGCCACCCCATTTCTCTACAGGACGCACACCATGTCAGGGCTTCTCAAACTGGCGTTGGGCATCGACTGGTTCTCCACCAAGCTCAGCAAACTGGCCGGCTGGGCCGTGCTGGCCGCCGCGCTCATCTCGGCCACCAATGCCGTCGTGCGCTACGGGCTCGACCTGAGTTCCAACGCCTGGCTCGAGATCCAGTGGTACCTGTTCGGCACCACGGTCATGCTGGGCGCGCCGGTGGTGCTCAAGCTCAACGAACACGTGCGCGTGGACATCATCTACGGCAAGCTGCGCGCGCGCGGGCAAGTGCTGATCGACCTGTTCGGCCTCATCTTCTTCCTGCTGCCGGTGATGGGCCTGCTGACCTGGCTCACGGTGCCGTTCTTCTGGAACATGTTCGTCACGCAGGAGATGTCCGGCAACATCGGCGGGCTCATCCGCTGGCCCGCCGGGCTGCTGCTGCCCCTGGGCTTCGGCGCGATGTTCCTGCAGGGCGTGGCGGAGATCATCAAGCGCGTGGCGGTGCTGACCGGCGACCTCACGATGACCACCCACTACGAAAAGCCGGTGCAGTAAGCCGCTCTGCCGCGGCCCGCATCGACCCCACTCCTCGCCCACCCGATTCCTCAGCGCAAGAGATTTCAGCATGCACATGGAAAATTTCGCCCCGATCATGTTCGCGGGGCTCATCGCGATCATGCTGATCGGCTTCCCGGTCGCCTTCTCGCTGTCGGCGCTGGGTCTGTTCTGCGGCTTCTTCGCCATCGAGATGGGCTGGTTCCCGGCCAACTTCATGGCCAACCTGCCGATCAACATGTTCGGCATCCTGTCGAACGACCTGCTGCTGGCCATTCCGTTCTTCACGCTGATGGGCGCGGTGCTCGAGAAATGCGGCCTGGCCGAAGACATGCTCGACTCGATGGGCCAGCTCTTCGGCCCCGTGCGCGGCGGGCTGGGCTACTCGGTCATCATCGTGGGCTTCATCCTGGGCGCCATCACCGGCACCGTCGCCGGCCAGGTGATCGCCATGGCCATGATCTCGCTGCCCGTGATGATGCGCTACGGCTACAACATGCGTTACGCCACCGGCGTGCTGGCGGCCTCGGGCACCATCACGCAGCTGGTGCCGCCCTCGCTGGTGCTGATCGTCATGGCCGACCAGCTCGGCCGCTCGGTGGGAGACATGTACAAGGGCGCCTGGGGCCCGGCCATCCTGCAGGTGCTGATCTTCGCGATCTACACCTTCATCCTGGGCCGCTTCCGCCCCGACTTCGTGCCCGGCCTGCCCAAGACGGCGCGCACGCTGCATGGCTGGGCCCTCTGGGGCAAGTGCCTGCGCGGCATCATCCCTTCCGCCATCCTGATCTTCGCGGTGCTGGGCTCGATGGGCGGCCTGCCGTTCATGGACCACGCCATCGCCACGCCCACCGAGGCCGGCGCCATGGGCGCCGTGGGCTCGCTGATCCTCGCGGCCATCCACAAGCGGCTGAGCTGGAAGCTCATCAAGGAGGCCATGGACGGCACGATGCGCCTCACGGCCATGGTGGTGTTCATCCTGATCGGCTCGCGCGTCTTCTCGCTGGTGTTCCAGGGCGTGGACGGCGCGATCTGGATCGAGCACATGCTCACCGACCTGCCGGGCGGCCAGATCGGCTTCCTGATCGTGGTGAACATCTTCATCTTCTTCCTAGCGTTCTTCCTCGACTTCTTCGAGATCGCCTTCATCATCCTGCCGCTGCTCGGCCCGGTCGCCCACAAGCTGGGCATCGACCTAGTGTGGTTCGGCGTGCTGCTGTGCGTGAACATGCAGACCAGCTTCATGCACCCGCCCTTCGGCTTCGCCCTGTTCTACCTGCGCGGCATCTCGGACACGCTCTTCAAGGAAAAGCGCATCGACAGGCCGGTCAAGTCGAGCGACATCTACATGGGCTCCATCCCCTGGGTGGTCATGCAGGTGCTGCTGGTGGCGATCGTGATCTTCTTCCCGCAGACCGTGACCGTGTTCCTCGACAAGGAAGTCGTCGTGGACGTGGACAAGGTGCAGCTGGAAATGCCTGCGGACAGCCAGCCGCAGCAGGAAGGCACCATCGACATGGAAAACCCCTTCGGCAATGCTCCTGCCGCGGCGCCTGAAGGCGCGGCCAGCACCCCGCAGTGAACACGGACGCCGCCCACGATGCCGTGACCGGCTCCGCAGCGCCGACCGCGCCCCCGGCGATGGAAAGCGCCGCCTTTCCGCCGCTGGTGCGGGCCCTGGCGGTGCTGATCGTCGCCAGCCTCGCGGCGCTGGCGGCCTGGTCGCTGCCCACGCTGAGCGAGGCCGACTGGAACTTCACCGCTCTTTCCACCTTCGGGCTGGCGGCCGTGGTGATCGGCTGGGTCGGCTGGTGGATGGTGTTCAGCCGCACGCGCCTGGCGGGCGACACCGTCGTGCAGACCTGGCTCTGGGACAAGGAGGTGCACGCCTCGGACGTCGCCACCTTCAAGATCGTGCACTGGCCCTGGGTTCAGGCCATCATCGCGCCCCGCATGCTGCTGCGCCGCCGTGGCGGCAGCATCACCTGGATCCACTCGGCCGACCCGGCGCTGCTCGTGGCGTTCGGCCACGCCGTGGTGCGGCAGGGCATGGTGCCCACCCCTCCCGCCCCTCCCACCCCTCCCACCCCTCCCACACCGCGCTGACATCGGCGGCCCGGCCGCCCCACCCGCAGTCCGGAACGCGCGAACGGGCATTCCTCCTACAGCAGGCCTTATCCACCGCTGGCTGGAACCCCGCCCTGACGATGGCGTAATAGCCCCTCCTGCGCCCAAGCAGGCACCGCCTGGCAGGCGGTCGTTGCGAAGGTCAGGCGCGGCTGTGGTTTCCAGCAGATCCGCGCCCCCCTGCCGCAGCGTCCGTCTGGTCACCAGACTGTGCCAGCCTGCGCGCAGCACGCGCTTTCGCCGAGCAGACGTCTGTCCTCTCCCCCTCGCACGGATCGATCCGACCATGTCCACTCCAGCACCGCCCTCCGATCCTTCCACCCCAGCGACCCGCCCGCCACGGATGCAGATCAATCCGCCCGTGTTCTACCTCTCGGCCGCGCTGGTGCTGGCCTTCGCGGTGTACGGCGCGGTGTTCACGCAGAACGCGGCCCAGGTGTTCAACACCATCCAGGCCTACATCGTGGCCGACTTCAGCTGGCTCTACGTGGCCAGTACTGCCGGGTTCCTGTTCTTCGCCCTGTTCCTGATGGGCAGCCGCTACGGCGACATCAAGCTCGGCCCCGACGACTCCGAGCCCGAATACAACTATGCGTCGTGGTTCGCCATGCTGTTCAGCGCCGGCATGGGCATCGGCATCATCTTCTTCGGCGTGGCCGAGCCCATCCAGCATTTCACGTCGCCCCCCACGGGCGAAGGCGGCACCGTGCTGGCGGCGCGCCGGGCCATGACGCTCACCTTCTTCCACTGGGGCCTGCATGCCTGGGCGATCTACATCGTGGTCGGCCTGGCCCTGGCCTACTTTTCCTTCCGCCGTGGCCTGCCGCTCACCATCCGCTCGGCCCTCTATCCGCTGATCGGCAAGCGCATCAACGGCCCCATCGGCCACGCGGTGGACATCTTCGCCGTGCTGGGCACGATGTTCGGCATCGCCACCTCGCTGGGGCTGGGGGTGCTGCAGGTGAACGCCGGCTTCAGCTATCTCTTCGGGATTCCGTCATCGCTCTGGGTGCAGGTCGCGCTGATCGCCGTCATCACGGCCATGGCCACCGGCTCGGTCGTGTCCGGGCTCGACAAGGGCATCCGCCGGCTCAGCGAGCTGAACATCGGCATCGCCCTGGCCCTGCTGCTGTTCGTGCTGGTCACGGGCTCCACCGTGTTCCTGCTCAAGGCCTTCGTGCAGAACATCGGCGCCTACCTCGGCGACGTGATCCCGCGAACCTTCTCCCTCTATGCCTACGAGCCCAACCCCTGGTTCGGCGAATGGACGCTGTTCTACTGGGGCTGGTGGATCGCCTGGTCGCCCTTTGTGGGCATGTTCATCGCGCGCATCTCGCGGGGCCGCACGATCCGCCAGTTCATCTCCGGCGTGCTGCTGGTGCCGGTGCTGTTCACCTTCCTCTGGATGACCGTGTTCGGCAACACCGCGCTGCAGATGGAGATGACCGGCGTGGCGCCCATCGCCCGGGTGGTCGACGAGAACATCTCGGTGGCGCTCTTCGCCATGCTGGAGCATCTGCCCTGGGCCACCATCTCGTCAGGCCTTGCCACGCTGTTGGTCATGCTGTTCTTCGTGACCTCGGCGGACTCGGGCGCGCTGGTGATCGACATGATCACCTCCGGTGCGGAAACGCCGTCGCCCGTGTGGCAGCGGATCTTCTGGGCGGTCACGGCCGGCGTGGTGGCCGCCGTGCTGCTCGCGACCGGCGGCCTGCAGGCACTGCAGACGGCCGCCATCGCCAGCGCCCTGCCGTTCGTGATCGTCATGATCCTGATGTGCTACGGCCTGCTGCGCGCTCTGCAGACGGAGAACGCCATGCCCGGCGGGCTGCCGATCGTGGCGACCGAAGACGACGACGCCGGCATGACCTGGGAGCAGCGGCTGGACTCCATCGTGCGCTACCACCCGCGCGCCGAGATCCTGGGCTACCTGAAGGACACCGCCGCCCCGGCACTGGAGGCGGTGGCCGCCCAGGTGCGCGAGCGGGGGCTGGAGGCTGCCGTGGAGCAGTCCGACAGCCGGGTGTCGCTGGTGGTGCAGCACGGCGAGCGTGGCCCGTTCGAGTTCCTCGTGCGCGAGCGCGACTACCGCATGCCGAGTTTCGCCTGGGCCGACGGCAAGAGCGACACTGCGCGCCGGCACTTCCGCGCCGTGGCCCGCACGACCGATGCCGAGTCGGCCCACGACGTGACCGGGTTCACGCAGGAGCAGCTCATCCACGACTTCCTGGTGCGCTACGGCCGGTTCCGCGCGGCGCGCCGCATCCCCTGAACCCGCGGCCGTGCGCGACAGCGCATGGCCGGCCGCACCGGCCAGAGCGCCCATGGAAAAAGCCCGCCGAAGCGGGCTTGGTTTTCGGTGGCTGCAGCAGACCTTACAGCTTCTGCGCCTGCATGAAGCGGTCGAAGGTGCCTTCGGTGAAGCGGAACCAGGCGTTCTGGTCGGCCAGGAATTTCGAGTAGTCGGGGTAGATCTTCTTCCACTCGGGGTTGCTGTTGTTCAGGTCGGCATAGATCTGCTGGGCCGACTTGAACGCGGCGTTCATCACGTCCTGCGTGAAGGGGCGCAGCTTGGTGCCGGAACCCACCAGTTGCTTGATGGCCACCGGGTTGCGGGCGTCGTACTTGGCCAGCATGGAGATGTTGGCGTGCGAGGCTGCGGCTTCCACCACGGCCTTGTACTCGGCGGGCAGGCCTTCCCAGGCCTTGGTGTTGATGTAGAAGTCCAGCTGCGGGCCGCCTTCCCACCAGCCGGGGTAGTAGTAGAACGGCGCGACCTTGTTGAAGCCCAGCTTCTGGTCGTCGTACGGGCCAACCCATTCCAGCGCGTCGATGGTGCCCTTTTCCAGCGCGGGGTACAGGTCGGCCCCGGGAATGGATTGCGGGATCACGCCGAACGGTTCCAGCACGCGGCCAGCGAACGGATTGGTGCGGAACTTCAGGCCCTTCAGATCGGCGACCGACTTGATTTCCTTGCGGAACCAGCCGCCCATCTGCGCGCCGGTGTTGCCGCCCGGGAAGTTGATGATGTTGTACTTGGCATAGAACTCACGCATCAGCTTCAAGCCGTTGCCTTCGTACATCCAGGCGTTCATCTGGCGGGCGTTCAGGCCGAAGGGCACTGCGCAGCCCAGGCAGAACGTCGGGTCCTTGCCATAGAAATAGTAGGGGGCCGTGTGCGCCATTTCGACCGAGGCGCTCTGCACGCCGTCGACCACGCCGAAAGCGGGCATCAGCTCGCCACCGGCATGCACCGAGATCTGGAACTTGCCGCCCGTGCATTCGCTGACCTTCTTGGAGAACACTTCGGCCGTGCCGTAGATGGTGTCCAGCGACTTGGGAAAGCTCGACGCCAGGCGCCAGCGGATGGTGGCCTGCGCGTGCACGGCCGGGGCGGCCCCGGCGGCGAGTACGCCGGCAACGCCCGCGTGCTTGAGGATGGAACGACGGTCCATGGAAGATCTCCGATGTGATTGCGAAACCGGGGCGGCCGGCCTTGCAGGCATTGCGCTCGCCCCTGGCTGTTTCAGCCGGAAACGATTGTAGGAAGCGCCTTCTCACGCACCGTTGGGGGTTTTCCCGCGCCGCCCCGCCCCGGCCGTGCCGGATTCAGCTTTCTGCAAGCCTTCTCGCATCGGGCGCGCGCACTGCCGCCCCGCGTCGCGATCAACCGGGCAGGAATCGCGCGCGGATGGACGCCTCGATGCCGGCGGCATCCAGTCCCTGCAACGCCAGCAGGGCGGCGGGGTCGCCGTGTTCGATGAACACATCGGCCAGGCCCAGCTGCAGCAGCGGCACGGCGAGGCCCGCGGCGTTCAGCGCCTCGCCGACCGCGCTGCCGGCGCCGCCCATGATGGCGCCCTCTTCCACCGTCACCAGCGCGTCGTGGCTGGCGGCCAGCTCCAGCAGCAAGGCCGTGTCCAGCGGCTTGGCCCAGCGCATGTTGGCGACCGTGGCGTCCAGCGCCTCGGCGGCCTGCAGCGCCGGATAGAGCAGCGTGCCGAACGCCAGGATGGCGATGCGCCGGGGCGCGCTGCCACCGCCCGTGCGGCGCACCTCGCCGCGGCCGAACGGCAGGCCCTCCAGGCTGGCGAGCGGTGCCACGCCGGCGCCGCTGCCGCGCGGATAGCGCACGGCGACGGGATGGTCCTGCTCGAAAGCGGTGGTGAGCAGCTGGCGGCACTCGCGCTCGTCGGCCGGGCAGGCCATGCTCATGTGCGGAATGCAGCGCACGAAGGGGATGTCGTAGGCGCCGGCATGCGTGGCGCCGTCCGCGCCCACCAGGCCCGCGCGGTCGAGCGCGAACACCACCGGCAGCTTCTGCAGGGCCACGTCGTGGATGAGCTGGTCATAGCCGCGCTGCAGGAAGGTGGAATAGATGGCCACCACCGGCTTGACGCCCTCGCAGGCCATGCCGGCGGCGAAGGTGACGGCGTGCTGTTCGGCGATGCCCACGTCGTAATAACGGCCGGGAAAGCGCCGCTCGAACTCGACCATGCCGGAGCCCTCGCGCATGGCGGGCGTGATGCCCACCAGGCGGTCGTCCTTTTCCGCCATGTCGCACAGCCACTGGCCGAAGACCTGCGTGAAGGTCTGCTTGGCTGGCGTGGCGGGCTTGACGATGCCGACGCTGGGGTCGAACTTGCCCGGGCCGTGGTAGGCCACCGGGTCGGCCTCGGCCAGCTTGTAGCCCTGGCCCTTCTTGGTCACCACGTGCAGGAACTGCGGGCCCTTCAGGCCCTTGATGTTCTCCAGCGTGGGAATGAGCGAATCCAGGTCGTGCCCATCGATGGGACCGATGTAGTTGAAGCCGAACTTCTCGAACAGCGTGGCAGGCACCACCATGCCCTTGGCCTGCTGCTCCAGGCGCTTGGCCAGCTCCAGCAGAGGCGGCGCGTTCTTCAGCACGCTTTTGCCCACATCGCGCGCCTTGGCGTAGAACTGGCCGCTCATCAGCTGCGCCAGATAGCGGTTGAGCGCGCCCACCGGCGGGCTGATGCTCATGTCGTTGTCGTTCAGGATGACCAGCAGGTTGGCGTCGGCCACGCCCGCGTTGTTCAGCGCCTCGAACGCCATGCCCGCCGTCATCGCGCCGTCGCCGATGATGGCGACCGCCCGGCGGTCTTCGCCGCGCTGGTTGGCCGCCAGCGCCATGCCCAGCGCTGCCGAGATGCTGGTGCTGGAATGCGCCGTGCCGAAGGTGTCGTACTCGCTCTCGGCCCGCTGCGGGAAGCCCGACAGGCCGCCCATCTGCCGCAGCGAGCCCATGCGGTCACGCCGGCCGGTCAGGATCTTGTGCGGATAGGTCTGGTGGCCCACATCCCACACCAGCCGGTCGCGCGGCGTGTCGAACACCGCATGCAGCGCCACCGTCAGTTCCACCGTGCCCAGGTTGGAGCTGAGGTGGCCGCCGGTCTGCGACACGCTGTGCAGCACGAAGGCGCGCAGCTCGGAGGCCAGCTCCTTGAGCTCGGCACGCGACAGGCGGCGCAGGTCCGCGGGGTCGTTCACCGTCTGCAGCAGGGGATAGGAGTTCGTGGGCATACGCTACTTTTTTAATAGCAGCCAGCGCTTGATGGATGAGCGCCAGCGGCCGATTCGATTCAAAATCCAGACGCCAGGGCGCCGGGTGTTCGCCCGGTGGCCCGGGCCGCGATCAGTGCGACCGGTTGACCACCATGCCCGCCAGTGCGGCCAGGGCGCGGGTGTCGGGCAGGCCGCTATCTTGCAGGGCGGCGTGCGCTTCGGCCAGCAGTTCGTCCGCATGCGCCCGGGCCCGGTCCAGTCCCAGCAGCGAGACGTAGGTGGGCTTGTCGCTCGCCGCGTCCTTGCCGGCGGTCTTGCCCAACGTGGCCGAATCGGCGGTGACGTCGAGGATATCGTCCACCACCTGGAAGGCCAGCCCGATGGCGGCGCCGTAGCGCAGCAGCGGCTCGGTGACATCGGGCGCCGCATCCGCGCAGGCCGCGCCCATGGCCACGCTGGCCTGCAGCAGCGCACCGGTCTTGAGGCGGTGCATGCGGCGCAACTGGGCTTCGTCCAGGCCGACGCCGACGCTGGCCAGGTCGATGGCCTGGCCCCCGGCCATGCCGTCCGCGCCGGCGGCGCGCGCCAGCAGCCGGCACAGCCGCGCCTGCATGGCGGGCGGCACGCCTTCTTCCGGGGTCAGCAATTCAAAAGCCAGGGCCTGCAGCGCGTCGCCGGCCAGCAGGGCCGGCGCCTCGCCGAACTGCACGTGCACGGTGGGCTTGCCCCGGCGCAGCACGTCGTTGTCCATGCAGGGCATGTCGTCGTGCACCAGGGAATAGGCGTGGATCAGTTCCACCGAGCAGGCCGCGCGCAGGGCCGCCTCGGGCAGCCCGCCAGCCGCGTCGCTGGCGGCCAGCACCAGCAGCGGACGCAGGCGCTTGCCCCCGTCCAGCACGGCGTAGCGCATGGCGGTGCCCAGGCCGGCCGGCGCGTCGGCACGAACCCACTGCGACAGCGCCGCTTCCACACGCTGCAGCTGGGCCGTGGCCCAGCGCTCGAGGTCGAAAGCGGGTGCCGAGGTGCTGGCGGCTGAGGTGTTGGTCATCGGGCCGCCGCTCATTCCTGCGTCCACGGCTGCAGCGTGCCTTCGTCCAGCACCTTGATCTGGTCCTGCACCGCCTCCAGCCGGCCCCGGCAGAATTCCAGCAGGGCGGCGCCCCGCTGGTAGCCGGCCAGCATCTGGTCGAGCGGCAGCTGGCCCGACTCGATGCGGCCCACGAGCTGCTCCAGCTCCTCCAGCGCAGCTTCGTAGCTGACGGGTTCGGCAGGAGGGGCGGGCTGGACGGTGGTGGCGGAGGCCTTGGGCATGGGGGTGGGCGCGGCCTGGCGGCGCACTGTCAAAAAGCTGCGATTCTAGGCGTTGCATCGTGGGCCGCCCCGCAGCGGCGCGCGCCGTGGCGACACCCCGGCCACGGGCTGCGGCCCGCGCCGCGCCCGCGCGCCACGGCCACCGCCAACCCCTGGTGCAATACACATACCCGTCGGGCGGAAATAACCCCACCGGCTACAATCCCATTCCTTCCATCGAACCGGCTGTGGGTGTTTTGCTCGGCCGGTTTCGTTTTTTCCACGTGCGCACCCGCACCTCCCTGTGGGGAGTCTTTAGGTCAGGTCTTCATGTCTGATTTAAGTCTTCAACTGCAGCAGGCCGCAAGCCAACTACCAGTTTCAAGCTACTTCGACGAAACGCTCTTCCAGCGCGAGCTGGAGACCGTCTTCCAGCGCGGCCCCCGCTACGTGGGGCACCAGCTGTCCGTGCCCCATCCCGGTGACTACCATGCGCTGCCCCAGGAAAAGGAGGGCCGGGCGCTGGTACGCAATGCCCAGGGCGGGGTCGAGCTGATCTCCAACGTCTGCCGCCACCGGCAGGCCGTGATGCTCAAGGGACGCGGCACGCTGCAGGGCCAGGGCAAGGGCCACGCGGGCGGCAACATCGTCTGCCCGCTGCACCGCTGGACCTACGCCCCCTCGGGCGAACTGCTGGGCGCGCCGCATTTCTCGCACGACCCGTGCCTGAACCTCAACAACTACGGCCTGCGCGAGTGGAACGGCCTGCTGTTCGAGGACAACGGCCGCGACATCCAGGCCGACCTGGGCCGGATGGGCCCGCTGGGCGAGCTGTCGTTCGAAGGCTTCACGCTCGACCGGGTGGAACTGCACGAGTGCAACTACAACTGGAAGACCTTCATCGAGGTCTACCTGGAGGACTACCACGTCGGCCCGTTCCACCCCGGCCTGGGCAACTTCGTCACCTGCGAAGACCTGAACTGGGAGTTCGGCAAGCACTATTCGGTGCAGACCGTGGGCGTGGCTTCCACCTTCGGCAAGCCCGGCTCCGACGTGTACAGGAAGTGGCACGAAGTGCTGTTGAACTACCGCGAAGGCAAGCTGCCCGAGCGCGGTGCGATCTGGCTGACCTACTACCCGCACATCATGGTGGAGTGGTACCCGCACGTGCTCACCGTCTCCACGCTGCATCCGGTCAGCCCCACCAAGACGCTGAACATGGTGGAGTTCTACTACCCCGAGGAGATCACCGCCTTCGAGCGTGAATTCGTCGAGGCGCAGCAGGCCGCCTATATGGAGACCTGCATCGAGGACGACGAGATCGGCGAGCGCATGGACGCAGGCCGAAGGGCTCTGTACGAGCGCGGCGACAACGAGGTCGGCCCCTACCAGAGCCCGATGGAAGACGGCATGCAGCACTTCCACGAGTGGTACCGCGCGCAGATGGGCGACGCCATACCTCAGCGGTGATCCTGCCCACCGCTACCAAAAGCATAGCTGCCAGCGCTGGTATTTCAGGCGCTGGCGGCTTTTTTCATTCCTAGACACGACGCTCTGCCCATGCACGCCCTCTGGATGGTTCTGGCCGCTTTCATCTTTGCCAGCATGGGCGTGTGCGTGAAGTTCGCATCGGCGCACTTCAACTCGGCCGAGCTGGTCTTCTACCGCGGCCTGATCGGCATGGCGATCCTCTGGGGGCTGGCCCGTACGCAGCGGGTTTCGCTGGGCACGCGCTATCCGGGCATGCATGCCTGGCGCAGCCTGATCGGCGTGACCTCGCTGGGCTCGTGGTTCTATGCCATCGCGCACCTGCCGCTGGCCACGGCCATGACGCTCAACTACATGAGCAGCGTCTGGATCGCGGCCTTCCTGGTGGGCGGCGCGCTGCTGACCTGGCGTCCCAGCGGTGCCCAGCCCCGCCCGCCGCTGCAGGCCACGCTGGTGCTCACGGTGCTGGCGGGCTTTGCCGGCGTGGTCATGATGCTGCGCCCCAGCATCGGCGACAACCAGGGGTTCGCCGGCATGGTGGGCCTGCTGTCGGGCCTGACGGCGGCATTCGCGTACATGCAGGTCATGGCCCTGTCGCGCCTGGGCGAGCCCGAGACCCGCACCGTCTTCTACTTCGCCGTCGGCTCGGCAGTGGCGGGCGGCGCGGCCCTGCTGGTGACGGGCACCTCGACCTGGCCGGGCTGGCCCGCACTCTGGCTGCTGCCCATCGGCGTGCTGGCCGCCGCCGGCCAGCTCTGCATGACACGGGCCTATGCGCGCGCCGCCACGCCGCGTGGCACCCTGATTGTCGCCAACCTCCAGTACTCCGGCATCGTTTTCGCGGCCTTCTTCAGCATCGCGCTCTTCGGCGACGTGATCCCACCCATCGGCTGGCTGGGCATGGCGCTGATCGTCGTCAGTGGCATCGTCGCCACCGCCCTGCGGGCGCGCGCTGCACCGGGTGCCCCGGCCGAAGAGCACTGACCCCATTCCGCGACTGGGCCCGGGGAGCGCGCACGCGCGCGCAGGCCCCACAGTCGGCGTCGTCCGGCATGTGCGAAGCCGTGCGGGTGACACAATGTTCGGGTCACTCCTCACCGTTGATCCGCCATGTCTTCTGCCTACACCACGCTGATTTCCGTTCCTGAACTGCAGGCGCTGATGGACAGTGGCCGACCGCGCATGGTCTTCGACTGCAGCTTCGACCTGATGCACCCATCGTCCGGCAGCGTGCAGTACCTCGAAGCGCACATCCCGGGTGCCGTCCATGCCGATCTCGACCGCGACCTGAGCGCGAAGCACGGCGCCCCCGGCGCCGGCGGCGTGATCGTGGCCGCCGAAGGCGACGAGCCTGCCTCCGGGGGCCGCCACCCCCTGCCCCACCGCGAGCGGTTCGCCAGCTGGCTTTCCAGCATCGGCTTTGCCAACGACATGCAGGCCGTGGTGTATGACCGCAACGGCGCCAACTACTGCGGCCGGCTCTGGTGGATGCTCAAGTGGGCCGGCCACGACGCGGTCGCGGTGCTGGACGGCGGCCTGCAGGCCTGGCAGGCCGCCGGCCTGCCGGTGGCGAGCGGCGAGGAGCCGGCGCACTTCCAGTCCAACTTCCGCCTCGGCACGCCGCTGCGCGAACTGGTCACCGCCGAGCAGGTGCAGGCCCGGCTGGGCCAGCCCGGCCAGACCATCGTCGATGCGCGTGCCACGCCGCGCTTTCGCGGCGAGGTGGAGCCGCTCGACCCCGTCGCGGGCCATATCCCCGGAGCGCTCAACCGCCCGTTCGCCCAGAACCTGGGGCCGGACGGCCGCTTCAAGCCGGCCGACCAGCTGCGCGCCGAATTCGACGCCCTGCTGCAGGGCCGGCCGGCGCACAGCGTGGTGCATCAGTGCGGCAGCGGCGTCAGCGCGGTTCCCAATCTGCTGGCGATGGAAGTCGCCGGCCTGGGCACCAGCGGCCTTTTTGCCGGCAGCTGGAGCGAATGGTGCAGCGATGCCAGCCGCCCGGTGGAGCGCGGCTGAAGCGGCCGCCCCGACCGTAGCCAAGCCGCCCGCAGACCGCCCTACGCCCCCAATCCAACCCGCCCGCCGAAGCTCCATGCGCGCCGTCTGCTATTTCGGCCCCGCCCGCCGCAACGGCGACCTGGCGGTGCCGCCGGAGAGCTTGCTGGCCACCTGCGCCGACTACGCCCGGCGCAACGACGTGACCGGCCTGCTGGCGGTGGCGGACGGGTATTTCCTGCATTTCATCGAAGGCGAAGACGCCGCCCTGCGCGGTCTGCTGGCCCGCACGACCGCCTTCTGGAACCACGACAGGCCCACGGTGCTCTTCAACCAGCGGATCGCCGAGCGCAGCCATGCCCAGTGGAGCGTGGCGCTGGTGCAGTCATCGCCTTCCACGGCCAGCCAGACCAGCGAGCGCCTGGCGACCATCCGGGGCTTCCTCGCCGCGCAGCGGCTGGCCGCCGTGACCGATGCGTTCCGCTACTTCCTCACGCCCAACCGCATGCCGCGCCGCGCCGCGGCCCCATCGGAGCCGTCACCCGGAGGCGGACCCGGGGGCATGCCCGCCGGCCCAGCCGGCGCTGCGCCGGCAGGCGCTTCAAGCGCTTCAAGCGCTTCCGGTGCCTCAGGGGGCGCGGGCGCGGTCAAGCAGGCCGCCGTGTTCAGCAACTCGGTGCTGTGGTTCCACCCCATCTTCAGCCACCTGACCGAACGTTTCGGCACGCCGGCCTGCTCGCTGAAGATCTCCGACACCGGCCGCGACGCCGACACCTTTCCGCTGGACTATGCCGACGTCGCCGATCCCCAGGCCGGCGCCGTTCGGCTCGTAGGCATCAGCGAGAACCTGCTGGGCTCGACCCTCGCGTCGCCCCTGCTGCGCAACGTCGATCTGATGGTGTTCCTGATGCGCCGCAGCGGCCACGGCAGCGACACCGACTTCGTCGCCCGCGCGCTGTCCCACCCGATGGTGCGGCAGGCCGGGCCGGAGGTGCTGTTCATCACCCCACCGGGCCGTCCCGAGCTGTCGGACAACCTGCACGCGCTGGCCCGTGATGCCGGGCTCAAGGCGTCCGAAACGGCCGGTTCGGTGCTGGCGGGCGGCCCCATCTGGGAAGCCATGCAGTCGCGGCTTGCGGCCATGCAGGCCAGGCCCCCTGCCAGGCCCCGCATCGTGCTGGACATCGACCTGTCCCAGCCCTGGCCGGGCACGCCGCAGGCCGCATGACGGTCAGCGCCGCCCACTGACCGGCGCTGCACACGCCAAGAGTGCGATGCGCTTGTGCGCAGGTCACCGCGCGGCGGGCCGCGGCTTCAGCGCTGCTGGCGCATCGGCATGCGGTCGATCTCGGCAAAGACGGCGCGCAGGTCCACGTCGGCGCCCTCCTTCATCTTCACGCCGCCATCCTTGCCGACCAGCACGAACGTCGCCGGCCCTTCGGGCGGAAGATCCAGCGCCGCCAGCAAGGCGGTGGTGCTGCTCGCCGGCAAGTCCTTGCCATTGCGACGGCCCTGCCCGGCCACCACCGTGTAGAGCGCCATGTCGCGCTCGCGAAAACCCTCGCGCATGGCAGGCTCCTGCAACGCAGCATGCACCCGCTGGAGCAACGCATCGCCCGCCGTGGGCACCACGACCACGACCGGCCGGGTCTTCCAGCGCTCGGCAACCAGCGGGTTGGCGTCGGCGACGGCGGAGGCCGCAGGCAGTGCCAAGCCAAAGGCCATGGCGGCGTGGGTCATGAAGGTGGGGCTCATCACGGGAGTGTCGGCGCCGGCGGTGGCGCAGCGCGTCGGACGGCAGCGCGAACGTTGCCACACGGGCAGCGGGCGTTGCCCATCACGGCACCGTGCCATCGCAAGGAGGTAATTCCCCAAATTCCAGAATGAGATTTATTCTCAACCGCTAGAATGCACCAGCTTGCTCTGCCGGCGTGGAGACAGCGGGCGGACCCGTCATGCCTGCTGCCGCACAGCTCCTGAGGGCTGCTGCCAGCGCCACTGGCCCACCCCGGGCCAGAGGGCCCTTTTCGTGCCTCGATTGGGCTGCATCGCCCATTCGACGGGCTTCATTTGCTATCTTTTCAATAGCAATCATCGAATCTCTCGATTCTCAACCTTGGAGTTTTCCTCATGACCCGACACTTCCACCCGCTCTTTTCCGGACTGGTGCTCGCTGCGCTCGCCGGCACCGCCCAGGCCCATCAGGTGTGGATCGAGGCCAGCGGCACCCAGGCACAGCTGCACTTCGGGGAGTACGCCGACAACCTGCGCGAAACCTCTCCGGGCTCGCTCGACAAGTTCGAAGGGGTGCCAGTGCTCGCGCAACAAAGCGCGGGCCAGACGCAACAGGTTTCCGGTCAGCGCACGGCCAATGCCTTCGTCTACCAGCTGCCAGCGGGCGCTGGCGCTGGCGACACGTTGTTCGCCGAAGCGCCGTACCCGCTCATCGACCGCAGCAAGGGCGGCAAGCCGGCGCTGCTGTGGCGCCCTGCCGCACGCTGGGTGGCAGGCCTGGGCAAGCCCGTGGCCGCCACCGCGCCCCTCGACGTGGTGCCCACGGGCCGGGCGGGCGAGCTGCGCGTGGTCTTCAACGGCCAGCCGCTGCCCAAGACGCAGGTGACGCTGGTGGCGCCGTCCGGCTGGGCGCGTGAAGCGCAAACCGGCGCCGATGGCACGGTGCAGTTCGCCCTGCCCTGGAAAGGACAGTACGTCGCCGAAGTGAAGCATTCCGACCCCACGGCCGGCGAGCGCAATGGCGCCAAGTTCGGGGAGACCAGCTACATCACCACACTGACCTTCGCCCAGGCCGACGGCATGGAATCGCCAGCCCTGCCGGCCCCGCACAAGCACTGACCACGCTGCCCGCCGCAGTCAGCGGCAGTCAGCGGCAGTCAGCGGCAGTCAGCGGCATGCCCTTCGCCGCGCCGCTGGCCCCCGCCGGCGCTGCCCCGCCCTGCGGTCCCACGGCGCCGGGCATCGGCTTACCGACCGCCGGGGTTTGCCTAACCCAGCCACCACTGCGCCAGCGCGCCGTAGAGCGGTATTCCCAACACGAGATTGAACGGGAAGGTGATGCCCAGCGACAGGCCCACATAGAGCGCCGGCCGCGCTTCGGGCATGGCGTGGCGCAACACGGCCGGCACGGCGATATACGAGGCGCTTGCGCCCAGCACGGCCAGCAGCGTGGCTTCGGGCACGGCGAGCCCGGCGATCCAGGCGAGGGCCAGGGCCAGCAACCCGTGCACCACCGGGCCCACGACAGCAAACAGCGCCAGCGGCAGGCGTTGCGCGCCCAGCCCGCCCAGGCCGGCCAGGTTGCGGGCCGTGAGCAGCCCCATGTCGAGCAGGAAGAACGCGAGCAGGCCCTTGAACAGATCGACGGTGAAGGGGTGCATGGCGGCTTCGCCACGCTCGCCCGTGATGATCCCCACCAGCAACGCACCGAGCAGCAGCACGGCGCCGCCGTCCGTCAGGGCTTCACGCAGCACGGTGCCGAGCCGCTGCCCGCCGCCCGTCGGCGCATGGGCAGCACCCGCACTGGCCAGCACGGCTTGGCCACCCGCGGGCAGGGCCGCGAACGACGTCGCCGGGGCCGTTGCCGGCTGCCGCAGCCACTGCGCCATCACCACGGCCAGCACGATGGCGGGCGACTCCATCAGCGCCATGGCCGCCGCCATGTAGCCGCCGGCCGGGGTGCCCTGCTGCTCCAGCAGATGGGCCGCTGTCACGAAGGTCACGGCGCTGACGCTGCCGTACGTGGCGGCCACCGCAGCCGCGTCGAAGGGGGGCAGCAGCCGCCGCAGCACGACCCAGGCGATGGCGGGCACGGCAATGGCCAGCACCAGCGCACAGCCCATCGCAGCGGAGACCTGCGCCGTCCAGCCCGACTGGGCCAGCGCGAAGCCGCCCTTGAGACCCAGCGCCATCAGCAGGTAGAGCGACAGGAAGCGCGACAGCGGCGCGGGGACCTCCAGATTGGAGCGCAGCAGCCCGGCCGCGAGGCCGAGCACGAAGAAAAGAATCGCGGGATCGAGGAGGTGGTTCATGGGCCGCGATGCTAGGCTGCCGAGCCGATCTTGGAAAATCGATACTATCGATCCTCTTCATCGAGATTCCTCTATGCATGCCACTTTTCGTCAGATGCAGCTGATGCTGGCCCTGGCCGAAACCGGCTCCGTCACCGGGGCCGCCCACCACTGCCATGTGACCCAGCCGACCGCGTCGATGCAGCTCAAGGAGCTGGCCGACGCCATCGGCCTGCCGCTCTACGAACGCGTCGGCAAGCGCCTGCACCTGACCCAGGCGGGCGAGGCCGCCGCGCAGACCGCGCGGGCCATCGCCGCCGAATGGGAAACGCTGGAGCAGCGCGTGGCCGCTCTGAAGGGCGTCAGCCAGGGTCGATTGCGCATCGCGCTGGCCAGCACGGCCAAATACTTCATACCGCGCATGCTGGGGCGCTTCTGCGCCGAACACCCTGCGGTGGACGTCTCGCTGCAGGTGCTGAACCGCGACGGCGTGGTGCAGCGCCTGCTGGCCAATGAGGACGATCTCTACATCCTTTCCATCCCGCCGCGCAACGTGCCGCACGACCGGCAGGTGCTGCTGGGCAATCCGCTGGTGGTGATCGCCGCGCACGACCACCCCTTGGCCACGCGCCGCCGGGTGCGGCCGGAGCAGTTGTTGAAGGAGCCGTTCATCCTGCGCGAGACCGGCTCGGGCACACGGCTGGCGACCGACGAGCATTTCAAGGCGCTGGGCTTCGCGCCGCGCGTGCGGCTGGAGCTGGGCAGCAACGAAGCCATCAAGCAATCGGTGGCTGCGCGCATGGGCCTGGGGTTGGTGTCGCGCCACGCCCTGGCGGCCGATCCGGCCAGCGAGGGCGTGGCGATCCTGCGGGCCGAGCACATGCCGGTGCCGTCGTCGTGGTACGTGCTGTGGCCGCAGGGCAAGCGCCTGTCGCCCATCGCAGAGAACTTTCTGCGTCAGCTGCTGGAACAGGCGCGGGACTGGGAAGTGCACTCCTGATGCAGCGCGGGCGGCGGCTGGCCACCGGCCGCGCGCTGCACCCGCCGAGCCTAGAAGTCGAACTGCGCCGACACGGTCAGCGTGCGCGGCAGGCCGGTGGTGGAATAGCTGTTGAGGCCCGTGATCCAGTAGGCCTTGTCAGAGGCGTTTTCAAGGTTGGCACGGAACACCACCGGCTTGCCGGACAGCTTGGTCGCGTAGCGCGCGCCCAGGTCCAGCCGTGTCCAGGAAGGCGTGCGCAGCGTGTTGGCGATGTCGCGGTACACGGCCGACGAACTGACCACGCGGCCATTGAAGCTCAGGCCCTGCAGCCACGGGGTGTCCCAATCCACGCCCAGGTTGTAGTTCACCTTGGGCACGCCGGTCGCCGTGTTGCCCTGGTTCACGCCATTCTGGGTGCGGGTCAGCTTGGCTTGGTTGAAGGCCACGCTCGCCATCAGGCGCAGGCCGCGCTGTACCTCGCCGTATGCCGTCAGCTCCAGGCCGCGGTTGCGCTGCTCGCCATCGAAGCCATAGTGGTTCAGGCTCGGGTCGATGGTCGAGACGGAGGTATAGGCGCTTGGCCGCTTGATCTGGTAGATGGCGGCCTGCGTGGTGATGCGGCCCCAATCCACCTTCACGCCCAACTCCACCTGCCTGGACTTGAAGGGCGGAATGGTTTCGCCCGCGTTGTCATAGGCAGGGGTGGCCGTTTCGGACACCTTGCTGCCCCGCGACAGGCCGGACGTGTAGTTGGCATAGATCGACGTGTTCTTCGCGGGCTTGAACACCACGCCGGCCAGCGGCGTGGTGCTGCTCGCCTTGTACTGGCTGGTGGAGGCCCCGTTCGCCACGCTGAAACCCTCGTAGTCCATCGTCTGGCGGCGCAGGCCCACGGTCACCAGCAGGCTGTCGTTCAGCAGGCCCAGCGTGTCGGCGATGGCGATGCTGTGCTGGTGGTTCTCCACGCTCTTGGCGGGTTCGCCGCGCACACCCGTCATCGCCGGAGCCGGCACCGGGTTGTAGAGGCTGGAGCGCGCGCTTCCGCCGGTGGCATAGAAGTAGCCGGTCTCCTGCTCCATGTAGTTCAGCCCCAGGGCCACGGTGTGCTTGACGGGGCCGGTGACGAAGCGGGTGCGCAGCCCCACGTCGGCGGCCTTGGAGTCGGTGTACTGGTCGTACCAGGCATTGCGCACCGTGAAGTTGCCGTTGGCGTCCAGGCCTGAGCCGCCCGGAAAGTCCTGCCGGTAGTCGAGCTTGGACCAGCCCACGCTGCCGTACACCGTGGTGCTGCTGCTGATGTCATGCTCCAGGCGCGAGGTCACCAGCTTGAAGTTGTCCTTCAGCTCGGTGTTCGGATACAGGGCCGTGCGCGTGTCGGGCACGGCCGGAATGCCGCCAGTCGTCGGCAAGGTGATGTGGTTGCGGAAGTCGTCGGTCTGCCCGCGCGTCGCGGTGGCGTCGAGCGACCAGCGGGTGCGGACACCGGCATAGTCCAGCGCGATGGAGCCCAGGTTCAGGTTCTGCTTGCCACCGTCGATGGTGCCCTCGCCTCCGCGCACCAGGCCGTTGACGCGCACGCCCCACTCGTTGTCTTCGCCGAAGCGGCGGCCCACGTCCAGGTGGGCGGCGAAGTTGGCTTTGCTCATGTAGGTGGTGGTCAGGCGCGTCAGGGGCGCGTCTCCCGCCCGCTTGAGCACGGTGTTGATGCTGCCGCCCACGCTGCCGTTCGGGCCCACGCCGCTGGTGAGCGCACCGGGGCCCTTCAGCACTTCCACACGCTCGATCATTTCCAGCGGAATGCGCGTGGACGGGGCAAGGCCGTACAGGCCGTTGATCGCCAGGTCGCCGTTGGGCATGGTGAGGCCGCGGATCTGAAATTCGTCACCGAAGCCGCCCCGTGCCGCCAGCGGGCGCACCGACGCATCGTTCATCACCACGTCCGACACGCTCTGCGCCTGCTGGTTCTCGATCAGCTCGGAGGTGTAGTTGGTGGTGCTGAAGGGCACGTCCATCAGATCGACCCGGCCGAGCAGCCCGAGGTCGCCGCCCCGGGCCAGCTGCCCGCCCGAATACGTCTTCTGCAACCCGCCGATGGCCTCGGCCTGGTCGGTCACCTCCACCTGGGAGAGCGTCTTGTTGACTGCCGGTTGCGCCACGGCCCCGGCAGTCGCAGCGACCAGGCTGGTGGCCAGGGCGTGGCGGATGAAGTGGGCCACAGGGGACAGGGCGAGGCCGGTGGAGCGGGGGAGACTGCGATCGTTCATGGTCATTGGTAAATGGGAATCACTCCAATTATCATGACAAGTTACCCTGCGTAACGAGCTGGTTGGGCAAATTCCACGTGGTGACCCCCAGCGGGGGCCGCCGGGCCGCCGGGATCGCAGGGTCGCCGCGGCTGCGGCGTCAGCGTCCGCTCAGCATCTTCAGCCCCAGCCCGACGAACACCGCGCCGGCAATGCGGTCGAGCCAGAGGCCGGCGCGCGGGCGGCGGCTCAGCCATGCGCCGATGGAGCCGGCGAAGTACCCCAGCAGTCCGAACAGCAGCGCGGCCTGCACGGTGAACGCCAGGCCCAGCAAGCCCAACTGCAGCGCCACCTGGCCCTGCGCCGGCACGACGAACTGCGGCAGGAACGACAGGAAGAACAGCACCACCTTGGGATTGATGGCGTTGGCGAACATGCCCTTGAAGAACAGGCTGAGCAGCGACTGCGCAGGAGCTGCGTGGGTGGCAGCGACGCCGCCGGTGCCGGTGCTGCGCAGCGCCTGGATGCCGAGCCAGATCAGGTAGGCGCCGCCCACCCACTTGAGGGCGGTGAAGGCCACCGGGGATGCGGCGACCAGCGCGCTCACCCCCACCACCGCCAGCAGCGTGTGGCTCAGGCAGCCGAGCCCGCAGCCCAGCCCGAAAGCGATGCCCTGGCGGCGGCCGCGCGACATGCCCATGCCCAGCACCATGAGGTTGTCCGGGCCCGGCGTGGCGGTGATCAAAATGGCAGCGACGAGAAAGCCGAGGAGTTGGGCAGCGGTGAGCATCGGCGGATGATACGCAGTCCAACCGCCCGCCCCGCCCGCTGCATGCCGGACCGGCTGGCGCCCCCAGAAACGAAAAAGGCCGCGCCCTCCGGCGCAGCCCCTGGACCTGGCCCCGCCTGCCCTCGCGGGCAGCCGGCCGGGCCTGCGTCACACGTTGGTGATCGACACCGCGCGGGTGTTCAGATGCGCTTCGATGGCTTCGGGTCCGCCTTCCGAGCCATAGCCCGAATCCTTCAGGCCGCCGAAAGGCAGTTCTGCCGAAGGCGTGGCCGGCTGGTTGATCCAGAGCATGCCCACTTCCACCCGTTGCGACAGCAGGTGGGCGTGCTTGAGCGAGCGGGTGAAGGCGTAGCCCGCCAGGCCGTACGGCAGGCGGTTGGCTTCGGCAATGGCGTCTTCGATCTTCTCGAAACCGCGCACGGCAGCCACGGGGCCGAAGGGCTCTTCATTGAAGATGCGGGCGCTGAGGGGCACGTTGTCCAGCACCGTGGGCTGGAAGTAGTTGCCCTCGCTGCCGATGCGCTCGCCACCGGCGGTGACCTCGGCGCCGTTTTTCACCGCGTCCTCCATCAGCTCGGCCATGGCAGTCACGCGGCGGGGATTGGCCAGCGGGCCCATCTGCGTGCCGTCCGCCAGGCCATCGCCTACCTTCAGGCTCTGCGCATGGCGGGTGAGCGCTGCGACGAAATCCTTGCGGATGCTCTCGTGCACCAGAAAGCGCGTGGGCGAGATGCAGACCTGTCCGGCGTTGCGGAACTTGGCGCCGCCGGAGGCCTTCACCGCCAGCTCGACGTCGGCGTCGTCCGCGACGATCACGGGCGCGTGGCCGCCCAGCTCCATCGTCACGCGCTTCATGTGCTTGCCCGCCAGCGCAGCCAGCTGCTTGCCCACGGCGGTGGAGCCGGTGAACGTGACCTTGCGGATGATGGGGTGCGGAATGAGGTAGCTGGAGATTTCGGCCGGATCGCCGTAGATCAGGCCCACGGTGCCGGCCGGTACGCCCGCATCGGCGAAGGCACGGATCAACTCGGCCGGGCTGGCCGGGGTCTCTTCCGGCGCCTTGACGAGGATGGAACAACCCGCACCCAGCGCGGCGCCCAGCTTGCGCACCACCTGGTTGATGGGGAAGTTCCAGGGCGTGAACGCGGCCACCGGGCCCACCGGGTCCTTCAGCACCAGCTGGCGCACGTTCAGGTTGCCGCGCGAGGGCACGATGCGGCCATAGATGCGCATGCCTTCGTCGGCGAACCATTCGATGATGTCGGCCGCCGCCATGGCCTCGACCTTGGCTTCGGCCAGCGGCTTGCCCTGCTCCTGCGTCAGGATGCGGCCGATGGCCTCGGCGCGTTCACGCATCAGGCCGGCGGCGCGGCGCATGATCTTGGCACGCTCGATGGCGGGCAGGTCGCGCCAGGCCTCGAAACCCTTCTGCGCCGCTTCCAGCGCGCGGTCCAGGTCGGCACGGCCGGCATGCGCGACCCGGCCGATCTCCTGGCCCGTGGACGGGTTGTGCACGGCGATCGTCTTGCCGTCTGCGGCGTCCTGCCACTGGCCGGCGATGAAGAGTTGCGTGTTGGGATAGGTCATTCAAATAGCTCCTAGCAGGGTTTGAAGGGGATGCGGTTGCACTTCCGACGCCGCTGGCCCGGTAGGGGCACCCAGGCCCGCAGGCCGGTGGGCGCGGCAGCAACCAAGCACTATAGGTCGGCTGCCGCAGTCCTGCAGGCTCGTCCATGACAACCTTGTGCCATCGGGTGTGCACCGGCCTCGCCGAGCCGCCGCGCCGCCGCAGCAAGATAAGAATGGTTCTCGATGGCATCTAGAATGCCCGACTGGCCGTCCGGCGCCACTGCCTCGCAGTCGCCCGGTACCGCGCCCCTGTCCCAGCCACCCGCTGCCGTCCGCGCATCCGGGAAGCCAACTCCGCCACACGGTGCCCCCTTCATCGACGGAAAGGCTTCCATGCGCTTCAAGCGACTGCCCCCACCCCACGCCATCGCCGCAGCCGCGCTGCTGGCCCACGCCGCTGCGCCGGCACGCGCCCAGTCCCCGGCCCCGGCGCCCGCCGCCACGCTCGCGCCCGTCACGGTCAATGCCAACGCAGAGGCCGAAAACCCGACCGCGCCTGTCAGCGGCTTCGTCGCCAAACGCGCACTGTCGGCCACCAAGACCGACACGCCGATCATCGAAACCCCGCAGGCCATCAGCGTCATCACGCGCGACCAGATGGAAGCGCAGGGCGTGCAGACGCTGCGCCAGGCGACCGCCTACTCAGCGGGTGTCGTGTCCAACTACTTCGACAGCCGGCAGGACACCTTCAAGGCCCGTGGCGGCGACGTGACGCAGTATCTGGACGGCATGGTGCGCTTCGTCGGCTACTGGAACGACACGCGCCCGGACCCATACACGCTGGAGCGGGTGGAGTTCCTGCGCGGACCCTCGTCGGTGCTGTACGGGCAGGGCAGCGTAGGCGGCGTGCTCAACCTCACCTCCAAGCGCCCACAGGCCGAGACCCTGCGCGAAGTGCAGGTACAGGTCGGCAGCCATGGCCGCAAGCAGATCGCCACCGACCTGACCGGCAAGCTCACGGAAGACGGCCAGTGGCTCTACCGCCTGGTGGCGATAGGCCGCGACAGCGACACGCAGGTGGACCATGTGAGCGACGACCGCCGGGTCTTCGCCCCCACGCTGACCTGGCGGCCCAGCGCCGCCACGTCGCTCACGCTGCAGCTCACCCACCAGAAGGACCAAAGCGGCTCGCTCATCGGCTTCTTCCCTTGGCAGGGCACGCAGCTGCCGAGCCGCTACGGCCAGATCCCCACGTCCACCTTCATCAGCGAGCCCGGCTGGGACCGCTACGACTCCGAGAGCACCACCTGGGGCTATCTGTTCAGCCACCAGCTGGGCAACGATTGGACGCTGCGGCAGAACCTGCGTCGCAGCCTGGGAGAGGTGGACTACCGCACGCTCTACACCAGCTTCGCTGCCAACGCAGCGCGCGGCCGCCCTGCGAGGCCGGTGTTCAACGCCGACGGCCGCACCGTGGTGCGCGACGCTTCCTGGACGATGGGCAGCTCGCGCATGCTGCTGGTGGACACCCAGCTCGAAGGCAAGCTGCGCTCGGGCGATGCCGAGCACACCGTGCTGGCAGGCATGGATGTGCAGCGCAACCACTGGGGCCAGCGCACCTGGCGCGCGCTGGCACCGTCCATCGACGTGTATGCGCCCGTCTACGGCAACTTCGCCGAGCCACCCGACACGGCCCTCGTCCGCCAGCCCGACGTGCAGCAGCGGCAGCTGGGCTTCTACGCGCAAGACCAGATCAAGTGGGGTCGGCTCACGGCCACCGTGGGCCTGCGCCACGACCAGGCCAAGAGCGAGACGCAGGGCCGACCTGCCGCCGCCGGCGACGACAAGGCCTGGACCAAGCGCGCCGGAGTGACCTACCAGCTGGACGGCGGCTGGGCGCCCTATGTGGGCTACTCCGAATCGTTCCAGCCGCTCGGCGGGGCCGACTTCTACGGCACCCCGTTCAAGCCGCAGCGCGGCGAGCAGTGGGAAGCGGGCGTGAAGTGGCAGCCCGCAGACCAGGGAATCTCGGCCTTCGCGTCCATCTACCAGCTGCGCGAGAAGAACCGCAAGACCACCGACCCCGGCAACCCGCTCAACAGCCTGCAGATCGGCGAAGTGAAGACCAAGGGATTCGAGACCGAGATGACGGCCAGTCTGGCCCGCCACTGGGACTGGACCGTGGGCTATGCGTACACGGACGCCGTGATCTCCCGGAGCAATGCGGGCGACCAGGGCGACCCGGTGGCCAGCGTGCCCCGGCACACGGCGTCCAGCTGGCTGATGCACCGCTTCGCCAGCCAAGGCCGCGGCGGCTGGTCGGTGGGCGCGGGCCTGCGCTACACCGGCTCGCAGTGGAGTGGCACCAGCGCCATCACGACGCCCTCGGCGTTGCTCGCCGATGCCCTGGCGGCCTACGACGCAGGCGACTGGCGGCTGGCGCTGAACGTGACCAACCTGACCGACAAGGTGCAGATCACGCAGTGCCTGGCGCGCGGTGACTGCTTCTACGGCCAGCGGCGCACCGTCACGCTGACGGGAACGTACCGCTTCTGAGCGAGCGCCTCGCCAGGTTGCCACGCGGCTGGCGGGGCGATTCGGGCGAACGCCGGCCCCAGGCGGCCGGTGCAGCCTTTCCGCGCAGCGTCACCGAACCGGTGCGGCTGCCGTCAACAAGCCGCCGCAGACGACCGGTTCGGCGGACGTCAGCGCACCGATGTCGCTTTCGCCCCAGCCCCCTCCCAGCGCGCGGACCAGGCCGACCGTCGCCGTCTGCTGCGCGGTGCGTACCTGCAGCGCCTGCCGGCGGTTGCGCAGCTCGCTGCGGCGGGCGTCCAGCAGTTCCAGCTGGCTGACCAGGCCGTTGCGGTAGCGCGAGTCGGACAGCTGCGTGGCGCGCCGGGCCGACTGCACGGCCCGCTCCTGCGCTTCGGCCTGGCCCGCCAGCAGGCGCAGGGCGCCCAGCTGGTCCTCCACTTCGCGGAACGCGGTCAGCACCTGGCCCTTGTGCGCGGCCATCGCCCCCTCCAGCCGGGCGCGGGCGCCCTCTTCCTGCGCGGCCCGCTGGCCGCCGTCGAAGATCGGCAGCGACAGCAGCGCGCCGATGCCCCACGACCGGGCCGACCACTTGAAGAGATCGCCCAGCTCGGGCGACGCGAAGCCGCCGTTGCCAGTGAGCGTGACGGCCGGGAACCAGGCTGCCTGCGCCACGCCCACGCGGGCCTGCGCAGCCAGCACCGCCGCCTGCGCCGCCGACACGTCGGGCCGGCGCGCCAGCACCGTGCCCGGCACGCCGGCCGGGATGACCGGCAGCACGGCGCCGCCGTCTGCCGGAGCGGGCACGGTGAAGCCGGTGGCGACCTCGCCCAGCAGCACGGCCAGCGCATTGCGCAGCAGCACCTGCTGCCGTTCCAGCGCCAGCGCCTCGGATTCGGTCGCCGCCACTTCGGTCTGCACCCGGGCCAGGTCCAGCTCGGCCACGTCGCCCGCCTGATAGCGCCGCTGCGTGAGGCGCAGCGTGCCCTGGTAGGCCTCCAGGCTTTCCTGCACCAGGGCGCGCTCGGCCTGCACCGCGCGCAGTTGCAGATAGGTCTGCGCCACGTCGGCCTGCACCATCAGCCGGGTGCTCTGCAGCAGGGCGTCGCGTGCCTGCGCGTCCAGCCGCGCCGCGTCGCTGGCTTGCGACAGGCGGCCGAACAGGTCGAGCTCATACGAGACATTCAGGCTCGCGGTGGCCAGGGTGGCGGGCACCGGTCCGCCGGAAGCGGTGTTCGCGCCTGCCTGCCGGGCCACGCCCGTCGATGCGCCCACCTGGGGTGCCCGGTTGGCGTCGGCGGAACGCAGCAGCGCGCGGGCTTCGGCCAGGCGCGCAGCTGCTTCCTGCAGGCTGGTGTTGCCGGTGCCGGCGCGCTCCACCAGGTCATTCATCACCGGGTCGGCGAAGCTCTGCCACCAGGCGCCGCGCGGTTGCGCTTCAGCGGGCGCGGCCGTCGTCCAGAGAGGCGAGGTTCTTTCCGTGCTGAAGCGGGTGGGCACGGCCACACCGGCGTGCGCGGGATGCGGCAGGGTGGGCGTGCCCATGCAGCCGGCCAGCACCAGGGCTGCGGCGAGCGGCAGCAGCCGCACCGCCCGGCGCACGTGGACGGTAGAACTGTCGAAGGAAGCCATCAGGGAATCAGCAGACATGGTCAAAGGTCCTTGCTTGGTCGGTTTGCTTGGCTGGCGGCGGTTCATTCGTGCTGGCCGCGCGGTGCGGCCAGCACCGGCTGGGCGTTGGCGCCCAGGCTGCCGGCGTCGGGCGGGCTGATCGGCGCCGCGTGGCTGCCGTGCTGCTGCAGCGGCCGGTTGCCGGCCATGCGGCGCAGCACCACGTAGAACACCGGCGTGAGAAAGAGGCCGAAGGCCGTCACCCCGATCATTCCGGCGAACACCGCCACGCCCATGGCGCTGCGCATTTCGGCACCCGCGCCCGTGGACAGCACCAGCGGCAGCACGCCCATCACGAATGCCAGCGAAGTCATCAGGATGGGCCGCAGCCGCAGGCGGCTCGCCTCGATGGCGGCCTGCACCGGCGTGCGGCCGGCGAACTCCAGTTCGCGCGCGAACTCCACGATCAGGATGGCGTTCTTGGCCGACAGCCCCACCAGCACGATGAGCCCGATCTGCGTGAACACGTTGTTGTCGCCGCCGGTCAGCCAAACGCCCGCCATGGCGGCCAGCAGGCCCATGGGAACGATCAGGATGATGGCGATGGGCAAGGTCAGGCTCTCGTACTGCGCGGCCAGCACCAGGAACACCAGCAGGATGGCGATGGGGAACACCAGCACGGCGGAGTTGCCGGCCAGGATCTCCTGGTAGGTGAGTTCGGTCCACTCGAAGCCGATGCCCTGCGGCAGGCTCTCGGCGGCGATGCGTTCGATGGCGGCCTGGGCCTGGCCCGAGGAATAGCCGGGCGCGGGCCCGCCGTTCACGTCGGCGGCCAGAAAGCCGTTGTAGCGCATGGCGCGCTCGGGGCCGAAGCTGTTCTCGATCTTCATCAGCGCCGACAACGGCACCATCTCGCCCGTGGTCGAGCGCACCTTGAGCAGGCCCACGTCTTCGGCCCGCGCACGGTAGGCCGCGTCGGCCTGCACGCGCACGCTGTAGGTGCGGCCGAACTGGTTGAAGTCGTTGGCGTAGAGGCTGCCCAGGTAGATCTGCAGCGTCTCGAAGATGTCGGTCACCGGCACGCCCAGCTGGCGCGCCTTGGTGCGGTCGATGTTCGCGTAGAGCTGCGGCACGTTGACCTGCCAGCTGGTGAAGAGGCCGGCCAGCTCGGGCGTCTGGTAGGCCTTGGCCATGAAGGCCTTCACCGCCGCGTCCATGGCCTCGTACCCCAGCGAGGCGCGGTCTTCGATCTGCAGCTTGAAGCCGCCCGTGGTGCCCAGCCCGGCCACCGGCGGAGGCGGGAACATGGCGATGAACGCCTCCTCGATGCTGCCGAAGGCCTGGTTCAGCTGGCCTGCGACGGCGCCGCCGCTCTGGTCGGCGCGCTGGCGCTCGGCAAAGGGCTTGAGCGTGACGAAGACGATGCCCGAGTTGGAGCTGTTGGTGAAGCCGTTGATCGACAGCCCCGGGAAGGCGATGGCGTCTTCCACGTTGGGGTTCTTCTTCACGATCTCGCCCATGCGGCGGATCACGTCGTCCGTGCGGTCCAGCGTAGCGCCGTCCGGCAGCTGCGCGAAGCCCACCAGGTACTGCTTGTCCTGCGCGGGCACGAAGCCCCCGGGGACGGCCTTGAACAGCCCCCAGGTGACGAACACCAGCGCAGCGTAGACAACCAGCATGAGCGCCTTGCGCCCGATGACGCGCTGCACGCCGCCGCTGTAGGCCTGCGAGCCCCGGTGGAACACGCGGTTGAAGCGGCGGAAGAACCCGCCCAGCACGCGGTCCATGCCGCGCGTCAGGGCGTCCTTGGGCTCGTGGTGGCCCTTGAGCAGCAGTGCGCTCAGTGCCGGCGACAGGGTCAGCGAATTGATCGCCGAGATCACCGTGGAGATGGCGATGGTGACCGCGAACTGCCGGTAGAACTGCCCCGTGAGGCCGCTGATGAAGGCCAGCGGCACGAACACGGCCACCAGCACCAGCGCGATGGCGATGATGGGGCCGCTCACCTCGCGCATGGCCTGGTAGGTGGCCTCGCGCGGCGACAGGCCCGCTTCGATGTTGCGCTCGACGTTCTCCACCACCACGATCGCGTCGTCCACCACGATGCCGATGGCCAGCACCAGCCCGAAGAGCGACAGCGCGTTGATCGAGAAGCCCAGCAGGTGCAGCACGGCGAACGTGCCCACCACCGACACCGGCACCGCGAGCAGCGGAATGATGGAGGCGCGCCAGGTCTGCAGGAACAGGATCACCACGACCACCACCAGCGCGATGGCTTCCAGCAGCGTCTGGATCACCGAATGGATGGAGGCGCGCACGAACTGCGTGGGGTCGTAGGCGATGCGGAATTCCACGCCCTCGGGCATGTGCTTTTGCAGCTCGGCCATGGTGGCGCGTACGTTGGACGAGATGTCGAGCGCGTTGGAGCCCGGCGCCTGGAACACGCCCATGCCCACGGCCGGGTCGTTGTTGAGCAGCGAGCGCAGCGAATAGTCGGCCGCACCCAGCTCCAGCCGGGCCACGTCGCGCAGCCGCGTCACCGCGCCGTCAGCGCCCGTCTTGACGATGATGTCGCCGAATTCCTCCACCGTCGCCAGGCGCCCCTGCGCGTTGATCGACAGCTGCATGTCCACGCCCCGCAGGCCGGGCGACTGCCCGACGACGCCGGCTGCGGCCTGCACGTTCTGGCCGCGGATGGCGGCCACCACGTCGGCGGCCGACAGGCCCCGCTGCGCGACCTTCTGCGGGTCGAGCCAGGCGCGCATCGAATAGTCGCCGCCGCCGAAGATCTGCACCTGTCCGACGCCGGGAATGCGCGCCAGCCGGTCCTTGACGTTCAGCACGGCGTAGTTGCGCAGGTAGTCGATGTCGTAGCGGCCGTTGGGCGAGACCATGTGCACGACCATGGTCAGGTCCGGCGCGCTCTTGACGGTGGTGATGCCCAGGCGGCGCACTTCCTCGGGCAGGCGCGGCTCGGCCTGCGAGACGCGGTTCTGCACCAGCTGCTGCGCCTTGTCGGGGTCGGTGCCGAGCGCGAAGGTCACGGTGAGCGTCATCACGCCGTCGGTCGTGGCCTGGCTGCCCATGTAGAGCATGCCCTCCACGCCGTTGATCGATTCCTCCAGCGGCGTCGCCACGGTCTCGGCGATCACCTTCGGATTGGCGCCGGGATAGGTGGCGCGCACCACCACGGAGGGCGGCGCCACCTCGGGGTATTCCGAGATGGGCAGCGCGCGCAGGGCGATCAGCCCCGCCAGGAAGATGAGCACCGACAGCACCCCGGCGAAGATGGGGCGGTCGATGAAAAATCGGGAAAGGTTCATGATGTTCCTGTCTTTCTTCCAGGCACGCGATCAGGCCGCGGGCTGCTGGTTCGGCGTCCGCGCCTGACGGCCCTCGCCCGCCAACTCGGCCTTGGTGGCCATGGGCACGTCCTGCGGGGCGATGGCGGCCCCGGGGCGCACGCGCTGCAGGCCGTTGACGACGATGCGCTCGCCGGCCTTCAGGCCCGAGGTGACGACACGCAGGCCATCCACCGGCGCGCCCAGCTGCACCTCGCGGTATTCGGCCTTGTTGCCCTCGCCCACCACCATCACGAACTTCTTGCTCTGGTCCGTGCCGACGGCGCGTTCGTTGATCAGCACGGCCTGCGCGCTCCTGGCCTGGCCCATGCGGATGCGGGCGAACTGGCCCGGCATGAGCGCGCCATCGGCGTTGTCGAACACGGCACGCACGCGCACCGTGCCACTGCGCGCGTCCACCTGGTTGTCGATGAGCTGCAGGTGGCCGGTGTGCGGCGTGCTGCCGGCCGTGCCGGTGCCCATCTGCACGGGAATGCGTTCGATCTGCGCGCGGGCGCTCTGGCCGCTGCGCAGGCCGTCGAGCGCGCGGGCGACGATCTGTTCGTCGGTGTCGAAGCTGGCGTAGATGGGGCTCACCGACACCAGCGTGGTGAGCACCGGCGCGCCGGCGCCTGCGGCCACCAGATTGCCCTGGGTGACCTCGATGCGGCCCACGCGCCCCGAGACCGGCGCGCGCACCTGGGTGTAGCCCAGGTTCAGGCGCGCGGCCTGCAGCGCGGCCTGGGCGGCGTGCAGGTTGGCATCGGCCTCGCGCTGAGCGTTCATGCGCTCGTCATGCTCGCGCTGGGCGATGGCCCGCTCTTCCCAGAGGCGGGTGGCGCGCTCCATTTCGCTGCGGGTGTACGACACGCGGGCCTGCGCTGCGGCGACCTGCGCGGCAGCGCGGTCCACCTCGGCGACGAAAGGCGCCGGGTCCACGGTGAACAGCAGGTCTCCCTGCCGGACCAGCGCGCCTTCGCGGAAATGCACGGACTGCAAGGCGCCCGCCACGCGCGGGCGCACGTCCACCCGCTGGACGGCTTCCAGTCGCCCGGAGAACTCGTCCCACAGTGACACCTCCTGCTGCACCACCGCCGCCACCGACACCGGCACGGCAGGTGGCGGACTGGCGGCTGCCGGCGCTTCGGCGTGCGACGTGCCGAGCCCGAAGACGGCACCGCCTGCGGCGGCCAGCGCCACGGCGGCACCCGCGGCGGTCCACCAGCGGCGCGTGGTCGCAGGAACGGGGGCCGCTGCGGATGACGCTTGCGGCGCGCCAGCGGCTTCCGAAGCCGGCTGCGAGGGATGAGATGGGTGTGTCATGGTGATTCCTCCTTGTGATCCAGATCCGTGCAATCGATGCGAGAACAGAACGCGGGCAAAGCGGTGCCCTCCGGCGCATCGGCGCCGGAAAAAACAAACGGGGGGTGGACCGCCTCGCGTTCAGCAGGCGGGGGTAGTCTCAGACCTCAACCAGGGTCGAGGTCAAGCGTCGGCGGGGGGCATGCGGGCGACAAATCGGTGGCCGGCGGCAGCGCCGCCGTACGGTGGGTCTGGCGCGCAGCGCCGCAAGGGCTACGGGCTCACAGCGGTGGCCGACATCGCGTCGCCTCGAAGAACTGGCGCAATTGCGCTTGCACCTCGGGGGCGCAGGGGCAGGTGCCGGCACCTTGCTGCAGCAGGGCCTCGGGCCACTCGGCGGCCTGGTTGAAGATGTGGCGGGTGACGGGCTGGCCGGCAGCTTCGAGCCGTGCGGCGTAGGCCAGGGCTTCGTCGCGCATCGGGTCGTCGCTGCCCACCAGCACCAGCGTGGGTGGCAGGCCGGCCAGCCGCTGGGCGGCGGCGGGCACCGCATAGGGATGCTCGGCATCGCGCGTGCAGCTCAGGAATTTCGTCCAACCCACCGACCATTTGCAGGCCGTGGAATCGCCCGTGGCGGCACGCACCGAGGGCGTGCCCACGCAGGGGTCGAGCATGGGCGACAGCAGGATCTGCCCGGCGATCGGCGGGTGCGACTGGTCGCGCGCCATCAGCCCGACGCCGGCCGCCAGGTTGCCGCCGGCTTCCTCGCCCGCCAGGTACACCGGCGCGCCGGAGCCTGCCAGCCGCGTGCGGTGCTTGAAAGCCCACTGCAGCACGGCATAGCCCGTCTCCAGCGGCTCCGGGAACGGCGCGAGCGGATAGGCCACCGACACCACCAGCGCACCCGCGCCCTGCAACAGCGTGGCGACGGTGCCGCCGTTGTCCAGGTCGCCCGACACGAACGCGCCGCCATGGAAGTGCACCACCAGCGGCAGCGCCGCGCCCGGCTGGCTGCCCGCCCGGGTCTTCGGCTTCTTGCCGTACACCCGCACACCGACCTGCCGGCCGCGGGCCACCTCAATGGTGGCGTCGGTGCAGGCGGGCAGCGGCGGGTGGGCGGGCGATGGAGCGGTGGTCGAAGAAGAAGGCATGTGGGCAACCTGACAGAAAGGCCGGGTGATGAGCAATGTAGCGGCAGCGGCAGGCGCGATAAACCCGCGAAACGGCGTTGCTCTGTTTCCAAACGCGGAACAATGCGCGGCCACGCTGCATGTGAGAATTCTTCCACCCTGATCAGGGATGAGGAAGGAACCGCCATGGATCAGATCCAGGCCATGCGCATCTTCGCGCGAGTGGTGGAAGCCGGCACGTTCACGCGCGCGGCCGATTCGCTGCAACTGCCCAAAGCCAGCGTGACCAAGCATGTCCAGGCGCTGGAAGCACGACTGCGCGTGAAGCTGCTCAACCGCACCACCCGGCGCGTCACCGTCACCGCCGACGGCGCCGCCTATTACGACCGCACAGTGCGGCTGCTGGCCGATTTCGACGACATCGAGGCCAGCATGGGGCAGGCCCGTTCCAGCCCGCGCGGCCGGCTGCGCGTGGATGTGGGATCGTCGGTCGCCCGGCTGCTCATCATTCCGCGCCTGGCGCAGTTTCAGGAGCGCTTCCCCGACATCCAGATCGACCTGGGGGTGAGCGACCGCACCGTCGATCTGATCGGCGACAACGTGGACTGCGTGATCCGCGGGGGCGAGCTGGCCGACCAATCCCTGGTGGCGCGGCGCATCGGCAACCTCGAATTCATCACCGTGGCGTCACCCGCGTATCTGGCGCGGCACGGCACGCCCCAGCACCCGCTGGATCTGGAGCGCGGCGAAGGCCTGCATCGCAGCGTGATCTATTTCTCGCCGGTGTCCGGCCGGCGCTATCCGCTCGACTTCCACAAGGACGGCGAAGTGCTGGAACTGACCGGCCCTTCGCAGCTGGCGGTGAACGACAGCAACGCCTACGTGAGCGCCTTGCAGGCCGGGCAGGGCGTGGGCCAGATCACCACCTTCCAGGCCGAGCAGCCGATCGCCGAAGGCCGGCTGGTGCGCGTGCTGCCGGAATGGACGCAACCTCTGCTGCCGGTGTACGTGGTGTACCCGCCCAACCGCCACCTCAGCGCCAAGGTGCGGGCCTTCGTCGACTGGGCGGCCGAGCTGTTTGCGGGCGACAGGCTGCTGCAGGCGCCTGCGGGCTCGTCCTAGCGCAGCGCGCCGCAGCGCTGCGACGCGCATGGAGCGCGCCGCGTGAGCCAGGGGTGGGCGCTTGCGCTGCTGGCCGTGGCCCGGGCCGCACGAGCGCAGGAGGGCCCAGCCCGGATCGCAATGCTATACTTTTTATAGCTACAGACCCTTTCCGCACGGGTGCAAAAGGCCATTTTCTTCACAATGACGGCGGGAATGGCGGTAGCGCGTATGCTCGCTCGCCATGAACGACGACCCGACCCTGCCGCCATCGGTCTCCGAACCGCCGGCGCACCCTGCGCCCGCCACCCCGCCCGCGACCCCGCCAGATCCGCCAGCTCCGCCTGCCGCCCCTGCGCGCTCCAAGGACCCGTTGCACGGCATCACGCTGGAAGCGATGGTGGTGGCGCTGGAGCGGCATTTCGGCTGGCGCGGCCTGGCGGAACAGATTCCGGTGCGCTGCTTCCAGAGCGACCCCAGCGTGTCGTCGAGCCTGAAGTTCCTGCGCAAGACGCCCTGGGCGCGCGAGAAGGTCGAAAGCCTGTACCTCTTCATGCTGCGAGAGCAACGCCGCCAGGGCCTGCGCTGACTCTGGCGCAGGCCATCGAAGGCGCCGCCTTCGCACTGGCGTGTGGCTCAGTGGCAGCGGGCTGCAACGACCGTGCGCTGCGGGAACTGAACGGCTTTGCTGATCGTTTCGCGCCTGCCAACAGCGGCTGACGGGCGCCAGAGCACCGCTCGTCTCAGCCCGCTGGATTCGGCCCCAGGGCACCGGCACAGTGACTTCACGGGCGGCCATCCCGCGCCGCCCTGTCCTACCGGAGAGCCTTCATGCACGCCATCTTCCCCTCGTTCCCGAAGTTCCCATCCGCCGCTGCCGCCGGCCGGCGCCTCGCGCCGCGATCAGCGTTTGCCGCAGCCGCGCTGCTGATGATGCTGCTGACCGTGTCGGCTGGCACGACCAGCGCATGGGCGCAACAGCCGCTGCCTGCGCCGGAGACGGCGGCCGGGTCCGCCACGTCGGCCGGCGAGCGAGCCCCGGCCATCGCTGCGGCCTCGCCCACTGCCGGCCTCAGCCGCGCCCAGGTGATCGCCGAACTGGAGTGCGCGCGGGCCTCGGGCGAGCTGGACGCCGCGATGTTGAATTCATACGGTCTGCCGCCTCGCGCCGCCACTTCGCAGCGGCCCGCCAGCGCAGCCGGCTGCGGGCAGCGGGGCATCGATCGCTGAGCCAGGCCAGGACAGGCCCCGGCCCCGGCCCCGGCCCATCCGGGCGGGGCGGCGCGGATGCAGGAACCAGGAGTGCGCCGCGCCCTGCGACGCAGGGGCCTCAGTGCGGCACCGGCACCAGGAAATCACGGCTGATGCCAGCCCCCAGCTCGTTCACGCGGTCGAGGAACTGCGTGAGATAGGCATGCAGGCCCGTCGCCAGGATCTCGTCGATGCGCCCGTAGCGCAGGTCGGCCAGCAACCGCCCTGCCTTGCGCTGCGTTTCGCCCGACTGGTCGTTGGACACGACCGCCAGGTTCTCCGCCACTTCGTGCAGGCTGGCATGCAGCGAGCGCGGCATGTCGCGGCGCAGGATGAGCAGGTCGGCCACCCGCTCCGGCGTGATGACGTCGCGGTAGGCCTTGCGGTACACCTCGAACGCCGACACGCTGCGCAGGATCGCGCTCCAGTGATAGAAGTCGAACTCCGGCGTGGCGCGCCGCGGGTTCTGCACCGAGCCGTGGAAGTCGCTCTGCACCGCGTGGAACTTCACGTCGAGGAGCCTGGCCGTGTTGTCGGCCCGCTCCAGGAACGTGCCCATGCGCAGGAAGTGGAAGGCCTCGTCCTGCAGCATGGTGCCCAGTGTGACGCCGCGCGACAGGTGCGAGCGGTATTTCACCCACTCGAAGAACTGCGCCGGATCGCGCTCGAACACGCCGCCGTCCAGCTGCCGGCTCAGTTCGAGCCAGGTCTGGTTCTGCGTTTCCCATACCTCGGTGGTGAGCGCACCGCGCACCGCCCGTGCGTTCTCGCGCGCCGCGCGGATGCACGAGACGATCGACGACGGGTTGGTGCCGTCGTGCACCATGAAGTTGAGCACCCCTGCCGCAGTGACCTCGCCATGCTTGGCGGTGTAGGCGGGCATCAGCTCGCTGATCGACAGCAGACCTTGCCAGCCTTCTTCGGAGACGGCGGCGGATTGCGGCAGCAAGGACGTCTCGTAGTTGACGTTTAGCATCCGGGCGGTGTTCTCTGCTCTCTCCGTATATCGAGACATCCAGAATAGATGATCGGCAGTGCGACTCAGCATCTCAGACTCCTCCCAAGGTTTGCGTCATGCCGCCCATGGTCTGGGTCTGGGTCATGCCGCCGATGGTCTGCGCCGGCGCAGGGAAAGGGACGGGTGGCGCGGTGCTGTCCTCGCCCAGCACCCAGGTGTCCTTGGTGCCGCCGCCCTGCGACGAATTGACGACCAGCGAGCCTTCCTTCAGCGCCACGCGGGTCAGCCCGCCGGCCGCCATCTGCACCTTCTGGCCCGACAGCACGAAGGGCCGCAGGTCGATGTGGCGCGGGGCGATGCCCGACTCGACATAGGTGGGGCAGCTCGAAAGCGACAGCGTGGGCTGCGCGATGTAGCCGGCCGGGTTGGCGACCAGGGCGGCGCGAAATTCCTCGATCTCGGCCTTGCTCGCGGCCGGGCCGATCAGCATGCCGTAGCCGCCGGCGCCGTGCACTTCCTTCACCACCAGTTCGTGCAGATGGTCCAGCACGTACTTCAGGTCGTCCTCCTTGCGGCACATCCAGGTCGGCACGTTGGCCAGGATGGGTTCTTCGCCCAGGTAGAAACGGATCATCTCGGGGACGTAGGGGTAGACGGACTTGTCGTCCGCGATGCCCGTGCCCACCGCGTTGCATATCGCCACGTTGCCCGCGCGGTAGGCGTTCATCAGCCCCGCGCAGCCCAGGGTGGAGGTGGGGCGGAACACCTGCGGGTCGAGGAAGTCGTCGTCCACGCGGCGGTAGATCACGTCCACCCGCTGCAGGCCGCGCGTGGTGCGCATGTAGACGAAGTTGTCCTTGACCACCAGATCCTGGCCCTCGACCAGTTCCACGCCCATCTGCTGGGCCAGGAAGGCATGTTCGAAGTAGGCGCTGTTGTACATGCCGGGCGTCAGCACCGCCACCGTGGGCTCGGCCGCGCCGGCCGGGGCGCTGGCACGCAGGGTGTCGAGCAGCAGATCCGGATAGTGGGCGACGGGGGCGACCTTGTGCAGCGAGAACAGCTCGGGAAAGAGCCGCATCATCATCTTGCGGTTCTCCAGCATGTACGACACGCCGGAGGGGACGCGCAGGTTGTCTTCCAGCACGTAGTAGACGCCGTCGCCGTTGGCGTCGGCCGCGCGCACGATGTCGATGCCGGCGATGTGGGCGTACAGGTCGCGGGGCACGTCGACGCCGACCATCTCGGGACGGAACTGCGCGTTGCGCATGATGAGGTCGGACGGGACGATGCCGGCGCGGATGATTTCCTGGCCGTGATAGACGTCGTGGATGAAGCGGTTGAGCGCCGTCACCCGCTGCACCAGGCCCTGCTGCATGCGCGCCCATTCGTGCGCGGGAATGATGCGCGGGATGAGATCGAACGGGATCAAGCGCTCGGTGCCGGCGCCGCCCTCGTCCTTGGCGCCGTACACCGCGAAGGTGATGCCCACGCGGCGAAAGATCATTTCAGCCTCGGCGCGTCGCGCCTGCATCGCTTCTTCTGCCTGCTTGCCCAGCCATTGGCTGTAGCGCTTGTAATGCTCTCGCACGTCGCTGCCCTGGAACGGGAGCGACGCATACATCTCGTCGAACTTCTGCATAAAAAGCGGTGCCTCCTGCATCCAGCATAGCAAGTTGTGCGCCTGCGATTGGCAAGAAGTTCGCGAGAAGTTGCGTCGAGACCCTGTAGGAGAGAAGCCCGGAGCGCCTCGATCCACCCTGCTGCTGCCGCCGCCCGGGTGATTGCCAGACGCGATGGCCAGGAAATTTCGATAGCTGGGCCGGACCTATTCCGATCCACGTTCCGTGCGGAACACCTCGGGCGAAGCGTGGTGCCAGTACCGCCGTGTGCGGTCACGCTCGCATCCGACCTGCTCCCGCCGCACGGAAGACCAAGAGATGGCACCGCACAGGTCGGTGCGCACCAGTTCGATGCCTTCGGCGGCATAGCGGGCTGCCACATCGCGCGCCGGGTGCCCGAAGCGGTTGCGGTAGCCCGCCTGCACCCAGGCCGTTCGCGGGGCCACGGCCTGCAGGAACGCCGGGCTCGACGACGTGCGGCTGCCGTGGTGGGGCACCAGCAGCACGTCGGCCCGCAGCGGCGCACCACTGGCGACGAGGGCCGCTTCCTGGGCGCGCTCGATGTCTCCCGCCAGCAAGGCAGAGGCGCCTGCCCGGTGACCGCCGCCCGCTTCCCGGGCGTTCGCAGAAGAGGCGGCGTCGATGCGCAGGACGCAGCTGTGGGTGTTGGGCTTGCCTCGGGCCAGATCGTCGTCAGGCGGCGGATGCAGCCACTGGAATTGCACGCCGTCCCAGTCCCATCCCTCGCCCGCCACACACCGGCCGATGGGCCGCACCTGGTGCAGCGGGTGGCCTGCCTCGACCGAGCCGCGCACATCGGCCTGCGGCTGCTGCCCCAGCAGCGCCGCCGCGCCGCCGGTGTGGTCGACGTCGCGGTGGCTCAACACCAGCCGGTCCAGCCGCTCGCCCGTGGCGCGCAGCAGCGGCACCAGCACGCGGTCACCGGCATCGCTGTCCTGGTGGTAGCGCGGCCCGGCGTCGTACAGCAGCGCGTGGCGGGCCGTGCGCACGATCACCGCCTGGCCCTGCCCCACATCGGCAGCCAGCAGGTCGAAGTGGCCCGGCGCCGGCCGCGGCGGCACCCACCACAACGCGGGCAGCAGCAGCGGCAGGCCCAGCAGCCGCACCATCCACGGCAGACGCAGCGCCAGGAAGGTGCCGCCCGCCACGGCGGCGGCGCCGGCCCAGAGCGACGCGATGGCCAGGGAAACCTGCGCCCCAGGCCAGCCCGCCAGCCACTGCAGTCCGGCGGACAGGGGCCGCACCGCCCAGGCGGCGGCGTCCCAGAGCGGCGCCCACAGCACCCCGCCCAGCGCCAGCGGCGTGACGACCAGCGTGGTCCACGGAATGGCGACCAGGTTGGCCAGCAGCCCCACGACCGACACCTGCCCGAAGAGCAGCAAGCTGAGCGGCGTGAGCGCCAGCGTCACCACCCACTGCTCGCGCAGCAGGGAGACCGATCGCCCCCACGCGCTGGTATCGGCGGCGCTATCCACCCCGGCACTGCTGGCAAAAAGCACCGCCACCGCAACGAAGCTCAGCCAGAAGCCCGCCTGCAGCAGCGCCCAGGGGTCCAGCAGCAGCACGGCGGCGCAGGCCAGCAGCCACACCTGCGGCCAGGGCCAGCGGCGGCCCGACAGCCGCAGCAGCGCCACCACGGCGAGCATGCACACCGTGCGCTGGGCCGGCACGCCCCAGCCGCTGAAAAGCGCGTAGCCGGCGGCCAGCAGCACGCCGCAGGCCAGCGCGGCGGTGGGCGCCGGCACCGCCAGGCACAGCCGCCCGGACCGCCGCCAGCCCGCGCCCACCACCCGCGCGGCCAGCCAGGCGAACAGGGTGATGTGCAGGCCCGAGATGCTCATCAGATGGGCCACGCCGGTCGCGCGGAAGACATCCCAGTCGGCACGGTGGAAAAGGACAAACAAGTCCTACTCCTGAACAATAGGTTCTACTTCAGCGACTTTTCATCAATAGGTCCTACGCCAAAGCATAGAAACCCTGCCAGCAGGCCAAGACAAAAGGTTCTACTCTCGAAGGAAGCGATAAGCATCCCCGCACCTCAGGGCACCCGTTGGGGGCCACGTCTACTCGAGCCTTGGGCCAGAAGTTGACGCGGCTCGGAAGGAATCCACGCTTTTCTGCCTGTTTCGACAATAGCTCCTACGCTCAAGTCCGACCTTGAACAAATTGTCTTACTCTGGCCTTTGTTCAACCTCAAGTCGCGACTTCTGTCCTGCAAGTCGTGTAGCACCTAGACCAGACAATCGCCAAGGCGCTACGGCCCCCGCTCGCCCAAAGGACTCCCGCTACTTGCTGCCAGAACGTGCAGCAGGTAGTTCCGCCTCCCTTGCCGCGATAGCCTCGCGAAGCAGCTCAGGCTGCTGCATCAACTTCTCGGCCTCCAAGAGCAACGTCGACGGCGGGATGTTCAACGCTCCGCAGAGTCGTACCAGTGTCACCAAATTCGGGCTTGTCGCACCGTACTCGATGCGCTGCATGGTCAACCGGCCCATCCCCGACTTGTAGGCAAGTTCCTCCTGCACGAAGTTCGCCTGCTTTCTTGCTTTGCGCAGGACGAGCCCCACGGCAACCGCCCACTCTGCCTCCTGCTCGGTCAAATCTTTCCTCATGACCAGCAGTGTTGAGCACATGCCACTTTTAAGGAACTTCATAAAAGACATCTATTTTATGAAGCACATAAAATGAAGCATCCTTTATGATGCATCCACTTTAAGTCTACGCCTTCTCTCCAGGGCTACAGCCGGTCTACATCGGCACCCCAAGGACGAAGGCTTCATCACAGTTCCATGGACAGCTTCATACGCACACACAGTGGGGCGCAGGTTCTGCCCCCTGCCTGGAAGAAAGAACGCGGCCGGAAGGCCTGGCGATTCGCCCAGTTTTCCTCACGGACATTCTTCCTCCTTGAAGCATGCGTTGACCAACGCAAAGACATCGAAATCGTTCAGTTCCTGACGACCGATGTTGCAGAGGCCTATAGGCTCGAAAAGAGCTTGCCCGAATGCCGCTGGTCCCGAGTACAGCTCTTCTTGCGATTTCGGGACTTGGCAAAGCAAGACCTCACCTACGAAGAACTGAGTGCTGCGTATCGGTCGCGTGCCACCGGAGCTCACTGGTACCACCTCGCTTCCGGCCACCTAATAGCTGAATCCGGCGTCACGACCCACGAGTTACGGAATCTGGAACGAGACTTTGACTTGGTCTATGAGCGCCGTGGGGCCAAGTCAGAACTGCACTCCCTCCCATGCTAACGACCATCCAGCTGGCCTCGGACCTTCATATCGGGGAGTATCTGGCGGAGGGCTTGGAAATCCCGTTTCGGGTCCATCCTCAGGCGAACCTGCTCATCCTCGCCGGTGATATCGACATCGGTCTCCAAGGAATGGACTTCGCACGCACTTTGGACGTGCCAACGTTGTATGTACCAGGCGTTCTCGAACACGCGGGACTCGAGCCGGAAGTGGCCGCACCACTGATGAAGCTGGACTCCTCGCGCACAAAGGTCCGGGTCTTACAGAATGATGCTGTAGTCATCAACGGCATCCGGTTTCTGGGAACGACGCTGTGGCCAAATTTTGGCCCCCCCAGCCTTCTCAAGGGGCCTGAGTCAGTCGGCATAGCAGTTGCCATGACAGGCTACGGTACCGTCCAAGACGGCGGCAAAACAATGACGTACAGCGGGCTATGGGCGCGTCATCAAGCCGCCGTAGCCTGGCTAAGCCAGCGCCTTGCGGAACCGTTCGATGGTCCCACGGTGGTGATTTCCCACCACATCCCGCACCCGAAATCCATTCCACGGCAGGGAGCCGGCGACCCCTTCGCGGCCCCCTGCCAGACCAGACTGACGGCACTCATGACGTTCGTCGACTACTGGTTCCATGGAAGTGTGCACGTAGCCTGCGACTACCGCATCCGCGACTGCCGGGTCATCTGCAACCCTGTAGGAGCACCATCCGACCATCGCTACCCCTATTCCTTCGCGCAGAAGTCCAACGGCTACCGCCCGGATTTGCTACTGGAGATTGCGAGCTGAGGAACGTTATGCTGAACACCGACAGAGACAGTCCCCTGCTGTTCCTTGACCTAGACGACGTCCTCTGCCTGAACAGACCCTACGGTGGTCGGCATCTGCAGCTTACCCCCCGACCACCGGACCTGTACCAACGTATCTGGAGCGTCCCGGCCATCGAGGCTCTCCAGCAGGTGCTGCGAGAGGCCAGGCCCCAGGTGGTTCTCACGACGTCGTGGTTGAGCTTCCTGGACCTCGCTGCAGCCCGTCAGCTCTTCGAGCTGACGGGGCTCGCGCAACTGTCGCAGGCCCTGCATCCTGACGGCGAAGCGCCCCAACTCCGCGGCCAGACGCGGCTGGAGGCTATCGACGCCTGGCTGCGGCGGCATGCTTGGACCGGGAAATACGCAATCATTGACGACCTGCTCAGCGGCACAGGGCTTAGGCGGTCACGTCATGAGAAGTCTGGCCGGCTCGTACTCTGCGAGGTTGATGTGGGTCTCTCCCAGGTGCATGTGCCTCAATTGCTCAAGGCCTTGACCAGTTGACTTGTATCGCCTTTTGAACATGGCATATCGCTCAACACACGCATCACGGATGTGTTTTTCCGAAACCGGCGCGACAAGACGTTAGCATCATGCAAGTGAAGTATCCGTGGACGGCCAACTGGGCTGTACGGGTCACTAATGTCAAGGTCAGCCCGGAGACTGAGCAATGTATCTGAAGTGTATTCGAGCGAAAAACTATCGCGCATTTGGCGACGGCACGTCTGCACCTACTCTCGATTTGGAGCTCAATCCGGGACTCAACATCTTGGTAGGTGAAAACGATGCTGGCAAGACCGGCATCGTTGACTCCATCCGCCAAGTACTTCTCACCACCAGCTACGAGCCAGTCCGGCTCTTTGAGCAGGATTTCCACATTAGTGGTGCGGACCGTGCGCAAACGCTCACCATTGAAGCCACCTTGTGTGGACTGAGCCCTGACCAAGAGGCCTCTGTTCTCGAGTGGTTGACATTGGAAAAAGATGGGAGCTGCTCGCTCATACTTCATCTCGAAGCGCGCTACCACCCACCCCAAGCGACAAAACGCGCTCGCGTAGACACAGTCATCCGGACTGGAAAGAACGGAACTGGCCCAGAGGTCGGTTACGCGGTTCGAGAACTGGTGCGCGCGACCTATTTGAGACCATTGCGCGACGCAGAAGCGGAGCTTCGCCCAGGCCGGCAATCGCGCCTTTCTCAAATTCTTGGGGCGCACAACGACATTGCCGGACAAGAAGTGAATGACTTCGACGAGGCGTCGCCTAAAAATATCCCAGAGCGGTTGGCGGGTCTTATGGCCTTTGCCCAGCACCACTTGGGCGAACACGAGGTGGTGAAGGGGGTCGAAAAGGACATCAACGACAACTACCTCAGCCAATTCGCGTTCGCCGGCGACGCCCTTCAGTCCCGCATACGCATTGCGCCCGACCTCGCGCTTACGCCAATCCTGGAGAAATTCGAGCTATCGCTACTTCCGGGACCTCACATTCATCCTGATGCCCGGTGTGCCCGCGGTCTGGGCTACAACAACGCGTTGTTTATGGCGACGGAACTGGTTCTACTCCGCGACGGCGAAGAACTGGCACTGCTGCTGGTCGAAGAACCTGAAGCACATCTTCACCCCCAGCTTCAGGAGCGAGTCATGGACCTCCTGAAAGAGCACTCAGATGCAAGCCAAGCAGAGAAGAGAGTGCAAGTCATTCTGACGACTCACAGCCCATCACTGGTCTCGACTGCACGCATCGAGGACATGACACTTGTACATAAGGCTCAAGCCTTCCCTTTGGCAGTGGGAAAAACAAAGCTGAAACGTACCGATTACTCCTTCTTGCGTCGGTTCATCGACGCCACAAAAGCAAATCTCTTCTTTGCGCGAGGGGTAATGATGGTGGAGGGCCCCGCCGAAGCCATCTTGCTCCCTGCCATAGCAGAGATGTGTGGCCGCTCATTCTCCAAGCACGGCGTGTCGATAGTCAATGTGGGTCACACCGGGCTGTACCACTACGCCCGTATTCTGCAAAGCGAAGACAGCAGGGCAGAAATCCCTATTCCTGTTGTTTGTTTGACTGACCGAGACATCGTTCCCGACATTGCAAAGGCTTACGTGCCAAAGCCCGCCAAGGGAAAACGTTTTGACTCGGACTACTCTTCCGCTGAGATTGCCACACTGGTGCAGAACAAGAAAGACCGTGCGGAAGGTGGAAAAACCATCGTATGTGTATCTGACCGCTGGACACTTGAGTACGACTTGGCTTTGCACGGGTGCGCGGAGCTTATGTACCTTGCAATTTCTCTTGCCGTAAAGGCCAATTCACGCGACGAGCGCCTTGATGAGCAGGATGAGGCCGATACGCTCGCAGCGGCCAAAGCGAGCTGGACCACCCTGAATGCTGCCGGCCACTCCCCTGACGAGCTTGCTTCCATCATTTATCGGCCACTCAAGGAGAAAGAGGCCTCGAAGGCTATTGCGGCACAGTATGCCGCTCATTTAGTTTGCACGGGGGCGCATGGCGAAGGCAACGCTCTATTTACGAAGTTACCTCCGTACCTGCAGACTGCCTTTGACCATCTGACCATTGCCCCTGTCGCAAAACCTGCACCTACTGCGCTGGGCGGTGTGGCGGCAGCCGTCCCCTCAGGCTTCGTGGTCCCCGGAGCCGCAACAGTTGTCCATTCGCCAGCACCAATTGGCGCCACCTCTATCGCGACCCTCCCTGCCCAGCCGTTGTCACCCACTCCACCTACAGCCCCATCTGTACCTTCGGCAATTCCGTCGATTCCGCAAGTCCCCACCACCGCAGCCGCACAGGTAGTCGCAACGCAGCCCTCGGCGGCAACGTCGTCCGTTACGGTAGCGGCGACGGAAATCGACGGAGTAAGCAAATGAGTGTCGTAGACCTTCAACTCGAGGACCTTGCCGGGCTAGCATCGCTGACCAAAGACTTGAATTTCGACGATGATGAGCGCCGCTGCGCGCTTCTAGAAAACGGCTCTCGCGATTTCAATGCTGTACCAGGCAGTGGCAAGACATCATTACTCGCAGCTAAATTGCTGCTGCTTGCCAAAAAGTGGCCCCATGCGCGACGTGGTATCTGCATACTGAGTCATACAAACGTTGCCCGCGACGAGATTTCTCGACGCCTTGGGGAGACAGCGGAAGGCGCACAGCTGCTTAGCTACCCTCACTTCATAGGAACCATACATAGCTTCGTCAATCAGTTCTTCGCCATGCCAATGTTGCGAAGTCTGGACCAGAAGGTCGACGTCATTGACGATGCAGTCTTCGCTGAGAAAGCGCTTGCTCGATTGCAACTTGGCCAGTTTTCCAAGCTTCGTTTCTACTTGGCAAACCAAAACAATGGTGAAGGCATCGCCACGTCGCTGTTCTATAGGACAGCCGCACTGAACGTGAACGTAGAAAGCGGTTCTCTTCCCGCGACTCACACACCCTCATATCAATCGCTTGTCAATCTCAAAACGCAACTTACCGGCCTAGGAGTTTTTCGGCATCGAGACATGTTTGCATTTGCGGACTTGGCGCTCCAGACATGTCCGCACCTCGTTGACGTGGTGCATCGGCGCTTCCCGATGGTGTTCATCGACGAGATGCAGGATACATCGTGGGACCAAGAGTCATTCCTAAACCGCATCTTTGACGGCAAGTCCGTAATGCAACGTTTCGGCGACATCGACCAAAAGATTCTTTCGGATGAGGAAAATGTTGAATTATTGACATTTCCTCGCCCAAATCATGGTTGCATTAGCACTAGCAAGCGGTTTGGTGGAGCGATTGCACATGCGGTTGGAAGCGTCCGCATGAGCGGTGCTGCTGTAATCGGTGAGGGTGCCGACAGTCATGCCCCTGTTCTATTGCTGTACTCCACCAGCGCTGCGACAAAGGTCGTCTCGCATTTTGGACATATGGTCCTTGAGCGCTTGAGCGACGAGGATATTGGCTCGCGCGCAGTAAAGACGATGTGTGCACGAAAGGCGGGCGAAGGGGGAGCTGACGCTGGCCGCCATCTGCGCGACTATTGGCCGAACTACGGTGACGGGCTACCAACCGCAGGCATGCGCTCGGAAAGCTTCTGGAGCCTTGTTGGAGATACGAGTCAAACTCTTGAGGACACATCACTCAGTGCGCGCGTCTCCGATGTACGCAGGGCCTTGTTGCTTGTGCTTCGTGATGCTGGTGCATCCATGTCGAAGGGCCTGCGGGATAGTCGTGCTCTACCCAGAGCTGCCAGAGAGCTTGCACCCACCGGCCGAATAGATGCGCTGACTCGTGAGTTGGCCCTTTCAGGCGAGCATCTCTGTTCAAACGACCAGCGTCCCGGGCTTTTTAAGCTGCTGTACGAAGAACTCAAGCCATACCTTCCTAATACGCTTGCCTTCGACGAATTCAAAGCGATGGAGGTGTTCATTGAATCGAAGGCGGCTCCAACGAAAGGCACTCCGCACTCGACCGTATGCGATGTAACGGACAGGGGCCGGACTCTCCAGTTTGGTCTAGGAACGGTCGCTGGCATGAAAGGGGAAACGCATTCAGCTTCCCTGGTGCTTGAATCCTATGGAGGAGTCAGTCGTAAGTGCGACGTTGCTCTTGGGCTTGAGTATATCGCGGGGACAGCGTCAAAAGCGCTGGAGAAACTTCCTAAGACTCAGCAAGCACAAATGCGAAACCTCTATGTGGCGATGTCCCGGCCAACGACATTACTATGTCTTGCCGCCAATGAGGGGCGTGTTCCACAGAAAGTACGAGACGCTCTTGCAGGCAAGGGTTGGCACATCGAGATAATGGCATGACACATTGGGTTTCGTGCATATCGCCCACACGTAGGGCGGTCTAAATGAGGCATTGCGAATCCTCATCTACATTTTCACACCCGTCCTTCAAAAATTAAGAGGGACTTGCCTTATAGGAACCGAGCTGTCTCCTCGTACAGCTCAACATGGTCTTGCGGTGCGACCGTGGTCTTCTTTGCTTACATCGGCGAGTCGCTCAACGACCGGCAACACGAAACAGCTTGCGAAATTCTCGGCCTGGGCGGTCTCGGAACTGCATCTTGACTACGACCTTACCTTCGAACGCACGGTCCAGGGCAGCGCCGACAGGCATGTCATCCTCAATATCTCGCATTGCACGGCTAACCTCTGTCGTACGAACACCACCGAGCGTCTCGAAAAGCGCGTCAAACCCTGGACGGTCGGATTCTTCGAAAAGGTCATCGGCTGATGTCATCGCAGCAGTTCCAGCCTTCACCTCTGCTAACTGTGCCTTGAGTTCATCCATGACTTCGAACTGTGCCTGAGGGCTGCCATGAAACGCAAGTTCATCGAATATTCCCTGAATAACCTGCCCCAACAAAACCTCAGCACATCGCACTGTTGCAATGGAAACTCCGTAACCCTTTGCGTCGAGGTCATCCTCTGTAAGAGTGAGCTCTGCGCATAGGCGCAGAGGTAGCTCCAGCAGTTCACGCACGGGTGTCAGCGACACGGACCAGCGGATGCGAGTACCAGCCTTGTAGCCATACGTCGCGTCGTCCACGTCCAGAACGCGCCCGACGCCGTGAAGGTTCAGACGATGCACAGCATGGTAAGTCTTCGTATCAGTGTCAAGCGCCCAAGACCAATAAAGTTCCATGTACTCGATACCGGCATTTTCCGCAGGGTCTCCTCGTTTTTGCCGCGGCACCGGGCCCTTCCGTGCTTCCTCGCAAAGGTTCATGGACCAATTCCTGCGGAAAGCCGCATGCAATTCCGGGCATGCCTCGAACAATTTGAAGACATCGCCAAGCTTCAGGTCCGGGTGTAGTGTTACTGGTTCAAAAAGATACTCCACCGCGCTTTCGGTGACATCGCGTACGACAGGCTCGTCGGCGTCATGCGGATGAAAGTCCCGGGAGATGAGTGTGGCGCCAGGGCCAAGGGTCAAAGTGTTCATGCAAAGGTCTAGCCGCTAGTTTTATTCAGACGGTCTGTATCTTCGTTCGTTGCGATGGAACCGAGGCCAATGGCTCCCGGACTTCACGCTGGCGTCCGGAGATTGCCTCCATCAACGTAGCCAGCGCGGCGCACCACTCCAACCGCTCCTGCTCAAGTCGCACACGACCACCCCAGGTGCCAGCCCGCAAGTGCTCATAGATAGACTTTTCCTCTGCAGTCAGTCTTTCGAAAGCCCCATTGGCACACAACGCCGACTCTTGAACCCAGAGTGACCGATGTGCCAAAAGCGTTGCTTCGTCCATCAGAACGGACCGAATTTGAGGAGCAGCCTTGCGGGCGCGGTCCAGGATTGCAAAGCCATGGGAGTCGATATCTCCCCAATAGACCACGTCAGCACTCTGCAACCAGGGAAGCGCTCCCAAAGCGCTCACCGCATTTCCGAGCTTCATGACGAGCACGGTGTTCGCGACATCTGGAAGCGCCAGCCCTGTTTCGAGGTTCTCGACAATCACGACAGCTGCCGGAGAAATGGGCAATCTGCCAAGCTCCCCTACCGGAGCCTCAATGTCCCCCAGACCCCCGACGAGGCTGCGCAGCGTCGGACAGAGCAATCGGATGCGCACTCGATGAGCAGGCTTCTTGAGGCCAACCAACGCATGAAAGTCACCGCCCTCATCTCCAGTCCCGCGTATCGCGCGAAGAAGACCTGCCACGAGCCCCGTGCGCTTCTCCAACCACTTTGTATCCAGCCCCTCCACCGGAAGTTGCCGTAGATACAGGCCCGACGCCGGATTCGCGTTCAACCACGCCAGCAGCCCCACCAAGCGTTCAAAGTCCTCGGCAGAATAGTCCGCAAGCACATCGAATCGAGAAGCCAAGGCATTGCCCTGCGCAAGCACCGGCCACAGCCTCGACAGGCGTTGATATCGCTCGCAGGCAAGTTCCCAACGCCTGGACTGACCGACCGCATCCGCCACGACGGCAGCGCTTTCAAAGCTCAGCCGACTGGGGAGCCGGTGCCTTCCGAACCTCGCAAACTGACGTTCTTCGAACAGAACCTCCCCTGGACCAGTCCGCGACTGCCAAGCGGCCGCCCACGCCCTGACCGCAGAAGCGTCCTCCGCGATGTCCTTGTCGGTTGGGACACCCAGCGTCACGACCAGCGGCCAGGCTCCTTCTCCGGCCAGCCAGTTCTGATGCTGGTTGTTGAAGCGACGAATCAGGAAATCGCGTGCGGCTTCAGGAGACAGTAGCTTCTTCGACATTGCGCACGTCCTGGCTCAGTTTCAGTCGATGAGACTCACTGTCGTATTCGATTGGAATGACCGCCGACTTCTTACGGTCCTTGATGTGCACAAAGCATGCGCCGCCGATGAACGGCTCCAGCGTCATCACCGACTTCAACGGCGTCGCCACAATCATCTGGAACCCGAAGGTCTTGAAGATATTCATGGCCATGGCCGTGAACTCCGCATCCGCCTTGTCGAACGCCTCATCCAGCACCACGGTGGAATAGCGGGGAAGTGCCCTGTCCTGGCCGCCAAGCTGGTATCGAAGCGCTGCGGCCAAACAGGTTGCAGCCAGCTTTTGACGCTGACCACCAGACTTGCCGGCCCCACTACGGTAGACCTCAACCTCCAGGTCGGCCTCGTCCAACTCCCGGGCAACGAACTCCACGTGTTGCCGCACGTCGAGCACAAGACTCCGCCAGTTCTTGTCTACCGTTTCCTGGCTCGCCAAGCGCTTTACGAGGGCTGCCAACGCCTTGAAGCGCTCCTCGGCCAGGTCGCGGTCGTTAGAGAACGAGTGGCTGAGCGATTCCTTGAGGCTCGCCCGGAACAGGCGCACATCCTCGATAGCCTTGTCCGTCGTCTCGATGACGAGGTGGGTCCCCGGATTGAATGGCGCCGTCTGCAGGCTTTCATTGACGAGCTCCATGCGCGACCGAATGGCCGAGCGCTCCTCGTCCAGCTTCGTGGTGAGCAGCGTGAGGTTCTGGTCGCTCTGCTCCCGCAAAAGACTGAAGAACCGGTCCTCGAACGCTGGCAGGTTGTCGTCCTCCAACCGCTTGAGCTTCGCCAGATAGTCCTCGGCGCTCTCGAGCGTGGCATCCAGGCCGCCAGCCAGCGCAGGCCACAGCCTATTGAACTCCGCAAAACGCTGCACGATTGAGTTGCGAAGGTCTGACAACCGGCTTTCCAGTGCCCGGAGTTCCGCGTTCAGGCCGCGCTCAACCAAGTTGGTCACATGGTCGAGACTCTCCAAAGTGACCACTTTCTCCGTGGCCTCGTACCGGACACCAATCTGCTCGGCGAACGCAGGCGGGCGGTCTGAAGTCGGCCACAGCCGGGCAAGCTCTTCCAGCTTCCCTTTCAAACGGTTGATGTCTGCGGCAATGGATTGCCCTTTGCTATCTTCCGTGTTCTTCTTACCAACAGCCAGGGAATGCACGCCTTCTTGCTTCCCGATGCTGTCATTCAGCGCTGCAAGGTCCGGACGAGCCTCACGCTCAGCCTTCAACCGGCTGGTCAGGTCGTTGATGCGCGTCAACAGCGACCCAACATCCACATCGTTCCAAGTCAGGTTGGACAAGTTCTGGCAGTGCAGCATCTGCGCTTGCTGGGTTTCCTCCTCTTTCCCAATCTTGCGAACGGTCTCTTCCAACTCACTGATGCGACCGCCGATTTCCGCAGCCTGCTGCTTGAAGAGTGCCAGCTTTTCCTTGTTGTCGAACCCCAAGACCCACTGATTTCGGTCGTTGACCGAGTGGCGGTCATTCTTCTCATGCCGCATCGTGCTGTGCTTGACCTGCCCCTCCCGGGTGACCGCACGCGAAGCATTGCGGAACGCCTGCAGGGTGTCGGCGCACTCGAAGTCGAAGGAATGCTTGAGCTCCTCCCGGACCCAGTCCCCGAAACTACCTGATGCCATGTTGAGCTTGCGCACCAAGGAATTGGGTCCAGGGGACCGCCCCGAGGTCTGGGGTATGGTTCGGAAGTACACCAGCCGTTCACCGATGTTCCGCTCATTCAGATAAGCCGACACTGCAGAGTAGTGCTTCTCGTCCACGAGGATGGACCGCGCAAAACCACCCAGGACACGCTCGATGGCACCACGCCACGCCGTTTCCTCGGCTCGCACCTCGACCAGTTCGCCGACAAACGGCAGCTTCTCTTCGGGAATCGACAGGTCCCGAGCCATGCGCTCGCGCAGGTCGACCAGCCGTGCCGGCAAGTTCGATTTCTGGCGCTCAAGCGCCTTCACCTCAGCGACGACCTTCAGGAAGCCCTCATTTGCCCTACGCAACTCATCCTTGACACCGTCTTTCCGTTCCTCGACCTCGTTCTTCAAGTCGCGGGCCTTCAACACCCGCTGCTTGGCGGCTTCGACACGCTGAACAAACCACACCACGGAATCCGGGACAGCCCAGCCCATGGCTTCGCATGCCGCTGCGGCCTGGTCGCGCTTACCGATACGGATGGGCTTTTCAAGTTCAGCGGCCTTGATGTCATCTTCGAGCCGGACCAGGACGTCGGCCCCCATGTTGAGCTTCTGCCGTTGAAGGTCCGTCAGCTTCTGGAACTCGTTTTCGACAATGGACGCGAGGCGCAACGCCTCCTGCCTCGACCCCTCCCTGTCCACTTCGAGTTCGGCAATGCGCTCATCGAGAAGAAGCTTGCGGCGGTGTTCTCGATATTGGTCAATGGCGGTCTGTATGGCCAGCAAGCCATTGCTTTCAAACTTTGTCCGGTCCAGTTCCCCATGTTCTTCACGGGCCGGGACCAGCGTCTGAATTTGCTTGCGTGCAGCAACAACCTCCTGGTGCGCCTCGTTGAGCTCACCGAATTCATTGACCAGGCTCGCGGCGATGCCGAAGGTTTCGGGCTCATCCAACATGAAGTCCCGCAAGAACACGTTGAGGTCGCCCAAGTTCTTGGCGGACTGCGTCTTGTGCAGCAAGCGCAATGCACGCTCGTTCTCGATGCCCAGCAGCCGGCGAAAACGCTCCTGGTAGGCGCTGAACTCCGTATGCACCTTTGCATCAGGCAAGTCGTGCTTGAAACGTCGAGCATCGAACTCGTTCTTCGCGAAGAACTCCAGTTCCTGAACATCAAACTCCCGTTCAAGCGTCAGGTACACACGCTTGGCATCACCCGGGGCGGTCGAGTTTCCCTTCACCCACAGAACTTGGGCAAGCACCACCACACGCCCCAGTTCATCACGGTAGGTTTCCGCGATGGCCGACCACGTCGTGCCGCTACGCAGGTACTGCGACACATATTCACCGGCCTCGCCGGTCTGCTGCGCCCAAGCCCCTCGAAGGTACGTCATGACGCTGCGGTCCCGGCCATTGCGCTCGGCCTCGCGCGCCGCAACGTTGAAGTCCACCCATTTCGGAGGCGTCAGCAGTGCAGCATGCGCATCCAGGACCGTCGACTTGCCGGAACCCGATGGGCCGACAAAAAGATAGCCTTCTTTCGGAATGGGAAAGTCGAAGACATTTGAGAACGTTCCCCAGTTGAACGTTTGAATCCGCGCGAGACGGAATTGGTCACTGCTGCCGCCAAGCAGGTCGGCTTGAGCAAACGGGTTCATTGGGCTTCCTCCTCATCTGCGGGCTGTTCATCGTCATCACCATCAGCTTCCACGTTGGAACCGACTCTGCCAGGGGAGACAGCCAAAGTGGCATACGTGCGCGTGAGCTCCTGAATTTCCTCGGCGGAGAACAGGAGCTTGAGTGTTGGCGAGACCTCGTAGCGCTCCCCCGACCCGCGTATGGACTGCAGCAGGCTCAACTTCTTCGCCTTGTCGACCGCATTGACGACCTGTCGTGCGAACTTGGCGTGGTCGGGGTTGTTCTCCTTCTCGAACACCGCCAGATGTTCATGCATGTCTTCGCGCGACACGACCGCCCGCTCGCCCTGCGCATCGGCCTGTGTCAGCCGCTGCCGCAGGAAAAGCAGCAGCGCCGTTTCCAGGAATGTGAGCGAAGCCTTGCGCAACAAGATAGGAACATCCAGGTCTTCAGAGACGACTTGCCTCGTGAAGGCAACCTTCTGCTCATGGTCGATGACGACTTCAAGGAAGAGGTCATGCATGCGCGAACGGATGGCGACCTCGTCGCGCAGCAGGACTGGCCAGAGCTTCGACTGGCGCCGGGCGTCTACCGAGGGACCGAGAAGGAGTTGAACCAGGACCCGTCGGGTGTCGATGGGCAATGCCCCCGTATCCCCTTGGAAGGTCGCAGCTTCGGTAGCAGCAGAAACTGCCGCCGCATCGTCTGCGAAGGACTCATCCATCGCGTCAGTCAACGAGTTCAAGATAGCGCTCCCTCATGAAATAAATAGTGGGAACCTTGGCGCGGCGCTGCACCTCGTCGTCCCCTTCCCAGACCACCAGTTCTGTACCGTCGGTCACTTCCCCATGCTTTGAGCCCAGGGCGACATAGCCAACAACACTTCCCAAACCCTGTTCCGCGGGGTACTCAGCAAGGACCTGTGCGATAGACACCTGAGACTGCCGCTCCAAGATGGCCCGCACATGGGCTTTGAGCGTTCGAAAGTCGATTTCCGATTGCCGAACCAGCTCGCTCACCGTTTCGAGGTCCAGTTCGGACGGCTCGGCCGCCTGCATCGAGGAGTCGGTCACGCGCTCCGCAGGGTCAAACAGCGCCCACTGGGACACCGACCTGATGCGGCTGCTGGACTGCATGAGTTCGAAGCCCAGCTGTTCGTTTGGCCGCACGTCGTCCTTGGCGCTCAGCGCAGCCTGCGTCGCCGCTTTGAGGAGGCCATGTAGCCGGCGGTGCTCCAGGAATTCCCGGCTCTGGACAAAGCTTTTGAGGCTACGCGCGAAATGCTGCAGGACATCGTGCACCCCTCGTCCTTCGTTCAACAAGGCCCCCGTCAGTCCCAACAAGAATTTGCGCTCCTGCGACTCTAGCTGTCGCGCGAAGGGCCGACCAGTCACCTCATCCAACGACTCGCGGAGCGTCGCGGCCTGCTCGCTGTCCGTCAGCAGCCGCCAGAACGCATGGAAAGTTCTGCCAGCATCGCTTTCACCAATGAGGTCTACTCCGGCAAAGAGCTGCTCCAGCACATCACCACGGCTCCCTTCGTTTTCCATCAAGCTCTGACGAAGACCTCTGTTCAACCTCTCGAATTCATCACGAACGCTTCGGAAGTCGGCCGCGAGTTCTTGTGCCAAGGCGATGACTTCGCGCGCCCGTTCCACTGCGCGGTCCGGGGCAAGCGCTTTGACCCCACCGCGTTCGACCTCGGCAATCGCCCGGTCAATGCGGTCGCGCTCGGCACGCAGGGCTGCCAGGCGCGATTGCGGATTGGTATCGGTCTCCTCCGCCAGCCGTGACAGCTGGTGAATCACGACGGACAGCCGGCTCTCCGTCGCAGTGGTACGAGGCTTCAAAAGCCCTGTCACAAAGCGCAGTGCCGTCAGCGCGTCAGCCGACAGCTCGTACTCCTCTTCGGAAGCCCCCGCAGGAAATCGACGCGTCAACCACCCCTGACTGAGCCACTCTGCGACATATGCCTGCGGCGTTTGCGGAAGCTCCTCCCCAACAGCCCGCAGCGCTTCGATGTCCCGGGTCAAGCGTTCATGAAGCACCGAACTTGGAAGCGTTTGCCCGGATTCCACGAACAGGGACTGCAACATGGCAATCACGACCGGCCCCTTGTTGGCGGCCAACAGGCGCCACAAGGGTTGCTCACGAAGATTACGAAGGGCGGCCGCGCCGCGTAGAGCTTTCATGCCACGTCCCTGGCAACGTCAAACCTGCTGACTTCTCCCACAGAGACCTCCAAGGTTGATGTCCAATGCCGCCAGCATACATCTATTTACTATTCGCGTCTATTTTTTATTCTCGTCTAGTTTTTGTACCCATGAGACAATTCGAGGGATGACACAGCCAGATGCCAAGCCGCCAACCAAAGCGGAACAAGCCCCCGGTCGCTCCTCTGGCCGGTGGAGCCAGGACCGCCGCTTGGAATTCATAGACTTCCGACTGCGCTGGGACGGCCGACTCAACCGTAGCGACCTCATGGAGTTTTTCGGTATATCCGTACCTCAAGCGTCGCTGGACATCGCCAAGTACACCAGCCTGGCGCCAGGCAATCTCGTGTATGACCGCAGTTCTCGGGTCTACACGGCGCCTCCTGAATTCCAGCCCCTCTATCCCTCCAGCGATGCGAGTCGCTTTCTGAACGAACTCCTGGAAAACAGCGCAGGACTGCGGGCTGAACAAAGCAGCTTTCTGGCCTGGGCCCCTCCAGTGGCAACCGTACCGGCACCCAGTCGGAATTTTCGGACCGACGTTCTGCTCGCGCTATTGCGCGCCATCAGGGAAGGGACGGCTATCCGCGTGCAATACCAGTCCATGACCCGTCCACAGCCGACCTTGCGCACAATTGCGCCGCATGCCCTAGCCCATGATGGGTTTCGCTGGCACGCGCGCGCGTTCTGTCATACGCGCAAGGAGTTTCGCGACTTCGTCATCGCACGCATGCTCGAAGTCACTGGCACCGAGCCAGGCATAGCCAATCCGGCAGAAGACTCGGAATGGCACACCATCGTCCCGTTGGTTCTGATTCCTCACCCCAAACTATCTGAATCCCACAAGCGCGCAATTGAGCTCGACTTCGGCATGGAAGATGGACAGGTGGAGTTCCATTGCCGGCGAGCATTTCTCTTCTATGCGCTACGTCACCTTCGGCTTGAACTGGCTGAATCCGCCAAGCCCGAGGCACAACAAATCGCGCTTAGGAACCGTGCGGAAGTCGAAGCCTTGATGCCAGGATTCGTTCGACAGACATAGCAATTTCCCAGCTTTTACCACTTCCAGAAACCATTGGATACATGTATGGTGGAGCTCTATACAGCCGGGAAGAGCCCACCATGTCCGAGGGAAAGAACGTCTCCGTAAGTTTTCGCGTGTCCGCGCGCTTCAAAGCGTTGCTAGAAGCCGCAGCAGCACGGGAACGACGCTCCCAAACCAACATGCTGGAGATGCTCTTGTTCCAGTACTGCGATGCGCATGGCATCGAGGCTCCCGAACTCAAGGCTGTCAACGGAACGCCGGTGGAAGGGCCGACTAAGTGAACTTGCAATCCATTCTCGCGACAGCTCCAACGCCCGTCCTGGCTACGGGAGCCGTGCTGGCATTCCTCATCTTGGTCTTCCTGACGGTCTTTCTCGTTCCGGGCGTCCTCCACTGGAATCGGCTGAGGGCTATCCAGAAGGACATCCAGCGTTTTGACTCCAAGAACTCCGCCTCGGAGTTCAAGAAGGTCTTTGCGCGAGACCGGCGGCTGGCGCACCTCTGGAAGGAGTACCAAGACTCCTTGCACATCCAGCGCGAGGAACGCGATGGCCAACTCACCGTCATCGCAACCCGTGCAACAGCGCCCGCCGAGTTGTACTTCAACAGCCAGTTCGTAGTCGACAGCCGGCTTCGCACGGAGTTCTTCAAGCACCTCCCTGGCCTGTTCACCGGCATCGGCATCATCGGCACCTTCAGCGGGCTTATCGAAGGCCTGCGCCAGTTCCAGGTCAGCGAGAACGCTGCCACCGTTCGGGATAGCTTGCAGTCGCTCATGCACCTCGTGGGTGAGGCGTTTCTTGTCTCGGCCGCAGCCATTGCCGCAGCAATGCTCGTGACGTTCATCGAGAAACTGCTCCTGGCCTCCCTCTATCGCCGTACCGAGGAAATCGCTCATGACATCGATGCGAGCTTCGACTCTGGTGCAGGGGAGGAATACCTGTCGCGCCTCGTACGCGCCTCCGAGGACTCCGCCAGCCAGTCCAAGATTCTCAAAGACGCCTTGGTCAAGGAGCTGGGTGAACTGCTTCGAGAGCTGACCTCCGCTCAAATCACGGCATCGAAAGACGCCCAATTGCAGCTGGTCGACCGCCTGACCCAGACCTCGAAAGAGCAAGTCGACGCGTCCAGGGAAGACAACAAGGCACTGGGTGCCACCATTGCAGAGAGCATCCAACAGAGTCTCCAAGGTCCTCTGCAAGACATCGCCAGCACTGTCAAGGCCGCGAGCGGCGACCAAAGCGCTACGGCTGCACGCATGCTTCAGGACGTCATGGCCAGCTTCAGCCAGCGCTTGAATGACCTGTTCGGTGGACAGATTAGCGGTCTGAGCGACCTCAATCAGCAGACAGCCAAGAGCATCCAGGACGCCGTCGGAACCCTGCAGACGCTCGTCGCCAACATTGAAGAATCCAGCCGCCGTTCCACGGACACGATGGCCGAGCGAATGGCCCAGGCGATTGAGAAGATGGAGGCACGGCAAGAAGCGATGAACGCCCAGTCCGCGGCTTTCATCGAGCAAATTCGGCAACTCGTTGCATCGTCGCAGTCAGAGACGAACACCAAGCTTCAGGCCACACTGGAAACCATCGGAACCCAGGTGGCGGGCATGCTTGCCACGTTGAACGACTCCCAGGCTGCGGTGTTCGAAAGCAATCGTGCTCGTGAGCAAGTCATGGCGGACCGCACAACCAGTGCCGTCAACAGCATGTCCGAGTCGGTCGAGGCCGCCATCAAGGAAATCGGCGTGGCGTCCACGCAGATGGCCCAGAACGTCGCGGTCCTCACCCAAACCACCAGCACCTCGGTCGACAAAATGAATGCCGGTGCTGAGCAACTGGGAGCTGCCTCTCGAAACTTCGCCGCGGCGGGCGAGCGTGTCACCGGCGTGCTCGGACAAGCGGCAAGCGTCACTGCCAAGCTCGCCGAAACATCTGGTGCACTTACAGCCGGGGCCTCCACTTTGCAAGACCTCTTGCGTGACTATCGCGTCCAACGTGATGCAGTCGGTCAATTGGTCGCCGAACTGCGAGAAACCGTCGAGCTCGCCAGGAAAGAGGCCTCTCTCACAACCGACATCCTCGCACGCATCGAGAGTTCGGCGACCCGATTGGGAACCGCTCAGAAGCAGGCCGATGAATATTTGGAAGGTGTCAGCAGGGTGCTCGGCGAAGCCCATACGACCTTCGCCACTGAAGTTCGGCGCACCCTGGAGAAAGCCAACACAGAGTTCCACAACAAGCTCGGTGCAGCCGTCGGCCTCCTGTCCTCCGGTGTGCAAGAGCTGGAGGTGACGCTTGCCTCCATGGGCAACATGAAACCAGCGCGGGTGTAAGCCATGGTAGGGGCCAAGCTTGTCATCAAACGCGGCGGCCGGGATGAGGCGGAGAAGCCATTTTGGATTTCCTTCGCGGACCTCATGACTGCGCTGATGGTCTTGTTCCTCGTGGTGATGGGCGTTGCACTGCTCGCCGTGACGAAGAACGTGACCGAACGCGAGAAGGCGGAAGAACAGCATCGCAAGGACATCGAGCGCATCCTCGAACGGTTCACGGAAGCGGCGAAACGCTATGACGGCATCAAGGTCGACAAGGAGCGTCGCGTCATCGACTTCGGCGACCGCGCCCGGTTTGCCTTCGGTAAATCCACGCTGACGTCGGACCAGGAGAGCGTCCTGAGACAGTTCGTGCCGGAAATCCTCACATTGGCCAATGAAGACCTGGGCAAACGCGTGCTCAAGCGCGTTGTTGTTGAAGGGTACACGGACAAAACGGGTTCCTATCTGAGTAACTTGAATCTCAGCCTGCAACGCAGCCAACGGGTTCTGTGCACGATGTTTGCGACCAGCGGCACTAACGTTCTGTCGGCTCCGCAGAAGGAGGACGTCCGAAGCCTCTTTCTCGTCGGTGGCTACTCCTTCAATGCGGCCAAGGAAACCGACGAAGAAAGCCGCCGGGTAGAAATGCGGATGGAGTTCCTGGGCATCAACGAGCACCGAGCGCCGGCGCCGGTCGAGTCCGGAAACTTCGGAGAGTGCGCCCTGCGATGAGCCCACTCGACCATCTGGCTTCGCTGCTACGGACCGGGACCGAGGAAGGCTCACGCGCGCTGGCGGTTTCCACCGAAATCGACGGCGTACTAGTAAGAATACGAGACAACGCCAAGGGACCTGCCCGGCAGCCCCCGTCCGAAGAACAGCAACTTGATGCTGTGAGAAGGTTCTGGCACAGCCAAGAAATCGCATCTTTCCGAGACGCCTACTTGCTATCTGGGGGGCTCTGCCTACCGCACAAGCCGAGTGGGCCTTGTGTCCTGGAGGACCGCCCTCGGCTGGAGGCGGTGCTGAGTGGAGTCGATAACTGGTCCGAGCGTCCGAGCGCCTTCCGTCGCTGCTATCAGGGGTTGGCTAAAAGCTACTTCACTTACGACGCGTTCGGGGACAACGTACGCGCGACGGCCCGCAACAACTGGAAGCTGCTGCGCGAATATCTGCACGACAAGAACGGCCTCATCAAAGACCAGCACATCAATCCAGGCTGGGTAGCCACCGCTACCGGCAACAGGCAACTGTTCGGGGAGAGCCCCTGCGCTCCCTATATCGATGAGTTGCTGCGGGGCGATGCCAGTGCTATTGACCATCTCTGCGCAGAACTGGGCATCGCCAAGGCTTCCTGGTTCTTGCGCGAACTTGTTCTCGCCCAAATCCGCGGAGCGACGCAGCTGAGCGATAGCCAGTTCAAAGGCCTGCTGCCCCGGATGCTGGAGCTCCTCGCAAACAACGATGTGCTGCGAGACCGTGGTCTCGTCATGCTGCTAGACAGGTACGTGAAAGTCCCCGGCATGCATCTGCAGCAGAACCTGCGGGACTGGTCAGTGCTTTGGTGGGGAAATCCATGGCTCCCCTCCAATGAAACCCGTTGGGGTGGCGTCGTGCCCGAAGCACGGTCCATGGTCTCCGATTGGCTCAAACTGGAGTTCATCGAGACCTTCTTCACCAAACTGGCTGAAGATGGCCTGGGTGACCGCCGTCGCATGGAGTTCTGGAAGCGCTACGTCAAGGCCATCGACAACATCGAATTCGCCCTTGGGTCGACGGCGAGGAATGCCCGAGACCGGGACTTTGTTGCTCTGCGCAAGAAGATGGATGGGCTCATTTGTCATCTCGATGCATCGGGTAGCAACAACGCCTTCATCATGCGGATGGGCGACCTGGTCGCCGTCGAGTTCAGTGGCATGGGTAACGCCCTGTACGGGTACGACGCCCGCAGGACCGTTCCATTCGACACGGCTGAGCCGCTACGCCTGCCGCAGTACGACCACAATTCGCTCAAACAGAAGAACCGCAGCATCCTGTGGCTCAGCCACCAAGATGGCATCAACGGCTGGTCCAAGTGGGAACAGATGTTCGACGCCAAGTTGCGCGAGGAGTTCGGCATCAAGCCCCAGACCGCTGCGACGCGCGTAGCTCGGCCCTCACAACCCTATTCCACTCGAACTCCAGAAGACCTCCCACCGCTCCGAGAGCAACCTGCTGCTGAAGGCGCAGGCGCGGAGGTCCCCCGGCACTACAACCGGTTTGCTTTGAACAAACTGTCCCATCGACTTGGTTTGCGCATCGAAGACAGAACGCCCAAGGGCGGCAGCCTCTGGGTCCTTACAGATGACTCCGACCGACAGGTCTCCGAAATTCTGTCCACCTGGGGCTTCCAACACAAGGCTGGCAAGGGCTGGTGGAGATAAGAAGAACACATGTTCCAGTTATTCAAGAAGAACGCAGCACCTCCGTCCGAATGGGCGCGTCGCTGGTCGCCGACCGGCCTGGTCATCGCTCGTGGCCCCGGACATGGTGGCGGCGTACACCTGCGCGACCCCATGGTTGGCGGGTTCCTTACTCAGTTGGCCGACGATGGCCTTGCGGTCGAAGTCGAAGATGGTTTTCTTCTGGGATGGGATGCGTTGTACGCCGCCATCGCCGATGCCGCCTATGCCTCGCTTCCCGAAGTCCTGTCGACGCCTCCTTTCACGAAGGCGCGACCTGTACTCCAAAGCAGCAACTCGTTGACCGACGGAAACTTCTCCATCGCTCTCGCAGGTTGGCGAGACCGTGATGGAGCGCCCCAGGACTGGGAGCTCACAGGCCCGCTGATGGCGCGCGAAGACTGCTCGGAATTGATGCAACCCAAGCAGTGGGAGCTGTTCAAAGCGGTTGTTGCCTTTGCTCGACGCCCGGCCTCAGAGCGCACCGATATCGCACATCGCCAAGCTTGGGGCGGCATCCGAAAGCTCGCACTTCAAGCAGGTGCGCAACTCGACGATTTTCTTTATCGGTCAGTGGTGCTGACCCCAGAAAAGCTGGAGATAGGGCTGCGGCGCTCTGATGTGGTCGACGATGACCATGTGGTGGAGATAGAGCCTGGATTCGAGGGAGCCCCTTCGAATTGGCTGGACGCGTTCGACCGCAGCAAGGACGTTCGAGACCGCTATGACATCGTCACGCCGGAAGGAATCATCCAGATTCTGGTGGCCCCCAAGGTCCGCACCGTTTTGCAAGAAATCAAGCGACTACCCGGCCGGCGAGTCGCAGGCAGCCGAGCCCAGGCCTTCCTGGTCAACCCATACGCCACGTTGGGCGATGACGCAGTCGATGTCATCGTCGAGTCTCAGTTCGAGCAGGCCCGTGAAGACGCTGGACTCGCATACGAGCGATTCACCCCCGTTTTTGAGCGTGACGCTTCGGGGTACCCCCTGCAGGTGGGCTTGCTCATCGAAACAGCCAACACCAGCGGTCCGACGACATCCCAGACAGAATGGCTGGACGATGCTCAACTCGACGTGTTCGTTCGAACCCTTCACACCGCGCTTACCCGCAACTACCAGCTCGTCGCCTGGCATGGATATGACCTTGAGGTGCAAGGCGACACTCAGCGCCATCTCGAAGAACTGAAAGAAGCGCTCGCCCGGCGGAGCGCCCCGCCCACCCTGGTCTCGTATGCCCAAGTCCATGACCTCAGTGGCTACAGCTCACGCGTGGAAGGCATCGGTGTCGAGAAGCCGTACTACTCCCCTTACATCACGAAGAAGGACGAAGGGGAAGGATGGTTCCCCGAGAACGTACTACCCGTCGTCGTTTACCAACCGGCAGACGGTGGGGAGCCAGTAGCCGTTCCGACAAACAAGGCGGCCATTGACCGGTTGGAGAACGCGATAGCTGCGGCTCAGCAATCCGGGGCATCGACCGTAAAGGCGTCTTGGCTGCCTCAGGATATTCCGCTGGATGAGGCGACAGCCATCGTCAAAACGTTCAAGGAAGTCTTCAAAGACCTCGAGAATAGGACTGCCCCGCCCCCAACACTGCCGCCACCACCGCCAAGCGCGCAGAAAAAGCAGCTCGTATTGCGAGCAAATATTCAAGCACTGGAGTACGAAGAACTCCGTCGTGATGCGCTGGAGTCCGTACCGTCCGAACCCAAAGTTCCGAAGGCGATTCGCGCAGAATACCCCCTTATGAAGCATCAGCGGGATGGCCTGGCCTGGATGCAACATTTGTTCAGCCTCCAGACCGACTACCAGGTGCGCGGTGCGGTCCTTGCCGATGACATGGGCCTGGGCAAGACCTTCCAATTGCTTGCCTTGATGGCATACCTCATTGAGAAAGAACCTTCTATTGAGCCCATGCTCGTGGTCGCTCCTGTGTCTCTGCTGGAGAACTGGGCAGAGGAAGCTCGCAAGTTCTTCCGGGAAGGCTCACTTCCGCTGCTGACCGCCTACGGTGATGCACTGGCGCCTTTGCGGGTGCCGCGCGCCCAGGTAGAGCAGCGACTGCAGACCGACGACGGGCTCGTGAAGTTCCTGCGACCAAACTGGGTTGGTGATGCCAAGGTGGTTCTAACCACCTACGAAACCCTGCGTGACCTAGAGTTTTCGTTCGCTGCGCAGAAGTGGTCATTGATGGTCTGCGATGAGGCTCAGCGCATCAAGAACCCTGCGGCAATGGTTACCCGAACCGCGAAGAAGCAGAACGTGGCCTTCAAGATTGCCTGTACGGGGACTCCCGTGGAGAACACGCTTGCCGACATGTGGTGCCTGTTCGACTTCGTTCAGCCCGGCCTACTCGGTGCTCTCAACGACTTCGGGCAACGCTACCGCAAGCCAATTGAGGCCAAGACGGATGAAGAGAAGGCCCGCGTTGAGGAACTACGGAATCGCATTGCTCCGCAGATTCTGCGGCGGATGAAAGCGGACGTGGCAACTGAACTGCCCAAGAAGATTGTTGTCGAGGACTGCCGCAAGCTGTCGCTGTCCAGCACGCAGCGCAACCTGTACGCCAAAGCCATCGACAGTTTCAAGAAACGTGGCGACCCAGACCACCCCACGCCTTTCAAAAACCATCTGGGGTTGCTGCACTACCTGCGCCTTGTCTGTACCGACCCGCGGCCGCACGGTCTGAATGTCTTCAAGCCAGAGCCGACCAAGCAGTACCGAGAAAAGGCTCCCAAGCTGGATTGGCTGTTGGCGCAGCTACGCCAAGTACAGAAGAAGCAAGAAAAGGCTATCGTATTCTGTGAGTTCCGGGAGATTCAGAGACTCTTACAGCACTACATTGAGGCTGAGTTCGGTCTCAAACCAGACATCATCAATGGCGACACAAGCGCCTCGGCCAGTCATACCGCCAGCCGACAAAAACGCATCAAGGCCTTCCAAGAAGCGCCCGGATTCGGTGTCCTCGTCCTTTCTCCAGTGGCCGTTGGCTTCGGAGTGAACATCCAGGCAGCGAACCACGTGGTCCACTACACCCGGACTTGGAACCCAGCCAAAGAGGACCAAGCCACCGACCGGGCATACCGCATCGGACAAAAGAAAGACGTTTATGTCTACTACCCTGTCGTCTGGGCTGAAGACTTCACAACTTTTGATGTAAAACTGGACCGGCTACTCACCTACAAACGTGGTCTAGCCGAAGACATGCTCAATGGCTCCGGCGATGTGAACCCTGGCGACTTTAATATTGCGGATGTCGTTCCCGTCGCCGATAGTTTGGATATTGATGAGCGTGTCACCCTGGATATGGCGCTGCGCATGAGCTGGCAGCACTTCGAGTGTCTCACTGGTGTTCTATGGATGAAGCAAGGATACGACTGCTATCGCACTCCAGGCGCCGCAGACAACGGGGTGGACGTCGTCGCGCTGGCGTCGTCCAAGGGGAAATTGATACAAGCCAAAACCAGTGGAAACCAAGGCACCTCACTGAACTGGGATGCCGTGAAGGAAGTGGTGACCGGAGAAGCCTTCTACCGGCGGCGGCATCCAATGGTGGACTTCGACAAGGTTTGCATTACCAACCAGTTCTTCAATAGGCAAGCTCATGAAAATGCTGCGTTGAATTCCGTAGAACTGCTGGACCAAACTCATTTGGCGGAGCTCCTGGGCCGTCACACAGTGACCATGCTGGAGGTTGAGAGAATGCTCTATTCCGAGTGGTCCGATATCCCCTCGAATCAATAGCCATGAAGCCCTGCGATTTCTGACCTAGTGCCAGAAATCCTGCCAGCCCCGCTTGAATGCCCCGGTCCACCACGCTGGTCAAGAATCGGCCCCCAAACCCCTCCACGGTGTGAGCGCGCCATTTCTGGTGCGTGAAACCAACCATTCCGCAGCCTACGTGGTCGGACGCCAATTGAGTCACTGGACTTGGGAGTTCAAGAAGCGTTAAGTCGGGCATCCGCAGCCCGAGCCCTTGCTTTACCCAATTCGATTGCCTCTCTGACGTCGAGTTCCAACGCCCCCAAGTCATGCTCAGGTGCACCCAATCGACCGAGCTCATGGTCTTGATTGATAAGCCATAACGCGGTTGCAAGGATGCCAAGACTAACCGTTGGGTCACCTGCCTCAAGCCGCCTGAGAGTCAAGACGGTAACACCTAGTCGTTGCGCCCAAACACGAAGCGACTCCTTCCTTCGCAGCCTAGCAATAGCCAAGTTTGTTCCGAGCTTGCGAAGGACTTCAAGCGTTGATTGAGGTAGATGTTTAACAGCATTCGATGCCTTTGTCATATCTATATATACACACAAATCATGCTTTATTGTATCCTCATATGGTCACAAATCACGGAAAGGTCAACCCGGGACAACAACACCTACTGTCAGCGCAGACCTCTAACGCGCTATAAATATGTGCAGAACGCCCAGGCGTACCGCACACGCCGAATCGGCCTTCCAGGCCACTGGGCCCTCCCATGGCAGCCCATATGCCCGCCTGCTATGCTGTTGCCCTGATGGTATGGAGCTTCCCGACAACCGCCCTTCACGGGGCCGATGGCTCTTGCTGCATGCGCGCGTTGCGCCTGTCGCTGCAAGCATCCATCTCCAGCCTGCAGCAGGCTCTTGCGCCTCTTCTTGATTTCTGTGGAGGCACATCTTGAACTCTCTCTTCGTCTTTCCGGGCGGTGGCCTGGGCACTATGGCGCGTCACGCGGTCAACATGGCCGCAGTGCAATGGGCCGCGCAGGGCTGACCATTCGGCACGTTTTGTATCAATGTGGTGGGCTCGTTTCTGATAGGCGCCATCACCGGTTTTTTCGTGCGGTACACCGGCTTGGCCCCGGAACTTCGGCTGTTCCTGGCGACGGGCATCATCGGTGGATTTACAACGTTCTCGACCTTTGCGCTGGAAATCGTGCTGCTGCACGAACGAGGGGCGACGCTGGCAGCAGTTGGCTACGCCCTCGGCGTCGGTCATGCTGGGTGTCGCAGCGCTGATGCTGGGCCTTTGCGTCACACGGTGAACAAGGGGGCCGGTAGCCTAGGCTCACTGGTCCGAGGTCCGGTCAAGGCCGGTTCGTCAAGCACCTGGGTTAAGCGTTTGGTGTTCATTGCAAGTCACCTTTGGATTGGTCAATGAACCGTGTAGATTGCTCGATTTATCCTAGATGCTCGACATCGTCCCTGCAGGCTCCAATGAATCGGAGCCTCACAGGCCCCTGTAGCTGTCATCGTTCTAGGCTTTCCAATAACGGACCTTGCGTCCAAACCGCGGTTTGACTGGAGTTAACCTTGCGTCAATTCGAACATCAAGACGCTTCTCTATATCCGCACTCGCGAGTAGCTAAATGAACAGAGGGAGGCCACATCAAAGCGGCAGTGGAGTGCGCACATGTGCGCCCGGCTACTGTCTACCCCCGACAAGCGCACCCCTGGTTGCGCGCGAGCGGGCCTGAGTCTCCTGAGTTGGCCATCTTCGAATGACCAAAAGAAACGCCCTGCAGTGCAGGGCGTCAATCAGGGAGTTCAAAGTCTTCTAAACGATTAGCTCTGCGGGAAGCCTCGTCCGGTAGCTGCCCGCAATTTTCCACACGTTAATCCGGATACCCGCTATCTGCCGTCACCAAGGGGTGCGGCTGCCTCCGATGTCTGCTCGCTTAGTCCGGTCACGTAGGTCAACCTGCTGCACGCCTATGGCTCGCATGCACTGCAGGAAGAACACCAGCGTGAACTTGCCCCGACTGATGCGGTTACCGATGGCCTTTTCATCGTCCTTGATTCCAAGGACCTCCAACTTGCTGACCAGCTCACGGTAGGTCACCCCCTGGCGGGCGAGTTCGGCCTTGAGCAGTTGCTTGGCCTCGGCCTCCCACTCTTTGTCCACCGCTGACTTCGGCCGCACCCGTACATCGGCATCAATGCTTTTTCCTTGCATTCGATGCATTTTTCTTGTCTATGATGTCTTCTGCATAAAATGCATCGTATACGATACATAATCATCGATTGAAAGTTGAAAACACCTATTGCGATACCTCCAAAGAAATTCACGCATCTTGAGAGCTACACAACATGCATGCGCCTTGGCCATGCATCGAAGCGACGTTCGCTTGGCCCGTAGTTCCTCAATTGAAGTAGACCTTATGCATCGCCCTTTCCCTCCTACCCCGTCACAGCCGCATTTTTGTAGTTCTATCGAAGAACGCCGATGAGCCGCGGTATCAGGAAATGGAGCGAAAAACGCATCGCTGAGCTCCAGAACGAAGGACGCGGCAGTGGTCGCCGAGCCTCATATCAACCCTGGGTTCGTATCACGGACTTCCATTCGCGAGGGCGTACGCATGCGCCCTACAGCTACCGAACAGGCCGCAACCACGACCTACTTTCGGACGGTGAGAACGAAACCTTCGCGATGCTGGAATGGCGCCTGGACAACGCCGACATCCGTGAACAGTTCCCGCTCGACCGCGACATTTCGCTGGAAATCGCTCACGAAATTGGTGTGCCGCATCCGTACTACCCGGGCACTAACGTTCCGTGCGTCATGACACTCGACTTCCTGGTCACAAGAATTGTCGATGGCCAAGAAGTCTTGAAGGCTTACAGCGTCAAAGAGCAGAAAGCGCTCACTCCAGAGGTGGTGGCGCGCCTTGAAATCGAACATGCCATCTGCTCGGGAATGGGGCTTTCCTACGACCTCATCATCAAGGAGCGCCTGCCGCATGCCAAAGTGAGAAACCTTCTGTGGATTCGGAAGGCTCAACTCGAACCAGACGCGGCTGAGGCTTACCCCGGCTTCTATGAAGAGCATCAGTCGCGCATGGTGCAAGACCTCGCAGCGACCAGCTTTTCCGGCTCACTGGTGGACTATTGCACGAACTACGACAGGCGCTGCAGCGTCGATGCAGGAACAGGCATGCGTGTAGCACGCATGCTGCTGGCCAACCGCGCGTTGTCAATGGACCTCAACAATCCGCGCCCGGAGCGCGCGCCCCTTGCGAGTTTTCAGTTGTCCGCTGTCCCCGGACGCCTTCGCGCAGTGGGAGGAGCTTGATATGGGTGTCACATACCTCAGAAACGATGTCGTAGCGTCCAAGGATGGAAGTCTCTATCGCATCCTCCATATTGAAGTCGTGGGCAAGGCTAAAAATTCAACGTGCGCCTTGATAGGACGCGCCTGGCTCATCCATCTCACAGAACCATTGGCCCTCCCGTTCGAAGTGCGCCTTGACCAGTTGTCTGCAGAGTACGAGGCACACGCCGTCGAACCGGCGGCCAACCGTCGCGAATCCTCTGACCTGTTCCAGCCAAAAACAAAAGCCTTCCGGCGCGCTCCGTCGGCTGCGAGCATCGCGCTCAGCCTGAGGGCATACGAGCGCATTTCACCTCTTGTCGACAATCCTGCCATCCTCAACCCGACGACAAGGCATGCGCTGCTCATCCAGCGCTCAAAGCAGGCAGGGGGTGGCACACCCAAGACAATGCTGAAAGACCTGCGCGACTGGTGGCAAGGAGGCCAAACGCAGGACGCGCTCTTCGGCAAGTACAGCTTGTGCGGGCGCCTCGATGTCGTCGGTACTGCAAAGCGTGGGCGCAAGCGCAAAGCAAAGGGTGACCTGGTAGACGCCGGAGAAGCTGCATTGCAGCCCTATCAGTTGGAACAACATGACCTGGACAACATGCGGGAGGCCCTCGAGGCGTACTACTTCGAGGAAGGAACGCAGCGTACGTTGACGGCGACCCTTCAGTACCTCCATGAAACACGATACACATTCATTGATGGCAACGGGGATGAATGTCTACGTCCCGAGCGGGAGTGCCCGAGCTACCGACAGTTGTCTCGCTTCCTGAAAACCAATTACCCCTTGCACGTTCGACTTTCCCGACGCAAGGGCGAAAAACGGTTTGCTCAAGAAGACCGTGCGACTGAAGGGTCCATTCAGATTGAGTGCCATGGTGCCGGCCACATCTACGAATTCGACGCCACCATCGTTGACGTGAAGCTAGTCTCGACAAAGGACAGGTTGAAAATCGTGGGCAAACCGACGCTGTACCTCATCATCGACCGCCACAGCCGACTCATTGTTGGCTACTACCTTGGTTTTGAGAACGCCTGCTACACCGCGGCCATGCAGGCCATTCTGAGTATTGGCGAAGACAAGGAGGCGCTTTGCGAGCGCCTCGGGTTGCCCTACGACCCTGCGGATTGGCCGGCTCACGGGGTCTTGCCGGAAATGTTCCTTGCGGACCAAGGAGAGCTTGTCAGCACAGAGGCCCGCAGAATCGGAATGTCTCTGCGCAGCACCATCTCAAATGTTCCAGGCCTGCGGCCAGATTGGAAGCCACTTGTTGAATGTGGCTTCAAGATGATGCACACCATCATTGCGCCGGATACGCCCGGGTACGCCCCAGATGCGGAAGCTCGCAAGCGCCGCAGCATCAATGTCGACAAAGACGTCGCTTTGAACATCGCCGAGTTCACGTCCACCATCGTCGCAGCCATCATCGCGCACAACAAGACGATGCAAAAGGGCTACCCGTTGACCGACGACCAGGTGACGGACCGTCAGCGTCCGATTCCTCGCGAGCTCTTTGAACACAGCGTCCAGCGCCGCATGGGCTCACTCGACCGCATGAACTTCGAAAAGGTGAGAGAGGAATTGCTCCCACGAGGAGAAGCAGTGGTCACAGCGAACGGTGTCTCATTCAAGAAGATGTTCTTTTCTTGCCCCGAGGCAAGAGAACGTGGCTGGCTCGTTCAAGGTCGGAAAAAGCGCATGCCTATCCAGGTCGCGTTCGACTATCGGCTCGTCGATGAAATCATCCTCTATTCCCCGAATGGCAGTGGCGAGTCCTTCGTTGCGCAGCTGACCAAGGATAGTGTCAAGTTCGAAGGCATGAGTTTTAAGGAGGTGGCTCAGCACTTCCACGACGTGGAGGAACTCACGGCGGACGCTGTCGAGGTGAAGCGGCAGGCGCAATACGATTTCCACAGATTGACGAAGCCCGTCATTGATGCAGCGGTGACGGAGATGAAGTCCATCACAAAGGGTGTATCGCGCTCTAGCCGTCGTAAAGACGTTGCACCTGCCCGCGCGGAAGAACTCAAGGGCGAACGCGCCACTCTGGTCGACATCTCCACCACGCAGGCAGCCATCACGGAAGACCCACGGACTGCGCCTCAACCCGCGGAGGCGGCAAGACCGACGGCCCAAGTCATACACATCAAGCAAGCACAACAGGCCAAGTCCTCGAACGACGAGCAGCCAGGCACGCCAACCATCGCAGCCACCAACAGTCCGCACAAGCCACCGCTGGCTGCGCGCATGGCCGAGCTTCGCCAGCGCATGCAAGGAGTCCTATGACGCAGTCGTATTTGCCACCTCACGTCCAACTCGCCAATTACAAACCGCAGAAGCAAGCACGCTATTCTGGCAACAAGCTCATTGAAGCGCTGCCGCTACCACTCAGCGAGGAGCAAGTCATCGAATCGCTGGAATTCCTTCCGAAGTTCGATGAATCCTCGCGTCAATGGGCCCGCCACGACCGCCTGCGGGAATTGCTCAGCCTGAGCAACGTCATGGTTCCGCTCACCTCCCATGTTGAACTGGCGCTTACGCTGGACAACATGCTGCGCGAGGGCTACATCGGCCGACGTCCGATGTCTCCCGAGCACGTGAGCATCTATCAAGAAATCCACGACGATGCCCAGAAGCCAAGGGAGTTTCGACAAAGCTACGACACGGTGGCGCCTAAGCTTTCGGCGTCCATCATCGGCGTGTCTGGTATGGGAAAGACAACCACCATCCAGCGATGCTTGGCTAGATACCCACAAGTCATCTATCACCCGGACCTGGACCTCTACCAGATTACGTGGCTGCACTTTGAAATGTCGAAGGACGGCAAGGGCGTGAAGGCCTTGCTATCAGCCATCATCCATGCCATTGCCGAGCTCATCCCCGACAACACGTACATTGAGGACTACCTCAAGAAAGGGCGAGCCACAGATGCGGCGCTACAAACATCCGTTCGCATCCTGCTGAATAAGCACTGTGTCGGTCTCCTCATTCCGGACGAGGTGCAAAACGCCGCCAATACCCGAGGTCAGTCAGACCAGGTCGTCATGACCGAGCTCACAACCTTGGCCAACAAATCGAGGAATCCGGTCCTCTACATCGGTACCCCAAAGGCGGAGAAAGTGTTGGGCTTGGACATGCGACAAGCACGGAGAAGCCTGGGTATGGGGCTGGGCAACTGGGCACCTCTGCCCCGCTATGACGTCGTCCATGACGAGACGACGATGCAGCTTGTCGAAGTCAACGGTGAGTGGGTTTACTTCATGGAATGCCTATGGAGGTACTGCTGGATGAGTACGCCACACCGGCTCACCCCTGAATTGCTCGATGCCTTCTACGATTGCACTCAGGGCATCATCGACCTTGCCATCAAACTGTTTATCGTCGTTCAGGCCCGCGCTATTCTGGATGACCTCGACACGCTGAGCGTTCAGCTTGTCTTGTCCGTCTATGAAAGCCAGTTCACGCTGGTGCATCCGATGGTCACCGCCCTGCGCAATGACGACCGCGAAGCCTTGATGATGTTCGAAGACGTGAAATCCCTGCACGTCGAAACTCTCATGGAAGGCTTGGAACGCCGGCAGCGGCTCACCCGTATCCGCGCCGCCTCTGCACGCCCCGGGTCTCCTGACTTCCAGTTGCGGCTTGTCAATGCTGGCACGGCGTTGGGCATGCCGGTTGAAGACGCGAAGGTGTTGGCGGTCGAGGTTGAACGAGACGGCACCGCGAGGAACATGTTCGACGCAGCAGCGCAGTTGGCGAAGAAGGCTGCACCTGTCAAAAAGGGAAACTCCAAGCCCAAAGCTTCGTCCAAAGTCGACTCGACACAGGTCTCGATTCCTTCGTTCCCGGGCATCGAACATCGTCCGGACGACTTCCGCCATGCAATCGTGCGCGCCGCAACAGAGCGCACCTCTATCGTTGAGCAGTTGTTCGCGCTGCAACTCGTACGAGAACCCGAGGATGCACTTTGGGCTGCCTGAGCTTGCCGACGCCCTATCCAGACGAGCTCATTGGAAGTGTTCTGGCGCGGGCCGTCATTCACAATGGCCTGGCACCGAAGCGGTTGGTCATACATCTTCTAGGCACACCGGGCAGGAGCAACTATTCAATGTTTCTGCCCACCAATCTGCCGGACCTCGCAATCCAAACTCGCACCGACGCCAAGACACTGCTCTGGGGTCACACCGTTTTTCCGTACGCCGTGGCTTTCATGCCCACGGCAGAGGTGCACCGTCTTGAGAAAAAGCTTCTTATTGGCTGCACAGCCGACCAAGGCTCAACAGCTTCCTTGGTGAAGTCAGTGACCCATGGTCTCCCGGAGTTTCGATACTGTCCTCGGTGTGCGCGGGAGGAGCTCCTCGAAAAGGGAGAAAGTTATTGGCATCGCACCCACTGCCTACCAGGCGTCCGGATGTGCCTCAAGCATGGGCACCCGCTGCATGGCACGATGAGGCGCCCAACAACTTTGGCTCAGAATTTGTCAATGCCGTTGCCGCACCGACAGCAAGGGCACGCTGAGTCTCCAAGCTGTTCTTTGGCATTGCTCCACCAAGTCGCGCGGACATCGGCCGCCATTTGCGACGGCCCCTGGACACACCATAACAAATGGCTCAGCGACTACCGTACGCGAGCAACTTCCCTGAAGCTGACGTTGCCCAGTGGTCTCGTCGCAGGCACACGCATGGCATTCGAGCTACAGGAGGCGTTCGGTGCTGAGTATCTTTCAGATGCGGGATGCGGGTACAACGCCATTGAGAGAGCCTGGCCCGCGCTGATGGTTCGAGAGCGATGTCGTGTTCCCTTTGCCCCTGCCAAACATATTCTTTTGTCAGCGTTCTTCACGCACCACCAGTCCGCCAACTCCTCGTTCTCCTATCGAAAGCCGGGAAAGACCCCTATCGATTCAGCGAGGGTTGACCGATGGCTTGCCACAGCCATCAAAAAGCGGGCAGATGCAGCCATCCAACGCAAGAAAATAGTGACTGTCAAGAGCCTGCTGGAAGACACGGGAAAATGGCAAATCTTCCGGCATCACAGGGCGTCATTTCCTCTCACGCTGGAGCAGATTGCAACCTTTAAAAAGTCGGAAGCCTCGCAGAGGAAGACGGGTGGCAGAGAAGCTCATGCAAAGAAGCTGTTAGCAATCCAGGAGGGACGACAGAAACCGTTCGTTTACACATATCGGTCGCACAATAGGTCTTCGTCTACTGCGAAATCTGCCAATACTCCACCTAGTCCGCTCGAGGAATGAGCTGGGTCACTCGCTCCTTCGCCGACGCATAGATTTCTTCGCGAACGTTGCTGGAAAATTCAGCATACACCTGCTTTGCCCATTTCTCGCACTCATCTATTTCATGTCGGACCCTCACCATTGAATCCCAGTTAGCGGAAACCACTGATTCGTCAGTGACGAATGCGCTCTTTGAGTTTGGCGGCAGCAAGCGCGCCAGAGATTCTGCCGCTTGCATATATTTAAAAGCGGAATCAAGATTTTTGGACACGACCACCAGCGAGGGAGGCGTCCCTGCCGCGCGCAAAAATGCGCTGCTTGTTGTCGCCAGCTTGGAAACACACTGGCGAGGACTCTGGGCGGGCTGAGCATGCGTGGCGAAAGAAACGAATGCGGTCAGGCCTACTGCTACGCAGGCGGAAAGATAGCGGGACATTGTGCTTCTACCTATAGGTTAAATTCTTGTATAGGCACCTATCCTGCGATGCAGATTACCGCTGATTATTAAGACTGGACTTATAACGAAATCCGACGTCTTGGTTCCTACACATTCCACAGAAGGAGTGCGACATGGAACTAGTCACAGGCATTGATTGGAAGAATGGCAAGGCACTGGCACTTGCAAGCAGCGGTGAAAGCGGCGAGCAGTCGATTGAGCTTGCAGACCTGGGCCACCGAGGTCTACCCGAGGCCCAGACCTACGCTCGGCAAATTACGTTCAACCTTCGAGATTTGCAGGTGGCGTCATTCTGTGAATATGCAGAAGCTTTCGGTCAGAAGCTGCGCCGCGAACCAAGACATTCCGTTTGGTCACTACAGTTAGAGCGGTCACGGCTGGTCATTCCAGCCTTAGCACTTTTGCGAGCGTTCGTGCGGCCGAATAAAACTCTCTTGCCCCAGTTGTTCAAAGCACAATCCTTGGACGACATCTGTTTCCTTGCTGCAAAAGGAAGCCCTTACTATGTGCAGACACATGGAAATCTAGGAAAGATTCAGAGAACCCGTGAGAGCGACATCATGGGGCCCCTCTCTTGGTTCTTTTGTTTCCCCTCGGCACGCCGCTCTTGGGCAAGCGTTTACTACGCGGCGAAGGCAGGACATTTGCATTTCGAGCTGCCCAATGCGATGGCAACATTTGCCAGTGGTCATCATCGGGTTGGGAGCTGTCGTTATGTCACGGCGCTACGCCTAGTCAAATTTGAAGCCCTCGAGGACCCCGCTGACTTTGCCTTAGGTCACACGCGCTCCTTCACTACGTTGACCCACACAAGAGCGCTTAAAGAGTTTGCAACAGAAGAAACTACCTCTGGCCTAGGCCGAGCACTATCTGACGAGGAGTGGTGTGCAGTTCAACCAATTCTTGTGAGGTCAACCAATGGCCGCCGTTACGACAGTTGCAATAATCGAGTACTGTTGAATTGCATTCTTCAGAGACTGTCCACAACCATTACTTGGCATGACATAGCTGCCTCGAATGGCGCTCCACAGAAAACCATCATGGGCGCCTTAGCCAGATGGCGAGCAGACGGACGACTTGCTCTAGTAGTGGAGCATCTTACGAAGCTGCGAACACCTGCAGAAAAATATGAGGCGGCTTTGACGTGCTGTGCCGACTCCGATGGCTGTTGCGGCGCTTTCGACGCGTCAGCCCGCATGCCGTGAAAATCCTGACATGGGGTGGGCTGCGTGGCGGCATCTCCATCACATTGGCGCTTTCGCTGCCTGAATTCCGGGGCCGCGACATGGTCCTGGGTGTCACCTACGTCATGGTCGTCTTCAGCTTGCTCGTGCAGGCTACGAGATTGGGCCGGATGGTTCGGCATTTCTCAAGCCCGACAAGCATTTCCGAACAGGCGGCGCCGCGCAAATAGGCCGGGGCCAACCGGACGCAGAAAGCCGGTAACGGCCGCAATTGAAAAAGCTGTCAGTAGCGGCGCCCAGCCCTGCCATACCCGCAAATTTACTTTTGCAGGTCGGGGCCTGCCCCATATAAACCATTGTGTATAAGTGTTGCAATTTTGGCTAAGATGTATCGTACGACGCAGTTCATGCCTCAAAGGAGCATCGAGATACCGCTTGGAAGTTGGTGAGAAGGGAGCTTTTCCTTCAAGCCCGCACCGGGCAAACCACTTGAAGGGGAGTCATGTCGAAGGTCAGCATCGAGCGTATAACCAAAATTGTGCGCCTCATCCGTCGGCATGGTGCCGTGCCGATGGATACGTTCCTGACAGAGCTGGAGGTCTCGAAAGCCTCTGTGAAACGTGACCTCGATTTCCTGCGAGACCGACTCGGGTGCCCCCTTGACTGGGACCGCAGCCAGCGCGGCTGGGTCATCCGTGATGAGTTGGCCGATGGCGGCCAGTTCGAACTTCCTGGCGTTTGGTTCAACTCATCCGAGGTCTTTGCTCTGCTGACAATGCTTCATCTGGTGGAGGGCGTTCAGCCGGGCCTGCTGGACGAACACGTTGGCCCTCTGAAATCCCGATTCCGCGGCCTGCTTGCTGAGGGCACAAAGTCGGCCAAACCCATTGAACGCAAGCTCAAGCTCATCCATTTCGCACCCAGGAAGGTTGAATCCAAGCACTTCCAACTCATAGCGGGCGCCTTGCTGGACAGCAAGCGCTTGCATCTGCGGTACCTGAACCGTGACCGCAAAGAGCACACGGAGCGCACCATTTCTCCTCAACAGCTGGTGCACTACCGCGAAAACTGGATGTTGGACGCGTGGTGCCACACCCGCAATGCTCTCAGGTCTTTTGCACTGGAAGCCGTTGCCGACGTCCGCGTTGTGGATGAGCCCGCGCAGGAAGTCAGCCAGGACGAGATGCAGGAGCACTTCCGCAGCGGCTACGGCATCTTTGCCGGCCAAGCGACTCACCGCGCACGCTTGAAGTTCACCCCAGAGCGAGCTCAATGGGTCAGCAAGGAGACTTGGCACCACGACCAGTCAAGCGAGCTCCTTGAGGACGGCAGCTACATTCTTGAGATTCCATACTCCAACGACCAAGAGCTGCTGATGGACCTCCTACGCCATAGTCCGGAGGTGGAAATTCTGGAGCCTCCTGAGCTACGACAGCGCCTGCATGCCGCATTGTGCGCGGCAGCATCGAAAAATCTTCCCGCAGCTGTTCAGTAGGTCGTTATTTGAACCAGTGCGCTCGCAAGAATGCTCTCCATGCTCGACGTTTTCCGGGCTAGGAGTGCAAGATGAAAGTGAATTTCGCTCATATTCGGGAGCGTGCACAGAACGGCGGCTGGATTAACTTCGCCGTCTTCGATGCCCGCTCGTCCTCTGGCTCCCGGGACGACAACTCCCAGTTGCTGGCCCAACTGACGGCCAAAGCGCGGGGTGCGAACCTCCGCGTCGACCAGGCAGCCCTCGCCTTTATGTCCGGCGGACGGCTGCAGTTCTTCGGAAGCCCGCCCCTGGTGGACTTCCTTTCTCGCAGCGGGCTCCCTGGCTGGACCCATTCCCTCAACGCGTAACCACACAGGAGACTGAAATGGCCAAAAACGACCCCGTTGGAGACAACGCCCGCCGCGGCGCTGTACGCGACCGTTCGCAGGTGTTCAATCCCACCAACCAGACCTGGACCAAGCGCGACACCGGCAACGGCCGCTTCATGGACCAAAAGAAGGACGGCGAGCCCTTCAAGGGCGTTCGCAAGGAGCACAAGTAGCCAACACGCTGCTCGGGAGACCGGGCAGCGTTCGCCTTTCATCAGACCAGCCGGGTTAACGCTCCGGGGAGTGGAATACGGAACTTGCTGATGTTGCCCCTTGCTTAGACCGCGTAGGCGCATCCTCCGATGTGCTTGCGCTACTTGCTTCACGCGCCATGCATGTCACCTTCGGTTTGAACCTTGATGCCCGACAGGGCCCTTCGCCGCAGAGCTCCTTCAACGCACCTGTTGTTGGGCGACTCGGCTTTCTGTCATTGCTGGAAACGTACCTTGGCTTGGCTAGACCCGAGGTCGCGGCAGCACAGCGTGTGGCGGTCTATATGGGGCATCTGCAGCGCCATGACAACGGAACCCGCTTTTACAGCGCCTCGATGAAAGTCGACAGCGTTGGCACAGCGGTAAAGCTCCTGTCCTGGCGCGATGAGTGGCTTCTTGGGGGGTGGCAGGGAACAGCGCAGGCGTCTCATCCTGCTCGGCTTCAAGAACTGGCCATGGTCGAAACGACCGCCTTGGACATGCCACCGGGTGAAGCCACCCGGCTGTTGTTGGTTGAACAGGCGCTCAAGGCGACAGGCCCCAACCCGATTACCTCTGTCTCACTTGTTGACCCACTCGAGGAGTTTCCTCTCCTGTGGCGCAGAGTGCTGTCGTGCTTGCCAGATGTGAAAGCCAACCCTGCAGTTCCTCATGGAGAAGGAGCATTGCGAGCCCTGCAGGAAAAAGCGATGCTCGTCATGTCGGGACAAGAGCCACCAAGCAAGATGTCCCCCATTGCGGACGGCAGCGTGCAGCTCATTCGAACACTCTCTTTTTCGACAGCTGAGCACTGGCTCAGTGCGCACGCTGCAGCCCACCCGGTCGACCGGCTGGTTCTCGCGGAAAACCATGGGGACTCGCTCGACACCACCTTGGTCGCCACCGGCGGAGTCAATTGTGGCTTTGAGAACCCTAGCCAGCTTCGACCGGCTCTACAGGCCCTGAGTCTGGCCTTAGAGATGTGCTGGGCACCTCTCGACGTCGGCCGCCTGGTCGACTTCCTAACCCATCCAGTTGGACCGTTTAGCCGCAAGGTGCGCGCTACGCTCGCGAAAGCCGTCGCGGAACAACCGGGGATTGGGGGAGCAGCATGGGTAGAGGCCAAGAACAAGATTGCGGCGGACAAAGATGGCGCAGCTCTGGTGGTCGATATCGAGTTCTGGCTTGAAAGCGAACGCTGGCCACGCCATCAGGGTGCGCCCTTGGATGCACTGCTCGCGCGAGTCGACAGGCTCAAAGAAGCTATGCGCCGCAGGTTATCTGGCGACCCCTCGATAGCGGCCACGTTCGCACCTGCGCATCGCCAGTGCGCAGCTGTTTTCGACAGCCTCTGCGAACTTTCCCGACAAGGCGTCGCGACACTGATGCCCAGGCAAATTGAACAGCTTGTGGCCCATGCAACGCCAAAAGGCGCATCTAACCCTGGCGCGGTTTCACAGGTTGGCTGCCTGCGCTCTGCGAACAGTGCGGCAGCTTGTATCGAGCCGGCTGACGAGGTTATCTGGTGGATGCCTTCGACTCCAATGCTGGTGCAGCAGCTCCCTTGGTCAAGCGCTGAAGTCCAAGCATTGAAGGAGCTGGGCGTCGAGCTGCGGGACCCCGTCAAGCAGTTGTCGGCCCTGGCAATGCAATGGCTACGTCCTCTGTTGGCCGCCCGCAAGCGCTTTGTGATGGTGTCGCCCCCTCCAGGTCGGGAAGTCCATCCGGTACGACAACTCCTTCAACAACTCATCCCAGACTTTGAAGCGCAGGCCCTGGACCTCGATACTGCATGTGGCAGCCAGCTTGTCGGAAGCCTGACCGAGCAGGTGGCATCGCTCCAATTTCCGGAAGTACAACGGCATATCCAACTACCCGAGCCGCTGAAGCTGTCCACCAATCCACAGTCTTACACGGCACTCAACGAGTTGTTCAACGCGCCCGCTCTCTTCGCACTCAAGCGGATTGCCCGGTTGAACCCAACGTCCATTCTTGCAGTCGAAGAAGACAACCGCCTTCTCGGCATCCTCGCCCACCGCGTCTTCGACAAGCTCTTTGCGCAAGCCGATGTCTTGGACTGGACGAATCAGCAAGCCAAGGACTGGTTCCGTGCTCAGGCCGATGAGCTTCTCCGCACAGAAGGTGCCGTTCTCTTGATGCAAGGCGCTGGCATCAGACTGCAGCGCTTCCAGATGACCTGCGAAGGCGCTATTTGCTCACTCTTGAACCATCTGCGTGCAGCCAAGGCAGTCCGCGTTCAAGCCGAGGCCGAATTCGATGGCGTACTCGGACCAGTCCCGTTGACCGGCAAAATTGACCTTCTGGTCGAACTACCTGCCAACAAAGTTGTCGCGCTCGACATGAAGTGGCGCGGAGACAACCACTACGCTCGGATGCTGCGCGAGGGCGGCCACCTCCAGCTGGCCCTGTACTCCAGCTTGGTCGAGCAGAAGACCGGAACTGCACCTGCGGCACTGGGATTCTTCATCCTGGAAAGCGGTGCGCTGTTCATCTCGCATTCGGGCCTCTTCCCGCAGGCGCAATTCACACCTCCTCCCGAGGACGTTACGGTCGCCACACTGCTCGACCGGGCAAAAGCGACCTGGTCCTGGAGAACTGGCCAGTTCACCGCAGGGCAAATTGAAGTCGTTCCGCATGGGCCGGCTGACGATTACAACGGTCCCGAGGGCACGCTGCCGGTAAAAGGCCCCAGCCAATGGGACCGGGACTACCTTGTGTTGCTGGGAGGATGGGAGTGATGAACAACATCGAATTTGTGAGCGCGGGCGCCGGTAGCGGCAAGACCTACAAGTTGACTGAGACCCTCGCTCAGGCCCTCGAGTCCGGTGCTGCCCGGCCCCATGCCATTTTGGCAACGACGTTTACGGTGAAGGCCGCCACGGAGCTGCGCGAACGCGCTCGGTCATGGTTGCTGGAGAAAGGCCGTGTTGACCTTGCCACGGCTATCGGACAAGCCCGGCTGGGAACAGTGAACAGTGTCTGCGGCCAGATGCTCAAGCAGTTTTGCTTTGAGTTGGGGCTGTCCCCTGACCAGACTGTTCTCAGCGAAGGGCAGACGAAACGGCTGCTCGAAACATCACTTGCTGAGACTCTGGCCCCTGTGGGCCAGTCCGAGTTTGTTCAGCTCACGCGTAGATTTGGAATCGAACAGGAAGACTGGGCCAAGACCGTCAAGGATGTGGTCAAGGCGGCCCTGGACAACGACGTTGCGCCCGCAGTGCTGCGGACGATGGGGCCAAGCAACGCAGACCAAATGCTTGCGAACTGGCCTGCGCCGACCGCTGGTGGCGACCCGACGGCGGTTTTAGCCGCAGCAGTGGCAACCGCACGCCAAGAGGTAGCCGCCTATGTTGATGCGCAAGTCGCGGCTGGCGCCAAAGTGGCCAAGAACCTCCAAGATGGGCTGGGTGACTTGCAGAAGTTCGAGCGAGCGTTCCGCGAAGACCGATGGTCGTGGCCCGATTGGATTGGTGCAGCGGGTATCGACGCCGGTGCCAAGGTGAAGCACTTTCTAGAGCCCGTGAAAGCTGCAGCTCAGGCGCACGAATCCCATCCGGCCTTCCACGCCGACGTGCGGCGGTATCTGGAGCTAGTATTCAATCTAGCAGCGGATGCCCTGGATGCCTATGCGGAGGCCAAGAAGACCTTGGGCGCCGTAGATTTCAGTGACCAGGAAGTGCTGTTGCTGCGCGCGATTCGAGAAAACGCAAGCGTCCGTGAGATATTGGCTGACGAACTCGACCTGGTGATGGTCGATGAATTCCAGGACACAAGCCCTCTCCAGCTTGCTCTGTTCGTGGAATTCGCCAAGCTGGCCAAGCGTTCAATCTGGGTTGGCGACCCCAAGCAAGCGATTTACGGCTTTCGCGGAACCGATGCCAGCCTTATCTCTGGAATCATCGGAGCGATTCCGGGTTGGGGCGGCACTATTGGTGCCCCCCTGACTACCTCGCGACGGTCGACCCCAGCCTTGGTCTCGCTCACGAATGCAGTGTTCGGCGGCGCCTTCCTGCCGGACCTGACACCTCAGGACGTTCAGCTGCAACCCGACCGCAAGGACCTCCCCAACCAGCCGTCGCTTTTGAACTGGAACTTTGAGAGCAGCAAGAACGGCACGGACTACCTGGCATTGGGCCAAGCCGTAGCGGAGCTACTTGGTTCCGGGATACAGGTGGAAGACAAGGCGACCAAAACTCTTCGGGCAGTCCAACCAGGTGACATCGGGGTCCTTTGCCGAAAACACGACCAAGTGGACTTGGCAGTCACTTCTCTCACCCAGTGGGGCATCCCTTCCGCAAGTCCTCGCGCCGGCCTGCTGGGAACAGCGGAGGCCATCTTTGTCTTGGCGTGTCTGCGCCGCATGCATGACGTCAGTGACACGGTTGCATCCGCTCTGGTGCTGACGTTGGCAGACGGCATCCCGGTAGACGCATGGCTGGCGGACCGCCTCAACTACCTCGGGCAGCCCGATGTCAAAGCTCATGAATGGAAGACGCACGGTGAATCAGCACATCCACTACTTGCACGTCTCGAAGAACTGCGCTCGGCCTTCACATCCTTGACACCTTTGGAAGCTCTACGCCTGTCCGCTTCAGAGTCGCACGTTGCACAGCTTGTCGCCCAATGGTCTAACTCTCCGCATGAGGCCCACAACCGATTGGCCAACGTTGAAGCACTGGTGGAACTCGGCAAAGCCTACGAAGACGAATGCATCGCGGCCAAGCGACCTGCGACGGTCAGTGGACTGCTCAGGTGGCTCGATGCAGCCGCGGAAGCGGAGGACGATGGCCGGGCCGCGACAGCAGACAACGCAGTCACGGTCCTCACCTACCATGGGTCCAAGGGCTTGGAATGGCCGGTCGTTGTGCTTTCCGCGCTTGGCGAGACCGCCAGAAGTGCGCTTTGGAATGTGCGTGCGCGAACTGAAGGTGCCTTTGACCCGCAGATGCCACTGGGCAATCGCTTCATTCACTGCTGGCCGAAGACTTGGGGTAAGCGAGCTGCCCCACAAGCAGTTGCCAACGCGGAAGCAAGTGCGACCGGGGTCTCCATGCAAAAAGACGCCGAGGTGGAAAACAAGCGCCTGCTCTATGTCGGCTTGACCCGTGCCAGAGATGTGAACGTCCTGGTGTCCATCGCCAGGAAATCCGGGCCAGTACGCAGTTGGGTGGATGAGGTACCGGGCGCAAGTCAGATTTTGTTTGGCCCGACCGAGGAGGTGGTGCTTGCTGATGGCCAGCGGTGCTCACGAACATCCAAGGACTGGAACAAAGACGAATGCGCAACCGAGCCGCCAGCGCGAGCACCGCAAGACCGTCATTGGTTTACGCGGCGGCCTCTCGCATCCGCAGCGCCCCTGTGGTATCGCCCGAGTAGTGCCGTTGGCGGGCAGTTCACCATTGCGGAGACCGCAGACGTCGGCATTCGTATTGCGCTGACGGGAAAACCGGACATGGCCGACCTGGGGACAGCAGTCCATCACTGCATCGCTCGGGCTGGTGCACGAGGAGCGGTGAAGCAGGCCGATGTCAGCAGCATTCTCAGCAATTGGGGCGTAGGCAACACCGTCGACAACGCCGCAGTTGTCGCTCAGCTCAACGCCTTCCGTACGTGGTGCGCCGAGCGGTGGCCAGGATGCCCTACCTTCGTCGAGGTTCCGATTGAAGCGAATCGCCCAGATGGAACGCGCGTGAGGGGCCGTATCGACTTGCTGGTGCAGTCTGCCAATGGATGGATTCTTGTCGACCACAAATCCAACCCCGGTAGTGCCGACCGGAATGAGCAACTGGTTCAGGCACACGGCCCTCAACTCGCTGCATATGCGCAGGCTCTGGTTGTTGCCACGGGGACGCCGGTAGCGGAGCAGTGGCTATACCTTCCGGTCGCTGCTCGTGCATTGCGCCTCGCTTGAAGTTTCCCGATAGCCGCGCCCCGCACCCTGACCAACTTAAGGGAATCGCTTTGATGACCAAGTACTTCAACGCCAAGGTTCAATTGGTTCAGACAAGAACCGTTCATGTCCAAGTAGCTGCGGACTCCGAAGCCGCCGCGGCAGAACTGGCGAGGGCCCAAGCTCGTCTGAAAGAGCCCGGTTTTTCCGTTCAAGACGTTAGCCTCAGTTTGGTCGGGGAAAGTGATTTGGGGGTTGGCTCCCGTTTTGTCCACCGCCTATTTGGCGCGGGTGTCATTGAGAGCCTCTACTCCGAGGGAAAGCTAGGCCAGTTCCGGATGCAAATTAAGTTTGACCGGGGTGATACCAAACACATTCACGGACCGAGTGCAGTCATCCGACCAGAATGCATGGCTGAGCCGCAGCCGCTCGAGGGGGACGCAATCCCACTTAGCGGCTAATCAAAGCTAGTGCCGACTTCCTAGTCCTAAGGAGGCAGCGGTTTAAGCGCTCCAATACCCCCTTGCATTACAGCGCTGGTATTCGCTAATACGCCGTATTGAACTGGTTTTCTAAGCTCGCGGACGCTCGCCCTTTTGGTCTAGCTCACGACTGCTGTCCCGCCATCCTGCGGATTGCAATCGAAGACCGCCTGTGGTCAGCACCGCATTCTCATCATCTTCAAAATAAGTCTCTGCCGCTTCCTTGACGATTTCCCTTACATCCTCGGCCAATCGGTCCAATCCAAGCATATTGCACACAGAATCTAGAATAGCCGCCCGGTCCCTCGAAAGAAGAACCAGTGCCTCGACATTATCTCTCTCCGGGGTTCCACGCGAGACTTTCACAGCCCCCGAAAGTCGACGGTCTAACGCGACGTTGAACCGTTCCGAACCAGAATCCTCCGCCTCCAACGCGTCACGTACTGCAATAAACAAACCTAGTTGTACCCGGATTTTCTCTTCATACACGAGAAATTTTCGAGGTAAACCAACGCGAACACCTTGGAATTGCCGGCTATCTTGCTCGACCCAAACATCACTGCCGTCCACCTGACTATCCAGTGCAGTATCTGTAAGCGAGCGAAACTGCTGAACGGCTTCAAGAAACTTCATCAACGTTGCTACCGGTGCGATGATTTCCAAGGGCTGTCGCTCCGAGGGGAGGTTATCGTCGGGCGGGGGGTCAACAACGGTTAGCTGCATATCTTTTCCGGCATCGACGCTCGTATGCACGCAGACAACTGAAGTTGCGGGAACTGCGGGTTGTCCCGCCCACCCAATGTGGGGCATTCCTTGAAGCTGATGCAAGCCCTCCGCGAGACGCTGCCAGCGACTTCGCTTAGCACCGCCCTTGCTCTCAAACACATGCCACTGCCCCGATGCGGACTTAACCAAGTAGTCTGGCCATTTGTTAGCTGCCGAGAAATAGCTGACAAGGCTAGCATTGCCTGCAATGGACTTGGTGTAGATGCCAACATGGAGAAAAGCTTCCATCCGCTCTCCCGCAGCTTTGAGCCACAGCCGAGCAGCAATGTACGCCCCAATGCTGCCGGCGAGAAAAGAAATGGCGGTCTTCTCCGAGCTTTCCATTTTCTTGTAAAACTCTCTCAACGCTCGAGCATCTTTGCCATCCACTCGAATGCACGCGAGGAGCATCCCAAGACGAGCAACGAGATAGTTAGTCAGCTCTTGTGCTTCCTTAGAATTCAGGACAAGCATCGCAGTCCAGTCAACACGCTTTCCATAGCCGCACTCTAGAGCTGCCTGAATTACTTCAATGTCCCGTACCACTTTACGAGCTGGCAGGGGAAACATCGGTCCGAATGGAGACCGCCGGACCTCTTTGAATTTGGTTTTAAAAAACTGGAACGCCTTGACGGTCTTCTTAGCCCCCGTCGTCGGCACAGGCGGCGCCGGCTTGGTGTTCTTGGCAGCAGGAACGTAGTACCGGAGAGCATTTCCTTTGTTTAACGGCTTGAGGAGTGTCTTTTTCAACCTTGGTGATGCTGGAGGCACAATGAACCTTTTTCCAAGAGCGGGGACGTTCCAAAGCATACTCCCCAAAAATGATTAAAATCTAGCAGAAGCACTACGTGAACTCCAAAGCTGGTGCCCGTTCCCGCCTCCCGGCTCTCCTCAGGCGCGCTCAGTCGGACTCATCGTCTCGGCAACTAGCTTCAGGACGAGATTTACAGAGAACTAGACCGAGCAGCCGCTTTATGCCAAATCCAATTACTTGGTCCAAGAAAGTCACCTCCAAGGTGTCTTCTCTCGAACCTCATTTAAGAAATCGGTCACGCTGTTTATGCGGTCCACCAGCCCCTGCTTCTCAAGAGACTGGCTCGCATCTCTCTGAAGAATGGCGTTGAGCTCAACTTCTACTGAATCAATATGAACGTCGTACCCAGTCTTAAGGTACTCCGTGACGGCAGACTGAAGGTTTGATTTCGTAGCCTCAGCATAGGCTAAGAAGCCATGGCGAATCTCTCGTCGTGCCTCGACCATCTTCCCTTCTGCGTTTACCTCCTGACGGTCAGAATAGAACTGCATTCCTATGCCGGCGATGGCCATAACCGGACCTAAGAACTTCGCCCCCTTCCCGATGTAGTCGGCAATCTTTACTGCTTCCCAAGCTTTAAATTTGTAACCGACTAGCTCCCCAACTTTCTTAACGGTCTCGTGTAGCGCGCTGCCAGAGACGCCCTTTAGCCCTTCCTTGGCAGAGTTTCCGACAGCGCTCTTCGCTATAAGGGCGAGACCCTTCTGCGCGTTCTCTGTGATGCTCTTCCCGAAAGCAGCATCGAAAGGCTTGTCGTTAACTGGACTGTGAGAGATAAGGCCTGAGTCCTTCATGGAGGCATAGTTATCAGAATCAACCACACCCAAAGCCTCCATGACTCGCTTGGCCATAGGGGATTTAGCAAGCACTTCAAGATTATCTTCAAGGTCTTTCAAATCCGCCTGTAGCTGGTCCGAGATTGCAGTATTAGCGTCATCGCCAGCACGTTTGCAAGTTGCAGCCGCACTGGCCTGCGTGCGCTCGAAGTCGTCGGCGGAACCGCCGACGAGCGAGGCCAACGCGGACCCCTCTCGAATAATCTTGCTGTGCGTGGTTTCGATGATGGCCGTAGCGCTCTTTTCAAAGCTGCGACGACTTTCTAGGAGTAGACGCTTTACTTGCCTCATCAATGAAATGGCGCCGCCTTCAAGGGGACTTGTTGGCTGCAATTTCTCAAGAGCGGTTTGTAGGTCCTCCAAAGCTCCCTGCAGCGGGGTTGTCAGGCGCGCGTAGAGACCACGTTCTGCGGAGAAGTTGTCAATAGCTGCCATCAGGCCGCTGCGATTTGAAAGCTCAAGCAGTTCCCATTTCTCCCCCTCATCGTCTTCGTCAAGAGCTTCGAAGTAGGACGCTGCGTCGGTGAAAATGATGGGAAAGCTTTCAGGAATAAGCGGCTGAAGAACCGAAGCGATACCATCGAGTTTGGTTTGTTTAGTGCCAGCATCGTTCTGAGACTTGTTAATAACAAGAAGAATCTCCTTCTCACGATGAAGTTCGAAGCACAACCTCTTAAACTCGACCTTGAGAACTTCGTCGAACAATTCATTAGTGATAACAAAGACGAGCAGGTCGGCTTTCGCAATCGCTGTGAAGGCCGCTTCATCATGTGCAACACTGTAGCCCGCTCGAATTCCGGGCGTATCTACGATATGAAGGCCCTTGTAGTTGTAGTCTCTGGAGCTATCTGTGGTAACGTTAGCGCCGATGGCAATGCTTTCTATGCCAGTGAGCATCTTCACCAAGGATGACTTCCCGGCATTGTATTGCCCGACAAATGCAATCCTCAACTTCGACTCTTCAGAGTTATTGCAAACGTAATTTGGGTCAACCTGAAGACGGCAAGCCTTTTCGAGCTCAGCGGCTTTAGCCTTGAGTTGGTTGTAGATGAAGTCCTGCATGCGTATCTCCCTTGATTGCCTGAATCTTTAATTGACAAGCGGTGAGTGCTGCGGCGAGACGAATCCGTCGACCGCGGTTTCCTGTGATTTTTCCAATGTTCGCAGCGGGGGCGTAGAGCACCGCCTCCTTGATACTCTTGACTTCGACGTATTGAACGAGCCCCCGAAACAAATACATTAAAACGTCTTGCTTCGAAGTTTCCTGGATTACCTCAATGCGCTCGTTCAAGACTGAGCCCATCCGCCTAAGCAACTCAACGTCCCGGAAGCGCTCGGTCGTGAGTAAGTAGCTTGCATAGCCCGGCGTTCGAACGAGCCTGCGAGCCGGCGGAAGTGAGTTGTTCCGCCCCGATATCACCGTCGCAACACGCTGTAGCAAGCGAAGGTTAATATCCGCTTGAACTTCATCGATTTGATACTGAGCTTCTTCAAGCGCATTTTCGAATTCTCGAATTCCCTCTAAAATGGCATTTAGCCGACGCTCCGCAAATCCGACCATGCCATCTAGAAGGTCCGATAGAATCCATGCGGATAGGGCCTTTCGGCACCCTTTCTTCGTCTCCTCCACGCTCTCACGAAGTCGTTCCTCCATCTTCCGTTTAGCTGCACTTAGCTTTGAAGTTCTACTATCCGAAAGGTAGCCAAAAAAAGAGAACGCAAGTGAAATGCCTGCGGCAGCCCACCCGATAGGGTTCCACGACATGGCGAAAGCAATAGCGCCAAGCCCACCAACGATTGCCGAAGTCCAGCCGTTTATGCGCTTGTAGTCCCACTCATCGAAGCCCTTCACCTCCGGGGAATTTTCATGAGATGCAGAAAATTCCAAACCTTCATGCATCTCGTCAGAGAAACTCTGGAGTCCCTCCTTCACTTCCATAGCCAAAGATTGAGCCGTAGCCTCGATTCTCTTTTGTACATTGAGCCGATTGACATGCACCTTCCATAGGTCAGCAACATCGCTTCTTTCAGCATTCGCATCTACGAAGTCAGGAATCGAATCTTCAAGCTCCTTGTAAATTGCGTCTACGGATGCTCGAACCTTTTTCGGGGCCGAGGTTGATAGCTGCCTGCGCCACGTAGCGATTCGCTCTGCACCCGATTCACATTCGGGTTTCAGCTTTTCAAGCCTGTCGCGCTGAGCGGTGAAGAGTGCTAGCTGTTGGACCACGTGCAGCAAGGCTGAGTCCAAGAAGCTTTGTATGCGCCGAATCGGTCCATTTGCCTGGACATCTTGGCAGATGGTGCCGAGTAGCTGGTCAAGCCTTCCGAGTTCTCGGAGCTCCTCAGACTCAAGGCCTGAGGCTTGCGTGCCGAGAAACGCGGCTTGGGCATGAATTGGGATGACACGTACTTGCGAAGGGTTTAGGCCCGCCTCCCCCGCCAAGAACCGAAGTCGCTCCTCATGTCCTTGAATCTCGTCAGGCTTGTAAATGACCTTTTCTGGCGACCTCAACGCGCGGCGGCGATTCCCTTCGCTTTCCAGGTTCTTCTTCATATTCAGCACGAAGATAAGCGGCGTATTCCGCTCCGCTATGTGCTTCAGCTCGTTAAATGCACACTCCTGGATGCTGTCACTGCTCAGAAGAAAAAGAACAAGGTCAACTCGCTCAAGCGTCTCTCTTGCCTTTTTGGTGTCCTCGTCACCTTCAACGGCTCCGAACCCGGGTGTGTCTACGACCCTAAGCTCGTTCCACTCGTAGTGTTTGACATCAAGTGTTGTCCGTTGCGCGCCCGTGCCGATGGTGGAGCCATCGCCGCCAGTCAGAGCCTCGCGAAGGGTGCTCTTTCCTGACATTGTCCGACCGAACAACATCACATTGAAGTAGTCGTTCTGTTCAACTTTTGCTTGTAGATTTATAAGCCGTGCCGCACGCATGGTGGTATACGAGCTCTTCAGCGTGTCTTGTAGCTGCGCGAGGCTTGCGCTAGCCCCGGCATTGCCCTCCTTGGGAACTCGCTTGACGACTGTGGCATAGGCGTGTTCTAGCCTCTCTACCACCTTATCGCAGCCTCTGAAGGCATGCGTGACAAACTGATGCTCTAGGCGGGCAATCTCTCTACAGCGCTCCAATGAAGCAAGGTACTTCTTAAAGTTCGACATTTCCCTGGTCGTTGTAGTTATCTGGACACCTTAGCAGGCTGACTTCTTCTTTGGAAGAATAGCCCACGTTGGCTGCTCTTATGGTCAATACAATGCTACTTAGCCAGCTTCGCTCACGCCATCGCCCGTTGTAGGCAACCGCTGTTGAGCGTGAGCTGTTGACTATTGTCCGCACCCGTGTAACGGTTATCCGCCGAATACCTAGCCTATCCAAGTAGCCGACAAGTCGCCGCTAGCGTAGAACTCCTTTGTAAATTCTGCGGAGGCAGGACCACGCACCAAAGTAGAACTAATTGTCAGGCAGCCAGCGCCAAAAAGCAGGCTCTAGAGAGAAGCTCCGAGTAGAACTTGATTGTCGGTCTCCACCGGTCGATGGCGCGCTGGTCGCCCGTGACCAGCGCGGCCACCACGCCGGCCGCACGCTGGGCGGCGCGGTCCGCGTCGCCTGTCTGCGAGGCTGCTGCCGCAGGGCCGGCCAGACGCTGCAGGATGGCGTCGCGCACCCGCTGGCGGGCCTGCTCGACGGGATGGCGGGCGGTGGCTGCCAGCAGCCGCGGCGGTGCGTCGCGCGGGCCGGCGCGCACATAGCCTGTGGCCTGCACGCCCTGCTCCCAGAGCGTCAGTTCGTAGTCGAAGCCGTGCGGGTTGCGCGCACCGTGCGGCGCCTTCAGGCGCACGGTCAGCTCCCAGCGTTCGCCCGCACGCACCGTGGGCGGCGGCGGCCTCTGCAGCTCCGCCACGGCCCCGGCCAGCGAGCCGGCACCCCCGTCCCGCATGAACGGGCCGAAGTACCAGGAGACGTCGATCCGCTCCGGCACCCGCACCGCAGCGCCGTTCAGCTGGGCGGACTCGACTTCGAGCGGCAGGCGCAGCGCACCTTCGAGCGGCTGGGGCATGGCCGCCACCAGGGCCGTGATGCGCACGTCACGACCTTCCAGCGCCGGGTCCAGCGCGTGCGCCAGGAACCCGCCCGCGCGCAGGCCGCAGAGGGCGAACACCAGGCCGGCACCGAGCACCAGCGCCCCGGCATGCCGCAGCCCATGGGCGCGCCGCCGCCCGCCGAGCACACCGCCCGCCAGCAGCGATCCGGCCGCCAGGGCCGCATAGCCCCAGGCAGGCCACAACGCGGTCTGCTGCAGCTGCAAGGCCGTGCCCGCGATGACACCCAGCAGCAGCGAGGGCAGCAGCCAGGGCGCCCGCCCGGCCGATGGAACGGGGGGGCGAACGCTGGCATGCACGGGACCATGGGCGGGCATGCCAGCATGCTAAGGCAGCACCTGCCGATGCCGGACCGCCGGCCTGGCTATGTAACACTTGCGCAGGTTCCGCATTCAACCCATCTGCCCTCACCGAAAGGACTGCCATGAGCGTTTACGACAAGCTGAAAGAACTCCAGATCACCCTGCCGCCGGTCTCCGTGCCCGCGGCCGCCTATGTGCCCTATGTGCAGACCGGCAACCTGGTCTTCCTGTCCGGCCACATCGCCCGCAAGGACGGCAAGCCCTGGGCCGCGCAGTTCGGCCGCGACATCGCCACCGAGGAAGGCAAGGCAGCCGCACGGGCGGTGGCCATCGATCTGCTGGGCACGCTGCATGCCGCCACCGGGGGCGACCTGAACCGCGTGGCACGCATCGTGAAGGTGATGAGCCTGGTCAATTCCACCGGCGACTTCACCGAACAGCATCTGGTCACCAATGGCGCCAGCGAATTGCTGGGCCAGGTGTTCGGCGACAAGGGCGTGCACGCCCGCAGCGCCTTCGGCGTGGCGCAGATCCCGATGGGCGCCTGCGTCGAGATCGAACTGATCGCCGAGCTGGCCTGAGGGCCCGCCGAACGCCGGACCCCGGACGCCTACGCCCACGCCCATGACTGCGCCCTCCACCGAAACTCCCCTGGTCCTGTCCATCCAGTCGCACGTCGCCTTCGGGCACGTGGGCAACGACGCGGCCATGCTGCCGCTGCAGCTGCTGGGCATCCAGCCGGTGGCGGTGCACACGGTGCAGTTCTCGAACCATACGGGCTATGGCGAGTTCAAGGGCCAGGTGTTCACCCCCGCGCACATCGCCGACGTGCTGGACGGGCTGCGCGCGCGCGGCGTGCTGGCGCGCTGCACGGCGGTGCTGTCCGGCTACCTGGGCGATGCCGGCGTGGGCGAGGCGATCCTGGCGGCGGTGCAGGAAATTCGCGCCGCCCGACCCGGGCTGCACTACCTGTGCGACCCGGTGATGGGCGACGTGGGCCGGGGCCTGTTCGTTCGCCCCGGCATTCCCGAGTTCCTGCGGCGGCGGGCACTCGCCCAGGCCAGCATCATCACGCCCAATCACTACGAATTCGAACTGCTGCACGGCGCGCCGCTGGCGTCGGTGCCGGAGGCCATCGCCGCCGCCCGCAGCCTGCTGGGCGCTGCGCCCGGCACGGGCCCCTCGCTGGTCGTGGTGACCAGCCTGCGCACGCCGGACCTGCCGGCCGATCGCCTGGCCACGCTGGCCGTCACCGCCGATGCGGCCTGGCTGGTGAAGACGCCATACGTCGATCTGCAGCCGCTGCCCAACGGCATGGGCGACGTGTTTTCCGCCGTGCTGCTGGGCCACCTGCTGCGCGGAAAGCCAACGCCGGACGCAGTGGCGGGCGCAGTGAGCAGCCTCTACGCACTGGTGTCGCGCACTTCCCCGGGCCAGCGCGACCTGCCGCTGGTGGCCTGCCAGGCGCAGATCGCAGCGCCGGTGGACAGATTCAGCGCCGAGGCGGTGTAGCGGGCAGCGCACGGGCGCAGCGGGGCACGGCGGGCAGTCCCGGCATGCGCGGGCGCCGGCCGACGCACCGCCCGTGCATGCAGTCGCCAGTGCGGCCCACGGTCCCCTGCCCTTCGGGCCGTCACGTCCCGCGTTGCGTCAGAAGGTTTCCCAATCGTCGTCGCTCTGGCTGGACTTGCGCGCAGCGGCGGCCGGCGGCGGCGAGGCCGGCGATGGTGACGATGTGGCAGCGCGAGGCACCGCCGCGCGGGCCGGTGCAGGCCGCCCTGCCAGCGCCGGCGCGGTGCGCGCCTGCGGCTTCGCCACGGCGGCTGCGCGCGATGGCACCGGGGCCGCGGGTCTTGCAGGGGCCTGCAGCACCCCGGCGGGCGCCGGCACGGGCGCGGCCGACCGAGGCGTCGGCGCGGCGGCCGCTGCGGCCGCTGCGGCCGCTACGGCCGGCGGCTTGCCTTGCGTGGCGCCATCCCGCAGCCGGAAAGCGGCCATCAGCTCGGAGAGCATTGCGGCCTGCGACTTGAGCGAGCCGGCCGCTGCGGCGGCTTCCTCGACCAGCGCCGCGTTCTGCTGCGTCACCTGGTCCATCTGCCCGATGGCCTGACTGACCTGCTCGATGCCGGTGCTCTGCTCCGCGCTCGCGGCGCTGATCTCGCCCATGATGTCAGCCACGCGCCGGATGCTGTCCACCACCGATTCCATGGTGCGGCCGGCCTCGGCGACCTGTTGCGAGCCTTCGTCCACGCGGGCCACCGAATCGCCGATCAGCGCCTTGATGTCCTTCGCGGCTTCGGCGCTGCGCCCGGCCAGCGCCCGCACCTCGCCCGCGACGACGGCGAAACCCCGGCCCTGCTCGCCCGCGCGGGCGGCTTCCACGGCCGCGTTCAGCGCCAGGATGTTGGTCTGGAAGGCGATGCCGTCGATCACGCCGATGATGTCGGCGATGCGGCGCGAGGAGGCATCGATGGCGCCCATGGTCTGCACCACGCCGGCGACGACCTGGCCGCCCTCACCCGCCACCTGCGAGGCCTGGGCCGCGAGCTGGTTGGCCTGGCGGGCGCTGTCGGCGTTCTGGCGCACGGCGCTGGTCAGCTGTTCGATGGACGCGGCCGTCTGCTGCAGCGAGCTGGCCTGGCGCTCGGTGCGGGCCGACAGGTCCTGGTTGCCCGCATCGATCTCGCCAGCGGCGCCGGCGATGCTGTCCGCGCCCTGGCGCACCCGGCCGGTGATCTGTGCCAGGTTGTCGTTCATCTGGCGCAGCGCTTCCAGCAACTGGCCGGTTTCGTCGCGCGTCGTCACGGCGATGGCGCTGGTCAGGTCGTTGGCCGCCACGGCGCGCGCCACGCGCACCGCCTCGCCCAGCGGCCGGGTGATGCCACGGGTGATCCAGTAGGCGATCGCGGCACCCAGGGCGACGGCCAGCACGGTGAACAGGATCACGGCGGTGCGGGTCTGCAGGTAGCCGGATTCCACCTGCCAGAGCGCCGTGTCGATGTGGCTGCGCTGCAGATCGAGCAGCTGCTGCACGCTCTGCAGGTAGCGCATCGTCAGCGGCTGGAAGTCCTGCGTGAAGAGGCGCTGGGCCTCGTCGAGCCGGCCTTCGCGCTTGGCCTTGTAGAGGGCGTCACGGGAGGCGAGGTAGGCGGCGCGCGTCTTCTGGATGTCGGCCATCAGCGCCTTTTCCTCGTCGCTCTGCAGCAGCGCATCGATACGCTTGAGCAGCTCGCCCGACTGGCGCGAGGACGCCGCCGCCTCTTCGGCGAACCGTTCGCTCAGCGCCTCGTCCGCACTGACTGCCACGGCCTTGGTCCGCTGCACGCTGGTGTGGATGTTGCGCGCCCAGTCGCTGATCAGGCGCTCCTTCACGACCGCTTCCGAGCCGACGCCCTTCACGGCCCGGACCATGGCGCCCATGTTGGTCAGCCCGAGCATGTTCATCAGGAACATGACGAGCAGGATCAGCGCGAACCCCAGTGCGAGCCGGGTGGAAATCTTCAAGTCTTTCATAGGGTGAGCTCCTGGGGAAACAGCGGCACGCAACGGCAAGGACATCGATTCACGGGGTACGACCGCATGGTGCTTGGATACCCACCGAAACGCCAGTCGGCGTTTTTACCAAGTCTCCAGCCCAGGTCCCCCATCCCGAGCCGCAGCCACGCAGCAGCCGGACAAGAAAAAGCCGCCAGCGACGGGCGGCCTTGCTTCATTGCGCGTGCCGGGCTGCGGCCAGGCGCCCGCCGCGCTCACTCTACGCGCTGCACGGCGTTCGGCTTGAAGCCCAGGTCGGCCGCCTTGCCCTTGCGCCCGCGAGGGAAGCGGGCGTTGTTGAGGCTGCGGATCTCCAGCGTCTCGTCCCGCTCCTTGCCGCCGCGTCCCACGCCCGAGATGCGCACGCTGCGGGTGTAGGCCGCCGCGCCGGCCAGCGTGTCCTTGTCGTCCAGGTCGATCAGCATCAGGCCCCGGCCACCGTTGGCCATCTGCTTGAGCTCGGTGATCTCGAAGGTCAGGATGCGCCCGCCGGTGGAGGCACAGCATACGTGCGTTGCGGGCGCCAGCGCTTGCCCGCCGCTGGTGAAGGCCGCGTGCGAAGGCTTGCACAGCTGCTCGCCCTCGGCCAGCGTGACGAAGGCCTTGCCGCTGCGGTTGCGCGCCGTCATGTGTTCCACCGCCGCGATGAAACCGTAGCCGCCGGAGCTGGCCAGCAGCAGCGCCGCGCCGGCCGGGCCCGCGAAGTAGTGCAGCGGCTGCGTGCCGCTTTCCAGCTCGATCAGCGTGGTGATGGGCTGGCCGTCGCCGCGCGCGCCCGGCAGCTGCGCCACCGCCACCGAATAGACGCGCCCATTGCTGCCGAAGACGATGAGGGTGTCCACGGTGCGGCACTCGAACGTGGAATAGAGCCCGTCGCCCGACTTGAAGGCGAAGCTGCCCGCAGCGTGCCCATGCCCCTGGCGTGCGCGCACCCAGCCCTTCTGCGAGACGACCACCGTGACCGGCTCGTCCACCACCTTGACCTCGGCGACGGCCTTCTTCTCGGCCTGGATGAGGGTGCGGCGCGCGTCGGCGAACTGCTTGGCATCCGACTCGATCTCGCGGGCCATCAAGCGGCGCAGGGAGGCGGGGTTGTCCAGGATGTCTTGGAGCTTGCCCTGCTCCTCGCGCAGCTCCTTCAATTCCTGCTCGATCTTGATGGCCTCCAGCCGCGCCAGCTGGCGCAGGCGGATTTCCAGGATGTCCTCGGCCTGGCGGTCGGACAGGTTGAAGCGGGCGATGAGCGCGGCCTTGGGCTCCTCGGCCGCGCGGATGATGGCGATCACCTCGTCGATGTTGAGCAGCACCGTCTGCCGCCCCTCCAGGATGTGGATGCGGTCCAGCACCTTGTCGAGCCGGTGCCGGCTGCGCCGCGTGATGGTTTGCTGGCGGAAATCCACCCATTCCTGCAGCATGCGCCGCAGCGATTTCTGCATGGGCTTGCCGTCCAGCCCCACCATGGTCAGGTTGATGGGGGCCGAGGTTTCCAGGCTGGTGTGCGCCAGCAGCGCGGTGATCAGCTCCTGCTGCGGCACGCGGCCCGTCTTGGGCTCGAACACCAGTCGCACCGGCGCGTCCTTGCTGGACTCGTCGCGCACCACGTCCAGCACGCCCAGCAGCGTGGCCTTGAGCTGCACCTGTTCGGCGCCGAGCGCCTTCTTGCCCGCCTTGACCTTGGGGTTGGTGAGTTCCTCGATCTCTTCTAGCACCTTCTGGGTCGAGACGCCCGGCGGCAGCTCGGTGACCACCAGCTGCCACTGGCCGCGCGCCAGGTCTTCGATCTTCCAGCGCGCACGCACCTTCAGGCTGCCGCGCCCGGTGCGGTAGGCATCCTGGATGTCGCCCGTGCTGCTGATGATCTGGCCGCCGCCCGGGTAGTCGGGCCCGGGGATCAGGGCGAACAGCTCTTCGTCGCTGAGCTTGGGGTTCTTGACCAGCGCCACGCAGGCGTCGGCCACCTCGCGCAGGTTGTGGCTGGGGATCTCGGTGGCCAGGCCCACCGCGATGCCGCTGGCGCCATTGAGCACCGCGAACGGCAGGCGCGACGGCAGCTGGCGCGGCTCCTCGGTCGAGCCGTCGTAGTTGGGCACGAAATCGACCGTGCCCTGGTCGATCTCGTCGAGCAGCAGGCCGGCGATGCGGGTGAGCCGCGCTTCCGTGTAGCGCATGGCCGCCGCGCCGTCGCCGTCGCGGCTGCCGAAGTTGCCCTGGCCGTCGATCAGCGGATAGCGCTGGCTGAAATCCTGCGCCAGCCGCACCAGTGCGTCGTAGGCCGACTGGTCGCCGTGCGGGTGGAAGCGGCCCAGCACGTCGCCCACAACGCGGGCGCTTTTCACCGGCTTGGCGGCGGTGTTGCGGTTGGGGCCGCTGTAGGCCAGGCCCATGCGTTCCATGGCGAAAAGAATGCGCCGCTGCACCGGCTTCATGCCGTCGCAGACGTCGGGCAGCGCACGGCCCTTGACCACGGAGAGCGCATATTCCAGATAGGCGCGCTGGGCGTAGCCGGCCAGGCTCTGGCCGTCGTCGGGTGCGGGCTGCGAAAGGTCGAGGGTGGATTGGTCGTTGTCGCTCATGCGTCGGAATCAGGAGGCAGGAAGATGAGGGAAAAGTAAAAGGAAAAGCGGGGGCGCGGTGGCTGAGACGCGGTGGGCGGCGGAGGCTGCTGCGGGGGTGCCGCTGCTGCCGGCCCGCCCTCCCACCGGTCAGCGGGGGTCGGGCGCTGCGGCACCGCCGCCGGGGCTGGCGAGTTCCATGCGCACGCGGCCGCTGGCAGCGCGCGCGGCCGGCGGGAGCGTTGCGACGGGCTTGAGCAGGGCATACAGCCCCATCACGCTCTTCACGTAGTTCTGGGTTTCACGGTAGGCCGGAATGCGGTCGCCCGCGCGGCGCACGGCACCCTCGCCGGCGTTGTAGGCCGCCAGGGCCAGGTCGAGCCGACCCTCGAACAGGTCGAGCAGGTGCCGCAAGTAGCGCGCGCCGGCAGCCACGTTGGTGCCGGGGTCGGTCAGCTGCTGCTGCACCGAGCGGCGTGGCGCGCCGGCGACCCCGAAGCGCTGGGCCGTGGCCGGCATGACCTGCATCAGCCCCACGGCACCGCGCGGCGACACCGCCTGCGCATCGAAACCCGATTCGGTGGCGATCACGGCCTGCAGCAGTTCGTAGTCGAGCCCCTGCTGGGTGGCGGACGCTCGCAGGTGGTGCTTGACGCGCTTGACCTCGGGGGCGATGTCGAAATACGCCAGCCGCCGCGCGCCCGCCGCCGTGGCCTCGGGCGCGGTGCCGGGCGGAACGATGCCGGTGCCGGCGGCGTTGCCGTCGATGGTGGAATCGAACACATCGCCAAGGAAATACAGCGTGTAGCGCTCGTCGATGCGCTCGGCCGCGAAGTGCGTCACGCCCCGTTCATCGACATGCGCCCACAGATCGGCATGCGCCGGCTGCTGCGAAAACCATAGCACCATGCCCAGGCAGATCAAGCGCCGGAGGCCAAAAACGCTTCGAAACTCCGCGCAGGCAGCCGGGCCGCCGCGCTCCCGGCTGCGCGCTGCGCCAGGCGCGCGGCGCAACGGCATCAGCGGCAGCAGCGGGGTCAGGGCGTGCAGCGCCGCGCGAAGGTGTCGGCTCATCAGATGTCCACGTCCACGGCGTCGCCGTGCAGCTCCATCAGCTCGCGCCGTGCGGCCGCCTCGCCCTTGCCCATCAGCTTGGTGATGAGGCTGGCCGTGGCCGCGAAGTCCAGCGCACCCAGCTGCACTGGCAGCAGGCGGCGCGTGTCGGGATTGAGGGTGGTCTCCCACAACTGCTCGGCGTTCATCTCGCCCAGGCCCTTGAAGCGGCTGATCTGGCACTTCTCGCGCGCCACGCCGTCCTTGGCGCATTTGTCGAGGATGGCTTCGAGCTCGCCCTCATCCAGCGCATACACCTTGGAGGCCGGCTTCTTGCCGCGCGCGGGCACGTCCACCCGGAAGAGCGGCGGCCGGGCGACGTAGATGTGGCCGGCTTCGATGAGCTTGGGGAAGTGGCGGAAAAACAGGGTGAGCAGCAGCACCTGGATGTGCGAGCCGTCCACGTCGGCATCCGAGAGGATGCAGACCTTGCCGTAGCGCAGGCCGGACAGGTCGGGGGTGTCGCCCGGGCCGTGCGGATCGACGCCCAGCGCCACCGAGATGTCGTGGATCTCGTTGTTGGCGAACAGGCGGTCGCGGTCCACCTCCCAGGTGTTGAGCACCTTGCCGCGCAGCGGCAGCACGGCCTGGCATTCCTTGTCGCGGCCCATCTTGGCGCTGCCGCCGGCGGAATCGCCCTCCACCAGGAAGACTTCGTTGTGCGACAGGTCGCGGCTCTCGCAGTCGGTGAGCTTGCCGGGCAGCACGGCCACGCCGGAGCCCTTCTTCTTCTCGACCTTCTGGCCGGCCTTCTGGCGCGTCTGCGCCGCCTTGATGGCGAGTTCCGCCAGCTTCTTGCCGTATTCGACGTGCTGGTGCAGCCACAGCTCCAGCGCCGGACGCACGAAGCTGGACACCAGCCGCACCGCGTCGCGCGAATTGAGTTTTTCCTTCACCTGGCCCTGGAACTGCGGATCCAGCACCTTGGCCGACAGCACGTAGCTGGCGCGGGCGAACACGTCCTCGGGCAGCAGCTTCACGCCCTTCGGCAACAGCGAATGCAGCTCGATGAAGCTCTTGACCGCGTTGAAAAGCCCATCGCGCAGACCGGCGTCGTGCGTGCCGCCCGCGCTGGTGGGAATCAGGTTGACGTAGCTCTCGCGCACCGGCGCGCCCTCGTCGGTGAAGCCCACGCACCACGACGCGCCCTCGCCCTCGGCAAAGCTCTCGCTGTGGCGGTCGGCAAAGCCCTCGCCTTCGAAAAGCGGGATCACCGGGTCGGCGTGCAGCGTCTGCGCCAGGTAGTCGCGCAGGCCGCCCTTGTATTGCCAGGTCTGGGTTTCCTTCGACTTCTCGTTGACCAGCGTCACGGTCACGCCGGGCATCAGCACGGCCTTGCTGCGCAGCAGGTGGGTGAGCTCGCCCATGGGCAGCGCGGCGGTCTCGAAATACTTGGGGTCGGGCCACACGCGCACCGTGGTGCCCTGCTTGCGCTCGCCAGCCGCCAGAGGGCGCGAGGTCAGCGGCTCGGTCACATCGCCGCCCTGGAACACCAGTTGCGCGATCTTCCCCTCACGGTGGGTGTAGGCCTCCAGCCGCAGGGCCAGCGCGTTGGTCACCGAAACGCCCACGCCGTGCAGGCCGCCCGAGAAGCTGTAGGCGCCGCCCTTGCCCTTGTCGAACTTGCCGCCCGCATGCAGGCGGGTGAACACCAGCTCGATCACCGGCGCCTTCTCTTCCGGGTGCAGGCCGAAGGGAATGCCCCGGCCGTCGTCTTCCACGCTGACCGAGCCGTCGGCATGCAGCGTGACCTTGATCTTCTTGCCGTGGCCGGCCAACGCCTCGTCGGCCGCGTTGTCCAGCACTTCCTGGATGATGTGCAGCGGGTTGTCGGTGCGGGTGTACATGCCCGGGCGCTGCTTGACGGGCTCCAGGCCCTTGAGGACGCGGATCGAGCCTTCGGAATATTCGCTGCTTGCGGAGGAGGATGCGGGTTTGACTGCCATGGCGGCGGATTGTAGTGCTGGATATAACCACAGCCCACTGCTGTCCACATTGCCCCGCCGAACGCCCCGGGCGATCCAGCCTGCGTCTCCCACGCGACGCCCCCGGGCCGTTCCCTGACGGGTGGGCACCAGCGCCCACGGGCGGATTTGGCTACATTCGCCAGATGCATCAAGAAACAAGAAAACTGTCCATGGCACAGGTGCTGCTGTGCGGGGCCGCCATCGTCACGCTGTCGATGGGCATCCGCCACGGCTTCGGCCTGTGGCTGCAGCCCATCACGCAGGAGATGGGCTGGACGCGGCAGACCTTCGCCCTGGCGATCGCGGTGCAGAACATCGCCTGGGGTGTTTTCGGCATCTTCGCCGGCATGGCGGCCGACCGGTTCGGCGCCTTCCGCGTGCTGATGGGCGGAGCGGTGCTGTATGCCGCGGGCCTGGCCGGCATGGCGCTGTCGCCCACGCCGCTCTCTTTCGCGCTGACGGCGGGCGTGCTGATCGGTGCAGCCCAGGCGGGCACGACCTATGCCGTGATCTACGGCGTGCTCGGGCGGCAGATCGCGCCGGAGCGACGCTCCTGGGCCATGGGTGTGGCGGCGGCGGCAGGCTCGTTCGGCCAGTTCCTGATGGTGCCGGTCGAGGGCCAGCTGATCGCGCAGCTGGGCTGGCAGACCGCGCTGCTGGCGCTGTCGCTGATGGTGCTGCTGATCGTGCCGCTCGCCTTCGGCCTGCGCGAGCCGGGCTTCGGGCCCGCCGCTCGCGGTGCTGCCCCGGCGCCGCGCAAGCAGTCCATCGGCCACGCCGTGTCCGAAGCGCTGCACCACCCGAGCTTCCTGCTGCTGACGGCCGGCTACTTCGTCTGCGGCTTCCAGGTGGTGTTCATCGGCGTGCACATGCCCAGCTACCTGAAGGACCACGGCCTGTCGCCCCAGGTGGCCAGCTACGCGCTGGCGCTGATCGGGCTCTTCAACATCTTCGGCACCTACATCGCCGGCACGCTGGGCCAGCGCATGCCCAAGCGCTACATCCTGGCCTTCATCTACTTCGCGCGGGCGGTGGCCATAAGCATCTTCCTGCTGGCGCCGCTCACGCCCATGTCGGTCTACATCTTCTCGGCCGTGATGGGCGCGCTGTGGCTCTCCACCGTGCCGGTGACCAACGCCACGGTGGCGCAGATCTTCGGCGTGCAGCATCTGTCGATGCTGAGCGGCTTCGTGTTCTTCAGCCACCAGATCGGCAGCTTCCTGGGCGTGTGGCTGGGCGGCTACCTGTATGACCGCACGGGCAGCTATGACGTGGTGTGGTATCTCTCCATCGCCCTCGGCGTGTTCGCCGGCCTGGTCAACCTGCCGGTGCGCGAGACCGCCATCAGCCGTCAGCCGCAGCCGGCTTGAAGCCGGCCAACCGCCTGCGCCCCGCCATGCCCTCCCCTGCCGCTTCCACCCACCCCGGGCGCCGCCGCCGTGCCGGCCGCTGGGCCACCGGCCTGGCGTGGGCGGCGGGCGCCGCCCTGCTGGCGGTGGTGTTCCTGCTCTACACCCAGCCCGACTTCGTGGTGATGATGGCCGACCAGGTCTGGTCGTGCTTCTGAGCGAATTTTGAATCAAAACACCTGTTTGCGCCCTGAATGCAAGGGCCGATAGCTATCATTTTAATAGCATGACAATGCACGGCAGCGAACCTCCTTCCGACTGGATCCGGCGCTGGTCGCACCTGCTGCCAGCGCGCAGCAGCGTGCTGGACGTGGCCTGCGGACGGGGCCGCCATGTGCGCTGGCTGCACGGACTCGGCCATGCGGTGACCGGCGTGGACCGGTCCGCCGAGGCACTGGAGGAGCTGGCGCTGCTGACGTCCCCCGCATCGGGCGCTGGGTCGCCCGCAGGAGCCCCGGCGGTCGAAACCGTCTGTGCCGACATCGAATCCGGCCCCTGGCCCTTCACCGGCCGCGAGTTCGGCGCGGTCGTGGTCACCCACTACCTCTGGCGCCCGCTGCTGCCCACGCTGGTCGCCAGCGTGGCGCCCGGCGGCGTGCTGCTGTATGAGACCTTCGCCGCCGGCAACGAGACGGTCGGCCGTCCTTCGCGGCCGGACTTTCTGCTCGCGCCCGGGGAACTGCTGGCCGTCTGCCAGGGTCTACGTATCGTGGCGTTCGAAGACGGCTGGCTGCCGGCGCCCGAGCGATTCGTCCAGCGTATCGCCGCCGTGCGGGAACTGCCGGGCAGCGTTCCGGCGCGCCATGCGCTCGCGCCCGCAGCGGCAGCGTCAACGCCCGCCCCCGGGGTGCGCGTTGCATCGAATCATCCCTAGTTAGAATGCTCTTTTACCGTTTCACCACGCGGACATGACCCTTTCCAGCGCTCCTCTCACCGGCAGCATCGTCGCCCTCGTCACTCCCATGCACGAGGACGGCAGCGTGGACTACCCCACCCTGCGCCAACTGATCGACTGGCATGTCGCGGAGGGCACCGACTGCATCGGCGTCGTGGGCACCACGGGCGAATCGCCCACCGTGAACGTCGAAGAGCACTGCGAGATCATCCGCGTGGCCGTCGAGCAGGCTGCCGGCCGCGTGCCGATCATGGCCGGCTGCGGCGCCAATTCCACGGCGGAAGCCATCGAGCTCGCGCGCTTCGCCAAGAAGGTGGGCGCCGACACGCAGCTGCAGGTCGTGCCCTACTACAACAAGCCCACGCAAGAGGGCCAGTACCAGCACTTCAAGGCGATCGCCGAAGCCGTGGGCGACCTGCCCATTGTGCTCTACAACGTGCCCGGCCGCACCGTCGCGGACATGCTGCACGACACCGTGCTGCGCCTGGCGCAGGTGCCCGGCATCATCGGCATCAAGGAAGCCACCGGCAACATCGAGCGTGCCCAGTGGCTGATCCGCGACGTGCCCCAGGGCTTCGCCGTCTATTCGGGCGACGACCCGACCGCCGTGGCGCTGATGCTCTGCGGCGGCCAGGGCAACATCAGCGTGACGGCCAACGTCGCACCCCGCCTGATGCATGAGCTGTGCGTGGCCGCCCTGGCGGGCGATGCGCGCCGCGCCATGGAGATCCAGCGCCAGCTGATGCCCGTGCACAAGCACCTGTTCGTCGAAGCCAACCCCATCCCGGTCAAGTGGGCCCTGCAACGCATGGGCCGCTGCGGCGGCACGCTGCGCCTGCCGATGACGCCGCTCGGCACGTCCAACGAAGCCGTCGTCGAAGGCGCCCTGCGCGCCGGCGGTCTGCTTTAATCCGGTCCGCCGCAGCACGAACCTGCCGCTTCGGCACTTCCAGATCACCTGAGGATTTCCGCGTGAACGCTACCACCCGCCTGGGCCTGCTCGGCCTCGCCATGGCCCTGTCCGCCTGCTCCGTTCTGGAGAACGACAAGATCGACTACAAGAGCGCCACCAAGGGCGCGACGCTGGAGGTGCCACCCGATCTGCGCCAGCTCTCCACCGACTCCCGCTACGTCGTGCCCGGTGGCTCCGTGTCGGCCGCCGCTTTCGAGGCAGGCCAGGCCCAGCGCCCCGTGGGCAAGGCCAACGCCGCGCCGCAGACCATCGGCGACGTGCGCATCGAGCGCGACGGTAACCAGCGCTGGCTGGTCGTCAACCGCCCGGCCGACCAGCTGTGGGAGCCGGTGCGCGACTTCTGGCTGGAAAACGGCTTCGTCTACACCACCGAGCAGGCCAACCTGGGCCTGCTGGAAACGGACTGGGCCGAGAACCGCGCCAAGCTGCCGCAGGACATCATCCGCTCGACCATCGGCAAGATCTTCGACTCGGTGTATTCCACCGGCGAGCGTGACAAGTTCCGCACCCGCCTGGAGCGCGGGGCCAACGGCACGACGGAGATCTTCGTCAGCCACCGCGGCATGATCGAGGTGTATTCCAACACCCAGAAGGACACGACCGTGTGGCAACCGCGCCCGGCCGATCCCGAGCTGGAAACCGAGTTCCTGCGCCGCATCATGGTCAAGCTCGGCGTGAGCGAGGAGCAATCCCGCGCCGTCGCTGCCGCACCCGCACAAGTGGTGCCGGTTGCCCGCATCGCCAACGTCGGTGGCGCCCCGGCCGTGCAGATCGACGAGCCGTTCGACCGCGCATGGCGCCGCGTCGGCCTGTCGCTGGACCGCACCGGCTTCACCGTGGAAGACCGCGACCGCAGCCAGGGCGTCTATTTCGTCCGCTACGTGGCGCCCACCGACAAGAAGGAGCCCGGCTTCTTCGGCAAGCTCTTCAACCGCTCGCCCGACGCGGTGCCGCCGCTCAAGTACCGCATCGTGGTGCGCAGCGAAGGCAACAAGAGCACGGTTTCCGTACTCAACGCTGCCGGCGCGCCCGAATCGTCCGACAACGCCCAGCGCATCGTGCGCGTGCTGGCGGACGACCTGAAGTAAGCCCCAGATCGGTGCTGCGGTTTCGCAACCTGGCCAGCGGCAGCACCGGCAATGCCACGCTGATCGAAGGCGGCAGCGACGGCCTGGGCGGTGGCGGCCCGCGGCGCCGCCTGCTGATGGACTGCGGACTCGGCATCCGCATCCTGGAAGGCAAGCTGGCCGCGGCGGGCATCACGCCCGCGCAGCTCGACGCAGTCTTCATCACCCACGAGCATTCCGACCACATCGGCTGCGTCCAGAAACTGGTGCTGCGCCACCGCGTGCCGGTGTGGATGAGCCAGGGCACGCATGAAGCCCTGGGCGCGCCCGACTTCGACGGCCTGCTGCGCATCGCCCGCGACGGCGAGGCCATCGACCTGGGCGCGTTCGAGGCCCGCCCCTTCACCGTTCCGCACGATGCCCGCGAACCCCTGCACCTGCGCTGCAGCGATGGCGCCACCCACGTCGGCCTGCTGACCGACCTGGGACACGCCTCGGAGCATGTGCTGGAGCAGTTGCGCGACTGCCATGCGCTGCTGCTGGAGTCGAACCACGATCCGGACATGCTGCAGGCATCCGCCTACCCTGCCTTCCTCAAGCGCCGCATCAGCGGCCGCTTCGGCCATCTGCCGAACCAGGTGTCGGCAGACATATTGCGCACCGTGCGCCACACCGGCTTGCGCCGCGTGGTGGCGGCCCACCTCAGCGCGCAGAACAACCATCCCGATCTGGCGCGCGCAGCACTGGCCGATGCCCTGGGCTGGCCGCTAGAAGCCATCGACGTGGCACACCCCCGCGAAGGAACCGGCTGGATCGACGTCGGCTGAAGGGCCGGCTGCCATGTGCCTTGGGCCGTGCGCCGCTGGCACAGAGGTCGAGCAGGCCGTTCCATCTGCCAGAAACAACCACCAGCGTTAAGGCAGCAGGCAAAAAAAAGCCCCGACACGTCGTGCGGGGCTCGGAGTCGGCGCCGGGTGGGAACCCGGCGCGGAATCTGGTCGCTTATTTGGCAGCCGAAGCGCCGGTCGCGGCAGCGGCAGCTGCGTCGGCAGCAGCCTTGGCGGCGTCGGAAGCAGGAGCGGCAGGCGTCACGGCAGCCGAGGCAGGAGCCACGGGAGCGGAAGCAGCAGGCGTCACCACAGGAGCCGGTGCCACGGCAGGAGCTGGTGCAGGAGCAGCTTCTTCCTTCTTGCCGCAGGCGGACAGGGCAGCAGCAGCGATCAAAGCGGCCAGAACGACGGAATTCTTCATTTCAGGTTTCCTCTTGGACAAACGGGATTCTTTTGAATGGACACCACGTCCGACTCTTGCAGCGGTCCGGTTGGCCGGCAGCGCGCACCAAAAAAAAGAGCGCGTGCGGTATTTGATGCCAACAGTAAATTATAGGGAATTTCGTCAATACTGACTAACACTGACGGGGCTTCCATCAGGGGGAACCGCTGCAGGAATGGGAGCGGCCGTGTGCGCTGCGGACCCATGCGAGTGCAAGCCACCAGGCGCAAACCGCAGCACTGGACCGGCGATTGCCAGGATCTGCAGCGGACCCAGGGCCCCTCCGAGACACATGGCAGGAGGCACGCCCCTGACGGCTCACAGTCCCAGCGTCGTGGCCGGAAAGCCGGGCCCGCTGCGGCGCACCAGCCATTCGTTCAGCGCCTCTCGCAGCAGCGCGCGCCGCTCGGGCTGGTGCCCGCAAAGGCCCACGCATCGCTCCCGGTCGAGCCGGTGGAGATGCCAGCCGGGCGACCAGAGCATGCTGGGCACCTCCTGCGCCTGCGCGGTACCTGCCTTGCGCGCCGTGACGATGTGGCCCCAGGTGCTTCGCCACTGCACGAAACGCGCGTGCTGGCGCATCACCGGGCCGAAGTCGGCCGCCAGCATGGTGAAGCTGTGGCCCGACTTCGACCAGGTCTGCAGCGACTCCGCTACCGCCCGTTCGCCGAGGGGCCAGTCGTGGAAGTCCGTGTCACTGACGATGATCTCGCGCCAGCCTTCGCGCGCGGCGCATGCCAACGCATCGCGCACCCGTTGGCGAAATTCTTCCCGACCGGTGAAGCGCCCTTCGGCCAGGCCGGTCAAGGAGCCCGATGCAGCAGCCCGTGGATCGTCGCTCATCGGTGCATTGGCCTGGTCAGTCCTGCGGCGCCCGGGCGTGCGCCCAGCCGCTGTCGCACCAGGATGACAGCAGCTCAAGGGCATCGTCGCTCGCCCGCGCCAGGTCCTTCGCGGTGAGGCCTCGCTCGTCGGCCAGCCGGCGCATCAGCGTGGCGTCGCGGCCGGCGGCGCGGTAACTCTCGCCGTTGATGTACACGTGTTTGTCGTCATACATCATGCGCGTGCGCCGGTCGAGCGCAACGCCCTCCAGCAGGCCACTGGCGGGCGCGGGGTCGAACCACACGTTGGACTTGGGCTCGGTCAGCCATTCGCCGAGCGCACGCTCCACCGACAGCGGATCGGCCAGGGCCCGGCGCACCGCATCGCGCGCGAACTCCTGCAGCGCAGCAGGAATGGCGCCCGGCAGCGCCACAGCCTCCTGCTTCGGATCGCGGTAGATGGGCGTGTCGTCGTCGTCGGTAGCCTCGTCGGCCAGTCGCAGCAGAATGCTCTGGGCGATGTCGGCGCGGCGCGGTGATCGGAAGCCGATCGAATACGTCATGCATTCGCCTTCGGCCACACCGTCGTGGGCCCACCGGGGAGGCAGATACAGCATGTCGCCGGGCTCGAGCACGAATTCCTCTTCCGGCTCGAAGTGCTCCAGCACCTTGAGCGGAATGCCTTCGCGCAGCGTCAGGTCCTTCTGCCGCCCGATGCGCCAGCGGCGTCGGCCGTGCGCCTGCAGCAAGAACACGTCGTAGCTGTCGAAGTGTGGCCCGACGCCGCCGCCGTTGCTGGCGTAGCTAATCATGAGGTCGTCCAGCCGCGCCTCGGGCACGAAGCGGAACTGCTGCAGCAAAGCGTGCGTGGCGTCGTCATGCAGGTCCGCGCCCTGCACCAGCAGGGTCCAGTCAGGGGCCTGCAACGACGGCAGCGAGCGGCGGGCGAAAGGTCCGTGGCGCAGCCGCCATTGGCCGTCCTTTTGCTGCACCAGGCGCGATTCCACGCCTTCGTCGCCGGCCAGCGCAAACAGGTCGGCGCGACTGACCGTGGGCGCGAAGCCGGGCACGGCCTGTCGCACCAGCAGAGGCTTCTTGTGCCAGTGGGTGCGCATGAATTGCGCGGGCGTGAGGCCTCCAAGCAGGGGCAGGGGCGAATGGACATCCATGGGATCGAAGCGGCCGTGTTCACGGCGGTGGTCAAGCTGCGACAATTCTCCTATGGAAATCAAACAACAATGTGTGGTCGCCCTGACCTGGGTCTTGAAAGACACGCTGGGCGAAGAACTGGACGTCCTCGACGAGCCGGTGGAGTTCCTGGTGGGTGGCGACGACCTGCTGGAGCGCGTGGAAGAAGCCCTGCAAGGCCATTCGACGGGCGCGAAACTCGACCTGCACCTGGAGCCGGAGGAGGCCTTCGGTGATTACCAGGAGCAGCTGCTGTTCCTCGAGCCCCGCACGCTGTTCCCGGCGGACATCGAGGAAGGCATGACGTTCGAAGGAGCCGCCTTGCCCGCGGGCACGAACCCCGAAGCGCCGCGCGACGCGCTCTACACGGTGGCGCAGATCTACCCGGAGCACATCGTGCTCGACGGCAACCATCCGCTGGCCGGCATCGCGCTGCGGCTGCATCTGGTGGTGCAGGGCGTTCGCGAGGCAACCGATGAGGAACTGGAACGCGGCACGGCCGGCACCGGCTTCTTCCGCATCCAGCCGACCGGATCGGGCGACACGCTCCATTGACCGTTCCGGATCGGGAAGGCGAGCCGTCAGCGACGGCTGGCGCAACAATGCAAAACGGGCCTCTCGGGCCCGTTTTTTGTTGAGGGCTCTGCCGTCCACGGAGAGAAGGCAGCCCCAGGCGTCACACGCGGTAGGTCACATGCGGAAGGTCACATGCGGGAAATTTGGCCGCCATTGAGACGAACGCGGTCGCCGGTGCGCAGATCGCCGGGCGAGGCGACTTCGTAGATACGCTGGCCGCCCTGGTCCAGGTTGATGACCAGACGATAGCCTTCGACTGCCCCATTGTTGCCGCCGCGGCCTTCGATGGCATTGCCGGCCACGCCGCCACCCACCGCGCCCAGCACGGTGGCTGCCGCACGGCCGCTGCCGCCGCCGATCTGGTTGCCCAGCACGCCGCCTACCACTGCGCCCAGCACGGCGCCGGCGCCGCTGGTGCGGGGCTTGTCGCGCAGCGTTTCGATCTGGGCCACGGTGCCGAATTCGTTGCCGTACTGGTTTCCGTATTGGTTGCCGTACTGGTTGTTGGACACCGGCGCATTGCTGTAGACGGGCTGCGACGGATAGTCGTTGTAGCGGGGTTGCTGGGCGCATGCAGCCAGCGAGCCTGCAACGACAATGGAAGCAGCCAGGGAAGCGAGACGGGTGGAAGAACGCATGGTTAGAACTCCTTTGTCGATGCAATGGCCGGCGGCGCCGGAACGTTGACCGATTGCACCATTGCACACACTTGCAACGATGCGGGTGGAATTCTTTGTGGCGTGCCGGTCGAAGCCAGACCGGCACGTCAGTCCTGCGCTGACAGCGAAGCGGTGCCGCCATGAGGGCCGCCACGAGGGCCGCCATGAGGACTGCCATCAGGTGGCGGTGATCCGCCCGCTGGGGCACACCAGCCCGCGCCCCTGCGGCTGCTACTGTTTGCCGGTGGAGCCGTAGCCGCCCTCGCCCCGCGCCGACGCAGCCCCGAAGTCGCTCACCACATTGAATTGCGCCTGCACCACGGGGACGATGACCAGTTGCGCCAACCGCTCCATGGGCTGCAGCGTGAAGGCCGTGTCGCTGCGGTTCCACGCGCTCACCATGAGCTGGCCCTGGTAGTCGCTGTCGATCAGCCCGACCAGATTGCCCAGCACGATGCCGTGCTTGTGGCCCAGCCCCGAGCGCGGCAGGATCAGCGCGGCATAGCCCGGGTCCTGCAGGTGGATGGCGATGCCGGTGGGCACCAGCTGCCACGCGTTCGCCTCCAGCGTCAGCGGCGCATCGATGCAGGCGCGCAGGTCCAGGCCGGCACTGCCCGGGGTGGCATAGGCCGGCAGTTGCTCTGCCATGCGGGGGTCGAGAATCTTGACGTCGATCTTCACGGAATAACCACTTACTTTCTTTTTGATGATGCTGCGGCGGCCTGTTGCAGCGCATGCCAGACGCGCTGCCAGAACGATGCTGGCGCAGCCGGCGAAGGCCTTGCCGCAGCGCCGGGCGGGCGCGGCAACGGCCGGACGGCGCCCGGCGGCTTCTGCGCACCCCGCACGGCCGCGTCGCCCGGCGGGCGCGCCGGCGCAGGCTGGCGGGTCAGGCGTTCGACATAGCTGGCGAAGTCGCCATCCGGCGGCGTGTCTGCATCGATGCGAGAGGGATGGGGAAGCATGGGGGCTCCGGAACGGGTGATTTTCGAGCAGGCCGCCGGCCGCAGGACGGGAGACCTGGGCCGCGATCAGCGGGGTGCCGCAAGGCGAGCGGCGATGTCGGCCACCAGTTCGCGCGCCAGGGCGTGCTTGGAGGCCCGGGGCAGCGTGCGGTGGCCGTGATCGTCGATCAACACCAGCGCGTTGTCGTCCTGCCCGAAGGTGGCCGGGCCGATGTTGCCGACCAGTAGCGGCACGCCCTTGCGCAGCCGCTTGGCGCTGGCGTGTTCCAGCAGGTTCTCGCTCTCCGCAGCGAAACCCACGCAGAACAGGGCCTTGGACCGGGCGCGCTCCGACCGGGCCACGGTGGCCAGGATGTCTTCGTTCTCCACGAAGGCCAGAGCGGGCACGGCGCCCGAGCCGTCTTTCTTGATCTTCTGCCCGCTCGGCTGCGCCGGACGCCAGTCGGCCACTGCGGCAGTCGCTATGAAGACGGTAGCGTCCTGCGTTTGGCCGACCACCGCCTGCAGCATTTCCTGGGCGGACTGCACCGGGATGCGCCGCACGCCGCGCGGCGTGGGCAGATGCACCGGCCCGGACACCAGCGTGACCTCCGCCCCGGCCTCGCGCGCGGCGCGGGCGATGGCAAAGCCCATCTTGCCGCTGGAGAGATTCGTGATGCCGCGTACCGGGTCGATGGCCTCGAAGGTGGGGCCAGCGGTGACCAGCACCCGCTGGCCGGCGAGCCGCTTCGGGGTGAAGAACGCCGACAGCTCGTCCATGATCTCGGACGGCTCCAGCATGCGGCCGTCACCGGTTTCTCCACAGGCCTGGTCGCCCGTGCCCACGCCCAGCACCGTGGCGCCGTCGGCCGCCACCTGCGCCAGATTGCGCTGCGTGGCCGGGTGCGCCCACATCTCGCGGTTCATGGCCGGGGCCAGCAGCAGGGGCACCCGGTCGGCAGGCCGCGCCAGGCACAGCAGGCTCAGCAGTTCGTCGGACCGGCCCTGCACCAGGCGGGCGATGAAGTCGGCGCTGCAGGGCGCGATCAGAATCGCATCGGCCTCGCGGCTCAGGTTGATGTGCGGCATGTTGTTGGGCTCGCGCGCATCCCACTGCGAGCCGTACACCGTGCGACCGCTCAGCGCCTGCATGGTCACGGCAGTGATGAACTGGCCGGCGGCCTCGGTCATCACCACCTGCACGCTCGCGCCGGCCTTGATGAGCAGCCGGGTCAGCTCGGCCGCCTTGTAGCAGGCCACGCCCCCACTCAGGCCGAGAACGATGTGTTTGCCAGCAAGCTCAGTCATGGAGCGCAATTTAGCAGACGGGTGAGCTGCCAGCGGCCTGCCGAGCCACAGGGAGACTCCTGGCCGCCCTCTATAATCCCAATTTCCCACCACCAAAAAAGACATGACCAAATTTGTCTTCGTCACCGGCGGTGTGGTGTCTTCCCTGGGCAAGGGAATCGCCTCAGCCTCCCTTGCTGCGATCCTCGAATCGCGCGGCCTCAAAGTCACCCTCATCAAGCTCGACCCGTACATCAACGTGGACCCGGGCACCATGTCCCCGTTCCAGCACGGTGAAGTGTTCGTCACCGACGACGGTGCCGAAACCGACCTCGACCTCGGCCACTATGAGCGTTTCATCGAAACGCGCATGAAAAAGACCAACAACTTCACCACCGGCCGGATCTACCAGTCGGTGCTGGAGAAGGAACGCCGTGGCGACTATCTCGGCAAGACGGTGCAGGTGATCCCGCACGTCACCAACGAGATCCAGGAATACATCAAGCGCGGCGCCGGCGTCGGCACCGACGACGCGGTCGATGTGGCCATCGTCGAGATCGGTGGCACCGTGGGCGACATCGAGTCGCTGCCGTTCCTCGAAGCCGTGCGCCAGCTGAGCCTGAAGCTGGGCCCCAACAACGCGGCCTTCGTCCACCTCACTTACCTGCCCTGGATCGCCGCTGCCGGCGAACTGAAAACCAAGCCCACGCAGCACACCGTGCAGGAGCTGCGCAAGATCGGCATCCAGCCCGACGCGCTGCTGTGCCGCGCCGACCGCCGCATTCCCGACGAGGAACGCGCCAAGATCTCGCTCTTCACCAACGTGGCCGAATGGGGCGTGATCAGCATGTGGGACGTGGACACCATCTACAAGGTGCCCCGCATGCTGCACGAGCAGGGCCTGGACGGCCTGATCTGCGACAAGCTGCGCCTGAACACGCCGCCCACCAGCCTGAAGCGCTGGGACCAGTTGGTCTATGAAACGACGCATCCGCAGGGCGAGGTCACCATCGCCATGGTCGGCAAGTACGTCGATCTGTCCGACAGCTACAAGTCGGTGAACGAGGCGCTGCGCCACGCCGGCATGAAGAACCATGTGCGCGTCAAGATCGAGCACATCGATTCCGAGACCATCGGCGCGGCCGACGCCGCCGGGAAGCTGGAGAAGTACGACGCCATCCTGGTGCCGGGCGGCTTCGGCGCGCGGGGCGTGGAAGGCAAGATCAGCACCGCGCAATTCGCCCGTGAGCACAAGGTGCCCTACCTGGGCATCTGCCTGGGGATGCAGGTGGCCACCATCGAATACGCCCGCAACATGGCCGGCCTGAAGGACGCCAACAGCACCGAATTCGAAGCCGCCACGCCGCACCCCGTCATCGCCCTTATCACCGAGTGGAAGGACGAGGACGGTACGATCAAGAAGCGCGACGCCAATTCCGACCTGGGCGGCACCATGCGCCTGGGCGCGCAAAGCTCCGACGTGGCCCCCGGCACGCTGGCCCACCAGATCTACGGCAACGTGGTGACCGAGCGCCATCGCCACCGTTACGAAGCCAACGTGAACTACCTGGACCAGCTGCGCAAGGCGGGCCTCGTGATCTCGGCGCTCACGCAGCGCGAACAGCTCACCGAGATCGTCGAGCTGCCGCAGAGCGTGCACCCGTGGTACATCGGCGTGCAGTTCCACCCCGAGTTCAAGTCGACCCCCTGGAACGGCCACCCGCTGTTCAACGCCTTCATCAAGGCGGCGGTCGAGCACCAGGCGGCCCGCGCCCCGGCTCTGGCTTCGGCCACCGCCGCCGCAGCGGCAGCGCCTGCAGCCCTCTGACAGGGCGGGAGACACCAGCCATGCAACTGTGCGGTTTCGACGTCGGCCTCGGCCAACGCTTTTTCCTGATCGCGGGAACCTGCTCCATCGAGGGCCAGCAGATGTCACTCGACGTCGCCGGCCAGCTCAAGGGGATCTGCGCGCCCCTGGGCATCCCGCTGATCTACAAGGGCTCGTTCGACAAGGCCAACCGTTCGTCGGGCACCAGCAAGCGCGGCGTGGGCCTGGAAGCGGGCCTGAAGATCCTGGACGAGGTCCGCCGCCAGCTGCAGCTGCCCATCCTGACCGACGTGCACGACGCCTCCCACGTGGCCGAGGTGGCCAGCGTGGTCGATGTGCTGCAGACGCCGGCGTTCCTCTGCCGCCAGACCGACTTCATCCGCGCCGTGGCGCAGTCGGGCAAGCCGGTGAACATCAAGAAGGGCCAGTTCCTCGCGCCCTGGGACATGAAGAACGTCATCGACAAGGCCCGTGCAGCAGCCGAAGAGGCCGGCCTGTCGCCCGACCGGTTCCTGGCCTGCGAGCGGGGCGTGAGCTTCGGCTACAACAACCTGGTGGCCGACATGACCAGCCTGGCCGAGATGCGCAAGTCCGGCGCGCCCGTGGTGTTCGACGTGACCCATTCGGTCCAGAAGCCCGGCGGCCAGGGCGCGACCAGCGGTGGTGCGCGCGACATGGTGCCGGTGCTGGCGCGCGCCGGCGTGGCCGTGGGCGTGGCGGGCCTGTTCATGGAAACGCACCCCCGGCCGGCAGAGGCTTGGTCGGACGGCCCCAACGCCGTGCCCCTCAGGCACATGAAGGCGCTGCTGGAGAACCTGGTGGCGCTGGACGCGGTCACCAAGCAGAACGGCTTTCTGGAAGACCACTTCGAGGCCTGAACGGCCCGCTGCGCAGGCGCGCAGTCACGCACAACGAACCCTCACACGACCACCGGAGACCAGCACATGCCCAGCGGATACGTCATCGCCAGCGTCAACGTCACCCAGCCCGAGCAGTACGAGGAGTACAAGAAGTGGAGCACCCACGCCATGCAGGTGCATGGTGCCGAGGTGTGCGTGCGCGGCGGCAAGGTCGAGGTGCTGGAAGGCGACTGGAACCCTGGCCGCATGGTGGTGCTGAAGTTCCCTTCGTTCGAGGCCGCCCAGGCCTTCTACGCCACGCCCGAATACCAGAAGGCCAAGGCGGCCCGCGAAGGCGCCGCCGTGATGCGCATGGTGTGCGTCGAAGGCCTGTGAACGCCTCCCTGCCTTTGCTATTAATTTAATAGCGCAGTGCCCAGATGAATCAAGCGCTTGAGGCCGATTCGACTCCAAGGATCGCCCTGGCCACCCGGTTTTGAAACTCTCCCTGAAGGAAACCCATGAGTGCGATTGTTGATATCGTCGGCCGCGAAGTGCTGGACAGCCGTGGCAACCCCACCGTCGAATGCGACGTGCTGCTCGAATCGGGCGTGATGGGCCGCGCCGCCGTGCCCTCGGGCGCGTCCACGGGCAGCCGTGAAGCCATCGAGCTGCGCGACGGCGACAAGAGCCGCTACCTGGGCAAGGGCGTGCTCAAGGCCGTCGAGCACATCAACACCGAGATCTCCGAAGCCGTGCTGGGCCTGGACGCCTCCGAGCAGGCCTTCCTGGACAAGACCCTGATCGACCTGGACGGCACCGACAACAAGGGCCGCCTGGGCGCCAACGCCATGCTGGCCGTCTCCATGGCCGTGGCCCGCGCCGCCGCCGAGGAATCCGGCCTGCCGCTCTACCGCTACCTCGGCGGCATGGGCGGCATGCAGCTGCCCGTGCCGATGATGAACGTCATCAACGGCGGCGCGCACGCCAACAACAGCCTGGACCTGCAGGAATTCATGATCATCCCCGTCGGCGCGCCGAGCTTCCGCGAAGCCATGCGCTGGGGCGCCGAGGTGTTCCACGCCCTCAAGAAGATCATCAACGACAAGGGCATGAGCACCGCCGTGGGCGACGAGGGCGGCTTCGCACCCAGCGTCGAGAACCACGAAGCGGCCATCCAGCTGATCCTGCAGGCCATCGACGCCGCCGGCTACACCGCAGGCGAGCAGATCGCCCTGGGCCTGGACTGCGCCGCGAGCGAGTTCTACAAGGACGGCCACTACGTGCTGGAAGGCGAAGGCGGCATCCGCCTGACGGCCCAGCAATGGACCGACATGCTGGCCAACTGGGTGGACAAGTACCCCATCATCTCCATCGAGGACGGCATGGCCGAAGGCGACTGGGACGGCTGGAAGCACCTGACCGAGCGCCTGGGCAAGAACGTGCAGCTGGTGGGCGACGACCTGTTCGTCACCAACACCAAGATCCTGAAGGAAGGCATCGACAAGGGCATCGGCAACTCGATCCTGATCAAGATCAACCAGATCGGCACGCTGACCGAGACCTTCGCCGCCATCGAGATGGCCAAGCGCGCCGGCTACACCGCCGTGATCTCGCACCGCTCGGGCGAAACCGAAGACTCCACCATTGCCGACATCGCCGTGGGCACCAACGCCGGCCAGATCAAGACGGGCTCGCTGTCGCGCTCGGACCGGATCGCCAAGTACAACCAACTGCTGCGCATCGAGGAAGACCTGGGCGACATCGCCCACTACCCCGGCCGCGCTGCGTTCTACAACCTGCGTTGAGCACTTCCGGCGCCATGCGGGCTGTTTTTCCTGCCGCCCTTCAGGCCCCTGTCGCGGGCGAAGCCCCGCGCCGCGCGCATGCGCGCGGCGCGGCCGCACCCGCAGCGGCTTCGGGCCGTGCGACGGCAGGCTGCGGGTTTCGCCGCCGGGCGGCCCTGCCGACCCCGTGGCGCATCGCGCCCGAGGCCCGCGCATGACGCAGCGCATCGTTCCTCTCGTCCTGCTGCTGCTGCTGGCCGGCGTGCACGCACAGCTGTGGACGGGCCGCGGCAGCATCGCCCACGTGCAGGAGATGCAGGACAAGATCGCCGCCCAGAAGGCCGCCAATGCCCAGGCCCGCCAGGCCAATGAGCTGCTCGCCTCCGAGGTGCACGACCTGCGAGAGGGGCTGGACATGGTCGAGGAGAAGGCGCGCAGCGAGCTGGGCATGGTCAAGCCCAACGAGATCTACGTGCAGATCACCAGCCCGCGTCGCTGATGCCGTCGGCACCGGCTGCCCCGGCGCAGCCCACGGACTCCAGGCCGCAGGCCCCACGACATGCAGTCACCGCACGAACCGCATCGCCCGATCGGGCGCATGCCGACCTCCCCATGACGCCGCCAGCCAGGCAAGTGGCCACCCCCCTCAGGGTCGCCGTGCTTTCTGCCTGCCCGGCGGAGGCCATGGCCCTGGCCCACGATCTTGCCGGCATCTGCCCATGGCCTATCGACGGCGCCATGGCAGCGGGTACCGAGGCGCGCGCGGACAGGGCGGCGATGGCCGCATGGAGCGTCGATGGCCAGCCGACCCTGCTGGCTGCATGCCGGCAGCCAGAGCCACCCCTTGGGCATGCCGCCAGCAGTCCGATCGATGAAGCGGCAGGCACGCATGCGCAGACCTACCAGCTGACGCTGCTCTGCGGCCTGGAGGATGTGCTGGCGGTTCCGGGTGGCACAGGGAACGCGGCAGCGGGGCCTGGGCAGCAAGCCAGCATGGAAGCCCTGCAGGCCCGGTTGCGCCAGGCCTTGAGCGAAGCCGGCATTGCGTACCAGGTGCTGTACGGTGATCCCCAGGCGCGGCGGCTGCAGGCGCTGGCAGCGATGCAGTCCCTGTGCGGCACCGGCCCGCAGCATGCCGGGCAGGCGCTGCCACCCTCCCCACCCGCAGCGCCCAACTCGGCGGCCGGGGCCCAGGCCCGCGAACGCCGTGCCCGCATGCGCGCCTACGGCTGCGAGAAGTGCAGCGATCCGGAATGCGAACACCAGCTGTTCCAGCAGCTGCTGGCGGCGCGGTAGCGCCCCGCTGCGAGCACTGCTTACGCCTGCGGCGGCCGGCGCCTCAGCCGCCGGCGCCCCTCGAAGGCTTTACTGAACCGCGTCCGTCCCCGGCGGCAATTGCCCCGCTCCGGTGAAGATCTGCGCCGCATCCACCGCGTCGTAGTGGTACTGCTGGCCACAGAACTCGCAGGCCACCTCGATGTCGCCTCGCTCGGCGATGATGCTCTCCACCTCTTCGGTGCCCAGGCTGCGCAGCATGTTGCTCACGCGTTCGCGGCTGCAGGTGCAGGCGAAACGCGGGCCGTCCACCCCCTGCTGCGGCACGAAGCGCAGCAGCTTCTCTTCCCAGAAGAGGCGACGCAGGATGGTGTCGGTGTCCAGGGTCAGCAGCTCGTCGCGGGTCAGGCTGGCGGCCAGCGTGGCGATGCGGTTGTAGTCCTCGTTGTGGCCGATCTGGTCTTCGTTCTCGCGGTGGCTCATCTCCGCAGCCAGGTTGCCCTCGCCCTTGATCGGCATGCGCTGGATCAGCAGGCCGGCCGCCACGTTGCCGTCGGCCGCCAGGACCAGCGTGGTATCCAGCTGCTCCGACTGGAGCATGTAGTGCTGCAGCACGTCGCTGAGCTTGTCGAGCTTCTCGTGGTGGTCGCCATGCAGCGGCACCACGCCCTGGTAGGCCTGCTGGCCGGGCAGCCGGTTCTTCGGGTCGAGCGTGATGGCGCAACGCCCGCCGCCGCCCACGTTCACCAGGTCGGACAGCTTCGCTGAGTCATCGATCTCGCCGGGGACCGACGCGGTGGCGCGCAGGCTGAGGTCGGACTGCACCTCGGCCACGGCCAGCTTCACGGGCCCGTCGCCGAACACCTGCAGCACCAGGGCGCCGTTGAACTTGATGTTGGACTGCATCAACACGGCCGCAGCCGCCATCTCGCCGAGCAGATCGCGCACCGGCGCCGGGTACGGGCCGGTGGTGGTGTTGTTCGCACGGCGCGCGAGGATGTCCGTCCACGCATCGGTCAACCGCACCAGCATGCCGCGCACGGGCAGGCCATCGAAAAGAAACTTGTGGAGTTCAGACACCCTGGGACTTCCTGGAGAAAAAAGAGAGGAAAGGAAAGGAGAGGAGAAGCGGAACTGCGGACCGGCCAGGGCCGCACGCCCCGGCGAGCCGCCGTCTTCACCCGATGCGGTGCAGGCCCGCGCGGAAACGGCGGGCGTTCTCGACATAGCCTTCTGCACTGCGGCGCAGGCCTTCGATCTGCTCGGGCGTCAACTGCCGCACGGCCTTGGCCGGGCTGCCGATGATCATCGAGCCATCCGGAAATTCTTTGCCTTCCGTGACGAGCGCGCCCGCACCGACCAGACAGTTGCGGCCGATGCGCGCGCCATTCAAGACCACCGCACCGATACCGATCAGCGATTCGTCGCCCACGGTGCAGCCGTGCAGCATCACCTTGTGACCCACGGTGACCCGCTCGCCCAGCGTCAGCGGCTGGCCGAAGTCGGAATGCAGCACGCTGCCGTCCTGCACGTTGGTGCCTGCGCCGATGGTGATCGGGTCGTTGTCTCCGCGCAGTACCGCCCCGAACCAGATGCTGGTGTCTTCCGCTAGATGCACGTTGCCCATGACCTCCGCGCTGTCCGCCACCCAGGAAGACTCCGCCAGTTGCGGGGTCATGCCATCGAGTTCGTAGATTGCCATCGGGAGTCTCCTGTGATGTGGGTCGGTGAAAGACAGAAAAAACGGTGGACGCGGGAAAGCGCGCCCGCACGGATGCGGAACCGCCCTGCCCGGCCGTAGCGTGCCGACAGTGTGCTCCGCCAGCCGCGTCGCCGGCAAGCGCGCGGCCGACATGCCGGCCCGCACCGCCATGTCGGGGCCGTGCGGGGCCGTGCGATGGCGCCGCCCGGCGCCCACGGAATCGGGCAGCCTGCAAGGTTGCGATGCACCCTCCCGCGGCACAGGCACACGCATCGCCGGGCCGCCGCCCGGTGCCGCCGCAATGCCGCTGCCGGTCCTCCTTCGCCGCTCGATCCGCGCAGAGGCTGCCTAGAATTGTAGGGATGGAGCTTCGCCAACGTGCCCTGCAGGTCTTGTGCATTGCAGACCCTGAACAAAAAACGACCGCAGCGCTCGAACTGCATGCGCAGGCAGCTACGTTTCCCATAGCAGCAGATGCGCGGCTGGACGCACCGCCGGACGTGGACCTGCCCGGCCGCCCGGCGCGGCCCGAGCTGCGCCGCCACACGGAAATGGCGCGCAGGTCCCCGGCCACCCTGCCCGGGCGGGCCGTGCTGATGCATGCCATCGCGCACATCGAATTCAACGCGATCAATCTGGCGCTCGACGCCGTCTGGCGCTTTCCGGGCATGCCACCGGCCTATTACCGTGACTGGCTGCAGGTCGCCGCCGAGGAAGCCCGGCATTTCCGGCTGCTGCAGGCCCATCTGCAGACACTCGGCCACGGCTACGGCGACTTTCCTGCCCACCAGGGCTTGTGGACCATGTGCGAGAAGACGGCGCACGACATCGTCGCCCGGATGGCACTGGTGCCGCGCACGCTGGAGGCCCGCGGGCTGGACGCGACGCCGCAGATCCAGAAGAAGCTGCGGCAGGTGGGTACGCCGGATGCCCTCGCCGCCGTCGCCATCCTCGACGTGATCCTGCGGGAGGAGATCGGCCATGTGGCGATTGGTAACCACTGGTATCGATTCGTGTGCGACCGTGACAGCATCGATCCCGTAACGCACTACGGCGTGCTGGTGCGCCAGTACGAGGCGCCCCGCCTGAAACCGCCCTTCAACGCGGCGGCGCGCCGGGCGGCGGGCTTCAGCGACGTGGAAATGGGCTGGCTGCAAAACGGCTAGTCCGGTGTTGCCCGGCCGAGCCGCCGTCTTTGCGCGCCGGCGGTGGGGCGTCTCCCTGCTGGGCCGGCATGCGGTTCTTTTCTACAATGCGTCGACACTCCGAGTCGCCCTGCCCGCGTGGTGCCGCACCACGCTGCGGGCCGCGGCGCCTTCCCCACATCGTCCATGCCCACCATCCAGCCCTCCGCCGCAGCCGCGCCTCCCTCCCCTGCCGCCCATGGCTCCACGACCGGGGCGATGATTGCTCGGCAGGCCATCGTGAACGACCAGCAGGCCGTGATCGGCTATGAGCTGTTCAACCGCTCACGCGCTGCGGTGGACCATACGGCGGCCAGCGACGTCATCCTGGTGTTCACCGCGCTCTCGCATGCAGGCACCGAGGACCTGGTCGGCAAGAAGCTCATCTTCGTGAACTGCACGCATGAAAGCCTTGCGGGCGGCCACCTGGAGCTGGTGGACCCGGAGAAGGTGGTGCTGGAGATTCCCCCGCTGGGCCACGCCGCGGCGGAAGAGGTATCCACCCGCCTGCCCATCCTGACCGAGCTGCGGGAACGGGGCTTTCATCTCGCCTTCAATCACACGGTGCTGCAGTCGGCCTACGCGCCCTGGCTGCCGCTGGCCGACTACATCAAGCTCGACCTGTCGGTGCTGGCGCCGGACCAGCTGGCGGTGCTGATCAACTATGCGGGCCGCCAGTCCCACGCCGAACTGATCGCCGAGAAGGTGGAAACCGCCCAGCAGTACGAAATGGCGGCCAGCAAGGGCGTGCAGCTGTTCCAGGGCTTCTGGTTCTCCCGGCCGGCGCTGGTCGAGGCCAAGCTGCTCAACCCCGGGCAGCACAGCATCGTCCAGCTCATCAACCTGGTGCGCAACCAGGCCAGCACGGACGAGATCGAGGAAGTGCTGAAAAAGGATGCGGGCCTGGCCTTCAACCTGATGCGCCTCATCAATTCCACCGGCTTCGGACTGGCGCGCGAGATCACGTCGTTCCGCCAGGCCGTCATGCTGATGGGGCTGAAGAAGCTGTTCCGCTGGGCGGCGCTGCTGCTCACGGCCTCGCGCAGCGGCGGGCCCCCTTCGGCGGTGGGCCAGACGGCGGTGGTGCGGGGCCGCCTGATGGAGCTGCTGGCGCTGGAGATCCTGCCCGCCGAAGAAGCCGACCAGGCCTTCGTCGTCGGCATCTTCTCGCTGCTGGACGCCATGCTGGGCATGCCGCTGGCATCGGCCGTGGGCCTGCTGCATGTTCCGCAGCCGGTGGCCGAAGCGCTGCTGCAACGCACCGGCACGCTGGGCCAGCTGCTCATCCTGGCCGAAGCGTGCGAGTCGCACGACGACGCCGCGTTCGACCAGGCCGCGCAGCAGCTGGGCCTGACCAGCCAGCAGATCAACTGGGCGCACCTGCAGGCGCTGGCCTGGGCCGACCATCTGGGCGACGAAGGCTGATCCGGCTGCGGCTTGCGCGCCGCGCAGCGCAGGGAGCCGCCGGAACGGCGTACCGGACGACATGGGAACGAGCCCGCTGCTCCTAGAATGTGGCTCACTCATACTGCCAGCCGCCTACGCCATGTCGAGCCCCCTTTCCTCTCCTTCTGCCGACTTCCAGCCCACCGCACCTGCCGGGCTGGAGCCAGCGGACGTCATCGCTGCCGACGAAGCGGGCGAACATATCGTCATCGCACGGCAGGCCATCCTGGACGAGAACCGTGCCGTCTACGGCTACGAGCTGTTCGACCGCTCCACCGCCCTGAACGCGCACACCGCCGCCAGCGACGCCGCCCTGCTCTTCAACGCCCTCTCCTATGCCGGCACCGAAGCGCTGGTGGGCCGCAAGACGGTGTTCATCAACTGCACGCATGAAAGTTTGGCCGGCGGCCACCTGGAGCTGATCCACCCGGAAAAGGTGGTGCTCGAAGTGCCCACCTTGCCGGACACGGCCACCCCCGAGGAGATCGAAGGCCGCATTCCGGCACTGGAGGCGCTGCGCGCCCGCGGCTTCCGGCTGGCGTTCAATCAGAAGGTGCTGCGCCGCGCCTACGCGCAATGGCTGCCCCTGGCCGCGTTCATCAAGCTCGACATCCAGGCCTTCCGGCCCGAAATGTCGGAGCCGCTGGTGAAGTTCGCACGCACCCATACGCAGGCGACGCTGGTCGCCGAGAAGGTGGAGACCGCCGAACAGCACGAGCGCATGGCCGGGCTGGGCGTGAAGCTGTTCCAGGGCTACTGGTTCGCCCACCCCGCACTGGTCAAGGCGCAGACCATCCGCCCGTCGCAAGCCACCATCCTGCAGCTCATCAACCTGGTGCGCCGGCAGGCATCGACGTCCGAGATCGAAGACCTGCTCAAGAAGGACCCGACCCTGTCCTTCAACCTGCTGCGCTTCATCAATTCCTCGGGTTTCGGGCTGTCGTGCGAGATCACGTCCTTCCGCCACGCCGTGATGATCCTGGGACTCAAGAAGCTGTTCCGCTGGGCGGCGCTGCTGATGACCACCTCGCGCGCGGGCGGATCGCCCCCCGCAGTGGGCCAGACTGCCGTGGTGCGCGGCCGGTTGATGGAGCTGCTGGCCGCCGAGCTGCTGCCGCCCGAGGAATGCGACAACGCGTTCGTCGTGGGCGTGTTCTCGCTGCTGGACACCATGCTGGGCGTGCCGCTGGAAAAGGCGTTGGAGACCGTCGCCCTGCCGCAGCCGGTGACCGATGCGCTGCTGCACAACACGGGCGTCTTCGCGCCCTTCCTGGAGCTGACGAAGGCCTGCGAGAGCGGCGACGACGTGGCCTTTGCCCGTGCGGCCGAGACGCTGCACCTGTCCAACCGCCAGATCAACTGGGCCCACCTGCAGGCACTGACCTGGGCCGAAAGCCTGACGGCGGAGTGATGGCAGCAGGCTCCGGCCTACCGGCCCATCAGATGGGCTGGGCAGCAGCAGGCGCCTTTTTTGCTATCGATTCATGAGCACTAAGCGCTTGCTGTTCAAGCGCCCACGGCCTTTTCGACCCTGATTTTTCCGCCCAGACGCCGCTGGCCGAAGGCCTTACTGCGCGCGAATGTTCGCCGCCCGGATCACCTTCAGGTTGCTCTCCGATTCCGCCGCGATCTGGCGCGCGAAGTCGGCGGCCTTGCCGCCGGTGGGCACGTTGTCCGAAGCCTCCAGCCGCGCGCGCAGGTCGGGCTGGGCCAGCGCCTTGTTGATCTCCGCGTTGAGCCGCTCCAGCACCGGCGCCGGAGTCTGTGCCGGCGCGAAGATGCCGAAGAGCGAGGTGAGGTTGGCGGCGGGAAAGCCCAGCTCGGCCAGGGTGGGCACCTCAGGAAGCGTCTCCAGGCGGCGTGGCGCACCCACCGCCAGGGCGTGCAGCTTGCCTGCCTTCATCTGCTGCATGACGGCCGGCCCCGCGTTGGTGGACAGTACCTCGAACTGCCCGCTCAGGGCGTCGTTGAGCTGCTGGCCGCCGCCCTTGTAGGGCACGTGCGTGATCTGCGCCTGGCTGGCCAGCATGATCTGCTCGAGCATGATGTGGCCGAGCGATGCCAGCCCCGACGTGGCCCACCGTACTTCGCCCGGGCGAGCCTTGGCCGCCGCCATCAGCTGGCGGAAGTCCTTCGCCTGCGTGGCCGAGGTGCCCATCAGCAGCACCGGCGAATACATGACGCTCGCGACCGGCGCGATGTCCCGCACCGGGTCGAACGGCGACTTGCCCAGATGCGGGTTCAGCACCAGCGGGCTGATGGCGGAGAAGCCCAGCGTGTAGCCGTCCGGCGCGGCCTTGGCGACGGCGTCCATGCCGATGCTGCCACCCGCACCGGCCTTGTTGTCCACCACCACAGGGGTGTTCAACTGGGCCGCGAGCTTGTCGCCGAGCGCGCGGGCGACCACGTCGCTCACACCGCCGGCCGGGTAGGCCACCACGATGCGGATCGGCTTGGCCGGCCAGGCGGTTTGCGCGAGTGCGGGCCAGCAGGCCGCTGCGGCCGTCAGGCCGGAAATGCAGAGCGCCAGGCGGCGGGAGATGGGAGACATGCGATACCTTGGTGAGTCAGAACAAAAAAAGAAACGCAGCTGGCGCAGCGGGGCTGGGCTGGGCCGCCTGTTGAGGGCGGCGCGCGACGGGGTCGGCTCTGCGCGGGGCGGCGGCGCGCCGGACAGTCCGCTGCCCGGCGCGCAAGGGGAGTAGCCGCAGGTCAATCGGCCAGTTGCAATTGTCGGTCGCGGATCAGGCGCGACCACTTCTCGTTGTCGCCCTTCACGAAGGCCGCGAAATCGGCCGAGCCCAGCGAATGCACTTCGGCGCCCGCAGCGACGAACTTGGCCTGCACGTCCGGCTGGGCCAGCACGCGGGCCAGCTCCTGCGACAGCCGCTCGGTCACCTCGCGCGGCATGCCGGCCGGGCCGACCAGGCCCTGGAAGCCCACGGACTCCATCGCGCCCAGACCCAGTTCGCGCACGGTGGGCACGTCGGGCAGCTGCGGGTCACGCTTCGGGCCGGTCACGGCCAGGGCCCGCAGCTTGCCGCCGCGGATCTGCGGCAGCAGCACGGTGCCGGCGTCGATGAGCAGTTGCGTCTGCCCGCCGATCAGATCCTGGATGGCGGGCGCGCTGCCCTTGTACGGAACGTGCGTCACGTTCATGCCGGTGGCCTGGTTCATCAGCTCGCCGTTCAGGTGGGTCGAGGTGCCCGCGCCGCCGGAGGCGAAGTTGGCCTCGGCCTTGTGGCTGCGCGCCCACTCCACCCAGGCGCGCAGGTCCTTGGCGGGATGGTCGGGCCGCGTCACGGCGATGTAGCTGCCCTGGCTGATCTGCCCGATGTAGGTGAACTGGCGAACCGGGTCATAGGGCATCTTCTTCTGCAGATAGGGCGCGATGGCGAACGGGCCGGTGTTGGCCAGCAGCAGCGTGTAGCCGTCGGGCGCGGCGCGGGTCAGCTCGGTGGCGGCGATCATGCCGCTGGCGCCGGGCTTGTAGTCCATCACGATCTGCTGGCCCAGCGCCTGCTGCAGCGGCACCTGCACGGTGCGCGCGGCGAAGTCGATGCCCCCGCCGGGCGGGTAGCCCACGATCAGCCGGATCGGCTTGGCCGCAGGCCAGGCCTGCGCCGAGGCGACGGTGGACAACAGTGCGAGCGCGCAGGCGCCCGCCCAATGCTTGAAGGTGATGGCCATGGGTCGGGTCTCCGGGTGGTGAAGAAGAAAACGCGCAAGAGAGGAAGAGCTGCCGAGGGCGCGCCGGGCACCATTATCGAAATGCGGCGCACCGCGCAGAGGAATCCGCCAGTTCCGCAGCGACCGCTGCCAGCATCGACTTGATTCCGAACGCCGCGCCGCCGATGCGCCCGCCGCGGCTCACCCGCGCGGATGGTGCCGGGCGTGCAACTGCTTCAGCCGCTCGCGCGCGACGTGGGTGTAGATGGTGGTGGTGGAGATGTCGGCGTGGCCCAGCAGCAGCTGCACCACGCGCAGGTCGGCGCCGTGGTTGAGCAGGTGCGTGGCGAAGGCGTGGCGCAGCGTGTGAGGCGACGGCGGCGCACCGATGCCGGCCTGCTGCGCGTTCTTCTTCACAATGACCCAGAACATGGCGCGCGTCATGGCAGCGCCGCGCTGGGTGACGAACAAATCGTCGGTCTGCTGGCCGGCCAGGATGGCAGGCCGCGCTTCGGCCAGGTAGCGTTCCAGCCAGCGGCCGGCTTCCTCGCCGAACGGCACCAGCCGCTCCTTGCCGCCCTTGCCCAGCACGCGCAGCACGCCCTCCTGCAGCCCGGCGTGGAAGGTCTTGAGCGTGACCAGCTCGGTCACGCGCAGGCCGCTCGCGTACATCAGCTCCAGCATCGCGCGGTCGCGCAGGCCGAGCGGCGTGGCCGTGTCGGGCGCATGCAGCAGGGCCTCGACCTGGGCCTGCGTCAGCGTCTTGGGCACCCGCAGCGGCTGGCGCGCCGCCTGCAGCCGGGCGGTGGGGTCGGCGGTGATGCGCCCTTCGCGCAGCGCCCAGTGGAAGTAGCGGCGCAGCACCGTCAGCCGGCGGTTGGCGGACGTGGCCTTGGTGCCGGCGTGCCGGGCGGCGAAGTAGCCGCTCAGGTCGTCCTCGGCGGTGGCGTCCAGCGCCAGCGGGGGCGTGCGTTCTGCGAGCCACCCGGCATAAAGCCTCAGGTCCTGCCGGTAGGCGGCCAGGGTGTTGCGCGAGAGGCCGTCTTCCAGCCACAGGGCGTCGATGAAGGTGTCAATGGCGGTCTGGCTGTCGGCGAGCATGGAAAACCATAGCAAAAAAAAGCCGCCCCGTATGCGGGGCGGCCTGGCTTGGCTTGGCAGCGGGGGCTTAAGCGGTCAGTCCAGCGCCAGCTTCTGCTTTTGCACGACTTGCTTGTAGATGGCGAACTCGGCCTTGATCTGCTCGGCGAACTGCTCGGGCGTGTTGGCGATGACGATCGAGCCGGTGTCTTCGATGCGCTTGCGCACGGCCGGGTCTTCCAGCGCCTTGCGCACGCCGGCGTTGATCTTGTCGACCACTTCCTTCGGCAGGCCCTTGGGGCCGAGGATGCCGTAGTAGGCCATGCGGTTCACCGGCTCCAGGCCCACTTCCTTGAAGGTGGGCACGTTGGGCAGCGCCGCCACGCGCTGGGGCGCGGCCACCACGATGGGCACCAGGCGGCCTTCCTTGATGAAAGGCAGCGCCGAGGGCAGGTTGTCGAAGATCATCGGGACCTGGCCGGCCACCGTGTCGTTCAGGGCCGGACCGGCGCCGCGGTAGGGGATGTGCGTGACGAACGTGTCGCTCAGGCTCTTGTAGAGCTCCATCTGCAGGTGGCCGATGCCGCCCGTGCCGGAGGAGGAATACGAATACTTGCCCGGCGACTTCTTCAGCTCGGCCACGAACGCCTTGTAGTCCTTGGCGGGGAAGCTGGGGTTGACCGCGATGATGTTCGGCGTGGCCGCGATGTTGATGATCGGCGTGAAGTCGGTCAGCGGGTTGTACGGCGTCTTGGGGTTGATGGCCGGGTTGGCGGCCGTCGACGACACCGTGGCGATGCCGAGCGCATAGCCGTCAGGCGTGGCGCGGGCGGTTTCCGCCGCACCCACGATGCCGCCGCCGCCGGGCTTGTTCTCCACGATCACCGACTGCCCGAGGGCCTTGCCGAGCGGCTCCGAGATCACGCGGGCGATGATGTCGGTCGTGCCGCCGGGAGCGAAGGGCACCACCAGGCGCACGGGCTTGTTGGGATAGCTCTGCGCCATGGCCGTGCCGGCGGACAGCGCCACAGCCACTGCGATCCAAGTTCTGCGTTGCATAGTCAAAAATCCTTTTGTTCGTGTAGCACCGGTGACAACCGTGAGGCCGCATCCTAAACGTTGACCGTGCGCACGTCGTGGCCGCCGTGCCGGGTTTCGATGAGGGGTTTCCCTCGAAGCCCGGCTAACTGTCAGCGTGCCGCAAGGCTTCGAAAGCAGGGGCGGCAGGTATGCTTGCCGGGTGAACTACGCCCAGTTGCTGCTGCCCGATTTCTCCCTCATCTTGCTGGGGTACGTGCTGTGCCGGTTCACGCCGCTGGGCCGCGCGGTGTGGCAGCCGGTGGAGACGCTGGTCTATTTCCTGCTCTTTCCGGTACTGCTCTTCCAGTCCATCGTGAAGAGTCCCATCCAGGTCGGCGAGGCATCCGGGCTGATCGTGGCGGGCGTGCTGGTCGGCCTGGCGGGAATCGCGCTCGCGTACCTGATGCCGCGCCTGCCCGGCCTGCGCGGCCGCATCGATCCGCGCGACCACGCCGCCAGCGCGCAGGTCGCCTTCCGCTTCAATTCCTTCATCGCCCTGGCGCTGGCCGACCGGTTGGCAGGGCCCCAGGGCCTGCTGCTGATCGCGGTGCTGATCGGCGTGTGCGTGCCGCTCTTCAACGTGGCCGCCGTGTGGCCGATGGCGCGCGGCGCGCAGACCGGCTTCCTGCGCGAGCTGGTGCGCAACCCGCTGATCGTCGCCACCGCCACCGGCCTGGTGGCCAACCTGCTGGGCTTTCGGATTCCGGGCTGGATCGAGCCCACCGTCAGCCGCATCAGCGCTTCGTCGCTGGCGCTGGGCCTGATGGCCGCGGGCGCCGGCATGCAGTTCGGCACCCTCGCGCGCGGCAAGCTGCTGGCCGTGTCGGTGCTGATGGTCCGCCATCTGGTGCTGCCCCTGCTGGCCTGGTGCCTGGCGCGGCTGCTGGGGCTGGACGCCGTGCAGACCACCGTGCTGCTGGCGTTCTCGGCCCTGCCCACGGCATCGACCTGCTACGTGCTGGCGGCGCGCATGGGCTACAACGGGCCGTACGTGGCGGGGCTGGTGACCCTGTCGACCGTGCTGGGCATGGCCAGCCTGCCATTCGCGCTGGGGGTGCTGCGGCGGCTCTAGCCGCCCTGGTCGCTGATGCTATATTATTTATAGCAAAAAAACCTCTATCTGCAAGCGCCCAGGCCCTTTTTCACTGCAATTCCTGCTTCAGCGCCCACGCGACGTGCTCGCGCACCAGGGCACTGGGGTCGTCCACGCGTGTGCCCAGCGCTGCGCGGATGCCGGCGTCGCCGGTCTGCCGCAACGCATTGCCCAGAGCCACGGCCACGTTGCGCAGCCAGCGTTCGTGGCCGATGCGCCGGATCGGGCCGCCCTCGGTCAGGCGCAGAAACGTGGCTTCGTCCCAGCCGAACAGATGCACCAGCTGCTGGCCTGCCAGCCCGGCCCGCGCATCGAAATCGGGGAGCCGGCTGGCCTGCGCGAACTTGTTCCAGGGGCAGACCAGCTGGCAGTCGTCACAGCCGTAGATGCGGTTGCCCATCAGCGGACGCAGCGCCTCGGGAATGGCACCCGCATGCTCGATGGTCAGATACGAAATGCAGCGCCGCGCATCGACCCGGTGCGGCGCCACGATGGCCTGCGTGGGGCACACGTCGATGCAGGCCTGGCAGCTGCCGCAGTGCGCCGTGACGGGCGCGCTGGGGGCCAGCGCCATATCGACATAGATCTCGCCCAGAAAGAACATCGAGCCCGCCTCGCGGTTGAGCACCAGCGTGTGCTTGCCGCGCCAGCCCTGCCCGCTGCGGCTGGCCAGCTCCGCTTCCAGCACCGGCGCCGAATCGGTGAACACGCGGTGGCCGAAGGGCCCCACCGCCTGGGCGATGCGGTCGGCCAGCTTCTGCAGCCGGGCCCGCAGCACCTTGTGATAGTCACGCCCCCGGGCATAGACCGATACGATGCCCTCCTCGGGGCGCTGCAGCCGCGCGAACTCGATCGCCTGCCAGCCTTGCCGCGCGGTGGAATCCGCGAAAGTCGCGGCCGGCAGGTAGTCCATGCGCGCGGTGATGACGCTCACCGTGCCGGGCACGAGTTCGGCCGGCCGGGCGCGCTTGAGCCCGTGGGCCTGCATGTATTGCATGTCTCCATGGAACCCTTGGCCCAGCCACTGCATCAACCCGGGTTCGGCCGAGGACAAATCCACGCCCGCCACGCCGATTTGGGAGAATCCCAGCTCGCGGGCCCAGCCTTGCATTTGAGGAACGAGTTGACTGCTGAACGACATCACGGCCAGATTGTAGAAAGCCCCCTGCCCGCGCACGCCGGCGCGGAGCCCCCCGCCGACCGCATGCACCTCGACTGGCATGGCGAAGACGACACCGCGGCCTTCGCCGCGCGCCTGGCCGCCTGCAGCGCGGTGCGCGACGCCTTCGTCACCCTGCACGGCGACCTGGGCGCGGGCAAGACCACGCTGGTGCGGCACCTGCTGCGGGCCCTGGGTGTGCAGGGCCGCATCAAGAGCCCGACCTATGCCGTCGTGGAACCGCACGAGGCGCAGGGCCTCGCCATCTCCCACTTCGACTTCTACCGCTTCAGCGACCCGCGCGAATGGGAAGACGCGGGGTTCCGCGACATCTTCGCCAGCCCCGGCCTGAAGCTGGCCGAGTGGCCGGACAAGGCCGCCGCGCTGCTGCCGCCGGCCGATCTGGCCATCCACATCGACGCGGTGGACGACGTGCACCGCCGGGTCACCCTGCATGCCGGCACCCCGCGCGGCCGCGCGCTGCTGCAAGGACTCACGCCATGACCGCCGTGCCCGAACACCCCGCCGCCCCCGGCACTGCGGCACCGTCCCGCCGCCGGCTGCTGATGCAGGCCGGCTCGCTGGTGCTGCTGCTGGGGGCCCAGCAGATCGCCCGCGGCGCCGGCATCGTGGCGGTGCGCGTGTGGCCGGCGCAGGACTACTCCCGCGTCACCATCGAATCCGACCGCCCGCTGGTGGCCAAGCAATTCTTCGTCGCCACGCCCCCGCGCCTGGCGGTGGACATCGAAGGCATCGACCTGAATCCGGAGCTGCGCGAGCTGGTGGCGAAGGTCAAGCCCGACGACCCGAACATCGCCGGCATCCGCGTCGGGCAGAACGCACCGGGCGTGGTGCGCCTGGTGGTCGATCTCAAGCGCGCGGCGCGGCCCCAGGTGTTCTCGCTGCAGCCCGTGGCCGCCTACCAGCACCGGCTGGTATTCGACCTTTATCCGGCCGTGGCGGAAGATCCGCTGGAGGCGCTGATCGCCGAGCGCCTGCGGGAGGCCCCGACGCCGGCGCCCCTGCCGCACATCGCCGCCAAGCCGGGTTCGCCGACCGACCCCCTGGGCGACCTGATCGCCCAGACCGGGCAGCGTCCGGGCGCACCGGCACCGGCCCCCGTGCCCGGCGTGGCACCCGCGGCCCCGCCGCTGGTGGCTGCGGCCCCCGCCGCGCTGCCGCCTCCGCCCCCGCCTCCGCTGCGGCAGGAGCCGGCCCCGCCTGCGGCACCGGCCATCGCCCGGGCGACCGACCGGCTCATCATCGTGGCGCTGGATCCCGGCCACGGCGGGGAAGACCCGGGCGCCATCGGCCCGGGCGGCACGCGCGAAAAGGACGTGGTGCTGAGGGTGGCCCATCTGCTGCGCGACCGCATCAACGCCACCACGGTGGGCGGCAACCCCATGCGCGCCTTCCTCACCCGCGACGCCGACTTCTTCGTGCCGCTGGGCGTGCGCGTGGAAAAAGCCCGGCGCGTGCAGGCCGACCTGTTCGTGTCGATCCATGCCGACGCCTTCACCACGCCCGCCGCGCGCGGCGCCAGCGTGTTCGCGCTGAGCCAGGGCGGCGCCTCCAGCACCGCCGCGCGATGGCTGGCCAACAAGGAAAACCAGGCCGACTTGGTGGGCGGCTTGAACGTGAAGGCGCAGGACCAGCATGTGCAGCGCATGCTGCTGGACATGAGCACCACCGCGCAGATCAACGACAGCCTGAAGCTCGGCAGTGTGCTGCTGGGCGAGATCGGGGGCATGGCCCGCCTGCACAAGCCGCGCGTCGAACAGGCCGGCTTCGCCGTGCTGAAGGCGCCGGACATTCCCAGCGTGCTGGTGGAGACCGCCTTCATCAGCAACCCCGAGGAAGAAGCGAAGCTGCGCACGGCCAGCTACCAGCAGCAGTTGGCTGACGCGCTGATGCGCGGCATCACGCGATACTTCGCCAAGAATCCGCCGCTCGCGCGCAGTCGGTCCGTGTAGTCCCGGAGGTTGCGCCGCGCGGTGGCGATCCACCGTCACCGTCCACGAGGAAGCACCATGGCCCTGCAACATGCCCGCTCGGGAGACGTCGTCAGCCTCCTGCCGCTGCGCGAGAAGATCGCCAGCACGGCCACCGCCGCGATCATCAAGGCTGCCCAGCTGGAAGTTATCCGGGTGGTGCTGCCGGCCGGCAAGGAAATGCGCCAGCACGACACGCCCGGGGAGATCACCGTGCAGTGCCTGGAGGGCGAGGTGGAATTCCACACCGGCAGCGCGGCCCACCTGCTGGCGGCGGGCGACTTCCTGCATCTGGCGCCCAAGGCTCCCCACTCGCTGCGGGCGCTGACCGACGCCTCTCTCCTGGTCACCATCTGCCTGGCGCCAAGCTGAGCCCGCTCCGCCGGGGGCCCGCCTGCCCGGCGGGATGAGTCCTACAGGGGGCAGCCTCTTCTGCTGACACCCTGCCGGACGGAGCGGCGCGATAGTTCATTCACGTGCTGGATGGATCACCGCCTTGCGCAGGCCTCCGCACCTCACCCCCCGTCTTCAGGACACGCACATAGGAGCACACCATGAACTACCGCCATCTTCTGTCCGCCACCGTCTGCGTCGCCGCCCTGGGCCTGGCCGGCTGCTCGACCAACCCCACCAGCGCCCAAGTCGGCACCGGTGTCGGCGCAGTCGCCGGCGGCGTGGTCGGTAGCGCACTGGGCGGTACCGCCGCCACCGTCGGCGGCGCCGCAGCCGGCGCGCTGATCGGCCACGAACTCGGCGAAGACCGCGACCAACGTCGCCGTTGAGCCGGGGCCCCTTGGGGCCGCCCATGAAAAAACCGCCCGCAGGTGTCAAGCCTGCGGGCGGTTTTTCGTTTTGTCCGCCGGAGAGGCGGCTCAACCTCTTAAGCGGCTGCGGCCTTGCTGCGCCCGGCGCGCCATGCACCGAAGATGGCGATCAAGCCGGGGATGAAAATCATTGCCCAGATGATCTTGTCCAGATGCCGCTGCACCCAGGGGAAGTTGCCGAAGAAATAGCCCGCCGTGCAGATGCCCAGCACCCAGAGCAAGGCGCCCCCCACGTTGAACGCGGTGAACTTGGCCCGGCCCATGGCGGCCACGCCGGCCACGAACGGCGCGAACGTGCGGATGAAAGGCATGAAGCGGGCGATCACGATGGTGATGCCGCCGTACTTCTCGTAGAAGTTGTGCGCCTGGTCGAACGCCCGGCGGTTGAACCAGCGCGAGTCTTCCCACTGAAACACCTTGGGGCCCACCTTGCGGCCGATCATGTAGTTGCACTGGTCGCCCAGGATGGCGGCAGCGATCAGCACCACGCAGGCGATGGAGAAGTTCATGAGGCCCGCGCCGGCGAGCGCGCCGACGATGAACAGCAGCGAATCGCCGGGCAGGAAGGGCATCACCACCACGCCGGTTTCCACGAAAACGATGATGAACAGCAGCGCGTAGACCCATGGGCCGTAGCTGGCCACGAAGGCCGCCAGATGCTTGTCGACATGCACGATGAAGTCGATCAGAAAGCTCACGAGTTCCAAGCCGGTTCCTTTCAAAAAAGCAGCGCGGTAATGTACCGCAGCGCTTTTGTGGCAGCCGGCCGGTCACGCGGGGCAGGCGGGCTGCCGTGGCCGGTCACTGCGCCTTCGCGCCGTCCTCGAACCAGCGCTTGACCAGCGCGCGCTCGCCATCGGTGATGCCGGTGGCGTTGTTCATGGGCATGAGCTTTTGCACCACCACCTGCTGGTAGATGGCCTGCGCGTGCTGCTGCACTGCCGCCGGCGAATCCACCCGCAGGTTCTTCATCTGCACCTGCTCGCCATGGCAGAGGTAGCAGCGCTGCGCCAGCACCGGCTGCAACTGGTCGTAGCCCACGGGCTGTGCCGCCGGCGCAGGGGCGCCCGCGGCCGTGGAGGCGGCAGGCGTGGCAGGCACCACGGAAGGCTTCAAGCCGACGATGGTGCCGATGATCACCGCCAGCCCCACCAGCGCGTACGGCAGCGGATGCGCATTGCGGCCCAGCTTCCAGCCGTGGCGCATCACGAAGAACTGGCGGATGGACGCGCCCGCGAACATCATCAGGATGAGGATGAGCCAGTTCTGCGGATGGCTCCAGGTGAAGCTGTAGTGGTTGGACAGCATGCAGAACAGCACCGGCAGCGTGAAGTAGGTGTTGTGCACGCTGCGCTGCTTGCCGCGCTTGCCGTGGATCGGGTCCACCGGCTGGCCGGCCTTCATCTGCGCGATGACCTTGCGCTGGCCGGGGATGATCCAGAAGAACACGTTGGCGCTCATGGCGGTGGCGATCATGGCGCCCACCAGCAAAAAGGCGGCGCGCCCGGCGAACCAGTGGCAGGCCAGCCACGAGGCCACGCACACCAGCACGAAGACCAGCGCTCCGACGATGGCGTCGCCCTTCTTGCGCTGCCCGAACACGCGGCAGATCGCGTCGTACAGCAACCAGAAAACGACCAGGAAGCCCAGCGCCACCACGATGGCGGTGGCGGGCGCCCAGTCCATGCGCGACTTGTCGATGAGGTAGGTGCTGGCGCTCCAGAGGTACGACACGGTGAAGAGCGCGAAGCCGCTGATCCAGGTGCTGTAGCTCTCCCAGAAGAACCAGTGCAGGTGCTTCGGCAGTTGGGGCGGCGCGCCCGCGAACTTGACCGGGTGGTAGAAGCCGCCGCCGTGCACGGCCCAGAGTTCGCCGCTGACGCCCTGCTTCTTCAGGTCGTCATCGACCGGCGGGGTGAGGCTGGAGTCGAGGAAGACGAAATAGAACGACGAGCCGACCCAGGCGATGGCGGTGATGACGTGGACCCAGCGCAAGAGCAGGTTGGCCCAGTCGAGAAGGTAGCTTTCCATAGGTTCTCAACTTTCCGGCGGCGCGTGGGGCGCCGCCCGGTGCAACCTGCTCACCACTGCGGGCGCTCTGAGCAGTCGAATGGGGCCGCGCACCTTGGCGGATTGTCTGGGGGACGATTCGCCGGGGCACCGCTGCGACCTGATTTTTGTGACACGAAGTGTATGCAGGAATTGTTCCCACGGCCAGCACGCCCAGCCCTCTCACGCGCCGCGGTTGGCTGCGGCGTGCCTACCCCAGGCCTTCGGCGACCTGCAGCAGCTGCGCCGCCACGGCGACGGCGATCACTTCCGGCGCCTTGCCGGTGATGCCCGGCTGTCCGATCGGGCAGGTGATGCCGGCCAGCTCGGCTTCGGTGAAACCGCGCTCCCCCAGGCGCCGGCGAAAGGTCGCCCATTTGGTGCGGCTGCCGATCAGGCCGATGAAGGGCAGGTCGCCGCGCGTGCGGCGGCGCTGCAGGCAGGCGGCGACCACGTCCAGGTCTTCGGCGTGGCTGAAGCTCATCACCAGCACCAGGGACCCCGGCGCCAGCGTGGGCACCGCGCCCTGCACGGGTTCGGAGTGCTCGCAGACGGTGCCGGGCGGCGCGTCGTCCGGGAAGATGCCGTCGCGGCTGTCTATCCAGTGCAGCGCGAAAGGCAGCGGCGCCAGCACCCGCGCCAGCGCATGGCCGACATGGCCGCCGCCGAAGAGCGCCACCGGACAGCCGTGGGGCGCGAGGCGCTCGCGCAGCGCCGGCAGCTCGGCCGCCGTGATGCACTCGAGCCGCACCCGCACCACGCCGCCGCAGCACTGCCCCAGGCTGGGGCCCAGCGCGTGGCGCACCAGCAGGCTGGCGGGAGCGCCGGCGGGCCGGGCCGTGGCCAGCCAGTCGCGCGCATCGGCGATCGACTGCCATTCGAGATGGCCGCCGCCGATGGTGCCGATGACTGGCCCGCCACCGCCGAACACGGCCATCCAGGCGCCGGCCTCCCGCGGGGCCGAGCCTTGGGTAGACTCCACCGTCACCAGGCAGGCCGGTGCGCCGGCCAGGTTTTCCTGCAGACGCTGCCACGCCGTCTTATCGCCACCCATTCAAGTCCTTCCATGTGCCAAGCCGCCCGCCCCATGCCGAGTCGCCTGGCCTGCGGCCTGGCGCGCCGGGATGGCGCCAGCAGCACAGCATAGCGAGCGATTCCCCACCATGACCCAGCCGCCCTCGCCTCCCAAGCCCTCGCGCCGCAAGCGCCCCTTCTGGTTGCCGGCCAGCGTGATGGCGGCCGTCGCCGCGCTGATGAGCGCCTGCCGCCCGCCCACCGCGCCCACGCGCCCCGAGGAAGCGCTCCCCGCCAGCAGCGAGACCCCGGCCGTCGTCGGTCCGGTGCCGTCCGAAACAGGCTCGGCCCGCACGTCCGCCGCCGCCACGCCGCGCGCCTATCGCCAGGACGCCGCCACGCACCTGTACGGCCTGAATGCCGACCGCATCCACAAGGGCAAGCTGCCCCCGCTGCTCTACGCCATCGGCGTGCTGGAAGTGGACATCGACAAGGCCGGCCGGGTGACCGCCGTGCGCTGGCTGCGCGCGCCGCGCCACGCGCCGGAGGTGATGAAGGAGATCGAGCGCATGGTGCGCGAAGCCGCGCCCTTCCCGGCGCCGGCGCGCATGGGAAAGGTCACCTACACCGACACCTGGCTGTGGGACAAATCGGGCCGCTTCCAGCTCGACACCAAGACCGAGGGGCAGCTCTGAAAAAAGCAGTGGATGGCCGGCCCGGCAAGCGCGCAGCACGGCGGCTCCATCCCGCGCCCTGACGGCGTGCGGCGCCGGCCCGGCGCGGCGCGTCAGGAGCCGCGATAGGTGGAATAGCTCCAGGGGCTCACCAACAACGGCACGTGGTAGTGCTGGTCGGCATGCGCAACGCCGAAGTCCAGGTGCACCACGTCGAGGAAATTGGGTTCGGGCAATTCCACGCCGCGCGCCTGGAAGTACCCCGCCACCTCGAAGCTCAGGCGGTAGGTGCCGGCGCGCAGGCTGGCGTTGTCGAACAGCGGCGCGTCGGTGCGGCCGTCGTAGTTGAGCACCAGCCGGCGGATCAGCGTCACCTGCCCGCCAGCGGTCGAATACAGGGACACGACCATGCCGGCGGCCGGGCAGCCGTGCATGGTGTCGAGGACGTGGGTGCTGAGGCCCATAGGGAATCTCCTGTGATTTCGGGCACCGGGCGGATCGCCGTGTGGACCAAAAGTGTATACACTTTTAGCCAGCCCGCGCCTGCCTATCTTCCATGGAACCCTCCTCCACCAGCGCCATCGTCGAATCGCTCACCCGGGCGATCGCCACGCACCGGCTGCAGCCCGGCACCAAGCTGGCCGAGCAGAAGCTGGCCGATCACTTCGGCGTGTCGCGCACCCTGGTGCGGCAGGCACTCTTCCAGCTGGCGCAGAACCGGCTGGTCACGCTGGAGCCTGCGCGCGGGGCCTTCGTCTCCACCCCGTCGGAAGACGAGGCCCGCCAGGTCTTCGCCGTGCGCCGCATGCTGGAGGCCGAGATGACGCGCGCCTTCGTGCAGAGCAGCACGCCGGCCAAGATCCGTGCGCTGCGCGACCACGTGCGGCGCGAGCAGACGGCCGTCGAAGGCACCGACGCCACCAGCCGCACCGAGCTGCTGGGTGACTTCCACGTGCGCATGGCCGAGCTGATGGGCAACGAAGTGCTGGCGCAGCTGCTGGGCGACCTGATCTCGCGCTGCGCCCTCATCACGCTGATGTACCAGTCCGCCAGCGCCGCCGCCCATTCGCACGAAGAGCACGGCGCCATCGTCGATGCGCTGGCCCGGCGCGACGAGGCGCTGGCCGTGCAGTTGATGCAGGCCCATTTGCTGCATGTGGAACAAAGCCTGGCCTTCGACCAGAAGCGCCCCCTGAACGATCTGTCCGTGGCCCTGTCGCCGCTGCAACCCTGACCGCCCATCATGACGCTCTACGACTCCACCCTGCCCTACCCGCGCGACCTGGCCGGCTACGGCCGCAACCCGCCGCACGCCCGCTGGCCCGGCGGCGCGCGCATCGCCGTGCAGTTCGTGCTGAACTACGAAGAGGGCGGCGAGAACAGCGTGCTGCATGGCGACGCGGGCAGCGAGCAGTTCCTCTCGGAAATGTTCAACCCCGCGGCCTACCCCGAGCGCCACATCAGCATGGAAGGCATCTACGAATACGGCTCCCGGGCCGGCGTGTGGCGGCTGCTGCGCGAATTCGAGCGCCGCGGCCTGCCGCTCACCGTGTTCGGCGTGGCCACCGCACTGCAGCGCCACCCCGACGTGACGGCCGCCTTCGGCGAGCTGGGCCACGACATCGCCTGCCACGGCCTGAAGTGGATCCACTACCAGAACATTCCGGAAGACGTGGAGCGCGCCCACATGGCCGAGGCGATGGAGATCATCCAGCGCCTGACCGGCCAGCGCCCCCTGGGCTGGTACACCGGCCGCGACAGCCCGCGCACGCGCCGCCTGGTGGCCGACTACGGCGGCTTCGCCTACGACAGCGACTACTACGGCGACGACCTGCCCTTCTGGATGAAGGTGCAGAAGACCGATGGCAGCGCCGTGTCGCAGCTGATCGTGCCCTACACGCTGGACTGCAACGACATGCGCTTCGCGCTGCCGCAGGGCTATTCGCATGCCGACCCGTTCTTCCAGTACATGCGCGACACGTTCGATGCGCTGTACGCCGAGGGCGACCCGGCCGGCGACGACCGCCCGAAGATGATGAGCATCGGCATGCACTGCCGCCTGCTGGGCCGGCCCGGCCGCATCACCGCGCTGCAGCGCTTCCTCGACCACATCCAGCAGCACGACAAGGTGTGGGTGTGCCGCCGCATCGACCTGGCGCAACACTGGGCGCAGCAGCACCCTGCGCCGGCCCTCTGATTCATGCCAAAACGGCCTCTGGCGCCCGCAAATTCTGCGCCTATAGCTCACTTTTCAGGAGCAATGCACCCATGCCACTGACGCTGGAACAACTCAATGCCGCGCCGGCCGCCGAAGCCCTGGCGCTGCTGGACGGGCTCTACGAGCACTCGCCCTGGATCGCCGAAGCGGCGCTGGCCGAGCGGCCCTTCCGTTCGCTCGCGCAGCTCAAGTGCGCCATGGTGCGCGCGCTGGCGCAGGCGCCGCACGAAGCCAAGCTCGCGCTGATCCGCGCCCACCCCGAGCTGGCCGGCAAGGCGATGGTGGCGAAGTCGCTGACGGCCGAGTCCACCAACGAGCAGAACAAGGCAGGCCTGACGCAATGCACGCCCGAGGAATTCGCGCGCATCCAGCAGCTCAACGCCGACTACAACGCGCGCTTCGGCTTCCCGTTCATCCTGGCCGTGCGGGGGCCGCGCGGCACGGGCCTGCCCAAGCAGGAAATCATCGAGACCTTCGCCCGCCGCCTGAGCCACCCGGTGGACTTCGAGATGGCCGAGGCGCTGCGCAACATCCACCGCATCGCCGAGATCCGCCTGAACGACAAGTTCGGCTACCAGCCCACGCTCGGCAACGACGTGTGGGACTGGCAGGAAAAGCTGGCCACGCACAGCGACCCCGGCTTCGCCGAGCTGGGCCAGCTCACCGTCACCTACCTGACCGACGCGCACCGCGCCTGCGCGCAGCGCATCAGCCACTGGATGCGCGACTGCGGCTTCGACGAGGTCGAGGTGGATGCGGTGGGCAACGTGGTGGGGCGCTATCACGGCGAGACGCCCGACGCCAAGATGCTCATGACAGGGTCGCACTACGACACGGTGCGCAATGGCGGCAAATACGACGGGCGCCTGGGCATCTTCGTGCCCATGGCCTGCGTGCGCGAGCTGCACCGCGCCGGCCGCCGCCTGCCCTTCGGCATCGAGGTGGTGGGCTTCGCCGAGGAGGAAGGCCAGCGCTACAAGGCCACCTTCCTGGGCTCGGGCGCGCTCATCGGCCACTTCAACCACGCCTGGCTCGACCAGCAGGACGCGGACGGCATCACCATGCGCGAGGCCATGCAGCATGCGGGCCTGTGCGTGGACGACATCCCCAAGCTGCAGCGCGATGCCGCGCGCTACCTGGGCTTCATCGAAGTGCACATCGAGCAGGGCCCGGTGCTGAACGAGCTGGACATTCCGCTCGGCGTGGTCACCTCCATCAACGGCGGCGTGCGCTATGTCTGCGAGATGACCGGCATGGCCAGCCACGCCGGCACCACGCCCATGGGCCGCCGGCGCGACGCCGCCGTGGGCGTGGCCGAACTGGCGCTCTATGTGGAGGCGCGCGCCGCGCAGGATGGCGACTCCGTCGGCACCATCGGCCAGCTGCAGGTGCCCAGCGGGTCCATCAACGTGGTGCCGGGCCGTTGCCTCTTCAGCCTGGACCTGCGTGCGCCCACCGATGCGCAACGCGATGCGCTGGAGCGCGACGTGCTGGCCGAACTGGCCGCCATCGCCCAGCGCCGGGGCCTGAGCTACCAGGCCGAGCAGGCCATGAAGGCAGCGGCAGCGCCCAGCGCGCCGGCCTGGCAGCAGCGCTGGGAGCGCGCGGTGGAAGCGCTGGGCGTGCCCGTCTTCCGCATGCCCAGCGGCGCCGGCCACGATGCGATGAAACTGCACGAAATCATGCCGCAGGCCATGCTGTTCACGCGCGGCCTGAACGGCGGCATCAGCCACAACCCGCTGGAGAGCACGACCGCCGACGACATGCAGCTGGCCGTCGATGCCTTCACCCACGTATTGAACCAACTCGCCACGGAAACCCGATGAGCAACTACCAGTCACTCGACGCCTGGATCGACCAGCATTTCGACGAGGAAGTGCGCTTCCTGCAAGCCCTCGTGCAGGTGCCCACCGACACGCCCCCCGGCAACAACGCGCCCCATGCCGAGCGCACGGCCGAACTGCTCAAGGGCTTCGGCTTCGAGGCCGAGAAGCACGCCGTGCCCGAAGCCGAGGTGCGCGACTACGGCATGGAGTCGATCACCAACCTGATCGTGCGCCGCCCCTACGGCAGCGGCGGCAAGACCATCGCCCTCAATGCCCACGGCGACGTGGTGCCGCCCGGCGAAGGCTGGACGCACGACCCCTACGGCGCGGAAATCGTTGATGGAAAGATGTACGGCCGCGCCACCGCCGTCAGCAAGAGCGACTTCGCCTCCTTCACCTTCGCCGTGCGGGCGCTCGAAGCCGTCGCCCAGCCAACGCAGGGCGCGGTGGAGCTGCACTTCACCTACGACGAGGAATTCGGCGGCGAACTGGGCCCGGGCTGGCTGCTGAAGAAGGGGCTGACGAAGCCCGACCTGATGATCGCCGCCGGCTTCAGCTACGAGGTGGTCACCGCGCACAACGGCTGCCTGCAAATGGAAGTGACCGTGCACGGCAAGATGGCCCATGCCGCCGTGCCGCACACGGGCGTGGACGCGCTGCAGGGCGCCGTGCACATCCTGAACGCGCTCTACAAGCAGAACACGGCCTACCAGCAGATCACCTCCAAGGTCGAGGGCATCAAGCACCCGTACCTGAACGTGGGCCGCATCGAAGGCGGCACCAACACCAACGTCGTGCCCGGCAAGGTGGCGTTCAAGCTCGACCGCCGCATGATCCCGGAAGAGAACCCGGTCGACGTGGAAGCCGACATCCGCCGCGTGATCGCCGAGGCGGCTGCGGGCAAGCCCGGCATCACCGTGGAGATCAAGCGCCTGCTGCTGGCCCATTCGATGAAGCCGCTGGCCGGCAACGCGCCGCTGGTGGGCGCCCTCCAGCGCCACGGCGAAGCCCTGTTCGGTGCGCCCGTGCCGGCCATGGGCACGCCGCTCTATACCGACGTGCGCCTCTATGGCGAGGCCGGCGTTCCCGGCGTGATCTACGGTGCCGGCCCGCGCACCGTGCTGGAGTCGCACGCCAAGCGCGCCGACGAACGGCTGGACCTGGAAGACCTGCGCCGCGCGACCAAGGTGATCGCGCGGGCGCTGAGCGACCTGCTGGCGGCGTGATGCACCCAGCCGCGCCGTGGCGCGCCGCAGTGCTTGCGGCGCTGCGCACGGCGACGTAACCAAGTGCAGTAATCGGCCGGGGTTTGTAAAGCCCGGCCTAAACTCCTCGCGGGTTTCGGGGCGGCGGTCTTCATGGCGGCCCGCCCCGCATTCAACGACGACCCGATCAACGAGGAGGATCTTTCCATGCGACTTCGCCAAACGCTGCTGGCCAGCAGCCTTGCGCTGGCCCTTGCCAGCCTGACCGCCTGCGGCACGTCCGCACAGGCCCCTGCCGCGCCCCAGACTGCGGTGGTGCAGCCAGCCGCAGAACAGCGGTCCGCCGCAGCGCCCGCGGCTTCCGCACCAGCGGTGGCAGCGGCCCCGGCCGCCGTGCAGCAGACTGCGGCGGCCCAGGCGGCCAGCGCGGCCTACGACTTCGACATGGACGTCTTCCACCCGGTCGTCGCCCGCAACGGCATGGTGGCGACCGAGCAGGAACTGGCCTCGAAGATCGGGCTCGACATCCTCAAGGCCGGCGGCAACGCGGTGGACGCGGCCGTGGGCATCGGCTTCGCGCTGGCCGTGGCGCTGCCCAATGCGGGCAACCTGGGCGGTGGCGGCTTCATGGTGGTGCATGACGCCAAGACCGGCAAGAACATCGCGCTCGACTTCCGCGAGGTCGCGCCCAAGGGCGCCTCCCGCGACATGTACCTGGATGCGGGCGGCAAGGTGGTGGACGGCAAGTCGCTCTACACCCACTACGCCATTGGCGTGCCCGGCACCGTGGCGGGCATGGAACACGCCTTGAAGCAGTGGGGCACGATGCCGCTCGGCAAGGTGATCGCTCCGGCGGCGGCGCTGGCGGACAAGGGCTTCCCGGTCAGCGAGACGCTGGCCAAGATCCTGGACCAGGAAAAGAAGAACATGGGCCAGTGGCCTGCCACCCGCGCCATCTTCTGGAAGAACGGCGAGCCGCTGAAGGCGGGCGACGCCCTGGTGCAGAAAGACCTGGCGGCCTCCCTGCGCCTGATCGGCCAGCAGGGCGCGCGCGCTTTCTACCAAGGCTCCATCGCCCAGAAGATCGCTGCCGAGACGGCGCCCCATGCCGGCGCCGTCACGCTGGCCGACCTGCGCGACTACCAGGTCGTCGAGCGCGCCCCGACCACCGGCACCTACCGCGGCTACCAGGTCGTCACCATGCCGCCACCCTCGTCGGGCGGTCCGCACCTGGTGCAGATCCTGAACATGCTGGAGCCCCTGCCGCTGGCGCAGTGGGGCCCCAACAGCGCGCAGACCATCCACTACCTGGCCGAAAGCATGAAGCTGGCCTACGCCGATCGGTCCGAATACCTGGGCGACCCGGCCTTCGTGAAGATTCCCCTCAAAGGCCTGACCTCCAAGGCCTACGCGAACGAGCTGCTCAACACCATCGACCCGAACGCGGCGCGCTCGGGCAAGAGCATCAAGCCGGGCAAGCCGCAACCGTATGAAAGCGACCAGACCACGCACTACTCGGTGGTGGACAAGGCCGGCAACGCCGTGGCGGTGACCTACACGCTGAACACCAACTTCGGCAGCGGCATCGTCGCCCAGGGCACGGGCATCCTGCTCAACAACGAGATGGACGACTTCTCCGCCAAGCCCGGCGTGGCCAACGCCTACGGCCTGGTGGGTGGCGATGCCAACGCGGTGGCCGCAGGCAAGCGGCCCCTGTCGTCGATGACGCCCACCATGGTGCTCAAGGACGGCAAGCCCGTGCTGGTGACCGGCAGCCCGGGCGGCGCGCGCATCATCACCACGGTGCTGCAGACCGTGGTGAACGTGATCGACTTCGGCATGAACCCGGCCGAGGCCGCCAGCACGCCGCGGGTGCACCACCAGTGGACGCCGGACGAGCTGCGCATCGAAAAGGGCCTCTCGCCCGACACCATCGCACTGCTGAAGGCGCGCGGCCACAACGTGCAGCTGAAGGCGTCGATGGGCCGCACGCAGACCATCCAGCTGCGCGGCGATGCGATGTATGGCTATTCGGACCCGCGCAACCCCGACGGCAAGACGTTCGGTTATTGACCGCCACGCCGGGCACGGCGAGTGCCCGGCCTCACCTCAAACGACCCGCTGGCTGCCAGGCCAGCGGGTTTTTTCATGGAAAAAAGACCGCCGGCGCCGGTGGCACGGGCGCATGCAGCTACAAGATCAATAGCGCGCGGAAGTCATTGACATTGGTGTGCGTCGGCCCCGTCACCACCAAATCGCCCAAGGCGCCGAAGTAGCCATAGGCATCGTTGCGGTCCAGGTACACCGCGATGCGCAGGCCGGCCGCCTCGGCCCGGGCCAGGGTATCGGGGGCGACGCGCGCGCCGGCGTTGTCCTCCACCCCGTCGATGCCATCGGTATCGGCCGCCAGCGCCCACACGCCCGGCTGACCCTGCAGCGCCTGGGCCAGGCCCATGCAGAACTCCCCCGCCCGGCCGCCCCGGCCGCGCGGCGTGCCCGGTGCCTGCGGGCGCACCGTCACGGTGGTCTCGCCGCCCGAGAGGATCACGCAAGGGCGTGCGAACGGCTGCCCGTGGCGCGCCACCGCCCGGGCCAGCGCGGCATGCACCTTGCCCACCTCGCGCGATTCGCCCTCCATCTCGTCCGACAGGACGTACGCCGGCACGCCCGCCGCCCGCGCCGCCTCGGCCGCGGCCTCCAGCGACTCGCGGGGCGTGGCCGTCAGGTGCACCGCATGGCCGCCGAAGAGTGGGTCGCCCGGCTTGGGCGTTTCCAGCGCGCCCGACTGCAGGGCTGCGTGGACGGCGGGCGGAACCTCGATGCGGTAGCGCTCCAGGATGTCCAGCGCGTCCGCGCAGGTGGTCGCATCCGCCACCGTCGGTCCGCTGGCGATGATCGACGGGTCGTCGCCCGGCACGTCGCTGATGGTGAGCGTGACCACCCGGGCCGGCGCGCAGGCCGCTGCCAGCCGCCCGCCCTTGATGCGCGAGAGGTGCTTGCGCACGCAGTTCATCTCGTCGATGGCGGCGCCGCTGTCCAGCAGCGCGCGGTTGATGCGCTGCTTGTCTTCCAGCGCCAGGCCCTGCGCAGGCAGGGTGAGCAGGGCCGAGCCGCCGCCGGAGATCAGGCACAGCACCAGGTCGTCCTGCGTCAGCCCGTGCGTGAGCGCGAGCATGCGCTGGGCCGCCTCCATCCCCGCCGCATCGGGCACCGGGTGGGCTGCCTCCACCACCTCGATGCGCGGGGCCGGTCCGGCGGGCCGGGGCGGCGTGTGGCCGTAGCGCGTGACGACCAGGCCGCTCAGAGGCGCATCGGCCGGCCAGAGCGCCTCCACCGCCTGCGCCATCGCTCCGGCGGCCTTGCCCGCGCCGAGCACCAGGGTGCGGCCGCCGCCCGCTGCCGGCGGGGGGGCCGGCAGGAAGGCCGCAGTGTTGTGCAGCGGCAGCGCGCGGCGCACGGCCACGCCGAGCAGGTACTCCAGGAAGCGCGCCGGCTCGGCGGCGGGGTCGGGGGCCGCAGGGTGGCCGGCGGCAGAGTCGCGAGAAGAAATGGGGGCGCAAGCGGTGTCTGTCATGAGGGGTCTCCGCCGTGCATTCTGAGGCCCTGCCCGCGCTGCTGCCGGCGCGACACAGCGCGGGATAACCCCAGGGCGCGTCCGCCCCACAGATGTCTACAGTTCTTGTATGCAAGACCCGTACGCGGGGCTGCGCGCTGCTTTTCGGTCTCAACCACAGAGGTTCTCGATGTTGCGTTTCCTCAACTCACTCTTCGGCCGGGTGATCCTGGCCCTGATCGCCGGCGTCGTGATCGGCCTCTTCTGGCCTGGCACGGCCATCGCGCTCAAGCCCCTGGGCGACGGCTTCATCAAGCTGATCAAGATGCTGATCCCGCTGATCGTGTTCTGCGTGGTGGTGCACGGCATCGCGGGCACGGGCGACCTGAAGCGGGTGGGCCGCGTGGGCGTCAAGTCGCTGATCTACTTCGAGGTGGTGACCACCATCGCGCTGCTGCTGGGCCTGGTGCTGGCCTTCGTGTTCGAGCCCGGCACCGGCATGAACGTGGACCCGCGCACGCTGGACGCGGCGGCCATGAGCGCCTACACCACCAACGCCGACAAGCTGGCGAGCGGCGGCTTCAGCGACTTTCTGCTGAAGCTCATCCCCACCACGGCGGTGAGCGCCTTCGCCAGCGGCGACGTGCTGCAGGTGCTGCTGTTCTCCATCGTCTTCGGCATCGCCCTGGCGCTGCTGGGCGAACGCGGCGCGCGCGTGGCCGGGCTGGTGGAAGATCTGTCGCTGGTGCTGTTCAAGATCATGGGCATGCTGATCAAGCTCGCGCCGCTCGGCGTGCTGGGCGCCATCGCCTTCACCGTGGGCAAGTACGGCGTGGGCTCGCTCAAGCAGCTGGGGCAGCTGGTGGCCCTGTTCTACCTGGCCGTGTTCCTCTTCGTGACCGTGGTGCTGGGGCTGATCATGCGGTTCTCGGGCTTCAGCCTGTTCAAGCTGCTGCGCTACCTGCGCGAGGAACTGGCCGTGGTGTTCGCCACCACCTCTTCCGACAGCGTGCTGCCGCAGATCATGGCCAAGCTCAAGCACCTGGGCATCCGCGACTCGACCGTCGGCCTGGTCATTCCCACGGGCTATTCGTTCAACCTGGACGCGTTTTCCATCTACATCACGCTTGCCGCCGTGTTCATCGCCCAGGCGACCAACACGCCGATCACGATGACCGACCTGCTGACCATCCTGGCGATCTCGCTGGTCACGTCCAAGGGCGCGCACGGGGTGCCGGGCTCGGCCATCGTGGTGCTGGCAGCCACGCTGCATGCGGTGCCGGCCATCCCTGCCATCGGGCTGGTGCTGGTGCTGTCGGTGGACTGGTTCATGGGCATCGCCCGCGCCCTGGGCAACCTGATCGGCAACTGCGTGGCCACGGTGGCCGTCGCGGCCTGGGAAGGCGATATCGACCGCGAGCGGGCCCGTGCGGTGCTGGACCGGCAACCCGTTCCGCCGATCGATCCGGCGGCTGCAGCGGCGGGTGTGGCGGCCGTGGCGGGCAGTGCGGGCGGCGCGGCTGGCGCGGTGCCCGGGGCCCCGGCCAGGTTGTAATTCTTGATCGGCAGGGCCAGGCCGGTTAAGAGAATGTAAACAAAAGCAACCGGGTTTGGGCTATACCCCTCAAGTCCCCCCGCCGACGCGGTCCTCCCTGGAGGACCGTGGGCTCCACCCATTGTGCAGACCCATGCTCCAGACCCTTCGCTCCAAAATCCTGGCCATCAGCACCGCTACCGTGGTCTGTGCCCTCGCCATCACCGGTGCTGCCACCTACACCATCACCCGGGACAGCACCTTCCAGACCATCGAGCAGGACCTGGACGCCATCACCGCCGGCAACACCATGGCGATCGACCAGTGGGTGGCATCCAAGGCGCTGGCGGTGACGGCCGCCGCCGCCGCCATCGAACCAGGCGACCCGCACGACTACGCCGCCTACATGGGCAAGGCGAGCGGCTTTCCCATCACCACCGTGGGCTGGGAAGACAAGAGCTTCAAATCCACCACGCAGACGGCCGCAGGCTACGACCCCACGGCACGCCCCTGGTACAAGGCCGCCGTCCAGGCCGGCAAGCTCACCGTGACCAAGCCCTACGGAGACTCCAGCACCGGGGTCTCCTTCGTCGCTTTCGTGGCGCCCATGCTGCGCAGCGGGGCGCTGCAGGGCGTCATCAGCGGCGCGGTGCCGCTGACCGGAGTGCGCGACGTGGTGGCGGCCATTCGCCCGACGCCCAGCAGCCTGGGCTTCGTCGTCAGCACCGACGGCCAGGTGCTGGCCCATGCCGACGCCAAGATCATCCTGAAGCCCGCCGCCGAGATCTCCCCCATGCTGACCCCGGCGGCCCTGGCCGCCCTGGCCACGGCCAGGCAGCCGCTGGAGGTGGAGCTGGACGGCCGCGCGAAGCTGCTCAAGGCCCGCGCCGTGCAGGGCACGGACTGGCTGCTGGTGGTGGCGCTGGACAAGGCCGAGGCCACCGCCGGCCTGCGCAGCGTGCTGGGCACGCTGGCCGTGGCCATCGTGCTGCTGGCGCTGATCGCCGCCGCCGTGTCGGCAGCGCTGACGGCCACCTCCTTCCGCCGCCTGTCGCAGGTGCGCGACGCCATGGACACCGTGGGCTCGGGCGGCGGCGACCTGACGCAGCGCCTGCCCGTGCATGGCCATGACGAGGTGGCGCAGATCGCCCGCTCGTTCAACCAGTTCGTCGAGCAGATCGGCACCGTGCTCAAGGACGTGCAAGGCGGCGTCGAGTCGATGAAGACCGCCACCGACGAGATCAAGGCCGGCAACCAGGACCTGTCCAACCGCACCGAGGGCTCGGCCAGCGCCATCCAGCAAACCTCGGCCTCGCTGTCGCAGCTCACCGTGAACGTGAAGCAGTCGGCCGAGGCCGCAGCCCTGGCCACGCGCCTGGCCAACGAGGCCAGCGCCTCGGCCGCCCGGGGCGGTGAGGTGGTGGGCAGCGCGGTCAGCACCATGGACGACATCTCGGGCGCTTCGTCCAAGATCGGCGAGATCATCGGGGTGATCGATTCGATCGCCTTCCAGACCAACATCCTGGCGCTGAACGCCGCGGTCGAGGCGGCCCGCGCGGGCGAGCAGGGCCGCGGCTTCGCCGTGGTGGCCGCCGAAGTGCGCAGCCTGGCGCACCGCAGCGCGACCGCCGCCAAGGAGATCAAGACGCTGATCGATGCCTCCGGCGCCAGCGTGGTCACCGGCACGCAGCGGGTGCGGGCCGCAGGCGAGACGATGGGCGAGATCGTCGAGGGCATCCGCCGCGTGGCGCAGATCATCGGCGAGATCAACAGCTCGATGACCGAGCAGAGCCTGGGCATCGGGCAGATCAACCAGGCGGTGGCCGAGATGGACCGCGCCACGCAGCAGAACGCAGCGCTGGTGGAGGAATCCACCGCCGCGTCGTCGGTGCTGAACGAGCAGGCGCACCACCTTTCGCGCACCGTGGCGGGCTTCACGCTGGAGCGCTCCGGCGGAGCCGGCGCTCCAGGGTCCCTGCGGCTGCGATGATGCGGGCCTGATCCACCACTGCCGCCCTGCGCGCCCCGTTCCCGATGAGCATCAGCCAGACCCAGATCGCGCAGCAGGTGGTGGAATCCATCCTGGCCCAGAAGCTCTCTCCCGGCGAGCGGCTGGGCGAGCAGGAACTGGCCGATCTCTTCGGCGTCAGCCGCACCATGGTGCGCGAGGCACTGATGCAGTTGCAGGCGCGCGGCTTCATCGAAGTGCGGCCCCGGCGCGGCTGGTACGTGGTGGAGCCTTCGGTGGAAGACGCGCGCGATGCCTTCTCGGCCCGCCGCATCATCGAGTCGGGCATCCTGGCCGACGCCGGGCGCCCGCTGCAGCAGGCGGTGGTGCCGCGGCTGCGCGCCCACATCGCCGAGGAGCGCCAGGCCATCGAGGGGGCCGACGCCGCCACCCGCGCCTTCCTGCTGGCGGACTTCCACGTCTGCCTGGCCGAGGCCATGGGCCACCGCACGCTCAGCGACATCCTGCGCGACCTGACGGCGCGCACCACGCTGGCGGCATCGCTCTACCAGTCGCGCCACGAGGCCAGCCAGTCGTGCGCCGAGCATGCCGCCATCGTCGAGGCCCTGGAGGCAGGCGACGTCGCCCTGGCGCGCGACCGCATGCTGAGCCACATCGGCCATGTGGAAGATGCGCTCGACCCCAGCCAGCCCGTGGTGCGCGACCGGCTGCGGGAGTCGCTCACGCCGCTGCCGGCGGCGGTGCGCGCCGGCAACTGAAAGCGCCGGGCCACCGGGCCCGGGCTAGCCCACAGCCTCGGGCGGTGCGGAATGCGCCACCCGCGCGCGGACCGGCCAGCCTGCGCGCCGCCTTGCCGCCCGGCGTTCCCGATCCACGCCCCATCCACGACCGGGCACCGACGAGCCGTTTGCCGGCTGCTGCCCCGGCCTCCTCCACGCGCCCGCCCCGCCGCAGGCCGCGCATGCATCTTGCTCAGCCCAGCGGCAAGCGGGTAAGTCCCATGCTTTGCACCACACCAGGGCCTTGGAATGCCGCCCCGAGTTGTATACAAAGATGGATGCATTAAAAGCGTGCAAAAACTCAACCGCCGCCCCACCACCATGCACCAGGAGAGACCATGCCCACTGTGATTAGTCCTGCCGGCGCCGCAGGCACGCCAGCGACCGCAGCCCCTTCAGCCCTGTCCACCAGCTCGCCGCACGGCGGCAACGCGCTCATCAAGCCGGACTACCACCCGCGCCTGACCAACGAAGACCTCGCTCCGCTGAAAAAGCAGACCTGGGGCCAATACAACATCTTCGCGTTCTGGATGTCGGACGTGCACAGCGTGGGCGGCTACGTCACCGCCGGCAGCCTGTTCGCGCTGGGCCTGTCCAGCTGGCACGTGCTGGCGGCGCTTCTCATCGGCATCGTCATCGTGCAGTTCTTCTGCAACCTGGTGGCCAAGCCCAGCCAGGTGACGGGCGTGCCCTATCCGGTGATCTGCCGCGCGTCGTTCGGCGTGCTGGGCGCCAACATTCCCGCCATCATCCGCGGGCTGATCGCGGTGGCCTGGTACGGCATCCAGACCTACCTGGCCTCCAGCGCCTTCATGATCCTGGCGCTGCATTTCTACCCCTCGCTGGACGCCTATGCCGACGTGGCGCAGCACGGCTTCGCCGGTCTGTCGACCCTGGGCTGGGTGTCGTTCATGGTGATGTGGGTACTGCAGGCGCTGGTGTTCTGGCACGGCATGGAGGCGATCCGCCGCTTCATCGACTGGGCCGGCCCGGGCGTCTACGTGGTGATGGGCATCCTCTGCGGCTGGCTGGTCTGGAAGGCCGGCTGGAAGAACATCGACCTGAACCTGGGCGGCGTGCGCTTCCAGGGCTGGGACGCAGTGCCGGTGATGCTTTCGGCCATCGCGCTGGTGGTGAGCTATTTCAGCGGCCCCATGCTCAACTTCGGCGACTTCTCCCGTTACGGCAAGAGCTTCGATGCGGTCAAGAAGGGCAACTTCTGGGGCCTGCCGGTCAACTTCGTCTTCTTCTCGCTGCTCACCGTCATCACCACCGCCGCCACGCTGCCCGTGTTCGGCGAGCTCATCACCGACCCGGTGCACACCGTGGGCCGCATCGATTCGACCACCGCCGTGGTGCTGGGCGCGCTCACCTTCATGATCGCCACCGTCGGCATCAACATCGTGGCCAACTTCGTGTCGCCCGCGTTCGACTTCTCCAACGTGGCGCCGCAGCACATCAGCTGGCGCACGGGCGGCATGATCGCCGCCGTCGGCTCGATCTTCATCACGCCCTGGAACCTCTACAACAACCCGCAGGTCATCCACTACACGCTGGACATCCTGGGCTCGTTCATCGGCCCGCTGTTCGGCATTCTGATCGCCGACTACTACTTCGTTCGACGCCAGCAGGTGGTGGTGGACGACCTCTACAGCATGAAGCCCGAGGGCCGCTACTGGTACCAGAACGGCTACAACCCCCGCGCCGTGATGACCATGGTGCCCGCCGCGCTGGTGCCCATCCTCTGCGTGATCGTGCCCAGCTGGCGCGGCGCGGCGAACTACGCCTGGTTCATCGGCATGGGCCTGGGCTTCGTCATCTACATGGCCCTGAACCGCGACAAGACCACCACCCACCCCGGAAAGAACTGACTCTCATCGTGCGCATCAAGATCATCAACCCCAACACCACCTGGAGCATGACCGACAAGATCGGCGACTGCGCACGCGCCGTGGCGCGGCCGGGCACCGAGGTGATCGCCGTCAGCCCCGCCATGGGCCCTGCGTCCATCGAAAGCCATTACGACGAGGCCCTGGCCGTGCCCGGCCTGCTGCAGGAGATCGCCCTGGGCGAGGCGGCCGGTGTCGATGGCTATGTGATCGCCTGCTTCGGCGACCCGGGCCTGAAGGCCGCCCGCGAGCTGGCGCGCGGCCCGGTGCTGGGCATCGCCGAAGCGGCCATGCACCTGGCCAGCATGGTGGGGACGCGCTTTTCGGTGGTGACCACGCTCGGCCGCACCATGGGCCAAGCCTGGCACCTGGCCGAGATCTACGGCATGGAACGCTTCTGCGCCAACGTGCGCGCCTGCGAACTGCCGGTGCTGGAGCTGGAAGTGCCCGGCTCCAACGCGCGCGAACGCATCGTGGAGGAATGCCGCCGCGCGCTGGCCGAGGACGGCTGCGACACCATCGTGCTGGGCTGCGCCGGCATGGCCGACCTGTGCGAACACGTCGGCCAGACGCTGGGCGTGCCGGTGATCGACGGCGTGGCGGCCGCCACCACGCTGGTCGAGTCGCTGGTGACGCTGCGGCTGGCGACCAGCAAGCACGGCGAACTGGCGCGCCCGCTGCCCAAGGCGATGGCCGGCGCGCTGGCCGGCTTCGCGCTGGCCGCGGCGGCGCCCGCACGCGCATAGCGGGGTGCGGGGCGGGGCTTAGGGCCCCGTACGCGCCCACCCCGCGCCCACCCCACGCCCGTGGGTGCGGTGACGCGGGGGGCATCTGCTATTTTCTTCATAGCAACATGTTCTGGCACCGCAATCCTTTCGAGCCCATTCGTTCGGAAAACCCTGACGCCGCCTGGGCCTGCCGCTATCTTTCTTGAAACCTTCCGCCCGCCGTCCGCGCCACAATCGCTCCATGTCCCGCGCCGCCCCCTCCCCCGCCCCTGCTCCCAGTGACCCGACCGCGCCTGCCAAGGCGAACGCGCCCCAGGCCCGGCCCGCCGCCCGGCGCGCGCGGGCGCCGAAGCCGGTGACGGGCGAGCCCCCCACCGCGCCCTCTGCGCCCTCCGCGCCCGTCGCGCCGCGCGCCGAGGGCGAAGCCGCCCAGGCTTCCATCGAAAGCATCGCCCGCGACCTGGCCACCGCCATCGTCGAGAAGCGCCTGCCGCCCGGCACCTGGCTGCGCGAGGAGGCGCTGGGCCGCGTCTATTCGGTCAGCCGCACCAAGATCCGCGCGGCCCTGGTGATGCTGGCCAAGGACCGGCTGATCGAGACCGTTCCCGACAAGGGCTCGTTCGTCAGCCGCCCGAGCGTGCAGGAGGCGCGCGAGGTGTTCGCCGTGCGCCGCATCCTCGAAAGCGAAGTCGTGCGCCTCTTCGTGGCGCAGGCCAGCCGCGCCGACTACCAGCTGCTCGAGCAGCACATCCGCTTCGAGCGCAGCACGCTCAAGACCAGCACCACCGCCGGCCACGTGCAGGAAAAGCTGCTGGGCGACTTCCACGTCGCGCTGGCCGAAGCCACCGGCAACCAGACCCTGGCGCAACTGGTGAGCGACCTGGTGGCGCGCTGCTCGCTGATCGCCATGCTCTACCACTCGTCGAACGACCCGCACTGCTCGTCGGGCGAACATGCGGAGTTCCTGCGCATCTGCAAGAGCGGCGACGCCGACGCGGCTGTGGCCTGCATGGTCGAGCACCTGGCCCGCATCGAGGCCAGCCTGGCGCTCGACTCCGAACGCGCCGACCGCCAGCACGACCTGGTCAAGGCGCTGCTGGCCTGATTCCCTCCGGCACCCGCACCCGGCCCCACGCCGGCGGGCCTCAGCGGGGCTCAGCGGGGCTCAGCGGGTGCCAGGGGCGGCAGGGGCGGCCGGGGTGCCGATCGTCGCGGGTTTTCACCGTGGTCTTGGCACCTATTTTGCATACACTTTTTCCATACATCGATGTGTGCAAAAAGGCATCGCGCCCGAAGGAATCCGCCCCATGTCCACCGCTTCCCCCGCCGTCCACCCGGTCGATCAGCACCTGCCCGCCGGCCAGCTCACCGCCCTGGGCCTGCAGCATGTGCTGGTGATGTATGCAGGCGCGGTGGCCGTGCCGCTCATCATCGGCCGCGCGCTCAATCTCACGCCCGACCTGGTGGCCAAGCTCATCTCGGCCGACCTGTTCTGCTGCGGGCTCGTCACACTGATCCAGGCGCTGGGCGCCACGCGCTGGTTCGGCGTGCAGCTGCCCGTGATGATGGGCGTGACCTTCGCGGCGGTGGCGCCCATGGTGTCGATGGCGCAGTCCACCGCCGGGCCGGCCGGCGCGGGGCTGATCTTCGGCTCGGTGATCGGCGCGGGGGTGGTGTCCATCCTGATCGCGCCGCTCATCAGCCGCATGCTGCGCTTCTTCCCGCCGGTGGTCACGGGCACCATCATCGCGGTGATCGGCATCAGCCTGATGCGCGTGGGCATCAACTGGATCTTCGGCAACCCGGTGGGGCCCACGGCGCCGGCCGTGGTCAACCCCGACCATGTGAAGTGGCTGGCCGAAGCGCAGGCCGCGGCCGGCGCGCCGGGGTCTTCGCTGCCGCCGGTGCCGAAAGGCTTCGCGGTGGTGCCCACCGTGCCCAACCCCCGCTACGGCGACCTGACGGGCGTGGGCATCTCGGCGCTGGTGCTGCTGTCCATCCTGCTGATCTCCAAGTTCGCCCGGGGTTTCGTGGCCAACATCTCGGTGCTGCTCGGTATCTGCATCGGCGGCGTAGCCGCCACCGCCATGGGCCTGATGAGCTTCGAGAAGGTGGCCAGGGCGCAGTGGTTCGACCTGGTGCTGCCCTTCGAGATCGCCCTGCCGATCTTCGACCCGGTGCTGATCCTCACCATGACGCTGGTGATGGTCGTGGTGATGATCGAATCCACCGGCATGTTCCTGGCCCTGGGCGAGATGACCGACCGCAAGATCGACCAGGCGGCGCTGACGCGCGGGCTGCGCACCGATGGGCTGGGCACGCTGATCGGCGGCATCTTCAACACCTTTCCGTACACGAGCTTCTCCCAGAATGTCGGGCTGGTGGCGGTGACGGGCGTCAAGAGCCGCTTCGTCTGCGTGGCGGGCGGGCTCATCCTGATCCTGCTGGGCCTGCTGCCCAAGATGGCGGCGCTGGTCGAATCGCTGCCCACCGTGGTGCTGGGCGGCGCGGGGCTGGTGATGTTCGGCATGGTGGCGGCCACCGGCATCCGCATCCTGGGCGCGGTGGACTTCAAAGGCAACCGCTTCAACGCGATGATCGTGGCGGTCTCCATCGGCGTCGGCATGGTGCCGCTGGTGGCGCCCAACTTCCGCCAATGGATGCCGCACTCTATTCACCCGCTCATCGAATCCGGTATTCTGCTGGCCTCGATCACCGCCGTGCTCCTGAATGTCTTCTTCAATGGCGCCAGCCGCGACACCTCCGCGGCCGTGGACGCTGCCCGGCAGGCCGACGCGCACTGACGCCGGCCCGCGCCGCAGGACGAGCCCCGCACCGGGGTTCGCCGCATCCCGGCCGCCCCCGCGCCGCCCCGTGCACCGGGCGGCCGCAGGTCATGCGCACAACGCATGGGCCGAGGGTGGCACCGCCCAGGCACGGCGTTAAGCTCGACCGGCACCGCCTTTTCGTTCTCTGCACCTTGCACCCAGCACCTTCTCGGGAATCCGTATGACCCAGCAACTGTCCGCCGCCGAAGCGGCCCTGCGCGAAGCCGCACTCGAATACCACCGCAGCCCCGTGCGCGGCAAGATCTCCGTCACCCCCACCAAGCCCCTGTCCAACCAGCGCGACCTGTCGCTGGCCTACTCCCCCGGCGTGGCCTACCCGTGCCTGGACATCCAGGCCGACCCCTCGCTGGCTTTCGACTACACCTCCCGCGGCAACCTGGTCGGCGTGATCACCAACGGCACGGCCGTGCTGGGCCTGGGCGACATCGGCCCGCTGGCCGGCAAGCCGGTGATGGAAGGCAAGGGGTGCCTGTTCAAGAAGTTCGCGGGCGTCGATGTGTTCGACATCGAGCTGGCCGAGCGCGACCCGGACAAGATCATCGACATCGTGGCCGCCCTGGAGCCCACGCTGGGCGGCATCAACCTGGAAGACATCAAGGCGCCCGAGTGCTTCTACATCGAGCGCGAGCTGTCCAAGCGCATGAACATCCCGGTGTTCCATGACGACCAGCACGGCACGGCCATCATCTCCAGCGCCGCGCTGCTCAACGGCCTGGAACTGGTGGGCAAGGACATCGGCGCCGTCAAGGTCGCCGTCTCCGGCGCCGGTGCCGCCGCCATCGCCTGCCTGGACGTGATGGTGGGCCTGGGCGTGAAGCGCGAGAACATCTACGTGGTCGATTCCAAGGGCGTGATCCACGAGGGCCGCGGCCCGCTGGACGAATCCAAGGCCCGCTACGCGCAGCAGACCGACGCCCGCACCCTGGCCGACGTGGTGAACGGCGCCGACGTGTTCCTGGGCTGCTCGGCCCCTGGCGTGCTGACGGCCGAGATGGTCAAGACCATGGCGGACAAGCCGATCATCCTGGCGCTGGCCAACCCCGAGCCCGAGATCCGCCCGGAACTCGCCAAGGCCATCCGCCCCGACTGCATCATCGCCACCGGCCGTTCGGACTATCCGAACCAGGTGAACAACGTGCTGTGCTTCCCCTACATCTTCCGCGGCGCGCTCGACTGCGGCGCGACGAAGATCACCGAAGCCATGAAGCTCGCCTGCGTGCGCGAGATCGCCGACCTGGCCAAGGCCGAGATGAGCGACGAGGTGGCTGCGGCCTATGCGGGCCAGGAACTGTCCTTCGGCCCCGACTACCTGATCCCCACGCCCTTCGATGCGCGCCTGATCCTGCGCATCGCCCCGGCCGTGGCCAAGGCCGCGCAGGAGTCGGGCGTGGCCACGCGCCCCATCGAGGACTACGCCGCCTACCGCGAAAGCCTGACCCGCTTCGTCTACCAGACCAGCATGTTCATGCGCCCCGTGTTCGCCGCCGCCAAGGCCGCGCCCCAGCGCGTGGCCTATGCCGAGGGCGAGGACGACCGCGTGCTGCGCGCCGCCCAGGTGGCGGTCGATGACGGCCTGGCCAAGCCCATCCTGATCGGCCGCCCCGCCGTGATCGAGATGCGCATCAAGAAGGCCGGCCTGCGCATCCAGCCGGGCCGCGACGTGGAGATCTGCGACCCTGAGGACGACCCGCGCTTCCGCCAGTACTGGGAGGCGTATCACGCCCTCATGGGCCGCGACGGCATCACGCCCGACACCGCGAAGGCGGCCGTGCGCCGCTCCAACACGCTGATCGGCGCGCTGATGGTGCACCTGGGCGACGCCGACGCGCTGCTGTGCGGGCTGGTGGGCCGCTTCGACAACCACCTGGACCACATCCGCCACGTCATCGGCCTGAAGGACGGCACGCCCGGCTTCGCCACCGTGAACGCGCTGATGCTCGACCAGCACACGCTGTTCATCGCCGACACCTACATCAACGAGGACCCCACGGCCGAACAGCTGGCCGGCATCGCGCAGCTGGCGGCCGAAGAGGTGCAGCGCTTCGGCCTGCCGCCCAAGGTGGCCTTCCTGTCGCACTCCAACTACGGCTCTTCCACGCGCCCCTCGGCGCGCAAGATGCGTGCCGCGCGCGACCTGTTCAAGGCCGCCACGCCGGACATCGAATGCGACGGCGAAATGCACGGCGATGCGGCGCTGTCGGAAAGCGTGCGCCAGAAGTCGCTGATCGAAACCACGCTGGAAGGCGCGGCCAACGTGCTGATCTGCCCCAACCTGGACGCCGCGAACATTCTGTTCAACGTGCTGAAGACCACCGGCAGCCACGGCACCACCATCGGCCCGATCCTGCTGGGCGCCGCCGCCTCCGCGCATGTGCTGACGCCTTCTTCCACCGTGCGCCGGGTGGTCAACATGACGGCCCTGGCCGCAGCCAACGCCGCGGCGGACAAGCTGCGGCGCGCCGGCTGATCGCTGGCCGATCGCCGGATGGCGGGCAGGTCCCGCCGCTTGCCTGCCCGCCGGGTGCCTAGCCCCGGCCGACCCACTCCCACGCCGCGTCATCGCGGCGTTTTTCATGGCGTAAGCCCGCTTGCACCAGTTTGGTGAGCGCACCATCATCCTTGCCACAAGGAGATGGCCCCTTCTGTATACAAAAACGGGCATCGATCTTGCGAACCCCCATGGGATGGCGCGCCCCGCTGCGGCCGCGCTCCTCCCACGCTCACGACTGAACGGAGTTCCCGCATGAACAAACGATCCCTGCTGCAAGCCGCCCTGGCCCTCGCCTGCTCCGGCGCCTTCTCCCTGGCCCACGCGCAGACGCCTACGCCGATCAAGTTCCAGCTCGACTGGCGTTTCGAGGGCCCTTCGGCCTTCTTCCTGCTGCCCACGGCCAAGGGCTACTTCAAGGACGCCGGCCTCAACGTGACGGTGGATGCGGGCAACGGCTCGGGCGGCGCGGTGCAGCGCGTGGCCTCCGGCGCCTATGACATGGGCTTCGCCGATCTGGCGGCGGTGATGGAATTCCACGCCAACAACCCCGACGCGCAGAACAAGCCCGTGGCGGTGATGATGGTCTACAACAACACGCCCGCGTCGGTGATGGCGCTGAAGAAAAGCGGCATCGCCAAGCCCGCCGACCTGGCCGGCAAGAAGATGGGCGCGCCGGTGTTCGACGCCGGCCGCCGCGCCTTCCCGATCTTCGCCAAGGCCAACGGCGTGGGCAACGTGCAGTGGATCGCCATGGACCCGCCGCTGCGCGAAACCATGCTGGTGCGCGGCGACGTGGACGCGATCACCGGCTTCACCTTCACCTCGCTGCTGAACCTGGAAGCACGCGGCGCCAAGGCCAGCGACGTGGTCGTGCTGCCCTACCCCGACTACGGCGTGAAGCTCTACGGCAACGTGATCATCGCCAGCCCCAAGCTGGTCAAGGAGAACCCCGAAGCCATCAAGGCGTTCCTGAAGGCTTTCACCAAGGGCGCCAAGGAAGTCATCGCCAACCCGGGCGCCGCCATCGCCCACGTGAAGGAGCGCGACGGCATCGTCAACACACAGCTGGAAACGCGCCGCCTGCAGCTGGCCATCGACACCGTCATCAACAGCCCCGACGCACGCGCCGAAGGCTTCGGCCAGACCAAGCCGCAGCGGCTGGCGCTGATGGCCTCGCAGGTGTCCGACACCTTCGCCACCAAGTCGCGCGTGAATGCTGACGCAGTGTGGAACGGCAGCTTCCTGCCCCCGGCGGCCGACCTGAACATCCTGCCGCGCAAGTGAGCCGGGCGAGCGGCACGGCCTGCGTGCACGGCGCGGGCGGGCCTGCCGCCCGCAGCGGGCACGGCACCGGCCGGATGCGCGGGCACGGTCTGCCGGCCATCGTGCTCGCCGCACCGTGCTGCGCTTATTTTGCTATTATTTTAATAGCTAAACGCCCTTGTACATCAAGCGCGGGAAGCCATTTTCATTCATATCATGCTGGCTGAAGACTCCTATTTCGTGGACTTCCGTGACGTCTGGCTCGCCTACAACGACGAGCTGCTCGCACAGAACCACTTCGCCGTGGAAGCCATCGACCTGCAGGTGCGGCGGGGTGAATTCATCGCCATCGTCGGGCCCTCGGGCTGCGGCAAGTCCACCTTCATGAAGCTGGCCACCGGCCTCAAGATGCCCTCGATGGGCAAGATCCGCATCGACGGGCAGCCGGTAACGGGCCCGCTGAAGATCTCCGGCATGGCGTTCCAGGCGCCTTCGCTGCTGCCCTGGCGCACCACGGTCGACAACGTGCTGCTGCCGCTCGAGATCGTCGAGCCCCACCGCAGCCAGTTCAAGGCCCGCCGCAAGGAATACGTGGCCCGCGCCCGCGCCCTGCTGCAGAAGGTGGGCCTGGGCGGCTATGAAGACAAGTTCCCGTGGCAGCTCTCGGGCGGCATGCAGCAGCGGGCCAGCATCTGCCGCGCCCTCATCCACGAGCCCAAGATGCTGCTGCTGGACGAGCCCTTCGGCGCGCTCGACGCGTTCACCCGCGAGGAGCTCTGGTGCATCCTGCGCGACCTGCAGGCCGAGCAGCAGTTCAACGTCATCCTCGTCACGCACGACCTGCGCGAGAGCGTGTTCCTGGCCGACACCGTGTATGTGATGAGCAAGAGCCCCGGCCGCTTCGTCGTCAGGCGCGACATCGAGCTGCCGCGCCCGCGCGAGCTGGAACTGACCTACACCAAGGAATTCACCGACATCGTGCTGGAGCTGCGCGGCCACATCGGTGCGCTGCGCAAGACCGGCGGGGAGATTACCCAGTGAGCATGACCGTCCAACACCGAAAGCAGGTCGAGCGCTGGTCGCCGTGGGTGCTGCTGTTCACCGTCATCGTGCTGTGGCAGGTCATCTGCTCGGCCTTCGACGTCTCCGAATTCATCTTCCCGAGTCCGCTGGCCATCTGGAACCAGTTCGTCGAATTCAAGTGGATCATCGCCGGCCATGCCTGGCGCACCTTCTGGGTGACGATGGCGGGCTTTGGCATCGCCATCGTCGTGGGGGTGCTGCTGGGCTTTCTGATCGGCTCTTCACGCCTGGCGTATGCCGCCGTCTATCCGCTGATGACCGCCTTCAACGCCTTGCCGAAGGCCGCCTTCGTGCCCATCCTGGTGGTGTGGTTCGGCATCGGCGTGGGGCCGGCCATCCTGACGGCGTTCCTCATCAGCTTCTTCCCGATCATGGTGAACATCGCCACCGGCCTGGCGACGCTGGAGCCCGAGCTGGAAGACGTGCTGCGCGTGCTGGGCGCCAAGCGCTGGGACGTGCTGGTGAAGGTGGGCATGCCGCGTTCCCTGCCCTACTTCTACGGCTCGCTCAAGGTGGCCATCACCCTGGCCTTCGTCGGCACCACGGTGAGCGAGATGACCGCCGCCAACGAGGGCATCGGCTACCTGCTGATCTCCGCCGGATCGTCCATGCAGATGGGCCTGGCCTTTGCCGGCCTGATGGTGGTGGGTGCGATGGCGATGGTGATGTACGAGCTCTTCAGCGTGCTGGAAAAGCACACCACCGGCTGGGCGCACCGGGGTTCGCAGGGCGGCTGAAAGCCCGAGCAAATCATGCGGTGGGGCACTGCGCGCCGCCCCGCCCACCGGCCCCACGCCCTGGCGGCACGGGGCAGCACAGGGCGCCACGCGGCCAGTGCGAACCTCCGGGCCACCCCGGCCCGGCGCAAACCCGAGACGCACGCAGCCACCGTGTCGGCCGCCGCCGCGTCTTGCCATCAGGCTGCCTGTCAGACAGGCGTGGACGCGCCATTTGGCGGGTAACCTGACCTGACCGGTCCCTGCGGGGACGTTCAGGAGAACCCCATGCACCAGCGCGGCGACGCATCGAGAGCGTCCCATGACCGATAACCTGCCCGCCCCGGGCCACGGCGCGGCCGACGCCGCCGCAGACAGCGGACCACCCAGCGCTGGCGGCTGGGGCTCCATCAAGGCGGTCGCCGGCAGCCTGCTGCGCGACCGGCCCGGCATCGCCGTCGTGAAGGCGCTGGCGCTGCAGAACAAGCACGAGGGGTTCACCTGCTCCAGCTGCGCCTGGGCCAAGCCTGCGCATCCGCATGCGGCCGAATTCTGCGAAGCCGGCGCCAAGGCCACGACCTGGGAGCTGACCGGCAAGCGGGCCGGCGCCGACTTCTTCGAGCGGCACACGCTGGCCGATCTGGCCGGCTGGTCCGACCACGCGCTGGAGGCGGCCGGCCGGCTGACGGTGCCGCTGCGCTACGACGCCTGCCTCGACCGCTACCGCGAGATATCGTGGGAAGAAGCCTTCGACGGCATCGGCCGCGAACTGCGGGCTCTGGAGCCCGATTCGGTAGTGTTCTACGCCTCCGGCCGCGCGTCGCTGGAAACCTCCTACCTCTGGCAGTTGTTCGCCCGGCTCTACGGCACCAACAACCTGCCCGACAGCTCCAACATGTGCCACGAGAGCACCTCGGTCGGCCTGAAGAAATCCATCGGCTCGCCGGTCGGCACGGTGGACCTGGACGACTTCGAGCACTGCGACGCGATCTTCTTCTTCGGCCAGAACGTCGGTGTCTCCAGCCCGCGCATGCTGCACCCGCTGCAGGAGGCCCGCCAGCGCGGCGTGCCCATCGTCACCTTCAACCCGCTGCGGGAGAGCGGGCTGGTGGCCTTCAGCAACCCCCAGTCGCCGGTGGAGATGCTCACACCCGGCAGCACCGACATCAGCACGCAGTACCTGCAGGTGCGCCCGGGCGGCGACGTGGCGGCCCTGACCGGCCTGTGCAAATGCGTCATCGAGGCCGACGACGCCGCTCAGGCGGCAGGCGGCGCGCGGGTCATCGACGCTCAGTTCGTGGCCGAACACACGCAGGGCTATGACGCACTGGCGCAGGCGATGCGCGCGGCGTCGTGGGACGACATCGAACGCGAATCGGGCCTGTCGCGCGCCAGCCTGGAGCAGGCCGCCCAGACCTACATGGGTGCCCAGCGCGTGATCGGGGTGTACGGCATGGGCCTGACCCAGCACCGGGAGGGCGTGCTCAACGTGCAGATGCTGGCCAACTGGCTGCTGCTGCGCGGCAACGTGGGCAAGCCCGGCGCGGGGCTCTGCCCGGTGCGCGGCCATTCCAACGTGCAGGGCCAGCGCACGGTCGGCATCACCGAGAAGCCGGAACTGGCACCGCTGGACCAGCTCGCCCGGCAGTTCCAGTTCGAGCCGCCGCGCCACAAGGGCCTGGACACCGTGGGCGCCTGCCAGGGCGTGCTGGACGGCTCGGTGCGGGCGTTCCTGGGATTGGGCGGCAACTTCGTGCGCGCCGTGCCCGAGACCGCGCTGGTGGAAGCGGCCTGGCAGCGCCTGCGGCTGACCGTGCAGATCGCCACCAAGCTCAACCGCAGCCACGTCACGCGTGGCGAGGTCGCCTACCTGCTGCCCTGCCTGGGCCGGGTGGAGATCGACCGGCAAGCCACCGGCGAGCAGACGGTGTCCACCGAGGACTCCACGGGCGTCATGCACCCTTCGCGCGGCGTCGCCGAGCCGGCGGCGCCAACGCTCAGGTCCGAGCTGGCGATCGTCGCAGGCATCGCGCAGGCCACGCTGCCCCCGGACGGCACCGTGCCCTGGCAGGCGTGGACGGCCGACTATGCCCGCGTGCGCCGCGCCATCGCAGAGACCTTCCCCCATATCTTCCATGACTTCAACGAACGGCTGGCCACGCCGGGCGGCTTCGCGCGGCCCAACGCGGCACGCGAGCGCGTCTGGGAGACGGAGAGCGGAAAGGCCGTCTTCACGGCGCCGCACGGCATGAACGCCGACCCGGACGAAGTGCCCACGCCCGTGCAGGGCGAGGTGCTGCGCCTCTTCACCATCCGCAGCGACGACCAGTTCAACACCACCATCTACAGCCTGGACGACCGCTTCCGCCGCATCGAGGGCAACCGGCGCGTGCTGCTCATGAACGCCCATGACATCGACCGGCTGGGCCTGCAGGCCGGCGCGCTGGTCACTGCCCGCACCGAGTGGCACCAGGACGACGTGCGCCGCGAGGTGGCCGGCCTCACCGTGGTGGCCTACGACCTGCCGCAGGGATCGGTCGCCGGGTACTACCCGGAACTCAATTCCCTGATGCCGCTGAACCACCACGCCAAGGAAAGCCACGTGCCCGCGGCCAAGTCCATTCCGATCCGCGTGACGGCAGGCTGATGCGGGGGCGCTCCGCCCGCCGGCTCTGCCCTTCCAAGCCCTTTCACTCTTTTCTCTCCACCGCTTCAGCCCGAGACCTCCCATGCCTCCAGACACCGCCCCGGCTTCGCCCGTCCCCTACCACGCCGCCGTCGAACAGATGGAGCCCGATGAACCCCAGGTGACCGAGGAGCTGGACCAGACGCTGGGCAAGATCCGCGAGAAGACCTTCGAGAACAGCGGCCACGCGCGGCGCAGCGTGCACGCCAAGGCCCACGGCGTGCTGCGTGCGCAGCTGACCGTGCTGCCCGGCCTGCCGGAGCCGTTGGCGCAGGGCCTCTTCGCCCAACCCGGTACGTACGACGCGATCATGCGTTTCTCCACCAACCCGGGCGACGTGCTGGACGACAAGGTGTCGCTGCCGCGCGGCCTCGGCCTGAAGATCCTGGGCGTGCCCGGTGCGCGGCTGCCAGGGTCCGAAGGCGACACCACGCAGAACTTCCTCTTCGTCGACAGCCCGGTGTTCGCCGCGCCCACGGCCAAGAAGTTTCTCGGCAACCTCAAGCCGCTGGCCGCCACCACCGATGTGGCCGAAGGCGCGAAGAAGGCCCTGTCGGCCACCCTGCAGCTGGCCGAGCGCGTCGTCGAGGCCTTCGGCGGCCAAAGCGGCAAGTTGATCGGCCTGGGCGGCCACGCGCCCACCCATGTGCTGGGCGCCACCTTCTTCACCGCCGCAGCGCTGCGGCACGGCCGCTACATCGCCAAGCTGTCGCTCGCGCCGGCCTCGGCGGAGCTGCAGGCCCTGGTCGACCAGAAGGTGGATCTGGACGGCCGCCCGAACGGCCTGCGCGAGGAGGTGGTGCGCTTCATGGCCGCGCACGGCGCCGAATGGGAGCTGCGCGTGCAGCTCTGCACCGATCGGGAAAGGATGCCCGTCGAGGACGCGTCGGTCGAGTGGCCGCAGGACGAGAGCCCCTACGTCACCGTCGCCCGGCTGACGGCGCCGCCGCAAAGCGCCTGGAGCGACGCCATCGCCGCCGTCTCCGAGGACGGCCTGTTCTTCAGCCCCTGGCGCGGCCTGGCCGACCACCAGCCGCTCGGGAACGTGATGCGCGTGCGCAAGCTGGCCTATGAAAGATCGGCCCGGTTCCGGGCGGAACACAACGGCACGCCGGTGCTGGAGCCGACGGCGCTGCCAGCGGCCCTGCAGGAGCCGCCGCGGCCAGCGGCAGAGCAGGCTTGACCCGGCGTGACTACGGCGCTGCAGCCCCTGCCGCCCCTGCGCCCCCTGCGTCGGCGTCGAGCAGTTCCGCACGGTTGGGCAGACCGTCGGAATCCCCGGGAAAACCCACCACCCGCGCACCGATGGCGTTGCCGCGGGCCGCGGCCTGCGCCAGCGAAAGCCCTTCGAGCAGGCCGCTGACCACGCCGACCGCGAAGCCGTCCCCCGCGCCGACGGTATCCACCACCTGCGCCACGGCAATGCCCGGCGAATGGCCAGCGGGCCCGCCGCGCTCTGCGTAGTAGGCCCCCTCGGGCCCCAGCTTCACGACGACCTGCCTTGCACCGCGCTCCAGGTAGAAAGCGGCGATGTCCTCGGCCGTGTCTTGGCCCGTCAGCAGGCGGCCTTCGGCCAGGCCCGGCAGCACCAGGTCGCTGAGCGATGCCAGCGCGTTGACGCAGTCGGCCATGGCCTCGGGCGAAGGCCACAGCCGTGGACGCAGATTCGGGTCGAAGGACACCGTGGCGCCGGCCGCGCGGGCCTGGCGTGCGAGATGGAAGGCGAGCTCGCGGGTGCTGGGCGACAGCGCCGGCGTGATGCCGGTCAGGTGCAGATGGCGTGCAGGAAAGGCGCCTGCGGGTGCGTCCGCCAGACCCAGGCGGCTGGCGGCCGAGCCCTTGCGGAAGTACTCGATCTGCGGGTCGCTGCCGTCGTCGGCCCGCGTCTTGAGCATGAACCCGGTGGGGTGGGCGTCGTCCTGGGCGACGAAGCGCGCGTCGATGCCTTCACTCGCCAGCACGCCTTGCAGGAACCGGCCGAACGAATCGCGCCCCAGCCGCGTGATGTAGCCGGTGCGCAGGCCGAGCCGGGCCAGGCCCGTCGCCACGTTCAGCTCGGCGCCCGCCGGCACGCGGCGGAAGTCGGCCACCGCATGCAGTTCGCCCGGCTGGGTCGCCATGAAAAGCGCCATGGGCTCGCCCACGGTCAGGGCGTCCAGCAGGCCGGGGCCAGAGGGTTGCGGATTGCGGCCTTCCATCACATCACGGCTCCCAGTTGCCAGGGCAGGAATTCATTGTCGCCCAGCCCGTTCTCTTCGCTCTTGCTGCGCTGGCCGGAGGCGGTGGCGACCATCAGGCGGAACAGCGCCTCGCCGGCCTCGTCGATGGTCTGCCGGCCGTCCACGATGCCGCCGCAGTCGAAGTCCATGTCGAGCGACATGCGCTGGAACATCGGGGTGTTGGTGGCCAGCTTGAGCGAGGGCGTGGGCTTGCACCCGTAGGTGGAGCCGCGCCCGGTGGTAAAGCAGATCAGGTTGGCGCCGCCCGCCACCTGGCCCGTGGCGGAGACGGGGTCGTAGCCCGGCGTGTCCATGAACACCAGGCCGTGCGTGCGCACCGGCTCGGCGTACTCCAGCACCTCCATCAGGCCGGTGGAGCCCGCCTTGGCGACGGCGCCGAGCGACTTCTCCAGAATGGTGGTGATGCCGCCGGCCTTGTTGCCGGGCGACGGGTTGTTGTTCAGGTCGCCGCCGTGCAGCGCGGCATAGCGCTCCCACCAGGCCAGCCGTTGCATCAGCTTGTCGGCCACGGCGGGCGTGGCGGCGCGGTGGGTCAGCAGGTGTTCCGCGCCGTAGATCTCGGGTGTTTCCGACAGGATGGCGGTGCCGCCGTGGCGCACCACCCGGTCGACCGCAGCCCCCAGCGCGGGGTTGGCGCTGATGCCGGAATAGCCGTCGGAGCCGCCGCACTGCAGCCCCACCGTCAGGTGCGACAGGGGCACCGGCTGGCGCCGCGCCTGGTTGGCCTGCTCCAGCATCTGGCGCAGGAGCTGCTGGCCCGCCGCGATGGTCTCCCGCGTGCCGCCCTCGTCCTGGATGGTGAGCGTGGCGAACATGCCCGGCGCGCGGGCGGTCAGCGTCTCGACCAGCGGCGCAATCTGGTTGACCTCGCAACCCAGCCCGATGACCAGCACGCCGGCGAAGTTGGGGTGGTTGGCATAGCCGCGCAACGTGCGCTGCAGCAGCGCCAGCCCTTCGCCGTCGCCGCCCATGCCGCAGCCGCTGCCGTGGGTGATGGCCACCACGCCGTCCACCTGCGGCCACGCCGCCAGCGCCGGGCCGCGGAACGCGTCAGCGATGTGCCGGCACACGGTGGCCGAGCAGTTGACGCTGGCGATCACGCCCAGGTAGTTGCGCGTGCCGACGCGGCCGTCGGGCCGCACGAAGCCGTCGAAGCTGAGCGGTGCCGGCGCGCGCTCGGTCGGCCGAAAGCCCGCACCCGCGGCGTGCCCGTGGCTGGAGGCCGTCATGCCGACGTTGTGCACATGCACGTGCTCGCCCTCGGCGACCGGCGCGGTCGCCACGCCGATGCTCTGGCCGTACTTGCGCACCACATCGCCCATGGCAATGGGTTCGAGCGCCAGCTTGTGGCCCGAGGGGATCGGCTGGCGAACCACCACGGTGCGCGTGCCGACGGTCACGGCCTCCTGGGCCTGCAGGTCGCGGCGGGCCACCGCCACGTTGTCGGTGGCGGCCAGTTGCAGCACCGCAGGTGCTGCGGGCGCGCCGCCTGCGGGGGTCGATGCGTTGTGCGGAGAGGTCATCGTCGCTGTGTGGAAAAGGATGAGGGGCGAATGGCCCTGTCAGGCACCGTGCGCCATCGCCGCCCGAAGACGGGGCTGGGCCAGCTGCGGCGCCCGCTCGGCCGCCAGGGCCAGGATGGGGCCGAACCGCCGCAGCTTCTTTTGCGCGTGGTTCTGCGCGATGTCAGCGATGCGGTGGTCGAGGAACGGGTTGGCGAAGCGCTCGCGCACGTCGGCCAGGTAGGCATCCGCCTGGGCCCGCGCGGCAGCGCCCAGGCTGTCGAAGACGGGCAGGATTTCCTCGCTCCAGAGCGCCTCCAGCGCCGCCCGCTGCTCGCGGTCGGCCATGGCCTGCCTGACGGTGGCTGCCGGGTCGCTGCCGCCGCGCAGCCACTGCTCGGCCAGGAAGGTGTGGCCGCCATTGAGCAGGAAGAGCTTGAGCCGCTCGTGGAATGCCAGGTCGTCGGTGAGCACGATGGCGGGGTGCTGGCAGGGCAGTTGCAGGCCCGGGCGGCGCTCGATGGCCCAGAGCGCATAGGGCTCGGCCACGGCGCCGACCGGCTCGATGGCCTCGGACACGATGCGGTCCACCAGCGAGTTGGCCCAGACGCAGTGCGTGCCGAGCCAGCCGATGCACTCGGCGGGCAGCTGCCACTGCCGCGCCAGCCCGGTCACCAGGCCGCAGAGCACATCGCCGTTGCGCTCGACCAGCTCGCACGGGAGCAAGGTGAGCGGCAGCCGGGGCGCCGCCTGCCAGCGGCCGTGCAGCAGCACCAGCAGCTTGGCAGGGAAGCTGCGCGGCGGCGCGCTGCCGGGTGCCAGCGACTCGGGGCCGTCGCGCTCGTCGAGCAGGTAGCCCGTGTCCGCCGTGTTCGACACGATCACGCGCACCTCGCTCGCCACCTGCGCCCGCAGCTGCGGCCAGTGGCTGGACGCGGAGCAGGCGGCCTGCACCGCCGTGCACTGCACCGTGCGGTCCACCACCTCGCCGCCGGCCAGTCCGCGCACCCGCACCGGGTAGCCGCCGCCATGGGCCAGCGCGGCCACGCGGGCGGCGCCTTCGGGGCGCTCGGTGGTCTGCACCACGGTGATCGCTCCCAGCGCATCGCTGGCGCCGCCGGTTCCGGCCAGCGCCTCGGAGACGAAGAGATCGACGTGCGCCAGCAGGAAGCGGCTGGTGCCCAGCTGAAGAATCGGCCGTGCCATGGCGGGTCAGACCTCGACGATGGCCTTGACCACGCCGCGCGCCGGGTCGAGCAGTTGCGCGAACTCGGCGGGCACGTCGGCCAGCGCCATGCGGTGGGTGTTCAGGGCGGCGGTGGGAACCTGTCCCGCGCGCATGGCCGCCAGCACCGCCTCGAAGTCTTCGGCCGTCGCGTTGCGGCTGCCCAGCAGCGTGGTTTCGCGCTTGTGGAACTCGGGGTCGGAGAAGGTGATGGTGTCGCGCACCACCGAGATCAGCACGTAGGTGCCGCCATGCGCCACGAAGCCGAAGCCTCGTTCGATGGCCTTGGCATTGCCCGTGGCGTCGAACACCTGGTCGAAGAATTCGCCCTGGGTGGCGGACGAGAGCTGCTCGACGTCGCCCTCGCCCAGCGTGACTGCGTGGGCCACGACCAGTTCGCGCCGGCAGAAGTCCACGCGGTCCTGGCGGCCGTCGATGGCCGTCACCTCGGCGCCGCGCAGCCGCGCGAAAATCATGGCCGCCATGCCGATGGGGCCGGCGCCCACGACCAGCACGCGCTGGCCGCGCTGCACGTTGCCCCGGCGCACGGCGTGCGCGCCGATGGCGAGGAATTCGATCATCGCCGCCTGGTCCAGCGTGACCCCGTCCGCCTTGTGCACGAAGGCCTCGGGCAGCGACAGGTATTCGGTGAAGGCGCCATCGCGGTGCACGCCCAGCACCTGGATGTTCACGCAGCAGTTCGTCTTGCCCTGCCGGCACGCCACACAGGTGCCGCACGACAGATAGGGCATGACGTAGGCCGCATCGCCCGCCACCAGCCGCCCGCCCGGCACGCCCTCCTCCACCACGCCCGACAGCTCATGCCCCATCACGCGGGGGTACTGCAGGAAGGGCTGGTTGCCGGTGAAGATGTGCAGGTCGGTTCCGCACACGCCCACGCGCCTGACGCGCAGCAGCACCTCGCCCTCGCCGCGCACGGGGCGTTCTCGTTGCTCGGCGCGCAGGGTGCCAGGGGTTTCGCAGATGACGGTCAGCATGGGAAGGGCTCGCAAGGAAGGGGATGAAGGTGCAAACGGATCGGCTGCTCAGTTGCCGTGGTATTTCTTGTAGATCGCGGTGAGCTTGCCGTTCTCGGTGTTCTTGGCGATCCAGTCGTTGATCCAGGCCTTCAGCTCGGGCTCGTTCTTGCGCAGGCCGATGCCCAGCGGCACGGTGGACATGACGAACTTCTGCTCCAGGTCTTTCTGCGGCACCTTGGCCCGCACGGTGTTGACGATGGCCGGCGAGGTGGCGATGAAGTCGGCCTGGCCGCTGACGGCGGCGGTGACCAGCGTGGCGTCGTCGTCGAAGCGCACGATCTGCGCATCTTTCGCACCCGCCGTCACGACCTTGTCGTTGTTGGAGCCGCGGGTGGTCGCCACGCGCTTGCCCTTGAGGTCGTCGAAGCCCTTGACCTGCGCGGCCTTCGGCCCGGCGACGACGGCGAGGATCTGCGCATAGGGCACCGAGAAGTCGATGACCTTCTCGCGGTCGGGGGTCACCGACAGCGACGCCACCACGATGTCGGCCTTGCCGGTCTGCAGGAACGGGATGCGGTTGGGGCTGGTGGTCTGCACCATTTCCAGGGCCACGCCGAGGTCGCTGGCGAGCAGCTGGGCGGTTTCCACGTCGGAGCCGACCGGCTTCATGGCGCCGTCGACGAAGCCGTAGGGGGGCGAGCCGGTGTCGAGCGCGATGCGGATCTTCTTCGCTTCGCGGATGTCCTTGAGCAGGTCGGCGTGCGCGGCGCCGGCACCGAGGGTCAGCAAGGCGGCAGCGGCGACGAGGCTGCGAACGAGGTGGGAACGGCGGATCATGGTGGTTGTCTCCTGGTGTTGAATCTTGGGGATGGATCCGTGGCGGCGCGTTGGGCGCGCCTTGCGCAAAGGGGCTCTCAGAGTCCGTTGCCCACGAAGTCGCGCAGCTCGGTGGTGGCTGGCGCATCGAGCAGCGACGCCAGCCCGTGCTCCCACACGCGGCCCTTGTGCATGAAGATGACCTCGTCGGCCACCTTGCGGGCGAAAGCCATTTCGTGGGTCACGAGGATCATGGTCATGCCGCCCTCGGCGAGCTTCTCCATCACGCGCAGCACTTCGCCGGTGAGCTGAGGGTCGAGCGCGGAAGTGACTTCGTCGAACAGCATGAGCTGCGGCTGCATGGCCAGCGAGCGGGCGATGGCCACGCGCTGCTGCTGGCCGCCCGACAGCTGCGACGGATAGCAGTCGGCCTTCTCTGCCAGGCCCACCTGGGCCAGCACGGCGTGGCCGCGCTCGCGCGCCTCGGCCTTGCTCACCTTCTGCACCAGGCGCGGCGCCAGGATGATGTTCTCCAGCGCCGTGAGGTGCGGGAACAGGTTGTAGCTCTGGAAGACGATGCCCACGTCGCGGCGCAGCTGGTTCAGATCCAGCCCCGGCGCGGTCACTTCATGGCCGCAGACGCGGATGCGGCCGGCATCCACCGTCTCCAGCCGGTCGATGCAGCGCAGCGCCGTGCTCTTGCCCGAGCCGCTCTGGCCGATGATGGCAACCACCGAGCCCTTCCTGACGGTGAACGACACCCCCTCCAGCACACGCGTGGCGCCGAAGCACTTGGAGATGTTCTCGATCTCAACGATGGGCGACATGGAAGCTCCTCTCAAGGCGGCGGCTCAGCACCGACAGCGGATAACACAGGGCGAAGTACAGGGCCGCGACGACCATGAAGATGACGAAGGGCTCGAACGTGGAGTTGTTGATGATCTGGCCGGCGCGCGCCAGCTCGACGAAGCCGATGGCCGACGCCAGCGAGGTGTTCTTGACGATCTGCACCATGAAGCCCACGGTGGGCGGCGTCGCGATCTTCACGGCCTGCGGCAGGATCACGTGCCACACCCGTTGGTGCCAGCGCAGCGCCAGGCACTCGGCCGCCTCGGCTTGCGTGCGCGGCACCGACTCGATGCAGCCACGCCAGATCTCGCCCAGGTAGGCCGAGACGTAAATGGACAGCGCCAGTGCCGCCGCCGTGAGCGGGGCCACGTTCAAGCCCAGCGACGGCAGGCCGAAATACGCCAGCGGCAGCAGCACCAGCAACGGCGTGCCCTGGATCAGCTTGATGTAGACGGAGACGGCCAGGCGCGACCAGCGCGGCCCGTAGGAGCTGCCCAGCGCGACGAGGAAGCCCAGCAGCCCGCCCCCTGCGAAGGCGAGCAGCGACAGCCCGATCGTCCACAGCAGCCCATTCCACAGGAAGAGCAGGTGGGCGGTGGTGAGAAAACCCATGGCGTGCGTTCCTTCTCGTGGTTCTTCTACAGTGGGGTGCCCAGGCGCCGGCGCCGGGGAAAGGCCACCATGGCAACGGCCCACAGCAGCCCGCGCATCAGCAGCGACATCAGCAGGTAGCCGGCCGCGACGATGAGGTAGGTCTCCACGGAGCGATAGGTGTCGGACTGCACGCGGTTGGCGACGGCGGTGAGTTCCTCGGCGGAGATCTGCGAGCAGATCGACGAGGCCAGCATCAACAGCACGTACTGGCTGGACAGCGCGGGATACACCCGCTCGATGGCCGGCGGCAGCACCACGTGCCGCAGCGTCTGCCAGCGCGACAGGCCCATGCATTCGGCGGCCTCCAGCTGGCTGCGGGGAATGGATTCGATGCCGGCGCGCACGATCTCGCTGGTGTAGGCCCCCACGTTCACCACCAGCGCCACGGTGGCCGCCGTGAACGCCCCGACCTGCAGGCCCATCGACGCGAGGCCGAAGTAGACGATGAACACCTGCACCAGCAGCGGCGTGTTGCGGATCACCTCGATGTAGAGGCCCGACACCTGGGCCAGCCACCGCGTGCGCCCGGTGTTGGCCAGGGCGCAGAACACACCCAGCAGAAAGCCGAAGAACGTGGCCGACACCGACAGGGCCAGCGTGGTCCATGCGCCGTTCAGCAGATCGGGCCAATAAGCCAGGGGCGCGGAAAAGTCGAAGGCGTAGTTCAAGGCGGTTGGGGCGGCCGCTCGGAGGGCAGCCGCATCGTGGGTTTTCTTGGTCAGGCCAATTTACCGGCAAAACAAAATTGGCCTTACCGGGTTTTCCCCAAATCCGGGTGTACAGGCCATTTTGCGGCGGGTACGAACGAAATTCCCTGCTTACACTGCGATCCATACCGCACGGTCAGGCCACGATGGTCTGACCAATTCAGGACCCACCCATGTCAGACACCTCCAAGGGCTTTGAAACCCGTCGCCTGTACCAGCAGATCGCCGACAAGGTCCGCAGCCTGATCCAGCAGGGCGACTACGCGGTCGGCGCCCGCCTGCCCCCCGAGCGCGACCTGGCCCAGCAGCTGGGTGTGTCGCGGCCGTCGCTGCGGGAAGCGCTCATCGCGCTGGAGATCGAGGGCAGCGTCGAGATCCGCATGGGCTCGGGCGTCTACGTCTGCAGCCGCGCGCTGAGGCGGCCGGGCATGCCCGTGTCGATGGGCGAGAGCCCGCAGGAGCTGATGCAGGCCCGTGGCGTGCTGGAGGGCGGCGTGATCGTGCTGGCCTGCGTGCACGCCACGCCCGAAGGCCTGGCACGCGTGCATGCCAGCGTGGAGGCCATGCGCGCCGACATTGCGGCCGGCCGGGACGTGCTGGAGCACGACCGGGAATTCCACGTGCGCATTGCCGAGATGACCGGCAACTCGGTGCTGGTCAGCCTCGTCGCCACCCTGTTCGACGAGCGACGCGGGCCGCTGGCCACCCACATGCGCAAGCGACTGGAAGGCCAGCCCACCTGGCATGAGGCCCTGGCGGAGCACGAGCAGGTCTACCGCTGCCTGGCCCTGCGCGACCCCTTGCTGGCCGAAGCCGCCATGCGCTCGCACATCCGCGCAGCCGCGGACCGCTGGGTCATCCCTTGAACGCCTGCCCCGCGGCGCCAACCCGGCACCTTCTCTCGTAGCTGCACCCACTGCAGCAGCAACAGCAGCAACATCAGCAGCAGCGACAGCAGCGACAGCAGCGACAGCAGCAATGGTCCCTGCAGCTGCTACGACGTCTGCAGCTTTAGCGGCCGACTCGGGCAGACCGAGGGATTGCCGGCCACGCCTTCCTTCCACGCCTGCAAGCCAACGCGCTCACGATCCTTTTAACGCGGGCGCAGCTCTGTAGCCAGCGCAATGGCCGGCAATCCGTAGCCGGGTTAACCCCACGTCTTGTTCCTCAAGCAGATTTGTATGATGACCCTACTACATGACCAATAATCGGCACATCAGCCGTATCAGGAGACACTCATGGCCCCCGCCCTGACCAAACGCAGCTTGCTTCGCGCCACGGTGGCGCTCGCCTCATGCACCGTGTTCCCGCCGCTGGCGCTGGCGCAGGCACAAGCAGGCTGGCCCGCCCGCCCCATCCGCCTGGTGGTGCCCTTCCCGCCCGGCGGGCTCATCGACAACATGGCCCGGCTGGTGAGCGCCAGGCTGGCGCAGGAGCTTGGCCAGCCGGTGGTGGTGGACAACAAACCCGGCGCCGGCGGCAACCTGGGCGCGGTCGAGGCGGCACGCGCGCCTGCCGATGGCTACACCCTGCTGATGGCGTCGCCGGCACTCACGATCAGCCCCGCCCTCTACAAGAACCTGCCCTACCAGCCCTCGCAGCTGGCCCCGGTGGCGCTGCTCGGGCGCGTACCCAACGTGCTGCTGGTCCATCCGGCGTCGGGCATCACCCGGGTGTCGGATCTGGTCGCCCGGGCCAAGGCAGCGCCCGGGCGCATGAACTATGCCTCCAATGGCAATGGCACCTCGCTGCACCTAAGCGCCGAACTGTTCAAGCGGCAGACCGGTGCCTTCATCACCCATGTGCCCTATCGGGGCTCGGCCGCCGCCGTCACGGCGCTGCTCGCGGGTGAGGTGGACATGATGTTCGACAACCTGCCTTCGTCCATCGGCCAGATCCAGGCCGGCAAGCTGCGGGCGCTGGCCGTCACCACGCCGCAGCGCAGCGCTGCGCTGCCGCAGGTGCCCACCCTGGCCGAGTCGGGGCTGGACGGTTTCAACGTCAGCGCTTGGTTCGGCGTGGCCGCACCCGCAGGCCTGCCGGCGCCCGTGGTGGCCCGGCTCTCCCAGGCCCTGCAAAAGGTCGTGCAGGAGCCCGACACGGTCGCCGCCATCCAGCGCCAGGGCGCCGAGCCTGCCTTCATGGATGCGCCCGCCGCCGCAGCCGCCATGGCCAGCGATGCCGCTCAGTGGAAGCAGGTCGCGGCCTTCGCCAAGATCCAGCTCGACTGACTCCCGCGCACCGTGGGCCTCGGCGCGGGCTGCGGGCCGCAGGGTGCCCAGACCTCCGCGCCCGCGCGAGGCGGCCGCGGGCGCGCTGGGCCGCAGTCACGGCCCACCCGGGCGAGGATGCGCAACGCCGCTGAAGCCCCGGTTCTGCCGGGGCGCACGGTGCGGCGATGCACGCAGAGCATCTGCAGGGCTTGGAGTACAGTCGTCCGGCAGTCCCGCACTGCTATCTTCTCAGCCCCACGCCCGTCCGCTGCCCCATGTCCTCGTCCTTCGCCGCCATCAAACCCACCATCAAGCTGGCCGACCAGGTCGCCAGCGCGCTGGAGGCGGAGATCCGCGCGGGGCGCATCCAGGCGGCCGAGAAGCTGCCGACCGAGACCGCGCTGGCCCAGCAGTTCCAGGTCAGCCGCACGGTGGTGCGCGAGGCCATCTCGCGCCTGAAATCGCGCGGCCTGGTCGATTCGCGCCAGGGCAGCGGCGTGTACGTGCAGGCCCCGGGCATCGAGCCGCTGCAGTTCGGGCTGCCGCATGCGGCTTCGCGCGAGGCGGTGATGCAGATCGTGGAAGTGCGCCGCGCGCTCGAATCGGAGGTGGCGGAGCTGGCCGCGCAGCGCCGCAGTCCGCAGGACCTGATCGCCATCCGCCAGGCCGTGCAGGCCATCCACGACGCCGTGGCCGCCGGCCGTGACGGGGTGGAGGAAGACGTGCAGTTCCACCGCGCCATCGCCCGGGCGGCGGGGAACCCGTTTCTCATCAACACGCTGGACTACCTGGCCCAGTTCCTCCAGGGCGCGACGCGCGTGACACGCGCCAACGAGGCACGCCGCAGCGATTTCTCGCAGGCCGTGACGCATGAGCACGACCGCATCGTGCAGGCGATCGAGGCGGGCGACCCGGTGGCCGCCCGCACCGCCGCGGCCGGGCACATGCACAACGCCCTGGCCCGCATCGCCCAGGCGGACCCCAGCTTCTGGACCCAGTCCGGCGACAGGCTGGCGGAGCCGCTGGTGGCAGCCGTTCCGCCCGGCGTGAAATAGATCCACCCACAAGCGGGCGCCGCAGGCTCCGGATCGGTCCTGCGCCAATGGGCACGCCTCTTCCCCGGACGGCAGGATCGTGCCTGCCAGCCCCCGGCACCCTCGCCTGGATGCCACCCCGGCATGGGTTTACCCCAAGACACGCCTCAATACAGATTTGTATGATGACCTGACAATACCAACAATTCAGGCTGCGGCGCATGTATGTCGCGGTCGACTTCTGGAGGCATCCCGTCGTGTCAACCGTCGCACTTCTCGCCATCGGCGCTGGCAGCATCGCACTGCTGCTTCTGCTCATCATCCGCTGGCAGGTCCATGCCTTCGTGGCCATGATGCTGGTCAGCTTTCTGGTGGCCTTCGCCACCGGCATGCCCATCGGCGACATCATCGGCACGTTGATCGCGGGCATGGGCGGAACGCTGGGCTCGGTGGCCATCCTCGTGGCGCTGGGCTCCATGCTGGGGCGCATGATCGAGGTGTCCGGCGGCGCAGCCACCTTGGCCAACCGCTTCACCCAGCTGCTGGGGCCCACGCGCGTGCCCATAGCGCTCACCGCCGCGGCGCTGGTGCTGGCCGTCCCGGTGTTTTTCGACGTGGGGTTCATCATCCTGGTGCCCATCGTCTATGGCTTCTGCAAGGCAGCGGGCGTCAACCCGGTCCAGTTCGGGCTGCCCGTGGCGGGCATCATGCTGGCCGCGCACGTGGTGGTGCCGCCGCACCCCGGCATCGTGGGCGGCGCGGCCATCGTGAAGGCTGATATTGGCTGGATCACCCTCATCGGCCTGGCCATCTGCATTCCGCTGGCGGCACTGTCGCAGTACGTCTCGGGCTGGCTCAACCGCAAGGGATATCCCATGCTGCCCGCCACGGCCGAGCAGTTCGCCGCCTTCGGCACCGCAAAGGACAGCGCGGCGCCATCCGAATCCAACCACCGCGCCCCCGGCGTGGGCACCATCATGGCGCTGATCCTGGTTCCGCTGGCGTTCATCATGGCCGGCACCACCGGCGCCACCCTGCTGCCCCAGGGCGACGGGCTGCGCGCGGTGCTGGCCTTTCTCGGCTCACCCATCTTCGCGCTGATGGTGGCCGTGGGCCTGGCGATGTTGCTGCTCGGCCGCAGCCAGGGCTGGAACCGCGAACGCACCAACGCCATCATGGAATCAGCGCTGCCGCCGGCCGCTACCGTGATTCTGGTGACCGGCGCAGGCGGCGTGTTCGCCAAGGTGCTCACAGCCAGCGGCATCGGCGCCGCGCTGTCGCAAAGTCTCACCGCCACCAGCCTGCCCCTGATCCTGCTGGCCTTCGTGATCTCGCTGGCGCTGCGCGCGGCGCAGGGCTCGGCCACGGTGGCCATCATCACCACCTGCGGCCTGCTGGCCGACGCCATGGCCGGCGGCGGGTATTCGCCGCTGCAGGTGGCCTTGCTCACGGTGGCCATCGGCTTCGGCAGCCTGGGCCTGTCGCACGTCAACGACTCCGGCTTCTGGATCGTCACACGCTACCTGGGCCTCAGCGTGGGTGACGGCCTGCGCACCTGGACGGTGCTGACCACCCTGCTGGGCCTGGCAGGCTTCGCGCTCACCGCGCTGATCTGGGCCCTGGTGGCCTGAATGCCCCCTTCTTCTACGGCTTCTCTTTCTTCGAGGACTGACACCATGAACCTTCCCACCGTGGGCATCATCGGCCTGGGCGCCATGGGCGCCGGCATTGCCAAGACTCTGCGCGGCAACGGCTTCGCCATCCACGTCTGCGACGTGCGTCCCGGCGCAGCCGAGGCCTTCGCGGCCGAGGGCGGCACGGCGCACGCCACGGCGGCCTCTCTCGCGGCCGTGAGCGACGTGGTGGTGTCGGTGGTGGTCAACGCCGCGCAGACCGAGAGCGTGCTGTTCGGCGCGGGCGGCGCCGCGGCGGCCATGCGCCCGGGCAGCACCTTCGTGATGTGCTCCACGGTGGACCCGAACTGGTCCATGGCGCTGGAGGCGCGGCTGAACGCGCTGGGCCTGCACTATGTCGATGCCCCCATCTCCGGCGGCGCGGCCAAGGCGGCATCGGGCCAGATGACCATGATGACCTCCGCCCGGCCCGAAGCCTATGCCGCGGCCGGCGCCGTGCTGGACGGCATGGCCGGCAAGGTGTATCGCCTGGGCGACCGGGCCGGCGCGGGCAGCAAGGTGAAGATCATCAACCAGCTGCTGGCGGGCGTGCACATCGCCGTGGCGGCGGAAGCCATGGCGCTGGGCCTGCGCGAAGGGGTGGACGCGGCGGCGCTGTACGAGGTCATCACCCACAGCGCAGGCAACAGCTGGATGTTCGAGAACCGCATGGCCCACGTGCTGGCGGGCGACTATCGCCCACTGTCGGCCGTGGACATCTTCGTGAAGGACTTGGGCCTGGTGCTGGACACCGCGCGCGCCAGCAAATTCCCGCTGCCGCTGGCCGCCACCGCGCACCAGATGTTCATGCAGGCCTCGACCGCCGGCTTCGCGAAGGAGGACGACAGCGCCGTGATCAAGATCTTCCCGGGCATCACGCTGCCCGCCGGCCAGGAGCCGCAGGCATGACGCGCGCGCTGCTGGGCTGCATCGCCGACGACTTCACCGGCGCCACCGACCTCGCCAACAACCTGGTGCGCGCCGGCATGCGCGTGGTGCAGGTCATGGGGGTACCCACGGCCCCGCTCGGCGCCGATGCCGATGCCGTGGTGGTCGCGCTCAAGTCGCGCACCACGCCCAAGGACGAGGCCATCGCCCAGTCGCTGGCCGCGCTGCGGTGGCTGCAGGCGCAGGGCGCCGAGCAGATCTACTTCAAGTACTGCTCCACCTTCGACAGCACGGCCGAGGGCAACATCGGCCCGGTCACCGACGCGCTGATGGAGGCGCTGGGATGCGACTTCACCATCGCCACGCCCGCATTCCCGGACAACCGCCGCACCGTCTTCCAGGGCTACCTGTTCGTGGGCGACGTGCTGCTCAGCGAAAGCGGCATGCAGAACCATCCGCTCACGCCCATGACCGACCCGAACTTGGTGCGCGTGCTGCAGGGGCAGACGCCAAGCCGCGTGGGCCTGATCGACCACGCCGTGGTGGCGCAGGGCGAGGCCGCCATCCGCGCGCGCATCGGGCAGCTGCGGGCCGAGGGCGTGCGCATGGCCGTGGTCGATGCCGTCTCCAACGCCGACCTGCTGCGCCTGGGCCCTGCGCTCAAAGGCATGCCGCTGGTCACCGCCGGTTCGGGGGTGGCGATCGGCCTGCCGGGCAACTTCGGCATCGCGCCGGGCGACGAAGCCGCGCGCCTGCCCGCGCCGCAGGGGCTGCAGGCGGTCGTCTCGGGCAGCTGCTCGGTGGCGACCCAGCGGCAGGTGCGGGAATTCATCCAGTCCGGCCGGCCGGCCCTGGCCATCGACCCGCTGCGCATCGCCGCCGGCGTGGACGTGGCGGCCGAGGCCCTGGCCTGGGCCGACGCGCACCTGGCCCGCGGCCCGGTGCTGGTGTATTCGACGGCCGAGCCCTCGGCCGTGCGCGCGGTGCAGGGCCAGCTGGGTTCCGGCGCGGCCGGCGCCATGGTGGAGGCCGCCATCGCCGCCATCGCGCGCGGGCTGGTGCAGCGCGGCGTGCGCCAGCTCATCGTGGCCGGCGGCGAGACCTCGGGCGCCTGCGTGCAGGCCCTGGGCATCGCGCAGATGCGCATTGGCGCGCAGATCGACCCCGGCGTGCCGTGGTGCCACGCCCATGCCGCCGACGCGCCCGGCGGCCTGCACATCGCGCTGAAGTCGGGCAACTTCGGCAGCCCCGATTTCTTTACCCAGGCATTCGCCCGGCTGCAGCCATGAGCACCAGCGCCGCCGAATTCCTGCCGGAAGACACGGCCCGCGCCGAGATCTGCCGCGTGGGCCGAAGCCTCTTCGAGCGCGGCTACGTGCACGCCACCGCCGGCAACATCAGCGTGCGGCTGGCCGATGGCTACCTCATCACGCCCACCGACGCCTGCCTGGGCACGCTGCAGCCCGAACGGCTGGCGCGCCTGGATGCCGAAGGCCGGCAGCTGTCGGGCGACCGCGCCAGCAAGACCATCGCGCTGCACCGCCACATCTACGCCGCCACGTCCGAGGCCGGCCAGCCGGCGCGCTGCGTGATCCACACGCACAGCACGCAGCTGGTGGCCTGCTCGCTGGCGGCCGACAGCGCGGCCAGCGGCAGTGCCGCGGCCGGCGGGCGGCTGGCGGACGACGCGGAACTGCTGCCGCCCATCACGCCCTACTTCGTGATGAAGGTGGGGCGCGTGCCGCACATCGCGTACCACCGCCCGGGCGACGCGGCGGCGGCCGAGGCCGTGGCCCGCGCCATCGCTCACCACGCCGCGCAAGGCCGTCGCCTGCAGGCGGTGATGCTGGCGCGCCTGGGGCCCAATGTGTGGCACGGCAGCCCGGCCGAAGCCATGGCCGTGCTGGAGGAGCTGGAGGAAACCGCCCGCCTGCACCGCCTGGTGCCCGATGCCCGGCCGCTGTCCGAAGCGCAGATCGACGAGCTGCGCCTTCGCTTCGGGGCCAGCTGGTAGCCAGGCCCCGACAATCGCCTTGCCGCCATGACCTCGCTACCGCCTCCCCCGCCGGCCACGTCCACCCATCCGGCGCCGCAGCGCGGCGAATGGGCGGTGCCGGACTTCCGCTTCCATACCGGCGAGGTGCTGCCTTCGCTGAAGCTCGCCTACACCACGGTGGGCGACCCCGGCGGCGAGCCGGTGCTGGTGCTGCACGGCACCAACGGCTCGGCCGAGTCGCTGCTCGGGCCGGGCTTCGCCGGCCAGCTGTTCGGCCCGGGCCAGCCGCTGGATGCCCGCCGCTACTTCATCGTGCTGCCCGATGCCATCGGCACCGGCCGCTCCAGCAAGCCTTCGGACGGCCTGCGCACGGCGTTTCCGGCCTACGGCTACGGCGACATGGTGGCGGCCCAGCACCGCCTGCTGACCGAGCACCTGGGCCTGGCCCATCTGCGCGCCGTCATCGGCTATTCGATGGGCGGCATGCACACCTGGCTCTGGGCACGGGGCCACCCCGGGTTCATGGACGTTGCCGTGCCCCTGGCCGCGCTGCCCACGCCGATGGCGGGGCGCAACTGGATGCTGCGGCGCCTGGTGACGGACTCCATCCGCAACGACCCGGACTGGCAGCGCGGCCACTACACGCAGCAGCCGCGCAGCCTGCAGTTCGCCTCGGTGTTCTACGGCATCGCCACCAACGGCGGGCACCTGGGCCTGCACCAGCTCGCGCCCACGCGCGCCGCAGCCGACGCGCTGCTGGAGCAGCGCTTGAAGGCCGCCTTCGCGGGCGACGCGAACGACCATCTCTACCAGTGGGAAGCCTCCCGCGACTACGACCCCACCGCCGACCTGGAACGCATCACCGCCCGCGTGCTGGCCATCAACTCCGCCGACGACGAGCGCAACCCGCCCGAGCTGCAACTGCTGGAAGCGGCCCTCGCCCGCATACCGCACGCCCAGGCGCTGCTGATCCCCACGGCGGCCGACACCACCGGCCACGCCACCGCCCTGCAGGCGCGCTTCTACCGCGACCGGCTGGCCGATCTGCTGGCCACCGCGCCGCGCCTCTGAACCGCCCCTCATCCGCATCTCCAAGGACTCTGCCCATGCCCCGCTTCGCCGCCAACCTGTCCATGCTCTACAACGACGTGGACTTTCTCGACCGCTTCGCCGCCGCCGCCCGCGACGGGTTCGAGGCCGTCGAATACCTGTTTCCCTACGCCTGGCCTGCGCAGCAACTGGCCGATCGCCTGCGCACGCTGGGCCTGCAGCAGGTGCTGTTCAACGCGCCGCCCGGCCACTGGGACGCGGGCGAACGCGGCATCGCCTGTCTGCCCGGACGCGAGGCGGAGTTCCGCGCCGGCATCGTCCAGGCCATCGAATATGCGCAGGTCCTGCAGTGCCCGCGCATCCATGTGATGGCCGGCCTGGTGCCGCAGGGCGCCGACCCGGCCACCGTGCGCGCCACCTACATCGCCAACGTGCGCCATGCGGCCGAGCAGGCCGCGCCGCACGGCATCCGCATCCTGCTGGAGCCGATCAACGGGCGCGACATGCCGGGGTTCTTCCTCCGCCGGCAGGACCAGGCCCACGCGCTCGCCGGCGAGATCGGCGCGGCCAACGTGCAGGTGCAGATGGACCTCTACCACTGCCAGATCGTCGAGGGCGACCTGGCGATGAAGATCCGCCAGTACCTGCCCACCGGCCGCGTCGGGCATGTGCAGATCGCGGGCGTGCCCGAGCGCCACGAGCCCGACGTGGGCGAGGTGAACTACCCCTACCTGTTCCGTCTGCTCGACAGCATGGGCTACGACGGCTGGATCGGCTGCGAATACCGGCCCGCGCGCGGCGCGGCGCCCCATGCCACGCGCGACGGCCTGGGCTGGCTGCGCCCCTGGCTGCCCACGCGCGCCTGATTGCTCTCATATTGATAGCTATCAGCGATTATCCATCAGGCGCTACAGCCCGATTTGCCTAATATCGATGGGAGAAATTGGCGCTGATGCGCTGGCGCAGGTAGTCGCCCGCGCTGATCGGCGGGTGCCGCTGCGCCGGCCCTGCGATCACCGCGTCTTCATTCGCCTGGGCGAAGAACGCCAGGCTGTAGCGCGCGCCCTGGTATTCGTGCGGCAGCGGGTTGCGCACGCGGTGAAAGTTGCTGGGCAGCGCATCGTCGCTCCAGCGCGTCAGCATGTCGCCGATGTTGCAGGTGATGACGCCCTCGACCGGATCGACCGGCGTCCAGGCACGGCCCTCCATCTCCTTGCCCGGCAGCACCTGCAGCCCGCCCTGGCCCGCGCGCTGGAAGAGCAGCGTGAGGCAGTCGAAATCGGTATGTGCGCCGGCGCGCCACAGGCCCAGTTCGTCCTTCAATGCCGGATCGACGGCGAAGTAATGCAGCATGCGCAGCGTGCTCTGGTAGGCGGGCACCGAGGGGTCGTGGGCGCGGGTGAAGAAGTCGGGCGCGAAGCCCAGCTTCCAGGCGAAGCACGAGAGCAGCTGCATCGCCACCCGCCAGCACTGGGCCTCGAAGCGCAGCGTGGCTTCCTGGAAGCCGGGCAGCTCTTCTTCGGTGGGCCACAGGCCCGCCATGCGCGGGCGCGTGACCTGGTAGGACTCCTTCTGGTCCGGCGTGCGGGTGGAGGGGCGGATCTGCGCCTTGTGCTCCCAGCCCGCGTTGCGCGCCAGCGGCCATTGCGCCTTGGTTTCGGCGGGTAGCGCGAAGAGGCGCTCGGCCCGCGCGAAGGCGGCGCGGATGTCGTCCAGCGGAATGCCGTGGCCAGTCACCTGGAAGAAGCCGATCTCCACCGATGCGCTCCAGAGCGCCTCGGCGATCTCTTCCTTGCGCGCCTCGAAGTCGGACATATCGATGCAGCGCACCTCGCGGGCCGTGGTTTCCCGCCCCAGGCCGCCCATGCGGGATTCCTTTTCCAGTTCGGCGATCACGCTCCGGGCGTGGGTGGGGTCGTGGAGAGGCGTGGCGGTGGTGGCCGTGGTGGTGTCGGTGGTGGCGGCAGCGGGGGCAGTCAGCGTTCGGTCGGTCATGGGGAAGGCTCCTAGGGCGGTGACGAAACCTCCAGGAAGCCGGCAGCGCATGCGGGAGGGCAGAACCCACGCGGCACCAGCGGCTCTTGAAGGCACGAGGCACCAGCCGGGCGCGGGCCGGGCGCTTGCAACGGCGCACGGCACCCCCAGCCGGCTGGCACCGGCTTCAAGAGCAATGACCCGCCGGCCCCGCCGGCCGGGCGGGGTCGCCGTGCCTTGGGGCCGAACTGAACGCTTCTACTCTCGCCGATGCGGCATGCAATTCACGGGCCAAGGCGCGTGCACCAAGCCGGCGCAGGCCGGCGGCTTTCGGCCCGGCACGCTTCATGCAAAGGCCTCTGCCGAGTAGAAGCGTTCAGCGCAGCCGGCCATCCACCGCCCGGCAGCGCCCGGAAATTGCTCAGTTCGCACCGATCGCGCAGGTGGCACCACGGCCGCTGCGCGCCGGACATCCGACTGACCTCCACCCTTGCGAGGAGCCTCCGCCATGCAACGCCGCCACTTTCTCTCGTCCAGCCTTTCCGCCACCGCCCTGTCCACCGTCGCCGCCGCCGTGGGCGCACCCCTGGGCCTGGCGCTGTCGCCCGCCGTCCACGCGCAGCGCAGCCTGGTGCCGATCAAGTTCACGCTCGACTTCCGCGTGACCAGCCAGACCGCGCCCTTCTTCCTGGCCCTGGCCAAGGGCTACTACCGCGACGAGGGACTGGACGTCTCCATCGACGTAGGTTCGGGCTCGGTGGCATCCATCACCCGTGTGGCCAGCGGCGCCTACGACCTGGGGTTGGGCGACCTCAGCGCGCTGGCCGAATTCCATGCCCAGAACCCCGCCACGCCCGTGCAGGCCATCTACCAGTACTACAACCGCGCGCCCTTCGTCATCATCGGCCGGCGCGACCGGGGCATCACCGAAGACTTCCAGTCCCTCAAGGGCAAGAAGGTGGCCGCCGCTGCGGTGGAGTCGACCCGCCGCTGCTGGCCCATGGTGGCGCGCTCGCTGCCCGGCGGAGCCGACCTGTTCGAGTGGGTGACCACCGATTTCAGCGCGCGCGACAACGTCATGGTGCGCGGCGACGTGGATGCCGCCACCTACTTCCACGACTCGGCCGTGTCGCTCTTCGCCCGCATTCCGCGCAAGGACCTGGCCGTGCTGGACTATGGCAGCGCCGGCCTGCACCTCTACGGCAACGCGCTGGTGGCGGGCAAGCTGCTGCAGGACAAGCCCGACGCCGCCCGCGCCTTCCTGCGCGCCAGCAACCGTGCGCTGCGCGAGACGCTCGCCAACCCGGAGGCCGCGCTCGGCGCGGTCAAGGCCCGCGAGCCCATCCTGAACCTGGACGTGGAGCGCGAACGCTGGGCCATCACCCGCCAGTACCTGCTGACGGCCGAAACCCAGGCCAGTGGCCTGGGCGCCGTGCAACCCGCCGTGCTGGCGCGCCAGGTGGAGGAAGTCGCCACCGTCTTCAACCTGCCCGCCCGGCCCGCGCCCGAGCGCATCTTCAACGCCGCCTTCCTGCCGCCAGCGGCCGACCGCAAGGTGGCGGCATGAACGCGACCGCAGCCCGCACCCTGGCGGCCGAAGTGCCGCTCGACGAGCGCGACGGCCGCTACCTGCGCCAGGCCATCGCCTTGGCCCACACGGCCCGCGAGCGCGGCAACCGGCCATTCGGCGCCGTGATCGTCGCAGCCGACGGTTCGCTGCTGGCCGAAGCCTGGAACGCCAACGGCGAGACCGGCGACTGCACCGCGCATGCCGAGACATCGGCCATCCGCATCGCCAGCCCGGCGTACGGGCGCGACACGCTGGCCGCGGCCACGCTGTATTCGTCGGGCGAGCCCTGCGTGATGTGCGCGGGTGCCATCTTCTGGGCCAACATCGGCCGGGTGGTCTATGGCATCGACGCCGAACGGCTGCGGTCTTTCCGCGGCGAACGGCAGGACCAGCGCGATGCCGAGCTGTCGTGCCGCGACGTGTTTGCCGCCTCGCCGCACCCCATCGACTGCATCGGCCCGGCGTTGATCGAAGCAGCCTCCGCCGCGCACGTCGGGGCGTGGAAGGCCTGAAGCGCATCGGCTTCTCAAGCCCGAACGGGCTGCAGCGCGCGTATATCATGCGCCTTCCGCTCTTCATTCGATAGCAATCACCGCATGACCTGGCACGCCCGCCTGCAACTGGACTACCGCCGCGAACACGCCCGCACCGTCGCCCGCTTCGAGCACAGCGGGCCGCTGCGCGTGCTGCAGAGCCTCTACCCCGAAGGCGACACGGTCTGCCACAACGTGCTGGTGCACCCGCCCGGCGGGCTGGTGGGCGGCGACACGCTGGACATCGCCCTCACCGTGGGCGAGGGCGCGCACGGCCTGGTCACCACGCCCGGCGCCACGCGTTTCTACCGCTCCCTCGGGCCGCTGGCGCTGCAGCGCACGCATGCGGTGCTGGCTCCCGGCGCGCGGCTGGAATGGCTGCCGCTCGAAGCGCTGTGCTTCGACGCCTGCCAGGCCGAGAACCGGCTCACGATGGAGGTGGCGCCCGGCGCCGAACTGATCGGCCTCGACGTGGCCGCCTTCGGCCTGCCGCATGCGGACAAGCCCTTCACCCAGGGGCGCTTCCAGCAGCACATCGAGGTGCCGGGCCTCTGGCTGGAGCGTGGCCGCGTCGATGCCGCCGACGCGCTGCTGATGGACGGGCCGCTCGGCCTGGCGGGCCACCGCTGCATGGCGTCGCTGTTCTTCGTCACCGGCAGCGCGCTGAGCCGCGAACGCCGGGAAACCGCGCTCGACAGCGCCCGCGCCGTGCTGGACGCCGACGCGCTGGCCGCCACCGCCGGGGCCACCTGCCCCAACGACCGCGTGGTGCTGGTGCGGGTGCTGGCGCCGGTCGTGGAGCCGGCCATGGGCTTGCTGCAACGCGTGTGGGCCGCCTGGCGGGCGGCGCTATGGCAGCTGCCGGCGCAGCGTCCGCGCATCTGGTCGATGTAAGCCGCGCCACGCTGCGCGGCTCTGGCGATGCGGCCTAGCCGCGCGGCGGGCCCGGGTCCTGCAAGGCACCGGGCGCCAACGGCGAGGGGCTGGTCAGGTCATGCCGCTGCACCGGCAGGAATTCGCCCGCCTCGCGCACATAGTCCCAGCGCGTCAGCCAGCGCTGGTCGCCGGTGCCCGAGGGCGATGGCAGCCGCTCCAGCGTGATGAGGCTGTTGGGCGCATCCGCCCGCAGCCGCACCGACACGGCCGTGCCGGCCTGCGCCGACCAGAGGCCGGTGATGGGCTCGACCAGCCCGGGCTCGTGCGCGTGGCCCGACAGCAGCAGCTGCGCGCCGGCGGCGCTCCAGCGGGTCAGCGCACGCTCGGAGCGGTGCGGCCGGTGGCTTCGGTCCTGCGGGTGGGCCGCCACCAGCGGATGGTGGCTGACGACAATGCGCCAGGCATCCGGGCGGGCGGCCGACAGCCGCTCCGCCACGGCGTCGATCTGCCGCACCGACAGGCTGCCGCGCTGGTGCCGCCACCAGCGGGTGGTGTTCACGCCCACCACCAGGAAACCGTCGGCGCTGCAGGTGGGTTCCAGCACGTCGCCCCACCACCGGGCATAGCGGTCGTAGGCACGCCCGCCCAGCCGCTCCCACCAGGCATAGAGCGGCACGTCGTGGTTGCCGGGCAGCACCAGGCAGTGTTCGGTGGGCAGCGCGGAAAGAAAGCGGTGCGACAGCTCGAATTCCTCGGCCGTGGCGCGCTGCGTCAGATCGCCCGACACGACCAGCACCCGCACCCCGAGCCGCGCCGCGAGGCGGGCCACGGCCTCGCACACGGCCGGATCATGGGCGCCGAAATGCAGGTCGGACAGGTGCAGCAGGACGCTCATGCGGTGCGGTGACTCCAGAAAGGGCCGCGCTTCGCACGCCTGCGGGACGGTGCGGGCATCGTCATGCCGGCGCCAGTCCCGCCGCAGGCACAGCCGGCGCTGCCGCCGCCGGCTGTGTAGCCGGCTCGGGGTCGTCGCTCTTCACCGTGGCGGCCGGGGCGACCAGCCACAACGGCCGCTCGCCCACACGGAAGTTGATCGGCGGGGCCATCCATTCGCGCTCGCCGTCGAAGGCCACCTTCACGCGATGCGGCTTCCAGCTGGCGGGCTCCACCACCATGTCGGTACAGGCGACGCTCGTCACGGCTTCGTCCTGCCCCAGCTTGCCGCGCACGGCATTCCACACGGTGCGCGCCATCGACGCGTCGCCCGGCTGCGGCTTGAGCATCACCACGGCCAGGCGGTCGCCATCGGCCACGTCGCGGGCCTCGGGAATGCCCACGCGTTCGAGCTGCAGGTGGTTGTTGCCCACGAACAGGGTGGAGACCAGATGCTCCTGCTGCTGCACCGCAGCCCCTTCGTCCGGACGCACCGACACGCGCCAGCGGCGCGAGGCGGTGCCGCGCAGCACGCTCCAGACCGACGAGAGGATGGCCACCCAGCGGGTGCGGCCGAAGCGCTTGGACGCACGCTCGCGGTCGTCCAGCAGGCGCGGGTACAAACCCACGCTGGCATTCACCAGGAACATGCGGTCGTTGACGAAGCCCACGCTCACGGGGCGCATGTCGCCGCCATCCAGGGCCGTGAGCACGTCCTGCACGGCTTCCTGCGGGTCCAGCGACAGCGACTGGTCGCGGGCGAAATAGTTGAAGGTGCCCATGGGCAGCACGCCCATCGGCACACCCTCGGCCCAGGCGGCCGTGGCGACGGCGTTGATGGTGCCGTCGCCCCCGGCGGCCACCACCAGGCCGGCGTCCGCCTTCGCGGCGCGGGCGGCTTCCTGCGACAGCTGCACGATGTCGGCGCGCGCCTTGGGAACATGCCACTTCACCGCGCGATCCTGCAGATGGGGTACCGCCTCCAGCTTGCCGCGCAGCTGGTCCAGGTCGGCACCGGGGCGCAGCGGCACGACGATGTGGATCGTGCTCTGGGCGTCGGGCCGGGGTGGCAGGTAGGGCTGAGGTTGCGTCATGTTGGAACACCCGCGCGGCGGGCTGCCGACAGGCAACCTGACTGACCGGCGTGAGCGGTGCGATGGGCCGGATTGTTGACACCAGCGCCCGCATAGAAGGCCGGAACCCAGCGCCGGGCGATGTCATCCAATGCCGATAAATGCCCTGTTTCCGCCGCGGCGCCCCGGGCGCATCGCGACAATGGGCGCTCCCGCAACTTCCCTTTACCTTGCAGACTCCCCATCATGCCGCTCATTGCCGTATCCCAGCCCTTCGCACGCCCTCGCCCTGCCGGCGGCCACCCCGCCGCCCTGACCGGAGGCCAGCCATGAGCGGCGTGGAGGCCTGGGTGGGCTGGGCGGGCACGCACCCGTTCGCGGTGTGGCTCTGCGGGCTGGCGCTGGCGACGGGCCTGGCCGGCGGGCTGTACGCAGGCGTCGTGCGGGGCGCGCCGCTGCGCCCGGCCTGGGCCGGCCGGCTGCCGCGCCCTTCGGGCCCGGCCGGCCTGGCGGCCGCCATGGTGCTGACCGCCGCGCTGGTGTGGGCCTGCGCGCACACGCTGGCGGTGATCGCCGACGCATGGGGCCAGCCCACCACCGCCTGGGCTGTGATGGACGACGGGCTGGCGGGCACCCTGCGGGCCACGGCCTCGGTCGGCACGCTGACCCTGTTCGCCTGGCTCACCCACTTCGGCGACACGGCCGTGCTGTTCGTGGTGGCCGCAGGCGTGGGCCTGGCCTTGCTGTGGCGCGGCCATCGCATGCTGGCGACCGGCTGGGCCGTGGCACTGGCCGGCAACGGCCTGCTGACCCGCGCCTTCAAGCACAGCTTCGAGCGGATCCGGCCGGTGCACACGCACGAGATCGCCGCGGCCAACGGCTTCAGCTTCCCGAGCGGCCACAGCAGCTCGTCCCTCGTGGCCTACACCATGCTGGCCTACTTGGCGATCCGGCTGCTGCCAGCGCGCTGGCACCTGCCCTCGATGCTGGCGGCGGCGGCGGTGATCGTCACCGTGGGCTGGAGCCGTGTGGTGCTGCAGGTGCATTTCGCCAGCGATGTGCTGGGCGGCTGGATCACCGGGGGCGTGTGGGTCACCTGCTGCCTGCTGCTGCTGCACGGCGCAACGCGCTGGCACCGGCTGCGCGTGGCGGCGGTGGCCCCGGGCGCCCGCGGGGCGTAGCGCCAGCAGTTCCTCGGCCCACCGCTGACCGCTGACCGCTCAGCGGGTGGGCATGCCTGGCGCCGGGTCGGCCGTACGACGCAAGGCGCGGTCGCTGGTCAGCGACCACACGAAGATGCCGATGCCCGCCAAGGCCAGCACGGCGCCCACCCATCCGGTGGAGGTCCAGCCCAGCCCGGCCGCGATGGCCACGCCGCCCAGCCAGGCACCGAGCGCGTTGGCCGCGTTGAAGGCGGAATGGTTGAGCGCGGCGGCCAGCGTCTGCGCATCGCCGGCCACGTCCATCAGCCGGATCTGCAGCGCCGGGCCGATGGCGACCACCGTGCCCAGCAGGAAGGTCGCCAGGGCCGCGGTCGCCACATGGTGGGCCGCGAACACGAAGAACACCAGCACCACGACCGACCACGCCAGCAGCTGGCCGATGGTGCGCATCAGCGCCTTGTCGGCCATGCGCGAGCCCACCAGATTGCCGGCCACCATGCCCAGTCCGAACAGGGCGAGCACGAAGGGCACGCCGGCCAGCGGCAGGCCGGCCACCTCGGTCAGCGTGGGCTTGATGTAGCTGAACACCGAGAACATGCCGCCGAAGCCGATGGCACCGATGCCCAGCGTCAGCCACACCTGCTTGCGCCTGAGCGCCCCCAGTTCCCGCAGCGGACTGGCGCCCTGCTCTGCCGCAATGGCGGGCACGCCGAAGCGCACCAGCACCACGGCTGCCAGCGCCACCACGCCCACGAAGACGAAAGCCGCGCGCCAGCCGAACACCTGGCCCAGGGTCGCGGCGATGGGCACGCCCACCAGCGTGGCGCTGGTCAGCCCCAGCATGACCAGGCCGACGGCCCGTGCACGCTGCCCGGGCGGCGCGAGCGATGCAGCCACCAGCGCCGCCACGCCGAAGTAGGTGCCGTGGGGCAGCCCCGTCAGCAGCCGCATGCCCGCCAGCGACAGATAGCCGGGCGCCAGCGCGGAGGCGAAGTTGCCGAGCGCATACACCGCCATCAGCGCCATCAGCAAGGCGCGGCGACCCCAGCCGGCCGAAAGCACCGCCAGCACGGGCGCGCCGACCACCACGCCCAGCGCGTAGGCGCTGATCACGTGGCCGGCCTCGGGGATCGACACCCCGATGTCGCGCGCCACCTCGGGCAGCAGGCCCATGATGACGAACTCACCCGTGCCGATGGAAAAGCCGCCGACGCCCAGCGCCAGCACGGCGCGCAGCAGCGTGCGGCTGTCCGGCGCGGATGCCGGCGCGGGTGGAACCTCAGGGGGACGAGAGGGCGTGGTCATGGAAGGAGAAGGCCAAGGGGGGGAAGAAATAGTGAGGAGGGGCCGCGGAGACGGGTTGCGGAGAGGGCCGCGAAGAGCAGGCGCTTCGGCGCGTGCGACCCAGGGTAAACCCTGAAAGACGGGAACGATAGCATGGCCCTCCGGACGCGTCCGCAGCCGCCCTTCTGCGCCCCTGCCGGCACCAAGGACGGGGCGGTGCGATCATGCGGGGCCCGCACCACTCCATAGGAAACCGCACAGCATGAGCAACACCGCATGGCACGGCGTGAAGGTTCTGGCCTTCGACATCTTCGGCACCGTCGTGGACTGGCACGGCAGCATCGTGCGCGAGATGCAGGCGCTGCATCCCCGGGTGGATGCCGACGCCTTCGCGCTGGCATGGCGCGCGGGCTACCAGCCGGCCATGCAGCGGGTGCGCAGCGGGGAACTGGGCTGGACGCGCATCGACGAGCTGCATCGCCTCATCCTCGACGACATGCTGCCCCGCTTCGGCCTGCAGCATCTGACCGAAGCCGAGCGCCAGCACCTCAACCGGGTGTGGCACCGCCTCGATCCCTGGCCCGACAGCGCGGCGGGCCTGCACCAGCTCAAAACCCGCTACACCCTCACCACGCTCTCCAACGGCAACATCGGCCTGCTCACCGACATGGCCAAGCGCGCCGGCCTGCCCTGGGACTGCATCCTGAGCGCGGAGGTGTTCCGCGCCTACAAGCCCGACCCGGCCACCTACCTGGGCGTGGCCCGCACCTTCGACCTTTCGCCAGGCGAAGTGATGCTGGTGGCGGCGCATCATGACGACCTGGAAGCGGCTCGCGCCTGCGGGCTGCGCACGGCCTACGTGGAGCGGCCGCTGGAATACGGCGCGGCCCACCGCAAGGACGTGTCGCCCCGCGCGGACAACGACCTGCACGCCGACAGCCTGCTGGCGCTGGCGCGGCAACTCGGTGTGGCAGGCACGCCGGGGCTGCCGGGCTGAACCGCACGGGCTGAACCCGACCGGCTGACCCCGCGGCCAGCCCGGCGAGCCCCTCATCGGCACCGGCCGGCCTTCCGAACGGGCCGCCTGCGTGACCTCCGCACGGGGCATGGCACGGCATGCCGCGAGGGCCCGGCAAAACCGCAGCTTTGCCGCGCCGGGCGCGGTTTTTCACCACCGGCCGCACGGGGCTGCATGGTGCAATGGCCGCTCCTGAAGTCCGTTCCTGCGCCCCTGCAGACCGCCCGCCGGCACCGTGCCCGACACGGCGCCTGGCGCGTGGCCATCGGCGCGGAGCCTGCCCACTTGCCGACCCCTCTCCTTCCATGACCTCCCCCCTCATCGAACGCCTGGCCCGCGATGGCCGCCTCGACTGCATGTTCGTGAACGGTGAATGGCTGCCGCCCCAGGGGCAGGCCCGCGCCACCGTCACCGATCCTTCCACCGAGCTGCCCGTGGCGGAGATCGCGCTGGGCAGCGCGCAGGACGTGGCGACCGCCGTGGCGGCGGCCCGGCGGGCGTTCGCCGGCTGGTCGGCCACCGCCCCCGCTGCGCGCGCCAGCCTGCTGGGCCAGCTGCACCGCCTGCTGCTGGAGCGGGCGGAAGACTTCGCCCAGGCGATCTCGCTGGAGATGGGCTCGGCCATCACCGTCGCCCGCAAAGCGCAGGTGCCGATCGCGGCCGAGCACATCCGCGTGGCCTGCGAATTGGCCGGCAGCTATGCCTTCGTCAGCCAGCGGGAGGGGATGGCCATCGTGCGCGAGCCCATCGGCGTCTGCGGCCTGATCACCCCCTGGAACTGGCCGCTCTACCAGATCACCGCCAAGGTGGGGCCGGCGCTGGCGGCGGGCTGTACCGTGGTGCTCAAGCCCAGCGAGCTGTCGCCCTTCAGCGCCCTGCTTTTTGCGGAGGCGCTGCACGACGCAGGCTTGCCGCCGGGCGTCTTCAACCTGGTGAACGGCGAAGGCCCCGAGGTGGGCGCGGCGCTGGCTTCGCACCCCGATGTGGACATGGTCTCCATCACCGGATCGACCCGCGCCGGCGTGCTGGTGGCGCAGGCCGCCGCGCCTACCGTCAAGCGGGTGGCGCAGGAACTGGGCGGCAAGTCGCCCAACGTCATCCTGCCGGACGCCGACCTGGCCGTGGCGGTGCCGGCCGCCGTCGCGGCGGGCATGCGCAACGTGGGGCAGTCGTGCAGCGCGCCCACGCGCATGGTGGTGCCGCGCGCGCGGCTGGCCGAGGTCGAGCGGCTCGCCGCCGATGCCGTCGCCGCCATGGTGGTGGGTGATCCGCGCGCCGACGCCACCACGCACGGCCCGGTGGCCAACCAGGCGCAGTTCCGCCGCGTGCAGGAGATGATCGGTGTCGGCCTGGCCGAGGGTGCGCGCCTGGTCTGCGGCGGCCCGGGCCGGCCCGAGGGGCTGGAGCGCGGCCTCTATGCACGCCCCACCGTGTTCTCCGACGTCCGCTCCTCCATGCAGGTGGCGCAGGAGGAGATCTTCGGCCCGGTGATCGTCATCGTGCCCTACGACACCGTGGACGAGGCCGTCGATATCGCCAACGACACGATCTACGGCCTGGGCGCCCACGTGCAGGGCACCGACTTGGAGCAGGCCCGCGCCGTGGCCTTGCGCATCCGGGCCGGCCAGGTGCACATCAACAACCCGGCCTGGAGCCCGCATGCCCCGTTCGGCGGCTACAAGCGTTCTGGCAACGGGCGCGAGTACGGCGTCGAAGGGCTGCAGGAATACCTGGAAACCAAAGCCGTGCTGGGCTGGGCCCCCGGCACTGCCGCCTGATCGGCCGAGCGAGCGTCGCCCGGCGCTGGCCGGGGACGCCCTTGCGCGCCGTGTCGGCCCACCTGGGGGCCAGCAATCGCGAGGCGGTTCGCCGACTCGACGGCCGATGGCGGTGACACCCTGGGGCGAGAAATGCAAAACGCCCGCAGTACGGGTACTGCGGGCGTTCCTGGAGCCTGTCCGCCTCCGGCCTCTGGAGCCGGAGCCGAAGGGCGCTATCAGACGGCGGGGCGGGCCCCCACGGCGACCGGCAGGTCGGGTGCGGGCAAGGGCAGCGGGTTGCCTTCCAGGGCCGCGTCCAGGCGGTCGTGGTCGAGGGCGTTTTCCCAGCGCGACACGACCACGGTGGCCACCGCGTTGCCGATGAAGTTGGTGAGCGAGCGGCATTCGCTCATGAAGCGGTCCACGCCCAGGATCAGCGCCATGCCGGCCACCGGCACTTCGGGCACCACGGCCAGGGTGGCGGCCAGGGTGATGAAGCCGGCGCCGGTCACGCCGGCAGCGCCCTTGGACGACAGCATCGCCACCAGCAGCAGCGCGATCTGGTGGCCCAGCGTCAGGTGGGTGTCGGTGGCCTGCGCGATGAACAGCGCCGCCAGCGTCATGTAGATGTTGGTGCCGTCCAGGTTGAACGAATAGCCGGTGGGCACGACCAGGCCGACCACGGACTTCTTGCAGCCGGCGCGCTCCATCTTCTCCATCAGCGACGGCAGGGCCGATTCGGACGACGAGGTGCCCAGCACCAGCAGCAGCTCGGCCTTCAGGTACTTGATGAGCTTGAACACCGAGAAGCCGCAGGCGCGGGCGACGGCGCCCAGGATGACCACGACGAACAGCAGCGAGGTGATGTAGAACGTGGCGACCAGCCCGGCCAGGTTCAGCAGCGAACCCACGCCGAACTTGCCGATGGTGAAGGCCATGGCGCCGAACGCGCCGATGGGAGCGGCCTTCATCACGATGTGCACGACCTTGAACACCGGCACGGTGAGCGATTCCAGGAAGTTGTGCACCGGACGGCCGGTTTCGCCCGACAGCGCCAGCGCCACGCCGAACAGCACGGCCACCAGCAGCACCTGCAGGATGTTGTCGCCCACGAACGGGCTGACCAGCGTCTTGGGGATGATGTCCATCACGAAGCCGACCAGGGTCATATCGTGCGACTTGGCGACGTAGGACGTGACTTCCTTCTGGTCCAGGTCGGCCGGATTGATGTGCATGCCGGCGCCGGGCTGCATCACGTTGGCGACCACCAGGCCGACCACCAGGGCCAGCGTGGAGAAGGTCAGGAAATACGCCATGGCCTTGCCGAACACGCGGCCCACGCTGCTGAGCTGCGTCATGCCGGCGATGCCGGTGACGATGGTCAGGAAGATGACCGGCGCGATGATCATCTTGATGAGCTTGATGAAGGCATCGCCCAGCGGCTTCAGCGCCGCGCCCCAGGCGGGCTCGAAATGGCCCAGCAGCACGCCGAGGATGATGGCGACCACCACCTGGAAGTACAGCTGGCGGTAGAACGGCAGGGGCAGCCGCGGATGGCGGATGTCGGCGGTGGGAATGGGTTGCATGGTGAGGTCTCCAGACGCTGGGGCGGTGCACCGCGCAGGTGCAGTCAAGGGTGCCGGTTGTACCGCCGCCCCCCCTGGCGGCCGATAACCTATTGGTATTACGGGGCGCCGCGCCCCTCTGGACGGACGCACCAACATAGGGAAATCCCTAGGAAGTCACGGCAACGGTCGCGGGCGAGCCGGCAGGGGACAATCGCTGCGTGCGCCTGCCCTACCCCTCCCGATCCGTCCTCTGGACGCTGCTGGTCCTCTTCGGCGGCATGGCCGCCAGCATGTTCCTGGCCGGCCAGCTGGCCTGGCGGCACTCGCTGCGGGAAGAGAGCGACACGGTGGAACGGCAGCTGGCGCTCTACGGGCAGACGCTGGAGCAGCGCATCGACCGCTACCGCACGCTGCCCGAGGTGCTGGCGCTGGACGACCAGCTGCGCTCCGCCCTCACCCGGCCGCTGGCGCGGCAGGAGGTGGAGCGGCTCAACCACAAGCTGGAGCGGGCCAACGGCGCGAGCCAGTCGTCCACCCTGACGCTGCTGAACGCGCAGGGCCGGGCCATCGCCGCCAGCAACTGGCGCACCCGCACCAGCAACGTGGGCGTGGACTACAGCTTCCGGCCCTACGTGCAGCAGGCGCTGGCGCAGGGCAGCGGCAGCTTCTACGGCATCGGCGTGACCACCGGCGAGCCGGGCTATTTCCTCTCGCAGTCCATCCGCGACGAGCAGGGTCGCACCATCGGCCTGGTGGCGATCAAGATCGCCCTGCAGGAGCTGGAGCGGGAATGGCTGCAGACACCGGACGTCGTGCTCGCCTCCGACGCGCATGGCGTGCTGTTCCTGGCCAGCCAGGACGCCTGGCGCTACCGCCTGCTGCACCCGCTGGACGACGACGCCCGCGCCGAGCTGAACGCCACGCGCCAGTACGCCGACCAGCCGCTGCGTCCGCTGGACTACCGCGTCATCGAGCGGCTGGACGGCGGCGGCCAGGTGGTCCGCATGCAGGCACCCGACCTGCCGGGCCGCAGGCTGTGGCACACCCGGCCGCTGCCGGGCACGCCGTGGCAGCTGCACCTGCTGCACGAAATGCACAGCACCGTGGCAGACAGCCGGTGGGCCGCCGCGGCCGGCGCCGGGGGCTGGCTGGCCCTGGGGCTGCTGGTGCTGTTCGTGCGCCAGCGCCAGCGCCTGGCCCGCCTGCGGCTGCGCAGCCGGCAGGAGCTGGAAACCGTGCTGCAGCAGCACGCCCAGGAGCTGCGCACCGCGCAGGACGGCATCGTGCAGGCGGCCCAGCAGGCGGCCCAGCAGACCGACATGGGCCTGTCGCGCAGCCTGGAACACCTGCCGCAGGGCGTGGTGATCATCGACGCCGACCTGAAGCTGGTGGCCTGGAATTCACGCTACGTGCAGCTGTTCCGCTACCCCGCCTACCTGATGCGCGTGGGCCAGCCCATCGAGGCGCTGCTGCGCCACAACGCCCGGCGCGGGCTGCTCGGCCCGGGGCCGATGCAGGAGGCCATCGAGCGCCGGCTGGCGCACCTGCGCAGCGGCACGCCGCACCTGCACGAAAGCGCCAAGGACGACGGCACGGTGCTGGAGATTCGCGGCAACCCGCTGCCCGAGGGCGGATTCGTCACCAGCTATGCGGACATCACCAGCTACAAGAACGCCGCGCGCGAGCTGCGCTCGCTGGCCGACGCCCTGGAGCAGCGCGTGGCCGACCGCACGCGCGACCTGGAGGCCGCCCGGCAGGAGGCGGTGCGCGCCAACCGCTCCAAGAGCCGCTTCGTCGCGGCCGCCGTGCACGACCTGCTGCAGCCGCTGAATGCCGCACGCATGTTCACGTCGCTGCTGCGCGGCCACACGCTGGGCGAGGCGGAGCGGCACGCGGTGGACAGCATCGACGGCGCGCTGGCCTCGCAGGACGCCATCCTGAGCAGCCTGCTGGACATCGCCCGCATGGAGTCCGGCCAGCTGGAGGTGCATGTGCGCGACGTGGCGCTGGGGCCGCTGCTGCAGGTGATGGGCCACAACTTCGGCGTGCTGGCCGAGCAGCGCGGCCTCCAGCTCAGCTGCATGCCCACGCGGGCGGTGGTGCGCACCGACGAAAACCTGCTGCGCCGCATCGTGCAGAACTTCGTCTCCAACGCCATCCGCTACAGCCGGCGCGGGCGCATCGTCGTGGGCTGCCGCCGCGAGGGCGACAGCCATGTGCGCATCGAGGTGCACGACCAGGGCCCGGGCATTGCCGAATCGCTGCAGCGCGAGATCTTCGAGGAATTCCGCCGCCTGGACGAGGGCCACGCCGACGACCGGGGCGCCGGCCTGGGCCTGGCCATCGTCGAGCGGCTGGGCCGGCTGCTGGGCCACGAGATCGGGCTGCGCTCGCAGCTGGGGCGCGGCAGCGTGTTCTGGGTGCGCGTGCCGCTGGGCGACCCCACCGCCCTGCGGCGCATCGCCCCGCCACCCGCCGCCACCGGGCAGCCCGCCGACGCGCCGCTGCACGGCAGCAGCGCCTGGGTGATCGAAGACGACGGCCCGGCCCGCGCCGCCACCCAGGCGCTGCTGCAGCGGTGGGGCTGCGAAGTGCCGCTGGCCGCAGGCGCCGCGCAGGCCCTGGCCCAGGCCCGGCCGGGCCAGGCGCCGCAGCTGGTGCTGCTGGAGGTGCATCTGGAGGCAGGCCGCCACGGCCCGGAGGTCTACGCCGAACTCTGCCAGCGCTGGGGCCAGACCCCTGCCGTGATCCTGGTGACGGCGGAGGGCGACGCCACGCTGCGCCGCCAGGCCGCCGAACGCGGCTGGGGCTTTCTCGCGAGGCCGGTGCGCGCCCCGGCGCTGCGCGCGCTCATCAGCCAGACGCTGCTGCGGCTGCAGGAGAGCCAGCGGACGTGAGCCGGGACTCCAGCGCCGCAAGCTCCTTCCGGCCCGTTGGGGGGACGGCGCGGATCATTCAAAATGATAGCTACCGAGGCAGGCGCCACGGGCGCCGCAAGCCCATTAGATGCGGAAATACGTCGGCATTTCACCCAGCGCGGGCGGGTCAGGGCTCGGGGCTCGTTTCCGCATCCAGGCTCTTGACCAGCACCGCCGCCTGGGTTCGGCTGTAGCACTCCAGCTTCTTGAGGATGGCGGTGACATGCACCTTCACGGTGTTTTCAGCCAGGCCCAGTTCGTGGGCGATCTGTTTGTTGAGCAGGCCGTCGGCCAGGCACAGCAGCACGCGGAACTGCTGCGGCGTCAGCTGCGCGAGGCGGGCTGCCAGTTGGGCGTCGGCCTCGGAACGCTCCTCGGCCATAGGCGGAAACCAGCTGCCGCCATCGAGCACCGTCACGATCGCATCGCCCATCGCCTCGGCCGGGGCCGATTTCGGAATGAAGCCCGCCGCGCCGAACTGCTGCGCACGGCGGATCACCTTCGGATGGTCATTGGACGAGATCACCACCACCGGCAGCTGCGGGTATTCGCCCCGCACGTGCAGCAGCGCCGAGAACCCGCGCGTGCCCGGCATGCTCAGATCCAGCAGCACCAGCTCCACCTCGGGGTGCTCCTGCAGCGCGGTGCCCAGCGTGGCCGCGCTAGCGGCTTCCAGCGCGCGCATCTGCGGCAGCCGCTGGCGCAACACATGCAGCATGGCGGCACGGAACAGGGGGTGGTCATCTGCGACCAGCAGGGTGGGCTCGGACATGGCCCGCAGTCTGCCACGGACGCCGCACTTCGTGCACCGGTGCCGCAGCCGCAGCCGCAGGCATCGGCGGCGCGAAGGCGGCCGCTCCCTCAGATCGCGACGAGCCGCTGGATGCCCTTTTCCTGCATCTCGCTGCCCGGCCCGCGCGCGATCACTTCCCCCCGCTCCATCACCAGGTATTCGTCGGCCAGCTCCTCGGCGAAGTCGTAGTACTGCTCGCACAGCAGCACGGCGACCGGATGGCCATCCAGTCCGTCGTCCGCGAGCTTGCGGATGACGCGGCCGATGTCCTTGATGATGCTGGGCTGGATGCCTTCCGTGGGCTCGTCCAGGATCAGCACGCGCGGGCTGGGCGCCAGCGCCCGGGCGATGGCCAGCTGCTGCTGCTGCCCGCCCGACAGGTCGCCGCCCCGGCGGCCCAGCATCTGCTTGAGCACGGGGAACAGGGCGTAGAGGTGCTCCGGCACGGGGGTGGACGCGCTCTTGTAGGCCAGGCCCATGCGCAGGTTCTCCTCCACCGTGAGCCGGCCGAAGATCTCGCGGCCCTGCGGCACGAAGCCGATGCCGGCGCGGGCCCGTTCGTAGGGTGTCTTGCCCTGGATGGGCTGGCCATCGAAGGTGATGGCGCCGCTCTTGATGGGCACCAGGCCCATCAGGCTCTTGAGCAGCGTGGTCTTGCCGACGCCGTTGCGGCCGAGCAGGACGGTGACCTTGCCGGGGGCGGCGGTGAGGCTCACGTCGCGGAGGATGTGGGAGCCGCCGTAGTACTGGTGGAGGTTTTGGACGGTGAGCATGGGCTTGAAGTCTTTTTGGCCTGTAGCGCTTGAGCTGCCTGGGCTGGTTGCTATTGAATTAGTAGTACTGGCAGGGCGGTGGGTTCAGCTCCGAACGGTCGGGCGGAGCTTGTCAAAGTCTTGGCGCGCTGTTCGCGGCGGTGCTGGCGGGTGCTGAGTCTTTGCTTCCCGGGGCCGGGATTTCGCCCCGGCGGGCGAGTAACTTTCTTTCGTCTCGCCGAAAGAARGTCACCAAAGAAAGGGCGACCCTGCTGTGCGCGTCCCCTCCGCTGCGCTGCGGGGCAACCTGYGATGCTCGGTCGGCGGGTGCTGCCGCAGAACTCACTGCGCGCACTGCGTGCGCTCCGTTCAGACAACTGCGGCAAGTCAGAGCACGAAGTGCGTGTGTCCTTCGGCACACGCACGCACCCGCCGCCCTGYGCTTCTCGGCACGCACAGAAGGGAGTGGGGGACGACTCGGGCCATCGCTGCGCTCGGCCCCCAACGCGCGCGCTGCGCGCTGCGCTCCAGGCCGAGCGCAGCGACGGCCCGGATCGGGGCGTTCGGGTTCCCTTCTGTGCGTGCCGAGAAGCGCAGCGCGTGAAGGGCGCATGCGTGCCGMAGGACACGCATGCTKCAAGCTCTGACTTGCCGCAGTTGTCTGAACGGAGCGCTGAAAGCGCGTAGTGAGTTCTGCGGCAGCCCTTCACGCGCGAGCATCGCAGGTTGCCCGTAGCGCAGCGAAGGGACACGCACAGCAGGGTCGCCCTTTCTTTGGTGACTTTCTTTCGGCGANGGCAGCCCTTCACGCGCGAGCATCGCAGGTTGCCCGTAGCGCAGCGAAGGGACACGCACAGCAGGGTCGCCCTTTCTTTGGTGACTTTCTTTCGGCGARACGAAAGAAAGTTACTCGCCCGCCGGGGCGAAATCCCGGCCCCGGAAAGCAAAGGCCCAGCACCCGCCAGCACCGCCTCCGCAACACGCCAAGGTTTAGACAAGCTCAGCCCGAACGGTTCTGGTTGACCCCACATTCCTGCGCAACGCGCAAGAAGGTCATTCGCCCGCCAAGACGAAATCCCGGCCCCGGGAAGGAAAGACGCAGCGAGAACCCCAAAGAGCGCCCCGAAATACATCACCGCCCCAGATAAACCTCAATCACCCGTTCATCCCCCTGCACCTCATCCAACGTCCCCTCCGCCAACACCGCCCCATCACACAGCACCGTCACCTTCTCCGAAATCGTCCGGATGAACGACATGTCGTGCTCCACCACCATCAGCGAATGCTGGCCCTTCAGGGAAAGGAACAGCTCGGCCGTGCGGGCCGTCTCGTCATCGGTCATGCCCGCCACCGGCTCATCGAGGAGCAGCAGCTTCGGGTCCTGCATCAGCAGCATGCCGATCTCCAGCCACTGCTTCTGGCCGTGGCTCAGCTCGCCCGCCGGCCGCGCGGGCTGGTGCGCCAGGTGGATCGTGCGCAATACCTCGGCCAGGCGGTCCGACTGCGCCGAGTCGAGCCTGAAGAACATCGACGAGGCCACGCCCTTGTGCGTCTTCAATGCGAGTTCGAGGTTCTCGAACACCGTCAGCTGCTCGAACACCGTGGGCTTCTGGAACTTGCGGCCGATGCCCAGGGCGGCGATCTGCGGCTCGTTGTGGCGCAGCAGGTCGATGGTGCTGCCGAAGAACACCGTGCCCCGGTCGGGCCGGGTCTTGCCGGTGATGATGTCCATCATCGTGGTCTTGCCCGCGCCGTTCGGGCCAATGATGCAGCGCAGCTCGCCGGGCGCGATGTCGAGGTTCAGGCCGTTGATGGCCTTGAAGCCGTCGAAGCTCACATGCACGTCTTCCAGGTACAGGATGCGGCCGTGCGTCACGTCCACCTCGCCGGGCACCGCCACGCGCGAGAAGCCCGCCGCGCGGCCGCCGGATGCGGTCTGGCCCTGCGGGGCCGGGGCCTCTGCGCCGCCCACGCGGCGCACGCCTTCTTCCATCAGGTCGGGGGTCATGGTGCCGCGCCCTCCTCTTTGCGCAGGCCGGCGGTGTTGGCGGTAGTGGCGTGTTGGGCGGCGGCTGCGGCGGTCGCGGCCTTCCTGGGCCGGCGCAGCAGGCCGACCACGCCGTTGGGCAGGAACAGGGTCACGGCGATGAACAGCGCGCCCAGGAAGTACAGCCAGAACTCCGGCGCCGTCACGGTGAGCCAGCTCTTGGCGCCGTTGACGATGAAGGCGCCCACGATGGGCCCGATCAGCGTGGCACGCCCGCCCACCGCGGCCCAGACCGCGATCTCGATGGAGTTGGCCGCGCTCATCTCGCCCGGGTTGATGATGCCCACCTGCGGCACGTAGAGCGCGCCGGCCACGCCGCACATCATGGCGCTGATGGTCCAGATGGTGAGCTTGTAGGGCAGCGGCGAATAGCCCGAGAACATGACGCGCGTTTCCGCGTCGCGCACGGCCTGCAGCACGCGGCCGAACTTGCTGCGCACCAGCCAGCGGCCCAGCAGGAAGAAGCCCAGCAGCGCCAGCCCGGTCAGCACGAAGAGCAGCATGCGCATGGTCGGAGTGGCAATCGGTTGGCCCAGGATGCGCTTGAAGTCGGTGAAGCCGTTGTTGCCGCCAAAGCCCGTCTCGTTGCGGAAGAAAAGCAGCATGGCCGCATACGTCATGGCCTGCGTGATGATGGAGAAGTACACGCCCTTGATGCGCGAGCGGAAGGCGAAGTAGCCGAACACGAAGGCCACGATGCCCGGCACCGCCACGACGAGGATGAGCGTGGCGAAGAAGCTGTCCGACAGCGCCCAGTGCCAGGGCAGCTCCTTCCAGTCCAGGAACACCATGAAGTCGGGCAGCTCGCTCTGGTAGTTGCCGTCGCGGCCGATCTGGCGCATGAGGTACATGCCCATCACATAGCCGCCCAGTGCGAAAAAGAGGCCGTGGCCCAGGCTCAGGATGCCGGTGTAGCCCCAGATCAGATCCATGGCCAGCGCGCAGATGGCATAGCACATGATCTTGCCGAGCAGCGCCACGGCGTAGTCGGAGAGGTGCAGCGGGCTGCCGGCGGGCACCCACAGATTGAGGACCGGGGCCACGGCGCACACCACGATGAGCGCCACGATGAAAGCCGACCAGCCGCCGCAAGTGAGCAGCGGTGCAGGTGCAGGCAGTTGGATGGAGGAGGAAGGCGTAGTCGTCGTCATGTTCTGTCTCGATCCGCTCAATCAGCAGCACGCCCCTTGACCGCGAAGATGCCCTGCGGCCGCTTCTGGATGAAGATGATGATGAACACCAGCACGGCGATCTTGGCTAGCACGGCGCCCGTCCAGCCTTCCAGGAACTTGTTCAGCACGCCCAGGCCCAGCGCCGCATACACGGTGCCGGCCAGCTGGCCCACGCCGCCCAGCACCACCACCATGAAGGCGTCCACGATGTAGCTCTGGCCCAGGTCCGGCCCCACGTTGCCGACCTGGCTCAGCGCGCAGCCGGCCAGGCCCGCGATGCCCGAGCCCAGCGCGAAGGCGTAGGTATCGACACGCGCCGTGTTCACGCCCATGCATGAGGCGATGGGCCGGTTCTGCGTAACGCCGCGCACGAAGAGGCCCAGGCGCGTCTTGCTGATGAGGAACGCCACGCCCGCCAGCACGGCGAAAGCGAAGGCGACGATGACCAGGCGGTTCCAGGGCAGCTGCAGGTTGTCCATCAGCTGCACGCCGCCGCTCATCCAGGCGGGGTTTTCCACGCCCACGTTCTGCGCACCGAACACGGTGCGCACCAGCTGCTGCAGCATCAGGCTGATGCCCCAGGTGGCCAGCAGGGTTTCCAGCGGCCGGCCGTAGAGGAAGCGGATCACGCCGCGCTCCAGCACCGCACCCATCAGCGCCGATGCGCAGAAGGCCACCGGCACGGCCGCGACCAGGTACCAGTCGAACGCGCCCGGCAGGTACTTCTGGAACAGACCCTGCATCACATAGGTGGCATAGGCGCCGATCATCATCAGCTCGCCATGCGCCATGTTGATCACGCCCATCAGCCCGTAGGTAATGGCCAGGCCCAGCGCCACCAGCAGCAGGATGGAGCCCAGGCTGATGCCCGAAAACAGCGCGGCCAGGCGCTCGCCCCACTGCAGGCGGTCTTCCACGCGCTTGAGTGCGGCCTGCATGGCGGCCCGGGCCTGGGGATCTTGTTCGTTGCGCAGCTGCTCCAGCAGCACGGTGCGCGTGGCGGGGTTGCCGCTTTCGGCCAGCTGGTTCGCCGCCTCCAGCCGGCGGGCGGGATCGCCGCTGCCGATCTGCATGCGCGCGCGGATGGCTTCCAGCCGCCGCTTCAAACCGGGGTCCTGCTCGGCCGCCAGCGCCTTCTCGATGAGCGGCAGGCGGGCCTCGTCGGTCTCTTCCTTCAGCGCGTCGATGGCCGCGCGGCGCTCGGCCACGTCGGCAGACAGCAGCTGCAGCGAAGCCAGCGCCGCGTCGAATTCACCCCGCATGCGGTTGTTGTTGACGATGTCCTCGGCGTCGGCCGGCACGGGCACTTCCGAGCCCGTCACGGGGTCCAGCCCCTTGTCGTCCTTGACGACGATGGCCTTGCCGCCCGCAATCTTGACCGCGTCGTCCGCCATGGCGCGGATGAACGCCACCGTGGCCTCGTCCGGCGTGGCGATGGCCTGCTGCAGCGCCGCGATGCGCTCATCGGTATCGCCCGCAGCCATGGCCCGCGCAGCCTCAGCCGTGAGCGCATGCGCCTGCGCTGCGGCGCACAGCAGCAGGCAGGCGACAAGGCGTTGAAAGCTTGAGAAAAGCATGGAGAAGAACCCAAAGCGGAACGTCGAAAGAAGCAGAGCACTGGCCCTAACCCCAGACCAGCAGACGCCGCGGAACCGGCTTCGCCGGGCCGCTGGCGTCGAGCAGCCCCGGGCCGGAGGCCCGAGGCGCTCGGGCTGTCCAGGCCCGCGCAGGCGGGCCTGGAGCCGCAGCCCTCGCCCCCTCCCACACGAAGCGTGAGAGAGGGGGTGAAGGCGCGCAGCGCCTCAGGGGGGTGTCACTTTTTTTCGGGTTCGTCTTTCTTCTTGTCGTTGCCCTCGATGTACGGGCTCCACGGCTTGGCCTTGACCGGGCCGGGCGTCTTCCACACCACGTTGAACTGGCCGTCGGCCTTGATCTCGCCAATGAACACGCTCTTGTGCAGGTGGTGGTTCTTCTCGTCCATCTTGCTGACGATGCCGCTGGGCGCCTGGAAGGTCTGGCCCGCCATGGCGGCGATCACCTTGTCCACGTCGGTGGTCTTGGCCTTCTCCACAGCCTGCGCCCACATGTGCACGCCGATCCAGGTGGCCTCCATCGGGTCGTTGGTCAGCGGCTTGTCCTTGTGGCCGGGAATGTTCTTGGCCTTGGCGTAGTCGCTCCACTGCTTGATGAAGGCCGTGTTGGTGGGGTTCTTGATCGACATGAAGTAGTTCCATGCCGCCAGGTGGCCGACCAGGGGCTTGGTGTCCACGCCGCGCAGCTCTTCCTCGCCCACGCTGAAGGCGACGACCGGCACATCCTTGGCCTTCAGGCCGGCGTTGCCCAGTTCCTTGTAGAAGGGCACGTTGGAGTCGCCGTTGATGGTGGAGACCACCGCCGTCTTGCCGCCCTGGCTGAACTTCTTGATGTCGGCCACGATGGTCTGGTAGTCAGAGTGGCCGAACGGGGTGTACTTCTCGTCGATGTCGGAATCCTTCACGCCCTTCGATTTCAGGTAGGCGCGCAGGATCTTGTTGGTGGTGCGGGGGTAGACATAGTCGGTGCCCAGCAGCACCCAGCGCTTGGCACCGCCGCCGTCCTTGCTCATCAGGTAGTCGACGGCGGGAATGGCCTGCTGGTTGGGCGCGGCGCCCGTGTAGAACACGTTCTTGGACAGCTCCTCGCCCTCGTACTGCACGGGGTAGAACATGAGGCCATTCATTTCCTCGACCACCGGCAGCACCGACTTGCGGCTCACGCTGGTCCAGCAGCCGAAGATGACCGAGACCTTGTCCTGGCCCAGCAGCTGCTTGGTCTTCTCGGCGAACAGCGGCCAGTTGGAGGCCGGGTCCACCACCACGGGTTCGAGCTTCTTGCCGAGCACGCCGCCCTTGGCGTTGATGTCGTCGATGGCCATCAGCACCGTGTCTTTCAGCACGGTCTCGGAGATGGCCATGGTGCCCGACAGGCTGTGCAGCACGCCGACCTTGATGGTGTCGGCCGCCTGGGCGGTGATGCCGGCGCTGGCCAGCGCCACGGCGGCGGTGAGGGCCTTGAGGGTGAAACGACGTTGCATGGGGCAGGTACTCCAGTGGGTGGTTGATGGCATCCGTCGAGCGCTTGGCGTGAGCGGCGTCTGACGCATGGACGCATCCTAGGGATGGCCCGTCACTATCGAAATACGCCGGAGGGCGTACGTCCCGACATCCACCAGCTCAGAACCTGACGCTTCCGGGTACCGCACCCACTTGGCGTGCGTGATTCACCTCCCACACACCGCATGCACCAAGTCGGCCCGCTGCGCGCCCCTCGCCCAGCGCTGCTGCCGGGTTTTTACCCATGGAGGGGTTGGCATGCGAGTTGCATTATGTCGCCTGTCGACAGACGACAGATCGATGCGTCAGTCATGTCGACCCCCTTCAGGAGGTTCCCTTGGAAACAGCAGAGCGCAGCACCCCGCAGGCCGCACACCGGCACTGCGCCCCCATCTCTCACGCGGAGCGCCAGGTGCGCCGTGATCTGGCGGCGGCCTACCGTCTGGTGGCCCTGTACGGCATGGACGACAGCATCTACACCCACATTTCCGCGCGGGTGCCGGGCACCGAGGACCAGTTCCTGATCAACCCCTTCGGCATGTTGTTCCGCGACATCGCGGCCTCCTCGCTCGTGAAGATCGATCTGGAAGGCCGTCTCGTCGAACCCGGGGAACACGATGTGAACCCGGCCGGATTCACCATCCACAGCGCCGTGCACGCCGCACGGCACGACGCGGCCTGCGTGCTGCATACCCACACCGTGGCCGGGGTGGCGGTGTCGTCGCTGGCCGGTGGTCTGCAGCCCTGCAATCAGTGGGCGCTGCAGTTCCACAACCGTGTCACCTACCACGCGTTCGAGGGCATCGCGCTGGATCTGGAAGAGCGGGAGCGCCTGGTCGCCGATCTCGGCCCCACGTCGCGCGCGCTGATCCTGCGCAACCACGGGCTGGTGACACTGGGCCGCAGCGTGGCCGAAGCCTTCATCCTCATGCACAACCTGGAGCGCGCCTGCCGCGTGCAGGTGGCCATCCAGAGCACCGGGCAGGCCGTGAACCCCGTGCCAGAGCCAGTGTGCGAACTGACAGCGCGCCAGTACGAAAGCGGCGACACCAACCGTCTCGCCGCCCAGCCCACCGATCCGTACGCCCGCGAATGGCGCGCGCTGCTGCAGCGCCTGGAGCCGCCCAGCGCGGCCTCCTTCTGCGATTGAGTCCAACGCCCCACTTCCCCCATGAAAGGTCCGCCACGATGAAACGCCGCCACCTGATCCAAGCAGTTCCCGCAGCCCTCGGCCTCTCCATCGCCGGAGTGCCCCTGCACAGCCTGGCCCAGGCCAGGAAAGGCGTGGTCAACGTGCTGGTGCAGCCCGAGCCGCCCGGTCTCATGATCGGCATCGTGCAGAACGGGCCCACGCAGCTGATTTCCGGCAACATCTACGAAGGCCTGCTGCGCTACGACGAGAAGCTGCAGCCCCAACCGCAGCTGGCCACCTCCTGGACGGTGAGCCCGGACAGCAAGACCTACGTCTTCAAGCTCAAGCCGGGGGTGAAATGGCACGACGGCAAGCCCTTCACGGCCGATGACGTGGTGTTCTCGTGCGACGTGTTCCTGCGCAAGACGCATGCGCGCTTCCGTGCCAACCTGTCGCAGCTGGAATCGGTCAAGGCGCTGGACCCGCTCACGGTGGAATTCAAGCTCAAGCAGCCCTTCGGCCCTTTCCTTGGCCTGTTCGAGAACGGCACCATGCCGATGGTGCCCAAGCACCTCTACGAAGGCACGGACTTCCTCACCAACCCGGCCAACGCCAACCCCATCGGCACCGGGCCGCTCAAGTTCAAGGAATGGGCCAAGGGCTCCTACATCCACCTGGTGGCCAACGAGAACTACCACCAGCCCGGCGTCGTGACCGTCGAGAGCGTGTACTTCCACGTGATCCCGGACGCCGCCGCGCGCGCTGCGGCCTTCGAGTCCGGCAAGGTCGACATCGCGCCGGGCGGCACGGTGGAATATTTCGACGTCGGACGACTCTCCAAGCTGCCCGGCGCGGCCGTCACCACCAAGGGCTGGGAGTTCTTCGCGCCGCAGAGCTGGCTGTGGATGAACAACCGCAGCAAGCCGATGGACAACGTGAAGTTCCGCCAGGCCATCTGGACCGCGATCGATCGCGACGCCATGGCCAAGATCGCCTGGTACGGCTTCGCCAAGCCGGCGACGGGCCCGTTCAACAGCCACATCGCCTACGCCAGCGACGACGTCACCAAGTACCCGCGCGACATCGCCCGTGCCAAGAAGCTGCTCGCCGAGGCCGGCTACAAGGGCGAGACCATCCGCCTGCTGCCCCTGCCCTACGGGGAGTCCTGGCAGCGCCAGGCGGAAATCGTGCGGCAGAACCTCACGCAGGCAGGCGTCAAGATCGAGATGGTCGCCACCGACGTAGCCGGCTGGAACCAGCGCTGCAACGAGTGGGACTTCGATCTGGCCTTCACCTACGTCTACCAGTACGGGGACCCGGCCCTGGGCGTGGCCCGCAACTACACCAGCAGCAACATCGCGAAGGGATCGCCCTACAACAACGTGGCCGGCTACTCGAACCCCAAGGCCGACGAGCTGTTCGCCGCCGGCGCCGCGGAAAGCGATCCGGCCAAACGCCGCGCCATCTACCTGGAGGTGCAGAAACTCCTCGTCGACGATGTGCCCGTGGCCTGGCTGCACGAGATCAACTTCCCCACGCTCTACCGCAACAAGATCCAGAACATCGTGAGTTCCGGCATCGGCCTGAACGACAGCCTGGGCCGCGTCAAAGTGGTGTGAACCGGCCGGCCTGACCCTCCCCTCAACGCATGCGGTGGGCCGCCAGCCCGGGCCGCCGCATGCCCGAACCCGAGCTTGCGATGAAACGACTCCAGTTCATGTCCGCGCGCATCCTGCAGGGCCTCCTCGCCCTGTTGGTGATCGCCACCGCCAACTTTCTGCTGGTCCGCGCTGCGCCGGGCGACCCCGCCTCGATCATGGCGGGCGAGGCCGGCGCGTCAGATCCGCAATTCGTGGCCCAGCTGCGCACGCAGTTCGGTCTGGACCAGCCGCTGCCCGTGCAACTGGGCCGCTACCTCGGCCACATCGCGAAGCTGGACCTGGGCTACTCGTACCGCCAGCAGCAACCGGTAGCCGACCTGATCCTGGAGCGCCTGCCCGCCACGCTGCTGCTCACCGGCACCGCCTTCGGGCTGTCGCTGCTGTTCGGCATCGTGCTGGGCGCGCTGGCCAGCCGCAACGCGGGCCAATGGCAGGACAGCGTCATCACCGTCGTGGCGCTGGTCTTCTACGCCACGCCGCTCTACTGGCTCGCGATGATGGCCGTGCTGCTGTTCACCGTCCAGTTCGACCTGCTGCCGGCCTTCGGCTTCTTCACGGTGGGCGCCAACCTCTCGGGCATGGCCAAGGCGCTGGACATCGCCAAGCACCTGGTGCTGCCCGCGCTGACGCTGGCGCTGTTCTACATGGCAGTCTACGCCCGCATGACGCGGGCCTCGATGCTGGAGGTGGCGCAGATGGACTTCGTGAAGACCGCGCGTGCCAAGGGCGTGCATCCGGGCCGGATCCAGCGCAAGCACATCCTGCGCAATGCGCTGCTGCCCGTGGTCACGCTGGCCGGCATCCAGGCCGGCGGAATGATCGGCGGCGCCGTGCTGACCGAGACCGTATTCGCCTGGCCCGGCATCGGCCGGCTCATGTTCGACGCCCTGCTGCAGCGCGACTACAACCTGCTGCTGGGCTGCTTCCTGTTCACCGCGGCCATGGCCGTGCTGTTCAACCTGATCACCGACTTCGTCTACACGCTGGTCGATCCCCGCATCGAACTGGGCTGAGGAGCAACCCCCATGAAAAGCAGTTTCTGGCGGCGCTTTTGCCGCAACAAGGGCGCCGTCTTCGGCCTCGTCGTGCTGATGCTGGTCGGTCTGGTCACCGCGCTGGGGCCTTTCATCGCGCAGAACAGTCCCTGGGACATGGTCGGCATGCCGTTCGCGCATCCGGGCACCGAGGCGGGCCTGCCGCTGGGCACCGACACCATGGGCCGCGACATCTTCGCCGGCATCGTCGCCGGGGCTCGCGTGTCGCTGCTGATCGGCGTGGTGTCCACCGTGGTGTCGCTGCTGATTGGCGTATCCATCGGCGCCATCGCAGGCTATTTCGGCGGCTGGGTGGACGCCACGCTGATGCGCTTCACCGAACTGTTCCAGGCCGTGCCGAGCTTCGCACTGGCCATCGTGCTGGTGGCCATCTTCGAGCCCTCGGTGGCCTCCATCGTCACGGCCATCGCGGTCGTTTCGTGGCCGCCGGTGGCGCGGCTGGTGCGCAGCGAATTCCTCACGCTGCGCCAGCGCGACTTCGTGGCCGCCGCGCAGCTGGCGGGCCAGTCGACGCCGCGCATCATCCTCACCCAGATCCTGCCGAACGCGGCCTCGCCCATCGTGGTCATGGCCTCGCTGATGGTGGCCACGGCCATCCTGCTGGAATCGTCCCTGAGCTTCCTGGGCCTGGGCGACCCGAACCAGATGAGCTGGGGCTACATGGTCGGCTCGGCACGCACGGTGCTGCGCCAGGCCTGGTGGATGGCCGTGTTTCCGGGCATCGCCATCCTGCTCACGGTGCTGGCACTGAACCTGGTGGGCGAAGGCCTGAACGACGGCCTGAACGCGCGCGCCGACGGGAGAGGAAAATGAAGATGGAAAAGATCGAACTGCCGGTGCTGGACATCCAGGGCCTGGACATCCGCCTGCCCCGGGGCGCCGACCGCCCGCTCGCCGTGCAAGGCGCCTCGCTGCAGCTGCTGCCGGGCCAGACGCTCTGCGTGGTCGGCGAATCGGGCTCGGGCAAATCCATGATCGCCAACGCCATCATGGGCCTGCTGCCGCGGCCGCATGTGGAGCCCGTAGCCGGCAAGATCCTGTTCGACGGCCACGACCTGCTGCAGCTGACAGAGTCGCAGCTGCGCACGCTGCGCGGCCGGCGCATGGGCATGGTTTTCCAGGAGCCGATGACGGCGCTGAACCCGGTCATGCGCATCGGCGACCAGATCGCCGAGGTGTTCGATGCGCACGTGAGCCTGCCGGCGGCGGAGAAGCGTCAGCGCATCCTCGCGGCGCTGGCCGACGTGGGCCTGCCCGAGCCCGAGGTGCTGATCGACAGCTACCCCTTCCGCCTCTCGGGGGGCCAGCGCCAGCGGGTGATGATCGCCTGTGCGCTGGCGCTGGAGCCGGCCCTGCTGATCTGCGACGAGCCCACCACCGCGCTGGACGTGACTACCCAGGCGCAGATCCTGAAGCTCATCCGCGAACTCCAGCAGCGCAAAGGAACGGCGGTGCTGTTCATCACGCACGACTTCGGCGTGGTATCCGAGATCGCGGACCAGGTCGTCGTGATGCAGACCGGCCAGGTCGTCGAGGCCGGCCCCGCCGCCGCCGTGCTGGCCCGGCCGCAGCACGCCTACACGCGCAAGCTGATTGCGGCCATCCCGAATGGACAGGTGCGCCAGCCGTCCGAGGCGCGGGCGGTCGAGCACGTATTGCAGGTGCAGGACCTGCGCAAGACCTACGTGACCGGGGGCGGGCTGTTCAAGAAGGGCCGGCGCGTGGAGGCGGCCAAGGGACTGTCGTTCGACCTGCGGCGCGGGGAGACGCTGGGACTGGTGGGCGAATCCGGCTCGGGCAAGTCCACCGTGGGCCGCTGCATCGTCGGCCTGGCGCCGTTCGACAGCGGGCGCATCCTGTTCCGGGGCCGCACGCTGCAGTCAGGCGCACAGTTCCGCCAGCAGACGCAGGGCAAGATCCAGATGGTCTTCCAGGACCCCTATGCCTCGCTGAACCCGCGCCACCGCATCGGCGCGGCCATTGCGCAGGGCCCCATCGCCCAGGGCCTCTCCAAGCAAGAGGCCATGGCCCGCGCCATGCAGCTGCTGGAGCTCGTGGGGCTCAAGGCCGACGCGGCCGACCGCTTCCCGCATGAATTCTCCGGCGGGCAGCGCCAGCGCATCGGCATCGCACGGGCACTGGCCATGGAGCCCCAGCTGCTCGTGGCCGACGAGCCCGTTTCCGCGCTCGACGTATCGGTGCAGGCCCAGGTGCTCAAGCTGTTCGCCGAGGTGCGCGAGCGCTTCCAGCTGGCGATGGTCTTCATCACCCACGACCTGCGCGTGGCCGGCGAGATGTGCGACCACCTCGCCGTGATGCAGCGCGGCGAGATCGTCGAGTACGGCGAGACGGCCAAGGTGCTGGCCGATCCGCGGCATGCCTACACGCGCACGCTGATCGAGGCGCAGCCCCGACTGTCGGCCGCAGCGGAGGTGGCCCGCACATGCGACTGAACGACATGCGCCTGAACATCGCCCTGGTCTCCGACCAGATTGCCATGGACTACCTGTGCCCGGCCTTCTCCGAGCGCTTTCCGCACGCCACGCTGCACCGCTTCGACACCGAGATGCAGTCGCCCGATGCGCTCGCCGACATAGACGTGGCGGTCTGCTGGTCGCCTCCGCTCGGCCTGCTCGCCCGCATGCCGCGGCTGCGGCTGATCCAGTCGGTGGGCGCGGGCACCGACCACATCACGCGCGACCCGGAGCTGCCCGGCGTGCCGATCTGCCGCATCGTCGATGCCGAGATGGCGGCGGGCATGAACGCCTACGTGGCCTGGGCCGTGGTCCATGGCCAGCGCCACATGGCCGGCTACCTGGACAGCCAGCGCCGCGCCACCTGGCAGGAAGCCCTCGTGGTGCCGCCGGGACGCCACCGCGTGGGCATCGCCGGGCTGGGCGTTCTGGGCCAGTCGGCCGCACGCGCCCTGGCGGCCATCGGCTACGCGGTGCGCGGCTGGAGCCGCAGCCCCAAAAGCGGGCTGCCCGAGGGGGTGCAGGTCTTCCACGGCGACGCGGGGCGCGAAGCGTTCCTCGCGGGTTGCGACACGCTGGTCTGCCTGCTGCCGCTGAACGAGGGCACGCGCGGCATCCTGAACGCCGGGCTGTTCGCCCAGCTGCCGCGCGGCGCCCACCTCGTCAACGCAGGGCGCGGCGCGCACCTTGTGCAGGACGACCTGCTCGCCGCGCTGGAGAGCGGGCAGATCGCCTCGGCCGTACTGGACGCCTTCGTCGAAGAGCCGCTGCCCGCCGCGCACCCCTTCTGGCACCACCCGCGCATCACCGTCACCCCGCACATCGCCACGCGCACCGGTCCCGAGACCATCGCGCGGCTGACGCAAGACCACCTGGCTCAGCTTTCCGCGATCGCCTGAGCGTCCGAACCACCGAGGAGCCCCCATGGCCAAAGACACGATGAGCACCGGCGCCAAAGACGTCGCCACCCACCTGCACTCCTACACCAACCTGGCCGCGCTGCCGCAGACGCCGCCGCTCGTGATCGTGGGCGGCGACGGCATCCACGTCGTCGACGACCAGGGCAAGCGCTACGTCGAGGCCATGTCCGGCCTGTGGTGCGCCTCGCTGGGCTTCTCCAACCAGCGCCTGGCGGCCGCGGGCGCCAGGGCACTGCAGACCCTGCCCTACTACCACACGTTCAACCAGCGCACCAACGTGGCCGTGGCCGACCTGGCCGAAAAGCTGTTGGCGCTGGCACCCGTGCCCATGGCCCGCGTGTTCTTCGCCAACTCGGGTTCGGAGGCCAACGACAGCGCGGTCAAGATGGTCTGGTACTACCACAACGCCATCGGCAAGCCGGCCAAGAAAAAGATCATCGCGCGGCGCAACGCCTACCACGGCGTGACCGTGGCCGCAGCCAGCCTGGGCGGGCTGGACGGCAACCACCGTGACTTCGACCTGCCCATCGCCACCGCGCCGGCCGCGCGCTTTCTGCACGTGGACTGCCCGCACCACTACCGCTACGCGCACGATGGGGAATGCGAACAGGACTTCTCCACCCGCCTGGCCCGCCAGCTCGAAGAGCGCATCCTGGCCGAAGGCCCAGACACCGTGGCAGCCTTCATCGCCGAACCGGTGATGGGCGCCGGCGGTGTGCTGGTGCCGCCGGCCGGCTACTTCGAGAAGGTGCAGGCAGTGCTGCGCAAGTACGACGTGCTGCTGATCGCCGACGAGGTGATCTGCGGCTTCGGCCGCACCGGCAACATGTTCGGATCCACCACCCTCGGCCTGCAGCCCGACATCCTGTGCTGCGCCAAGGCGCTCTCCTCGGGCTATGTGCCGATCTCGGCCGTGATGGTGAACGACAAGGTGCACGGCGCCATCGCCGCACACAGCGGCAGGCTGGGCAGCTTCGGCCATGGCTACACCTACTCGGGCCACCCGGTGGCCTGCGCCGTCGCGCTGGAGACGCTGCAGGTGTACGAGGACGAAAGGTTGATCGACCATGTGCGGGACCTGGCCCCGGCGTTCCAGGCCGGCATCCGCTCCTTCGCGGGCCGGCCCTGGGTCGGCAACGTGCGCGGCGTGGGCCTGATCGGCGCCATCGAACTGATGGCCGACAAGGCCGCGCGCACGCCGTTCGCGGCCGACCGCAAGGCCGGCTACCGCTTCGCCGCGCTGGCGCTGGAAGAAGGCCTCATCGTGCGCGCCATGGGCGACAGCATCGGCCTGTGCCCGCCGCTCATCATCACCGCGGAAGAGATGGCCGACCTGTTCGCGCGCTTCACGCGCGCGATGGACCGCTTCGACGCCGAAATGGAAGTCCAGCCATGAAAGCCTTCTTCTCCGACGACCAACTGCTGCACGACCCGCAGCAGTACATGCGCGTGGGCCGCATCTGCAAGCCGGCCGATCTGCCCACGCGCGCAGAGGCGCTGATGGGCACGCTGGCCGCGCGCGGCATCACCGTCACCGCGCCGCCCGAGGCCGGCCGCGAGGCGCTGGAACTCGTTCACGCGCCCGACTACCTCGACTATCTGGAGACGGCGTTCGAGCGCTGGCAGCAGATCGAGTCCTTCGGCCTGCAGCCCGGCATCGAGGTCCTGCCCAACATGTCGCCGCATGGCCCGCGCGAGGGCGCCTGCCCCTCGCCCGCCATGCTGGCGCAGACAGGCTGGTACGTGGGCGATCTGTCCTGCCCGATCGGCCCGCACACCTGGCGCTCGGTGCTGCGGTCGGCCCACGCGGCGCTGGCCGCAGCCGAGACGGTGCGCGACGCGGGCGGTGTGGCCTATGCGCTGTGCCGGCCTTCGGGGCACCATGCGCAGCGTGCGCGCGCGGCCGGCTTCTGCTACGTGAACAACAGCGCCATCGCCGCTGCCACGCTGCGCCAGACGCATGCACGCGTGGCCGTGCTCGACATCGACGCGCACCACGGCGACGGCACGCAGCAGATCTTCTATGCACGGGGCGACGTGCTCACCATTTCCACCCACGCCGATCCCGCCAGCTACTACCCCTGGTACACGGGCTACGCGCACGAGCGCGGCACGGGAGAAGGCGAAGGCTGCAACCTGAACCTGCCGCTGGCGCACGGCAGCGGCAACGCCGAATTCGCGCAGGCCCTGGACGCGGCCACCGCCGCCATCGAGCGCTTCGCGCCCCAGGCCCTGGTGCTGCCGCTGGGCTTCGACACCTACCGGGACGATCCGATCAGCGTGCTGAAGTTCGACATGGACGCCTTCCGCCTGGCCGGGGCGCGCGTGCGTGCGCTGGGCCTGCCTACCGTGGTCGTGCAGGAAGGCGGCTACATGGTGGGCGCAATCGGCGCGGCGCTCGACGCTTTCCTCGAAGGGCTCCGGCCATGATGGCCTGGTGCGCTCTACGGCACGGCGCATGACCACCCTGCCCGCCCCGTCCCAGCCATCTGCCGCGCGTGGAGACAGCGCGGCCGCCGGCGTCGCGCTGTTCCTCTGCGCGCTGGTGCTGTTCGCGGCCTACGACGCGTTCGCCAAGCACATGGTGGCGCACTACCCGCCGGCCGTCGTGAACCTGGGGCGGTACAGCGCTATCGCCCTGCTGGCCTTCGCGCTCCTGCTGCGCCATGGCGACCTGCGCATCTGGCGCCAGCCGCACCAGCGGCTGCTGGCGGCGCGCAGCGTGGCGCTGGCCGTGGTGGCCACCTGCTTCATGGCGGCGCTGGTCACCATGCCGCTGGCGGAGGCCACGGCCATCTATTTCACGGCGCCGCTGATCATGGTGGCGCTCTCACCCTGGCTGCTCGGCGAACGCGTGGGCCGCACGCAGTGGACAGCCGTGCTGCTCGGCTTTGCGGGCATGCTGTGCATCGTGCGACCCGGCGGCAGCCTGCCGCTTGCCGGCACGCTGCTCATGGCCGTCTCAGCCGTCTGCTATGCCGTGTTCCAGGTGCTCACGCGCAAGCTCTCCGGCCTGGTGCCCGCTCCCATGCAATTCGCGCACACGGCCCTGGCCTGCCTGCTGATCACCAGCCTGCCGATGCTGTTCACCACTTCCACCGCGCTGCCGCCCTGGCCCGAGGCGGCCGTGCTGGCGGCCGGCGGCGCGATCAGCGGCAGCGCTCAGCTGCTGTTGCTGGCCGCGTTCCGCCGCGTGGGCGCGGCCACGCTGGCGCCACTCAACTATGTGCAATTGCTGCTGGCCGTCTTGATCAGCACGCTGTGGTTCGAGCGGCCGCCGGACACCCCGGCACTGCTGGGCATGGCGCTGATCGCCATCGCCGGGGTGTCGCTCGCACGCGGGCGCCGTCCGGCATGATTCCGGGCACACGCAAGACAGGAAACACGACATGAGCACCCGAATCAGCCCCTCCGGCGCCGCGGCACCCGCCTTCTCCTCGATCCAGGTGCCCGACCTGGTCGGCGTGGTCGAAACCCAGCTGCAGGACGCGATCCTCTCGGGCCGGATCGCGCCGGGCGAGCGCATCGTCGAGGCCGAGCTCGCCCGCCAGATGGGCGTGAGCCGCGCGCCCGTGCGCGAGGCGGCGCGCCGGCTCGAAAGCCTGGGCCTGCTGGTCTCGCGCCCCCGCCACGGCTTCACGGTGCGCACGGTCTCGGCCAAGCAGGTGTGCGATCTGTACGACGTGCGCATCCAGCTCGAACTGCTGGGCGCAGCGCTGGCCTGCCAGCATGCGAGCGATGCCGAGCTGGCCGGGCTCGATGCGCGGGTGGACGACATGGTCGCGCGTGCCGAGGTCCTGCCTTCGGCCGAGCGGGTGGCGCTGGACCTGGACTTCCACTTCGCGATCAGCGCGCTGTCGGGCAACCACTATCTGCACCGCCTGTTCGACAACATGCAGACCGAGGTGCGCATGTTCCTCGCCCTGAGCGAAGGCAGCTACGGCGACCTCAAGGCCCTGGCCGAGACGCACCGGCCCATCGCCCACGCGCTGGCCCGGCGCGACGTGGAAGCCGTGCAGCACGCGCTGCGCTTTCACCTGGAAGACGCCAAGGCGCATGCAGCCAGCCTGTTCAAGACCTGAGAAAGATCCTCCTCACCGGACCCGGAAAGCCCTGCATGAAAGTCATCTACAGCGACCAGCACGTCGGCCACGATCCCCAGCAATTCATCGTGCGCGGTCGCATGAAGCGCAGCAACGAGCAGCCCGAGCGCGGCACGCTGCTGCTGCAGGCCGCGCGCCGGCAAGGCCATGACATCCTGGCGCCCGAAGACTTCGGCCCCGGCCCGCGCGCGGCGATCCACACGCCGCAGTACCTGCGCTTCCTGGAGACCGCGTGGGAACGCTGGCAGCAGCTGGAAGGCGCATCCGAAGAGGTCCTGCCCAACGTCCATCCGTTCCCGGGCCAGCCCTTCACCTACCCCGACAGCCTGGTCGGCCAGGCCGGCTACCACATGGGCGACATGGCCTGCTCCATCGGCCGGCACACCTGGCATGCCGCGACCTGGTCGGCGCACGTCGCCACCCACGCGGCCCAGCTCGTGCTGGAGGGCGAGCATGCCGCCTATGCGCTGTGCCGCCCACCAGGCCACCATGCCTACGCCGATCGTGCCAACGGCTTCACCTACCTCAACAACGCCGCTATCGCCGCCCAGCACCTGCGCCAGCGGCACGACCGGGTGGCCATCCTCGACATCGACGTGCACCACGGCAACGGCACGCAGGGCATCTTCTGGCGCCGCAGGGACGTGCTGACCGTCTCGCTGCATGCCGACCCGCACTTCTGCACGCCCTTCTTCACGGGCCATGCGCACGAGGTCGGTGAAGGAGAAGGCCTGGGCTACAACCTGAACCTGCCGCTGGCCCGGGGCACCCGGGACGACGGCTTCCTGGCCGCGCTGGCCACGGCCGCCGCCACGGTCCGTGCCTATGCGCCCGGCGCGCTCGTCGTGGCGCTGGGCCTGGATGCGCACGAACACGATCCCTACCAGATGCTGGCCGTCAGCACGCCGGGCTTCGGCCGCATCCTGGGCGAGATCGCACGGCTGGGCCTGCCCACGGTGCTGGTGCAGGAAGGCGGCTACCTGTCCGAGGACCTGGGGCCGAATCTGGAAAGCGCTCTGGCGGGATTCGAGGGTGCGGCATGAACATGCACGACCTGGACACAGCGATCCGCGCGGCCCTGCCCGAAGCAGCCGTGCTCACTGCACCGCCCGCACCCGTCGACACCAACTGGGCCGCCGCCCTGCTGCAGCGCCTGCATGGCCTGCAGGGCCGGCTCCAGCCGCTCACGGGCGAACGCGATGCCAACTTCCTGCTGGAGCCGGACGGCGGCGGCCCGCGCTGCATGCTCAAGCTCTCGCACCCCGACGAAGACCCCATCGTCGCGGACTTCCAGACACAGGCCCTGCTGCACATCGCCCGCACCGACCCCGGCCTGCCCGTGCAGCGCCTGCTGCCCGACCGGCACGGCGCACCCTCGGCGCAGATCGAGGACGCCGAAGGCCGCACGCGCGTGGCCCGCGTGTTCAGCTATCTCGAAGGCCAGCCCATGCCGCAGGCACCGCGCTCTTCGGCGCAGCGCAGCAGCGTGGCCCGCATGCTGGCCCGGCTGGACCGAGCCCTGGCCGGCCTGGATCACCCCGCCGCCGCACGCGAGCTGCCGTGGGACATCCAGCGCGCCGACCGCGTGCGCCCACTGCTCGCGCACGTGGCCGACCCGGCCCGCCGCGCCCTGGCCGAAGCCGCGCTCGACGGATTCGCGCGGCGCACGAAGCCGGTGCTGGCCAGCCTGCGCCGCCAGCCGATCCACAACGACTTCAACCTCTACAACCTGCTCGTCGACCCGGCGGAGCCTTCCCGCGTCGCCGGCATCCTGGACTTCGGCGATATGGTGCACGCGCCGCTGGTGGACGACCTCGCCGTCGCGGCCTCGTACCACCTCGACGCGGAAAGCCAGGCCCCGGGCGAAGCGCTGGCCACCATCGCGCGGTTCGCGGCCGACTACCACGCCGTCTCGCCGCTGGCCGAAGCAGAAACCTTCGCCCTGCTCGACCTCGTGCGGGCGCGCCTGGCGATGGTGGTGGCGATCAGCGGCTGGCGCGCCGCCAGACAGCCGGACAACGCGCCCTACCTCCTGCGCAACAACGCGATTTCGTGGGCACGCCTCGCCGCCTGCGCAGACCTCACCCCGGAACAGGTGCAGCACGCCATACACGCCGCCCGCAGCACCCAGGAGCCGACCCATGCCTGACACCACTTCCACCGCCGGCCTGCTGGCACGCCGCGCGCGCCTGCTGAGCCCGGCCTACCGGCTGTTCTACGATGAGCCGTTCCATCCCGTGCGCGGCGAAGGCGTGTGGCTCTACGACGCCGCCGGCACCCCTTGGCTGGATGCCTACAACAACGTCGTGCCGCTGGGCCATGCGCGGCCCGAAGTGGTGGAAGCCATTGCGCGCCAGGCTTCGGTGCTCAACACGCACACCCGTTACCTGCACGAGGGCATCCTCGACTACGCAGAACGGCTGCTGGCCACCATGCCGCCCGAACTCGGCCACGCCACCTTCACCTGCACCGGCAGCGAGGCCAACGACCTGGCGATGCGCATCGCCACCGCCCACACCGGAGGCACCGGCCTCATCGTGACGCGCTTCGCCTACCACGGCGTGACCTCGGCGCTGGCCTGCGCCTCGCCCTCGCTGGGACAGTACGTGCGCATCGGCGACCATGTGCGACTGGTCGATGCTCCCGAAGGCGGCGACGCGGGGACGGGACAGCGCTTCGCCGACGGCGTGCGCGCGGCCATCGCCGACCTGCAGGCCCACGGCCTGAAACCCGCCGCGCTGCTGGTGGACACGGTGTTCTCCAGCGACGGCGTGTTCACGGGCCCGGCCGGCTTTCTGCAGGGTGCCGTGGATGCCATCCACGCGGCCGGCGGCGTGTTCATCGCCGATGAGGTGCAGCCTGGCTTCGGCCGTACGGGCGAGGCCTTCTGGGGGTTTCTGCGGCACGGCGTGGTGCCCGACATCGTCACCATGGGCAAACCCATGGGCAACGGACATCCGGTCGCGGGCCTCGCGGTGCGGCCGGAGGTCATGAAGGCCTTCGGCCAGGCGAGCCGCTACTTCAACACCTTCGGCGGCAACCCCGTCTCGATGGCAGCGGCCTCTGCCGTGCTGGGCGTGATCGAACAGAACGACCTGCAGGCCAACGCCCTGCAGGTGGGCACCTATCTGCGGGAAAGGCTCGCAGCGCTGGGCGAGCGCCACGCCATCGTCGGCGAGGCGCGCGGCGCCGGCCTGTTCGTGGGCCTGGAACTGCTGGCCGATCGCACCACGCGCGCACCGGCCACGGCCCAGGCCGCCCGGGTGGTCAACGGCCTGCGCCGGCGCCAGGTACTGCTGAGCGCGACCGGCCCTGACGGCAACGTGCTCAAGATCCGGCCCCCGCTGGTGTTCCAGCGCGAGCATGCAGACCTGCTGGTGGAGCGCCTGGATGAGGTGCTGAGCGCACTGTAGATCTCTGCCGGCTGCAGTGCCGCCGCCCCGCCCGGCCGCCCGTGCATCGAACGAATGCAGCAGGAGGCAGCGTGGCGGCTACAGCGGTACCGTCACCGCCTTGCGCACCGGGCTGGAGAGCACCAGCGAGGTGGTGACCGCCCCGTGCGCGGCCAATGCATCCACCACGCGCTCCAGATCCGCCGGCTGGGCGATGGCGCAGCGCACGATGAAGCAGTCCTCGCCGGTCACGCGATCGGCCTCCAACACCTCGGGCATCTGCTGGAAGATCTGCACATAGGACGCGATGCCCGCATGCGTGGTCTGTATGCGGATGATCGCCTGCAGCCCCACGCCGATGGCGCGCAGGTTGACCCGCGCGCCGTAGCCCTCGATGACGCCCGCCGCCTCCAGCTTGCGCACCCGCTCGCTCATCGCAGGTTGCGACAGACCGATGCGCTTGCCCAGCCCGGCCAGGCTCTGCCGTGCATCGGCTTGCAGCGCCTGCAGGATCAGGCGGTCTTTCTTGTCCAGTTCCATCGCTTCGCTTCCTCGGTGGGCAGATGAGTCATCGGTACAGGCCGGCCATTTCCGATGCCTGCCCCTTCCTGCCGGCGGCGGGTGCGGGCTATCGTTGTCATCCTCTGTCTCCATCGACCCCGTCCGCCATGCAACTCATCGGAATGTTTGATTCTCCCTATGTGCGCCGCGTTGGCGTGTCGCTGCACCTGCTGGGCCTGCCGTTCGAGCACGTGCCGCTGTCGGTGTTCAGCACCTTCGAAGCCTTTGGCCGCGTCAACCCGGTGGTCAAGGCGCCCACGCTGGTGTGCGAAACAGGTGAGGTGCTGATGGATTCGAGCCTGATCCTGCAGTGGGCCGACACGCTGGGCGACAGGCGGCTGGCGCCGCCCGAACCCGCCGCACTGCGCCGCGACATGCGTCTGGCCGGGCTGGCTCTGGCCGCGTGCGAGAAGACCGTGCAGATCGTCTATGAGCGCAATCTGCGGCCGGCCGAAAAGCAGCACCAGCCGTGGCTGGACCGCGTGCAGGGCCAGCTCCACGCGGCCTTCGGTGCGCTGGAGACCGGGCTGGCGCAGGCCCCGCTGGCGCCCGAAACGGCCGCCCTGACGCAAGGCGGCGTGGCCACGGCCGTGGCCTGGAGCTTCACGCAGCTGCTCCTGCCGGGCCAGGTGCAGGCGCAGGGGCATCCGTGCATCGCGGCCTTCGCCGAAGCGGCGGAGCGGCTGCCGGCCTTTCTGGCCTGTCCGCAGACCTGACCGCAAAGAAAAAGGGCCGGCCCGGTCGCCCGCAGCCAGCCCTCCACGCGCGGCCGCCAGCGAACTGGCAGCCCCACGGGTTCAACCGCCGATCACTGCTTGACGGCTTCGATCTGCGCCACGATGCGCACGTTCTTCGGCATGCCGAACTGCACGCCGTAGTCCACGCCGAACTGGGTGCGGTCGATGGTGGTCTCGAAGTCGCCGCCGCAGACTTCACGCTTGAGCATGGGGCTCTGGTAGCAGGCGAACTGGTTGGCCTTGAACGTAGCCGGTTGCGCCTTGCCCTTGATGGTCAGCTCGCCCGTGACGGACACCAGCTTGTCGCCCTCGAAGACGAACTTGTCGCCCACGAACCTGGCCGTGGGGTACTTCGCGGCGTCGAAGATGTCGGCGCTCTGCAGGTGCTTGTCGAACGGAGCCACGCCTGTGTTGATGGAATTGATCTGGAAGGTGATGTCCACCTTGCCGGTCTTGGCGGCCTTGTCCAGTTCCACGGTGCCTTCCTTCTTGTCGAAACGGCCGCGGTTCACGGCGGCGCCGAAGTGGCTGATCTCGAACGTGGCGAAGGTATGGGTGGGTTCCACCGCGTAGGTGGCGGTTTCGGCGCGCGCGGCGCCGGCAGCCAGGGTGGCGGCCACGGCGGCCAGGGCGAAAAGAGATTTGCGCATGTCGATAGCTCCAGGTTGAAGGAAGAACGAAGAAAAAAGGAGAAGCGAAAAACAGTGTCAGAGCTTGCCCACGCCGGTCAGCGCGAGCTTGAACTTCACCTGAACGTCGTCGGCCACCATCGAGGTGTCGGCCCATTCGTTCTCGCCGATCTTGAACGCCAGGCGCTTGATGCCGAAGGCACCGGTGGCGGTGGTGATGTTGCCGCTCTGCGTGAGGGTCACGGGCACCGTCACGTCCTGCGTGGCGCCCTTGATGCTCAGCTTGCCGGCCACGTCGTATTTGCCGGGGCCGGTGGCCTTGATGGCGGTGGACTGGAAGGTGGCCTGCGGAAACTTCGGCACGTTGAACCAGACGGCCTTGGGCAGCTCGGCATCGGATTCCTTGACGCCCAGCGTGGCGCTGCCGGTATCCACCGTGAAGGCGATCTTGCTGGTGGCCGGCTTGGCCGGGTCGAAGGCGACCTGGGCGTCGAACTTCTTGAAGCGGCCTTCCACCGGCACGCCCATCTGCTTGCTCACGAAGAGGATTTCGCTCTGCGCGGGCACCAGGGCCTGCTGGGCCCAGGCGGGCGCTGCCGCCATCAATGCGCTGGAGGCGAAGGCCAGGCCGGCCAGGGAGGTGGTCAGAACACGCATGGAGAAACTCCGTCAGGAAAAAAGGGAAAGGGAAAACAGGGAAAAGCGGGGGAGGAACGAGGCGCTCAGCCCCGCCCCGGCAACATGCGCGAGAGCAGGCCGTCGCGGTCGATGACATGGTGCTTGAGCGCAGCCGCCACATGTAGCACCACCAACGCCGCCAGCGCGTAGGCCGTGATCTCGTGCCAGGGCTTGATGGCCTCGGCCAGTTCGGGGCTCACGGGCACGAAGCTCGGCAGCGGCACGATGCCCAGGAACACGATGGGAAAGCCCGCCGCGGAGCTATAGGCCCAGCCCACCAGCGGCACGATGAAGAAGAGCGCGTAGAGCAGATGATGGGTGGCATGGTGCGCCACTTGCTGCCAGCGCGGCATGGCGTGCTCGATCGCCGCCGGCAGCGCGGGCGGGCGGTGCGTGATGCGCCAGACGAGGCGCAGCACCGACAGCGTGAGGATGGTGACGCCGGCCCACTTGTGCCAGTTGTAGAGCTTCAGCCGCTGGGGCGAGAACGGCAGCCCCGTCATGTACCAGCCCACGCAGAACACCGCCACGATGGCGAGTCCCACCACCCAGTGCAGGGCGATGGCGGTGGCGCTGTAACGCGCCGGGGCAGAAGTGGGCAAGGCTGAAGACATGGGTTTCGTGGGGAAGCAGACAGGGGGGCCTGGAACGGCCCGCCGGGCAGCGAGCGCCGTGGCAGTCTAGAGGCCAGGCCGTGCGCCAAGTTTCAACGAAATTGAGCCACCGATTCAAAAAAGATGAATTAGTCGGAGGCTTGACGGGGGCTTGAACGGCGGCCTCCGTCAACGGGCGAGCGGTCTCGCCGCCTCCTTGCCTCCTCGCCGCATCGGCGCCCCCTCACAGCCAGCGCCGTGCCCCTGCCATCCCGCTGCCCGAGTCCGCCCGCAGCGTGACGACCGCGACGGGCGGACTACCTGGACTTCCCACCCTGCGGCACCCCCAGCATGGCGTTGTCGGCCGTGCCACGGTCTTGCGTGACCTGGCCCGGTAATGCGCTGTCACCGGGCAGCAGGCGCCCGATGACCTCGCTATAGATGGCTTCGAGCAACTGCGGATCGGCAGGATGGTCCGTCAGCCTGCGAAAGGCCGTGCCTTCCGCCAGGACCGCCATGAACTCCACCCGGGCCGAGATCTCTCGATCACTGAGGTGCGGATGGTCTTGCCGCACGGCCTCCACGCCCTGCGCGTGCAGTCTCCGGTCGGCAGCACGCACGATCTCGGCCACGGCCGGATTCCGGGTGGCTTCCGCGGTGACTTCCAGCAGCAGCGCATGGTCGTCTTTTTCCGCGCGCTCGTCGGAGAAAAGGCGGCGGGCCAGCATCCGGGGCCGGTCGATCTGCCGCGCAGTGCTGGCGACCCACTCCAGTCTTTGCGAAACGATCCGTTCGACGATGGCGTGGACGATGGCTTCCTTGTTGGCGAAATAGCGGTAGACCTGCCCCACGCTCATCTGCGCGCGCGCGGCGATCTCGGCCATGCTGGAGGCGTGGAACCCGCGCCGCAAGACGCACTCGCGCGCGGCGGTCACGATTTCGTTGCGGCGCAATTCATCGCGCTCGGCTTTGGTGGGCCGCGCTGCCGGCAGCTGGCCGGTGGTCCGGCGGTCGGATTTTTTCAAGATCTTTACCTTGGCGAAATGTATGTAGCTCTCACAGAAATGAGAATGAACGTTCACACCCAAAAAACAGCTTGGTATGAACCATAGACAGAACAATGCGCGGCGGGGTTCCCGTCTCCTGATGGCCCTTGCCTGCTCCGGCCTTCTGGTCACGGCCTGCAGCAAGTCTGACGCACCGCCCGCGCGCGGCCCGGCCGAAGTGGGCGTGGTCACCCTCAAGACGCAGCCGGTCGCGCTGACGACGGAACTGGCCGGTCGCACCGCCGCATCGCTGTCGAGCGACGTGCGGCCGCAGGTGGGGGGCATCGTCAAGGCCCGCAAATTCGAAGAGGGTGCCTTGGTTCGCGCCGGCCAGGTGCTGTATCTCATTGATCCCGCCACGTACCAGGCAGCGGCCGACCAGGCGGCGGCATCGCTCGCCAATGCGCAGGCGGCGGTGTCGGCCGCACGATTGAAGGACGAGCGCTACACCGACCTGCTGAAAATCGAGGGCGTGTCGCGCCAGGACGCCGACGACGCCCGCGCCGCCTACCAGCAGGCGCTGGCTGCCGTCGCGCTGCAGAAGGCCGCGCTGGCCAGCGCCCGCATCAACCTCGAATACACGCAGGTCCGGGCTCCCATCTCCGGGCGCATCGGCAAGTCCAGCGTGACGCCGGGTGCGCTGGTCACCGCCAGCCAGACCGACGCGCTGGCCACCATCCGCGCGCTGGACCCGATCTATGTCGATCTGACCCAGTCCAGCGCTTCGCTGCTGCGCCTGCGCCAGCTGCTGTCGGCCGATGGCGTCCTGCCGGGCAGCACGGCGGTCAAGCTGAAGCTGGAGGACGGCTCGTCCTACGCGCGCACCGGCAAACTCAAGTTCAGCGAAGTGGCGGTGGACGAAGCGACGGGCTCGGTCACCTTGCGGGCCGAGTTTCCCAACCCCGACGGCACCCTGCTGCCCGGCATGTACGTGCGGGCCGTGCTCGACGAGGCCGTCGACCAGAAGGGCCTGCTGGCGCCGCAGCAGGGCATCAGCCGCGACCCCAAGGGCCAGGCGACGGCCCTGGTCGTGGGGGACGGAGACAAGGTCCGCAGCGTGGCGGTGACCACCCAGCGTTCCATCGGCGACCAGTGGCTGGTCAGCGACGGCCTGTCTGCGGGCGACCGCCTGGTGGTGGAGGGCAGCGGCAAGTCAAAGCGGGCGACACGGTCAAGCCGGTGGAGGTCACCACGAGCAAAGCCCCGGTGGCCGCCACGGCGCCAGCCAAGACGGCCCAGGAGCGCTGATCCATGCTCGCCCGCTTCTTCGTCAACCGGCCCATCTTCGCCTGGGTCATCGCCATCGTCATCATGCTGGCCGGCGCGATGTCCATCTTCTCGCTGCCCGTGGCGCAGTACCCCGATGTCGCACCACCGACGGTGCGGATATCGGCCACCTACACCGGCGCCTCGGCCGAGACGGTGGAAAACAGCGTCACCCAGATCCTGGAGCAGCAACTCACCGGGCTGGACGGACTGCTGTACTTCTCCTCGACCAGCAGTTCGGCGGGCAACGCCAGCATCAGCGTCACCTTCCAGCAGGGCACGAACCCGGACACCGCCCAGGTTCAGGTGCAGAACAAGGTGCAGCAGGCGCTCACCCGGCTGCCGCAGGCGGTGCAGACGCTGGGTGTCACCGTCACCAAGTCGCAGAGCGATTTCCTGCTGATCGCGGCGCTCTACGACAGCAAGGACCAGGCCAGCGCCACCGACATCGCCGACTACCTGGTCAGCAACCTGCAGGATCCCATTGCGCGCGTCGATGGCGTGGGCGGCGTGCAGGTCTTCGGCTCGCAATACGCCATGCGCATCTGGCTGGACCCGAACAAGCTGGCGGCGTACGGCCTGATGCCTTCCGACGTGCAGACCGCCATCTCGGCACAGAACACCCAGGTGTCGGCCGGCAGGATCGGCGGGCTGCCCACGGCCGGCACGCAGCAGCTCAACGCCACCGTCACCGCGCAATCCAAGCTGCAGACGCCGGAGCAGTTCGAGCAGGTCGTGGTCAAGCACAACGCCGCCGGCGCGACGGTGCTGCTGCGCGACGTCGCCCGGGTCGAGCTGGGCAGCGAAAGTTACGACAACGTCACCCGCCTGAACGGTCACCCGGCCTCGGGCATGGCGGTGCAACTCGCACCCGGCGCCAACGCCCTCTCGACCGCGACCCGCGTCAGGGCGGTCATCTCCGACCTCCAGCGCGGCATGCCGGACGGCTACCAGGTCGCCTACCCGAAGGACAGCACCCAGTTCATCCGCATCTCCATCGAAGAAGTGGTCAAGACCCTGTTCGAAGCCATCGCGCTGGTGGTGTTGGTGATGTTCGTCTTCCTGCAGAACTGGCGCGCCACGCTGATCCCGGCGATCGCCGTGCCGGTCGTGCTGCTCGGCACGTTCGGCGTGCTGTCCCTGTTCGGCTACTCCATCAATACGCTGACGATGTTCGGCATGGTGCTGTCCATCGGCCTGCTGGTGGACGATGCCATCGTGGTGGTGGAAAACGTCGAGCGCCTGATGCGGGAGGAACACCTGTCGCCGCGCGAGGCCACCATCCGGTCGATGGGCGAAATCACCGGCGCGCTGGTCGGCATCGCCACGGTGCTGTCGGCGGTGTTCCTGCCGATGGCCTTCTTCGCCGGCTCGACCGGGGTCATCTACCGGCAGTTCTCGATCACCATCGTGGCCTCGATGGCGCTGTCGGTCGTCGTCGCGCTGACGCTGACGCCGGCCCTGTGCGCCACGCTGCTCAGGCCGCACGCGCAGGGCACCGGCCAGCGCGGCCTGGCCGGCTGGTTCAACCGAAGCTTCGACCGGCTGCTGCACCGGTACGAAGGCCGGGTCGTCCGCATCCTGAAGACGCCGCTGCGCTGGATGCTGTTCTACGGCCTGATCGTGGCGGCACTGGCGGTGCTGTTCCTGCGCCTGCCATCGGGCTTTTTGCCCAATGAAGACCAGGGCGAGGCGATGGTCCAGTACACGCTGCCGGTGGGCGCTTCGGTGGCGCGCACGCTGGAGGTCGCCAAGGCGGTGGAGAACCAGTTCCTCGTCAACGAAAAGGCCAACACCGAAGCCATCTTCACCATCGCCGGCTTCAACTTCGCCGGCAGCGGGCAGAACTCGGGCATGGCTTTCGTGGCCCTGAAGGACTGGTCGGAGCGTCCGGGCGCCGAGAACCGCGCCGACGCCGTCTCGGCACGGTCCACCGCGGCCCTGTCCAAGGTGCGCGACGCCCAGATCTTCGCGCTCAACCCGCCGGCCATCCAGGGCCTGGGCCAGTCCGGCGGTTTCGAGTTCCAGCTACAGGCCAAGGCCGGCACCGACCGCGCCACGCTCAAGACCCTGCGCGACCAGTTGATGGCCAACGCGGGCAAGGACGAGCAGCTGACCGCGGTGCGCAGCGGCTCCCTGGAAGACACGCCGCAGTTGAAGGTCGACGTCGACCAGGCCAAGGCGTTTTCCTTCGGCCTGTCGCTGGCCGACATCAACGCCACGCTCAGCTCGGCCTGGGCCGGCACCTACGTCAACGACTTCATCGACCGGGCGCGGGTGAAGAAGGTCTACATGCAGGCCGACGCACCGTTCCGCTCGCGGCCCGAAGACATCGACGACTGGCGGGTGCGCGGCGACTCGAACCGCATGACGCCGTTCTCGGCCTTCGCCACCACCCGGTGGACCTATGGTCCGGAAAGCCTGGCGCGCTACAACGGCCTGGCCAGCTACACATTGCAGGGTTCGGCCGCAGACGGCGTGAGCTCCGGCAAGGCCATGGACGAAATGGAAACCCTGGCCAAGGCGCTGCCCGCCGGCACCGCCTTCGCCTGGAGCGGCCTGAGCTACCAGGAGCGGCTTGCCAGCGGCCAGACCGCCAAGCTGTACGCCATCTCGGTGCTGGTGGTTTTCCTCTGCCTGGCGGCGCTGTACGAAAGCTGGTCGGTGCCCCTGTCGGTGCTGCTGGTGATCCCGCTCGGCGTGATCGGCGCCGTGGCGGCTGCCACGCTGCGCGGGCTGGAGAACGACGTGTACTTCCAGGTGGCGCTGCTGACCACCATCGGGCTGTCGGCCAAGAACGCGATCCTGATCGTGGAATTCGCCGATGCCGCCTACCGGGGCGGCAAGGATCTGGTGGCCTCGGCCGTCGAAGGCGCACGGCTGCGGCTGCGGCCCATCCTGATGACGTCACTGGCCTTCGTCGCCGGGGTGATGCCGCTGGCGCTGTCGAGTGGCGCGGGTGCCAACAGCCGCATTTCCATCGGCACAGGCATCGTCGGCGGCACCATCACCGCCACCGTGCTGGCCATCTTTTTCGTGCCCCTGTTCTTCGTGCTGGTGCGCAAGCTGTTCGGCAAGCCGAGGGGCCACACGGCGACCGGCAACCCAGGTCAAGAGGCAGAACAACCATGAAAAGACCCCTGATCGCCTCCTCGCTGGCCGTGCTGCTCGGCGCCTGCAGCTCGATGGCGCCGACCTATGAGCGGCCAGCCGCGCCGGTGCCTGCCACCTGGCCGACCGGCGCAGCCTATGCGCCTGCCGCAGCGGAAGCGGACGCGGCCAAGGCGGCCGCAGCCGACATTCCGTGGCAGCAGTTCGTGCGGGACGACCGCCTGCGCCAGGTCATCGCACAGGCGCTGGCCCACAGCCGTGACTTGCGCAAGACGGTCGCCAACATCGAGTCGGCCCGCGCGCAGTACTGGGGGCAGCGCGCAGCACTGCTGCCGACGGTCAATGCCGGCGTCAGCGGAACGCGCGCGCGCTCGGTGGCCGCCACCGGCACCGGTACCGGTACCGAAAATGGCAGCGGCACGGTGCAGACCCAGACCACCAGCGCCAACCTCAGCGTCAGCTCGTACGAGATCGACCTGTTCGGCCGGGTCCGCAGCCTGTCCGACGCGGCGCTGGAAACCTACCTGGCCACCGAGGAAGCCGGCCGCGCCGCCCGCATCAGCCTGATCGCCGAAACCGCCAGCGCCTGGCTGGCACTGGGCGCAGACCGCAGCAAACTCGCGCTGGCGCAGCAGACGCTGGAGAGCGCCCAGCGCTCGATGGCCCTCACGCAGAAGCGGCGGGATGCGGGGGTTGCATCGAGGGTGGATGTGAGCCAGGCGGAAACCGTCTACCAGCAGGCGCGTGCCGACCTGGCCAGCACCACCACCGCCATCGCGCAGGACCGCAATGCGCTGGAGCTGCTGGCCGGCTCGCCGGTAGCCGACGCCCTGCTGCCGACCGCCCTGCCCGCGGCCGACGGCGCGGCGCTGGCGGACGTGCCGACGGGCCTGTCGTCCGATGTGCTGCTGTCACGGCCGGATGTGCTGCAGGCCGAGCACCAGCTGAAATCGGCCACCGCCAACATCGGCGCGGCGCGGGCCGCTTTCTTCCCGAAGCTGTCGCTGACCGCTGCGGGCGGCGTTGCCAGCACCGCCATGGCTTCGCTGTTCAGCGGCGGTGCGGCGACGGTGTGGTCATTGGCGCCTGCCGTCACGCTGCCGATCTTCGACGGCGGCGCCAACCAGGCCAACCTGGCCTATACGCAGGCGCAGCAGTCGCTGTATGTGTCCACCTACGAACTGGCGGTGCAGACGGCATTCCGCGAAGTGGCCGACGCGCTGGCGCGCCGCGGCACCGTGGCCGAGCAGTTGTCTGCGCAGGCAGCCCTGGTCGATGCGGCGGCCGACAGCCATCGGCTGGCCCAGGCCCGCTACACCAGCGGTGTGGACACCTTCCTCAATGCGCTCGATGCGCAGCGCACGCTGTACACCGCGCAGCAGACGCTGCTCACCGTGCAGCTCAGCGCGCTGGACAATCGGGTCACGCTGTATCGCGTCCTGGGTGGTGGCGTGCTGGACTGATGCCGCCGATGCCATTGGGGGCGGCGCCCAACGGAAGGCGGTGGAAGAACGGCGAACGGCGGCTGAAACCCCGTCTGCCGTACATCCACGGTAATGGGCGCCGGGCGCCCCTCAGGTCAGGGCAACGATCGCCAGGCAGGCTCCCGCAGCTTGGTAACTCCCTGCCGGAACCAGCCCCTGGATGCGCCCGGCGCGCGGGGCCGTCACCTGCATTTCCATCTTCATCGCCTCCATGACGGCGACCAGGTCGCCCTCGGCCACGATGTCGCCCTCCGCCACCTTCCAGACCTGCACCGTGCCGGCGACGGGCGCGGGCACCGTGCCCTCCTGCGCCGCGCTCCCGGCATCAGCGGACTGCGCGCGGGCGCCGGCAGGCTGCGCGCCCGGCCCGGCCTGCAGGCCCTGCAGCAGCAGCGCCGGCAGCCCCAGGGCCACGCGGCGGCCGTCGATCTCGATGGCCGTGCGCACGAGCGAGGTATCCGCGGGCGGCTCGGCGCGCGCGGCGGCGGCCAGGGGCGCGGCGAAATCGGTCTCGATCCAGCGGGTGTGCACGCGCAGGGTTTCGCCGTTGGTGAAGTCGTCATGCTCCATCACCGCACGGTGGAAAGGCAGCACCGAGGCCACGCCGCCGAAGCGGAACTCGCGCAGCGCGCGGCGCGCCCGGGCGATGGCCTGCTCGCGCGTGGCACCCGACACGATGAGCTTGGCCATGAGCGAATCGAACGTACCCGGCACGATGGAGCCGGCCTGCACGCCGGTGTCCAGCCGCACGCCGGGGCCCGAGGGCGGATCGAATTCGGTCACGCCGCCCGGTGTGGGCAGAAAACCCCGGCCCACGTCTTCCGCGTTGATGCGGAACTCGATCGCGTGGCCCAGTGGCTCGGGCGTCTGCGTGATGCCCAGCGGCAGGCCCTCGGCGATGCGGAACTGCTCCACGACGAGGTCGATGCCGGTCGTCTGCTCGGTGACGGGGTGCTCCACCTGCAGGCGCGTGTTCACTTCCAGGAACGAGATCGCGCCCGTGCCCGAGAGCAGGAATTCCACGGTGCCAGCGCTGGTGTAGCCGGCGGCGGCGCAGATGTCGCGCGCGGCGGTGTGGATGCGCTCGCGCTGCTGGGGCGTGAGGAAGGGCGCGGGCGCCTCTTCCACCAGCTTCTGGTTGCGGCGCTGCAGGGAGCAGTCGCGCGTGCCCAGCACCACCACGTTGCCGTGCGCGTCGGCGAGCACCTGGGCCTCGATGTGGCGGGGGCGGTCCAGGAACTGTTCCACGAAGCACTCGCCGCGGCCGAAGGCGGCCGTCGCCTCGCGCACGGCGGAGGCGTAGAGGTCTTCCACTTCGTCCATGCGCCACGCGATCTTCATGCCGCGCCCGCCGCCGCCGAAAGCCGCCTTGATGATGATCGGCAGGCCGTGCTGCTCGGCGAAGGCGAGCACCTCGGAGACGTCCTGCACCGGGCCGGCCGTGCCCTGCACGAGCGGCGCCCCCACCTGCAGCGCCAGCCGGCGCGCCTCGACCTTGTCGCCCAGGCGCTCGATGGCCTCGGGCGGCGGGCCGATCCAGGTCAGGCCCGCGCCGATCACCGCCCGCGCGAAGCCCGCGTTCTCGGACAGGAAGCCGTAGCCGGGGTGCACGGCGTCGGCACCGCTCTTGCGGGCCGCATCCAGCAGCTTGTCGATGTGCAGGTAGGTGTCGGCCGGCCGGTCGCCGCCCAGGCCCCAGGCCTCGTCGGCCATGCGCACATGCAGGGCGTCGATGTCGGCGTCGGCATAGACGGCGACGGAGCCGACGCCGTAGTCGGCGCAGGCGCGGGCGATGCGGACGGCGATCTCTCCGCGATTGGCTATCAGGATTTTCTTCATCGGATCAACTCTCTGGCACTGGCGGACGATGGGGAGGCGCGGTGCAGGAACGCCCGCTTCGCAGACGTTTTCGCCGCGGCCGGCTGACGGGGCCTTGTTCATGACGCCGCCTCGACGGGTTCAAACGCTCGAAGGGGGTGGAAGCGCACCCATGCGCCCACCGGAATCTGTCCCGCGCGATCCAGGTGATGCGGGGCGACGCAGCCGATGACGGGGTAGCCGCCCGTCAGCGGGTGGTCGGCCAGGAACAGCACCGGCTGCCCGCTGGGGGGCACCTGGATGGCGCCGGTGGCGGTGCCCTCGCTGGGCAGTTCGCCCGCGACGGCACGGGCCAGCGGCGTCTCGCCCGCCAGGCGAATGCCGACGCGGTTGGACTGCGGCGTGACCTGCCAGCGCTGGCGGGCCAGCAGGTCCACGGCCTCGGGCGTGAACCAGTCGGTGCGGGGGCCGGGCACCACGTCCAGCACCACGTCGGCCTGCAGGGTGGGCAGGTCGCCGGGCTGCGATTCGGCCGGGCCGACGACGGCGCCGCGCGGCGCCGGGCGCACGGCCACCACGTCGCCGGGCGCGACCGCCGGCGGGCCGACGCGGGCCAGGGTGTCGGTGGCGCAGCTGCCCAGCACCGGCTGCACGGCAAAGCCGCCGCGCGCAGCGATGTAGCTGCGCGTGCCGGCCACCGGCTCGCCCAAGGCCAGCACGTCGCCGTCGGCCAGCGCGAGCGGCTGCCAGCGCGGCACCGGCCAGCTGCGGCCCGCTGCACTGGTCAGGGTGAGCGGGCCGTCCGCACCGGTCACGGCCACCACCGTGTCGCCACGGCTTTGCAGGCGCAGGCCGCCGTTCACCGTCTCCAGGCAGGCGTCGCCCGCCGCATTGCCGGCCAGACGGTTGGCAGCGCGGCAGGCGGCCCGGTCCATGGCGCCGGAGGCCGACACGCCCTGCCCCGCCTGGCCCGGGCGGCCCAGGTCCTGGAACAGTGTCTGCAGGCCGGGCGACAACACCTGCAACGCCGGGCCTTCCGGGTGGGGCCGGGCCATCGGCAAATTCAAGCCTTTTCTGCCTCCGGCGCTTGATCTGCCTGGGTCTATTGCTATGTTTTTAGTAGCAACATCGACGAAACGCACCCGAAAGCCCGGCTGCAGCAGCGCGGGCGGTTCGCGGTCGATGTCCCACATCGCCAACGGCGTGGTGCCGATGATCTGCCAGCCGCCGGGGCTGGCCTGCGGGTAGACGCCGCTGAAGGTGCCGGCCAGCGCCACCGAGCCTGCCGGGATGCGTGTGCGCGGCGTGGCGCGGCGGGGCACGTTCAGGCTGGGATGCCCCCCGACGAGGTAGCCGAAGCCGGGCGCGAAGCCGGTGAAGGCCACGGTGTAGTCGCTGCCCGTATGGCGGCGCACGACCTCTTCGGGCGTGATGCCCAGCAGCTGCGCCACCTCGGCCAGGTCCTCGCCGTCGTACTGCACGGGGATCTCGACCAGCGTGTCGCTGCGCTCGGCGGCCGCGCTCACGTCGCGCTGCGCGATGGCCTCGACCAGCGTGGCGAAACGCTGCGCGCTCGGGCGGAACTGCACGAGCAGCGTGCGCGCGGCGGGCACCAGCTCCTCGATGCCGGCGATGGGGTCGCGCCGCAGCGATGCCAGCAGCGCCAGCGTCTGGTCCAGGTCGTCCAGCTCGACGAGCAGGGCATTCAGGTTGACGGGGAGGAAGCGCAATCGGGACTCCGTCAGATCAAACGTGGTACGTGCTGTCGGGCACGTCGGTGATGAACATATGGCCCGGCGCATGCGTGACGGCGAAGGGCACGCTCGATGCCATCACCGCCGCCTGGGGCGTGACGCCGCAGGCCCAGAACACGGGCACCTCGCCGGGGCGGATCTCCACCGGGTCGCCGAAGTCGGGCCGCGCCAGGTCGGCGATGCCCAGCGCCGCCGGGTCGCCCACATGCACCGGCGCGCCGTGCACCGACGGAAAACGGCCCGAGATGGAAACCGCGTCGGCCACGCGGCCTGCCGGGATGGGGCGCATCGACACCACCAGCTCGCCGTGCAGGCGCCCGGCCGGGCGGCACTGGCGCTGCGTGCGGTACATGGGCACGTTGCAGCCCTGGGCGATGTGGCGCACCTCGATGCCGGCCTCCTGCAAGGGCGTTTCGAAGGTGAAGCTGCAGCCGATCAGGAAGGTGACCAAGTCCGGATGCCCGGCCCAGAGGGCGGTGGCGTCGGCCACTTCCTCGGCCAGCCGGCCGTTGCGCCAGACGCGGTAGAGCGGAATGTCGGTGCGCAGATCGGCCCCTTCGGCCAGCACGGTGGCGTGGTGGCCGGCCTCGATGACGTCGAGCACCGGGCAGGGCTTGGGATTGCGCTGGGCGTAGAGCAGGAAGTCCCAGGCCCATTCGCGCGGCAGGGCGATCATGTTGGCCTGCGTCATGCCCGGGGCGCGGCCGGCGGTGGGCTCCACCAGGCCGGCGCGATAACGGGCGCGGGCTGCGCGCGCGGCCTGGATGGCAGCCTTGCGGGCGGTTTCGAGGGGCGATGTCATCTGCGGCCTTTGCTGGGCGTCATCGTTGTCAGGCAAAGGCGCGCAGCGTGACGCCTTCGCGCTCCAGCGCCTCGCGCACCGCACGCGCCATGGCCACGGCGCCGGGGCTGTCGCCGTGCACGCAGATGGAGTCGGCGCGCACGCGGGTGGTGCTGCCGTCGATGGCCTGCACCGTGCCTTCGCGCACCAGCTGCAGCATGCGGCGCGCGACCGCATCGGCGTCGTGCAGCACGGCGCCGGGCTCGCGCCGCGACACCAGCGTGCCCTGCGGCGTGTAGGCCCGGTCGGCGAAGGCTTCGGCCACCACGCGCAGGCCGGCCTCTTCGGCCCAGCCTTCCAGCGGCGAGCCGGCCAGCACCACCAGCGCCAGCGACGGGTCGATGGCGCGGATGGCGGCGATCACGTCGCGCGCCTGGCGCTGGTCGTGCGCGATGGTGTTGTAGAGCGCGCCGTGCGGCTTGACGTAGGTGACGCGCGTGCCCGCGGCCTTGGCCAGGCCCTGCAGCGCGCCGATCTGGTAGATGACGTCGGCCACCAGGTCGGCGCTCGCCACGTCCATGTTGCGGCGGCCGAAGCCGGCCAGGTCGGGGTAGGCGACGTGCGCGCCCACCGCCACGCCGCGCGCCTGGGCGGCGCGCAGCGTGGCCAGAATGCCCGCCGCATCGCCCGCATGGAAGCCGCAGGCCACGTTGGCGCTGGTGACGATGCCGAGCATGGCGGTGTCGTCACCCATGCTCCATGCGCCCAGGCTTTCGCCCAGGTCGCTGTTCAGATCGATATGCATGTGAAAAAAAAGGTGCTGATGAAGGGGAACCAGGAGGGGCCGGTCAGTCGCCCGCGCTGGCCGTGAGCTCGCGCCCCTGGGTTTCGGGAAGCATGAGGCAGGCGACGATGACGATCAGGTAGGCGCCAGCCGCCATGTAGCCGATGGCAACGCCGAGCGACATGCTGGCACTCATGTGGCCGATCAGGGCGGGAAACACCGAGCCCACGGCGCGGCCGAAGTTGTAGCAGAAGCCCTGGCCCGATCCGCGGATGTGGCTGGGAAACAGCTCCGACAGGTAGGCACCCATGCCCGAGAAGATGCCCGAGAGGAAAAAGCCCAGCGGGAAGCCCAGCACCATCATGGCCGCGTCGGTGATGGGCAGCTGCGTGTAGCAGGTGACCAGCACGCCGGCACAGACCGCGAACAGGATGAAGCAGCGGCGCCGGCCCAGGCGGTCGGACAGCCAGGCGCTGGTCAGGTAGCCGGCGAACGAGCCGACGATCAGTACCATCAGGTAGCCGCTGGTGCCCAGTACCGAGAGATTGCGCTCCATCTTCAGATAGGTGGGCAGCCAGGTGGTCACGGCGTAGTAGGCGCCCTGCATGCCGGTGGCCAGCAGGCTGGCGAACACCGTGGTGCGCAGAATGCCCGGCTTGAAGATCAGCCAGAAGCTGGCGCTCTGGCCGGTGCGGGCGAGTTCGGCCTTGGTTTCGCGGTACACGGCCGGCTCGCTGATGTTGCGGCGGATGTAGAGGATGAAGAGCGCAGGCAGCGCGCCCAGCCAGAACAGCACGCGCCAGGCGTATTGCTGATCGAAGAGCGCATACACCGCCCAGAAGGCGATGGCCGACAGGCCCCAGCCCACCGCCCAGCTGCTCTGCACCAGGCCCACGGCCTTGCCCCGGTGGCGGGCGCGGATCATCTCCGCGATCAGCACCGAGCCCACCGACCATTCGCCGCCGAAGCCGATGCCCTGCAGCATGCGGGTGACGAAGAGCTGCTCGGGCGACTGGGTGAAGCCGCTCAGGAAGGTGAAGAAGCTGAACCACAGCACCGTCAGCTGCAGGATGCGAACGCGGCCGTAGCGGTCCGCCAGGATGCCGGCCAGCCAGCCGCCGAAGGCCGAGCTGATGAGCGCGCCGGTGGCGATGTAGCCCGCCTCGGCCTTGGTCATGCCCCAGACCAGGATGAAGGTCGGGATCATGAACGTGTAGATCATGTAGTCGAACGCATCGACGCCATAGCCCACGAAGGCGGCGAAGAGCGTCTTGCGCTCTTCCTTGCTGGTTTCCTTGATCCACATGGTGCGTGTCCGTTTCTTGAAGGGGGAGACCTGAGGCACCGAGCAATTCCCGGGCCAGCAGCTCATCAATAGCCAATTGATTGCCTGACTAACTCGGTGGATTGTTGAACAACAAATAATTGATCGTTGATGGGGAATACCCGCATGGGAGGGTGCCCGCGGCGCACCAAGCCTGTGCGGATGCCCTGCCCGGCGGGCGGGCGCCGTCGCCCCGCCGATACACTGGCTGCCCGTGCGGTACGCCCTGACCCACAGCTGCAAAGCCAGCGCACGCCCCTGCATGGCTTTTCGGCGCGGCGGGCGGGCGGCCCACCGGCCGGCACGCCCTGCCGCCTTCGCTCTTCGCCCCTGCCTTCCATGACCGAACCACCTGCCCAGACCCTGACCGACCGCGTGAGCGAACAGATCCGCCGCAAGATCGTGAACGGCGAAATCGCCCCCGGCCAGCGCCTGTCCGAAGCAGCCCTGGCCGAGAGCCTGGAGATTTCGCGCAACACCCTGCGGGAGGTGTTCCGCACGCTGACCAAGGAGGGGCTGCTGACGCACGAGCCCAACCGCGGCGTGTCGGTGGCGGCGCCGAGCATCGCCTCGATCATCGACATCTACCGCGTGCGCCGGCTGATCGAATGCCAGGCGCTGGCCCAGGCCTATCCGCGCCACCCGGCGAAGAAACACCTGCGCGCGGCGGTGGACACCGCGCTGCGCTGCCGCGACGCGGGCGACTGGCAGGGCGTGGGCACGGCCAACATGGAGTTCCACATGGCCGTGGTGGAGCTGGCCGACAGCGAGCGGCTGAATGTCATGTTCTCGCACCTGCTGGCCGAACTGCGCCTGGCCTTCGGCCTGCTCAACGACCCCGAGTTCCTGCACGCGCCGTATGTGGACATGAACCTGAAGATCGTCGAGCTGTTCGAGGCCGGCAAGCTGCCCGAGGCCGCCGCCACGCTCGGCGAATACCTGGTGCATTCCGAACGCATCGTGCTGGCGGTGTACGCACGCCGCATCTCGCCGCACTGAGAACGCAGGGCCGCCGGGCTGCGGGAGGCCTCGCGGCGCCGCCCCTGCCTGGCCGCCGCCGCGCCGAAACTGCGCCGGCGGGCGTGCCGGGCGCGCCGCCCGGCGATACACTGCGGCAGGCTGCCCGCGACCGGGCGCCCGGCCCATGCCAGCCAGTGAGTCGAAGTCCGTTCGGGCTGAGCCTGTCGAAGCCAGGGTACGTAGCAGACGTGCCCTCCGACAGGCCCAGGATGGCCGGGTGAGCGCACTGGCGTTGGGCGCCCGGCGGCTTGTTCGCCGCCCTCCTTCCCTGGTTCCCCTGCCCCACCTACGCTGCGACCCCATGCAATCCAACGAAGACACCGTCGTGTACGGCACCGAAGACATCCTGGTCAGCCTGTGCAACTCCGTCACGCGCGTGCTGAGCGTCGCCACGCAGAAGCCGTTCCATTATTCGGGCATGGTGCAGCGCATCAGCAAGACCTGCCTGAAGCCCGACATCGGCTGCTTCGTGCTGTTCGACGGCGGCTTCTCCGGCCTGGTCATCATCAACTTCTCGAAAGAGGCGGCGATGGAGATCTACCAGAGCTACCTGCTGAGCATGGGCATGTCGCAGGCCGATCTGGCGGCGTCCTACACCTCGGACGAAGTCTCCAACGTGATGGGCGAGCTGATGAACCAGGTCGTGGGCGACTTCACCGGCAAGGTGCGCCGCGAGCTGCAGACCCACATCACCCAGAACCAGCCCAAGATGCTGGTGCTGAACCAGCAGGTGGTGCTGAGCGTGGACGCCAACCTCGACAAGCCGGAGGCACGCCGGGTGACCTTCTACACCGCCAGCAACCACATCTTCTATCTGGAACTGGCCATCGACCGAACCGAATTCGTGAAGGTCGTCGACTTCGAGCCGCAGGACACCCCCGACCCGGACGCGCTCATCGCCGCCCAGGGCCAGACCGCCGCCGCGCCGGGCGCCCGCCCGGCCGCAGCCCCGGGAGGAGACAGCGACACCGACGCGCTGCTGCGTTCCCTGGGCATGTGATTGCTATATTTTCTATAGCTACAAACCCAGCATCCACGGGCGCAATACCCTGATTTGACTCTTGAAAGGCGACCGGCCTCCAGCGCAGGAGCCGGTCGTCGCTCCCGCACTCCGGCCTGGGCGCGGGGCGCGGCCCTCGCCTCCCCCACCCAGCGGCAGGCGAGCCGCACACCAGCACCGGCCTCGCCCGGTCGCACTCCTGCGGCCCGCCTGACCGGGTAAACCCCAGCAAGCGAATCCGCTGGCGGCGTTGTTTTTTCCATATCGTTAGCTAGACTAACTGATATCTAAAAAATCAATTCGCCCGCCGAAGCCATCGGCTGGCGCACGGCCCGCCCATGACCTTCACCCCCTTCTCGCGCCGCATCGACGACACCTGGCTGCTCTCGGGCGCCCGCACCCCCTGGGTGGACTACTGCGGCCCGCTGGCCCTGGTGTCGCCGACCGACCTGGGCATCCATGCGGCGCGCGCCGCGCTCGCGCGCAGCGGCATCGCGGCGGACACGGTGGGCTCCACCGTGGTGGCATCCATGGCGCAGGCCGACTTCGACGCCTTCGTGCTGCCGCGCCATGTGGGCCTGTATGCCGGCGTGCCCCTGCAGGCGCCCGCCATCGGCGTGCAGCGCATCTGCGGCAGCGGGTTCGAAGTGCTGCGCCAGGCGGCCGACCAGATCGCGCTGGGCTATGCCGACACGGTGCTGGCCGTGGCCGCCGAATCGATGAGCCGCAACCCCATCTGCGCCTACACCCACCGCAGCGGCTTCCGCCTGGGTGCGCCGGTGGAGTTCAAGGACTTCTTGTGGGAGGCGCTGGACGACCCGGCGGCCCGCGTGTCCATGATCCAGACCGCCGAGAACCTGGCCGTCCAGTACGGCATCACCCGCGCCGAGGTGGACGCCTATGCCGCCCGCTCGTTCGAGCGCGCCGTGGCCGCGCAGGCGGCTGGCCTGTTCGATGGGGAGATCGCCCCGGTGCAGGACGCGCGCTTCGAGCTGGAGGGCTACGAGGCCCGCGGCATTCGCCTGCCGCGCAAGGCCGGCGTGCAGGCGCGCGACACCCACGTGCGCCCTTCCCCGGTCGACGTGCTGGCCACGCTGCGCCCGGTCTATGGGGGCGGCGTGCAGACCGCCGGCAATTCCGCCGCGCTGGTCGATGGCGGCGCGGCCGCCGTGGTCACCTCCGGCACGCGGCTGCGCGCCGAAGGCCTGCAGCCCCTGGCGCGGCTGGCCGGCGCGGCTGCCGCCGGCGTGCCGCCCGAGATCATGGGCATTGGCCCGGCGCCGGCGATCCGCGCGCTGCTGGACCGCTGCGGCCTGCAACTGTCGGACATCGACCTGGTCGAGATCAACGAAGCCCAGGGCGCCCAGGTGCTGGCCTGCGCCCGCGAACTGCAGCTGGACATGGACCGGCTGAACGTGAACGGCGGCTCCATCGCCATGGGCCACCCGCTGGCCGCCACCGGCCTGCGCCTGACCCTCACCGCCGCGCACGAGCTGCGCCGGCGCGGCGGCCGCTGGGCCGTCGTTTCCGCCTGCGTGGGCGGCGGCCAGGGCATGGCCCTGCTGATCGAAAACACGGGCTTGTGAATCCCCCCTGAGTCGCCTGCGGCGCCTTCCCCCCGGGGGGGACGCCGCCGGTGGCCTGGCAAAGCCAGTTCCACGGCGTCCGCTGGCTTGGCCTGCTCCGCGGCCATCGGACGAAAGAGAACGCGGCAGTGCGAAGGCCCCAGCCGACAGCGACTGCCCTTTGGACCCCGAAGAGAAAGATCGAAGCATGAAAGTCATCACCTCCGACCAGGTCGGCCCGCTCATCGGCGACGGCGCCACCATCTTCCTGGGCGGCATCGCCATGACGGGCCTGGCCGAAGACGTGCTGCAGGGGCTGGAGCGCCACTTCCTCGCTACCGGCCACCCCCGGCAGCTGACCACCTGGGCCTGCGGCGCCATCGGCAATGGGGGCGACGGCGGCATGGCGCACCTGGCGCACCCGGGCATGGTCAAGCGTGTGGTGGCAGGCCACTTCGGCCAGACGGGGCCGCGCATGATGGGGCTGGTGCATGCCGGCGAGGTGGAGGCCTACAACTTCCCGCAGGGCTCGCTCTCGCACCTGACGCGGCACATCGCGGCGCGCACGCCGGGCCTGCTCACCCAGGTGGGCCTGGGTACCTTCGTCGATCCGCGCATCGAAGGCGGCAAGCTCAACCGCGCCTGCAGCGAAGACCTGGTGAAGCTGGTCGAATTCGGCGGCAAGGAATGCCTCTACTACCCCTGCCCGCGCATCGACGTGGCGCTGATCCGCGCCACCTATGCCGACGAGAACGGCAACCTGAGCCTGGACAAGGAAGGGCTCTTGCTGGAGCAGCTCTCCATCGCCCAGGCCGCGCGCGCCTCGGGCGGCATCGTCATCGCCCAGGTCGAGGCCGTGGTGCAGGCCGGCAGCCTGCACCCCAAGTCGGTCAAGGTGCCGGGCTTTCTGGTGGACTACGTGGTGGTGGCCGACCCACGCAACCACCTACAGACCATCACCACCGCGTTCAACCCCGCGCTGGCGGGCGACGTGCGCCTGCCCATGCATTCGGTGCCCTCGCTGCCGCTGGACGAGCGCAAGGTGATCGCGCGCCGGGCCGCGCTGGAACTGCAGCCCGGCGCCCTCACCAACCTGGGCGTGGGCATTCCGGCCGGCATTCCGGCCGTGGCCGCCGAGGAAGGTGCGGCCCACCTGCTGAGCCTCTCGGTGGAGTGCGGCGCCAACGGCGGCGTGCCGGCCTATGGCGGCGACTTCGGCCTGGCCTACAACGCCGAATCCATCATCGAGCAGTCGTCCCAGTTCGATTTCTACGACGGCGGCGGCCTGGCCTGCAGCTTCCTGGGCCTGGCGCAGACCGATGCCGCCGGCAACGTAAACGTGAGCAAGTTCAACGGCCGGCCCGTGGGCTGCGGCGGATTCATCAACATCACCCGATCCACGCCGCGCCTGGTGTTCTGCGGCACATTCACGGCCGGCGGCCTGCAGCTGCAGGTGGCGGACGGGCGCCTGGCCATCGTGCTGGAGGGCCGCTCGCGCAAGTTCGTCGAACAGGTCGAGCAACTCACCTTCAACGGCCGCGACGCCGCGCTGCGCCAGCAGGAGGTGAGCTTCATCACCGAACGCGCCGTGCTGCGCCTGCGCCCCGAAGGCTTGGAGCTGACCGAGATCGCCCCGGGCATCGACCTGGAGCGCGACGTGCTCGCGCACATGGGTTTCCGCCCGCTGATCCGTGAGCTGCGCACGATGGATGCCGGACTCTTCCGCGCGCAATGGGGCGGCCTGCGGGCGGCCTTGGGCGCCCGCTGAACCGCGTCACTTTCTTCCCCCCTTTCACTGAACCCGACACGCGCCATGACCCTTCCCCATTTCACCCCGGCCGACGGCCTGCTCGCCCAGTTAAGCGAACTGCAGGTCGCCTTCAGCGGCGCGGTCGCGCACATCCGGCTGAACCGGCCCGCCAAGCGCAACGCCATCAACGAGGCGCTGATGCAGCAACTGCACACCGCCCTCATCCACCTGCCGTCCTCGGCGCAGGCGCTGGTCATCAGCGGCGAAGGGCAGCACTTCTGCGCCGGGCTCGACTTGTCCGACCTGTCCGAGCGCACCGTGGCCGAGGGCATCCACCACTCGCGCGGCTGGCATGCCGTGATGGACGCGCTGCAGTACTACCGCATGCCGGTGGTGACGGCGCTGCACGGCGCAGTGGTGGGCGGCGGGCTGGAGCTGGCCGCGGCCTCCCATATCCGCGTGGCCGACAGCAGCACCTATTTCGGCCTGCCCGAAGGCCAGCGCGGCATCTTCGTGGGCGGCGGCGGCTCGGCCCGCATTCCGCGCCTGGTGGGCGTGGCCTGCATGAGCGACATGATGCTCACCGGCCGCGTGCTGGACGCCGAGGAGGGCCGCGAGCGTGGCCTGGCGCAGTACGTGGTGCCGGAGGGCGAATCGCTCGCCAAGGCCGTGGCGCTGGCGCAGCGCATCGCCACCAACGCGCCGCTGTCCAACTACGCCATCGTGCAGGCACTGCCGCGCATCGCCGACATGGCCCAGTCCGACGGCCTGTTCGTCGAGTCGCTCATGGCGGCCATCGCCCAGGGCGACGACGCCGCCAAGCAGCGGCTGGCGGATTTCCTGCAGGGCCGCGCCGCCAAGGTGGTCAAGGCCGCCTGACCCGCTCGCCGAGCGAACGCACGAACGCACGCCCCACCGAACGACCGAACGACCGAACGAAAGAACGCACAAGGAGACGACGCACATGAAGACGAACTTCGACGACCAGGCCGCCCTGGTCACCGGCGCGGGCTCGGGCCTGGGCGAAGCCGTGGCCCGCGCGCTGGCCGCGGCCGGCGCCCGGGTGGCGCTGCTGGACATCCACCTGGCCGGCGCAGAGCGCGTGGCGGCCGACATCCGCGCCCAGGGCGGGCAGGCGCTGGCGCTGCAGTGCGACATCGGCGACGAGGCTTCGGCCAGCGCCGCCATCGGGGCCGCTGCCGCTGCCCACGGCGAGGCGCGCATCCTGATGAACATCGCCGGCATCGGCGGCGCCAAGCGGGTGATCCAGCGCGACGGCGCGCCCGCGCCACTGGCCGACTTCGAGCGCACGGTGCGCGTCAACCTGGTGGGCACCTACAACATGGTGCGCCTGATGGCAGCCCGCGCCGCCCGGCTGGAGCCGCTGGAAGACGGCGCGCGCGGCGTGATCGTGAACACCGCGTCGGTCGCCGCGTTCGACGGCCAGGTGGGGCAGGATGCCTATGCGGCCTCGAAGGCCGGCGTGGCCGGCATGACGCTGCCGCTGGCGCGCGACCTGGCGCAGTGGGGCATCCGCGTGTGCACCATCGCGCCCGGCATCTTCGCCACGCCGCTCCTGAAGGAGCTGCCGGAGGCGGTGCAGCAATCGCTGGCCGACTCCATCCCCTTTCCCAAGCGCCTGGGCCATCCGGAAGAGTTCGCCGCCCTGGCGCTGCACATCGCCGGCAACGGCCACCTCAATGGCGAGGTGATCCGCCTGGACGGCGCGCTGCGCATGGCGCCGCGCTGAGCCCACGACGACCGCACGAAAACTGCCCCCGAAGGAGACGCCCCATGTTCCCCGTCAACACCTGGTACGTCGCTGCCCGCAGCGAGGAGATTCCGAACGACCGCCCGCTGGGCCGGCGCATCTGCAACGTGCCCATGGCCTTTTTTCGCAACGGCCAGGGCACCGTCGCCGCGGTGGAGGACTTCTGCCCGCACCGGGGCGCCCCCCTCTCGCTGAGCCGCGTGGAAGGCGACACCCTGGTCTGCGGCTATCACGGCCTGGCGATGGGCTGCGACGGCAAGCCCGTGTCGATGCCCTGCCAGCGGGTGCGCGGCTTCCCGTCGGTGCGCAGCTTCGCCGTGCACGAGGCGCACGGCTTCGTCTGGGTCTGGCCCGGCGACCAGGCCCTGGCCGACCCGGGCCTGCTGCCGCGCTTCGAATGGCTGGGCAACCCGGCGTTCGGCTACGGCGGCGGTCTCTACCGCATCGCCTGCGGCTACCAGCTGATGATCGACAACCTGATGGACCTGACGCACGAGACCTATGTGCACGCCAGCAGCATCGGCCAGAAGGAGATCGACGAGGTGCCCTGCCAGACGAAGGTGGAGGGCGACCACGTCGTCACCCAGCGGCACATGGAGGGCATCGAGGCGCCGCCCTTCTGGAAGATGGCGCTGCGCATGAATGGCCTGCCCGACGACCAGCCGGTGGACCGCTGGCAGATCTGCCACTTCACGCCCCCCAGCCACGTGATGATCGAAGTCGGCGTGGCGCTGCAGGGCCGGGGCGGGCATGGCGCGCCCGACGACTGCAAGGCGGCCAGCTGGGTGGTGGACTTCATCACCCCCGAGACGGACACCTCGATCCACTACTTCTGGGGCATGGCGCGGCGCTTCAAGCCGCAGGACGAGAGCCTCACGGCGCAGATCCGCGAGGGCCAGGGCCGCATCTTTGCCGAAGACCAGGAAATGCTGGAGCGCCAGCAGGCCAACCTGCTGGCCTACCCCGACCGCAAGCTGCTGATGCTCAACATCGACAGCGGCGGCGTGCAGTCGCGCAAGGTGATCGAGCGGATGCTGGCGGCGGAAGCCGCAGCCCGCCCCGCCACCGCCACAGCGCCTGCAGCGGCCGGGGCCGCCGCATGAGCGCCGCTGCCGGCCTGCTGCAACTGCGCGTGGCAGCAAAGCGCCCTGCGGCGGAGGGCATCGTGGAGCTGACGCTGGAGCCGCTGCCCGGCCAGGCGCTGCCGGCCTTCACCGCCGGCTCGCACCTGGACCTGCACCTGCCGGGCGGCCTGGTGCGCCCCTATTCGCTGAGCAACGACCCGGCGGAGACGCACCGCTACGTGCTGGGCGTGCTGCGCGAAGCCGCATCGCGGGGTGGCTCGGCCGCCGTGCACGATGCGCTGCAGGTCGGCCAGACGCTGAGCGCCAGCGCGCCGCGCAACCACTTCGCGCTGCAGCCCACGCCCGTGCACAAGCTGCTGCTGGCGGGCGGCATCGGCATCACGCCGGTGCTGAGCATGGCGCGCCAGCTGGCCCGCGAAGGGCGCCCCTTCCACCTGCGCTATGCCGGCCGCAGCCGTGCGCGCATGGCCTTCACCGACGTGCTGGCCACCGCGCCGCTGGCCGGCCGTGCGCAACTGCACGTGGCCGAAGAGCACGGCCCGCTGGACCTGGGCGCCCTGCTGGAGGCGCAGCCCGAAGGCACCGAGCTCTACGTCTGCGGCCCGGCCGGCTTCATGGACGCGGCCTTCGCCGCAGCCGCCGAGCGCCAATGGGCGGCATCCCGCCTGCACCGCGAACTGTTCGGCGCGGCGCCGCCGGCGAGCGCAGCCGGTGGCGACACGGCGTTCGACATCGAGGTGGCAGGCACCGGGCAGATCGTGCCGGTGCCGGTGGGTTGCACCGCCGCCCAGGCGCTGCAGGCTGCGGGCCTGCCGCTCTACACGTCGTGCGAACAGGGAGTCTGCGGCACCTGCCTCACGCGGGTGGTGAGCGGCACGCCCGACCACCGCGACCAGTACCTGACCCCGCAAGAGCAGGCGGCCAACGATCAGTTCCTGCCCTGCTGCTCGCGCGCGCTCGGCGCGCGGCTGGTGATTGCCCTCTGAGCCGCCCGCAACCCGGCACCGGCCCGCCAGGGCGGGCCCCGCAGGCTCACCGGGCCACGCGGTCCAGCAGGTCCATCAGGGTTTCGCGCTCCGCGTCGGACAGGCCTGCGGAGAGCCGCACTTCGTATTCGGCCAGCCGCTCGCTCAGCGTGGCGAGCCGCGCCTGGCCCTGCTCGGTGATCTCCAGCGAATAGCGGCGGCGGTCGCCCTCGACCTCGACGCGGCGGATCCAGTCGGCGCCTTCCAGCGCATCCACCAGCTTGAGCACGCTGGGGCCGGCCACGCCCAGCTCCTTGGCCAGGGCGGCCTGGTTGGTGCCGGTGTTCATGGCGATGAGCGAAAGCGCCGTGACGCGGGCGGGCGACAGTTCCAGCGGCGCCAGCATCTCGAAGAACAGGTCGAAGGCGCGCACCTGCGCCAGGCGCAGCTTGTAGCCCAGGGCGTCGCTCTGAAAATCGTGCGAGGGCACCGCCTTGCGGGCCTTCGGCCTGGCGCGCTTGGCCGGCGCCGCCGGCTCCGCACCCGTGTTTCGGTCCATGCAATCTCCTTATCCGAGGTAACAATCATAGTGTCCCGGCCCCCTGCCGCACCCTATTCCGGGCTTGATGCGTGGAATGTGCGAAACCGCCCGATCGCTCGCAGGCCGGGCTGCGCGGGCACCCAGGGCGCCCTCCAGCCAGTCCACCGGCCAGCCCCTCCGGCTGCGCCACGGGCTCAGGTGGCGAACAGATCGAAGCCTGCCTGGCGGTGACCGATCCGCCAGCCGGCGGCCGTGCGCGCGAAGCGGTCGCTGAAATGGCCCAGCCGCTGCAGGGGGTGGGCCGGCCGACCGTGCGGGCCCGGTGGCTGGTCCGCATCGGCCGTCCACAGCAGCACCTGGCTGGTCGCCTCGGCCTGGTCTTCGCCGAGGGTGTCGAACAGGGTGCCGCACACCAGATGCCGGGTGATGCGGCCCGCCGGCCTGCGGGCGTAGGCATCCGCGATGGCGGAGCGGCCGTGCAGCACGGTCCCGTCCGGGCGGGCCAGCGTGGCATCGGCCGTGAACAGCGCCGCCAGGCCGGCGGCATCGCCCGCATCCACGCAGGCGGCGGAGCGCAGCACCAGATCGCGGCAGCGCAACTCTGCGCCCAGCCGGCGAAGGGGGGCGGCGGCCTCCCATCGCCCGGCCCTGCCAGCGCCCGGCCGCCGTTCGGCCGACGGCACCGGCCGGGGTGGGCCCGGTGGTTCAGCGCCCGTGCTCACAGGCGTGCACCCAGCGGGCCATGGCCGCCGACACTGCGCCGGGCTGCTCCATCGGGCTCATGTGGCCGCAGGCGTCGACCAGGCACAGCGCGGAGCCCGGCACCGCGGCGTGCATGGCTTCGTGCCGTGCGGGCGGGCTCCACAGGTCCTGCCGGCCGCACACCAGCAGCACGGGGCAGCGCAGGCCCTGCAGCACGGGCTGCGCGTCGGGCCGGTGCAGCAGCGCCTCGATCTGCGCGGCGAAGCGCTCCGGGTCGCTGCGGGCGACCATGGCCACGATGCGCTCGAAGAGCGGCGTGCCGACCACATCGGGATGGACCATGGGCGCGGCCCAGCGCCGAGCCATGGCGGCCATGCCCTCGGCCCGGGCCAGCGCCAGCAGGGCGTGGCGGCCCTGCCGCTCCTGCTCGCCGGCAGGGCCAGCGGGACGGGCGGCGGTGCCGGTGTCCAGCAGCGCCAGCCCGGCCACGCGCCCGGGCGCCTGCCGCGCCATCTCGAGCGCCACCCGGCCGCCCATGGAATGCCCTGCCAGCAGCAAGCGCGGCGCGGCGACGGACTGCAGCATGTGGCGGGCCATGGCGTCGATGCGATCGAGCCGGCCGTAGTCGCCCACCCGGACGTCGCACAGCGGGTGCAGCGCGTGCAGCGCGGCCTGCTGGTCCGCCCACACGGCGTCGTCGCACAGCAGGCCGGGCAGCAGCACCACCGTCGGCCGGGCATCAGCATTGGTCATCATCGCGTGCAGACCGTCTTTCAGCAGCAGCCCGCCGCCGCCGGCGGCTTCAGGCGCTGGTACCGGCCCAGCACCGGGTCGCGGTCCAGGCCGAGCAGCCGAATGGCGTTGCGCTTGAGGATCAGCGGGCGCACCTCGGGGCGGATGTCGAGCGCCTCGAAGTCCTGGAGCCAGCGGTCCGGCGTGATGACCGGAAAGTCGGAGCCGAACAGTACCTTGTGCTTGAGCAGCGTGTTGGCGTATTGCACCAGCTGCGGCGGAAAGTATCGCGGCGACCAGCCCGAGAGGTCGATATGGACGTTGGGCTTGTGCGTGGCCACGGCCAGGGCGTCGTCCTGCCAGGGGAAGGACGGATGCGCGATCACGATGGGCATGACCGGAAAGTCCCCCGCCACGTCGTCGAGGAACATCGGGTCGGAATACTTCAGGCGGATGCCGCCGCCGCCCGGCAGGCCCGCGCCCACGCCGGTCTGGCCGCTGTGGAAGATGGCGGGCAGGCCGGCTTCGGCGATGGCTTCATAGACCGCATAGGCCGCGCGGTCGTTCGGGTAGAAGCCCTGGGCCGAGGGGTGGAACTTGAAGCCGCGCACGCCGTGGTGCTGCACCAGGCGCCGCACCTCGCGCGCGCCCATCTTGCCGCGCAGCGGGTCGATGCTGGCGAAGGGAATCAGCACATCGGGGTGGCGGGCGGCGTCTTCGGCCACCTCTTCGTTGGTGATGCGCGCCTGGCCGGTCTCGCGTTCGGTATCGACCGGGAAGATCACCGCGAGCATGCGGCGCTCGCGGTAGTAGGCCGCCGTCTCGTCGATGGTCGGGCGCGGCAGCGTCTGCTTGAAATACGCGTCCATCGCCGCATCGATGGCGATGGCCACCTCGTCGGGCGGATTGCGGGTGGAGCGCGTCGCATGCGTGTGCATGTCGATGGCCACCACCGCATCGAGAAACGGCGTGCTGTCCATGTCCTTGGCCTGGCTTTTGTCTTCGGCCGATATCAGCGCACCACGACCAGCGCATCGAGCGCCAGCACGCCCCGCCCCTCGCCATAGGCCACCAGCGGGTTGATGTCGATCTCGGTGATGTCGGGCCGCGCCGTCATCAGCGCACCCACCGTGGCCACGGCCTGCGCCACGGCCTGCAGATCGACCGGCGGCGCGCCGCGAAAGCCCTGCAGCAGCTTGGCGCCTTTCAGCGCAAGCAGCCGCGAGACGATGGCGGGCAGCGGCAGGTCGGCGCACATCAGCTGCACGTCGCCCAGCGCCTCGACCCAGATGCCGCCCAGGCCCGCCATGACGACCGGGCCCCACTGCGGATCGCGCACCGCGCCGATCACCAGCTCCACGCCGCGCTCGCCCATGGCCTCGACCAGCACGCCGTCCAGCACCAGGCTGGCGTCGTGGCGGCGGATGTTGTCCAGCAGCTGCTGCCAGCCGGCGCGCAGCGCGGCTTCGTCGGCCAGGTTCAGCAGCACGCCGCCGGCCTCGGTCTTGTGGGCCAGGCGCCCGGCCTGGGCCTTGATGACCACCGGGTAGCCGATGCGGGCCGCCACGGCCACGGCATCACCCGGCGTGGTGGCCAGCGCGCCGGCCGGCGTGGCCAGGCCCGCGGCCCGCAGCAGCTCCTTGCCCTGCCATTCCGGCAGCGTGCCGGACGGCAGTGCGGGCAAGCCCGCCAGCGCCGGCGCTGCGGCCGCATCGGACTTGGCCTGCCATTCCGCCTGCAGCCGGCCGTGCCGGGCGAAGCGGGCCAGCGCGCGCAGGGCGCGTTCGGGCGAGCGCATCAGCACGGTGCCGGAGCGCACGGCCATCTGCTGCACCTCGGCGGGCAGCGGCACGCCCTCGTTCTGCATCACGAAGATGGCCGGCTTGCTGCGCCCCTGCATCCCCTGCAGGAAGGAGTCGAGCCACACGGACGCGAGCTGCGGCGACGGCATGGGCAGCGACACCAGCAGGCTGCCGATGGCCGGGTCCTCCTGCTGCGCGATCACGCCCAGGCCGATCAGGTCGGGGCGGGGATCGACCAGCGTGCCCAGGTCCAGCGGATTGCGCGGCGGCGTGTAGACCGGCAGCTGCTCGCGCAGCGACTCCACCTGCGCGGGCGACATGGGCGGCATGGCCAGTTCCAGCGGCTCCAGGTAGTCGAGCGCGATGCCGCACAGCGCCCCGGACGCGGTGATCAGGCCCAGCCCGCCCACGGGCGGCACCGGGAAGCGCAGCATCAGCTCGCCCAGGTCGCTGGCCTCTTCCAGGCTGTCCACCACCAGCACGCCGGCTCGCTCCACCGCCAGCCGCATGGCGGCGTGGTTGCCGGCCAAAGCCCCGGTGTGCGAGCTGGTGGCCTGCTGCGCGAGTTCGCTGCGGCCGGGGTGCAGCAGCACCACGCGCTTGCCGGCGGCGCGCATGTCGGCCAGCGCCTGCAGCACGGCAGGCACCGAGCGGATCTGTTCGGCATAGATCACCGCCGTGGAGGTGGCCGGATCGCGCGCCAGGAAGCGCAGCACCTCGGCCAGGCCGATCTGCGCCTCGTTGCCGGTCGCCAGCACATAGGAAACGGGCACGCCGCGCGACTGCAGCGCGGCCGACACGTGCACGCCGATGCCGCCGCTTTGCGCCACCACGGCCACGGCCGGGCCGTCCTCCGGCCGCAGGCGGGGCGGCAGCGTGAGCTTGACCATCGAGACGTGGAAGCCGTCGACGTTGTTGAAGAAGCCGATGGTGTTGGGCCCCAAGAGGCGCATGCCGCCGGCCCGGGCGGTGTCGGCGATCTCCTGCTGCCGGGCGCGGCCTTCATCGCCCATCTCGGCAAAGCCGGAGGCGAAGCACACGCCCGCGCGCACGCCGCGCGCCACGCAGGCCTTCACCGTGTCCAGCACCACGTCGGACGGCAGCAGCAGGATGGCCAGGTCCACGCCCTCGGGCAGTTCGGCCACCGAGGTCCGCACGGGCCGGCCCTCGACCACGCCGCCGCTGCGCCCCACCAGGTGCAGGCCGCCGCCATAGCCGGCGGTCATCAGGTTCTGCAGCACCACCATGCCGGCCGAGCCGGGCTTGGTCGAGAGGCCGATGATGGCCACCGAGCGCGGCGCCACCAGGGGTTGCAGGTCATCGGTCAACGTCACTTGCGCGTCCATCAGCGGACTCCTTGGTGGGCTTCGGGGGTGACCTTGCCGGCGCGCTTTTGCAGGAAGGCCTGCATGCGGGCCTTGGCTTCGGCGTCGGACTGGGTGACGGCGGCCATCAGGCCTTCGGTCATGAGGCCGTGCGACATGGGCTGCTCGGCGATCAGCGGCAGCGCATGCATGATGGCGAAGTTCGAGAGCGGCGCATTGCTGGCGATGCGGGCCGCCAGCTCCAGGCCCTTGCGGCGGCCCTCGCCGGGCGCGACCACATGGTGGGCCAGGCCGATCGCCAGGCCTTCGTCCGCCGTGTAGACGTGTCCCGTCAACATCATCTCGGCCACGCGCGACGCGCCGATCAGCTTGGAAACCCGCACCGAGCCCCCGCCGCCCAGGAAGATGCCGCGCTGGCCCTCCGGCAGGCCGAAGTAGGCGCCCTGCTCTGCCACCCGCACATGGGCGACGGAGGCCAGCTCCAGCCCCCCGCCGATCACCGCGCCGTGCATCACGCACACCACGGGGCAGCGGCCGAACTGGATGCGCTCGAACGCCTCGTACCAGCTGCGCGACACCATCAGGCCCTCGGCGGGCGAGGTGTCGGCCAGCTCGCTGAGGTCGAGCCCGGCGCAGAAGTGCTCGCCCGCACCGTCCAGCACCACCGCGCCGGTCGATTCCGGCAGGTGCTCGATGGCGTGGCGCAGCTCGGCGATGACCTGCAGGCTGAGGGCGTTGCGCTTGTGCGGCCGGTTCAGGGTGAGACAGGTGACGGCACCCTCGTGGCGCACCTGGAGGTGGGCGTAGGCCGTGGGACTGGGAGCTTGGGACATGGCAAGACCTGGTGGGGCGAAAGGCTGCAATCCGTCTTCACAGCCAAATGATTAGCTTGGATAACGTTTTGATCGTAGTCGAACGGCTTTTGCCAGGGCCTGGGTGAAACCCTAGGGGCACGCCTGGGGCAGCCGGGCCGTTGCCGCAGCCGGGAACGGCAGCGCAAACGACCGCTCGCAAGCCCGCCGGGTCGCAAGCCCGCCACGTCGCAAGGCGCGGGGCGTCCTACGCCCGGCGGACCTCCTGGCCGACAGGCCGGCGCTGCGCGGGCGGTTCAGATCGCTGGACCATCGTCACCCGAAAGGTCCGCCATGCCCAAAGCCGCCTGGAGCGCCAAGCGCGAACGCCAATACGAGCACATCAAGGACAGCCTGAAGGAGCAGGGGCGCAGCACCAAGACGGCGGAGTCGATCGCGGCGCGCACTGTGAACAAAGAGCGCGCCCAGCACGGCGAGGCCAAAGACCCCAACCCCAAGACCGTGCGCGACACGCCGGCGCCGGTGCGCGGCGGGCAGCGCTCGCACAGCGGCGCGCAGGGCCGCACACGCGAGCAGTTGTATGAAGAAGCGCGCAAGGAGGGCATCGCCGGCCGCTCGAAGATGAACAAGGCCGAGCTGGAAAAAGCCGTCGGGCGCTGAACCTTCTGCCTTTTGCTATGCCTTTCATAGCTGAATGCGCAGGTATATCAAGTGCTGCGGGCCTGAAAGGTTCCTGAAACCGCCGAGAGGGGCGCCGGGGCGTGAGCCGCCCCCTCGCGCACCGTTGCGCGGGTGCATCACGGCGCCGGCACGGTCCGTGACCGGCCGCGGCCGCCGACGCACAATGCGCCGACGTTACTCGGCCTCTCTCCCTCATGACCTCCACTCCGGCGCGTGCGCACGCTCCTGTCCCCGGCCTCGCCGCCCGATCCGCCCTCACCGTGGCCGCGCTCGGCGTGGTCTTCGGCGACATCGGCACCTCGCCGCTCTACGCCTTCAAGGAATGCCTGAACCCGGAACACGGCGTGGCGCTGGACCGGGCCGCCGTGCTCGGCCTGCTGTCCCTGGTGCTCTGGGGGCTGATGCTGGTCGTCACCTTGAAGTACGTGGTGTTCGTGCTGCGCGCCGACCACGACGGCGAAGGCGGCATCCTCGCGCTGCAGGGCCTGGCCGCGCAGGCGCTGGAGCGCGGCGGCGCACGCCCGTGGGCGTGGCGCACCGTCGCCGGGCTGGGGCTGGTGGGCGCGGCCATGTTCTACGGCGACAGCCTGATCACGCCCGCCATCTCGGTGCTGTCGGCCGTCGAAGGGCTGGAAGTCGCCACGCCGGTATTCAAGCCCTATGTGGTGCCGATCACGCTGCTGGTGCTGATCGGGCTTTTCTTCGTGCAGCGCTGGGGCACCGAATCGGTCGGCCGCGTGTTCGGCCCGGTGATGCTGCTCTGGTTCGGCGTGCTGGCGGTGTCCGGCGGGCTGCAGATCGCGCAGAACCCCGAGGTGCTGCAGTCCGTCGACCCACGCTGGGCCCTGCGGTTCCTGGCCACGCACCCGGCCCAGTCCCTCGCGGTGCTGGGCGCGGTGTTCCTCGCGTTCACGGGCGGTGAGGCGCTCTATGCCGACATGGGCCATTTCGGCGCTACGCCGATCCGGCTCGCCTGGCTGTTCATCGCCCTGCCTTCGCTGGTGCTGAACTACTTCGGCCAGGGCGCGCTGGTGCTGGCCAACCCCGCGGCCATCGACAACCCGTTCTTTCGCCTCTTTCCCGCCTGGGCCAGCCTGCCGGTGGTGGTGCTGGCGGCCTGCGCCACGGTCATCGCCTCGCAGGCCGTGATCTCGGGCGCGTTCTCCATGACGGCGCAAGCCATCCGCATGGGCTACCTGCCGCGCATGCGCATCGTGCAGACCTCGGGCGCCGCCATCGGCCAGATCTACCTGCCCACCATGAACTGGCTGCTCATGGCCGGCGTGCTGATGCTGGTGCTGGCTTTCCGCAGTTCGAGCGCGCTGTCGGCGGCCTACGGCATCGCCGTGTCGCTCACCATGCTCACCACCACCCTGCTGGCGGGCGTGGTGGCGCTGCGGCTCTGGCGCTGGAACCCGCTGGCGGTAGGGGTGGGCGTGGGCTGCTTCGCGCTCGTCGACATCACCTTCATCGTCGCCAACACCCTGAAGATCGCCGACGGCGGCTGGCTCACCCTGGCGGTCGCGGCGCTCGTGCTGTTCGTCTTCACCACCTGGGCCCGGGGGCGGCGTACGGCCGAACAGGCCGCCGCGCAGGAGCGCCTGCCGCTCGCGCCCTTCGTCGAGGGCCTGGCGCACGGCATGCCGCATCGGGTGCGGGGCACCGCCGTCTTCATGACCGCCGACGCGGACAGCGTGCCGCACGCGCTGCTGCACAACCTCAAGCACAACCAGGTGCTGCACGAACGCGTGGTGGTGCTGGCCGTGCACACCCGGCCGGTGCCCCGGGTGCCGGCCGACGGCCGCCTGCAGGCCCGCGAGCTGGGCCATGGCGTCTGGTGCGTGACGGCGAGCCACGGCTTCATGGAGCGGCCGGACGTGCCCGAGACGCTGCGGCTGCTGGCCTACCAGAAGGGGCTCCACATCGAGTCGATGTCCACTTCGTACTTCACCTCGCGCGCCTCGCTGGGCGCGGGCCGGCTGGCCGGCCTGGGCCCGCTGCGCAAGGCGGTGTTCGGGTCGCTGCAGCGCAATGCGGCGCGGGCCTCCGATTACTTCCAGCTGCCCGACAACCGCTTGATCGAGATCGGACGCCGTGCCCTCTGACACCCCGCGCCCCCGCCTGCTGCGCCCCACAGCCTGCGCCGCCGTGCCGGCGGCCCTGTGCTTGGCCGCCCTGGCCCTGGCCATGCCGGTCGCCCGCGCCGCCACCGACACGGCGGGCGACGCGCCCGGGCCTTTCAAGCTCACCACGGGCCTCTACCAGGTCGCGGGCGGCGGCCTGCCCGCCGGCCCCGGGGTGGACGTCAACCTGCGCTACAGCCGGGGCGACGACCAGTGGTGGGTGGGCATGTTCCGCTCGCCCGCGCTCGGCTTTTCGCAGCCGCGCGCGGGATGGGACAGCACCCTGGCCCTGGGTGCGTGGCGCATGCTGCCGTCGGTGCAGATCGCCTCGGGCGGCTTCGTCGGCGGCAGCCTGGCCGTGGAGACCGGCACCACCTGGGTGGTGGGCATGGGCCTGGGGCGCACCAACCTGCGCGACTACGCCAACCTGAACTTCGACCCCAACGACGCGTACAGCGTGTACGCCAGCCACCGCTGGCGCAGCGGCGACACCCTGGCGCTCCAGCTGGTGCGCGACAACCGGCAGAACCCCGACCAGCAGAATCTGCACCTGGTGTGGCGCAGTCCGCGGCCGGGCGGCGAGCGGCTCACGATCGACCTGCTGGCCAAGCAGGGCACGGTGGATGGCCGCTTCGCTCGCCGCGCCGGCCTGTCGGTGGGTTACGACATGCCCACCTGGTTCGTGCGCGCCGCGTGGGACCCGCTGGTGAACTTCACGCGGCAGAACATGGTGCGGCTGTCCACCGGGGTGCGTTTCTAGCCCGGCCCGGGTGCCTGTCGCTTCTCCCTGAATCGCTGCAGGTGCTCATCCACGGGGGGCGCCCGCGCCCCGTCATCGCTGGGGCAGCGCCGAATCGCCCGCCACCCCCGCCGCCGTCCACAGCGCCGCCACGCCCTCGGGCGGCAGCGGCGCGCTGAAGTGCAAGCCCTGCACCTCGTCGCAGCGCTGCTGCAGCAGGCAGTCCAGCTGGCCCTGCGTCTCCACGCCCTCGGCCGTGACCGTGAGGCCCAGCGACCGGCCCAGCTGGCTCATGGCCTGCACAATGGCGCGGTCGCTGCCCTGGCTGGGCAGCTGGGCGACGAAGCTGCGGTCGATCTTGATGCCGTCCAGCGGGTACTGGCGCAGATAGGCCAGTGACGAGAAACCGGTGCCGAAGTCGTCGAGGCTGAGGCGCACGCCGAGCTGCTTGAGCGCCGTGAGCGTCTGCAGCACGCCCTGCTCGTGGTCCAGCAGCACGCGTTCGGTGATCTCCAGCTCCAGCCGGCCGGGGGCCAGGCCGCTGGCCTCCAGGGCCTGCGCCACCACCCGGGGCAGGGCCCGGTCGCCGGCACCCGGCCCGTCGCCACCCAGCTGGCCGGGCGACAGGTTCACCGACACGCTGACCGCCGCGGGCCAGCGGGCGGCCTCCTGGCAGGCGGTGTGCAGCACCCACTCGCCCAGCGGGCGGATGAGGCCGGTTTCCTCGGCCAGCGGAATGAATTCCTGCGGCAGCAGCAGACCGCGCTCGGGGTGCTGCCAGCGCACCAGCGCTTCCAGCCCGCGCAGGGCGCCGCCGGGCAAGGCATAGCGCGGCTGGTAGTGCAGGCGCAGCTGGCCATCCGCCAGCGCCGTGCGCAGCTCCCCCTCGATCTGCCGCCGCGCCAAGACGTGGGCATTCATGGCGTCGGTGTAGAGGCGCCAGGTGCTGCGGCCCGCCGCCTTGGCCTCGTACAAGGCAATGTCGCCGCGCCGCAGCAGCTCGTCGGGTGTGCGCGCATGCGCGGGCGCCAGGGACACGCCCACGCTGGTGCCGATGAAGACGACCTGGCCTTCCAGGCAGAAGGGCTCGCACAACGCCGCGATGACGCGGGCGCACAGCGCGTCGAGGTCGAGCGGCGCGGTGGCGGCGCCCGCCGCTTGCGGCAGCGCCAGGATGAATTCGTCTCCACCCACGCGCGCGGCCATGCCGCCCGGCCCGGCCAGCGCGGCCAGGCGCCGCGCGGCCTCTTGCAGCACCTGGTCGCCGACGGCGTGGCCAAGCGCGTCGTTGACCGGCTTGAAGCGGTCGAGGTCGAGGCTGAGCAGTGCCAGCCCGGGCTGCGGCGCCCCGGCGGCCGGCGCCAAGTGCTGCGACAGGAACTGGTCCAGCTGGCGTCGGTTGGGCAGGCCGGTCAGCGCGTCGTGCAGCGACAGGTGGCGCACCTCGGCCTGCGCCTGCCATTCGTCGGTCAGGTCGGTCGCCGTGCCGCGATGGCCCCGGCCGCCCTCGATGGCCCGGGCGGTGATGCGGCAGATGCGCTGCTGGCCGGCGGGGCCGCGGGTCTCGCAGACCAGCGTGGCGGAGCCCTCCATGCCCGACAGCGCGTGCTGCAGCCAGGGCTGCAATGCGCCTTCGTGGGGCCGCAGCAGATCGGCCAGCGGCCGGCCGAGCCAGTCGCTGCGCCGCTGCCCGGTGACCTGCGCGAAGCGGTCGGACAGATAGGTGAGCCGACCCTGCGCATCCACCTCCCACAGCCAGTCGGAAGACGTCTCCGCCATGTCGCGGAAGCGCCGCTCGCTGCCCTGCAGCTCCGCCTGGCTGGTGCGCAGCGCCTGCATCTGCGCTTCGATCTGCCGCCCCGTCGCCAGCACATGGCGCAGCAGCAGGTAGAGCACGCCAGCCAGCAGCAGCACGCTGGCCACGAACAGCGGCAGCGTCTGCCGCAGCAGGCCGCGGCCGGGCCGGGGCGGCTGCCAGTTCAGCTGCGTGGCGGACTCCAGCAGCGGCATGGACTCGTAGCCCGGCAGGGGCTGGCGCGATGCGGTGAGCGGCGGCAGGCCGTAGTTGGCGCTCAGCTGCGCCAGCCGGTCCGGCCGCAGCACGGTGACGAACATCATCACCGAGGGTGGCCCGGGCACGACCGCGATCGATGGGTCCCACCCGGGGGTGATGCTGGCGGCCGCGACGATGGCCGGCGCGCCCGCCACCTCCATCGCGCGCACCACGCTGCCGTCGGCCAGCGCCGGCGCGCGCGCCTGGGCGACCAGGCCGTCCACGTCGCCCTGCAGCCAGTCGGTCAGCGCCGACGCCGAGGGCTGGCCGTCGATGACGCCGTAGACGGTGCGGCCGGCGCCATCGACCACCCAGACGCCGTTGTAGCCGTAAAGATCGAATGGAATGTCGCCCACGTTGCGCTGGTCGTCCGCCCAGGCCTTGTCCACCGTCAGGTGCAGATGGCGGTAGGCCTCGCCCCATTTGCTGTAGTTGATGATGTTGCGGCCGATCTCGCCGCGCTGCTGCTCCAGGCTGTGGGCGATGAAGGTCCGGGAGCGCTGCTGCACGTCGTCATCCTGGCTCAGCGCGTTGGTCACCAGCAGGTAGACCCCCACGCCGATCAGCACCAGCAGGGCCCAGATGGCGGGGAAGAGCCGCAGCAGCAGAGGATGGTTGCGGCGCAGGGTGGACCAGCGCAGCGGCGGTATGTCGTTCATGGAAAAGCCGGCAGCGCCCGGCTTCCGAAGCGGCGGGACGGAGGCGGATTGTCCCAGAAGCCCTCGGCAGGAACGCCCCGGTGGGCATCCGCTATGTTTTTAATAGCAAACAACCCAATGATGAAGGGCGCCCGAGGCCGAAAACGTCTGAAACCAGCCTCCAGGCCTCAGTCCGAGCGCGGCGTGCCCGGCGCCGCCGTGCCGGCCCACAGTGGGGCCAGCTGGTCCGCCGGCAGCGCCGGGCGGAAGGGAAAGCCCTGCACTTCGTCCACGGGCTGGCGCTGCAGGCAGTCCCACTGCGCCTGGCTCTCCACCCCTTCGGCCCGCACTGGCAGGCCGAGCGAGCGGGCGAGCAGGCCCAGCGCCTGCAGGATGGCCTGGCCTTGCGGCCGTTCGGGAAGCCGGGTGACGAAGCCGGGGCCGATCTTCAAGCCGTCCAGCAGCGGGTCGCGCATGCAGGCCAGCGACGCAAAACCGGCGCCGAAGTCGCCCAGCGTCAGGCGCACCCCCAGCCGCTTGAGTTCGGTGAGCGTCTGCAGTGCCTCTGCACCGTGCGCCAGCAGAATGCATTCGTCGATCTCCAGCTCCAGCCGCGCGGCGGGCAGGCCGCTGCCCTCCAGTGCCCGCGCCACGACCGAGGGCAGGTCGTCGGTCGCCACGCCCGGCGCCGCATCGCCGAACTGACCGCCCGCGAGCTTCACCGACACCCGCAGGTCGGCGGGCCAGCCGGCGGCATCGCGACAGGCCGTGTCGATCACCCATGCACCCAGCGCGCGGACCAGGCCGGTCTCGCGCGCCAACGGCATGAAGGCGCCGGGCAGCAGCAGGCCTTTTTCAGGGTGCTGCCAGCGCACCAGCGCCTGCAGGCCGCGCAGCGCCCCGCCCTCCACCGCATGGCAGGGCTGATAGTGCAGGCGCATCTGGCCGCGGCGCTGTGCCAGCCGCAGTTCACGCTCCATCTGCAGGCGTGCCGACACCTGCAGGTCAAGCGCCTGCGTGTAGCAGCGCCAGGTGTTGCGGCCGGCGGCCTTGGCGTCGTAGAGCGCGATGTCGCCCTGGCGCAGCAATTCGTCGGCAGTGCGGGCGTGCAGGGGCGCCAGGGCCACGCCGATGCTGGTGCCGGTCTGCACGGTGTGGTCGCCCAGCTGAAAGGGGCGCGCCAGCGCGGCCACCACCGCAGCGCAGCGGCGGTCCACCTCCTCGGGCGGCAGCGTGCCGGCGAGCACCAGGATGAATTCGTCGCCGCCGAGGCGCGCCGCGAGTTCGCGGGGCCCCACCAGCGCCTGCAGGCGCCGGGCGACCTCCTGCAGCACCTGGTCGCCCAGGGCGTGGCCCAGCGCGTCGTTGATCGGCTTGAAGCGGTCCAGGTCGAGGCAGAGCACCGTGACCGCCGGCTCGCCGCCGGCCGTGGGGTCCAGCCGGGCCGCGAGGAATTCGTGCAGCTGCCGCCGGTTGGCCAGGCCCGTGAGCGCGTCGTGCAGCGACAGGTGGCGCAGCCGCTCCTGCGCCTGCCATTCGTCGGTCAGGTCGGTCGCCGTGCCGCGAAAGCCCAAGCCGCCCTGGATGACGCGCGCGGTGATGCGGCACACGCGCCGCAGGCCGGCGTGGTCGTCGATGTGGCAGAGCAGCGTGCCGCGGCCCGCCCCGCCCTCGCCACCGCCCGGCACCGCCCCGCCCAGCCAGGGCGCCAGCGGCTGGGCGTCCTCGCGCCGCAGCAGGTCGGCCAGCGGACGGCCGAGCCAGGCACTGCGATCCAGTCCGGTGACCTCCGAGAACCGGTCGGAAAGGTAGGTGATGCGCCCTTCGGCGTCGGCTTCCCACAGCCAGTCGGACGAGGTTTCGGCCATGTCCCGGAAGCGCTGCTCGCTGTTCTGCAGGTCGGACCGGCTGCCGTGCAGTGCGAGCAGCTGCGACTCGATCTGCCGGGCCGACACCAGCGCGTTGCGCAGCAGCAGGAAGAGCACCGCCAGCAGCAGCGCAACGCCGCTCGCGAACACCGGCAGCGTGGTGCGCAGCAGTGCACGGCCGGGCTCCGGCGGGTCCCAGTTCAGCAGCAGGGTTGGCGAATCGAGCAAGGGCATCGATTCGTATCCGGGCAGCGCCTGGCCTGAGGGCTGGAGCGCAGGCAGGCCGTACTGCTCGCTGAGCTGCGCGAACCAGGCGGAATCGAGCAGGGTGACGAACATCATCACCGAGGCAGGCCCGGGCACCATCGACACCGTCTCGTCGCGCCCGGTGGTGATGGATGCCGCAGCCACGATCGCGGGCACCCCGCCCACCTGGAGGATCCGCACCACGCTGCCGTCCTGCACCTCAGGCGCCCGTGCCGCGTCGAGCAGGCCGGCGACGTCGCCCTGCAGCCAGTCGGCAAGCTGCACGGCGCTGCGCTGGCCGTCGAGCACGCCATACACCGTGCGCCCGGCCGCATCGACCACCCACACCCCGTTGTAGCCGTACAGCTTGAACGGCCCGACCCCGACGTTGTTGCGTTCATAGGCCCAGTGCGTGTCCACCGTGCGGTGCAGGTGCAAATAGGCCTCGCCCCACTTGCTGTAATCGATGATGTTGCGCCCGGCCTCGTTGCGCTGCTGCTCCAGGCTGCGGGCGATGAACACCCGGGAGCGCTGCAGCACGTCGGCGTCCTGGCTGAGCGCGTTGACGATGAGCAGATAGGCGCCCAGCCCGATCACCACCAGCAGCACCAGGATGCAAGGAAACAGGCTGCGCCGCAGCAGGCTGCCGCGCCGGACCAGCGCCCGGGGTGGAAATGCGGGATCGTTCATGACAATGCGAAGGCAGCGGGGGCCGGAGACATTCGTCCTGGAGCCACGCCGCTGCGGGTGGGGCCGCAATTGTCACAGAATGTGTATAGCCCTATGGGCCGCTGCCCCTCCCCCCGGCTGCCCCGCGCAAGCCGGTGCCCCCTCCCCCCGCCCTGGCGTCAGCCCTCGAATTGCGGATGCGTCTGCCGGATGCGCGCCATGGCGATGCCGGCGGCTGCCGTGCGTGTTTCCACCCCCAGCTTCACGTACACGCGCTCCAGATGCTTCTTCACCGTGGCCGGGCTGGAACCCAGGATGTCGCCGATGTCGCGGTTGGTCTTGCCCTTGAGCAGCCAGTAGAGCACCTCGGCCTCCCGCGCGGTCAGTTTGAAGCCCAGGGCCAGCGCCTCGATCACGGCCGCATCGGACACCTCGCGCATGACGATCAGCCAGTCGCCGCCGCCCTCGCTGTCGCCGGTCTGCTGGTGCAGGCTGAACGACAGGCGCCGCGCGCCGCGCTCGACCACGAAGCGCGGCGGCTCGATCTGCTGCGCCGAAAACCCCGCGACCTGCGGCAGCAGCGCGCGCAGCCAGTCGGCCACCGGCGGGGGCACGGAACCGGCCGGGGCCGGGGCGATCCCACCCGCCGCATCGGACGGCGGCTGCGCGGACTCCTGGGGCGGGAAGTAGTCGCGCAGCAGCGTGCGCGCGAGCGCCGTCTGCCACATCAGCCGTCCGTCGCTGGCGCGCACGGTGATGCTGGCATAGCCGAAGGCGTCGAGCGCATTGCGCGCCTGGCCGGCCTGCCGCACCTCCTGCCGGGCACGGCGCGCGCCCTGCAGGTGCACGTTCATGCGCGCCAGCACCTCGCGCGGCTTGATGGGCTTGGTGACATAGTCCACGCCGCCGGCGGCCAGCGCGGCTTCCAGGTGCTCGGTCTCGGTGAGGCCGGTCATGAAGATGATGGGGATGTGCGCGGTGGCGGGCTGGGACTTCAATCGCCGGGCGACCTCGAAGCCGTCCATGCCCGGCATCATCGCGTCGAGCAGCACCACGTCCGGCAGCGCCTGGGCGGCGCGTGACAGCGCCGTCTCGCCGCTGGTGGCCACCAGGACGGTGAAGCCGGACTCGTCGAGCGCGTCGTGCAGCATCGCCAGGTTGTCGGGCACGTCGTCCACGATCAGCACCAGGTCGGACTGGGCGCGGTCCATCACGGTGGTGGGTACGCTAGGGGCGGCGGAGTGCATGGGTTGTCTCGGAACGTGTTCAGGGTGGGCCGCCGGGGGCCGGGGCAGAGGGCGGCACGGCGGGCGGGACCATCCGGCCCAGGCCGTCGAAGTCGAATTGCCGCGCCAGCGCGCGCGCCTGGGCGACCCAGCCCGCGCATTCGGGCTGCGCGGCCTCGATGGCGGCCAGCTGGTTCAGCACGCCCCGGTAGTAGCCCAGCGCCACGGCCTCGGCCAGCGGGGCGGCGAGGGCCGCGCCCGGCAGCACGAGGGGGGCTGCGGTATCCGGAGCCACGCCAGCGTCGGCAGCGGCCCGTGCGCCGCCGGGCAGGGGCGTGGTGGCCTCAGGGCCGGCCTCCAGCCACTGCAGCGCCAGCCGCCGCTCCAGCCAGTCGAGCAGTTCGCTGTGGCGCACCGGCTTGACGATGAAGTCCTCGGGCCGGATGCCGACGTCGTTCTCCAGCCCCTTGTCGAAGGCATTGGCGGAGACCACGGCGACCTGCGCGTCCACATGGCCGAACGCGCGCAGGCGGCGGATGGTCTCCCAGCCGTCGATGCCCGGCATGGCGAGGTCCATGAACACCACGTCGGGCCGGTAGCCGGCGGCCAGCAGGTCGAGCGCGTCGTGCCCGCTGGCGGCAGTGCGCAGCTCGAAGCCCAGGGGTGCGAGCAGCTGCACCAGCAGCTCCCGGTCGGGCTCTTCGTTGTCCACCACCAGCAGCCGGCGGCGCGGGCCGGCATAGCCGCGCCGCACGGGGCGGAGGCCGGCGCTGGGCAGGTCGGCCGCACCCAGGGCGCCCGGGTGCACTTCGGGCAGGAAGAGCCGGATGCGGAACAGCGCGCCTGCGCCCGGCTGGCTGACGACGGTCATCTCGCCGCCCATCAGCTCGGTCAGCATCTTGGCGATGGTCAGGCCCAGGCCGGCGCCGGGCGCCGCGCCCTGGCTGCTGGCCGCGCCGCGCTCGAAGGGCTCGAAGATGCTGGCGCGCTCGGCCTCGGTCAGGCCCGGGCCGCTGTCCTCGATCTCGATCAGCGCCAGTTCACGCGCGTGCCGCACGCCCAGCCGCACGTGGCCGGCGGCCGTGAACTTGATGGCGTTGCCGATCAGGTTGATGAGGATCTGCCGCACGCGCTTGTCGTCGCCGCGCACCACTTCGGGCAGCACGCCGCGCGGGTCGAAGCGGAACTGCAGGCCCTTGGCGCGCGCCTGCGGCTCGAACATCTCCACCATCTCGTGCATGCAGTCGGCAAAGCGCATGGGCCGCACCTGCAGCGTGAGCTTGCCGCTTTCGATCCGGGCGATGTCCAGCGTGCCTTCGATCAGCGTCAGCAAGTGCTCGCCGCCGCGCCGGATCACTCCCACCGCCTGCTGGCGGTGGGGCGGCACGGTGGTGTCCTCGCCCATCAGCTGCGCATAGCCCAGGATGCTGTTGAGCGGCGTGCGCAGCTCGTGGCTGATGGCGCTGATGTAGCGGCTCTTGGCCTGGTTGGCCTGGTCGGCCAGGCGCCGGGCCTGCTCGGCCTCTTCCCGCGCTTCCTCGGCCACGCCGCGTGCGTGCTCCGCCGTGCGGCGGGCTTCCTGCAGGGCTTCGTCGGTGCGGCGGTGCAGGGTGATCTCGCGCTGCAGCAGGTGGGTCTGGCGGTTCGATTCCTCCTGCGCCACCTTGCGGCTGGTGTGCGCTAGCACCAGCCACCAGGCGACGATGCCGGAGATGACGAGCAGCGCGACGTAGGCCTTCAGCAGCCCCGACCGCAGGGCCGTCCCCGGGGCGCCGGTGGTGCCGAGGGCCTGCAGCTCCTGGTGATAGAACAGCCCGAACACGGCGGCCAGCAGCGGCGCAATGACCAGCATCAGCAGCAGGAAGTGGCCCAGGCCCGTGTCCAGCAGCCGCCAGGCGCGGCGCGGCAGCAGCCAGCGCAGGGCGGCGCTCCACTGCACCGCCAGGTGCGCGTGCGGCTTGCACATGTCGCCGCAGCGCGCGTCCAGCGTGCAGCACAGCGAGCAGATGGCGCCCTGGTAGGCGGGGCACTGCGCCATGTCGGGGGCCTCGTATTCGCGTTCGCACACCACGCAGCGCTGCAGCGCCGTGGCCCGGCCGGCGGGCGGCACGGCCTGCGCGGGCCGCGCCAGGTAGTAGCGCCCGCGCGTGGCCCAGGCGATGAGCGGCGCGGCGACGAAGGCCGTCACCATGGCGATGACGGCGGAGAACGCCTGGGCCAGCGGCCCGAACAGCCCCAGGTGCGCGCTGATGGAGACCGCCGAGGCCAGCGCCATGGCGCCGACGCCCACCGGATTCACGTCGTAGAGATGGGCGCGCTTGAATTCGATGCCTCGGGGCGACAGGCCCAGCGGCTTGTTGACCACGAGGTCGGCCACCACCGCCATCATCCAGGCGATGGCGATGTTGGAGTAAAGGCCCAGCACCTGCCCGAGGGCGGTGAAGACGTTCATCTCCATCAGCATGAAGGCGATCAGCGTGTTGAACACCACCCACACCACGCGGCCGGGGTGGCTGTGCGTCAGGCGCGAGAAGAAGTTGCTCCACGCGAGCGAGCCGGCATACGCGTTCGTGACGTTGATCTTGATCTGCGACACCACTACGAAGAGCGCCGTGGCCGCCACCGCCCAGCCGTAGTGCGGGAACACGTATTCATATGCCGCCAGGTACATCTGGTTGGGGTCCACCGCCCGCTCCACCGGCACCATGTGCGTGATGGCGAGGTAGGCCAGCAGCGCCCCGCCGAGCATCTTGCCCACGCCCAGCACGACCCAGCCCGGCCCGCCCGCCAGCACCCCCAGCCACCAGCGGGCGCGCCGCTGCGGCGCCTGCGCCGGCATGAAGCGCAGGTAGTCGGCCTGCTCCCCCATCTGGGTGATGAGGGCGATGCCGACCGTGAGCGCTGCACCAAACAGGGGCAGGCTGAAGACCGCGCCTGCGCCCGATTCCCCGCCGTAGTGCAGCACGCCGTGGAACGCACCAGGTTCGCGCATCCACACGAACACGAAAGGCACCACCAGCATCACCAGCCACAGCGGCTGCGTCCACATCTGCAGTCGGCTGATGACCGAGACGCCGTGGGTCACGAGAGGAATCACCACCAGCGCGCAGATCAGATAACCCCAGCGCGGCGGAATGTCGAGCGCCAGCTCCAGCGCGTAGGCCATCACGGCAGCCTCCAGCGCGAAGAAGATGAAGGTGAAGGTGGCGTAGATCAGCGAAGTGATGGTGGAGCCGATGTAGCCGAAGCCGGCTCCGCGCGTGAGCAGGTCCATGTCCACGCCGTACCGCGCGGCATACACGCTGATCGGCCAGCCGGCCAGGAAGATGATCAGCCCCGTGGCCAGGATGGCCCAGAAGGCGTTGGCCCAGCCGTACTGCACCAGCAGGGTGGCGCCGACGGCCTCCAGCACCAGGAACGAGGCGGCGCCGAACGCGGTGTGGGCCACCCGCCACTCCGACCAGCGGCGAAAGCGCTGCGGCGTGAAGCGCAGGGCGTAGTCCTCCATGGTCTCGGTGGCGACCCAGCTGTTGTAGTCCCGGCGCACCTTCACCACCTGCTGGGGCACGGGATCCAGGGGTGCGGCGGCAGCGGTGGGTGCAGGCGAGGGAGTGGGCGGGGCGGAGGCGGACATGAGGGCACGGGGCGGGGTGCAGGTTCCATGCCACGGCCGGCACCAGCGCAGGCACCAGCGCCGGCACAGGCAGGGGTGCAGGCACGGGCGGCGTGCGGGGCGCACCGGGCCTGCGCCCTTCGGCGTATGGACAGGCACGGCGCTTGCTGACTACGATCCGCCCGACGATCCCCGACTGCGCGCGGCCTTCGCGGCGCGCTCCCGATTTCCCCCCATCCCTCCTCCCTCTCTCCGCCCCGCAGCCGCGCCATGGAACTCACCCCCCGCGAAAAAGACAAGCTCCTGATCTTCACCGCCGCGCTGCTGGCGGAGCGGCGACGCGCGCGGGGCCTGAAGCTGAACTACCCCGAGGCCATGGCGCTCATCAGCGCCGCGGTGATGGAGGGCGCGCGCGACGGCAAGACCGTGGCGCAGCTGATGAGCGAGGGCCGCACGGTACTGACCCGCGACGAGGTGATGGAAGGCGTGCCCGAGATGATCCCGGACATCCAGGTGGAGGCCACCTTTCCCGACGGCACCAAGCTCGTCACCGTGCATCAGCCGATCGTCTGACCCCAATTTCAAGCCTTTTTGGCCTCAAGCGCCCCTATCCACTGGACCATATGCTATGAAAAAAAAAGCAAAAAACCTGATCGTTCTGGGCGCCCTGGGCCTGTTGCCCGCTCTGGCGCTGGCGCATCCCGGCCATGGCGCGGAAGACGCGCTGCATGCGGGCGCCGGTTTCCTGGACGGCTTCATCCACCCGTTCACGGGGCTGGATCACCTGGCTGCCATGCTGGCCGTGGGCGTGTGGAGCGCCCTGGCCGTGCGCCCCGTCTGGCTCGCTCCCGCCGCCTTCGTGGCGCTGCTAACGGCCGGGGCGGCCGCAGGCTTTGTCGGCGTGGCCGTGCCGGCCGTGGAGCCCATGATCGCAGCCTCGCTGCTGGTGCTGGGACTGCTGGTGGCATGGCGCCGCCACCTGCCGCTGGCGCTGGCCGCCGGGCTGACGGGCGTGTTCGCCTTCTTCCACGGCGCGGCCCATGGCGCGGAGCTGGCGGGTGGCAGCCAGTGGCTGGCCCTGGCCGGCATGGTGATCGCCACCGCACTGCTGCACGCAGCCGGCGTGGTGCTGGGCCGCATGGTCATGGCGCGGCACCGCTGGCTGGCCGTGGCGGGCGGCGCGGGTATGGCCCTGCTGGGCGCAGCGATGCTGGCCCGGCTGGCCTGAACGCGGCCTCGCGCCACCCACTCCCCCCCCCACTCCACTCCATCGATCGCTATCCCATGGTCCCTGGTGAACTCCTCATCGACGAGGGCGAGCACGCCCTCAACCCCGGCCGGCGCACGCTCGGCCTGGTGGTGCGCAACACCTCCGACCGGCCCATCCAGGTCGGCTCGCACTACCACTTCGCCGAAACCAACGCCGCGCTGGAATTCGACCGCGCCGCCGCCCACGGCATGCGGCTGAACATCGGCAGTGGCCTGGCCGTGCGCTTCGAGCCCGGCCAGCAGCGCACCGTCGAATTGGTGGACTACGCCGGCAGCCGCGTGGTGCATGGCTTCCGCGGGCTGACCCAAGGCCCGCTGGACGCATCCGCATGACGGGGCTGTTCGCCGCCGCCTTCCTGCTGGGCCTGGTGTTCAACGCCGCGCCCGGCGCGGTGTTCGCCGAGACCGTGCGCCAGGGCGTGCGCGGCGGCTTCCGGCCGGCGCTGGCCGTGCAGGTGGGCTCGCTGGTGGGCGACGCCACCTGGGCCGTGCTGGGCCTGGCCGGCATCGGCATGGCGATGCAGATCGAAGCACTGCGCTGGCCGGTGGGCCTGGCAGGTGCCGCCTACCTGGCCTGGCTGTCGTGGGACAGCTGGCGCGCGGCCCGCGTGGAGCATGCGCTGGACGCCGCCGCGCCCGCGCAGGCCGGCCGGCAGGCGCTGCAGAGCGGCATGGTGCTGTCGCTGACCAATCCGCAGAACCTGGCCTACTGGGCCGCCATGGGCAGCGCCTTGGGCGCAGTGGGCGTGACGCACCCCACCGCCGGCGACTACGGCATTTTCTTTGCGGGCTTCATGGCCTCCTCCGTCCTGTGGTGCTTTGTCTGCGCCGCCGTGGTGGACCGGCTCTTCCGCCGCGCCGGGGCACGCTGGGCGCGCTTCACCTACCGGCTCTGCGCCGCCGTGCTGCTGGCCCTGGCGCTGGGCACGCTGCGCGACCTGCTGCAGGGCGCGCCCGCCACGTCACCGTCTGCCCCCGCAGCCGCCCCCGCCACGCTGGCGCTACCCCGCTGAACCGAACGTACGACACACCATGGCCACCCTTTCCAAACGCGCCTACGCCGAGATGTTCGGCCCCACTGTCGGCGACCGCGTGCGCCTGGCCGACACCGGCCTCATCGCCGAGGTGGAGCAGGACTACACCCTGCGCGCCGGCGGCTATGGCGAAGAAGTGAAGTTCGGCGGCGGCAAGACCATCCGCGACGGAATGGCGCAGAGCCAGCGCACTCGTAACCAGGGTGCCATGGACACGGTGCTGACCAACGCCCTCGTCATCGACCACTGGGGCATCGTCAAGGCCGACATCGGCCTGAAGGACGGCCGCATCGCCGCGATCGGCAAGGCCGGCAACCCCGACACGCAACCCGGCGTGGACATCGTCATCGGCCCGGGCACCGAGATCATCAGCTGCGAAGGCCTGATCGTCACCGCCGGCGGCATCGACAGCCACATCCACTTCATCTGCCCGCAGCAGATCGAGGAAGCCCTGGCCTCCGGCATCACCACCATGCTGGGCGGCGGCACGGGCCCGGCCACCGGCACGCTGGCCACCACCTGCACCTCCGGGCCCTGGAACATCGAACGCATGCTGCAGGCGGCCGACGCCTTCCCCATGAACCTGGCCTTCCTGGGCAAGGGCAACGCCAGCCAGCCACAGGCGCTGCGTGAGCAGATCGATGCCGGCGTGGTCGGCCTGAAGCTGCACGAGGACTGGGGCAGCACGCCCGCCGCCATCAGCAACTGCCTGGACGTGGCGGACGAGACCGACACCCAGGTCGCCATCCACTCCGACACGCTCAACGAAAGCGGCTTCGTCGAGAACACCATCGCCGCCGTGGGCGGGCGCGGCATCTGCGCCTTCCACACCGAAGGCGCGGGCGGCGGCCATGCGCCCGACATCCTGCGCGTGGTGGGCGAGGACAACTTCCTGCCCTCCTCCACCAACCCCACCATGCCCTACACGGTGAACACGCTGGACGAGCATGTGGACATGCTGATGGTGTGCCACCACCTCGATGCGTCCATCGCCGAAGACCTGGCCTTCGCCGAAAGCCGCATCCGCCGCGAGACCATCGCCGCCGAAGACGTGCTGCACGACCTGGGCGCCATCAGCATGATGAGCAGCGACAGCCAGGCCATGGGCCGCGTGGGCGAGGTCATCCTGCGCACCTGGCAGACAGCGCACAAGATGAAGGCCCAGCGCGGCGCGCTGCCCGGCGACGGCGAGCGCAACGACAACACGCGCATCAGGCGCTACGTGGCCAAGTACACGATCAACCCCGCCATCGCCCATGGCATCAGCCACGAGGTGGGCAGCATCGAGGTGGGCAAGTGGGCCGACATCGTGCTGTGGAAGCCGGCCTTCTTCGGCGTCAAGCCGGCGATGATTCTCAAGGGCGGCTTCATCGCGATGGCCGCCATGGGCGACCCGAATGCCTCCATCCCCACGCCCCAGCCCGTGCACTACCGGCCCATGTTCGGCGCCTTCGGCGGCGCCCTGGCCCGCACGTCGCTCACCTTCGTGTCGCAGGCGGGCCTTGCCAGCGGCATCCGCGAACGCTTCGGCCTGGCCAAGCAGTTGTCGGCGGTGAAGAACATCCGCGGCGTGCGCAAGCAGCACATGGTGCACAACAGCTATACGCCGCGCATGGAAGTCGATGCCCAGACCTACACCGTGCGCGCCGACGGCCAGCTGCTGACCTGCGAGCCAGCCACCGTGCTGCCGATGGCGCAGCGGTACTTTCTTTTCTGAGACGGCCGGGCGCGATGGCCTTCGGCTCGTCAGCCGCGCGGTTGCGCGTGGGCGCGGATCCAGTCGGCGAAAGCGGGTTCTTCGAGGGCGCCGGAGGCGACGGCCAGCATGGTCATCACGCAGTCCGCGTCACTCGCATCCAGCGTCCAGCCATTCAGCGCCAAGAACAGCTCGACCGCCACGAAAGCCGTTCGCTTGTTGCCGTCGACGAATGGGTGATTGCGGGCCAGACCGTAGCCATAACTGGCAGCCAAGGCCGCAGCGTCAGGACGGCCATAGTGCGCCAGTTGCCGAGGACGGGCGAGGGCAGACTCCAGCAAACCCTCGTCGCGCGTGCCCGTCCCGCCGCCGTGTTCTTCCAACTGCTCTTCGTGCACGGCCACGATGACGGCCTGGGCGAGCCACACCCAGGTGTCGTTGACGGCGCTCACTTGGCCAGCTCGCGCAGTACGTTGCGCCGGCGCTTCATGATGGCGCGTGCGGCAGCCATCTGCTCGCTGAACTCCGGGTCATACGGACGCAAGGTAATGCCGTCTTCCACTTCGGTCACGAACAGCGAATCGCCTTTCTCCACCTTGAGCCGCGCCAGCACCTCCTTGGGCAGGATCACGCCGACGGAATTGCCGATCTGGGTCAGTTTGAGTGCGGACATGGCGAACACCTCGCTTCGAATCAAGTTATAACGAACGTTATTATTCAACTTTTCCCGTGACACCGCTAGCCATGCTTCACATCAGCAAATGCATTCCCCAGGGACAGGGCCTGGCGCCGGTCCTGCTCAAGCGCGCAGCGACGCTGGAACTGGACTGGGACACGCGCCAGAAAAGCCGGTTCGCGGCCACCGACTCCACCGGCCGCGCACTCGGCATCTTCCTGCCGCGCGGCACGGTGGTGCGGGGCGGCGATGTACTGGTGGCGGAGGACGGATCGCTGGTGCGCGTGGTCGCCGCGCCCCAGGCAGTGCTGCGCATCACGCACTGCAGCGAGCACGGCACGCCGTTCGATCTGACACGCGCCGCCTACCACCTGGGCAACCGCCACGTGCCGATCGAACTCACGCCCGCCCATCTGCAGATAGAGCCCGACCACGTACTGGCCGACATGCTGCGCGCCATGCACCTCACGGTGGTGGCGACGCAGGCGCCGTTCGAACCGGAAGGCGGTGCCTACACGGGCGGCGGACACCACCACCATGGTCACAGCCACGATCACGATCACGGCCACAGCCACGGTCATGACCATGGGGAAGCACACGCGCATGCCGCCGGGCACAGCCACGCGCCCGGCCACGACAGCCATGCGCACGCCGACTGCGGGCATGACCACGGCCATCACCACCATCGCTGAGCTGTCCGTGTCTCCTGGCGCATCCGAATCCCCCCTGCCGCCCGCCAGCCTGCTGCAGCTGATCTGGCTGGCATCGCCCGCCCTGCCGGTGGGCGGTTTCTCCTATTCGGAAGGGCTGGAAGTGGCCGTCGATCGGGCGGGTGTTGCTACGGAAGCTGCAGCATCCGACTGGCTGGTCGCCCAACTGCAGCTGACCCAGGAACGCGGCGACATGGCCGTGCTGCAACAGGCGCTGGCGGCCTGGCGGTCTGCCGACCACACCCGTGTTCGCGCCCTCAACGACTGGGTGCTGCACACCCGCGAGACCAGCGAAATGCGCCTGCAGACCGAGCAGATGGGCCGCTCGTTCGCCGACTGGCTGCGCAACCAGCATGCAAACGACCCCGCGGTTCTACGCGACGTAGCGCTGTTGGCAGCCCTGCCGCCCACCTATCCGATCGCCTTCGCCCTGGCCGCCAGCACCCTGGAGGCCAGCCCCCGCGACGTGCTGCTGGCCTACACCTTCGGCTGGGCCGAGAACATGGTGCAGGCCGCCATCAAGGCGGTGCCGCTGGGCCAGAGCGCGGGCCAGCGCATCCTGGCCCGGCTGGCCGCCGCCATTCCCGCTGCCGTGAACCAGGCCCTCGACACGGGCGACGCCGACCGGCAAGCCTTTTCACCGATGCTCGCCATCCTGTCGGCGCAGCACGAAACCCAGTATTCCCGCCTCTTCCGCTCCTGACATTCCGAGCCCGTCGCATGAACACACCTGCCACCGCCACCACAACCTCCGCCCTGCACCACATTCCCAACCGCACCAAACCCCTGCCCCCGCTGCGCGTGGGCATCGGCGGCCCGGTCGGCTCCGGCAAGACCACCATCCTGGAGATGCTGTGCAAGGCCATGCGCGACCAGTACGACCTGGTCGCCATCACCAACGACATCTACACCAAGGAAGACCAGCGCCTGCTCACGGTGAGCGGCGCGCTGCCCGCCGAACGCATCATGGGCGTGGAAACCGGCGGCTGCCCCCACACCGCCATCCGCGAGGACTGCTCCATCAACCTGGAGGCCATCGACCGCATGCTGGTGCAGTTCCCGAACGCGGACATCGTCTTCGTCGAAAGCGGCGGCGACAACCTGGCCGCCACCTTCAGCCCCGAACTGAGCGACCTCACCATCTACGTGATCGACGTCGCCGCCGGGGAGAAGATCCCGCGCAAGGGCGGCCCCGGCATCACCAAGAGCGACCTCTTCGTCATCAACAAGACCGACCTGGCGCCCCACGTCGGCGCGAACCTGGAGGTGATGGAAGCCGATACCCGCCGCATGCGCGGCAGCAAGCCTTTCGTGATGACGAACCTGAAAACGCTGCAGGGGCTGGACGAGGTCATCGGCTTCCTGGAGCAGAAGGGCCTGCTGCGCGCGCAGTAATGCGCCGTGCACGGGAGGCACCGGCCACACGGCTAGAATGCGGCCTCTGCTTTCCGGAGACTTGGGTGAGCGGTTTAAACCAGCAGTCTTGAAAACTGCCGACGGGCAACCGTCCGTGAGTTCGAATCTCACAGTCTCCGCCAGATGACCAAAAACCAGCGCCCCATGAGGGCGCTTTTTTTCGTCCATGCTACAGCATTGACCCTTATAGATCATCGTGTTACGCTGCGTTTGCTGTTGTTATATACAGCATTCAATCAGCGGCCCATCAGCAGCTGCCCATCCTCAATTCAGACTCTTTTGGCCTACTTGATGGCCTACAAATTTAGATATGCCCAAGCGCATTCTTGAGATGACCGCCCTTGAGGTGTCCCGCCTTCGGGTCGAGGGCTCGCACGCGGTGGGTGGGGCGACCGGCCTGAATCTGCGCATTGAAGGCGGCACGCGCATGTGGGTCCTTCGGTACGTGTTTCGCGGGGCGCGCCGCCGCATGAGCTTGGGCAGTTATCCACGCGTGTCGCTATCGGCCGCCCGCGAAGCCGCGCGCAGCGCCATCGGACTTCGTGATGCTGGCACCGACCCACTGGCAGCGCGCGCCGCCGCCCGTGAGGCTGCGCGGCTGGCGGATGCTCAGAAACTGGAGTTCGACAAAGCGGCCGAAGCATTCATCCAGGAGCATGAGACGACTTGGCGCAGCACCAAGCACGCGCAGCAGTGGCGCAACACGCTTGCCACCTACGTGTCGCCCAAGTTCGGGAGCGTGCCTGTCTCAGAGATCGATCAATCCATGGTGCTTCGCGCACTGTCACCAATCTGGAAGACAAAGACTGAAACAGCCACACGCCTGCGCGGGCGCATCGAACAGATCCTCGATTGGGCCACCGCGCATGGTCATCGCTCGGGCACGAACCCGGCACGGTGGCGCGGGCAGCTGGAACACATCCTGGCCGACCCGAACAAGGTAGCGCCGGTGAAGCATCACGCCGCGGTGCCCTTTGCCCAGCTGCCGACCGTCTATCTGTTGCTGTCCACGCTCGATGGGCAGAGCGCGCGGGCACTCCGTTTCTTGATCCTGACCGCCGCCCGGTCTGGTGAGGTGCGCGGCATGGTGTGGGACGAGGTGGACTTAGACGCGGCGCTGTGGACAGTACCAGCCGAGCGGATGAAGGCGAAGAAAGAGCATCGCGTACCGCTCTCTCGACAAGCCGTCGCGCTGTTGAAAGCACAGCCGCGCCATGCGCTCGTGTCGCACGTCTTCCCTTCCAACCGCGCGGGCGCGCTCTCCGACATGGCGCTGACCACGCTCATGCGGCGCCATAGGCTGGACGCCGTGCCGCATGGCTTCCGCTCGACGTTCAGGGATTGGGCTGGAGAAACGACAAACCACCCACGCGATGCGGTGGAGCTGTGCCTGGCACACACCATCGACACGAAGACCGAGGCGGCCTATCGACGCGCCGACATGCTCGAGAAACGTGCGGTCATCATGCAAGAGTGGGCCTATTTCGCAGCGCCCGTCCGGTAGGCCGGCCGCCGCATCCGCCTGTGCCCGCGCCAGCGGCAACTCTTCCAGCCTCCTGGTTTACCGCGGCGTCCGTAGCTACTGCCGCATCGCCCGTTCGTGCTTACTGCCCGCTCTGCCGGTTGCGCCGAGATGCAGCGTGCCCGCCAATCGATTAATCAGCTTGAGCGTTTTCGATAGCTGCCGCTTGGCCAAGCAAGCCGAGCTTTTCATCGGTGGCTTTTTCTTCAGCCAAGGAGGCTTCCAGCAATGGCAACGCCGCGGTATAGCCGAGTTTGGATGCAAGCGTGATTAGCGTTGTGTAGCTCGCGATCTCGTAATGCTCGACCTTTTGGGCTGCCCCGATCAAGGCAACATCTAGGACAGGTCCTTTTTCGATGCCGTCGATAAGGTCCTTGCCTTCTTCAACCAAGCCCTCCATGGCTGCGCATTTGATCCGCTTCAGCTTTAGACCCAGCAGCTCAACCACTTGGTCGATTCTTTCTACTTGGGCACGCGTTTCTTCCAAGTGGTCCAAGAAGGCTTGAGCAAGCTCAATGTCGTTTGCCGCCCGAGCCATACGCGGAAGAGACTTGGTCATCTGTTTTTCTGCGCTGTATGTGTCAGAAAGCTCATGAAGTAAAAGGTCAGCAACGGTCTTAATAGCCATGGTCACTCCAGTCGTTATGGGAAGCGAATGCTCTAGCGCAGGCTACCGCCCAGTCTGTAAGACAACGCCTCACCTTTCTCTTGTGTCGCCATGGCTGGGCGCTTGAATTTTTGGTTACACCGTGGTGTTGAAGCGGGACCTTGTCCTACACGGCTCGGCCCTCCTCATGGCGGCTGATTCGCCTCGGGCACGACCCTATAAATAACGAACTTTATCTCAGAGAGCACCTTCATGTTTTGCACTGTCAATCGAATAATCATGGTCGCTGGGAGCCCGCAGGAGATCGAAGTTGATTTAGAGGCGGACCGCAGGTTGTTAAGTCTGCGGATTGCGCGTCAGTCGCTGCAGGAGGCTTTCGGCACAGGTACGGACTTTGTCAGTATTGTAAATATTGTGCATGCTCGAAGAACGGTGCTAGGAATGGCCGCTTTAGAGGCTGCAAAGGAAAACGCCGAAGGAATTATTTTCCTCAACGAACACAGTATTCGCGAGGCCTACTTGCGCAATTTCCTCACCGGCGACCTAGTGCACTGAGAACGCGCTTCAGAACCTATAGGCTGAATGTGGTTCTGCATTGAACCATGCAATCGGCAAACATTGCTTGGAGGGAATCCGTGTGTGTAGATTTACTAAGAAAACTTGCGGCCTGCGACAAATTTCCCGTAGAAATGGTCGACGAGAACGAGGTTGACCGTTTGCGGGTGTTGCGAGCCGCTGGAATGGTTGAGGCGCAGATCCCGGACCAACCGGGGCGATCTGCCACGGTGAAGCGGGTGACGGGAGTGGGCCTTGCCATGGCGCGGGGCGAGAACGCGACCGTAGGGTCACGGAGTGGGTGAACTCAGTTCCGAGGCCATCGGTGGGAATCAGCCAATCGACCTCACCGACCGCTTGCTCCTGTGGATGGGCGTGACCGCTCTGGAACACCGGTTCGGGCTCGCGTATTCAGCACTTCTCACGCGGTGGGTGCCCGCCCTTCCTTTTGCCCTGACGTAGGTGCCGTGGTGCTGTCGCCCGCCCACGCCATAGGACACCCAGCCAGCCAATCGGCCACCTCCGCAATCAGCCAGAACAACTTCGCTCCCATCTTGCGCGGCCGGGGGAACGCGCGCTGCTCGATCAACGCCCGCAGGGTGTTTTCGACAATTCCCAGCTCTTCCAGCAGCTGCGCCTTGCTAAATATCAGACGTTGCATGTTTCGACCTCCCGCATGGCATCAGGTGGGCCCGCGTTGCGCTTGTTCTTGTAGTGTTCAGGCGTTACCAGCGGGGTGATAGCATGCGGCCGGATGCGTCCGGCCATGATGTCTCCGGCCAGCGCCCGCGCGCCCGGCAGCACGCGCATGGCCAGCACTGTGTCGTCCATCATCACCTCGGCGGCCACCTCTAGGGCGAAGTGCAAGTGCGCGGCCCACGGCGCACTCCAGCGGCAGCCATCGCAGGCCATGCGCACCACCTCTTCGAGCGCCTGGTGCAAGCCGGCGCGGTTGTCGCCCAGCACCGGCACGACTGCGGCCACTTCGGCGCCGACCCCGAGCATGACCGCCAGCCGAGACAGCAGCTCGCGCTGTTCGCTCAGGTGCGGCACCTGGAGGCACTGGTGGCCGATGGCAGCCATTTCCGCCTGCAGCTCCAGCATGGCGCGCCTGGCCAGCGCCTTGGCCACTGGGCTGGCCAGGGCACGGTCTGTTTTCGTCAGCCGATCACGCCTAGCCATTGCCGCGCCCGCTTTCCAACAGTGATGTGGTCGCAGCGTGAAGCACGTCCAGACCCAGCCCGGCCGCGAGCTGCTGCTCGATGCGCGCGCCGCGGGACTGCTCCCAGCCTGGCAGCATGTACACCGCATCGCAGGTGACCAGTCGGGCGATGTCTGCGCGCATGCAATCCAGCCAAGCGGCGTTCGGATCGGCATTGATTTCGGCCGGGTTCTCGACATGGTGACCGGCCTCGCGCAGCGCCGCAGCGGCGGCGTGGAAGGCGGGAAAGTTGAGCTGGGGATAACCGGACATCGGGCCGGCGACATAGATCCGCTTCATGCTGCACCCCCAACGCGACGGCCGGCGATGATGCTCGGATGCCGCACGCTCGCGCTGCGGTGATGCAGCTCCGGGCAGGTGTATGGCGCGCCGGCGCGCCAGTCCATGCGCGCGGGCTGCGCGGTGCCGTAGCGCACCCGCTCCGCTTCCTTGATCTCGTCCCAGCGGGTGCGGGCCACGGGCTGGGAGAGGCCGGCGTTCTTCTTCGCTTGCGTCATTGTTCAGGCCTCCACGCGCTCAACGCGCAGCACGCCCTTGCCGCTGGCCAGGTGGGCATGGGCTTCGGCCTGGGTGGCGTTGGCCGCCTTCACGCGGATGGTCGGCAGCAGGTTAGCGTCTGCCAGGTCTTCGAGGTCGGCGCTGTTGGCGTTGGTCGGAATCAGATGCGCGCGGTAGCTGCGCCGCGGCTGGATGCCATGGGTGGGGTGAGTCGCGGCCGGCTTGACGGCAAGGCGGGTCGGGCAGTCGTGATGCGTTCGCATGGTGTTCTCTTTCGGTGGTTGGCAGGTGTCAGGCCACCAGCTGCAGCTGGGCCTGGTGAGGGTTCACGGCGGGCGCAGCAGGCTGCCGCCGCCGGCGCCGCGGCCTGGTGGCTTCGGCCAGGCGCTTGCGCTCGGCCTCGAAGACGGCGCGCAGGTGGTCCGGCGTGGTACCGGCGGCTGGCACGTAGTCGCCGTGGCGGGGGCGCTGGAAGCAATGCACGCGCGGGTCGGTGCGTTTCGCGTTCATGGGTTGGTCCTTTCGGTCGGGATGGCGGAGCGGAAAAAGAGGGCCGTGCGGTCGATGCGCACGGTGGAAAGCGCGGTCAACAGGTCGGGCAGCAGGCCCGCCGGCGTTTCCATCACCTCGCGGCGCATGGCTTCGCGGGCGTCGGGCCCGTCCTGCATGTCTTCGCAGCGGCGGCGGGCGGCGACCAGCACCTGGCGGCGCAGTGGCGAGGCGTTTTCGGGGTCGGCGGGCATGCGGCGGCCGGCCTGGGCGGCGCGGGTGGGCGTAGCGGGCTGCTTTTTCACCAGTCCCACCCGTCTTCCAGCTCGGCCGCCGGCTCTGCGCGCTCAGCAACCCGCAGATTTCGGTAGAAATCGACCGTTTCGGGGGTCAGCCACTCGGACGCATGGACGTCGCCGGGGCCAAAAACTAGCCGGCGCAGCTCGCCCGTGATGCGGGCCGTACAGTTATTGAAACCAGTCCAAGCGCGCGGCAAAGCCGCGCGGGCCGGGGTCGCACCCTGGCCCTGCGCTTGACCTGCAGCACCTTGCGCACTCGCCCCTGCGGCGTGCGCCGCATGCGTGGCTTCATCGACCACCGGGCGCCACAAGATGCGGCGCGACACCAGCCACCGGCCGCACATGCGGCCCTGCTGCGGCACCAGCCCGGCGATGGGGCCGTGACGCAGTTCCTCGCCGTATTTATTCGTCTCGCCCGGCTCCACCATGTCGTGGGCCGTGCGCAGGTGCCAGCGCTTGCGCGGCAGCGCGTGGCCGCCCATGGCCTCCATGAACGAACGCCAGTCGGCGCGGATGTCGCCCCGGCGGTGGCAGGCATGGAACGCGCGCGACGTGGTGCGGTCGCCTTCGCGCTCGAATAGCTCCAGCTGGTCAGGTGTCACCCGGCGCAGCTCGCGCCACACCGTCACACTGGGCATGCCGATGGTTTGAAACTGCCGGATGCCCCACGTGGCCGCCCAGGCGTCCACGCGCTTGAAGCCCTGCCCTGTTTCCTTCACGTCGTTCGTGCCGGTGGGGCCCAGGTCCAGCGTGATCTGCTGGCCGTCCACCACGTCCATGTGCTGGGCCAGTGCCAGGTGGCCCACGCTCTTGGCGATGTACTTCGCCACGTAGCCGGCCGCGCCGCCCTTGGTCATCCGCTTGATATTCACGCGGTTGGCCTCGGCGCCACGTTCGTCCCCGTCGTCGCTCAGCCAGTAGTGGCGCACCTGCTGCTCGATGGCTTGGGCGCCGGCTTCGTCTTCTGCCCAGATCAGGGCATGCCAGTGGGGGGTGGCATCGTGATGGGGCTCGGCCACGCGCAAGCCGTACATGCGCACGCCCTTGCGCGCCAGGGCGGCCCGCGTCTTGGCCCACATGTCACGCAGCCACAGCTGGCCATCGCGCGGGGTGGCGCCGTCGAACTTCTTGTTGGGGAATGGCCGGCCGCCGCTGCCCAGCTTCACGGGGTGAAAGCGGCTCGGCAGCGTCAGCGTCAAGAACAGGCCGACATGGGCGCGGGCGTCGGCGTATTCCTCAGCGCCGCGAATGCGGGTCATCAGCTCGCCGCCGCGGATGATGGGGTTGGCGTTCCCCAGCGCGGCCAGCTCGCGCAGCGTGTACACCTGGCCGGCCTCGTTGCGGAACAGCGTGCACTCCAGCGCCTCGGCGTTCCGCTTGAGCTGATGCTGGCGTCGCACCAGCCCGTTCTGGCTGATATACCCGCCACGGCCCTTGTGGACCATGCCCAGGCCAATCTCGCCGGCCTCCACGGTGCGGGCCACATGCACGCGCAGCCGGCGGCGCCACCAGGCGGCGTCCTGCGCGCGCCTCACGGCGGGCTCGCCGTGGATCGGCACATCCTCGGTGATGCCCACACAGCGCACCAGCAGCCGCACCGAATCGACACGCGCCGCCAGGTCGCCGCCGCCGTTGATGCACGCGGAGTCCAGCTCTTCCGCTTCGCCGGCCAACTTCTTGGCCATGTCGCAGATTTCGCCGTCGTCCAGATTCCACAGGCTGGCTACGCCGAACTCCTTCTCGAAGTCGGCAATGGACTGCATCAGGTCCCACGCGACGGCCCAATCCGGCGGGGTAGCCAGGTATTCAGCCGCCGTCTGCTGCAGCCCGAACATGGGCGGCTTGACCACCTCGAACCGCGCGCGGACCGCCGCCTGCCAGCCTGCGGGGGCGCACCGGATCACGCGCTCCATGTGGTCGCGGGCCATCCGAGGCGTGGGCTTGTCCCGGTTCCACTCGGCCAGGCTGCCATTGGGCAATTTGCGCGGAATCGCGGCCATGTCTATTGCACCTCGACTTCCACCACGCGCGCCGCCAGTGCGACCACGTGGGCCAGCGCTCTCTTGCCGGTGCGGATTTCCATGCGCAGCTGGTTGCGCTCATGCGGCGAGAACAAGTCCCAGCGCCTGCGGGCCAGCGCCTCCAGATCGTCGGCATCCACCCCTATGCCGGCGACCAGCAGCAGGTTCATGCGCCAGTTCAGCGGAATGGCGCCCCACTCACGCGACGCGGCATCCTTGAAGCGGCCACGGGTGGCGATCTCCGCGTATTCATCGCGCACGCGCATCAGGTCGGCCAGCACCTTGCCCTTGGCGGGCTCGGCTGTCACATCGTCCTGGCCCGGCGCCAGCACGTTCAGCACGCGCGGCGCGGTGACCATGGGCAGCGCATCGACGGGCCACGGCGCCACTTGCGATTCGCCGCCGGTCACCACTGCTGCACCGCTCATGCGCCGGCACCCACAAGGCGCACGCCGAAGCCAGCGACAGGCACGCCCAGCGCCTCGATCACATCGAATGCGCAAATCCATGCGGCGGCCATGCTGGCGGCTTGCACAGGACACATGCGCAGGTCTCCGCCCGCGCGGTAGGTGATGGCGTAGGTGTTCACGCATGGCCCCGCAGCGCGGCGACCAGCGCACAGAGCCCGACCATGCCCAGCGCGAGCGACAGCCACACCAGCGGCGGCGCATCGGCGGCCATCCCGGCCACGCCCAGCAGGGTGGACAGCGCGGAAATGCGCACGGCTGCCGCCCTCATGCCGCTGCCCCTTCCCAGACGATGGACTGCACCGGCTCCAGCCATTCCTTCTTGCACTTGCCCTTCAACTTCCAGCGGTGGGCCAGGTGCTCGAAGCGCGCGCCGAAGTCGGTGCGGCCGTGCAGCAGGTTGAGCCACTGGTGCACCTCCATGGCGGGCCGAGCATCCAGCTTGAGCAGCGCCAGCGCGCGCGCGAGGTTGTCTTCGTCCAGCAGGCGCAGGTCCGTCAGGTCGAACGGGAAACGCGCGCCGTTGTAGAGGCCCAGCAGCAGGCAGGCCGCCGTCCGGGCGCCGCTGTGGGTTTGCGTGCTGGCCAGGATGAAAAGGCGCGTCAACGCCTCCATGGCGATGGCGTTGTCGTCTCCTGCCGGGGCGACGGTTGCGGCGGCGGTAGCTGCTGTCATGGCGGTCCTATCGGTTTTTGGGCGTGAGAAAGTCCGCAGCGCCTGCGAAACAGGCTCTGTCGGGGGGTAGGTTCGGAGGGGGCTGGGCCGCTGCTTTTGAGCGGCTCAGGTGACGGCGTTTAAGTCGTGTCGGCCGGCGGGCTGGCGCTGGCGAACAGATCGCCCGTGGTGGGCTCGATGTCCGTCAATGGCACGTGGTCGGCGTCTGCCGCGTTGTCCAGCAGCACGCGCACCAGGCCGCGCCGCAGGTGCTTGGACAGCGGCAACGTGACCGTGGGGTCGGGCTTGCCGCTTGGCGTCAGGCTGCGCACGGTTTCAGCCATCACCACGAAGCAATGGCCGCACTCGACATCCGTGCACTGGTAGATCACCTCGCGCATGGTCTTACTCACTACGCGACCGTGGCGAATGACGCTCTTTGCCCCGCAGTGGGCGCACTCCATGCGCGTGCCTTCGTACCGCAGTTCGCGCCCCTGATGGCGGCGCTGCTGGCGTGCAGGTGCGACGGTCTGCAGCGCTTCGATTTCAGCGGTGGTGTGCATCACGGGGGCGTTCCTGTCAGGCATGAGGTTGGTGCTTTTGAGCGGCTCTTTCGCGGCTATTTGCTGCCCCGGTTCAGGTGGTGGCCGTGTCCTGGCCCTGATCGGCCAGGTAGGCAGCCAGCCCGCGCAGGTACACCCGGCGGATGAAACTGGCGGCGCTGCGCTCTTCCAGCGCCGCCAGCTCGCGGGCCTGGTCCATTTCCTCGGGATGCAGCCGCACGCCGGCCTGCACCATCTTCGGCTTGGGTTCAGGTGCCACGGGTTCGACCAGGCGGCCGCGCGCACGGCTGGCCTGCACCAGCGCCTGGAAGCTGCTCGGGGTGGTCGCGGCTTGCATCATGTTCATCCTTCGTGTTGTCGATGGCCAATCTCGGGCCGGGCCGCTGGCCCGTCATTTCGTAAACGCTGCGCTCGATCTGCCTGCTAATCAGCAGCTCGATCACCGCAGTGGTGTTGGGCAGCCCGTAGTGCTTGCGCAGTAGCTCCAGGCGGCGCTCCATTTCGGCAGAGACTTCCACCTGGGTTTCTGTGGTTTGCATCGGTCCATGGCTCTCATGCTCTTTAGCGGCCTGCGGGGGCGCCGTTTGCCGCGGTGGCTACGCCGAGCAGGCCCAGCTGCTGCAGCTCCTTTTCAGCGGCCCGCATGGCCATGCTCTCGATGAGCGTGGCTTTCTGCATGCCCAGGCGCTCAGCCAGTACGGCCAGCAGCTGCTGGTCCGCCTTCTTGAACCGCACGGTGTGACGGAACACGCGGGCGTGCTCTTCCCTGTTGTCGTATGCCATTGCCAAAGCTCCCCGCCATGTGTGGCGGTGTGTACCATCGTGTTAGATGGCGTGTTTACCTGATGCGCCCGATGGTAACGCAACTACTAGCGTATTACAACAACATGGACGAAAAAAGTAGCGCAAGCATTTCCGCTCGGTTCAAGCAAGAGCGTGAGCGTTTGGGCCTCACGCAGCAGGAGGTAGCTGCTGCGGGCAAGGTAGGGCACCGAACGGTGCAGGGGTGGGAGTCCGGCAACTTTGCCCCGAAAGCCGAGTTTCTGGCGCATGCCGCAACTATTGGCGTTGATGTGAGCTATGTCATTACCGGGGAGCGTGCCGGCACAAGGCTCTCTGGGCCTGTCCCCGCGCCCGCACCTGCCGACGATGTTGTGTCGTTGCCTTTGTTTAGCGCAACGGGCAGCATGGGACCGGGCAGCGACCTCATCACGGAAGACGTGATCCTGGGAAGCATTCCCGTTTCGCGGCGGTGGCTTGACCTCAATCTGCCGCGCAGCCGACCCGAGGCGCTGCAGCTTGTCCACGCCTACGGCGACAGCATGCTGGGCACACTGAATAGTGGTGATTTCGCTGTCGTGGACACGGACTGTCAGGTGGCCGACGTCGATGGGGTCTATGTGCTGCAAGCCAATGGCCAGCTCTTCATCAAGCGTGTGACGCGCAGGATGGACGGCGCCTATGTTGTGACCAGTGACAACCCGAACGTGCGCACCGTTGACGTGCTTGACGGCTCGCAACCAGTGCGAATTTGCGGGCGCGTGGTTTACGGGTGGAACGGTAGAAGGTTTTGATGGCCCCGCTGACCGACGCACAAGTTTCGTTCATCCTTGCCTGCACTCTCGCCGGGTGGGTCTTTGGCTGGATCGCGTTTGCAAATTGGCTTTCGGCGACTTACAACGCTCATAGGCTGGTGGCGCATGTCGCGGGCTTCGTCACGGGCGCCTTGTCAGCTTTCGCGTCAGCCTTGGTAGCTGGCGCCCTCGCCATGCCGCTTTCAGAAATAAGCGTGGTGTTTTTTTGCATCGGCGTTCTCCTGCTGGTACCGCATTGCCTGGCCCTACGCAGCGCTCGCACATTAGCCGTCCGCCTCGCGCGACCCGCCATATCGGTTCCACCTGTGGCCGCCCAGCCAGCGGGCCTCCCATCATCGCCACCGGTACCCGAGACATCAGCACCTGCCCGACCGAAGGCCGTCGAACATCGTGCGGCAACATTCGAGCCGGCACCCCGGGCGCAGATCCTTCTGCCAAGCGTTTTTCGGTTCGGTTACTGCGATCACATCGGCAACCACACTATCAGGACTGCCACTATCTCGAGTATTAGCACCAATGACAGAGGCGACTCTTACCTTGAGGGTTTCTGCCAGGATCGCCTCGAAAATCGCACTTTCCGCAGCGACCGCGTTCTAGGTGATCTGACCGATCTGACTACCGGCGAACTGATACCCGTTCGAGTGCTTTTGGAAGCCGAACAACACAGCACGGTGATGGCGTATATACCCGCGCCAGTTCGACCTGCAGCGCGGTCGAAACAAAAAGAGTGGCAGAACTCCGTCTTGTTCACCGGCTTTACTGCAAAGCGCCGCGACCAGTTGGAAGACATCGCGCAAGCCGCCGGATGGTCTGTTCGTGCGACGGTGGGAAGCACGCTTGATTACCTGGTGATAGGCCCTCGCGCTGGTGCTTCAAAAGTGGCGAAGGCCGAGGCCCTTGGGGTCGCGGTTGTTGACGAAGAAACCTTTTTGTCGCTGGCCGTTTGACTAAGCGGCGAGCCGCTGTTCGACTTCCCATCCCAAGCATGCCAGGCCCACCGTGCGCGGCACCGGCTTTTCCCCGCTTAGGTAGTAGGCCAGCATGCGGCGTGACATGTCCAGCGCATCGGCTGCCGCCTGTTGCGTCAGGCCGTGGCGGTGCATCCACTCCATGAGCGTCTCGTGCGAATAGCCGCCGGCCTGCTCGATGGCTCGGGCGCGCAGGTTGTCGGCGGCCAGTTCTAGCGCGTCTCCGCTCCACTTGACGGAGCCGCCCCATTCGCCAAGCTTCGCGCGCTTGAACACGGCGGCATCCAGCAACGGGCTCAGCACGGGAGAGCGCTCCACGATGGGGTCGATGTCCACCTGCATCTCTTCGCCATCGGCGAAGGTGATCTGCAGAATTCCGCCGGCCCTGGCTTTTACTGCCTGCAGCGTGAATTGCTTGCGGCTGTCCCTAGTCATGCCACCAGCTTGCCGCGTCGCACGGCCTCGCGCAGCACCAGATTCACGCGGGTCTGCCACCCAGTGCCCGTCGCCTTGATGGCGTCGAGCACGTCGGCATCCACGCGCATGGTCATCGGTACTTTGGTTTGTTCCGCCTTCGGGCGGCCTGGGCGGCGCAGTGGCTGCAAACGCATGGCCAGCTCCGCCGTCAGCTCCATGGCGTCGGGGTCTGCCGCAATCCCCCGGTTGATGGCTTCGTCTTCTGCTGCGGTCGGCATGATGATGCCCGTTTTACTGCGACTGGATGGCTGTTTCATAGTGCTTCACCTCACGACTATTGGCCTTGCGCAAGCTGATGATTCGCATCGTCTCGCCGCGCTGCACGAACACCACGGAGTACAGCCGTCTATCGATCAGCGTATACCCCACCTCTCGCACCTCGTTGTAGTCCGCCCGGCTGTCGACATGGCACAAGACGGCCGACCAATCGATTTCCCGAGCCAACGCCAGAGACACGCCGTGCTTCTGCAGATTGACTGCATCTTTCTGGGTGTCATACTCTGTGTGCATGCGATTATTGTATGTACGGATATCTTCTAATGCAAGTCTTTCCGTACATACATCAATTGGTGGTCACGTCCTCTTCCGCTTCAGGTGAACTTTCTGCCGCTTCGGGCTCGCGCGCCTTTGTTTCGCGCTGCTGCAGTTCCAGTTCCAGCCGGGTGGTCAGCCCATTGTTTTCCAGGCTGTGCTCCACCGTCTTGCACAGCCAGCCGGTGCCGTCGATCTCAGGTTTCCAGCCGCGCACGTTCACCGGGGTCTGCACCATCAGCGCAGGCTGACCGATGGCCAGGGCGATTTCCAGAGTGGCTGCGCCGCGCGCAATGCGTCCCTGCTCGGCCCGGGCGGCGCGCAGCGCACTGGACTTGCTGGCGTAGCTGTGCGGCAGGGTCTTGAGGTTCGCTTCATCCCCGGCGATGGCCTCTTTCCGGTCGGCCGCCTTGTTGTCGTACCAATAGGCCCGCACGCCGCTATAGCTGTCGCGCGCGGCCGAGTGGTAGCGGTGCTGGTCGCCGGCTTCACGGGTCAGCAGGATGGCTTCCATCTGCTGGCCTGCGGCGTTCGTGGTGCTGCCGATGGGCAGGAACACTAGGCGGCCTTTCTTCACGGTGGCCACGGCGTCGTGCTGCCGCCCCAGGCGGGTGAGGAAATGCACGTCGCTCTCGTTCGTCTGGTCGATGTGCTGCACGGCGATGCTGGCCAGGGCGTCGTCCACCTTGGGCTGGAGCTTGTTCTTGGCCGCGATGTCTCGCACGATCTGGCCCAGCGTCGCGCCATGCCAGCTCTGTGTGGCCCGCTGCCGCAGCGTGGCGCGCAGCTCGGCGCTGCGGCAGCGCAGCTGCACCACGTCAGGGGCGCCCGTGTGCTCGATCTCGTCCACGGTGTAGGTGCCCTTGTCGATCATTCCGGTGTGCCGGTAGCCCAGCTGCACCGCCACGGTCGCACCCACCGGGGGCAGTGCCAGATTGCCCAGCGCGTCGTCCAGCGTGATGTCCAGCTGGTCGGCTTCCTCGCCGCGGCTCTCGCGCAGCCGCAGGCGCATGAGCAGCGGGCGCACGGTGGCGGTGATGTCGCGCCCGTTCACCACCAGGGCGTACTGCACCTGGCGGTGCGGGGTGTCGGTGCTGTTCGGCGCCATGGCTATTCGGTCCACCAATCCCAATCGTCGCCGCTCCACCAGTCGCCCCAGTCGTCGCCGCCATCGGTGCCGCCGGCCGGGTCGGCGAGCGCGTCGTCCACCCGGGCCAGGTTGATGGTGAATTCCACCCGGCGCGCCACGCCTTCGCGCACGAAGATGCTGCCGGTTTCCTCGATGCTCTCGATCACCCAGGCGCCGAAGGCCTCGCCGGCCCCGTTGACCAGTGCATACGCGGCGCCCTTGTCGGCCATGCCGCGCAGCCGGTCAAGGGCCAGGCGATCGCCCATGAACTCAGGCGCCAGCAGGCCAGACAAGCAAAGGGTCTCGTCGCCAGGCCCAACGAACTGCCGGGCCGGCCTGGCGCCCACCCGGCTGTTGCTCGGGTGGCGCCAGGCGCTGCTGCGCCGCAGCTCTTGGAATGCCAGGGTGTTGAGGGCAAAGACGAATTGCCCCAGCGCGGCCATCATGGTGGTGCGTCCTTCTTCGGTCAGTCGATGTCAGAGAGGCGGCTGAAACGGCGGCTGTCGCGTTCGCGTTCACGCCGGTCGAGTTCAGCGGCCACGGCCCGGGCAATGGCTTGGGCGTCCATGCCGGCAGCGGCATTGATCGTGATCTGGTAGCTACTGCCGGAAGCGGCAGGCCCGGGCGCTGCGAACGGCTGACTCACTGCGGCCATCGGCGCCATGGCCGGCATCCCGCCCGCAGCCATTGCCAGATCCGGCATCGCCAGCGGCACCGCGGCGGCGGCTGCCATGCCCAACGCCGCCACGCGGACGCCGGCCGAGCTGCGTTCAATGCCGAGGGCCGCGCCTTCGCCCACGTAGCCGCCCAGCTGCATGAAAACGCGGCTCGGGCTGCGGATGCCCAGCTTTTCCTTGAACCAGTCGATGGAGTCGCCGGCCACCATGCTGATGGCGTCTCGCACTGCGGCGATGCGGCTGGTGATGCCGTTGGCCATCCCCTGCACGATGGCCACGCCCGCATCGAAGAACTGCGTGCCAAGGCCTCGCACGTAGTTCGCCGCGGCCATCACTGCGGCGCCGATGTCATCCTTGAGCAGCCAGAACCCGCCGACCACGTCGGCCCACCGCGAATAGAGCATGTTGGCTGCCAGGGCCAGCAGGCTGACGGGGCCACCGGCAATTCGCAGCAGCACCGCGCCCCAGCGCAGGGCGGCCGGCAGGTAGGCGGCGAGTGCAGAGCCCCAGGCGCTGAGCCATTGCGCGCCGCGCAGGAGCCACGGGCCCAGGCGCGCCACCGCGCCACCGGCCCATGCCCATGCGCGGGCCAGCATGCCGATGGCCGGTGTCAGCACTCGCACTTGGCCCCAGGCAAAAAGCGCTTGCGCTGCGGTGGTGAGCGCTGGCGCCACGCGCGCTACGGTCCCGCCCCACCCCGTGAACGCCAGCATCAACCGCGCGAACATCAAGCGCAGCAGCATTCCCTTCACCATGAGCAACCCCAGCGGCAGAAGCACGGCGCCCATTGCGGCGGACGCCAGGCCCAACACCACTACGGCTTTCAGAATCCCGCCGACGAGTGCGGGGTTGGCTTGCATCCAGGCCGTGAATCCCTCCAGCAGTGGGTTGATGATCCGGAACACCTCCAGCAGCGGGGCTTTCAACGTCTCGCCTGCCACGGCCATGGCGTTGAACCCGCGGTTCTTCTGCATCTGCAGCTGCGCGCTCAGCGTGGCATTGCGTGCCTGCGCTTCGCGGGTCATGCTGCCTTCGCCTGCGCTCCCGTTCGCCAGTTCCATCTGGCGGGTCAGTTCCTCCGGCTTGTCCACCAGCTTGGCCAGGGTGTCGCTGTGCTCCAGTCCCACCATTTCGGCCATCACGCCGATCCGGTTGTCTTCTGGCAAGGAGCGGATGGCCTCGGCGACCTTCAACAGCGTGCCGGCCGCGTCCTTCGCCATGCCCTTTTGTATCTGCTCGGTGGTCATGCCGATCTCGGCCACTGCGGCCTTGAACTTCTTCGTTCCCTTCGTGGCAGCTGCGAACTTCGTGAAGATGGCATTGATGGCCGTCCCGGCGGTTTCCGCGCGCTCGCCCAACGTCAACAAGGTGCTGCCGAGGGCTGCAGAGTTCGCGGCCGAGATGCCTACCGTCGATGCCACGCCGCTGGTGCGGTTCAGCACGTCGATGATGTCCGCACCCTTGCTGATGGCGTTGTCGTCAAGGTAATTGATCGAGTCCGCAAGGCCGCGAATCTGCGTGACCGGAATCTTGAAGTTCTTGGCCACCTTGCCCATGCTTTCGGCCAGCTGGTCAGGCACCGCATCGAAGGCGGTAGCCATCTCGCTGGAAAGCTCCACGAACGCCCCGAGTTCTTCGGTGGGCACTTCCATCCGAGCAGCCGCCGTGGTCATCGCCGCGATCTGCACCGTGGTCTGCGGCAGCCGGGTGGAAAGCTCACGCACCTGCTTTTCCACGTCGCGGTAGACCTGGGTCAGATTGCCGGCGTTGTCCCTGGCGCCCGCCACCTGCCGAGCAATGCCCAGCATCGCGTCTTCGTGCTGGATGAAGGTGCCCACTGGGGCCAGGCCGGTGGCCACGGTGCGCCGGCCGGCAGCGATGGCGCCGGCACCGCCCGCAGCCACCATGGCCCCATGCATGGCAACGCGACCGTGCGCTTTCTCCAGAGCCGCCATGCGCTGGTAGGCCGCATGCTTGCGCTGCAGGGCTTGCGTGGTCTTGTCGATCTGGGCGGACAGCTGCGCTTCCGCCGCTGCAGGGTTGGATATGCCGCGAGACTCCATCACGGCGCGAGCGCGGCGTGCGGCGCTGGCTTGCTGCTCAAAGCTGGCCGTCAGGCGCCGCACCACGGCAGCCGCCGCTCGCAGTTGCACGGCATGTGCTTTTTGAGCTTCTGCCCCTTGGTGTGTCTGCGCGGCCAGTTCGGCGTGGCCCTGCCTTGCCGCCTGCAGCTGGGCGCGGGTGGTGCGCAGTTGTTCGGCGGTGCGTTTGAAAGCCGCCACTGCGCGCTGTTGGCTCTCCAGCTTCTTCAAGGCAGCTTCGGCCTGGCTCAGATCGCCCGCAAGCGCACGTGCGCCACTGCCCATGCGCTTGAGCGGCGCGGTCACTTTATCCACCGCCGCCAACAGGACTTCGAGCCGCAGTTTGTCAGCCATACCGCACCCCGTTGCAAGGGGCGGCGCAGGACGCGCGGGTCAGTTGATAGGCGGGAGCCCGGCAGCCACGCGGGTGCGGCGAATCAGCGCAGCCAGCTGGCCGGCACGATGCGGCGCATCGGGCATCGGCTCGGGAACAATCTGGCGCATGACCGCACCGCCGGCCAGGCCGCAGAGCCACACGAAGGCCAACACGGCACCGACCACCAGCGAGATGCAGAAGAAAGACGTAACGAGGACGAGAGTGGTGCCCATTGGTGGACATGTTATCGCTTTCAGTCGGCCGATGCGTGCTGCTGGTTGTGGCGTTCAACCGCACGCTGCCGCCAGGCCATGAGTTCGCCCACTTCCATGGTCTGCATGGCGATAGGGGGCCAGTGAAAGAGCATGGCCACGTCGGCCATGGCGTCTTCTACGCAGGCAGGGAATCCAAAGCCGCCTTCGGCACCAAAAAACTAGCCACCTCCACGCTGCACGCCACCAAGTCGGCGGGGTCCAGGTCTTCCACCTCGCTCTTGATGAGCGTGGGCACGCTGATGCGCGGAATCAGGGCCGCCATGGTGTCCGCTTTCATCTGGAGCACTTCCGCCAGCAGCAGGCCGCGCAGGTCGCCGGTGCGCGGCTTCATCAGGTGCAACGTGGTCACATCGCCGCCCGCGCGCTTGATGGCTTCCTGCAACGGCACGGCGACAGCACGCCGGCCGTTGATGGTCAGAGGGGTGGCGGCGTCAGCGGTCTGGGCGGTGTCCGCAGCCGTGGGGGTGTTGACTTGCTTCGTCGTCATGGTGTGGATTCGTGTGGATGGTTGTAAAAAGGCAGCGGGCGGGGTTCGTGGTGAGTTGCGCTTACCCGCACCCGCCCGCTGCGAACCAGGCCGCCCGGCACGGGCTTCGCCTGGGAGCTTGGCAATCGGTCGGGCTTAGATGCCCAGGGCGGCGCGCACGCCGGCCAGGTTGTCCACGCCGCCCACGTTTTCGACCATGTTCACCAGATCGATTTCGAGCTGCGTCTGGCCGTCCACCACTTCCTTGTAGTAGCTCAGGCTGTACTTGTAGGTGCGCTCGATCATGTCGCCGGCCTTGGCGCTGCCCGGGTCGCGCTCGGTCAGGCGGCCACGCATCACGACTTCCACGGGCGTGACCCGGCCGTCGTCGTCGGTCTGCACTGCGCCTGCGAAGCGCAGCAGAACGGCGTCGTGCGCAGCGGCGCCCCACTTGGTGGCCAGGCCCACCAGCCAGCCGGCGCCCTTCAACTCGGCCTCCATCTTTTCCTGGCCCATGTCCAGCTCGATGGCGCCGTTCATGCCGCCCCCCCGGTATTCCTCCATCTTGCGGGACAGGGTGGGCAGGGTGACTTCGGGCATTTCGCCCATGTAGTTGGTGCCGTCCACGAAGGTGGCAAAGGCTTTCAGTTTGCGGGGCAGTGCCATGTCGGTTCCTCAGTTTGCGGGGGTGTGCGTTGGTGCGTTCGGCGGTTATTCGCCGGCCGCCACGCGCACCGACCAGTCGGCGTAATACGCATCGGTGATGCGCTGGCGGAACCCCAGGTCTTCGAGCGGGGGCAGCGGCGTGTAGTCGTAGTCGATGGTGAGCTTTCCGCTTTTCAGCAGCTCGGTGGTGTTCACTTCGTAGTTCACCCAGGCGCGCCCGTCAAGGATGTAGCCGCCGGCCTTCAAGCTGCGCAGCCGGGCGTTGATGCCTTCGAGGATGTCTTTCACCAGCGATGGCGTGAGCGGCTTGTCGATGAACTCAAAATGGCCCTCCGCCATCGTGTCGGCCAGCACGTGGGCCGTGCGGGTCGCCGGCTCGAAAGAGAAAGCCTCATCTGCGCTGCAGGTGCGGTTGCCCCAGAAGCGGAAGCCCTGCTTGCGGATCAGGGTGGTGACCTTGCCGTCGTTCAGCAGCGTGGCATCGCTGGCCGGGTTCTGCAGATCGAAAAACACGTCTTTGCTGATGCCGGTGGGGCCGTTTACCGCCACGTTCGACAGGCTCTTGTGCCAGCCCTGCGCCTGGTCGATGGCAGCGCGCAGGCCGAGCGCGTGCGCTACTGCAGGCACCTCCACCACCTTGTTCTGCGACGTGCTCCACTGCGTGAAGTTGGGCCAGATCACCATGGTTTCGCGCTTGCCGAAACCCTCGGCATAGGCGAGCGCTTCGCTGACGTCTTCGGCACCGTGGGCATGAACGTAGGCCATGGCGCGCAGCTTTTCGGCCACGGCGGTCAGGGCTTCGGCAACGGGCTTGGTATCCAGGCCCGGGGCACCCAGGATGCGCGGCTTCACGCCCAGCTGCTGCTCGGCAGCCAGCAGGGCCTGGATGCCAGTGCGCACGCCGCCGATGTAGTCGCCCACCACCTTACTGGTTTGGTCTGCTTCCTTGGCGGCAGCATCCGCGCCCACGCCATCCGCCACGCGAACCACCACCACCACGGGCCGCGCCTGGTCGGCGATGGCCGCCAGCGCCGTGGCCAGCGTGCCCTTGGTGCCCGCCTTGGCCTGGGCCTTGGCGATGGAAGTGAACAGCACCGGCTTGTCGATGGGGAAGGCGGCAGCGTCGGCATCGCTGGCGGTGGCCACCAGGCCGATGATGGCGGTGGAAACGAGGCGCAGGGAGGTGGTTCCCTCGGTCACTTCGGTGACGCGAACGCCGTGGTGGAAATCTGCTGTGGCCATGGAGTGGTTGCCCTTTCGGTGCGTGTGCTGTGCGGTGAAGCGTGAAGGCCTTGATGGTGCTTTCGCCCGCGCGCGAAAGCCAGCGCGGGGCACTGTGGCTGGCGCGCAGACAAGAAAAAGCCCGCCGGGCTTGTGGCCGGGCGGGCGTGGTGGGTGATGGTGGTCAGGCGGTGGCGGCCTGCTCGGGTTTGCCTTTCCAGGCCAGCAGCGATGCCGTGATGCACACCACCGGCAGGCGCGGCCGGTGCAGCGACAGAAAGTTGAGCTTGTTGCCGTAGTTGGTGCGCAGCGCCAGCGGGCCCAGCTTGCGGACGGAATAGAACTGGTAGATGCCGGCATGCACGCGCAGGTGCCAGCCCTCCCGCTCGCGGCTGGTGGCGGGGTCGCCCCATTCGGTCACCGGCTGGCTGTAGTCGGCCGGCTCGCCCAGCGACAGCGCCAGCGCGCTGGCCCGGTTGCGCAGGCCGAGCCACACGAAACGCGCCCAGAAGCTTCGCGGGTGGTGGCCCTTGGCCCAATAGCAGAGCGCGCGCACCTCGGCGGTGTCTTCCAGCGGTACCGGCAGCGGGCGGCCCAGGCTCGAATCAGGGTCTGCGACCCACACCGGGAAGTTGTCGCCGTTCAGGCCCACATCGTTATCCCACCACCGCGCCCAGCGCGGCAGCTGCTCGGACTCCCACCGCGTGCCCAGCAGCGCGAAGGGCACCACCAGCGGCGCCAGCACATCGGCCGGCAGCATCGCCAGGCCGCGCACCGATGCACGGGCGAAATGGCGGGCAGCTGCACGGCGGTGCTCGACGGGCACGCCTGGCAGCATGAGCACCCACAGCGAGGGGATGGCGCACCACACGAACACGATGGCGGCCAGGACGGCCAGGAAGGAAAGCCAGGTCATGGAAGTTCTTTCGGTTGGATGGGGGAATCGAGGATCTCCAGCGCGCGGCCGGCGGCAATGAGCCCGACCGCCTCCAGCGCCTGCACGCCTTCGCGCGTCTCTTCGTCGGCCAGGTCGATGTGCTGGGCGGCGTTGGTCTTGGAGAGGTACCGGCGCACGGTGGCCGCTTCGCGGGTGGCGCCGATGGATGCCAGGTCGATGTCCACCGCTTCGTCGTCGGTGAAGCGCGACAGGAACGCTTTGCGGCTGACCTGGCGGAGTTCCACCACCACCGGGGGCACGAAGTCGCCGCCAGCCCGCTGGAGCCAGCCAGGGGCCGCGTTCCCGCAGGGCACCCAGCCCTCGGGCACCTCGCCAGCTTCCACCACGTTGTCGACCACGCCGTTAATCACTCGCGCACACCGCATATCAGTACTCCTCAATTTCGATGCAGCCGCCGGTACCCCAGCCACCGCTGACCCCGGCGCTGTTGCCGGCGCCGCCACCGCCGCCCGCCCCGCCGCCTCCGCCGCCGTAGCCGGTCGCACTGTTGCCCGGCGTGCCCGGGGCGCCGTCCGTGCCGCCCGGCCCGCCGTTGCCGCCGGCACCCATGACGGAATCGCCACCGCCTCCACCACCGCCACCGGAGCCTTGGTTGGATGGCCCATTCCATCCCGCTGCGCCAGCACCACCCCATCCGGCCACAGATGAGTTGGTGCAGCCCACTGCGATGCCGGGTCCGCCGTTAGTCCCCGCGACGCCGCCATTGGCGGCAAGAAAACCTTTTGTCCCGCCCAGCCCTCCTGCGCCGCCTGCGGTGTATCCGTCCATCAGCATGGCGATGTTGTTATTGGCCGGGCCAGGCAGTCCACCGGGGGCGCGCAGGGAGCCGAATACCGTATGGCCGCCCGGGTAGCCGGCTGCGCCCACTGCGTAATACGTGGTGGTCTGAAGGACAAGACGCCGCTCCAGATAGCCACCTGCGCCGCCGCCCGCGCCACCTGCAGCCGCGTCGTTGTAGGTGGGGCCGGAGTTCTCGCCGTTGGCGCCACCCCCTTGCAGGCGCACGATGGCGAAAGTGCTTTCCGGCAGCTTGGTGAAATTCCCGGCTCCGGAGGTGAGTCGAGTTACGCGCAAAGGCTTTCGCCCTGCCAAAAATTCACTGAGATATGACATTGCTCATCCGATCGAGAGGGTCCATTTGTCGGTCCACACGTAGGTCAGCGTCACGCGCCACACATCGAGGTTGAACCGCACGTCTTCGGCGCGGTTGTTGATGTGGTGCGAAGCCTCGCCCCGCTTGACCGCGAAGGTGCGCAGGCCCCAGGTGTTCCATGAGTCCAGCAGCACGATCTGGTCGCCGATTTGTGGCGCAGCGGGCAGCGTCCACCCCTCGGTCCACGCGGGGGCATAGACGGAATACTCCGTACCAGGCTGCAGCACCCCGGTGGGGGCGTTGCTGGTGTTGATGTGCGCCTGCCTCAGCCGGCGTTCAGCCACCGACCCCGCGCGGGCCTGTGCGGCCGTGCTCGCTGCAGCCACTGCTTGCAGATCGATGCGCTTGGCCTCCAGCGCCTTGCCCATGTCGGTTATTTGCTTTCCGAGCTGCTGCGTCTGCGTAGCCAGCTGCGCGGCCAGCTCTGCCACTTCGTTCGCGGCGGCCTGCTCGCTGGCTTCCATGGCGTCGGCTGTCGCCAGCGCGAATGCCTGCAGCGCGCTCTTATCGGCCTTGTTGTCGGCCAGCAGCTTGTGCGCTGCGTCGATCAGGCCGAGGGCGGCGCGCAGCCGCGGCACGTCGTCGCGGGTGTCGTTCAGCAGGTGAGGCAGGGGTAGATCGAGCGCTGGGGTGCGCTCATCCACCGGGTTGCCTTGTTGGCGGTAGGTATCGACCATGCCGCCCCCTTACAGCACCACGCCGTGCAGGTTGCGCACCTGCGGCCGGGCCGTCGTTCCGCCGGTCAGCGTCAGGCGGACGCGCGCGCCCGCGCCAGCGTTGAAGTGCTCCAGCTGGTGGGTTATCTGGCGCACGCCGGCCGTGCTGGTGCTAGCCGACAGGTAGGGCACCTGCACCCACGGCGCGCCGGCCTGTGTGCCTTGCACTTCCACCTTGACGGCAGAGCCGCCGGGCAGGTCGCCCTCATAGACCACCTTCACACGGCAATTAGCGTCGGCCGCCACGGTGCGGCTGATGTAGGTGCCGGTGTTCTGGATGGTGCCGGCAATCAGCTGGATGCCGTTCTGCAGCACAGCGGCCAGCGTGCCGCCGCCGCTGATGCGGGCGCGCAGTTTCACTTTGCCCGTGAAGGGTGCGGCGAGCCATACCACTTGGCCATCCGTGAGGCGGACCACCTCGCTCTTCATGCTGTCGGGAAATTGCACCTCGAACAGCAGATTCGCCGCCGCCGATGGTCGCTCGGCGAAGCCCAGCACCATCAGGTCGGTGGCGTCTTTCAGCTCCACCTCGCCCAGCTCGATGACGCGCTCGGCCTCGGTGTACTGCGCGCCCAGCAGGCGGAAGTACAGGTCGCGGTCTTGGTGGGGCGTCCACGTCGAGGCGTTGGAGGACGAGAGCAGCACGCCCACCTGGTAGGGCTGGCTGGTGACATAGCCGCTGGTCGGGTCTTGCTTGCCGAGTTCGGCGATGGCCAGCGCCGTGGTGGCGTCGTCGCACAGCACCACGATGGCGTATTCGCGCCGGGCCTGCAGCAGGGTGGGCGCCCAGGTAATGCGGGTGTCTGCGCCCAGCTGGATGGCATCGGCCGCCACGCGCTGCTCGATCACCACCACCTGCGAGGGCACGCCGTTTTCCGTCTCGCGCACCTGCACCACCACCGGGCCGCCCTTGGCGGTGAACCTCAGATCGATGCCGGCGCATTGCGTCAGCTCATCGACCATGAAGGTTTGCGCCAGCGGGTCGAAATAGCCGCTGTAGAGCCATCGGCTGCAAACGCTGTTCACCTGGGTGGGGGTCGAGCCCGCGCCGCTGGGGCCGAACACCGCGCCACCCGTGTCGATGGGTGCGGGGTACGACAGGGACCAGGTTTCGGTGGTGACCTTCTGCTGCGTGCGAAGCACCGATGTGCCCTGGCCGTAGAAGGTCTGCGAGCCCTTCGACTTGAGCGGGCCGGCGAACTCCACCACCCGCGCGCCGGCCGGCACGTTGGCGGGCACCACGAACGTGCCCGCCACCTCGCCGGCCGCGTTGGCCACCAGCGTCCGGCCGGCGACCGGCTGCGGCGCGACGGCCAAACCGTCGAACAGCACCGCGCCCACCGATTCGCCCGGGCCCCAGCCCTTGAGGTCGAATCGCACGGTAATGGGGCGCAGCGTCTCCAGCGTGCTGGAGACTTCGGACAGCACCTTGTTGGTGGTGCTGCTGCCGGCGTAGTTCGACTGAGGGCCGGAACCCGTGTAGAGGCGCTCGGTGATGGGGGATGCCCACTGCGTCACCACGTCCGTCCAGCGGTCCACGTTCGGGGTAAGTGTGACGGCGGCCGGCACCGGGTCGAAGGCGAGGTATGGATTCACCAGCATGCTGCCCGTGCGCATGGTCTGCGCCAGCACCACCCGGTAACCGTGGGTGGGGGCGATGCGCTCGGGCAAGCCGGCGCCGAGCTGGTACACGGTGGGCTTGATGGGCAGCTGCAGTGCGCCCCGCACGATGGCGGCGGTTTGCTCCAGGCCGGCGTCGCGCTGGGTGTCGTTCAGGAACGGATCGGCAAAGATGCCCTTCTTGATGCCGGAATCCAGGCCCTGGGCGTTGAGCGCCAGGCGCAGTTCGGCCTGGTCGAGGATGACGGAATCGAGCCGCGCGCGTTCGCCGACGATCTCCGCCATGGGGACCATCTTGACCGCGTCCATGATGACCCGGCGGTCAGCGTCCCAGGTCTGAAACACGCTGGCCAGCGCCAGCATGTCGTCGGGCACCACCGGGGCGGTGGGCTTCCACGGGCTGGAGATTCCGCGCAGCCACTCGAATGTGCCGTCCCGGGTCAGGCACAGCCGGTCGATGCGGCGCTGCATCTGGCTGTAGGTGACCATGACCAGCGAGTCGGGCAGCGCTCCAGCCACGGTGAAGCCGCGCGCATCCACCGCCGTGGGCTCGGCGTTGGCGATGTACTTGTACGTCACGCTGTAGTTGCTGCCCGGCGCCGGCTCTGCACCCGCCGGGCTCCAGTCCACCTGCCCGGCGACCAGTTTGCAGTCCGTGCCGTCTGCCTTGTACACGGTGGCGCCTTGCTTCACCTGCTCGATCTGGATCACGGTGGCATCGGGCAGCGGATCGGCCGCACCGGAAAAGCCGCCATGCACCACGTTCACGGTTTTGCGCGCGGTGATGCGCACCTGCGGAACGCCCTTCATGGGGGGGCGGCCGATGTTGATGCGCTGCGCCTCCACGGTGGCCGACTGGTGCGGCTCGCTGTCGATCAGCAGCAGGTCGGGTGCGGTCGCCGACACCAGCCGGCGGCCGGCCTGCAGACGCACAGCCGCGCCGCCCACCCGGGCGCGCCCCTCGGCCACGGAAAACACCTGCGCGCCGTCTGCGTTGTCGGCGCCCATGACCACGTCCAAGCCTTCCACGATGTAGCTGCCGCCCGTGCTGTCTTCGTCGTACAGCTGGATGGCACGGGTCACGCTGTCGAGGTTCGGCGGCGCTTCCTTGGCCCGCAGGTAGCCGGCGTCCACGGTATAGACCGGGAAGAACGCGCCAGCCTGGCCGTCACTGTCATGGCCCCAGGCCGGCTGCACCTTGGTGCGCAGCGCGCCGGGCTGCTGGAAAGCGGGGGAGCCGGTGGCCGGATTCAGCAGGTCGGGGTCTTCGAGTTCGGACACGCTGGTGGTGAGCAGGTAGATGCCCACCGTGACCACGCCCACCACCGGCACCTTGAAGCTGGCCGGCGGCACCCCGCGGACGGCGCCCTGCAGGTAGATGGCGCCGGCCTGCGCCTGCACGTCGCCCGTCATGGGGTCCACGATGATCTGGGCGTCTCGCGCCACGTCGCCGTCGCGCATCAGCACATCGAAGAAGCTGCGCATGCGGTGCGTCAGCATGTCCTGCTGCTCGATCAGCTCGGCGCTCTGCAGCACCTTGTCCTGCCGGTAGTCGATGCGCTCGTAGTTTTTGGTGGGGTCGAAACGGTGGTGTGTCGTCATGGGTGGGCGCCTTAGAAGGGAAGCACGTATTCCTGCACCTGGCGCACGCCAGGGTTGCGTGTGAATACGGGGATGCGCTCCATGGAATACAGGTCGCCGGGGTTGGCGACCTGGGCGGCGGTGAAGTAGCGCTGGCCGGCAGGGAGGCCGGCGACCACCGTGCCGCCCACGAAGATGCCTAGCTCGCGGACCTTCTCGCCGGCGGCGTCGGCAAAGTCGAACGTCCACTGCACGTGCAGCCATTTCGTGGGCTGGGGCGCGGGCGCGTAGCGGCTGCCATCGGGCAGCTCGATGGCGCCATCGGCATCCGGCTGCACGTACTGCACCGCCGTCACTACCCGGCGGCCGATCTCATCGACCAGCGCGGACGCGGTGGAGGGCTCGGGCTGCGGCGCGGCGTCCCACGCCGGCAGGCCACGGCCCCAGGCCAGATAGATGGACTGCGCAGCGATGGCGCGGGCCAGCGCGGTGCGGCCCTTGTCTTGCAAAACTGCCATGGTTTTAGGTTTCCTCGGATGAAATAAGTGGGATGACGGGCTGCCACGGCCCAGACCAGGCGCCACCCCAATGGGGCGCCGGGTGAACTGGCAACGGCTGCAGGCTTCTGGCAGTGGCAGTGCGTGCGCCCACGGGCGGCGGCGCGAACCAGGCGACGGCCACCGACGGGATGGCCCGCTGCAGCAACGTGCCGCCGCCGGGGTTGGCCGGATTGCAGGAGCTGCTGTACAGCTCCATGACCCCGCCCGACACGCCCGCGAGCACGTGGGAGTCGAGCCGCCAGGCGTCCAGCACGGGCAAGTCGTCGTAGCGGGCCACGCTGATGCGGCGATGCGTGCCGGCGCTGGTGCCGGCCTGCGCCTGCGCAGCGGGCAGCGTGCCGCCCTGACGTTCGCCGAAGGACACCTGCAGGCCTGCATCGCTGGGAACGCCGCTGTAGCCGTCGAGCATTCCGAAATCGAGCGCCGGGCCACGGTCCAGCACGAGGGGGCGCACGTCGTAGCCGTGGAACACCCGCCAGAAATGCACGTGCGCCGGCAGGCTCTCGCGCACCACATGCGCCACGGGCGCCAGCTCGGCGGCGGTGAGGTTGCGGCCTGCGTCGATGTGGAGCCACGCCCCGTCCTCGTCAATCGTGACGGCGGTGTGACCCAGCCAGCGCAGCGACCGGCGCACGCTGGCGGCGCTGCCGCGCTCCATGAGCCAGGGCACCGCCTCTGCCATGAGCGCGTCCACGGTGTCGAAATAGGGAGCGAACTGCGTCACCTGCCACTGCTGGGCAATCCAGGGCAGCAGCTGGGCGTTGTGCGCGGTGGCGCCGGGTTCGGCCAGATCCGCCATCGCTGACCACGCGCGCGGAAACGTGGTGTCCATCACCACCTCCAGCGGTGTGGACGCTGGCGGCATCAGGGTGCGGCGGTTCGCTTGGGCCGGCGTGTTCACGCGGCCCCCGCATCGATCAGGTGGACCGTCCCCAGCACCGGGTACTGGCCGACCGCCAGCGGCGTGAGGGCGGCCGGCGTATTGGATAGCGGGTAGTCCACCGCATGGACACCCTCAACGTGCAGCACCGTCGTGACGTAGGACCGGGCCACGCTATCGGCCATGACGTTCATTCCAGCAAAGGCGGCGGCGAGCCGTTCGCGCAGCTGCGCCATCAGGTTGGTGGGGGCGCTGGCGGTCCGCGCGATGCGGGCGGTGATGTCGATGGCCAGCGGCACAGCGACCTGCACCAGGAGGCGCACGCCCAGCGTGCGCACCTCGTCGGCCGCCAGCGCGGCATAGACGGCGGCCCGGGCTGCCTCCGCCTGGGCCTGGTCGGTGACCCACACCATGACCAGCACCACGCCGGGCGCGGACTGGCTGGCGTGGGCCGCGCGCACTAGGGGCGTGGCCGTCATGGCGTGGAATTCGTAGTGCTGGCGGGTGCCGTGCGCCCCCAGCGCGGCGATCTTGCTTTGCAGCCGGGCGCGCAGGCGTTCGTCAGTTTCGCCAGCCATGCGACTGACGCCAAAGAGCGCGGCCAGCTGGTCGAGGTCAGAGCCCGCGGCAAATGCCAGGAGGTGGGCGCGGGCTGCGTCGTTGATACGGGCGCGAATCAGCAGCTCGCTGAAGGCGTGCGACTCCAACAGCTTGACCACCGGGTCGGACTCCAGCGCCAGGATGTCGTCAATGGCCGGCAGGTGCGGGCGCATGCGCTCGGCGAAGTCCGCTTTGCCGGCGGCCAGGATGGACTCGAAAGAAAGCACCTCCACCACATTCGGGGCGGGCAGGGTCTGCAGGTCGATCATGCGATGCCGCCTTGTGACTGCGCCCCGGTCAAGGGAACGGTGAGGGACAGCGGCGCGGCCTCACGGCCCAAGGCGCCCACGTAGGTGCCTGTCAGTTCGATGTCCACGCGGCCAGGCCGGTCAGCGTGGCGGATGGCTGCCACCTTGGCCAGCCGCAGGCGCGGTTCCCACCGCATCAGGGCCGAAGCGATGGCGGCGAACACGCGGGTTTGCGTGGCCAGGTTGTCGGGCTGGTCGATGAGCGCAGGCACCAGGCTGCCGTACTCGCGCCGCATCACGCGGCTGCCGATGGGCGTCGCCAGGATGTCGGCCACGCTCTGCTGCAGGTGCGCATGCAGGCCCATCCGCTCGCCTGTGTTGCGGTTCATCATTCGGGTTCTCCCGACGTGTCGCCACCGCGGCGCACGCCGCCGTGGATGTGGTGAACCGCGCTGATGCCGTGCGCCACGATGTCCACAGTGCTGGTGATCTTGTCGGCGCCGATGTGCAGCACAGCGCCGCCCACCTGCAGCGTGATGCTGTCGGGTGCCATGGCGATGCTGCAGCCTGCGCCGACTTCCAGCACGATGGCTTCCTCGGTGTGGATGGTGCGGCGGCCTTCGCGGTATTCGGCGAATTCGGTTTCGCTCCAGCGAGTGCGCTCGACCCCGGGCTCATCCGATGGCGCTTCCATGGCATCGCTGTAAGCGCCGAGCAGCGCCACGCCCTGGGCCAGGTCGCCGCCTGGCGCGATCACCAGGCACTGCTCGCCAGCCACCGGGGGCCACCATGTGCTGCCGGCCTTGCCTGCAGCGCGACCGGCGAGCCATGGCAGCCAGTCGGTGGTGTTGTCACCCAGCTTGACCCGGCACCGTGCGGGCTTGGCGTGCCGGACCGCCACGACCGTGCCGATGCGCGCGATGTTCTCAGCGCGCCGCGCGAGTTCCTGCGGGCTTTCTTGTTGGGGGGTGTTTCCGGGCATGCAGCAATGGTGCTGCCGCGCGCGCGGGGAAGCCAGCGGCGGGCACTGTGGCTGCGCGCTTCACATTTCGCGGTGGTGGTTCAGGCCTGCAGATGGGCCAGCACCACGTCCCGTACGGTATCGATGTCGGCCGCGGTGATGCCCAACAGCTCGCGCGCCGGGTAGTCGTACATCGGGCCGCCAGGGTTCACCGCATCCGACTCGCCGAAGTGATGCACGCGGGCGATGCGGTGCGCGCGGCCCGCGAATTCGACCACCGCCGCGTTCCCCTGGCCCTTGGCCTTCAGGTGGCGCTGCTGGCGCAGCTTGGCGAACATCGGGGTGCGCTGCTTGGCCTGCTGCCGCAGGCGCTCGCGCTGGCTGCGCAGGGTGCCCGGTGGCTTGCGCGGCTGCCATGCCTGGCCCTCGGGGTCGGTCTGGGCACGCATGCGCTGCGCGTTCGCCGTGCGCAGGCGGCGGGCCACTTCCACCAGCAGGCGACGCTGCTGCGTGGGCTGCAGCTTTCGCAGCAGCTCGGCCGTCCAGTCTTCCAGCGCGGAGAGTTCGGCCATGGCTACAGGTCGAAGCGGTCGCGCTCAGGCGGCAGCGGCAGGTCCCATTCGGCCAGCTTCTGGTCTTTCAGCCACAGCTCCCAATGCTCGGGCAGGCATTGGCCACCCGGGTGGCAGGGTTCATGCGGGTGGTCGATGTCGAAGCGCGTGGGATGAGCGGGGGCCGGCTTGACGATGGCGCGTTCCGTGACAGGAATGCTGATGCCGATGTCCACCGCCGCGGTGTTCAAGGGCTCCACCTTGAACTCGATGCCGCGCGCTTGCGCGCCTGGGTTGTCGAGCAGGTCGGGCTGGTGGACGCGCACCCAGGCCAGCACCGGCACGAACAGCGCGTCGGCGTGTCCGGCGTAGTCCAGCACGGTGACGGCGATGTCGTATGCGTATTCAAACGACAGGCCGCCGGCCATGGTGGACACAGCGCGGCCAGCCGTCGCCATCACGATGAGGTTTTCCGGGTTGGTCTTGAGGGACGGCACGGCGCTCTCGATGAGCGCACGCAGGCTCTGCAGCTTGTACATGGGCCGGCCTACGGTTGCTGTGCTGCCACGCTCAGCGCGTGCGCGCTGTCGTAGGCGCGCTCGCAGGCGGTGCCGCTGATTCGGGCGCGGTCAGCGATTTCCGCCAGCTCTCCCGCACGTTCATCAGCCCGGCGGCGCAGGTCGGCGAGCAGATCGAGGGCGGCGGAGTCTGGCGCGCCATCGCCGGCAGCGGCGCGAGCCTGGGCGGCGACACGGTGGGCGGTGAGGAATTCGGCGACGTCGCGCTGCAGGCGGTCATGAGCAGCGCGGGCGCGAATAGCGTCACCCACCGCAGCAGCGTTGACGGTTGAGGCGTCGGCCGTGATCTTTGCAATGTCATCGCGGTGGTTTCCTTCGAGGGTTCGGTACCGTTCGGCCTGCCGGCGGGCGTTGCTCTCGTTTGCGGCGCGTTCGCTGGACAGGGTGGCGTGGGTGTTCGCGGCGTCCAGCTCGGCCGCGTGGCGGTGCAGGGTCTGCCACAGCAGCAGGCCGGCGAGGCCGAGGGCGACCAGCTGCCAGGCGTGAGCCTTCACGGCAGCGCCGATCACGTCTGCATCCCCATGCAGTCGCTGTGCCGCTTCTGCTGGCGGGTCCAGACGCCGCGGCACCCCTGCGGCCCCCAGTTCTGGGGCAGCTTGCAGTCGCGGCCGGCCTGGAAGCGCCATTCCAGCAGGGCGTGGCACGCCCGCACGTAGTCGCCCACCAGCAGCCAGGTGCGCGGGCTGCGCGGCTTGAGCCAGTTGCCGATGCCGTACTGGCCCACGAAGTCCACGTAAAGGTCGAACTCGCCCGGGTACAGCAGCACGCCCGGCAGGCTGGCCTTGAATCTCGCTTCTTCGGCGCGGTTCAGGTTGCGCGCAAGCTGCTCGGCACGCTGACGGGTAATGGGCGCGTCAGAGAGGCGCACGGGGGTGCCGTCTTCGTAGCGTGTCGATCCGTGGCCGATGGTGGGCACGTCGCCGCGCGTCGGGATGTAGGGGTGATGGACCTGCACGCCGTCTGCACGCACGCTGGTGGGTCCGTCGCCCTCGCTCTGCTTCCAGCCAGCGAAGCCGGCGGCGGACAGGGTGAGCGCGGCCACGGCCACGCGCAGCAGGTTCTGGCGCGTGTCCATCATTCGCCCTTCACGTCCTGGCCCAGCGCGGCGCGGCGCCAGCGCCACAGGAGCCAGCCGATTTGCAGCAGCAGGTAGACGATGGTCAGGGCAGCCACGGTGTGGTTGATCGTCCAGCCTTCGGCGATGGACTTGCCCACGATGAATGCGGGCGGCGACACCTTGGCCGCCTCCACCATCACGTCAACGACTTTCTCTTTTGCCATTATTTCAGTCCCACAGGTGAACCATCGGCCTTGTGGGCTCCGGTGCGTTGACCAGGCGGACTGCCTGGCCTTCGGGTAAGTCGGCGGCGAGCTTCGCCAGCCCGGGGTTGGCTGCCAGCGTGGCTTCCACGTGGCCGGCGGTGGTGCCCAGCTGGCGCCAAGCCAGGGCGTCGAGGGTTTCGTGTGCGTGGGCGCGCACCGTCACGCCCTGGGCGCCGCTCATAGCAGCGCCGCGATCACACGGGGCGCATCCTGCAGGTCTGCGACCGCCCAGCGCAGCGCCTGATTGAAGCTGTCGATGCGTGTCTCGATGGCGCTCATCACCCGCGCCTCTTTGCCGGCCCCCTGCGGCAGCGTGTCGATGTCGCGGTACGCCTCGGCCAGCTGGCCCTGCACGTGGGCGTAGATGGCGGCGCGGTACTGCTGCACCTTGACGCTGCGCCCGTCCAGCTGGTCGGCGGGCACGTCTTGCAGCGTGGGCCGGCCGGCCACGATCTGCGCCAACTTCCACGGGCGCAGTTCGTCGTTCACTGACCACATCGCAGCCAGCAAAGCCTTGTGCAGACGGTCGGGCGTCACCGTTCCGTCCAGGCGGATGTCCGCGCGCAGCTGCTCGCGGTCGATATCTGGCCAGAAGCCATCGTTGCGCACGGTGGCTTCCGTTCCCTTCGCGGGCGGGTTCGCAGTGGCGACGAATGACATGGGCGGCTTTCGGGGGTGTTAGGTGTGGCGGTGGTCCTGGGCGTCGGAGCAGAGCAAGTCAATGCCTGTCGTTGCCCAGGAGCCGCCACGGGTGCGGGGTACGCTCGGGTTACAGCGCCTGGGCTTTCTCGGCCGCACTCGGCTTGAGTCGGCGTTCCAGTCGCTCGATGTCTTTTTTCACGCCGGCTCGGCTGTCGAGCTGCATGGCGCGCTGCAGTAGCGGCAGCGCCTCGCGGCAGGCTTTGACGCCGCGCCCGGCCATGTCCACGTCGTGGCTGCCCGTCTTGCCGAGCACCGCCCAGCCGGCCGCCTTGTACAGCTTGCTTTTCGCCTGGTCGGGTGTGTCGGCCGCTTCAGTCAGCGCCATGGCCTTGGCCACGATTTGCAGGGCTTCCCTGCCCTTCACCTTGCCCTCGATGACAGCCTCGGCCACTTCGTCCTGCACGATGGTGTGCAGGTCGCGGTGGAAGCGGTCCGGTGGAGTGATGCCGCTGGCCAGCGCATAGTCGGCAATCTCCAGGGCGCGGGCGTAGTTGCCGGCGTCGATGTGCCAGACCAGCACGGTGGCGATCACTTCGTCCTGGGTGCCCGGCCGCGCCTGCAGCACGCCGTCCACATAGGCGTCGTATTCGGGCAGCAGCACGCGCTTGGCTTCGATCTTCTTTTCCACGCTCTGCAGGTCTTTCAACCGCAGGCGGTGCTGGTGCAGCTGCGCCAGCTGGAGTTCGTAGGCAGTGCCCACGGTCTGGCCGTGCACGTCGGCGGTGGCGGCCTGGGCCGCCTGCGCCAGCGCGAGGTGGTGCATGCGGTGGCGCTGGGCGAGGGTCTGGCGCATGGCGGGTGCTTTCTGTCGTGCGGTGGGTGCCTGGGCTGGCTGACCGCAAAAAGCGGCTCCCTTTTTTAGAGCGGCTTCTCGCAGTCGGCGGCGCGGGGTCAGACCAGTGCGATGTTCTCGATCAGGCAGGCCTTGCCCAGGTCTTCGACCACGAATGCGTCGTTCGAGCTTTCGTAGGTCTCGATGCGGTCGCGCTTCGGGTTGTCCAGTACATGCCGGCGACGGCCACCCTCTTGGAAGTAGATAGAGAGGTTGTCCAGGCTGGTGACGAGCACCGCGCCTTCCTGCATGTAGGGGACAGTGATCGCCTGGAGGCCACCCAGGCGCATTTGGCTGCGCACGATGTCGGCCGCCAGCATTTCGGTGGGAGCGTCCTGGCCATCGACCAGCGGAAAGAGCTTGTCGTGCATCAGCCCGCGGCCGACGATGGCGACCAGATCAGGAGCAGCGGCGTGCCACGGCTCCAGCAGGGACTTGTGCGCGTCGTACACCAGGCCGTCCAGCGTCTTGTAGTCCCCGGCGGCGCCAATCGTGACTTTGCCGGGCGTCTTGCCGCTCTTGAGGACGCGGTCCGCCGCTTCAACGCGCATTTTTTCCAGCCAGCCGATGTTCACGTCCTGCAGCAGCGGGTTCGTCACGCGGTCGGTGTCAGCGGCGGCGGCCTTGCCGTTGAAGCCGATCATGATGCGGTCGAGCGCGCACTGGATCTGGATGGCGCGCGAAATGCGCACCTGAAAGTCCTTGAACTTCGCCCACATGTCCAGCTTGTTGTAGCGAATGTGCGTGTCGTAGTTGGTCTGCACGCACTGGTAGCCGCGGCCTTCCAGGCTGGAAACGTCGCGGGTCGCACGATCGTTCTTCGTGGTGTCGGTGCGGCTTGCCACCGGGCCATCGGTGCCCAGGCCCAGCTTCTGGCCTTGCATCTCATCGACGGGCACGATGTTGATGGATTTCAGGAATGCGCTGCTTTCCTGAATGCGGTTCTCGATCTTCTGCTGGATGGTGGGCGCGACGTTGAATTTCACGGCGACGGATGGCACGCCGTTCAGCGTGGCCTGGTCTTGCAGGTAGCCGCTGAACTGTCGGCGGGTATCGTTTTTCATGGGTGGTGTCTCTCGGTGGGATGTTGCGGGGTTGCTTCGCTGGTGAGGTGCGGGGGGCTCAGCAGTCGGCCTTTGCGGCGCCTTCGGTGCCGGTGGCTTGCGGGCGTTGGGTGCCGCTGCCGTCTTCCTGGCTCAGCTTCACGGTCAGCGCTGCGAAGTCGCTCTGCAGCTTCGTGAACGCCGTCTTGGTTTCGGCCAGCTCGGTGGCCTGTCGTTGAATGGCGGCATCGGCCGCGCCCAGCACTTCCAGCGTCTTGACAGCGAAGTCGTTGGTGGTTTCTGGCGTGGGCTTGGGCTCGGCGATGCCGCGCAAGTTTTTCAGCAGGTCGCTGAATCGGGTGATGAGCGTGGATGCGATGGTGTCCGCATCACCTTCCAGGCCCAGGTCGGTTTCGATGGCGGCGCTGAACAGCGCGCCCTCGCTGTGTTTCTTGCCCTTGTACGGGCTGGCGTCCGGGTTCTGCGCTGCGAACTTGAGCACCTCGGTGCCGAGGCTGGCCGGCGTGTCCGTCACGGCCAGGCCGGTCAGGTACGCCTCGCCCGACTTGGCGAAATCAGGGTCCACCTCGATGCTGGTGTAGATCTTCTGCTTGGCCTTGTTCATGGCCAGCAAAGCGGGCAGCGCTTCGATTTGCGCGAACAAGGCCAGCTTGCCGTCCTCGACCGGACGCGACTGCAAGGACAGCACATCACCCAGCGCCGCAAAAGAGCTGTCGGGCTGCACGCCGCGGTAGTGCTCCAGCCAGACACGCGCACCGTACTTCGCGGGGTTGAAGTTCTTGGCCATCTGCTCGATCCAGCTGCGCTGGATTTCGCGGCCGTCGGTGGTGGCGCCTTCGGTGGCTACGCGGAAAAACTTGGATGGCATGGTGCGCTTTCGGCGGTGTGTTGAACTGATGCCTATGTTCCGCACCTGGCGCCACCGTCGCAATTGGCGCGCACTGTGGCTGCGCGCATCACAGTTTCTGCCGGTCGATTTCCGCGCGCGCGCGAAACACACTGGCGGCCATGAAAGAGAAAGCCCCATCCAAAGCGCCGGCAGGCAAGAAGCCGCGACCGATCCGAAGCGCTGTGCGCAACACGGGCTGCGCCGCGCAAAAGGCCATCACGTCGGGCGCTCGATCACTGGCGCTCGATTCCTTGCCTGCAGGCGAATCGAGCCCGATAGACGGCGGCGCGGGCGTGCGGCGCGAGGCCCGCGCGCTCTACTGGATGGGCTGGAAGCTCTCGCACATCGCCGAACACCTGGGCGTTCCGCGCGGCACGCTGCACGGGTGGTGCAAGGCGGAAAAGTGGCAGGACACGCCAGCAGCCCAGCGGGTGGAGTACGCGCTGGAAGCCCGCATGTCCACGCTCATCGCCAAGGATGTGAAGACGGGCGGCGATTTCAAGGAAATCGACCTGCTCGGCCGCCAGCTGGAGCGCCTGGCGCGCATCGGCAAGTACGAAAAGACGGGCCGGGAAGCCGACCTGAACCCGAACATCGAGGCGCGCAACGCGGCGCCGAAGAAGTCGCGCGGCAAGAACTTCCTCAGTGATGAGCAAATCGAGCAGCTGAAAAGCGCGTTCCTCGATTCGCTTTTCAAGTACCAGCTGGGCTGGTGGCAGAGCAGCCAGCAGCGCACGCGCGCCATCCTCAAAAGCCGCCAGATCGGCGCCACCTGGTACTTCGCCCGCGAGGCGCTCATCGATGCGCTGGGGACGGGTCGAAATCAGATTTTCCTGTCTGCCAGCAAGGCCCAGGCGCACATCTTCAAACAGTACATCTGCGCGTTCGTCCACGAAGTGACCGGCGTGGAGTTGAAGGGCGACCCGATCATTCTGGCCAATGGGGCCACGCTGTATTTCCTCGGCAGCAACGCGCGCACGGCGCAGGGCTACCACGGCAATTTCTACTTCGATGAGTTCTTCTGGACGCAGGATTTCGAGCGCCTGAACAAGGTGGCCAGCGGGATGGCAATGCACAAGAAGTGGCGCAAAACCTACTTCTCTACGCCCTCCAGCATTCAGCACGCCGCCTATGCGTTCTGGAGCGCGGCCCGGTTGAAGAAGCGCGACAAGGTGGAGGTGGATCTTTCGCACCTGCGCCTGGGCGGCTCGGGGTTCACAGGCGAGGATCGCGTGTGGCGGAACATCGTCACGATCATGGATGCGCTGGCCGGCGGCTGCGATCTGTTCGACTTGGACGAGCTGCGGCTGGAGTATTCGGATGCGGAGTTCGCCAACCTGCTGATGTGCGGGTTCGTGGACGACTCTTTCTCGGTGTTCCCTTTGTCGATGCTGCAGCCGTGCATGGTGGACAGCTGGGACGTCTGGAAGGACTTCAAGCCGTTCAGCCAGCGCCCTTTCGGCTGGCAGCCGGTCTGGGTGGGTTACGACCCCAGCCATACGGGCGACTCCGCCGGCTTGGTGGTGCTGGCGCCACCGACCCGCGCAGGCGGTCCGCTGCGCGTGCTGCACACCGAACAGTTCAAGGGGATGGACTTCGAGGCCCAGGCAAAGGCCATCAAGGACGTGACCACCCGCTATAACGTCACGGCCATCACGGTGGACACCACCGGCATCGGCCAGGGCGTGTATCAGCTGGTGCAGCAGTTCTTCCCCGCAGTGCAGGGCATCAACTACAGCGTGGAAAGCAAGACCATGCTGGTGCTCAAGGCGCAGCAGGTCATCAAGGCCGGCCGGCTGGAGTTCGACGCCGGCAACAAGGAGCTGGCCAGCAGCTTCATGGCCATCAAACGCGAGCTGACCGCGAGCGGGCGCAGCGTGACTTACGCCGCGGGCCGCAGCCAGGAAACGGGCCACTCTGACCTGGCCTGGGCCTGCATGAATGCGCTCAGCAACGAACCACTGGAGACGGGCACCGACATGGCCAGCCCGCATGCCACTTCCTTCATCGCTTTCTCGGATTGACCATGACACGACGCAACCGCACCGCACGCCACCATTCTTCGCATCAGCCCGCAGCCACCGCGCCAGCGGATGCAGCGCCATCGATACCGCCCGCGCATTCTTTCACCTTCGACCTGGGCGACCCCGAGCCAGTCATCGGCGGCCGGTCGGCGCTGCTGGAGTATGCGGAGTGCATGGAGTCGGGCGACTGGTACGAGCCGCCCGTAAGCCTGGCGGCGCTGGCGCGGCTGCTGCGCGTGGGCGCGCACCACGAATCGGCGCTGCGGTTCAAGATCAACGTGCTGGCGAGCACGTTCGTGCCATCGCAGTGGCTCAGCGCCGAGGCCTTCCGCGCCATGGCGCTGGATTTTCTGGTGCTGGGCAATGGCTACTTGGAGCGGCGCCGCAACCGCCTGGGCGGCCTGCTGGAGCTGCGCCACGTGCTGGGCAAGTACGCGCGCCGGGGCATCGAGCCCGGGCGCTTCTTCTTCGTCACCGATCTGCAGACGCCGCACGAATTCGCGCCAGGCGACGTGTTCCAGCTGCGGGAGCAGGACATCCACCAGGAAATCTACGGCCTGCCGCCGTACCTGGGTGCGCTGCAGTCGGCCATGCTGAACGAGTCGGCCACGCTGTTCCGCCGCCGCTACTACAACAACGGCAGCCACGCCGGCTTCATTCTCTATGTGACCGACCCAGCCCAAAAGCAGTCCGACGTGGACGCCATGCGCGACCAGCTGACCAAAACGAAGGGCGGCGGCAACTTCCGGAATCTCTTCTACTACGCGCCGAACGGGAAGAAGGAAGGCATCCAGCTCATCCCGATCAGCGAGGTGGCCGCGAAGGACGACTTCCTCAACATCAAGAACACCAGCCGCGACGACGTGCTGGCAGCGCACCGGGTGCCGCCCCAGCTGATGGGCATGCTGCCCAACAACGTGGGCGGCTTCGGGGACGTGGAGAAAGCGGCGATGGTGTTCGCCCGCAATGAGATTTCGCCGCTGCAGGCGACCATGGCCCACGCCATCAACGCCTGGGCAGGGGTGACGGCCTGCAACTTTCGCCCTTACCTGTTGACCGACGCACCGCAGGCCCCGGCCCTAGTCCCGTAACCCGGGCCACCGCAGCGCGGCTGCCGCGCACCGCATCAGAAGCCCGCCAAGCGCGGGCTTTTTCACGCCCACTCGAACCCCTTCCCCCCACCCGTTCGGCCCGCCCCGGGGCGCCCCTGCCCCCGGGGAGGCCCTCCAGGCCCACCCACGCCCCGAGACCCAGACCCCGTGCAACCCCCTGGCGCGCGGTCGAGACCCCGCCGCGCCTGCTTGCTTAATGTGCTGAATTCGTCGAAGGTGCCGACTAGAGCGCTCGCTATGCGTGGCGCGGCGTCTCGGGCGGTTTCCCTATGCTGCGTAGTGTCGTGTTTCGTCGAGAATCGTTGGCGTGCTCATCATCTTGGACACGCTGGTCAGATCCGGTGATCGATTCCTTACATCCCTACCGGTAGGGGGTCGAGCAGGCAAGTTCGCACAAAAAATTTTAATGTTTGAGGCGTAGCAATGACAGCGAATACGAGTAGAAGAAGAATTCGGTTGGATCCTGGTTCATCAAAGTTATCTGTAATCGGGCAGTCGCAACCTTCGAGGGATCAAAAGCCGACGGAGATGGTAGTTTCCTCTTTTGCGGAGTTTCTTTCGGAATTGCACAGGATTAATTACACCAAAAACTCTTTTTGGTATAGAGGGGTTGGAGACGCAAGCTACCAACTTACACCGTCACTTTTCCGCCACAAAACTGCCAAAAATCAACCAGCGTATAAAAAATTAGAGCTTGAACTCAATGAGACATTTGAAATGCGTAGTTTGCCGTACGCTGAATCAAGGGTTTGGGCTGAGGACGACTGGGAACGATTGTTTTTCATGCAGCATTATCGCGTTCCTACCAGACTTTTGGATTGGTCAGGCAGCCCATTAGTTTCAATGCATTTTGCAGTCACATCCGTTCAAGTTGATAAACATGGCAATGCGTTGTCGGACGCTGCAATTTACGTCCTTGATCCAAACAAATGGAACAATGCGGCGTACGCCGAAACCGGATTTCCCGGTGGCGTACTTTCCTCGAAAGATATTTGGTTGAAACGCTATAGCCCATCTGAGGTTTATACTTTTTCTGGACCACTCCCTCCTATGGCTATGCGAGGGGTTCACAATAGTGCTCGAATTGTCGCGCAACAAGGCTTTTTTACTGTTTTTGGCCCGCAAGCCGAACCCATGGAAAAAACATTTTCATGGATCAAAGACGGCAAACCGGTTTTTCCATTGGAATCGCTCCGAAAATATATAATTCCTAAAGATCAGGTGCGTTCGGTGCGCGAGGAGATTTTTTCTCTAGGGGTATCTGAGTCTACAATCTATCCAGATCTAGAGGGTCTCGCCGCCGAATTAAAGCGAACGTTTGGATTTTAGCATGTCGAGTCACAATCTTTTTAAAATACATCGTCTTGATTCCAAGACACTGTCATGGTGGAAAAATCGCCGCGACCAAATTGATTTCGAACCGTCCTATCAGCGGAAAGGACGACGGTGGTCCACGAGTGATAAGCAATATCTCGTGGACTCCATCCTCAATGGATTTGATGTTCCTAAGTTTTACGTCGCTGATTTCGTTTTCGGCTCATCCAAACTCAACGAAAAGAAGAAGTCTTATGCCGTTATCGACGGCAAGCAGCGGCTGGAGGCTATATTCGACTTTTTCGATGATGAATTCGGACTGTCTCCGACTTTCAAATTGTTCTCAAACCCAGGCTTACATTTGGGCGGAAAGAAATATTCAGAGCTTAAAAGAGACTATCCGGCTGTGGCGGAGGATTTCGATAATTTCAATCCGGACGTTGTGGGAGTTATAAGCGACGACTTATCATTTATAGAGGAACTTTTTGTTAGATTGAACAGGAGCAAGCCGCTTAGTGGTGCCGAGCTTCGAAACGCTTTTTCAAGCCCTATTACAGGCGTTATTCGCGAAATCGGCAATCATCCATTCTTTTCTCATAATATTCGCTTCAATACTAATAAGGGGCAGAACCTTAACGCTGCCGCAAAGATTCTTATGTTTGAGGTTGCAGGCATTCAAGAGACCAAGAAGACAAGTCTTGACAAGTTTGTGGAGCAATATTCGGTCGACGATAATGACGCAACTATGGAACTAACAAGAATCTTTGATGTTCTAGGATTGATGTCTGACCTCTTTTTGTTTCGTGATCCACTTCTTCAGTCCGAAGGCAATATCCCGGTCTACTACTGGCTGGTCAGAAATTCACCTCAAGAACATGTGATTTATCTAAGAGACTTCCTTGAGGAATTTCAGGAATTCATTCGCACTGGTCCTCCACCGAGGAACCGCCGCCAGTTATTGAGTGTAGAAAATTGGAATGCATATAAAGCTGCAAGTCGTTCAATCAATGATAGAACTAGCCATGAAACTCGTTTCGAAATATTGGAGTCATCGTTTCTGAGGTGGCTCCACCTTAACCACTAAGGCTACTGCACGTTTCTTGATGGCCTACTGGATGGCCTACATATGCTCCTGAAACCGTTGCAGATGACGAATTTGCGCGGTGTTTAGCTCTCACAGTCTCCGCCAGTACGACATTTCAAAGCACACCAGAACGCGCCGCAAGGCGCGTTTTTCATGGGTGTTGCGCAGCTGCTGCCTCGCCATAAGCCCCTACAAACAACGGCAGGCCCCAACCGACGGTGAAGAGATTCGCAACGGAAATCGACCGCGCGCCGCGGCGGATCAAGAGGCTGGCCCGCACGCCCGGCGACAGCAGCCAGACAACGAGCATCGGGCTGGAGAGGCTCGCAGGTGCCATCGATGGCCGCCTGTTGGGGGTTCAATCCCTTGAACCATCGCGCAGCCGCAAGGCAGCTGTGCGCGGACGCAGGTGTTCCGCCACGGCGCCCGCCCTTGAATCGCCGCCGCCCCCCAACAGGTGCAGTCAGCGAGGTCCGCAGTCTCGGCCAGCAGCCTTTCGATCTCCGCCAGCTCTGCCTCGCGCTGCGGCGCTTCCACCGCGTCCCGCGCCAACAGCCACAGGTAAACGGGCAGCACCAGACTGCCCAGCGCCAACACCGTCAGGGCGGCGAGTGCGACGAACACGAGGAGCATGGCGAACACGTTGAGCGTGGTTCATTGTGGCTTGGCACCTGCGCGCGATCAGTCGGTGGTTTCGCTTGTGCGTTCGCATTCGTGGCCTGAGCGAGCCCGCTTGCGCCACTGCATGGGCTTGGAACGGGCTTCGGAAGCCGCCTGCTTCGCCTGCGGGTTTCCCAGTACGACCAGCTTTCGGTAAAGGCTATACAACGACCCAGCCCGAAGCGCCCTGCGCTCATCCATCATTCAAAAGAGGCGCTTTACGGCGCGTGCGATCCGATGCCGCTGTTGAAAACTCCCTGTCCCTGTCCCTGTCCCTGTCCCTGTCCCTGTCCCTGTCCCTGTCCCTGTCCCTGCCCGCCCGTGCCGTGCGTCTCGGCTTCTGGGGGAACACCGATCACGGCCCCTGCTTCATCCCTGCCCATGTCTTCCCACGTACCCTCCAGCCCGCGCCGCGCGGTGGCCTCGATCGCCGCTGATGCCGCGTCCCGACGCCTGAAAGAGGCTGCGAAGGCCGCTATCCGACTGGCATCGCTGGCCGGCGGGTGCCTCTGCATTCCGGCGGCGCTGGCCGGCCCGCTCGACAACACCGAGTGCATTGCACCGGCCAAGCCCGGCGGCGGGTTCGATCTGACCTGCAAGCTGGTCCAGACCGCGTTGCTGCAGGGCAAGTACATCAATCAGCCCATGCGGCTCACCTACATGCCGGGCGGCATCGGGGCGGCGGCGTACAACGCGGTCATCGCGCAGCGTGGCGATCGCGGCAACAGCATCGTCGCGTTCTCCGATGGTTCCCTGCTGAATCTCGCGCAGGGCAAGTTCGGCCAGCACACCGAGAACGACGTGCGCTGGCTGTCCGCCGTGGGCACCGACTACGGGGCCTTGATCGTGGCCGACAACTCGCCCTATCGGACCCTGGCCGATGTGATGAAGGCCATGAAGGCGGACCCGACGAGAGTGGTGCTGGGTGCCGGCGGCACCATCGGCAGCCAGGACTGGATGAAGGCCGCATTGCTGGCGCGTGCCGCCGGCATCAACCCCAAGCTCATGCGCTTCGTGGCTTTCGAAGGCGGGGGTGAGGCGCTCACCGCACTGCAAGGCGGTCACATCCACGTGGTGACGGGAGACGCCGCCGAAGCCAGCCAGCAGCAAATGGCCGGGGCGAAGATCCGCATTCTGGCGGTGATGTCCTCCGAGCGGCTTCCGGGCCGTCTGGCCCAGGTTCCGACGGCCAGGGAAGCGGGTGCCCCCATCGAGTGGCCCATCGTGCGCGGCTTCTACATGGGGCCCCGGGTGTCCAGCGCCGACTATGCCGCCTGGCGCGAGACATTCAGCAAGATGATGGCGGACCCGGCTTTTGAGCGACTGCGCGCGGAACGCGGCCTTTTCCCGCTCACGCTGGTGGGCAACGACGTGGATGCCTACGTCAAGAAGCAAATTGCGGACTACCGCACGCTGGTGAAGGAATTCGGTTTGAGCGTGGCCCGGTAAGCGGTTCGTGCACCACTCAGGCAACGCAGGCCAGCCCGGAGGATGCATGCGGCGCTTCCCCATCCCAGGCAAAGCGCAGCTGCGCCACCAGCCCGCCTTCGCCGGGCGCGTGCTGCAGATCGAAGATCGCACCATGCCGCTTGGCAATCGAGTGGACGATGGCCAAGCCGAGCCCCGACCCGCCGCCCTGCGAATTGCTGGCCCGGAAGAAACGAGTGCCCGCCTGGGGTAGCTCATGCGCGGGCATGCCGGGCCCGCTGTCGCTGACCGTCACGCTGGCCCAAGCGCCGGCAACGGACACGCTGACCGTGATCCGGCCGCCCCCGGGGCTGTAGCGCAGCGCGTTGTCGAGCAGGTTGGCCAAGGCTTCTTCCAGCAGGCCACCGTGGCCCCGGACGAGTGGCGGCGTGCAGGCCATCTCGAATCCCAGGTCGATCTGCTGGCTGCGCGCCTGCGGCCACCAGCGCTTGGTGACGTCGCGGGCCAGCGCGCCCAGGTCAATGGCCTGCATGGCGACCTCCACCGTGTCGGCACGGGCCAGCGCCAGCATCTGGTTGGTCTGCCGGACCGTGTGCTTGAGCTGCTCGCGCAGCGCGGTCAAGGCGTCACGCATGCTGTCGATGTCGGTGGCCCGCTGGGCAAAGGCGGCCTGCGTCAGCAGCGTGCTCAGCGGCGTGCGCAGTTGGTGCGAAGCGTCGTCCACGAACTGCCGTTGCCCCTCCAGCAGCTCGCGGTAGCGATGGATGTGCTGGTTCATCGCATCCACCAGCGGAATGACGTCTTGCGGCACGCGGCTGGTGTCGATGGCCGAGAGATCGGAAGGGGCCCGTGAAATCACCTCCTGCCGGAGTTGCCGCAGCGGGCGCAGTGACCAGGCCACTGCGGCGGCCACCATCCCCGCCACCAGCGCGGCCAGGAGCACATCGCGAACCACCGCGCCCACGATGAACTGCCGGCTGAACTGGTCACGGGACGCGAACGGCTCGGCCACCTGCACGACCAGACGCCGGTCGCTGCTCCCGCCGACCGGATGGAGCAGCGGCCGCACATAGGTTCCGACACGGACCTGGGTGCCCGCATAGTCCACGGTCTCGAAATAGGGCTGACGGTCCTGCAGCGGCTGCGCCGGCAGCGGCAGATCCGGGTTACCGATCTCGACCAGCCCGTCCAGGGTCGCCACCCGGTAGAACACCTGTCCGCTGGCCGTTAGTTCGAAGAACTCGAACAGCACGTAGGGCAGCTCGACCGCCAGGCCGCCGCTGTCGGTCGACACGTTGGCATCGATCGCCTTGATGGCGCCGAACAGCGAGCGGTCGAACGCCGCATTGACGGCAGAGCTCGCCGTGTGCCAAGTGAGCCAGACCTGCAGGCAGCAGCCCACCGTCACCCCGGCCAGCAGGACCGCGATGAGCATTCGGCGCAAGCTGACCCGGTGCAGGGCGTCGAGGTTCACGGCACTGCCTCCAGCAGGTAACCCAGGCCCCGCAACGTCGTGATCTGCACGCCCGTGCCCGCCAGCCGCTTGCGAAGGCGGTGGACGAGCACTTCCACGGCCTCGGGGTGGATGTCGCTGTCGTTCGGGAACACGCGCTCGAGCAGCTCCCGCTTGGTGAGGGGCTCGCCGCCGCTCTGCATGAGCGTGCGCAGCACGGCGTGCTCGCGCGCCGTGAGCACCAGGGTTTCCTGGCCCACGTCGAAGCGCTTGGTGGCGGTGTCGAACGTGAGCGGGCCGCAGGCCAGTCGGGCGGGTTCACGGCCCTTCGCACGGCGGGTCAGCGCCAGCAGCCGGGCTTCCAGTTCCTCCACCTCGAAGGGCTTGGCCAGGAAGTCGTCCGCGCCGGCCTTCAAGGTGGCAACGCGCCCGGCGAGGGTATCGCGCGCCGTCAGGATGAGGATGGGGACCTGGTTGTCCTCATCGCGCAGGCTGCGCAGCACGTCCTCCCCGGCCAGGCCCGGCAGCCCCAGGTCCAGGATCAGCGCGTCGTAGCGTGCATTCCGCAGCGCACGCCGGACCAGGCGCCCATCGGCCACCCAATCGACCTCATTGCCGCTCTGCGCGAGGATGCGCATGAGCCAGTCGGCGAGCGCGGATTCGTCTTCGGCCAGCAGGAGTTTCATGCGAACTCCATTATCGATGGGCCCTGCCGGGCGAAGACCACGGGACGTGCCGCCACCCGGGCACTGCCTGGGCAGCGCCTGGGCGCAGTGCGAGCGTGGCTCAGTCCGGTCGGATCTGCGCCCGCGCGATGACCTTCTTCCAGCGCTCCTGCTCGGCGGCGATGAACTGTGCGAACTGCTCGGGCGTACCGCCAATGGCCTCGGCGGCATCGCCCGTCAACCGGCGCTGGGATTCGGGCGCCTTGACCGCCTTCATCGTTTCCGCGGCCAGCTTGTCGATGTTGGCCTGCGGCATGTTGGACGGCGCCAGCATGCCGTACCACTGCGTCATCTCGAAGCCGGGGAAGCCCTGCTCGGCGACCGTGGGCACGTCCGGCAATTGAGGAAGACGCTGCGCGGAGCCGGTCGCGATGCAACGCACCTTGCCGGACTTGATGAAGGGGATGATGGCGGCCGCACCGATGGCTGACGCATCCACCCGGCCGGCGAGCAGATCGGTCAACATGGGGCCGGTGCCTTTGTAGGGCACGTGCAGCATGAAGACCTCGGAGGCCATCTTGAAGTATTCGAAGGCCAGATGGCCGGCGCTGCCATTCCCGGCCGAGCCATAGCTGAGCTTGCCGGGGTTGCGCTTGGCGTGGGCGATCAACTCCTTGAGGTTCTTGACGGGCAGGTCGGCGTTCACCACGTACAGGCTCGGCACCTTGGCCAGCAGGCTGACCGGCTTGAAGTCCTTCAGTGCCCACGGCAGCTTGTCGAAGATGTACGGGTTGACGGCCAGCGTGCCGATGTGGCCCAGGATGATGGTGTGCAGGTCTTCGGAGCGAGCGACCTCCGACATGGCGATGTTGCCCGCCGCGCCGGGCTTGTTGTCGACATAGACGCTCTGCCCCAGCGTCTTGGACAGCTCCACTGCGGTGGATCGGGCGACGATCTCCGAACTGCCACCCGGCGCGAACGGCACGACGAAGCGGATCGACTTGGCCGGCCAGGCGGATTGCGCGGAGGCCACGCCTGGCAGCAGGCTGCCCAGCCCCACGGCCCCGCCGGCGATCAGAAGCTGGCGGCGGCGGATCGACGCCTGCGCGCGGACCGTGTTGGATTCGATAGGGGTCACGTGTATCTCTTGAGGTGGTTGCTGGCGGTAATGATGGCGGACGCGGGCTTTCAAAGGCCTTTCAAAAGACGCCCGGTTTCCCCTTGTTTACCCCAATCGACGCGGGGCGCCCCAGCGCACCCGAGGCTCTGTCAGCCTCCAGTGAGCGCAGCCAGGTGGCGACCGAGGACAGCACCCACTGCGGCGCATCCAGGGGCAGGTCGTGCCCGGCAGCGGGATGGACGGCCAGCGCGCAGTCCCACGCGCGGGCGATGGCGGCGGAGCAGCCCCAGTGCACGAGCCGGTCGCCCACACTTGCCAGCAGCAGCACCGGCACGGCAGGGGGAGCGACCGACGGGCGGTAGACGGCGGCCGCCACCAATTGCCGAAGGGCATTGGCCCGCGACACGGGACGCTGCGACCGGATGGCGACCCACTCCACGACGCAGTCTTCGCGCGACGCTGACGCTGCCTGGCGGCTGGTCAGCGCGTGGACCACGGCCTCTGCACGCGCAGGCTGCGCCCACACACAAGCCAATGTCAGCAGAGTGCCGTAATTGCGCCCCCGCAGCCGGCGGTAGAACGGACTGAATCCGCGCACGCTGGTGTTGATCAGCACACAGGCGGCGATGTCCTCCGGTGACTGCTGCATCCACTCGGCGGCGACCATGGCGCCCAGTGACATCGCCAGCAGGTGGAAGGGCGGCTTGAGTCCGGCCTGGGCGACCTGCGCCCGGCATGCGGCCAGCATGTCCTGCACGCGCCATGGGCTGCTTTCCCGGTGCAGGCTCCCGTTTCCGGGCAGGTCCAGGGCCAGCACCACGCATTGCGCTCCCACCAGGGCGTGAAACTCTGGAAGGAAGCTCCCCCAGTGACCGGCCTCGCGTGTCAGGCCGCGCAACAGTATCCAGGTGGCCATGGGTCGGCTTTCATACGGCGTGCCTTCAGTACCATGCTGCCAGCGCCGCAGCGCGCCGCACTTCCTGCACGGCGGCGCCCGGCAGCCAGTCGCGGTAGCTGCAGGCCGCCCTGGGCAGGAAGTCGAGCAGTGCCAGATGCTGGCGCAGCACGCGTTGCTGGCGATGATCGATGAGCGGGTTGAACATGCCCGAGCGGGTGAACAGCTGCAGCGGGTTCTTCTTGATCCAGAGCCACGACCCCATCTCCAGCGTCAGCGGCAGGAAGATGCGACCCGGCTCCTCGCACGCGCGGATGTAGAGGTGGTCCCACAGATCGCCGTGCGCGAGGTAGTGCACGCTCTGCGGCTCGATGAGGTAGCGGTGGTTGCTGTAGGCCTGCATGAAGATCTCCTGCAGCGCATGCAATTCCGCCAGATGCCTGATCGGCTCGCGCGTATGGGCGAAAGGGAACCACAACCGGTCGGCCAGGCCGAAGCCCGAGTGGCAGTCCAGCGCCAGGCTGAACTGGCGCGACAGCAGTTCCGTCTCCACCAGTTCGCACAGGGCCTGGCTCTCGTCCTCCATCGGCGCATCCGGTTCGCCCCGAAACCAGGGCAGACGCGCGCTGATGCGCTGCCCGCCGATCAGGTAGGGCACGCGGTCGTCCGCGGCGATGGGGGCGTTGCGCATCAGGTCCACACCACGGGGGTTGGCGCGCGTGGCCATGCGCATGCCGCCCGGGTTGACCAGCGGCATGAACACCAGCCGCACTTCTTCCAGCTGCCGGTGCAGCAGGCCATCCCAGCGCAGCCGGTTCACCACGTTCTGCAGATAGGCGATGACCACCTGGGCGCCGATGCGCTCCAGCCCGTGCACCCCGCCGAAGAAGCCCACCGCCGGAGCATCGGGGGCTGCGCTTCCCATGCAGATGGCATGCAGCGGCAGGTCGGGACCGGGCGGCGCTGCGATGCTTCGCAGCGTGCGCACCTGCAGATGGGACGCACCCTGCTCGATGATGCGCTCGAGCGCGGTCAGTTCTGGCAGCAGCGGCGCGGTCACGAAGAGGGAAGGAATGGGTGGGGCGGGCGCCGGGGAGCCCGCTGCGGCTGGGGAGCCAGAAGCTGTCCAGAATAGCGGGGGCCGGCCACCGGACGGGCCTTGTCCGTCGCGGCCACGGGGCTACTGCGGCGCGTCGTCAAACTGACATGAAACGGCGGCAAGCTCCCGCCGCATGACCTCGCCCCCACTGCGTCGCAGACCCTCCCTCCATCGCCGGTGGACGGCTGCCGCCTCCATCGTGCTGGGCGTGGGCGCAGGGCTGGTGGAGTGCCTGGCGCTGCTGCGGTCGCGGCGTCTTGCGCAGCGCCGTGCGCCCCTGCGCTGACGGGCGCGTGGCACGCCCGCCCCGCACCGCAGGGCGCGTGGCGACCGGCGGGCGCCCAGTGCATGTGACTCGGTAGAACCACACCCCCGGCCGGCGCTGGCAGCGTGCCAGAATTCCGCCCATGCAAGCCCACACCGCCTATGCGGCCCAGGCCGCCGCCGTGCTGGCGCCGCGCCCTGCCGAAAACACCGCCATGCCGGCGCTGTACCGCGCTGCACTCGGCTCGCAGCACACCGAGCGCTACCTGGCGTTCTTCCAGCGGCAGGACGACACCGGACGCACCCTGCCCGGCTGGAATGCCGCCGCCGCGTTCTTCACTCTCGGGTGGATGGTGTTCCGACAACTGTGGGCGCCAGCGCTGGTCTATCTCGCCGCCGTGGAAGGCGTGGCGCTGCTGCTTTTCGTGCTGGGGCACCAGTGGCTCGGCGCCCCGCTGCCGGTGCTGGCCGGCGTGACGCTGGCTTTCTGGTGCGCGGCCTGCGTGGTGCCGGGCCTCTATGGCGACGCCGCCATGCATGCCGAGGTGCGCAAGAAGATCACCAAGGCGCTCTCGGCCTCGGCCAACCTGCCGCAGGCCGTTCAACTGCTGGCCCGCCAGGCCCCGACGCGCAAGCGGCTGGGCTGGGTGATCGCGGCCCATGCGGCCCTGGCTGCGGTGGCGCTGCTGTGGTGGATCGCCTTCCCTGAGAGCTTTCGCCCGACGGACGGCGCGTCGCCGACAGAGAGGGCTGCACCCGCGCAGGCAGTACCGGCAGCGGCCGGCGTGCTCGCAACGAACACGTCGGCAGCGGCAGAGGCAGTCGCAGGGGAACAGAGCACCACGGCCCCTGTGACGTCGTCCGATCCCACCAGCCCCGCTACCACCGCTACCACCGCTACCACCGCCAACAACGCCGAAGCCGCGACCACCCCCCTGCCCGCCCCGGCTGCATCGGCGGGCGCCGCTGCACCGAATGCCAGCGCCAACCCGGCGGAGCCGGCGCCTGTGGCGGCGTCATCCAACCCGCCTGGGCGGACCGCCACGCCTGCCGTGGCGAGCACGCCCGCCGCCGCCGCTGCCGCCACGGGAACCATTGCCGCAGCCACTGCCGCTGCCGGCAGCACTGCCACGGCCGGTGTTCCCGGTGCGCCGCCCGTCCCCGCAGCCAGCGCCGAGGCTGCCGCACGCCCCGCCGGCAGCCAGAGTGCCGCGCGCCTCACCCGACCGACAGTCCTGGCCAGCGCGGCGGCCACCGCAGCCAAAGCCACAGCACCGCGCGCTCGCGCCAGCGCTGCGGCGGCCGCTGCGGCCGAACCGGCGCGCCGGCAGCTCTACATCAACGCCGGCATGTTCGGCGATCCGGACAACGCGCGCCGCGCCCACGCGCGGCTGCGGGAAGCCGGCTTGCCGGCTTCCACCGCGCAAGTGCGATCCACCAGCGGGCGGGTGCTCACCCGGGTTCGGGCCGGCCCGTTCACTTCGGCAGCAGAAGCCAATGCAGCGATGGCGCAGGTCCAACTGCTGGGCCTGGACGCCGCGCCTGCCCAGCGCTAGCGGCCCCGGTCCCTGGCGAATGCGGGTGCGCGCGTCGCCCCATTCCACCCTGCCGGTTACCACTGGTGACGGCCGCCGCCGGGCGCTGCGCTATGGTCGCCCACTGCTTTCCTTCCCCTCACCGACTACGGAGTTCCCACCCATGCGCTTTTCCCTGATGGCCCTTCCCCTCGCCTCGCTCGCCCTGATGGCCGGTTGCACCACCGGGCCGTTCAGCAAGTCCAGCCCCTCGACCGTGGCGGGCGCCTCCACCGCACCGGTCGGCGGCGTGTGCGACGCGCAGCCCGCCCAATCGTTCGTGGGCCAGAACAGCACGGCGCAAGTGGTGGAGGCAGCGCGCGTCAAGTCCGGCGCCAACATGGCGCGGGTGCTGCGCCCGGGCCAGATGATCACCAAGGAATACAGCACCCAGCGGCTGAACCTGGAGGTGGATGCGGCCGACCGCATCGTGGCCGTGCGCTGCGGCTGAGATCCTTCGGCGGGCTCCCCGGGCCTCTGACGCACTCTGACGCCGTCTGACGGCGGCTCAGGCGCCGTCCTTCCGGAGCATGCCGGCGCGCCTTGGCCCCCCTGCACGACAGGAGCGATCCGGCCCGGCCCTCCGGTTGAGCACCGGTGGGCACGGACCTCCGGCCAGGCTGTCAATCGGCGAGGAACAGCTCCTGCAGGTCGCTCAGAAAGTCGAAGCCGCGCTCGGTGGGCCGCACATGGCCGGCGTCCTGCGTGAGCAGCCCCTTGCGCTCGGCTTCCGCCAGCCCCCGGGCGATGGCGGTGAGCGGCAGTCCGGTGCGCTCCATGAACTGCTGCAGCGTGAAGCCTTCGCGCAGGCGCAGCGCATTCAGCATGTATTCGAAGGGCAGGTCGGCGCGGCGCACGTCGGCGTCCTGCGCAATGGCCCGGCCGGTGAGGGCGCCATCCATGTAGCGGCGCGGATCGCGCAGGCGCACCTGCCGCACGATGCGATGCGCAAAGCTCAGCTTGCTGTGCGCCCCGGCGCCGATGCCCAGGTAATCGCCGAACTGCCAGTAGTTGGTGTTGTGCGCCGATGCATGGCCGCTGCGCGCATAGGCTGACACCTCGTAGCGCTGCAGGCCGGCCGCACCCGTCATCTCGGTGATGCGGTCCAGCATGGCGTAGGCCGTGTCGTCTTCCGGCACCACGGGCGGGTACTTGGCGAAATAGGTGTTGGGCTCGATGGTCAGGTGGTAGATCGAGATGTGCGGCGGCGACAGCGACAGCGCAGTGCGCAGGTCCTGCTCCAGATCGGCCATGCCCTGCCCGGGCAAGGCGTACATGATGTCCAGATTGAAGGTGTCGAACGCGTCGCGCGCTTCCTCCACCGCAGCCAGTGCCTGGGCGCGGTCGTGCACCCGGCCCAGCGCCTGCAGGAAGCGGTCGTCGAAGCTCTGCACGCCGATCGAGAGGCGCGTGACCCCCGCCGCGCGATAGCCGCGGAAGCGGTCTTTCTCGAAGGTGCCGGGGTTGGCCTCCAGCGTGATCTCGCAATCGGCTTCCAGCCGCAGCCGCGCGCGCAGGTCACCCAGCAGGCGGTCGATGGACTGGGGCGAGAACAGGCTGGGCGTGCCGCCGCCGATGAAGATGCTGTGCACCGTGCGCCCCCAGATCAGGGGCAGCGCCGCTTCCAGGTCGGCCATCAGCGCGTCGAGGTAGCGCGCTTCGGGCAGCCCCTCGGCGCCGCTGCGCGCTTCGTGCGAATTGAAATCGCAATACGGGCACTTCTTCAGGCACCACGGCAGGTGCACGTACAGCGACAGCGGCGGCAGGCTGGACAGCTGCAGCAGCCCCGGGCGCATGTAGTGCTGCACGTCCTTGAGCGCTGCCGATTCGCCCTCGCCCGCCGGGGCTTCTGCCGCAATGATGGGAATGGACACGTGCCGGGCCCCGCGTCAGAACCAGCGCTCGCGCATCAGCGCCAGCATCTGCTGCGCGCTGCGGCCGCGGTGGCTGTGGGCGTTCTTCACGTCCACAGGCAGTTCCGCGAACGTGGCGCCGAATTCAGGGATGAACATGATGGGATCGAACCCGAAGCCGTTGGCGCCGCGGCGCTCGCGGGCGATCTCGCCCACCACGCGGCCGACGGCGATGAGCGGCTCGGGGTCGAGCGGGCTGCGCACCGCCACCAGCGTGCTGACCATGGCGGCCCGACGGTTGTCGATGCCGGCCATCTGCTCGAGCAGAGCCTGCACGTTGGTGTCGTCGCCCTTCTCGTAGCCGAACTGGGTGGCGTAATGCGCCGTCTGCACGCCCGGCAGGCCGCCGAAGGCATCGACGCACAAGCCGGCATCGTCGGCCAGCGCGGGCAGCCCGGTGTGCTGGGCGGCAAAGCGCGCCTTGGCCAGCGCGTTCTCGACGAAAGTGTGGAAGGGCTCCTCGGCCTCGCCCACGCCCAGGTCGGCTTGCCGCACCAGCTCCACGCCCAGCGGCGCCAGCATGGACTGCAGTTCGGCCAGTTTGCCGCGGTTGTTGGATGCAAGAACTAGTTTCATCGTCAAAAGTGCCTTTCGCGCTTAATCAACAAGGGGATAGCGCTATTAATTTGATAGCGAATGCCGCTGCAGCGCCACCAGCTCGCCGACACCTTTCTCGGCCAGCGCCAGCAGGCGGTCCATCTCCTGGCGCGTGAACGCGGCGCCCTCGGCCGTGCCCTGCACTTCCACGTAGTGGGCCGCGCCTTCACCGTTCACCGTCATGACGACGTTCATGTCGGTGTCGCAGGCCACGTCTTCCACATATTCCAGGTCGAGCACGGGGGTGCCGTTCACGATGCCCACCGAGATGGCCGCGAGGGGCGCGGTGATCGGCGAGGCCGCCAGCTTGCCGCTGGCGATCAGCGTGGCGACCGCATCCTGCGCGGCCACCCAGGCGCCCGTGATGGCCGCCGTGCGGGTGCCGCCGTCGGCCTGGATCACGTCGCAGTCGAGTTGCAGGGTGCGCTCGCCCAGCGCCTTCAGGTCGAACACCGCACGCAGGCTGCGGCCGATCAGCCGCTGGATCTCCTGGGTACGGCCGTTCTGCTTGCCGCGCGCGGCCTCCCGGTCGCTGCGCGTGTGGGTGGAGCGCGGCAGCATGCCGTATTCAGCCGTCACCCAGCCTTCGCCACTGCCGCGCTTGTGCGGGGGCACGCGCTCTTCGACCGACGCGGTGCACAGCACCTTGGTGTTGCCGAATTCGATCAGCACCGAGCCTTCGGCATGCATGGTGTAGTGGCGCGTGATGCGCACCGGACGCAACTGGTCGACGGCGCGGGCGCCAGGGCGGGTGAAGGCAGCGGTGATCATGAAGTGATGTTCGGTGGTCAGCAAAATAGGGCAGTCGCTGGGCGCGGAGCCACGGATGGAAAGACCAGCGTGGCAAGGCCGGCGCGGCGGGGCCCGCTGCGGCCTTCAGGCCTTGCGGGCAGCAGATCGGCGGATCGCTTCGTTGATCTCGGCAATGGAACGCTCGATGGCTTCGTCGTCCAGATCGTCGTCGAAACCCTCCGGCGGGCCGCCCTGGATGGTGGAGGCGAACACACCGTCGCTGATGCTTTCGGTGCTGATGCCCTGCGTGGAATCGAAGGTGTCCGGCGTTTCCCACTCCATTGCCACGACGGTGACGTTGTCGCTGAAACTGCCGGCCTTGCGCAATGCGTCCTCGACCAGGTCAGGCACCGCGACGGACACCGGCTGGCGGCCGATCTGGCGCGCGATGTCGGCGTCTTCCAGTGTGCCCCAGAGGCCATCGGAACAGAGCAGCAGACGGTCGCCCTGCTCCAGCACCAGCGGCCCGGCCAGGTCGTAGATGGGCTTGGAGGGTGAGCCCAGGCAGGTGAAGAGCACGTTGCGGTTGACGTGTTCCGGCCCGGACTGCGGGTTGTTGCGCAGTTCCAGGTACGAATGGTCGCGCGTGCGGGCCAGCACCTCACCGCCGCGCACCAGATAGAGCCGTGAGTCGCCGCAATGCACCCAGCAGGCCCGGCCGTTCTGCACCACGGCGGCGACCAGCGTGGTGCGGGGCGTGTCGAGCATGCCGCGGTCGCTGGCATGGCGCAGCACCTGCTGGTGCGCCGCGAGCAGCGCAGTGGACAGGAATTCCCGCAGGTCGTTCAGTGCCGGCTTGGCCTCGCGCTGAAACCATGCCGACACGGTCTGGATGGCGATCTGCGCGGCCACTTCGCCATCGGGATGGCCGCCCATGCCGTCGGCCAGCACGAACAGGCACGCCTCCCGCGTGTAGCAGTAACCCATCCGGTCTTCGTTCTTGTCGCGGCCGCCGCGCCGGCTGACCTGGAATACCGAGAACTTCATTTCGGCTTTCCGCCGAACCGGGTTGCCTCGCCCATCTTCTGCACGTTCTTCTTGGTGTCGGCCACCAGCGTGTCGAGCTGCAGCCGCATCTTTTCGCCCATCGTCAGCTTGGTGTAGCGGCGCTCGCCCTCGCGGCTGAGTTCCTTTTGCAGCGCGAAGACGGACTGCGGCCGAGACAGCGGATCGAGCGCCATGCACCACTCCACCACTTCGATCAGGTTGTCGGAATAGACACCCCGCAACTTGGTGAGCGCCAACGCCAGCCGGTCCTTGTCGGTCCGCTGGGGCGCCTCGTTCGGTGGAAAGCCCTGCATGCAGGCGTAGATGCAGGCACCGATGGCATAGATGTCGGTCCACGGCCCCATCTGCGCATCGCGCCGGTACATCTCCGGGGCCGCGAAGCCGGGGGTGTACATGGGACGGATGAAATTGCCTTCCTTGGACAGCACCTCGCGCGCCGCGCCGAAGTCGATCAGCACCGCCTTGTTGTCGTCGGTGATGAAGATGTTGGCCGGCTTGATGTCCAGGTGCAGCATCTTGTGCTGGTGCACGATGCGCAGGCCCCGCAGCACCTCGTCGAAGAGCGAGCGGATGGTGGATTCCCGGAACACCTTCTGGGTCTTCAGGTCGCGCGCGGTGATGATGAAGTCCTGCAGGGTCGCGCCCTCCAGGTAGTTCATCACCATGTAGACGGTTTCGTTCTCGCGGAAGAAATTCAGCACGCTCACGACCGAGGCGTGCGAGATCTGCGCGAGCGACCGGCCCTCTTCGAAAAAGCTCTTGAGGCCCAGCCGGTAGAGCGACAGCTTCTCGGGCGGCACCTTGGGCAGCAGCTCGCCGGGTTCGCGCGTGGCGAGCGATGAAGGGAGGTATTCCTTGATGGCGACCTGCTGGCCGTCGGGCCCGGTGGCGAGGTACACCACGCCGAAGCCGCCTGCGGACACACGCCGGATGACGCGGTAACCGCCAATGAGGGTTTCGGGAGGCAAAGGTGCCGGCTTGATCTTGGACATATTCTGCGAAGAAGACTCGGGCACGAATCGGAACCGGGATAATCGCCTGTTTTGCAAGCAACCACCGAAAGTCCCATGGCAGTTTACAGCATGACCGGATACGCCAGCGCCCAGCACGGCGCCTCCGCGGCGGACACCGAATCCGAGGCGCCGACGCGCCGTCTGGGGCTGGAAATCCGCTCGGTCAACAGCCGCTTTCTGGATCTGTCGTTCCGCCTGTCCGACGAGTTGCGGTCGCAGGAGCCCGCGCTGCGCACCTTGCTCACCGCCAAGCTCAAGCGCGGCAAGGTCGAGGTGCGCGCCTTCATCGAGAACGCCGACACCGGCGCCCTGCCCGACCCCGCGCCACGCCTGCTGCAGCGCCTGAACAGCCTGCAGGACGCCGTCAAGGCCTGGTTGCCCCAGGCCGCGCCCCTGAGCGTGGCCGATGCGCTGCGCCTGTGCGGCAACATCTCCGGCCCGGCAGAAGACTGGAGCGAGGCCGTCCCGGCGCTGGCCGAAAAGGCCTTGAAGGACCTGCTGGCCGCCCGGGAGCGGGAAGGCAAGCGCCTGGTCGCCATGCTGCAGGACCGACTGGGCCAGTTGCGCGCCCTGGCCGCGCAGGCCGTGCCGCTGGTGCCGCAGCTGGTGGAGCAGCACCGGCAACGCTTTCTGGAGCGCTGGAACGAGGCGCTCAGCGCGGGCGAAGGCACGGTCAACGCCGACGCCGCGCGCGACCGCGCCCTGACCGAGGCCACCGCCTTCGCCATTCGCATCGACGTGGCGGAAGAGGTCACACGGCTGCAATCGCATCTGGATGAAATCGAGCGGCTGCTGAAAAAGGGCGGCGAAATCGGCAAGCGCCTCGACTTCCTCATTCAGGAGTTGCACCGCGAGGCGAACACGCTGGGCTCGAAATCTGCGGCGCTCGATCTCACACGCATCAGCGTGGACATGAAAGTGCTGATCGAGCAGATGCGCGAGCAGGTGCAGAACATCGAGTGATAATTCAATTTTGATAGCAGCTAGCGCAGACGCCGTATGGACTATCCCGGAAATCTCTTTGTAGTGGCAGCACCCAGCGGTGCCGGCAAGTCGAGCCTGGTCAAGGCCCTTCTGGAGCTCGACTCCCACGTTCAGCCTTCGGTGTCGCACACCACCCGCGCACCGCGCGGCCAGGAAAAGCACGGACGTGAGTACTTCTTCACGTCGGACCAGGAATTCGACGCGATGGTCGCGTCCAACGGTTTCGTCGAATGGGCGCACGTGCACGGCCGGCGCTACGGCACGTCCCGCAAGGCCATCGAAGAACGCGTTGCCGAAGGTGCCGACGTGGTGCTGGAGATCGACTTCCAGGGCGCCATCCTGATCAAGGAAGCCTTTGCCAACGCGGTGCTGATCTTCATCCTGCCCCCCAGCTGGGAAGAGTTGCGGTCACGCCTGGAGCGGCGGGGCGAAGACGCGCCCGACGTCATTGAGATGCGGCTGCAGAATGCGGCCGGCGAGATGGCACAGGCGTGCAAATTCGACTTCGTTATAATCAACGAGTTATTTGAGCGTGCGCTTTTCGACTTGAAAACCATCGTTCACGCACAGCGCCTGAAGTTCGCGGCCCAGCGCCGCACCCGCGCCGACACTTTCGAGTCGCTCAACATCTCCTGATCCCTTTTCCAGAGAACCATCATGGCCCGCATCACCGTCGAAGACTGCCTTGAAAAGATCCCCAACCGCTTTCAGCTGGTGCTGGCCGCGACCTACCGCGCCCGCATGCTGAGCCAGGGCCATGCCGCCAAGATCGAAAGCCGCAACAAGCCCGCGGTGACGGCACTGCGCGAAATCGCCGACGGCAAGGTCGGCCTGGAAATGCTCAAGAAGGTTCCAGGCTGATCGCAGTCCGCAGTCCGGCCAGCCGCCGAATTGTCAAAAAGCACCGCGCTGCGGTGCTTTTTTTTGCCTGAAATGTCGGTTTGCCGATCGCAGGCTACATTTGAGGGATGACAGTGGTGTTGAACAAGCCCTCCGTTTCCGATGGACTTCCCGGCCATGCCCCGCGCGGCGCCAGCACGTCTGCGGCCGCCGCCAACGCTGCGGCAGCGAGCTTCGCAGCCCTGCTGGAGAACCTGGACTACCTGGATGCCGCCAGCATCGAGCAGATCCGGCAGGCCTATCGCTTTGCGGACGAGGCCCACCTGGGTCAGCTGCGCAGCAGCGGCGAACCCTACATCACCCATCCGATCGCGGTCGCCGCGCAGTGCGCCACCTGGAAACTCGACGCACAGGCCCTGATGGCCGCCCTGCTCCACGACGCCATGGAAGACTGCGGCGTCACCAAGGCCGACCTGATCGACCGCTTCGGCGCACCGGTGGCGGAACTGGTCGATGGACTGACCAAGCTCGACAAGCTGCAGTTCGACACCCGCGAAGAGAATCAGGCCGAGTCCTTCCGCAAGATGCTGCTGGCCATGGCACGCGACGTGCGCGTCATCCTGATCAAGCTGGCGGACAGAACGCACAACATGCGCACCCTGTCCGACATGCCCCGCAGCAAGTGGGGCCGCATCTCGTCCGAGACGCTCGAAATCTATGCGCCCATTGCGCACCGCCTGGGCCTGAACCAGACCTATCGCGAGCTGCAGGACCTGTCGTTCCGCCACCTCCACCCCTGGCGGTATGCCACCCTGTCGAAAGCCGTCAACAAGGCCCGCAACCGCCGGCGCGACATCGTTCAGCGCGTGCAGACCGAAGTGGACGCCGCGTTTGCGCGCATCCACATGAACGTGCGGCTGGCAGGGCGTGAAAAGACGCTCTACGCCATCTACCAGAAGATGGACACCAAGCACCTGAGCTTCGCCCAGGTGACCGACATCTACGGCTTCCGTGTGATCGTGCCCACGGTCACCGATTGCTACACCGCGCTGGGTGTGCTGCACCAGATGTACAAACCGGTGCCTGGCCGGTTCAAGGACCACATTGCCATCTCGAAGCTCAATGGCTACCAGTCGCTACACACGACGCTGGTCGGCCCGTCGGGCGTGAATATCGAGTTCCAGATGCGCACCGAGGAAATGCACGTCGTCGCCGAAGCGGGTGTGGCGGCGCATTGGCTCTACAAAGCGCACGACTCGGACGGCACGGCCGCCGAGCGCATGGGCACGAAGTGGCTGCAGTCGCTGCTCGACATCCAGAACGAAACCCGGGACGCGGCGGAGTTCTGGGACCACGTCAAGGTCGATCTCTTCCCTGATGCGGTGTACGTGTTCACCCCCAAGAGCCAGATCATGGCCCTGCCCAGGGGCGCCACCGTGGTGGATTTCGCCTACGCCATCCACAGCAACGTGGGCGATCGCACCACGGCCGCCAAGATCAACAACGAGCAGGTGCCGCTGCGCACCGAACTCAAGAACGGCGACGTGGTGGAAATCATCACGGCACCCGTGTCGACACCCAACCCCGCCTGGCTGGGGTTCGTGCGCACCGGCCGTGCGCGCTCCAAGATTCGGCACTACCTGAAGACACTGGCCCACACCGAATCGGCGGGGCTGGGCGAGAAGCTGCTCACCCAGGCGCTGCGCGCCGAAGGCCTGGAACAACTGCCTGACGAAGAGAGCAATCACGCCCTCTGGGAGAAGTTGTTGCGCTTCACGGGCAACCGCAGCCGGGTGGAGCTGATGACCGACATCGGCCTGGGCAAGCGCATCGCCGGCATCGTCGCCAAGCGGCTGGTGGTGCTGATGTCGGAACACGGCCACCGGCCCGACGCCCTGCTGCTCACGCGCGAGCGCTACAGCTCGCATGAAAACCTCTCGCAGGGTGGCGTGACGCTGGACGGCAGCGAAAACGCATCGGTGCAATACGCCCACTGCTGCCGCCCCGTGCCCGGCGACCCGATCGTGGGCTACCTGGGCAAAGGTGAAGGGCTCGTCGTTCACAACAGTGCCTGCAGCGCCGCGAAGAAGCTGCAGCACCGCGACAGCGAACGCTTCATTGCCGTAGACTGGGCTGACGAGCCGACCCGCATGTTCGAAACCGGCGTGGTGGTGACGGTGTCGAACGGCAAGGGTGTGCTGGCCCGGGTGGCTGCGGAACTGGCGAGTTCGGAAGCGGATATCGTGCACGTGGAGATGGACGATGCCGCTGCGATGGACACCACGGATCTGCGCCTGATCGTGGCTGTCCGTGATCAGGCCCACATGGAGTCTGCGCTACGCAACCTGCGCCGCACGAATGCGGTGTTGAGAGCCTTCAGGGTACTGCCGCAGACCTGAGGACCTGAGGACCTGAGGACCTGAGGACCTAACGAGCTGCCTTTCGCAGCCGAGGCTTCAGCCCGGCGGGCAACGAGTCAAGTGGCTGCGGCCTGCCGCACCGGATAGCGGACTTTCATCACCTCCAGCGTGCGCAGTCCGCCTGGGGTCTGCAACGATACCGCGTCCCCCTCGCGGGCCTTGAGCAATGCCCGCGCGACGGGCGAAATCCAGCTCACCTGGCCCCGTGCGTTGTCCGCTTCGTCCACCCCCATGATGGTGATGGTGCGCTCTTCGCCTTCGTCGTCCGCATAGGTCACCGTGGCGCCGAAGAAGATCTGGTCGCTGCCATCGTGGACGCTCGGGTCTACCACCTCTGCAATCTCCAGGCGCTTGGTCAGAAACCGGATGCGGCGATCAATCTCCCGCAGACGCTTTTTCCCGTAGAGGTAGTCGCCATTTTCCGACCGGTCGCCGTTGCTCGCGGCCCAGTGCACGACGTCCACGATCTTGGGGCGTTCGGTGTCCATCAGTTCCAGCAGTTCCGAGCGCAGTCGCTCGTACCCTGCAGGCGTGACATAGTTCTTGCTGCCTTGCGGCAACGCTGGAGCGGGCAAGCCGCCAGCGTCGTCATCGTCTTCGGCCGCGTCGTTTTCTTTGGTGAAAGCTTTACTCATTGCATCGCAGTTGTAGCCGGGTCGGAGCGTTCCGGTTCCCCCCCTTAAAGCGCCAAAAGGCCGCCGGATTCTGGCAGCCTGCCGAACGAGCCCACGACTCAATGGTGGGCAGGTGGGTCTTGCACCGGCTGGTCGCCTCCCGGTTGCGCTGGCGGGTCATCGACTTCCGGCTGGGGCACCCATTGGGGTGACGGAGGCGTGTCCAGCGGCGGCACAGGTTGCGGCTGTGGGCCACCGGGTTGGGGTGACGGAGGCGTGTCCAGCGGCGGCACGGGTTGCGGCTGTGGGCCACCGGGTTGGGGAATGGACTGGAACGAGGAAGGCTGGAGCATGGAGATCCTTTCGTTGCGGACCCTTGAGCCTAGCGAAGCAGGGATTTCGTGCGTGCCAGCCAATGCCGCATTCAGCCCTGGATTGAAGCCTGCGACAACGGGACACTGAGGGTGATCGAATGGACAGGCATTCTTTCGAATCAGGCGGTCGCATCGCCCTCATGAGAGGAGTAGGATCTACGGCGGGTGGCATTTCGGCTGGTTCTGCGATCCATTTTTCGTCAGACGCCGACGGTCTCTGAAGCGAACTGCTTGACGCTCGCCTGCCCAGGGGCGTTCAAAATCGTCCAACTCAATCCCACGGTTTTTCGAACCCAATCAGCTGCTGCAGGCCCAGCCGGTAGCGGGTGACTGCCCTCACAGTGATGGCGGTTTCTCTCGGACCTGCCTGCAGGCTCCCGATTATTTCTCACCCGCTTGATTGCATCGAACATGAGCGGGTGAGATCCCGCTCATCGATTCGATTGACATACACCTGCTATTTAGACAAGTAGCCGGCTTGAATACCATTCAGATGGATGGGTGCCACGCGTTCTGATGGGCGCGCAACGGGAGAATTTCTAGCATCACACGACGCAATAGGCTCAAGGAAGACAACCGCCATTCCCGACGGCTTCCCCTCCGCCAAGTGGGCGACACGGTTTTCGTACTGTCCGCAGCCCCAACTTTCGGAGAATTCGGCATTGCGCGGATTTTCAGTGCCTACTAGCCTGCGATACGGCGGCGGGCGAACCAGCCACCCAATCCGACCATCGACAAGATCATCGTCATGAGCCCTGCGCCTGAAAGAGAAGGTACGGATCTTGCCGATTTCTGCGCATCAGGCACGACGCCGGCGCCGATCTGCATGCCTATCCCATCCGCCCCTGTGACATCGAAGGTGATTTCGTCATACACACCTGTGAATTGAACGACCCCGCAAGCCCGGGCCGTGTCGATCCTGCACCCCTCGTCACCGTCTGGTTGGGTGGTGGTGGCAGCGGGATTCTTTGTCACTGACTTACCGGTGACCAGCGCCGGAGGATTGGTCGTCATCGTCAACTCGGCAGCCGCCCCCGATGCCGTGACCGCCGAGGAAAAATCCAGAGTGCTGGTATCGATGCTGAAAAACAGCAATGTCGGGTTGACGACGGGCGAGCCAAAACTCATCCTCACCCGATGCGGATCAGCCGGCGTGGATCTGGACTGCGTCAGCAGCACGATATCCCGCGTAGCATTGACCGCAGCCGCAGGGTAGAGCTTGGCATTGTTCTGCGGGATGTTGTTACCCCAGATGTTGTATCCGGGCGCTGTATTCGTTTGGATATTGAAAGCCACGCCTGGGGCTCTCGTTCCCGAGGGGTAATACGATGACAACTTGACCGGCACAGAGCCAAGCGTTCCGTTGACCACTTCGGACGTCACGAGCGGCGCGTCAATCCATTCTTGAGCGAATGCGGGGGCGCTGACTGCGGCACTCACGATCAGCCCCGCGAGCCACCCTGTCCGTTGGAATATCCAGAGGGGGGTTTTCTTCTCAGTCATCATTTCAGCGCTCACTAGTCATGGATAAAGGTGACTGCCTCGCGCAAGATCGCCGCCAATCCTCACAGAGCAGTTGGATAAATCGTAACCACCGCCAGTGCCGCTCGCTTGCATATTCCGGAAGCCGTTCACCTCCAACCGTCAACAATTGTCAAACATTGTCTCCATTTGATTAACTGACTTATTTTCATAACTTAGCGTAGCGCAACTGCGCTCATGCCATCGGCTTGATACCGAAGAGCCGGATTATTCTGTAGACAGCTAAAGAAAGCGGCTAAAGAAAGCGGCTGAGTTGCTCTAGCCTGAAATGTCCATACCAGGTTCGCCCGCTCAGCTGATTGATTGCAGCGGCAGCCTGCAAACCTCGATTTCTCACCGAGGGCTTGTCGCGGAGCAGAGTGCGGAGCCGGTGGCGCCTGAAATTCTCTTGGTCACGTCGTCGGGTGTAACCGCAGCGCGCCAGCCTGAACGCTACGCTGGCTTGTGCGGTGCAGCGTCTCACATGCCTATGCCGGCACGCACGCCAAAGCTCATGGCGGGAAAGGTGGAAAAGTGGGAGCTGGGCCGACAGCGTCCTGCACCCAAAACGCCCTGCTGGGCAGAGCTTGCAATCTCACCCATTCAGCAGAAACCGTGCGAGCCGTCCTGGAGGCGTGGTGCGAACCTGCAGAGTGAGTAAGGCCCCGCGGACAGCGGGGTTTGGCAACCGGCACTTTCATCATCCGGGCATCTGCCATCAAAGGCTGGAGTAGGCGAGCCCAGTGTGTCGGGCGACAGATGATGCTTCCCGAAGACCGTGCGTTCGGCACCGTGGGCATGAAGCAGATCGTGCAACAGCGTGCTGTGTTGCAGAAGCTCATGAAGGATTCAGGCTGAAGCAAAAAGAGGCTGACTACCTTGCGCGCGAAGCACCAGGCGCGGTTGGCTGGTGCCACTCCCCCCCAAAGTCCCCAAGGACTGCTAGAGCGGGTCATGTGAGAACGCGATCCACAAAGGAAAAAGCCCTGCAAGATCAAGATCTTGCAGGGCTTACCGTATGGTGCGGCTGGCAGGAATCGAACCCACGACCCCTTGGTTCGTAGCCAAGTACTCTATCCAGCTGAGCTACAGCCGCTAAGCTTTGAATTCTAGCATGAAATTACATGCCTCTTCAAAAAATCGTCTTTTTTTTAATTGCCTTGCTGGGCAGTCATTGAAAGACGATGAAGAATTGTACCGCAGCTGCGGCGCCTGTTTTGAAGATCGGTGCAGTTTTTTGCATCTACCTCCAAAGAAGCACGGGCTGCGACGAAAACATCGCAGCCCGTGGCTGTAGTTGGTAGGGCGTGGCGGACTTGAACCGACGACCAAGGGATTATGAGTCCCCTGCTCTAACCAACTGAGCTAACGCCCCTTGCGCCAGCGCCGCAGTCGGCAAGACACCCGGCGATTGTATGTGGTTACTTGCGGTGGCTCAGCGCGTTGCTGACGAGGCGCGAGGTGATGTCGACGATCTGGATCATCTTGTCGTAGGGCATGCGCGTCGGGCCGATGACGCCCAGCGTGCCCACGACCTGCCCGTCCACGGCATAGGGCGCGCTGACGACGGAGAGTTCCTCGAAAGGCACGACATGGCTCTCGCCCCCGATGAAGATGCGCACGCCCTCCGCCTTGCTGGAGATGTCCAGCAGGCGAAGGATCTGCGTCTTCTGCTCGAACAGATCGAACGCCCGGCGCAGATGGCCCATGTCGCTGGAAAAGTCGCTCACCGCCAGCAGGTTGCGTTCACCCGAGAAGACGACCTCGTCCTGCGACTGCGTCATGGCTTCGGTGCCGGCGCTCACCGCCGCCTGCATCAGGTCGGCGATCTCGCCGCGCAGCTGGTCGACCTCGCTTTTGAGCCGCTCACGGACCTGCTCCATGGTGAGGCCGGAATAGTGGGCGTTCAGGAAGTTCGCCGCCTCGACCAGCTGCGACTGCGAATAGTCGGCGTCGGTGAAGATCACACGGTTCTGCACGTCTCCCTCGGGCGACACGATGATCACCAGGAAACGCCGCTCGGACAGGCGCAGGAACTCGATGTGCCGGAACACGGATGCTCGGCGCGGCGCCATGACCACGCCGACGAACTGCGAGAGGTTGGACAGCAGATGGGCCGCATTGGCGATCACCTTCTGCGGCTGCTCCGGCATCAGCTCGGGTGTCATCAACTGGCCACGCTGCACGGTCAGCATGGTGTCCACGAACAGGCGATAGCCCTTGGCGGTGGGCACCCGGCCGGCGGACGTGTGCGGGCTCGCGATGAGGCCCAGCCCCTCGAGGTCCGCCATGACGTTGCGGATGGTGGCCGGCGAGAGATCGAGCCCCGACGCCTGCGAGAGCGTGCGCGACCCCACGGGCTGGCCGTCGGCGATGTAACGCTCTACGAGCGCTTTCAGCAACAACTTGGACCGGTCATCGAGCATTGACTCATTTTAGTGATGTAATTTCTGAATGAAGTCCACTTTCCGGCGCGTTGCGCTCATCGGCAAATACCAGGCCAGCCAAGCGGCAGCGGCGTCCGACAGTTCGCGCCAGGCCATCGACGCCATCGTGCGTTTCCTGGACGGCATGGATTGCGAAGTGGTGCTGGAGGCGGAGACGGCGGCCAACACCGGCATTACCGGCCCGGTGGTGCTGGATGTGGACGCGATCGGTGCGCAGTGCGACCTGGGGCTGGTGGTGGGTGGCGACGGCACCATGCTGGGCGTCGGCCGCCGGCTGGCCAGCTATGGCACGCCGCTCATCGGCATCAACCAGGGCCGCCTGGGCTTCATCACCGACATTCCGCTGGAAGGATTCGAAGCCACGCTGACGCCCATGTTGGCGGGCGAGTACGAGGAAGACCTGCGCCCGCTGATGCAGGCGCGCGTAATGCGGGGCAGCGACTGCGTGTTCGAGGCGCTGGCGCTCAACGATGTGGTGGTGAACCGCGGATCGACCTCGGGCATGGTGGAGCTGCGTGTGGAGGTGGACGGGCATTTCGTCTCCAACCAGCGCGCCGACGGATTGATCGTCGCCTCGCCGACCGGCTCGACGGCCTACTCCCTGTCCGCAGGGGGGCCGATGTTGCACCCTTCTATTCCCGGCTGGGTGCTGGTGCCGATTGCACCGCACACACTCTCCAACCGTCCGATCGTGCTGTCCGACGCGACCGAAGTGGCCGTGGAGGTGGTGGGCGGCCGCGACATCAGTGCCAACTTCGACATGCAGTCGCTCGCTTCGGTGCTGCACGGCGACCGCATTCTGGTGCGGCGCTCCGAACACAGCGTGCGGTTTCTGCACCCCCGCGGCTGGAACTACTTCGCCACGCTGCGCAAGAAGCTGCGCTGGAACGAAGGGGGCTCCTGACCATGGCCCTCAAGCGAATCGAGCTTCGCGATTTCGTCATCGTCGAAGCGCTGGAGCTGGACCTGCATGCGGGCTTCACGGTGCTGACGGGCGAAACCGGCGCCGGCAAGTCCATCTTGATCGACGCGCTCCAGATGCTGTTGGGCGGCCGCGCCGATACCGGCGTCATCCGTGAAGGTGCCCAACGTACCGACATGGCGGCCGAATTCGACGCCCAGGCCTCGCTCGCCCCCTGGCTGGAGGAAGCCGGCATTCCGCCGGACGACTCGCTGCTGCTGCGCCGCACGATCGACGTGCAGGGCAAGAGCCGCGCGTGGATCAATGGCGTGCCGGTGACAGCCACGCAGATGCGCGTGGTGGGCGGCCAGCTGTTGGACATCCACGGCCAGCATGCCTGGCAGAGCCTGACGCGGCAGGATGCCGTGCGCGGCCTGCTCGACGCCTATGCCGGGCTGCAGCCCGGCCCGCTGGCCGCGCTGTGGACGACCTGGCGCGATGCGCAGAAAGCACTGGCGCAGGCCCGGGCGGCGCAAGACACGCTGCAGCAGGAACGCGAACGCCTGCAGTGGCAGATCGGTGAAGTCGGCAAGCTGGCCCCGGGCCCGGACGAATGGGACGAGCTGAATGCACAGCACAGCCGGCTGTCGAACGCTCAGGCGCTGCTCGACAGCGCCCAGGGCGCGCTGGCCGCGCTCGAAGACGACGACAGCGGCGCACTCGGGCGGCTGTCGCAGGCGCAGAACCTGCTGCAGGACTATGAGCAGGTGGACGAAGCGTTTCGTTCGATGAACGAGGTGCTTACCTCCTGCCTGGCACAGGCCAGCGACGTGGCGCATTCGCTGCAAGGCTATCTGCGCCATACCGAACTCGACCCCGATCGCCTGCAGGAGCTGGACGCGCGCCTGTCGCAATGGGTGTCGCTGTCGCGCCGCTACAAGCGTGCGCCGGCCGACCTGCCCGCCCTGCTGCAGGGCTGGACGACCGAGCTGCAGCAGCTCGATTCTGCGGCGGACCTGGCCAAGCTGGAGGCCGCGGAACGCGCCGCCGCGGCCGCCTACGACAAGGCTGCGCGCAGCCTGTCGCAGCGCCGCGCCAAGGCCGCGCCGCGCCTGGCGCAGTCCATCACGCAGGCCATGCAGGGCCTGGGGATGACGGGCGGCCGGTTCGAAGTGGCCGTGGATTCGGCCGCCGAACCCGGACCACACGGCACCGATGCGATCAGCTTCCTGGTCAGCAGCCATCCCGGCATGACGCCCAAACCCATCGGCAAGGTGGCCTCGGGAGGCGAGCTGTCGCGGATCTCGCTCGCCATCTCGGTCACCACCAGCGAGCTGGGCGAGGCGCCGACGCTGATCTTCGACGAGGTCGATTCCGGCGTGGGCGGCGCGGTGGCGGAAACCGTGGGCCGGCTCATGCAGCAGCTCGGCCGCGACCGGCAGGTGCTGGCCGTCACCCACCTGCCGCAGGTCGCCGCCTGCGCCGACCACCATCTGGTGGTCGCCAAGCACAAGCGCGCTGGCGGCACCACCAGCTCGGTGCAGCCTGCCGAGGGCGATGCGCGTGCCGGCGAAGTGGCTCGCATGCTGGGCGGCGAGCGCGTGTCGGCCACCACGCTGGCCCATGCGCGCGAGATGCTGGGCGATGCGCGCCCGGCAGCAGCACCCGCAGCAACGACGGAGCGCGGCTGACCGATGGCACTCGAAATCGTCCTTATCACCGGCATGTCCGGCTCCGGCAAGTCGGTAGCGCTGCATGCGCTGGAAGACGCCGGCTACTACTGCGTGGACAATCTGCCGCCGGAGCTGCTGGCGTCGTTCGTGGCGCTGGAACACGAACACCATGGCAACCGGCTGGCGATTGCCATGGATGTGCGCAGCGCCACCGCCCTGCCGCTGGTGCCCCAGCAGCTGGAGCAGATGCGGGCGCAGGGTGTGCACGTGCAGTCGCTGTTCCTGGATGCCACCACCGACACGCTGGTGCGGAGGTTCTCGGAGACGCGGCGCCGCCACCCGCTCTCCAAGGACGAGCTGCGCGAGGGCCAGCGCGCGCTCTTGCAGACGATCGAGCTGGAGCGCGAACTGCTGGCCGACCTGCGCGAGCATTCGCACGTGATCGACACCAGCGCGATCCGATCGTCCCAGCTGCAGAGCTATGTGAAGAGCCTGATGGCCACGCCGCCCGGCCGGCTCACGCTGGTGTTCCAGTCGTTCGCCTTCAAGCGCGGCGTACCGGTGGATGCGGACTACGTCTTCGACGTGCGCATGCTGCCCAACCCGCATTACGAACCGGGCCTGCGGGACCTGACGGGCCGCGACCAGCCGGTGATCGACTACCTGCTGCAGCAGCCGGAAGTGGAGCTGATGCGCTCCCACATCGGCCACTTCCTCGGCCACTGGCTGAAGGCGCTGGCCCAGAACCACCGCAGCTACGTGACGGTGGCCATCGGCTGCACGGGCGGGCAGCACCGCTCGGTGTACCTGGTGGAGGAGTTGGCCCACCAGTTCAGCCCCGTCTGGACCACGCTGCGGCGCCACCGCGAACTGGACGCTCGCTGAGCGGGCCCAGCCGGCGGCCCGCCACCGCCAGCGGGCAGAGGGCCGCGACCCGCCGATCACCCACCCGCTTGCTATCAGGACAATAGCTGGTTGCGCTTATTCAGCGGCCTTTTCAGGTCGATTCCTGCTCAACCCCTTGTGATACGGGCGCAACCAGCTATGAAAAGAAGAGCAACTGCGTGTACTGCACCGTGTTGCCGGTCAGGGGGAAGGCAAGGCATCCAGCAGCTTGCGGATGGGCGCCGGTAGCCCCAGCGCCGCCCACGCGGAAGGACTGAACCAGCCGCTGCCTGCAGCAGTGGGCTCTGGTTCCCGCGCCAGGACGCTGCCGCCGGCCCAGGCGCCATCGCCGCCCGTCGCCAGCACCGGATGCAGGTGCAGGTCGCGGTGGGTCAGCACATGGAGCGAAACAGGCAAGTCGCGCAGCGTGTAGCCGCTGCCCGGCGCGGCGGCAGGCGCTGCCAGGCCTGCGCCGTGCGGCCCCATCGAATCCATCGCCGCTGGCGGCTGCCCCACCACCAGGGCCTGCTCCAGCGCATCGCGATCCTCGAACACCGGCGGGCAATACAGCCCGGCCCAGATGCCCGTCTGCGGACGCCGCTGCAGCCACAGGCGGCCCTCGGCATCGCGCTGCAGCAGCAGCCACCACGCCTGCGCGCTGCGGGTGAGCTTGCGCGTGCGAACGGGGTAGTCCTCGGGGTTGCCTTCACGGCGTGCCACGCAGCGCGCATGCAGCGGACAGACGATGCAGGCCGGTTTGCGGGGCGAGCACAGGCTGGCGCCCAGATCCATCAGTCCCTGGGTGTAGCGCGGCATGGTCTCGGCCAGGTCGTGCGTGGGCAACAGCGCTTCCGCCTTGTCCCACAGCAGCCGTTCGTTCCTGGCCACCGCCAGGTCGGCGTCGAAGCCCAGTACGCGGGTCAGCACGCGGCGCACATTGGCGTCGAGGATGGCTGCCCGCACGCCGAAGCAGAACGAGGCGATGGCGCCAGCGGTCGAGCGACCGATACCGGGCAGCGATGCCAGCTCGTCGACCGTGCGGGGGAACTGGCCGCCGAAGCGCTCCACCACCTGGCGCGCGCAGGCGTGCAGGTTGCGCGCGCGGCTGTAGTAACCCAGCCCGCTCCAGAGTGCCAGGACATCGTCCTGCGGCGCCTCGGCCAGCGCGCGCACATCGGGAAACCGATCCAGGAAGCGCGCGTAGTAGTCCAGCACGGTCGCCACCTGCGTCTGCTGCAGCATCACTTCCGACAGCCACACCCGGTAAGGGTCACGCGTGTTCTGCCAGGGCAGATGGTTGCGCCCATGCTCCTTCTGCCACCGCACCACCAGCGCGGCGATATCGTCCTCTGGCAGCGTCATGCGGAGAGGGCCTGGGGCGCGGTGTCGCTGGCGTCGTCGTCCGCCATGGGCAGCGCCACCAGCTGACGCGTCAGGTCGCGCAAGCGCCCCTCCAGCTCGGCCAGCGCGCGTTCGGCGTGTTCGATCTCTGCGATGCGCTCGACCAGGCCGCTGGCGGCTTGCTGGATCCGGTCCACCGCTTCGATGCGGCGCGCGAAACTGCGCTTGCGCTCGCGCAGTTGCGCATCGAGTTGCGCCGTGGCCGACTTGCTCCACAACTCCAGGTCGTTGGCGGCGGACTCGAACACGGTGCGCAGCCGCATCCCGAGGGCGCGCACCAGCCGCTGGGCGAACTCGGGCTGCGCCAGGCGCAACGCATTGCCCATGCCGAGGTACTGCAGATGGCGTTCCTCGATCTGCGTGATGCTCTGCACGGAAGCCGCCAGCTGTACCGGCGCGGGCGGCTGCAGGGAGAAGCCGAACTCGGCATTCAGCTGGCGGAAGGTTCCACCGAGCATTTCGTGGATCTCGGTGCCGGCCCGCTGGGCGTTGTCCATCAGCGCGCGCAGGCGGCCGAAAGTCTCTGCATAGGTCTTGCGCACGCCGAGCTTGAGGCCACGGGCCTGGAGCGCCTCAGCCAGCGGCGTCAATTCAGAGCGCAGCGAACGGGAGCCCAGCTGCTGGAACACCTCGCGCAGCAGCCGCAGGTGCACCGCGCGCACCGCCTGGATGCGCGCCGCGCTGGACTCAAAGTCGTGCTGCTCCTGCTCGATGCGGCTGCGCATGGAGTCGATCACCGACGCGTTCTTGCCGCGCAGGCTGCGCAGTTCCAGCATCTGGTCGTCCAGATCGCGCTGCCGGATGTTAATGGTCCGGGTGGCCTCGGCCTGCAGCTGGACCACGCCGGCCGCCACCGCGGACCGCAAAATGGCCTGCCGCCGGCCCATGATGCCCTCGGCCAGCGCGGCTTCCAGCTGCGGCAGGCCGCTCGCGGCCAGCAACCCGCCGTCGCCCTGGATCTTGGCAATCAGCCCCTTCTGGGCCGATACCGGCAACACCTGCGTCAGCGGCACGCCCAGCATGTCGGCCGATCCGCGGCACTGCCTTTGCAGCTGTGTGCTCAGTTGGTCGGAAGTGCTCAGCGTGTCCCAGAGCGTGTCGATCTTGTTGAGCACCACCAGTCGCGCGTCGCTCGACTGGCCGGGCGCCGCGAGATGCTCGCGCCAGATGGCGAGGTCGGACCGGGTCACGCCCGTGTCGGCGCCCAGAATGAACACCACGGCATGGGCCTGGGGAATCAGGTTGATGGTCAGTTCCGGCTCGGCACCCACGGCATTCAGCCCCGGGGTGTCGAGAATCACCAGACCCTGTTTCAGCAGTGGATGCGGAATGTTGATCAGCGCGTGGCGCCAGCGAGGCACCTCGACCCTGCCTTCTGCGTCGGGCAGGGGGTTGTCGGCCGGCTCGTCGTCGCTCCAGAAGCCCAGGGCCCTCGCCTCCTCCACCGGAACGCGCCGCACCTCCGACACTTTCTCGAACGAGCGGGCCAGCTGCTCGGCGTCCTTCACGTCGAGCGCCACTTCCTCCCACTGGTCCGGCCGCAGCCGCCAGTCGGCCAGACCCTGGGGCTGCAGGCGCGTGTCGATGGGCAGCAGCCGCAGGCTGGGCGCGCCGGCCGGGTCGTAGCCCAGCTCGGTCGGGCACATGGTCGTGCGGCCGGCGCTGGCCGGCATGATGCGCCGGCCGTAGCCCGCGAAGAAGACGGCGTTGATCAGTTCGGACTTGCCGCGCGAGAACTCGGCGACGAAGGCCACCATCACCTTGTCGGTACGCACCTGCTCTTCCAGCCGCTGCAGGCGCTCCTGCACCGCGGCGTCCATCAAGTCGTGCGAACCCATCCAGTCGGCCAGGTGCTTGAGCTGCAAGGCGAAAGCCCGCCTCCATGCGCCATGCTGGTCGAACTGTTCGTTGAAAGAGGGTCCCACTGTGCTCCCGGGATAGCGTGCGTCAACCAGCCCGTGCGGGCGATGTGTGGATCAAAATATAGCATCGCGGCCGTGAGCCAACCGCGGGAGGGCGGGCCGCCGTGTGGCCATTCGCCGCAGCCGCCTTCAGCTGCGCTGGCACCGCATGCAGTAGAAGGTGCTGCGCTGGCCCTGTCGCAACAGGCGGATCGGGCTGCCGCACACGCGGCAGGGCTGCTGGTCGCGGCCATACACATTGGCCTCGACCTGGAAGTGACCGGCGTTGCCGTCCGCGCTGGAGAAGTCCCGCAACGTGCTGCCGCCCCGCTCCACCGCGCGGGCCAGCACCTGCTGGATGGCGGCATGCAGCCGCCGCGCCCGGATCGGCCCGATGCTGCTGGCGCGCGCGGTGGGCCGGATGCCGGCCAGGAACAGCACTTCGGACGCATAGATGTTGCCGACGCCGACGACGATCTTGCCGCTGAGCAGCAGCAGCTTGATGGGCGCGCGGCTGGCCTGCAGGCCGGCGAAGAAGGCGTCGAACGAGAACAGTCCGTCGAGCGGCTCCGGCCCCAGGTTCTTCAACAGCTTGTGGGCGGCCGGATCGTCCTCGCTCGCGGCCCAGACGACCGCGCCGAACCGGCGCGGGTCGTGCAGGCGCAACACGCCCCGGTCGGTCACCATGTCGAAATGGTCGTGCACGCCCGGCGGCGGCAGGTCATGGGCGAAGCGCAGGCTGCCGGACATGCCCAGGTGCACCAGCAGCAGGCTGCCGTCGTCCAGGTCCACCAGCAGGTACTTGCCCCGGCGTCTGACCCCCTGCACGCGCCGGCCGGCCAGGCCGGCCGGGTTTCGGCCCAGCGGCCAGCGCAGCGGCTTTCCCAGGGTCGCGGAACGGATTTCGGCGCCGGCGATGCGGTCGGCAAAACTGCGCCGCGTGACCTCCACCTCGGGCAACTCAGGCATATCGGCACTCGTCAATCGGTATAAGGGGCATGGATTATTATGAGTTGATGGTGCAAACACTTCGCTCAAGGGCCATTACGCTGGCCTGCATACTGGCTGCAGGCGCCAGCACGGTCCAGGCGCAACCTGTTCCTGCCGAACCCTTGCCTCCCACGGCGGCCGAAACCGAGGCGGCCATCTCATCGGAAGAGGCGACGGCCGCGCTCAACGCGGAGCTGTTCTACGAACTGCTGCTGAGCGAGATCACCGCCAGCAACGGCGACCCCGGCACGGCTTACGCCCTGATGCTGGAGGCCGCCCGACGCAGCCGGGATGGCCAGCTCTACCGCCGCGCGACCGACATCGCATTGCAGTCGCGATCGGCGGAATATGCCCTGGTCGCGGCCAAGGCCTGGAAGGAAGCCCTGCCGCAATCGCGCGACGCCAACCGCTACCTGCTGCAGATCTTGATAGCGCTCAACCGCATCGGCGAAACCCCCGACCTGTTGCAGCAGGAGCTGAGCAATTCCTCCGCCCGCACCCGCGTCGGCACCGTGCAGGCCCTGCCCCAGCTCTATGGCCGCGCCAGCGACAAGGCGCAGGCCGCCGCCGTGGTCGAGAAGGCGCTGGCGCTGGAATTGACCAACCCCGCCGTCGCACCCACGGCCTGGGTGACGATCGGCCGCATGCGGCTGGCCGCGGGCGACAAGCCGGGTGCGCTGGATGCCGCCCGGCGAGTTGGCACGCTGGAACCGACGAACGACGGCGCCGCCTTGCTGGCCTTGCAGTTGATGGAAGAAGGCGTGAAGGACGCCGAGGCGTTGCTGGCGCCCTATCTGGCCGGCAAACCGCTGGCCGAAATCCGCATGACCTATGCCCGCGCCCTGCTGGAGGCGCAGCGCTTTGCCGATGCGCGCACGCAGATCGAAGCCGTCACGCGCGAGAAACCCGACATGCCCGAGGCCTGGCTGGTCCAGGCCTCGCTGGACCTGCAGGCCGACCAGCTGCCGCAGGCCGAAGCGTCGCTGCAGAAATTTCTGGCGCTGCTGGAGCCGCTACCCCCCAGCGAGCCGCGCAGCAATGCCCGCACGCAGGCCTACCTGATGCTGTCGCAGATTGCTGAAAAGCGTGGCGACGTCGACCAGGCGGAAGCCTGGCTGACCCGCATCGACAGTCCCTCGGGGCTGCTCACGGCGCAAAGCCGCCGGGCCGGTCTGCTGGCGCGCCAGGGCAAGGTGACCGAAGCGCGGGCCATCCTGCGTGCCCTGCCCACCAAGACTGCCGAGGAAGAACGCCAGAAGCTGATCGCCGAAGTGCAGTTGCTGCGCGAGGTGAAAGACTTCCAGGCCGCCTACGACCTGCAGGCGCAAGCAGCCGCCAAGCACCCGGACGACATCGACCTGGCCTACGACCAAGCCATGCTGGCCGAGCGCCTGGGCAAGCTCGACGTGATGGAGCGCCAGCTGCGCCAGATCATCGCCCGCCAGCCGGACTACCACCACGCCTACAACGCGCTGGGCTATTCCTTCGCTGAACGCGGCATTCGCCTGCCCGAAGCCAAGACGCTGATCGCCAAGGCGCTGGAACTGTCGCCGGGCGACCCCTTCATCACCGACAGCCTGGGCTGGGTGGAATTCAAGCTGGGCCGCCGCGAGGAAGCCGCGCGCCTGCTGGAGCAGGCTTTCAAGAAGCAGCCCGACGCCGAGATCGCCGCGCACTGGGGCGAGGTGCTCTGGAGCCTGGGCCAGCGCGACCAGGCCCTGAGCGTCTGGCGTGACGCGCTCAAGATCAATGCCGACAACGACACCTTGAAAGAAACCCTCAAGCGCCTGGGGGCCAAGCCGTGACGCCTGCGAACGCTCGCCGTCCGCGCGCCTGGCTGGCCTGCGCATCGCTGTGCCTGCTGGCGGCTTGCGCGCAGCCTCCCGCGCCCAAGGCCAGCACCGACCCGGCCATGGGCGCGTGGAGCGGCCGCCTGTCGCTGCAGGTGGACGACGCCGCCGCGCAGTCGTTCAGTGCGGGCTTCGAGCTGAACGGCCGCCCCGAGCAGGGGCAGCTCACCGTGCTGAACCCGCTCGGCAACGTCATGGCCACCATCGACTGGTCGCCCGGCAAGGCGGTGCTGGTGGAGGGCGGCCAGCGGCGCGAGTCGGATTCGCTGGACGCCCTGGTCCAGGAAACGACGGGCAGCGCCCTGCCCGTCGCTGCGCTGTTCGGCTGGCTGCGTGGCGAAGCGGTGCAGGCCACCGGCTGGCAGGCGGACCTGAGCCGCATCGACGAGGGCCGGCTGGTGGCCCAGCGCCTGGCGCCTCCGCCCCAGGCCACGCTGCGCGTCGTGTTGAGCCGCTGACGATGCGCGCGCTCTACGACGTACCGGCCCCGGCCAAGCTCAACCTCTTTCTGCACATCACCGGGCAGCGCAGCGACGGCTATCACCTGCTGCAGTCGGTGTTCATGCTGATCGACTGGTGCGACACCCTGCATTTCGACCTGCGCAGCGATGGCCGGATCACGCGGGAAGACCTTGCCACGCCGCTGCCGCCGGACGACCTCACGCTGCGCGCGGCGCATGCGCTGCAGGCCGCGGCCGGCGGCTCGCTGGGCGCGCACATCGGCGTGCACAAGCGCGTGCCTGCGCAAGCGGGCATGGGTGGCGGCTCGTCCGATGCGGCGACGGCGCTCCTGGCCTTGAACCGGCTGTGGGGGCTGAACCTGCCCCGGACGCAGCTGGAAACCATCGGTTTGCAGCTCGGCGCTGACGTGCCGTTTTTTTTACGCGGCAGGAACGCTTGGGTGGAAGGAATTGGTGACATAATTCGGCCTCTTGAGTTGGAGCAAGAACTGCCGCGAAGTAGATTCGCAGTGGTGAAGCCGGAAGCCGGGCTGGATACGAAATCAATTTTTTCGCATCAAGCACTTAAACGCGATTCGGCATGTGCTACAATCTCAGGCTTTGCTGCAGCACACTACCAGTTTGGTAAAAACGACTTGCAGCCAGTTGCTCAGGCACTTTGCCCCGAGATCGAGCAAGCCCTCCAGTGGCTTGAATCGAAGGGTTTGAAGTCCAGAATGACCGGCTCTGGAAGTGCAGTGTTCGCACCAATGCCGCATGCGGTTGATTTGCAGGACGCGCCCAGCGCCTGGCAGGTCCGGTCATGTGAGAATCTCGCGGTTCATCCTCTGGAAGGATGGGCAGCAGATTGAAAGTTTCGGTTGATTGCCCTCGGCAATCGACCTGTGTAGGGGAGTCGCCAAGTTGGTTAAGGCACCGGATTTTGATTCCGGCATGCGAAGGTTCGAATCCTTCTTCCCCTGCCAAATTCTTTTTGCATTCAGGCTTTTTTCTTCAGACTGCTGGGTCGCTCATGCAAGCCAATCACCCCGATTTCATGGTTTTCACGGGCAATGCCAACCCGGGCATGGCAGCTGAAATCGCCCAGCACCTGGGCACCACGCTGGGTTCTGCCGACGTGGGCCGATTCTCCGACGGCGAAGTCACCGTCGAAATCAAGCAAAACGTCCGCGCCCGCGACGTCTTCGTCGTGCAGTCCACCTGCGCGCCGACCAACGAAAACCTGATGGAACTGCTGATCATGGTCGATGCGCTCAAGCGCGCCTCGGCCGAACGCATCAGCGCCGTGATCCCCTACTTCGGCTATGCCCGCCAGGACCGCCGTCCGCGTTCCAGCCGTGTGCCGATCACCGCCAAGGTGGTGGCCAACATGCTGCAGGCGGTGGGCGTGGCCCGCGTGCTGACCATGGACCTGCATGCCGACCAGATCCAGGGCTTCTTCGACATCCCGGTGGACAACATCTACGCCTCGCCGGTGCTGCTGGGCGACCTGCGGCAAAAGCAGTACGACGACCTGATCGTCGTGTCGCCCGACGTCGGCGGCGTGGTGCGCGCACGGGCGCTTGCCAAGCAGCTGAACTGCGACCTGGCCATCATCGACAAGCGCCGTCCCAAGGCCAACGTGTCCGAAGTGATGCACGTGATCGGTGAGATCGAAGGCCGCAACTGCGTGATCATGGACGACATGATCGACACCGCCGGCACGCTGGTGAAAGCGGCCGAAGTGCTGAAGGAACGTGGCGCAAAGAAGGTGTATGCCTATTGCACGCACCCCATCTTCTCGGGCCCGGCCATCGAGCGCATCGCCAAGGGCACGGCGCTCGACGAAGTCGTCGTGACCAACACCATTCCCCTGAGCGATTCCGCCGGGGCGTGCACCAAGATTCGCCAACTCTCCGTGGCCCCGCTGATCGCCGAGACGATCCAGCGCATCGCCAAGGGTGAGTCGGTCATGAGTTTGTTCTCGGACCAGGAAAACCTTTTCTGATCCAGCCGCCTTCGGGCGGTGACCGTCACAGGCCTCCTTCGGGAGGCCTGCGCGTTCGGGAACACAAAGCAGGCTCGCCACCGTGTCGGTGCGGGTCTTTTTCAACAGGGCACAGGCTGGTCGCGGCCTGCCCTATCAGGAGCCAACTATGAACTTCGTCGCTTTTGAGCGCGCCAAGCAAGGTACGGGTGCGAGCCGCCGTCTGCGCAACACGGGCAAGACGCCCGGCATCGTCTACGGCGGTGCAGCTGAACCCCAACTGATCGAGATCGATCACAACGCCCTGTGGCACGCCCTCAAGAAGGAAGCGTTCCACTCCAGCGTGCTGGACATGGAAATCGCCGGCGCCACCAGCAAGGTCCTGCTGCGCGACGTGCAATACCACCCCTACAAGCAGCTCGTGCTGCACATCGACTTCCAGCGCGTGGATGCCAAGACCCGCCTGCACGTGAAGGTGCCTCTGCACTTCAGCGGCGCTGAAGAGTCCGACGCCGTCAAGGTCGACAAGTGCCTGGTCAACCCCGTCGTGAACGAACTCGACGTGACCTGCATGCCTTCCGAGCTGCCCGAGTTCATCTCCGTGGACCTGAGCAAGCTGAAGAAGGGCGAGTCCCTCAAGCTCAAGGACATCAAGCTGCCCCGCGGCCTGCGTCCCGTGATCCGCGGCGGCCAGAACAACCCCGTTCTGGTGTCCGTGACCAACCCCGTCGTGGAAGAAGAAGCACCAGCAGCCGACGCGGCCGCTCCTGCTGCCGAACCCGCCAAGGGCAAGGGCAAGAAGAAGTAATCCAGCGTTTTCGCTGACCGAATGCAGGATGCGCGCTCGCCGCTCCTGCGCTCGGGCAGGTCGCCCCAGGGCGATGCTGCCCTCCACGGCCCACCTCTGCGTGGGCCGTTGCTTTTGGTGCCGCACGGATAATCGCGCAGATCATGATCAAACTGTTTGTGGGCCTGGGCAATCCCGGCCCGGAATACGAAGCCACCCGTCACAACGCGGGTTTCTGGTGGATCGACGCGCTGGCGCGTGAGCTGAAGGCCACGCTGGTGCCCGAGCGCAGCTACTGGGGCCTGGCCGCCCGCGTCAACGTGCAGGGCCAGAGCGTCTGGCTGCTGGAGCCGCAGACCTTCATGAACCTGTCGGGCAAATCGGTGGCCGCGCTGGCGCGGTTCTTCAAGATCCAGCCCGAAGAGATCCTGGTGGCGCACGACGAGCTGGACATCGCAACCGGCCAGGTCAAGCTCAAGCGTGGCGGCAGCCATGCCGGACACAATGGCCTGCGCGACATCCATGCGCAGCTGGGGTCGTCCGACTACTGGCGCCTGCGCATCGGCGTCGGGCACCCGGGCGTGAAGGCCGAGGTGGTGAACTGGGTGCTCAAGAAGCCCTCGCCGGATCAGCGCGTGTTGATCGAGGACAGCATCGTGCATTCGCTCAAGGCGCACACCGCCATGCTGGCCGGCGACATGGAAAAAGCCACCTTGCTGGTGCACACCACCAAGCCCCCGCGTCCGAAGCCGCCCCGCCCTGCGGCCATGCCCCCGGCGGAGCCCCGCCCCACGGGCGACTGAGCATCTGCTATTGATTCGATAGCGAGAGGCGCTTAATGCGCGGGCGCCCGCGCCTGAAAACGCCGCGATTCAGGCCGTCTTGGCCGCCTGCAGGCGGTGGAACTTCTGCCACAGGGTTTCGCGGCTCTCCGTGTTCCGGGGATCGACGGGAATGCAGGCGACGGGGCAGATCTGCACGCACTGCGGCTCGTCGAAATGGCCCACGCATTCGGTGCACTTGGAGGGCTCGATCTCGTAGATCTCTTCACCCATGGTGATGGCGCCGTTCGGGCACTCGGGCTCGCAGACGTCGCAGTTGATGCACTCGTCGGTGATCGTCAATGCCATGGCGCGCCTCCCAGGAGGCATCGCGCCGAGGCGGCGGAAAACAGAGGACGGCGTGCAGACGGCATGGCGCGATTATCCCAGCCGCAGCAAGCCCCTGGCCCCGACGTGACCAACGCGACCGCCGCCGCTGCCTGCGGACGGGTGCCCGTTGCTGCCGGCCAGCGCAGCCTGCGCCACCGACGCTTCTCCCCGCAAGCCGGTCGCCCACCGCAGCGCGTGGCCGGCCGGGCGCGCTTTTGCCGCTATCCTGCGCCACCATGCCACACCCGATCCGCCCATGGGCCTGTTCGTTCTCAGGCGTTTGCTGACGCTCGCCGCCACGCTGGCGGGGGCCTCCCTGGTCGTGTTCCTGGTGCTGGAGATCCTGCCCGGCAACGCGGCCCAGGTGCTGCTCGGGCCCGATGCGGCGCCCGAGGCCGTGGCCGAGCTGGCCAGCCAGCTGGGCCTGGACCAGCCGGCGCTGCAGCGCTACGCGCAGTGGATCACCGGCCTGTTCTCGGGCGACATGGGCACCAGCGCCGCCTACGGCACGCCGGTGGCCGAGCTGGTCTGGGAACGCCTGGCGCTGACCGTGCCGCTCGCCGTCATGGCGATGCTGCTCACCACCGTGCTGGCGCTGGCGGCCGGGCTCTACGCCGCGTCGCACCACCGGCGCTGGGGCGACGTGGGCGTGATGGGGCTGGCGCAACTGGGCATCGCCATCCCCAACTTCTGGTTCGCCATCCTGCTGATCCTGCTGTTTTCGGTGAAGCTGCAGTGGTTCTCCGCGGGCGGCTTTCCGGGCTGGACGGAGGCGGCGGGCGGCGGCGTGCTGCCCGCGCTGCAGGCCCTGCTGCTGCCGGCCATCGCGCTGGCGGTGGTGCAGGCAGCCATCCTGGCGCGCATCACGCGCTCGGCCGTGCTCGACGTGCTGCGGGAAGACTTCGTGCGCACCGCGCGCGCCAAGGGCCTGTCGCGCCGTGCCGCCCTCTGGGGCCACGTGCTGCGCAACGCGATGATCCCGGTCGTCACCGTGATGGGGCTGCAGTTCGCCAACCTGCTGGCGGGCACCATCGTGGTCGAAAACGTCTTCTACCTGCCGGGCCTGGGCCGGCTCATCTTCCAGTCCATTGCCAACCGCGACCTGATCGTGGTGCGCAACTGCGTGATGCTGCTGGCCGCGCTGGTGGTCATCGTCAACGCCGTGGTCGACCTGCTGTATGCGGTGATCGACCCGCGCGTGAAGGCGGGCGCGGCGTGACGGCGCGGGTGCCAGGCCACGCGGCAGCCCGCCTGCTGCGCCACCCGAGCTTCGCGCTGGGCGCGGCGCTCACCACGCTGCTCGTCGCCGCCGCGCTGCTGTCGCTGGTGTGGACGCCCGCGCCCCCGCTCGCCATGGACCTGGCCGCCAAGCTCCAGCCCCCGGGCGCAGCCCACTGGCTCGGCACCGACGCCTTCGGGCGCGACGTGGCCTCGCTGCTGCTGGTGGGGGCGCGCTCGTCGCTGCTGGTGGGCGCAGTGGCGGTGGGCATCGGGGCAGGAATCGGCATCGCGCTCGGCCTGCTGGCCGCCGCGCGGCGCGGCTGGGTCGAAGAGCTGGTGATGCGGCTGGCCGACTTCACCTTCGCCTTCCCGGCGCTGCTGCTCGCGATCATGCTGGCGGCAGTGTTCGGCGCGGGCATGGTGAATGCCATCGTGGCCATCGGCGTGTTCTACATACCCACCTTCGCGCGGGTCGCCCGGGCGTCGGCCGTGGCCGTCTGGTCGCGCGACTTCGTGCTGGCGGCGCGGGCCTGCGGCAAGGGCCGCTGGCGCATCACCTGGGAACATGTGCTGCCGAACATCCTGCCCGTGCTGATCGTGCAGGCGACCACGCATTTCGCGCTGGCCATCCTGGCCGAGGCGGCGCTCTCGTACCTGGGCCTGGGCACCCAGCCGCCGCAGCCTTCGTGGGGCCGCATGCTCAGCGAGGCGCAGACGCTGATGTTCCAGGCACCGCTGCTGGCCGTGTGGCCGGGCCTCGCCATCGCCCTGGCGGTGCTGGGGCTGAACCTGCTGGGCGACGGCCTGCGCGACGGGCTCGACCCCCGGCTGGCGAGGCAGCGTTGAGCACCATGCCGCCCCCGTCAGCCCCACCGCTGCTGGAGGTCGATGACCTCCACGTCCGCCTGCCTGTGGCCGGCGGCATGGCGACCGCCGTGCGGCAGGCGTCCTTCACCCTGCGGCGTGGCGAGACGCTGGGCATCGTCGGCGAATCGGGCAGCGGCAAGTCGCTCACGGCGCTGGCGCTGATGGGCCTGCTGCCGGAAGGAGCCGCCGTCACCGGCAGCCTGCGCCTGGACGGCGACGAACTGCTGGGCCGGCCCGACGCGGACTGGTGCCGGCTGCGCGGCAACCGCATCGGCATGGTGTTCCAGGAGCCCATGACCGCCCTCAACCCCGTGCACCCCATCGGTCGCCAGGTCGCAGAGCCGCTGCGCCTGCATCGGGCGCTGAGTGCCCGCGCGGCGCGCAGCGAGGCCATCGACCTGCTGGAGCGCGTGGGCATTCCCCAGGCGGCGCGGCGCCTCGAGGCCTATCCGCACGAATTTTCGGGTGGGCAGCGCCAGCGCATCACCATCGCCATGGCGCTGGCCTGCGGGCCGGACCTGCTGATCGCCGACGAGCCCACCACGGCGCTGGATGTAACGCTGCAGCAGCAGATCCTCGACCTCATCGGCGGGCTGGTGGACGAGCGCGGCATGGCCCTGCTGCTGATCTCGCACGACCTGGGCGTGATCTCCCAGAACGTGGACCGGGTGCTGGTGATGTATGGCGGCAGCATCGTCGAGAGCGGCAGCACCGAGGCAGTGTTCGACCACCGTGCCCATCCCTACACCCAGGGCCTGTTCGCCGCCCGGCCGCAGTGGCTGGGGCCCCGGGGTCCGGGAACGCGCCTGCCGACCATACCGGGCACAGTGCCGGCCCTGGCCGACCTGCCGCCCGGCTGCCCTTTCGCGGGCCGCTGCGCTTTCACCATCGACGACTGCCATGCCGGCCTGCCGCCCGCGCTGCGGGTGCATGCAGCGCGGGCGCAGGCCCGCGGCGCGATCGACCTGCGGCACGGCGGCCCAGTGCCCGGCCATGACACCGACCCGGACCACCTCGCGCGCTGCATCCGGCTCGGCGCGGTGGCAGCGGCGCGAAAGGCAGCTGCATGACATCGCACGACGCGGGCGCTATCACTTCGATAGCTAGAGACCCAGTCGCAGCGGGCGCGAGAGGCTCTTTTCGCACGGAAGCTGCTGCCACGCCGCTGCTGCGCGTGACCGACCTGGCCCGCCACTACGCGCTGCCCCGCGAACGCCTTTTCGGCCCGCGCCCGCATGTGACCGCGCTGGCGGGCGTCAGCTTCTCCCTCCCGGCCGGCGGCAGCCTGGGCGTGGTCGGCGAATCGGGCTCGGGCAAGTCCACGCTCGCGCGTCTGGTGATGGCCCTGGATGCGCCGAGCAGCGGCACGGTGGAATGGCAGGGGCGCGACCTGCACCGCATGCCCGCCGCCGAGCTGCGAGCCGCGCGCGCCGGCTTCCAGATGGTGTTCCAGGACCCCTACGGCTCGCTCGACCCGCGCCAGACGGTCGCCCGCATCGTCGCCGAGCCGCTGGACGCCCTGCCCCTGCCCGGCCACGACCGCCCGCTGCCGCGCGCCGAGCAGCACGAGCGGGTGCTGCAGGCGCTGGCCGAAGTGGGCCTGCGCACCAGCGATGCGGCCCGGTACCCGCACGAATTTTCTGGCGGCCAGCGCCAGCGCATCGCCATCGCCCGGGCGCTGGTCACCCGGCCGCGCCTGATCGTGGCCGACGAGCCGGTCAGCGCGCTCGACGTGTCGGTGCAGGCGCAGGTGCTGAACCTGCTGCAGGACCTGCGCGAGCAGCACGGCATTGCCCTGCTGCTCATCAGCCACGACCTGGCCGTGGTGCACCAGGTGTGCGACGAGGCCATGGTGCTGCACCAGGGGCGCATCGTGGAACGCGGGGAGCCCGCCACGCTGTTCTCGCGGCCGCGCCACCCGTACACCCAGGCGCTGGTGTCGGCGGTGCCACGTCTGGCGCCGGGGGCCGCACGGGCCCGTCGCCGGGGCAAGCCCAGCGCTTAGCACCCGAAGGCCTGGGCGCGCGAGCAATCCGTCCGGGCTGAGCTTGTCGAAGCCGGGGCACGGGCCACGATGCGCGCCGGCAGGCTGCGGGCAAACGCAGGCGCGGACTGGCATCATGCGGTGGATGCGGGCGCCCCGCCGTCGCCCATGAAGACCTTGGCGACCCTGGCGACTGCCATTGCCACCGTACAACGAACCACAGGAGACCCGCCCCCATGCCCGACCGCCGTTCCGTCCTTGCCACCGGCGCCCTCGCTTCCGCCGCGCTGTGTGCGCCCTTTGGCGCCGCATTGGCGCAGACCCGCAAGGACGCGGTGACGCTGGCCATGACGCTGGAGCCGCCAGGGCTGGACCCGACGGCCGGCGCGGCGTCATCCATCGGCGAGGTCGTGCTCTACAACGTGCTGGAGCCACTCACCAAGATCAATGCCGACGGCAGCGTCTCGCCCCTGCTGGCCGAAAGCTGGGAGGTGTCGCCCGACCTGAAGACCACCACCTTCCGGCTGCGCCGGGGCGTCACGTTCCAGAACGGCGAGCCGTTCAACGCCGCCGCCGTGAAGTTCTCGTTCGACCGGGCCGGCAGCGACAAGAGCACCAACAAGGACAAACGCACCTTCGCCACCTTGACCACGCAGGTGGTGGACGAGCACACGGTGGTCGTCATCAACAAGGACATCGAGCCGGACCTGCTGTTCCTGCTGGGCCAGGCCACCGCCGTCATCGTGGAGCCCAAGAGTGCGGCCGGCAACGCCACCCGCCCGGTGGGCACGGGGCCCTACCAGCTCGGCCAGTGGAGTCGGGGCGCCTCCATCACGCTCACCGCCTGGCCGGGCTACCGGTCGGCCGGCAACGTGAAGATCCGCCGCGCCACCTTCCGCTTCATCCCCGACCCGGCAGCCCAGGTGGCGGCGCTGCTGGCGGGCGACGTGGACGTGTTCCCGCGCGTCACACCGCGCAGCCTGACGCAGTTCAAGTCCAACGCCCGCTTCCAGGTGGTGGTGAGCGGCTCGCGCGCCAAGACCATCCTGGCCATGAACCACGCCCGAAAGCCGCTGCAGGATGTGCGCGTGCGCCGCGCCATCGCCGCGGCGATCGACCGCAAGGCCGTGATCGAAGGCGCGGGCGACGGGCTGGGAGTGCCGATCGGCAGCCATTACGTTCCCGGCGCGTTCGGCTACATCGATACCACCGGCATCAACCCCCATGACCCCGACAAGGCCCGCAAGCTGCTGGCCGAGGCCGGCGTGAAGACGCCCCTCACCCTCACCATGACGCTGCCGCCCACGCCCTACGCCCGCCAGGGCGGCGAGGTGATCGCCGCGCAGCTGGCGCAGGTGGGCATCACGGCACGGCTGCAGAACGTGGAATGGGCGCAGTGGCTGAGCGGCACCTACGGCAGCAAGAACTACGACCTGACGCTGATCTCGCATGTCGAGCCGTTCGACCTGGGCAACTTCGCCAAGCCCGACTACTACTGGGGCTACCAGTCGCAGAAATTCAACGCGCTCTACGAGCAGATCAAGAACGCCACCCGCCCGGCCGACCGCGCCCGCCTGCTGGGCGACGCGCAGCGCCTGCTGGCCGAAGACAGCGTGCATGCCTTTCTCTACCAGCCGCAGTGGGTGACGGTGGCGCAGAAGAACCTGCGCGGGCTGTGGAAGGACATGCCGGTCTTCGTCAACGACCTGGCGGCCCTGTCCTGGGCCTGACGACGGGAGGCCGCACCATGACCGACCCCGCCCTGCCCCTGCACGACTGGCCCGCCCACGCGCTGCTGGCCGCCTACCGCCAGCGCGCGCTCTCGCCCGTCGAGGTCACCCAGGCCGTGCTGGCCCGCATCGACCGCTGGGAGCCGCACCTGCACGCCACCTACCTGCTGCGGCCCGAGGCCGCGCTGGAGCAGGCCCGCGCCAGCGAGGCGCGCTGGCTGCGCGGCACGCCGCAGGGCCTGCTGGACGGCGTGCCGGTGACCATCAAGGAGAACATCGCCACCCGGGGCGATCCCACGCCGCTCGGCACCGCCGCCACCGTGCTGGCGCCGGCCCCGGAAGACGCCCCACCCGCCGCCCGACTGCGCGAAGCCGGCGCGGTGCTCATCGCCAAGACCACCATGCCCGACTACGGCATGCTGTCCTCGGGCCTGTCGTCGTTCCACGCGCTGGCGCGCAACCCGTGGGACCTGTCGCGTGGGCCGGGCGGCTCCAGCGCTGGGGCGGCGGCCGCGGCCGCGGCCGGCTACGGGCCGCTGCATGTGGGCACCGACATCGGCGGCTCGCTGCGGCTGCCGGCGGGCTGGTGCGGCATCTTCAGCCTCAAGCCCAGCCTGGGCCGCGTCCCGATCGACCCGCCGACCACCGGCCGCGCCGCCGGCCCCATGACACGGTCGGTGCGCGACGCCGCGCTGATGATGCAGGTGCTGTCGCAGCCCGATGCGCGCGACAGCATGGCGCTGCCGCCCGCCGCCATCGCCTGGGACACCTTCGAGGCCGGCCCGGAGCGCGTGCGCGGCCTGCGCCTGGGCCTGCTGCTCGACGCAGGCTGCGGCCTGGCCGTGGAGCCCGAAGTGCGCGCGGCCATCGAACAGGCCGCCCGGCTGTTCGAGCAGGCCGGCGCCACCATCGTGCCGATGCGCCCCTTCCTCACCCCGGCCATGCTGGCGGGCATGGACCATTTCTGGCGCATGCGCTCGTTGGCCGATCTGCGCACCCTGCCACCCGAACGCCGTGCGCAGGTGCTGCCTTACATCCAGGCCTGGGCCGACAGCGCGGCCGGCATGACGGGGGCCGAAGTCTTCGATGCCAGCCAGCAGTTCCACGCCACCAGGGTGGCCACCGTGCGCGCCTATAGCGCGGTGGACTACGTGCTGTCCCCCGTCGCGCCCATGCCGGCCTTCGCGGCCGAGGCGGCCTCGCCCACGGGCGACCCGCTCCGGCCCCTGGAGCACATCGCCTTCACCGTGCCCTACAACATGTCGGAGCAGCCTGCGGCGTCGGTGCCCTGCGCCCACACGCAGGCTGGCCTGCCCATCGGGCTGCAGATCGCCGGGCCGCGCTTCGACGACCTGGGCGTGCTGCGGCTGGCGCGGGCCTTCGAGCAGTTGCGGCCGGCGCTGCCGCCCTGGCCGGCGCCGCCTGCCCCCTGAGAGCGACCTGCGCCAGGCTGGGGGCCCGGCCGCGCGCACAATGCGGGGTTCGCCGGGCCGGCGGGCGTCACTGCGCCGCCTGCCGCCTGCCGCGTCCGCCAGTTCGTGCCCGTCCCGTCTCCCTCCCTCCCTCCCTCCGTTCCGCTGCGACCCCCGACCCCATGGACCTTCTTCTCCTCGCGCTGCTGCTGTCCACCGGCGGCTATGCCGTCACCTCCCAGCAGCAGCGCAAGCGCATCGCCTTGCTGGGCGCCCACCTTGGCCACTACCAGATCGAAAAGCTGCTGGAAACGCTGACCCAGGGCTACCTGCGCGCCCTGGGCGAGCAGGATGCCGAACGCCGCAGCCAGATCTGGGCGCTGCTGGAGAGCACCGAATCGCAGCTGAGCGACCAGTTCAGCCGCTTCGCCGCCGAATTCGCCCGCGTCGACGCGCCGCTGGCGCGGGTCAGCCGCCTGCCGGTGGGCCTGCCGTTCGCCCTGCAGCTCTTTCCCGCCGCATCGTTCGACATGCGCCAGGCGCTGGCCGTGCACGCCCAGGGCATCGCCCGCGTGGCCCGCAACGAAGCCGGCCGCACCCCGCGCGACAAAGCCTTCATGATGACCGCCGAGCTGTTCCTGATGCAGCACACCTGCCACTGGTTCTGCAAGTCGCGCACCGTGGCCTCCGCCCGCATGGCGGCCCGCCACCAGACGCCGCATGCCCAGCTCGTGGCGTCGGTGTCGCCCGAGACGCGGGCCGCCTACACCGCGTTGGTGGGCGACTGATCGCCAAGCCACCAACTTTCGGCCAAACGGGCTTCCCGCGACCTACCCATAAGGCGATACAGCTATAAATACCATAGCAATACCGACGTCATCGACCGCACCGGAACGGAGCGCCGCACTGGCGCGGATGCCACTGCGGGGCTCCGGGGGCATCCCGCAGCGCGCCCAAGGTGCTGCGCCTAGAATGCGGCCATTGCGCCCCGCCAGGCCGTTCCTGGCACCCGCGCCCGATCTTCCAACGCATTCATCCGTGTCCCTGCGCCCGTCCGACGCTTTCTCGCCCACCGCATCCGCCCCGGGCACGGCCGACCCGTTGACGGCCCTGCGCCGGGCCACGCAGACGCGCCATGCCCGGCTGGACGCCCACCTGCCCCTGGCCCAGCCCGACGCCAGCCTGCGCGACTACGCTCTGCACGCCCAGGCCCTGAGCGGCTGGCTGGCGGCCCTGGCGCCCGAGCTGCAGGCGCTCCAGTCCCAGGCCCCCGGCTTCACTTTTGACGACCCGGCGCGTCTGGCGGCCCTGCAGGCCGACCTGCGCGACACCGGCCTGCCCCTGGCGCCGCCCGCGCCCAGCGCCGCCACCCAGCAGGCGCTGCGGCAGGCCCGGCCGGCCGCCCCGGACCGGCACGCGGCCTTCCGCTGGGGTCTGGCCTATGTCGTGGAAGGCTCGCAGCTGGGCGGCCAGGTGCTGCATCGCCGGCTGGCACCCCGTCTCGCCCCCCACCCGCTGCGCTACCTGCAAGGCAGCGGCGGCAGCGGTGCGGGCGTTCGCTGGCGTGAATTCGTCGAACGGCTGCGTGGCGAGTTCGCCGCCGTTCCGCCCGAAGCCATGGAGGCCGCCTGCGCCGGTGCCTGCGCCGCATTCGACGGCCTGGAAAGCGACCTGCGGGCCGCCGGAGCGCCCCTGTGACGCCCGTGACGCCGCCCGGCCGTCCGCCGCACTACCAGGGGCTGCTGCCCCCCGCCACGCTCGACAACTGCGACCGTGAGCCGATCCACATCCCGGGCGCCATCCAGAACCACGGCGCGTTGCTGGCCCTGGACGCCGAAGGCCTGGTGCGCTACGCCAGTGCCAACACGGGCGACATGCTGGGCCACGCCATCGAGCCAGGCACCCGCTGGACGCCCGAACTGCTGGGCGATGACGACCGCCTCAACGCATTGATCACCGAGGGCCTGGCGGCCGTGCGCGGCCGCGGCGACATGCCCATGCCGGCCGAATGCCACCTCGCGGGCCGCACTTTCGACGTCGTGCTGCACACGGTGCAGTCGCTGCTGGTGGTGGAATTCGAAAGCCGCCGCCAATCGGCCGACGAACTGACGGGCTTTGCCCTCCAGGCGCACCGCACCATGGAAAAGCTGCGCCGCCCGCGCGCCATCGACGACCTGCTGCAGCTGGCGACCGACGAGCTTCGCGCCCTGACCGGCTTCGATCGCGTGATGGCCTACCGCTTCCGGCACGACGCCAGCGGCGACGTGGTGGCCGAAGCCTGCGCCGACACGCTCGACCCCTATCTGGGCCGCCGCTACCCGGCAGGTGACATTCCCGCCCAGGCACGGCGCCTGTACGTGGCCAACACGCTGCGCATGATCGCCGACATCGCCTCGCCCCCGGTGCCGCTGCTGCAGCTCAACGCCGAGCCGCTCGACCTGAGCGCCGGCGTGCTGCGCAGCGTCTCGCCGATCCACATCGAATACCTGACCAATATGGGCGTGGGCGCGTCGATGAGCGTGTCCATCGTCATCAACGACCAGCTCTGGGGGCTGCTCGCCTGCCACCACATGGCGCCGCGCCAAGTGCCCTACAGCGTGCGCATGGCCTGCGACGTGATCGCCCAGATGCTGGCCGCGAACATCCAGACCGCGCTCACCCGCGCGCAGGCCGAGCGGCTGCAGGAAGTGGCCGCGCTGCGCACGCACGTGATGGAAAACGTGCTGCATTCCGACGACGAATTCGCCACGCTCTGTGAATTCGCCGCGCCGCTGGCTCGGGCGCTGAACGCCGACGGCGCCATCGTGGCGGAGCGCAGCAAGTTCTGCCAGGAAGGCCCGATCCCGCTGGCCGTGGCGCGCATCCTGGTGCAGTGGCTGCAGACCACCCAGCCCGACCAGGGCCAGGCCATCTACCAGACGCACGCCCTGCCGCTCGAATCGCCCGCCATCGCCGCGGCGGTGGCGCCCTGGTGCGGCGTGCTGGGGCTGCCGCTGGACCGCAGCACCGGCAGCTGGCTGATCTTCCTGCGCAAGGAGCAGGTGGAGACCATCCACTGGGGCGGCAAGCCCGACAAGGAAACCCGCTTCGGCCCGCTGGGGCCCCGGCTCACCCCGCGCGGCTCCTTCGATCTGTGGAAGGAAACCGTGCGCTCCACCGCAGTGCCCTGGAGCACCGAGGACCTGAAGATCGCGCAGCAGATGCTCGACGAACTGGTGCGCTCGCAAAACGGCCGCAACGCCGAGCTCAACCGCGCCCGCAACCAGCTGATGGCCGTGCTGGGGCACGACCTGCGCGACCCGCTGCATTCCATCAGCATGGCCGCGCGCGTGCTGGAAAAGACCGAGGACGCCGGCAGCCGCACCGGCCGCATCGGCCAGCGCATCCAGTCGTCCAGCAGCCGCATGCAGCGGCTGGTCAGCCAGGTGATGGACATGTCGCGCCTGCAGAACAAGCTGGGCCTGGACGTGCACCCCGAGCCGCTCGACCTGGTGCCGCTGGTGGCCGACCTGCTGGACGAGTCCCGCACCGCGCATCCGCACCTGGCGCTGACCTTCGACGGGCCCGCGTCCCTGATGGCCTTCGCCGACCCGGACCGCATCGCCCAGGTGATCGTCAACCTGGTCAGCAACGCGCGGCACCATGGGCAGGTGGACGAAGCCATCGAGGTGCGAGCGTTCAGCCATGAGCGAGGCCCCACCCTGCAGGTGAGCAACGTGGCGCCGGAGATCCCGCAGGAGGTGGCCGAGGCGCTCTTCAAGCCCTTCAAGCCCACCTCCCTCAACAACCCCCGCAACCGGGGCGGCATGGGGCTGGGGCTCTACATCGCGCACCAGATCGTGATGGAGCATGGCGGGGACCTGCGCTACCACTACGCTGCGCCCCGCGTGGTCTTCACCCTGCAGCTGCGCGACGTGCTCTGACCCGGCTGCCACCACGCGATGGCAGCCGTGGCAGCCGGGGCCCAGCGCCGGCATCCAGGCGGGCGCGGATGCAGGTAGCGGCGGTGTCCTACCGCAGCGGCACGGCCCAGTCCCGCGAAATTGGACACAATGGGACCGGCGGCAGAACCGACCCGGCGGTTGCCGGCCCGTCCCCTCCCACCGAGGTCTCTGCGTCGATTCCGCACCCCACGGTGATCCAATCTTCCAGCGCCACCGTACCCCCCAGACCCTTCGTTCGACACTGGCCCCTATGCAACCCGAGATTCTGATCATCGACGACAACCTGGATGCCACCGAGCTGCTGCGGGAGCTGCTGGAGATGCAGGATTTCCCCGTGCGAACGGCCCTGAGCGGCCAGGCCGCCCTGGAAGCCATGCGCGAGCGGCCTGCCCAGTTGCTGCTGGTGGACCAGAACCTGCCGGACGTGCAGGGCTCGGTGCTGACGCCCCAGTTGCGCGAAATCGCCACGCAGGCCGGCCTGCCCTGCATCGCCATCTCGATCACCGGGATGGCGTCGGGAACCGGCGCCGCCACCCCGATTTTTGACCACGTGCTGGGCAAGCCGCTCGACTTCGAAGCCTTCGACGCGCTGGTGGCCCGCTGCGTCAGCGAACTGCAGGCCCGATCGCCGCAGTAACGGACCGACCACCGTTTCGCTTCTCGCCTTCGACCTCCACCGCCCCGACTGAATCCCCCGTGCCATGACCAGCCTTGACCACCCGAACTCCCGCATGTGGATGGCCGCGGGCGTGCAACACGCTGTGCTGATGCGCGCCCTGCCTGCCATGCGCCACGATCTGGCCAGCCCGCTGTCGGTGCTGCGCATGGGCATGACCGTGCTCAAGCGCCGCGTCGCCCCCGGCAACGACACGCCCGCCGAACAGGCGGTCGAGCGGGTAGAGCAGCTGGAAGGCCAGCTGACCACCCTGGGCGAGCATGTGCGGCGCCTGCGCAACTGGGACGTGCAGATCACCGACCGCCAGCCGGCGCGCACCACGCTGCTCGAAGCGATCGAGCTGGCCCGTCCGCTGCTGGCGCTGCGCGGCGTCTTCATCCAGCCGCTGGCCGGGGCGTCGCCAGGCGACAGCGAAGCGCCCGTGCCGCACCATACGCTGCTCTACATCACCCTCGCGGCGATCTATCACCTGGGCGAGTCGCCGGCCGAGCCGCCCGCGGAAATCCACATCGAGCCGCGCGCGGACGGCATCCGCGTCATCGCCCGGGGCAGCGTCTCTGCGGATGCGCTGCCGCCCCTGGTGCCGGCCAGCGCACAGAACACGCTGCCCATCGACGCCGCCGCACTGCAGTGCCTGTCCGACCACCTCCAGGTGCCCATCACGCTGGGCCCGCGGCAGGTGGACATCGCCCTGGGCAGCAGCTGACCGCTCACCGCTGACGGCTGACCGTCCCGCCTCACGCCGGGAAGGCGCGGCAGCCCTCCTGCTCTCGCTTCACCGCATCGGCACGACGAACACCCGGGGTTTGGGCTGGCAGCCGGGTCCTTCGTACGGACCGCTATCCTGCGTCCAGCCCGCGCCCGGCGAGGTTTGCGAGCAGATCCGCTGGCCGTCGACCTTGCTGCGCCACCAGTGCCAGGGCGCGGGTGCCGAGGCCGCGGGCTGCGCGGCAGCCAGCATGGCCCACGCCGCCATCCCTGCCGCCACACGTACCGACGCGGCCAGCGACTGCCGCGCCGAGAGGGCCCGATATAGACCGGGGATCATGCGGGTGCCAACGCTTTCAGCCGACCTTGTGCCGGGTCTGCAGCAGCGCCAGCCCCAGCCCGATGAAGGTGCCGCCCACGAGGCGGTTGAACAGCCGGGAGCGGGAGGCCACATAGTCGTTCACCAGCGCCATCAGCGCCACATAGAAGGCATGCGACACCAGCGCCAGCACGGCGAAGGTGGTGGTCAGCACCAGGTACTGGGTGAAGAGCGGCGCATCGGGCACGATGAACTGCGGAAACAGCGCCGAGAAGAAAAGAATCGCCTTGGGGTTGGTGAGCGACACGCCCAGCCCCTGCAGAACCAGCTGCCAGTTCTTGCGCTCCCGGCGCTGCCCGGTGGCCGCGCCCGCCTGGCGGCTGATGAGCGGGTCGGGGCTGCGCCAGCGCTTCACGCCCAGCCAGACCAGATAGATCGCGCCGGCGATCTTGAGCGCCAGAAAGGCATGGGCCGACACGCTCAGCACCGCGCCCATGCCCAGCATCGCCAGGCCCGACACCGTGAAGATGCCGATGGCGCTGCCCAGCGAGCTGAACGCCGTGCGACGCGCCCCCACGTCCACCGAGTTGGACACGGCCAGCAGCACGGCGGGGCCGGGGGTGAAGCACATCAGCAGCGAGACGCCGCAAAACAGCAGCCATTGGGCGAAGGTCATGGTGCGAAAGCTCCCCGGTTGCCTGCGGTGCGCGGACTGCGCCCCGCCAGGCAGCGATGGTAGCGAAAGCCGGCCGTTTCAGTGCGCGTCGGACGGCCAGGGGGCGGTGACGATCCAGCCCTCCAGCGGGTCCAGCCCCGGCGGCAGTCCGTAGAGCGCGTCCCCCTGCGCATGGCGCTGCGCGGCCCAGGCCGCCTGGATCAGGCAGAGCACCGCGTCGAGGCTGTCGCCGCTGGCATCGCCGGCCAGGGCATCGCGCTGCGCATGGCTGACTTTCAGGCGCAGACCGAGCCGGGTGCGGCCCAGCTCCAGCGCCTCGATCAGGTCGCGGCGGGCGATCAGGCGGTCGGGGGTCTGGCGCTGCCGGTCGTCGCTCTTGTAGCTGCGCCGCCCCAGCACTTCGCGCGCCAGCAGCCCGGGGTAGGCCTCCAGCGCGACGCGCGACGGGTCGCCCGGGTGCAGGCCCGGCAGCTGAACGCCCGCGTCCAGCAGCAGCGGCAGGCCGGCGTGCAGCATGTAGGCGACCGGTGGATTGACCCATTTCATCGACGGGCTGGAGCCCGCCGGCCCGTCCGTCGCCCGGTGGGCGAACTTGCCGCCCACCGGCCGGGCCTGGCAGAACGCCGCGAAGGTGTCGCGGATCTGCGGGCGTGTCAGCCGGCGGTAGTGCTCCATGCTGGCCCGCCAGCTGAGCGGCCAGCCCAACTGGCTGAGCAGCGGGCGCGGCAGGCCGAAAGGCAGGTCGAACCCGCCGACCCAGGAGCGCGGCGCGGCCAGCCAGGCACCGAAGGCGGCCAGCGTGGTGAATCGCTCCAGCCCTGCCAGTACCACCCGGCCAGCGCGGGCCTGGCCCAGCGCCAGCACGATGGGCTTGGTGCGGCTGGGGCTGCTGGAGAAATCGCAGCCGAGCAGCAGCGTGCCGGAGGCAGGGTCCGTGGCCGTGGCCGTGGCCGTGGCCGTGACGGTCGCGGTGGCGGCGGTGGCGGTGGCGGTGGCGGTGGCGGTGGCGGTGGCGGTGGCGGTGGTGGTGGTGTTGGTGCCGGTCATGGCGGACAAGTCCCTAGCCCAGCGCCAGCGCCGTCACGCCGGCCGCGATCAGCACCGCCCCGGCGATGCGCGCCAGCCGGTCGCCTTCGCCCAGCAGGTGCCCGCCGATCAGCGCGGCGAACAGCATCGACACCTCGCGGGCCGGCGCGACGTGCGACAGCGGGGCCTCCTTCATCGCGTAGAGCACCAGCACATAGGCCACCGGGCTGACGGCGGCGACCAGCAGGGCGAAGCGCCACTGCAGCCGCCAGAGCCGCAGCGCGGTGGCGCGGTCGCGCAGCACGGTGGGCGCCAGCACGCCCACCCGCACGAAGTTGCCCATGTAGTCGATGAGGATGGGCGACATCAGCAGCATCTTGACGGCGTAGCCGTCCACCACCGTGTAGCTGGCGATGAAGACGCCCGTCAGCACGCCGTAGAAGATGCCCGCATGCACCCGCTGGCGTGCCGCCGGGTCGTGCGCGGCGCGCAGCAGCGCCGGCCCGCCCGCGATCAGGAACACCCCGCCGACCACGCCCGCGATGCCGAATGCGCCCAGCGCCGAGATGCGCTCGCCCAGAAAGCTGATGGCGACCAGCGACGACAGCAGCGGCCCGGAGCCGCGTGCGAGCGGGTACACCACGGTCAGGTCCGCCTTCCGGTAGCCACGCAGCAAGATGACGTAGTAGCCCACGTGCAACAGCCCGCTGGCGACGACGAAACCCCATTCGGTGCGGCCCCAGCCGGGCACCACGTCGCGCCCCATCCACCAGCCCAGCGGAGCCCAGATGAACATCATCAGCGCCGAGGTGAAGAAGGCGAAGCGCGCATCGCCCCCGGCCTTCTTGGCCGCGATGTTCCAGCAGGCATGGATCAGCCCAGCCAGAATGATGAGTGCGAATGCCTGCAGCGACATGGATGGGAAGCGCGTCCCGGCCGCGCGGGCCGGGGCGAAGGCCGCTGGAGCGGGCGGCCCGCCAGGCTCAGTGGCGGCCGATGATGGACGCCGTGGCCATCAGCTCTTCGAGCAGCGCGTAGGACACCTTGCCCGAGACCGCGTACGGGTCGAGTTCGGGCTTCTCGGAATACTTCAGCAAGATGGAATGGTTGATGCGCGAGAGGTTGACCTGCCCCATCGTCCAGCCGCCGAAGCGGCGCTCGTCGATTTCCTCGAAGTGCAGCAGCTCGACGTCCTTGTGGCGCGGGTCGCGCTGGATGTGCGCATAGAGCGCGCTGACGGCCGAGCGCCCGCCCTCGATGGCCTGCAGGAACACGCCGCCGCCGTAGCAGAGCACGCCGGTGATGCCGCTGGGCGGGTTGTGCGAGCGGGACTGCGCGAGGATGGCCTCGATGGCGGCGGGCGAGGTGTCGACCGCGCGGCTGGCGTAGAGCAGGCGAACCAGCATGGGTCAGTTCCTTCCGGGGATGAGGGAGAGGAATTCGCGGCGCAGCGCCGGGTCCTTCAGGAAAACGCCGCGCATGACGGAATTGAGCATCTTGCTGTCCATCTCGCGCACGCCGCGCCAGGACATGCAGAAGTGGCTCGCCTCCATCACGATGGCCAGGCCGTCCGGCTGCGTCTTGTCCATGATGAGGTCGGCCAGCTGGACCACGGCCTCTTCCTGGATCTGCGGGCGGCCCATGACCCAGTCCACCAGCCGCGCGTACTTCGACAGGCCGATGACGTTGGTGTGTTCGTTGGGCAGCACACCGATCCAGATCTTGCCGATGACCGGGCAGAGGTGGTGGCTGCAGGCGCTGCGCACGGTGATCGGGCCGACGATCATCAGCTCGTTCAGGTGCTCGGCGTTGGGGAATTCGGTGATCGGCGGCTGCGGCACGTAGCGGCCCTTGAAGACCTCGTTCAGGTACATCTTGGCCACGCGCCGGGCAGTGTTGTGCGTGTTGTGGTCGGTGGCGGTGTCGATGACCATGCTGTCGAGCACGCCCTGCATCTTGGCTTCGACCTCGTCGAGCAGCAGCTCCAGCTCGCCCGGCTCGATGAACGGGGCGATGTTGTCGTTGGCGTTGAACCGCTTGCGGGCCGCTACCAGCCGTTCGCGGATCTTGACGGACACCGGCGTGCCCTCGGCGGACGACGCGGCGTTATCGGCGGCGATGAGTTCTTTCAGCATGGCGGCGATGGTACCAGCGAAGCGGCAGCGCGGGAGTGCAAGGGTTTTTGGCCTGCTGCGCCCATAAACAAAGCACTTCTAGCTATTATTTTGATAGCAAAAGCCTGCCAACCCGGCGCAAGCGGTGCCGGCCGTGCTGCCCACCGGCCCGCCGCCGGCTCAGTAGCGATGGCCGGTCACCCAGAGGGCGGCCCGCATCAGCCCGAAGGCCACGCGGTCCAGCAGGCGCTGGCGCCAGGGCCGGCCGGCATAGCAGGCCGGGCCGAGCTGCTCGCCCGCGTGGTCCATCGCGTGCACCAGCCGGTCGCGCAGGTCCCTCGCGAAGGCCGCGTCCTCCACCACCACGTTGGCCTCGCGCGCCAGCAGCATGGAGAGCGGATCGAGGTTGGACGAACCCACCGTCGCCCAAGGCCGCTCGCCCCCGGCATCGACCACGGCCACCTTGGCGTGCAGGAAGCTGGGCGAGTATTCGTGGATCTCGACGCCGGCCTCCAGCAGCACGCCGTAGACCGGCCGCGCCGCGTGGTATTGCATGAAGTATTCGTAGCGCCCCTGCAGCAGCAGCTGCACCCGCACGCCCCGCCGTGCGGCCCGCACCAGGGCGCGGCGCAGCCTGGCGCCCGGCATGAAATAGGCGTTGGCGATGATGATCTCGTGCCGGGCGGTACCGATGGCGCGCAGATAGGCCTGCTCGATGCGGGAGCGGTGCCGCACGTTGTCGCGCAGCACCAGCAGGGCCCGCATGCCCTGGGACTGGCGCGCCGCGTGCTCGGCCGCCAGCCGGGCGGCGCTGGCGGCCCGCAGGTCGGCCAGCGCGTCGCCCAGCCGGTGCCGGCGCGCGTCGCGCACGGCCTGCATGCGCCACCAGAGCTGCTCCATGGTGTCGCTGGCCTCGGCCACCAGGCTGCCCACCACGCGCACGGCAAAGTCGAACCGGGGCGCCTGGAGCGCGCCGTGGTTGGGGTCGTGGAAGTCGTCGAGCACGTTGATGCCGCCGCAATACAGCACGCAGCCGTCGATGACGCAGAGCTTGCGGTGCAGCCGGCGCCAGCGCTTGGGCCAGAGCAGGCCGAAGCGCCCCGGCGCCGAATACACCTGCCACTGCACGCCGGCCTGGGTCATTCGCTCGGGCCAGGGCGAAGGCAGCCCACCCATGCAGCCCACGCCGTCCACCGCCACATGCACCCGCACGCCGCGCCGTGCCGCGCGGATGAAGGCTTCGGCCACCTCGGCGCCGGCGCCGGTGCAGTCGAAGATGTAGGTTTCGAACTGGATGTCGGACAGCGCGGCATCCATGTCGCGGATCAGCGCCTCGAAGTATTCGCCCGCGCCCTGAAGCAGGTCGATCCGGTGGTCATCGCACACCGGGGCGGCCTTGCGGCGCCGCCGGAACGGGTTGCCGCGCCGCGCGCCCCCCTCCGCCGCCGTCACGCGCGGAACTCCGCTGCCCGCGGCCGGCCCGGGCAGGGTGACGGGCCTGCCTTCTGGCCGCCAAGGCGCCCCAGCCCACCTCGGCCGCCCAGGTCAGCCAGTCCCGCCAGGCCACCCGGCCGCGCGCGGACTTCCCCATGCCCATCGGCAGACGGGCGGCAGAGGGCATGGCGGGGCGGCTGGGCGGGGGTGGGCATGGCCGCGATTGTGTCGCAGCCTCGTGGCGCCCCCGCGCGAGGCTTTTTCGGAACAGACGTATCCACCTGTATCCGATTGCCCCGGCTTTCCCTACACTGCGCTATTCAACTTGCGGCACGCCCGCGCGCGCCGCCGTCCATGAACCTCACCTACTCCGCCCAGCCAGGCCCAGAAACCCGGGCCCTGGTCATCGACGGCAACGCCACGTCGCGCAGCATCCTCGTGTCGCAGCTGCGCGAATACGGCGTGACGCGCGTGATGCAGTGCAGCCGCGTGCAGGATGCGCGCTCGCGGCTCGAGCACACGGTGTTCGACTACGTGCTGTGCGAGCAGTATTTTGCCGAGGGCCAGTCGGGCCAGACGCTGCTGGACGATCTGCGCCGCGCGCAGCTGCTGCCCTTTTCCACCGTGTTCTTCATGGTCACGGCCGAGGCGTCCTACGCCGCCGTCGCCGAGGCCGCCGAATCGGCGCTGGACGGCTACCTGCTCAAGCCCTTCACCCCCAGCACGATGTTCGAGCGCCTGTCCAGCGCCCGGCTGCGCAAGACGCACCTGCAGCCGATCTTCGAGGCGATCGGGCGGGAGGACTTCGAGGGCGCGGCAGCGCTGTGCGTGGAGCGGTTCGAGCAGCGCAAACCCTACTGGCTGTACGCGGCGCGCATCGGCTCCGAGCTGCTGCTGCGGCTGGGCCGGCACGACGCCGCCCGCAAACTCTTCGAGGCGGTGATCGAAACCCGCGCCCTGCCCTGGGCGCGGCTGGGCGTGGCCCGCGCGCAGCTGGAATCGGGCCAGGCGCCCCGCTCCATCACCACCCTGCAGGGCCTGCTGGGCGAAGACGCATCGTTTGCCGACGCCTACGACGTGCTGGGCCGCGCGCAGGTGGAAACCGGCCAGTTCGACGAGGCGCTGGCCACCTACCGCCTGGCCAGCAGCGTCACGCCCGACTCCATCGCCCGGCTGCAAAAGCTGGGCATGATGGCCCACTACATGGGCGACCGCGAAACGGCCGCCAAGGCGCTGTCGCGCGCCGCCATCCTGGGCATCGACTCCAAGCTGTTCGACTACCAGTCGCTGGTGCTGCTGGCCTTCCAGTATTTCGCCGACAACGACCGCAAGGGGCTGGAGCGGTGCATGGCCGACTTCGTGCGCATCATCGAGCGGCACCCGGACAGCCCGCGCATCCTGCGCTTCCAGTCGGTGGTGCGGGCGCTGCAGCAGATCCAGCAGCGCCAGGTGGTGCAGGCGGTGGCCAGCGTGCGGATGCTGGGGCAGGACGTGCTGGACAGCGAATTCGACTTCGAGGCCGCCTGCAACATGGCCGCGCTGCTGTCGGTGCTGGCCGCCACCTCGATCTCGCTGCCGGAGGGGCCGGGCTGGGTGCTGGCCATCGGCCTGCGCTTCACCAACACCCGGGGCCTCACCGAACTGCTGGCCAATGCCTGCCAGATGTACTCCGAGAACGCGCAGACGCTGCGCGACTGCCTGCTGCAGGTCAACAAGTCGGCCGAGACCGCGGTGGCGCAGAGCCTGGGCGGCGACCAGGCCGGCGCCATCACGCTGCTGCTGGCCAGGGTGGAGGCCACGCTCAACACCAAGCTGCTGGACATTGCGCAGCAGATGCTGACCCGCCACGCCGCCCGCATCGCCGACGCGGAGGCCCACCAGGCCACCATCGACCAGTTGCGGCAGGCCTGTGGCGCAGGTGCCGCCCGCGCCGTGCTGGGCGAAGGCGGCCAGCGCAAGGCGGGCGAACTGGTATTGCGCACCCGCACGGCGCCGGAAGCGTCGTCACGCCGGGTGGCGCCGATCGCGGAAACGGCCGTGGCAGGCGATGGCGCCATGCCCCGTGCCGGGCCGGGCGACCCGCTGACGGCACTGGCCGCGCTGCAGTTGCGGCCGGCTGCATGACCGGGCGGCTGAACTGCCACCAACGCAGCAGCAGTTCCGGCAGGTCCAGCGGGTCAGGCGGGTCAAGCGGGTCCAGCAGTTCCACCAGCCCCAGCGGCAACGCATCCGAATTGCTATTGTTTTTATAGCAACAAACCCATATGTATCAAGCGCAAATGCCCAAAACCGCCTGGAATCGGTCAACGCGCCAGGCCGGCGCCACCTCCGCCCATCGGTGGACTGAAGCGCGGCAGCATCAGGCAGGCCTCTGCGTTCGACGGCGAAAAGCAGGCATCCGCCGCTTCGCGCCAGGGCAGCCAGCGCCAGCGCAGGTGCTCGCGCGGGTTCAGCCGCACCGGCGTGCCCGGCGGAACGCGGAGGCCGAAGAGCCGTTCGCGGTTGCGCACCACGCCCGGCGCATAGCGGTGGCGCCACTGGGGCCAGATGTCGTAGACGTTCTCCAGCGCCCAGTCGGTCAGCAGACAGCCGGGGGCCTGGGTGTCGATGCCGGTTTCCTCCATCACCTCGCGGCGGGCTGCGGCTTCGAAGGGCTCTTCGGGCCAGTCCTTGCTGCCGGTGACCGACTGCCAGTGATCGTCATCACCCGCCCGGCGGATCAGCAGCACCTCCCACGCGGGCGTGTGGATCACCACCAGCACCGATTCGGGAATCTTGAAGGGCGCCGCGTAGCCGGTCATCGCTGGGGCGTTTGCTGCCAGGCCGATGCTGCCGCGCTCAACCGCCCGCCGCTGCCGGCTGGCGGCCGTGCGTTGGCACCTGGGGCGGCAGCTCCTTCGCCTGCAGGGTGCGCACCTGGGCGACCAGCTGGTTGTGGGCGTCCAGGAAGGCGGCGGCGATCACCTTGCCTTCGTTGGTGTTGCTCCAGCCCGTGCCCGCCGCGCCGCCGAGCCTGCCGAACACCAGCCCGCCCACGCCCAGGTCGGTGGAGCGGGCGGCGCCGGTGGCGGCCGCCACCTGCTCGGTGGTTTCGTTGTCGGACAGCAGCAGGGCGGTCTGCGCTTCCTTGAACTTCACCTGCTCCACCAGCCCCGCCAGGCCGGCGATGTCGCGCAGCACCGGAATCATGGCGATGACCCCGGCCAGTCCGCGGCCCGCGTCCTGCTCGCTGAAGGTCAAGCTGGGGGTGAGGGTGAACTGCGCCTCGTAGCCCCGGCCCTTCTTCACCGTGGAATTGGGCCGCAGCACGCCGGCTTCCTTCAGGTCCTGCTCCTGCACGGTGCCGCGCAGGCCGGCCGCCCGGTCCACCACGCGAAAGCACCCGCTCTGCTGCGCCAGCAGCTTGACCAGCGGCACGGGCGACGGCGGCAGCTGGTATTGGGACGACATGATGTAGCCGTTCGGGTTCTCCGCCAGCGCCAGCGTGGCCACGGGCGCATCGCAGCGCACCAGTTCGCGCGATGCGTTCTGCGCGCCCTGGGGGCCGGCCGAGCCGGTGACGACGGAGCCGCCCTGGCCAAGCTCGGTCTTCTTTTCGCCGCAGCCGGCCAGCAGGGCCGCAGCGGCCAATACGGCCAGTGCCAGCGGCGCTGCCGGGAGTCGAGGGGTCGTCCGCATTCAGGTCACCTTGGGATGGCTGGGAACAGCCTGGGAAGCATGAAAAAAGCGGCAGGAACATGGCGCTCCTGCCGCTTCGTGTCCGCCTGCCCGGCACACGGGCATGGGCGGCAGCGTCAGGCGGCCTTGGCGGCGTCGGGGTTGCGCAGGCGGATGTGCAGCTCGCGCAGCTGCTTTTCGTCCACCGGGCTCGGTGCCTGGGTCAGCAGGCACTGGGCACGCTGCGTCTTGGGGAAGGCGATCACGTCGCGGATGGATTCGGCGCCGGTCATCAGCGTGACGATGCGGTCCAGGCCGAACGCCAGGCCACCGTGCGGCGGCGCGCCGTACTGCAGCGCGTCCAGCAGGAAGCCGAACTTCTGCTGCGCTTCCTCGGGCGTGATCTTCAGGGCGTCGAACACCTTCTGCTGCACGTCGGCGCGGTGGATGCGGACGGAGCCGCCGCCCATTTCCCAGCCGTTCAGCACCATGTCGTAGCCCTTGGAGATGCACTTCTCCGGCGCGGTGACCATGTAGTCTTCGTGGCCGTCCTTGGGGGCGGTGAAGGGGTGGTGCACGGCGACCCAGCGGTCGTTTTCCTCGTCGTGCTCGAACATCGGGAAGTCCACCACCCAGAGCGGCGCCCAACGGTCTTCGAAGAGGCCGTTCTTCTTGCCGAATTCGCTGTGGCCGATCTTGATGCGCAGCGCGCCGATGGCGTCGTTGACGACCTTTTCCTTGTCGGCGCCGAAGAACAGCAGGTCGCCGTCCTGCGCGCCCGTGCGCTTGAGGATCTCGGCGATGGCCGCGTCGTGGATGTTCTTCACGATGGGCGACTGCAGACCGTCACGGCCCTTGGCCAGCTCGTTCACCTTGATGTAGGCCAGGCCCTTGGCGCCGTAGATCTTCACGAACTCGGTGTAGCCGTCGATCTCGCCGCGCGAGAGGCCGCCCGCTTCGCGCGCGCCACCGGGCACGCGCAGGGCCACCACGCGGCCGCCCTTCATGTTGGCGGCGCCGGAGAAGACCTTGAAGTCCACGTCCTTCATCACCTCGGTCAGTTCGGTGAATTCGAGCTTGACGCGCAGGTCGGGCTTGTCGGAGCCGTAGCGGTAGGCGGCGTCCTGGTACGTCATGACCGGGAATTCGCCCAGATCCACGCCCAGCGTGTTCTGGAACACCGTCTTGATCATGCCCTGGAACATGTCGCGGATGTCCTGCTCTTCCATGAACGATGTCTCGATATCGATCTGGGTGAATTCAGGCTGACGGTCGGCGCGCAGGTCTTCGTCGCGGAAGCACTTGGTGATCTGGTAGTAGCGGTCGAAGCCGGCCACCATCAGCAGCTGCTTGAACAGCTGGGGCGACTGCGGCAGCGCGAAGAACTGCCCGTCGTGCACGCGGCTGGGCACCAGGTAATCGCGCGCGCCTTCGGGCGTGCTCTTGGTGAGCATGGGGGTCTCGATGTCCACGAAGCCGTTGGCGTCGAGGAACTTGCGCACCTCCATCGACACGCGGTAGCGCAGCATCAGGTTGTTCTGCATGTACGGACGGCGCAGGTCCAGCACGCGGTGGGTGAGGCGCGTGGTTTCCGACAGGTTCTCCTCGTCGATCTGGAAGGGTGGCGTGACGGAGGGGTTGAGCACGTTCAGCTCGTGACACAGCACCTCGATCTTGCCGCTCTTGAGGTTGTCGTTGGTCGTGCCCTCGGGGCGGGCGCGCACCAGGCCCTTGATCTGCACGCAGAACTCGTTGCGCACGCCCTCGGCGGTCTTGAACATGTCGGCACGGTCGGGGTCGCACACCACCTGCACCGAGCCTTCGCGGTCGCGCAGGTCGATGAAGATCACGCCGCCGTGGTCGCGCCGGCGGTTCACCCAGCCTGCGAGGGTGACGGTTTGGCCCAGGAGGGCGTCGGTGACGAGACCGCAATAGTGGGAACGCATGGCCATGGGATTTCAGTCTTCCTGCGCCGGGATCGGCGCGACAAGGGTTTTTCCAGGCGCCCTCGGTCAGGGCGCACGGCAACAAAAGGGCTTACTTGGCTTCGGGCACGACCGGGTCCGGTGGCGCCACCACACCCATCGAGACGATGTATTTCAAGGCGGAGTCCACGCTCATGTCCAGCTCGATGCAGTCGCTCTTGCGCAGGATCACGAAGTAGCCGCCCGTGGGGTTGGGCGTGGTGGGCACGTACACGCTGACGAATTCATCGCGCAGGTAGGCAGCCACCTCGCCGCTGGGCGTGCCGGTGACGAAAGCCACCGTCCACACCCCCTCGCGCGGCCACTGCACCAGCACCGCGGTGCGAAAGGCGTTGCCGCTCTCGGAGAACAGCGTATCGGAGACCTGCTTGACGCTGGAGTAGATCGAGCGCACCACCGGGATGCGGCTGACCAGCGAATCGCCCCACTCCACCAGCTTGCGGCCGGCGAAGTTGCTGGCGAGCGCCCCCACCACCAGCAGGATGGCGAGCGTGAGCAGCACGCCGAAGCCGGGAATGTGGAAGCCCAGCAGGCGGTCCGGCTGCCAGGAGATCGGCAGGATCTGCAAGGTCTGGTCGAGCGTGCTGACGATCCAGTTCAGGACCCAGGCGGTGATGACACCGGGCACGATGACCAGCAGGCCGGTCAGCAACCATTTGCGCAAAGCAGACATTCGGGCAGACGCAGTACGTGAAGTGGGGTGAAGGGAACGGGAGTCAGGCCGCAGGGGCGCTGGGCGCGGACGCGGCCGGCGCGGGGGCCGGCGCAGCCGCCGGCGTGGCGGCAGCTGCCGGGGCGGCGTCGCCCGCCGCAGCTGGGCTGCTGGCGGCCGGCGGCGTGGGCGCGCTACCGCTGTTCTTGAAGTCGGTCGCGTACCAGCCGGAGCCCTTGAGCTGGAAGCCTGCGGCCGTCAGCTGCTTGGAGAACGCCTCGGCGCCGCAGGCAGGGCACACCGTGAGGGGCTGGTCGGACATTTTTTGCAGCACGTCCTTGGCATGACCACAGGAGCCGCATTTGTAGGCATAAATTGGCATCGGATGCTCGGCGCGGGGCGAGGAATGCAAAACCGGCGATTATAGGTGGCGCGGCCGGTGCACCACCCTCGCCCACCTGGCGCCCGGCCGCGCCGGACGTCGCCCGCCGGTCACCGGTCACCGTTCAGGCAGAGCCCTCGGGCACCAGCCGGTGCGGCGTGCGCGTATCGCCCAGCCACTGCGGCAGCAGCGAGCCGGCCACCATGCCCAGGCCCGCCCCCAGCACGCCTGCCAGCTGCGCCGGGAACACGGAACCCCAAGCCATGGTCAGCCCGGCGATCCAGACACCGATACCCATCACCACCGCGCAGACGGCGCCCTGGGTGCTGGCGCGCTTCCAATAAAGCCCCGCCACCAGCGGCACGAAGGCGCCCACCAGCGGCACCTGGTAGGCACCCGAGACCAGCTCGTAGATGGGCGTGCCCTGCATGCGGATGGAGTAGGCCAGCACGGCGATGCTGAACACCAGCACGCTGATGCGCATGGTCAGCAGGTTCTCGCGGTCGCTGCCTGCCGGGCGGAACTGGCGCCAGATGTTCTCGGTGAAGGTGACGCTGGGTGCCAGCAGGGTGGCCGATGCGCACGACTTGATGGCCGACAGCAGCGCGCCGAAGAACAGCACCTGCATGACGAACGGCATCTTCTCCATCACCAGCGTGGGCAGCACCTTCTGCGGGTCTTCGGCCAGCAGGGCCTGGGCTCGCTCCGGCATGATGATCAGCGCGCTCACCACCATGAACATGGGCACGAAGGCGAACAGAATGTAGGCGCTGCCGCCGATCACCGTGCCCCGGGTGGCCGCCTTGACCGAATTGGCGGACATCACCCGCTGGAACACGTCCTGCTGCGGAATCGAGCCCAGCATGATGGTGATGGCCGCCGCGAAGAAGAACACGATGTCGTGGAAGGTGGGCTCGGGCAGGAACTTGAACAGATCGCGGCTCACCGCCAGGTCGATGACCTTGCCGGCACCGCCCGCCATGTCGCCGGCGAAGAAGGCCAGGATCAGCAGGCCCACCACCAGGATGATCATCTGCAGGAAATCGGTCACCGCCACCGACCACATGCCGCCGAAGAGCGTATAGGCCAGGATGGACACCACCCCGATGGTCATGCCCACGGGAATGCTCAGCGCCCCGCCCGACAGCAGGTTGAACACCAGCCCCAGCGCGGTGACCTGGGCCGAGACCCAGCCCAGGTAGCTCAGCATGATGATCAGGGAGCAGGCCACCTCGATCACGCGGCCGTAGCGCTCGCGGTAGTAGTCGCTGATGGTCAGCAGCGTCATGCGGTAGAGCTTGCCCGCGAAGAACAGCCCCACCAGGATCAGGCACATGCCCGCGCCGAACGGGTCTTCCACCACGTTGTGCAGCCCGCCCTCGATGAACTTCGCCGGCACCCCCAGCACGATCTCGGAGCCGAACCAGGTGGCGAAGGTCGTGGTGATGATCATGAACATCGGCAGGTTGCGCCCGGCGATGGCGAAATCGGTCGTGTTGTTGACCCGGCGCGCGGCGACCAGGCCGATGGCGATGGTGATCAACAGGTAGGCAATGACCAGGGTCAACAGCACGGCATGCTCCTCGATGTCGCGAAGTGGGTGGAGGGGGGTGGCGTCGAACGACGGAAACGGAAACGGAGAGGAAAACGCCGGAGCGCGTGCAGCGAATCCGTCAGAAGATCCGCACGCGCACCAGCAACTGCATGGCCAGCAGTCCCAATGCAAAACCCAGGCCACCGTAGACCAGCCCCTGCAGCAGCCGGTTGGTCTGCTTCTGGCTCTGCAGCAGCTCCTTGAGCTCGCGCTGGGTTTCATGCGGCCGGTGGCGCAGGTAGGCGTGCAGCAGCCGGGGCAGTTCGGGCAGCATCTTGGCGAAGTGGGGAGCCTCCGCCTTCAGTTCGTGCCACAGGCGCTGCGGGCCCATCTGCTCGAGCATCCACTTTTCCAGAAACGGCTTGGCGGTGCTCCACAGATCCAGTTCCGGATCGAGCTGGCGGCCCAGGCCCTCGATGTTGAGCAGCGTCTTTTGCAGCAGCACCAGCTGCGGCTGGATCTCCACATGGAAGCGGCGCGAGGTCTGGAAGAGCCGCATCAGCACCATGCCCAGCGAGATTTCCTTGAGCGGGCGGTCGAAGTACGGCTCGCACACGGCGCGGATCGCGCCCTCCAGGTCGTTGACCCGCGTGGTCGCCGGCACCCAGCCGCTTTCGATGTGCAGTTCGGCCACGCGCTTGTAGTCGCGGCGGAAGAAGGCCGTGAAGTTCTGCGCCAGGTATTCCTTGTCGAATTCGGTCAGCGTGCCGACGATGCCGAAGTCGAGCGAGATGTAGCGGCCGAAGGTCTCGGGCTCCAGGCTGACCTGGATGTTGCCCGGGTGCATGTCGGCGTGGAAGAACCCGTCGCGGAACACCTGCGTGAAGAAGATGGTCACGCCGTCGCGCGCGAGCTTGGGAATGTCGACTCCGGCGGCGCGCAGGCGCTCGATCTGGTTGATCGGCACGCCCTTCATGCGCTGCATCACCAGCACGTCGGAATGGCAGAAGTCCCAGAAGATCTCCGGAATCTCGACCAGCTCCAACCCCTGCATGTTGCGGCGCAGCTGGGCGGCGTTCGAGGCCTCGCGCACCAGGTCCAGCTCGTCGTGCAGGTAGTTGTCGAACTCGGCCACCACCTGGCGGGGCTTGAGCCGCTTGCCGTCGGCCGACAGGCTCTCCACCCAGCCGGCCATCATACGCATCAGCGCCAGGTCGTTCTCGATGATGGGCAGCATGCCCGGGCGCAGCACCTTCACCGCCACCTCGCGCTCCTGCCCCTGGCGGTCGCGGATCACGGCGAAGTGCACCTGCGCGATGGACGCGCTGGCGATGGGCACCGGGTCGAACGCCACGAACACCTCGTCCACGCGGCGGCGGAAGGCCCGCTCGATGGTGGAGATGGCGATCTTCGAATCGAACGGCGGCACTCGGTCCTGCAGCAGTGCCAGTTCGTCGGCGATGTCGGGCGGCAGCAGGTCGCGGCGGGTGGACAGCACCTGGCCGAACTTCACGAAGATCGGCCCCAGGCTTTCCAGCGCCTCGCGCAGCCGCTGGCCGCGCGGCGCCCGCAGGTCGCGGCCGATGGAAATGGTGCGCGCCAGCAGGCGCAGCCAGGGCCGCTGGAAGCTGGTCAGCACCAGCTCGTCCAGGCCGTAGCGCAGCGCCACCCAGACGATGGTGAGGCCGCGGAAATACCGGCTCATGGTGCGGCGCTGTCGCTGCCGGCCGATGCCGCCGGGCTGCCGGCGGCGCCGTTGCCTGCCGTGCCGGCCGCCATGCGCGAACCGACGAAGTTGCGCAGCGCCTGCGCCACGCGGCGCGCCACCGAGCCCACCGCATGCGCGGGGGCATCGCCGATCAACCGCGCCAGGTCTTCCTCGACGTCCCAGCGCACGTGGTCCACCAGCCAGTTGATCTCGGCCGCCAGTTGCACGTCGCCTTCGATGCGGATGGTGGGCTTGTCACCCCGCAACGCGGTCTGCGCCAGCGACAGGGGAGAGGTTTCGGTGATCTCCAGCCGCAGGTCGGGCGTGGACCCAGCCGGGGCCAGGTCGAGCAGGCCGGCGGGCGTGATCAACAGCGCCACCGAGTAGGAGCGCCACTGCACATGGGCCACCCTTGCGCGCTGGCGGGCCAGCCGCTCCATCGCCTGGGGTTCCTGCATCAGCACATGGTTCAGAAACAGCACGGCGCGGTGCTGGACTTCGTGAACCAGCCACTGCGGCGGCTGCGGACCACTGACGAGGCGTTCGAAAAGACCGTCCAGGAACGAAAAAGGGGACTGTGTTGCCATAGTCCCCGATTATTCCCTGAACTGGCCGCAGTGCACGCGGGCTTTGACCCCACTGCCCCACGGCCATCGGGCGCCGCGCCGTGCGGCGCGCCCTCACAGGATCACTGCAGCGCCTGCACGCCCGCCACCAGCCAGCCGCTCGAGCCGCTCTTGGGCTTGGTCATGTTCCAGACTTCGCGGAACGGGCTCGGGCCGGCCGAGGCTTCCTCGCGGATCATGCCGGAGAACTCGACGCTGGCCATGTAGCCGTCGCCCAGGTCTTCGATGCCCAGCAATTGCGCCTCGAGCATGACCACCTCGGTGTAGTTGGGCTGATTGGCATCGCGGTGCGTCTCGCGCTCGCGCAGCTGGGTGCGGATCTCCTCCAGCATGCTGTCGGTCATCATCGAGCGCAGCGTGCTGATGTCGGAGCTGTCCCATGCGGCCTGCAGCGTGGTGAAGTTGCGCTTGGCCGCAGCCAGGAAACCCTGCGTGTCGAAGCCTTCCGGCACGCCCCAGTTCTGCGAGCCCGCCAGGGCCGAGCCAATCACCACGCCGGAGGCACCGGCGGCGCCGGTTGCCGCTGCCTGGCGCGACGAGTCGAACGCCATTGTGCCGCGCTCCCAGGGGCGGGCGGACGCGTCGTTGCCGACGTTGGACGGGCTGTACTGGCGAGGCACCTGGGCGTCGGCGGGCGAGGTCGCGCCAGCGCCAGCCGCCGCGCCCTGGAAGGCGAAGGGCGACCGGGCCTGCGGCGCGCTGGCCGACTTGCGCGAGCGCATCACCAGGCCGATCACGACCGCCACCGCCGCCACCATCAGGGCGATCAAGAGGAACTGGCCGAAGGCCTCGCCCATGCCCAGCGAGTGGGCCAGCCAGGCCAGGCCCAGCCCGGCCGCCAGGCCGCCGAGCATGGCGCCCCAGGGCTTCTTGGCGGCAGCGGCAGGTGCGGCAGCCGCCGTGGCCGGCTTGGCCGCAGCGGCGTTGTTGGTGACGTTCTGCGCGGGCGCACCGGGCGTGGCGGGCGGCGTTGCGGACTCGCGCTGCGTGACATTGCTGGACTGCTTGCCCAGCGACTTGCCGCCGCCCATGCGCTTGGCGTCCGCATCGCCATGCGCGACGGCAAGCATCGCGACCAGAACCACGGACCAGAGTTTCATCATGTCATCTCCTGTTGATCTTTATCGAGCCCGCGCGCGCGGGTCAGCACTTGATTCCAACATGCAGCGCCACCATTCCGCCAGTCATGTTGTGATAGTCCACATGTCCAAAGCCATTTTGCTGCATGAGGGATTTGAGCTCCTCCTGCCCCGGATGCATGCGGATCGACTCGGCCAGGTAACGGTAGCTGGCGTCGTCGCCTGCCACCAGCTTGCCCAGGCGCGGCAGCACCTTGAACGAATACCAGTCGTAGGCTTTTTCGAGCGGCTTGGCGACCTTGGAGAATTCCAGCACCAGCAGCCGGCCGCCGGGCTTGAGCACGCGGCACATCTCGGCGATGGCCACGTCCTTGTGGGTCATGTTGCGCAGGCCGAAGGCCACGCTCACCACGTCGAAATGCGCGTCGGGAAACGGCAGCCGCTCCGCATCGCAGACCAGCGTGGGCAGCACCAGGCCTTCGTCGATCAGGCGGTCGCGGCCGACGCGCAGCATGGACTCGTTGATGTCGGTGTGCACCACCCGGCCGGTGGTGCCGACCTTGCGGGCGAAGGCGCGTGCGAGGTCGCCCGTGCCGCCAGCAATGTCCAGCACCTGGCTTCCTTCGCGCAGGTTCGCGACCATGACCGTATAGGCCTTCCAGGCGCGATGCAGGCCTGCCGACATCAGGTCGTTCATGACGTCGTACTTGGAAGCGACCGAATCGAACACGCCGCGCACGTGGCGCGCCTTGTCCTGCTCGTCGACCGATTGGAAACCGAAATGCGTGGTGCTCATGCCCCGATGTTAGGCGCCGGCCCGGGGGGCGTACAGCGACAACCCCCTGGGGGCCTGGGGCATCTGTCGCTTGCAGGTTGAAAGATGCCCCTGGAACGTGCCGACGATGTGCCAGGAGGCCTGCCCAGGGACGTGCAAGGGACGTGCAAGGGACGTGCAAAGGACGTGCAGACGTGTCGCCGGGATGGGCGGCAGCGCCCGGTGCGCGGGGCCCGGTGCGCACCGGGCCATGCGTTGCGCGCGGCGCGGTGATGCGCGCGTAGCTTGCTCGCTCAGTGCCCGCCGCCGCAGCCGTGGCCGTGGGCATGGCCGCCGGCCGGCTTGGCTGCCATGGGCGCATCGCGGTCCACGCCGGCCGCCGCGAGCCGCGCTGCGTAGTCGTTCCAGAGCGCCGCTTCTTCGCGGCCCAGCTGGTAGAGGTAGTCCCACGAGAAGATGCCGCTGTCGTGGCCGTCGGAGAACGTGGGCTTGACCGCGTAGTTGCCCACGGGCTCCAGCGACACCAGCGTCACGTCGCGCTTGCCGGTCTGCAGCACCTCCTGGCCGGGGCCATGGCCCTGCACCTCGGCCGAGGGCGAATACACGCGCATCAGCTCGAAGGGAATGCGGAAGGCCGCGCCGTCGGAGAATGTGACTTCCAGCACGCGCGAGGCGCCGTGCACCGTGATTGCTTGCGGCGTGGGAGCGCCTGCGGTCAAACCTGCCATGGAGATTGCACCTGTCCTTGCTGTGGAACTGACTGGGGGAAAGAGAACGGCCCGCATTGTCACACCGCGCCCGCAAGATCGGCCACGCCGGCCGCGCCCAGCCCCAAGGGCAGGCGGCAGCGGCCCCTGCGGGCATTGACCCTCCCGACCATCGCGGTTACCTTTGCTTGCAAGGCAAGCCCCACCCTCATCGTTCATGCAAGCGACTTCCCCTCCGGCGACGCAACCCAGCCTCGCGCACAAGGCGTTCTGGATCATGTCGCGGCGCGTCACCGTGATGGCGGCCGGGGTGGACCTGGCGTTCCTGCCGCTGTTCCTGGCGTTGGGCTCGCCCCTGCTGGCCTGGCTCAACGTGCTCAGCATGGCGCTCTACGCCACCGCCTACTGGCTGCTGCTGCGCCGAGCCAACAGCGCCGCCCTGCTGCTGATCTGGCTGGAGGTGACGGGCCATGCCGCGCTGGGCACCTGGCTCATCGGATGGGACAGCGGGTTTCACTACTACCTGCTGATGTTCATCCCCGCCATCACCGTCAGCGCCCGCCATCTGGCACGCCCCGCCCTGCTCCTGCTGGTGCTGTTCGGTTTCTATCTCGGGCTGCATGCGTTGTCGCACCATGCCGGCGCGCAGATGCCGCTCACCGACCATGGCCTGGCCGTGGTGCATGGCTTCAATGTGGCCGTGGTGTTCTGCATGGCGGCCTACACGGCCCGCTTCTACTACGCCACCGTGCGCCGGGCAGAGGCGCAGCTGCAGGCCCAGGCTGCCACCGATCCGTTGACGGGCCTGTCCAACCGCCGCAGCCTGATCGCCCGCGCCGAGCAGACCCTGGTGCGGGCGCGTGCCGCAGGCCGGCCCACGGCCCTCGTCATCGCGGACATTGACCACTTCAAGCAGATCAACGACCGCCATGGCCACGATGCCGGCGACCAGGTGCTGGTGAGTACGGCCGAGCTGCTGCGCGGCGCAAGCCGGGCTCAGGACATGGTGGCGCGGTGGGGCGGCGAGGAGTTCCTGGTGCTGCTGCCGGACACCTCCCTGGAGGACGCGCAATCGGTGGCCGAGCGCATCCGCTGCGCCGTGGCGGGCCATGCCACTCACCCAGCCGGCGCGCCGCTCACCGCGACACTCTCCCTGGGGGTGTGCGAGGTGCGGGGCGACGAGTCGCTGTCCGGCGCCATCGCCCGGGCCGACGGCGCGCTCTACCAAAGCAAGCAGGCCGGGCGCAACCGCGTGACGGTCGCCGGCAGCGGCGCCGGCTGAACGGCCGCCCTGGAGGGTGCGGTCGGTTTCGCAGGCAGACCGCCTGCCGCTGCCTCACACCAGGCGATCGAGCTGCTTGCGCAGGGCTTGCTCCACCGCCGGCAAACGCTCGGCCACCTGCGCCTCCAGCGCCGGATCGCGCTCGCGCTGGGGCGCTGCCCAGACGGGCGCGGGAAAGTGGCTGTCCCAGGCGAAACGGGCGATCACGTGCCAGTGCAGGTGCGGCACCATGTTGCCCAGCGCCGCCAGGTTGATCTTGCCTGGCTGCAGCTCGGCGCGCAGCACCTGCTCCACGACCGTCACGACCTCCATGCACAGCAGCCGCTCGGGTGCGGACAGATCGGAGAACTCCGCCACGTGCGCGTTCCAGACCACACGGTAGAAGGCGGGAAAGCCCGCTTCCTCGGCGCGGATGACGCGCAGCTTCTGCCCACGCCACACCAGCACGCCCCCGTCGCCGCCGCACAGCGGGCAGGCCGATGCCATCAGACCAGCACCCGCTCGATGCCGCCCGCGTTGGCGCGCTGCACGTATTCGGGCATCCAGTTCTCGCCCAGGATCTCGCGCGCCATCTCGACGACGATGTAGTCGGCTTCGAGCAGGCCGTTCTGAAGGTCGTCCTGGTAGCGGTTCAGGCCCTGCAGGCAGCTGGGGCAGCTGGTCAGGATCTTCACGTTCTCCTGCGGGGCGACGGCGCCGCTGGCGCGCAGCTTGGCCTCGCCCTTGCGGATTTCTTCTTCCTTGCGGAAGCGCACCTGCGTGGAGATGTCCGGCCGGGTCACGCCCAGCGTGCCCGATTCGCCGCAGCAGCGCTCGCTCTTCAGCACCTGCTCGCCCACCAGCGCCTTGACGGTCTTCATCGAGTCCTGCTGCTTCATCGGGCTGTGGCAGGGCTCGTGATAGAGGTAGGCGCCCTTGCCCTGCAGCGTGATGTCCTTTTCCAGCAGGTATTCGTGGATGTCGATGATGCGGCAGCCCGGGAAGATCTTGTCGAACTGGTAGCCCTGCAGCTGGTCGTAGCAGGTGCCGCAGCTGACCACCACCGTCTTGATGTCCAGGTAGTTCAGCGTGTTGGCCACGCGGTGGAACAGCACGCGGTTGTCGGTGATCATCTTCTCGGCCTTGTCGAACTGGCCGCTGCCCCGCTGGGGGTAGCCGCAGCACAGGTAACCGGGCGGCAGCACGGTCTGCACGCCCACATGCCAGAGCATGGCCTGCGTCGCCAGACCGACCTGCGAGAACAGGCGCTCGGAACCGCAGCCGGGGAAGTAGAACACCGCCTCCGTCTCGGCCGTGGTGGCGGCCGGGTTGCGGATGATGGGCACGTAGTCCTTGTCCTCGATGTCCAGCAGCGCGCGCGCCGTCTTCTTGGGCAGGCCGCCCGGCAGCTTCTTGTTGATGAAGTGGATGACCTGTTCCTTCACCGGCGCCGTGCCCACCGTGGCGGGCGGGTGCGCGGTCTGCTTGCGGCCAAAGCCGCGCAGCAGATCGACGGCCATGCGCTGGGCCTTGAAGCCCACGTCCACCATGGCGGTGCGCATCAGTTTGATGGTGTCCGGGTTGGTGGCGTTGAGCATGCCCATGGCCAGGGCGTTGCCCGGGCGGAAGGTCTTCTTGCCCATCTTGCGCAGCAGGTTGCGCATGTTCATGGTCACGTCGCCGAAGTCGATCTTGACCGGGCACGGCGTGTAGCACTTGTGACAGACGGTGCAATGGTCGGCCACGTCTTCGAACTCCTGCCAGTGCTTGATGGACACGCCCCGGCGCGTCTGCTCTTCGTAGAGGAAGGCCTCGACCAGCAGCGACGTCGCCAGGATCTTGTTGCGCGGGCTGTAGAGCAGGCTGGCGCGCGGCACGTGGGTGGCGCACACCGGCTTGCACTTGCCGCAGCGCAGGCAGTCCTTGACCGAATCGGCGATGGCGCCGATGTCGCTCTGCTGCATGATGAGCGACTCGTGCCCCATCAGCCCGAAGCTGGGCGTGTAGGCATTGGTCAGGTCCGAATACATCAGCGATTCGCGGGTCGAAACGGCCGCTGGCGCTTTTCCTGCCTGGGCAGATTGCTCCGGATTACGTAGCAGCTTGCCCTTGTTGAAGCGGCCCTGCGGGTCCACGCGGCGCTTGTAGTCGGCGAAGGGGCGCAGTTCGTCGTCGGTCAAGAATTCGAGCTTGGTGATGCCGATGCCGTGCTCGCCCGAGATCACGCCGTTCAGGCTGCGCGCCAGCACCATGATGCGCGCCACGGCCTCGTGCGCGGTCTGCAGCATGTCGTAGTCGTCGCTGTTGACCGGCAGGTTGGTGTGCACGTTGCCGTCGCCGGCATGCATGTGCAGCGCCACCCACACGCGGCCCTTGAGCACGCGCTGGTGGATGGCCTGTGCCTCGTCCATGATGGGTTTGAAGGCGGCGCCGGCGAAGATCTTGGCGAGCGGCTCGCGCAGCTGCGTCTTCCAGCTGGCGCGCAGGGTGTGGTCCTGCAGCTGCGGGAACAGCGTCTCCACGTCACACAGCCAGCCGCTCCACTGCGCCCGCACCTCGCCGATCAGCGCCACGGCCTGGGCGACACGGTCTTCCAGCAGCTCGGCCGACGGAATCTCGTGCGCGTCGTCCTGGCGGCCCAGCGGCAGGTTGCCGCGCAGGAAGAAATCTTCCAGCGCATCGCACAGCTTGAGCTTGTTGCGCAGCGACAGTTCGATGTTGATGCGCTCGATGCCGTCGGTGTATTCGGCCATGCGCGGCAGCGGGATCACCACGTCTTCGTTGATCTTGAAGGCGTTGGTGTGGCGGCTGATGGCAGCCGTGCGCTTGCGGTCCAGCCAGAACTTCTTGCGCGCCTCGGGGCTGATGGCGATGAAGCCCTCGCCCGCGCGCGAATTGGCGATGCGCACCACTTCGCTGGTCACGCGCGCCACCGCATCGGCGTCGTCGCCCGCGATGTCGCCGAACAGCACCATCTTGGGCAGGCCGCCGCCGTGCTTCTTGCTCTTGGTGGCGTAGCCCACGGCTTTCAGGTAACGGTCGTCCAGATGCTCCAGGCCGGCCAGCAGCACGCCCGAGCGCTTCTGCTCGGCGAACATGAAGTCCTTGATCTCGACGATCGAGGGCACGGCGTCCTTGGCGTTGCCAAAGAACTCCAGGCACACGGTGCGGGTGTGCGCCGGCATGCGGTGCACCACCCAGCGCGCGCTGGTGATCAGGCCGTCGCAGCCTTCCTTCTGGATGCCCGGCAGGCCGGAGAGGAACTTGTCCGTCACGTCCTTGCCGAGGCCCTCCTTGCGGAAGGTGCGGCCGGGGATCGCCAGCTGCTCGGTGCGGATCGGCGTCCTGCCGTCGGCCTCGAAGTACTGCAGCTCGAACGTGGCCGTCTCCACGTCGTGGATCTTGCCCATGTTGTGGTCCAGGCGCGTGACTTCCAGCCACTGCGCCTCGGGCGTCACCATGCGCCAGCTGACCAGGTTGTCCAGCGCCGTGCCCCACAGCACGGCCTTCTTGCCGCCCGCGTTCATGGCGATGTTGCCGCCGATGCACGAAGCCTCGGCGCTGGTCGGATCGACCGCGAAGACGAAGCCCGCGCGCTCGGCCGCGTCGGCCACGCGCTGGGTGACGACGCCGGCTTCCGTCCAGATGGTGCCCACTTCGCCTTCGATGCCGGGCAGGCGGAGCATCTCCACCTCGGTCATGGCTTCGAGCTTCTCGGTGTTGATGACCACGCTGCGCCAGGTCAGCGGAATGGCGCCGCCGGTGTAGCCGGTGCCGCCGCCGCGCGGAATGATGGTCAGCTCCAGCTCGATACAGGCCTTGACCAGCGCGGCCATCTCGGCCTCGGTGTCGGGCGTGAGCACCACGAACGGATATTCGACGCGCCAGTCGGTCGCGTCGGTCACGTGCGACACGCGCGAGAGGCCGTCGAACTTGATGTTGTCCTTGGCCGTGTGGCGGCCCAGGCGCTTTTGCACCTGGCGGCGCAGCTGCGCGGCTTCCACGAAGGTGGCGTCGAACTCGGCGATGGCGCGGCGGGCCGCATCGACCAGCTGGCCGACCAGGCGGTCGCGCTCCTCGTCTTCACCGGGAGTGCGGCGCTTGCCGATCTCCGTCAGGCGGTGCTGCAGCGCCTCCACCAGGGCCTTGCGGCGGCCTTCGTTGTCCAGCAGGTCGTCCTGCAGATAAGGGTTGCGCTGCACCACCCAGATGTCGCCCAGCACCTCGTAGAGCATGCGGGCGGAGCGGCCGGTGCGGCGCTCGCGGCGCAGCTGGTCCAGCACGTCCCAGGAGGCAGCACCCAACAGGCGGATGACGATTTCCCGGTCGGAAAACGAGGTGTAGTTGTAGGGAATCTCGCGCAGACGGGCGGGCTCGGCGGCCTGCGTCTGCAAGGCAGCCAACGCTATCGGAACATTCATGGGGTCAACCTGGGTAGGGCGCAGGGCGCGCCCGTCATGCCTCGGGGGACGGGATTTTAATCGCTGCCCGCCCTGCCCGCCCGCCGCCGCGCACGCCCGGCAGGCGCGCGCGGGCCGCCCGACCCCGATTTTTACGCCAAATCAGCCGCAAGCGCCCGTCATACGAGCACCTTTAGCTATCAAATATATAGCATCAGAACAACACGCGGCTGCGGATGGTGCCGGGCACCTGGGCCAGCTTGTCCTGCGCCAGGTCGGAAGAGACGGCGTCGATGTCGATCACCACGTAGCCCACCTTTTCGTTGGTCTGCAGGTACTGCGCGGCGATGTTGATCTGGTTGTCGGCAAACACCTGGTTGATGGCCGACAGAACGCCCGGCACGTTGCGGTGGATGTGCAGCAGGCGGTGCTTGCCGGGGTGGGCGGGCAGCGCCACCTCGGGGAAGTTCACCGAGGTGATCGACGTGCCGTTGTCGCTGTACTTGACCAGCTTCTCCGCCACTTCCAGGCCGATGTTGGCCTGCGCCTCCATCGTCGAGCCGCCGATGTGCGGCGTCAGGATGACGTTGTCCATGCCGCGCAGCGGGCTGACGAACTCGTCCTTGTTCGAGCGCGGCTCGACCGGGAACACGTCGATGGCGGCGCCCAGCAGCTTCTTGGCGCGCAGGGCCTCGGCCAGCGGATCGATGTCCACCACCGTGCCGCGCGAGGCATTGAGCAAGATGGCGCCGGGCTTCATCGCCGCGATCTCGGCGGCGCCGATCATCCACTGCGTGGAGGGCAGCTCCGGCACGTGCAGGCTGACGATGTCGCTCTGCGCCAGCAGCGCCTGCAGCGACGGCGCCTGCCGGGCGTTGCCCAGCGGCAGCTTGTTGATCACGTCGTGGAAGACGACATGCATGCCCAGCCCTTCGGCCAGCACCGACAGCTGCGTGCCGATGGAGCCGTAGCCCACGATGCCCAGCGTCTTGCCACGGATCTCGTAGGCGCCCTCGGCGCTCTTGAGCCAGCCGCCGCGGTGCGCCACGGCGTTCTTCTCGGGCACGCCGCGCAGCAGCAGGATGGCCTCGGCCAGCACCAGCTCGGCCACCGAGCGGGTGTTGGAATACGGCGCGTTGAAGACCGCGATGCCGCGCTCGCGGGCCGCGTCCAGGTCGATCTGGTTGGTGCCGATGCAAAACGCCCCCACGGCCACCAGCTTGTGCGCCTGGGCGAAGACATCCGCCGTCAGCTGCGTGCGCGAGCGGATGCCGAGGAAGTGCACGTCGGCGATGCGGCGCTTGAGCTCTTCGCCCTCCAGCGCGCCCGACACCAGCTCGATCTGGGTGTACCCGGCGCCCCGCAGCACCTCCACCGCGGAGGGGTGGATGCCTTCCAGCAACAGGAACTTGATCTTGCTTTTGTCGAGAGACGTCTTGGCCATGGCGTTGAAGCTTTCAAAAAGGGGATGAAACGCGCCCGGTGATCGCAGTATCGAAACAGCTCTTGGGCTCGGGCCCGGAATCTGTCGGCAGGCTCATCGACCCGCTGGTGAGCGAGCCCGGGCTTCGACGATCCCTAGCCCGGCCGATGAAGCCGGAACCGGGCGGCAAGGGCTGGCACGGACGGGAAGGGGCTGGCGATGCTGGCAGTGCCCGCAAAGGCTGGCAAGTTCCGACAAGGCTGGGCTCCTCGTGCTGGCAGCTGTCCGTGCGCGCTCCTGGGCTGATTGTGCATCGCAGCAATTGCCCTTACCGGGTTGCAGCCATCACGTGGCGAGTGCCGGGGCGGCGCGCCACCGTGCGCCTGGGCAGAGTGCCGTATGGCGCGTGACTGCCCGCACGCGCTGCGGTGGGCCCTGGCGGCGGCGCCGCCCCTCAGCGCCGCGCTTGCGCCTCGGCCGCGTAGCCCTCGGCCAGGGCCAGCAAATCGGGCGTGCCGATCACGCCGTTGAGTTCGTCGAACTTCAGCATGCGGTCCTGCACGGCGGCGGTGGTGCCGTCTTGCTGCAGCGTGGCGAAGTAGTGCTGCAGTCCGGCCGCCACCCAGCGCGCCGTGCCGCCCGGAAAGATGACGATGCGAAAGCCCACCCGGCCCAGGTCGGCCGCGCTGGATACGGGCGTCTGCCCACCTTCGATCATGTTGGCCAGCAGCGGCACGCGGCCGGCAAAACGGTCGCATGCCGACTGCATCTGCTCACGCGAACGCAGCGCTTCGATGAAGAGCGCATCGACGCCGCATTCGAGGTAGGCCTCGGCGCGCGCGAATGCGGCCTCCACGCCTTCGACGGCCACCGCATCGGTACGCGCGAGGATCAGCGTCTCGCGCGATTGCCGCGCATCCAGCGCCGCGCGCAGCTTGCCCTGCATCTCGGCGGTGGACACCAGCGACTTGCCGGCGAGGTGGCCGCAGCGCTTGGGAAAATCCTGGTCCTCCAGCTGGATCATCGCGGCGCCGGCGCGCTCGAAATCGCGCACGGTGCGCTGCACGTTGAGCGCGTTGCCGTAGCCGGTGTCGCCGTCGACGATGACCGGCAGGCGCACGCGGTCGGTGATGCGAGCGAGCACATTGGCGGTCTCGCTCGCGGTGGTGAGCCCCACGTCCGAGCGGCCGAGCTGCGTGTACGCGACCGCGCCGCCCGAAAGGTAGAGCGCCTCGAAGCCAGCCTGTTCGGCCAACAAGGCGGTGAGTGCGTCGTACACGCCCGGGGCCAGCAGCGGGCGCGCCTCGGCCAGGCGTTCGCGCAACGAAGGACGGCGGGGAGCGGGAGCATTCATTCGGGTTTGGCTCCGGTGGCGGTGACGATCTTTCCCCAACGGGGGATTTCGGACTTGACGAAGGCGGTGAATTCGGCGCGGCCGGTGCCCATCGGGATCAGCCCTTCGTGCGCGAAGCGCTCGCGCATGGCGGGCGACTGCAGCGCCGCGCGGGCGGCGGCCGAGATCTTCTCGGCTTCGGCCGCATCCATGCCCGCGGGGCCGAAGAGGCCGTACCACGAGCTGAAGTCGAAGCCGGGGATCACGTCGGCCACCGGCCCGATGTGGGGGAATTCGGTGACGCGCCGGGCGCTGGTCACGCCCAGCGCCTTGACCTTGCCGGCCTTGAGCAACTGCTGCACGCTCGCCACGCCCGAGATGACGAGGTCGATCTGCCCTGCGACCACGTCCTGCAGCGCGGGACCGGTGCCTTTGTAGGGCACCCCGGTGATGTCGATGCCGCCGTCGAGCTTGAGCGATTCGCCGGCCAGGTGGTTGGCGCTGCCCAGGCCCGCGATCGCCATGTTGTATTTGCCCGGGTGGGCCTTGGCCACGTCGATGAACTCGCGCATGTTGCCCGCCGGGAAGTTGGGCCGCGCCACCAGGATGGCCGGCAGCGACGCAATGCCCGCCAGCGGCGTGAAGTCGTTCAACGGGTCGAAGGGCAGCTTGCCGTAAAGCGTGGGGTTGATCACGTGGCTGGTATAGGAGAGCAGCAGCGTGCCCCCGTCCGGCTTGGCCTGGGCGACGGCCTGCGCCGCGATGTTGCCGGCCGCGCCCGGGCGGTTGTCCACGATGAACTGCCGGCCCAGCCGGGTGGAGAGTTCCTGTGCGAGTGCGCGCGCGACGATGTCCGTGCCGCCGCCGGGCGTGGCGCCCACCAGGATGCGGGTCACGGTGTTCTGCGCGTGCGCGCCGAAGGCGAGGGTGGCTGCGGCGAGGGCCAGCAGCGACTTGCGTCGATCGATCATGGGGAATGTCTCCTGGTTGTGCGTGTCGTGTGCCGGCGCGGCGGCCGCAGCCGGCAAACCTGGCCGGGGTAGAGGGGGGACCGCGGGTCGGGCGCCCGCTGGGGTCTCATGCAACCGGCGCGGCTCGCCGGCGTCCTTCAGGGGCGGCATCTCCTGCGTGCGGTACCGGCCGATGCGATGTCTGGCGGCGATGCAGGCCGCGAACGACGCGGCCGCATCGTGCCTTCGCCCCACATCAGGGCGCAGCCGTCGCGGCCTCGCGCGTCACGAGCGGCCGCCACTTGCGCCAGCGCATGCCCAGCGCTTTGGCCTGGCGCTCCTCATAGTCCAGGAACTCCTGCGTGATGGCGCTGCCGCGCACGCCACCGCGCACCGCGCCCGGGCGCACGTCTCCGTAATACTCCTCCCACTGCGGGGGCAGCGGCTGCGAAGTCGGCACGGACAGCCACAGGCGCAGCAGGTGGCGCTTTTGGTCGGGGTCTTCGAAATCCTCGAACGGCGTGCGCGAGTGCAGGGTGACGTAGTTGTTGAGCAGCTGCAGGTCGCCCTGTTCGAGCTCCATCGAATAGCAGAGCTTGTCGCTGGGCATGAGCTGGTCGAACAAATCGAGCACTTCGTTCTGCGCGCGCGTGAGGCGGGGCACGTCCTCGAAGTCGCGCTGCGCCGCGTCGATGTTCTTGCGGTTGGTGCGCACCGTGAAGTAGGTCGGGTCATCGCCCAGGATGGGGCAGCGGTAGAAGGGTGGCTGCGTCGGGTCCTGCGTGTTCTGATAGGTATGGAACCAGGGTTGCTGCAGCACCGGGATCAGGTCGGGGCGCAGGCGCTCGACTTCGTCGCGCAGGGCGATGGAGCTGATCACCTTGCTGGTGCCGCCCGACCTGGCCGTGCGGCGGCACAGCAGGGCCACCACGTCGCACGAGTCCTGGTGGAAGTCCAGGCCCGCGTTGGTGTTGTAGCCGCGGCCGCCCTTGACCTTGTAGCTGGCCCCGGTGTCGCGCACGTCGTTGATGATTTCGCTGGCGCGGTTTTGCGTGCGGCCCACGCCCATGTAGAGGCCCATGCCCCAGTAAGCCAGGCGCGTCTCGGCTTCCGTCCACTGGTCGACCGGGAAGCCCTTGAGCAGGCACATGCCCCAGCGGCCCTGCGTCGACTCGATGGCACGGGCCAGCACGCGGCGCGACGCGTCGGGCAGCGGGAAGTCCTCCGCCGTCATGGCCAGGAGCGGCTTGTTCAGCCCGACCGCGTGCTGCAAAGCGTCGTCGAAGCCCGCGACTTCGTCCGGCGTCATCCGGATGATCCAGGAGCTGTCTCGTTCCACGTCGGCGGCCAGCCAGGCGCGGGGCTTGAATTCGGGGGCTTTCATGCGTGTCTCCTTGCCAGCAGGCATGGGTTGATCTCTGGCCTGCAGTCTAGGTTTGTCATGGATCAACAAAAAGCGATGAAAATTCACGAAAGACATCAAGGATTTTGATGAAGATCGAAGCGTTCGCCACCCTCGACGCGGTCCTGCGCACCGGCAGCTTTGCGGGTGCCGCCGTGCAGATGAACCTCACGCCCAGCGCGGTGAGCATGCAGATGAAGCAGCTGGAGCGCTATCTCGGGCAGCCCCTGTTCGACCGGTCCGGCCCGCAGGTGCGCCCCCGCGTGTCGGCGTTCGACGTGGCCGGCGCCATGCGCGGCGGCCTGGAGAAACTCGACGGCCTGCGGCGTCGCCCCAGCATCGCGATCGACGGCAAGGTGCGGCTGGGGGTGCTGGAGTCGCTGCTGCCCTCGCTGTTGCCCGGCACGCTTTCGGCGCTGCGGGCGCAGCATCCGCGGCTGACGGTGCGGCCGGTGCGCGGTCGCAGCACCGGACTCATCGCCGACGTCAAGGCCGGGCACCTGGACGCAGCCGTCGTCGCCATGCCCGCCAAGGGCGGCAGCGAGCAGTTGCGCTGGTGGCCGCTCGCGCGCCGCGAGCTGGTGCTGATCGCCCCGCCCGGCGCCCAGGAGTCCACCCCGACTGCGCTGCTGCGCCGCCACGACTGGATCCGCTACGACCGCTCGGCCGTGACCGGCGCCATGGCGGCGCGGCACGTGCTCTCGCTGGTGCCCGACAAGCGCAGCGCGTTCGAGCTCGACTCGGCGTCCGCGATCATCGCCATGGTCAGCGGGGGTCTGGGCGTATCGATCATCCACCTGCTGGACGCAGCCCTCTGCGGCGCCTACCCGGTGCGCGAAGTGAAGCTCGGCCGCAACGCGCCGGTGATGGAGCTCACGCTCGTGACCAGAAAGGCCGACGACGACGACCGCGCGATCGCGGTGCTGCGGGAGAGGCTCGAAGTGCAGCTCAAGGCGGGGGGCCTGAAAGGCAGGCCATGAGGTCGCAGCTGTCCTGTCCCGACTGAAAGGCCGCACCCTTTTTTGGTGCGCCGCAGCAATTGCGGCTTCTCGTTGCAGCAATTCCCCCCAGCGGTACGGGGACTGCGCACGAACGTTCGCACTTTGTCACAATACTGTCACGTCACTGCCACGAACCGAGAGGACCGACCCGACGGGTTTCCCCGGTTGAGCGCTGGCAAAGGGTGTGTCACAACGTCACATTCCCGTCACGAAGCGCGCCATACGATGGCCGCTTCGTGCATTCCCGCACTACCCCCTTCGCAGGAGTTTTCATGCAATTCAAGCATCTGGCGCTGTCCGCCGCCGTCGCACTGTCCGTGTGCGTTCCGGCCCAGGCACAAACCCAGCCGGTCGAGATTCAGTGGTGGCATTCGATGAGCGCAGCGCTCGGTGACTGGGTCAACGACCTGGCCAAGCAATACAACGCCAGCCAGACCAAGTACAAGGTCGTGCCCACCTACAAGGGCACGTACGACGAGTCGATGACCGGCGCCATCGCCGCCTTCCGCGCCGGCAATGCGCCGCACCTGCTGCAGGTGTTCGAAGTGGGCACGGCCACCATGATGGCCAGCAAGGGCGCCATCATCCCGGCCGGCAAGGTGCTGACCGACGGCGGCTTCAAGTTCGACCCGACGCAGTACGTGTCCGCCGTGGCCGGCTACTACACGGCGCCCAACGGCCAGATGCTGAGCTATCCGCTCAACAGCTCCACCACCATCTTCTATTACAACAAGGACGCCTTCAAGAAGGCCGGCCTGGACCCGGAAAAGGCGCCCACGACCTGGCCCGAAGTGTTCGCCGCCGCGTCCAAGCTGAAGGCCAGCGGCCACAGCTGCCCGTTCACCACCAGCTGGATCAGCTGGACGCAGCTGGAGAGCTTCTCGCTGTGGCACAACACGCTGTTCGCGTCCAAGAACAACGGCTTCGACGGCACCGATGCCAAGCTCGAGATCAACACGCCGCTGCACGTGCGCCATTTCGAGAACCTGGCCAAGGCGTCGAAGGAAGGCAGCTTCGTCTACAAGGGCCGCGGCAACGCGCCTGACGCCTCGTTCCCCTCGGGCGAATGCGCCATGATCACCGGCTCCTCGGGCCTCTATGCCCGCGTCTCCAAGGACGCCAAGTTCGCCTACGGCATCTCTGCGCTGCCCTACTACAGCGACGTGAAGGGCGCGCCGCAGAACACCGCCATCGGCGGTGCCAGCCTGTGGGTGATGTCGGGCAAGAAGGCCGACGAATACAAGGGCGTGGCCGACTTCCTGAACTTCCTGAACGACACCAAGGTGCAGGCCGCCAGCCACCAGCGCACGGGCTACCTGCCGGTGACCACCGCCGCCTACAAGCTGACCGAGGCCTCGGGCTTCTACGCCAAGAACCCCGGCACCGACGTGGCCGTCACGCAGATGATCCGCAAGGCGACCGACAAGTCGCGTGGCATCCGCCTGGGCAACTTCGTGCAGATCCGCACCATCATCGACGAGGAAACGGAACAGATCTGGGCTGGCAAGAAGACGCCCAAGGAAGCCCTGGACACCGCCGTCACCCGCGGCAACGAGCAACTGGCCCGCTTCGCGCGCGCCAACAAGTAAGCAGCACGCCCCGTCAGCCCCGGGCCTGCCGCAGGCCGGGCGCTGAAGACCCGCCGCCCTTTGTAGACCGCATCGGTTTACGGGGCGGCGGGTTGTCTTTTTGAGAGTCCCGTCATGGAAAAACGCGTTCTATTTCGCTCCGCGTGGTTGCCCTGGGTGCTTCTGGCACCCCAGCTGGTGGTCATCAGCGTCTTCTTCTTCTGGCCGGCCGGCCAGGCCCTGGTGCAGTCCTTCCAGATGCAGGACAGCTTCGGCTTCTCCAAGGAATGGGTGGGCTTCGACAACTTCCGGACGCTGTTCGAAGACCCGAGCTACCTGGCCTCTTTCAAGACCACGGCCTTCTTCTCCATCCTGGTGGCGGTCAGCGGCATCAGCCTGTCGCTGATCCTGGCCATCTTCGCCGACCGCATCATCAAGGGCGCGCTGGTCTACAAGACCGCCCTGTTGCTGCCCTATGCCGTGGCACCCGCCGTGGCCGGCGTGCTGTGGATGTTCATGTTCTCGCCCTCGCTGGGGGTGGTGGCGTACATGCTGCGCCAGTGGGGTTTCGACTGGAACCACATGCTCAATTCCGACCACGCCATGGCGCTGATCGTGATCGCGGCCGTGTGGAAGCAGATCTCCTACAACTTCCTCTTCTTCCTCGCGGGCCTGCAATCCATTCCGAAGTCGCTGATCGAGGCGGCCGCCATCGACGGTGCCGGCCCATGGCGCCGGTTCTGGAGCATCCAGTTCCCGCTGCTCTCGCCCACCACCTTCTTCCTGCTGGTGATCAACGTGGTGTATGCGTTCTTCGACACCTTCGCCATCGTGGACGCCACCACCCAGGGCGGCCCCGGGCGCGACACGGCCATCCTGGTCTACAAGGTCTACCACGACGGCTTCAAGGCCATGGACATGGGCGGCTCGGCGGCCCAGTCGGTGGTGCTGATGGCCATCGTGGTGGTGCTCACCGTGGTGCAGTTCCGCTACGTCGAGAAGAAAGTGCAGTATTGATGCGACGACGACACCCCCCTGAGGCGCTGCGCGCCCTCTCCCCGCGCTCGCCGTGCTGTGCACGCCGGGCAGGGGCACGCAGCCCTCGCTGCGGGGCGGCCCTTGCTCGGCTGCCCTGGTCCAGGCCGTGCGGAGTTCGCAGGCTCCCGGCAATGCACACATCGGAAAACTCAAATGGTTGAACGCAGTCCTTATCTCAAGCTCTTCTCGCACCTGATCATGGTGCTGGGCGTGATCATCGTCGGCTTCCCGCTGTACCTGGCGTTCGTGGCCTCCACCCACACCGCGCAGGACATCGTGCAGGCGCCCATGCCCCTGCTGCCCGGCAGCAACTTCTGGCAGACCTACCGCGAGACGCTGTTCGGCGGCGGCGGCGGCGCCGGCTCCACCGCGCCGGTGGCGCACATGATGTGGGTGAGCTTCGTCACCGCCATGGTCATCACCGTGGGCAAGATCGCCATCTCGCTGCTGTCGGCCTTCGCCATCGTGTACTTCCGCTTTCCCTTCAAGGGCATCTGCTTCTGGCTGATCTTCATCACGCTGATGCTGCCGGTGGAAGTGCGCATCGGCCCGACCTACCAGGTGGTGTCCGATCTCGGCATGCTCAACAGCTACGCCGGCCTGACGGTGCCGCTGATCGCCTCGGCCACCGCCACGTTCCTGTTCCGCCAGTTCTTCCTGACGGTGCCGGACGAGCTGGTCGAAGCCGCCCGCGTGGATGGCGCCGGCCCGATGCGCTTCTTCAAGGACATCCTGGTGCCGCTGTCGCGCACCTCGATCGCGGCGCTCTTCGTGATCCAGTTCATCTACGGCTGGAACCAGTACCTGTGGCCCCTGTTGGTGACCACGTCGGAAGACATGTACCCCGTGGTGATCGGCATCAAACGCATGATCGCGGGCGGCGACGCCGGCAACGAGTGGAACATCGTCATGGCGACGGCCCTGCTGGCCATGCTGCCCCCCGCGTTCGTCGTGGTGTTCATGCAGCGCTGGTTCGTCAAGGGCCTGGTCGACACCGAAAAATAAGCATCAAAACCGCCGCCAGCGCTCGACAATTAAGCGCATGCAGCTACCAAATCAATAGCAATCATGGCATCTCTCTCCCTTCGCAACATCATCAAGCGCTACGGCGTGGGCCCCAAGGCCAACCAGGTCATCCACGGGGTGAGCGCTGAAATCCACGACGGCGAATTCGTCGTCATCGTCGGCCCTTCGGGCTGCGGCAAATCGACGCTGCTGCGCATGGTCGCGGGCCTGGAGGAAATCTCCGGCGGCGAGCTGCGCATCGGCGACCGCGTGGTCAACGACCTCGAACCCGCGCAGCGCGACATCGCCATGGTGTTCCAGAACTACGCGCTCTACCCGCACATGACGAACTTCGAGAACATGGCCTACGGCCTGAAGATCGCCAAGGTGCCCAAGGACGAGATCAAGGCGCGCGTGGACAAGGCCGCCAAGATCCTCGAGCTGGGCCACCTGCTCGAACGCAAGCCGCGCGAGCTGTCGGGCGGCCAGCGCCAGCGCGTCGCCATGGGCCGCGCCATCGTGCGCCAGCCCCAGGTCTTCCTGTTCGACGAGCCGCTCTCCAACCTGGACGCCAAGCTGCGCGCCCAGACCCGCCTGGAGATCCAGAAGCTGCACCGCGAACTCGGCATCACCAGCCTGTTCGTCACCCACGACCAGGTCGAGGCCATGACGCTCGCGCAGCGCATGATCGTCATGAACGGCGGCGTGATGGAGCAGTTCGGCACGCCCGAGGAGGTCTATCACACGCCCGCATCCACCTTCGTGGCCAGCTTCATCGGCTCGCCGCCCATGAACCTGCTGAAGAACGCGCCGGGTGGCAAGGACGGCGCCATCATGGGCATCCGCCCCGAGCACCTGGACATCGGCCCGACCGGCAGTGGCGGCTGGCAGGTGCGCGTGGAAACGGTGGAACTGCTGGGCGCCGAGCGCCTGGTCTACGGCCGCCTGGGTGACGAGCAGCTGATCGTGCGCGTCGAGGAAGGCACGCACCACCCCGCCGCCGACGAGATCATCCACGTGACGCCGCGCGACGCGCGCCTGCATTGGTTCGACGCGGCAACGGGCAAGCGGATCTGACACCGCAAGCCGCCACCCCATGACGCAGCCGGCGATCAAGGCCACCATCCCCGTGCTGGCGTCGCTCGACCTGGCGGAGAGCGAGGCCTTCTACACCGGCTGCCTGGGCTTCGCCACCCGTGCGCGCCACGACGACTACCTGATCGTGGAGCGCGAGGGATGCGAGCTGCATTTCTGGCGGTGCAATGACCGCCACATCGCCCAGAACACCTCGTGCTACGTGCGCGGCGACACGCGCGCCCTGCATGCCGACTTCACCCGCCGCGGCCTGGCGCTCGCGCCCCCGCAGGACCGCGCGTGGGGCATGCGCGAGCTGTACGTGATCGACCCGCACGGCAACCTGCTCAAGTTCGGCGAGGCGATCTGACGTTCCGTGCTGCTGTTGCCGCTACTGCTGTTGCTGCGGGCGTGGTGCTTGCCGCGCGCAGCGGCTTTCGTTGATGGTTCCCTGACATGACCTCCACCCTCCCCCCCGATCTCCCTTCCGGCTGGCCCTATCCGCGCTGGGTCGCCCATCGCGGCGCCGGCAAGCTGGCGCCGGAAAACACGCTGGCGGCGTTCCGCCTGGGCGCCGCGCACGGCTACCGCATGTTCGAGTGCGATGCCAAGCTCAGCGCGGACGGCGTGCCCTTCCTGATGCACGACGCCACGCTGGAGCGCACCACCAGCGGCCGCGGCACCGGCGGCGACCTGCCATGGAGCGACCTGGCCCGGCTGGACGCGGGCAGCTGGCATTCGCGCGCCTATGCGGGCGAGCCCTTGCCCACGCTGGACAACGCTGCCCGCTTTTGCATCGCCAACGGCTTTCTGCTGAACATCGAGATCAAACCCACGCCGGGCACCGAGGAAGAGACCGGCCGGGTCGTCGCATCGCAGGCGGCGCGCCTCTGGCACGGCCAGGCCGTGCCGCCGCTGCTGACCTCCTTCAAGCCCGCCGCGCTGGCGGGTGCCCAGCGCGCCGCGCCGCAACTGCCGCGCGGCCTGCTGCTGGACAGCCTGACGCCGGGCTGGCTCGACACCGCCCTGCAGCTGGGCTGCGTCGCCATCGTCTGCAACCATGCGCTGTGGACGGCCGAACATGTCGCCGCCGTGCATGGCGCCGGCCTGCGCGCGCTGAGCTACACCGTGAACGACGAGTGGGCCGCCCAGCGCCTGATCGACCTGGGCACCGACGGCATCATCACCGACCGCGTCGATCTGTTCAGCCCGGCGGGCTGACGGGGGGCCGCCCGCTGCCTGACGCGGCCAGCGGGCACGACAGACCCGGCTACAACTGTTCACCGGGGCGCGGCCAGTCACCGCACAATCCGCGGATGATTTCGCCCCGTCCGCATCCTCAGTCTGCCCCCGCCGGCAGCGACCTTGCGAACCCGCGCCACCGCAGGTCGCCCGTGCCCTTCCCGCTGTCTTCGTCCAGCGCACCGGCCGTCTTGCCCGGTAGTGCCGGTGGCCGCCGCGCAGAGCCGGCCCCGTCCTGCCGGGCGGTGGCCGCTGGATCGCTGGACCCGTGGTGCGCCTGGCTGCTCGCGCTGGTCCTGGCGCTTGTGCTCGCAGCCTGGCCCGGCGGCACAGCCTGGGCGCAGAACCGGCAGGCCAGCCCGCCCGCGGCCGCCGCCAGCAGCCCGGCCGAGCCGCAGCTGCCCAGCATCGATCTGCTGCGCAAGCAGCTCGACGCCATTCCGCAGAAGCTGCCCGAAGACGACGACGGCCGCAAGCTGCTGGCCGAGGTCAACGCCATCGGCACGGCCGCCGAGCAGGTGGCCAACCGCCGCACGGAAGAGCTGGCCGACATCGATTCCCGCCTTTCCGGCCTGGGCCCCGCGCCCGAGAAAGGCGCCCCGGCCGATGCGCCCGACGTGGCCGAGCAGCGCGCGGGCCTGTCCAAGCAGCGCAGCGCCGTCGATTCCGACCTGAAGCTCGCCCGCCTCATCATGGTCGATGCCCAGCAGCGCGGCACCGACCTCATTCGCCAGCGGCGCGAGCAGTTCCAGGCCGCGCTGACCACGCGCGTCGATTCCCCCCTGGGCCGCGTCTACTGGCGCAATCTGCGCGCCTCGCTGCCCGGCGACTCGGCACGGCTGGGTTCGCTGGCGGACGAATTGCGCGCCGCCGTGCGCACCGCGCTGCAGTCCGACCGCCGCTCCGCCTTCCTCGGGGGGCTGGTCGGCGCGCTGCTGCTGGCCATCGCCGGCACCTGGATCGCCGAGCGCGTGCTGCTGCGGCTGGTGCCGGCCAAGCTGCCGGGTGGGCGGCTGCGCCGCTCGCTGCTGGCGGCGGCATCGGTGGTGGTGCATGCCCTGTTGATCGGCCTGGCCGCGCAGTGGGCCTGGAGCGCGCTCGACACGGCCGCGGATCTGGGCGAGCGGCTGCAGGAGCTGGCCGAGTCCAGCGTGCAGATGGCGACCTTTGCCGCCGTGGTGATCGCGCTCGGCCACGCCCTGCTGTCGCGCAAGCGCAGCTCCTGGCGGCTCACGGGCATCTCGGACAACCTGGCCACCCAGCTCAGCCCCTATCCCTGGCTGATCGGCATCGTCGCCGCCGCCAGCGGTCTGATCACCCAGATCAACAGCATCGTGGGCGCGAGCCTCACGGCCGAGGTGACGGTGCACGTGGTGTCCGCCCTGCTGGTGTCGGCCCTGGTGGCGATGGCGCTGCGCCACCTGCGCGCGCCTTCCGCCGCGCGCCACGCCGCCGCACAGGCGCACGCGGGCGAGGCCGCCGGAACCCCGGCGGCCGACGCTGCCGCCGCGCCAGATGCCACCGGCGCCGCGGCGCCCCGCTCGCCCTGGGTCGGCCTGCTGGTGGCCTGCGCCACGCTGGCCACCGTGGTCACGGCCATCCTGGTGGCCATCGGCTACGTGGCGCTGGCCGGCACGCTGGCGCGGCAGATGGTCTGGACCGGAGTGGTGTTCGCCGTGACCTACCTGGCTTTCCAGCTGGTGGACGACGCCTGCGAGGCCCTGCTGTCGTCGCGGGGCGGCTTCGGCGGGCGGCTGCACAAGGTCATGGGCATGGACGCGCGGCTGCTGGACCAGGCCGCCGTGCTGGTGTCCGGCGTGCTGCGCGTGGCGCTCTTCTTCTACATGCTGATCGCGCTGATGGCGCCCTTCGGCACCGGGCCGGACGAAGTCTTCCGGCGCGGCACCAACGCCGACCACAGCCTGAAGGTGGGCGAATTCACCATGGCGCCGCAGGCGCTGCTGACCGCGCTGGCCGTGGTGGTGGCCGGCTTCGTGATGATCCGCATCGTCAAGCGCTGGCTGAGCGACCGCTACTTCCCCAGCACGTCGCTGGAGCCGGGCATGCGCAGCTCCATCACCACGCTGCTGGGCTATGTGGGCGGCGTCGTCGTCATCGCCGTGGCGCTGGCGGGCCTGGGCATCAGCGTGGAGCGCATCGCCTGGGTGGCGAGCGCGCTGTCGGTGGGCATCGGCTTCGGGCTGCAGGCCATCGTGCAGAACTTCATCTCGGGCCTGATCCTGCTGGCCGAGCGGCCGGTGAAGGTGGGCGACTGGGTGGTGCTGGGCACCACCGAGGGCGACGTGCGCCGCGTGAACGTGCGCGCCACCGAGATCCAGCTGGGCGACCGCTCTACCGTGATCGTGCCCAATTCGGAATTCATCACCAAGACCGTGCGCAACATGACGCTGACCGGCGCGCCGGGGCGGGTGCTGCTGCGCCTGCCCGCCCCGCTGGACGTGGACGCAAAGCGCATGCGCGAGATCATCCTGGCCGCGCTCACCGCGCACGAAGGCATCCTGGACACCCCCGAACCCATCGTGCAGCTGGAAGACATCGTGAGCGGCACGCTCACCTTCCTGGCGATCGGCTACGTGAGCAACCCGCGCAATGCGGGCGGCGTGAAGAGCGACCTGCTGTTCTCGATCCTCGAATCGCTGCGCGCCGCCGGCCTGGCCCTGTCGCCACCGGCATCGACCAGCGTGGCGCCCCACGCTCCCGCAGCGCCGGCACCGGCCGCCGCGCCCGCCCTGCCGACGGTGGCGGTGCCCCAACCGCAAGCCGCGGTGGGCGGCGCGTCGAACGCTACATAATTAATAGCTACCAGCGCATGATGGACAAGCGCTGGAGGGCTGAAAGGCCTCCAACCCCCGTCCAGACGCCCGGCGCTCAGTCCAGCTTGGCGCCGGACTGCTTGACCGCAGTCGCCCAGCGCGGCATCTCCGCCGCCAGGAAGCCCGCGAACGCATCGGCGCCGAGGAAGGCCGGGTCGGCGCCCTGCGACACCATCCGGTCGCGCACCTCGGGCAGCTGCATCACCTGGCCGAAGGCATCGCTCAGCTTGGCGACCACGTCCTTGGGCACGCCGGCCGGCGCGAGGAAGCCGTAGAAGCCCACCACCTCGAAGTTCTTCAGCCCGCTCTCGATGGCCGTGGGCACGTCGGGCAGCGCCGGGTTGCGCTGGCGGCTGGTGACGGCCAGTGCCCGCACCTTGCCCTGCTTGTGATAGCTGGCGGCCTGCGGAATGCTCTCGGCCATGAACTGCACCTGCCCGCCCATCAGGTCGGTGAAGGCCGGCGCGCTGCCCCGGTACGGGATGTGCACCAGGTAGAGGCCCGTCGCTGTCTTGAACATCTCCGGCACCAGGTGGCTGATGCCGCCGTTGCCGGCCGAGCCGAAATTCACCTTGCCCGGCCGCTCCTTGGCATAGGCGATGAATTCCGGCAGCGTCTTCGCCGGCAGCGCCGGGTTCACCAGCAGCGCCAGCGGCTGCATGGCGGTGCGGGCGATGGGCGTGAAGTCCTTCAGCGTCGAATACGGCAGGCGGCTGTACAGCGCCGGGTTGATGACCATCACGCCCGTGTTGGCCAGCATCAGCGTGTGGCCGTCGGGCGGGGCCTTCATCACGTCCTGCGCACCCACCGTGCCGCCCGCGCCGGACTTGTAATCGACCACCACCGGCTGGCCCAGCACGGCCTGCAGCTTGTCGGTGAGCAGCCGCGCATGCTGGTCCAGCGGGCCACCGGGCGGAAAGCCGACAACGATGCGGATGGGCTTGGACGGAAAGGCCTGGGCGAAGGCGCCCAGGGACAGGCAGGTCAAGGCAGCGGTGGCGAGCCAGTGGCGAAGGCGCATGCGGGGGTCTCCTTGTGCGAATGCTGGAATGAAAGAACCCGAGCTTAGGCCGGCGGCAGGGGCTTGACACGGGGCCTTACCCGCAGGATGCGCGGTGCGCACTCTCACGCGCTAGTTCAGGAAAACGCCTGCCAGAGATCCGTGCTGAGAAACCAGGGGTTGATGCGACTGGAGACGAGCTTGATAGTGTCGAAGTCGGTGACCTCGGCAAGCAACTTATGCCTCGAACCGGAGTTGTCGAAGATATAGGCTCGGTGGGCGACCTTGCACGCCTGTGTCATCAGGGCAATCGATTTGTGGTATCGCTCGACCACCTTGCCGGCATCGACGGGATGCCCGCCCTGGAGCACGCGCCGATGCACGCGGTCAATATTGATGTCCGGGTCGTCCGTGGCAACGAAATAGAAATAAACACGGTAGCCGCTCGCCCGCGCCTGCTTCATGATGCCAATCTTGGATGGATGGGACATCACGGTTTCGAAGGTGAACGTCTGTCCTGCTGCCAGGAGTTGCTGCCGCACCGCTTCGGCCAGCGCGGCAGCCAGATACGAGTCATGCGGTCCGGGCACATGGAGCGCCATGCTGTCATCCAGCGTCATGCCGCTGCGCAGTGCTCTCAGATTCAGCCTGTGCCCCAGGCCGGACGTGGTGAGACTGCGCAGAACGCTCTCCAACACGCTTGCGGGCCTGCCAGAAATCCCTAGGGCAGCCAGGCTCAGCGTGCCCTCCGTGATCCGCAGTTCGCGCTCCATGTCGTCGGCGTTGACGAACGCTCCGATCCACTCAGGCTTCAGTTCTGACTTGATCGTGCTTTTGCCGGACCCGTTAGGCCCCGCAAGAATGCGAAGGCGAGGCTGAGCAGGCTGCGCCAGGTGAGGGGAACGCGTGGCTGCCGAGGACATCGCTGCGATGCTCGGGCGTCGCGTCAACTGCTGCGCTTGAGCACCGTGCCGGGTTTGACGCGTTTACCCAGCGCAAGTGTCTTGATGAGGATCACGCTGCCATCTCGCTTGCGCTCCACCACCTGACCGTTACTCGTCTTCACGATCACCGCGCCCGTCTGCTCCAATGTCGTCCGGTAGGCTTGGTGGCCGGCCTTTGCAGCCAACTCGGGGATACGCTGCTCGGCCATTTGCATGCCTCGCTCGGTAAGTACCCTTCGTACGGAACCCGTAGACATCAGCGACTCCATGGAAAAGTGGTGACTCAGTCTACCAGCGCCCCGAAAAGGATGGCGCACACCGCTCAGCGCCAGCCGCGCAAAAGCACCCACTGCGCGCTGGCGCAACCCACCACCAACCCCGCATAGGTCAGCATCTTGCCGTCCCGCCCCAGCCCCACCAGACCGGCCAGCAGCACCGCGCAGCCCACGGCCGACACTACCGCCCACTGCTTCCAGAGGCCGCTGGCCGCAGAGCGCCGGCGCATCATCAGGCGGCAGGCCAGCACCAGCAGCAGCGCCACCACCAGGGCGGGCGCGATGAAGTTCAGCAGGTGGTTGGCGGCGGCGATGGGGCCCATGGGTTGACCTGGATCAAGGCTTTCGGGCAGGTGGCTTACCTGGCGGAGCCACAAATTTTATAATGGCGGCTTATGGCAGTCTGGGCCCTCGGCATCAACCACACGACCGCGCCGCTCGATCTGCGCGGTCGTTTTGCGTTCGCGCTCGATCAGATCGCCCCCACGCTGCAGGGTTTGCGCCAGTCGCTGGCGGGCGCATCGGCCCGCCATCCGCAGATCGAGACGGCCATCATCTCCACCTGCAACCGCACCGAGATCTACTGCGCCGGCAACGAAACCGCGGTGGATCACACGCTGGGATGGCTCGCCCAGAGCGGCGGCGTCAGCCCCGCGCTGCTGCGCTCGCACTCCTACGCGCTCGAAGACGGCCTGGTCGCGCGGCATGCGTTCCGCGTGGCCAGCGGGCTCGACTCCATGGTGCTGGGCGAGGCGCAGATCCTGGGCCAGATGAAGGATGCCGTGCGGGCCGCCGAAACGGCCGGCGCACTGGGCACCACGCTCAACCAGCTGTTCCAGCGCAGCTTTGCCGTGGCCAAGGAAGTGCGCAGCAGCACCGAGATCGGCGCGCACAGCATCAGCATGGCCGCCGCCGCCGTGCGCCTGGCGGGGCAGCTGTTCGAAGACCTGTCCGACATCAAGGTGCTGTTCGTCGGCGCGGGCGAGATGATCGAGCTGTGCGCCACGCACTTCGCCGCCCGGACACCGAAGGCCATCGCCATCGCCAACCGCACGCTGGAGCGCGGCGAGAAACTGGCCACCCGCTTCGGCGGCGAGGTGATGCGCCTGGCCGACCTGCCCGAGCGGCTGCATGAATTCGACGCCGTCATCAGCTGCACCGCCAGCAGCCTGCCCATCATCGGCCTGGGCGCCGTGGAACGGGCGCTCAAGAAGCGCCGCCACCGCCCCATGTTCATGGTCGATCTGGCCGTGCCGCGCGACATCGAGCCCGAGGTCAAGGCGCTGGGCGACGTGTACCTCTACACCGTGGACGATCTCGCCACCGTGGTGCAGACGGCGCAGGCCAACCGCCAGGCCGCCGTGGCACAGGCCGAGGCGATCATCGACGCGGGCGTGCAAAGCTTCATGCACTGGATGGACCTGCGCAGCCCGCCCGCCGGTGCGGCGGGGGCGGCAGGCGGCGCTGCGGTGGTGCCGCTGATCCAGCAGCTCAACGCACAGACCGACGCCTGGCGCGCCGCCGAGATCGCCCGCGCCAAGAAGCTGCTGGCCCGCGGCGAAGACGTGGACGCGGTACTGGAGGCGCTCTCGCGCGGCCTCACCCAGAAGATGCTGCACGGCACCATGGCCGAGCTGCGCGCGGGCGACGCCGAAGCGCGCGCCCAGACGGCGCAGACCGTCTCGCGGCTCTTCTTGCGCTCGCAGACCAAGAGCAGCCTGTAGCGGCGCTCGCCCCGGGCAGGGCGACACCCGCGCCTGCCGCACCCCTGTTTCCCCTTTCGAGCCATTCCGGCCCCGGGCGCTGGTCCAGCCAGCGCCTTCAGCTACCCCACCCGTAGCACCTCTCCTTTTCCGCCCCGATGAAACCCTTTCTCAGAAGCCAGCTGGAGCGCTATGCCCAGCGCCTCGAAGAACTCGACTTCCTGCTCTCGCGCGAAGACATCATGAGCGACATGGCGCAGTACCGCACCATCTCGCGCGAGCATGCCGAGGTGACGCAGATCGCGAGCCGCTACGCCCGCTACTGCCAGCGCGAAAATGACCTGGCCGGTGCGCGCGAAATGCTGGCCGATCCGGACATGGCCGAGATGGCGCAGGAAGAGGTGGCCGCCGCCGAGGCGGAGCTGGTGCAGCTGGAAGACGGCCTGCAGCGCCTGCTTCTCCCGAAGGACCCGGACGACGCGCGCAACGCCTTCCTCGAAATCCGCGCCGGCGCGGGCGGGGACGAATCGGCGCTGTTCGCGGCAGACCTGGCGCGCATGTACACGCGCTACGCCGCCAGCGTGGGCTGGAAGGTCGAGATCATGAGCGCCAGCGAGAACGAGATCGGCGGCTACAAGGAAGTGGTGCTGCGCGTGGAAGCTGACGGAGCGTATGGCGCGCTGCGCTTCGAATCCGGCGGCCACCGCGTGCAGCGCGTGCCCGCCACCGAAACGCAGGGCCGCATCCACACCAGCGCCTGCACCGTCGCCGTGATGCCCGAGCCCGACGAGCACCAGGCCATCACGCTGAACCCGGCCGACCTGCGCATCGACACCTTCCGCGCCAGCGGCGCGGGTGGCCAGCACATCAACAAGACCGACTCGGCCGTGCGCGTGGTCCACCTGCCCACGGGCATCGTGGCCGAATGCCAGGACGGCCGCAGCCAGCACAGCAACAAGGCCAAGGCGCTGCAGGTGCTGCAGGCGCGCATCCAGGACAAGGAGCGCAGCGAACGCGCCGCCAAGGAAGCCGCGCTGCGCAAGGGCCTGATCGGCTCGGGCGACCGCAGCGACCGCATCCGCACCTACAACTTCCCGCAGGGGCGGCTCACCGACCACCGCATCAACCTCACGGTCTACAAGCTGCTGGCCGTGATGGAAGGCGACCTGGGCGACGTGCTGCAGGCCCTGGCCCATGCGCGCGAGGCGGAACTGCTCGAAGAACTGGAACGCACCTGAAGGAACACCGGCCCATGAACGACAACACCCCCGAACAATCGCAGCTGGGCCGCACCTCGGCCTATGTCGACCAGTACGACGCGTCGCTGCTCTTTCCCATTCCGCGCGCGCCCAAGCGGGCCGAGATCGGCCTGGGCGCCGCTGCCGCCGTGCCCTTCTTCGGCGCCGACCTGTGGACCGCCTTCGAGCTGTCGTGGCTGAACCCGCGCGGCAAGCCGCAGGTCGCGCTGGCGCACGTCACCATCCCCTGCGAGACGCCCAACATCATCGAGAGCAAGTCGTTCAAGCTGTACCTGAACAGCTTCAACAACAGCCGATTTGCCGATGCGGCCGAGGTGCAGGCGCGCCTGCGGGCCGACCTCAGCGAAGCCGCCTGGCGCGGCGCGGCGAGCGCTTCGACAGTGGGCGTGAAGCTGCTGCTGCCCGAGCTGTTCGACCGCGAACCGGTGCATGAGCTGGACGGCCTGCTGCTGGACCGGCTGGACGTCGAGTGCACGCGCTACACGCCCGCGCCCGAGCTGCTGAAGGCTGCCGAGGGCGAGGCGCCCGTGACCGAGACGCTGGTCAGCCACCTGCTGAAAAGCAATTGCCTGGTGACCGGCCAGCCCGACTGGGGCAGCGTGCAGATCCGCTACAGCGGCCCGCAGATCGACCAGGCCGGGCTGCTGCAGTACCTGGTGAGTTTTCGCAACCACAACGAATTCCACGAGCAGTGCGTGGAGCGCATCTTCATGGACGTGTGGACGCGCTGCCGGCCGATCAAGCTGGCCGTCTATGCGCGCTACACGCGCCGTGGCGGGCTGGACATCAACCCGCTGCGCACCAGTCACCCGCAGGCGCTGCCGGCCAACGTGCGGACGGCGCGGCAGTAGCCACCGTCGCGGCGCTTGACCGGCCGCTGCGGCGCGTTAGTCTTCGGGGCGGCCTGCTTCCAGGTCCGACATGAAGCACAAGGAGGAAACAAGATGACCGCTGTCACTTTCCGACTGCTGGGTGGATGCGCGCTGCTGCTCGCCTCGCACTGGGCGGCCGCTCAGGCACCCGCCGCCCCGGCATGCCCCGGCAAGCAGACCATCGAGATCGCGGGCCCCTACAGCGCCAACGCCACGGTGCGCTGGAACGAGGCGAAGATCCCGGACCAGTACGTGCTCGACCTGCGGATGCTGAACCAGTCCGACGCTCCGGGTATCGCCAGCCTGGCGGACACCTACGGCTTCCCGCAGCGCGAGAAGATCGTGCGCTACCAGTCCGGCGACGGGAGCCGGGCCGACGCGGTCTACACCACCGAACTCGGCGAGGTGATGCTTTCGATCAGCCATCTCCAGCGCGCCGGCGCACGGGCCTGCGCGCCTGCCGAATCCATCACCCTGACCGTGAAGGGGCGGCCCGCCAGCCTGGTTTATGGGCGCAGCGAAGACGATCCCGCGCGATGCATGTGGAGGCTCCAGGTGCTCGACCTTCCCGCTGGCCCGATGCACTCGTTCTACTACCCGGTGCAGTGCAGGAAAGTGCCAGACAAGGCGGAGGCCGAACGCTTCGTGCGGGTCGTGAAGCCGCTGCTGCCCTGAACACCCCCGGCTAGAACAGCACGGCATTGGTGCCGACGCCGCCCGCAGCCGGCTCGGCCGGCGCCGTGCTCTCGGCGGCCCGGGCCGCTTCCTCCGGCAGCAGGTTGCCCACGCGCACGCCCAGCAGGCGCAGGCGCCGGTCCAGGGGCACGCGCTTCAGGCACTGGCCCGCGGCGCGGCGGATGGCGGCCGCGTCCTGCGTGTAGCCGTCGATGGTCTGGTCGCGGGTGGCGATCTTGAAGTCGTCGAAGCGCAGCTTGATGCCGATGGTCTTGCCCATGTAGCCCTTGCGGCGCAGGTCTTCCGCCACGCGCACGCACAGGTCGGTGAAGATGCGGCCCAGCTCGGCCCGGTCGCGCACGGCATGCAGGTCGCGGTCGAAGGTGGTTTCGCGGCTCATCGACACCGGCTCGCTTTCGGTCACCACCGGCCGGTCGTCGCGGCCCCACGATGTTTCGTGCAGCCAGGCGCCGGTGGAGCGGCCGAAGTGCTGCATCAGCCAGTCGCGCGGACGCTCGGCCAGCTGGCCGATGGTTTCGATGCCATGCGCCAGCAGCTTGGCCTCGGCCTTGGGACCCACGCCGTTGATCTTGCGGCAGGCCAGCGGCCAGATCACGCTCTGCAGATCGTCTTCGTGCACGATCGATATGCCGTTGGGCTTGTTGAATTCGCTCGCCATCTTGGCGATCAGCTTGTTGGGCGCCACGCCCACCGAGCAGGTCAGCCCCGTGTCGTCATGGATGCTTTTCTGGATCAGCCGCGCCAGCGCCCGCCCGCCCTGGCGCTGCCCGCCGGGCACGTCGGTGAAGTCGATGTAGACCTCGTCCACGCCCCGGTCTTCCATCAGCGGGGCGATGGACAGAATGATGTCCTTGAAGCGGCGCGAGAAGCGGCGGTACTCCGCGAAATCGACCGGCAGCAGTAGCGCCTGCGGGCACAGCCGTGCCGCCTTCATCATGCCCATGGCCGAGCCGACGCCGAACTTGCGCGCCGGGTAGGTGGCGGTGGTGATGACGCCCCGCCCCACGTAGTCGCCCAGGCGCGGAAACGCCACCACGGGCACCGCCGCGCGGTCGCCGCCGTATTCGGCCAGCAGCGCCTCGTGCGACTCGCGCCCGCCGCCGCCGATCACCACCGGCAGGCCCTTGAGCTGCGGATAGCGCAGCAGCTCCACGGAGGCGTAGAACGCGTCCATGTCCAGGTGGGCGATGCGCCGCACCCGCCCGCCGGGCGGCGGGGCGTCGCCAGCGGCGTGGTCTTCGGGAGGGAGTGCGGGCGCGTCGGTCAAGCCGCCATTGTGCTTCGCCGGGGCGCTGGCCGCAGCACGGCGCGGGGATGTCCGAGTGCCGGGGCGGCCTGCTCAGACTTCAAGCCTTTTCGGCCCCTGGCGCTTGATAAATATGGGCACCTAGCTATTATTTCAATAGCAAATGCTTTAGCGCACGGTGATGATGTCCCGGTGCATGGGCGCCAGCAGGGCCAGCAGGCGATTTTGCTGGGTGAAGGGAATGCGGCGCGCGTCCATCGCGTCCTGCAGCAGCTCGACCAGCGCGTTGAAGTGCGACTTGTCGATCTTCATGTTCATGTGCGCGGACTGCATGTCCACGCCGTCGTATTCGCACGGTCCGCCGGCCAGCAGGCAGATCTGCGCGGTGAGGCTGTCCTTGAGGGCCTGCGGTTTCGTCTGCTTGAACGACTCCTGGAAGATCGGTCCGATGCGCGGGTCCTTCACCGCCCGCTCGACCAGGTCGTCCATCAGCCGGGCAATGCCCTCTTGCTCACCCAGCGCCTGGTAGAGCCCGGCGGGCGCCGGGCCGCGCAGGCCGGCAGCCACCGGCCCGCCGGGAATGGGCTGGCGCGGTGCGGCGGCGGGCTGGGGCGGGGACGACGAAGACGCTGACGACGACGACAACGGCTGCGTCGGCGCCTGCGCGCAGGCGCCCAGGGTGGCCGTCAGCAGCACGGCAGCGGTGCGCAGGAGGGCAGTCGATGGCGCCATGGTCAGAACCCCGCCTGCGCCGACACATACCAGCCGGTCTGCCGCTTGTTGCGCGTGATGCCCGGCACGATGCGGCCCAGGTCCACATAGGCCAGCGTCAGCGACAGGCTCTTGTGGGGCGCCCAGGCGATGAAGACGTCCTTCCAGTCGTCTTCCTGCAGGCCGTTGCCCAGGCCCGCCGCCTCGCCCAGCGCGCGCAGGTTGTCGGGCTTGAAGCGGTATTCGGCGCCGATGGCCAGGTCGCGCCGCAGCAGGTAGGCAACCGAGATTTCGGGCTGCAGGCTGTAGCCGTCCCGCCCCGGCCCGGCCGCGCCGAAGCCCAGCAGGCCGTTCTGGTTGGCGCGGGTGTAGCGCAGCGTGCCGGTGAGCAGCAGGCCCTTGTCCAGCAGCAGCTTGCTGGCGCTCACGTAGAGGTCGGTGCCGCTGCGGTCGGTGCCGAGGAAGTCGAGCACGTTGCCGAGCGAGCCGGCATGCAGCCGCTTGTGCTCCACGCCGACGGCGACCTGCGGGATGAGCGTGTGCGCCTCCAGGATCGCATCGCCCAGCAGCTTGACCTTGACGCCGACGATGTCCATCTTCAGCCGCGCGCCCGGCTCCACGCCGAAGGGCGCGATGGCGTTGAGCGCCACGGCCGCCCCGGCATCGAAGTCCTGCCGCGCGACGGACACTTCCACGCGGTCGTGCACGCCCACGGTGGCGCCGTAGCTCTTCAAGGCATAGTCGAGCGTGCCCACGCGCGTGGCGTGCGCGGTGACGCCCACCTCGCCCTCGGTGGCCTGCGTGCCGATGACGGCCCAGGGCACCATGCCGCCGCCCGCCGGGCCGCTGACGGTGCTGACGCCGCCGGTCAGCAGCAGTTTGCCGGTTTCGGCCTGGGCCGCCAGGGGCAAGGCCCACACGCCGCTCAAGGCCAGCGCCGCGACGAGAGGGGGAAGCGAGAGTGCGTTCATGGCAGGCTCGGGAAAAAAATGGGCATGCGATGGACCCATCGCACCACACCGTGCATGGCGCCCTGCAAGGGGCCATCCTCGGTCAATCTAGCGAAGCGAAGCGTGCCCGGCATCGGGGTTGGCCCGGAACAACGCGCGCTTTCCACGGCGGCCGGTCCGTTCCGGCGAAGGCGCCAGCATCACTTTCGGCGCAGGCGCCCGGATCTTGAGCGCCACGGCGCCGTGCCGCGCAGCGGAACGCTGCCCCGCCCGCCACGTTCACCATTGGGCGCAGATGCCCACCAACCCCGCCAGTACCAGCGCCAGGCCTGCCGTCTCGGTGCGTGACAGGCTTTCGCGGAACACCCGGCGCGACACGGCATAGCTGAACAGCACTTCCACCAGACCCAGCGTGCGGACGTCGGCCACCGGCTGCAGCGCGTAGGCGGTGAACCAGGCGATGGACGCCAGCGCACCCATGGAGCCCGCGACCATCGACAGCTTCCAGGCCCGGCCGATGGCGCGGGCCACACCCGGCTGCCGCGCCAGCAGCCAAGCGCCCAGCACCACTGTCTGCAGCAGTTGCGCCCAGAGCACGCCCCAGCCACCCGCGACCCAGGGTGCCACCCCGTCGCCCAGCGCCAGCGACGCGCCCCGGAAGCCCACGCTCGCGATGGCAAAGCAGGCGCCCGAGGCCAGCCCGCAGGCCACCAGCCGCCCCTGCCCCGGTGCGCCGCCGGCCAGCAGCAGCCGCCAGCCGCCGCGGGGCAGCGACAGCAGCACCACGCCGCAGGTCGCCGCCGCCATGGCCGCCAGTGCCAGCGGGCCGGGCAGCTCGTTCAGCAGCACGGCGGAAAAGAGGGCCACCTGCAGCACCTCCGTCTTGGAATAGGCCACCGCCAGGATGAAGTTGCGCTCCTTCATCGCCAGCAGCACGAAGGCGGTGGCGGCCACCTGCATCACCGCACCGACGGCCAGCCAGGCGGCGTAGGTGGGCGTGAACACCGGCACCAGGCCGGGCCGGTCACCCAGCACGCAGGTGCCCAGCACCCAGGCCGCCGCCAGCGGCAGGCCGTAGAGAAACCGCACCAGGGTGGCCGCGAGCGTGCCCAGATCGCTGATGAGGGTGCGCTGGGCCGCGTTGCGCACGGTTTGCGCAAAGGCGGCCCAGAGGGTGATGGGAATCCAGATCCAGGCGAGCCAGGGGAGAGATGACATGCCGCGAGCGTAGCGCGGCGCGCGCGGCCCGGCGGGCTCCAGCGCCCGCGCCTCGGCATGTCAGCCGCAGGCAATGGCGATGCCTCGCTCCGGCCGCCCCCCGGGCCGCCCCACGAAGACACGGGCCGGCGGGATTTCCGAAAGCCCCGTCACCCTCCCCGGTCCGCCATCACACCGGATAGGTGCCTGGAATCAGGATCCGCCGGCCCACGTTGCGGATGTCCACATGGCCGCAGAAGGCCATGGTCACGTCCAGTTCCTTGTGGATCAGCTGCAGTGCCCGGGTCACGCCCGCCTCGCCATAGGCGCCCAGCCCATACACCATGGCACGGCCGATCATCGTGCCGCGCGCGCCCAGCGCCCAGGCCTTGAGCACGTCCTGCCCGGAGCGGATGCCGCCGTCCATCCACACCTCGGTCTGGGAGCCGACCGCGTCGACGATGGCGGGCAGCGCGGCGATGGACGAGGGCGCGCCATCCAGCTGCCTGCCGCCGTGGTTGCTGACCACGATGGCATCGGCCCCGGCCGCGACGGCCAGGCGCGCGTCTTCGGCATCCATGATGCCCTTCAGGATCAGCTTGCCGCCCCACTGCTCCTTCACCCAGGCCACGTCGGCCCACGACAGGCTGGGGTCGAACTGCTCGTTGGTCCAGGCCGACAGCGAGCGCATGTCCGACACGCCCTTCACATGGCCCACCAGGTTGCGGAAGGTGTGGCGCCTGGTGCCGGCCATTCCCAGGCACCAGTGCGGCTTGGTCATCAGGTTGGCGATGTTCTTCAGCGTGGGCCGCGGCGGCGCGGTCAGGCCGTTCTTGATGTCCTTGTGGCGCTGCCCGATCACCTGCAGGTCGAGCGTGAGCACCAGCGCGCTGCACCGGGCGGCGCGGGCCCGCGCGATCATGCGGGCCATGGCGTCGCGGTCGCGCATCATGTAGAGCTGGAACCAGAAAGGCGCGGTGGTGTTCTCGGCCACGTCTTCGATGGAGCAGATGCTCATGGTCGAGAGCGTGAACGGAATGCCGAACTTTTCGGCCGCGCGGGCGGCGTGGATCTCGCCGTCGGCATGCTGCATGCCCGTGAGCCCCACCGGGGCGATGGCCACCGGCATGCGGGCGGACTGGCCGACCATCGTGCAGGCGGTGCTGCGCCCTTCCATGTTCACCGCCACGCGCTGGCGCAGCAGGATGCGATGGAAGTCGTCGCTGTTGGCGCGGTACGTGCCCTCGGTCCACGAACCCGAATCGGCGTAGTCGTAGAACATCCGCGGCACACGCCGCTCGGCAACGACGCGCAGGTCTTCGATGGTGGTGATCTTGGAAAGATTGGGCACGGCGGGCTGTCTCCGGACGAGAGAGGAGGAAGGGCAAACGGGCAAGAGCCATCGCGCAACGGACGCGATGGGCGATCCTAGCCCGCCACCGCGCAGCGCCGCGTGAAGGCTTTTGCCGCGCGTTTGAAATTTCTGCAGCCGCGCGCCCGGCACCCCCGCCCCGCGCTTCAGCGGCGCGCCAGCGCCACCCCGGCGATCGCCACCGCGAAGCCCAGCAACTGCACGGGCGAGAGCGTCTCGCCGAAGATCAACCACGCCTGCACGGCCGACAGAGGCGGCACCGCCAGCAGCAGCGCGCTGGTGCGGGTGGCCTCGCCCCGGCGCATGAGCCAGATCAGCAGCGTGGCGCCGCCGATGGACAGCCCCAGCACCGAGTAGGCGAGGTAGCCCCAGAGCAGCGGCGAATGGTCCCAGCGCGGCTGGCCCAGCAGCAGCGCCATGCACAGCAGCACCAGCACCGCGCCCCCGTTCTGCAGCGCGCCGGCGCTGCGCAGGTCGCCCGTGGCCCAGGGCGACTTCTGCGCCATCGACCCCACGGTGAGCGCCAGGATGCTGCCCACCCCCGTCAGCACCACCGGCAGCGCCAGGCTGCCCGCGCCCACGGCTTGCAGGCGCGGCAGCAGCACCAGAGTGACCCCGCCGAAGCCCAGCGCCAGCCCCCACCAGGTGGTGCGCGACAGGCGCTTGTGCAGCACCGCCACCGCGATCAGCGCCGTGAACAGGGGCTGCAGGGAGCCAATGAGCGCCATCACCCCGGCCGGCAGTCCTTGCGACATGGCCCACCAGCTCGGCCCCACGTACAGCCCGTTCATCAGCGCCCCAGCTGCCAGATGCACGCCGATGCGGCGCGCGCCCCGGGGCCAGGCCACGCGCGCCCAGAGCGCCAGGGCAACGAACACCAGCGCCACGCCGCCAAAGCGCATCGTCAGGAACCAGAACGGGTCGGCATGCGCCCCGACGCCGCGCCCCACCAGGAAGCCGGTGGACCAGATCATCACGAAGAGCAAGGGGGCGGCGGTGTGCATGGGGCGGGCGGAAAAGGTGGGGGCGCCAGGTGGGCGCGGCGTATGTGGCCGGGCGGGCGGCGACAGGCAGTGTAGGAGCTGGCCCGTCAGCGCGCCCCGGCGCGCAGGCCGGCGCCGCGCACCTCGATCTGGATCTGGTCGATCACCTGGCCGCGTGCGTCCAGCAGCTCCACCTGGTGCCGGCCGGGCCAGGGCAGCCAGCCCCACTGCGCGCCCTGCCCCTGCCACTGGCTGCCGATGCGCCAGCGCAGCGTGCCGGCGCCGGCCTCGGGGCTGCCCGCCGGCATGCTGGCGGCGAAGCGCAGGCGCTGCCGCTCGGGCGGAATGTCCGGGTCCAGCGCGACGATGGTGCCGGGGGCGGGCGCGACGATGCGCGGGCGCGGGGCGTCATCGGCAGAGCGCTGCGATGAAGCAGAAGGCTGCTTCCTGGTGCCTTTTCCTGCTCCCGCGCTGGATGCATCAGGGCCCGTAGCTATCGAATCAATAGCAAACAGAGGCTGCTCGGTGCCGGCGAGGAACCATTCCCTGCGCGCACTTTCCAGCGGCCTGGCGGCCTGGCCCTCCTGCGGGCCGTAGCGCACCGCCGCATGCACCAGGCCGGCGGGCGCTTGCGGCGCGCGGCTGGGCGTGCCGCGGTGCAGCCAGCCCATCACCTCGGCCCAGATGGGCGCTGCGCCGCTGGTGCCGCTCACGTCGTGCATGGGCGCGCCGCTGGCATTGCCGACCCACACGCCGACGGTGTAGCGCTGCGACCAGCCGACGGCCCAGTTGTCGCGCATGTCCTTGCTGGTGCCGGTCTTCACCGCCGACCAGAAGCGCGTGGCCAGCACGCTGTCGGTGCCGAAGGTGCGGGCGCGGGCGTTGGCATCGGAGAGGATGTCGCCGACGATGAACGCGGCGCGCGCATCCAGTGCCTGCACCGGCCGGTCCGAGGCGGCGCGCGGGTCATCGCCCCGGCGCAGCTTGGCAGCCGGCAGCAGCCGCACCGGGCTCGCAAGCCCGCCCTGCGCCAGGGCGCGGTAGGCGTTGGTCAGCTGCAGCAGCGGCACTTCGGCGCTGCCCAGCGCCAGGCTGTAGCCGTAGTAGCCGCCCGATTCGCGCAGCGGCAGGCCCAGGGCGCGCAGCTGGGTGAAGAAGGCATCGGGCGTCACCATGACCAGCGTGCGCACGGCCGGCACGTTCAGCGATGCGGCCAGCGCCGTGCGCGCCGACACCCAGCCCTTGAAGCTGCGGTCGTAGTTCTGCGGGATGTAGAGGCCGCTGGCCGTGGGAATGTGGGCCGGCGAATCCTCCACCAGCGAGGCCGCCGTCAGGCGCCGTTCGGCGATCGCCTGGGCATAGAGAAAAGGCTTCAGCGTGGAGCCGGGCTGGCGCAGGGCCAGCACGCCGTCCACCTCGCCGGCGCGGCTGAGCAGGCCCGACGAGCCCACCCAGGCCAGCACCTCGCCGCTGGCGTTGTCCAGCACCACCACCGCGCCGTCTTCCACGTTGCGGCCGCGCAGCTCGCGCAGGTGCTGGTCCAGCGACTGCAGGGCCACGCGCTGCAGCGGGGCGCTGAGGGTGCTGGTCACGCTGGTCGCGCTGGTCGCTGCCGCTGCGGCAGCCGCAGCCGCAGCCGCTGTTCCCTGGCCCGAGCGCCCCTGCGGCGCCTCGGCCGCCTCGCGCAGCGCCTGGCGCGCGAAATGTGGCGCGATGCCCTCGCTGGCGTCGAAGGCGCGGCGCTGCAGAGCGGCGGTGGTGAAGAGGTCGAGCGCATCGCAATCCACGGTCTGCGGGTTCGCTGTGCCGCGCGGCGGTTTCAGCGGGCGATCCATCTCGCGCAGCACGCCGCAGGCCCGCTGGGCCACCAGCGCGGGACGGGCATTGGGAGCCCGCACCAGCGCGGCGGCCACCGCAGCCTCGCGCGCATCGAGCCCGTGCGGCGCCTTGCCGAACAGCGTGCGCGCCAGCGCATCGATGCCGACGATCTCTCCCCGGAACGGCACCAGGTTCAGGTAGGCCTCCAGGATCTGGTCCTTGCGCCAGCGGCGGTCCAGCACCTGTGCGGCCACCGTCTGGCCGAGCTTCTGCGTCACGCTGCGCCCGCCCGGCCCCTGGCGCCAGTCACCGTCCAGCAGGCCCGCCAGCTGCATGGTGATGGTGCTGGCACCCCGGGTGCGCTGGTTCCAGAGATTGCCCCAGGCCGCGGCCGACACCGCGCTCCAGTCCACGCCGCTGTGCTCGTAGAAGCGCTTGTCCTCGCTCAGCACCAGCGCCGTGCGCAGCGCGGGCGACACGTCGGCCAGCGCCACCCACTGGCCGCGCCGCACCGTGGCATCGGTGCGTACCCGCTGCAGCACCTCGCCTTCGCGCGAGAGCAACAAGGTGTCGGAGGGGCGCCAGTCGGCGCGGACCTCGGCCGGTGAGGGCAAGGCAAGCGCGCCGGTGGGCGACAGCGCCAGGAGCAGCGCGCCCACCCCGGCCAGCCGCCGCGCACGCCGCACCGCCCGTGTAACGCCCTGGCCGCGCCGGTCTGGCAGGCGCCCGGGCAGGGCGTCGGCGGCGCGAATGACGGGGGCCCGAAAGAATGCTGGGAGAAGGTGGAACATGCCGCGCGCAGGCTACCACTGCCCAGCCGCGCGGCCCGTGACGGCTCGACTCAACTCAGAAGGATTCCCAGTCGTCCTTGCCGCCGGCTGCCGCGCCCGGCGTGGCCAATGCCGGCGCCAGGCGCGATGCGAACACCGTCCGGGGCCGGGGGACACGCGGCGCAGCGGCCGGTGGGGCCTTGCGCATTGCAGCGGGTGCCGGGGCCGGGGCTACGGCGGGCGCAGCAGCGATGGAAGCCGCCGCAGCAGCAGCAGCAGCCGGCGCGGCGACGCCCGCTGCCACGTAGGCGGAGCCCGACCCCAGGCGGAACAGGCTCACCGACTGCACCAGATCCTGCGCCTGCGTGTTCAGGCTCGCCGCAGCCGCCGCCATCTCCTCGACCAGCGCGGCGTTCTGCTGGGTGGACTGGTCCATCTCGCTGACGGCCTCTACCACCTGCCCCACGCCCGCGCTCTGCTCGGTGCTGGCGGCGCTGATCTCACCCATCAGGTCGGTCACGCGGCGGATGCTGCTGACCACCTCGGTCATGGTGCTGCCGGCCTCGTCGGCCAGCACGGTGCCGGCCTCCACGCGCGAGACGCTGTCGGTGATGAGCTGCTTGATCTCCTTGGCGGCCTCGGCGCTGCGGCCCGCCAGGTTGCGGACCTCGCCCGCCACCACGGCGAAACCGCGCCCCTGCTCTCCGGCCCGCGCCGCTTCCACGGCGGCGTTCAGCGCCAGGATGTTGGTCTGGAAGGCGATGCCGTCGATGACATTGATGATGTCGGCGATGCGGCGCGAGCTCTCGCTGATGCCCTTCATCGTGTCCACCACCTGCGACACCACCACGCCGCCCTGCTGCGCCACGCTGCTGGCGGCCTGCGCCAGCTGGTTGGCCTGGCGGGCGTTGTCGGCGTTCTGCGTCACGGTGGAGCCGAGCTCTTCCATCGACGCGGCGGTCTGCTCCAGCGCGCTGGCCTGCGATTCGGTACGGCCCGACAGGTCGGAGTTGCCCTGCGCGATCTGCGTGCTGGCCGAAGCCACCGACTCGCTGCCCTGGCGCACCCGCGACACCACCTGGGTGAGCGACGTGTTCATGGTGCGCAGGCTGTCGAGCAGCACGCCCACCTCGTCCCGCGACTGCACCTCGATGCGGCTGGTCAGATCGCCTGCCGCCACCGCCTGCGCCACGGCCACGGCCTGGGCCACCGGCCGGGTGATGGAGCGGGTGACCCAGGTGCCCAGCACCACGGCCACCCCCAGCGCCAGGGCGACACCGCCCATTTCCAGCCACAGGGTCATGGTGCGGGTGCGCTCGGCTTCGACGGTACGCTGCTCCAGCAGCTGGGTTTCGGTACGAATGAAGTCTGTGTGGATGGCCCGGAACTGGTCCATGGCGGCCTTGCCACGGGCGCGTTTCACCTCGGTGGCCAGGGCCTCCAGCGTGCTGCTGCCGGCATCCACCTCGCGCCGCAAGGACTGCGTGGCGCGCGAGACGTCGACGAACTGGTTGGCCGCGACCTGCATGTCCTGCACCCGCTGCTGCTGGGCCGGGTTGTCGGCCGTCAAGGAGCGGGCTTCGGCCAGGGCTGTGTTGAAGAGCTGCGTGCCCTGCTCCCAGGGCTCCAGGAACCGCGCCTCGCCGGCCAGGGCGAAGCCGCGGGTACCGGTCTCCATGTTCACCATGCCCAGCAGCACCTGATCGGCAGCCAGCAGCACTTTGGATGTGTGCGCATTCCAGCGTTCCGCTTCCTGCAACCTGGACTGGCTGGTCATCGCCACCACGATCACGGCCAGGAAGATGGCGATCACGCCACCGAAGGCCAGGCCCAGACGCCGCGCCAGCGGCCAATGGGAAAGATTCATCGATTCGCTCCTGCTTGAAACCTAAGTACTTTTCGACCCGGTGCAACGCTCACCGAACGTCACAGGATGGGTCGCATCGATACTAAAGTTACAAACTGTCTCGACTTGTAGGCATTTGCCGTACGGAGACTACAGATGCCGGCCACTCCCACTTGGTGGGGGCGTGCAGCAGGGAGCAGCGCCAGAGGAAACACATGCCCCCACTGCGGCAGGACCACGTCACTCCGTCGCCACGCCCCCGCTGTGACGCATGAAAAAGCCCGCGGCCATCGGCGCGGGCTTCAACATACAAAACGAGGGCGGGTACCGAGGGGCATTCACCCGATACGCCGGCGTACCGCAGAGCCCCCCAACATGGCCAGACCCAGCGACGCGAGGAATAGCGCCCCCTGGGACAGGGTGGGCACGGCCCTGCGCACGGCCACGGGATCGGTGACGTCGTTGGTCACACCGGAGGTGCCATCGGGCGGCACGGTGACGGCGTCCGGCAGCCTGATGGTCGCCACGTTGGTCACCGACTCAGGGGCATCGTCAGCCACGCGGGCCGTGATGGCATAGGTCACCTGCCCCCCTGCGGGAAAGGTGCCCAGCGCCTCGCTCAGCGGGAGCGTGCCGGACGGTGCGGGACACACGGCGCCGCCGCTGGACGTGCAGGTCTAGGAAGCCGAGCTGATTCCAGCAGGCAGCGGGTCGGAAACGACAGCGCCATCGGCGGACACCGCACCTGTGTTCTTCGCCGTGACGGTGTAGTCGATGTCGGAGCCGCGCGGGACGGGGCCGTTGGCGGAAGCCGTCTTCTCGATGGCAACCTGCGGTGGGCATGGCGCTCGCACCTTGACCTGGGCGAGGAAGCCGGTGGGACGCACCAGATTCCAGGACTTGATGATGATGCTGTTCTCGCCGGTCCGCCATGCCAGGGTCGGACCGTTCAGCAGCGTTTCACTGAGGCGGCTGTCACTGGTGTACCCCCCTTGTCCGGTCGGCGAAGCGGGCGTCACATAGTTTTTGTACTCGGCTCCATTGACGACCATTTGCTGGATCCGGTCGTCGATATAGAAATCGAACTGCAAGGCAAACGAATCCAGCGGCACCGCCGGATCGAGATTGAACCGGTACCGGTAGTAGACGATGGATCCCCGACCGTCCGACTGGCCATTCTCCCGCGCCACCCACTCGGCATTGCCGTACGGCGAATTCACCCAGGCATTCGGAGCGAGATTGCCCACCACGTTGGCAGGCGTCCAGTTGGTAACGCTGGTGAAGCCACTGGGGTCACCCAGGCCGGCCTCCCAGTTGAGGTCCGACGTGCCACGACTCAGCTTGCCGCCATTGCCGTCATAGCCGGTGTTGAACACGTTGGCATCGGACTGGCACGTCAGCGTGGGAGGCGCGGCCATGACGGGCAGGGACAGGACGGCCCCAAGACACAGCACCACCCCTGCAAGAACCGCCTTCGGTTGGACGAGGCGGACGACAGGTTGAGAGGACACGACCATGGAGAGAACCTCATGCCAGTGCGAAGTGCGGGATGCGTGAGGCGGGAACACTCCACGATCAACTTCACGGAATGAAAGGGAGGTCGTCGCGCTGTAGACAACCCCACCCACCGCGAAACGCACTGGGCGTACCCATGCTAGCGATTGACGTTATCAATTTATATGGTTAATTGATAACCATATTCAACCGGTCAGCTCCTCTTTCGACTCCGTGACTCTTGCGGCGCCGCACTCTGGTCAGGCCCTCACCGCGTCTCACCCACCTTCACCCGCGCATTCGGCGTCTCGCCGAACATTTCCGGCGCATAGAGCGCTTCCACGCGGCTTGGCGGCAGGGCGAAGTCGCCGACGTTGTTCAGGCGCACGGTGTACTCCGTCTCCACCTTGCCCTTGGGCAGGTACTCGTAATAGGCGCGGTACGACTCGAAGCTGCGCTCCTCGAACGCCACCCAGCCGTTGCCGCCGCGCGTCTCGCCGCGGGTGGCGATCTCCGAGTCCCGGCCCAGGCCGCTGCCCAGAATGGTGGCGCCGCCCGGAATGGGATCGGTCACGGCGACCCAGGTCATGGGCGCGCTGGCGTCGATCTCCAGGCGCACGCGCAGCACGTCGCCGCGCGTGTATTTGCCGGCCACGGCCTGCTCCACCGGGGTGATGGTCTTCTTGATGGAATAGCCGGCCGAGAACGGCACCTTCAGGTCGATCGCCGCCACCGACTGCAGCGTGAGCCACGGCTTGCCGGCGCCCTGGTGCGACACGGCCAGGCTGCCCTTGCCTGGAGCGGGCGGCCAGGGCACGAACATGCCGTTGTTGCGCAGGTTGCCGGGCGCTGCCGGCGCGCCGAACCAGGTGGTCTGGTGCGGGGCGCCTGCCGGGTCGCTGGCCTTCACCCGCTCCACCCTGGCCCAGTCCACGCTGGCGGTCTGTCCGGCCAGCGCGGCCTGGGTGGTGCCCGCCACCGGCACGGCCTCGAACTTCGCGCTGAACCTCTCCAGCGCCAGCCCGCCCCAGAGGTTGGCGGTGGTGGTGTGCCAGGCGCCGTTCTGCTGGCGGCTGATGAAACCATTGGCCAGGCGGCCCATGTCGTCCTTCCAGGCCGGGTCGTCCATCACGGCGAGCATCAGGCGGGCGGTATTGACGTCGCCGTTCTGCATCAGCCACCACCAGTAGTCGTCCTGCTCGGTGCTGAAGACGAGCTTGGTGCCCTGGTAGCTCAGGCGGGCCTTCAGGATCTGCGTCGCCTCGGCCAGCCGCTGGTCGCGTTGCGGCACGTCGGGCACGCGCTTCAGGATGTTCAGCCAGTCGATCACCGTGTGGGTGGGCCACTGGTTGGGCGCGATGGTGATGCTGCCCAGCATGCGCCCCGACGCCTTGCCGTAGCGCGACAGCGCCTCCAGGGCGGCCAGCTTGCGCATGTCCAGGTCCTTGCGCGGGCTCCAGAAGTCCCGCTGGATGCGGCCTTCGACGAAGGCGGCAAGGCCGCGCTCCATGGCGGCGCGGGCGTCGTCGGGCAGCTTGAACTCGGGGTGCAGCGCCGCGGCCTCGTGCGTGGCGGCCAGCAGATAGGCGGTGAGCGTGTCGCTGCCCCGGTCGTCGCTGCCCGCCTGCGGCGGGAAGTAGCTGGCCAGGCCAGCGGTATCGAGGTAGGTGGGCAACTGGGCCACCAGCGTCTGCCACAGCTTGCCGTCGCGCAGGCCCACGGCCTTGCTGGTCTTTTGCTCCAGGCAGGCGAAGGGGTAGTTGGCGAACCAGTCGCGCACGCCGGGCAGGCCTTCGGCCAGCTTGGGTTGCAGCGACATCTTCAGGCCGCCCCGCTTGGCGCCGCTGGCGGGCAAGGCATCGGCGGGCGGGGCCACGTCGATCTGGAACAGGCCATCCACCTGCACCAGCGTGGCCTGCTGCACCGTCAGCGGCACGGCGGGAATGAGCCGCTGGCGGGCCTTGAGCGCATCCTTCGCGCCGCCGAGCGTGTCGCGCGCCTCGATCTCCCAGAGCAGCGCCTCGGCGCGGGTCTGCGCCAACTGCGCCGGGGCGGTGACGTTCCAGGCCACCTCGCGCGATTCGCCGGCGGGAATGTCCACCGTGCGCGGCTCCAGCGTCAGCAGCGTGGCTCGCGGCGCGACCTCCACCTTCATGGCTTTGGGCGTGGTGTTGCGCAGCGTGAGCTGGGCGCGGAACTGGTCGTCCTCGCGCACCAGCGGCGGCAGGCCGCTGATGATCTGCAGATCCTGCGTGGCACGGATGCTGGTGGTGCCCGTGCCGAACAGGCCCGTGCCTGCATCGGCCACGGCGACGATCTTGAAGGTGGTGAGCGCGTCGTTGAGCGGCACCGTCACCTTCGCCTGGCCTTTCGCGTCAAGCTGGATGGCGGGCTGCCAGAGCAGCAGGGTGTCCAGCAGCTCGCGGGTCTGCGCGCGGCCGCCGCCGCCGCCGGCGGGCACGGCCTTCTTGCCATAGTGGCGCCGGCCGATGATCTCCATCTGGGCGGTGGAGGTCTCCACGCCCCAGGCGCGGCGCTGCAGCATCGCTTCCAGCAGGTTCCAGCTGGTGTTGGGCATCAGCTCCAGCAGCGCCTGGTCGACGGCGGCCAGGGCCACTTCGGCGTTGGCCGCCGGCTTGCCGCCGGGCAGCGTGGCGGTGATGGTGACCTGCGCCTTGCCGCGCACGGGGTAGCTGGCCTGGTCGGCGGCCACCTTCACGTCGATGCGGTGCGCCTGGGCGCCGACCTTGATCTCGGCCAGCCCCAGCCGGTAGGCCGGCTTGGACAGATCCACCATGGCCGTGGGCGCGACGTATTCCTTGCCCTCGTACCAGAACGCGCTCCACCATTCGCGCGGCGCCTTGAAGCCCCAGGTGAAGAAGCTGTACCACGGCACCTCGCGCAGCCGGCCGCGCAGGGCCAGCACGCTCACGTACACGTTCGGGCCCCAGCCCTCTTCCACCTTCAGCTCCACCGTCGGGTCCTGGCCGTTCAGCTGCACCACGCGGGTGCTCAGCACGCCTTCGCGCTCCACCGCCACCAGCGCGGTCGCGTGGCGGAACGGCATGCGCACCTGCAGCTTGGCGACTTCGCCGGGCTGGTAGCTCTTCTTCTCGGGCAGCAGGTCGATGCGGTCGTGGTCTTCGCCGCCGAACCAGAGTTCGCCCTGCTTGGTGACCCAGACGGAAGACGATGCCTGCGACTCGTTGCCGTCCTTGTCGCGCGCGGTGGCGATCAGCTGCACCTCGCCTGCCTCGTCCAGCTTGGCCTCGCAGAGCAGCAGCCCGCGCGAGTCGGTCTTGCCGGAGCACACGGTGCCCAGGTCCTTGGTTTCGGTCTTGTTGTCGTAGCTGTAGAAGCCGCCCACCATGCGCTTGCGGCTGCTGGTGGTGATGCGCGCCACGGCCTTCACCGCCATCGGCACGCCTTCCTGCGCGCGGCCTTCCAGCCCCAGGGCCAGCGCCTGGAAGCGGATCTTCTGCGCGGCCGACACCCAGCCTTCGGTCTTGATGCCCGCCACCACGGCGGCCGGCCACAGCGTCTGCGTGCTGCGCAGCGTCTGCACCTCGCCGTTCGGGTCGGAATAGGTCGCCTCCAGCACCAGGTCCTGCGGCTGGCGGGCCTGGGGCACGTCGGCGATGGTGGCCTTGCCCGCGCCGTTGCGGTCCAGCGTCACGGCCAGCTTGTCGGCGATGACGTGCGTGTCCTGGCTCGCGGCCGGCTCTTCCTCGCCGTTCCCCGCGGCGCCGCCGCTGGAACTGTCGCCGAAGCTGAAGGCGTCGTAGTCCGGGTACTGCAGACCCTTGCCGCGCACCATGGCCGACACGCGCACCGGCAGGTTGGCCGCTCCCCCGCCGGCCACATAGTTGACCTGCACGTCCACAGGCACGCTGGTGGCGCGCACCAGGGGCTTTTGGGTCGAAGGCACCACGCGGCCTTCCAGCACCGGCAGGCGGAACTCCTCCACCCGGAATCCACCGGAGCCGAAGCTGCGGTCGCCCCCCCGGGCATCGCTGCCACGCAATTCGACGCTGTACGCGCCCAGCTTGGCAGCGGGCGGCACGGCGAAGGTGTTCTCCGCACTCAGGCCGCCGGTGGCCGTCTTGCGCCACTGCAGCGGCTGGGTGAACTGCTGGCCGCTGCCGATATGGGTGATCACCAGCGTCGCCGGCTCGCTTTCGGGCAGCCCGAAGCCGCTCTTGTTCTGCAGGCGCAGCACGTGCTTCATCGACACCGTCTCGCCCGCCCGCAGCAGGGTGCGGTCGAAGATCGTGTGGGCGATCTCGTCAGGCTGCGGATCGCTGCTGGTGGGCACGTTGAAGCGCCAGGGCTCGATGCCGCGCTGCCAGTCGCTCCAGGTGAAGGCCATGTCGGGCGCGCCATCCGCGCCGGTGGCGCGGGCGCTGACGAAGTACGCCTGCATCCAGTCGCCCTGCCCCTGGCAGACCGGCGCCTGGGGCGAGAGGCCCTCGAAGGTGGCCACGCCCTCGGCGTTGGTGGTGGCCTGCGCCAGCTCCTTCCCATCGCACGACGACACGCGCACCTGCGCATTCGGCACGACCTGGCCCTTGTCCAGCGTCGTCACCCAGGCGGCGGCGTTCTCGCGGCCCAGCTTGAAATGCACCGCCAGGTTGGTCACCAGGGCCGAGGTGCGCACGTACATGGTGCGGCCCGCGCCGTGCCGCTCGTCGAGCAGCGACCGGCCCAGCAGCGGCGAGGCGATCTCCACCACATGGAAGCCCTGCGGCAGCGGAATGCCGACCACCTCGAACGGGCGCGGGTCGCCGCTGGCGGCCTTGGGCAGGTCGAGCGCCTTCACGCCGGGCAGGCCGCTCAGCAGCGACAGCATGCGGGTCTGCACCTGCTGGCGGTCGCTGTCGCCCAGCACGGCCGGCAGCGGCCCGCGCGCATCGCGGCGCGCCTGGGCGCGGTCCACGGTGCCGCTGTCGTAGCGCCGCACCTTGTGCATCCAGGCAATGATCTCGGCGTCGGTGGTCGGCTGCAGGGTCGCGACCTTGGAGGCCGCCGCATCGGGCGCGCCTGCCAGCCCGGGCTGCAGGCCCTGCACGCGCAGGTCGGCTTCCACGTTGCGCAGCGTCACCGGCAGCAGGGCGGGGCCTTGCGGGCCTTCCGCGAAGCGCTCGACGAGGCCGAAGGGCGAGGCGGCGAACTTGGCCAGCGGCGGCATCGCCCCGGTGGCCACCGCCAGCGGGAAGCTGCCCGCATTGGCCAGCGTGCGGCCCGAGGCGTCCTTGAAGTCGCCGGGCAGCTGCAAAGAGAACTTCGCGCTGGCCGGAAACGGCGGCGCGAACGTGATGCCGGTGACGACCGAGTCGCCGTCGCCCTGCGCATCGACGGTGGGCTTGAGGGTTTCATCGCCCTTGAGCCGGATGGCTTCGGCCAGCTTGCGCGGCACGGGGGCGTTGAACGACAGGCGCATGGGCCGGATCGGCAGACAGGCGGCCTGCGCGTTCTCGCGCTCGCAGCTGAAGTCGGCGGAGAACGGCTCGCGCACCTGGTAGGCAAAGCGCTTCTCCACGTTGTTGGCCACACCGCTCGGCGTGGCCACGCCGCGGCCGAAGACCAGCTGCACCTTGGAGCCCGAAGTGAGCCGCCGGTTGCAGGCCAGCGTCGCGTAGCGCAGCGGCTCCTTGGCTGCCGCGCCTTCCAGGCTCTGCGACTTCAGCAGGGCCTGCCGGTCCTTGCCTTCCACGGCACGCACCGGAATGCGTTCGCCCACCCCATCGGCCACGCACCAGACATGGGCCAGCACGCTGGCGGCGGTGGCCGCGCCGTTGAATTGCAGCGTGAAGAACTGTTCTTCGTCGATGCGCTGGTAGGTGCCGGGACGCACGTTCTGCACGAACGGCCCGCCACTATTGAATTGATAGCTAGAAGTGCCCGTCAATGGGGCGCCAGCGGCCGATTTGAACCCGGATTTGGCAGTGACGGAGCAACGCACGCCGGGCGGCAGGTCGGCGGTGAAGTCATAGACCCACTCGCGCTCGCCGGTCCAGCGGCCGGTGCCCTGGCCGGCGGCCGCATCGTCACAGCTGACGGCGAAGGGCGCGGGGGCTTTCGGGTCGCCGAACGACACGGCGGCGCTGTCGAACTTGACGACCACCTGCCGCACGCGCGCCACCTCGCCCTGCGGCGAGAGGCTGGCGACCGTGAGCGCCTGGGCGCCGGTGGCAAGCGCTGCGAGCGATGCCGCCAGGAGCCAGCGGCTCCAGGGGCGCGGGCGGTGCCAGCGGTGCGGGCGGGCGGGGGCCAGAGGATCGGGTGTGGTCGTCGCTGTCGTTGTAGTCATGGCGTGCCGAGTGGATACCGAACAGGGGGCGGAGCGCCGGCTCCGGAGGCGGCAAGGTTAGCCCATCGCGAGGCGCCCCTTCCATGCCGTGCGGCGAGCCGGCCGCCGAACCGCGCCGGTGGACTCGACCTACACCGCTGAGCGGGCCTCGGCCGCCAAGATGCGCGGAGAAGGCTCCACCCACCCATGCCACCACCCTCCTCCTCCCAACGCCGCTGGGAAATCGACTTCGTGCGCGGCCTGATGCTGGGGCTGATGACGGTGACGCACCTGCCGACCCGGGTGTCGATTCCGCTCGGCCAGCCGTTCGGCTTCGTGTCGGCGGCCGAAGGCTTCGTGCTGCTGTCGGCCTACATGGCCGGCCTGGTGTATGGGCGCGTGGCCTTTCGCAAGGGCATTGCGCCCATGCGCCAGGCGTTCTGGCGCCGCGCACTCACCATCTACGGCTGCCAGGCCGCGACGCTGCTGTTCCTGTTCACCGTCATCACCACGGTGGGCCTGTATGTGGACCAGCCGGCCGTCAAAGGCCTGCTGAATTTCTACTTCGCCCAGCCGGTGGACGCCCTGGTCGGCGGGCTGCTGCTGGTGTATGAGCCCCCGCTGCTCGACATCCTGCCGCTCTACGTGCTGTTCATGCTGATCAGCCCCTGGGTGCTGGCTTTTGCGCTGCAGCGCAGCTGGCTGCCGGTGATGGCGGTGAGCGTGCTGCTCTGGGTGCTGTCGCAGTTCGGCTTCGCGGAATGGGCATGGTCGCAGTTCAGCCGCATCCTGCCGGTGTCGGTGCCGTTCAGCGAGACCGGCTCATTCGTCATGGGCGCGTGGCAGTTTCTCTGGATCATGGGTCTCTGGATGGGCGCGAGCCGCAACGACCCGGCGGCAGCGCCGTTCGAGTTCCCGCGCTGGACGCTGTGGCTGGCCGGCGCCATCGCCCTGGTCGGCCTGGTGTGGCGCCATGCCGTCGGGCAGGTGCCGTTTCCGCACGCTCCCTGGGCCAACGTGCTGCAGGACAAGTGGCTGCTCGCCCCGCTGCGGCTGATCGACCTGTTCGCGTTGGTGGTTCTGGCGATCCGCTTCGGCCCGCCGCTGCTGGCGCGGCTGCCGCGCATGCGCTGGCTGGAAACGCTGGGATCCGCCTCGCTGGCGGTGTTCTGCGCGCACCTGGTGGTGGTGCTGCTGGTGCTGACGCTGTTCGGGGCCAACTACGAACGCCCCTGGCCGCTGGACATCGCCCTGCTGGCGGCCTGCTTCGGCAGCCTGTATGCGGCCGCCAAGGTCACGCTCTGGTTCGACCGGCAACCCGCCGAGGACGACGCGCCCGCGCCGCCGCCCGTGGTGTATGCGGAAAAGCCCACGCCGCTGACGGAAGACACCGACCTGCTGCCACACCAACCGGACACGGTGGTGGCGCCCGCCATCCGCCCGTTGTAGACCGAAGAACCCGGCGGCGCGCGACCGACGCCAGGCGAGCCGGCAAAGCCGGGCAAGCCAGAAGAAAGGCCGCGAGGCTAGCGGCCCGCGCTGACCTGCATCAGCCCGCCCGGCTGAACCGGCGCGGCCACCGCGGCCGGGGGCTGGCCCCCACGGGCAGCCTGCAGCGTCGCGGCGCCGTTCCCCGAGGCCCCCAGGTGGTGGGTGATCACCGCCTGCCAGAGGTCGTAGCCCGCGCCGTTCATGTGCAGCCGGTCCGGGCCGTACAGGTCGGTGCGCGGCTCGCCCGCCGCCGTCAGCATGGGGGTGAAGATGTCGATGTAGTCGCTCTGCGGCACGCTCTGCAGGTAGCCTGCCAGCAGGGCGTTGGCCTCGCGCACCTGGGGCAGCAGCGCGCTGCGCAGGGGGCTTGGCTTGATGGAGATGTAGCTGATGCGCGTGTCGGGCAGCGCCGTGCGCACCGCCGTCACGAAGGAACGGAAGCTCTCCAGCACCTGCGCCGGGCTGCGTCCCTCGGCCAGGTCGTTGTCGCCGGCATAGACGATCACATGCCGTGGACGGTACTGCACCACCAGGCTTTTGACGAAATAGTTGCAGTCCGCCATGGTCGAGCCGCCGAAGCCCCGGTTGATGACCACCGGCAACTGCCGGAAGTCCTCGCGCAGATCGGGCCACAGGCGGATGGTGGAACTGCCCACGAACAGCACCCCGCCGGCTTGCGGCGCCTGGTCGCGGTCGGCGGCGGCAAAGGCGTCCATGCTGGACTGCCAGCGCGCATAGGCGGGCGGCAGCACCTCGGCCGCGACGGCGGCAGGGCTGGCGTCACCCTGCGGCGCGGATTGGGCAGCGAACGCCAGCGCGGCCATGCCGGCAGCAGCAAGCAGACGAAAAGCGGACGACCGATTCAGTGACATGGAGCGGTTCCATCAAGGACGGGCAGCGGCGTGTGATGCGCTGGTTGCCAGAAAATTCCTACAAGACACACTTTTTACAACTGAAGCCGGTCGGCCGCAACCTCAGCCCGGGTCGGGCCAGCCCGGGCAGCGGGCGGGCCGCCCGAGCGATGACCCTCCGAGGAAGGTCAGGCCAGCCGCGCCCGGTGGCGTGCCAGCTGGGCCCGGACCTGCGCCGGTGCGGTGCCGCCGAGCGTGTTGCGCGCATTGAGCGAACCCCGCAGGCTGAGGGCGTCGAAGACGTCTTTCTTGATGGCCGGGTGAAAGCCCTGCAGCACGGCCAGGGGCAGTTCCGACAGATCCACGCCGTGCGACACGGCGGCCTTGACCGCATGCGCCACCGTTTCGTGCGCGTCGCGGAACGGCAGGCCCTTCTTGACGAGGTAGTCGGCCAGGTCGGTCGCGGTGGCGTAGCCCTTCTGCGCCGCCTGCTCCATGGCCTGGGCGTTGACGGCGATGCCGCCCTCTTTCCTGCCGGTCGCCGCGTCCGGCTGGCCGCCCACCATCTCCGCGAAGATGCGCAGCGTGTCCTTGAGCGTGTCCACGGTATCGAACAGCGGTTCCTTGTCTTCCTGGTTGTCCTTGTTGTAGGCCAGCGGCTGGCCCTTCATCAGGGTGATCAGGCCCATCAGGTGGCCGACCACGCGGCCGGTCTTGCCGCGCGCCAGCTCGGGCACGTCGGGATTTTTCTTCTGCGGCATGATCGACGAGCCGGTCGTGAAGCGGTCGGCGATCTTGATGAAGCCGAAGTTCTGGCTCATCCAGATGATGAGTTCTTCCGACAGGCGGCTCACATGCACCATGCAGAGGCTGGCCGCGGCGGTGAATTCGATGGCGAAGTCGCGGTCGCTCACGGCGTCCAGGCTGTTCTGGCACACCATGGGAGCGCCGTTCCCATCCACCATGCCCAGCGTGCGGGCGACGCGCTCGCGGTCCAGCGGGTAGGTGGTGCCGGCGAGCGCTGCGCTGCCCAGCGGCAGCACGTTGACGCGGCGGCGCACGTCCTGCATGCGTTCGGCGTCGCGGGCGAACATCTCCACATAGGCCAGCATGTGGTGGCCGAAGCTCACCGGCTGGGCCACCTGCAGGTGGGTGAAGCCCGGCAGGATCACCTCCACGTTCTGCTCGGCCACGTCCACCAGCGACACCTGCAGCTCCTTCAGCAGATCGGCGATCAGGTCGATCTCGCCGCGCAGCCAGAGGCGCACGTCGGTGGCGACCTGGTCGTTGCGGCTGCGGCCGGTGTGCAGGCGCTTGCCGGCATCGCCCACCAGCTGGGTCAGGCGCGCCTCGATGTTCAGGTGCACGTCTTCCAGGTCGAGCTTCCACTCGAAGGCGCCGGACTCGATCTCTTCGGTGATCTGCGCCATGCCGCGCTGGATGGAGGCATGGTCTTCGCCGCTGATGATGCCCTGCGCGGCCAGCATCTCGGCATGGGCCAGGCTGCCCGCGATGTCGGCCTGCCAGAGGCGCTTGTCGAAGAAGACGCTCGACGTGTAGCGCTTGACCAGGTCGCTCATGGGCTCGGAAAACAGCGCCGACCAGGCCTGCGCCTTGGTGTCGAGCTGGTTGTGGGAGGGCGCGGACGCTGGGCTGGAGGCGGGGCTGGTGGACATGGAGGGCAATAATCCGGTGGTTCAGACACCCGGAACACCCGGATGCCGCAATGCAAGAAACGCAAATTTTATCGACCCAGCCGGCCCCCCTCGCCGCAGCGGCCCCGGCCGCGGCGCCCACGGGGCGCGCGCTGGTGTTCGACGCCTGCCATGCCGGCGTGATCCTGCGGGCTGTGCTGGTCGTCGAAGCGGTGCTGGGCGTGGGCGCCCTGTTCGTGGCGCCGTCGCCGGTGGAATGGCTGGCCCGCCTGGCGCTGCTGACTGGCGGCGCCCTGCCCGCCACGCTGGCCTGGCTGCTGACGGCCTGCAGCCTGAAGCAGGTGCTCCAACGCCTGCCGGCGCCCTGGCACTACGCGGTGGGCGTGGTGCTGGGCGCGCTGGCGGGCCTGTGGGCCTGCGGCACGCTGGCGCTGGTGGGCGCCGCGGCCGAGCCGCCCTGGCTGGCCAGCGCCGCCACCGGAGCCCTGCTGTCGGCCGCACTGGTGGCCGCGCTGGTGCTGCGCGCCCGGGGCCGCACCCCGGCGGCCACCACCGCCCGGCTGACCGAGCTGCAGTCGCGCATCCGGCCGCATTTCCTGTTCAACACGCTCAACAGCGCCATCGCCCTGGTGCGGGCCGAACCAGCCAAGGCCGAAGCCATTCTGGAAGACCTGAGCGACCTGTTCCGCCACGCCCTGGTGGAACAGGGCGAGTCGGCCACGCTGGGGGAAGAGATCCTGCTGGCGCGCCGCTACCTGGACATCGAGCAGGTGCGGTTCGGCGAACGGCTGCGGGTGCGATGGCTGCTGGATGCGCGGGCCGACGGCGCGCGCCTTCCGCCCCTGCTGCTGCAGCCCCTGGTGGAGAACGCGGTCAAGCACGGCATCGAGCCCAGCCCCACGGGCGGCCGCGTGCGCGTGGCCACCGAACTGCGCGGCAGCCGGGTCGTCGTGACCATCACCAACACGCTGCCGGCCGCCCCGGTGGCGGACAGCGCAGCGCGTGGCCACGGCATTGCCCTGGCCAACGTGCGTGACCGGCTGCGCCTGCTGCACGACGTGCAGTGCGACTTCAGCGCAGGCCCGCAGGGACCGCAAAATAGCCGCCACTACCAAGTGCGCATCAGCCTGCCGGCGAGGCACTGACACCACCCCCGCCCTCTCTCACCCCCACCCTGCCCGCCATGCACATCCTCATCGTGGACGACGAAGCCCTGGCCCGAAGCCGCCTGCGCACCTTGCTGGGCGACTGCGCCGCCGGCCACGCCGTCACCGAAGCCGCCCATGCGGCCGATGCGATGGCCGCCGTGCAGGCCGCCTGCGCCGCCCGCCAGCCGGTGGACGCGGTGCTGCTCGACATCCACATGCCCGGCCAGAGCGGGCTGGCACTGGCGCACCAGCTGCGTGCCCTGCCGGCGCCGCCCGCCATCGTGTTCGTCACCGCCCATGCCGACCATGCCGTCAGCGCCTTCGAACTGGACGCCGTGGACTACCTGACCAAGCCCGTGCGGCTGGAGCGACTGCAGCAGGCGCTGGCCAAGGTGCAGCGCAGCGCCGGCCACGCGAGCGCCGTGCCACCCGCGCCGCCCTCGACGGGCGAAGCGCTGGTGATCCAGGACCGGGGCCGCACAGAGCGCGTGCCCCTGGCCGACGTGCTGGTGCTCAAGGCCGAACAGAAATACGTGACGGTGCGCACCGGCAGCCGCAGCTACATCCTGGACGCCTCGCTGGCCGAGCTGGAGGTGCGGCACGCGGCGCATTTCCTGCGCGTGCACCGCAACGCCCTGGTGGCCCGCCGCGCCATGCGGTCGCTGGAGAAGCATTACGACGCTGAGGAAGGCGAAGGCTGGGCGCTGCGCCTGCACGGCCTGGCGGAGCTGGTGGCCGTGTCGCGCCGGCAGGTGGCCGCCGTGCGCGAGGTGCTGGCGAGCTGAGCGCCGGGCGGCCTTCCGGCTGTCCGGTCGTCCGCCTTGGCAGCCTTTTTGGCCTTCCGCGCCCATGGATAGGCCATCCTTAGCTATATTTTTAATAGCATCAGGGCGGTAAGGCGGCTTTCCCGTCAGTGCGCGTGGGCCAGCCCACTCACCAGCGTGACCACCGTCATGCCCGCCACCAGCCAGGCGATCTGCGCCAGCGTGCCGCCGGCGGTCAGGCGCTTTTGCAGTTGCGGGATCAGGTCGGCCAGAGCCACATAGACGAAGCTGCTGGAGGCGATGACCAGGAAATAGGGCAGCAGCGACTCGAGCTGGCCCACCAGGAAGTAGCCCACCAGGCCGCCCAGGGCGGTGACCGCACCCGCCAGCGACACCTTCACCAGCGCCGCGCGGCGGTTGGCGCTGTTCTGGCGCATGACCACCAGGTCGCCGATATGGTGCGGCACTTCGTGCGCCAGCACCGCCAGCGCGGCGACGATGCCGAGCTTGATGTCGGCCATGAAGGCCGATGCGATCAGGATGCCGTCGCCGAAGCAGTGCACGCTGTCGCCCGTGAGCAAGGCCCAGCCGCCGCCGCGCGATCCATGGCCGTGGGCGTGGTCATGCCCGTGGCTGTGCTTGTGGGGATGGGAGTTGGCATGGGCATGCTCATGGCCGTGCCCGTGGGCGTGTGCATGGCCAAGCTCGTGATGGTGCGCGTGCTCGACCTTCGGGGCCGGGCCCGGCGCGGGATGGCCATGTTCGTGGCCGTGGTGCCACAACTCGGCCTTGTCCAGCAGAAAGAAGAACACCAGCCCGACCAGCAGCGTGGCGAACAGGTCGTGCGCGCCGGCCTGGCTCTCGAACGCCTCGGGCAGCAGGTGCATGAAAGCCGTGGCCAGCAGCGCGCCCGCCGCCAGGCTCAGCAGATGCTGCGGGCTGACGCGGCTGCTGGTCCCCAGCCCTGCCCGCATGAGCCATGCGGCCACCCACACGCTGCCAATGCCTGCGGCCAGCGTGGCCAGGATGATTGCTATCAATGTCATAGCTGCTTGCGCTTCCAATCTAAGCCCCGGGGGCTGTTTTCATACCAACTGTCGCCCGCCCGCGCGAACGCAAAAAAAGCCCCGAAGGGCTTGGATGCGGTGCGCTTGCCATGCCGGGCGCAAAGACTGCGCCGCGGCGGCCGGCGGTGGCGCGTCAGGCCACGCCGTGGGTCTTGAACCAGGCCAGCGCCCGCTTCCACCCGTCTTCCGCGGCTTCCTTGCGGAAGCTCGGGCGGTAGTCCGCGTGGAAGGCGTGCGGCGCTTCGCGGTACACCACGAATTCGGACGCTTTGGCGGCGGCGGACCCCTGCCGCAACGCCGTCTGCATCTTAGCAACCGTGTCAAGCCCGATGCCGCTGTCTTGCCCACCGTACAGGCCCAGCACGGGCGCCTTCAGGATGGGCGCCACATCCACCGGATGCTTGGGCGTCATGTCGCTCGCCTGCCCCACCAGCCGGCCGTACCAGGCCACGCCCGCCTTGACCGGCCCGTGCGCCGCGTAGAGCCAGGTGATGCGCCCGCCCCAGCAGAAGCCGGTGATGCCCACCTTCTTCAAGTTGCCGCCATGGCGTCCCGCCCAGGCGACGGTGCCGTCCAGGTCGGCCATGACCTGGGCGTCGGGCACCTTGGACACCAGTTCGCTCTGCAGCTTCGCGATCTCGGTGTACTTGGACGGGTCACCCTGGCGGGCGTACAGCTCGGGTGCGATGGCCAGGTAGCCCGCCTTCGCGAGGCGCCGGCAGACGTCGGCAATGTATTCGTGCACGCCGAAGATTTCCTGGATCACCAGCACCACCGGCAGGCCGGTCTTGCCGGCAGGCGCTGCGCGGTAGGCCGGCACCTTGAAGCCATCCACTTCGATCTCCACCCGCCCGGCGGTCAGCCCATCGGCCGGCGTCTGGATGGCCGTCTGCGCCATCACCGGCAAGGCCGCCGCCGCATAGCCGACGCCGAAACCAGCCCCCAGCGCCACTCGCAGTGCCGTGCGCCGGCTGGCCCCGGCCTCGGTGGACTGGCCGGGCAAAAGCGCATCGAAGTCCTGCTTGAAATCGTCTTGCTGCATGGGAAAGCTCCTGGTGAGGGTGTTGCGACAGGCATGGCGGCAGCGCACGCGCAGGGGCCGCCGTGAAGAGGCGTGCGGGCTGCAGTCTAGGGCCATGCGGAGCGGGTCGGCGGAGCATGACGGCAGGCGAAGCCCTCCAACGCGGGGTTGCCGCAGGGTGAAATTTCTCTATTGACAGAAATTACGGAAACAATAGACTGCAGCCATGCAACTGTCCGACATCGCTCGCCGCTTCGTGGTTCATTGGGGGGAAATGGGCACCGCCTGGGGCGTCAACCGCACCGTGGCGCAGATCCACGCCCTGCTGTTCTTCCACGGCCGGCCCCTGCACGCCGAAGAAATCTGCGAGACGCTGGTGGTCGCCCGCTCCAACGTCAGCAACAGCCTGAAGGAACTGGTGAACTGGAACCTGGTGCGCGTCACCCACATGCTGGGCGACCGGCGTGACTACTTCGAAACCTCCGCCGATGTGTGGGAGCTGTTTCGCACCGTGGTGCGCGAACGCAAGCAGCGCGAGTTCGAGCCTACCGTCCGCATGCTGCGCGAACTGTCGGAAAGGCCCGATCTGGCCGCCGAAACGCCCGATGCCCAGGACCGCGTGCGCGAAACGCTGCGCCTGATGGAATCGCTGGGCGTGTGGGCCGACGAGATGCTGCGGCTCAGCCCATCCACGCTGGACAAGGTACTGCGCCTGGGTGCCAGCGTGCAGAGGTTCGTGCGCGGCGACGATGCATCCGCGAAAGGCGCCCCGCCCCCTCCGCCGCCACCGCCTGCGCGGGCAACCGTGGACGAATGAATGGCCGGCAGCCACCCCATTCCTTTCGCGCAGCCCTTTTTTTACCCTGAGGTTTCAGTTTCTGCAGAAATAAAGAAAAGCTCTCGTCCTACACGCCGGCCCATTCCGCTGAAAAAGGTGTTCCATGACCCCGACCACTGACCCGCTCTACCCGCTCATCCTCTACTACGACTCCCGCTGCCCGCTCTGTACCGCAGAAATGCAGAACCTGATGCGGCGCGACCGCGCCGGACAACTGCGCTTTGCCGACATCTGGGCGCCCGACTTCGCCGGCCCGCCGGGCAGCGCGACGTTCGACGATCTGCTGGCGCTGATCCATGCGCGCGGCGCTAACGGCCAGGTGCTGCGCGGCGTGGAAGTGTTCCGCAGGGCCTACGAGGCAGTCGGGCTGGGCTGGGTCACCGCGTTCACCCGCTGGCCGGTGCTGGGGCCGCTGGCCGACCGGGCTTACCCCGTGCTGGCACGCAATCGCTACCGGCTGCCGCGCTGGCTGATCGCGCCGCTGTTCGAGCGGGCCAGCCAGCGCGCCGCACGCCAGCGCTGCGACGCGAACGGCGGGTGCGACCTGCCCTGAGGCACAGGCCTCGACCCGCCTTCCTGCCCTTCTTCTCCAACCCGACCGGCGCACGCCGCCCGCCTGCCCACCGACCGAAAGGCTGTCCACCATGCTGCATATTCTTCTCACCGGGGCCACCGGTTTCATCGGACGGCGCCTCGCCGCCCGCCTGCGGGCCGACGGCCACCGGGTCGTCGAGGCGGTATCGCCACGGCACGGCCCGCCTGGCCCCGACCAATGCGTGGTGGACTTCGCCCGCGACCTCGCGCCCGGCGTCTGGCTGCCCCGGCTGCAGGGTATCGACGCCGTGGTGAACGCGGTGGGCGTGCTGCGCGACAGCCCACGCCAACCGATCGCGGCCCTGCATCGGGACGCGCCGATCGCGCTGTTCGACGCCTGCGTGCAGGCGGGGGTGCGGCGGGTGGTGCAGATCTCGGCGCTGGGCGTGGCGCAAGGCGACACCCAGTACGCCAGCACCAAGCGGGCGGCCGACCAGCATTTGCTGGGGCTGGCGGCCCGCGCCCCGAGCGGTGGCGCAGCGCCTCTTTCGGCCTGCGTGGTGCGCCCGAGCGTGGTGTTCGGCCGGGGCGGCGCCAGCAGCGCGCTGTTCATGAACCTGACGAAGCTGCCCGTGCTGGTGCTGCCCCAGCCGGTGCTGACGGCCCGGGTACAACCCGTGGCGGTGCAGGACCTTGCCGATGCGGTGGCAGTGCTGCTGGGCTCCGCGATGGATCGCCAAGGCGTGGTGGAGTTCGCGGGCCCGCAGGCCGTGCCCATGGCCGGGCTGATCGCCAGTCTGCGGGCCCAGTGCGGCCACCGGCCGGCACGGGTGCTGCCGCTGCCAGGGCCGCTCACGCGGCTGAGTGCGCGCCTGGGCGACTTGGTGCCGGCATCGCCCTGGTGCAGCGAGAGCCTGGCACTGCTGGGCTCCGACAACACGGCCGACGCCGCCCCGCTGCAGGCCTTGCTGGGCCGCCCCACGGTGGCCTACGGCGACCTGGTGGCACGCGCCTGGAGCCGCTCGCCATGACCGCGCCCCCGGCCGCCGTTGGTCAAGCCGCCGCTGCCGGCGCGCCGGCCCGGCTCGACCCCGCGGCCCGCCGCTGGCTGCTGGCCAGCCTGGTCGCCGTGTGGCTGGGGACGGCGGCGGTGAGCGCCATCGGCCTGCACACGCAGGGCCGCGAACTGCTGCTCGCCGCCGGCCTGCGGAGCGACTTCTGGATCGCCGCGCTGATTCTGTCCGGCGCCGCAGCCGACCTGGCCGTGGGCGCCTGGCTCTGGTGGCGCCCGGGCCGTGGGGCCTACGCTGCCGCGCTGCTGCTGATGGGCACCATGACGATGCTGGCGACGGTGCTGCTGCCCGGGCTGTGGCTGGACCCGCTGGGCCGGCTGCTCAAGAATCTGCCCATCGCCGCCATCCTGTGCGTGCTGTGGCGCGCCGATGCGAAGCGCACGCCATGAATACCTATCTGGTGCTGAAGTGGGTGCACATCCTCTCCAGCGTGCTGCTGGTGGGCACTGGCTTCGGCTCGGCCTTCTACCTGTTCTTCGCCAATCGCAGCGGCAGCGTGGCGGCGCAGGCGGTGGTCGCGCGGCTGGTGGTGCGGGCCGACACATGGTTCACCACGCCAGCGGCCATCGTGCAGCCGATCACCGGCATGGCGCTGGCCGGCATGGCGGGCTGGCCGCTGTCCACGCCCTGGCTGGCGGCGTCGATCGGGCTCTACGTGCTGGCAGGCCTCTGCTGGCTGCCGGTGCTGTGGCTGCAGTGGCGCATGGCGGCCATGGCCACCGATGCCGCAGCGCGCGGCGGCAAACTGCCTGCCGACTACGCCCGGTTTGCGCGCTGGTGGGAAGGGCTGGGCTATCCGGCTTTCATCGCCATGCTGGCCATCTACTACCTGATGGTGGCCAAGCCGGCGCTTTGGGGATGGGCCTGAGCGGCGGGCAGTCGCCGTCACAGCCGCCCGCCGAAGGTCACACCGCCGGCTTGTCGCTCTGCGCCGTCAGGTTGTCGCGCAGCTCCTTGGACATGGGCAGTCCGAGCGACTGGCTCTTGGGCGCGATGGGCGAGAGGAACCACTTGTTGTAGAGCTTCTCGAAGTCGCCCGACTTCATCATGCCGCCGATGACACCGTTGACCAGTGCCTGGAACTGCGGATCGTCCTTGCGCAGCATGCAGGCATAGGGCTCGACCTGCAGCGAGTCGCCCACCACGTCCCAGTCGGCCGGCTTGTTGGCATTGGCCTTCAGGCCGAAGAGCAGGATGTCGTCCATCGCGAAGGCCGCCGCACGGCCCGATTCCACCAGCAGCATGGAGTCGTTGTGGTCCTTGCCCAGCACCAGGTCCATGTCGAGGTTGTTGTCGCGGTTGTACTTGCGGATGACCTGCGCGTTGGTGGTGCCGGTGGTGCTGGCCACCGTCTTCTTGGCGAGGTCCGCGTAGTTCTTGATGCCGTCCGCCTTCTTCACCAGCAGGCGCGTGCCGGTGTAGAAGTAGTTGATGGCGAACTGCACGTCCTTGCCGCGCGCGGTGTTGTTGGTGGTGGAGCCGCACTCCAGGTCCACCGTGCCGTTGGTGATCAGCGGAATGCGGTTCTGCGAGGTGACGGCCTGGAGTTCCACCTTGATGTCGTTGCGGCCCAGCTGCTTCTTGACGGCGTCCACCACGGCGTTGGAGATGTCCACCGAGAAGCCGATCGGCTGCCCCGCGCCGGCCAGATAGCTAAACGGCACCGACGATTCGCGGTAGGCGAGCGTGATCTTGCCGCTGTCGGCGATCTTCTTGAGGGTGTCGGCGCTGGCAGCGGAGCAGGCCAGCAGGCCGCAGGCCAGGGCAGCGAGGGACAGGGAAAACTTCATGGAGACTCCTTGACGGTCAGTGGAAAAAAACAGGATGCGGCACGCGGCACAGTCGCACTCTAGGAAGGACCGGCGCGCTTGAACAATGCATTCGATGCTGCAGGGCATACCGAAAAGTTATGCCAGCATTTACCCGTAGCGCCTCTGCAAGCAAGTGCCGGGCCCGCTCTGCCATCCGACCGATGCCGCGGTGGGGCGCTGCTTGGTGAGAGCTTCCGCCAGCCCCGGCCCCACCCATAACCTGGCGGAATGCCCGCCGCAGCAAACGGCATTGTTCGCGCAGCGCCCGGCCCTCTAGAGTCGGCACCACCGATTCAGGAGAACGAGACAGTCATGCACGTGTGTGTATTGGGAGCCGGCATCGTGGGCCTGGCCACGGCCTACGAACTGCAGCAGCGCGGCATCGCGGTGACCGTGCTCGACCAGTCGCGGCCCGGCGCCGGGGCCAGCGGCGGCAACGGCGGCCAGTTGAGCTACAGCTACGTGCAGCCGCTGGCCGACGCGGGCATCTGGGCCCAGCTGCCGTCGCTGCTGCTGTCTCCCCGCTCCCCGCTCAAGCTGCGCCCCCAGTGGGATGCACAGCAGTGGCGCTGGGCGGTGGGCTTCCTGCGGGCCTGCAACGGCGCCACCTCGCGCAGCACCACGGCGGCGCTGCTGGAGCTGGCGGCCCGAAGCCGCGCGGGCCTCGAGTCCATGCTGGCGACCGAAGCCATCGACTGCGACCTGTCGCGCACCGGCAAGCTGGTGATCTACGGCACGCCCGCGTCCTTCGCCAGCGCGCAGCGCCAGATGGAGCTGCAACGCGGCTGGGGCAGCGTGCAGGAAGCCGTGTCCGCGCAGCGCTGCGTGGAACTGGAGCCCGCGCTCGGCCACTATGCCGGGCACATCGCGGGGGCCATCCACACGCCCAGCGAATGTGCGGCGGACTGCCAGAAAGTGTGCGACGGGCTGCATGCGCTGCTGGCCGCGCGCGGCGTGCGCTTCGTGTTCGGCACGCCGTTCAGGGGCTGGGCCCGGTCGGCGGGGCGCATCCACGCCGCGCGCACCGCGCAAGGCGACATCGAGGCCGATGCCTTCGTGCTGGCGCTGGGCAGCGGCAGCCCGGCTGCGGCGCGCGGGCTGGGCCTGCACCTGCCGGTCTATCCACTCAAGGGCTACAGCATCACCGTCGACGCGCCAGCCGCCAGCGACTGGGCGCCGCGCGTGAGCGTGACCCATGCAGCCGGCAAGGTGGTGTTCGCGCGGCTGGGCGACCGGCTGCGGGTGGCCGGCATGGCCGAGCTGGTGGGCCACGACGCGCGCATTCCTGCGGGACGCATCGACAGCCTGCGCGCCAGCGTGAAGGAAGTCTTCGGCCATGAGACGCCCGCCACTGCGGCGCGGCCCTGGACCGGCATGCGCCCCGCTACACCTACCGGCCTGCCGGTCTACGGCCGGCGGCCTGGCGCGCCGCGCAATCTGTGGGTCAACACGGGGCATGGCGCGCTGGGCTTCACGCTGGCCTTCGGCACGGCGGGCTCCGTCGCCACCGACATCGCCGCCACCGCGAACGGCTGAACCCCGTCACTGCGGGCCGGCCCTTGTCAAACGGGCTCGGCGAGGCCGTAGTCATCCAGTGTCTGCCGTACCGCTTCCTGCATGCAGCGGGCCATGGCGTCGGCCAGCAGCGATGCCGGCCGGTTGGCCAGGCGCAGCAGGGTCACCGGCACGGGAATGCGCGGCGCCAGTTCCAGCACATCGACCCGGGCCGGGTCGGCCGAGGCCGCCGTGCAGACATCCAGCAGGGCCACGCCCAGGCCGTGGTGCGCGAGCGCCAGGGCGGCGTGGTAGGTCTGGACCGTGAAGGCGGTCTGCAGGCCGACGTCGGCTTCCCGGCAGGCCAGGTTCACCATCGCTCCCAGCGGGTCGTTCGAGCCCAGGCGCGCGATCGGGGTCTGCGCCAGGTCGGACAGACGCACCGTGCCGGACTGCACCAGCGCGGCCGGCAGCAGCCCTTTCGGCGCCACGCAGACCATCCGGCCTTCGGCCAGCACCTGCTGCGCCAGCGCGGGGTGCGCGGGCGCGATGAAGGAGAAGCCGAGTTCGGCCTCCTGCAGCACCAGCGAGGAGACGATCTGCGGCGAGTGCAGGCCGTCGATGGTCACTTCCACCTCCGGGTGCAGTGCACGGAAGGCCTTGAGCGCTCTGGGCATCACTTCATGGCTGAGCGCCAGCACGCTCAGCACGTGCAGATGCCCTTCGCGCTGCTGGCCCCGCAGGCCGGCGGCCAGCCGCTGGACGTCGTCCAGCTGGTTGAAGAGCCGCTCGATGTGCGGATAGAGCGTCTGCGCCTCGCGCGTGGGCACCAGCCGGCCCTTGTGGCGGTGAAAGAGCGAAAAGCCCAGCTGCAGCTCGGCATGCGCCAGGATGCGGCTCACCGCCGGCTGCGTCACGTTGATGAGGCGGGCGGCGGCGCTGACGCTGCCCGTGAGCATGACGGCGTTGAAGACTTCGATGTGGCGCAGGCGCATTGGGGGGCGCGGACACGGTCTGTGGCACAGGTGTCCGCCAGGGGTGGTGGATGGCTGCGGCGATGGTAAGGGCAACCTTGACCAGGTCCCTCGCACGCAGCGCGTCTGTGCCCCGCGCGCTCAGTCCAGCTGGATGTTCAGGCCCTTGATGAGGGCTTCCATCCGCTTCGCCTCGGACGTGATGACGCGGTCGAACTGCTCGGGCGTGCCGGCGACGACCTCGGAGCCGATGTCCTGCCACCTGGCCTTGAAGGCCGGGTCCGCGAAGATCGCGTTCAGCTCGGTGTTCAGGCGCGCGACGATAGGCTGAGGCGTGCCCGCCGCCACCGAGATGCCGTGCCAGGCGTAGTAGTCGAAGCCGGGGTAGCCCGATTCGCTGATCGAAGGCACGTCGGGCAGCAGCGGCGACCGCGCCTGGGTGGTCACGGCCAGCGGCCGCAGCTTGCCCGACTTGATGTGCGGCAGCGAGCTGCCCAGGATGTCGAACATGCTGGTGATCTGCCCGCCCATCAGGTCCACCAGCGCGGGGCCGGCGCCCTTGTAGGGCACGTGCGAGATGTCCACCTTCGCTTGCGCCTTGAACAGCTCCGCGCCCAGGTGCTGGGGCGTGCCGTTGCTGGCCGAGCCGAAGGTGGCGCGGTGGGCCGGGTTCTTCGCGAAGGCAACGTACTCCTGCACGTTGCGGATCGGGCTGTTGGCGGCGACCTCCAGCACCAGCGGGAAGCGCGAGATCTGCATCACCGGCATCAGGTCCTTGAGCGGATCGAAGCCCAGCCTGGCGTAGAGGAACTGATTGGCTGCCAGGTTGCCGCTGGCCGCCAGCAGCAGCGTGTAGCCATCGGGCTTGCCCTTGGCCACCTGCCCTGCGCCGATGTTGCCGCCGGCACCCGCCTTGTTCTCCACGATGACCGGCACCTTCAGCCGCTGCGCCAGCGGCACGGCGATGAGGCGCGCCATCAGGTCGGTCGGCCCGCCGGGCGGATACGGCACGACGAAGGTGACGGCGCGACTGGGCCAGGCATCGGCCTGCTGCGCATGTGCGGCGATGGGCAGGCCCAGGGCCAGAGTGGCTGCCGTGGCGGCTGCGGCGGCCAGGAAGGCGCGAGTGGTGATCATGGGGCTTGTCTCCGTTGTGGTTTGTTGTGGGTGGCGGAAGGACCCGGTCGGCAGGTCGTGGGTCAGGGCATCAGTGCGTCAGGGAGTCAGCAAGTCAGTGCGTGCCGGGCGCAGATGGGTTGGCGTCGGCGTTGGCGTCCGCGGTGTGGATCTGCAGCGCCTCCAGGAAGCGCGACACCATGTTGTAGGCCGCCACGGTGGCAGTGATCTCCACCACCTGCTGCGCGGGGTAAAGCGCCGCCACGGCGGCGAAGACTGCATCGGGCACCTGCACCTGGCGGGTCATGGCGTCGGTGTAGGCCAGCACGGCGCGCTGCTCGTCGCTGAACAGCGCCGAGTCGTGCCAGGCGGCCAGCGCGTCCAGCTGCGCCTGGGTGATGCCCTCGCGCAGGGCGATGGGCGCATGCTGGTCGGCCTCGTAGGGGGCGTTGTTGAGCAGGGCCACGCGCATGATGATGAGTTCGCGCAGCGCGCCGGAAAGCGAGCCCTGGTGCCGCACGGCCGTCAGGTATTTCAGCCAGCCTTCGGCGAACGGCGGGCTGTGCAGCAGCATCTGGTAGAGGTGCAGAACGCTGCCGCGCTCGGCGGCGATACGGTCTGCCAGCGGTCGCACGGCGTCGCTGGTGCAATCGGCATAGGGAATACGGGCCACGGGTTCACTCCTGTTGGATGCGCTGCTGCGGTCGGCGGGGCTGCCGGCAGCGGCGGTCGGTGAAGTCATCCTAGGCGGCTGCGATATATTTTTGAAATTCTTTGCATCTATCGATTTATCAGTCCAGGGAATGAATATCTCACCCAGGCAGCTGCGCATGTTCCTGGCGCTGCCGGAATCGCTGAACTTCAGCAAGACGGCCGAGAAGCTCTTCATCACCCAGCCGGCGCTCAGCAAGGCCATCCAGGACCTGGAGGCCGAACTCGGCCTGTCGCTGTTCGAGCGCACCACGCGCAGCGTGCGCCTCACGCCGGGCGGCGCCCGCATGGCGGTGCTGGCACGGTCGGTGGTGGGCGAGCTGGACGCCGGCCTGCAGCGCATGCAGTCTTCGGCCGAGCGCGAGGCACAGCAGCTGGCCGTGGCTGCCTGGCCGTCGCTGGCCTATGCCGTGCTGCCGGAGGTGTGCGCCGCGCTGGAGCGGCAGTTCCGCGCCCCGCAGCTGGCGGTGCACGACTGCGCCAACAGCGCCTGCATCCAGCGGCTGCTGGACCACCAGGCCGATTTCGCCCTCGCCTCGGTGGCGCCGTCGCACCCCGACCTGCACTACGAGGAGCTGCTGCGCGACCGCTTCGTGCTGCTGTCGGCGGGCCGATGGCGCCAGCAGGTGGCGGGCCGGTTGCGGCTGGAAGAATTACGGGCCCTGCCCCTCATCACCCTGACCGATGCCAGCACCGCCATGCGCTACATGAGCGCGGCCTTCCTGCAGCGCGGCATCGACTACCGCCCGCGCATGCAGGTGGACCAGGCGGCCACCGTCGCCGGCCTGGTGAAAAAGGAAGTGGGCGTGGCCGTGCTGCCCTACCTCGGTGTGCTGCCCATCCTGGCCGGCATGCGCGGCGTGCAGGTCTCGCAGATCACCGACGGGCCGCTGCGCTCGGCGGGCATCGTCACACGGCGGCTGGGCCAGCCCAGCGCCATCGCCTCGGCGGCCATGCAGGAAGCCGCGAGCGTCAGCCGGGCCTTGATGGCCCGGCACCCGGACTGGCTGCTGCCGCCTTCCCCGCGACGCGCGAAGGCCGGCCAGAAGCCGGATGGCTAAGCGCCCGCTGCCAGCTTGTCCTGCGTGCGATGGTCGAAGTCGCTGGCGTCGTGCCGCTCGTGCAGCTGGCTGGCCAGATCGCCCCGCACCCGGTTGACCATGCGCCCACGCTGGATGGCGCGGCGCTGGCCCACCTGTTCGGCCCAGCGCAGCACATGGGTGTATTCCTGCACCTGCAGGAATTCGCCCGCGTCGTAGGCCTCGCCCTTCACCATCAGGCCGTACCACGGCCAGATGGCCATGTCGGCCACGGTGTACTCGTCGCCCGCCACGTATTCGGTCTCGGCCAGGCGCTGGTTCAGCACGTCCAGCTGGCGTTTTGCCTCCATCGCATAGCGGTCGATGGCGTACTCGATCTTGACCGGCGCATAGGCGTAGAAATGCCCGAAGCCGCCGCCCAGAAACGGCGCACTGCCCATCTGCCAGAACAGCCACGACAGGCACTCGGCCCGCGCCGCGCCCTCCTGGGGCAGGAAAGCGCCGAACTTCTCGGCCAGGTACATCAGGATGGCGCCGGACTCGAACACGCGCACCGGCCGGGCCGGGTCGCTGCGGTCCTGCAGCGCAGGAATCTTGGAGTTGGGGTTGACGCCCACGAACCCGCTGCCGAACTGGTCCCCGTCGCCGATGCGGATCAGCCAGGCGTCGTATTCCGCCCCGGCATGGCCGAGCGCCAGCAGCTCTTCCAGCAGGATCGTGACCTTCACGCCATTGGGCGTGCCCATGGAATAGAGCTGCAGCGGGTGGCGGCCGATGGGCAGTTCCTTGTCATGGGTGGCACCGGCCACGGGCCGGTTGATGCTGGCGAACTGGCCGCCGTTTTCCTTGTTCCAGTGCCAGACGGCGGGTGGGGTGTAGGGGGTGGTGTCGGACATGCGGGGCTCCACGCGAAGGGCTGGACTGGCGGGGCGCCAGCCTCGGGCGAACGAGTCTATCGATTCGGGTGGCGGTCTGCAGGACGCGGGCCATGCCCCGCCGCCGCTGCACCCCACAACCCGCATCCCGCCGTCAGTGCGCCTTGTCCCAGTTCGGCCCCACGCCCACCTCGGCCAGCAGCGGCACCTTCAGCTGGGCCACCTCGGCCATGATGCGCGGCACCTCGGTGCGCACCCATTCCTCTTCCGAAGCGGGCAGCTCGAACACCAGTTCGTCGTGCACCTGCATGATCATCAGCACCTCGGGCTTCTGCGCGTCCAGCACGCGCTGCACCTCGACCATGGCTTTCTTGATCAGGTCGGCCGCCGTGCCCTGCATGGGCGCGTTGATGGCCGCGCGCTCGGCGCCGCTGCGGCGCGGGCCGTTGGGGGAGTTGATCTCGGGCAGGTACAGGCGCCGGCCGAAGACGGTTTCCACATAGCCTTGCGCCTTGGCCTGGGCCTTGGTTTCGTCCATGTACTGCTTCACGCCGGGGTAGCGCTGGAAGTAGCGGTCGATGTAGGCGGCGGCGGATTTCGTCTCGATGCCCAGGTTCTTGGCCAGGCCGAAGCTGCTCATGCCGTAGATCAGGCCGAAGTTGATGACCTTGGCGTAGCGGCGCTGCTGCGTGCTGACCTGGTCCACCTCCACGCCGAACACTTCGGCGGCCGTGGCGCGGTGGACGTCCAGCCCTTCGGTGAAGGCGTGCAGCAGCGATGCGTCACCCGAGAGGTGGGCCATGATGCGCAGCTCGATCTGGCTGTAGTCGGCGCTGGCGATCAGGCGGCCCGGGGGCGCGACGAAGGCCTCGCGCACGCGGCGGCCTTCGGCCGTGCGGATGGGAATGTTCTGCAGGTTGGGCTCGTTGCTGGACAGGCGCCCCGTCACCGCCACGGCCTGGGCGTAGTGGGTGTGCACGCGGCCGGTGCGCGGGTTGGCCAGCTGGCTCAGCTTGTCGGTGTAGGTGCCCTTGAGCTTGGAGAGGCTGCGGTGCTCCAGGATTTTGGCGGGCAGCGGATAGTCCTCGGCCAGTTTTTCCAGCACCTCTTCGTCGGTGCTGCGCGCGCCGGTGGCCGTTTTCTTGACCACGGGCAGGCCCAGCTTGTCGAAGAAGATCTCGCCCAGCTGCTTGGGCGAGCCCAGGTTGAACGGCTGGCCGGCGATCTCGTAGGCCTCCTGCTCCAGCTGCAGGATGCGCTGGCCCAGCTCGTGGCTCTGGCCGGCCAGCGTGGCGGCGTCGATCAGCACGCCGTTGCGCTCGATGCGGAACAGCGTCTCGCTGCTGGCAAGTTCCAGCTCGTAGATGCCGCGCAGCTTCTCGTCGCCCTGCAGCAGCGGCCACAGCACGCGGTGCACGTCCAGCGTCTGGTCGGAGTCTTCGCACGAATACGCCGCGGCCTTGTCCACCGCCACCTGGGCGAAGGGAATCTGGTGCGCGCCCTTGCCGCACAAGTCTTCGTAGCTGATGCCGGTGCGGCCCAAGTGGCGCTCGGCCAGGCTGGCGAGCCCATGCGGCTTGTGCACCTCCAGCACGTAGCTCTGCAGCATGGTGTCGTGGGCATAGCCGCGCACGTCGATGCCGTGATTGGCGAACACGTGGCGGTCGTACTTGATGTGCTGGCCCAGCTTGGGCCGCGCGGCATCCTCCAGCCAGGGCTTGAGGCGCGCCAGCACGTCGTCGATGGGCAGTTGCTCGGGCGCGTCGGGGCCCTCGTGGCGCAGGGGGATGTAGGCGGCGGCGCCCGGCTCCACGCTGAAGCTCAGGCCGACGATCTCGGCGCGCAGTTCGTCGAGCGAGGTGGTTTCGGTGTCCACCGCCACCAGGTCGGCCGCCTGGATCCTGGCGAACCAGGCGTCGAAGGCGTCCCAGGTCAGCACGGTGTCGTAGGCCAGCTCGCGGCCCTGGGCGGCCTCGGCGACGAAGGTCGGGCCGGGCGAGGCGAACAGGTCGCCGGTGCCGCCCGCCGCGCCCGGCAGCGCGGCCGCGGCGTTGGCCGGTGCGCCCGCCTCCAGCGCGCGTGCCAGTCCCTTGAAACCGAATTTCTCGTAGAAATCGCGCAATGCGCCCGTCTCTTGGTCGCCTACAGCTATCGAATCGATAGCAGGCAACCCTTCCACATGCCCTGCCAGGTCGCAATCGGTCTTGATCGTCACCAGCTCGCGGCCCTTGGGCAGCCATTCCAGCGCGCCGCGCAGGTTCTGGCCGGCCACGCCCTTGATCTCGTCGGCCCGGGCGATCAGCGCGTCAAGCGAGCCGTACTCGTTGAGCCACTTGGCCGCCGTCTTCGGGCCCACCTTCGGCACGCCGGGCACGTTGTCCACCGCATCGCCCACCAGCGTCTGGTAGTCGACCATCAGCGAAGGCGGCACGCCGAACTCGGCCGTGACGCCGGCCACGTCGCGGCGCTTGCCGTTCATGGTGTCGATGATGGTGATGCGTTCGTTGACCAGCTGCGACAGGTCCTTGTCGCCGCTGGAGACGATGACGTCGATGCCCTGGCGCGCGGCGCAGGCGGCCAGCGTGCCGATCACGTCGTCGGCCTCCACGCCGGGCACGCACACCACGGGCCAGCCCAGCAGCCGCACGACTTCGTGGATCGGCTCGATCTGCGCGCGCAGGTCGTCGGGCATGGGCGCGCGGTGGGCCTTGTATTCGGGGTAGAGCGTGTCGCGGAAGGTGGGGCCGCTGGCGTCGAACACGCAGGCGGCGTAGGCGCTCGGCACGTCGCGCCGCAGCACGTGCAGCATGTTGATCATGCCCCGGATCGCGCCGGTGGCAGGGCTGGTGGGGTCGCCGGGCACCGCGCGCAGGTCGGGCATGGCGTGGAAGGCGCGGTAGAGATAGCTGGAGCCGTCCACCAGCACCAGGGTCTTGGGTTTGCTCATGGCCGGATTGTGCCCGCCACCGGCCCCTGCTGCCGCGGGGGCGGGAATAGCGGCCGGGCGCGCGCGTGAGTGGGCGCACACCCTACAATCCGCCCCATGCGCGCTGCCCACACCCTCCTCTTGCTGGCCCTGGCTTCGGCCCCGGCCCTGGTCCTGGCCCAGAACACCGAAGCCCCCGCCGCCAACCCTGCCGCCGGCACGGTGCAGCGCGAAGTGACGAGCGACCGCGACCAGTCGGGCAACCGCCACAACCAGCGCGTGGAGCGCATCGTCGTCGAAGACGAAGGCAGCCGCGTGGACGAGCTGCGCGTGGGCGGCCAGACCCAGCGCATCACCGTGCAGCCCAAGGCCGGCTCCATGCCCGAATACGAAGTGCAGCCGGCCGACGGCGTGCGTGCCCGCCCCGGCAGCCGCAGCGGCGCCGAGACGATGACCGCGCCGCGTGTCTGGAACCTCGGCCGGTTCTGACCGCCGCATCCAGCGCCTGCGTGGCGTACCCTTCCAGCCGCTGGCGGCCGCACGACGCATGGCGCGAGCCGCAACCCGATGCCCAGCCAGTCAACCCGATCGCCCTGAGCCCGCCCCAAGGCTTGCAAGCCACCTGCCCTGGCTCCGGCAAGCTCGAGCCGAACGGACTGTCCTTCACTGACCGGCATGGGCCCCTTCATTTCTCCATTTTCGTTGTCCTGACCGATGGCCGTTTTCACCGAAGTCTCCCTCCCCGAGGCGAGCGAGCTGCTGCAGCGCCTGCAGCTGGGCACCCTGACTGCGCTGCGCGGCATCCAGGGCGGCATCGAGAACACCAACTATTTCGCCACCACCGACCAGGGCGAATACGTGCTGACGCTGTTCGAGCGGCTGTCGGCCGAGCAGCTGCCGTTCTACCTGCACCTGATGAAGCATCTGGCGCATGCCGGCATCCCGGTGCCGGACCCGCAGGCCGATGCGGATGGCGACATCCTGCACCGCGTGGCGGGCAAGCCGGCCGCCGTGGTCAACAAGCTGCGCGGACAGAGCCAGCTGCAGCCCCAGGCGGTGCACTGCGCGGCGCTGGGCACCATGCTGGCGCGCATGCATCTGGCCGGCCAGGATTTCGATCGCCGCCAGCCCAACCTGCGCGGCCTGCCGTGGTGGAACGACACCGTGCCCGTGGTGCTGCCCTACCTGGATGCGGCGCAGTCCGCCCTGCTGCGGGCCGAGCTGGCCTACCAGAACCATGTGGCCGCCTCGTCCGCCTACGCCGCGCTGCCGCGCGGTCCGGTGCATGCCGACCTGTTCCGTGACAACGCCATGTTCGAGGGCGAGGAGCTGACCGGCTTCTTCGACTTCTACTTCGCCGGCGTGGACACCTTCCTTTTCGACCTGTCGGTGTGCCTGAACGACTGGTGCATCGAACTGGCCAGCGGCGCCCACGACCCGGCCCGGGCGGCGGCGCTGCTGGACGCCTACCAGGCGGTACGCCCTCTGACCGGCGACGAGCGCGCCCTGCTGCCCGCCATGCTGCGGGCCGGTGCGCTCCGGTTTTGGATCTCGCGCCTCTGGGACTACCACCTGCCGCGCGAAGCCGCCCTGCTGACGCCGCACGACCCCACGCACTTCGAGCGCGTGCTGCGCCAGCGCGTGGCGCATCCCCTACACGCCTGACGGCCACAAGGGCTTGGCGCACCCCGCGCAACGGCGTGTGGGGTAAATTCACCGCACGCGCGCGCCGGGACGTCTGCTCCCGCGCCGTGCGCCCGCACTCCACACACACTTCATGAAACTCCACATCGTTCCCGCACGCACGGGCCTGGAATGGGTTCGCCTCGGCATCCGCGTGTTCTGGCGCCAGCCCATGGCGCTCGCGGCGCTGTTCTTCCTGACGATGGCGGCCATGTCGCTGGTGTCGCTGCTGCCGCTGGTGGGGCCGGCCGTGGCGCTGGCGCTGCTGCCGTCGGCGACGCTCGCGATGATGGTGGCGGCGGCCGAGGCCACGCAGGGGCGCTTTCCCACCCCGGCCCTGCTGCTGGTGGCCTTTCGCACCGGGCAGCACCGGCTGCGCGCCATGCTGTCGCTGGGCGCGCTCTACGCCGTCGGCTTCCTGGCGGTGATGGGCATCTCGGCGCTGGTGGACGACGGCCAGTTCGCCCGCGTCTACCTGGGCGGCGCGCCCATGACGCGCGAGATCGCCCAGTCCGGCGACTTCCAGGCCGCCATGTGGCTGTCGCTGATGCTGTATGTGCCGCTCTCGCTGCTGTTCTGGCACGCCCCCGGCCTGGTGCACTGGCACGGCGTGCCGCCGGTCAAGGCGCTCTTCTTCAGCATCGTCGCCTGCCTGCGCAATTTCGGCGCGTTCACGGTGTACGGCTTCGCCTGGACGGGCGTGTTCCTGGGCGCCGGCATCCTGGTCAGCGTGGTCGTGACGCTGCTGGCCGTGTTCGGCCTGGGCACGGGCATTGCCGGCGGGATCATGGTGGGCACCGCGCTGATGCTGGCCGCCATGTTCTTCAGCTCGGTGGTGTTCACCTTCCGCGACTGCTTCGAGCCGCCCGAGAAGTGGACCGCGCACACCGCGGCCGAAGCGGCAGACGGCACGCCGGCCGACGCCAGCGGCCGCACCGGCAGCGAGCCACCCGCGCCCTGACGCAGCCGGGCTGCGGCCCCCGGGGCACCGGGGCACCGGGGCACGGGGCGCCGGCGCGCCGCCTCCAATCCGTCATATTTCCGTCATCGATCCGTCAATGCGGTGTCACGACCGGTGCCTAGCATCCGGTCGGTGATCGCGGCCCCGCTGCCGTGGCCACCTCTTGCTCGCCTGCGCCGCAGCTCCGAAGAGCCGTGCAGCGGCAGGCTGCGCCCCTCACCCGCCGGAAATAACGATGTCCAACACCCCGATGCCCACCCGCCGCAAGGCCCTCCAATTCCTCGCTGGCGTGCCCATGCTGCCGCTGGGCGCCAGCGCTTCCGTGTCGTTCCTGACCGCTTGCGGCGGCGGCAGCGACAGCGCCACCTTCAAGTCGGCCAGCTTCACGTCGATGGCCGCGCCCAGCCTGACCAACCCCGCCGCCATGGCCACCACCTCGGTCGGCTCCACGATGAGCGTGAAGTTCAGCGACGATTCGGTGCAGAACTACCAGCTGGCCTACCAGCCGTTCTTCGTGACGGGCGACATGGTCGCAGACGGCAAGGGCGGCAAGATCCTGGCCGGCGGCTATGTGGACATCAACAACAAGCCGATCGCCGACACCACCGTGGCCGGCAAGGAACGCCAGTTCTTTTCCGACTCGCCGGACGGCACCTCGCTGCTCACGGTTCCCAATGCCAAGGTGGACGGCGTCAAGGGCAACCCCGTGTTCGCCGTGGTGCAGTTCGAATACACCACCTGGGCGCAGGACGGCAAGACCGACATGTACGGCAAGCTGCCTTCGCCGATCGCCGTGCTGAGCCTGGACCAGGACCCCGCCACCGGCAAGCTGTCGCTGGTCAAGTACCACAACGTGGATACGTCCAAGGTGCATGGCCTCTGGATCACCTGTGGCGCGAGCCTCTCGCCCTGGGGCACCCACCTGTCCAGCGAAGAGTACGAGCCCGACGCCTTCACCGCCGCGTCGAACGCGCAGTTCAAGGCCTACAGCAAGAACCTGTTCGGCAGCGAAACGGCAGCCAACCCCTACCACTACGGCCACATGCCCGAAGTGACGGTGAACACCGATGGCACCGCGTCGATCAAGAAGCATTTCTGCATGGGCCGCATCTCGCACGAACTGGTGCAGGTCATGCCCGACCAGCGCACCGCGCTGATGGGGGACGATGCCACCAACAGCGGCTACTTCGTCTTCGTGGCCGACAAGGAAAAGGACCTGTCCTCCGGCACGCTGTACGCGGCCAAGGTGGGCTCGGGCTTCTCCATCGACCCGGCCGCCACCAGCGCCGCGGCGCTCACCTGGATCAAGCTGGGCTCGGCCACCAGCGCCGAAATCGAGCAGCTCGCCAACACGCTCAAGCCCACGGACATCATGACCGTGGCCACCACCGACCCCAAGGACGCGACCTTCACCAAGATCGTCGCCAACGGCAAGACCGAGTGGATCAAGCTGAACCCCGGCATGGACAAGGCCGCCGCATTCCTCGAAACCCACCGCTACGCCGCGCTGCGCGGCGCCAGCCTGGGCTTCACCAAGATGGAAGGCACCACGGTCAACGCCAAGGACAAGATCGCCTACTCCGCCCTGCAGAACATCCAGTCGTCCATGGTGGCCGGCAACGCGGCCAACGTGCCGGGCAACGGCATCTCGGTGCCCAAGCAGCTGGTGGCCGGTGCCGTGATGGCGCTGAACCTGCGCGGCGGCCAGAAGGACACGAACGGCGCTGCCATCAACAGCGACTGGATGCCGGTGGACACCAAGGCCCTGCTGGCCGGCGAGGACATCACCGCCGACGCGCTGGGCAACACCGCCAACCCGAACAACATCGCCAACCCCGACAACCTGAAGTTCTCGGAAAAGCTGCGCACCCTCTTCATCGGCGAGGACAGCAGCCAGCACGTGAACAACTTCCTCTGGGCGTACAACGTGGACACCAAGCAGCTGTCGCGCCTGATGTCGGTGCCCGCCGGCGGCGAATCCACCGGTCTGCACGCGGTGGACGAGATCAACGGCTTCACCTACATCATGAGCAACTTCCAGCACGCCGGTGATTGGGGCAGCATCCACAGCAAGGTCAAGGACCAGCTCGATCCGATGATCCGCGCCAACTACAAGGACAAGTTCGGCTCGGCCGTGGGCTACCTGACGGGCACGCCGTCGCAGATGAAGCTGAACTGACCGCAGGCCGGCAGCACGCCTTTGTCCCCGGCGCAGGCCGGGGGCGGTCGATCCAGAAAGCGAGGCCTATGCCTCGCTTTTTGCATGGGCTTTCCCACCGGGCCCGCGGCCTGTGCGCAAGGCCGGCGCCGACCCCGATCCGCACGATTCACAGCAAAATCGGCCTGTAGCGCTTGATATATAAGCACATATAGCTATCATAATGATAGCAAATCGACGGACCTAGGGCGCGATGCTTTCCCCCCATTTGCACGCATTCCGCCCGAAACCGCCGGGGCGCTCAAATGATAATAAATCGCATTCTTATAATGGCCCGCTGTCCAATCCTCCGGCGGCACCGGGCGCGCTCAAGGTCTTCGGCCCGCACGCTCGCGGGCGGCCGAGACGGCGCCTGGCCGCCACGCCGGCTGCGCTGACGCAGGCGGTGCGGACACCGCGCGACTGCCGCCTCGCAGGCCCGGCTCCCACGGAGCCGCGCCCTTTTCCCTACACCCTCTTGCCTTCCTGGAGATGCCCATGCCCACACCCCTGTTCAAAACCGCTGCGCTGGCCGCACTGATGTTCACCGGCACCCTGGGCGCTGTGGGCGTGGCGCAGGCCCAAGGCGCAGCCGCCCAGGCGGCGCAGCCGGTCACCGCCCAGGCCGTGGCGGCGCACTACGCCGTGCTGGTGCATGCCAACTACGAAGACACGCTGAACGCCGCCCGGCGCATGCAGACCGCCGTGAAGGCGTTCACCGCCAAGCCCTCGGCGGAGGCCCTGGCCGAAGCGCGCAAGACCTGGCTTGCCGCGCGCGAGTTCTACGGCCAGACCGAGGCCTTCCGCTTCTACGGCGGCCCGATCGACGACGACAAGGGCCCCGAGGGCCAGCTCAACGCCTGGCCGATGGACGAGTCGTACGTGGACAGCGTCGAGGGCAAGCCCGATTCCGGCCTGATCAACAACCGCAAGTTCGTCATCAACAAGAAGAACCTGATTGCACAGAACGAACGGGGCGGCGAAGAGAACATCGCCACCGGCTGGCATGCCATCGAGTTCTTCCTGTGGGGCCAGGACCTGTCCGACACGGGCCCGGGCGACCGCAACTTCGAGGACTTCGTGGACGGCAAGAAGCCCAATGCCGACCGTCGCCGCCAGTACCTGAACGTGGTGACCGACCTGCTGATCGACGACCTGACGTCGCTGGTCAAGGCCTGGGACCCGAAGGCGAAGAACAACTACCGCGCGCAGTTCGTGCGTGGCGGCCAGGAGTCGGTGCGCAAGATGCTGGTGGGCCTGGGGTCGCTGTCGCGCGGCGAGCTGGCGGGCGAACGCCTGGAGGTGGCGCTCAACAGCCAGGACCAGGAAGACGAGCATTCCTGCTTCTCCGACAACACCCACCGCGACGCCGTGACCAACGCCATGGGCATCCAGAACGTCTGGCTGGGCAGCTACCGCCGTGCCGACGGCAGCCAGGTGCAGGGCGCTTCCCTGCGCGCGCTGGTCGCCGCCAAGAATCCGCAGCTGGCCGACAAGGTCACCGCCCAGATCGCCGCATCGGTGGCCGCCACCGAAGGCATCCAGGCGCCCTTCGACCGCGAGATCATCGGCGGCAACGATGCCCCCGGCCGCCAGCGCATCCAGAAGGCGGTGAACAGCCTGACGCAGCAGAGCAAGGACCTGGTGGAGGCCGCCAACGCCATTGGCATCACGCAACTCACCCTGGTGCAACCCTGAGCCGTGAGCCCATGTCCTTGATCTCGCGACGACCGTTCATGCGCCCCGCCGCCAGGGGCTGGCGCGGCCTTGCCGTGGCCGGCGCCGGGCTGGCCGCCGCCACGGGCCTGGTGGCCAGCGCCCCGCCCGACCCGCTGGGCGAGCGCGTCGGCGGCGACACCACCGTGTTCGCCACCGGCCGCAACGCGTTTTCCTTTCCCGCCGCCAACCTGGAGGATGCGGAGCGCACGCGCTTCGTGATCGGCAATTCGTTCTTCCGCCGCAACTGGGTGGAAACGGGCGGCTCCACCACCGCGCGCGACGGGCTGGGCCCGCATTTCATCGCGCGGTCCTGCGGCGGCTGCCACATCCAGGACGGGCGGGGCGAGCCGCCGGCCATCTTCAACCGCCTGGGCGAGACGCGCGACCCGCTGGTGTCGCTGCTGCTGCGCCTGTCGATTCCGGGCACCGATCCGCACGGCGGCCCGAACCCCGAGCCGGTGTACGGCGACCAGCTCAACACGGCAGCGGTGCACGGCGTCAAGCCCGAAGGCCAGGCCACGCTGCGCTACGGCACCCAGCGCGGCCGCTTTGCCGACGGGACGGCCTACACCTTGCTGAAGCCGACCTACGGGGTGCGCGACCTGGGCTACGGGCCGCTCCACAAGGGCACCATGATCGGCCCGCGCATCGCGCCGCAGATCATCGGCGTGGGCCTTCTGGAGGCCATCGACGAAGCCGACATCCTGGCGAACGCGGCCGACCAGGCCGCCGCGCCCGGCCCCATCAAGGGCATGCCCAACCGGGTGTGGGACGCGCCCTCGGGCCGCACCCTGCTGGGACGCTTCGGCTGGAAGGCCAACGTAGCCACCATCGCCCACCAGACCGGTGGCGCCTTCGTGGGCGACATGGGCATCACCTCGCGCCATTTCCCCAGCGAATCGTGCACCACCACCCAGGCCGACTGCAGCGCCTCGCCCAGCGGCGTGAGCGCCGGCGCGCGCGGCCAGCATGGCGTGGAGATCGACGACAAGACCTTCGACGACGTGGTGTTCTACCAGGCCACGCTGGCCCCGCCGGCCCGGCGGGACGCCAGCGACGCGCAGGTGCTGCGCGGCCAGGCCCTCTTCGCGCAGGCCCAGTGCGCCACCTGCCACCGGCCCAGCTACGTCACCAAGGAAGGCCCGTTCCCGCGCCTGACGAGCAAGGCACTGTCGGGCCAGCGCATCTGGCCCTACACCGACATGCTGCTGCACGACATGGGCGAGGGCCTGGCCGACGGGCGCCCCGACTTCCTGGCGAACGGGCGGCAGTGGCGCACGCCGCCGCTCTGGGGCATCGGCCTCATCAAGGACGTCAACGGCCACACCCGACTGCTGCACGATGGCCGCGCACGCGGTGTGCTGGAGGCCGTGCTGTGGCACGGCGGTGAAGCCGAAGACGCGCGCAACAACGTGTTGAAGATGAACAAGGCCGACCGCGAAGCGCTGGTCCGGTTCGTGGAGTCGCTATGAAATCCTTCGCCCTTGGTGTGACCGCGCGGCGTACCCTGCTGGGCGCCGGCCTGGCGCTGGCGGCCGCCCTGCCGGCGGCCCGGGCCCAGACCGGCTGGCGGGTCGAGGCCGTACCCTTCTATGACACCACCCAGGCGCTGCAGGGCCTCTACGGCCACTGGGGCGTGCCGCGCGCTGCCGCATTCGCCACCGCGGCGCAGGCGCTGCCGCCGGCCTTGCGCACCCTGTGCGCGGCACCGGCCGCCCAGGCCGATGCGGCACTGCAAGGCGCACGCGCCGCCTGGACCGGCGCCATGCTGGCCTGGGAGGGCCTGTCGGGCGTGGCGGTCGGCCCGGTGATCGCCCGGCGCAGCCAGCGGCAGATCGACTTCGCGCCCACCCGGCCCCACCTGATCGAGCGCGCCATCAAGGCCCAGCCCCAGGGCGCGGCGGCGTTCGAGCGCGTGGGCACGCCCGGCAAGGGCCTGCCGGCGCTGGAGTGGCTGCTGTGGACACAGCCCGCCGCTGCGGGCACCCCGGCCTGCGGCTACGCCGTCGAAGCCGCGCTGGACGTGGAGCGGGAGGCCGTGGCGCTGCGTGCGGCCTTCGATGCCGCCGCGCGCACCGACTGGGCCGCCGAGGACGAGCAGGAGCGGTCCACGCAGGCCATGGCGGAGTTCATCAACCAGTGGGTGGGCGGCATCGAACGGCTGCGCTGGGCGCACATGGAAAAGCCCTTGCGCGCCGCACAGGGCGCGCGGGCGCCCGACTACCCCCGTGCCGCCAGCGGCCAGACCGTCGCCGCCTGGAAGGCCGAGTGGCAGGCCGTGCGCACCCTGGCCGTGCTGCCGGCGGGTGCCGCCACCCCCGCGCCCGGCCAGGCGCTGGTGCCGCTCGAAACCTACCTGCGCGGTCGGGGCCTGAACCCGCTGGCCGACAGGCTGCTGGCCGCCACGCGGTCGGTGGACGCGGCCTTCACCGCTATGAACCAGGCGGGCGGCCCACCCCCGGCCGCTGCGGTGCAGCAGGCGGCCCGCGAACTGGCCGCGCTCAAACGCCTGGCCGAGGCGGACATTGCCCCGGCGCTGGAGGTCAGCATCGGCTTTTCGGATGCGGATGGCGACTGACGTGACGCCGCGAACCCGGCATCCCGGCCTGCCCACCCGGCGCCTTGCGCTGCAGTGGCTGGGCCTGCTCGGCCTGCCCTGCAGCGCCGTGGCGCAAGCGGCGCCGGCAGGGCCGCAAACGCGCCTGGCGGCGGCATGGCAGCAGGCCGATGGCGGCTACCGCGTCGGCCTGCTCGGCGTGGGCCGCGATCCGGCGGCCCCTTTGCAGGTGCTGCACGCGCTGGAAGTACCCACCCGGGCCCACGGCGTGCATGTGCTGCCCGACGGCAGCATCGTCGCCACCGCGCGCCGGCCGGGGGACTGGCTGGTGCACTGGCAACCGGGCACGGCCACGCCGCCGCGCTGGCACTGGGTGGATCCGAGCCGATCGTTCAACGGCCACGTGATCGCGTCGGCGGACGGCAGCGCGCTCTACACCACCGAGACCGACGTCGATACCGGCGCCAGCCTGGTGGCCATGCGCGACGCAGGCAGCCTGGAGACCGTGGCCGAGTGGCCCACCCACGGCATCGACGCGCATGAACTGCGGTGGGCGCCCCATGCGTTCGCGCCCGAAGCTGCGGGCCGGGCGGCGCCCCTCATCGTGGCCAATGGCGGCGTGCCCACTGCCCCGGAAACGGGCCGCGTCAAACGCGATCTGCACACCATGGATTCATCGCTCGTGCAGCTCGACGGCCGCACCGGGGCGCTGCGTGGCCAGTGGCGGCTGGCGGACCCGCGCCTCAGCCTGCGGCACCTGGCCTGGAATGCCGAAGGCTCGATGCTGGGCATTGCGCTGCAGGCGGAACACGACGACGCCAGCGCCCGCGCCCAGGCGCCGGTGCTGGCGCTCTTCGACGGGCAACGGCTGCGGTTGGCGGAACCAGCCCCGCCCACACCCGCTGCGCTGCGCGGCTACGGCGGCAGCATCTCGGCCACGGCCGAAGGCTGGGCGGTGAGCTGCCCACGGGCGGGCGGCATTGCCACCTTCTCCCCGCAGGGGAGCTGGCGGGGCCTGGTGGAGCTGCCTGAGGTGTGCGCGCTGGCCCCCGCTGCAGGCCGCCTCTGGGCTGCCGGGCTGGACCATTCGCTGCAGGACGCGGCAGGCGCCGCACCGCTGCGGCATGCGCATGCCAGCGCCCTGGCCGGTGCGCGCATGGACAACCACTGGACGCTGGCCGGGCGGTGAAGCGGGCATGGCCGGCCACGCGACTGCCGGTGCGTCAACCGGGCGACGGGCGAGCCGGCATGCCGCCGGAAGCCCTCGCCCGAGCGGAAGCCCCGCACCACAGACCGCTGGTGGCTGGTCGCTAGCAGTTGGCTGCTGGCCGTAGGCCGATGGCCGCGCCTATTTGGTGAACATGAAGTAGCCCAGCACCAGCGCGCCGACGGCGAAGATCAGGCGCGCGATCCAGGGCACGATCATCCAGGCGCCCAGCACGGTCGCGATACGACCCCAGACCCCGGGCGACTGCCACGCAGGCTGCGGCGCGTGCGGGCCCGCGCCGGGCCGGGGCGACTGCGCCGTGCCGGCCTGGATCGGGTAGCCGCATCCCGGACACGCCGGGGCGTGCGAGGACACCTCGCGTGAACACTCGGGGCAACGGATCAGGGCCATGTCAGTTCCTTGGAGTGGCGGCGGCGGAGCCGGACGAGAGCGCGCCGATCAGGATCTGCACGCGCCGGTTCCTCTGCCGTCCCTGTGGGTCGTCGCGGCCGTCCGGCGTGGCATTGGGCGCCACCGGCTCGCGCTCGCCCAGGCCGCGGGCCGCAGGCAGGCGCGAGGTGCGTTGCTGCAAGGCCTGCGCGACGGTCTCTGCACGCCGCAGCGACAGGGCATCGTTGTAGGCGTCATTGCCCTTGCTGTCGGTGTGGCCCAGCACGGTGATGGGCGCCTGCGGATAGCTCTTGATGATTTCGGCCGCCTTGTCCAGCGGTGCGGCGGCATCGGGCCGCAGCGTCGCCTTGTCGAAGTCGAACAGCACGTCTGCCGGCAGATCGACGGAGATGGCCTGTTGCGCTGTGGGCTGCGCGTTCAGTTCCACCAGCAGCGCCCGCGTCTGCTCCAGCCGGGCGGGCGGCACTTCGGCCTCGCGCAGCAGGGTCTGCGGGCCGGCTTGCGGCTGCAGCTGGGTGGCCGGGCCCTGCGGCGCGAGCGAACCCGCAACGGGCTGCGGGCTGAGCTGCGTGCGCGGCGCATCGGGCACCACGCGCAACTGAGTGCTGGCGACCTGCGCCAGGGGCTTGCCGCTGCGCTCCACCACCAGCGATTGGGCCATGGCCCCGCCACTGGCCAGGCACGCGCAGGCGGCCAGCACGGCCGGCGCCAGGCGACTGCGGTAGGCGCCTGCCATCAGCCGCCCTGCAGCGGCAGGTCCATCGAGAAGCCGGGCGAGACGATGTTGTCGCCCTGGGCGCCGTCGTTGAACACCAGCTTGAGCTTGCGCGCGGTGGGCGCCACGCTGCCCATGAAGACGAGCTGCCCGTTGAGCGTTTCGCCCTCGCGGATGGTCAGGTCACGGTTGGTGTCGGGCCGCTTGATGTGCAGCTTGGCGCCCGACTCGTCCTGCAGATAGGTGTCGGCCAGGGCCAGCATGGTGGAGTCGGTGATCCGGTTGGCGAACGAAATGCTCACATCCAGCACCGTGGCGTCGCCGCCGATCTCCACGCTCTTCACGCGCACCGTCACGCCGGCCGGGGCCACGCCCTGCAGGCCCAGCGGCAGCTTGCGCGGCGCGGCGGTGGCAGCGGGCGACATGGTGGTGGTGGGCACTTCGGTCGCGGCAGGGGCCGCCGGCACTGCGGGGCCTGCAGGAGCGGCAGGGGCCTGCGCCGCAGCGGGCGCTGCGGGGGCCGCGGACGTGGCCGGCACCGCTGGCACGGCCGGCGTGGCCGCCACGGCAGGTGCGGACTGGTCCTTGCAGCCGGCCAGCGCGACCATGGCGAGCGCGATGGCCATGGCACCCGGGCGCACGAGGGAGCGGCGTGCTGCGGGCGCTGGGCGCGTGTCGGTGGAGAGGGCGGTATGGATCAGATTCATTCCCTTGGCCTTTCTGGTTCCTGTTTGTTATGGAGAGACGGGTCGCCCCGGCTCGGCAGGCCGTGGCGGCCGCAGCCGGCGCGGGCGACCACGCGGGGCGGCTAGCGCACCCGGATGCTGTTGACCTGCGTGCCCGGGCCCGCTGCGGGTGCGGCTTCGCTGCCGTTCCCCGCCGCAGGACAGGGCCGCACGTCCACGTCGCTGCTGTTGCGGCCCTGCACGATCACGGTCTGCCCTTCCAGGCTCTGCCGGTCGACCTGGATCGAATTGACGGACGCGCCGCCCGGCCCGCAGCCGGTGCGCGTGGCGGTGTTGCCGGTCACCTCGATACGGTTGCCCTGCCCCGTCACCGACCTCACCGGTGCAGCCCCGGTGGACGGAGCGGCAGCTGCGGGCGGCGTCGCAGGAGCGGCACGCTCCCGGCTGCCGCCCTGAGCGTTCGTGCCGGTGGCTCCCACCGGGCCGATGGGCCCGACGGGGCCGATCTGCGCCTGTGCCAGGACGGGTGCGAGACACATCACGGCCACGGGCACGACGGAGAGGCGGAAGCTGAAACGGGCAGAGGACTGGGTCATGGCATCGGGGTTCCTGGCAAGCGGGTGCCGGGCAGCGGTGCCGCACCGGCGGGCGCTGGCGAGGTCGCAGCCCCGCCGGGAAGTGTGGTGGAGGGCGCGACCTGCCCTGCGCCCGGCAAGGTTCCGCCGGCCGAGGGCAGCGCGGTCGCGGCGGGCGACGGGGCTGCGCCGCCGGATTGCCGCTGGCGGACCTGCATTTCCAGCTCTTGCGAGAAGCGCTCGGCCAGCGCCACCTCTTCGGCGGCCATCTGGCCGCCCAGTTCGGTGATGGCACGGGTGGCGTCGGTCGCCGCCGCCATGCCCGGGCTGCTCAGGCGCTCGGCCAGCCTCGCGTAGCCCAGGGCCTTGACGCGGTCCTGCGGCAACCCGGCGCGTCCCTGGCGGTTCATCTCGGACAACTGCTGCATGGCGCGTGGATCGCCCCGCACGGCGGCCAGCAGGTACCAGCGGTAGGCCTGGCTGATGTCGGCGATGCCGGAGCGCTGGTTCTGGTAGGCATCGCCCACGAACGACAGCAGCTGGGGGTTCTGGGTGGTCAGCGCCTCCTGCTTCAGCCGCTCGAGCTCGTTGCGGTAGATGGGACCCTGGCAGCCGAGGCCCGCCACGCCCTTTTCGATGGACTGGTTGCAGGCCTCGACGAAGCGGGCACCCTCCCCTGCGGCCGGCGTGCCGCGCACGGTGGAGGTGGCGGCCGCCGCCGTGGCCGGCGCGGCGGGGGCCGCGTTGGCGCCGGTGGTGCCGGTGGTGCCCGTGGTGACGGTGGCGTTCGGGGCCGATACCGTCTGCGCCAGGGCCGACGCGGCGGCCAGGGACATCGCGGCGACGCAGCCTGCGGCGCGCAGCCAGCCCACGGTGCCTGGATGGCGGGCCATCATGTGCCGGCCTTCGCTGCGGGCTGGGCGGCGCCGCTGACCGGCACGATGGCGGTAGCGGCATTGGCGTTGGCGTTGGCGTTGGCCGAGCGAGGCTCCCACGACATGGGCACGTTGAAGAACAGCGGCTCGAAGCCGGACCACTGCATGACGTCCACCTCGCCCTTGTCGGCGAAGCGCTCGGAATACACCTTCTGCAGGGCCGTCTTGGTGGCTTCGTCGTACTTCTGGGTGACCTGCACGGGCTCGCCGTACTTGCGCAGCATGACCTGGATCAGCCCCAGCTTCAGCTCGGGGGTGAGGCCCGTGTAGGCCGCGCGCATGTTCTCGATCACCACCGGGTCGGGCATGCCGCCGGGAATGCAGCGCCAGTAAGGCGTGTTGGTGGCCTTGCCCACCAGTTCCAGCACGCTCAGATCCACCAGCGTGCGGATGGCCGAGTGGCGGCCCTGCAGGTACTTGCCTTCCATCTTGAAGCCGAAGGCATCGCCATAGAAGCCCAGGCTGGCGTTGTCTTCCGAGCTGAAGTTCAGCACCTTGACCACGTTCGACGACTGGATCCGCGGCACCATCTGCTGGGTCGAGAAGCTGACCAGGTTCAGGTCGAGCGCCAGCGCCGAGAAGATGGCCGAGCGCTTCACGTCGGCACCCAGCGTGAGCTTGCCGTTGCCGCCGCCGAACTCGATGCCCGCCGAGTTGACCCGGCCGGCGCCGGAGATCGCGCGGTCGAACTCGGTGAGCGCGCCGGTGATCAGGAAGTCGGGCATGGTCACGCCGAACTTGGCGCCCAGCTGCGCCTGCGCCACCAGGTAGTCGGGGTGGTAGGGCACGTACACCACGCGCGCCCCGATGCGGTTGACCGCCGTGCGCACCATCTCGGTGATGTCGCCCGGGATTTCAGCGCCCGCCAGCGGGCTCGACAGATTGGTCGCATCGAGGATGCTGCGCGTCTGCATGTAGATGATCGGGTCGCCGTCCTTGTAGACGTCGAGCATGGAGCCGAAGCGGCCGAGCGCCATCGAATAGGGGCTGAGGTTGGTCACCGGCAGCAGCTTCTCGGCGTCCCTCTCGGCCATCAGCTTGGTCGCATCGTCCAGGGCGTTCTGGGTCGTTGCGCAGCCGCCCAGCAGAGCCAGCGCCAGCAGCGCGCCTCCCCACCGCAGTGTTGTTTGCATCATGATTTTTGTGGTCTTTATGTGAATGAAGGAGTGGCGTCTCGGCGTGGGAGCCCTTTCAGCTCCGGCCGGCGCCCGTGCAGTCTCTTAACGCTGCACGACAAGACGAAGAAAAAAAGTGGAACGGAGGTTCAGCGCGGCGAGTTGATGACGGTGATGTTCTCGACCCCGCGCCCTTCCACGAACAGCGTCACGTTGCCGTTCACGGGCCCCTGGATCACCGGGCTCGCGATGCGCAGCGTGCCGTCGGTGCCGCGCTGCACGTCGGAATAGGTGGAGCGGATCACCACGTTGCGCTGGTCCTCCGGCAGCTTCAACGTGCCGTCGGGCTGCACCAGCGCGCTCTGGTCCACCAGCGCGTTCTGGGCGATGGCGCGGTTGACCCGGGCCTTCGCGCTCACCGACGGGTAGACGCTGTCCTGCAGCTTCACGCCGCTCTGGTTCGAGTCCTTGTAGCTGCCCAGCTGCTCGTTGTAGTTGACCAGCTGCGCCTGGGCGCCCGCCGCGCCGCCGGCCACTGCCAGCGCGCACGCGCAGCGGACCCACCAGGCGCTGCAGGGGCGGCTTACCGATACCGTTGTTGTCATGAAGAAAGCTCCTTGTTCGACAAAGAATGGGCTGCTGCGCGCATGCATGGCAGGTGAGGGGCGCGCACGATCAGGCACGACTTCGCACTACATGCTGAGCAGGTTGACCGCCGGCAAAACGGTCACCGACTGGTTTATCACCCCCGAGGACGGGACGGTGTAGGTGTAGCCAGGGTTGGCCGCGTAGGCCGCGTTCCCGGCCACCCCTGCCGTGCCCGTGATCGCCCCGCCCACGTTGCGCACGCTGCCCGAGGTGATCCCGGCCGCCGCGGCGGAGGTATTGCCCACGATGGCGACTGTGCCGGTGACGATGCCCTGGTTGATGAGCGAGTTGGAGACGCCGCCGGCCAGCGCCCGCCCGCGGTTGCCGGCGATCAGCACGTTGCCCGTCAGCACGCCCTGGTTGACCACCGAGTTCACGGTGCCGCCCATGGTGGCGCTGCCTTCGTTGCCGGCGATGACGACCCGGCCGGTCAGCTTGCCGCGGTTGTCCACGCTGTTGACCGTGCCGCCGCCCTGTGCGCTGCCACGGTTGCCCAGGATGGCGATGTTCGCGCCCGTCATGCTGCCCCGGTTGCGCACGCTGTTGACCACGCCCGATCCGGTGACCTGCGCGGTGTTGCCGGCGATCATGATCTGGCTGCCGCCGATGGTGCCGTGGTTGTCCACGCTGTTGGCCGTGCCACCGCCCCGCACCGACGCCTGGTTGCCCAGGATGGTGATGTTGGAGCCGGCGATCGATCCGCTGTTGGCCACGCTGTTGGCCATGCCGCGCGTGGCGGTGCCGGAATTGCCCATCACGGTGATCTGGCTGCCGGAGAACCGGCCGCTGCCGGTCACGCTGTTGATGGAGCCGCCGCCCTCCGCGCGCCCCTGGTTGCCCAGCACGGTGATGCTGCCGCCCTGCACGCTGCCTTCCACGTCCACGCTGTTGGCCGTGCCGCCCGTGGAGTGGCCCTGGTTGCCGGCCACCGTGACCGAGGCGCCCTGCACCCGGGCCTGCTTCTTCACCCGCACGCTGTTGGCCAGGGCGTCGCCCGACCCGGTGCGGGCCGACGCCTGGTTGGCGCCCACCGTCACGGCGGCCGACTGCAGGCTGCCGTCGCTCTGCACGCTGTTGGCCAGCGCGGTCTGGCCGCCGTCGGCCCGCACCGTGCCGGCGGTGTTGCCCGAGACGGCGATCTGCACCCCGCGGGCATCGCCGCCGCCCTGCACGAAGCTGTTGGCCGCGGCCAGCCCTTCGGTGGCGGTGACGCCGCCCGCAGTGTTGCCCGCCAGCTGCACGCTGCCCGCCTGCAGGCGCGCCAGCACCTGGACGGCGTTGGCATTGGCCTGGCCCACGCCCTTGCCGAAGGCGGCGAACCCGCCCACCGTGCCCTCGCGGCCTTCGCTGCGCACGCTGGCCGCCGTGTTGCCGGCGATCAGCACGCTGGCGTCATCGACCTGGCCGCTCGCATTCACCGACAGCGCGTTGGCGTTGATGCGGCCGCCCTGCGCCTGCAACTGCCGCGCCGTGTTGCCCGCCACGACCGCCGTGCTGCGCGACAGGCCCACCGCACCGGAGCCGTCGAGGTACACCGAGTTGGCGGCCAGCACGCCGTTGCTGTTGGAGCCCACGCCCAGCATCTGCGAGGTGCCCCCTTCCGCGCGGACGCCGTCCGCCGTATTGCCCGCCAGCACCACGCTGCCGCCGCGCACCGATGCCTGGCGGTACGCGGCCAGCGCATTCACCAGGGCCGTGCCGCCCGTGGCCTGCACGTTGCGGGCGGTGTTGCCCGCCACCGTCCAGGATGCTGCCCGGTCGATCAGTGCGCCGTCGTGCAGCAGCACCGCGTTGGCGGCCGCCCGGGCGCGCGCCTCGCTGGACACCGCCCCGACCGCGCCGGAGACCGCACCGCCCTCGGTGCCGATGTCGGTGGCCGTATTGCCCGCCAGCACCCCCGAGGCGGACAGCTGCGACGCCCGGCCGCCGCCGCTCTCCAGCGCCACGCTGTTGGCCAGCAGGCTGCCGCCGCGCGCGTCCAGCCGCGCCGCGTCGTTGCCCACCACCGTGACGCCAGAGGCATCGAGCTGCGAGCCCGTGACCGCCAGGGTGTTGGCGAGCGCCGCCGACTGCTGCGACGCGGAAAAGAGCAGGCCGCCGCCGGCCGATGCGGCGAACCCGGTGGAGCGCACGCCCTGCGCCGTGTTGCCCGCCAGGCTGACGGAGGTGCGCTCTGCCCGGCCCTCGCTCAGCAGCACCGCGTTGGCAGCCGCCAGGCCGCCGCTGCCGGACACCTGGCGCGCCTGGTTGGCCGCCAGTGTCAGCGGCACCTGTTCCAGCGTGGACTGGCGATCGGCCACCAGGCTGTTGGCCACGGCGCGGCCGTTGCGCTCGAAGCTGCCGACCACGCCGGCACCCACCTGGCCGGCCATGCCTGCCGTCTGGATCTGCTCGGCGGTGTTGCCGCTCAATGTGACGGTGCCGCCGCGAACCGTGGCGTCGTCCAGCCAGATGCTGTTGGCCGCAGCGCCGCCGCCGGTGGCCGCAACGCTGCGTGCCGTGTTCGATGCGATGAGGTGCGCGGGGTCGGATTCCAGCCGCCCCCGGTTCACCGACACGGTGTTGGCCAGGGCGGTGGCGGACAGCCGCACATCGGCCAGCGCTCCCTGCAGGATCGACATCTCCCCGCCCCAGGCCTGCACCTGGTCGGCCCGGTTGCCGGTCAGGGTGGCCGTGTAGCGCCCTGCGCCGGAGCGGTGGTCGGAAAAGCTGACGGAGTTGGCCAGCGCGCTGCCGCCGGTCGTGACCACGTTGCTGGCCTGGTTCCGGGTCTGGGTGATGCGTGCGCGGGCCAGCTCGCTCGATGCGATCGCCACCGTGTTGGCCGCGGCCACGCCGGTCAGGTTGACCTGCCCGATGGTGCCGCGCCCCACGCCGGCCGTGCCGCCACCCGCGCGGACTTCACGGGCCCGGTTGCCGACCTGCGCGATGTCGACGTCGGTCAGCTTGCCGCCGTTCGCCGTCAGCGTGTTGGCCAGCGCCGAGCCACCGATCGAGGTGATGTCGCCCGCTTCGTTGTCCGCGACGGTCAGCCGGGCCTGGCTCGCATCCGTGCCGTCGAGCAGCACGCTGTTGCCCGAAGCCCGGCCAGGCAGCTGCAGGGAGCCGGTGCCCAGCAGCACCTTGGCGTTGGCACCGAACGCGGAAATGTTCGACGCGCGGTTGCCCAGCACGCTGACCTGCGACGACGTGAGCGGCCGGGAGCCGCTTCCGCTGGCGATCAGCGCCACGTTGGCCGTGGCGGCGCCGCCCATGGCGTTCACGAAGCCGGTCACCTGGTTGTCCAGCACCTGCACGGCCGTCTGCCGCAACTGCATGCCGGCGAGGCCCGCCACGTTGGCCTGCGCGGTGCCCACCAGATCGATCTGCGCCCCCACGTTGGCCAGGCCCGATCCCTTGCCGCCGCTGCCCAGCACGCGGGCGTTGGCGCGGTTGTTCTGCACCCGCACCTCGCTCTGCCCTTCGACCTGCGTGCCCGGGCTGTTCTTGTGCCAGCCCAGGCCACCGAGGATGGATTCCTGGGCCGTGGCCCCGAGCGGCACGGCGACGGACGCGCCGATCAGGCAGACCACGGGCCAGCTGGTCCGTTTGCACGGGAAATGGCGCGGGGAGGAGGTGGTAGTGGTGGTGGTGGTGGGAGGACGTTGCACGGGACTCCTTCGCTGCGTCGGCCGGGGGCTCGGCGATCGGGGGGGCGTTCGGTGGTTTCCGGTGGCGGCTGCCGGCCGTGTGGCGGGCGCTGCCTGGGGCGCGATGGAGGGGTTCGGCCGCTCTGCGGTGGGCCTTGCCAGGTCGGAGGTCAACCCCGCCAGGCCAGGCCCACGGCAGAACGCTGGCGGGGTGGACCGCCAGCGAACCCGCACATCAGTTGATGTTGATGCTGTTGACGTTGGCCGTGCCACCGAAGGCCTTGATGTCGGTGGCTTCGTTGTTGCTCACCGTGATCTCGCTGTTGCGGATCTTGGAGCCGGTGATGTTGATGCTGTTGACGTTGGCAATGCCGTCCATCGAGACCTCGGCGATCTTCATGCCGACCTTGCCGCCGCCGGAGGTGACGTTGGTGGCCTTGTTGCCGGCCACGGTGATGCGGCTGTTGGTGATCTCGGAACCCGCCGAGCCCTTGCCGGAGACGAGGCCGGGAACGCTGATGTTGCCGCTCTGGGCAAAAGCGATGCCGCAGGTCATGGACAGGGTGGCGACTGCGGTGATTGCAAGCTTGCGCATGGAGAAATCCTTTCAGGTCGGGATGAATCAAAAACGGCGACCCGAAATGGGCCGGCAGCAGATTCTTTTCGTCGCCCGTGCTTGCGCCTGTAATCAAAAGTTTCTACTGCGGCCTGTCATAAAGCGTTTTGTCCTACACACGACGACCATCGAACCACCCTCTTTTCTCTTGGAAGATGGAGAAATGATGGAGACGCCGGCGCTGATACAAAATTCTGTGAACAAAGTTACATTCCTCCGACGCTGGAGGGGGAAGAAGCAAGGTGTCAACCCCCTGAAAATATCAACCAGTTACCGTCACCATCATTATGAAACCACAGTAAACATAAAAAAGCCGGCATCCGCAGCACGGAAATCGACAATTTCCCGCACTCCATTCACCAAACCGTCATGAAAGAAATGCAACCCGTTATGTCCACCGCCCGCTTGTTAATCGTCCCGGCATTAATGGCATTGCTCACCGCCTGTTCGCCGGGCGACAACGAATTCAAACCCGGGCAGATCGCCTACCCTTCGGACGCGCAAATCACCGGCGCCCTGCAGCAGCAGTTCGCCAGCGATCCGAACAGTGCTTCGGCGCGCGAGCTGGTCAAGACATTGGGTGGCGACAAGGGCGAGCTGCGCTATCGCATCCAGCGGGTGGTGTACCGGCAGGGCGCGTTTGAGGCGCAATACGATGCGGTGCTGCACCTGGGCCAGCCCGGCGCGCAGAGCCTCACAGCCCTCTACGCCAGCATGATTCCCGAGGCTGAACGGCAGAAGCTGAAGGCACAGACGCTGGAAGCGTACGAAGCCTGGCTGACCCAGCAGGCCGCCAGCGTGGAGAAGAGCGCGCCCGATCAGGCCCGGGCGCTCAGCCGCACCGTCGAGGTGCTGGGCAAGTGCTACCGCGAAGCCCCGGCCGGTGCGGACGTGGTGGTCATGCAGGGACTGTCGGCGCTGGTGTCACCGGAGCGCAAGGGTCTCTACGCGGAGAAACTGCCCTCCGACCGCGCGACCATCCTCTGCCTGCCGGCCTGAGATTCGGCGCAGGAGGGCGGGCGCGCCTTCCGGTCCGCGCGCCGGGGCCTGCCTGGGCAGACCGTCGCCGCCAGACGCCCCACTGCTTCTGCTCCCCGTCTGCCTGCTCCGCCCTCGCGCTCGCCCTCGCCCTCGCTCCGGTCGTCAATCGACGATCGTCAGCTTGGCGATGCTGAGGGCCAGCCACTTGGTGCCGTGGCGCGGGAAGTTCACCTGCGCGCGGGCGTCGTCGCCCGTGCCTTCCAGCGCCAGCACCTTGCCTTCGCCGAACTTGGTGTGGAACACGGCCAGCCCTGCGCGCAGCCCATGCGACGGTGCCGCTTTCTGCGCCGGCACCGGGGGGCTGGCGAAGGTTTCCGATTTGAAGCCGAATCCACCTCTAGCGCCCGATTCATAAGAGCTTGATGCTCCTGATTTAGGAGCATAGCTGCCAAAACCGGTCTGGCGCGGCGTGATCCACTTGAGCGCGGACTCCGGCAGCTCGTCGAAGAACCGGCTCTTGATGTGGTAGCGGGTCTGGCCGTGCAGCATGCGCGTTTGCGAATGGCTGAGGTAGAGACGTTTGCGGGCACGGGTGATGGCCACATACATCAGCCGGCGCTCTTCCTCCAGTCCCTCCCGGTCGTTCATGGAGTTCTCGTGCGGGAACAGGCCCTCTTCCATGCCGCCGATGAAGACCGCATCGAATTCCAGCCCCTTGCTGGCATGCACCGTCATCAGCTGCACCGCGTCCTGCCCGGCCTGGGCCTGGTTGTCGCCGGCCTCCAGCGCCGCGTGCGTCAGGAAGGCGGCCAGCGGCGACAGGGTTTCGCCCGTGTCGGCATCCACGATGCCGGCCACGGGTGGCAGCGGCTCGTCGATCACCGGCTGGGCAGGGTCCAGCCCCTGGCTGGCAGGGCTCTGCGACAGGTTGGCGCCGTGCTCGTCCACCGGCAGCGCCACGGCATCGCGGCCGAAGCCTTCCTGCGTGACGAAGCTCTCGGCCGCGTTGATGAGTTCGTCCAGGTTCTCCAGCCGGTCGGCGCCCTCCTTTTCGTTGCGGTAGTGCTCGATCAGCCCGCTGGCTTCCAGCATCTGCGCCAGGATGCCGCGCAGGTTCTGCCCCTGTGTCTGCTCGCGCATCACATCGACCAGCGCGACGAAGGCGCCCAGGTTGGTGCCGGCCTTGCCCGGCACCGCACTCACGGCGTCGTGCAGCGAGCAGCCGGCGCTGCGGGCGGCGTCCTGCAGCACTTCGATGCTGCGCGCGCCGATGCCGCGCGGCGGGAAATTGACCACGCGCAGGAAGCTCGTGTCGTCGTGCGGGTTCTCCAGCAGGCGCAGATAGGCCAGCGCGTGCTTGATTTCGGCGCGCTCGAAAAAGCGCAGGCCGCCGTACACCCGGTAGGGCACGGACGCATTGAAGAGCGCCGATTCGATCACCCGGCTCTGCGCATTGCTGCGGTAAAGCACGGCGATCTCCTTGCGCTCGAAGCCGTCGCTTTTGACCAGCTGCTTGATCTCGTCGACCATCCACTGCGCCTCGGCCAGGTCGGTGCTCGATTCGTACACCCGCACCGGCTCGCCCGGGCCCTGCGTCGTGCGCAGGTTCTTGCCCAGGCGGCGGCTGTTGTTGCTGATGAGCGCGTTGGCGGAGTCGAGGATGTTGCTGTAGCTGCGGTAGTTCTGCTCCAGCTTGATCTGGCGCTCCACAGCGAATTCGCGCACGAAGTCGGCCATGTTGCCCACGCGCGCACCGCGAAACGCATAGATGCTCTGATCGTCGTCGCCCACCGCGATCACGCTGCTGCGCGACTGGAAGCGGCCATCGACCGTGTCGCCCGCCAGTTGCTTGAGCCAGGCGTACTGCAGCTTGTTGGTGTCCTGGAACTCGTCCACCAGGATGTGCTGGAACCGGCGCTGGTAGTGCTCGCGGATCGGATCGTTGTCGCGCAGCAGCTCGAAGCTGCGCAGCATCAGCTCGCCGAAATCGACCACGCCTTCGCGCTGGCACTGCTCTTCATACAGCTGATAGAGCTCGACCTTCTTGCGGCTCTCCGCGTCGCGCGTTTCCACGTCGCCGGGGCGCAGCCCCTCTTCCTTGCAGCCGCTGATGAAATAAGCGACCTGCTTCGGGGGAAAGCGCTCTTCGTCGACGTTGAACTGCTTGCACAGCCGCTTGACGGCGGACAGCATGTCCTGCGTGTCCAGGATCTGGAACGATTGCGGCAACCCGGCCAGCTTGTAGTGGGCGCGCAGGAAGCGGTTGCAGAGGCCGTGGAAGGTGCCGATCCACATGCCGCGCACGCTCACCGGCAGCATGGCCGCCAGCCGCGCCGTCATTTCCTTGGCGGCCTTGTTGGTGAAGGTGACGGCCAGGATGCCGCCGGGCGTGGCGTAGCCGTTCTGCAGCAGCCAGGCGATGCGGGTGGTCAGCACGCGGGTCTTGCCCGATCCGGCGCCCGCCAGGATGAGGGCATGCCCGGCCGGCAGCGTGACGGCGGCCAGCTGCTCGTCGTTCAGGTTCTGCAGCAGGGGCGAGCTGCCGGGGTCGATGCGCGGCGCCGGGCCGGCTTCGCCAGCACCGAAAGGCGCATCGGGTGCGCCGGAAAACAGGTCGTGTGGGAGCATGCCGCCATTGTAGGAAGCCGCCCGTGGGCGGGTGCTGGCAGGGGCGTTTCGCAGCCGAGGCCAGCCACGGCGTGATCCCGGCGCGGCCCCTCGCCGCACCCACCCTTCGGCGAATCCGGGCCGGGGTCCGGGCTATTTGAGCCTGCGCGGCGTGGGCGCGCGCCGCAGCCCGTCGACCGCATCGGCCTCGAATCCTTTCCACAGCGCGTCGCGCCGCTCCAGCGCATGGGCCACTTCCGTCGGTCGCAGTTGGGCGACGGCGGACACCAGCGCATTCGCCAGGAAGAACGCGGCGGTGTAGGAGTCGAAGGGCGAGGCGTTGGCCGTGCCCACCAGCAGGGTGTGGTCGGCACAGGCCACGATGGGTGCGGCCACGCTGTCGGTGATGGCCAGCACCGGGCAGCCCTGGCTGCGGAAATGCCGCGCGGCCAGCAGCGCGCCGTTGGAGTAGCGGCGGATGGTGAACACCAGCAGCACGTCCTGCGGCTCCACCCAGAGGAGGCGGTCCACGGCGAACGGCGCGCCCAGGCCGAGCTCCTGCACGCCCGGCCGGCACATGTTCAGGTGCGTGGTGAGATACGACGCCACCGGCGCGCTGTTCTTTTCCGCCATGACGAGCACCCGGCCGGTGCAGTCGCTCACCGTGCGGGCGAATGCCTCGAAGACCGCCATGTCCAGCCCCTGGCGGGTGGCGGCGATGTTGTGCTGGTCGTGCAGCGCGGCGTCGTCCACGCACTCGGCCAGGCTGCGCGCGCTGCCGATGGTGGCCGTGGTGCGCTGCGCGGGCGTCTGCAGCAGCGCGGTGACCTCGGTGCGCGCCTCGCGCCGCACTTCCGCCAGGCTGGCATAGCCCAGCTTGGCGAACAGGCGCACCACGGTGGATGCGCTGGTGCCGGCGCGCGCGGCCATGGCGCTGGCCGAATCGAGCAGGCCGTCGGGGTAGTGGCGCAGCAGGTGGTCGGCCAGCGCCCGCTCGCTGGCCGTGAGGGCCGCAGCCTGGAGCATCAATCGGTCGGTGAGCAGCATGGGGTGGAGACGAGGTGAATGCAAGGGGAAGGCGGAGAGCCCAGACGGCGCGTACCGAGGTAAGCCCGCAGCATAGCCACAGGCCGGGGCCCAGTGTGGGGGCGGCGCTCCCCTCGCCCTGCCCCGCCCTGCCCCGCCCCGCCCCACCGTCATTGCAACAGATATTCCAAAGCATCTATGATCTCTGAAATATTCGTTGCAGCCGCGCTGGATGCCCGGTTGTGCCTGGCCGCGCAATGCTCCGGCCGCCGATGTCCTCGATGCCTTCCCTGTCCATTCACGCACCAGCCCGCCCGCCCATGCACATCGCCACTTCGACTCCATCCCTCGACGCCGCCCACGCCCAGCCCTTGCTCGACTGGCTGGCCTCCCAGGAATCCGCCATGTTCGAGCTACTCGCCCAGGTGGTGAACGTGGACAGCGGCAGTGGCCAGGAAGCCGGCGTGCGCAAGGTGGCCGCATTGCTGCGCGGCCATCTGGAAGCCGCGGGCATCGCGGTGCAGACGCTGCCCGAGCCAGGCTGGGGCGAATGCCTGCTGGCGCGCCTCCCCGCCGCGAGCAGCGCCGCCGCCGCCGCCACGCAGCCGGGCCATCTGCAGCTGATGGGGCACATGGACACGGTGTTCCCCGCAGGCACCGTGGCCCAGCGGCCCTGGCGCATCGAAGGCGGCAAGGCCTTCGGCCCCGGCGTGGCCGACATGAAGTCCGGGCTGGTGATGAACGTCTTCGTGCTGGAAGCCCTGGCGCGCTTCGGCGGCAACGCGTCGCCGGTGCAGCTGTTTTTCTCTTGCGACGAGGAAGTGGGCTCGCCCGCCTGCCGCACGGTGATCCGCGAGATCTCGCAAGGCGCGCGCGCCGTGCTGAATGCCGAACCGGGCCGCATCACGGGCAACGTGGTGAACCAGCGCAAGGGCTCCTACCGGATCGATTTCGAGGTGCAGGGTGTGGCGGCGCATGCCGGCATCAACCCGGCGCAGGGCGCCAGCGCCATCGACGCGCTGGCCCGCAAGATCCTGGCGCTGCACGCGCTCAACCAGCTCGAGCCGGGCATCACGGTGAATGTGGGCTGGGTGCAGGGCGGCATGGCGTCGAACGTCGTGGCCCCGCTGGCCAGCGCGCACGTCGACCTGCGCTACACGGCCGAGAACGACCTGGAGAACATCCTCGCGCGCATCCGTGCGGTGATCGAAGAGGAGTCGCTGCCGCGCACCAGCGGCCGCATCGTGCAGCAGACCGGCACGCTGCCCATGGCGCGCACGCCCGACGATCTGCTGCAGGCCTACCAGCGGTCGGCCGAACGGATCGGCTTCCAGGTGGAAGGCGAATTCACCGGCGGCGCAGCCGACAGCGGCATCACCTCGTCGATGGGGATTCCCACGCTCTGCGCGCTGGGCCCGGTGGGCGGCTATGCGCACAGCGAGCGCGAGTTCTGCGACCTGGCCACCTTCGTGCCGCGCGCGCAGGCGCTGGCGCTGACCCTGCTGGCGCTGCGCTGACCCTGCTGGCGCTGCGTTGACGCCTTGCGCTGGCTGCCGCGTTGCTGGCGCCTCGCTGGCGCGTTGCTGGCGCACCGACCCATCCTGCTTTTTTTCACTTCGGCCTTCGCCTTGTTCACCATGCCACGTCTCGACATTCCCTCCGACCGCTTTGCGACCTCCACCCCACCGTCCCGCCGCCAGGTGCTGGGCGCCGGGCTGGGCCTGGCACTGACCGGCGCTGCCAGCCTCAGCGCCCTGCCCGCCCACGCCGCAGACGGCAAGTACCCCACCCGCCCCATCACGCTGGTGGTGCCGTTCCCGCCCGGTGGCTCGGTGGACGTGATGGCCCGCCAGTACACGGAGCCGCTGGGCCGCCTGCTGGGCGTGCCGATCGTCATCGACAACAAGCCGGGCGCGGGCGGCTCCATCGGCACGCAGTTCGTGGCGCGTTCCAAGGCCGACGGCTACACGCTGATCGCCTCGTCGCAAAGCAGCCACCTGGCCAACCCGCTGGTGCAGCCCAACCTGGGCTACGACCCGATCAAGGACTTCGAGAACATCGCCATGATGGGCCGCCAGCCCAACGTGCTGCTGGTGCACCCGAGCGTGCCGGCCAAGACGTTTGCGGAATTCGTCGCCTACCTCAAGGCCCAGGGCGGCCAGGTGAACTTCGCCAGCGCGGGCGCCGGCAGCATGGGCCAGCTGAACGCCGAGGCGTTCCTGCTCGCCACCGGCACGCGGGCGGTGCACATTCCCTACCGCGGCGGCTCCCCGCACGTGACGGCGGTGCTGGCCAACGAAGTGCAGTTCATCTTCGACAACCTGGTCACCTTCCTGCCGCACATCCAGGCCGGCAAGCTGCGCGCACTGGCGGTGGCTTCGCCCACGCGGATTGCGCAACTGCCCGACGTGCCCACCTTCGCCGAGCTCGGCCAGCCCAGCCTGAATCAGACATCGTGGACCGGCATCGCCGCGCCCGCCGGTACGCCCGAAGCCGTGGTGCAGGCGCTGCACAAGGCCATCCGCACCGTGGCCACGGAGCCGGCCATGGTGGAGAACCTGAAGACGCGCGGCGTGATTCCGCCCGAGGATATGAGCCCGGCGGCCTTCGAGAAGATGATGTCCGAGCGGCTGGTGAGCTATGGCGACGTCGTGCGCCGCGCCAACATCAAGCCGGAGTGACCAAAAACGGGCCTGACCCTGCGTGGGGCGGCGCTGCGGCGCGTGCAGGCACATTGTGGGAACATGGCTGACCACCGCCATCCGCCTTCGCCATGCGCTACCTGATCGCCTCCGCCACCGCCGTCGCACTGTTCGCCAGCGCTCCGCTGCTGGCACATGCCCAATCCACCTGTTCCAGCGATGGACAGCCGCAACCGGTCGCGCTGGTGGAGCGCTTCCTCAGCGCCGACTGCGAGCGCTGCTGGGCGGAATCGACCGCGCACACGCCTGGCCCGACTGCGCTGGTGGTGGACTGGATCGTGCCCAGCGCAGCTGCAGGCGACGACGCGCCGCTGGCCGCCGCCGCCACGCGCGAGGCGCTGGAGCGGCTGGAGCAGCTCCGGCGCCCCGTGCCGGCCACGACGGACACGTACGTGAGCGATGTCGCCAGGCCGGCGTCCACACCCGCATGGAGCCCGCTCCGGGTCATGGCGGGCCCGACCGTCAACGAGTACCGCGGCACCTCCATCAGCCTGGGGCGCAAGGCCGCGGCCGCTCCCCGGCGCGGGACTGCAGCGGCCGATTACCGCTACACGCTGCTGCTGGTCGAAGCGATTCCCGTCGGCACCGAGGGCAGCACCGCGCCGCGCAATCTGGTGCGCAACGTGTTGCAGGGTGCGTGGAACCAGGGCACCCGGCTACACAAGGGCGAGCAGTGGCTCTGGAAGGAGAGCCGCTCCATGCGCGTGCCGGATGGCGCTGACGCCAGTCGCACCCATATGGTCGGCTGGCTGGAAGACGCGGAGGGCCAAGTGGTGGCCGCCGCGCAGTCGCACTGCCCTGCCCCCAGATAGGGCCGGGCCGGGCAACAGCCCGCCGTGCAGCGGTGTATTCCCAGGCACCGCACGGCCTTCGCCGCAGGGGTAGAATCAATCACCGGGCCCAAGTATTTTGGCGTCCGGTTTTTTTTGGTGCCTGCGCACAGCAGGGCCCGGCAGCGCCCTACGGCGCGCCCACCGAACCGGTCTCCAAGCCAAGCGCCCCATCGCGGGGGAAATCTCTCCCCTGCGACCTTTCACAGGAGCTTGGGATCTCATGGAAATCTTCGACTACGACAACGTTCTTCTGCTGCCGCGCAAGTGTCGCGTGGAAAGCCGGTCCGAGTGCGACGCCAGCGTGACGCTGGGTTCGCGCACCTTCCGCCTGCCCGTGGTGCCCGCCAACATGAAGACCGTGGTGGACGAAAAAATCTGCCGCTGGCTGGCTGCCAATGGCTACTTCTACGTCATGCACCGGTTCGACCTGGACAACGTGCAGTTCGTGCGCGACATGCACGCGGCCGGCACCTTCGCCTCGATCTCGCTGGGCGTGAAGGCGCCCGACTACGCCACGGTGGACACGCTGGCCGCGGAGGGCCTGGTGCCCGAATACATCACCATCGACATCGCGCACGGCCATGCCGACAGCGTGAAGAACATGATCGGCTACCTGAAGGAGAAGCTGCCGGGCTCCTTCGTCATCGCCGGCAACGTGGCCACGCCCGAAGCGGTGATCGACCTGGAAACCTGGGGCGCCGACGCGACCAAGGTGGGCGTCGGCCCGGGCAAGGTCTGCATCACCAAGCTCAAGACGGGCTTCGGTACCGGCGGCTGGCAGCTGTCGGCGCTCAAGTGGTGCGCCCGCGTGGCCACCAAGCCCATCATTGCCGACGGCGGCATCCGCAGCCACGGCGACATCGCCAAGAGCATCCGCTTCGGCGCCACCATGGTGATGATCGGCTCGCTCTTCGCCGGCCACGAGGAATCGCCCGGCCAGACGGTGGAAGTCGACGGCGAACTCTTCAAGGAGTACTACGGCTCAGCCAGCGATTTCAACAAGGGCGAGTACAAGCACGTCGAAGGCAAGCGCATCCTCGAACCCATCAAGGGCACTCTGGCCGCCACCCTGGTCGAGATGGAGCAGGACGTGCAAAGCTCGATCAGCTACGCCGGCGGCACCAAGCTGATGGACGTGCGCAAGGTCAACTACGTGATCCTGGGCGGCGACAACGCGGGCGAGCATCTGCTGATGTGAGTTGCGGGAGGCTCGAAACACGAAACTTTTCGAAGCTCTTGCGCCAAGCTGAAAAACTAGTGCATAATTCGAGTCTCTGCCGCAACGCAGACACAGTTTTAAAAGTGGGTTCTTAGCTCAGTTGGTAGAGCAGCGGACTCTTAATCCGTAGGTCGAGTGTTCGAGTCACTCAGGACCCACCACTTATCTCAAGGCGCTACAGCTGCACGGCTGTAGCGCCTTTTCATTTGGACTTTTCCCAGAGTCCCACCCAATCACAGGCCGGCATCTCCCGCCGCGCCCTGCCCAACCCCGCAGCTCTGCACGGGGTTACGCTACCAAATGGGTAGTGATGTCACGAGCCCGCCTTGATTGCTATGGCGCGAAATGGCTCCATACCATTGCGGACTGGGGCCGCATCACCTACGTTGTCCAGCCCTCCCACCACCGCTTTTTGCGCAAAAAACGGAAGGTGGGGCGCGTCGGATATGTGAGGTTTTATGTGACGCATCACATATACAGTGCTGCCATGTCCACACCACCACGCATCGCCGGCCTTGACCATCTTGTGCTGACAGTCGCGAGCATCCCTCGCACCATCGCTTTCTATGAACAGGCTCTCGGCTTCAAGTCTGTCGAGTTCAAGCCCGGCAGATATGCGCTGCACTTCGGCCGGCAAAAAATCAACCTCCATGAGGTGGGAACGGTGGTTGACCCCAATGTGCGGCACGCCACCCCAGGCTCCGCCGACGTGTGCTTTTTAACCGCCACGCCCCTGGGTGACGTCATCGCACATCTGAGCCAGGTGGGGGTGAACATTGTGCAAGGCCCGGTGAACGCCACGGGGGCATGCGCCCGGTTGCGATCTGTCTACTTCTACGATCCTGATGAGAATCTGATCGAGGTGGCGAATGAAGCCGACGATGGCGACGCAAACGCATAAATCTCCTGATTGATGTCCGGCTCCATGAGGTGGAACATCGCGCCTGGCCTGAATTCGATTTCCGTTGCCCTAGCTATCGCTGTGATCGATCAAGTCAGTATTCGGGATGGGTCGGGCCGGCACGGCGGAAGCGCTGTCGCAGCCTCGATCCCGGCCCCGTGCCCGCACACGTTGCGCAAAGCGCCCTGCACGCCGGTCTGCCCTTCCGCCGACCCCTTTAAGGTTGCACTGCTGCTCAGCGGGCCGTCGCTGCAGCCTCCATCCACCCGTCGATCAACGACAACAGCCGATCCGGATCCACCGGCTTGGTGATGTGGTCATCGAAACCCGCCGCAGCGGTCTTTTCGCGGTCCTGCTGCGTTCCCCAGCCGGTGAGGGCCACGATGCGCACCTCAGAGCAGCTCGGGTCTGCGCGCAGTCGTCGCGCCACGGCGTAGCCGTCCATGAGGGGCATGCCGATGTCGAGCAGTACCAGCTGCGGCTTCCATCGCTCGACCAGGCGCAGCGCCTGCGGTCCGTCTGCGGCCCCTTGTACGGCGTGGCCCCGCGCGGCGATGAGTTCGACCAAGGTGGCCAGCCCGTCCGGGTTGTCTTCCACCACCAGCACCCGGCCGCGCTGTGCCTGGGCCAGGCCCCCAGGGGCGGTCTCCGCCGACGTCGCTGCGGCGGCCAGCGGCAGCTCGACACGGAACGTGCTGCCCCGCCCCAGCCCTTCGCTGCTGACGCCTACGGTGCCGCCGTGCATTTCCACCAGGCTTCGCACCAGCGACAGGCCGATGCCCAGACCGCCATGCGCCTTCTGTCCGGTGTGGCCCAGTTGCGTGAAAAGCTGGAACAAGCGCGCCTGGTCTTCCGGGGGAATGCCCATTCCGTTGTCCGTCAGCTCGATCACCACCTGATCGCCATTCACCCAGGCGCCGAGCCGGATGTCGCCGCCATCGGGCGTGTATTTGGAGGCGTTGTTGAGCAGGTTGGTCACCACCTGCACCAGCCGCGTCGGGTCGGCATGCACCGGCGCCGGCCCCGCCGGCAGCTGCACGCTGAGGTGATGGCCTGCCGCTTCGAGCATGGGCGCTGCGGCCTCCAGGGCCTGCGTCAGCAAGGGCGCGACATCCACGACCTCGCGCTTCAGTTCGATCAGCCCCCGGCTGATGCGGGAGACGTCCAGCAGATCGTCCACCAGCCGCACCATGTGCTTGGCCTGCCGCTCGATCACCTCGACCCGCCGCGCCTGCCGAGTGGGGTCGAGGTCGCGCTTCATCAGGGCGACGGCATACAGCATCGGTGCGATGGGGTTGCGCAATTCGTGCGCCAGAGTCACCAGGAATTCGTCCTTGCGCCGGTCCTGGTCGCGCAGCATCGCAGCATCGCGAACCCGCTCGATGTGCGTCCAGCAACGCTCCACCACATCGCCGATGATGCGCAGCTCCTCTTCGGACCAATCACGGGGGACCGCCTGGTGCACCGCCATCATGGCCACCAGCCGGCCGCCCTTGACCAGGCTGGCGCAGACGAACGCCTTGATCCCCATGGTGCTGCAAAGCTGTGCGGAGCTGCCTTCGCTGATTTCCTGATCGACATCCCGCACCACCACCGGGTGGCCACGGCGCAGGTTGGCGATCGCCTGGGCGCCGAACAGCGAGAGCGGGTACACGCCGACGCAGGAGGAAACGCCGGGTTCCGACCACTCGCCGAGGATGGTGAACTGGTCGCCCGAAGGCTCCACGTCGGTATAGGCGCAGCGGGTGGCGCCAAGGTGTTCACCCAGCAGCTTCGCCGTGACCTGCATGACGTCGGCAGCCTGGACCAGGGGCCGCGTGGCCCGTTCGATGCGGCCCAGCAGTCGCACGCGCTGCTGCACCTGCAACTGCAGGGCTTCGGCCCGCTTGCGCGCCGTGATGTCGATCACCGTGCCGATGGCACGCACGCAGCGGCCTTCATCGTCGAACAAGCCACGCCCTTTGGCTGCGACCCAGCGCACGATGCCATCCTCGCGGCCGATGGTCCGGTACTCCACGTCGTACACGGTCCGCAACTGCGGATCCTGGGCCGCAGCGAAAGCATCCAGCACCCTGGGGGCGTCGTCGGGGTGCAGCGCCTGGGTGAAGTCATCCAGCGTCACGTCGCACTCCGGCGACATTCCGAACATGGCCTTGACGCGTTCCGGCCAGTAGACCTTGCCGGTTGCCGTGTCCACGTCCCACAAGCCGATCTCCGCCGCTTCGACAGCGAGACGCAGTTGCTCTTCCTTGTTCTGCCAGGAAAGGGGATCGGATGGATTGGTATGGTGAGGGAGTGTCATCGGCGGCATCTGCGCAATGGCGCAGTCGTCGCGCCTTGCCAGCGATTGTCGTCCGGTCGTGCAGGGAACGCTGTTACATGGGCTTTCAAAGCGGGCGACCCAACCCTTCCAGCCCACCTTCGCGCCCACTCACCCCAGGCCGCTGCCGTGCTGCCTCCGGCACAAGCACCGGGCAGATCGGCCGGGCCCCGATCACGCAGTGCCTAGCCCCTGCGCCCTGTGACAGCGACAACGATCCTCAAACCCCGACCGCGCCAGTGGGCTCACGGGGAATGCGCACCGTGAAGGTCGCCCCCTGTCCCAAGCCGGCGCTTGCAGCCCGCACCGTGCCGCGGTGCAGTTCCACGACGCGCTGGACGAGCGCAAGTCCGATGCCCATCCCGTCGGCCGCCAGCACGGATTTGCGGTCGACCTGCGCGTACAGCTCGAAGATCCGGCTCAGCTGGTCGGCCGACAGACCGATGCCGGTATCGGCCACGTGCAACTCGATGTCGCAGTCTTCCTGGGTGGCAGAAAGCGTGATGGTTCCGCCTTCCGGGGTGTACTTGATGGCATTGGTCAGCAGGTTGACCAGCACCTGGATCATCTTGGCCGAATCTGCATGGATCAACAGCCCCGGTTCGCTCGGGCGCAGGACTAGCTGGTGCCCCGCAGCTTCGGCCTGCGCCTGCACGGCCTGCGCCGAGGCCAGCAGCAGGTCGGAGACCCGGCAGTCGTCCAGTTTCAACTCCATCAGGCCCAGGCGGATCTTGCCCAGCTCCACCAGGTCCTCCACCATGACCGACATGCGCCGCAACTGCGCCCGAATCACGTCGAGCGGCTTCAGTTCGTCGCCCGGCTTGGCACGGTTGCGCAGCACGGACTCCGCGAGCGCGATCGAACCCAGCGGGTTGCGCAGCTCATGGGCCAGCGACAGGATGAAGTTTTCGACCCGTTCTTCCTGCAGAGCCTGCTCCGCAGCCGCCTGGCGCGCCTCCCGCGCGTCCATCAAGGACTTCACGGCCGCCCCGACGAAGACGGCCAGGTTCTCGCAAATGCGTGCGTCCTGCCGCGTGAAGCCCTGGCGGCTGTCGTGCATGGCCACCCACAACGCACCCACCGCGACGCCTTCCAGCGTGAAGACGGGCACCAGCAGGCGCTCGGTCATCGGCGGAATGTCTTCGTGACCGGGCATGTCGGGCGCAGGGAAGCCGATGAGCACGGCCGTGCCGGCATCCAGGCAGATCGCACAGGCACTGGACTCGCGCGGCAGCGCTCTGGAGTCCTGCGACTGCAGCACACCCCTGACTGCCTTCCAGCGGAAAACGGGCCCCAGGCGCTCGTCGCGTTCCAGCAGGCTGACGCCGGCGGATTGGGCGCCGGTCAGCTCCTGGGCGACTTGGGTGACGCGACCCAGCAATTCGTCGGGCAAGGTGGCCAGGACGGAGGCCAGCCGCATCAGCGCCGCAATCTGGACCTGGTCCTGGTCGTGGCGGGAGGGGCGCTGATCGAGCAGATCGGTCAGCAGCCGAATGTCGCGAGGGTTGGTGCTCAGAGAAGCAAGCATGAGGCCTCCAACCTCTGTGTGTACAGCCGACGGTTATACCTGTGTTTAACCGCAGTTCGTTGCGTCTTTTGACATTGTGGGCTCGTCCGGTTTGTGCCTCGCACCGTGATCCCCAACCCGATGAGTATGACAGGGGCCGGCGGCTTGCGCCCACCAGCGGGCGGAGCGGTTAGCCCCATGTGTGGGGATACAGGTTGCCGCATTTCACCTACAGGAGGGGCCGCCCTCCACCGCCAGCCGCTGGCGGGCGGGTCGCCGAGCATTGCTTTTCATTCCGGCCAGTCAGCCGTTGGGCCACCACCTTTTGGAGCAGAACATGAACGACAGCACCGCCAGCAACGCCGCCACTCCCGACAGCATCTCCCTGCAAGACGGAGCATCCGTTGCGAAATGGGTACGCAAGCTCGATGTGACCGAACAGCAGATCCACGATGCGGTGGGCGCCGTGGGCAACAAGGCTTCCGACGTGGAAATGCATCTGAAGGGCACCCGCAGCACCACCAACGACGACCGCATCGAACAAGCGGGCGCAGGCACCGACTGAGTCGGTACCTGGCGCGTATCAAGAACGCGCCGCGCGGGCGGCTCGATCCGCATGAGCGCCGCGAGGTGAGAAGGCGGCCCCCGCCATAATCGGGGCACCATGCTGCGTGCCTTGCGCCTCTACTCCCACCCCGCTCGCCAGGCACGGGTGGTATTGGCGTGTTTCGGCATGGTGCTCTTGGCCGCAGCACTGACCCCCTTTTTCCAGCGCTCAGCCACTGCGTTTCCACTGGCGCTCGCCGTTATGTGCTCCAGTGGCGGGGCAGTCGTGCACCCTGCGCCGCCAGACAGCGGCGTGCCGGCACCGGGTGCCCACACGCTGGATTGCCCGCTTTGCCTTGCGACCGGGCTGGCGTTGGCCGCCCCATCCGCCTGCGCACTGGCGCTGGCGCCCCCGGTATGGCCCGTCGCGCGCGCCGCTGTTGATCGCTTTGGTTTCCGATCCGGCGCGGCCTTGCCGCCGCGGGGACCGCCTGCCTAGCTGCGTCACACATCGAATCGGCGCACGCGCCCCATGGCCGGCTTGAATTGCCGTGGTCTCGTTCATTCGCAGCGTAGGCAGAAGGGATGCGTCCATCGCACCCCGTCCGCGCAACCTCACCCGTATCGGAATCATTGAATCATGAAGCACCTCTTCCCCACCCGTTCCGCTTTCGTTCTCGTTGCTGCCGTGCTGGGCACTGCCTGCGGTGCAGCACAGGCGCAGGTCACCGTGCAGGATGCCTGGGTCCGCGCCACCGTGCCGCAGCAAAAAGCCACCGGCGCCTTCATGCGCCTGCAGTCCAGCAAGGACGTGCGGCTCGTTTCCGTCAGCACCCCTGCCGCTCCGGTGGCCGAAGTCCACGAAATGAAGATGGTGGACAACGTCATGAAGATGCGCGCCGTGCCCAGCCTGCCGCTGCCGGCGGGCCAGACGGTCGAGCTGTCGCCCGGCGGATTCCACGTCATGCTCATGGACCTGCCGGCGCAGGTGAAACAGGGTGATGCCGTTCCACTCACGCTCGTCTTCGAAGGCAAGGACGGCCAGCGCGAAACCGTGCAGGTCCAGGCGCAGGCACGCAGCGTGGGCGCCTCCGCCCCGGCGGCGTCCAGCCACGGGAACCACGGCGGCGCGCACAAGCACTGAAACCGCATGCACAGCCGGCTCCTGCGAATGGACCACCTCCTTGCCTTCGATGGACCGGCCTCGGGCATCTGCTTTGGGCCGGCGGCGCCGACCTGCCTTTTCCCTCGCATTCCACCCTCGATGGTCGCGCGGCGGGGCTGGCCGGCAGACACTAGCCGCGGCCAACCCACCGCTGTCTCATGAATCCGCAAGCTACTGAACTCTGGCGCGGCCCGCGCTGGGCCCTCGCCGTCCTCCTCGCCTTGCTGGGAATGCTGGGGCCGTTCTCCATCGACACCTACATTCCTGCCTTCTCCGGCATCGGGGCTGCGCTGGGCGCCACGCCGGTGGAGATGCAGCAGACACTGTCGGCCTATCTGTTCGGCTTCGCGTTCATGACGCTGTTCCACGGCGCGCTGTCGGACAGCGTGGGGCGGCGCCCGGTGGTGCTGTGGGGCATCGCGGTGTTCACCATCGCCTCGGCTGGCTGCGCGCTGTCGCAGAACATCGGCCAGCTGGTGTTCTTCCGGGCGCTGCAGGGGCTTTCCGCCGGCGCGGGCATCGTGGTGTCGCGCGCGGTCATCCGCGACATGTTCCCCCCGGCGCAGGCCCAGCAGGTCATGAGCCAGGTGACGATCTACTTCGGCGTGGCGCCCGCCATCGCCCCCATCGTCGGCGGCTGGCTGTTCGTGCATCTCGGCTGGCACAGCATCTTCTGGTTTCTGACGGGTGTGGGCCTGCTGCTCTGGGTCGCCAATTTCCGGCTGCTGCCGGAAACCCTGCACGTGAGCCACCGCCAGCCCTTCAACGCCCGGCATCTGATGCAGGGCTACTGGCAGCTGGGCTCCAGCCCGCGCTTTCTGCTGCTGGCACTGGCCAGCGGGGTGCCATTCAACGGCATGTTCCTGTATGTGCTGGCGGCCCCCGCGTTCCTCGGGGAACACCTGCAGCTCGCGCCCACCCACTTTTTCTGGTTCTTCATTCTCACCATCTCCGGGATCATGGGCGGCGCCTGGCTCAGCGGGCGCCTTGCCGGGCGCATCGCACCCAAGCGGCAGATCCGGCACGGCTTCGTCATCATGTTTTCGATGGCACTGATCAATCTGGCGGCCAATGCGCTCTTCACGCCACATGTGTCCTGGGCACTGCTGCCCATCGCCGTGTTCGCTTTCGGCTGGGCGCTGATGGTGCCGGTGGTGACCTTGCTGGTGCTCGACCTGCACCCCGAGCGGCGCGGTATGGCGTCGTCCCTGCAGGCCTTCGTCGGCTCCACCGCCAACGGTGTCGTGGCAGGCGTGGTCGCGCCGCTGGTGATGCATTCCACCCCGCTGCTGGCGAGCGCATCGCTCTTGATGCTCTGCGTCGGGCTGCTGGCATGGATCTACCTGCACCACCGCTGGCCCGACGTGGGCCGCACGGCCACCGTCGCCTGAAGGGCGGCGGGCGGCCCGCCAGCTACCGCCAGCCCCGCCCCCGGTCAGCCCCGGCGACGCTCCACACCCAACTGGTCGTAATAGCGGGCTTTCTCGGCATACATGGCCTGGTCGGCCCGATTGACCGCCGCTTCGATCTGCTCGCCTGAGACGGCGATGGCCATGCCGATGGACAGGCTCAGCGGCTTGCCGGGGTAGAACTGGTTGTTCAGATCGAGCAATGACACGATGCGGTCGATCGCAGCCTGCGCGCCGCGCTCGTCGGTGACGGGCATCAGCACCGAGAACTCGTCGCCGCCGATCCGCGCGGCGCAGGCCGGCGCATCCACCGCCTTGGCCAACACTTCGCCCACGCGGCGCAACATGGCATCGCCAGCGGCATGGCCCGATTCGTCGTTGATGGCCTTCAGGCCGTTCATATCGATGACGATGACCGCCACCGGCCAGGGCCCTTTGCGGCTGAGTCGATTGAGCTCTTCGACGTAGAAGGCCCGGTTGCGCAGCTGGGTCAGCACGTCGTGCTTGCCGAGGTATTCGAGATAGGCCTCCGCCTTCTTGCGCGCCGTGATGTCCACCAGCGACAGCAGCACCATCGACCAGTCGTGACGATGCTCTTCCAGGATCGAGAACTGCATGTGGATGTTCACGGCCTCGCCGCTCAGGCTGTAGTTCACCACCTCGCGCTGCTGGAACAGCTTGCCGTCCCACAGATCGAGCAACTGTTCGGTGAACGATTCGTGCATCTCGCCGCGGAACACCTTGCCGATCTGGTTCAGCAATTCGGCTTTGCTAGCTGCGCCGAACATCTGCAGCGTCAGCTGGTTCACATCAATCACCCGGATCTCTTGCATGCACCGGGTCACGAACTCCGGGTGCACCTTCAGGAACGTCTTGAAATCACGGATGCCCTGCGCGCGCACGTCGTCCAGCAGCCGCTTCACGGTGCTGAAGTCTTCCACCCACAGCGACACGGGCGAATGCTCGAAGAGCCCGCGCGCGTACTGTTCGCTGCGCCGCAGCCGCTCGTGGTTGGTGATCTGCGGCGTGTTGTCTTCCAGGGACACCAGCACCCGGTCCCACAAGCCCTCATGGCCGGGAAGGATGCGGGCCCGGATATGGACGTCCAGGCGCCGCCCATCGAGCGTGTAGTTGACGGTCTGATTGGAGAATTCCAGCGCGCCGGACCACAGCTGGCGCAGCTCATGCACCGCCTGATCGAGCATGTCGCCCCGGAACACCTGCCCGAGCGACGCCAACAGCGTGGCCTCGTCGGGCGCCGCGAACAGCTCCAGCGTGCGCTGGTTGACCCGCAGCACCTTGAGCGATGCGCCGTACTGCGCCATGCGGCGGGGGTCCGCCCGCACGAACGCCTCGATGTCTTCGACCCCTTCGGCGCGCCAGCCGTCGAGCAGAACCTTCAGCGCACTGAAATCTTCCAGCCAGAGGGACACTGGCGCGATGTCGAACATGTGCTCGAAATCATCGCCCGGCGAGGGAAGAGAAGACATCTGAAGACTCCAGTCAGGCGCGCTCGGCAGGGGCCACACGCCCTGGAACCGCAGGGGCGAATTATTGCCCGGCCCATCGGCTCCCCCGCCCTGGCTGGCGGGCGCCCATGAAAAAGCCAGCCTCAAGGGCTGGCTTTTCAGGGAGCGGAGCGACTCAGGCGCTCAGCGTGCGGGCCGCGCAGGGCGCTTGCGGGCGTCGTGCGGGGCGAAGGGCTTCGGGCCACCCACGCCGGGCTTGGCAAAGGCAGGCTTGCGGGGAGCGAAATCGCCACCCCGGCCGCCGCCTTCCGAACGGGCACCGCCGAAGCCGCCGCGTGGCTGGTCGCCGAACCCGCCACGGGGCTGGTCGCCGAAGCCGGGCTTGCGGCCATAGCCTTCGCCGTCACGGCGTGCGCCGCCGCCGAAGCCGCCGCCACCGCGCTGGTCGTCGCCACGGGAAGCGAACTGACCACCGCCCTGGTAGCCACCACCGTCACGGCCGGCAGGAGCGCCGCGGCCGAAACGGTCGCCGCCGTTGTTGTTGTTGAAACGGTCACCACCGCGGTCGCCGAAGCCACCGCCGAAGCCGCCACGGCCGGCACCGCCGCCGGAGGGGCGACGATCGCCACCGCGGAAGCCGCCACCGTCGCGCGAACCGCCACGGCCGCCGAACTCGGGGCGTGCCTGGGGTGCACGTTGCTGGGGCTCCAGGCCCGGCACCACTTCCGACTTGAACTGCTGACGGCTGTAGCCTTCGATATCGAAGATCTTCCGGCGGTCGCGGAACTCGGCGAACGTGACGGCCAGGCCGTCGCGGCCCGCGCGGCCCGTGCGGCCGATGCGGTGGGTGTAGTCCTCGGCCTTCATCGGCAGGCCGTAGTTGAACACGTGGGTGATCGTGGGCACGTCGATGCCGCGGGCTGCCACGTCGGTCGCCACCAGGATCTGCACCTGGCCGCCGCGCAGCGCCATCAGGCGGCGGTTGCGCAGGCCCTGGCTCAGGGCACCATGCAGTGCCACGGCCGAGAAGCCTTCCTGCTGCAGGTCGTTGGCCAGGCCGTCGCACTCCACTTGGGTGCTGGCGAACACGATGGCCTGGTTGATCGACGTATCGCGCAGCCAGTGGTCCAGCAGCTTGCGCTTGTGCTGGGCGTTGTCGGCCCAGAACAGCATCTGTTTGATGTTGGCGTGCTTTTCCTGCGGGCTGTCGATCTGCACCTTCTGCACTTGCGAGCCGCCGTCGTGCATCACGCGCATGGCGAGTTGCTGGATGCGCGGCGCGAACGTGGCGCTGAACATCATGGTCTGCTGGCGTTGGCTGGTCAGCTGGTTGATGTCGGCCAGGTCATCGGAGAAGCCCAGGTCGAGCATGCGGTCGGCTTCGTCCACCACCAGGAATTTGACCTGGTCGAGCTTGATCTGCATCGAGCGCTGCAGGTCGAGCAGGCGGCCGGGCGTGGCCACCACCAGGTTGGCGTTCTGCAGCTTGGCGATCTGCAGTTGGTAGGGAATGCCACCGACCACGTTGGCCACGCGCAGGCCGCGGCAGTGCTTGACCAGCTCGATGGCGTCATGCGCCACCTGCTGGGCGAGTTCGCGCGTCGGGCACAGGATCAGTGCGCCGGGCGTGGCGGCCTTGAAATTGCGGGCGTTGGTCGGATCCTTGCGCTTGGCGCGTTTCGGAGGCGCTTCACCGCGTGCCAGGGCCTCGGCGGCGGCCTTGTCGAACTCGGCACGGGCGGCGGCATCGGCAGCAGCCTGTTCCTGGATCAGGGTGTGCAGCACGGGCAGCAGGAACGCTGCCGTCTTGCCGCTGCCGGTCTGGCTGGACACCATCAGGTCGATGAAGCGGGCAGCAGCGTCGCCCGAGCCCATGGCCAGGGGAATGGCTCGGGCCTGCACCTGGGTCGGCTGGGTGTAGCCCAGATCGGCCACGGCCTGCACCAGTTCGGGCGCCAGGCCCAGTTCGACGAAGCCGTTGGGCTCGGCCTGCACGGCGTCCATGGACGCGCCTTCGGTCTGCGCAGCGGGGCTGGCTTGCTCTGCGGCAAACACAGCAGTTTCAGCCTGTTGCGACACGGCGGTGTCAGCAGCGGCCACGGAAGTATCAGCAGGCGCGAATTCGCCCTGCACTTGGAAAGTGTCAGTCATATTTTTTCTCACACGAAAACAACCGCAGGCGTGGCCTGAGGGAGGTCTCGTCAATGGTTAAAAAACATCAACCATCAAACGAAACCAGCGCTGCAAGGTGCAGAGCAGGTGGGCATTTGCGCGGAAAGATGCAGCTGAGAAGATCAACTGCCCGCGGGCCCGGTGTGTGAAGGGAGATGCACAAACTGCGTGATGCCACATGGCTCTGGGCCATGGCCCAATCACGCAAGTCGTCGATTATGGCACGCCTGGGGTTTTCCCGCAATGGCTGCCGCACATCCATCGGCTAGCAACCCTCTTCACGAACCGAGCGGCCAGTGGGCGCTGGCAATCGGGATGGCGGCGCGGTGATTCGGGGAGCGCGCGCCCGTCCCTACACCGACAGCAGATGGGTGCGGTAATGCGCCATTTCGTCGATCGACTCGTGCACGTCGGCCAGCGCCGTGTGGCGCTGGGCCTTCTTGAAGGACGAATACGCCTCGGGCTTCCAGCGCTTGGCCAGCTCCTTGAGGGTGCTGACGTCGATGTTCCGGTAGTGGAAGAACGTCTCCAGCTTGGGCATGTAGCGCACCAGAAAGCGCCGGTCCTGGCCGATGCTGTTGCCGCACATGGGCGCCGTGCCCTTGGGTACGTAACGCGCCAGGAACTCGATGATCTGGCGCTCCGCGTCCGCTTCGGTGACGGTGGAAGCGCGCACTTTCTCGATCAGGCCGCTGCGGCCGTGGGTACCCTTGTTCCAGGCGTCCATGCCGTTCAGCAATTCGTCGGACTGGTGGATCGCGAACACCGGGCCTTCGATGCGCGGCTCCAGTTGCGGGCCGGTCACGACCACGGCGATCTCGAGCAGGCGGTCGGTATCGGGGTTGAGCCCGGTCATCTCGCAATCCAGCCAGACCAGGTTCTGGTCGGACTTGGACAGGGTGGGCAGCGGGGGCGTTTCGGGCGGGGAAGAAGCAGCGGTCTCGGACATGGCGGGGATTGTCGCTGATAGGGAGCCGAGGGCGGGCCGGGACGCCTGCCGCCATTCCTGCGCTGAGCGCCGGTGCTATCCCGAGGCTCTACACTCCAGCGCACATGCCGCCCTCCACCCCCGCCCCCTCCCTGCTGTCGCCATCGGTGCTGCTGACGCTGGTCTTCGCTGCGGCGCTGCTCGCCGGACTGGCGCTGCGCCTGTGGCTTGCTTCGCGCCAGATCCGCCACGTCGCGCAACACCGCTCCACCGTGCCGGCCGCGTTCGCGGGCCGCATTCCACTGGCGGCGCACCAGAAAGCGGCCGACTACACCGTCGCCAAGGCGCGTTTCAGCCTGCTGGAGATGGCGCTGTCCGCCGCCGTGCTGCTGGGCTGGACACTGCTGGGCGGGCTCGATGCGCTGAACCGCGCCCTGCTGACCTGGCTGGGCGGCGGCATGGTGCAGCAGCTCGCGCTGCTGGCGGCCTTCGCGGCCATCAGCGGCCTGATCGATCTGCCGGCCACGCTCTACCAGACCTTCGTGATCGAGCAACGCTTCGGCTTCAACAAGATGACGCCCCGCCTCTGGCTGGCCGACCTGGCCAAGTCCACGCTGATGGGGGCCGCCATCGGGCTGCCCATCGCCTCCCTCATCCTCTGGCTGATGGGCGCGGCCGGCGCTTTCTGGTGGCTGTGGGCATGGGGCGCCTGGATGGCGTTCAACCTGCTGCTGATGGTGATCTACCCGCTGTTCATCGCGCCGTTCTTCAACCAGTTCAAGCCCCTGGAAGACGCTTCGCTGAAGGAACGCGTCACCGCGCTGATGCAACGCTGCGGCTTTGCCGCCAAGGGCCTGTTCGTGATGGACGGCAGCCGGCGCAGCGCCCATGCCAACGCCTACTTCACCGGGTTCGGCGCCGCCAAGCGGGTGGTGTTCTACGACACGCTGCTGCGCCAGTTGAACGTGGGCGAGGTCGAGGCCGTGCTGGCCCATGAGCTCGGGCACTTCAAGCACCGCCACATCGTCAAGCGCATCGCCGGCCTGTTCGCACTCAGCCTGGCGGGTTTCGCGCTGCTGGGCTGGCTGAGCACGCAGGTCTGGTTCTATACCGGCCTGGGTGTCGTGCCCAACTTGATGCTGGAAGGCGTGGCCGGATCCGCGCCCAACGACGCACTGGCCCTGCTGCTCTTCCTGCTGGCGGCGCCGGTGTTCACGGTCTTCATCTCGCCGCTCTTCGCGCAACTGTCGCGCCGCCATGAATTCGAAGCCGATGCCTACGCCATGGCCCAGGCGGATGGCCGCGACCTGGCGACGGCCCTGCTCAAGCTCTACGAAGACAACGCCTCCACGCTGACACCCGACCCGGTGTACGTGAAGTTCTACTACTCGCACCCGCCGGCCGTCGAACGGCTGGCGCGCATGCCCATCGCCACGGCGAACACCGCGGCCACCCCCGGATACTCCACATGACGACTTCCATGCTCCCCAAGAAAGACTGGTCCCAGCAGGCGCGCCGCGCGCTCACCGCCACCGAGGTCGTCGCCCGCCTGGCCGACCTGCAGGGCTGGACCTTGAGCGGCGACGGTGACGCCGTGGCGATCGAGAAGACCTACCACTTCGCCAACTACTACGAGACCATCTCGTTCGTGAACGCGGTGGCGTTCATCGCCAACGCGCAGGACCACCACCCCGACCTGTCGGTGCACTACAACCGCTGCGTCGTGCGCCTGAACACGCACGACGTGCACGGCATCTCCGCCACCGACATCGACTGCGCAGCGCGTTTCGACGCCCTGCTCGCCGCCGCATGATGGACTTCGCCCTGCCGGCATGCCATGGCTGAACGCAGCGCCCTCTTCGACGGCCTGGTCGTTGCCAGCCACGGCCGCCACTGCCTGGTCGAATCGCCCGACGGCGCCCGCCGCATCTGCCACCCTCGCGGCAAGAAGAGCCAGGCCGTGGTGGGCGACCGCGTGCTCTGGCAGTTGCCCGCGCCGGGCCAGGGCGACGAGGGCACGATCGAGCGGGTGCAGGAGCGGCGCAACCTCTTCTATCGCCAGGACGAGATCCGCACCAAGTCGTTTGCGGCCAATCTCGACCAGGTGCTGATCCTGATCGCGGCCGAGCCGGTGTTCTCGGAGAGCCAGCTGGCGCGCGCCCTGATCGCCGCCGAGGCCGAGCAGATCCGGCCGATCATCGCGCTCAACAAGAGCGACCTGGTCGAGCCCTTCGCCCGCGCCTGGGAGCGGCTGCTGCCCTACCGGCACATGCCCGGCTCGCCGCGGGGCGAGACCGCCGCAGGTGCCGGCGCGAGTACCCGCGCAGAGCCCGAAACCGATGCCCCCGCCTTCAATCGCTACGGCGTGCTGTCGCTTTCGCTCTCGATGTCTGCGGAGGTCGATCGCCAGGCGCTGCTGGAGCACCTGCGCGGCAAGACGACGCTGGTGCTGGGGCCGTCGGGCTCGGGCAAGAGCACGCTGATCAACCTGCTGGTGCCGGGCGCCACGGTGCTGACCGGCGAGATCTCGCAGGCGCTCAATTCCGGCAAGCACACCACCACCAGCACCAGCCTCTACTGGGTGGACCCGCAAGAGCGCACCACCGCCCTCATCGATTCACCGGGCTTCCAGGAATTCGGCCTGCACCACATCGGCCCGGCGGACCTGCCGCGCTACATGCCCGACATCGGCCAGCATGCGCAGCACTGCAAGTTCTACAACTGCACCCACCTGCACGAGCCGGGCTGCAGGGTGATGGCGCATGTCGACGGGCTGGAAGGCGAGGCCCGCACCGGGCCAGGAGCCATCAGTCTGAACCGCTACCAGATCTACGCGAACCTGTTCGCGGAGTTGAGCGAAACGCGGCGCTGGTAGGCCGGAGGAAGCGCTGGATCAAGCATAAAAACAGCCTCCAGCGCTCACAGAACAACGGGATATTGCTATATTTTTTATAGCACAAAATCCACAGCGGCGGTGACGACTCAGCCCAGCAGGCGCGCCAGCGTCAGCAGCGCCAGCAGCAGCATCCAGACCACGACCGAGCGCCACACCAGCCCGACCACGCTGCGCAGGTGGCCCACCTCGGGTGCGCGGCCTGGAGTGCTGTCGCTGTCGGCTTGCGCCGCTGCGGCATCGGCCGCGGCCAGATCGATCAGCGGCACCTGCGGGTCCACGTCAGCCCGTGCGCGCAGCGCCTCGCCGCCCAGGCGCACGTTGATGGCGCCGGCGGTGGCGGCCAGCACCACCCCGTCGTTGTCATTCGGAAAGCGCTGCGCGTGGAAGCGCCAGCCATCGATGGCCTCCTCGAAGCTGCCCACCGCCGCGAAGCTCAGCGCCGTCAGGCGGGCGGGCAACCAGTCGATGGCCGTCCAGGCCCGGGCCGCGGCCTCCTGCAGGGCCGGGCTGGGCGGGTGGGCACTCACCAGCACCGTGCGCTCGCCCCAGTGCCGGGCGACGAATTCGGCCAGCCGGTAGAACACCGCGCCAGCCGGTCCCAGCCCCAGCGCGGCCAGGATCGAGAACCAGGCCAGCACGCCGAACACATGGCGATGGGCCGCGATCACCGAGTACTCGATCACATGCCGCACGATCTCGCTGCGCGGCAGGTCGCGCGCATCCACCTGCTGCCAGGCCGCCAGCTGTGCGCGGGCCAGGCTTTCGTTGCCTTCTTCCAGCGCATCGCGGATGCCGGTGAAGTGGTGGCTGAATTGCCGGAAACCCAGCGTGACATAGAGCACCGCCACGTTCCAGAGCATCGCGACCGGCCAGCCGATCCAGTGCATCAACGCCCAGTGCACGGCCAGCGCGACCAGCGTCGGCACGACCACCGCCAGACTCCACGCGACCCAGCCGTGGCGCATGCCGCCCGTGTCGAAATTGCGCCGCACCGACAGGCCCCAGGCGCGTACGCCGGCGTGGATGGTGTTGGTTCGGGCCAGCGGGCGTGCCTGCTCGATGAGGAGCGCGAACAAGATGGCGAAGAAACTCATGGGGCGCAATGATAGCGATGCACTCCAGCGCACTGCCGCACTGGCGTCGCAGGAGGGAACCGGCACGGGCGCCCGCCGCCTGCCCAGGTTAAGGGCTCGGCTGAGCGCCCACCATGCCGCGAGGGAGCTGCGGCATGGCGATGGAAGCACCGCTGACTGGACGGCCTACGGGGCGATCATGAACCGGTAGAAGTTGCGCAGCATGCCGGCGGTGGCGCCCCAGATGTAGCGCTCCTTGTCGCCGTCGGCATAGGGCATGGCGAACCACTCGCGCTCCGCGCCCTCCCACTGCAGCCGGTGACGCTGGTGGTGCGCCGGGTCGAGCAGGAAGTCGAGCGGCACCTCGAACACGTCCGCCACCTCGTAGGGGTTGGGCCGCAGCACGCAATCGGGCTGCACCAGTGCCACCACAGGCGTGATGATGAACGCGCTGCCCGTCACGTAGGTGGGCAAGGCGCCCAGCACCTCGACGAAGCGGGCTTCCAGCCCGACCTCCTCCCAGGCTTCGCGCAGCGCGGTCGCGGCGGCGTCGGCGTCTTCCGGGTCCGAGCGACCGCCCGGGAAGGCCACCTGGCCGGAGTGCTGGGACAGGTGCGCGGTGCGCTCGGTGAGCAGGACGGTCGGCCGCTCCCGCAGCACGATGGGCACGAGCACCGCCGCATGCGACGGGGCCCTGTCGGTGAAGGACCGCTCCAGCACCACCTCGGGCATCCAATCCAAGGTGCGCGCAAAGCGCTCGCGCAGCGCGGCCGGTGTCTGCGCGTCCAGCGGCACGGCGGGCAGGTGCGCGTCGACCCCGGCGATCGGCACGCTGCGCGGGTCGAAGGAGGGCATGCGCGCGACCGGTGGGATGACCGACGAGACGGGAGTGACGGGCGGCAGCGAAGCGGAAGGCGGCAGGGTCACGACAGAACACTCCAGAAGATACGTCGCCAGGAAACGAAAAAGCCGCTACGGCTTGCGCGGTAGCGGCTGGAACCCGTTGGCGGGCGGGGGGCTTCGCAGCCCCGGGGCCGATCAGGCGGCCGTTGCGGGCGCTGCTGCAGCCGCTTGCGTCTTGTTGACGCGCGCTGGCAGCTTTTCCTTGATACGGGCCGACTTGCCGCTGCGGTCGCGCAGGTAGTACAGCTTGGCACGGCGCACGTCGCCGCGGCGCTTGACTTCGATGCCGGCGATCAGCGGGCTGTAGGTCTGGAACGTACGTTCCACGCCTTCGCCGCTGGAGATCTTGCGCACCGTGAAGCCACTGTTGAGGCCACGGTTGCGCTTGGCGATCACCACGCCTTCGTAAGCCTGCACGCGCTTGCGCGTACCTTCAACCACGTTCACGCTCACGATGACGGTGTCACCAGGAGCGAATTCGGGAATGGTCTTGTTCAAGCGGGCGATTTCTTCCTGCTCGAGGGTCTGGATCAGATTCATGTTGATTCACCTGCGATCATGTCCGCGCCAGGATTGGCAGGGGCGCCAGGATTGGCGCCTTAAAGGCTGCAGGAACGTTGCGGTTGCGCAGCGGCCGGCCAGAGGATCGAAAGAGCCCGCGATTATAGCAACCCGGCCTGCTGCGCGACAACCGCTTCATCGGCGCGGCTGAGCAGCCCCTGCGCGCGGGCGGCGGCCAGCAGGTCGGGGCGGTGGCGCGCGGTCAGCGTCAGGCGCTGATCGCGCCGCCAGCGTTCGATCTGGGCGTGGTGGCCGGACAACAGCGGCGCGGGCACGGCACGGCCGGCCCACGCTTCCGGGCGGGTGTAATGCGGGCAGTCGAGCAGGCCGTCCAGAGCGGGGTTGAAGCTGTCCAGCTGGTGGCTGCCCTCGTCGCCCAGCACGCCCGGCTGCAGCCGGGCCACGGCGTCGATCAGCGCCATCGCCGGGATCTCGCCCCCCGACAGCACGAAGTCGCCCAGGCTCAGCTGCACGTCGACATGCGCGTCGATGAAGCGCTGGTCGATGCCTTCATAGCGCCCGCACAGCAGGATGGCGCCCGGCCCGGCCGCCCAGTCCGACACGCCGGCATGGTCGAGCGCCTGCCCGATGGGGGAGAACAGCACCAGCGGCACCGCGGAGCCCGGCGCTGCGGCGGCAGCATGGTCGGCACGGATGGCGGCCAGGCACCGGGCCAGCGGCTCGGCCATCATCACCATGCCCGGGCCGCCGCCGAACGGGCGGTCATCGATGCGGCGGTAGTTGCCTTCGGCATGATCACGCGGGTTCCACAGGCGCACGTCGACCTGCCCGCTGGCATAGGCGCGCCGCGTCACGCCGCTCACCAGAAAGGGCGCGAACAGCTCGGGGAACAGGGTGATGATGTCGAAGCGCATGGGCTTGAAGGCCGGCCCGCCGCAGGGGGCGCGGCGGCTGCGGCAGGCCAGGTGTCAGTAGTCGGGTTGCCAGTCGACGAGGATGCGGCGCTCGGGCAGCTGAACCTGGTCGATGAAGGCGGATACGAAGGGAATCATGCGCTCCAGCGTCTTGCCTTCGTGCTCATAGCCCAGCACCAGGGTGGTTTGTGGACCGGTCGCCATCAGTTCGCGCACGGTGCCCAGCGCCACGCCTTCGCGGTTCACCACGTCCAGGCCGATCAGGTCGACCCAGTAGAACTCGCCCTCCTCCGCCGCCGGGAAGCCCGAGCGTGGCACGAAGATGCGGGCACCGCGCAGTGCCTCGGCCGCGTCGCGGTCGGCCACCCCGTCCGCCATGGCCACGATGGAATCGGAATGCGCGCGCGCCTGGCGCACTGCCAGGGCCACGGTGCCGGTGAAGAAGCTCTTGGCGCCCTTCTCGGCCGGCTGCAGGTACCAGCGCTTGGCGGACAGCAACGCTTCGGGCGAGGCGCTGTACGGCAGCACCTTGAACCAGCCCTTCACGCCCCACGCATCGGCGACGCGTCCGATCTCGACGGCGTCGGAGGGCAGTTCTGCGGCTTCGAGGACGGGCAACTGGGGCATGGCGGATCAGCGATCGGTGAACAACGAAAGAGGCAAAGGAAAAGGGGCGGAGCCCGTCAGCAGAACCAACGGAGCCCGCCCCTTTTCAGGAGTGCAGATCGATCAGGCAGCTTGCTTGGCAGCAGCTTGCTTGATCAGGCGATCCACGGTGGGGGATGCCTGGGCACCCACGCTCTTCCAGTACGTCAGGCGGTCCTGAGCGATGCGCAGGCCTTCTTCGCTTTCCTTGGCCGTGGGGTTGTAGAAACCCAGGCGTTCGATGAAGCGGCCGTCGCGGCGAACGCGCTTGTCGGCAACGACGATGTTGAAGAACGGACGGCCTTTGGAGCCTCCGCGGGAGAGCCGAATCACGACCATAATGAATCCTTCGGGTGGCGCAGCACACTGGCTGCAGAAGTTTTTGCTGCGTTTGAGACACGCGACATGGCCACCCGGCCAGCGACACGCTGCAAAGTCCGCGATTATATCCTCATCTTGTCCATGCCACTCATTCGACCCAGCCGCGACGAAGACATCGCCGCCATCACCGCCATCTACGCCCACCACGTCTTGCACGGCACGGGCACCTTCGAAACCACCCCGCCCACTGCGGCCGACATGACCACGCGCCGCGCCGACGTGCTGAGCCGGGGCCTGCCCTACCTGGTGGCGGAGCAGGACGGCGAGGTGTTGGGTTTTGCCTACTGCAACTGGTTCAAGCCCCGGCCGGCCTACCGTTTCTCGGCCGAAGACTCCATCTACGTGGCCGACGCCGCGCGCGGGCTGGGCCTGGGCCGCACCTTGCTCGCAGCGCTCTGCGAGGCAGCCGAATCGGCCGGCGTGCGCAAGCTGCTGGCGGTGATCGGCGACTCCGCCAACCAGGGCTCGGTCGGCGTGCACCGCTCGGCCGGCTTCACGCAAATCGGCGTCATGCGATCGGTGGGCTGGAAGTTCGGCGCCTGGCGCGACGTGGTTCTGATGGAAAAAGCCCTGGGCGCCGGCGACAGCCAGTTGCCCGATGCGGCCAGCCCCGCAGCGCACGGCATTCCCCTATGAAGAACAAGACGGTCGCCGCCTGGCTGGCCTTCGTCGGCGGCCCCCTCGGGCTGCACCGCTTCTACCTGCACGGGCTGGGCGACTGGCTGGGCTGGCTGCTGCCGATTCCCACCGCGCTGGGCGTCTACGGCATCCAGCGGGTGCAGGCCATGGGGCAGGACGACCACCTCAGTTGGCTGCTGATTCCGCTCCTGGGCTTCACCATCGCCGGCTGCGCCTTGCGGGCCATTCTGTATGGCCTGATGACGCCGGAGCGCTGGAACGCGCGCTTCAACCCGTCCGCCGCGCCGGACGCCCCGTCCGGCCGCACGCAGTGGTTCACCATCTTCGCGATCGCGCTGTCGCTGCTGGTGGGCACGACCGTGCTGATGGCCAGCCTGGCGTTCAGCTTTCAGCGGTACTTCGAATACCAGATCGAGGAAGCGCGCAAGATCTCGCAGTAGCCGCTGAGCAGCCGCTCAGGAGCCGCTACGCGCTGCGGCTCCCGCACATTTCAGGTGTTTTGTGCTTCCAGCGCTTATGGAATAAGCACTGATTGCTATTAAATTAATAGCAAACCACAGAACACCGCACCCGGTCAGTAAAGCTGCAGGCTGACCCAGTAGGCGATGGCCGCCACGAAGGCGCTGGCTGGAATCGTCAGGATCCAAGCCCAGACGATGTTGCCCGCCACGCCCCAGCGCACCGCGCTGGCGCGCTGCGTGGACCCCACCCCGACGATGGCGCCGGTGATGGTGTGGGTGGTGGACACCGGGATGCCGAGCGCCGTGGCGACGAAGAGCGTCATCGCGCCGCCGGTTTCCGCGCAGAAGCCGCCCACGGGTTTGAGCTTGGTGATCTTCTGGCCCATGGTCTTGACGATGCGCCAGCCGCCGAACATGGTGCCCAGGCCGATGGCTGCATAGCAGGCGACGATGGCCCAGGTCGGCGGCGAGGCATCGCTCGCCGACGCATACCCGGTCGCGATCAGCAGCAGCCAGATGATGCCGATGGTCTTTTGCGCGTCGTTGCCGCCGTGGCCCAGGCTATAGGCACCCGCCGACACCAGCTGCAGACGGCGGAACCACTTGTCCACCTTGCCCGGTCGGGCGCGGCGGCAGATCCAGGCCACCGCCACCATCATCAGCGAGCCGAGCAAAAAGCCCAGCAGCGGCGACACGAAGATGAACGCCACGGTCTTCAAGATGCCGGCCGAGATCAATGCACCCGCGCCGGCCTTGGCGATCACCGCGCCCACGATGCCGCCGATCAGCGCATGCGAGGAGCTGCTGGGAATGCCGTAGTACCAGGTGATCAGGTTCCAGCTGATGGCGCCCACCAGGGCGCCGAAGATCACATGCGTGTCCACCACGCCCGGCTGCACGATGCCCTTGCCGATGGTGGCCGCCACGCTCAGGTGAAAGACGAAGATGGCGACGAAGTTGAAGAACGCCGCGAACACCACGGCCTGCCCCGGCTTGAGCACGCCGGTCGATACGACGGTGGCGATGGAGTTGGCCGCATCGTGAAAGCCGTTCATGAAGTCGAACAGAATGGCCAGTGCGACGAGCAGCATCACGACCCAGAGGGCGGTTTGTACGGTTTCCATGGTGAAAGATCCGAATCAGACGGGAGCCGCCGCGACCTCAGGAGTTCTCGAGGATGATGCCCTCGATGTGGTTGGCGACGTCTTCGCACTTGTCGGTGATCGTCTCCAGCAGCTCATAGATGGCCTTGAGCTTGATGACCTCGCGCACGTCGGGCTCCTCGCGGAAGAGCTTGCTCATGGCAGCGCGCATCACGCGGTCGGCGTCGGACTCCAGCCGGTCGATCTCCTCACAGGTCTTCAGGGCGGCCTCGGCCACGGCCGGCTCGGCGATCTTGTCCAGCAGCTTCACGGCGTCGCGCAGCCGCTCGCAGCAGCGCACGCTGATGTCCGTCAGGCGCGTGATCTCCTCCGTCATGTGCCGTACGTCGTACAGCGCCATGGTTTCGGCCGAGTCCTGGATGAGGTCGGCGACGTCGTCCATCGTGTTGATGAGCGAGTGGATCTGCTCACGGTCGATGGGGGTGATGAAGGTCTTGTGCAGCGTGCGGTTGACTTCATGGGTCACCCGGTCGGCCGCACGCTCGGCGTTGTCCACGTCCTGGTTGTAGCGGTCGCGCAGATGGGGGTCGTTGTAGTTGGCCACCAGTTGCGAGAACGCCCGGGCCGCTTCGACGATGCGGTCCGCATGCTGGTTGAACATCTCGAAAAAATTGCCCTCGCGGGGCAACAGCTTTCCAAACAACATGCGAACTCCTGGGCAGGCCGCGGCCTGCGAACTACGACAAGAACATGACGTCGCCGTGACTTTGGTGTGACGAGAACGGCGAAAGGCGGGAGTTTAACCGCGGCCGTCCCCTGTCGGAGCGGGCCTACAAAGAGCTTCTCCAAGCCACCGGACCGGCGGGTGGCTGCCCTGAGGGCCCTAGACACCCGGCTCCAAGCGCACAGGACAGCAAGCGCAGGACAACTGACCCCGACCGGGGGGGGCACGCACTACCGCCTTCCCGGCCTAGCCAAAAAAAAGGCACTCCGTGGAGTGCCTTCATCGTGGGAGCCCGGGCCAGCCCCGGCCGGACCGCCTGCCGGCGTCACTCGCCCAGGTAGGCGGCGCGCACGCGCGGATCGCTCAGCAGGTCCTGCCCCGCACCGGTCATGCCGATCAGGCCGGACTCCATCACGTAGCCCCGGTCGGCGATGGCCAGCGCGCGGCTCGCGTTCTGCTCGACCAGCACGATGGTCACGCCCAGGGCGTACACGTCACGCACCACCTCGAAGATCTTGTCCACCATGATGGGCGACAGGCCCATGGAAGGCTCGTCCAGCAGCAGCACCTTGGGCTGGCTCATCAGCGCGCGGCCCATGGCCAGCATCTGCTGCTCGCCGCCCGACATGGTGCCGGCCAGCTGGTCCTTACGCTCGCGCAGGCGCGGGAAGATGGTGAACATCTTTTCCACGTCCGCCTGGATGCCGGCCTTGTCGTTGCGGATGTAGGCGCCCATCAGCAGGTTCTCGGTGATGGTCATGCGCGCGAACACGCCGCGGCCTTCCGGCACCATCACCAGGCCCTTCTTGACCAGGTCCCAGGCGCCCTGGCCCTTGATGCTCTTGCCCAGGTATTCGATGTCGCCGTCGGCGAAAGGCAGCGTGCCGGTGATCGCCTTCATGGTGGTGGTCTTGCCAGCGCCGTTGGAGCCGATCAGCGAGACCAGCTCACCTTCCCGCACCTCGAAGTCCACTCCCTTGACGGCCTGGATGCCGCCGTAGGCGACCTTGAGCCCCTTGATGGACAGCAATACGTTGTTCGATTTCGCCACCATGCTCAATGTCCTCCGGTGCCCAGATAGGCCTCGATCACTTTTTCGTTCTTCTGCACGTCGACCGGATGGCCTTCGGCGATCTGCTTGCCGTAGTCGAGCACCGTCACGCGGTCGCACAGCCCCATCACCAGCTTCACATCGTGCTCGATCAGCAAGATGGTGCGGTTGTCGCGGCGAATGCGGTCGATCAGTTCACGCAGCTGCACCTTCTCGGTGGCGTTCATGCCGGCTGCGGGTTCGTCCAAAGCGATCAGCTGCGGATCGGTGGCCAGGGCGCGGGCGATCTCCAGCCGGCGCTGGTCGCCGTAGCTCAGCGTGCGCGCCTTGTAGTCGGCGAACTTGCCGATGCCCACATAGTCGAGCAGCTCCTGCGCGCGGACACGGATCTCCTGTTCTTCCTGCTTGAACTTCTTGGTGCGGAACACGGCACCCAGCAGCCCGGACTGGGTGCGGATGTGCCGGCCCACCATCACGTTCTCCAGCGCCGTCATGTCGGCGAAGAGGCGGATGTTCTGGAACGTGCGGGCGATACCCGCCTTCGCCACTTCGTGCACCGCCGTGGGTTCGTAGGGCTTGCCGGCCAGCGCGAAGCTGCCGCTGTCGGGCGTATAGAGCCCGGTGATGACGTTGAAGAAGGTCGTCTTGCCGGCGCCGTTCGGGCCGATCAGGCCGTAGACCTGGCCGCGCTGGATGGTGATGCCGACGTCGGACAGGGCCTGCAGGCCGCCGAACCGCTTGGAAATGCCGGCGACCTTCAGCACCACATCGTTGGAATTTTCTGCCATTGCTGTTCTTTCCGTGGTGTTGCTCAGACCTTCTGGGCCAGGCTCTTGCCGTGCTCAGGTGCGGGCCAGAGGCCGCGGGGACGCAGCAGCATGATGATGATCATGGCCAGCGCGATCAGCAGCTGGCGCAGGATGGAGGCGTCCAGGCGGCCGTCCGTCATGGACTGCAGCGGGCCCGCCACGTAGCGCAGCACCTCGGGCAGCGCGGACAGCAGCACCGCACCCAGGATCACGCCCGGAATGTGGCCGATGCCGCCCAGCACCACCATGGCGACGATCATGACCGACTCCATCAGGCTGAACGATTCGGGCGACACGAAGCCCTGGAAGGCGCCGAACATGCTGCCCGCCACGCCGCCGAACGAAGCGCCCATGCCGAAGGCCAGCAGCTTCATGTTGCGGGTGTTGATGCCCATGGCCTTGGCGGCGATCTCGTCTTCGCGGATGGCCATCCAGGCACGACCGATGCGGGAATCCTGCAGGCGATAGCAGATCACCACGCTCAGCACGACCAGCACCAGGAACAGGTAGTAGTAGAGGGTGACCGAATTGATGTCGAAGCCGAACAGCTCGAGCCGGCGGCCGAGGTCGAGGCCGAAGACCTTGACCGAATCGATCTGGCCGATGCCCTTGGGGCCGTTGGTCAGGTTGACGGGATGGTCCAGGTTGTTCAGGAAGATGCGGATGATCTCGCCGAAGCCCAGCGTCACGATGGCCAGGTAGTCACCGCGCAGCTTGAGCGTGGGAGCGCCCAGCAGCGCGCCGAAGATCGCCGCTATCAAGGCCGCGAGCGGTATCACCAGCCAGAGCGAGGTGTGCAGCCCGTTCGGGAACATGGCCGCAAAGCCGGCGAAGGTGTCCGACAGGTGCGGCGAGGCCATCAGCGCGAACAGGTAGGCGCCCACGGCGTAGAACGCCACGTAGCCCAGGTCGAGCAGGCCGGCGTAGCCGACGACGATGTTCAGGCCCAGGGCCAGCAGCACATAGAGCAGCGCCAGATCGGCGATGCGGACCCAGGCATTGCCGAACGACTGCAGGATGAGCGGGAGGACCAGCAGCGCGATGGCGCCGAAGATCCATTGGACTTTGGTGTTTTTCATGGCGTGGCTCCTTCGTTACGCACGGTCTGCCACACGCTCGCCGAGCAGGCCCGAGGGGCGCAGGGTGAGGATGATGATGAGCACGATGAACGCGAAGATGTCGGTGTAGTGGCTGCCCAGCAGGCCGCCGGTGAGCGTGCCGATGTAGCCGGAGCCGATGGCCTCGATCAGGCCCAGCAGAATGCCGCCGACCACTGCGCCGGCCAAGTTGCCGATGCCGCCGAACACGGCCGCCGTGAAGGCCTTCAGGCCCGGCAGGAAGCCCATGGTGTGCTGCGCCGTGCCGTAGTTGGACGCATACATGATGCCGGCGATGGCGGCCAGCACCGCGCCGATGATGAAGGTGGCCGAGATGACCATGTCGGGCTTGACGCCCATCAGCGAGGCGACGCGCGGGTTCTCCGCGGTGGCCCGCATGGCGCGGCCGAGCTTGGTGTAGTTCACCAGGTACATCAGCGAGGCCAGCGCCACCACCGTCACGCCCAGGATCAGGATCTGGGTCGAGGTGATCACCGCGCCGCCGACGTTGAACGGTGCCGTGGGCAGCAGCGTCGGATAGGGCTTGTAGTTCGGCTTCCAGATGATCATCGCCAGCGTCTGCAGCAGGATCGACATGCCGATGGCGGTGATCAGCGGGGCCAGCCGGGGGCTGCTGCGCAGCGGCTTGTAGGCCACCTTTTCGATCACGAAGTTGAGTGTTGCCGCCACCACGCACGCGATGACGGTCGCGATCAGCAGGATCAGCCAGCCGGGGGCACCGGGCATGGCCTCCTGCATCATGCCGATGCAGCTCCAACTGGTGAGAGCGCCGATCATGAGCACTTCGCCGTGGGCAAAATTGATCAGCTGAATGATGCCGTACACCATCGTATAGCCCAGGGCTATCAAGGCGTACATGCTGCCGAGTACCAGACCATTGATGATCTGCTGCAGCAAGATATCCATAAGAAAAAATCCTTCGTTTGTGACGCACCCACCACGCAGGCACCGGGGGTCGGTGCAGCCTTGTGAGCCGCCTGCCATCTAGCAAAAAACCCGCCAGGGTGAGTACTGAGCGGGTTTAGGTGGCGGGATTGTAGCCAGTTGCTTCTATCCCGCTTCGCCGCCCCAGCCGGGGTTTTCCCTTGAAAACGACGCTTATCAGCGGCGCACGGCGGTGATTAGAAATTCTGATGCCAAATAGCCCCTGCGGCGCGGCATGTCGCGCCGTGGGCGTGCCGGGCTTGCCGGGCGGACGGGCAGGTGGACGGGCAGGTGGACGGCAGCCCGCCGCTCCAGGCTCAGTCGCCGGCGCCCTCGCCCGGCGCCGGAGCACGGGCTTCGTTGCGCGCGCGCAGCTCGTCCAGCTTCTGGGCGATCTTGAGTTCCAGCCCCCGCGCAACCGGTCGGTAGAAGCCGGGGGGCTCCATGCCTTCAGGCAGATAGGTTTCGCCCGCAGCGAAGCCGCCCTCCTCGTCGTGGGCGTAGCGGTAGCCGCGCCCGTAGTCGAGCTGCTTCATCAGCTTCGTCGGCGCATTGCGCAGGTGCATGGGCACGGGCCGGGTGCCGTCCTGCTTGATGTGGGCCCGCGCGGCGTTGTAGGCCTTGTAGACCGCGTTGGACTTCGGCGCCACGGCCAGGTAGATCACGCATTCGGCGAGAGCCAGTTCGCCCTCGGGCGTGCCCAGCCGCTCATATACCTCGGCCGCGTCGAGGGCCAGCCGCAGCGCGCGGGGGTCGGCCAGGCCGATGTCTTCGCTGGCCATGCGCACCAGGCGACGCGCCATGTAGCGCGGGTCGGCCCCGCCGTCGAGCATGCGCACGAACCAGTAGAGCGCCGCGTCCGGGTCGGAGCCGCGCACCGACTTGTGCAGGGCGCTGATGGTGTCGTAGAACTGCTCGCCACCCTTGTCGTAGCGGCGCATGCGCTCGCCCAGCACCTTCAGCAGCCACGCATCCGTGATGGTGTCCCGCTTTTCCTGCGTGGCCGCCATGGCCAGCGTTTCGAGCGTGTTGAGCAGCCGCCGGGCATCGCCGTCGGCATAGGCCACCAGCCGGTCTTCCGCTACGCTCTCGATAGCAGGAAGCGCTTTGTGAGCCTGCGCCAGGGCCACGATCTGCTTCAGATCGTCGACGGAAAGCGGCTGCAGCACGTAGACGGCCGCCCGCGAGAGCAGTGCCGAATTCACCTCGAACGACGGGTTCTCGGTGGTGGCCCCGATGAAGGTGAAGAGGCCCGATTCGACGTGCGGCAGGAAGGCGTCCTGCTGGCTCTTGTTGAAGCGGTGCACCTCGTCGACGAAGACGATGGTGCGTTGCTGCATCAGCCCGTCGCGCGCCGACTGGGCGCGTTCCACCGCCTCGCGGATGTCCTTCACGCCCCCTAGCACCGCGCTGATGCTGATGAACTGCGCATCGAACGCGTCGGCCATCAGCCGTGCGATGGTGGTCTTGCCGACACCCGGCGGGCCCCACAGGATGCAGCTGTGCGGCCGGCCCGACTCGAAAGCCAGCCGGAGCGGCATGCCGGGCCCCAGCACGTGCTGCTGGCCGATCACCTCGCCCAGCGTGCGAGGGCGCAGGCGTTCCGCCAGGGGCTGGTGGGCAGGTGCGGCAGCGGGGGAAGGACGGGCGGTCATGGTGGCGGTGGCGGGGTTTCGATGGGAGGACGAAGCACGGCGGGGCAACGATCGGCCGCGCCTGCGACAGCGCGACCCGTCGCGAAGCCGCTATGCTGCCAGCCCCATCCTGCCGAGGACTGCCCATGCATACCGCCGCCGCCATCGTTGTCGGGCTGATCGCCCTGCTGCATATCTACATCCTGGTGCTGGAGATGTTTCTGTGGGACAAGCCCGCGGGCCTGCGGGCGTTCGGCATGAGCCAGGACAAGGCAAGCGCCACCAAGGTGCTGGGCGCGAACCAGGGCCTCTACAACGGGTTCCTGGCCGCCGGCCTGCTGTGGGGCCTGTGGCTGGGTGGCGATTTCGGTCGGCAGGTGCAAGTGTTTTTCCTGCTGTGCGTGCTGGTGGCGGGCGTCTTCGGGGCGTTGACGGCCAGCCGCAAGATCCTGTTCATCCAGGCCGTGCCGGCCACCATCGGGCTGCTGCTGGTGATGGCGGCCGCGCGCTGAGCGGACCTGCGGGCGCGGGGAGGCCTGCCCCCCCACCAGCCACCAGCCCGCCGCGCTGATGCTTATTGCGTCACCACGTCGGCGCCTGCAGGTGCCTTGAACTGGAAGGTGGCCGCAGGCAAGGCCGCGTTGGCCTGCATCGAGGCGAACCGGATCTGCGAGCGCTGGCCGAAGCTGTCGAGTATGTCCAGCGCCGCCAGGTTGTCGCCTTCGAAGCCCACGCGCACGCTCTTCAACTGCCCATCGGCTGCCTTGGGCGTGGCGACCACCCACTGCAGGTTGTCCTGGTCGGGCGCGGGCTGCAGGGTGAAGTCCTTCTGCAGCGCCTTCAGGTCGGGGGCAGAGGCGAGCAGCGCCGCAGGCGTGGAGCCCAGCGCCTGGTCCTGCGACCGCTGCGTGACCTGGTTCAGGTCGGCGTCGTAGAGCCACAGCGTCTTGCCGTCGGCGACGATGGTCTGCTCGAAAGGCTTCTTGTAGGCGAACTTGAACCGGCCCGGACGCTGGAATTCGAACGTGCCCGAGGAGGTCTTGACCCGGGGCGCCTGGCCGTCCTTGGCGGGCGAGGTGACGGTCTGCGTGAAGTCGGCTCGGCCGGACTGCGCGCCCCGCATGAAGGACTCCAGGCTTTTCAGGCCGTCGGCGCTGGCAGATTGGGCGCCTGCAGCTATCAAAAACATAGCAATCCACTGCTTCACGGGGTCTCCTCGGACGAATGGCTAAAGGCTTCAGATGGGGCAACCGCGCCGCCGTTCAAGTCGGCGGGCGGTGCGCCGCCCGCAGCGGGCCCGGCACCGCAGGCTGCCAAGGGCCTCACTCGCTGCTGCGGTTCGGCACCAGGACCTCGCGTTGCCCACTGGAGGTGAGCGCGCTGACCAGCCCCGCCTTCTCCATGTCTTCCAGCAGCCGCGCGGAGCGGTTGTAGCCGATGCGCAGCTTGCGCTGCACGTACGAGATGCTGGCCTTGCGGTCCTTCAGCACCACTTCCACGGCCTGGTCGTACATCGGGTCCTTCTCGCCACTGGCCTCGCCGTCGCCCATCGGGCCGTCGTCGCCGTCCACCGTGCCGCCTTCCAGCACGCCGTCGATGTAATCGGGTTCGCCCTGGCTCTTGAGGTAGTTCACGACCCGGTGCACCTCTTCGTCGGAGACGAAGGCGCCGTGGACCCGGATGGGCAGCCCGGTGCCGCTGGCCATGTAGAGCATGTCGCCCATGCCCAGCAGCGCCTCGGCGCCCATCTGGTCGAGGATGGTGCGGCTGTCGATCTTGGAGCCCACCGAGAACGCGATCCGGGTCGGGATGTTGGCCTTGATCAGGCCGGTGATCACATCGACGCTGGGGCGCTGCGTGGCCAGGATCAGGTGGATGCCGGCCGCGCGCGCCTTCTGCGCCAGGCGGGCGATCAGCTCTTCGATCTTCTTGCCCACCACCATCATCAGGTCGGCCAGCTCGTCGATGATGACCACGATGTGCGGCAGGCGCTGGAGCGGCTCGGGCTCCTCGGGCGTCAGGCTGAAGGGGTTGTAGATGAATTCTTCCCGCGCCTTGGCTTCGTCGATCTTGGTGTTGTAGCCCGCCAGGTTGCGCACGCCGAGCTTGGACATGAGCTTGTAGCGGCGCTCCATCTCGGCCACGCACCAGTTCAGGCCGTGCGCGGCCTGCTTCATGTCGGTGACCACCGGAGCCAGCAGGTGCGGAATGCCTTCGTAGACCGACATTTCCAGCATCTTCGGGTCGATCATCAAGAGGCGCACGTCGCGTGCCTCGGCCTTGTAGAGCAGCGAGAGGATCATCGCGTTGATCCCCACCGACTTGCCCGAGCCGGTGGTACCGGCCACCAGCACGTGCGGCATCTTGGCCAGGTCGGCCACCACCGGGTTGCCGACGATGTCCTTGCCCAGGCCCATGGTCAGCATGCTCTTGGCTTCGTGATAGACGTGCGAGCCAAGGATTTCCGACAGCCGGATCGACTGCCGCTTGGCGTTGGGCAGCTCCAGCGCCATGTAGTTCTTGCCCGGGATGGTCTCGATCACGCGGATGGAGACCAGCGACAGCGACCGCGCCAGGTCTTTCGCCAGGCCCACGATCTGCGAGCCCTTCACGCCCGTGGCCGGCTCGATCTCGTAGCGGGTGATGACCGGGCCGGGCATGGCCGCGACCACCCGCACCTCCACGCCGAAGTCCTTTAGCTTCTTCTCGATCAGCCGGCTGGTCATCTCCAGCGTCTCGGGGGAGACGGTTTCCTGGCGCTGGGAAGGCGCCGCGTCCAGCAGATCGACCTGCGGCAGGCGGCTGTCGGGCATTTCGGTGAAGAGCGGCTTCTGCCGCTCCTTCACCACGCGCGCGCTCTGCGGCACGTCGGTGAAGACGGGCTCGATGATCTGCACCGGCTGCGGCGAGTGCTCCTCGGTGTCGTGGCGCTCTTCCTGCAGCACCTCCTCACGCTCGCGCGCCGCCCGCTTGCCCACCGCGACGTCGCGCGCCTTCTCGCGCTTGGCGCGGCCGAACTGCACCATGCCGTCGATGCGGCCACCCAGCCGCTCGGCCACGTGGCCCCAGGAGAACCGGAACACCAGGGCTGCACCCAGCACCACCAGCATCACCCCCACCAGGCCCGAGCCGGTGAAGCCCAGCCACTTTACACCCATCGAGCCCATGGCGTGGCCGAGCACGCCACCGGCCTGCCCCGGCAGCGCGCCCTCGAATCGATAAAGGCGCGACCATTCCAGCCCGGCGCTGGCGCACAGCAAGATGACCAGGCCGCCCCAGAAGAGCAGGCGCCGTGCCCAGGGACTGCGCGGATTGCTGTCCAGCATCGATTCGCCGCCGCCCATCCACCGCGCCAGCGACGCGAGCCAGGCGCGCACGCCCGCTGCCAGGCACCACCACACGGAGAAGCCGAAGGCAAAATAGCTGCAGTCGGCCAGCCACGCACCCAGGCGCCCGGCCCAGTTGGTCAGCACGCGCCCGTCATTGGCACCCGAGGTGGACCAGGCCGCGTCGTGGCCCGAGTAGCTGGCCAGCGCGAGCAGCCAGAACACCAGGGCCAACAGGCCCAGCACCAGGCCGATTTCATGGCCGAAGCGCGCCGCCCTGGTGGGAGGAGCGGACTTTCCAGACGAAGCATTCAGGGTATTGAGGGAATAGGTCATAACGGTGCGCGGCCGAGCTTACCCGATGGCCGCGACGGGCCCGACGCCGCCGGCTGGACCCGGCACGTCCGGGGCCGCCGATGGTTTCCTGGGACGTATCCACGATCTGCCAGGGGCCGCACGGCGGGGCGCGCGCAGGGCGGGCTGCCACGCACCCCCTCCTCCCGGTGGCGCTCCAACGCCATGCCCTGCGGGGTTGTCAACACGTTCTTACAATCGCTGCGATTGAAAACCGCCGGCTCGCCGGCTATCGGCCGGGTTGATACTCTGCCACCACCGCCTCATCTGACATCTGCGGATGCGGCCGGAACCCTCCGGCCTGCACCGTTTACATCTCACTCTGACATGCCCAATTCCCAACACGCCAAAGTCATGATCCTCGGCTCCGGCCCTGCCGGATACACCGCTGCGGTGTATGCCGCGCGCGCCAACCTGAACCCGGTGCTGATCACCGGCATCGCCCAGGGCGGGCAGCTGATGACCACGACCGAGGTGGACAACTGGCCCGCCGACGTGAATGGCGTGCAGGGCCCCGAGCTGATGCAGCGCTTCCTGGAACACGCCGAGCGTTTCAAGACGAAGATCGTGTTCGACCACATCCACACGGTGGACTTCAGCAAGCGCCCCTTCACCCTGACCGGCGACAGCGGCACCTACACCTGCGATTCGCTCATCATCGCCACCGGCGCATCGGCCAAGTACCTGGGCCTGCCTTCGGAAGAGGCCTTCATGGGCAAGGGCGTGTCGGGCTGCGCCACGTGTGACGGCTTCTTCTACCGCGAGCAGGACGTTTGCGTGGTCGGCGGCGGCAACACCGCCGTCGAAGAAGCGCTCTACCTTTCGAACATCGCCCGCAAGGTGACGCTGGTGCACCGCCGCGACAAGTTCAAGGCCGAACCCATCCTGGTGGACAAGCTCAACGAGAAGGTCGCGGCCGGCAAGATCGAGCTCAAGACCTTCCACACGCTCGACGAGGTCCTGGGCGACGCCACCGGCGTGACCGGCATCCGCGTGAAGAGCACGCTGGACGGCAGCACGCACGACATCGCGCTGCAAGGCTGCTTCATCGCCATCGGCCACGCGCCCAACACCGACATCTTCAACGGCCAGCTGACCATGGACAACGGCTACATCGTCACGCAGGGCGGCCTCAAGGGCTTCGCCACGCAGACCAGCGTGCCGGGCGTGTTCGCGGCCGGCGACGTGCAGGACCACGTCTATCGCCAGGCCATCACCAGCGCCGGCACGGGCTGCATGGCGGCCCTGGATGCGCAGCGCTTTCTGGAACAAGATGGCGTGATCTGACAGCGCGGGCTATAATCTGCGGCTTTGCTGATTTCTGCGCACTCATCTCACGGGTGCTGCGGGGCAGCAGAATCAAAGCAACGGGTTACCGCCACCCTTTCTGGCGAGGTGAGGCCGCAAGAGCAGGCCCCGCGGCAGCCGCCGCAGGGCCCTTCGCGAAACGGCCGTTGAAAACTATCGGAGTGTCCTCATGGCACGCGTATGTGAAGTCACGGGCAAAGGCCCCATGGTCGGGAACAATGTTTCCCACGCCAACAACAAGACCAAGCGCCGGTTCCTGCCGAACCTGCAATACCGCCGTTTCTGGGTCGAGAGCGAAAACCGCTGGGTGCGTCTGCGCATTTCCAACGCCGGTCTGCGCCTGATCGACAAGAACGGTATCGACGCCGTGCTCGCAGACCTGCGTGCACGCGGCCAGGCTTAAACAGGAGACCGACCATGGCAACCAAAGGCGGACGCGACAAGATCAAGCTGGAATCCACTGCGGGTACCGGCCACTTCTACACCACGACCAAGAACAAGAAGACGATGCCCGAGAAGATGCTGATCATGAAATTTGATCCCAAGGCTCGCAAGCACGTCGAGTACAAGGAAATGAAGCTGAAGTAATCCTTCAGCGGCATCGCCTTCAAGAAACCGCCTCCGGGCGGTTTTTTTATGCCCGCAAGGTCTTGGCGATGGCCTCGGCGGGTGCGCGCTGCTGCTGCGCCGCCATCAGTTCGCCGAGCACGCGGTAGCCCGCCTCCACCTGCGGAGTGAAGGGCCTGCCGCAGCTCATGCGCAGGAAGTGCTCGTACCGTCCGGTATTGGAGAACATCGAACCCGGCGCCACGCGAATGCCGCGCGACAGGGCTTCGTCATAGAGGCGGCTGGTGGAGATGCCCGCCGGCAGTTCCATCCACAGGCTGATGCCCCCGGGCGGCAGACTGAGGCGCGTGCCTGGCGGAAAGTAGCGGGCGATGGCCTGGGCACCCGCTTCGCGCTGCGCTCGCAACTGCATGCGCATGCGGCGCATGTGGCGCTCATACGCCGGGGAATCGACGCTGCGCGCCGCCAGCAGCTGAGACCACGACTGCATGTTGCGCGTGCGGGCGAACTTCAGCATCTGCACCCGGGCATGCCAGCGGCCCGCGCTCATCCAGCCCTGCCGCAGCCCGGGCGCGAAGCTTTTGCTGAGCGAGGCGCAATAGATCACCTGGCCCGCATCGCCCGGCCGGTCCCAGGCCTTGGCCGGCCGCAGCGGCACGGGCGATTCGACGAACTCGCGGTAGATGTCGTCCTCGATCAACGCCAGTCCGTATTCGACGCACAGGGCCACCAGCCGCTCCTTGTGCGCATCGGGCATGACGCTGCCCAGCGGCATCTGCAGATGCGGCACGACCACCACGCCCTTCAGGCGCGGCTCGTTGCGGGCCGCCAGCTCCAGCGCCTCCAGCGAGATCCCGGTGCGCGGGCTGCTGGGAATTTCCAGCGCCCGCAGGCCCCGCACCTCGATCGCCTGCAGGATGCCGAAGAAGGTGGGCGACTCCACCGCGATGACGTCGCCCGGGCCGGCGATGGCGTCGAGCGCCAGGTTCACGGCCTCCGAATTGCCGTGCGTCGCGCCGATCTCGTCCGGCGCCAGGCTGACGCCGAAGGTCAGCGCATGGCGCGCCATGGCCTGCTGGAATTCCGGGTGCGTGGTGGGCGCGGAGGGCCCATAGACCAGCACGTCGGGCTGCTCGCGCAGCAACTGCGCGGCCAGCCGGTTGAGGGCCGCGGCATCGAAGAGGCTGGGCGCCGGCATGGCGCTGCCCAGGTCCAGCACGCCCGGGCCGGCCAGGCGTGCCTTTTCCAGAAACAGCGAGATGCGCTCGTTGATGCCGGCGAACACCTGCGGGTCGGGCTGCAGCGGCTCGTGGATGTCGGGCTCGCGCACGGCGGGCAGCGCATCGGCCCGCTGCGGGCTGCGCACGAAATACCCCACCCGCTCGCGCGCCTCGACGCGGCCGTCGGATTCGAGCTGCCGCAGCACCTGCAAGGCCGTGGTCAGGCTGACACCGTGGCGCTGGCACAGCTCGCGCACCGAGGGCAGCCGCATGGCGGGCGCCAGGGTGCCGGCAGCAATCGCCTGCTCGTACAAGGCCGCCAACTGGCGGTAGCGCGGTGCATTGCCGCTCGCCGGCCGGGGCGCCGCTGCGGCCCCGGAAGCAGGGGGCACGGGGAGAGGGACGGAGTGGAGGGTCATGGGAGCACGTCGCGGGCGTGGAGGCGGCGACATCGATCATGCCAAAGCCGGCCCCGGCCGGGCAGATACAGGCAGGCCCGCAGGACACCATAACAGCGCAGAAAAATCCGCCGCTGTTATGGACCGGCGGATCGGCGCCTGTGCCTGCCCCGATCGGGCCGGGTCCCCTACGCTCAAGGCCATTCCTGAAACGCTTTCGCCCACCGTTTTCAGGCCACTCGCCCCAGGAGCCCCCCATGCCTTCCAGCACCGCACCCATCGCCACCGCACCCCGAAACGCCAGCGCCCCACCGAGCGCCGCTGCGCGCACCGACCTGCCCGCCCGTTGCAGCACCTGGGTGTGCCTGCCGCCGGGCGCCATGCTGCAGGTGGAAAGCGGCCGGGTCCGGCTGGCCAGCGGGCCGGCGATGTGTGGACAGATGCTGCTGGCGCGCGGCATGCCCCATGTGCTGGAGGCCGGCCAGGCCTGGTGCGTGCCATCGGGCGGCAGCGCGGCCTGGGTGCAGCTGACGAACGCAGGCCCGGACAAGGCGTGCGTCGCGCTGGCGGAACCCCCTCCGGCGCCCGCCCGCTTTGCCGCATGGACCCGCGCCCTGGCGGGCTTGCCGGCGCGCTTGGCAGGCTGGCGGCAGCGGGCGCGAGCGACAGCCGCCGGAGGCGCCATCTCGCAGGCCTGAGCGGGCGCCCCGCCGGATGTGCGCCGCGCCTGGGCCAGCCCCGCCCGGGCCTGCGTGGATTCAGCCCTTGCGCGTCCACACCGCGGCGAAGAAGCCGTCGGTCTGGTGGGTATGCGGCCAGAGGCGCAGGTTCTGTGTGCCGGTGGCGCCGCCGCGGCACAGGCGGGCGGCATGCTCCACCTTCAGCTGGGTCAGCAGCTCGCCCGCATCGGCCGGCTCGAAGTCGGGATGCGCGGCGGTGAAGGCATCGGCGATGGCTTCGTTTTCCTGCGGCAGCACGCTGCAGGTGGCGTAGACCAGCCGGCCGCCGGGCTTGAGCAGCCGCGCGGCGCTGGCCAGGATGGCCGTCTGCTTGGCCGCCAACTCCTGCAGCGCCTCGGGCGACTGCCGCCACTTCAGGTCGGGGTTGCGGCGCAGCGTGCCCAGGCCCGAGCACGGCGCATCCACCAGCACCCGGTCGATCTTGCCGGCCAGGCGCTTGACGCGGTCGTCGCGCTCATGCGCGATGGCGGCCGGATGCACGTTCGACAGGCCGCTGCGGGCCAGGCGCGGCTTGAGCGCGTCCAGCCGATGGGCCGACACGTCGAAGGCATACAGCCGGCCGGTGTTGCGCATGCTGGCGCCGATGGCCAGCGTCTTGCCGCCGGCGCCGGCGCAGAAATCGACCACCATCTCGCCGCGCTTGGCGTCCAGCAGCAGGGCCAGCAGCTGCGAGCCTTCGTCCTGCACCTCGATGGCGCCGCGCACGAAGGCGGGCAGCTTGGTGAGCGCCGGCTTGCCGTCCACGCGCAGGCCCCAGGGCGAATAGGGCGTGGCAACGGCCTTGATGCCGGCTTGCGACAGCTCTTTCTGCACCTCGGCCCGCTTGTCCGACAGGGCATTGACGCGCAAGTCGAGCGGCGCGCCCTGCTGCATGCTTTCGGCCAGCGGCCAGAAGCCGTCACCCAATTGCTCCTTGAGCGGCGCGACCAGCCATTCGGGCAGGTTGTGGCGGTGGCGCTCCATCAGGTCGTCCGGCTGCAGCGTGTCGCACTGCTCCAGCCAGTTCTTTTCCTGGTCGTTCAGCGCGCTTTTCAGAAAGTCGCGCGGGCCGTGAAAGCCCAGGATGGCCAGGCGCCGCTCCTTGGGGCCGCTGCCGGAGCGGGCGAGCTGCTCGAACAGCAGCTTCTTGCGCAGCACGGCGTAGGTGGTCTCGGCCAGGGTCGCACGTTCGCGCGGGCCCAGCGACCGGTTGTCGCGGAAGAATCGGGAAACGACGGAGTCCGCCGGGTGTTCGAAGGTCAAAGTCAGCCTGACTAGTTCAGCGCAGGCGTCCAGAAGGGCTTTTGGGTGCATGGTGCGATTGTCCCACTGGCGCCGCGCGGCACAGCGGCACCGGAAAACGCAGCGACACTGGCAGCCGCCGCCGCGCTCCATCGCGCCGCACTCCTCCTACGCACTCTGCCTCAGCCATGAACGATGAACTGCCCCCGCTGCACCGCACCCCGCCCGGCCGCTACCGCCACTACAAAGGACTGCTGTACGAGGTGATCGACACCGTGCGGCACAGCGAGACACTGGAGCCGATGACGCTCTACCGCGCGCTCTACGGAGAGCGGGGGTTGTGGGTGCGCCCCGCAGCGATGTTTGAAGAGACCGTGGTGATCGAAGGCCAGGAGCAGCCGCGTTTTCGCCGTGTGGAGCCCGATGCGGCGCCGGAGCACCGAGGCAGCTGAGAATCGCAAATCGCGCTCTCCATCACTGGGTTTCTAGCTATTAATTTCATAGCGATTCATGGCTGGCGTGACGAGAATGACCCGAGCGCGGGACGGCGGATTGCCGCCGCGGCCCGGCCGCGAAACCTCCGCCCGCCATGCGCCATCGAACGCGCTTATCCTCTCGTGCATCGGCCGGCCGTTGCCCTCCCCCGCTGGACGGCCCGATGCTGCATGCAACCTCGGCCCGACCCTCCCGGCAAGCTCTCGATGCCCTCCATTCAGCCTCCTGCTCCCTCCGCTGCGCCGGTCTCCGAAGCCCCCTTGCGGCCGCCGGGCGCCGGACCCCACTTCAACGAGGTGCACCGCCTGGACGCCCAGCACAGGCTGCGCGTGCTCGACTCCCGGCCAGAGCAGGCCTTCGACGACCTCACCATGCTGGCTTCCGCCGTGTGCCAGGCGCCCATCGCGCTGATCTCGCTCGTCGACGCGGATCGCCAGTGGTTCAAGTCACGCAGGGGCGTCGACACCTCCGAGACGCCGCGGGAAACCTCGTTCTGCGCGCATGCCATCCTGGCGCCCGACTCCGTGCTCGAGGTGCCGGACGCGCACCTCGACCCGCGTTTCGCAGGCAATCCGATGGTGACCGGCGAGCCGCAAATCCGCTTCTACGCCGGCGCGCCGCTGATCACGTCGAACGGCCTGCCCATCGGCACCATCTGCGTGCTGGACCGCGAGCCACGGACCTTGTCGGACACCGAGCGCCTCGCCCTCGCATCGCTGGCCCGGCAGGTGGTGACGCAGCTGGAACTGCGCCAGGCGATGGCCGGCCTCGAACTCGACAGCATGACCGAAGGGCTCGCCGGACTCTGGAACCGGCGCTGCCTGGACCGCAACCTCATCACCAGCGCGGAGGAAAGTCACAAGAGCAGCCAGCCGCTGAGCCTGGTGATGATCGACCTCGACCACTTCAAGCGCGTCAATGACGAGCTGGGCCACCCGGCAGGCGACGACGTGCTGCGGCATGCCGCCGAAGTGGTTCGCGGCGCCATCGCGCCGGGCCATTTCGCCGCGCGCTTCGGGGGCGAGGAATTCTGCGTGCTGCTCCCTGCGACCGGTACGGCGGATGCCCGGCAGACGGCCGACGCGCTGCACGCCGCGCTGATCGGCACCCACTGGCCCCACCGGCCGGTCACGGCCAGCCTGGGCGTGGCCACCGCAGGGGTCGATGAACGGTGCGATGTCAGGGCGCTGCTGGCGCGGGCCGACCGCGCGCTGTACGAAGCGAAAGCCGGCGGGCGCAATCAGGTGCGCGTGTTCAGCGGCTGGTCCTGAAGCCCACCGTGCGCCACGCACCGCGGGGCTCCCCATGGTGGCTGGGCGCGCTCAGCTTCCCTGCTGCAACAACCTGAGCACGGCGGACGGGTAGATCGCATGCTCCTGCGCCTGTACGCGGGCCGCCAGGCTGCCGGCCGTGTCGCCCGGCAACACCGGCACCACGCCCTGCGCCAGGATGGGCCCGGCATCCAGCTCGGCCGTCACCTGGTGCACCGTGCAGCCGGCCACCGTGCAGCCCGCATCGATGGCGCGCTGGTGCGTGTGCAGGCCGGTGAAGGCGGGCAGCAGCGACGGATGGATGTTGACCAGCCGCCCCGCGTAGTGCTGCACGAAGCCCTCGGTCAGGATGCGCATGAAGCCCGCCAGCACCACCAGGGCGGGCTGGTGCACGTCGATGGCGGCGGCCAGCGCGGCGTCGAAATCCTCCCGCGTGGCGTGCTGGCGGTGGTCCACCACCTGGGTGGCGATGCCCTGGGCGCGCGCCAGCGCCAGGCCCCCGGCGCCCTCCTTGTTGCTCAGCACGGCAGCCACGCGCACGCCATGGCGGCCGGCCCAGTCCTGCTCGCGGGCCTTCTGCACGATGGCGGCCATGTTGGAGCCGGCGCCTGAGATCAAAATCACGATGTTCTTCATTTGCCCCCAATTATCCCGTCCGCCATGCCCTTCGATCCCCGCACCCAACCCCTGACCCCGATCCAGGCGCGCGTGCTCGCCACGCTGATGGAAAAGTCGCGCACCGTGCCCGACAGCTACCCGCTCACGCTGAACGGCGTGGTGGCCGGCTGCAACCAGAAGTCCAGCCGCGACCCGGTGATGCAGCTGACCGATGCCGAGGCGCAGGACGCGCTTGACGGGCTGCGCCAGCGCACGCTGTCGGTGGAGATCGGCGGCAACCGGGCGACCCGCTTCGAGCACAACTTCCCGCGCGGTGCGGGCGTGCCCGACCAGTCGGCGGTGCTGCTGTCGCTGCTGATGCTGCGCGGCCCGCAGACCGCCGGTGAACTGCGCATCAACGCCGAGCGCTGGCACCGCTTCGCCGACATCTCGTCGGTGGAAGGCTTCTTGAACGAGCTGGCCGAGCGCAGCGACGAGAAAGGCGGCCCGCTGGTCGTGCTGCTGCCGCGCGCGCCAGGGGCCCGCGAGCCGCGCTGGGCGCATCTGCTGTGCGGGCCGGTGGACATCGCCAGCCTGACTGCGGCACCGGGCGGCGGCGAAGGCGGCAGCGGCGGCCCGGGCGGGCTGGCCGGGCGCGTGGCCGCGCTGGAGGCGGAAGTGGACGCATTGCGTGGCGTGGTGCGCCAGCTGTGCCAGGAGCTGGGCATCGCCGCTCCGCAGCCGCCCGTGTCACCGCCCGGACAGGACTGAAAAGCACGACCGTGCTACAACGGCGAGATCGGTACAACGGCTTTTCAGGACAGGAGACAGGCTGCATGGATCTCGCATTCACCCCCGAAGAACAGGCCTTCCGCGAGGAAGTGCGCAGCTGGGTTCACGCCCATCTGCCCCAGGAGATCGCGCACAAGGTGCACAACGCGCTGCGCCTGACGCGCGATGATTTGCAGGGCTGGGCCAAGATCCTGGGCAAGAAGGGCTGGCTGGGCTATGGCTGGCCCAAGGAGTTCGGCGGCCCGGGCTGGACGGCCGTGCAAAAGCACCTCTTCGAAGAGGAATGCGCGCTGGCCGGCGCGCCGCGCATCATTCCCTTCGGCCCGGTGATGGTGGCGCCCGTCATCATGGCCTTCGGAAATGCCGAGCAGCAAAAGCGCTTCCTGCCGGGCATCGCCAGCGGCGAGGTGTGGTGGAGCCAGGGTTACAGCGAGCCGGGCTCCGGCTCCGACCTGGCCTCCGTCAAGACCCGTGCCGAGCGCGTGGGCGACAAGTACATCGTCAACGGCCAGAAGACCTGGACCACGCTGGGCCAGCATGGCGACTGGATGTTCAACCTGGTGCGCACCAGCACCGAAGGCAAGCCGCAGACCGGCATCTCCTTCCTGCTGGTGGACATGAAATCGCCCGGCGTCACCGTGCGGCCCATCAAGCTGCTGGACGGCGAATGCGAGGTCAACGAGGTGTTCTTCGACAACGTCGAAGTCCCCGCCGAGAACCTGATCGGCGAAGAGAACAAGGGCTGGACCTACGCCAAGCACCTGCTCTCCCACGAGCGCACCAACATCGCGGACGTGAACCGCAGCAAGCGCGAGCTGGAGCGCTTGAAGCGCATCGCCCGGGCGGAAGGCGTCTGGGACGACCAGCGCTTGCGCGACCAGATCGCGCTGCTGGAGGTGGACATCGTGGCGCTGGAGATGCTGGTGCTGCGCGTGCTGTCCAACGAGAAGTCGGGCAAGAACTCGCTGGACATCGCCGGCCTGCTCAAGATCAAAGGCAGCGAGATCCAGCAGCGCTACGCCGAACTGATGATGCTGGCCGCCGGCCCATTCAGCCTGCCCTTCATCGAAGAAGCGATGGAGGCGGGGTGGCAGGGCGACGCTGGCGCAGGTGCGCTGGGTGGCTTCCCCGGCGGCGAGGTGGCCAATGCGCCGCTCGCATCGACCTACTTCAACCTGCGCAAGACCACGATCTACGGCGGCTCGAACGAGGTCCAGCGAAACATCGTCGCGCAGACCGTTCTGGGCTGACGCCCTGGAACGGTCCGCGCGGTGCGCGACCGGACTGCTCCCCCTGGCCCCCTCCGCGAGGGGGTTCCCGCTAGAGCTTCGCTGGTCTTTGTCGGGGTTGCACAAGCGCCCTGCCCTGATCGGCTTTTGGAGACATGAGATGGACTTTGATTTTTCTGATGACCAGCAATCCCTGCGCGATGCGGTGCGCCGCTGGGTGGACAAGGGTTACGACTTCGAGCGCCGCAAGCGCATCGTGGCGGCAGGCGGCTTCGACCGCGCGGCCTATGGCGAACTGGCCGAACTCGGGCTGACCGCGCTCACCGTGCCCGAGGCCCACGGCGGGCTGGGCCAGGGCGCCGTGGATGCCATGATGGCCATGGAAGAGCTGGGCCGAGGCATCGTGCTGGAGCCGCTGGCGCAGGCTTTCATCGTCAGCCGGGTGCTGGCCGGCTACGCCCCCGAAGCCGTGCAGGCCGAGTGGCTGCCGCGCATCGCGAGCGGCGAGGCCCTGGTGGTGCTGGCACACCAGGAACGCAAGGCCCGCTACCGCCTCGACGTTTGCGAGGCAAAAGCCGCGCAGGCCGGGGACAGATATACGCTCACAGCTATCAAAAGCATAGTACCGGCGGGTGACCAGGCCGACGCCTTCATCGTGCCTGCGCAACTGGATGGCCGCATCGCCCTCTTCCTTGTCGAACGCAGTGCCGCAGGCGTCGCCACGCGCGGCTACCGCACGCAGGACGAAAGCCGTGCCGCCGAGGTGCAGCTGGACGGCGCACCGGCCACGCTCATCACCTCCGACGGCCTGGCCGCACTGGAACTAGCCGTGGACGTGGGCATTGCCACCGCCTGCGCCGAAGCGGTGGGGTTGATGGACCAGACCCTCGCGCTGACGGTGGACTACATGAACCAGCGCAAGCAGTTCGGCGTGCCGATCGCGAGCTTCCAGGCACTGCGCCACCGCGTGGCCGATGTGAAGATGCAGCTTGAACTGGCCCGCTCGATGAGCTATTACGCCACGCTCAAGCTGGGCGAAGCGCCGCAGGAGCGCCGCCGCGCCCTCGCCCGCGCCAAGGTGCAGCTCGGCCAGTCGATGCGCTTCGTGGGCCAGCAATCGGTGCAGCTGCATGGCGGCATCGGCGTGACCGACGAATACATCGGCAGCCACTACTTCAAGAAGCTCACCCAGCTGGAAATGACCTGGGGCGACACCCTGCACCACCTGGGCGTGGTGTCGGCGGAGATGGAGGAGACGGCGGGGGTGTTCAGCTAGGCGCCGCAACATTTTCCGCGTGAGAAAGGCCGTCGAGACTCACTCTAGACGGCCTTTTTCTATAGGAATTGCAGTGCGGTGGTCGGAACCGTCCGGCTACCGGGAATCCTGAAGCGGGATCAGGGATGTGAATGGCCGTCGTGGCTGTGACTCTCGGCCCGCTTGCGGTCGTCCACCACGTTCACCGTGGCGCCATTGGGCAGCAACATGTCGCCCGGCCGCTGACCGGGCCTGCATGCGCCCAGCCAGCGCCCTTCAAAGAGAGTGCGTCCCGGTTCGAACCGCACTCTCTTCGCATACTTGACTTCGAATGCTCCGCTGTAATGGGCCTTGAGGTCCCCGGACAGCTCCACCGTGGCATCCACGCGGTTGTCGTGTACGTAGCAAACCGTCTGGATCTTGTAGGAACCCCCCTGCGCCCGCCGTACCTTCACGTCATGGCAGTGCTCCTGGCCCGGCACGACCGAAAGCAGCATCACCGGCTCGGCCTCCTTGCTGGTGCATTGTTGGACCGTCTGCTTGCGCAGCACCGACTCAGTCTCGCCCCGGACGGTGACCTCCCACAGCCCTTCCTTCCGCGTGGGCATCGGTTCAGCGGCGGCCAGCGCAGGACCTGCCAGACAGGCTATCGCTCCCCAACCCCAGGCCGTCCATCTTGTCGTCAGCATCGATCGTCTCCTTTAAGTGGAGTCGCCAAAAAAGAAACCGGCGGCCTGTAGCCGCCGGTCATGTGTTTGGGTCATGCCCAGGAAGATCAGCGCAGGAAATTGCGACGCGTGCCTACGAAGAACAGGCCCATCAGCACCGACAGCATGATCAAGCCCCATTGCGACAACGTCGGAACGGCGTAGGTTTCGGCAGGGATTGCAGCAAAGCTGACAGCCACCGTACACGGCACCGAAACAGCTGCCGTAGTGAAGGTATCGCCAACCAGCGTGCCGCCGCAAGCGGACCCCCCCGTAGCCACGACAGCGCGGTAGCCGGCCGCAGGCGTGATGGTATAGGTCAGGGTCGAGCCTGGCGTCGTCACGGGCGTCACGCCCAGCGGCGAGATGGCGCCATTAGGACCCGCGGAAGCAGTCACCTGCAGTGGAACGAAGCTGAATGCAACGGTGCAGTCGGTGGTCACCGGATTGATGACATAGCTGTTGCCGCTCAAGCTACCCTGGCACGAGCCATCCGCTTGTGGGAAGTAGCCAGCGTCGGGGACCAGGGTGTATGTGACGGACGAGCCTGCGGGCACCGTTTGCAAGCCGGTGGGCGACACCGTGCCGTTCGGGCCAGCTGTTCCGGTGGCCGTGATCGTCGCGATGGGCGCGAAGTTGGCGATCACCGTGGAGTCGGCAGTCACGGAAGCGATGTTGCAGGGATTGGCGGTGCCGGTACAGGCGCCGGACCAGCCCACGAACACATTGCCCGGCGCTGCCGTGGCGGTCAGGATGACGGAGTTGCCATCTGCTACCGGCATGGAGCAGTTGACCCCGCAATTCAGGCCGCTTGGAACGCTGACCACCGTACCGGAGCCTGCACCAGCCTTGGTCAACGACAGCGTACGCAGGGCGCCCACGGAGTTGGCATCGCCAGCCGTGTTGTTGTTGGTATTGCTGTCGGTGACTTGCGACGGCGGCGTGACAGTGAAGCGCGTGGAAGCGGGAGCCGGGCCAGCGCCAGAAGTCGCGTTGATCGTGTAAACCACGCTGCCGCCCACCGGAATGTCCATGGATTGTGTGGTGAGTACACCGGTACCGCTACCGGCACCGCAGGAGGCGCCGCCCGCACTGGAACACGTCCAAGCGCCCACCGTCATGCCGGTGGCAACTTGGTCAAGGGTGGCACCAGCCACAGCCGTGGGGCCGTTGTTGCGCACCGTCACGGTGTACGTCTGCGCGCTGTTCGGCGTGACGGCGGAGGTGCCGTCGGTCACAGCCACTGTCAAATCGGTCAGTGGGTTCGAGTTGGCGCTTGCCACTTGCGTCTGCACCAGCGGGCCCAGAACCGTGCTGGCACCCGTGCCAGAAATGCGGTAGTTGCCGTGATTGAGGCTGTTGTTAGGACTGCTGACGCTTGCGGTCGAGGGCACTTTCCAGGTGATTTGGAAGGTGCCGCTGGAGCGATCAACCAACTGGCCGAAATCACACGATACGGGGCCAGCAGAGCCCACGGCAGGCGTGGTGCAGCTGACGCCTGCGGGCACGCTGACGGACTGAAATACCGCGTCAACATTCCCAGAAGAAGATGCACTCTTTACCTGAGGGCTGATCGCCTCCACGATACTGTTAGACACCACCACGCCACTGTTGTTGGAGTAAGCGTAGTCATAGGTCACTGTGTCGTCGGGCTTGGTGGTGGTCGGGCCAGTGGCCGACACCAGCAGGCCTGCGAAGAAGGGACCGATGGAGTCGACATAGACCTCGCCGGAGTGTCCACCTGCACTACACCCTGCAGCAATCACTTCCACCTCTACGGTGTCGCCTACATCCAGCAGGCCGTTGCCTGGCGCCACATCGATCGCCTGCCAGCCCGTGTATTGATAGCCACCCAAGGTTTGCCATGGCACGCCGGGCTGGGCCGCAAAATTGAATGTGTAGAAGAGCTTGCTGCCCTTCGTGACGTTACGTACTTCCACATAGAAATATGCCTGGCTCTGGGGTGAATGGCCCCCATCCTGGATGACCGGTGCAACGGCCATACGCAAGTGAACCTTGCCGTCCGACGGATCGACGTCAGCCAGCGTCATCTGCGCAGACTGCTCAATGCCACTGGCCCGGTAGTCCTTGCCGCGAGCATTGACCCGAGCGCTGTAGGTACCCTGAAACGGGACCTGCACAGGCCCGCCAGCATCGTCCGGCGCCGTCCCAGTTGCTGAATTCGGGCCGCTGACGACCTCTGTCACGGGAGTCGGAGTTCCCGCGGTCTGCAAATTCAGATCGCTCTTCCGTGTGGGCGGAAACGTTCCAATACCTGTATTTCGATAGTTAGAAACATTCCAGCCGGAGAAATTCCCAGCTTCGAAATCGCCGTTGACCACGCCACCGTGAGCAGCAGGCGCGGCAACCAGCACCATCCCCAATCCGGCAGCTAGTAAGCCCCGAGCAAACGAGCGAGCCCATGCGCCCGCCGCTTTCCAAACATTGACAGCTTCCAACTCGATCCCCTTGAAATAAATGCACCAACCAACCCGCGCGCTCCGCAAAGGCAACACCCACCAAAAACCAGCGCACCGCACACACGCGACTGTTTCAGCCCTCGACGGACCGACTGAAAAAAACTGAGAACTCAAGCGACGAAAACGAGACCTCGCCCAAACACAGAGCGAACCGGCAATGCCAACTGGGTAGCCTCCAAGGTCTTTCGACGCAGACGAGTCAGCTGGGACTCAACTCGGTGGAAACCGTCGTCGGCGTCTTTCGCACCCACCGCCTCGGTCAAAGCCTGCTTCGTGACCAGAGCGCCCTGCTTAGCCATCAGGCAGTCGAGCAATTCCAGCTCGCGACTGGTCAACTCCACGGCGAGTTGATTGGGCGCGATCAACCGGGCGCAGGCACGATCCAGACGCCACGACGGCTCCAACTCTGGCCGAGTGATCTGCAGCATCAAGCGGCGCAGCTGCGACCGGATTCCCGCCACCAGCTCCTCCATGTCCACGGGCTTGACGAAATACTGCAACGCCCCCGAATTCAAGCCCTTAATGCGGCTTTCGAGCTCGGCACGTGCAGTCATCAGCACGGTCGCCACGCCCATCTCCGATAGGCGGCGCACAAGGCTCAAGCCATCCTCGCCAGGCAGGCCGATATCCACCACCACCAAGTCAGCGCGCGTTCGCAAAAGCTGGACGTAGAAGTCCTCGGCCGACTCGGCACCCCAGCTGCGGAATCCCGATTTCGCCAAAAATCGACACACGTTGCCGCGAATGTCCTCGTCGTCCTCCACCACGGCTATATCGAATTCCGGCAGCATTCAACAACCAAACGTTAACAATCGGTTTGCATTGTCGATTGAGACGACCCTGAGCTTCCATGCACAAACACTCACGAAAACTCACATTCCGCTGGATCGCTGGAACGCTGTGGCGTCCGCCCCACGTCTGGCTGTTGTTTGCACTGATGCTTCTTGCTCAAGGCGGGTGTGTGGCGGCAAGCGGCTCACACGCCGAAGGAATCGGCGTTGTGGGAGCTCGTTTGTCAGTCGAGCGCGTCGACGACCCGGGCCATGCACTCACCCCCGACGAAGTCGCAGCGCTACACGATGGCCATGTCGTCCCCAACATGCAGTTGCCGCTAAGCGCGGGTTATCTGGACCGGACGGTTTGGCTGCGCTTCCATAGTCCTGGCGGAGAAAGTTCGGTGCAGCCCTCTCTCTGGCTCCTGGCACGCCCGACTTACGTGGACTCCGTCACGCTGTACCAGCGAGCGGCCGGCGCGCATGGTTCGTGGCAGGTACAGGCTTCCGGTGATCTGGTGCCCGGCCATGAGAAGGCGGGTGTGCGCCAGCCCTTGTTCGAATTGCAGCCGCATGCGTTGACGCTGGTCCGCATCCGGACCACCAGCGCGATGCAATTTGACGCGCAACTGCTGACGCAAGCGCAGCTGCGTCAGACGTTGGTCGAGGACGAACGTCAGCAGGGACTTTTCTTCGGGATGCTGTTCGCCTTACTGGCGTCCATCGTCGGCGCCACAGCCATTTTTCGCACGCCGCAGCTTTGCGCGCTGGCTGTGCTGTGCGCCGTGGGCACCCTGCACATATTCAATCTCCACGGATATCTCAGCCTGTGGGTGCCCTCCGGTTTGACCCGGCGGGCGAGCGATGCAGTGGGAATGGGTGCATTCGGCCTCACCACCGCCCTAGCTTGGCAGATCCGTCTACAGCTGACCTCTGAGCTCCAGCATCGGGCTGTGCGCAAGCTGCTCTCAGCGGTGGCGTCGGCCGCGGCCTTAGGCATGGCCAGCCCTTTGCTTGGCTTGTACGGGTCCGTCGCCTGGACAAATTTGGTGTTGATAGGCTTGTGCGACTTGATCGCAATCGCCTTGTGTTGGGCCAACCTGCGCCGCAATCCCCGCAGCGCCGTCAATGGCGTCTTGCTAGCCGCCTATGTAGTGCACGCCCTGTCCGGCATTCTTCCTGCCTTGGGCTTGCTCGGATGGGTTCGGATGGAGGTGGACGCCACCTTGATCTGGCAAACCGAGATCTTCGTCTTCATGTTGTTGGCCACTTGCGCCGTCTTCGCCGAAATGGTGGTGCGGTATCGGGATGCGACCGAGGCCCGCGCCGTCGCACTTCGGCATCTCGCGCAATCGGAGCAAATCCTGGAGCAGCGGGTGAAACAACGCACAGCGGACTTGTTACAGGCGCAGTTCGCGCTGGCACAGGCGTTGGATAGCGAACGCGTGCTGCGGCAGGAGCAGCACCACTTCTTTCAAATGATCAGCCACGAATTCCGCACGCCTCTGACCGTGATCGACAGCGCCGCATCGGAGCAACTGCGCTTTCCAACACATGCGCTGGAAAACCAGACGGAGCGGGCTGCGCAGATCCGGCGAGCCTGCAGGCGACTCACCTCGCTGGTCGACAGCTGCCTCATTACCGATCGAATGGACGCGTCCGGCTTTCACATCCTGCCCTCGTCGGTCTCGATCACCGAACTGTTGGAACATGCAGCCCAATTGGTACGGTGGTCGCCACGCCACCAACTGCGCCTGTCGACTCGCGCTGCGCCCGAAAGCTGGGTGTGCGACGCCACGCTGGTTCGTATCGCCTTGTCCAATCTAGTGGACAACGCGGTCAAGCACGCCAAGGATGGGGAGATCGTGGTCACTGCTGCACAGAACCCTGCTGGCCAGCTGGAAATTTCTGTTGCCGATGAGGGGCATGGCATATCGCCACAATCCATCCAGAAGATCTTCGACCAGTTCGAGCGCGGCCATCGTGCAGACCAGACGCGGGGCTTCGGCCTCGGCCTGTGGGTTGCACGCAGGGTTGCCAGACTCCATGGCGGAGACATCCTTGTCACCTCGCAGATTGGGCAAGGGACACGTTTCACTATGAGCATTGCCTCGCAGCTCCCGGTCGGTTGAGGCCACCCTGCGGATTCCGGGATAATCTCCCCCAACCTTCCATTGCAGCCGGGCCCAGTGCCCGGCTCTTACTTTTCTGAGTCCATGAGCGCCATCGCCCCCCAAGCCGACCCCAACCGCAAGCTCCTTGAAACCGCGCGCACGCAGATCGCCGACGGCCAACTGCAAGAGGCCGCGCGCACGCTCAACAAGGCCCAGCAGAACATTCCGAACGATCCGCGCGTGTTCATGCTGGCGGGGTTGATGGCCGAACAGGGGGGCAACGTGCCCAAGGCCATCGACTCGCTGCGCCACAGCGTGGCCATCTCTCCCGACTGGGGTCCGGGTCTGCTCGAACTGGCGCTGATGCTGGCGCGCCACCACCAGAACGACGAAGCGCTGCAACTGGCGGAGCAGGTCGCGGCGCTGGAGCCGCAGAACCTGGTGGTGCTGGCAGGCGTGGTGGATATCGCCCACCGCGCGGGCCACACCGAGATGGCCGTGCGCCATCTGCGGCGCGGTCTCGGGATGGTGCCGGGCGACGTGCAGCTGCGCCGGCTGCTGGCGCGTGACCTCTCGGCGCTGGGCCAGCACACGGAGTCGCTGCAGGTGTGGGACAGCCTGATCCTGCAGGACGCGGGCGACACCGAGGCGCTGCTGGGCCGCGTGCAGGCCCTGCTGGCCGCGGGCCGGCCCTCCCATGCGGTGGCGGACACCACGCGCCTGCTGGAGCTGGCGCCCGGCGATTCGGTCTACGCCTACTACAACGCGCTGGCGCACGGCGTGACGCCGGCCCACCAGCCCACCGAGCTCAACCGCAGCCTGTTCGACAACCTGGCGGAGATCTACGACCAGCACACCGTGCGCGGCTTGCGCTACCAGTTGCCCAAGATCGTGGCCGAACGCATCCTGGCGCGCTTTCCGGAAAAGAACCTGAACGTGCTGGACCTGGGCTGCGGCACGGGCCTGCTGGGCGTGTGCCTGGGCCGGCTGGACGGCTACCTGATCGGCGTGGACATTTCCAAGAAGATGATCGACCAGGCCATCCGCCACGGGATCTACGACCGCTTCCACACGGTGAACCTGCTCGACGCCCTGCGCGAGACGCCCGGCGACATCTACGAAGTGATGGCAGCGCTCGACGTGTTCATCTACACCGGCGACCTGCGCGAGGCCATTCCCGATGCGTTTCGCATCCTGAAGCCGGCCGGCGACCTGTACTTCTCGTGCGAAGCCGCACCGGAAGACGGCCCCGACCTGGTCCTGCAAGCCACGGGCCGCTACGCCCACAAGCGCAGCCATGTCCAGCAGCTCTGCCGCGACGCGGGCTTCCAGCCGGTGGATGTGGAAGACATGGTGCTGCGCCAGGAGGGCGGCCAGCCGGTGCAAGGCTTCCTGGTGACGGCGCGCAAGCCGGTTTGACCGGCGCGGCCGGCAGGGCCATCCCCTGCCGCCCCTGCCCTGATGAAAGCGCCCTTCACGGGCGCTTTTTCTTTGGCCGCTGCGAAGAACCGCGCGTCAGAAGCCCAGCGCGTGCGGCAGCCAGGTGGAGATCGCCGGCACGAAGGTCAGCAGGATCAGCACGACGAGATGCGCCAGCAGAAACGGCGGCAGTTCGCGCGTGAGCGCCGCCAGCGGCACCTTGGTGGCCACCGAGGTGACGAACAGCAGCCCGCCCACGGGCGGCGTGATCATGCCCAGCGTGAGGTTGACGATCACCACCATGGCGAAGTGGATCGGGTCGATGCCCAGCGCCGCCGAGATCGGCGCGAGGATGGGCACCAGGATCATCACGCCCGGCAGCGGCTCCATGAAGATGCCGAACAGCAGCAGCAGGATGTTGACCGCGATCAGGAAGGTGACGGGCGAGAGGTTCCAGCCCACGATGGTCTCGGCCAGCTGCTGCGGCACGCCCTCCACCGTCAGCACCCAGGCGAAGGCGGCCGAAGCCGCCACCACCAGCAGCACCGAGGCGGTGAGCAGCGCCGAACGCGCGGCGATGTGCGGCAGCGCCTTCCATTCGAGCGTGCGGTAGATCCACTTGCCGCAGACGAGCGCGTAGAACACGGCCACGACAGAAGCCTCCGTGGGTGTGAAGATGCCGAAGCGGATGCCCACCAGAATCAGCACCACCAGCATCAGCGCCGGAATGGCGCGGATGCTGTTGGAGAGCATTTCGCGGCCTGTGGGCCGGGGCTCGCGCGAGCGGTAGTCGCGCTTGACGCAGACGCGCCAGTTGACGAAGGCCATCGCCAGCGCGATGAGGATGCCGGGCGCGAAACCCGCGATGAACAGTGCGCCGACCGAGACCTGCTCGTCCTGCAGCGCGTAGATGATCATGATGATCGAAGGCGGAATGATCGGCCCCACGATGGCGGTGCTGGCCGTGAGCGCAGCGGCGTAGGCGCGCGAATAGCCGGCCTTGTCCATCATCTTGACCATCATCGAACCCGGGCCCGCCGCGTCGGCCAGGGCGGAGCCGGAAATGCCCGAGAACAGCGTGAGCGACAGGATGTTGGCATGTCCCAGGCCGCCGCGCAGGTGGCCCACGAACTGCGCCGCGAAGCGCAGCAGCACCACGGTGAGCGCGCCGCCGGACATGATCTCGGCGGCCAGGATGAAGAACGGCACCGCCATCAACGGAAAGCTGTCGATGCCGGTGAACATCTCCTTGAACACGATCAGCTGCGGATAGCGTCCGCCGACGAAGACCGCGATGGCCGCCGACATGGCCAGCGCGAACGCGACGGGAAAGCCCAGCGCCATCAGAACGATGGCGGAAACGAAGAGGGTGATGGCCATGGTGTCAGGTCCTTGCACGGGTGCGTTGCCGGGGCATCAGAGCGAGGCCGCCGATTCGGCGTCCATCTCGTCGGACTCGGCGAACCGCCCGCCCAGGATGTAGCCACGCGCGATGAACAGCAGGTGTACGAACAGCAGCAAGAAGCCCACCGGCATGGCGGAATAGATCCACGCGAAGGCGATGTCGGTGGCCGGCGTGGTCTGGAAGCGCGTCGCCCACACGTACTGCACCGAGAACCAGACCATCACCAGGAAGAACGCGCCCAGCGCCACCACCACGAAGCCGCGCAGTGCACGCGCGGCACGCTCGCCCAGCACGTGGTGCAGGTTGTCGATGGCGACATGTCCGCCGAAGCGCAGCACCAGGCCCGCGCCCAGGAAGGTGCCCCAGATCATCAGGTGCCGGGCGACCTCTTCCGCCCAGACGATGGAATCGCCCGTGGTGTAGCGCAGCACCACGTTGGCAAAGACGATGCAGGCCATGGCCAGCAGCAGGATGATGAGCAGCCAGCGGTTGCCGGCGACCAGGGCGCGCTCTAGGCGTTGGAGCATGGTGGGTGTTCTGGAAAAAACAAAGCCCGGACGCGAGGCCGGGCGGGCTGGCACGGTGCGGCGCTGCCCGGCTCAAGCCGGACGGGCCGCAGCAGCCTTCACTTCACGCTGGTGATCTGGTCCAGCGTCTTCTGGCCGAACTTGGTGGCGTACTGCTTGTAGGCGGGCTCGAGCGCCTTCTGGAAGGCGCTCTTGTCCACCGACTCCACCACCTGCATGCCGGCAGCCTTGACCTCGGCCAAACCCTTTTGCTCGACGTCGTCGACGAACTTGCGCGACGCCTGCGCGCCGGCCTTGGCGCCCTGCGTGAAAGCGGCCTTCTGCGCGTCGGAGAGACCGCCCCAGAAGCCGGGCGAGACGATGAGCGCCATCGGCGCATACACGTGGCCGGTGAGCGACAGGTACTTCTGCACCTGCGGCAGCTTGGCCGACACGATCACCGACATGGGGTTCTCCTGCCCGTCGATGGTGCCCTGCTGCAGCGCGCCGATCACCTCGGGCCAGGACATGGGCGTGGGCGACGCGCCCAGCGTGCGGAAGGCGGTGATGTGCACGGGGTTCTCGGTCACGCGGATCTTCAGGCCCTTCAGGTCCGCGGGGGTGTTCACCGGGTGCTTGTTGTTGGTGAGGTGGCGGAAGCCCTGCTCGCCCCAGGCCAGGGCGATCAGGCCGCGTTTCTGGAACTTGCCCAGCAGCTCCTGGCCGAAGGCGCCGTCCAGCACGGCGCGGGCATGGGCCGTGTCGCGGAACAGGAAGGGAATGTCCACCACGCCCACGTCGGGCACGAAGTTGCTCAAGGCGCCGGTGGAGACGATGACGGCTTCCACCGTGCCCAGCTGCAGGCCTTCGATGAGCTCGCGCTCGCCACCCAGCGCGCTGGACGGGAAGTGCTTGAACTTGATGCTGCCGTTCGTGGCCTTTTCCACCGATTCCGACCAGGCCTGGGCTGCGGCGCCGTAGTGCGAGTTGACGGCGAGGGCGTAGCCGAGCTTGACTTCCTTGGCCTGCTGGGCGAAGGCGGAGGGGGTGGCGAAGCCGGCAACGGCGGCGGCCGAGGCTGCAGCCAGGGCCAGGCGGCGGGAAACGATGCGCATGGGAACGGTCCGATCTGTGGGGCCGCGAAGGGCCGGGTGACGGGGAAGCAGGAAGCAGAGCGAGGCGAAATTATGGCCCCGTCCCTGCGCAGCTCATGTACGGGAAACCACGGCCTGCCCGGCAGCGCGCATTGCCGACGGCACCCCGTCCCGGGCCCGCCTATTCCAGCAGCCGGGAAGATTTGGGCACATGGGCCAGCAGAAACTCCATCTGGTCCGTCAGGATGCGCCGGTTGCGCAGGATGAAGTCTTCCCAGAGGCTGGGCACGTAGGGTGCGTAGAGCAGCGGCATGTGCGCCTGCTCGGGCGTGCGTGGGCCCTTGCGGTGGTTGCAGGGGCGGCAGGCGGTCACCACGTTCATCCAGTGGTCCACCCCGTTGCGGGCATAGGGCACGATGTGTTCGCGCGTCAGCACGTCTTCGTGAAAGTGGCCGCCGCAGTAGGCGCACACGTTGCGGTCGCGCGCGAAGAGCTTTTGATTGGTGAGGCCGGGCTTGAGCTCGAACGGATTGATCGCCGGCACGCCCCGGGTGCCGATGATGCTGTTGACGTCGATCACCGATTGCTCGCCCGTGATGGCGTTGTGCCCGCCACGAAAGCGCGCCACATGGCCGCCCGATTCCCAGCGCACCTCGCCCGCGGCGTAATGGATCACCGCCTGCTCCAGGGTGATCCAGGACTGGGGCAGCCCCTGGGCCGACAACTTCAAGACCTTCAAAACACGCCTCCTGCCGAAAGAACAAGGATCGGAACGCTGATGTCTCGCGGCGGCCGCGCCGGGCCGCCCGGGAAGCTCGCCCGGCCTTGCCGCTCACGCACCCGGTGCTCGCTGTGCATGTCACGGAAGCCGGCAGCCCCCCAAGGACGTTCTTCTAGAACCACCGCGTCGTGTGCATCTGCGGCCCCAGGCGGTCTGCGGCGCTGCAAATCCTCGTGCCAGCTATCGCCATCGATGCAGTTGGCACCTGGCAGCCCGACCTGATCCGCAGTGCGCACTGGCCGCCCGATTCGTGAAAGAGCATCCCTGGCGCACAATATACTCTTTTCATGACAAATTCGCGTCCAGCGCTTGATTTACCTGCGCGTGACGCTATCAAAAGCAGAGCAAACGGATGAAGATCTTCCGCGGCTTCCAACACCCGGGCATCGCCCGGGAATGCGCGCTCACCATCGGCAACTTCGACGGCGTGCACCGCGGCCACCAGGCCATGCTGGCGCTGCTCAACAATGAAGCCGCGCACCGGGGCGTGCCCAGCTGCGTGCTGACCTTCGAGCCCCACCCGCGCGACTATTTCGCCGCCGCCCGCCAGCGGCCCGAACTCGCCCCCGCCCGGATCGGCACGCTGCGCGACAAGCTGGCCGAGCTCGCTGCCTGCGGCGTGCAGCAGACCGTGGTGCTGCCCTTCAACGAACGGCTGGCCAGCCAGCCTCCGCAGGGCTTCATCGACGACGTGCTGCTCGCCGGCCTAGGTGCGCGCTACGTGCTGGTGGGCGACGACTTCCGCTTCGGCGCGCAGCGCGCGGGCGACTACGCCCTGCTCGATGCGGCCGGCCGCGCAAGCGGCTTCGACGTGGCGCGCATGAACAGCTACGAGGTGCATGGGATCCGCGTCTCCAGCTCGGCCGTGCGCGAAGCGCTGGAGCGCGGCGACATGCAGGCCGCCGCCGCCCTGCTGGGCCGGCCCTACGCCATCAGCGGCCACGTGGTGCATGGCCGCAAGCTGGGCCGAGAGCTGGGCGCCAGCGCGGCGGGCGCGGCCGACGGCTTCCGCACGCTGAACCTGCGCTTTTCCCACTGGAAGCCGGCCGCCAGCGGCATCTTCGCCGTGCGCGTTCACGGCCTGGGCGATGCGCCCCTGCCGGGCGTCGCCAACCTGGGCGTGCGCCCATCGCTTCATCCGACCGACGTCAACGGCGGCCGGGTGCTGCTGGAAACGCACTGCCTGCAATGGCCTGCCAGCCTGGGGCCGGAAGGGGCCTACGGTAAAATCATCCGCGTGGAACTCCTGCTCAAACTGCACGACGAGCTGAAATACGATAGCTTCGACGCCCTGACCGCCGGCATCGCCAAGGATTGCGACGACGCGCGGGCGTTCTTCGCCGGCAGCGCGCACGCCGAAACCCACCGCCAGACCACGCGCGACCGAATTTGACGATCCGCCCGACGCCGCAGCCCTCCACGCCGCGGCGCCGCCGCCGAACGCTCACCCCCCTCCTCTTCCCTCGCCTTCCGGGCCGCCGCCCGGAAAGCTCCCAGGTCCTGCCATGTCCGAAAACCAACCCACCGCATCCACCCCCGCCGCCGGCACGGATTACCGCGCCACGCTGAACCTGCCCGACACGCCCTTCCCCATGCGCGGCGACCTGCCCAAGCGCGAGCCGGGCTGGGTGCAGGAATGGGACGAGAAAGGCATCTACAAGCGCCTGCGCGATGCCCGCCGGGGCGCGCCGAAGTTCATCCTGCACGACGGCCCGCCCTACGCCAACGGCCAGATCCACATCGGCCACGCGGTGAACAAGATCCTCAAGGACATGATCACCAAGGCGCGCCAGCTGGAGGGCTTCGACGCGCTCTACGCTCCGGGCTGGGACTGCCACGGCCTGCCGATCGAGAACGCCATCGAGAAGACGCACGGCCGCAACCTGCCGCGCGACGAGATGCAGGCCAAGGGCCGCGCCTTCGCCACCGAGCAGATCGCCCAGCAGATGGTGGACTTCCAACGCCTGGGCGTGCTGGGCGAATGGGACCATCCCTACAAGACCATGAACTTCGCGAGCGAGGCGGGCGAGCTGCGCGCGCTCAAAAAAGTCATGGAACGCGGCTTCGTCTACCGGGGCCTCAAGCCCGTCTATTGGTGCTTCGACTGCGGCTCGTCGCTCGCCGAATTCGAGATCGAGTACCAGGACAAGAAGAGCACCACCCTGGACGTGGCCTTCAAGGCGCACGACAACGCGAAGCTGGCCGCGGCCTTCGGCCTGCCCGCGCTGGACAAGGACGCCTTCGTCGTCATCTGGACCACCACCGCCTGGACCATCCCCGCCAACCAGGCGCTGAACCTGAACCCCGAGATCCGCTACGCCCTGGTGGACACCGGCGAGCGCGTGCTGCTGGTGGCCGAACCGCTGGTGGCCGCCTGCCTGGAACGCTACGGCCTCACCGGCAGCGTGATCGCCACCACCGCCGGCCAGCAGCTCGCGGGGCTGGAGTTCGAGCACCCGCTCTACGACGTGGCGAGCGAGGACGGCAGCTACGGCTACCGGCGCCTGGCCCCGGTCTATCTGGCGGACTACGCCACGGCCGACGACGGCACCGGCATCGTGCACTCGTCGCCCGCCTACGGCCTGGAAGACTTCAACTCCTGCGTGGCCCACGGCATGGCGCTGGACGACATCCTGAACCCCGTGCAGGGCAACGGCGCCTACGCACCGGACTTCCCGCTCTTCGGCGGCCAACACATCTGGAAGGCCGTGCCGGTGGTGATCGAGGCGCTGCGCAACGCCGGCCGCCTGATGGCCACCAAGGACATCACGCACAGCTACCCGCACTGCTGGCGCCACAAGACGCCGGTGATCTACCGCGCCGCCGCGCAGTGGTTCATCCGCATGGACGAGGGCGAGGGCGTGTTCACCGACCCGGCCCAGAAGCCTGCGCAGACCCTGCGCCAGATCGCCCTGGCCGCCATCGAGCAAACGAAGTTCTACCCCGAGAACGGCAAGTCCCGCCTGCGCGACATGATCGCCGGCCGGCCCGACTGGTGCATCTCCCGCCAGCGCAGCTGGGGCGTGCCCATCCCGTTCTTCCTGCACAAGGACTCGGGCGAGCTGCACCCCCGCACCATGGAGATCATGGACCAGGCGGCCGCCATCGTCGAAGCCGGCGGCATCGAGGCCTGGAGCCGCGTGACGGCCGAGGAAATCCTGGGCGCAGAAGACGCTGCGCACTACACCAAGAGCACCGACATCCTGGAGGTGTGGTTCGACTCCGGCTCCACCTTCTGGCACGTGCTGCGCGGCACGCACGCCGGCATGCACCACGACAGCGGCCCCGAGGCCGACCTGTACCTCGAAGGCCACGACCAGCACCGCGGCTGGTTCCATTCCTCGCTGCTGCTGGCCAGCGCCATCTTCGGCCGCGCGCCCTACCGCGGCCTGCTGACGCACGGCTTCACAGTGGACGGCCAGGGCAAGAAGATGAGCAAGTCGCTGGGCAACACGGTGTCGCCCCAGCAGGTGAGCAACAAGCTGGGCGCCGAGATCATCCGCCTGTGGGTGGCCTCCACCGACTATTCGGGCGACCTGGGCATCGACGACAAGATCCTGGCCCGCGTGGTGGACGCCTACCGCCGCATCCGCAACACGCTGCGCTTCCTGCTGGCCAACGTGAGCGACTTCGATCCCGCCACCGACGCCGTGCCCTTCCCGCAGATGCTGGAGATCGACCGCTATGCGCTCACGCGAGCCGCCGAGTTCCAGGCCGACCTGCTGGCGCACTACCAGGCCTATGAATTCCACCCGGTGGTGGCCAAGCTGCAGCTCTACTGCTCGGAAGACCTGGGCGGCTTCTACCTCGACGTGCTGAAGGACCGGCTCTACACCACGGCCCCCAAGAGCCTGGCGCGCCGCAGCGCCCAGACCGCGCTCCACCAGATCACGCACGCCATGCTGCGCTGGATGGCGCCCTTCCTGTCCTTCACCGCCGAAGAGGCCTGGAAGACCTTCGGCCGATCGGATTCGATCTTCCTGGAGACGTACCAGCCCATCGCCAGTGCCGACGAAGGCCTGGCCGCCAAGTGGATGCGCCTGCGCGCCATCCGCGACGTGGTGAACAAGGAAATCGAAGCGCTGCGCGCCACCGGCCAGGTGGGCTCCTCGCTGCAGACCAACCTGACGCTGACGGCCGCGCCGGAAGACCATGCGCTGCTGGCCAGCCTGGGTGACGACCTGAAGTTCGTGTTCATCACGTCCGCTATTGAATTGGTAGCAGGAGACGCCCTATCGATCAGCGTCAAGGCCAGTTCCGACGCGAAGTGCGAGCGCTGCTGGCACTACCGGGCCGATGTGGGTGCGGACGCCGCCCACCCCACCCTTTGCGGGCGTTGCGTGAGCAACCTGTACGGCGCAGGCGAATCGCGGGAGCACGCATAAATGGCCCGCGGCGCATCCGGCTCCTCCCTCTCGCTCAAGCCCACCGCCGGGGCCGGCTCGGTCTGGCCCTGGCTGGCCTGGGCCGTGCTCATCCTGGTGGCCGACCAGTTCACCAAGACGCTGATCCTCGGCTATTACCGCCTGGGCGACGCGACCTACATCACCAGCTTCTTCAACATCGTCCGCGCGCACAACACGGGGGCGGCGTTCTCCTTCCTGGCGGACGCAGGCGGCTGGCAGCGGTGGCTGTTCACCGCCATCGGCGTGGCGGCGGCGCTCTTCATCGTGTGGCAGCTGCGCAGCCACCCGGGACAGAAGCTGTTCTGCTTCTCGCTGTCCAGCATCCTGGGCGGCGCGGTCGGCAACGTGGTGGACCGCATGATGCACGGCTATGTCGTGGACTTCTTCGACTTCCACCTGCGCGGCTGGCACTTTCCGGCGTTCAACATCGCCGACGCAGGCATCACCATTGGAGCGGCCTGCCTGATCGTGGACGAGCTGCTGCGCGTGCGGCGCGGCCGCTGACGGGCCGCCGGGCGGCTTCGCCCGGTTCGTGCGGTTGGCATTTCCAAGGCCCGCCCCGTGCGGGCCTTGTGCTTTCCGCCTCTCGGAAGCCCCGCTGCGAACCGGCAGCGTAGTCCGGCTCCTACGCGCAGGGAGCGAGGGGCGGCGCATACTCTCGGCCCCCGCACAGCGGCAGCGCCTGCGCCCTCCCCGGACCCACCGTCCGGGCGCGGCTTCTGCTATCGAAGCAGGAGTATGCTGTACCGCTTGTCCGCAAGCCCGGCGACGGCCTCCCGCACGCCCCCGTGCCTTTCGCACTTTCCCGGCACAGGACCCGTTCTTCCTTTTTCATGAAGCATCTGTTGAATCTCCTGGCAGCCGTGGCGCTGCTCGTCTGGGGCACCCACCTGGTGCGCACCGGCGTGCTGCGCGTGTTCGGCGCCAACCTGCGCACCATGCTGGCCCGCAGCATGGGCAACCGCTTCACCGCCGCGCTCTCCGGCATGGGCGTCACGGCGCTGGTGCAGTCCAGCACGGCCACGTCGCTGATGACCTCCTCCTTCGTGGGGCAGGGCCTCATCACCCTGCCGGCGGCCCTGGCGGTGATGCGCGGCGCCGACGTGGGCACGGCCATGATGTCGGTGCTGTTCTCGTTCGACCTGTCCTGGCTGTCCCCGCTGTTCATCTTCGTGGGCGTGGTGCTGTTCATCTCCCGCCAGGCCAGCACCGCAGGGCGCGTGGGCCGTGTGCTGATCGGCCTGGGGCTGATGCTGCTGGCACTCGAGATGGTGGTGCAGGCCAGTGGCCCCATGCTGTCCTCGCCCATCATCAAGGCGATGCTCGGCTCGCTCAACAGCGACATCGTGATGGAAGTGCTCATGGGCTCGCTGCTTGCCATCCTGGCCTACTCCAGCCTGGCCATCGTGCTGCTGATCGCGGCGATGGCCGCCTCCAGCGTGGTGCCGCTCGACGTGGCGCTGGGCCTGGTGCTCGGCGCCAACCTGGGCAGCGGCCTGCTGGCCGTGCTGACCACCGCGAAGTCCACCGTGGAGGTGCGCCAGGTGACCGTGGGCAACCTGGTGTTCAAGCTGATGGGCGTGGTGCTGGTGGCGCCCTTCATCGGCCTCTGGCTGCGGCACGTGCACCCGCACCTGCCGGGCGCGGCGCAAGGGGTGGTGCTGTTCCACCTGGGCTTCAACGTGGTGATCAGCCTGGGCTTCATCGCCTTCACGCAGTGGGTGGCGCACTGGGTGACGCGCCTGCTGCCCAAGCCGCAGGGCGTGCAGAGCCGCCGGCCGCACCACCTGGATCCATCCGCCCTCTCCACGCCCTCGCTCGCCATCTCGTGCGCGGCGCGCGAGGCGCTCTACCAGGCCGACGTGGTGGAAACCATGCTGGTCGGCGTGCTCGACGTGATCCAGAAGAACGACGTGCAACTGGCCGAACGCCTGCGCAAGATGGATGACGAGGTGGATGAGCTCTACTCCTCCATCAAGTACTACATGACCAAGATCTCGCGCGAGGCACTGGGCGAGGAGGAAAGCCGACGCTGGACGGACATCATCAGCTTCACCATCAACATGGAGCAGGTGGGCGACATCATCGAACGCGTGCTGCTGGACATCGAGGACAAGAAGATCAAGAAGGGCCGCCAGTTCTCCGAAGCCGGGACGGCCGAGATCACCGAACTGCATCGCCGCCTGATCGACAACCTGCGCCTGGGCATGAGCGTGTTCCTCAACGGCAACGTGCGTGACGCCCAGAAGCTGCTGGAGGAGAAGGCGCGCTTCCGCGATCTGGAGCGGGCCTACGCCGCCACCCACCTGGTGCGCCTGTCCGACAAGACGGTGCCCAGCATGGAGACCAGCTCGCTGCACATCGACCTGATCAGCGAGCTCAAGCGCATCAATTCGCACATCTGCTCCATCGCCTATCCCATCCTGGATTCGGCCGGGGCGCTGGCGCCCAACCGGCTTCGGGTGGCGAACACCCCTGCGTCGGAAGCGTCGCTGCCCTCTTGAAGCGTCCGCCCTGGGGGGCGGCAGCGTTCGGTGGCCGCGTCAGGACGGGGCCGAAGCGGGCTTGGCCCGCCGTCCTACGGTGGCCCCTGCGGCAGCGGCTTAACCTGCCATTGGCGGCCTCGACGGGCGTGAAGCCCGCCGCCGCTCGACCGCAGGCCGTTTCACCCCCTTCTTGGAGTCCGCTCATGTCCCAAAGCCCCCGCAAGCCCGCCAGCGACGAACCCGAGGTCACCCAGGAGCGCGACGTGCCGCTCGACGGCACCGACCCGGTCGCTGAGGACATGATGAAGGAAGTGCGCAACGAGCGGCTGGAAGTGCCGCCAGGCGAGGAAGAGCAGGCGGAACGCGCCAAGCGCTGACGGCTCGGGACCGGGCCCACACGCCCGCCGCATTCAACTTCAGGCGAAGTCCGCCATCAACAGCTGCCGAGCCCGCTGGACGAAAGCGCTTTCGCCCTTGTGCGGCGGGAGCCAGGCGAACCGCGCTTCCGGCAAGCTGGGCAGCTTCCAGCCTGCAGGCAGCACCTGCACCCCGTCGCACAACGCCGATGCGTTCAGGCAGGCAACGCCCAGCCCTGCCGCCAGTGCCGACTGCAGCCCCGCCACGCCCGATGCCGTCAGCGTGACCGCGAACGGCACGCGGCGGCGCTGCAGCAGGGCGACGGTGAAGCGGTGCAGCGAACAGGTGTCGGGCAGCGCCAGCAGCCGCAGCGGGGCATCGGCTGCGGGTGGCTTGCCCGGCAGCGAGGCAGCCCCCATCCAGCGCAGCGGCTCACGCCTCAGCCATTCGGCTCCACGGGTGCGTGATGCGACCCCCGCGCCGGGCGCTGCGGGCAGCTGCATCGTCAGCCCGACATCGAGCGCACCCTGGGCATGGGCGGCTTCGATGTCTCCACTTTTTTGTACGCTGACCTGCAGGTGCACTCCCGGATGGCGGCTCTGCAGGCGCGCCAGCATCCCGGCCAGTTCAGCCGGACGGAAATAGTCGGTCACGCCGAGGCGCAATGTGCCTTGCAGCGGCACGCCACGCAGGTCACGCCATGCGGACTCGCTCATCGCCAGCAGTTGACGGGCATGGGCCAGCAGCCGCCTTCCCGCCTCCGTCGGCACCACCCCGGACTTGGAGCGCACCAGCAGCGGTTGGCGGGCGCGCTCTTCCAGCTTGCGCAACTGCTCGCTGACGGCCGATTGCGAGAGAAACACCCGCGGTGCGCCGGCCGTCACGCTGCCGGCATCCGCCACCGCGACGAAGGACTGGAGTTGATCGAGGGGGAAGTGCTGCATGGCCCTGCAGTTTATCCAACGGCTTTGCCGATGGATCACATTGGATCATCCCGCTTTTCCGGAGACCAAGGAAGTCCAACAATGGGCTTCCTCCACACCTCTTCTCCAGGTTCACCATGCCCCACATCGTCATCCACCTCAGCGGCACGCCAGATGCGGCCCTGGCCCGCCGTGCGATCGAAGCCGTTGCCGAACCCACCCGGCGCGTGCTGGGCAAGCAGTTGCCCGTCATCGCCACCAGCGTGCAGTTCATCGCGGCCGACCAATGGTTCATTGGCGGCGTGTCACTCGCCGAACTGGACCAGAGCGCTTTTCACCTGGACATCAGCATCACCGACGAGACCAACACCAAGGCCGAGAAAGCCCGCTTCCTGCGCGAGGTGCACTCAGCGTTCGCCAGCCTGCTGCCGCGCATGCACGAGGTGAGCTACGTGCACCTGATCGATGCCCGCGCGGCGGCCTACGGCTACGGCGGGCGCACGCAGGAGTGGCGCCACCAGCAAGCCGGTGTGTAGCGCGCCGGGCAGGGCTGGCCCGCCCCGCTGCCGCATCAACGGCGCGGCAGTTCGGCGGCCGCAGAGGCTGGCGCTGCGGAGGCGGGCACGGCCAGCGGATCGGAGGCCTCGGGCCGGCGCGCGTAGCGCTGGGCCAGCACGGCGCACAGCATGAGCTGCATCTGGTGGAACAGCATCAGGGGCAGCACCATGGCACCCACGGCGCCCGACGCGAACAGCACCTTGGCCATGGGTACGCCGCTGGCCAGGCTCTTCTTGGAGCCGCAGAAAACGATGGTGATCTCGTCCTCCTTCGAGAAGCCCAGCCGCCGCGCCAGCAGCGTGGTGGACACGATGGCCAGCGCCAGGATCACCGCGCAGACCAGCAGCAGCCCCAGCAGTGCGGCCAGCGGAATCTCGCGCCACAGCCCTTCGATCACGGCCGCGCTGAAGGCGGTGTAGACCACCAGCAGGATCGAGCCCTGGTCCACGTACTTGAGCACGCCGCCGTGGCGCTTGGTGAAGCCGCCGATCCAGGGGCGCAGCAGGTGCCCCGCGATGAACGGCACCAGCAGCTGCAGCATGATGCGGCCGATGCTGGCGAGCGTATCGCCGTGCTGCGCGGAACCGCTGCCCGTCATCATCTGCGGCATCAGCAGGCTGACCAGCAAGGGCGTGATCACGATGCCCAGCAGCGTGGAGCCCGACGCGCTGCAGATCGCCGCCGGCATGTTGCCGCGCGCCATGGCCGTGAAGGCGATGGCCGACTGCACGGTGGCGGGCAGCACGCAGAGGTAGATGACGCCAAGATACAGCTCGGGCGTCACCAGCGGCTCCAAGACCGGCCGCAGCGCCCAGCCCAGCAGTGGGAACAGCACGAAGGTGCAGGCCACCACCAAAAGGTGCAGCCGCCAGTGCGAGATACCCGCCACGATGGCTTCGCGCGAGAGCTTGGCGCCGTGCAGGAAGAAGAGCAGCGCGATGGCGGCGATGGTCAGCCCCTCGAACACCCGCGCCGCCATGCCGGAGGCCGGCAGCACGCTGGCCAGGGCCACGGTGGCCAGCAGCGCCAGCACATAGTTGTCGGGCAGGAAGCGGGGGCGGGCCATGGCGGATCTCACATCAGGAAGAACGGGAATGAATGCGCCGATTGGAACCCACCGCCATCTAGAAAGGAAATGGATTCTTCTGATGGTTCTATGATCGCAGCGCATGAATGTCACCCTGCGCCAGCTGCACGTCTTCCAGGCCGTGGCCGCCACCCGCAACTTCAGCCGCGCGGGCGATGCGGTGGGGCTGACGCAGCCTGCGGTGAGCCGCTCCATCACCGAGCTGGAAGCCCAGCTGGGCCTGAAGCTGCTGCACCGCACCACGCGCGAGGTCGAGCTGACCGAGGCCGGGCGCAGCCTCGCCGCGCGCCTGCCGCGCCTGCTCGACGAGCTCGAAGGCGTGCTGCTGGACATTCGCGGCATGGGCAGCGCGCGCCGCAGCCGCGTGCGCGTGGCCAGCAGCCCCACGCTGTCGGCCCACCTGCTGCCCGACTGCATCGCCCGCTGCCGCGAGGCGCTGCCGGGGGTGGAGCTGCTGCTGCTCGACCGCATCCAGAACGACGTGCTGGCGAGCGTGCTCTCGGGCGAGGTGGATTTCGGCGTGGTCATCGACCCCAGCGAGCGGGATGCCCTGCACTGCGAGGCCATCCTGACCGACCCGTTCTGCCTGGCCTGCCCGCCCGGCCACCGGCTGGCCGCCAAGGCCCGCGTACGCTGGGCAGAACTCGCCGGCGAATCGCTTGTGCTGCTGGACCATGCCTCCGGCAGCCGCCGCCTGATCGACCAGGCCCTGGCGGCGCACGCCGTGCCGCACACCGTGGCGCAGGAGGTGGGCCATGCCACCACCATCTTCCGCATGCTCGATGCGGGACTGGGCATCTCCGTGATCCCCACCCTGGCCGTGCCGCCCGAAGGCCTGCAGCGCCTGGCCGTGCGCCCGCTCGTGCCGCGTGTGGACCGCGAAATCGTGCTGGCACGGCGCCGGCACCGCGAGCTGGCGCCGATGGCCCAGGCCGTGTGGGAGCTGGTGGGCGAGGTGGCGGGGCAGCGCAAGGGCATATCGACCGGCTGAGCCCCTCGCCCCGGCGATACTTTCGGCTCCTGCCCACCCCGACACCCGACATGTCCGAAACCCGCGCCCTCTACCCCGCCATCGAACCCTACGAGAGCGGCCTGCTCGACGTAGGCGACGGCCACCGCGTGTACTACGAGCGCGTGGGAACGCCCGGCGCCAAGCCGGCCGTGTTTCTGCACGGCGGCCCAGGCGGCGGCATCTCGCCAGCGCACCGGCGCCTGTTCGACCCGGCCCGCTACGACCTGCTGCTGTTCGACCAGCGCGGCTGCGGCCGCTCGACTCCGCACGCGGGGCTGGAGGCCAACACCACCTGGCATCTGGTGGATGACATCGAAGCCCTGCGCCAGCTGCGCCCCGGCACCGAGCGCTGGCTGGTGTTCGGGGGCTCCTGGGGTTCGACCCTGGCACTGGCCTACGCGCAGAAGCACCCGCAACGCGTGAGCGAACTGGTGCTGCGCGGGGTCTATACCGTGACCAAAGCCGAGCTAGACTGGTACTACCAGTACGGGGTGTCGGAGATGTTTCCCGAAAAGTGGGCGCGATTCCAGGCGCCTGTGCCGGAGGCCGAGCGCGGCCACATGATGGCGGCCTACCACCGGCTTCTCACCGGCCCCGACCTGGCCCGCCGACAGGAAGCGGCCCTGGCCTGGAGCCTGTGGGAGGGCGAGACCATCACGCTGCTGCCCAGCGCCGCCAACCACGACCAGCATGCCGATGCCCACTTCGCCCTGGCCTTCGCGCGGCTGGAGAACCATTACTTCATGCATGGCGCCTGGCTGGAAGACGGCCAGCTGCTGCGCGAGGCCCATCGCCTGGCCGGCATTCCGGGCGTCATCGTGCATGGCCGCTACGACATGCCCTGCCCGGTGCGTTATGCGCACGCCCTGCACCAGGCCTGGCCAGGTTCGGAGTTCCATCTGGTCGAGGGCGCCGGCCATGCCTGGACCGAACCCGGCATCCTGGGCCGCCTGCTGGACGCGACGGACCGCTTCGCTGCGCTCCAGCCAGCGTTCATGCCAGCCACATGGGGATAGAGCCCGGCGTCACCGTCCCCGCCGGCCAGGAGGCCGGCATGCAGCTCCGCCCTGCACCCCAGGCCGGACCCATCCTCTCAGAACGTGTTCACGATCTCGCAGGGGATCGCGTTGGAGCGCAATCGGGATGAGTGGAGGCTCTGGATGCGCCGCATGGGCTCATGCCCATGCAAGCAGCCGGAGTCTCCAAGCGCCCGATGTCGCTCCCACCCGAAGGGCAGCGGTGTGGGCGGGCGCTCTGCGGCGTTGCGGCGCTTGTGCATAGCCGTGCTATTCACTGCGCACCGCGCCATGCATCCCATCCCGCCCACACCGCTGCGCGACCCCTGAGAGATCGCGAACACGTTCCAAGGCATGACCCGGGCGCGCTATCCTTGCCGGCACCGCTGTGCAGCCGCAAGCGCCTGCTGACCTGCGGAACTGCACGATGAGAATGACGACCGGAGATCCGCCATGGGAAACCTGCTCAGTTGGTCCACCGACAGCCTGCACGAACCCCTGCGGCTGCCCGGCTGGCGCGATGCCCTGCATGACGCCGTGCTGGAGATGGACGCGGTGCCGCTGCAGCGCGAGGGCTTCCACGCGCGCCTCGAGCGCTGCACCCTGCAGCGCATCCTGCCGCACCAGGCCCGGGGCGCGCCGCAGACCGTGGTGCGATCGGAGCGCGACATCGCCCAGGGGCGGCACAACGCCTACTACCTGCTCTCCCAGCCCCGCCAGCCGTGGCGCGCGACCCAGGCCGGCATCGCCAGCCGGCTGCAGCCGGGCGACTCCATCCTCATCGATTCCCGGCAGCCCTATGTCTTCGACTTCGGCGCGGGGCTGGACGACCTGTCGATCGAGCTGCCCATCGATTGGGTGGAGCACTGGGTGCCGGATGCGTCCCGGCTGATCGGCCGCGCCTTGCCGTGCAGCGCCGGATACGGCTTGGCGCTGCGCGGCATCAAGGAAATGCTGGTGCCCCGCGCGCTGGCCGAGCGCGCAAGCCATGCGCAGGACGAGCTGATCGAGGCGCAGATCGGCGGGCTGCTGTCCCTCCTGGCCGATGGCCCGGGCGATGGTGCGCCCTTGGAACGCACGCACTCCCTGCAGCCTGTGCACGAGCGCGCCATGGCGTCGATGCGCGCCCGCTTCATGCAGCCCGGGCTGACCGCGTCCGAGGTTGCCGCCGATGCCGGCGTTTCGCTGCGCACCCTGCACCGCGCGATGGCGGCCGGCGGCACGGGATATCTGGCCACGCTCATGGCGCTGCGCGTGCAAGCCGCTGCCGGCCTGCTGGCGCAGCAGCGCTGGCGGAGCCTCTCGGTGGCCGAGATCGGCCGGCGCTGCGGCTTTTCGGATGCCGCACACTTCGCCCGCCAGTTCTCCCGGCTCCGGCACATGACGCCCTCGGCCTTCCGCGCCCAGGCGCTGCGCTAAGAACGTGTTCACGTTCTGAGCCTCCTGCGCGCTGGCACGCAGAGACCAGCCGGCGGGCCCGATACGGCCAGCCGGCAGGCATCTGCGTTCCTAGACTGTCCTCGCGCGCGATGGCGGCCCCCCACGCCCCCGCCCCCGCCCCCGCCGCACACGCACACGCACACGCACACGCACAAGCGGGCGCATTCGCCAGCAGACAGTCCACAGGCTCGAGCCCATCCAAGGAGACACCTATGAACATGCAAAGCACACTCGACGCGATCCTGGCCGACGGCGTCGCGCGCGGCGCCGCCCCCGGCGTGATGGCCCTGGTCGCCGACGGCGACGGCCTTCTGTACGAAGGCAGCGCAGGCGAGCGCCTGATGGGCAGCGGCGTCGCCATGACGACCGACACGGTGATCTGGATCGCCTCCATGACCAAGGCCCTGACCTCGGTGGCGGCGGTCCAGTGCGTGGAGCGCGGCCTGCTGGACCTGGACGCGCCCGCGGCCCAGGTACTGCCGGAGATCGGCCGCCTCGGCGTGCTGACCGGCTTCGACGCGGACGGCCGCCCGCTGACCCGGGCGCCCCGGCGGCCCATCACGCTGCGGCACCTGCTCTCGCACACCTCGGGCTGCAGCTACGAGATCTGGAACCCGGAGATGCAGCAGGTGCAGGCGGCCCTGGGCATTCCCGGCATCATCGGCTGCCAGCTCAAGGCGCTGGAGCTGCCCCTGGCATCGGACCCGGGCGAGCGCTGGGAGTACGGCATGGGCATCGACTGGGCCGGCCACATGGTCGAGGCCGTGAGCGGGCTCTCGCTGGAGGCCTACATGCGCCTGCACCTGTGGCAGCCGCTGGGCATGGACCACACGGGTTTTCACATCACGCCCGAAATGCGCCGGCGCCTGGCGGGCGTGCACCTGCGCGGCGAGGACGGCGCCTTCACGCCCTTGCCCTTCGAGATCACGCAGGAGCCCGAATTCCACATGGGCGGCGGCGCGCTCTACAGCACCATCGGCGACTACGCGCGCTTCATGCGCATGGTGCTCAACCTGGGGCAGCTCGACGGCGAGCGCGTGCTCAAGCCCGAAACCGTCGCCACCCATCTGATGCTCAACCAGCTGGGCAACGCACGCGTGCGCCCCCTGTGCGCCGCCATCCCGCTCACGGCGGACGCGGAGTTCTTCCCCGGCCTGCGCAAGAGCTGGAGCCTGGCCTTCCAGATCAACGAGGAAGTGGCGCCCACGGGCCGGGCGGCGGGCAGCCTCTCCTGGGCGGGGCTGGCCAACAGCTTCTTCTGGATCGACCCGCACACCCACATCGCCGGCCTGCTGGCGACGCAGACCTTTCCGTTCGCCGATGCGCGGGTGATGGACCTGCTGCACGACTACGAGAAAGCCGTGTACGCAGCGCTGGCGGGCTAGCCCGCACGGGCCGCAGGGCGCGTGGCCCCAGAGCCCCAGCTGCACCCAGCTGCACCCAGCTGCACCCAGCTGCACCCAGCTGCACCGCGTTCCACCCCGTTGCCGGGGCTACCAGCCGAAGAACGCCGCCAGCACCAGCGCCGCCTCGGGCGTGAAGGCGCCGGCGGCGAGCCGCGCCTGCAGCTCGGCCAGGGACAGCGCCTCGAAGCGTTCGACCTCGCCGTCCTGATTCACGGGCTGCATGCCGTGCGGCACGGTGGCGCGGAACCAGTCGATGCGCTCGACCATGTACCCGGTTTCCGCTTCCCTGCCACCATCGCCGCCGGCCTCGCACGGCCGGGCGAAGTCCACATGGCCGCCGTGCGCCACGCCCTGCAAGGCAGCGGTCTCCAGGCCCGCCTCTTCCCAGGTTTCACGGGCCAGGGCCTGCTCCAGCGTGTCGGCGGCAGACACCATGCCGCCCATGGTCGTATCCCACATGCCGGGGTTGGATGGCTTGTCGAAAGCGCGCTGCTGCACCCAGAGCGCGCCCTCCGGCGTCGAGGCCACCAGGTGCACCGCCCGGGTGGTGATGCCCAGAGGCCGCACGGCCCCGCGCTCCACGGTGCCGATGCGCTGGCCAGCGGCGTCGCACACCGCCAGCTGCTCGTCGCGCCAGGGGCCGCAGTGGCCGGTGGCGCGCAGCACCCGCGCCAGTGCGTTCAGGGCGGCGGTGGCATCGACCTGGGCTGCATCCGCCGCGCCCAGGTGCCAGATCGACCCGTCGACATGCTCTTTTTTCGATAGCACCCAATGCTCATCCAGCAAGCGCTGGGAGGCGATTTCACCAAAAACAAGGGCATCGACGGAGCCGACGGTGTGCCCGCCGACCACGAAAGGCAGCCGGGGGCGCGCCGCCGGGCGCTGTGCGCGGGCGCGGGCCGCATCGACCCAGCCGGGCCGGGCCACCACGGGCGCGGTCACGACAGCGTGAGGATGGTGCAGCCGGTGGTCTTGCGCGCTTCCAGGTCGCGGTGCGCCTGCTGCACGTCGGCCAGCCGGTAGCGCTGGTCGATGTGGATCTTGACCTCGCCGCTTTCCACCACCTTGAACAGATCGTCCGCCATGGCCTGCGTGGCCTCGCGGCTGGAGATGTGGGTGAACAGCGTCTGGCGCGTGACGTAGAGCGAGCCCTTGGCGCCCAGGCTGCCCGGCGCGAACGGCGGCACCGGGCCCGAGGCGTTGCCGAAGCTGGCCATCAGGCCGAAGGGGCGCAGGCATTCGAGCGATTTCTCCCAAGTGTCCTTGCCCACCGAGTCGTACACCACCTTCACGCCCTTGCCGCCGGTGATCTCCTTGACCCGTGCGGCGAAGTCTTCCGTGGCGTAGTTGATGGCGTGGGCCGCGCCGTTGTCCAGCGCCAGCTGGCATTTGGCGTCGGACCCGGCCGTGCCGATCAGCTGCAGGCCCAGCGCCTTCGCCCACTGGCAGGCGATCAGCCCCACGCCGCCGGCGGCGGCATGGAACAGCACGTGGTCGCCAGGCTCCAGGCCTTCCACGGGGCGCGTCTTCTTGAGCAGGTACTGCGCCGTGAGGCCCTTGAGCATCATGGCGGCGCCGGTCTCGAAGTCGATGCCGTCCGGCAGGCGGCAGACGTTCTGCGCGGGCATCACGCGCACCTCGCAGTAGCTGCCAGGCGGGTTGGCGGCATAGGCGGCGCGGTCGCCGGGCTGCAGGTGGGTGACGCCCTCGCCCACCGCCTCGATCACGCCCGCGCCTTCCATTCCGATGCCCGCCGGCATCTGCAGCGGGTAGAGGCCGGTGCGGTGATAGACGTCGATGAAGTTCAGCCCGACCGCATGGTGGCGGATGCGCACCTGGCCCGGGCCGGGCTGGCCCACCTCGACGTCGGTGACATGCAGTTCTTCGGGGCCGCCATGCTGGCGGATCTGGACGGCGAGGCTCATGGGGATCGGTCTCCTGATGCGGTGGGAACAACGTGGATGGAGCGGACAGGCCCGCGCGTGGAATGCGGGCACGCGGGGCATCCTGCCATGTTTCGGGGCGCCGTGCTGCCCCATGCCTGCGGCTACAGTTGCAGCCCATGACGCAACGACTCTCGCCTGCCACCGTGGGCATGCTGGCCGCAGCGCCGCTGCTGTGGGCCGGCAATGCCGTGGTCGGGCGGCTGGTGCACACGCTGGTGCCGCCCCTCACGCTGAACTTCATCCGCTGGGCGCTGGCCTTCGCCATCCTGCTGCCGCTGGCCCATGGCGTGCTGCGCCGGGACAGCCCCGTGTGGCCGCACTGGCGGCGCTTCGCGCTGCTGGGACTGCTGGGGGTCGGCTGCTACAACGCGCTGCAGTACATGGCGCTGCAGACCTCGACGCCGCTCAACGTCACCCTGGTGGGCGCCGGCCTGCCGGTGTGGATGCTGGCCATCGGCGCGCTCTTCTTCGGCGCGCCCGTCACGCGGCGGCACGTGCTGGGCGCGGTGCTGTCCATCGCCGGTGTGGTGGTGGTGCTGAGCCGCGGCGAATGGGGCCAGCTGATGGCGCTCCGGCTGGTGCCGGGCGACCTCTACATGGTGATGGCCACCATGTGCTGGGCGTTCTACAGCTGGCTGCTGTCGCGCACCAGCGAGCCGGCCACCGTGCGCGGCGACTGGGCCGCCTTCCTGATGGCGCAGATGGTCTTCGGCCTGGCGTGGTCGGGCGCCTTCGCCGGGGCGGAATGGGCGGTGGCGCCGCGCCACGTGGAATGGGGCTGGCCGCTGGCGGCCGCGCTGCTCTTCATCGCCGTCGGGCCTGCCGTGCTGGCCTACCGCTGCTGGGGCGTGGGCGTGCAGCGGGCGGGGCCGGCGGTGGCGGGGTTCTTCATCAACCTCACGCCCCTCTTCGCGGCGGTGCTGTCGGCCGCCTTCCTGGGCGAGGTGCCGCATCTCTACCACGCGGTGGCGTTCGCGCTGATCGTGGGCGGGATCGTCGCCTCGTCGCGCCGCTGAGTCCTCGGCCGCAGCCCATCAGGACAAAATCACGCGCCAGCGCCCGTCAACCCAGCACCTGCAGCTATTGAATCAATAGCACCCTCACGCTGACGACGAAGGCACCAGCGCTTGCGCCAGCTGCCGCAGCTCCTGCGCCGGCATGGGCCGGCCCAGCAGATAGCCCTGGTACAGGTCGCAGCCGTGGCGTGCCAGGAAGTCGCGCTGCTCGGCGGTTTCCACGCCCTCGGCAATCACCTCCAGCTCCAGGTTGCGGGCCATGCCGATGATGGTCTGCACGATCACGTCGTCGGTGTGCCGCACGCCCAGGTTGCGCACGAACGACTGATCGATCTTGAGCTGGTGCAGCGGCAGCTGCGTGAGGTAGGCGAGCGAAGAGTTGCCGGTGCCGAAATCGTCCACCGAGAAGCGCACGCCCTTGGTGCGCAGCAGGTGCATCTTGGCGACCGTTTCCTCCACGTTGTCGAGCACCATCGACTCGGTCAGTTCCAGGTCGAGCAAGTGCGGGCGGATGCCCGTTTCCTGCAGGACCTGGATGACGCGCGGCACGAAGTCGGGCTGGTGGAACTGCCGCGCGCTCACGTTGACCGACAGGTGCAGATCGCGCAGCGTGGGCTCCTGCTGCCAGAGCGCCAGCTGTTCGCAGGCAGTGCGCAGCACCCACAGGCCCAGTGGAATGATGAATTCGCTGTCTTCGGCCACGCCGATGAACTGCCCGGGCAGCACCATGCCGCGCTGCGGGTGCTGCCAGCGCAGCAGCGCCTCGGCGCCCACCAGCGCGCCGGTCAGGGTGAACTGCGGCTGGTAGTGCAGCACGAACTGCCCGGCGGCCAGGCCCTCCTGCAGGTCGTGCTCCAGCCGGGCGCGCGCGCTGATCGCCTCCTGCATGCCGGGGTCGAAGAAGCACAGGCCGTTGCCGCGCTGCGCCTTCACCTGGTACATGGCGATGTCCGCCTGCTTGAGCAGCTCGGCGGCGGCCTGCGGCTTGTGGCCGAACAGGGTCGCGCCGATGCTGCAGCTGCTCTGGTGGCTGTAGGCGCCCAGCTGGTACGGGCGGTTGAGCTGGTGCAGGATCTTCTCGCCCGTGCGGCGGGCCGCCGCCGCGGCTTCGCCGTCGTGGGAAGACAGATCGCGCAGCATGACCACGAACTCATCGCCGCCCAGGCGTGCCACCGTGTCGGTGATGCCGACGCTGTCGGAGAGGCGGCGGGCCACCTGCTGCAGCAGCTGGTCGCCCACCTCGTGGCCCAGCGTGTCGTTGAGCGTCTTGAACTGGTCCAGGTCGAGGAACAGCAGCGCGCCGCGCTCGCCCGACCGCTCTGCAGCCGACTCGGCCTGGTGCAGGCGGTCCAGCAGCAGGCGGCGGTTCGGCAGACCGGTGAGCGGGTCGTAGAACGCCAGGTTCTCGATCTCGGCGGATGCGCGCCGCATGTCGGTGACGTCGTGGTACGAGATGACCATGCCGCCATCGGGCGTGGGGCGCTCGGTGATCTGGATGCAGTGGCCGTTGCGCATCTCCTGCTCGTGCGTGCCGCGGGGCGTGCGCTGCAGCATCAGGCGCTGCTCCACCCAGTGGCGCCGCTCGGCATCGCTTCCTTCGGGCACCTGGTACGGCGCGCAGAGACTGAGCAGTTCCGTGAACGGCATGCCCACCCGCAGCGAGGGCGTCGTCCACGGGTAGATTTCCTCGAAGCGCAGGTTCCACTGCCGCACGCGCTGTTCGGCGTCGAGCAACAGAAAGCCCGTCACCAGCGAAGACAGCGCCTGCTCCAGCGTGGCCTGCGACTGCGCCATCGCGCGCCGGGCGCGGTGCATGCGGTTGAGATAGGCCACCGAGAAGCCGGCGATGCCCAGCAGCGTGGCGCCGAACAGCAGCGCCACCAGGACGATGGTGTTGCGCTCAGAGCGCCAGTTGTCCAGCGCCTCGCGCAGCGGCAGGCTGGCGGAGATCCAGAGGTCCGGGTAGAGAATCGGCCGCGCCACCACCATGCCGGGCGTGCCCGACAGGCGCGTCGGCTGGTGCCAGCGCTGCACCTGCGGGCCGCTCACGCCATCGGGCGGCTGGGGCTGCTCGCCCAGCGGATGCACCGTGGCAGCGCGGCGCATCTCGCCGCGGCTGGAGATGCCCAGCAGCACGTCGCCAGCCCCGTGTTCCATGGTGACTTCGAGCGCCGGAATGTCGGTGCCCTGCATGAGCACCGACACCAGCATGCTCGATGGCACCTGCGCCAACGCCAGCAGCCGCCGGCCGTTCGGCATCTGCACATGCCGCGCGAAGAAGATCACCCGCTCGGAGCTGGTGAAGCTGACCGTGGGGGCGCTGGCGACCAGCACGGGGGCGGCCTGGCCCATCGCTTCGTCGAAAAAGCCGGCCGGCAGGTCGCGCGCCGCATGCAGCCCGGCCTGGTCGGACGCGGCCACCACCGCACCGCCTTCGTCCATCAGCGCCACGTAGCGCACCATCAGGTTCTGCCGGGCGGCGCTGCGCAGCAACTGCCGCGCGCCCCGCCCGCCCAGCTCGGACCGCTGGCTGGTGGAAAGATCGAGCAGGTCGCCGGTGCTGGCCAGCAGCACGTCGAACGACAGCAGGGCGCGGTTCATCGCCGACTCTGCGCCGGAGGCGAAGCGTCTGACCTGGTCTTCGCTTTCGGCGAGCGCGGTGTTGCGCGCATTCAGGATCAGCGAGGTGGCGGAAAGCACCAGCGCGGCCAGCAGCAGGCCCACGCCGGTCCAGACCGCGAAGCGTGTGCGCGAGGCGGTGGGCACCATCATCGGGCGGCAGCCCGGGGGCCGGCCTGGCTGCCGGACGGGCTGTGGGCTCCAATGGTGCGTTCCCAGATCTCGTCGCAGTTCACGGCACAGCGGCGGCGCCACTTGGGCAGCACCGAGGTGCGGAACACCTCCAGGCGGCGGCGATCGTCGCGCTCGGAGACGGGCACCAGCACCATGGCGCCCTTGCGGCCGTCCCGGCAGCTGGCCTGGCCCGTGTTGCAGGCGATGCCTTGCGCCGTCTCGCGCTCGGCCTGGGCCCAGACGGCCTCCTGCAGGCGGCCCAGTTCGGTGCGCAGCAGCGTTCGCGCGTCGGCCGGCAAGGCGTTCCACGCCGCGCGGTTGGCCCCGAAGACGGCCATGCCCCAGTTGAGCGGCAGCGGGTAGAGGAACGAGGCCACCGTGTCCAGCCCCAGCGTGTTGCCCGACATGGCGCCGGTGACCGCGCAGTCCACGTCGCCGGACTCCAGGCTGGAGCGTTGCTGCGCGAAGGCCGTCACCACCGGTTCGGCGCCCAGCGCGGCGACGAAGTCGGCCTGCGCCGGCGACGACACGCGCACCCGCCGGCCGGCCAGGTCGTCCAGCCGGGTCAGCGTTTTCTTGCAGAAGACGACCTGCGCCGGATAGACGTACACCGCCAGCACCTCCACGCCGTGCTCCTCGCGGAGCGCTTCCTCCAGGTAGGGGCGGAAAGCCGCGGACGCCCGCCGCAGGCTGGCGATGTCGGCGCTCAGGCCGGGCAGATCCACGGCGGTGTATTGCGGATATTGGGCGGAAAAAGAACTCATCAGCGCGGTTCCAAACGGAACCACGCCCAACTGCAGCAGGCGCAGCATTTCCACGCCGGGCACGCCGGCGCGGTCGAAGGGGACGATGTCCGCGACCAGCCGCCCGCCGCTGAGCCGGGAAAGGTCGCGGGTCCAGAAGGGTTCCTCGAACTGCGTGTACTGCGTGACCAGGCCCAGCCCGCCCACCACCCGCAGCCGGATGGGCGCGTCAGGATTGCGCTGGGCGCGCGGCCGGGGCGCGCCCGGCTTGGCGGCCGTCGCCGGCGCCACCGCCCCCGGCGCGCCGGTGGAGCCGACCCCGTCCTGGCCCGACGCCACCCAGGGCCACAGGGCAAGGCAGCCGCACAGTGCGAACAGGCGCACTGCGGGGGGAATCGACAGGAAGAACGGCAGCCGCATCACACATCCTCAGGATTGGGTCGAAGAACGAATCAACCGCGGCCATTGTGGTCCGATTCGGCGCCGTCAACGCCGCAAAAAACGGCACAAAACGGCAAGTTCAGAACGTGCCGGGATAGGCGCCGCCGTCCGCCAGCACGTTCTGACCCGTCATGTAGCCGGCATGCACGCTGCAGAGAAACGCGCAGATGGCGCCGAATTCCTGCGGGGTACCGTAGCGCCCCGCCGGGATGGCGGCCTGCTGGCTGCGGCGCACGTCGTCCACGCTCTTGCCCGACTTCGACGAAGCGGCCTGCACGGTGGCGGCCAGGCGGTCGGTGTCGAACTTGCCCGGCAGCAGGTTGTTGATGGTGACCCCCCGGGCCGCGATGCCGCTGCGGGAGGCCCCCGCGACGAAGCCCGTCAGCCCGCTGCGCGCCCCGTTGGACAGGCCCAGGATGTCGATGGGCGCCTTCACCGCGCTGGACGTAATGTTGACAATGCGCCCGAAACCGCGCTCGGCCATGCCGTCCACGGTGGCCTTGATGAGTTCGATGGGAGTCAGCATGTTGGCGTCCACGGCCCGGATCCAGGCGTCCCGGTCCCAGTCGCGGAAGTCGCCCGTGGGCGGCCCGCCGGCGTTGGTCACCACGATGTCGAATGCCGTGCCCGGGCCGCCTGCCACGCCGAACGCGGCCGATCGGCCTTGCGGCGTGGTGATGTCGGCCGCCACCGCCAGCACTTCAGGCTGAGGGCCTTTCAGCCCGCCAGCCCTGGTGGCGTCAGCACCTGCCGCTATCAAATAAGTAGCAGCTTCATTCAGCGCGTCCCCATTGCGCGCATTGATGACGACGTTGACGCCTTCGCGCACCAGCGCCTCGGCGCAGCCCAGGCCCAGCCCCTTGCTCGCGCCGCAGACCAGCGCCCATTTTCCGGCAATACCAAAATCCATATTCCGTGTGCTCCGTTGATTAGTGGTGGCAGGTGGCGTCCCGTGCCGGGCGCCTCTGGTTAACAAAGATGATAGTGCGCGCCGCAGGCCCGACAAGCGGGCTGCGGCGTCTTTCCGCCAGTCGCGGCCGGGCCGGGCCGCAGGCTCAGGCCGCGGGCCGACGCGCCAGCCGGGTGAAGACGTAGATGCCGGCGAGCACCAGGCCGGTGCCGGCTGCGACGGTGGGCGTGAACGGTTCGCCCAGCAGCCACACGCCCATGAGAATGGTGGAGAGCGGCCCGACCATGCCGGTCTGCGCCGTGAGGTCGGCGCCGATGCGTTCGATGGCCAGCATGATCAGCAGCACCGGCACCGCCGTGCAGAGGATGGCGTTCAGCACCGACAGCCACACCACTTCGGGTGCCACCAGCGCGGCGGAAAGCGGCCGCAGCACGGCGAACTGCAGCAGGCAGCACAGGCACGCCACGGTGGTCGCCAGCCCCACCAGCCGCAAAGCGCCCAGGCGGCGCACCATCTCGCCGCTGTAGACCAGGTAGACGGCATAGCTCACCGCCGAGAGGAACACCAGCAGCACGCCCCAGGCGACATGGGTGCCCTGCAGGCTGGCTTCGGAGCCGAACACCAGCAGCACGCCGCAGTAGCTGATGCCCATGCCCACCATCTGCGGCCAGCGCACCCGGCGCCCGTACAGCAGCCAGCCGAGCAGCACGACCAGGGTGGGATTGAGGTAGAGGATCAGCCGCTCCAGGCTGGCGCTGATGTAGGCCAGGCCGGCGAAGTCCAGGAAGCTGGCGAGGTAGTAGCCGGTGAAGCCCAGCCAGGCCACGCCCGCCCAGTCGCGCCGGGTGAGCGGCGCGCGCCCCCGGCTGGCCCACCACGCCATGGCCGCGAAGATGGGCAGCGCAAACAGCATGCGATACATGATGAGCGTGACCGCATCCACCCCGTGCCGGTAGGCCAGCTTGACGATGATCGCCTTGCCGCTGAAGGCGATGGCGCCCAGGAAGGCGAGCAGCAGCCCGGTGGCCTGCGAAGGCGGCACAGGCGATGGCGACGGTGGCGACGGAACCGGCGGCGGAGCCGGCGTGGGTGGGGGCGAGGCAGGCAAGGTGGTGGGTTCCGTTAGGCGGCGGCGCATCGGCGGGCGGGGCCTGCCGCATTGTCCGCGCCTGCCTGCCCGCCCAAAGCAAAACGGCACCCGAAGGTGCCGTCTCGATGGGCCAGCCCAGCCGTCGCGGTTCAGGACGGCGGCGGCGGGCGGCCGGTTGGCCGCGGATCGTCAGTCTTCGACGAAGGCCTCTTCCCGCTTGTTCTTCACGGCCGGCAGCAGCACGATGATGAGCAGCAGCACGGCGGCGACCAGCAGGCCGGCGGAGATCGGACGCGTGACGAACACGCTCCAGTCGCCGCGCGACAGCAGCAGGGCCCGGCGCAGGTTCTCTTCCATCATCGGCCCCAGGATGAAGCCCAGCAGCAGCGGCGCGGGTTCGGTGCCCAGCTTGTGGAACACGTAGCCGATGAAGCCGAAGATGCCGACCAGCCACACGTCGAACGTGTTGTTGTTGGTGCCGTACACACCCACCGCGCAGAACAGCACGATGGAGGGGAACAGCCAGCGGTAGGGCACCGTCAGCAGCTTGATCCACATGCCGATCAGCGGCAGGTTCAGGATGATCAGCATCGCGTTGCCGAGCCACATCGAGGCGATCAGGCCCCAGAACAGTTCGGGGTTGCTGGTCATCACCTGGGGACCAGGCTGGATGTTGTGGATCGTCATGGCACCCACCATCAGCGCCATCACGGCGTTGGGGGGAATGCCCAGCGTCAGCAGCGGGATGAAGGAGGTCTGCGCACCGGCGTTGTTGGCCGACTCGGGAGCCGCCACGCCGCGGATGTTGCCCTTGCCGAAGGGCACTTCGCCCGGTTGCAGCTTGGTCTTCTTCTCGATGGTGTAGGCCGCGAAGGCCGCCAGCAGCGCACCGCCGCCGGGCAGGATGCCCAGTGCCGAACCCAGCGCCGTGCCGCGCAGCACCGCGGGAATCATGCGCTTGAAGTCCTCCTTGGTGGGGAACAGGCCCTGCACCTTGGCGGTGAACACCTCGCGGTCTTCTTCCGGCTTGGACAGGTTGGCGATGATTTCACCGTAGCCGAACACGCCCATGGCGATCACGACGAAGTTGATGCCGTCGGTCAGTTCGGGAATGTCGAAGCTGTAGCGGGCGACGCCCGAGTTCACGTCGGTACCCACCAGGCCCAGCAGCAGGCCCAGCACGATCATCGACACTGCCTTGAGCAGCGAGCCGGAAGCCAGCACCACGGCACCGATCAGGCCCAGCACCATCAGCGAGAAGTATTCGGCGGGGCCGAACTTGAAGGCGACTTCGGTCAGCGGCGGTGCGAAGGCGGCCAGGATCAGCGTGCCCACGCAACCAGCGAAGAAGGAACCCAGGCCGGCCGCGGCGAGCGCCGGGCCCGCCCGGCCCTTGCGCGCCATCTGGTAGCCGTCGATCACGGTCACCACCGAGGATGACTCGCCCGGCAGGTTCACCAGAATGGCGGTGGTGGAGCCCCCGTACTGGGCGCCGTAGTAGATGCCGGCCAGCATGATCAGCGCGGCCACGGGAGGCAGCGCGTAGGTGGCGGGCAGCAGCATGGCGATGGTGGCCACGGGGCCGATGCCCGGCAGCACGCCGATCAGCGTGCCCAAGATACAGCCGATCAGGCAGTAAATCAGGTTCTGGAAGGTGAAGGCGACGCCGAAGCCGGTCGCCAGGTTGTCAAACAATTCCATGGTTATCGATGCTCCTGCTTAACCCGAAATGAAACTGGGCCACACAGGGAACTGCAGCTTCAGCGCCCACACGAAAGCCACGTAGCTGCCCACCGCCAGCACCGTGGCGAGGATGAACACCTCCTTGGCATTGAAGGTGTCTCCCGCCAGACTGGCGATGAACACCAGCCCGTAGATCGCCACGATCAGGCCCATGGCCGGCACGCCGAAGCTCGGCAGGCCCGCCAGCAGCACGCCGAAGGCAAAGTTGGAAGCCAGGATGAAGAAGATCTGCTTCCAGGCCCATTTGCCGATCTTGTCGCCGCCGGCGCTTTCCACCACGGTGGAATAGAACACGATGGCGCTGCCCAGCACGGCCAGCAGAATGCCCAGGATGAGCGGGAAGTAACCGGGCCCCATGCGGGCGCCACTGCCGACGGTGTAGTTGCTGGCACCCACGGCAAAGGCGACGCCGATGCCCATGAACATCAGCCCCGAGAAAAAGTCTTTCTGACTCTTGATTTTCACGAAAAAGCCTCCTTACGCGAACTTGACGGGCGATTGTGCAGTTGGCCCCTTCCGCGTGCGTTGTGGATACCACCTACCGGGGACCTAGGGAAAACCGCAGGGCCCCACCGCAGGCGGGGCGGCGGGGCCTGCGCCGTTGCCGCGTGCAGCGATGGCGGCGGTGGTCGGCAGGCGCGGGCCCAGGCGCTCGGGAAGAGCGAGCGGGGGCGGCGCGGCAACGCCGGCCGGTCCGCTCCATGCGACTCAAGGCGACTCAATGCAAGTCAAGGCAACTCAATGCGGCGCAGTGCCGCTCAGTGCCGCTCGTGCTCCAGCGGCGGCGTGGAGGCGATGACTTCCTCCAGCGTGGTCAGCCCTTCGGCCACGCGCAGCGCGCCGGCCAGCCGCAGCGGGCGCATGCCGTCCTGCACGGCCTGGCGGCGCAGCTGGTCGATGGAAGGCGTCTGGTGGATGCGCTCCTTCAGCGATTCGCTCACGGTGAGCAGCTCGTACAGGCCCATGCGGCCACGGAACCCGGTCATCCGGCATTCGACGCAGCCGACCGGCTTGAAGGGCTGGTAGCTGCCGTTGATCTTCCAGGGCTTGATGACTTCGGCCAGGGCCTCGGGCCGGGCGTCGGCGTCGGGCGCACGGCAGTGCTTGCACAGCGTGCGCACCAGGCGCTGCGCCAGCACGCCCAGCAGCGTGGCGTTGATGAGATAGGGCGGCACGCCCAGCTCCATGAGCCGGGTGACGGCGCTGGGCGCGTCGTTGGTGTGCAGCGTGCTGAAGACCAGGTGGCCGGTGAGCGCCGCCTGCACCGCCATGTCGGCGGTGGCCAGGTCGCGGATCTCGCCCACCATCAGCACGTCCGGGTCCTGCCGCATGAGCGCGCGCAGCCCTTCGGCGAAGTTGAAGTCCAGCTGCGGCTGCACCTGCGTCTGGTTGAAGCTGGGCTCGATCATCTCGATCGGGTCTTCCACCGTGCTGACGTTGACTTCCTCCGTTGCCACCCGCTTGAGCGTGGAATACAGCGTGGTGGTCTTGCCCGAGCCGGTCGGCCCCGTCACCAGGATGATGCCGTGCGGGCGCTTGACGAGCTGCTCCCAGCGCTGCGCGTCATGCTGCGAAAAGCCCAGCGCGTCCAGGTCCTTGACGGCGTTGTCCGGGTCGAAGATGCGCATCACCATCTTCTCGCCGAAGGCGGTGGGCAGTGTGGAAAGGCGCATCTCGACCTCGTCGCCGCGTGGGTTGCGGGTCTTGATGCGGCCGTCCTGCGGGCGGCGGCGCTCCACCACGTCCATGCGGCCGAGCAGCTTCACGCGGGCGACCATGGCGTTGAGCACGCCCATCGGCATCTGGTAGACGGGGTGCAGCACGCCGTCGATGCGAAAGCGGATCACGCCCTGCTCGCGGCGCGGCTCCAGGTGGATGTCGCTGGCGCGCTGGTCGAACGCGTACTGCCAGAGCCAGTCCACCACCTTGACGACGCCCTGGTCGTTGGCGTCCAGCTGCTTGTTGCTCTTGTTCAGCTCCACCAGCTGCTCGAAGCTGCTGGAGCCCGCGCTGCCACCGGCCTTCTGCGCGGCCCGCACCGACTTGGCCAGCGCATAGAACTCGGCCGTGTAGCGGTGGATGTCCAGCGGGTTCGCCACCACCCGGCGCACGGCGCGGCGCGACTGCCGCTCCACCTCGGCCACCCAGTCGTCGATGAAGGGCTCGGCGGTGGCCACCACCACCTCCTGCGCCGTCACCTGCACGGGCAGCACCTTGTGGCGCTCGGCATAGCTCGCGCCCATGGCGTCGGCCACGCGGCCCACGTCCACCTTCAGCGGGTCGATGCGCAGGTAGGCCAGGCCGCTGCGGCCCGCCACGTACTGCGTCAGCATCTCCACGTCGAGCGGCTTGCCGTCGGACTGGCGGGCCATCGCCACGTTGGCCAGGCGCACCAGCGGGTGCTGCTGGCTCTCGGCCTGGGCGCAGCGCGCGATGGTGCGGTCGGCCTCTTCGTCGCTGATGACGCCGTCGGCGCGCAGCCATTGCACGACGCGGCGCCAGTCGAGCGGACCGGCGGACGGGGCGGACGGGGACGCTGCGGGCGCGGAGCCGGAAGGCGGCAGCCCAGAAGGCGCAGGAGTGGGGTTCATGGGTCAGCGGGCCTGTGCGCGGTGTCGGTGGCGGCGCCCGGTCATGCGACCGGCTTGAACACGCGCAGCCACTTGGTGGCAGGCAGCTCCCAGCGGGCCTGCACGGCTTCGGCGCGGTCCATCAGCTCGGCCCGCTTGAACGCGCGCGGCGTGCGCTGGGCCAGCACGATGGTGTTGCCCTCGCGGGTGGGCTTGAAGGCCCAGAGCGCGTCGGGGCCGAAAGCCTCGGCCATCTTGGCGAGGCTGCGGTCGTAGCTGGAGGCGCGGCCGAACAGGTTGACCGTCATCACGCCGTCGTCGGTCAGCAGCGCGCGGCAGTCGGCATAGAACTCGGCGCTGTCGAGCACCGGCGCGGCGGCGTCATGGTCGTACAGGTCCACCGCCAGGGCATCGACCGTGCCGAGCCACTCGGTCTTGCGGATCTCCTGGGCTGCATCGGCCAGCACCACGCGCAGCTTGGGGCCGTCGACAGGCAGCTTGAACCAGCTGCGGCACACGGCCACCACCTGCGGGTTCAACTCGATGGCGGTGCTGCACATGCGCAGCTTCTTGTGGCAGAACTTGGTGATGGCGCCAGCACCCAGGCCGAGCTGCATGGCGTGGCGCTTGCCCACGCTGGCCGGCTCCATGAACAGCAGCCAGGCCATCATGCGCTGGACGTATTCCAGCTCGATCTCGAACGGCTCGGCCACGCGCATGGAGCCCTGGATCCAGGGCGTGCCCAGGTGCAGGTGGCGCACCTCTCCGTCGTCGGAGACGCTCACCTCGGGCAGAGCGGGCAGCCTGGCCGCGCGTTTGCGGGGGGTGGGCGCGGCTGCCGCGGCAGGGGTGGTGGTGGGGGTCGTCGTTGTCGTCAAAATCGTCTTACCTATCGATAGGGGGCCAGGGCATCGGCCCAGGCCTGGCATTTGCGCTCGAAGCTCCACGCCGCATGGGCCGGGCTGGTGGACGGCAGCCGCAGCGATGCGATGCCTGCCGCAGCCGCTGCATCCATCGGCCCGCCGGCCCCAGGGCCGCGCTCCAGGCTGGCACGCACGGCGCGCGCGTGGCGAAAGCTTTCCCCGCCATTGTGGGCGATGGCGGCCAGCGCCGGCAGCGCAGCGCGCAGGCCGGCGAAGTCGTTCACCCGGGCATGGCGGATGTCGGCGTCCAGGCTGCCTTCGCGCTCGCAGGCCGCATAGACGTCCCACAGCCCCAGCCCGCGCGCCAGCAGCCACGCGCAGCGGCCGGCGTAGTCATGGGACGCGGGCTGCGCATGCTGCGGCCACAGCGCCTGCAGGATGCGCCAGAACTGGTTCTGCGGATGGCCGTAGTACTGGCCTGCGCGCAGCGAGGCCACACCTGGGAAGCTGCCCAGGATGAGCACCCGGGTGCCGGCACAGACCACCGGCGGCAGGCCGCGCAGCAGAGGCGAGGCAGGCAGGGAAGGCAAGGCAGGCAAGGAAGACAAGGAAGGCGGAGGCTGATCGGTGGGCATGGCTGGGGGCAAGCGGGCCTCTATTGCTATCATGTTTATAGCTATGGATCCTTATATATCAAGCGCCAAAGGCCAAAAACACTCCGATTTTCAGCAATATGGCCCCGGTCATTCGCTCGCCGGCGCCGCAGGCAGCAGCGCCGCCAGGCGCGGCAGGGCGGCGCAGGCGTTGGCGCGGGCGGCTTCGGCCAGGGCTGGCACCGGCATGCCGCGCAGCCCGGCGACCACCTCGGCGATCCGGGGCAGCTCGCCCGGAGTGTTGCGCGCGGCAGGCTGGCCGGCGGCGCGGACGGCGGCGGTGACGTAGAGCCAGTGCGGCGGAATGTCGGGCGCATCGGTCTCCAGCACCAGCGATTCGAGCGGCAGCTGTGCGGCCAGCCGCCGCAACTGCAGCGCCCGGTCGTAGGTCACCGCACCGCCGAACCCGAGCTTGAAGCCCAGGGCAATGAAAGCCTGCGCCTGCTGCAGGCTGCCGTTGAAAGCATGGGCGATGCCGCCGGTGACGGGCACCTCGCGCAGGCCCTTGAGCACCTTGTCCACCGAACGGCGCGTGTGCAGGATCACCGGCAGCCCGGTCTGCCGCGCCAGGCGCAGCTGCGCCCGGAAGAACCGTTCCTGCCGCTCCGGTTCCAGGCCGGGCACGAAGTAGTCGAGCCCGATCTCGCCGATGGCGACGAGGCGCGGGTCGGCCAGATGGACCTGGACCTGCGCTTGCAGCACCGCCAGGTCGCCGTCTTCGGCACGCCCGGTGAAGAGCGGGTGGATGCCGAGCGCGTAGCTGTCGCCGTGGCGGTGGGCCAGCATGCGCACGGCATCCAGGTTGGCGCGTTCCACCGCCGGCAGCACGCAGTGGGCCACGCCGGCACGCGCCGCTTGGGCGCGCACGGCATCCAGGTGGTCGATGCCGGCATGGGCCTCGAATTCGTCCAGGTGGCAATGGGTGTCGATCCAGAGCGTCATGCGGCCGATGATGCCGCAGCGCCACGCGGCCAGCGTAGGAGATACCGCCTGGCACGCGCGGGCTCCGGTTCCGTGCTACCGTGGTTCGGGCGCAATCGCCACGCCCTGCCACGCCCTGTTTCGCCTGCCAGAGAGGTGCCCGCATGCCCCGGCCCGCCCGCTACAGCCCGTCACGCCGCCCTGCCGCTGGCGGCGCCCTGCCGCCGGATGGCCTGCCGGCGTCCGCCCCGATGGCTCCACCCGATTCCGCGCCGCCCTCCGGGGCCGCCCCGGCCACCGCCCCGAGCACCGCCCCCATCACCCGCCGCAGCCGCACCGAAACCGTGCTCTGGTCCGCCGTGCTCGTGCTGGCGGCGCTGCTGGCCGCCGCACTCTGGGCCGGCCGGCAGCCCGCGCCCCAGCGGCTCACGCAGGACGACATCGACGCCGCCGTGCTGCGCACGATGGAAACCCGCACCCTGCCCTCGCCCGCGGCACGTGCGGCAGCGGCCGTGGCGCCGTCGGTGGTGCGCGTGGTGGGCTATGGGCGCACCAAGAAGGGCAAGGAGGTGGAGCGCGGCGTGGGCAGCGGCGTGGTGATCGTCGACCGCGGCGTGATCCTGACCAACCTGCATGTGGTGCAGGGCATGCACCGGGTGCAGGTCACCTTCGCCGACGGCACCGAGTCGCCCGCGCGCGTCACCGGCATGCAGCCGCAGAACGACTTGGCCGTGCTGCAGGCCCAGCAGGTGCCCGACGACCTGCAGGCCGCGCCGCTGCGGTCGCTGCAGAACCTGCGCCCGGGCGACCAGGTGGTGGCGCTGGGGTTTCCGTTCGGCATCGGCCCATCGGTGTCGGCGGGCGTCGTCTCGGGGCTGGAGCGGGAGTTCGACTCGCCCGAGAGCGGCCAGGAGATGCGCAATCTGATCCAGTTCGACGCGGCCGCCAACCCGGGCAATTCGGGCGGGCCGCTGGTCACCATGGACGGCGAGGTGGTGGGCATCGTCACCGCCATCCTGAACCCCACCTCCGCGCGCACCTTCATCGGCATCGGCTTCGCGGTGCCCATCGAGAACGCGGCGTCCGCTGTCGGCATGCCGCCCTTCTGACCGCCGCCCCCCAGGAGCCCGCCCATGACCCAGCCCCACGCCGCCGACCTCGCCACGCCCACGCCCATGCCCACGCACCCGCGCCCGGCGGCGGACACCGCCACGCTGATGGAGCAGATCCTGTACGAGGTCAAGCGCGTCGTGGTCGGGCAGGACCGCTTCCTGGAACGCGTGATGGTCGCCATGCTGGCCGGCGGCCACCTGCTGGTGGAGGGCGTGCCGGGCCTGGCCAAGACGCTGACGGCGAAGACGCTGGCCGGCGCCGTGCAGGGCGGCTTCAAGCGCATCCAGTTCACGCCCGACCTGGTGCCGGCGGACCTGGTCGGCACGCGCATGTACCACCAGCGCACCGGCGAATTCGCCACCGTGCTGGGCCCTGTCTTCACCCATCTGCTGCTGGCCGACGAGATCAACCGCGCGCCCGCCAAGGTGCAGAGCGCGCTCTTGGAGGTGATGCAGGAGCGGCAGGTCACCATCGCCGGCGAGACGCATCCGCTGCCCGCCCCGTTCCTGGTGATGGCCACGCAGAACCCCATCGAAACCGAGGGCACCTACCAGCTCCCGGAGGCGCAGGTGGACCGTTTCATGATGAAGGTGCTGGTGGACTACCCGAGCGAGGAAGAGGAATTCGTCATCGCCCAGCGCGCGCTGCAGCCCGCCGTGGCCGTGGCCGCGGTGGCCAGCACGCAGCAGCTGGCCGCGCTGCAGGCGGACTGCCGGCGCGTCTATGTGGACCCGGCCCTGCTGCAGTACGCCGTACGGCTGGTGGCGGCCACGCGCGATCCGGCGCGCCACGGCCTGCCGGAGCTGGCGGGCCGCATCGCCACCGGCGCCAGCCCGCGCGCCACGATCGCCCTTGCCGAGGGGGCGCAGGCGCTGGCCCTGCTGCGCGGCCGGAGCTATGCCCTGCCGCAGGACATGACCGAGCTGGCGGCCGACGTGCTGCGCCACCGCGTGGCCCTGTCGTACGAGGCGCTGTCGGACGGGCAGGATGCCGACGCCGTCATCGGCCGCATCCTGGCCCGCGTCGCCCCGCCGGCCCGGCCACCGCACCAGTGGGCCGCGCAATCCGCACCCGACGCCGGGCAGGCTGAGCATGCCTGACACCGCAGCGCCCGCCCTGCCCCGGCCCGGCGCGGCCGATAGGCTGCTGCAGCACCTGGAATGGACGGTGCTGCGCCGGCTGGACGGCCTGCTGCAGGGCGACCACCGCACGCTGCTGCGCGGCGCCGGCATCGACCTGGCCGACCTGCGCGCCTACCAGCCGCACGACGATGTGCGCCACATCGACTGGAACGTCACGGCCCGGCTGGGTGAGCCGCATGTGCGCGTCTTCGCCGAAGACCGCGAGATGGCGGCATGGTTCCTCGTCGACCTGAGCCCTTCGGTGGACTTCGGCCCGCCGGGCGGCACCAAGCGCGAACTGGCGGCCGGCTTTGTCGCCGTGCTGGCCCGGCTGCTGACGCGGCACGGCAACCGCGTGGGCGCCGTGCTGCACCACGGCCGGGGCGCCGCTGCGGCCGACGCGGTACTGCCGGCGCGCGCCAGCCGGGCGCATGTGCTGCAGCTGCTGCACCAGCTGATCGCGCCGCCGCCTTCCACCGGGCGCAGCGCCCCGCCGCCGGGCGCCACCGAGCTGCACCGGCTGCTGCACACCGCCCAGAGCCTGCTGCGCCGGCGCAGCACGGTGTTCGTCGTCTCCGATTTCCTCAGCCTGCCCGGCTGGGAGAAGCCGCTCGGCCAGCTGGCGCAGCGCCACGACGTGGTCGCCGTGCGCCTGCTGGACCCGCTGGAGCGCGAACTGCCCGACGTCGGCCTGGTGCTGCTGCGCGACCCCGAGACCGGCGAGGCGCTGCAGGTGGACACGCGCGACCGGGGCTTTCGCCAGCGCTTCGCCCGCCTGGCCGCCGAACAGGAAGCCGGCCTGCGCAGCGCCCTGGCGCGCGCCGGCGCCGACACGCTGGAGCTGTCGACGGGCGACGATCTGGTGGATGCGCTGGTGCGGTTCCTGGAGCTGCGCGGCCAGCGTCCCCGCGCGCTGCGCGTTCTGCCCGGCCGCCGCGCCGGGTCCCGGCAGGCCGCCTGCGCACTGGCGGCCGCCACCGCCATGCCGGCCGGCTGACGCGCCGCCACCCGCAGGAGCCGCCACCATGGTTTTCCTCTGGCCCACCTTCCTCTGGCTGCTGCTGGTGCTGCCCGTGCTGGTGCTGGCCTACCTGGCCGTGCTGCGTCGGCGCCGCACGGCCGCCATTCACTATCCCGCGCTCGGGCTGGTGCGGGCGGCCCTGGGCGCCGGCCCCCGCTGGCGCAGGCATGTGCCGCCCGCGCTCTTCCTGGCAGGTCTGGCGGCGCTGCTGGTGGCCGGCGCGCGGCCGCTGGCGGTCATCAGCCTGCCGTCGCAGCAGCAGACCGTCATGCTGGCCATCGACGTGTCGGGCAGCATGCGCGCGACCGACGTGCAGCCCGACCGGCTGACCGCCGCACAGAGCGCCGCCAAGGCCTTCATCGCCGACCTGCCGCGCCACGTGCGGGTGGGCATCGTCGCCTTCGCGGGCAGCGCCCAGCTGGCGCAACTGCCTACGCAGAGCCATGCAGACCTGACCCAGGCCATCGACAGCTTCCAGCTGCAGCGCGGCACCGCCACGGGCAACGGCATCCTGCTGTCGCTGGCCACGCTGTTCCCGGGCGCAGGCATCGACATCTCCGCGCTGGGCGGACGGCAGGCCATGCCGGCCACCCCGGCCCGGCCCATCGACGAAGCCGGGCGCGCGCCTGCCGCGGCCGCCCCGCCGTTCAAGCCGGTGGCACCGGGCTCCTTCCCCTCGGCTGCCATCATCATGCTGACCGACGGCCAGCGCACCACGGGCGTCGACCCGCTGGAGGCCGCCCAGTGGGCCGCCGACCGGGGCGTGCGCGTCTACACCGTGGGGGTGGGCACGGTGGCCGGCGAAACCATCGGCTTCGAGGGCTGGTCGATGCGGGTGCGGCTGGACGAGGCCACGCTCAAGGCCATCGCCCAGCGCACCCAGGGCGAGTACTTCCACGCCGCCACCGCCGAAGACCTGAAGAAGGTCTACGCCACGCTGAGTTCGCGCCTGGCGGTGGAAAAGAAGGAAACGGAGATCTCCGCACTGCTGGCGCTGGCGGGCGCGGCATTGATGGTGCTGGCGGCGGCGCTGTCGATGTGGTGGTTCGGGCGGGTGCTCTAGCCGCCGATTCAGGACGTTTTCGGGCGGCACCGCCCAACACATCTGCGCGTTCAGCTATGAAAAGCATAGCATTCGCCGGAATCGGCCAAAAAACCTCGTATTGATAACCAGTTGCATTTAGAATGCGGCCTTCTCTCTGGTCGCACTGCGCCCCGCCATGCGCCAAGCCGCGCAACCTGCCAGCCAACGCGGCAGTGGAGACCAGAGCCGGCCGCCCTTGCCGACGCCGGCCTTGTTCGTCGCCCTCCCCATCTGCCATGACCGCTCGATCACCCAGCCACCCCGCTGACGGCGCGACCCGCTCGCGCATCCGCCTGCCCCTGCTCTGGAGCGACGCCGCCCGGTGCCGCTGGGCCGTCGCCTCGCGCGCGCTGGCCGCCATCGTGGGGGGCTACGTGCTGTCCGCGCTGTGCTCCACGGCGCTGGCGATGTGGCTGCCGCTGGCGCGGGCCGAAGCGGTGATCACGGGCACGCTGGCGTCCTTCGCCATCTATGCCGGCGCGGTGATGTGGGTTTTTGCCGCCCGCAGCGCCGGGCGCGCCTGGGCCGGGATCGCGGTGCCGGCGGCGGTGCTGGGCGCGGCGCTCTGGCTGGTCGTGCGCGGCGCCGCGCAGGGAGCGGCATCATGAAGGAAGGTTTCCGCCAGTCGATGGCATGGCTGCACACCTGGTCGGGGCTGCTGGTGGGCTGGGTGCTGTTCATGGTGTTCGCCACCGGCACCTCGGCCTATTTCCGCGACGAGATCAGCCACTGGATGAAGCCCGAGCTGCACACCGCGCACGCCGCGTCGCAGGCCACCCCTGCGCAGGCCGCCGGCCAGGCCGTGCGCTTCCTGGAGCGCGAGGCCACGGGCAGCACGCGCTGGAACATCGGCCTGCCGAGCGACCGCGAGCCCGACGTGCGCGTGACCTGGACGCGCCCCCAGCCCCCGGGCACGCCCCGCCAGCGCCCGCTGGCCGTGCAGCTGGACCCGGCCACCGGCGAGCGGCTCGCCGCGCCCCGCGCCACCCGGGGGGGTGACTTCTTCTACCGCATGCACTTCGATCTGCATTACATGCCCGCGCTCTGGGCGCGGTGGATCGTGGGCTTCTGCGCCATGTTCATGCTGGTGGCGATCGTGAGCGGCATCGTCACGCACCGGCGCATCTTCAGCGACTTCTTCACCTTCCGCCCCCGCAAGGGCCAGCGTTCGTGGCTGGACGCGCACAACGCCACCGCCGTGCTGGCGCTGCCCTATCACCTGATGATCACCTACACCGGCCTGGTCACGCTGATGTTCATGTACATGCCCTGGGGCGCGCAGACCGTCTACCAAGGCGACCAGAAGACCTTCTTCGCCGAGGCATTCCCCAACGCCGCCGGCAGCGCGCCGCAGAAGGCCGCCGGCCGGCCGGCGGCGCTGGTGCCGCTGGGCCCGCTGGTCGAGCAGGCGCAGGCCCGCTGGCAGGGCGCGGCCGCCTCCCGCGTGGTGGTGACCTTCCCCGGCGACGCGAACGCCGCCGTCACCGTCTACCGCGACGGGCAGTCGAGCCTGTCGTCCAACCATGCGTCGGTGGTGTTCAACGGCACGACCGGCCAGCTGCTGGAAACCCGGGGCGAGGCCGTGCCGGCCGCGTCGGAAACGCGCGGCGTCTTCGTGGGCCTGCACATGGGGCACTTCGCCGGGCCGGTGCTGCGCTGGCTGTTCTTTCTCTCCGGCCTGGCCGGCTGCGTGATGGTGGCTACCGGCCTGTTGATGTGGGCCGTGAAGGAGCGGCAGAAATACGCCAAGGCGCTGGCCAAGGGAGGGCGCATCGGCTTCGGCCTGCGGCTGGTGGACGGGCTCAACCTGGGAGCCATCGCCGGGCTGCCGCTGGCGATGGCTTCGTTCTTCTGGGCCAACCGCCTGATTCCGGTGGCCACCCCGGACCGGCCGGCCGCCGAGATCGCCGCGTTCTTCACTGTCTGGGGCGTGGCGACCGTCGCCGGCATCGCCTGGCCGGCGCGCCGGATGTGGCAGGTGCAACTGGCGCTGGGCGGCCTGCTGTTCGCTGCGGTTCCGGTGCTGAACCCACTGACCGGCGGCGCCGGGCTGATCACCGCCGGCGCGGCCGGGCACTGGAGCCTGGTGGGCTTCGACGCCACCTGCCTGCTGCTGGGCGCGGCCCTGCTGGCCAGCGCCTGGTGGCTGGGCCGCCGCAAACCCGCCGCCCGCGCCGGCACGGCGCCGCGCTCCGCACAGGCCGCCCGGCCGGCGCAGCCCGCTGCCCCCGCGCCCCACCCGCATCCCGCCGGCGAGCCGGGCCTGTCGCCCGTCCGCCACACCCTGGCGGCCGCCGCAGCGGAGGGCTCTTCGCCATGAGCGCCGTCCATCTCACGCTGGCGCTGTCGTCCTGCGTCGCCGCCTTTTCCGCGCTGGGCCTGGCGATGGACCGGCACTACGAAGACAGCTACGGCCGGGGCAAGGCCCCGAGTTCAGGCCTGCGCCGGGCGCTGCGGCTGGTGGGCACGGGCGGCCTGCTGCTGTCGCTCTGGGCTTGCCTGGCGGCGGCGGGCACCGCGCAGGGTTGGGTGTTCTGGTTCGGGGTGATGACCTTGTCGGCGCTGAGCGTGGTGCTGGTGCTGAGCTATGCGCCTGGGCGGGTGACGCGGGTGTTGCAGGGGGGGGTTGTGCTGGCGGTGGTGTGCGCTGGGTGGGTGGTGGTGGGATGAGGTCGGCGGGCCAGGTGTCGTGGCTTTTGGGTTCGTCCTCCGTCGTTCGGGCTGGGCTTGCCGAAGCCTTGGCGCGGTGATGGCGCGGTGATGGCGCGCTGCCGGGGCGGTGCTGGCGAGTGCTGGGCCTTTGCTTTCCGGGGCCGGGACTTCGCCCCGGCGGGCGAGTAACTTTCTTTCGACTCGCCGAAAGAAAGTCACCAAAGAAAGGGCGACCCTGCTGTGCGCGTCCCCTCCGCTGCGCTACGGGGCAACCTGCGATGCTCGCGCGTGAAGGGCTGCCGCAGAACTCACTGCGCGCTTTCAGCGCTCCGTTCAGACAACTGCGGCAAGTCAGAGCTTGAAGCATGCGTGTCCTGCGGC
>NZ_LMOV01000024.1 GCF_001424265.1 Acidovorax sp. Leaf160
AATGCGAACGCCCGATGCAGTGCATCGGGCGTCATTGGCCGGATAGTCCGGCTGGAGTTTTAACAGTCCCTCAGTGTCAACGCTATTCAGGACGGGTCACCCGTTCGCTGGCTGCACGCCCTTCTCCACCCTTCCCTGGCCTTCCCGCACGCACCGGCATCCACCGCGGTTCAGCCAGGTGCGCCCCGCCCGCTCACGCCGTTCTGCACACAGTGGGGACGGCAGACACGGCGCGATGGCCGACAAAACCCGCACGGCAACGCTCCGTAGGCTCGCGACTCCGCATCACCCAGGAGTTCGCACCCATGAAGGCTCTCACCTACCAAGGCGCCAAGAAGGTTCGCGTGGAGACGGTCCCCGATCCCGTGCTCTATGCGCCCGACGACATCATCCTGCGGGTCACCGCCACCGCCATCTGCGGCTCCGATCTGCACATCTACCGCGGCAAGATCCCGGAGATGAAGGACGGCGACATCCTGGGCCATGAGTTCATGGGCGTGGTGGAAGACGTGGGGGCCGGCGTCACCGACCTGCGCCCGGGCGACCGGGTGGTGATCCCGTTCGTGATCGCCTGCGGCAGCTGTTACTACTGCGACAAGACACTGTTCGCGGCCTGCGAGACCACCAACCCCGGCCGTGGCGCGATCATGAACAAGAAGTCGGCCACGCCCGGCGCGGGCCTGTTCGGCTATTCGCACCTGTACGGCGGCTATGCCGGCGGACAGTCGGAATTCGTGCGCGTGCCGCAGGCCAACGTGGGGCCGCTCAAGGTGCCGGACGTGCTGAGCGACGAGCAGGTGCTGTTCCTCTCGGACATCCTGCCCACCGGCTACCAGGCGGTGGTGAATGCGGAGTTGGGGCGCGGGTCCTCGGTGGCCATCTTCGGCGCCGGCCCGGTCGGTCTGATGTCGGCACTGTGCGCGCGGCATGTGGGCGCGGAGCAGATCTTCATGGTAGACGACAACCCAGCGCGGCTGGCGTTCGCCGTCGAGCACTACGGCGTCACGCCGATCAACTTCGCCACTGAGGACGACCCGGCCGAGGTGATCCTGCAGGCCACCGCCGGCCATGGCGTGGACGCCACCATCGACGCCGTGGGCTTCGAGGCCAAGGGCAGCGCACTGGAGACGGCGCTCACCGCCATCAAGCTGGAAGGATCGAGCGGCAAGGCGCTGCGCCAGTGCATCGCCGCCACGCGGCGCGGCGGCGTGGTCAGCGTGCCTGGCGTGTATGCGGGCTTCATCCACGGCTTCCTGTTCGGCGACGCCTTCGACAAGGGCCTGACCTTCAAGATGGGCCAGACGCATGCCCAGCGCTACATGCCGGAGCTGATCGAGCTCATCGGCGAGGGCCGGATGCGGCCCGACGTCATCATCTCCCACCGTATGAAGCTCGGCGAAGCCGAACAGGCCTACGAGATGTTCGACAAGGCGCAGAACGACTGCCGCAAGGTGGTGCTGACGCCCTGAGCCTCGCCCGCGATCGCTGGTCCACGCTTTCACCCCGTTCCCCTTCACCGACTTCATAGGAGGCCCCTCATGGTCACGCAACTCGACTCCCCCGACGGCAAGCCCCGCAAGGACGACGACCGGCCGAGCCCGGCGCTCGTCGAAACCGACAGCAGCACCCAACCGTCCAAGCCGGCCTACCAGCCGCATCCGGACAACGAACGCCCGCAGCACCAGCCTTCTGGCCCGGACGAAGGCAAGACGGATCGCTGAGCCAAGTCCTCCCTGCGGTCAGGAACTGCCGATGCGAAGATAGGCGCTTCGCCATGAAGGCTCCGCACCTCGCCCCGACCGCTCGATGACTTTCGCCAGCAACCCGCCTCCCGCCCGTCTCCAACGCCGACTTCTGCTGCAGCAGGTCCTGGGCTGCGCCAGCGCCCTGTCGCTGCCGGCGTGGGCCGCCGCCCCGGCCCGCACGGCCGACACCGCCGTGTGGCCACGCCATTCGGCAGTGCCGGGCGGCGTGGCGCGGCTGTCGCTCGGGCCGGCCACCGAGCGGCCCGTGGTGCTGGCGAACGGCATCCCCGTCCTGGTGCTGGGCGACATGATCGAATGGACGGCCATCGTGGGCATTCCGCTCTCGGCCCCGGTCGGGCCGGCATCGGTCACCGTGCGGGCTGCGGGCGAGCCGGAACGCCGCGTGGCCTATGAGGTGGCGCCGCACCAGTACCGCGAGCAGCGGCTCAACGTGGCGCCGCGCACGGTCGATCTGTCGGCCCAGGACCAGGCGCGCTACGAACGCGAGCGCGACCACCAGCAGGGGGTGATGGCGACCTATTCCACGCCGCTGCCACGGGCGGAAGACCTGCGCATGCAGGTCCCGGTGCCGGGCCGCCGTTCCAGCTCCTTCGGCTTGCGCCGCGTCTTCAACGGACAGGCGCGCAGCCCGCACAGCGGCATGGACATCGCCGCCGCCACGGGCACGCCCGTCGTCGCGCCGCTGCCAGGCCGCGTGATCGACACGGGCGACTATTTCTTCAACGGCAATACCGTCTGGCTGGACCACGGTGGCGGCCTGCTGACCATGGCCTGCCACCTGAGCGCGACCGATGTGCGCGTGGGCGACGTGGTGGCCACGGGCCAGGCCTACTGCCGCGTGGGCGCCACCGGCCGGGTGACCGGCCCGCACCTGCACTGGGGCGTGATGCTCAACCGGACGATGGTGGACCCGGCGCTGTTCCTGGCCGCCTGAAGCGGGAAGCGGGGAGCGGGGAGCGGCCGGGGCCGCAGCGGAGTGCAGGCCGCGCGCGGTGGGGTCAGCGCAGCACGTTCATGAAGCCGGTGATGATGAACGCGTTGAAGAAGTCGATGAAGAGCGAGCCCACCAGGGGGATCACGAAAAACGCCTTCACCGACGGGCCGTTGACGGCCGTGAAGGCCTGCATGTTGGCCATGGCGTTGGGCGTGGCGCCGAGTCCGAAGCCGCAGTGGCCGGCGGCGATGACGGCGGCGTCGTAGTCGCGGCCCATCACCCGGAAGGTGACGAAGTAGGCGAAGCCGAACATCAGCGCGGTCTGCGCGATCAGGATGACCAGCAGCGGGCCGGCCACCTCAGCCATTTCCCAGAGCTTCATCGACATCAGTGCCATGGCGAGGAAGAAGCCCAGCGACACGTTTCCCACCACGTCGAACTGCGCCGCCGGCAGCACGCCGTTGCGCCAGTCGATCAGGTTGCGCAGCGCCGCTGCGACCAGCATGGGGCCCAGATAGGCCGGAATGACGATGCCTGCATCCGCCAGCCACTGCACGATCACCGTGCCCGCGCCGATGGCCAGCGCGATCAGCATGGTGGCATGCATCATGGTGCGGGAGTTCGTGTCCTCGGTTTCGTTCGCGGTGACGACATGGCCGGCAGCGGGCACGGCTGCGGTCCCTGCAGCGGCGCCAGGCTTCGGGCCGGTCAGCCCGTGGCGGCGCATGAGCAGCGAGCCCACTGGCCCGCCAATGGCCGAGCTGGACACCAGCCCCCAGGTGGCCGCCGCAATGGCGGCCGGCAGCGCTCCGGCGGCGCCGGCCTGTTCCAGCAGCGGCCCGAAGGCCGCCGAGGTGCCATGCCCGCCGGTGAGCGACACCGACCCTGCCGCCAGCCCGATCAGCGGATGTGCGCCGAGCAGGGCCGCCACGCCCACACCCACCACGTTCTGCAGCAGCACCAGCGCCACCGCCGCGGCGAGGAAGATGGCCACGCCCACGCCGCCCTTCTTGAGCATCTCGAAGCTGGCGGAAAAGCCGATGGTGGTGAAGAAGACCAGCAGCAGGAAGGCGCGGATGCTGGCGTCGAACTGGATGGAGAAATACCCGCCCTGGTAGCCTGCCAGCGCTGCGAGCGAAAACAGCACGCCGCCGATCACCGGCCCGGGAATGAAATAGCGCGACAGCAGCGCGACGCGGTTGCGGATGAATTCCCCCACCACCAGCAGGACGGCGGCCACGCCCACGGTCTGGGCAATATCGAGCGAAATGGTGATCATGGCGAAAGGCCGGCGCGCTGCGCCAGGGTCGAGAAACGCGGGAAAGACGACGAGGCCGAGGCGCGCAGCGGGGGTGCGTCGGCGGAATTTCGCTATCGAAAAGATAGCTGGCTGCGCTCATGGATCGAGCGCGAGGGGCGCATTCTATCCAAGCGCCCAGCCGCTTCGGCCGGCCTTGCGCACGGCGGCGCGGGCATCGCGAGCCGCTATGCTGGCGGCCCCATGTCCCTGCCCCGCCCCCCGCGCCCGACGCTTGCCCGGCCCGTCGCCCGCCCCGGCCCTTCCGCCGGCACGCCCCGGCTGATCCGTTTCAACAAGCCGTACGGCGTGCTGAGCCAGTTCACGCCCGAGGGCCGCTGGCGGGGGCTGAAGGACTTCATCGACCTGCCGGGCGTGTATGTGGCCGGCCGGCTCGACGCCGACAGCGAAGGCCTGCTGCTGCTGACCAGCGACGGCCGGCTGCAGGCACGCATTGCCGACCCGCGTTTCAAGATGGAAAAGACCTACTGGGTGCAGGTGGAGGACGAGCCTGGGGATGAGGCGCTGGCGGCCCTGCGCCGCGGCGTGCAACTGAATGATGGCGTCACGCTGCCGGCCCGCGCCGAACGCATGGACCCACCAGCCACGCTCTGGGAGCGCGATCCGCCGATTCGCGTGCGCCAGGCGCGGCCCACGGCCTGGATCGCGCTCACCATCCGCGAAGGCCGCAATCGCCAGGTGCGCCGCATGACGGCCGCCGTCGGCCACCCCACGCTGCGGCTGGTGCGTGCGGCCATCGGCCCCTACACGCTGGATGGGTTGGCGCCGGGCGATTGGGCAGGCACCGAGGAATTGCTATGTTTTTCATAGCAACAAAACCATATATACCAAGCGCCAGCGACAGAAAACACCTGTATTCCAGGCATGACTCCAGAGGGCATCGAGTTATGCCCGCAGCCTGTGGGTCGATCTGTGGACAAGCCTCGGAACAACCCCCGCGAGGCCGCGCCAGTGCTGGGTTTCAGCGCAGTGCCTTGTTTTTAGGCAGCCGCCAGGGCTTGCGGCCTTCGCCCCATCCGGGGCGCTTCCGCTACGAGGGGGAGGTATAGTGCGCGGCTTTTTCCTGCGCCACCACCCTGCCCCGTGTCCGCCATCGCCACCTCCCTCTTCTGCCTGGTCGTCGCCATCAGCGACGGCGACACGCTCACCGTGCGCTGCGGCACGCCGGGCGAATACCGGCCCCAGCGGGTGCGCATCGTCTCCATCGACGCGCCCGAAAGCAAGCAGGCCTTCGGCCAGCGGGCCCGCCAGAACCTGGCGCAGCTGTGCTTTCGACAGCAGGCCATGCTGCGCACCGCCGGACACGACACCTACGGCCGGCTGCTGGCCCATGTGCGTTGCGGCGGCCGCGACGTGGCGGCCGAACAGGTGCGCGCGGGCCTGGCCTGGGTGTACACGCCCCATGCATCGCGCTACCCCGAACTGGCCGCACTGCAGCGCAAGGCCCGCGCAGCCCAGGTCGGGCTCTGGTCGCAAAAGCGTCCGCAGCCCCCGTGGGACTACCGGCGCCGACATGCGCAGCGCTGAGGGACGACGGCAGGCGCGCCCTGCCCGCCGCACGCCCGGTGGACGAAGCGGCTAGCATCAGCCGCTTTCAGCGCTCTCTGCGCTTTCACCGGCTGCACACCGGACCGCCCCGCCCGGCGGTCCCCGAGCGATGCCCCGCACCGGCTGCGATCTCGCGCCCCCTCCCGCCCCCCGTCCTGATGTCCAACGAACCCACCCCGTCCGCCGGCCCCTCGCCAGCCCCCAGCGTGTACCGCCACCCCGGCTTCATGGCTTTTCTGCTGGCGCGGCTCGCCGCCGTCTTCGCCACGCAGGTGCAGGCGGTGGTGGTCGCCTGGCAGGTCTACGACCTCACGCGCGAGCCGATGGCGCTGGCCTATGTGGGCCTGGCCCAGTTCCTGCCCATGCTGTGCCTGCTGCTGCCGGCGGGCGACCTGATCGACCGCTACAGCCGCAAGCGCATCCTCACGGTGAGCTGGTCGGTGGGCGCCGTGTGCAGCGGCCTGCTGTGGTGGCTGTCGGGACATGGCTCGGCCGGTGTCATGGGCATCTACGCGGTGCTGGTGCTCTTCGGCTGCTCGCGTGCGTTCTCGGGGCCCGCGTTGCAGAGCCTGCTGCCGCAGATCGTGCCGCGCGAGCAGCTGGCCCAGGCCATCGCCGCCAACAGCATGCTGATGCGCTCGGCCAGCATCGGCGGGCCGTTCCTCGGTGGCCTGCTGTACGCAGCCGGCGGTGGAGAGCTGACCTATCTGGTCTGCCTGGCCAGCCTGGCGCTGGGCACCCTGCTGCTGCTGCGCGTGCCGGTGGCGCATGCCGCCCCGCTGGGCCCCACGCAGGGCAGCATGGTGGAGCGCTTCGGCGCAGGCATTCGCTTCATCCGCTCGCGCCCGATCATCCTGGGCACCATCTCGCTCGACCTGTTCGCCGTGCTGCTGGGCGGGGTGGTTGCGCTCCTGCCGATCTATGCGCACGAGGTGCTGCACGTCGGGCCGCAGGGCCTCGGCGCGCTGCGCAGCGCGATGGCCATTGGCGAGGTGGCCACGGGTCTGTATCTCAGCGCCCGGCCGTTCAATCGCCAGGTCGGCCGCACCATGTTCATCGCCGTCGCGGTCTTCGGCGTGGCCAATCTGGTGTTCTCGCTTTCCACCGTGTTCTGGATCTCGTTCGCCGCGCTGATGGTGGCGGGCGCGGCCGACATGGTGAGTATGTACATCCGCGGCGCGCTGGTGCAGTTCTCCACCCCCGATGCGATGCGCGGCCGCGTCAACGCCGTGAACATGCTGTTCATCGGCTCGTCGAACGAGCTGGGCGAGTTCCGCGCCGGCACCAGCGCCGCCTGGGTGGGCGTGGTGCCGGCCGCCGTGCTGGGCGGTGTGTGCACGCTGGGCGTGGTCGGCGCATGGGCGGTGCTGTTCAAGCCGCTGCGCAAGGTGGACCGGTTCGAGGACGCCACACCAACCGTGGCGCAAGGCAGCCGTTGAGCTGGGCGCCCGCCCCACAGGCCGATACATCTGTGTCGCCCGGGTAAAAGCCGGGCCGCCCCCTTGCGGCAGGCCATGCGGCGGCGCACCATGCGCGGCATCAGCCACTCCAACCACCTGCCATGCTGTCGTACAAGCCCGCTGCGCTGCCCTCCGCGCCCCTCGGAGCGGCTTCCCCTGCCGGCGCGGCCGACGGCCCCGCCCAAGGTGTGCGGCGCCGGGAATGGCTGGCAGCCGTGGCCGTGGCGGCGTGGTCGGCACCGGCATTCAGCAGCGGGGCGGTGCCCTTCGCACCGGGTGCCGGCATGGCGCAGCCCTCCTCCCCGCAGGCTGGGGACGCCGCCTTCGGACTGCATCTGCTCGACCGGCTGACCTGGGGCGCAAGCAGCGCCTCGGTCGATGCGTGGCAACGCGGCGGCAGCGCAGCCACCGTCGCCGCCCTGCTGCGGCCGGCGTCTCCCGCCGTGCTGCCGCCGGCCGCGCAGGCGCAGATCGACGCGATGACCATCACCCGCACGCCGATGGATCAGCTCGCCATCGACATGCAGGCGCGCCAGCAGTCCATCAAGGACGAGGCCACGGAAGACGCCCGCAAGGCCGCCCAGGAAAGCTACCAGCGCGACATGCGCGCCCTGCAGCGCGAGGCGGAGCGCCGCTTCGTGCTGCGCGCCGTGCATTCGCCCGCCCAGCTGCAGGAGAAGATGACCTGGTTCTGGATGAACCATTTCAGCCTCTTCGCGGGCAAGGCGGATATCCGCGCGATGGTGGGCGACTATGAAGACCGTGCCATCCGCCCGCACGCACTGGGGCGCTTTCGCGACCTGCTGGGCGCCACCGTGCGGCACCCGGCCATGCTCCGCTATCTGGACAATGCCCAGAACGCGGCCGGGCGCATCAACGAAAACTATGCGCGCGAGCTGATGGAGCTGCACACGCTGGGCGTGGACGGCGGCTACACGCAGCGCGACGTACAGGAGCTGGCGCGCGTGCTCACGGGCCACGGCGTGTCGCTGCGCCCCCTGGACGATCCGGCGCCCAAGCTCAAGCCCGAATGGGCGCACCAGTACGTGCGCCGGGGCCTCTACGAATTCAACCCGCAGCGCCACGACTGGAACCCGAAGGAGCTGCTGGGACAGCCGCTGCAGGCGCAGGGCATGGCCGAGCTGGACGAAGCGCTGGACCGCCTGGCGCGCGCACCCGCCACGGCGCGCTTCGTCTGCCGCAAGCTCGCCCTGTACCTGGTGGGCGACACGCCCTCGCCCGCGCTGGCGGAGGCCCTCGCCGACCGCTTCACCCGCAGCGACGGTGACATCGCCGCCGTGCTGGAGGCCTTGATCGGCAGCCAGGCCTTCACCGCGTCACTGGGCAGCCGGCTGCGCGACCCGGTGCAGTACGTCATGGCCGGCCTGCGGCTGGGGTATGGCGACCGCGTGCTGGCCAACCCGGACCCGGCGCTGTCCTGGCTGCAGCGGCTGGCCGAGCCGCTCTATGGCCGGGCCACGCCGGACGGCTACCCGCTGGAGGCTGCGGCCTGGACCAGTTCCGGCCAGCTGGCCGTGCGCTTCGAGATCGCTCGCGCCCTGGGCGGCGCGGGTGCCGGCGCCCTCTACCGCGTGGAAGGCGCTCCGGCCCCGAAGGTGGCGCCGCCCGACATCGCCCACAGCGGCGCTTTCCGCACGCTCGAACCGCTGCTCGCGCCGGCCACCCGCGTGGCGCTGGCCCGGGCGGCGTCGCCTGCCGAATGGAACACGTTCCTGCTGGCTTCCCCCGAATTCATGTACGCCTGAAGCGCCGCGAAAGGTTCGTTATGCCCCGCTCTGCCCATCCCTCCCTGCCATCACCCCGCCGCAGGCAGTGCCTGCAGGCCCTGGCTGCGCTTGCCGCGCCGGGTGTGCTGCAGGCCAGCCTCGCCGCCACGCCCGAAGGCGCCACCGACGCGCGCTTCCTGCTGGTCTTTCTGCGCGGCGGCTACGACTGCGCCAGCCTGCTGGTGCCCACGGCCAGCGACTACTACTACGCCACGCGTCCGAACATCGCCATCGCACGGCCGGGCAGCGCGGGTGGTGCGCTGCCGCTCACGGCCGACTGGGGTCTGCATCCGGCGCTGGCGGGCTCGCTGCAACCGCTCTACGAACGCAAGCAGGTCGCCTTCGTTCCGTTCTCGGGCACCGAAGACCTGACGCGCAGCCATTTCGACACGCAGGACAGCATCGAGTTGGGGCAGCCGGTGGGCACGCGGCGCGACTACCGATCGGGCTTTCTCAATCGCCTGGCGCTGGAGCTGGGCGCTCAGCCGCGCTGGCATGACCACCTGTCGCCCATGGCCTTCACCGACACGCTGCCGCTGGTGCTGCGCGGCGGCTACGAGGTACCCAATACGGCGCTGGCTGCGGCCGGCGCGGCGAAGCCGGGCATCGACGACCGGCAGGCCGCCCTGATCGCCTCCATGTACCAGGGCACCGCCCTGGCCGGGCCGGTGGCCGAGGGCTTCCAGACCCGCGACGAGGTGGCGCGCACCATGCAGGGCGAGATGGACGCTGCCAGCCGCAACGCGCTCAGCACCAAGGGCTTCGAAGGCACGGCGCGGCGCATGGCGCGCCTGATGCAGTCACGCTACAACCTCGGCTTCGTGGACGTGGGCGGCTGGGACACCCATGTGGGCCAGGGCAACGCCACGGGCGCGCTGGCCAAACGCTTCGAGGAACTGGGCCGGGGCCTGGCCGCGTTCGCCGACGAGATGGGGCCGGCGTGGAACCGCACGACCGTCGTGGTGGTCAGCGAGTTCGGCCGCACCTTCCGCGAGAACGGCAATCGCGGCACCGACCACGGGCACGGCAGCGTGATGTGGGTGCTGGGCGGCGGTATCGCCGGTGGCCGCATCGTGGGCGAGCAGCAGGCACTGACGGCCACCACCCTGTTCCAGAACCGCGACTACCCGGTGTTGAACGACTACCGCAGCGTGCTGGGCGGCCTCTTCGCCCGGACCTATGGTTTGCGCCCCGCCGCGCTGGCGCGGGTGTTCCCGCAGGCCCGGCCGGTCGATCTGCGGCTGGCCTGAGCCGCGCTTGGCGGCCGGCGAGCGGTCAACGGTGGGGCGCCCGGCGTGGCGTCATGCGGTGAACTGGCCGCTCAACAGTTCTGGCAGCCGCTCCGCGCCCATGCGGAAACCGCAGGCCTGGGCGTGCCCGCCCCCGCCCATGGTCACGGCCAGGAGCGAGCAGTCGTAGCCGCGCTGCGAGCGCAGGCCGACCTTGACCTTGCCATCCTTGCCCACCGTCCACATCAGCGCGAAGGTGCCGCTCTGGGCGGAAAGCAGTTCCCCGACCAGGCTGTGGAAGGCGCCGGGCGCATTCACCATCAGGCCGGCCTCGCCGTTGAACACCAGCGGCTGCGCGCCGCCGGCCACGTCCTGCGCCAGATGCCGGAATTTCTCGTCCATGGCCTGCCCGCGCGCGACGAACGCGGCCGTTTCGGATGGGGTGAACGCCGCCATCTGCTGCCAGCGGGCGAAGTCGAACGGCTCCATGTCGAGCGCGGCGACGAAGCCCGCGGTTTCGGGGAATTTCCACGCCCACAGGTCGCGGTCTTCGATGAAGCGCACCAGATCGGGCAGCGGCGCGTCAGGATGGAAAAAGTCCCACGCCAGACGTGCGCCGGACTTGCTCATGTCGAAGTGCACCACGCCGCAGCGGCAGGCGAAGCCGATCAGCTGTTCGGCAGCGCTCTTGTGGTGATCGAGCAGCACCAGCTTGGCGGCGCGCTCGTCGATGGCGCCCAGCAGATCGGGCGCGAAGGCGAAGTCGAGAATGTAGACCGCCCGGCCGTCCAGCGGGGGCAGGTCTTCCACCGAGGTGGCCTGGCCATGCGACAGCCCGACGCATTCGACCTGGCCGCCGTAATAGGTCCAGGCAGCCAGGGCGGCGCCGAAGCCGTCCGCGCAGCGGCCGTGGTAGAGCACCAGCGGTTGCGGGTCGTGCGGGTCGGGGGCCACCAGCAGTTGGCGGGGCAGCAGGGTCGGGGCGTTCGTTTTGATCGGGGTCATTGCTGCGATTGTCGGGCAGGCGGGGGCCTGGGCCAGCCTGGGGCATGCGGCGCATTCCTACAGACGCGCCGCGACCCGCGCCTCAAGGATCGGCCGTCATCTCCGTCCTCCCCTTTTTCTCTGCACAAGGTATCGCACGAAGGAGCGAAGCGAATGACCCGATGTTCCGATCATCCCGAGCACCCCGGCCGCCTTTGGACGCGCCGCAGCCTGGGCCTGGCCGCAGCCTGCCTGGCAATGCTGGCCGCTGCGCCCGCATGGTCGCAAAAACCGCTGACGCGGGCCCTCACGCCGCAGGAGTCTCATTTCCTCGACACCGCTGCGCGCAACGGGCTCGCCGAAATCGCCGCCGCCCGGCTGGCACAGGGCAAGGCCCGCACGACAGAGGTGCGTGCCTTCGCGCAGCAAATGGCCGACGACCATGCGGTCGTCAACCGCGAACTGGCCAGCCTGGCCACCGCCCGCAGCCATGCCCTGCCCCGCACGCCCGACGCGGCACAACAGGCGCAGATCGAACGGATGGCCCCCCTGGCGCCGGAAGCGTTTGAACGGCAATACGTGGAAGTGCTGGGCGTGCAGGCGCACCGCGCCAGCGTGGCGCTCTTCGAGCAGGTGGAGCGGAGCACGCAGGACCGGGACATCCAGGAGTTCGCCGCACGGACGCTGCTGAACCTGCGCCGGCACCTGGAACTTTCGCAATCGCTCCATCAAGCCCTGTCGGGCAAGCACGGAGGATGAACGCGGCAGTGAACCGCGCATCCGGCCGCCTCATCGAGCACGCCACCATGTCCATGGAACTGCTGCGCCAGCTGGCCTTCTGCGAAGTGTTTCCCGTCCTGGTGAAGGACGAAACCTCGGTGGATCATTTGCGCGTCCTGCGCGCCGCCGGGATGGTGGAGGCCCAGTTGCCCGACGAGCCCGGACACCCCGCTTGGGTGCACGGAGTCACGGGTGTCGGGCGCGCCATGCTGCGAGCGGATGACGCGCGCAAGGTGCTGGAGCTGCGCGGCAGCCGCCAGATGGCCGCGCACCGGGCGCTCACCCGCTAGGCAGCCCGCTCTCTTTCGGGCCGCCGGATCGCGGGGCTTGCCGCGGGTCCTGCAGAACGAGAGCGGCGTCGGCAGCTGTGCGGCGGATCGCTTTAGGGAAAAGCGATCACACTCTTGCCTTCTTCGGCCACCTGCCCGGGCTGGGGCGCCTGCACCCACTTTCGCAAGCCGTCCTGCCCCGAAGCCGCACGCAGCAACAACGCGCCCGCCACCAGGGCGCGGCCGACGGCCTGGCCGCGCGATGGCGCCGTGAGTGCGCAGGCCAGCAGCCCGCAGCCCGCCAAGGCCACCAGGCCGTGTTCGAAGGGCGCACTGGCGCGCGCATCGTCATAGGCCAGCAGTTCTTTCAACGCATCCCGCAATTCGTCGACCATGGCTGGGTTCCTTTCTGGGGTCAAAGCCTGCAAGCTACGAACCCGCCGTGACGCTGCGGGACGTCCGGAAAGCCTTGGGCGTGTAGGAGAACCTTGCGCAGCGAGTGCGCTACTGGTGCGCAGCGGGTGCGCTGCGGGGCCGGAACCAAAGATCGCGGCCTAAATCACAGAGGGATGCTCAAGACACTTCACGAATTCCTCGACACCCTGGGATTTGCGAGCGCGGAGGCCACTGAGGCTGAACGCCTGCATGCCGTGCAGCTGGCCACCGCGGTGCTGCTGGTCGAGGTCGCGCACGCCAAACCCCAAGCGGGCGACGCCGAGCGGCAGGCGGTTGCGCGGGCGCTTTACGAACGCTTCAGCCTGCAGGCCGCTGATCTGGAGCTTCTGCTGAAGCAGGCAGACGCAGCCGCCCGCACGGCGTATGACTTCCAGCACTTCACCTCGGCCCTGAACGAGCACTGGACGCAGCCGCAGAAGATCAGCTTCGTGGAGGCGCTCTGGCGGGTGGCCTACGCCGACGGGCACGCCGGCGTGGAGGAGCAGCACGTCATCAACAAAGTAGCCGGTCTGTTGTATGTGACGCATGGCGAGTACATCGCTGGAAAGATGTATGCGCAGGAGGCGGTTGCACAGTCGAGGTGCGGAATGGCCTGACGGCCTGGCGCTCACGGTGTGCGTCGCTGGAGCGCAGGAAGGGCAAAACCGTGAAGCGAATACAATTTGGTACAAATCCGCCCTCCCGCCGTCTCACTCCTTCTTTATGCCGCCCCTGTCATCCGCTTCGGAAAGCCTGCCCGACGTAGTGTTTTCCGAACAGCATGCGTGGATCGCGGCACTGCTGGAAGGCATCGGGGCTCCCGTGGCCCTGGTGGATCAGCAGCATCTTCTGCACTGCAATGCTGCCTGCAAAGCCTTGCTCGGCTATGCGCCGGATGAGCAGGTCGGGTCGCTGACCTGGCCTCAGGCGGCGCCCGGTGTGCTGGATGGCATGGTCACGTTCCACGGGCGCGACGGCCTGCCCACACCGTGCCATGTGACCATCCGGGCCCTGCCGAGCGCCGAGGGAGATCATCGCGGAATGCTGTGGACGCTGGCGCGCAGCACGGGCGAGCTGCCCCCCGCGCCCACCACGATCCAGCGGCTCAACGACGAACTGGAGCAACTGGTGCTGGACCGCACGGCGGAGCTGCGTACCACCGTCACCAACCTGCACCGCGAGATCCACGACCGCAAGCTCGACCAGGAGCGCATCTACTGGCTGGCGCACTACGACGCGCTCACCGGCCTGCCCAACCGCACGCTGCTGGCCGAACGCAGTCAGCAGGCGATCCGTCTGGCCCAGGAAAACGGCACGCCGCTGGCCGTGATGTTCCTCGATCTGGACCATTTCAAGCACGTCAACGACTCGCTGGGTCACCGCGTGGGCGACGACCTGCTGGTCGAGATCGGCAAGCGGCTGCGCGCCATCGTGCGCGAGCGCGACACCGTGGCCCGGCTGGGCGGCGACGAGTTCGTGCTGCTGCTGCCGGGCGCCAATGCGGCTGGCGCGGCGCGGGTCGCCGGCAAGCTGCAGGAGGCTTCGCGCCAGCCCTATCAGATCGGGCATCACGAACTGACCATGGCGCCCTCCATGGGCATCGCCCTCTTCCCGCAGGACGGCGCCGACTTCGAGGCACTGACCCAGTCGGCCGACACGGCCATGTACCGCGCCAAGTCGGACGGCCGGAACACCTTCCGCTTCTTCACGCCCGAGATGCACGCCCAGTCCGCCCGCGCCCTGCGGCTGGAAAATGCGCTGCGCCGGGCGCTGGAGCGCGACCAGCTGCATCTGCACTACCAGCCCCAGGTCACGCTCAGCACGGGGGCGATCCGCAGCGTGGAGGCGCTGCTGCGCTGGGACCATCCGGAGCTGGGCTCGGTGTCGCCCGCCGAATTCATTCCCATCGCGGAAGATACGGGACAGATCCTGCAGATCGGCGAGTGGGTACTGCGCACCGCGCTGGCGCAACTGCATGCCTGGCACGCGCTCGGCCTGCACAGCTTGAAGGTGGCGGTCAACCTGTCGGCCGTGCAGTTCCGGCAGCCGCAGCTGCCCGAGCTGGTCAGCCGCATTCTGGAAGAAGCGGTGCTGCCCGCCCATGTGCTGGAGCTGGAATTGACGGAGGGCGTGGCGGTGGATGATCCGCGCTCGGCCATTGCCACTATGGACCAGTTGCGCGAACGCGGCGTGCACATGTCGATGGATGATTTCGGCACGGGCTACTCGTCGCTCAGCCATCTGAAGCGCTTCCAGATCTACAAGCTGAAGATCGACCAGTCCTTCGTGCGCGACCTGGGGCACGATCCCAACGACCGCGCCATCGTCAGCGCCATCATCCGCATGGCGCAGGCGCTGGGCATGCGGACCACCGCCGAGGGGGTGGAAACAGCGGAACAGATGGCCTTCCTGCGGCAACAGGGCTGTGACGAGGCACAAGGCTACTTTCTCAGCCGGCCCATGCCAGCCGATCAGATCACGCCGCTGCTGCGTGGCAGTCTGGCCCTGCCGACACCGTCTGCGGAGCAGGACCTGTCGGCACTGGTCAGCTGAAGTCCGTCCGAAGCCGCCGAGAGACCACCCGGCGGTCTTCTGCAGCGCGGCGGCTGCCGGGCCCACCTGACGCCGTGCCGGCGCGGGGGAATACTGCGCTCAGCCGGCCCGGGCGGCATCCACCAGGCGTTGCGCGCAGCGATTGGCCTGCTCCGCCTCACGCGCCTCCACCATCACCCGCAGCAGCGGCTCGGTACCGCTGGCCCGGATCAGCACCCGCCCGCTGTCGCCCAGTTCGGCTTCCGTGGCCGTGATGGCATCCGACAACACCCGGTTGGCCTTCCAGTCCTGGCCAGGAGCCAGCCGCACGTTGAGCAGCACCTGGGGGAACAGCGTCACATCGTCCAGCAGCTGCGGCAACGTGCGGCCGCTGCGCACGCATGCCTGCAGCACCTGCAGGGCGCTGACCAGACCGTCGCCCGTGGTGTGGCGGTCGAGCGCCAGCAGATGGCCCGAACCTTCGCCACCCAGCAGCCAGCCGTTGCGGGCCAGCTCTTCGAGCACGTAGCGGTCCCCCACCTTGGCCCGCACGAACTGCACGCCGCGCTGTCGCAGTGCCACTTCCACCGCCATGTTGGTCATCAGGGTACCGACCACGCCGGGTACCGCTTCGCCCCGGTTCAGGCGGTCGGTCGCCATCAGATAGAGCAGTTCGTCGCCGTTGTAGAGGCGACCGCCGGCATCGACGATCTGCAGGCGGTCCGCGTCGCCGTCCAGCGCAATGCCGTAGTCGGCGTGATTGGCCCGCACGGCGCGCACCAGCGCATCCGGATGGGTGGCACCCACTTCGTGGTTGATGTTCAGGCCGTCGGGCGAACAGCCGATGGCCAGCACCTCGGCGCCGAGTTCGTGGAACACCTTGGGCGCGATGTGGTAGGCCGCGCCATGGGCGGCATCGACCACGATCTTGAGCCCGCGCAGCGTCAGGTCATGCGCGAAGGTGCTCTTGCAGAATTCGATGTAGCGGCCGGCCGCGTCGTCGAGCCGGCGCGTCTTGCCCAGCGAGGCCGAGTCGGCCCAGACCGGTTCCGCCTCCAGCGCCCGCTCGACCGATTGCTCCCAGGCGTCGGACAGCTTGGCGCCCTGGGCGTTGAAGAACTTGATGCCGTTGTCGGGATAGGGGTTGTGGCTGGCGCTGATCACCACGCCCAGGCTGGCGCGCTGCGCACGGGTCAGGTAGGCCACGCCGGGCGTGGGCAGCGGCCCGAGCAGCACCACGTCCACGCCAGCAGAATTGAAGCCGGATTCCAGCGCGCTCTCGAGCATGTAACCCGAGATGCGCGTGTCCTTGCCGATGAGCACCGTGGGGCGCTTGTCGGTTTCGCGCAGTACCCGACCCACGGCGTGCGCGAGCCGCAACACGAAGTCGGGCGTGATCGGTGGCTGGCCCACCGTGCCGCGAATGCCGTCGGTGCCGAAATAGTCTCTTTTCATTGTTTCTTCCTCTCTATCTGGTTGTTTGGGTCGGCACTGTCTCGAAGGAAGGTGGTTTGGCGGAGCCGATACCGCTTCATAGGCTGCGCCTCCTGCGCCTCCTGCGCAGTCCGCGACACCGGCTCTCCCTGCCCCGCCTGTGCGGGGAAGCGACGCGGGCGTGGGTCACTGTGGCTGCGTCGCCGAACTCCCGCGCAACGCATCCTGTTGCGCCTGCATCGCCTGCCACACCCGCAGCGCCGCGACCGTATCGCGCACATCATGCGCACGAACGATGCGGGCGCCCCGCTCCACGGCCAGCACCGCGGCGGCGACGCTCGCGCCCAGCCGCTGATCGACCGGCAAACCGGTGACGGCGCCCAGGGACGACTTGCGCGACCAGCCTGCCAGCCACGCATAGCCGGCCGCCTGCAAGCGCGCTTGCTGCGCCAGCAGCGCGAAGTTCTGCTCGACCGTTTTGCCGAAGCCGATGCCCGCATCCAGAACGATGCGGGACTTTTCCACCCCCAGCCCTTGCAGATCCAGGGCTGCGCGCTCCAGAAACGAGAGCACCTGCTGGACAGGATCGCCCTCCATGGGCGCTTGCTGCATGGTCTGGGGATCGCGGTGCATGTGCATCAGGCAAACGCCGCACTGCGGATGGCTGGCCACCACCTGCGCGGCCCCCGGCTGCCTCAGCGCCCAGATGTCGTTGACGATGTCGGCACCCAGATCGAGCACGGCGCGCATCACCTCAGGCTTGTAGGTGTCCACCGAGAGGGGCACGTTCAGCCGCGTGGCTTCCCTCACGACCGGCAGGACACGGGCCAGCTCTTCTTCCAGCGGGACGGCCGGGCTTCCCGGACGCGTCGATTCGCCGCCGATGTCCAGGATATTTGCGCCGTCCGCCAGCAGCTGCTCGCAGTGGGCGAGCGCTGCGGAGGTGTTCGCATTCCGTCCGCCATCGGAAAACGAGTCCGGCGTGACGTTGACGATGCCCATGACGAGGGGCGCGGAAAGGTCGAGCAGGTAGCGGGACGTCCGCCAGCGGCTGACGGACTCGGCGGGACCAGTCACCGGGTTGCCGCCGGCGGGATCGACTGTGGTTGATTCAGGCAAGGTAGGCACCCTCAACGAGAACGGGGCCCCAAGGCCCCGTTGCTTTTTTTCCGACCCGGTGCTTCACGCAGCAGTGGGCGCCGGATCGGTGTTCACCGCAGGCGTGCCGCCCCCGGGATGGTCCCCCCCGGAGGAAGGAGTGCGAGGCGTCCAGTCCTTGGGAGGACGGGGCGGGCGGCCGGCCATGATGTCATCGAGCTGCTCGGCGTCGATGGTTTCCCATTCGAGCATGGCGTTCGCCATGGCGTGCATCTTGTCCTGGTTCTCTTCGATGAGCCGGCGCGCCAGGGCGTACTGCTCATCGATGATGCGCCGCACTTCGCTGTCCACCTTGTGCATGGTCTGCTCGCTCATGTTAGTGGTCTTGGTGACCGAGCGGCCCAGGAACACTTCGCCTTCGTTCTCGGCATACACCATGGGGCCCAGGGCCTCGGTCATGCCGTAACGGGTGACCATGTCGCGGGCGATGGACGTGGCACGCTCGAAGTCGTTGCTGGCGCCGGTGGTCATCTGGTTCATGAACACTTCCTCGGCGATACGGCCACCGAACAGCATGCTGATCTGGTTGAGCATGTATTCGCGGTCGTAGCTGTAGCGGTCCTTCTCCGGCAGGCTCATCGTCACGCCCAGGGCGCGGCCACGGGGAATGATGGTGACCTTGTGGACCGGGTCGCACTTGGGCAGCAGCTTGCCGATCAGGGCGTGGCCGGCCTCGTGGTAGGCCGTGTTGCGGCGCTCTTCCTCGGGCATGACCATGCTCTTGCGCTCGGGGCCCATGATGATCTTGTCCTTGGCCTTCTCGAAGTCCTGCATCTCCACGGTGCGGGCGCTGCGGCGCGCGGCCATCAGCGCAGCCTCGTTGCACAGGTTGGCGAGGTCGGCGCCCGACATGCCAGGCGTGCCGCGGGCGATGACGCTAGGGTTCACGTCCTGCGCCACGGGGATCTTGCGCATGTGCACATTGAGGATCTGCTCGCGGCCCCGGATGTCGGGCAGCGTCACGTAGACCTGGCGGTCGAACCGGCCGGGACGCAGCAGGGCGGCGTCCAGGATGTCGGGCCGGTTGGTCGCGGCCACCACGATCACGCCCAGGTTGGTCTCGAAGCCGTCCATCTCGACCAGCATCTGGTTGAGGGTCTGCTCGCGCTCGTCGTTGCCACCGCCCAGGCCGGCGCCACGTTGGCGGCCCACGGCATCGATTTCATCGATGAAGATGATGCAGGGCGCGTTCTTCTTGGCGTTCTCGAACATGTCGCGCACGCGGGACGCACCCACACCCACGAACATTTCGACGAAGTCGGAGCCGGAGATGCTGAAGAAAGGCACCTTGGCCTCGCCAGCGATGGACTTGGCCAGCAGCGTCTTGCCGGTGCCGGGCGGGCCGACCAGCAGCAGGCCGCGGGGAATCCGGCCGCCGAGCTTCTGGAACTTCTGTGGGTCTTTCAGGAAGTCGACGACTTCCTTCACTTCTTCCTTGGCCTCGTCGCAGCCCGCCACGTCGGCGAAAGTGATGGTGTTGCTGTTCTCGTCCAGCAGGCGCGCCTTGCTCTTGCCGAAGCTGAAAGCTCCGCCCTTGCCGCCGCCCTGCATCTGCCGCATGAAGTACACCCACACGCCGATCAGCAGCAGCATCGGGCCCCAGCTGACCAGCAGCGTCATCAGCAGCGAGCCTTCTTCGCGGGGCTTCACGTCGAACTTGACGTTGTTGTTGATCAGATCGCCGACGAGGCCCCGGTCGAGGTAGGTGGCGGTCGTGCGGATCTTGCGATCATCGTTGGTGACGGCGACGATCTCGGTGCCGCCCTGCCCTTCCTGGATGGTGGCGCTCTTGATGCGGTTGCTGCGCACCTCGTCCAGGAATTCCGAGTAGCCGACGGCGCCGGCGCCGGCACCGGCACGGGTGTCAAACTGTTTGAACACCGTAAAAAGCACCATGGCGATGACGAGCCAGACGGCGACTTTTGAAAACCACTGATTGTTCAAGCGGAACTCCAGATAGGGAAGGGTGGAACAGCCATGAACCCGTCATGAAGCCGTTCTATCTCAGTTGAGGCGCATTTTAGGCGTTTCAAGCTGGGCGCCGGAGTGGCTTACCCCAGCCGAGATCATGGTCACCGCCCGGGCGTCCGCCTGCCAAAGGGCGGCCGCGTCACTTCAAGCCGATGCCGACCAGGAAGGTTTCGGCCGAACGATCACGCGACGCCTTGGGCTTGAAGGGCTTCACGGTCCGGAAGTTGTCCTTGAAGAGCTTGACCAGCTCGTCATAGCCCGCCCCGTGAAACAGCTTGGCGACGAGTGCGCCTTCGGGCTTCAAGTGCGACTTGGCGAAATCCACCGCCAGCTCGATCAGGAGAGAGATGCGGGCGGCGTCGGCCGATGCAATGCCGGAGAGATTGGGCGCCATGTCCGACACCACCACGTCGACCGCCCGCCCCTGCACGGCCTCCTGCAGCTGGGCGAGGATCTCGTCTTCCCGGAAGTCGCCCTGCAGGAAGGTGACGCCCTCGATCGGCTCCATGGGCAGCATGTCGAGCGCGATGATGGTGCCGTTGAGCGTGCCGGAGGCGGCACCCCCGGGCGACAGGCGCCTGCGCACGTACTGGCTCCAGGCGCCCGGGGCCGAACCCAGGTCGACCACCACATGGCCAGGGCGGATGAGGCCGAGCTGCTCGTCGATCTCCTTGAGCTTGTACGCCGCACGCGCCCGGTAGCCGTCCCGCTGCGCCTGTTTGACGTAGGGATCGTTCATGTGGTCGTGCAGCCAGGCCTTGTTGACCTTCTTGGGTTTGTTGTCGGCTTTCATCTGTTTTTTCGCTGTGCATTCACCTGCCGCGGAGCCGGTTGCCGGCACCAGCCCGGCGCATTGAGATAATACGGCCCATGCCCCTCATTCAATTGACTCCCGCCGAGCGCCGGGAACACCGCGCCGAAGCCCACCACCTGGACCCCGTCGTCCTGATCGGCGGCGACGGCCTGACCCCCGCCGTGCAAAAAGAGGTGAACGCCGCCCTCAACGCGCACGGCCTCATCAAGGTCCGCGTGTTCAACGACGACCGCGTGGCGCGCGAGCAGATCTACCAGCAGCTCGCCAATGACCTGAACGCCGCTCCCATTCAGCACATCGGCAAGCTGCTGGTGCTGTGGCGGCCGATCCCGCCCAAGGAGAAAACCGTGGACGAGGACCGCATGCCCGGCCCGCGCGACGTGAAGGTGCTGAAATTCAGCAAGCGCGGCGGCCAGCGTCCAGAAGTCAAGCAGCTGCGGGTGCTGGGCAACCAGCGGCTCACCCCGGGCGGACAGATCAAGCGCGCCAAACCCAAGCAGAAGTCGGTCAAGAAACGGCAGGCCGATTGATGCCTGGCGCCTCGGCGCCGGAGCGCCACGTCATCTGCATGAAGTGGGGCACGAAATACGGCCCCGAATACGTCAACCGGCTCTACGCCATGGTGCGCCGCCACCTGAGCGGCGATTTCCGCTTCGTCTGCCTGACGGACGACCCCCAGGGCATCCGCAGCGAAGTGCTGTGCCTGCCCATTCCGCCGCTCGACCTGCCCGCAGGCATTCCGGAGCGCGGCTGGACCAAGCTCGCCACATTCAGCGCAGACCTGCACGGGCTGCGGGGCACGGCGCTGTTCCTGGACGTGGACGTGGTCGTCACCGGCAGCCTGGACGATTTCTTCACGCAGCCGGGCGAATTCGTGATCATCCACGACTACAAGCGCCCCTGGCGGGTCACCGGCAACTCGTCGGTCTACCGCTTCGAGATCGGTGCGCACCCGGACGTGCTGGAGTACTTCCGCGGGCATTTCGACGAGATCCGAAGCCGGTTCCGCAACGAGCAGGCCTACCTGTCCGACTTCCTGCATCGCCAGAACAAGCTGTCCTACTGGCCCGACGCGTGGTGCCCGAGCTTCAAATACCACAGCATTCCCGCCTGGCCGTCCAATTACTGGAAGGCGCCGGCAGTGCCGCCGGGCGCACGCATCGTGATCTTCCATGGGGAATGCAACCCGCCCGATGCGCTGGCGGGTCGGCGCAACCGGCGGTTTCGGCACATCCAGCCGGCCACCTGGGTGGCCGAGCACTGGCACGAATGAGCCAGACAAAGCAGTAAATCTGCGGGGCGGCCGGCTCGGCGCGCCCTGCCCTCCAGCACCAGCACCAGCACCAGCACCAGCACGAGCCGCAGTGGCCGGGCTGCAGCCTGGGGCGCACAGCGGACTATCAGTCAGCCGTTGTCGCGGCAGCGGGAGGCAAGGCGGGAGCGGACACCAGCGGCCGGGCGATGCGCCAGAGCACGAGCAGCGCGCACAGCCACTGGAGCGCATACAGCACCGTGCCGACCGAATGCCAGACCTTGAGGTTCTGCCGGGCGACGATGCGCGGCGACACGCCGTACTGCGACACCAGCGCCAGCAACAGGCCGCCGATGATGAAAACCATAGCAGCGCGCGCCCATGCCTCCTCGACTTCCGCATACTTTCGCTTGGAAAGCACCAGCAGCAGGGCGCCACATGCTATCGAAATGAAAGTCTGCGCCTCGAAAAGGCGGGCGGCCATGGCCCCCGCCAGCGCAGGCGTGGGCAGGTGCACGAACAGCAGCGGCACCACCACGAAACCGATGGCCGAGAGGCTGCCCCACCACAACGCGGCAGCCAGAAGGGGCAGACGTTCCTGCATGGCGCGCGCCTCTTGCGATTCCTGGGATCTCAGCGGTAGCTGACCGCCACCACGTCGTAGCGACGCAGGCCGCCGGGTGCCTGCACTTCCGCCGTATCGCCCTCCTCCTTGCCGATGAGCGCGCGGGCGATGGGGCTGGACACATTGATCAGCCCCAGCTTCAGGTCCGCCTCGTCCTCGCCCACGATTTGATAGGTCACGGCCTCGCCGCTCTCCTCGTCTTCCAGTTCCACCGTCGCGCCGAACACGACCTTGCCGCCAGCATCCAGCTGGGTCGGGTCGATGATCTGCGCGGCAGACAGCTTGCCTTCGACTTCCTGGATGCGGCCTTCGATGAAGCCCTGGCGATCCTTGGCAGCCTCGTACTCGGCGTTCTCGCTGAGATCGCCCTGCGCGCGCGCTTCTGCGATCGCGTTGATCACAGCGGGACGCTCAATGGTCTTCAGGCGGTGCAGCTCTTCCTTCAGCTTCTCTGCGCCGCGCTTGGTAATCGGAATGGTGGCCATGGGTGATCTCTCCGTTCAACTCGTTGCCGCGCGACGAACGCGCGGCGCTGCTCGGCGCGCAAGCCACACTGCCTTGCAGTGCCGCGACGCCACCAAAAGCAAACCGCCGCGCGTTGCCGCGCGGCGGTTCTTGGTTCGACAGGGGATTATGCCGCGTTTGCAGCTGCACTCTCCCTCTGGAAAGCCCGTGGACCCTGCGGCCGGCACGGGCGGGCCCGGCGTCCGGGCGGGCCCTGGCGCACAGCCCCGGGCCCTCTCAGGCGGTCAGCTGCGCATGCAGTTCCTGCACCGAATACACATCCAGGTTTTCGAGATGCTTCATGCCTTCTACCGCCGCCTCCGCACCGAAGATGGTGGTGAAGGTGGTGACGCGGGCCAGCAGCGAGCTGGTGCGGATCGCGCGCGAATCGGCGATGGCGTTGCGGCGCTCCTCCACCGTGTTGATGACCATGACGATCTCGTCGTTTTTGATCATGTCCACGATGTGCGGGCGGCCCTCGGTGACCTTGTTCACCACGCCCACCGGCACGCCGGCCTCGGCAATGGCGGCTGCCGTGCCCTTGGTGGCCACCAGCTCGAAGCCCAGGGCCACCAGCTGGCGGGCGATGTCGACGGCGCGCGGCTTGTCGGCGTTCTTGACGGTGAGGAACACCTTGCCGGACGTCGGCAGCTTGGTGCCCGCGCCGAGCTGGCTCTTCACGAATGCCTCGCCGAAGGTCTTGCCCACGCCCATCACTTCGCCGGTGGATTTCATCTCGGGGCCGAGAATCGTGTCCACGCCGGGGAACTTGACGAACGGGAACACGGCTTCCTTCACGCTGAAGTAAGGCGGCGTGACCTCCTTCGTGATGCCCTGCGACGCCAGCGTCTGGCCAGCCATGCAGCGCGCCGCCACCTTGGCCAGCTGGATGCCCGTGGCCTTGGAGACGAACGGCACCGTCCGCGAGGCGCGCGGGTTCACTTCCAGCACGTAGATCACGTCGCTGCCGTCCACTTCCTGGATGGCGAACTGCACGTTCATCAGGCCCACCACGTTCAGCCCTGCGGCCATGGCGGCCGTCTGACGCTTGATCTCGTCGATGGTGCCTTGCGACAGGTAGTACGGCGGCAGCGAACAGGCGGAATCGCCCGAATGCACGCCGGCCTGCTCGATGTGCTCCATCACGCCTCCGATGAAGGTGACGCCGGAGGCATCCCGCACGCAGTCCACGTCGCATTCGATGGCGTTGGAGAGGAAGCGGTCCAGCAGCACGGGCGAGTCGTTGCTCACCTTCACGGCCTCGCGCATGTAGCGCTCCAGGTCGCGCTGCTCGTGCACGATCTCCATCGCACGGCCCCCCAGCACGTAGCTCGGACGCACCACGAGCGGATAGCCCAGGGCCGCGGCCTTCTCCAGTGCCTCGGCCTCGGTGCGAGCCGTGGCGTTGGGCGGCTGGCGCAAGCCCAGGTCGCCCAGCAGCTTCTGGAAGCGCTCGCGGTCTTCGGCGGCGTCGATCATGTCAGGCGTGGTGCCGATGATCGGCACGCCTTCGGCTTCCAGGCCCAGGGCCAGCTTCAGCGGCGTCTGCCCCCCGTACTGCACGATCACGCCGACCGGCTTTTCCTTGTCGACGATCTCCAGCACGTCCTCGAGCGTGACGGGCTCGAAATAGAGGCGGTCCGACGTGTCGTAGTCGGTCGAGACGGTCTCGGGGTTGCAATTGACCATGATGGTTTCATAGCCGTCCTCGCGCATGGCGAGCGCGGCATGCACGCAGCAGTAGTCGAACTCGATGCCCTGGCCGATGCGGTTCGGCCCGCCACCCAGCACCATGATCTTCTTGTTGCCAGAAGGCTGGGCCTCGCACTCGGCCGTGCCGCCGTAGGGCGCGGCTTCGTAGGTGGAGTAGAGGTACGCCGTGTTGGTGGCGAATTCGGCCGCGCAGGTGTCCACGCGCTTGTACACGGGGCGCACCTGCAGCGCGCGGCGTGCCTCGCGCACGGCCTTCTCGTTCGTCTTGAGCAGCTTGGCCAGCCGGCGGTCGGAGAAACCCTTCTGCTTCAGCGACAGCAGGGTGGCGGCGTCGAGCGCGGCCAGCGCGCCGGCGCCCTTCTCGGACACCAGCTTGTCGATGTCGAGTTCGATCTTCACGATCTGCTCGATCTGGGTGAGGAACCACTTGTCGATCTTGGTCAGCTCGAAGACTTCATCGACCGACAGGCCCATGGCGAAAGCATCGCCCACGTACCAGATGCGCTCGGGGCCGGGCTCGCCGAGTTCCTTTTCGAGCAGCTCGCGGTCCTGCGTCTTCTCGTTCATGCCGTCCACGCCGACTTCCAGGCCGCGCAGGGCCTTCTGGAACGACTCCTGGAACGTGCGGCCCATGGCCATGACTTCGCCCACCGACTTCATCTGCGTCGTCAGGCGGCTGTCGGCCGTGGGAAATTTCTCGAACGCGAACCGTGGGATCTTGGTGACCACGTAGTCGATCGACGGCTCGAACGAGGCCGGCGTGGCGCCGCCGGTGATCTCGTTCTTGAGTTCGTCGAGGGTGTAGCCCACCGCCAGCTTGGCCGCCACCTTGGCGATCGGGAAACCCGTGGCCTTGGAAGCCAGCGCCGACGAACGCGACACGCGCGGGTTCATCTCGATGACGACCATACGGCCGTCCTTCGGGTTGATGGAGAACTGCACGTTCGAGCCACCGGTGTCCACACCGATCTCGCGCAGCACGGCCAGCGAGGCGTTGCGCAGCACCTGGTATTCCTTGTCGGAAAGCGTCTGCGCGGGCGCCACGGTGATCGAGTCACCGGTGTGCACGCCCATCGGGTCCAGGTTTTCGATGGAGCAGATGATGATGCAGTTGTCCGCCTTGTCGCGGACCACTTCCATCTCGTACTCCTTCCAGCCGAGCAGCGATTCCTCGATCAGCAGCTCGTTCGTGGGCGAGGCTTCCAGGCCGCGCTTGCAGATGGTCTCGAATTCTTCCGGGTTGTAGGCGATGCCGCCGCCGGTGCCGCCCAGCGTGAAGCTGGGGCGGATGACGGTCGGAAAGCCCACCGTCTTCTGCACGGCCCAGGCTTCGTCCATGGAATGGGCGATGCCGGAACGGGCCGAGCCCAGTCCGATCTTGGTCATCGCGTCCTTGAACTTCAGCCGGTCCTCGGCCTTGTCGATGGCCTCCGGCGTGGCGCCGATCAGCTCGACCTGGTACTTTTCCAGCACGCCGTGGTGCCACAGGTCCAGCGCGCAGTTCAGCGCGGTCTGGCCGCCCATGGTCGGCAGGATCGCGTCGGGGCGCTCCTTGGCGATGATCTTCTCGACCGTCTGCCAGGTGATGGGCTCGATGTAGGTCACGTCCGCCGTGGCCGGGTCCGTCATGATCGTCGCAGGGTTGCTGTTGATCAGGATGACCTTGTAGCCCTCTTCGCGCAGCGCCTTGCAGGCCTGCACGCCGGAATAGTCGAACTCGCAGGCCTGGCCGATGATGATCGGGCCGGCGCCGATGATGAGGATCGATTTGAGATCACTGCGCTTAGGCATTCTTGTTCTCCGTCTTGTGCTTTTCCATCAGGGCCGTGAAACGGTCGAACAGGTAGGCGATGTCGTGGGGTCCGGGCGAAGCTTCGGGGTGGCCCTGGAAGCAGAAGGCCGGCCTGTCGGTGCGCTCCAGGCCCTGCAAGGTGCCGTCGAACAGGCTGATGTGCGTCGGGCGCAGCGTGGAGGGCAGCGAGTCGGTTTCCACCGAGAAGCCGTGGTTCTGGCTGGTGATGCTCACGCGACCGTCGTCCAGATCCTTCACGGGGTGGTTCGCGCCGTGGTGGCTGTTGTCCATCTTGAAGGTCTTGGCGCCGCTGGCCAGGGCCATGATCTGGTGTCCCAGGCAGATGCCGAAGGTCGGCACGCCAGCATCGATCACCTGGCGCGTGGCTTCGATGGCGTAGTCGCAGGGCGCCGGATCACCGGGGCCGTTGGCGAGGAACACGCCATCGGGGTTCATCGCCAGCACGTCGGCGGCCGGCGTCTTGGCGGGCACCACGGTCAGCTTGCAGCCCCGCTGCGCCAGCATGCGCAGGATGTTCTTCTTCACCCCGAAGTCGTAGGCCACCACGTGGAACCGCGGCTGCTCCAGCCGGCCGTAGCCCGAGCCCAGCTGCCACTCGGTCTGGTCCCAGACGTAGGAGGTCTTGGTGCTCACGACCTGCGCCAAGTCCAGGCCCTTCATGCTGGGGGCCGCCTTGGCGGCTGCCAGGGCTTCGTCCACGCGCGCCTGCGTCACGGCCTCGCCCGCCGCCAGGCCCAGGATGGCGCCGTTCTGCGCGCCCTTGTCACGCAGCAGACGGGTGAGCTTGCGGGTGTCGATGTTGGCGATGGCGACGGTCTTCTCGCGCACGAGGTACTGCGACAGCGTCTCGGTGCTGCGGAAGTTGCTGGCCAGCAGCGGCAGATCTTTGATGATGAGGCCGGCAGCGTGGATCTTGTCAGCCTCGATGTCCTCGCCATTGACACCATAGTTGCCCACATGCGGATACGTCAGGGTGACGATCTGCTGGCAATAGCTGGGGTCGGTGAGGATTTCCTGATAGCCGGTGATGGCGGTGTTGAACACCACTTCGCCGACGGTGGTGCCGGTGGCACCGATCGAGTTGCCGATAAAGACCGTGCCGTCTGCGAGCGCCAGGATGGCGGGCGGGAAGGATCCCTGTAAAGACAAGAGCACTGGGTTCTCCGAATGGTTACGGGTCGCCCGGAGCCCGCAGGAAGGCGTTCCTGAGGACTGCTGCTTGTTGGGGAATTGCTTTGGGTGCGGCCGGGCGACGTTTTTGCGGGAAAGCCCCCGATTATATCCGCAGGTGCCGGCCGGACCCGCCATGAGCGCGGGATAACCCGCATCGATCACGCCGCCCGGCAGGGTGCCGGGCAGGGTTTCGTGGCGGGCTGTTTTGCGTGCCGGCCAGGCACGGCGAGCGCCGTCGCTCCCTCACCATCAGGTAGCATGTCCGGTTTCCCCCTCGCCGCGCGAATGCGCGCCTCTCCATGGACACGCCACTCGCCTCGCTCGGAATCCTGGTTGCCACGGTGGCCGGCATGGAGGTTTTCGCGTGGGCTGCGCACCGCTGGATCATGCACGGCTGGGGCTGGGGCTGGCACCGCTCCCACCACGAGCCCGCGACGGGCTGGTTCGAGAAGAACGACCTCTATGCGGTGGTGTTTGCTGGCGTGGCGATCGTGCTGATCGCCCTGGGAACGTCGGGGCACTGGCCGCTGCAGTGGGTGGGCGCGGGAATGACGCTGTACGGCGCGCTCTATTTCTTCGTGCATGACGGGCTGGTGCACAAGCGGTGGCCGTGGCGCTGGGTGCCACGGTCCGGCTACCTGAAACGCCTCTACCAGGCCCATCGCCTGCACCACGCGGTGCATGGCCGGGAAGACTGCGTGTCGTTCGGCTTCCTGTGGGCGCCTGCGCCGGATCGGCTCAAGCAGCGCCTGCAGCAAGTGCAGCGACTGCGCAAGGAACGCCGCCCGAGCCGGGGCTGAGCGGCTGTCCCCTGCCCTCTTCGCTCAGACCGGGCGCTGAAAGAGTTGCGGATCTCTTGGCGCCGGACCGTGCGTCCTGGACGCGACAGCCTGCGCGGCGGCAGCCACCACCCAGCCGATTTTTTCCACGCCCGACGTGCGGGCGCGGGTGTCCCATGCGGCAGGACCGCGGTGGTGCACCTTGCGACCAATGGCCCGGTAGACGCAACGCGCCGTGGCAATCGACCAGGCGGAGCGTAGCGGCAGCGAAGGCAGACCCGCCATCGCCGAGTCATAGTACGGCTCGGCCGTCTGTACCAACCGCTGGGCCACGCGCGCCAGCGCCGCGCGGTGCTGCGGTTCCGCCAGCCGCGCGTCACTTGGCAGGCCTTCGGCGGCCAGCCAGTCGGCAGGCAGGTACACGCGGCCGATGGCGGCGTCCTCGACCACGTCCCGGGCGATGTTGGTGAGCTGGAACGCCATGCCCAGGTCGCAGGCACGATCCAGCGTGGGCGCATCGCTGCGGCCCATGATCTGCGACATCATCACGCCGACGACGCCGGCCACGCGCCAGCAGTAGGCCAGTATGTCGTCCAGGCTGGCGTAGCGCTGGCCCGCCACATCCATGGCGAAGCCGTCCAGGTGGTGCTCGAAATAGACCGGCGCGATGCGGTGGCGCCGCACCACCTCGGCCAGCCCGGCAAAGACCGGGTCGTCCTGCGGCAGACCGCTGCACGCCTGGCGCGTGGAATGGCGCAACTGGGCAAGCAAGGCAGCGCTGTCACCCGGGTGCGCAGCCCGTTGACCGTGACCCAGGGTCTGGCCATCCACCACGTCATCACAGTGCCGGCACCATGCATACAGCATCACCGCAGCTTCCCGCACCTCGGGCGCAAACAGCCGGGCCGCGGCGGCGAAGCTGTGCGAGCCAGTCCGAATCGCCGCATCGCCGTGCGCGATGACCCGGGCCGCCGCAGGCGTGTGCGCGCGCATCATCGGCCCGCCTCCTCGAGCATCAGGCCGGCGGTGGCCTTGGCGGAGCCGACCACGCCCGGGACGCCCGCGCCCGGATGCGTGCCGGCACCGACGATGTAGAGGTTGGGAATCTCCGCATCGCGGTTGTGCGGGCGGAACCATGCACTCTGGGTCAACACCGGCTCAAGGGAGAAGGCGGAGCCGTGGTGCGCGTTCAGCTCGTCCCGGAAGTCGGCTGGCGTGAACATCCGGCTGGTGACCAGGCTCTCGCGCAGGCCCGGCATGTAGTGCGCTTCCAGGTAGTCGAAGATGCGGTCGCGCAGGCGTGGCCCTTCCACCGACCAGTCGACCGGCGCATTGCCCAGGTGCGGCACCGGGGCCAGCACGTAGTGGCTGGAGCAGCCGGCAGGCGCGAGCGACGGGTCGGTGGCGCAGGGCGCATGGAGGTAGAGCGAAAAATCCTCGGGGATTTCGCTGCCGTGAAAAATGTCCCGGATCAATTCGCGGTAGCGCGCGCCGAAGCACACCGTGTGGTGCCGCAGCTGGGGCTGTGGCCGTGACAGCCCGAAGTGCACCACGAACAGCGACATGCTGAACCGCTTGCCCTTCAGACGCCGCGCCTCGGCCTGTCCGCGCGGAGTGTGGCCGAGCAAGCGCTCGTAGGTGTGAACCACGTCCGCGTTCGATGCGACCTGATCGAAGCCATGGGACTGCCCACCGGCCACGACGGCGCTTGCACGGCCCGACTGCACCTCGATACGCTCCACCGGCGTGGACAGCCGGAGCGTGCCGCCCATGTCCTCGAAGCAACGCACCATGCCCTGCACCAGCGCACTGGTGCCGCCGCGCGGAAACCAGACACCCCATTCGCGCTCGAGCGCGTGGATCAGCGCGTAGATGGAACTGGTCTCGAACGGGTTGCCGCCGACGAGGAGCGAGTGGAACGAAAAGACCTGCCGCAGCTTCTCGTCCTTGATGAACTGCGACACCTTGCTGTAGACGCTGCGCCAGGCCTGCAGCTTCACCAGAGCCGGGCCGGCGGCCACCATGTCGCGGAAATTCAAGAAGGGGACGGTGCCGAGCTTGCGGTAGCCCTCTTCGAACACCGCGCGGGAGTACTCCAGAAAGCGTTGGTAACCCTCGACATCGTCGGGGGAAAACGCCCGCAGCTGTGCGTCCAGCGCCTGCTGGTCGTTGGCGTAGTCGAGCGTGGTGCCATCCTCCCAGCACAGGCGATAGAAAGGCGCGACCGGCAGCAGCTCCACATAGTCGGCCAGCGATCGGCCGGAGAGCGCGAACAGCTCCTCCAGCGCCGAAGGGTCGGTGATCACCGTCGGCCCGGCATCGAACGTGAAGCCTTGGTCGCGATAGACATAGGCCCGCCCGCCGGGCTTGTCACGCGACTCGAAGACCGTGGTCTGCACACCAGCGGCCTGCAGGCGCATGGCGAGCGCCAGGCCGCCGAAGCCCGAACCGATGACTGCGGCAGTGGCCGCTGAAGAAGAGGAAGGATTCATTCAGGGGATGCCGTGACAGATGGACGAAACGAAGAATCGGAAGGCGCGTCCGGTACGGGATGCAGCGCTGCACGAATGGCAGCCGCCACGGGCACTGGCGGGCGGCCCGTCAGGACGCGGGCTTTGTCTCGCCAGGTGGGCCGACCTGCGTAGAAGCGGTGGATGAGGCCTGCCTTCAGCCGGTAGAAGCGCTCCATCACCACCCGCCGCGCGGCGGGTTCTGCCGCCAGGAACAGCATGCGGTTGAGCAGGCGAAAGAACCCGTCGGACTTCCACTGAGCGACGGCAGCGGCGCGCACGGCGGAGAACACCTGCGCCGGGTCGTCCCAGGCGCTGCGCGGCAAGGCCGCCAGATGATCCGCCAGCCGGACCGCCTGCGCCAGCGAATAGCCCGTGGTGGGATGGAACAGGGCAGCGGCCAGCCCGGCTTTCGGCACGCCTTGAGCGTCACGCCAGAGGCTTTCGACATCGCCGGCAAGTGCAATCGGCAGCACGCCCTCTTCTTCTCGCAGCAACTCGGCCACACGCCACCCGCGGCCAGCCACGTAGTCTGCGATGTGCGCGCGGAGCCGCTCTCGCGACAGGTCGCTGCCGTCGGCGTAGACGGTGTCTTCCACCAGCACGGTATCTGCCGTGAACGGCAGCACATAGACGAAGCGATAGCCGTCGACCTGATCGACGGTGGCGTCCATCAGCATCGGCGCGGTGAGACCGTGGTGCCGTTCGAGACGCAGCTCCTGGCCGAGAAATTTCTGGAATCTCAATGCCAGGTGGGCCGTCTCCGGCGCGCCCCGTGCGTCGATCACCGCGCGGGACCGCAGCACCTGTCCATTCTTGAGATGCACACTGGTAGGCGCGACGGTATCGACCTGGCAACCGAGCCGAACATCGACGCCGGTTCGCGTGCGCAGGAATTCATCGAAGCGGTCGGAGGTGACGCTGCAGTAATCGCCTTCCACGCGGCGCTGGTAGCCGGGAAAGGCGACATCGTGCGCCGGCCATCGGTACACGACCAGCGGGGAGATCCAGGCCTGTTGGGCCGCGGACAGGTCGGAAGCGTGGAAGCTCCAGGTGTGATTGCCGCCCAGCGTGTCTCCAGCCTCCAGCAGCAGGATACGCATGCCCGGCCGGGCTTCGCTCAGCCGCCGGGCGATCAGACCATTTGCGAGCCCGCCGCCCACCAGCAGCAGATCGGCGTCCAGGGAACATGCGGCGGCGGTATCACGCATGGATGGCCTGGCTTGTTGCCGCACTGGCGGCCGCAGAACGCGGGTGGACTGACGGCGCGGCCCGCAGGCCTGGTGTAGCCGGGCCGAGAGCCGCCTCCACGATGTCCGCCGCCCGTTCAGCGCCGCCCGCAGCAGCGACCTCTCTGCCAAGCACCCGCGTACGCTCGGCAAACTGCGGCTCGCTCAGCAGCGTGCGCAGCGCACGCCGCATCGCCCGCACGCTGGCAAGCGGCGGAAGCAGCTTGATGCCGGTGCCGGCATGGGCGATGCGCGCAGCCACGCCTGGCTGATCGAAAGCCAGCGGCAGCGCCAGCTGCGGCGTGCCTGCCTCCAGCGCATCCATCGCCGTGTTCAGGCCCGCATGGGTCACGACCAGATCCGCTCGCGCCAGGGCAGTGCGTTGCGGCGCAAAGCCGGTCACTGCGCAAGCCCCGGCTTGCACCAGGGCGGCCGCCTGCGCACCGTTCAGACGGTCGCAGTGCGCTATGAGCAATTGCAGGCCCTCGGCGCGGCACGCGCGCGCAATGCGCTGGAAGAGCCCCAAGCGGCCACCTTGCAAGGTGCCCAGGGACGCGAAGACGAAGGGTCGGGAGTCGTTGAGTTCAAGGTCCAGCGGTGGTTCCGCCACCAAAGGCCCGCGCAGTGGACCGACATGGTGGAAATGCGCGGGCAGATCCGCGCGGGGGAAGTCGAAACCGGCGGTGGTCTGGCTGATCTGGGCGATGGGCGAGAGGCAATCGGCCAGCGTGCGCCGGCCTTCCAAGCCGAAATGTTCCGCATGCCGCTGGATCACGCGCTCATGGGGTGTCATCAACCAGTCGTACACCCGGGTGCTGCCCTCATTCAGCTGCTCGCCGCGCTGATCCTGGGCGTAACCCCAAGGCATGACCGGCAGCGGCACGCGCGGATCGCGGTTCACCGGCAGGGCGCACGCCACCGAAATGAATGGCAAACCCAGACCGGCCGCAAGCAGGCCACCCGCCGCTTCCATCTGGTCGGCGACGATGACCTCCACGCCATGCCGCGCCAGCACCGCTGGCGCCTCACGGCACAGCATGTCGGTTCCGCTGGCTACGTCGCCGATCACCCTGCGCAGGCCGCCGACGCCGCCCGGATTCGCAGCGCGGGCGACGATGGTTTCGAGCTGTCCTGCCGGATGCGTCGATGCACCCAGCGCGTGGAATTCGATGCGCTGGTCATGCAACAGGGGCGAGACATCTGCCTGATGCAGCCAGCTCACCCGATGGCCCCGGTTCAGCAGCACCGACGCCAGGGCCTCCAACGCGCGCACATGGCTGGTGAAAGGCGGAGCGATGAAGGCGAAATGCATGGGCGTGTGTTCCTGGCGGCAAACCAGGAGCCGACCGGGCTATTGTGTCCACCTCGGCTGTAGGACGCGGGCCCGAGTTGCGCCCCGCGACCGTTCAAGCGCTGCCTTTGTGACTAAGGTGCCAACCTTGGCGTCCGGTTGGCGGGCGCACCAATGAGTGTCACACCATGCTTGCCCTCCCTGCGGTCTTGCCGTCCTTCGCCCTTCCCGTTGCTCCCATCGCCCAGCCCGCCGAGCATTCGACGGACGAGTTGCGGCGGATGATCGACGAGCGACTTGGCATGCTACTGCCTGCGGCCGATGCGCAACAGGATCGCGTGGCTGCCGCCATGCGGTACGGTGTGCTGGCACCAGGCAAGCGCGTGCGGCCGCTGCTGGTGCTGCTGGCTGCCCGCGGGTTCCAGCTCGATCCCACCGACGTGCTCGACGCGGCATGCGCCCTGGAGATGGTGCACGCTGCTTCCCTCTTCCTGGACGATCTGCCCTGCATGGACGATGCGAAGCTGCGCCGGAGCCAACCGACGGTGCACATCGCATTCGGGGAAGACGTCGCCATGCTGGCATCCATCGCGCTGCTGGCCCGGGCGTGGCGGATCACCGCCACCGCCGCGGCCATTCCTGCTCATGTCAGGACCGAGATGGTTGCGGTCCTCTCCGACGCCGTGGGCATCGAAGGGCTGGTGACGGGACAGTACCGCGATCTGCATGCCGCAGCCGGCGAGTCGAGCAGGCCGCACATCGCGCGAACGAATGAACTGAAGACCGGTGTGCTGTTTGCCGCCGCCTTCGACATTGCGGCGCTGGCTGCGGGCGCCGACGCCGGCACCCGGGGCCTGCTGCGAGAGGCTGCAGACGCGTTGGGCCAGGCCTTCCAGCTGGCCGACGATCTTGCCGATCTCGAAATGGAGCCAGCGACGCTGGGCAAGGACTGCCACCAGGACGCGGGCAAATCCACGCTCGTGTCGATGGTGGGCCCCCGGCAGACGCGTCGCATCCTGAGCGCCCAGGTGGAGCGGGCCGAAACCCTGATCGCGCAGGCCATGCCCCTGGAACAGTGCTTGCCGGCACTGGTTCGCACTCTCTTCGCCTCCAAGCTGCACTGACCGCGCAACGGCTGGCCCGGCCGATCCACTGGAACACGAAGGCGCCCCCATCAGTCGCGCGCCGTGCTGCGCGGGCACAGCGGGCGCAGAAAAAATGGGCTACGCCTTGCGGCATAGCCCATTGATTCGATCGATAAAATGGTCGGCGTGGCGGGATTCGAACTCGCGACCCCTTGCACCCCATGCAAGTGCGCTACCAGGCTGCGCTACACGCCGACAAGACCGCAATTATAGGACGGAAATTCAGCCTTCCGAAAGAAGCTCGCGAATTTCGCGCAATTCTTTGCGAATCGATTCCGCATCCAGCCCCGCACCGGCCATGGATACCGCCGCGCCATGGAGCAGGGGCGCCGTGACAGCCACCTCTGGGGGCGCAAGCTCCGAGCCGCCCACCGCGAAGTCCTCTTCGATCGCCGGGCCATCCTGAAGGCGGTTGCGCGCGCCACTGATGGTGAAACCCTGGTCGTAGAGCAAGTCCCGGATGCGCCGGATCATCAGCACTTCGTGATGCTGGTAGTACCGCCGGTTGCCGCGGCGCTTCATCGGCCGCAACTGGGTGAACTCCTGCTCCCAATAGCGCAGCACGTGCGGCTTGACGCCGCAAAGCTCGGCCACCTCACCGATCGTGAAGTAGCGCTTTGCGGGAATGGACGGAAGCGATGTGCTCATGGAACTTCGCGGACGAAAAGGCCAGCCGGCAAGCGTACCCCAGGGCCCTGCGGCTTGCCAGTGCCAAATCGCAAGGCCACGCTTTACGCTGCGGGCGGATTCTGGATCTGATCCTTGAGCTTGCTGCTCGCATGAAACGTCACCACCCGCCGCGCTTCGATGGGAATGGCCTCCCCGGTGCGCGGGTTGCGACCAGGCCTGGGCGCTTTCGTGCGGATCTGGAAGTTGCCAAAGCCCGACAGCTTCACATCGCGCCCTTCCACCAGGCTCTGGGCGATCAGATCGAAGAACGCGTCCACCATGTCCTTGGACTCGCGCTTGTTCAGCCCGATGTGATCGAATAGCAGATCGGCCAGTTGCGCCTTGGTGAGCGCCGGCGTCTCCAGGCTTTCCACGGTGAATTCCACCACGTCTGAACCTTCCTTCAACATGTCACCGCAGCCTCGCGCCGGTGCGGCGCGACAGCTCCTGCAATGCCGCTTGCACGGCCCCGTCGATCTCGGCTTCTGTCAGCGAGGCGACGTCGCTGCCCAGGGTCAGCCGCACCGCCAGACTCTTCTCGCCCGCCGCCAGTGCGCCTGCAGACGGCACCTCACCGTCGCGCAAGGGCTTGGGCCGGAAGACGTCGAACAGCACGGCAGAACGCAGCACGTCGGCAGACACTGCGGAGCGGATGGCGGCCATGACCTCGGCATGGGTGACTCGCTCGGCGACCACCACCGCGATGTCGCGTTCGGCCGCCTGGTGCTTGGCCACGGCCGAGAACACCGGCACGGGGCGGCGCAGCACGGCTTCCAGGTCCAGCTCGAAGGCTATAGGCGCCAGCGGCAATCCCCAGGACTGGCGCCATTGCGGGTGCAGCTCGCCAACGTGGCCGATGACTTCTCCGTCCAGCACCACTTGCGCACAGCGCCCTGGGTGCATGGCCGGGTGCGTGCCCGGCTCGAAGGTGGCGGCCAGCGGCGCGAGCAGCGCCTGCACGTCTCCCTTGCCGTCGAAGAAATCGACCGGGGTGGTCTTGGCACTCCATTGCAGCATGTCCGCCGGACCGTAGGCCAGGCCGGCAACGCGCATCGGCTGATGCACACCCGCCACCGTGGTGTCGCTGTCGACCACAGAGCCGTCGCGCAGGAACACGCGGCCCAGCTCGAACACCCGCACGCGATCGGCCTTGCGGTCCAGATTGAACTTCAACACCTGCAGCAGCGAGCCCAGCAGCGACGAGCGCATCACGCTCAGCTGGCTGGCGATGGGGTTGAGCAGCTGGATCGGTTGCGCATTGGCCGCGAGATCACGCTCCCAGGCCGCTTCCACGAAGCTGAAGTTGATGGTTTCCTGATAGCCCAGCGCGGCCAGCTCGCGGCGCACGGCGAAGGCGCTGCGGCGCGATTCGGCCCGCAGCTTGGGCGTGATGGGTGCGAGCGGCGGCGTCGTGGGCAGCTGCTCGTAGCCGATCATGCGTGCCACTTCTTCGATCAGGTCTTCTTCGATATTGATGTCGAAGCGGTAGGAAGGCGCCACGACCTGCAGCACACCGCCCTGCGCCGTCACGTCCAGGCCGAGGCGCTCAAGCGCATCGACGCACTGTTCCTGCGTGAGCGGCATGCCGATGACCTTGGCCGCGCGGGCGACGCGCAGGGTGACGGTCCTGGGCTGGGGGATGTCCAGCACCTGGTCGTCCACCGGGCCACATGCCGTCTCGGGGGTGCCGCAGATGTCCAGCACCAGCTGCGTGATGCGCTCGATGTGCTCCACCGTGCTCTTCGGATCCACGCCACGCTCGAAACGGTGCCCGGCGTCGGTCGAGAAGTTGAACCGGCGCGAACGACCAGCCACCGCCTTGGGCCACCAGAAAGCCGCTTCGATGTAGATGTGCCGCGTGTCGTCCGACACCGCAGTGGCGTCGCCGCCCATGATGCCGGCCAGCGATTCGACGGCCTGCCGGTCGGCGATCACACCGACGGCTCCGTCCACGGTCACCGTGTTGCCGTTGAGCAGCTTGAGCTGTTCACCCTCACGGCCCCAGCGCACTTCCAGGCCGCCGTCGATCTTGTCCAGATCGAAGATGTGGGAGGGCCGGCCCAATTCAAACATCACGTAGTTGGAGATGTCCACCAGTGGCGACACGCTGCGCTGCCCGCAACGGGCCAGCCGGTCCACCATCCATTGCGGCGTGGCCACCCGCGTGTTGACGTTGCGCACCACCCGGCCGGAGAACCGTCCGCACAGGTCGGCGTCGACCACCGCCACGGGAAGGCGCTCCTCCAGTTGCGTCGCCACGGCGGGAAAGCCGGGCGACTTCAAGGGCGCGCCAGTCAGCGCGGACAGCTCCCGGGCAATACCGTACACGCTCAGCGCGTGGGCCAGATTGGGCGTGAGCTTCAGGGTGAAAAGCGTGTCGTCCAGGTCCAGCTGCTCCCGGATGTCACGGCCCGGAACGGCGTCGCCGGCCAGCTCCAGCAGTCCGCCGTGGTCGTCGGCCAGCTGCAATTCCTTGGCCGAGCACAGCATGCCCTGGCTTTCGACGCCCCGCAGCTTGCCGAGCTTGATCAGGAACGGCTTGCCGTCTTCACCCGGCGGGAGTTCGGCGCCGACCAGCGCGCACGGCACCTTGATGCCGGCGCGCGCATTCGGGGCGCCACAGACGATGTTCAGCAACACGTCCTGGCCCACGTCGACCTGGCACACACGCAGACGGTCGGCATTGGGGTGCTGCACGGCCTCCTTGATCTCGCCGACGACGATGCGCGTGAAAGCCGGCGCTACCGGGCGCAGCTCTTCCACTTCGAGGCCCGCCATGGTCAGCGTCTCGGCCAGTTCGGCGGTGGTCAGCGGCGGGTTGCAGAACTCGCGCAGCCAGGATTCTGGAAATTGCATTTTCGGATTCTCTAGATTCGGTCGATGGTCGGGCCGCTGTGCAGCCCCTGGCGTTCAGGCCTCAGGGCCGGCGCGCTTCACTGGAACTGCGTGAGGAAGCGGACGTCGCCGTCGAAGAACAGGCGCAGGTCGTTGACGCCATAGCGCAGCATGGTCAGCCGGTCGGGGCCCATGCCGAAGGCAAAGCCGATGTAGGTTTCCGGATCCAGGCCCATGTTGCGGACCACGTTCGGGTGCACCTGGCCGGAGCCGGCCACTTCCAGCCAGCGGCCGGCGAGCGGTCCGGTCTGGAATTGGATGTCGATCTCGGCACTGGGCTCGGTGAACGGAAAGAAGCTGGGCCGAAAGCGCAGCACCAGGTCATCGCTCTCGAAGAAGGTGCGGCAGAACGCCGTGAACACGACCTTCAGGTCCTTGAAGCTCACGTTCTCGCCGATCCACAGGCCTTCGCACTGGTGGAACATCGGCGAATGGGTGGCGTCACTGTCGACGCGGTAGGTGCGGCCGGGCGCGATGACGCGGATCTCGGGCATGCCCTGCCCTGCATCGATCTTCGCGCGATGGCGCTTGACGTGCTGCATCGCGTGGCGCACCTGCATGGGACTGGTGTGGGTGCGCAGCAGGTGCGGCGCATCGGGGGTGCCACCTTCCACGTAGAAGGTGTCGTGCATGGAGCGCGCGGGATGATCCTGCGGCGTGTTGAGCGCGGTGAAGTTGAACCAGTCGGTCTCGATCTCGGGGCCCTCGGCCACCTCGAAACCCATCGAGCCGAAGATCTGCTCGATCCGCTCGAGCGTGAGCGTGACGGGGTGCAGGCCACCCCGGCCCCGTTGGCGTCCTGGCAGGCTCACGTCCAGCGCCTCGGCCTTGAGCTGGAGCTGCAGTTCCGCATCGGCCAGCGCCTGGCGGCGGTCGGTCAGTGCCGCTTCCACGGCCTGCTTGGCCAGGTTGATCGCAGCGCCGCGCGACTTCTTCTCTTCCACCGTCAGCTGCGCCATGCCTTTCATGAGGTCGGTCAGGCGGCCGGACTTGCCCAGAAACTGCGCCTTGGCGTTTTCCAGATCAGCAGGGGTTGTGCTTTGCGCGAACAGTTGCCGCGCGCTCTCGACCAGGGAATCCAGCTCGTTCATATCGACTCGTGAAAATAAACAAGGGCTAGTGCCTTTTCAAGCTCTAGCCCTTGTTGTTAGTGCGCAGACTGCTATCTATTCAGTAGCAGTCGACCGTGAACTCAAGCAGCCAGCTTGGCCTTGACTTGTTCCACGATGCTGCCGAAGGCAGCCTTGTCGTGCACCGCGAGGTCGGCCAGCATCTTGCGGTCGATCTCGATGGAAGCCTTCTTCAGGCCGTTCGTGAACTGGCTGTAGGTCAGGCCCAGTTCGCGCGAAGCGGCGTTGATACGGGCGATCCACAGTTGGCGGAACACGCGCTTCTTGGTGCGGCGGTCACGGTAGGCATATTGCCCAGCCTTCATCACCGCCTGCTTGGCGATGCGGAAGACATTACCGCGGCGACCACGGAAACCCTTGGCGAGGGCTAGAACTTTCTTGTGACGGGCACGGGCCGTTACACCACGTTTGACGCGAGGCATGTGAGTACTCCTTGTTCGTCAGTAAATTAAACGCCCATGCCGGGCAGCATCTGTGAAATCGAGCCCATGTTGGTCTCGTGCACAGCAACCGCACCACGCAGATGGCGCTTGTTCTTGGTGGTCTTCTTGGTCAAGATGTGACGCTTGAAGGCTTGACCGCGCTTGACGGTGCCACCGGGACGAACGCGGAAACGTTTTTTCGCGCTGCTCTTGGTCTTCATTTTGGGCATGTGAATGCTCCTTCTTGTTTGTGCTCGTGAGGCGTTTGCAAACCGATTCGCAAACTTGTTGGCCCCGAGCCACTTTTAAGCAGCTGCATCGCTGCGCTGCGCGACGGCGTTTTCACGCCGTCTCATGCCGCGCGGGGCTTGATCAGCCCCACGCCGCACATTCTTCAAGACACCGCTGGCGGACCTGAACGATCCGCCTCTCGCATCAGGCCGCCGGAGCGGCGCTGCCTGCGGCCTCGCCCGCAGGCTTGGCTGCCGCAGGCTTCTTGCGGCCTGGCGCGATCATCATGATCATCTGGCGCCCTTCGAGCTTGGGGAATTGCTCCACCAGGATCGTGTCGCCCAGATCGTCACGGATGCGGTTCAACAGTGCCAGCCCCAGTTCCTGGTGGGTAATTTCCCGTCCACGGAACCGCAGCGTGATCTTGCACTTGTCACCTTCCGCCAGGAAGCGGCGGATGTTGCGCATCTTGATGTTGTAGTCGCCGTCGTCGGTACCGGGACGGAACTTCACTTCCTTGATTTCGATGACCGTCTGCTTGGCCTTGGCCTCCGCCGCGCGCTTTTGTTCAAGGTACTTGAACTTGCCGTAATCCATGAGGCGGCAAACGGGGGGGCTGGCCGTGGCGGCAATCTCCACCAGGTCCACATCCAACTCGCCCGCCATGCGGAGAGCTTCCATGAGGCTCACAACACCCAAAGGCTCGTTGTCAGGACCCGAGAGGCGGACCTCAGGGGCCATGATTTCCCGGTTCAGGCGGTGCTTGCGCTCTTCACGGTGGCGACGATCACGAAATTCAGTAGCGATGGCTCTATTCCTTCAATCAAAATGCTACAAAAATAGTAGCTAATGCCGCACTGTCCACGCGGGCTAAAGCATGTTTTCAACCAAATCAAGCTTTAGAGGCGATATCTTCTGCGATGAGCGCGACGAACGCTTCGAGAGACATCACACCGAGGTCTCGATTGCCTCGGGCGCGCACTGCGACGGCGCCGGCTGCCTTTTCCTTCTCGCCTGCGACGAGGATGTAAGGCAGCTTTTGCAACGAATGCTCGCGTATTTTATACGTGATCTTTTCGTTACGCAGATCGGTCACGACTCTAAGGCCTTGATTCGGCAATGCTTTTTGAAGCTTTGCAGCAATTTCGCGACAGTATTCGTCCTGCGCGCCCGTGATGTTGAGCACCGCGACCTGCACCGGCGCCAGCCACGTGGGCAGTGCGCCAGCGTGCTGTTCGATCAGGATGCCGATGAATCGTTCCAGGCTGCCGACGATCGCGCGGTGCAGCACGATGGGGGTGTGGCGCGCACCGTCTTCGCCCACATATTCGGCGCCCAGCCGCTCGGGCATCGACGGATCGACCTGGATCGTGCCGCACTGCCAGTGGCGGCCGATGGCGTCACGCAGCGTGTACTCCAGCTTCGGGCCGTAGAAGGCGCCGTCGCCCACCGCGATCTGGTAGTCGCAACCCGAGGCCTTCAGGCTTTCGATCAGCGCGTTCTCGGCCTTGTCCCAGCTTTCTTCCGAACCGATGCGTTTCTCGGGCCGCGTGGCGACCTTGTAGATGATGTCGGTGAAGCCGAAGTCCTTGTAGACCTTCTGCAGCAGTGCCGTGAAGTTGATGCATTCCTGCTGGATCTGGTCTTCCGTGCAGAAGATGTGGCCATCGTCCTGGGTGAAGGCGCGCACGCGCATGATGCCGTGCAGGCCGCCCGTGGGCTCGTTGCGGTGGCATTGACCGAACTCGCCGAAGCGCAGCGGCAGATCGCGGTAGCTCTTCACCCCCTGGTTGAAGATCAGGATGTGGCCCGGGCAGTTCATCGGCTTGAGCGCGTAGTCGTGCTTTTCGCTCTCCGTCGTGAACATGTTCTCGCGGTACTTGTCCCAGTGGCCGGTCTTCTCCCACAGATGCTTGTCGAGGATCTGCGGGCCCTTCACCTCCTGGTAGCCGTTGTCGCGGTAGACCTGGCGCATGTACTGCTCCACGCCCTGCCACACCGTCCAGCCCTTGGGGTGCCAGAAGACGGTGCCCGGCGAATACTCGTCGATGTGGAACAGGTCGAGCTCGCGGCCCAGCTTGCGGTGGTCACGCTTCTCGGCTTCCTCGATGCGCTGGATGTAGGCGTCCAGGTCCTTCTTGTCGGCCCAGGCCGTGCCGTAGATGCGCTGCAGCTGCTCGTTCTTCGCATCGCCGCGCCAGTAGGCGCCCGACACGCGGGTGAGCTTGAACGCCTTCAGGAAGCGCGTGTTCGGCACGTGCGGGCCGCGGCACATGTCCACGTATTCCTGATGGTAGTAAAGACCCATGGCGGTCTCATCGGGCATGTCCTCGATCAGCCGCAGCTTGTACGCCTCGCCGCGCGACTTGAAGACTTCGATCACCTCCGCGCGCGGCGTCATCTTCTTGATGACGTCGTAGTCGAGCGCGATCAGCTCCTTCATGCGCTGCTCGATGGCGGCCATGTCTTCGGGCGTGAAAGGCCGCTCGAAGGCGATGTCGTAGTAGAAGCCCTCTTCGATCACCGGACCGATCACCATGCGGGCGGTCGGATAGAGCTGCTTGACGGCATGCCCCACCAAGTGCGCGCAGGAGTGACGAATGATTTCCACCCCTTCCTGGTCGCGCGGCGTGATGATCTGCAGGCGTGCGTCGTGGTCGATGAGGTCGCTGGCATCCACCAGCTTGCCATCCACTTTGCCGGCCACCGTGATCTTGGCCAGACCGGGGCCGATGGAGCGGGCCACTTCGGACACCGTGACCGGGCCGGGGAATTCGCGCTGGGAGTTGTCGGGAAGCGTGATCTGAATCATTCGAAAATCCTGTTCGTCCATTCATCCGGAAGAGCCCGCGCAACGCCCGAAAGCAAAAAGCGCGGAACATGCGTCCGCGCTTTTGGATGGAAGGTGCAGCAATGGGTGTGTGCAGGCGCGAACGTCCAGCCTTTACAGGCCGGTGGATGGCTCCGATGTAGTTCGCGGTGTCATAACCAGATTGCCTTTCTCGCCCTTGTGCGTTGAGATCGGGGGATTTTAACCCGTCCCGCCGCCGACCCCACACCTCGGGTCGCCGCCGCCCCGAATGACGAAGCCCGGCACTGGCCGGGCTTCCGTGGCACGGACGGCACCTGGGCCGCCTAAAGCTCGGCAGATCAGTGGAACTGCTCTTCTTCGGTGGACCCCGTCAGCGCCTTCACGCTGGAGGAGCCGCCCTGGATCACGGTGGTCACGTCGTCGAAATAACCCGCGCCCACCTCTTGCTGGTGCGACACGAAGGTGTAGCCCTTTTCGCGCGCTGCGAATTCGGGTTCCTGCACCATTTCGGTGTAGTGCTTCATGCCTTCGCCGCGAGCATAGGCATGGGCAAACTGGAACGTGTTGTACCAGTTGATGTGAATGCCGGCCAGCGTGATGAACTGGTACTTGTAGCCCAGTGCGGACAGATCTTCCTGGAACGACGCGATCTGCTTTTCATTGAGGTTCTTCTTCCAGTTGAAGGAAGGCGAGCAGTTGTAGCTCAGCAGCTTGCCCGGGCAGGCGGCATGCACGGCCTGCGCGAATTCGCGGGCAAAGCCGATGTCGGGCACGCCGGTTTCGCACCACACCAGATCGGCGTAGGGGGCGTAGGCCACGCCGCGGCTGATGGCTTGTTCCAGGCCGTTCTTCACGCGGTAGAAGCCTTCCTGCGTGCGCTCGCCCGTCAGGAAGGGCTTGTCGTTGGCATCGTGGTCGGACGTGATCAGGTTGGCGGCTTCCGCGTCGGTGCGGGCCAGGATGATGGTCGGCACGCCCATGGTGTCGGCGGCGAAGCGCGCGGCCAGCAGCTTTTCGATGGCTTCCTGGGTGGGCACCAGCACCTTGCCGCCCATGTGGCCGCACTTCTTGACCGCAGCGAGCTGGTCTTCGAAGTGAACGCCGGCAGCCCCGGCAGCGATCATGTTCTTCATCAGCTCGAAGGCGTTCAGCACGCCGCCGAAGCCGGCTTCCGCGTCCGCCACGATGGGCAGGAAGTAGTCGATGAACTCCTTGTCGCCCGGGTTCACGCCGCGGCCCCACTGGATTTCGTCAGCGCGCTTGAAGGTGTTGTTGATGCGGCGGACCATGGTGGGCACCGAGTCGTAGGCGTACAGCGACTGGTCGGGATACATGGTTTCGGAGGTATTGCCGTCGGCAGCCACCTGCCAGCCCGACAGGTACACCGCTTCCAGACCTGCCTTGGCCTGCTGCATGGCCTGGCCGGCGGAGATGGCACCAAAGGCATTCACGTAGCCCTTCTTGGCGCCGCCGTTGATCTTGTCCCAGAGCTTTTCCGCGCCGCGCTGCGCATAGGTGTGCTCTGGCTGCACGCTGCCGCGCAGGCGCACCACGTCGGCCGCGGAATAGTTGCGCTTCACGCCCTTCCAGCGCGGGTTCTGAGCCCAATCGAGTTCAAGGGCTGCGATCTGTTGTTCACGGCTCAGTTGGGCGTTCAGCGATTGGGGCATGGTTCTCTCCAGAAAGGGAAGTTTCAGACACATCGGGCGTTGGCCCTTGGGATCAACTTTAAGTCTTCTATAAGACCTGCGCAAGCTCTTATGTCTTATACAAGAGTTAAATATTTCCTTTTGAATTCAATGGCTTGGCATGCCAATCTTTCCATGTGAAAAAACATTTCTCATATCAAGAAATTTTTGTGCAACGCCGCATCGCCTTATTTCACATGGTGGGAGAGCGTTTCCACCGTTTGAACGTCCAGTTCCACCTCGGTCAGTTCGGCCTGCTGCGGCGGCACCACCTGAAACCAGTCCCCATGCAAGAGCCGCGCCGTGGCTTCCGCAAACCGGGGGTGGATCTCATACATGAAGCATTCGACAGGCTGGCCCCCCACCTCGACCACCACATCCCGCTTGGCGTACTCATCCAGGTCCTGCGCCGGCAGGTCCAGCCGCAGGCCTTCGATCACATCCAGTTGCCGCTCCAGTGCCTCGCTGACGGCGTAGACCTCGCCGATCACCGGCGGATCGTCCTCGCCATGCCCTTCGAGCCGCATGCCCGGATAAGGGCCCAGCCCATAGAGCACTCCGCGCAACCTGGCGGTGCCAACCAGCCGAGGCGCGGGACGCAACCGGGTGATGTCGTTGCTGCCGCCGCGCCGCAGCGTGCCATAGACGAAGACATGGCGCTCCGGCGCCGGCTGTTCGGTGGTGGATTCGTGGGGCATGATCGGATCTCCAATGATTTGTGCCGCAGTCTAGTGAATACGCCCAGCCGCCCCGTCGCCTACCTCTGCCTCGCACTGAGCATGTCGCTGGTGGGCAGCTACGTTGCCCTGTCCAAGCCGCTGGCTGCCGCCTTTCCGGTGTTTCTGCTGGCCTGGATGCGGTTCGGCATCGGCGGCGTCGCCATGCTCCACTGGCTGCGCAAGCCGGCAACGGAAGCCCCGCTCCCCGGCCGCACCGTGGGCCTGCTGTTCCTGCAGTCGCTGCTCGGCAATTTCCTGTTCACGGTATGCATGATCTATGGCGTCAGCATGACGAGCGCCACATCGGCGGGTGTGATCATGTCGTCCATCCCAGCAGCGGTGGCCGTGATGAGCTGGGCATTCCTTAGAGAGCGCGTGGCCTTGCGCACCTGGCTGTCGGTCGCCATGGCGGTGGTGGGCATTCTGCTTTTTTCGCTATCGAAACCAGAGCACCATGCTGTTGATCCATCGGCGCTGCAGCCGCAAAACGCCCACAATCTGGTCTGGCTGGGGTACGCGTTGCTGGTCGCGGCCTCGCTGTGCGAGGCGGCCTATTCGGTGATCGGCAAGAAGCTGACCGGCACGCTCGGCCCCCGGCGCATCACCTCGCTCATCAATCTCTGGGGGTTCGTGATCGCGACGCCCTTTGGCATCTACACCGCGTGGCGGTTCGACTTCAGTGCCGTGGGCGCCGGCACCTGGCTGCTGCTGGTGTTCTACGCGCTGGCGGCCTGCGTGTGGAGCGTGTGGCTGTGGATGACCGGCCTGAAGGCCGTGCCCGCTGCACAGGGAGGCATCTTCACGGTGCTGCTGCCCGTCAGCGCCACGCTGGTGGGTGTGCTGGTGCTGGGCGAACGCATGACGCCCATGCAACTGGTGGCCTTCGGCATTGCGCTGGCGAGCGTGGTACTCGCCACCCTGCCCGTTCCCCGTGGCCGTGCGCCAGCCAGACCCCCGGCCTCCGGGCCGCGCTAGCGGCCCGTGACCTTGCGGATGGGCGGTCGGATGGCGTCCCGACGCGCCGGCAGCAACGGGGCATGCTCGCGCGCGGCGTTCAGCACGATGCAGGTGGACGTCTGGGCGAGGAGGCAGAACCCGGTCACCACGGCGTCCAGGTGGCTCACATCGATGACCGCGATCTCCAGGATCCAGCTGTCTTCCCCGGTGACGTTGAAAGCATTCAGCACTTCGGGCGTGTTCTCGATGAGCCTCACCACGCGTGCGTACTCGGCCCGGCCCACCCGCACCAGCGCGCGGATGCCGTAGCCCAGCCGCTCATGGTTCACCCGCGCCCCGTAGCCCTGGATGACACCGGCCGCCTCCAGCTTACGCACCCGCTCGGTCACCGCCGGCTGGCTGAGGTGCACCCTGCGGCCCAGCTCGGCCATGCTCAGGCGGCCATCCGCCTGCAGCTCGGCCAATATACGGCCATCGTGCGCATCCATTCCCAAAGTTTCGGTCATCACACCATTTAACCAGCAATAACCAGGCGAGCGCGCATTTCAACCTTGAAACGGCCATGGCCGTGTGGCAACCCGGTGGGTAGCATTCCCGGCATGAACACCTGGTCCTGCCACCCCGCGCGGTGGTTCACGCCGACGCGATCGGCGCCCGTTGTGCTCGCGCTACTGGCGTGCTATCTCGTCTGGGGTTCCACCTATCTGGCGATACGGGTCGCGCTGGTGAGCTTTCCGCCCTTCTTTCAGATGGGCTCGCGATTCCTCGTCGCAGGCCTTTTGTTGATGGGCTGGGTCCTGGGGCGCCGCGTGCTCTCCAGCGGCGACCGACCGGCGTTCGCGCTGCCCACGGCGCGGCAGTGGGCCCATGCCGGAGTCATCGGCAGCCTGATGCTCGGGGCAGGAATGGGCTTGACCGCACAAGCCAGCGTGGCCATTGGCTCCGGGCTGATCGCAGCCTGCATCGCGGTGGTGCCGATGATGATCGGCGGCTGGGGACTGCTCTGGGGGCGGCGGCCTTCTGTGAGCGAATGCCTGGGGATGGTGCTCGGGCTCGGAGGCGTGCTGCTGTTGGTGCGCGGCGCCAGCTTCGCGGCGTCGCCGCTCAGCATGCTGTGCATGGTGGGCGCCACGGCCGCCTGGTCGCTGGGTTCGGTTTTGTCGACCACGCGCTATCCGCTCGCGCCCGGCGCGGCGGGCTTCGCCAGCGAGATGCTTTGCGGGGGCGTGGTTCTGCTCGCGGTGTCCTGGGCGCTGGGTGAGCGGCCGAGCTGGCCGCCGCAGCCGGCGGCCGCAGCCGCGTGGCTCTATCTGGTGGTGCTGGGCTCCCTGGTGGCCTTCAGTGCCTATCTCTACCTGCTGCGCCATGCCAGTCCGGCGCTGGCCTCCAGCTATGCGTTCGTCAACCCGCTGATCGCGTTGCTGCTGGGCAGCGTGATGGCTGGGGAGGCCGTGAGCCCGCGCGAATGGATGGCCTGCGGCGTGATCATGACGGCCGTACTGGTGATCTTGCTGGCCCGCCAGAGCCGCCGGGCGTGATCCGCAGGCGTCGGCCCGGGAGTGTTGGGCCGCAAAACCCCCTAGCGACCCTCTGCATGAATCGCCGCGCCGTGTGCCTCTGCGGATTCGGGCAGTCTGCGGCGTTGCAAATCCTCGCCATAGCCCCGCCATGGCTGCGGTTTGCGCCTTGCAGCCCCTCCCGATCCGCAGCGCCCACTTTCCGCTCGATTCGGGCAGAGCTTCCCTAGCGCAGCGGCGCAACATCTAGAGGCAAAAAAAAGTTTCCCACCTTGGATTCGCGTTTTTTTCCTATTAGCATCGCCACAGCCAGTGGGAAGCAGGTTTTCGCTGGTAACGTATTTCACTTCCAACAAGGAAAACCCAACATGGCAACTGCAAAAAAAGCGCCGGCCTCCGAAGCCAAGGCTGCCGCCCCCGCTAAGAAGCGCACTCCCAACGCCGCCTTCATGAAGGCCCTGACCCCCAGCCCCGCCCTGGCCGCCGTGGTCGGCTCGACGCCGCTGCCCCGCACCGAAGTCATCAGCAAGCTGTGGGTCTACATCAAGGCCAACAACCTGCAAGACGCGTCCAACAAGCGGATGATCAACGCTGACGCCAAGCTCAAGGAAGTGTTCGGCAAGCCCCAGGTGTCGATGTTCGAAATGGCCGGCCTGATCGGCAAGCACGTCAAGTAAGGCGTTGCGCCCCGGGCGGATGCCTCGGAAACAAACCGGCCTGCGTGCCGGTTTTTTTGTGCCCGGTCCGGGCGTCCGGGCAGATCCGGGCGCTCCATCCGTGCCCGGCAGGCCATGCGGCGCCCAGCCCGTTCTTACGTTGCCTTACCCCTCCTTTGACGATAGAAATTGCAAATGCGATGAATTCGCATTTATAATCGCGCCATCTTCAACAGCCAGCCAACACTGCCTGCCCCATGATCGTCTGTGTCTGCCGCCGTGTGTCCGACCGCGAAATTGCACGCCATGCGACGGCGGGCATGAGCTTCGACGAGATCCAGTTCGAGTTGGGTGTCGCCACACAGTGCGGCCGATGCGAAGACTGCGCTCGCGCCGTGGTGGCGCAGTGCGGTGTGTCGTTTCCGGTGGCCGCGCTGCACAACGAGACGACGCAGACGATCCAGCTTGCCAAATCCATCGTGGAAAGCAAAGCATGGAACTCCTCTCCACACTCGCTGGCAGCCTGATCCTCGTCGTCGGCTCGGTCTGCTGGATTCTCCGTAAATAACTTCTCCGGCCTCCAGGCCGCCGGCGGGCCGTGAGGGCGGCGCCGGCCGTACCTATTCCTATGTCCCAGTTCGATCGATATGGCTCCTCCGGGGGCTTGAGCCGCAACGCGGTCATCGCCGGTTCGGTGGTGCTGCTGCACGTGGCGGGTTTGTGGGCGCTGCAATCCGGCCTGCTGCGCCGTGCCGCCGAGGTGATCGTTCCAGCCGAAGTGCTGAGCGAGTTCATCACCCCGCCCGCACCGCCCCCTGCCCCAGTGCCGCCCCCACCGAAGCCGGCCCCCCCGCCCCCGCCCAAGCCGGCACCGCGTGCGCCAGCACCGCGGCCTGCGCCCATGCCCGTGGCCATTCCCGACCCGACCCCGGCTCCGAGCGCTCCGACCGGCACGGTCGAACCGCAGCCCCCGGCGCCGCCGATCCAGGCTCCGGTGGCGCCACCGGCACCCGCCCCGGCTCCGCCCGCGCCGCCGGCACCGCCCAAGATCGAGATGCCGTCGAGCGACGCGGCCTACCTGAACAATCCGAAACCCACCTATCCGGCCATCAGCAAGCGCCTGGGTGAGCAGGGTAAGGTGATCCTCCGGGTGCTGATCGGCACAGACGGCCTGCCCCAGAAGGTGGAAGTCAACAAGTCCAGCGGCTTCGACCGGCTGGACCGCCAGGCCCAGGATGCCGTCATGCGCTGGCGCTTCGTTCCGGGCAAGCGCAATGGTGTGCCAGAGACCATGTGGAACCTGGTCCCCGTCAATTTTGTTCTCGAATAATCTTCAGGAGTTTTCATGGAATCGCAATTCGGCATCGCCAACGTCTGGATTCAGGGCGACTTCGTCACGCGCGCCGTGGCAGTGTTGCTGCTCGGCATGTCGCTGGCGTCGTGGATCGTCATCCTCATCAAGGCGCTGGACATCGTCAAATTCAAGAAGCACGCCCGCATGGCGCGCGACTTCTGGCATAGCGAGGATTTCGCCGCCGGCATGGAAAAGCTGGGCAACGACAACACCAACCCTTTCCGCCACCTGGCGCTGGAGGGCCGCGAAGCCACTGCCCACCACCGCAACACCAAGGCGCATCTGCACGACAGCCTGGACGTGAGCGACTGGGTCACGCGCAGCCTGCGCAATTCCATCGACGAATTCACCGCGCGCCTGCAGTCGGGCCTCGCCATCCTGGCCTCGGTGGGTTCCACCGCCCCTTTCATCGGCCTGTTCGGTACGGTCTGGGGCATCTACCACGCGCTGGTGGCCATCGGAACGTCGGGCCAGTCCACCATCGACAAGGTCGCCGGCCCCATCGGCGAGGCACTGATCATGACGGCGCTGGGCCTGGCCGTGGCCATTCCTGCCGTGCTGGGCTACAACGCCCTGGTGCGCGGCAATAAGTCGATCCTGAACAACCTGAACAGCTTCGCGCATGACCTGCATGCCTATTTCGTCACCGGCGCCCGCGTCAGCGCGCCCGGTGAGCAGGCCAAGGTGCTGCCGATCAAGAAGGGTTGATGCGCCATGGCCTTCGGAACGCAAGACGACGCCGATGAGGTGATGAACGAGATCAACATGACGCCGCTGGTCGACGTCATGCTGGTGCTGCTGATCATCTTCATCATCACCGTGCCGGTCATGAAGCATGCCGTGCCGGTGGATCTGCCCCGCGCCTCCAACCAGCGCGAGGACATCAAGCCTGAAACCATCCGCCTTTCCGTCACCGCCGACGGCAAGTACCACTGGAACGAGACCACCATCGGCGACGACGAGCTGGAGCCGCGCCTGAAGGCCGAGGCGGCGAAGGATCCTCAGCCCGACCTGCACATCCGCGGCGACAAGGACGTGCGTTATGAGCGCGTGGCACAGGCCATGTCGGCCGCGCAGCGGGCCGGCGTGCGCAAGATCGGTTTCGTGACCGAGCCGCAACCGTAGCCACCGCCGGGCTGCCGGGCAGGTGGGCAGCCGTAAATGCGGCCCATCTGCGCGCCATCGGGAACGGCTTCCCTCCGCCAGCGATTCACTTTCTTACCAAATGCCGGTGGCAAAGCTGCACTGAGGCTTGACTATCAATTGCGAATGGTTATCATTAACTCAACCGCAACGCAAAGAGGATTTCTCATGCAAGCCACCCTGACCGCTCCCTCCGCCTCTTCCTTCTTCGCCGGCCAGCCGTTCGACGGGCGCGGCGCCGGTGATTCCGGCTCTGCCGCCCGGCAGGATGCCGGCTCGGCCCACTCTGTGGACAGCAGCGCACTGCTGCAGGGCCAGAAGACGGTGTCGATCAGTCACAACGGCTCGGTGTACCGCCTGCAGGCCACGAAACTGGGCAAACTGATCCTGACCAAGTAGGCAGGCAAGCCCGCTGGCCGGCCGCCAGCACATCATCACAGCTCGCTGTGCCCAACAATCAACGGTTTCATCGTGGGGCGACTCCAGAATCCGCAGCCAGCGGATTCGAAGGGTCGTTTTAGCCAGCCAACAGGCATACCGCCTGCGTAGCCAGGCCTTTTTTCCCCTGGGCCGCAATGACCGGCTGCCACCGCTGACCCCACAAAAAAACCGGCACAAGGCCGGTTTTTTTGTGGGTGCACGAAACGATGACGATCTCCATCGTTTTGTGCCCCATGCCCTGGCAGAACCAGTGCAGAATGCTATCGAATGTATAGCAAATGCAGCTGCTCGGCGTCACAGGCCCAGCGCGGCGATGCCGGCGCGTGCGATCTGCGCGTCTTCCGTGGACTTCACGCCGCTCACACCCACGGCCCCCAGGCACTGGCCGTCTTTCATGATCGGCACGCCGCCTTCCAGCAAGCCGTCGACGCCGGGCGCCGTGAGGAAGGCCGTGCGGCCGCCATTGATGATGTCTTCGTAGACCTTGCTTTCGCGACGGCCCAAGGCAGCGGTACGGGCCTTGGCCGGGCCGATCAGCGACGAGATGGCTGCGGCACCGTCCAGGCGCTGCATCCACAGCAGATGGCCGCCGTCGTCGACGATGGCGATCGTGACGGCCCACTGGTTCTTCAAGGCTTCCGCTTCCGCAGCGGCAGCGATCTTCTTGACGTCGGCGAGTTCGAGTTCGTGTTTGGTCTTCATGGGCAGTGCCGTCTGGCGGATGAATAAAGGACAACAAAGGAGCCGCAGAGCATAGCGGCGTGCATAGCCAGCACGTGTGCGGCCTGGGCAAAACAATGCATCCCAAAAGTGCGGGATCGGCCGCGGGGCAGGCAGCGGCGGCGGACCGGGCCCAAAGTACGGGACGACGCGCGGGTATTGCAATGCGGTTTTGGTGCTGCACCTAGAATTTGATGACCCGCAACCTGCGGGCACTCAGGAGAATCCACATCATGAACACCGAAGTCACCTCCCTCGGCACTGCGGGCTACGGCATTTCGCAGGAGCAGCGCCACAAGGTGCTGCGCAATACCTACTGGCTGCTGGCCTTGAGCATGCTCCCCACCGTGCTGGGCGCATGGGTGGGCGTGGCCACGGGCATCACCCAGTCGCTGCGCGGCGGCGTGGGCCTGATCGTGTTCCTGGGCGGCGCGTTCGCCTTCATGTACGCCATCGAGAAGACCAAGCGTTCGGCGGCCGGCGTGCCCGTGCTGCTGGCCTTCACCTTCTTCATGGGCCTGATGCTGTCGCGCCTCATCGGCATGGTGCTGGGCTTCTCCAACGGCGCCGAGCTCATCATGACGGCCTTCGCCGGCACGGCAGGCGTGTTCTTCGTCATGGCCAGCCTGGCCAGCGTCATCAAGCGCGACCTCTCCGGCATGGGCAAGTGGCTCTTCGTGGGCGCCATGGTGCTGATGGTCGGCGCGGTCATCAACATGTTCGTGGGCTCGTCGGCCGGCATGATGGCGATCTCGGTCGCCGCGATCGGCATCTTCAGCGCCTACATGCTGTATGACCTCAAGCAGATCCTGGACGGCGGCGAAACCAACTACATCAGCGCAACGCTGGCCCTGTACCTGGACGTCTTCAACGTGTTCCAGAGCCTGCTGGCGCTGCTGGGCATCATGGGCGGCGAACGCGAGTGAGCGTGGCTGCCTGCGTGAACCACGCCGGCCAAGCCAGCTGCCAGGCCTCTTCGGAGGCCTTTTTCATGCCCGGTGGATCGGAGCGGCCTGCACGATGGGCCTCAATTAAGCCGGGCCGTTGCCGATAAGCTCACCACATGACTGCCCTTTTGCACCCACTGCACGCCTCCGTTCGCCGCTGCTGGCTGGCCTCGGTACTGGTTCTGCCGCTGCTAGCCGGCTGTGAGATTCCTGGACTGGGCCCGGATCCGCGCACGGTCGCCAAGGAGTCAGAGGCCAAGGCGGTGGGCGGCGCCTGCCGGCACGCGATGCGCGGGCTGGAGGACTGCTTCGTCCTGAATCCGAAAGCACCCAAGGCGCAGGTCTTCGCCGGGTGGAAGGAAATGGACGGCTACATGCGGGAGAACAAGATCGAGGGCACGCCCTCGGTGCTGGGCAAGGTCGAGGAAAAACCCGCCACGCCCGCCAAGCGCGCCACGGACGGCGAAGGCTCGGGCGGCCGGTCCGGGGAATCCACCGCCCGCACGCGCGGCTGAGGCCAGGCGGCGGTTCGCGAGCGCGCTGCGGCCTGATAGAACGAGCTGGCCGGGCTGGCCGGGTGGAACAGCGCACAATTGCTATACTTTTTATAGCGACATGCGCCGATGGATAGGGCGCTGAAGCCCTCTATGACCCTGAAAAGAGGCCCGTGCAGAGCCCCGGGTCACGGCCGAGGCCGCGCCCCGCCCTGCAACGCCAGGCCCCTCAAGCCCGCTCGAACACCGCCATGCTCTCCACGTGCGCGGTGTGCGGGAACATGTTGACCACCCCCGCCGCCACGCAGCGGTAGCCCGCCAGGTGCACCAGCAGGCCGGCGTCGCGCGCCAGCGTCGCGGGGTTGCAGCTCACGTACACGATGCGCTGCGGAGGCGTCCAGCCGTCCGCCGCTGCCGGCAGGGGCGCCGCATCTTCGGCGCCGATGCGTGCCTGGTGGATGTCCGCCAGCGCCTTGGCCAGGGCAAAGGCGCCTTCCCGGGGGGGATCGACCAGCCACTTGTCGGCGGCGCCGTCGGCCACCAGCATCTCGGGGGTCATCTCGAACAGGTTGCGCGCAACGAAGCCGGTGGGTGCCAGCGGCTGGCCCTGGGGGGCGGCGGCCTGGTTCAGCTGGTAGTTCTCGCGGGAGCGGGCGACCAGCGTCTCGCTGCCCTCGATGCCCAGCACCTCGCGCGCCTGCGTGGCGATGGGCAGCGTGAAGTTGCCCAGGCCGCAGAACCAGTCGATCACGCGCTCGTCCTTGCGCGCGTCCAGCAGGCGCAGCGCCTTGGTCACCAGCACGCGGTTGATGTGCGGGTTCACCTGCGTGAAGTCGGTGGGCTTGAACGGCATCGTGATGCCGAAGTCGGGCAGCGCGTAGGACAGCTGCGGCCCGCCTTCGTCCAGCAGCTTGACGGTGTCCGGCCCCTTGGCCTGCAGCCACCACTGCACCGACTGTTCGGCGGCGAAGGCGCGCAGGCGGGCCAGGTCGGCCTCGGACAGGGGCTCCAGGTGCCGCAGCACCAGCGCGGTGACGTCGTCGCCGCAGGCCAGCTCGATCTGCGGACAGGTATCGCGCGCATCCATCGACGCGATGAGTCCGCGCAGCGGCACCAGCATGGCGCTCACGTGCGGCGGCAGCACCGGGCAGACGGCCATGTCGGCGATGTAGCGGCTCTTGCGCTCGTGGAAGCCCACCAGCACGGTGCCCTTCTTGATCACGTGGCGCACCGCCAGCCGGGCCCGGTAGCGGTAGCCCCAGGCCGGGCCCTCGATGGGGCGCATCACGGTTTCGGCCTTCACCTTGCCCAGGTGCCAGAGGTTGGCTTCCAGCACGCGCTGTTTGGACGCCACCTGGGCGCCCACGTGCAGATGCTGCATCTTGCAGCCGCCACAGGCGCCGGCGTGCAGGCCGAAATGCGGGCAGCCCGGGCGTACGCGCTGCGACGATTCGCGGTGGATGGCGGTAAGGCTGGCCTGCTCCCAGTTGTTCTTCTTGCGGTGGGTGTTGGCGCTGACGATCTCGGAGGTCAGCGCGCCGTCGATGAAGACGACCTTGCCGTCGGGCTTGCGGGCGACGCCCTGGGCGTCCATGTCCATGGACGTGACTTCGAGCCAGCCTTCGGGCAGGTCGGACGCGGGGGTGCCGGGGGCAGGCAAGGGGCCGGAGGCTTCGGCGATGACCTCGGCGCGGCGTGTTTTTTCGGTATCTTTGGGGGCGCTCATAACCCGCCATTGTCTCAGGCTGCGGGGCGGCCGACCGGCGCCGCGGGCCGGCGGCTGCGCGAGGGACAGGTCGGGCGCGGCGCCTCAGCCCCGGTCGGCGCGGGCCGGGCGGGGCACGTAGCCCACGGCGTTGTAGCCGGTGCTGCCCGGCAGGCGGTTGATCTCGATCTCGCAGCCATAGGTGTCGAGCGTGAACACCATGGTGCTGCCCGGCGCCACGCGGGGCAGCGTCTCATGCAGCTGGCGCGACATGTCCACCGGGGGCAGCTGGGAGCGGTAGATCACCTGCTTGTCGGCCGAATACACCACGTAGCACGCCGCCAGGGCACCCTGGCTGCAAAGACCTGCCAGCAACGCGGCGGCGGCAAGGCGAATGGATCGCATGGCTTTTCCCTCGATTCGGTGATGGATACGGAGGGCGATTATTGCGGAGCCGGTGCCCAAACGTGCCGGGCGAACACGCACATTTCGTGTCAGCGGCACCGCTCAGGGCAGCGCAGTGGGGGGGCAGGCCTCAGCCAATGGGCAGATGGCTCGAGTGCTTGACCTCTTCCATCACCGCGTAGGTGCGGGTTTCGCGCACCCCCGGCAGCTGCCACAGCACATTGCCGGCGAAGGCGCGGTAGGCCGTCATGTCGGCGCTGCGGGTCTTGAGCAGGTAGTCGAACCCGCCAGCCACCATGTGGCACTCCATGATCTCGGGATGCACCTGCACGGCGACCTTGAACTGGTCGAACACGTTGGGCGTGGTGCGGTCCAGCAAGACCTCGACGAACACCAGCATGCCGGCGCCGAGCTTGAGCGGATCGAGCCGGGCTTCATACCCCAGGATGAAGCCGTCGCGCGTGAGGCGCTGCACGCGCGCCAGCACGGCCGTGGGCGATAGCGCCACCGCCTCGGCGAGCTTCAGGTTGGCGATGCGGCCGTCCTCTTGAAGAATCTTCAGGATCTTGCGGTCGATGCGGTCCAGATCGTGCTGCATGGCGATTAGCTCTGGCGAATGATTCGGTGATACATGCCATTTTCAGTGATTTATTCACCCCGCAAAGCCAGATCATCGCCACATCCCCGGCCCGCGCGTGCGCCGGGCCAGCTTTCAACCTCCGCCAGCCATGCCCCAACCCCTTGCCGCCTTCGCTCCCCGCCCTGCCGACCCGGCACTGCGCCAGGCCATCACCGACGCCTACCGGCGGCCTGAGCCCGAGGCGCTGGCCCCGCTGCTGGAATCTTCCCGCCTGCCGCAGCCGATGGCGGCCGACATCCAGGCGATGGCGCTGCGCCTGGCCGGTGGCCTGCGCGAGCGCAAGAGCGCGGGCGGGCGCGCCGGCATCGTGCAGGGGCTGCTGCAGGAGTTCGCGCTCTCGTCGCAGGAGGGGGTGGCGCTGATGTGCCTGGCCGAGGCGCTGCTGCGCATTCCCGATGCCGCCACGCGCGACGCGTTGATCCGCGACAAGATCAGCCACGGCGACTGGGAGCCGCACCTGGGCAAGAGCCCGTCGCTCTTCGTCAACGCCGCCACCTGGGGCCTGCTGCTGACCGGCAAGCTCGTGGCCACGCACAGCGAGACGGGCCTGACGGCTTCCTTGCGCCGGCTCACGGCCAAGGGTGGCGAGCCGCTGATCCGCAAGGGCGTGGACATGGCCATGCGAATGATGGGCGAGCAGTTCGTCACGGGCGAAACCATCGCCCAGGCACTGGTGCACGCGCAGCCGCTGGAAGCGCAGGGCTTTCGATATTCGTACGACATGCTGGGCGAAGCCGCACTCACCGCACAGGACGCGGCGCGGTATCTCGCCTCGTACGTGGAAGCGATCCACGCCATCGGCCGTGCATCGGCCGGGCGCGGCGTGTACGAAGGCCCCGGCATCTCGATCAAGCTGTCCGCCCTGCACCCCCGCTACAGCCGCGCGCAGCACGCCCGGGTGATGGACGAGCTGTACCCCATCCTCCTGCAGCTGACCGAACTGGCGCGGGGCTACGACATCGGCCTCAACATCGACGCGGAAGAAGCCGACCGGCTGGAGCTGTCGCTCGACTTGCTGGAGCGCCTCTGCCACGCCCCGTCGCTGGCCGGCTGGAACGGCATCGGCTCCGTCATCCAGGCCTACCAGAAGCGCTGCCCGTTCGTCATCGACTACTGCGTCGACCTGGCCCGCCGCAGCGGCCACCGGCTGATGGTCCGCCTCGTCAAGGGCGCCTACTGGGACAGCGAGATCAAGCGCGCCCAGGTCGAGGGCCTGGCCGACTACCCCGTCTACACGCGCAAGGCGCACACCGATGTCTCCTACATCGCCTGCGCCCGCAAGCTGCTGGCGGCACCCGACGCGGTGTACCCGCAGTTCGCCACGCACAACGCACAGACGCTGGCCACCATCTACCAGCTGGCCGACCCTGCCGCCTGGCAGCCCGGGCAATATGAGTTCCAGTGCCTGCACGGCATGGGCGAGCCGCTCTACGAGCAGGTGGTGGGCGCCGCCGGACTGGGCCGGCCGTGCCGCATCTACGCGCCGGTCGGCACGCATGAAACGCTGCTGGCCTACCTGGTGCGGCGCCTGCTGGAAAACGGTGCCAACACCTCGTTCGTGAACCGGGTGGCCGACGCCACGCTGCCGCTGGCCACGCTGGTGGGCGACCCGGTCGCCACCGTGGACGCCACGGCCGCGAGCGAGGGCCGCGCCGGGCTGCACCACCCGCGCATCCCCCTGCCGGCTGCTCTCTACGGCCCGGCCCGGGTCAACTCCTCGGGCATCGACCTGTCCAACGAGCACACGCTCACGGCGCTGAACGCCGCGCTGGCCGACAGCGCCACGCGCACCTGGCAGGCGGGGCCGATGATCGCCGGGCCGGTGCAGGCGGGCGCGGCCGCCCCTTCGGCGCTGCGCAACCCCGCCTGCCTGGCGGACGTCGTTGGCCAGGTGCAGGAGGCATCGCTCGCCGATGTGGACACCGCCATCGCAGCCGCCCAGGCCGCCCTGCCCGCCTGGGCCGCCACGCCGCCCGCCGAGCGCGCCGAGCTGCTGCTGCGCACGGCCGAGCTGCTGGAGGCCGGCATGCCCGAGCTGCTGGGCCTCTTGATGCGCGAAGCGGGCAAGACCTGCGCCAACGGCGTGGCCGAGGTGCGCGAGGCGGTGGACTTCCTGCGCTACTACGCCGCGCAGACGGCCCAGCACCTGGACAACGCCACGCACCGCCCGCTGGGGCCGGTGGTGTGCATCAGCCCGTGGAATTTCCCGCTGGCCATCTTCATGGGCCAGGTGGCTGCGGCGCTGGCTGCGGGCAACACGGTGCTGGCCAAGCCGGCCGAGCAGACCCCGCTGGTCGCGGCCCTGGCCGTGCAGGCGCTGCACCGGGCCGGCGTGCCCGCAGCCGCGGTGCAACTGCTGCCCGGCGCGGGCGACACCGTCGGCGCGCGGCTGGTGGCCGATGAGCGCGTGATGGGGGTGATGTTCACCGGCTCCACCGAGGTCGCCCGCCTGCTGCAGCGCGCGGTGGCGGGCCGGCTGGACGCGCAGGGCCAGCCGATCCCGCTCATCGCGGAAACCGGCGGGCAGAACGCGATGATCGTGGACTCGTCTGCCCTGGTGGAGCAGGTGGTGGCCGACGTCGTGGCCTCGGCCTTCGACAGCGCCGGCCAGCGTTGTTCTGCCCTGCGCGTGCTGTGCGTGCAGGCCGACGCGGCCGACCGGGTGCTGGCCATGTTGCGCGGCGCCATGGGCGAGCTGCAGATGGGCGACCCGGGCCGCCTGGCCACCGACGTGGGCCCGGTGATCGACGCCGAGGCCCAGTCGGGCATCCAGCGGCACATCGATGCGCTGCGTGCCCAGGGCCGCGCCGTCTTCCAGCCCGCCGTGGCGCCCGAGGTGCTGGCGCAAGGCACCTACGTGCCCCCCACGCTGATCGAGCTGGACCGCATCGGCGAGCTGAAGCGCGAGGTGTTCGGCCCGGTGCTGCACGTGGTGCGCTACGAGCGCGCGCGGCTGGACGACCTGCTGGACGAGATCAACGCCACCGGCTATGGCCTGACGCAGGGCCTGCACACGCGCATCGACGAGACGGTCGAGCACGTGGTGCGCCGTGCCCATGCCGGCAACCTCTACGTCAACCGCAACATGGTGGGCGCGGTGGTGGGCGTGCAGCCCTTCGGGGGTGAGGGACTGTCGGGCACCGGGCCGAAGGCCGGCGGGCCGCTCTACCTGCTGCGCTTGCTGGCGTCGCACCCGGCGCAGGCGGCGCTGGCAGCCATCCGCAGCACCTCGGCCGCCGAGCCCGACAGCGCTGGGCAGGCCGACCGGCAGGCTCCGCTGCAGGCACTCGCAGCCTGGGCGCGTGCTTCGGGCAGCGGCGACACGGCCCTGGCCCAGCGGTGTTCGGTGCTGGCGGGCGCGTCGGTCGCCGGCCTGGCCTGCGCGCTGCCCGGCCCCACCGGCGAGCGCAACCAATACCTGCTGGCGGCGCGCGAGCGCACGCTGTGCCTGGCCGCCGACGACACCGACCGCCTGACGCAGCTGGCGGCCGTGCTGGCGGTGGGCGGCACCGCCGTCTGGCCGCGCCAGCAGGCCGCGGCCCTGCACGCCCGGCTGCCTGCGGCGGTGCAGGCCCGCATCGCCCTGGTGGATGACTGGCAGGATGCCGCGGCCGTACCGATCGACGCCGTGCTGCACCATGGCGATGCGCAGTCCCTGCGCAGCGTCTGCGAGGCCGTGGCCCGGCGCCCGGGCCCCATCGTCGGCGTGACGGGCCTGCGGCCGGGCGATGGCGAGGTGCCGCTGACGCGCCTGGTCATCGAGCGGTCGTTGAGCGTGAACACCGCTGCCGCAGGCGGCAACGCCAGTCTGATGACCATGGCCTGACCGGGAAGAGGCAGGGGTCGCCGCCGATCGCCATGGCCAATTGCCATGGCCGTCCAGGCGATGGCGGTGGCGCCCTGAAATCAAAGCCTTTTAGGCATCAAGCGCCCGTATTTAATAGGTCTTTAGCTACTATTTTTATAGCAAATGATCTGATTGGGCATGGTTGCTGGCCCTGGCGGCGTCCGGCGTGTCGGCCGACTGCAGCTCCCGCGTCCAGTGCACGACCTGCGGCCGGTCCACCATCACGCAAGCCTTGCCCGTCCGCTTGCAGTGATCCTGCACCCGCCAATAGTCGTTGTGGCCCAGGCACCCCGTCTGGCAGATCACCAGGTCGGCAGCGACCAGGCTGGCCTCCAGCGCCTGGGGATCAGCGCATTCCAGAGCCAGGGCATTGAAGGCGCCGGGGGTGTGCCGGGCTGCGGCTTCCTGGGGCACCGGGCTCCCAGCGCCCGGCCCCGACTGTCGCGTCACCCAGCCGCCGACGTCGCTGCGGGCGATCCACAGCACCGAACGCGGTAGCGTGGCCGACGGCTGGGGGTGTCGGCCCTCCGCGCGAGCACCCACGCCGCCATCGCTGGCCGGTCCGCCGCCCGCCGGGCCCGCGCCGCGGCCCGCACGCCATTGCCAGTGCAGCACCTCGCGGGCCAATGCCTGCATGCGCTGGGCCAGGTGCTCGGCCTGCGCAGCCAGGGCGCGGCGCCGGGGCAGGCCCGGCAGGCTGGCGACGAGCGCCGCGTGATCTTCCTGCGCAAACGCCCACTGGCTGTCGCGGACGATGGCCCGGGCTCGCAGCCGCATGGCCTGGGCCTGCAGCCGCTCGATCTCTTGCTCCTGCCAGGTCAACAGCTCAGTGCAACGCAGTTGCGACCGGCCGTAGTGGGCCAGCAGGGCGCGGTGTTCGCTCAACAGATGATCGAAAGGTGTGGTTGTCATGGGCGGGCGGAGCCGGTCGGGCAGCCGGCTAAGGGTTTGCAGGCGATTAGTTCAGCGGCTCCGGGCCCTGGATCCGGTCCACCGAACTGCATCCATTGAAAAAAGTTATTTCTCTGATTGATAACCATTCTCATTCAATGCTACACTGCCGTCAATCGCTGGCCAGTGCGCTGAATTTGCACCCGCCAGCCCCGGTTTCATCGTGGGGCGACTCCAGGACCATCCGGTCCGAAGGGTCGTTTTTGCCAGCCAACGGGTTTGTGCCCGCGTAGCCAGGCTTTTTTTCGCCCACGCAAGCCGCCGACGCTTCATCGCTTCCAGCCGCCATGTCCGCCGATCTCCAGGCCTCCGGCCTCAGACCCACCCTGCCCCGCATCCAGGTACTGGAGGCGTTTCGCACCAGCACCGAACGCCATCTGGCGGCGGAAGACGTCTATCGCCTGCTACTGCAGAAAGGCGTCGATCTGGGGCTGGCGACGGTGTACCGGGTGCTGGCACAGTTCGAGCAGACCGGCATGCTCAAGAAGAGCCAGCTCCATCAGGGCAAGGCGGTGTATGAGCTGAACGACGGAGAGCAGCACCACGGCCACGTCGTGTGCACTGCCACCGGCGCGGTGCATGAGTTCCACGACCCGGTGATCGAAGAGCGGTTGCGGGTCATCGCCGCGGGCATGGGGTTCAATCTGCACGCCTACACGCTGACCGCATACGGCCGGCCCGGCGGGGCGAGCCCGAGCGAGCCAGCATAGGCGCCCATCGGCAAACAGGCTTTTGCTGCCGGCGCCGTGGCGCCTGCGCCGGCCTTCAGTCGCCGTTGCAGGGGCGCGTGATGATTTCGTAGTCGATCGGCTTGAAGCTGCCGTTGTTCGAATTTTCCGCCGAGCAGGAGGTGAGCCCGCAGATCAGGTTCATCTCGGCACGCAGCTCGATGTAGTCGCCCGCCCGGGACAGCGGCGGCTTCACGGCGACCGCCCCGTCGGGGCCCACTTCGACGTTCATGAACACGTTGAAGGTCGTGCCGATCTGCTCCGGCCGAATGCCGAATTGGCCCAGTGCGGTGTACAGGTTTTCAAAGCAGCTCGGGTGGTGGCCCTGGTGCTTGTAGAGGATCTCGAACATCTCCTGGCTGCACGGCGTCAGCAGGAAGTCGTGCCGCCCCACGGTGTCTTCGAGGATGCGGAACATCACCCGGCTGTCGTTGGAATAGAGCGGATCCCCTTTGGTCAGGTAGATCGTCGACGCGTAGTCGATGCTGCGGCCCGATGACAGGGCGCAGCGGTGATCGTCTTCGGCGAACGCGAACAGATCGGCCACCTGCTCACCCATCGGGTCGTAGATACGCAGCACTTCGCTGGCGCGCAGCTGGAAGGCGACGCCCGACTGGGGCGGGATTCGGCAGGTGGAGTGGCGGCATTCATGCATGTTCGGGGGCCTTGGAATGAAACGGACATTTCCAGCCGGCCTCTACGGCGCGGCCTGAATACTGGCGGGCTTCGGACGATTCGCCGAAGCGGGCGAGCACCGGGTTGATCGAGCCCTGCAAGGCCACGTCGCGGGCGCGGATGGCGTCCTGCATCACCGTGTACTTGCCCGTGGCTTTCAGGTGCTCGAACTGTTGGTGGAAATTGAACACCAGGCTGGGGACGGGGGTGCGCCGCGCCAGGCGCGACGCGCCAGGGTGCAGTCCCACCACGAAGAATGCCCGGCCTCCGACGCTGAAGGAGAAATCCTCGCGCTCCGGGTCGTCGCTCACGCCCTCGGCCCATGCCGCGCCTTGCTCCCGGTCGTGTTCGTGCAACTGCTGCAGCTGCTGCCAGAGTGCCTGCTCGAAAGCCCGTTCATCGCCGGCGCCGTCGCCTTGCGGCTCGAAGAGGGCCACGAAGCTCACGGGCAGGTTGCCCGGGTCCGGGTACTCGGCCGAGAAATCCAGCAACTGCTGGTAAAGCGCTGCGGTATGGGCCGGATCGGCAAGGCGGCCGAAAGACCGCGTGTGCAGCCGCCCCTTGTTCAGCGCCGACTTCGCGCCGACGCAGGGAAACATCTTGTCTGCAACGAAGTCGTGAATGGCCGGATCGGGTGCTGCTGCCGGTGCGGCAGCAGGTTGGGAGGCGATGGAGTTCATGCATTGAAGCTAAGGGTGCGGCGCAGCCCCACCCGTTCCCGACAGGCCAGCTTGCTCGTGGGATCGGTCGCCCCACCGCTGTAGGCAACCACGCCACCGTTGGGTTCTCCGGCGAGGCCCACCTGGTGGCACGGGTGCGCTGCGGCCCAGGGCTGGCCGCCTCCTACAGCCACACGCGGCCGCAGATGGCAGGAGAGCTGGGCCTGTGCCAGAGGATGGCGGCAAACGCGGCAGCCCGCGGACCGCCGCCCCCTTCTTCCATCCGCTTCACGGAGCGCCCTCGCATGACAGCCCCCTCCCCTCTGCACCGTTCGGCCCTGCTCGCTGCCTGCCTGGCTGCCGCCCACTTCCATGCCATCGCGCAGCTTCCGCCCGGCGACGGCCCCGTGGCCGTGACTGGCGGCGTGGTGGAGCCGACCCCGGTGAAGTTCGATGACGGTCTGCTGCGCCAGCTCAAGGTGCCGGCCGGTTTCACGGTGTCCGTCTTTGCCCGCGATCTGCAGAACGTGCGCTGGCTGGTGGTGGCCCCGAATGGCGACGTGTATGCCAGCCGGCGCGAACAGGGCGACGTGCTGCTCTTGCGCGACACCGATGGCGATGGCCGAGCCGACCAGCAGAAGGTGGTGCTGCAAAACGCGAAATATGCCCACGGGCTCGCGCTGCGCGACAACCAGCTCTATCTGGTGACCGACAAGAAGGTGATGGTGGCGGAGGTGCAGACGGACGGCAGCCTGTCCACGCCGCGCGTGTTGCTGGACGACCTGCCCGACGCCGGGCAGCACCCCAACCGCACGCTGGCCTTCGGCCCGGACGGATGGCTGTACGTGACCGTCGGCTCGACCTGCAACAACTGCCGCGAGACGAATGGCGAATCGGCCACCATGGTGCGGATGCGGCCCGACGGCACGGGGCGCGAAGTGGTCGCACGCGGTTTGCGCAACACCATCGGCTTCGGCTGGCACCCCACCACGGGCACGCTCTGGGGCTTTGACCACGGCTCCGACTTCCAGGGCGACGACGAGCCGCCGGAAGAGCTGAACGCCATCCAGATGAACAAGCACTACGGCTGGCCGTTCTGCTGGGGCAACAAGCAGGTGACCCGCTTCCAGGTGAACGAGCCGCCGCAGACCACCAAGGCCGACTTCTGCCCCACCACCGAGGCACCGGTGCTGCAGTACACCGCGCACGCCGCGCCCATCGGCTTCGCGTTCTACAGCGCCACGCAATTTCCGCAGGAATACCGGGGCGACGCATTCGTGGCGTTCCGGGGCTCGTGGAACCGCTCGCAACCCAGTGGCTACAACGTGGTGCGTGTGCGCTTCGACGCCAACGGCCGGCCCACCGGCACGGAAGACTTCGTGAGTGGCTGGCTGATGCCGAACCCGCCCGCAGACCGGATGCAGCCCGGCCCCAAGCCGGCTGCGGCAGAAGCGCAAAAGGCCCAACGCCCGGCGCAGTTCGGCCGGCTGGCGGGGCTGGCAGTGGCGCGCGACGGATCGCTGCTGGTCGCCGAAGACCAGAACGGCGTGATCTACCGCGTGAGCTATCCGCGCCGTTGACCACCGCCGCCGCCCGCGGCACGACGGATCGCCACTGAACGCGAGTCCGGGCTGGACCGCCCAGCCCGCATCCCGGCCCCGGTTTTTCCACCTGTCACCACGAGGTTCTGCATGACCCAATCCCTGCTCCCGACCGTGCCCTCGGCTGCGGCCACGGCGGCCCTGGCGCTCTTGCTGAGCGGCTGCGCTGCGACCGGCAACTTCGACATGCCGCGCGCCGGCACGCCGCCCACGGACCCCGCCAACGGCATGCCAGCCACCCACGACGCGCGTGCCAATCCGGCTGCGGCTCCTGAAAGCGCCACGGCGCAAGTCGCCCTGTCGAACCCGGCGGGCGGCGCCGCGGGCCAGGCCACCCTGCGCGAACTGCCTGGCCGCTCGGGGGTGGAGATCGCCATCGAGGTACAGGGCATGGCGCCTGGACGGCACGGCTTTCACATCCATGCACACGGCGCCTGCGCGCCCGGGCCAGACGCGGCCACCGGGCAGATCGTTCCGTTCGGTGCCGCAGGCGGGCACTTCGACCCGTTCATGACGCGCAATCACGGCCGCCCAGGCCAGTCGGCGAACGACGCGCACGCCGGGGAACTGCCGAACATCGAGGTCGGCGCCGACGGCAGCGGCCGCCTGCGCTACACGAATCCGCATGTGACGTTGCAGCCTGGCGAGACGAGTGTGCTGGGCCGAACGCTGGTCGTGCATGAACGGGCAGACGACTACGCGAGCGACCCGGCGGGCGACTCGGGCGGACGCATCGCCTGCGGCCTGATCGAGCCGGCCGGCCCGAGCATGGTGACCGGCCGCGCCGTGTTCGAGGGCGCCAATGTGTTCCCCGAAGGCATCGCCATCGACCCCGCATCGGGCGTAGCCTATGTCGGATCCAGCACCGAAGGCCACATCTACCGCGTGGCTCCCGGGGCCGCGCAGGCGGAGCTGTTCCAGTCTGGCGGATCCCCTGGACGCCAGGCGGCCTACGGCATGGAGATCGACCGCCAAGGCCGGCTGTGGGTGGCGGGAGGCACGACCGACACGGTGGCGCTCGTCGACCTGAAGACGGCCGCCACGGTGCAAGTGGTGGAAGGCCCGAAGGACGGCCACGCCTTCCTCAACGACCTGGCGATGGCCGGGCCCTTCCTCTACGTGACCGACTCCTTCCGCCCGGTGCTCTGGCGCATCGACACCCGCCAGGGCCCGTCCGCCCGGCTGGAGCGCTGGCTCGACCTGCGCACCACCCCCGTTCGCTACAAGCCCAACGAGATCAACTGGAACGGCATCGTTGCCTCACCCGACGGGCGCTGGCTGCTGGCGGTGCAGCAGTCCACGGGCGAGCTCTGGCGCATCCACACCGAAACGCGCGCGGTGACTCCCGTGCGGCTGGAGGGCGGCGATCTGCAGCATGGCGACGGCCTGTTGCTGGTGGGCGCCACCGACCTCTACGTGGTGCGCAATGCCGCCCATGAGCTGGTACGGGTCACGCTGGCCACTGGCTGGGACAGCGGCCGGGTGGTGCAGCGCCTGCACGACCCGCGCCTGAAATACCCGACCACCGCCGCCCTGGCCGGCTCGGCGATGTGGGTGGTCAACGGCCAGACCGACAAGCAGAAGGCGCCGCCGCCGCTGCTGCCTTTCGACGTGCTCCGGATCGGGCTGCCGCGCTGAGCGGGCCGAGCGTCGCCAGGCCTGCGGGTGCCCGGCGCATCAGGCTGGCCAGCCCTTGCGGCGAGGGGGCTGGCCGCCTGATCACTCCCACTCGATCGTCGCTGGCGGCTTGCTGCTGACGTCGTAGGTCACGCGGTTGATGCCGCGCACTTCATTGATGATGCGGCCCGACACCTTCTTGAGCAGCGCGTAGGGCAGCTCAGCCCAGTCGGCCGTCATGAAGTCGCTGGTCTGCACCGCGCGCAGGGCCACGACGTAGTCGTACGTGCGGCCATCGCCCATCACGCCCACACTCTTGACCGGCAGGAACACCGTGAAGGCCTGGCTGGTCAGGTCGTACCAGCTCTTGCCGGTGGCGGGGTCGATGAAGTTGCGCAGCTCTTCGATGAAGATGTGGTCGGCCTCGCGCAGCAGGTCGGCGTATTCCTTCTTCACCTCGCCCAGAATCCGCACGCCCAGGCCCGGGCCCGGGAACGGGTGGCGGTAGACCATGGCGGGGGGCAGGCCCAGCGCCACGCCCAGTTCGCGCACTTCATCCTTGAACAGCTCGCGCAGCGGCTCCAGCAGCTTCAGGCCCAGCTGCTCGGGCAGGCCGCCGACGTTGTGGTGACTCTTGATGGTGACGGCCTTCTTGCTTTTGGCGCCGCCCGACTCGATCACGTCGGGGTAAATGGTGCCTTGGGCCAGGAAGGTCGCGCCCTTGTGGCCCCCATCGCCCGCCTTGAGCTTGGCGGCTTCCTGCTTGAACACGGTGACGAACTCGCCGCCGATGATCTTGCGCTTGGCTTCGGGCTCGCTCACGCCGGCCAGCTTGCCGAGGAAGAGTTCGCTGGCATCGACGCGGATGACCTTCGCGTGCAGCTTGCCCTCGAACATTTCCATCACCAGGTCGCCCTCGTTCAAGCGCAGCAGGCCGTGGTCGACGAACACGCAGGTGAGCTGGTCGCCGATGGCGCGGTGGATCAGCGCGGCCGCCACCGACGAGTCCACGCCGCCGGACAGGCCCAGGATGACCTCTTCGTCGCCCACCTGCTCGCGGATCTTCTGGACGGCTTCCTCGATGTAGTCGCCCATGACCCAGTCCGGAGAGGCCTTGCAGATGCCCAGCACGAAGCGGTCGAGCAGTGCCTTGCCCTGCACCGTGTGCGTGACTTCGGGGTGGAACTGCACGGCGTAGAAGCGGCGCGTCTCGTCGGCCATGCCGGCGATGGGACAGCTGGGGGTGCTGGCCATGAGCTTGAAGCCCGGGGGCAGCTCGGTGACCTTGTCGCCGTGGCTCATCCACACGTTCAGCATGCCGTGGCCTTCGGCCGTGGTGTAGTCGGCGATGTCTTTCAGCAGTTCGGTATGGCCATGCGCACGCACGGCGGCAAAACCGAATTCGCGCTGGTGGTGGCCTTCGACCTTGCCGCCCAGCTGGTGCGCCATGGTCTGCATGCCGTAGCAGATGCCCAGCACCGGCACGCCCAGCTCGAACACGGCCTGGGGCGCCTTGTCGGTGGTTTCCTCGTACACGCTTGCATGGCTGCCGGACAGGATCACGCCCTTGAGCGAGCCGTCCTTGGCGTATTCGCGGATCCACTCGTCGGTCACGTCGCACGGGTGGACCTCGCTGTAGACGTGGGCCTCGCGCACGCGGCGGGCGATGAGCTGGGTGACTTGCGAGCCGAAGTCGAGGATGAGGATTTTCTGGTGTTGCATGGTGGTCGGTCGGGTGCGAAACGGTGGTCGGGAAAAGGCGGAAAGAAAATGGCCGTCACTCAGAACGTGGACAGATCGAGCAACGCCACGCCGGTGCGCTTTGCGGCCTCGGCCTGGGCGGCATCGAAAGTGGCGAGCGGCAGGCGCAGCGAGCGCGCGAGCCAGAGGTACGCGGCGTCGTAAACCGGCAGGCCGGTGTCCAGCGCGACGTCGAGCACGGCCTTGTGCTGTGCCGGCGCCAGTTCGTGCAGCTCCACGCGGTGGCGGATGGCCTCGAGCACGGCCCACAGGCCTTCGACGGCGCCTGCGGGAATGCGGCCGGCATGCACGCCGCTGGCGATCAGGTTGCCGCACTCCCACTGCCAGAGGTTCGGTGCCTGCGGCTCGACCTCGTCGCGGCGGATGCGGGCATAGAGGCGCCGCGTGTGCTCGCTGGCCGCATCGGGCAGCAGCCAGGCGGCAGTCACGGAGGCATCGAGCACGAAGGCGGTGCTGGTCATGCGGCGGTGCTGCGCCCGTTGCGGCGCAGGGCCGGGGCTGCCGTATGCGCGGTCGCGGCACGGATGCTGGCATGCAGCACATCGATCTGCCCCAGCTCGCGCGCGATCTGCTCGTCGGTGATCACCGGCCGGCGCCGCACCGGCAGCATGCGCACCACCTCTTTTCCGTGCCGGGTGATGCGCACCTCCTCACCCTGCTCCACCGCTTCGATGAGCGCGGAAAAGCGGGTCTTGGCTTCATAAATGCCGACGGTCTGCATGCGCAAAGGGTTCCGGAAAAGAGAAAAATCTGGCCTGAACAAGAATTCAGACCAGACTTTACCAAACCGACCAAACCCTGGCAATCGGACCACCATCGCCAAGAAGGGTGACGAGATCGCGCCCGCCCAGGAAACGGCGGAGGAACCGGGCGCCATGGCGTGCTCCCATGGCGCCGAGCACTCCCGCCATGGCCTGCGGTCGCCGAATGCAGGCCCCCGATGCCGACAGGAGACAAACGCAGGTCGGATTCTGAACATCCGCACATTACCAGCATGGAACAGTAGGGGCCTTGCTACCTCCGCCCGCCTCCTGCAGCACACCCAAGGTACTTCCATGCGCTTCGACCGATTCTGCCGGGCCGCCTCGACGGCCGCCTTCATCTTGGCTTGCATGGGCACCGCTCAGGCCACTGACGCACCCGCCTGCCAGCAGGTGCGCTTCGCCGACGTGGGCTGGAGCGACATCGCCGCGACCACCGGCCTGGCCTCGGTGGTGCTCGAAGGCCTGGGCTACAGGCCCACGGTGACCATCGCCTCGGTGCCCATCACCTTCTCGGGCCTCAAGACCCGGAAGATCGACGCGTTCCTGGGCTACTGGAACCCCAGCATGACGTCGATGATCGAACCTTTCGTCAAGGCAGGGCAGATCAAGGTGCTCGACCCAGCCAACCTCGTGGGCGCCAAGTACACCCTGGCGGTACCCGAGCCGCTCTACAACAAGGGCCTCAAGACCTTCGACGACATCGCCAAGTTCCGCAAGGAGCTGGATGGCCAGATCATCGGCATCGAGCCGGGCAACGACGGCAATGCGCTCATCAAGGGCATGATCGACAAGAACCAGTTCGGCCTCAAGGACTTCAAGCTGGTCGAATCCTCGGAAGCCGGCATGTTGGCCGAGGTGCAGCGCGCCATCCGCATGCACAAGGACGTGGTCTTCCTGGGCTGGGAGCCCCATCCGATGAATGTGCAGATGAAGGTCCGTTACCTCGAAGGAGGCGACGAGGTCTTCGGCCCCAACTTCGGCGAAGCCAAGGTCTACACCGCACTGCCTCCCGACTACGAGACCCGCTGCCCCAACGTCGGCCAGTTGCTGCGCAACCTGCGCTTCACGACCGAAATGGAGAACCAGGTCATGCTGGGCATCGTCGGCAAGGGCCGGCCCACCGACGTGGCCCGCACCTGGCTCAGGAAGAACCCCGACGTGCTCGACTCCTGGCTCAAGGACGTCAAGACTTTTTCTGGCGGCGATGGCCTGAGCGCCGTCAGGAAGAGCCTGGGGCTGTGACGCCCCGGACCTGATCAAAGCCCGCATCACCGCTGCCCTTGCCCCCATGGAGCGATGCCGAATGGCGCCGCCCGGGCTGCGCCCCGCACCCCGTCCAACCGCTGCCTCATACGAGACCTTGCCGTGAAGCCCGCCCACCTCACCTTCCTGTCCATCACCCTGAGCGCCAGCCTGGTGACGATGCTTTCGGCGCCCGCCCAGGCCCAGGCCCAGACCGCCGCCGCCGCGCCCGAGGCCTCGCGCATCGCCGGCAACTTCGCGATCACCAGCAACTACGTGTCGCGCGGCTTCACGCAAAGCTGGGGCAAGCCGGCCGTGCAGGGCGGCATCGACTACGCCCACGCATCCGGGTTGTTCCTGGGCACCTGGGCATCCAGCATCAGCGGCACCGAGTTCCGAGGCGGCAGCACCGAATGGGACATCTACGGCGGCTACAGCGGCACGCTGGCCGACGTCGGCTACACCGCCGGCCTCTACCAGTACCTCTACCTGGGCAGCAGCTCGCCCCTGGTCGACGGCCGCAAGTACAACTACACCGAAGTGAAGCTGGGCGTGAGCAAGGGCCCCTGTCCTTCAACACCTTCATCACGGTGAGCAAAGACTATTTCGGCACTTTCGACGACGGCCGCGGCTCGCTCTACCTCGACTTCAACTTCAACCCCGAGCTGGGCGACGGCTACACCTTGCTGACCCACGTGGGCACAGGCATCCTGGCCCATCATTCCGGAGCCAACTGGGTGGACTACAAGCTGGGCCTGTCCAAGGCCCTGCCCGGCAGCTGGACGCTGAGCGGTGCCCTGACCTATGCCTCCGACAAGGACAGGTTCTGGATCGGCTCGAATTTTGCCGCGGATGCCAGCGGCAACACCCTGGGCAAACGCCTGGGCAAGCCCGCGCTCGCGCTGACCCTGAGCAAGACCTTCTGATCGATTCCTGCTTCCTTCCCGATCCCTGCATGAACGGGCCGACCGCATGGCCGAGCCCCCTGCCTCCCATGACCCTCTCCATTTTCAGCTTCATCGCAGGCCAGCTGGTCCACGGCCAGGGCCCGTCCTTCGACAACCTCAACCCGGCCACCGGCAGCTCCATCGGCCATTTGCACGAGGCCGGCGAAGCCGACGTGGCCCAGGCCGTGGCGTCGGCCCGGGCGGGCCAGGCCGAATGGGCGGCGATGGGCGGGGCCGAGCGGGGCCGCATCCTGATGCGCGCCGCCGTCCTGCTGCGCGCCCGCAACGACGAACTGGCCGCGCTGGAGGTCATGGACACGGGCAAGCCGCTGCAGGAGGCGCTGGCGGTGGACGTGGTCAGCGGCGCCGACTGCATCGAATACTTCGCCGGCGCCGCAGCCACGCTCACCGGCCAGCAGTACCCTTTCAAGACGGCCCTGGCCTACACCCGGCGTGAACCGTTGGGCGTGTGCGTAGGCATAGGCGCGTGGAACTACCCCATCCAGATCGCCTGCTGGAAATCGGCACCCGCGCTGGCCGCCGGCAATGCAATGATCTTCAAGCCCTCCGAGCTGACGCCGATGAGCGCCGTCAAGCTGGCCGAGATCTACCTCGAAGCCGGCGTTCCCCCCGGGGTCTTCAACGTGCTGCAAGGCAAGGGGACCACCGGCGCCCTGCTGGTCGCCCATCCCGACGTGGCCAAGGTGTCGGTGACCGGCTCGGTGCCCACGGGCAAGCGGGTGATGGCCGCCGCTGCCGACACGCTCAAGCGCGTCACCATGGAACTGGGCGGCAAGTCGGCGCTGGTGGTGTTCGACGATGCCGATCTGGAGCAGGCCGTCTCGGCAGCCATGCTGGCCAACTTCTACACCCAGGGCGAGATCTGCACCAATGGCACACGGGTGTTCGTGCAGCGGGGCCTGCACGGCCGCTTCCTGGCCCGCCTGGCGGAGCGCACGGCCTTGCTGCGCGTGGGCGACCCCATGGACCCACTCACCGAGGTGGGGGCGATGATCTCCGCCGCCCATGGCGACAAAGTGATGTCCTACATCGCCAGCGGCCTGGCCGAAGGCGCGCGCCTGGTGCTGGGCGGCCGTGCCGTGGACGTTCCCGGCTGCGGCGGCCGCTTCGTGGCACCCACCATTTTTTCCGACTGCCGTGACGACATGCGCATCGTCAGGGAAGAAATCTTCGGCCCGGTGATGAGCGTGCTGACCTTCGACGACGAAGACGAAGTGGTGCGCCGCGCCAACGCCACGCGGTTCGGCCTGGCCAGCGGCGTGTTCACGCAGGACATCAAGCGCGGTCACCGCATGGCAGCCCGCCTGCAGGCGGGCCTCTGCTGGATCAACAACTACAACGTGACCCCGGTGGAGATGCCTTTCGGCGGCATCCGCGAGTCGGGCATCGGCAGCGAGAACAGCATGCTGGCGCTGGAGCACTACACCCAGGTCAAGACCGTGTACGTCGAGTTGGGCGACGTGGCCTGCACCTATCGCTGAGAGGGCCCCGGAAGTGATCAACGAATTCGACTACATCATCGTCGGCGCCGGCTCGGCCGGGTCGGTGCTGGCCAACCGCCTGACCGAAGACGGAGAGGTGAGCGTGCTGGTGCTGGAAGCCGGTCCGGCAGACCACAGCCTTTTCATCCACATGCCCTCGGCCTTCGCCTATCCGCTGGCCAACGACAAATACAACTGGTACTACCACACGGAGCCCGACCCGTTCATGAACGGCCGGCGCATCTACTGCCCGCGCGGCCGGGTGCTGGGCGGCTCCTCGTCGATCAACGGCATGGTGTACATCCGCGGCCACGCGCTGGACTACGAAGGCTGGGCCAGCCACGACGGCCTGGCCCACTGGTCCTACGCCGACTGCCTGCCCTACTTCCGCAAGGCCGAGACCCGCGCCAAGGGCGGCGACGCCTACCGGGGCGACAGCGGCCCGCTGCACGTGTCCACGGGGGCATGCCGGAACCCTCTGTACGAGGCCTTCGTCGCCGCAGGCCAGCAGGCCGGCTACCCCTACACCGCCGACATGAACGGCCACCAGCAGGAAGGCCTGGGGCCGATGGACATGACGGTCCACAAGGGCCGCCGCTGGAGCACCGCCATGGCCTACCTGCGTCCGGCCATGAAGCGGCCCAACCTGAGTGTGCGCACGCGTGCGCTGGTCACCCGCATCCGCTTCGAAGCACACGACGGCACGCCCCGCGCCGCCGGCGTGGAGGTGCGCAACGGCCACCACACCGACTTCATCCGCGCGCGCCGCGAGGTGCTGCTGTGCGGCGGCGCCATCAACTCGCCCCAGTTGCTGATGCTCTCCGGCGTGGGCGACCCCGATGCGCTGCGCGCCCTGGACCTTCCCGTGTACAGCGCCCTGCGCGGCGTAGGCCAGAACCTGCAGGACCACCTCGAAACCTACGTGCAGTACGCCTGCAAGGAGCCGATCACCCTGTACTCGGCCATGAATCCGCTGGCCAAGGCGCGCATCGGGGCCGAATGGCTGGTGCTTGGCACCGGCCTGGGGGCCACCAACCACTTCGAGGCCGGCGGCTTCATCCGCAGCGAAGCGGGCGTGCAGCACCCGGACCTGCAGTACCACTTCCTACCCATGGCCATCAGCTACGACGGCACTGCGCCAGCCAGCTTTCACGGCTTCCAGGCACACGTGGGCCCCATGCGGCCCACCAGCCGTGGCCATGTGAAGCTGCGCTCGGCCGACCCCACGGCCGCGCCCGAGATCCTGTTCAACTACATGAGCACCGAACAGGACCGCAAGGAGATGCGCGCCGGCGTACGCCTTACGCGCGAGATCTTCGAGCAAGCCGCGTTCGACCGCTTCCGTGGCAAGGCCGTCTCGCCCGCGGAAACGGTGAGGACGGACGCGGAGATCGACGCCCACATCCGCGAGCATGCCGAGAGCGCGCTGCACCCTTCATGCACCTGCCGCATGGGCACCGACGAGAGGGCGGTAACCGATGGCGATGCCCGTGTGCATGGCGTGGACGGCCTGCGCGTGGTGGACGCCTCCATCATGCCGGACGTGGTCAGCGGCAACCTGAATGCGCCGGTGATCATGATGGCGGAAAAGCTGGCCGACGTCATCCGCGGCCGCCCCCCGCTGCCACGGTCCACCGCGCCTTACTGGGTCCACCCGCACTGGCAGACCCGGCAGCGCTGAGCTGCGGCAAGAAAGGCGCCCGGCACCGGCCTGGGGGACCTGGGACAAAGCTTCTCGCGGGCAGGCCAGGGGGCAGAGGCCGGAAACGACAAAGGCCCGAACACCGCTTTTGCGTGGGTTCGGGCCTGTGGATGCCGATGGGTCAGTCGGCGCGGTAGTTGGGGGCTTCCTTGGTGATCTGCACGTCGTGGACGTGGCTCTCGCGGATGCCGGCGGTGGTGATCTCGACGAACTCCGCCTTGTCGTTCATGTCCTGGATGGTGGCGCAACCGCAGTAGCCCATGGCTGCACGCACGCCGCCAGCCATCTGGAAGACGATGGAGACCATCGAGCCCTTGTAGGGCACGCGGCCTTCGATGCCTTCGGGCACCAGCTTGTCGGCATTGGGGTTGCCGGTGCTGGATTCCTGGAAGTAGCGGTCGGCCGAGCCCTGCTGCATGGCACCGATGGAGCCCATGCCGCGATAGCTCTTGTAGCTGCGGCCCTGGAACAGGATGACTTCGCCCGGCGCCTCTTCGGTGCCGGCGAACATGCCGCCCATCATGATGGTGCTGGCGCCGGCGGCCAATGCCTTGGCGATGTCGCCGCTGTAGCGGATGCCACCGTCCGCGATCAGCGGCACGCCGGTGCCCTTGAGGGCCGTGGCGACGCTGTCGATGGCCATGATCTGCGGCACGCCGACGCCTGCCACGATGCGCGTCGTACAGATGGAGCCGGGGCCGATGCCGACCTTGACCGCATCGGCGCCTGCCTCGACCAGCGCCAGGGCTGCCGCGCCGGTGGCGATGTTGCCGCCGATCACGTCGACTTGCGGATAGTGCTTCTTGACCCAGCGCACGCGCTCGATCACGCCGTGGCTGTGGCCGTGGGCGGTATCGACCACGATGGCATCGACGCCGGCCTTGACCAGCGCTTCCACGCGTTCTTCGGTGCCCTCGCCCACACCGACCGCCGCACCCACCCGCAGGCGGCCCGAGGCATCGCGTGCGGCGTTGGGGAAGCTGGTCTGCTTGGTGATGTCCTTGACGGTGATCAGGCCCTTGAGCTCGAAGGCGTCGTTCACGACCAGGAGCCGCTCGAGCTTGTGCTTGTTCAGCAGGGCCTTGGCCTGCTCAGGCGAGGTACCGTCCTTCTCGTTGACCGTGACGAGCTTCTCGCGCGGCGTCATGATCTCGTGCACCTTGACGTCGTAGCGCGTCTCGAAGCGCAGGTCACGCCCGGTGACCAGGCCGACGACCTTGCCGCCGTCGCACACCGGAAAGCCCGAGATGCCCAGTTGCTCGGACAGCTGCAGCACCTGCAGCACGGTGTGCTGGGGGGTGATGACCACCGGATCGCGCACCACGCCCGACTCGTAGCGCTTGACCTTGGCCACATGGGCCGCCTGTTCCTGCGCGGTCAGGTTCTTGTGGACGATGCCGATGCCGCCTTCCTGCGCGATGGCGATCGCCAGGCGCGCTTCGGTCACCGTGTCCATGGCGGCGGACACGAGCGGAAGATTCAGTTGGATATTGCGGGAAAGTTTCGTCGCGAGGGACGTGTCCTTGGGCAGGACCTGGGAGTACGCTGGCACCAGCAACACATCGTCGAAGGTGAGCGCTTTTCCAAGAAGGCGCATGAGAAGGCTCCAAAAGGCGGATTGTACCCGTGCCCACGCAGCGGAACGCGGTGCAGGGACGCTCGCGCTGGTGCGCACGCGGCGGCGCAGATAAACTGCGGCGCATGACAAAGCACAAGCTGGTTCTGTTGGCCGTGGCCTGCACCTGGGCCCTGGGCGCTTCCGCGCAGTGGCAGTGGGTGGACAAGGACGGACGCAAGGTTTTCAGCGACCGCCCGCCTCCAGCCGACACGCCGCAGGCCAGCATCCTCCAGCAGCCCCGCGGCACAGCGCGCGCCCCTGTCCCGGCAGCGCCCCCTGCTGCGGCGGCCGCTCAGGACGGCGGCGTGGCCGTGTCGCAACCGGCGGGCGCCCCGCCGGGCCAGCAGGCGGCACCCGCCCCCCGCCCTGCCGGGAAGGACGAGGCGCTGGAAAAGAAGAAGGCCGAAGCCGAGGCCGCCGAAGCCGCCAAAAAGAAGGCCGAGGCCGACCGCGTGGCCAAGGCGCGTGCCGACAACTGCGCGCGGGCTCAGCAGGCCAAGTCCACCCTCAATTCCGGCCAGTTGCTCTCGCACACCAATGCCAAGGGCGAACGCGGCTTCATGGACGACGCCACCCGGGCGGCTGAAACCCGTCGCGCGGACTCGGTGATCGCGTCCGAGTGTGGCCCGGCCGCAGCGCGCTGACCTCCCGGCCACCGCCGGGTGCGTGGGCACTCGTCTGCCCTCGGCACCCCGGCTCTGCCCCCCGCGCGACCTCTGCGGCCACTGCGGCCACTGAGGCCACTGCGGCCCAGCCCTGCCGGCGCTTGTTGCTGACGCCGCTCAGTAACCCGCCTTGGCCCCCGGCCGGCGATCCGCGAACAGGCCCGCCCCGCGTGCGCCCTGGCGCGCGAAGCGCTGGCGGCGCGCAACCTTCGGGTCCACCAGGAGGGCCCGGCACCACTCCACGCGGTCCTGGTCCCGCAGAGTCTGCGCCGGCAGCGCGGCACGCCCCCACACGCTGCTGGAGAACCGCTCATCTTCCGGGTCCAAGCCGCAGGCCCGCAGCGCTTCGGCCACAGAAGCGCCAGAGGCCAGCTCCAGCGCCCACTCCCGCACCTCGCCCCGGGCCGGGGACGTGACCACGGCCACCTGGATCGTGGGAGGGCCGGCCTGTTCAGCCATAGACCTGCTCGGCCCGCTTGATGAACGCATCCACCATGGTGCTGGCGATGCGGTCGAACACCGGCCCGACCAGGGCGGCCAGTGCTGCGCTGTCGAAACCGTATTGCAGCTGCAGTTCCACCCGGCAGGCGCGCTGCGTGCCGTCGCCCACGGCGTGGAACTGCCACAGCCCTTCCAGTTGGGAGAACGGGCCTTTCACCAACTGCATCTGCACGCTGCGGCCCGGCACGTGCGTATTGCGCGTGACGAACGACTTGCGGATGGCGCCCAGGGCGATGCCGACTTCGGCCGTCATGGTGTCGCCTTCTGTCTCCAGCACGGCGGCGCGGTCGCACCACGGCAGGAATTCGGGATACTTCGCCACATCCGTCACCAACGCGAACATTTCTTCGGGGCTGTACCAGATCAGGACGGACTTGTTGACGGTTTTCATGGAGGGGAATGATAGGGACCCGCAGGGCCCCTTCGGGTGGGACGGCTTCCAGACGTGCCTGGCCTAAAATCCTGTGAGCGAGACGACAACAATTGTAGGGAGGCCTTTGAACTCCCGATTCGCGCCGCATCTGACAACCATGGCCAAAAAACCCGAAACATCGTCCCGCATCGCCGACAACAAGAAGGCCGCCTACAACTACTTCTTCGAGGAGCGCCTGGAGGCGGGCCTGGTGCTGCAGGGCTGGGAAGTCAAGGCGCTGCGCGAAGGCAAGGTGCAACTCACCGATGGCTATGTGCTGGCGCGCGGCGGCGAGCTCTTTCTGATCGGCTGCCAGATCAATCCGCTCAAGACGGCATCGACCCACGTCAACCCCGAAGCTGCCCGCACCAAGAAGCTGCTGCTGCACAAGGAGCAGATCGAGAAGCTGGTGAACAAGGTGGACCAGCGGGGCTACACCCTGGTGCCGCTCAACCTGCACTGGAAGGACGGCCGCGTGAAATGCGAGATCGCGCTGGCCAAGGGCAAGGCCGAACACGACAAGCGCGACACCATCAAGGACCGCGAAGGCAAGCGCGAGGTGGAGCGCGCCATGAAGACCCACAACCGCTGAATCCGCGCGGCCCATGCACGGGCCACGGACCCACAGGCTCCGGGTGAGTCGGGTCAGGTCAGGTCAGGTCAGGCAGCCCCCAGCATCCCGCCCTCCTGGCTCACTAGCTTCAGCGCATCGATCACGTCGGCGAGGTCGTCGGCGTAGCCCTCGCCCCGCCAATGGAAACTGAGCGAGCGGCCGGGCGCGGCGCGGATTTCTTCCGCAGCCGTGGAATAAACGGGCAAGCTCGGGTGTTCATGCAGGTGCAGGGTGGCCATCGCCGCGCCTGCCCAACCTTCCATTCCCTGGAGAATCCATGAAGACCACCCTGACCCTCGCCACTTTCGCTGCCTTCACCGCCCTCGCCGGCTGCTCCACCATGGAGACCCAAGCTCCGGCGCAAACCGTGGACGGCGTGCTGGTCGGCGCCAACGGCATGACGCTCTACACCTTCGACAAGGACACGGCCGGCAGCGGCAAGTCGACCTGCAACGGGCAGTGCGCCGTCAACTGGCCGCCGCTGATGGCAGGCACCTCGGCTCCCACGGCTCCGAACTACTCGGTCGTCCAGCGCGACGATGGCGGCCGCCAGATCGCCTACAAGGGCAAACCGCTCTACTACTGGGTCAAGGACGCCAAGCCCGGCGACAAGACCGGCGACGGCGTGAACAAGGTCTGGCGCACCGCGACGCCCTGATCGCTGGCCCCCCGGCCGCCCCCCCCCCCGCACTGGCCCGCCATGGACCGCGCCCAGGTGTTGGACCAACTGCCCGGCCTGCGCCGCTATGCGCGCATGCTGACGGGCGACCGCTGGGCGGCCGACGACCTGGTGCAGGACACGCTGGAGCGTGCCTGCCGCAAGTGGCTGCTGTGGCGCAGCGGCACCGATCTGCGGGCGTGGCTCTTCACGCTCATGCACAACCTCTATCTCAACCAGCGCCGCGGCATGGCCGCGCTGCAAGTGCTGGACTTGCACGATGCCGCGGCCGAGCTGCCTGCCGCCGTCCCCACTGGCCACGACACGGTGCTGGACCTGGAGCGCTGCCTGCAGCGCCTGCCCGCCGACCAGCGGGCCGTGCTGCTGCTGGTGACGGTGGAAGACATGGCGTATGCCGAGGTGGCGCGCGTGCTGCAGGTGCCCGTCGGCACCGTGATGTCGCGCCTGTCACGGGCCCGGGCGCGCATGCGCGACTGGATGGAGGAAGCCAGCAGCGCCCGCCCTGCCCCGCCGCCATCGCCGCAGGCGGGCACGCCGCCTGCGCTGCGGCGCCTGAAATGAAGAGCGAGCGATCCGTCATGACACGCACCGCGCCCTCCGCCCCCCTGCCTGAGAAAGACCTCGACGACGCACACCTGCACGCGCTGGTGGATGGCCAGTTGCCGCCCGCAGCAGCCGATGCCGCGCGCGCGCGGCTGGATGCCCACGCCCTTGGCCGCGTGGCCGACTGGCAGCGGCACCGCGACGGGCTGCGCGCCCTGCATGCGGCGCTGGACCCAGGCGAAGTGCCGCCCGCATTGCACCAGGCCGCCGAACGGCTGCAGGGCCAGCACGAACGCCAGGCCCGGCAGGCCCGGTGGGGCCGCTGGGGCGGCATCGCGGCCGGCTGGATGCTCGCCTTCGGGCTGGGCTGGGGATTGCACGGCCACGGAAGCGGCGACGCTGGGGACCCGCCCATGGCCTTCGTGCGCCAGGCCGCCGTGGCGCATGCCGTGTTCCAGCCCGAACAACGCCACCCGGTCGAGGTCACCGCCGCTCAGCAGGACCATCTGGTGCAGTGGCTGTCCAAGCGGCTGGGCCGGCCGCTGGCTGTGCCGCTGCTGTCGGCGCAGGGCTTCGATCTGATGGGCGGGCGGCTGCTGCCGGGCGGCGACGGCGCGCGGGCGCAGTTCATGTACCAGAACGCGCAGGGCCAGCGCATCACGCTGTATGTGGGCATGGTGGATGCCGACGCAGGTGCCGACCGAGGTGCCACCCCACAGCGCGCAGCCGAAACGGCCTTCCAGTTCCACGAGGAAGGCGCCGTCTCCAGCTTCTACTGGGTGGATCAGGGCTTCGGCTACGCGCTGAGCGGCGAGCTGCCCCGCGCCGCGCTGCTGGCGGTGGCCACGGCGGTTCACCAGCAGCTGGTGAAGCACTGAGGCAGGCTCAGCGCGTCCCCCGCGCGCAGCGCGCCGCATCGCGGAGAAGACCGGCTCAGCGTCGCCCCAGGCTGAGTCCAGTCAGCCCGAGAGGGCTGCCAGCGGATGGGCCTGCGCAGGCCAAGGGCTCTGGAAGAAAGCCTGCACCACCGCTGGCGACACGTCTTCGATCCGCGACGGGTTCCAACGCGGCGCATGGTCCTTGTCCACCGCCAGCGCGCGGATGCCTTCCAGCGTCTCGCTCTGCCCCGGCCGCAGGTAGAAGCAATGGCGCACCATGTCCCGCTCCATCCGCAGGTCGTCGGCCAGGTTCATGGTGCGGGCGCGGCGGATCTGCTCCAGCACCACGAACAGCATCAGGGGCGAGCGGTGGCGCAGCGTGGCAGCCGTCGCCTGGCACCATTCGTCATCGCCAGCAGCCTCCAGCGCCGCGACGATGGCAGGCACGTCGCTCAAGCCAAAATATTGGTCAATCTTGGCTTGGGCGCTTATTCCGCCTGCATCCTCTGCTATCAATTTTGATTCAACCCACTGCTGCACGGCCGCCCCGTCGGCGAACGACTGCGTGCCCAGAGCCTCCCACACGGCCGGTTGGTCGGCGGATGCCATCGTGCCGTCGGCCAGCCGGGCAGCCACGGCATCGGCGGCGCCGATGGTGTTGCCCGTCAGCGCCAGCCATTCCCCCACCGCGCCGGGGCAGCGCGAGAGGAAGTAGCCGCCGCCCACATCGGGAAAGAGGCCGATGGCCGTCTCGGGCATGGCCATCTTCGTGCGTTCGGTGACGATGCGCAGGCTCGCGCCCTGGCTGATGCCCATCCCGCCGCCCATCACGATGCCGTCCATGAAGGCGATGTAGGGCTTGCGGTACTGGTGGATCAGGTGGTTGAGCGCGTATTCCTCGGTGAAGAAGTCTTCCAGCTGCGGGTTGCCTTCGCTGCCGGCCCGGTGCAGGAAGCGGATGTCGCCGCCCGCGCAGAAGGCGCCAAAGGCGCCTTCCTTGTTGCTGCCGCGGATCGCCACGGCCAGCACCTGCGGGTCCTGCTGCCACGCCAGCAGCGTGCGCGTGAGTTCGCGCACCATGCCCAGCGACAGCGCATTGAGCGCCTTTGGGCGGTTCAGCGTGATGAAGCCCACGCCGCCCCGCACTTCAGTCACCACCTCGGGCGCCGTGGCGCCTACCCCAGCGGGCATGCCGGTGTTCGTTCCTGTATCCGTCTTGTCGTTCATCGTGCTTCTTTCCAGCCCCACAGTTCATTGCACATCAGCGCGCCGATCACCAGCGCGCCACCCGTCAGCACGGCGGCCGTGGGCCGCTCGCCCGCGCCCAACCATGCCAGCACGATACCGAAGATCACTTCCAGCAGACCCAGCAGCGCGATCTCCGGCGCCTTCAGCACCTGCCCGCAGCGCACGACCAGCACGCAAGGCAGCGCCAGTTGCACCACGCCCAGCAGGGCCAGCAGCATCAGGTCATGGGCGGAGGCCTGGAACGGCAGCGCGACGGGCAGCGTCGCCAGCGTGGAGAGGACTGCCCCCACCAGCACGGCCGGCGCCAGATCGACCGCCTGGCCGTGCCGCTGCGAATGCTGCACCACCGTCCAGTTGACGGCAGCGGCCACGGGCACGCACAGCGCCACCACCGTGCCCAGCACCGGCAGCCCGGCGACCTGCGCGCCGTACATCCAGCCGATGCCCAGGCCCGCCACGCCGATCGCCACCCAGGTGCGGGGTGCGATGCGGTGCCCGATGAACGCCCAGGCGAAAACGGCCGTGAGCAGCGGGCCGACCGCCATCGTGACCAGCACGTTGGCCACCGGCATCAAGAGAATGGCCACCATGAAGGCGGTGAACATCACGCTCCAGCACAGGCCCGACACCCACAGCGCCCGGCCGCCCCGACGCATGGACGCGAACACTGCGCGCCCCTGCAGGGCCGGCAGGATGGCGATGAGCGCCACCACGGTGAAGAAGCTGCGCCAGAAAGTCACCTCGAAGCTGCGCGCCGCTTCCAGATGGCGCGTCACCACGCCGGCGATCGACCACATCAGCGTGATCGCCACCATCAGCCACACCGCTCTGCCGTGGGTGAGCGCACCCCACGACCCTGCCGCCCTGCCTGCCATGCCACGACTCCAGCGCCGGCCCTCATGACGAAGCCGGGCGCAGTTGGTTTGGAAAATTCACGATCCCGTTGCGAGGCCTGCATTCTCCGCCGGCCCCCGCAAAAAAGGGTGCGTCCCCTTGCAGTGGACGCACCCTTTTTCGATATTCCGGGCCTTCGTCAGGCCCACCGCAGCACTGGCGTGCCGGCGGTGCCCCCGATCAGGAACGGGCAGCGCGCTTGCGCTCGTTTTCCGTCAGGAAGCGCTTGCGCAGGCGCACGCTCTTGGGCGTGATCTCGACCAGCTCGTCGTCCTCGATGAACTCGACGCCGTATTCCAGCGTGAGGTCGATCGGAGGCGTGATCTTGATCGCGTCTTCCTTGCCCGAGACACGGAAGTTGGTCAGCTGCTTGGTACGCGTGGCGTTCACGATCAGGTCGTTGTCGCGGCTGTGGATGCCGACGATCATGCCTTCGTACACCGGGTCGTTCGCCTTCACGAACATGCGGCCGCGGTCGTCCAGCTTGCCCAGGGCGTAGGTGAAGATTTCACCGTCGTCCATGGAGATCAGCACGCCGTTCTTGCGGCCGCCGATGTCGCCCTTGTGCGGCTCGTAGCTGTCGAAGATGTTGCTGATGAGGCCGGAGCCGCGCGTCAGGTTCAGGAATTCGTTGGTGAAGCCGATCAGGCCCCGCGCCGGAATGCGGTATTCCAGGCGCACGCGGCCACGGCCGTCCGATTCCATGTTGACCAGCTCGCCCTTGCGCTCGCCCAGGGCCTGCATCACGCCGCCCTGGTGGCCTTCCTCGATGTCGGCCGTGACCAGCTCGATGGGCTCGTGCCGCACGCCGTCGATGTCCTTGAACACCACGCGCGGCTTGGAGACGGCCAGCTCGTAGCCTTCGCGGCGCATGTTCTCCAGCAGGATGGTCAGGTGCAGTTCGCCCCGGCCCATCACTTCGAAGATGCCTTCCTCGTCGGTTTCCTTCACGCGCAGGGCCACGTTGTGCTGCAGTTCCTTCTGCAGGCGGTCCCAGATCTGGCGGCTGGTGACGAACTTGCCTTCACGGCCGGCCAGCGGCGACGTGTTCACGCAGAAGTTCATCGTCAGCGTGGGCTCGTCCACCTTCAGCATGGGCAGCGGTGCGGGGTTCGCCGGGTCGGTCACGGTCACGCCGATGCCGATGTCCTCGATGCCGTTGATCAGCACGATGTCGCCAGGGCCGGCCAGCGGGGTCTGCATGCGGTCCAGGCCCTGGAAGGTCAGCACCTGGTTGACGCGGCCCTTGACGCTCTTGCCGTCGGGGCCTTCCATGACCAGCACGTCCTGGCCGGGCTTGATGGTGCCCTGGCTGATGCGGCCCACGCCGATGCGGCCCACGAAGGTGGAGAAGTCCAGCGCCGAGATCTGCAGCTGCAGGGGAGCCGAGGCGTCACCGGAGTTCGGTGGCACGTGCTTCAGGATGGTGTTGAACAGGGCCGACATGTCGGGGCCCCACTGCTCGCCCGGCGCGCCTTCTTCCAGCGAAGACCAGCCGTTGATGCCCGAGGCGTACACCACGGGGAAGTCGAGCTGCTCGTCGGTCGCGCCCAGCTTGTCGAACAGGTCGAACGCGGCGTTCACGACCTTGTCGGGGTTGGCGCCCGGCTTGTCGACCTTGTTCACCACCAGGATCGGGCGCAGGCCCAGGGCCAGGGCCTTCTTGGTCACGAAGCGCGTCTGGGGCATGGGGCCTTCCTGCGCGTCGATCAGCAGCACCACGCTGTCCACCATCGACAGGGCGCGTTCCACTTCGCCGCCGAAGTCCGCGTGGCCCGGGGTGTCGACGATGTTGATGTGCGTGCCTTCCCAGCTCACGGCGCAGTTCTTGGCCAGGATGGTGATGCCGCGTTCCTTTTCGATCGCGTTGTTGTCCATCACGGTATCGACGACCTTTTCGTGGTCGGCGAAGGTGCCGGACTGGCGCAGCAGCTGGTCGACCATGGTGGTTTTGCCGTGGTCAACGTGCGCGATGATGGCGATGTTGCGAATTTGTTTGCTCATAGTGCTTCCAATGTGCCGCGCTCCGTAGTCCGCGGTGGGTTTCCGATATCGATGATCTGTTGAATTTCGAGCGGGCTCAGGAGCCGGTCCGGCACCAGCTCGCCTGCGGTGATGTGCCCCACGCCCAGCAGGGCGTGCGGCTGGTGGCCGAACACGGCCACGGCGGGGGCGTCGGGCCAGGTTCCCCGGCGACGCACGCCCGACAGGAATCGGCCCGCATTCTCGCTGTCCAGCGTGACACGGGCGTGCTGCGGCAGCAGCGTCTCGACCGGGTGCACGCACGCCAGCCGGTCGTCCTCTGCCATCGCCTCCAGCGCGGCGAGGGTGATGCAGCGATCCAGCCCCAGGCCGCCGGTGTCGGTGCGCCGCAGGAACGTCAGGTGCGCACCGCAGCCCAGCGCCCGCCCGATGTCCTCGCCCAGCGTGCGAATGTAGGTGCCCTTGCTGCAGTTTACTATCATTTTTATAGCAAACTGTCCTTGATCCACGGGCGCGAGAGCCAGTTTCAATGCATGAATGGTGACATCCCGCGCGGGACGCTCCACCTCGATGCCTTCGCGGGCATATTCATACAGTGCCCGGCCGTCCTTCTTGAGCGCGCTGTGCATCGGCGGCACCTGCTGGATCGGCCCGGTGAACTGCCGCTCCACCTCGGCCAGCCGCGCGTCGCCGAGCTGCGCCGGATCGACCTCGCGGCGCTCCAGCACCTCGCCCTCGGCATCGCCGGTGGACGTGGTCACGCCCAGCAGCGCGATGGCTTCATAGGTCTTCGGCGCGTCCAGCTGCAGCTGGCTGAACTTGGTCGCCGCGCCGAAGCACAGCGGCAGCACGCCGCTGGCAAGCGGATCGAGCGTGCCGGTATGGCCGGCCTTTTCGGCGCGCAGCAGCCACTTCGCCTTCTGCAAGGCGTCGTTGCTGGAAAAGCCCAGCGGCTTGTCGAGCAGCAGCACTCCGTGCACCGGGCGCCGCTGCACCCGGATGCGGGGAGCACGTGCGTTCATGCTGGCTCGTCGTCTTTGGAGCGGGAAGCCACGGCGCGCGCGATCAATGCGTTCATGTCGGCCGCGCGCTCGGTGGTGCGGTCGAACATGAAATGCAGCGTGGGCACGGTATGGATGTGCAGGCGCTTGAACAGGCCGTTGCGCAGGAAGCCGGCGGCCTGGTTCAACGCGTCCTGGGTGGCCTGCTGGTCGCCCACGAGCACGCTGAAGAACACCTTCGCGTGTGCGTAGTCGGGCGTGACTTCCACGGCCTGCAGGGTCACCATGCCGATGCGCGGGTCCTTCAACTCGCGGATCAGCTCGGTCAGGTCGCGCTGGATCTGATCCGCGACCTTGAAGCCCCGGTTGGGGGTGGAGGATTTCTTGGCTGCCATAGGTTCTCAGAACTCCGCAGAATCATCGCGCCCCGCCGGCACCCTGCGCCCGACCCCAAAGGGGCCGCGGCGCAGGCCATGCCGGCGGACGCCGTGGGACTGGCTTGGCCAGGCCCCGGGCGTCGCCCCCCCGGCGGGGGAAGGCGCGAAGCGATTCAGGGGGTGCATCACAACGTCCGCGCGATTTCCTTGATGTCGAAGAACTCCAGCTGATCACCTTCCTTGATGTCGTTGTAGTTCTTGAGCTTGATACCGCACTCGAAGCCTTCCTTGACTTCCTTGACGTCGTCCTTCAGGCGCTTGACCGAGTCGACTTCGCCCGTGTAGACCACGACGTTGTCGCGCAGCAGGCGGAAGCGTGCGTTGCGGTGGACCATGCCCGAGGTGATGTACGAACCGGCGATCGTGCCGATCTTCGTCGCCACGAACACGGTGCGGATCTCGGCCGTGCCGATGACCTCTTCGCGCTGCTCCGGAGCCAGCATGCCCGACATCGCCACCTTCAGCTCGTCCACGGCGTCGTAGATGATGCTGTAGTAGTGCAGATCGACGCCGTTGTTCTCGGCCAGCTTGCGCGCGCCGGCATCGGCCCGCACGTTGAAACCGATCACGATGGCCTTGGAGGCGATCGCCAGGTTGATGTCGGACTCGCTGATGCCGCCCACGCCGGCATAGACCAGCTGGACCTTGATCTCGTCGGTCGAGAGCTTGAGCAACGACTGCGACAGCGCTTCCTGCGAACCCTGCACGTCGGCCTTGACGATGATGGGCAGGTACTTGACCTCGCCCGCCGTCATGTCGGCGAACATGTTTTCCAGCTTGGCGGCTTGCTGCTTGGCCAGCTTGGTGTTGCGGAACTTGCCGGCGCGGTAGGTCGCCACTTCGCGGGCACGGCGCTCGTCGCCCAGCACCTGGAAGTCGTCGCCTGCCTGAGGCACTTCGGTCAGACCCTGGATTTCCACCGGGATCGACGGGCCCGCCGTCTTCGCGACACGGCCGTTCTCGTCCAGCATGGCGCGCACGCGGCCATAGGTCTGGCCTGCCAGCACGATGTCACCGACCTTCAGCGTGCCGGACTGCACCAGCACCGTGGCCACGGGGCCGCGGCCCTTGTCCAGCTGCGCTTCGATCACCAGGCCCTTGGCCAGGGATTCGACCGGCGCCTTCAACTCCAGCACCTCGGCCTGCAGCAGCACCTGCTCCAGCAGTTCGTCGATACCCGCGCCGGTCTTCGACGACACGGGCACGAACGGCGACTCGCCGCCGTACTCTTCGGGCACGACCTGCTCGACCACCAGTTCCTGCTTCACCCGCTCGAAATTCGCATCGGGCTTGTCGGACTTGGTGATGGCCACCACGATCGGAACACCCGCCGCCTTGGCGTGCTTGATGGCTTCCTTCGTCTGGGGCATGACGCCGTCGTCCGCCGCCACCACCAGGATGACGATGTCGGTCGCCTGCGCACCGCGGGCACGCATGGCCGTGAAGGCCTCGTGACCGGGGGTGTCGAGGAACGACACCATGCCGCGCGGCGTTTCCACGTGGTAGGCGCCGATGTGCTGCGTGATGCCGCCGGCTTCGCCCGCGGCCACCTTGGCACGGCGGATGTAGTCCAGCAGCGAGGTCTTGCCGTGGTCCACGTGGCCCATGACGGTGACCACCGGAGCGCGCGGCAACAGCTCGGCCTGTTGGCCGGCCACGTCCTCGTCGGTGAACGCTTCCGGATCGTCCAGCGCGGCCACGACGGCCTTGTGGCCCATTTCCTCGACCACGATCATGGCCGTGTCCTGGTCCAGCGGCTGGTTGATGGTGACCATCTGGCCCATCTTCATCAGCGACTTAATGACCTCGGACGCCTTGATCGACATCTTGTGCGCCAGTTCGGCCACCGTGATGGTTTCCGGCACGTGCACCTCGATGATGCGCGCCTCCACCTGCGCCTGCGGCTGGTGGTGGTGATCGTCGCCCCGGTCGTTGCCGCGGCGGCCACGCGGGCCGGTGCGCCAGTTGTTGCGCCCCACGCCGCCACTGCTGTCGCCGCGGGTCTTGATTTCCTTCTTCTTGGCCGGATCGCCAGCCCAGCTCGACGAGAGCTTGGCGGACTTGACTTCCTTGCCGGCACCGCCCGGTGCGGCAGGCGCACCCGGACGGGCCGCGCCCGGCGTCGCGGCCGGCTTGTGCAGCGTGCCCTTCTTGGCATCGGCGGCACCAGGCGCCTTGGGGGCGGGCTTCGGCTCTTCGGGCTTCTTGGCGACCAGCACCTTCTTGGGGGCGGCCATCATGGCGCGAATGGCTTCGGCTTCCGCCAGGGCCTTGCGGCGGCGCTCGTCGAGGTCGTTGGCGCGGGCGTTTTCCTCGGCAACGCGGGCGGCGGACTCCGCCTCCGCCTTGGCGCGGGCTTCAGCCTGGGCGGCGGCACGTGCAGCGGCTTCGGCCGCCTGCTCACGCACGGCTTCCTCGCGCTGGGCCGAGGCCTGGGCACGCTTCTCGGCGGTCTGCATGGCATAGGCCGCAGCGCGCTCTTCGGCTTCGCGGTCGCGCTGCTCGCGCGCTTCGCGCTCGCGGCGCTTCTCGCTCAGCTCTTCTTCCTGGCGGCGGATCAACTCGGCCTGGCCGCGCGCTTCTTCTTCGCGGCGCACCAGTTCCAGCTCTTCCGCGCTCGGACCTGCGGCCGCTTCGGGCGCAGCGTCTTCGCCTTCGGGCAGGCTGTCGGAGCCGTCCTCGCGCTTGATGAAGGTGCGCTTCTTGCGCACTTCCACCTGGATGGTGCGGGCCTTGCCCGTCGCATCCGCCTGCTTGATCTCGCTGGTGGACTTCTTGGTCAGCGTGATCTTGCGGCGATCGGTAGCCACCGTTCCGTGGCTGGCCTGCAGGAATGCGAGCAATTTCTGCTTGTCTGCCTCGGTCAGCGCGTCGGCAGGGGTGGACTTGGCCACGCCGGCAGACTTGAGCTGATCGAGCAGCGTCTCGGGAGATTTCTTGAGTTCGTTCGCGAACTCGGCAACGGTATTACTGGACATATTGGATTCGTACCTCCCTACCCTTACTCTGGCTGCCCTGCGAACCAATGTTCACGAGCCTTCAGGATCAAGGCTTTGGCATCTTCCGGTGACTGTCCGGTCAAATCAGTCAGTTCATCTACGCCCAAGTCAGCCAGGTCGTCGCGGCTGTGCACGCCACCTTCCGCCAGCTTGGCAATCAGTTCGGGCGTCAGGCCCTCCAGGTCACGCAGGTTCTGCGAGACGCCTTCGACGCTTTCCTCGCGGGCGATTTCCATCGTCAGCAGGGCGTCCTTGGCGCGAGCGCGCAGTTCGTTGACCGTGTCTTCGTCGAAGCTCTCGATCTCCAGCATTTCCTGGATCGGCACATAGGCCACTTCTTCCAGACTGGCGAAACCTTCGGCGATCAGGATGTCGGCGATCTCCTCGTCCACATCGAGCTTCTCCATGAACAGGCGGCGCGAGGTGTCGGTTTCGGTCGCCTGCTTCTGGGCGGATTCGGCCGCGTCCATGATGTTGATCTTCCAGCCCGTCAGGTCGGAAGCCAGCCGCACGTTCTGGCCGCCACGGCCAATGGCGATGGCGAGGTTTTCCTCGTCCACCACCACGTCCATGGCGTGCTTTTCCTCGTCCACCACGATGGACGACACGTTGGCGGGTGCCAACGCGCCGATGACGAACTGGGCTGGGTCTTCCGACCACAGCACGATGTCCACCCGCTCGCCAGCCAGCTCGTTCGTCACCGCATTGACGCGCGTTCCCCGCACGCCCACGCAGGTGCCGATGGGGTCCACGCGGCGGTCGTGCGACAGCACGGCGATCTTGGCGCGGCTGCCGGCATCGCGGGCGCAGCTCTTGATCTCGAGCAGGCCCTGCTCGATCTCGGGCACTTCGTTGCGGAACAGCTCGATCATGAACTCCGGCGCCGAACGCGACAGGATGATCGGGGCGCCACGCAGCGTCAGGTCCACCTCCATGATCATGGCGCGCACGCGGTCGCCATTGCGCAGGTTTTCCTTCGGGATCATTTCGGAGCGGCGCAGCCGGCCTTCCACACGGCCGGACTCGACGATGATGTCGCCCTTGTCCATGCGCTTGACCGTGCCGGTGAAGATCTTTTCGCCACGCGACATGAAGTCGTTGAGCAGCATCTCACGCTCGGCGTCGCGGATCTTCTGCAGGATCACCTGCTTGGCGGCCATGGCACCGATACGGCCGATGGGCACCGATTCCACGCCTTCTTCGATGTGCTCGCCGACTTCGATGTCCGCAATCCGGTCGCGCGCATCCATCAGCAGCTCTTCGGCTTCCGGATTCTGCAGACCGGCATCGTCGGGCACGACCAGCCAGCGACGGAAAGTCTCGTAATTGCCGCTGTCACGATCGATCGACACGCGGATGTCCACCTCGCCGGGGTACAGCTTCTTCGTAGCCTGGGCCAGCGCCAACTCCACGGCACCAAACACCACATCGCGCTCCACGTTCTTTTCGCGCGAAATGGCTTCGACCAACATCAACAGTTCGCGATTCATGCGACGACTCTCCTATTTCAATCACTCGAGGACCGGTGCGCTGGCAACGGCCCGATATTGTTCTTGCTGGTTCAGGCGTCGGCCTGGCCCGCCTTGGCACCCCGGCCCTTGAAGTCCACCAGCGGTGCGAGCCGGGCGTCCTTCAGTTCATCCAGCGTGAAGCCCAGGGCCTGCAGCGGCGCGGGCACACGCTTCTTGCTCACGCGCTGGCCCGGCTTGGGCGCGGGCTCGTCACTCCAGACGATCTGCCAGCCACCCGACTCGGCCCGCTCCAGCGTGCCGCGAAACTTCTTGCGATTGGCGTTCACCTGGCCCTCGGCGGCGGCGCCCAGCGGGGCCTTGAGCGTGAGGTCGATCACCTCGCCGGTGAATCGCACGAAATCCTGCTCGTGACGCAGAGGGCGATCGATACCGGGCGACGAGACTTCCAGGCGCTTGTATTCCACGCCGTCCACTTCCAGCGCGAACTGCAGCTGGCGGGTCACCTTCTCGCAATCTTCCACCGTCACGAACTGCTCGGGCAGCGCATCGGCAGCCCCGCCCGCACCTGGCTCGTCTGGCTCGCCTGGCGAAACCGGGGGCACCCAGGGGTGATCGATGGTGATGCGCAGCAGCCCCCCAGCGGAGCGCTCGATTTCCACCAGGTCATAGCCCAGCCCGCTGACGGTTTGTTCGACGATCTCTTGCAGTGCCACGTGTGGTTCAGTTCTGTGTCCGGAAATACAAAAAACCCGACAACCGCCCGAATCATTCCCGGCAGCTTCGAGCTGGAAAAATAAACGCCCAAAAAAAACGGGCGGTGAGTACCCGCCCGGTTGGTCGTGAGAGTCCTATTGTAGCCGGTAACGCATTGATTTGCCAGCAACCTGGCACACTGTGCGCACCATGCCAGGTTTCAGCCGTGCTTCGCGGTGATGCGCGCAAACAACGCCTGGGCTTCATGTGCGGCCGGCAGCGGCGCTTGTTCGTGGATGTTGTCCAACAACCGCTTGAGCACGCCGGCTTGCGGCAGCAACGGGCCGAGAAAGCGCGCGGCGCCGTCCGCCGCCAGCAACAGCGTGGGGAACGTGTCCACGTCGACCTCGCCCGCCAGCTCCGCCTCGTCTTCCACATCCACCCAGACGAAACGGGCCTGCGGATGCGCTGCGGCCAGCCCATCGAACAGCGCGCGGTAATCCCTGCACACACCACACCACTCAGCGCAAAGGCAGACGACCCACAGGTTTTCGGCATCGGGTGCATCTTCCGAGGGGAGCATTGCAGCGGGAAGTGGCATGGGACAAGGGTCTTTCTGGAATCGAGAGGGGTGCGGGCGTGTGGCTGAGCGCGCCCGCATCGGGGCGAATGCGTTCGCCGCACGGCGGCAGCAGCAGCCGCCGCCGCCGGATGCGGCGTTGCGACCTGACCCAGCGCTGCCCCGAGGTCCGCTCGCCGGGCGGGCGCAGTCTTTCGCGCGACGCACCGCCATTCGGGCAAGCTTAACCCGGAGCGCGCCGCTCTCGCACGCGATAGACGTCGATGGCGCCCAACGCAGCGGCCCGGTTACCCCAGGCATTGCGCACATAGCTCAGCACGGCGGCAATGTCCTCGTCGCCGAGCACCTGGTTGAAAGGCGGCATTCCAGCAGGCCACGGGTTTCCGGTCGTCGCTGGCGCGTAACCCCCTTCCAGCACCATGCGCACCAGATTGGCAGGGTTGTGCAGATTGACCGCCCGGTTGCCGGCCAGCGCCGGAAAATGGCCGTCCCGCCCCTGCCCCGCGTCGCCATGACACTGGGCACAGCGGGACGCGTAGACCGCCCGCCCCCGCTCCATCACGGCCGCGTGGGGCGCCGGAACCTCCTGCGGGTGGCGGCCAGCCTGCACCGGCAAAGACTGCAGATATACCGCCATGGCGCGTGCGTCTTCCGCCCGCAGATACTGCGTGCTGCCGAAGACGACCTCGGCCATCGGGCCCGATACCGTGGCGCGCGGGGTCTGGCCGGTTTGAAGCAGCGACACGATCTCGTCGACCGGCCAGTCCGACACGCCCGCCTCCTCCGGTGCTGCAAGGGAGGGGGCCAGCCAGTTCTGCACCGGCATCATGCCGCCGCGCAGGCCGGCGGCATCGACGGTGGCGCCCCAGCTGTTGCGGGGTGCGTGGCAGGCGGCGCAGTGCCCCAGCCCTTGCACCAGGTAGGCCCCGCGGTTCCACTCCGGCGGGCGCGCCGCGTCGGCGGCCCAGGCCTGCGGCCGGAAATACAGCGCCCGCCAGGCCGCCAGGGCCAGCGGGGTGCTGAAGGGAAACCGCAGCGTATGGGGCCGATTCGCCTGCTCGACCGCAGGCAGCGAACGCAGATAGCCGAAGAGGTCGTCGGCATCCTGGCGCGTGACGTAGGTGTAGCTGGGATAGGGAAACGCCGGATACAGCAACCTGCCGTCCCGCGACTTGCCATGATGCATGGCGCCCCAGAAGTCGTCCGCGGTCCAGCGTCCCAGGCCGGTGCCGATGTCCGGCGTGAGATTGGGAGCGTAGACCGTGCCGAAAGGCGTCTCGATCCCTCGCCCGCCGGCGAACGCCGCCCCGCCCGCCGCGGTGTGACAGCCCATGCAATTGCCCAGCCGCGCCAGATATTCGCCGCGCTGGACGGTGCCCGTGTCCTGCACGTGCGACACCGGCTGGAGCGCTGCGGCCGTCCCTGTCGCAGCCACCCCCGGGCCCTGCAAGCCGCCGGCCGCATGCCAGAGGGTCACCACCGCCAGAAGCACCAGCGCGGCGGCCGTCGCAAGGGCGACCGCCCACCAGCGCCCTGCCCGGCTGCGCCTCACGGCGCCTCCTTCATGGGAGCCGCGGCTCCGATGCCACCACAGGGCCAGGGAAGGGGCAGGCTGACCGAGGAGGTGGAGGACGGCGGCGGCACCGCCTGGGCAGACAGCCAGGCCGATACGGCACCGATATCCTCCGGCGTGAGGGCGTTGGCCACGCGAGCCATGCAGTCAGGTGCATGGGCACGCCGCTGCCCCGCCTTCCATGCGCCGATCTGCCCGTTGATGTAGTCGCGCGGCAAGCCCAGCAGTCCGGGAACGTAGCTTCCGCCGCCCGCCAGGGCCGGGCCATGGCACTGGGCGCACGCCGGAATCCCGCGCGCAGCATCCCCGTGCAGCGCGAGCTGCGCACCCCGATCCAGCGTGGACGCCGGCACCTTCGCCGCTGCCGCCGGCGGATACGGGAGGTCCTGGGCGGCGAAGTAACTGGCGATCTCCCACAGGTACGCGTCGGTCATGTGCCGCAGCAGATGCGCCATCGGGGCGTAGTTCCTGCGGCCGTCCCGGAAATTCTGCAGTTGGTTGTAGAGATAGCCCACAGGCTTGCCGGCAATGCGCGGAAAGTAACCTTCGGGCGTGGAGCGCCCCTCCTTGCCGTGACAGGCCGCGCAGGCCAGCATGCGCGGCGCCATGTCGGCCGCACTCAACGTCTGGGCGCGGGTCCATCCAGGCAAAAGCGCAGCCAGGGCAAACACCCCGCAGAGCAGGCCGCGCCAGGGCCGCACCGCAGCCGCTGGCGCGCTACATGCCGGCTTTGCGCCGCTAGCCACGGCCGGCGAACGGCATCTTCGTCGCCATGACGGTGTGGAACATGACATTGGCTTCCAGCGGCAGGTTGGCCATGTAGAGCACGGACTGACCAACGATGTCGACGTCCATGAGTGGCTCTGGCGCGACCTGCCCATGGGCCTGCATCACTCCCTGGGTCATGCGCTGGGCCAGTTCGGTGCCGGCATTGCCCACGTCGATCTGACCCACGGCGATGTCGTGGTGGCGCCCGTCCAGCGACGCGGTTTTCGTCAAGCCGAGCACCGCATGCTTGGTAGCCGTGTACGCGATGGAATGAGGCCGGGGCGTGTGCGCCGAGATCGAACCGTTGTTGATGATGCGCCCGCCTCTCGGCGACTGGGCCTTCATCACCCGAAAGGCGTTCTGGATGCCATAGAACATGCCGCTCAGGTTGATATCCACCACCTGCTTCCATTGTTCGATGGGCAACTCGTCGATGGGGACAGCCGGCGCACCCACGCCCGCGTTGTTGAAAAGCAGATCGACCCGGCCGAAGACCTCCACCGTGCGGTCGAAGAGCGCGCGGACCGACTGGGGGTCGGAGACATCGCAAGGAACAGCCAACACCCTCTGCCCCGCTGCAGATTCCTCGGCCACGTACTGCAGCGGCTGGGGTCGCCGGCCGCTCAGCACCACGGTCCATCCGTCGCGCAGCAGGGCGAGCGAGGCTGCCCTCCCGATGCCGGTGCCCGCGCCGGTCACGATGGCCACTTTGTTCTTCGTTGTCACGATATTCACCTTCCAAAATGCGGATGGGGTGGCCTGGCTGCAAACGCCGCCCGCCCCCGATCTGCTCCGCCCGCAGACCCCAGGCAACCGGGGTTCACCGGGTTCGCCGGGTTCTCCGGGTGGGCCGTGGCAGCCCGGGCCTATGGCCTGCGGGCTGCGAGCCTGCGCCGGCAAGCCAGCCGGCCCAGCAGGCCGCCTGTCAACGCCGGGAGCGGCGGGACTTGGATGCGCTCTTGCCAGCAGGCTTCTTGGCCGGCGCTTTGGCAGGCGCGCTGGCACCACGCGCGGCACGGTCCTTGGCCGCCGCGCTCCGCAAGCGCGAGCCGCGGCCACTGCGCACGGACGGCCCAGCGTCTTCCTGCCCGGCATCACCGCGTGGGGCACGGGCTGCATCGCCGCCGCGTTCGCGTTCGCGTTCCCGCTCCCGTGGCGGCTTGGCGGGCGCGTAGGCCTCGCCGTCCTTGACCAGCCGGAAGTCGATCTTGCGGCCGTCGAGGTCCACCCGGCTGACCTGGACGTTCACGCGGGTGCCGATGGCGTAACGGATGCCGGTCCGCTCGCCGCGCAATTCCTGGCGCGCCTCGTCGAACTTGAAGTACTCCCCACCCAGTTCGGTGATGTGCACCAGCCCTTCTACATACATGGCGTCGAGGGTGACGAAGATCCCGAAGCTGGTCGCGGAGCTGACCACACCGGAATATTCCTCGCCCAGATGCTCGCGCATGTACTTGCATTTCAGCCAGGCCTCCACATCGCGACTGGCTTCATCCGCCCGCCGTTCGTTGGCGCTGCAATGCAGGCCGGCGGCTTCCCAGGCCTGAAGTTCCTTGGAGGGCGGAGGAGCCTCCTTGCGGGGCTTGTTGGATGGCGCCGCCACGCGGGCGGCCAGCCGCTTGGCGAGCTTGGCATGCGCCTCCCCCGGCGTAGGCAGCGCCGGCAGCTTGTATTTCGTCTGACCCAGAATCGCCTTGATGACCCGGTGCACCAGCAGGTCCGGGTAGCGGCGGATGGGGCTGGTGAAATGGGTATAGGCCTCGAACGCCAACCCGAAGTGGCCGCTGTTCACCGGCGTGTAGATCGCCTGCTGCATGGAGCGCAGCAACATGGTGTGGATCTGCTGGGCGTCAGGACGGTCCTTGGTCGCGGCGGCGATGGCCTGGAATTCCGACGGCTTCGGGTCGTCGCCGATGGTCATGCCCACGCCCATGGCTTTGAGGTAATTGCGCAGGATCTCCTGCTTCTCGGGCGTGGGGCCCTCATGCACGCGGAACAGGCCCGGCTGCTTGCCTTGCGCGATGAAGTCGGCGCTGCAGACGTTGGCCGCCAGCATGGCTTCCTCGATCAGGCGGTGCGCCTCGTTGCGCGTGCGCGGCACGATCTTTTCGATCCGGCCGTTGTCGTCACAGATGATCTGCGTTTCGGTGGTCTCGAAATCGACCGCACCCCGCACCTGCCGCGCCGCCAGCAACGCGCGGTACACGTCGTGCAGATGAAGCAGATCCTGCACGCGGGCCTTGCGTTTGGTGGCCTCCGGCCCGCGGGTGTTCGCCAAAATGGCCGCGACCTCGGTATAGGTAAAGCGCGCGTGGCTGTACATCACGGCCGGGTAGAACTGGTAGGCGTGCACCTCCCCCTTGGCCGTGACCAGCATGTCGCAGACCATGCACAGCCGCTCCACCTCAGGGTTCAAGGAGCACAGGCCGTTGGACAGCTTCTCCGGCAGCATCGGAATGACGCGCCGGGGAAAGTAAACGCTCGTCGCGCGGTCATAGGCATCGATGTCGATGTCGCTGCCGGTCTCCACGTAATGGCTCACGTCGGCAATGGCGACCAGCAAGCGCCAGCCCTTGGCACGGCCCACCTTGGCGGGCTCGCAATAGACGGCGTCGTCGAAATCGCGGGCGTCCTCGCCGTCGATGGTGACCAGCGGCACGTCGGTCAGGTCGACACGCTTGCGCTTGTCCTGCGCGCGCACCTTGTCGGGCAGCGCCTTGGCCTGCGCCAGGCAGGCCTCCGAGAACTCGTGCGGCACGCCATATTTGCGCACGGCGATCTCGATTTCCATGCCGGGGTCATCGACCTCGCCCAGCACTTCCTTGATGCGGCCCACGGGCTGACCGAACAGCGCCGGCGGCTCCGTGAGTTCGACCACCACCACCTGGCCCGGCTTGGCCGAGCCCGTGGCACCCTTGGGTATCAACACATCCTGGCCATAGCGCTTGTCTTCGGGCGCCACCAGCCAAACGCCGCTTTCCTGCAGCAGCCGGCCGATCAGCGGCTGAGCCGGCCGCTCGACGATTTCTACCACGCGGCCCTCGGGCCGTCCCCGCCGGTCCTGGCGGACGATGCGCACCCGCACGCGGTCCTTGTGAAGCACGGCCCGCATCTCGTTGGGCGGCAGATAGATGTCTCCCTCGCCGTCGTCACGCAGTACGAACCCGTGGCCATCCCGGTGCCCCTGCACGCTGCCTTCAATTTCTTCGGTGCTCGACGTCTGATTGGCGCCGGTGTTCAATTTTTTGATATACAATCTAAGTCTTTCCGTGCGACACGTAACGCGTCGTTCTGAATGAGGTAGCTGCCTCGTTAAATATTAGCAATTTACTCACCCGCTTCGGCGGGCATAAAACAGATGCTCGGCTCACCCTGATCATCCCACAGCTTGATCCGCAAGGACGGGCTTTAATAGAAGATAGACGGGCAACCGAGCTATCTCATCAAGGTCACTCTATCGAGTGACTTTATATTGAAAGCGGCAGAGATGCCGTTTGTGGCGCTCGCGCACATAGCCGACGAGCACGCCACAAGCGGAGCTTTGTCTGCCGCGTGCGCAGCTCGTTTCTGAGTAAACCATTCAGAGCGTCCTGCTCTGATCTGCCTTGTCATACATCCGGCAACGGACCGCTGTGACCTCGCGTGCGACCGCGAGTAGCCTAGAGTGGCATGCAGGGACAGTAATGACCCTGTGTGAAGCCCACTCAACAATGAACCCCTACTTCGGTAGCAGCTACGCCCGCGAGGGTGTAGCTGGAAGCTGCCAGCAGAAAGGCGGCCGAGGGGGCTAGGCTAGTTCCATATGGGCAACATAAGTGAACCATCGTCAGAACCTGGGTGAAGATTGAACGGCCAAATCTGCTGATAGGCCGTAACCAAAAGGTGCGCTGCTGGCTATTCCTGTGGAAAGTGGGAATACGTCGTCAATATGCAGCCCCAGGAAAGATGGGCCCTAATTGGAGAGATCGAAGCGGCGCAAACCGCCAAGATCGGTAGATCAGGGAACGTGGTAAGCCCCACCACCCGCCTGCGTGCTTCGGCACGCAGGCAGGGAAGCCGCAAGGCAACCTGTTGGATGAGGGGGTATGGGATGGTGGAAAAAGCGAACGGCTGCCTGTAACGGGTGGCATAGGGGTTCCAACTTTGCCCCAACGCGAAAGCGTGCAAACTTCCACTTGGTGCAACCGTCGCGAGACGGCTGTCTAAGTTCAATCGACCCCGAAGGGATGCTCCATTCCCCTTCGGGGGAGAAGTGCGTCCTCGATGGGTCTAACTCAAAGAGGAAAGCATGAGAAAACTTGCTGGCAACAGCGAGCCTGCATCCTCACGCGAACCCGCCAACTGGCACGCCATTGACTGGCAGCGAGTTGAAAGGTTTGTGCGAACGATGCAGCAAAAGATCGCGAAGGCGACGCAAGGACAGGATTGGCGGCGGGTGAAAGCACTCCAACGATCCTTGATCCACTCGCACTCCGCCAGAGCTCTGGCGGTAAGGCGGGTGACCGAAAACCAAGGCAAGCGAACGGCAGGGGTCGATCGCCAACTTTGGGACACTCCGCTCCTGAAATGGGCGGCAATCGGTTTGTTGAAACAGCAACGAGGGTATAGGCCCCTGCCCTTGCGGCGGGTCTACATCCCAAAATCGAACGGGAAGGAGCGCCCCCTGGGCATTCCAATCATGTTCGACCGGGCCATGCAGGCACTTCACCTGCTAGGACTAGAGCCCGTGGCGGAAAGCACGAGCGACCCGAACTCCTATGGGTTCAGGAGAAATCGCTCCACGGCCGATGCCATGGGCCAGATATTCGTCTGCACATCCAAAAAGGCTTCGGCCCCATGGGTGCTGGAGGCGGACATCCGAGGCTGTTTCGACCACATCAACCACGACTGGCTGGTGCGCCACGTCCCCACGGACAAGGCAATCCTGCGCAAGTGGCTGAAAGCCGGGGTGATCCACCAGGGTCACTTCTCGCCGACTGACGAAGGAACGCCGCAAGGCGGCATCATTTCGCCAACCTTGGCGAACATGTGTCTGAACGGGCTCGAATCCGGCTTGGCCGCGCACCTCAAAGCGCGGTTCAGGTCTCGCGCCTTGAAGCTGAAAGTCAATGTAATCCGGTACGCAGACGATTTCGTCATCACCGGCGACTCCAAGGAGTTGCTGGAGACAGAAGTCAGGCCGTGGATCGAAGCATTCCTCGCACAAAGAGGGTTGCAACTGTCGCCGGATAAGACAAGGGTCGCCCACATTGATGACGGCTTCAACTTTCTGGGGTGGAATTTCCGCAAGTACGCGGGAAAACTACTCATCAAGCCAAGCAAGAAGAACGCGCAAGCGCTCTACAGCAAGGTCAGGGAGATCGTAAAGACACATGCGATGGTGAAGCAGGAGGATCTCATCGCCAAACTGAACCCTATCCTTCGGGGCTGGGCGCAGTACCACCATCCGGTGGTGGTAAAAGAAACCTTCAACAAGATGGACAACTTGATCTACTGGCGGCTTGTCCGCTGGGCGAGACGGCGCCATCCAAACAAGTCCCCGAAGTGGTGTGCGAACCGTTACTGGCAGCGCATCAACGAGAGGAATGAGTTCGCTGCAACCGTCAAGACGGCAGAAGGTCCATTCACGAAAAAGCTGTTGAAGCTCGCGGATACAGAGATCGTGAGGCACGAAAAGATCAAGGCGGACTACAACCCCTTCGATCCATCGTGGGAAGCGTACGGCGAGAAATTGAGGACGAAGCGCATGCTGCGAAGCATCGCGTACAGGGCCGAAACAACCATGCTGTATGTGTCCCAGGCGGGGCAGTGTGCACTTTGCGCACAGCCCTTGGACTACGAGAAGGGATGGCACGACCACCACATTGTTCGCAAAGTGGATGGCGGGTCGGATGCTCTCTACAACCGGGTGCTACTGCACCCGGTCTGCCACATCAGACTGCACGCCTTGGGTCTGACGGTAGCGAAACCGGCCCCACATGGGGCTTCGAGTCCGAAGAAGGCGAAAACTTAGGGTACAATCTGAGTCTTCGCACAATACGGATAGTGTTGTGCTTGAGCCGGATGCGGTGAAAGTCGCAAGTCCGGTTCTTAGGGGGGGATGGTTCAGTAATGAACTGTCCCTACCCTCCTGAAAGCCCAGGTGGCGGAATTGGTAGACGCACTAGTTTCAGGTACTAGCGAGTAACATCGTGGAGGTTCGAGTCCTCTCCTGGGCACCAAGTTTAACGAGAACCCGTCAGGGTTTCGAAAAGAAAAGCCGCTTTGCACAAAGCGGCTTTTTTATTTTCCGGAACGTTTCGCGCTGAGCTTCCCCGCCCGGCGCGCCCCTCACCCGGCGCCTAGGGTCACCGACTCCTGCGGGCGAAGACACAAAAACAGGAATTTGCGTGAACGGGCAAAAATATGTTCTATAATTCGATCTTTCCTGAAATGCCCAGGTGGCGGAATTGGTAGACGCACTAGTTTCAGGTACTAGCGAGTAACATCGTGGAGGTTCGAGTCCTCTCCTGGGCACCAAATTTGATAAAAGCCGCTGTGAACACAGCGGCTTTTTTTTCGTCTGCTCGCCGCAGCGACCGACCAGGGCGCTGGCGCAGTTGCCGCCCAGCCCTTCACCTCCAGCGGCTTTCGGCGGGGACGCCCATCACGCAACTGGAGCAGCAGTTCGGGGAGAGGCCCCACCTCCCTCGCGCTCCACGCGCTCCTCACGCCCCTCGCGCCGGTAGGCGCTGAATCCGGCACCTCAGGGTGCCGGCGTGTCGCTTACTTGCGCAGCAGCGCCTTGAGCGCGTTCTGCAGACGGCGTGCCGTGGCGTCATCGCTGGCGCTGGCCAGCACGCGGGCTGCGTCCTGGCCCCAGGTCTGGATCGGCGCGGGGTCGTTGCGCCGGGTGAGCAATTGCAGCTGCAGTGCGCGGCGATCGGACAGCTGCTCCGCAGGCGTCGGCACCTCCGCGGCCATCTCCAGACGCAGCAACGACTGCGACGCATCACCGGCTGGCGCGGAAGCGAGCGCCTGGGCCCACGCCGTGCGGGTCGCGGAATTGACCTGCCCGCCGAGTTCCTGCGCACTCGGCAGCAAGGCCGGGTCACGCTGGCTCCATGCAGACAGCACCTGGGTCAGCGCCTCGCCGTGGGCCTGTGCAGCCAACTTGCGCAAAGCCGCCTGGGCGTGTTCGATGGCGTCACGCTGGGCGCGGAAAGCGGCGTCGCCCAGACGCGGTCCCCGCGCCTCCGGCGCATCGCCGCGACCGCCGAAGCGCCCGCCGCGGTCGGCGCCGAAACGGTCACCGCCCGGCCGACCGGCATCGCGCGGCCCCCGTGCACCATCCCTGCCACCCCGGCCGTCAGGACGGCCGCGGCCACTCGCAGGCGCGGGAGCATCTTTCCGCATGCCAGGGCGGTCATCGCCCCGCACGGCCACCACAGGGCGTGGTGCCGGCTTAGGCGCGGGTGCGGCTTCGGGAGCGGCAGTCGTCGGCTCCGCACCAGCGGCATCGGCGTCAGATGCTACATTTTCAGTAGCATCCGAACCAGACTCCACGGGCGCTGCAGGCGCATTGTCCTTGGCAGCCTTGTCTGCCGCCGCCTTGTCGCCCAGAGCCTGGCTGCGCAGCGCGCTTTCCAGATCGGCCATGGCGCCGCGAATGCGCTGGGCATCGCCGCTGGCATTGGCCGCTTCCAGAGCCTTCGAGGCATCCAGCACAGCGCGGTCGCGGGCGCTCATCTCGGTGGTCGCCCGCTCGCGCTCCGTGGTCTTGCGGTTGAATGCTTCGTCGATGGGCTTGCGGAAGGCGTCCCACAGCTTCTGCTCGTGCTTGCGGTCCAGCGGAACCGACTGGGCTTCGGCCTGCCAGCGCTGCTGCAGCGACTTGACCGCATCCACCCGCAGGCTGGGCGCAGCGCCCAGCTGGCCGGCCTCTTCGATCATGGCGTGGCGGCGGGCCACGCTGTCCTTCTGGGCGTTCTCCAGCGGAGCGGCAGCTGCGGCGAATGCCTGTTTCCACTGCGGCTGCAGTTCGGCAAACACCTTCTCGCCGACATGGCCGCCATCGCGCCAGCGGTCGCTGAACTGGTGCAAGGCGCGGTTGACGGCCTTCAGGTCCGAAGTCATCGCAGGCAGCTGGTCCTGGGTCCAGGCCTTCAGCTCTTCGATGAGCGCCACGCGCTGGGCCTTGTGCTCGGCGGCATCGGCGCGCACTTTCTCCAGCCAGGCCTCCACGACCTTGTGCGCTGCATTGCAGGCTTCGTCGAATTTCTTCCAGAGCGCATGGTTGGCCGGCCCACCCTGGTCGGCCTGCTTCCACTGGTCACGCAGCTGGCGCAGGGTTTCCTGCATCTTGCGGCCGCCCAGCGCCTGGCCATCAGGCCGCTTGAGCAGGCCTTCCGCCCGCGCCACCAGGTCTTCCCGGACCTGGTCGGCACTCCAGCGCTGCCAGCCTTCCAGTTCACCGGCCGCCACCAGCGCGGTATGCACGCGCTGCTCCAGCGCGCCATCGATGTGCTTGCCCTGGGTCTTCAGCACTGCGCGCAGCGCGGCAGCGGCCCCGGCGCTGGCCTTGCCATGGCCCTCGGCGGTTTCCTGCTCCAGCTTGCCCAGCGCCTCGGTGACGGCCTGCACGGCCTTGTCGCGCACCTGCGGATCGACCTTGGGCTTGGCGGGTTGGCGCGGCTCGCTCTTGGCAGCGGCGGCCGCCGCCTCGGACGGCAGACCACGGGCCACGCGCAACTCGTCCGCCCAGACCGGAACGGGGGGCAAGGGGGCGTTCGCATCGTCGGCTGCGGCAGCCGCCTGGGCCACCGCCGGCTGGAAGGCGTCCCAGACCAGCAGCAGCTGCGAGCGCGAGGCGTCGAGCAGCGGCGGAAAACGCGCTTCCACGCTCGGCCAGGCCGCGTCGCTGGTCAGCGTCTCGGCCTGTTCCTGCCAGCGGCCCACGTCGGCGCGCAGCACTTCCAGCGCGGCCTGGGCGTCACGCCAAGGCTTGGTGGACAGCACTTCGATGCGCTGCGCGAGCAGCACGGCCGCTTCACGCTGCACCTGCACCCGGTGCTGCAGGTCTTCGATGATCTTGATGCGTTCGGCCAGGCGGGCCTTCAGGGCCGACAGCGGTTCGCGCGAGAGCGGAGCGCCTGCCTTGGCGGCGTCGCGCTGCCAGGCCATCGCGTCTGCGATGTTGAGCTTGGGCGCCGACAGCAGCGCCTGGGCCTTCTCGGCCCACTCCGCAGCGATGGCTTCCTGCCCCTTGGCGCGACGCAGTTCGTCGAGGCGCTCGCGCACGGCGCGTGCGGCACCCTTGTCGCGGGCGCTGAGGTCCTTGAACACCTCCTGCAACTGGTCTTGCTCGGGCTGCGTGGCCAGCCAGTCGCGGATGCGCGAAGCGCGTTCGCCAGAGGTAGAGGCAGAGAAGGCGCCGCCTGTCAGCGCATCGAGAGGATGCGGCTCGGAGGCCTTGGCCGGGGCCGGATTCACTTCAGGTGCGTCGGACATTTTGCTGCGGGAGGAGAAAGGGAACATGGATCCAGTAAGGAGGAAGGATGGCCGGCCGGGTGCCAGCGCTGAAGGCCACGGGGCGCCTGGTGGGCGCCGGCCATCGAAAACGCTATTTTCGCCCGGTTTTGCTCTGCGCCGAAGGCAGCGTGATCGCCGCCAGCGGCGCAGGGTCATTGCGGCCACCGCCGTTCAGGGAATGACAGGGCAGTTGGGGACGGAGCGGCGCAGTGCAAGCGCGATCTGGGCGGCGGCCATCGCACGGGCTGCGGGGCTCCACGGGGACTCCCGATCGCAGGCGCTGCAGCACCTCCCGCACGCCCGCGTGGCGCCTCTGCGGCTGGCGACGCTCGACGCGTGAAGAGCAGCCGATTCGTGAAGAATCTCTCTAGCGCCGCCCCAGGCGCAGCTCCGCATGCGGCGTCCAGCCGTCGCCGGAGGCGGTCGGCCGCGGCGCACCCAGGAAAAGCCGGTCCGTGGCGATCGACTGCGCCGCCAGATAGTCGCGCACGGCCACCCCCCGGGCGATGGCCAGCTGCCGCATCGCATCCTGCGGCACGGCAATGTTGGCGAGCAGCAGGCTTTCCATCTCCTGCTGCGGCACGTCCTTGGCCATGCCGACCAGATTGCGCGGCTTGGTGATGTCGGCCCGGCGATAGGCCTCGCGCAGCAGCGGCAGGTACTCGGCCTCGGTGACCGGCCCGAGCTGGCCCGTGTCCTGCCCGGCCTGTGCGGCGGCGCGGCGCTTCTCGGACGCCACCAGATCCTGCAGGCGCTCCCGTTTCCAGCCATTCCGCTCGGCTTCCAGCGCCGCTTCGCCCACCACCGTCAGGCTGAGCGCCGGACGGTCGGCGAGCGCCTTGGCGACCGTGTCGAGCCGCGCTTGCGCCGGGGACTGCAGCACGGCGCTGCCGGGCTGGAATTCGACTTTGTCCAGCTCCTCGCTGCCGCCGAAACCGCCGGTCAGCAGGGCGAACGGCGAGGTGACTGCCTTGACGATGAGGTTGCCGAGCACCTTCCAGATCACCGAGCCCAGGCTGAACTGGGGGTCGTTGAGCGAGCCGCTGATCGGCAGATCGACGTCGATCACGCCATTGCGGTCGGCCAGCAAAGCGACGGCCAGGCGCACCGGCAGACTGGCGGGCGCACCTTCCACCGCCTCGCCGAACACCAGCTGCCGCAGGACGAGCCGGTTGCTGGCCGTCAGCTCGCCGTTCGGCAGCACGCGGTAGTTGACATCCATCGTGAGCTTGCCGCGCTCGATACCGTGCCCCGCGTATTTCACGCTGTAGGGCGACAGCGCCGGCAGGTCCAGGTCCCGCATCCGCCCCCGGATGTCCAGAGCAAGCGGCTGGGCCAGCGGGTTGACCTTGCCGCTGATCTCCACGGTGGCCGTCCCCTCGGCCTTGCCCCGCAGTTCCAGATCGGCCATGGGCACCTCGCCCCCGGCACCCTGCGTCACGGAGGAAAACGCACTCAGGCGGCCGGCCAGTTCAGTGAGGTCCGCAGAGTAGTTCGGCTTCACGAACCGGTCGGAGAACTGCACGCTGCCGCCGCTGAGCGTGATCGGCCCGAAGGCCAGCACCGGCCCCTGCGCGCTGCCCCCATCACCACCTGTGGCGGGGCCTGCGGCGGTGGTTTCCCGGGCCGCGGGTGCAGCGGGTGGCGCGTTGGGGGTCTGCGGCCTGAAAGCCTCTTGCAGGTTGACCCGGCCGTTTTCCTGCAGGACCACGCGGGCGAAGAAGTCGGTCAGCGCGGTTTCCTGCACCTGCAAGGCCAGGGGGCGGCCGGGACTGACCGCCAGATCGACACCGTGCAGCCCGAGGGACTTCCAGCGCAGAAGGTCATTGCGCCTCGCTCCGCCCACCGACGCCGTGGTGTCCGACGCGCTGGCGCCGTCGCTCGCCTCGGTACCGCGCACGCGCAACTCGTCGAGCGTGGCATCACCCCGCGCCGTGACGGAAGTGCCGCGCTCGGTCTGCGACACCGACAGATCGCCGGAGAAGCCACCTTCCGCACGCGCAATCCGCACGTTCAACTGGTCCGCCACGTAGGGCTCCAGCGCCTGGAGCGGCAGGTGGCTGGCCTGCACCCTGCCCTGCAGTTGCAACGGAGCGGCACGCAGCGTGCCCTCGTAAGCCAGGCGGCCCGGCTCGAAGCGCCCGGCGCCCACCCGGGCCGACAGGCTGAGAGCCGATGGGGCTGGTGGGGCCGAAGGGGCTGCCATCGCGAGCGGCGTGAAGTCCCGCAGCCGGACCTGCAGCGAAGACAGATCGACCGCCACAGGCCGCACGGCTGCGGCATCGCGAAATGCCACGGCGCCGCCTTCGATGGTGGACTCGCTCAAGGTCACCGTCCAGGGACGATCGCCGGGGGCTGCCGGTGCCGGCGCCTCTTTCGCAGCAACCGGGGACGGTGCCAGCCAGTCCTGGAATGCCCAGCGACCCTCCGCATCGCGTGACACATGGACGCGTGGCTCGGCCCAGGTCAGCCGCCCGATGCGCACCTCTCGCTCGCCCGGACGCACCCAGGCATCTTCCACGGTGAGGCTTCGCCAGTCCGCCAGCCGGCGCGGGGCTGCCCGGGACATGCCGGCTTCGGCCAGGGTGGCCGCGCAGGCCGCCGTCTGGGCGCCGCAGGAAACCGCTACGTCCCGCGCAGACAGCCTGGCCAGCTTGGCCAGCCAGGTGGAGCCGTTCCACGCCAGCCCCAGGTCGGCATCGACCGCCCCGCTGACGCGTGGCCGAAGATGGGCTTGCAGATAGGGCGATGCCAGTTCGAGCGGCAGACCCCGAAGAGACACTGCTGCGGAAGCGGACGAGGCGGTGGCCTGCCCTGCCAGCGTCAGGCGCGCGGCCTGCCCGGGTGCGGTATCGCCCGAAACCTCAGCCTCCGCTTGCAACTGCAAGGGCTTTTTCAGCGGCCAGGCAATGGCCGAGCTGCTGACGTTCACGCCGCGCGCCTGCCAGCGGGCACCTCCTGCGGCCTGATCCGTCCAGCCCACGCTGGCCTGCCTGAGTGAGGCGCTATCCACCTCGATGCGCCAGGGCTCCCCAACGCGGGTGGCGGTGGAGCCGTCTGCCTTCTCGGCGGACTGGGCCAGGACCCCTGCCGAGGGTTCGCCGGGCCGGTCTGCGGCCGGTGCCCTGGGGAGATCGAGCGCGCCGTCTGCGCCGCGGCGCAATTCCACATGCACGCCCAGACCCTCCACCGCGTCGAGATGGACATGCCTCTGCAAGGGTTGGAGGTCGCGCACCCGCACGTGCACTGCGTCGAAGGCGGCCACTTCGCGCCCCTGCAGATCGAGCAGTTTCGCGTCCTTCACGCTGGCGACACCGGAGATCGCCACGGACGGCGTGGCGGCTTGTTCGAACGCGACCTTCAGATCGACATCCAGCCGGCCGGACTGGACCCGCAGCGGGAGGCTGGCAGGAAGATAGGGGGTGAAGGGCGCCAGGTCGAAATGCTGGACCTGCAGGCGCACATCGGCCCGGCGGTCCGCTGCGAAGGGCGTCGCTTCGGCGGTGGTCTCGAATGGACTTCCGTTCCATTCGAAGGCCAGCCTGGGATTGACCTTGACCTCGCGATGCACGGGCAAGGTGCTGAGGAACGGCACGGCCAGGCTCACGTCGCGCAACGACTGGCGCTGGCCGGCGACGCGGTCTTCGTAGTCCACCACACCGCCGGAGACCGTCAGGTTGTACAGAGCCAGCCGTGCGGGCGCCTGGGCGGACTCCGGCGCCGGGTTGCCGCGGCCCTCGGCCAGGCGCTCGATCACGTCGTCGATGTCGTAGCGGCCGGGGCTGGTTTGCGCCCAGCGAAAAACGGGCTCTTCGACCCGGAGGGCATCCAGTACCGGTGCAAGGCGCACCAGGGACTGGAGTGCTGCATCTATATAGATGCGCTTGATGTGCAGTTGGGCGCCCTCGCCTTCGGCGTTGGCGACTGCCAGGTCGTGCAGTTCCAACTCCAGCGACCAGGGTTTGAAGTCGACCTGCCGGATCGTCACGGCGCGTCCGAGCTGCTGGCTGCCCCGCTGTTCCAGCTGCGATTTGAGCACCACGGGCACCAACCACCGGCCAGCGGCCAGGAGCAGAAGGAACACGAGCGCTGCGCAGCCGACGGCGCGCAGAGCCCATCGCGCACGGGCAGAAGAGAAGATGGATGACAAGGTGCTTGGAGGACGGGCCGCAGGAACAGGCATTCGACCAGAAACGCCCTCATGCATCTTGTAAACAAACGAAAAAAAGAAAGCCCGGTGACGAACAGGTTCGTCACCGGGCTTGACGGCAGGCACAAAGGCCAGTTGCCATCGATTTGCGTCCCCGAGATGAGCGTCGGTTCGGCAGGAAGCAAGGTATTGCCTCCAAGGGTGGCCATCCGGAACTCTCGCCGCTGGCACGTGGCGCTGAACGCCCTCGATACCCGCCGTGAAAGCCCTTTTGGCAATGCCTGTCGCAACAGGCAAGGCCACCTTACTGCGCCCGCACAAGGTGTGCAAGTGGTTTCGTCAATGATCGCGAACGATCTCATTGAAGCGGTCTGGAACGGCCTTGAAAAATGTGACACCGACGTGTCGCGCGGCCTCCGTATAAACCCTTGATTAAGGGCACCGGCTGTGATTTTTCACAGGGTTGTTATCATATATTGTTCTAAGAAATCTATTTGTTAGTGTTGACCTAGCATTTAGACCACTCCTAGAATCCGCCAGCCCGAATTTGAGGGCTGGTTAAAAACCCAACTCCGCTGCCGACCCCCGGCTAAGTCAGTTCGCAACGATCGACACGCTGCTGCGTGCGACGCGAATTCGATGGCGTACCAATCCAGGCGAGAAGCCTGGCAGTGCCCCCTGATCCCAGGTGGTGCTTCACAGGTCTCGACTCAGAAAGGAAAAGCTATGACAGCGTCAGGAACTTGGTTGGCCGGTGTACGAACGTTCGTCTCCGATGTCACCGACGGCTTTCTGGAAATCACCCACAGCGGTTTTGCCCTCGTCGGGCTGGCCGTGGCCTTCATGGTCATCACCCTGACCGCCCGCCCCGACCTGCGCGATGCAGGCGAAGAGCAACTGCGCAGCTGGCTGCAGGCGCGCCAGGTCGCGATGCTCGGCGCGCCGGTGGAGCCCGGTGCCAGCGAACGGGCCACCGCCAGCAATCCCAAGGACTTGCCCAAGGAGCAGGCAGCCGTCGCTTACTGGCTGAGCAAGAAGTATCGGGTGGCACCCGAGCCTCTGGCCGTGCTGGTCTCCGAGGCGTACGACATCGGCTCGCGCACCAAGCTTGACCCGACCTTGATCCTGGCCATCATGGCGGTGGAGTCCAGCTTCAACCCCTTCGCGCAAAGCTCGGTCGGCGCCCAAGGCCTGATGCAGGTGATGACCCGCGTGCACACCGAAAAGTACGACAACTTCGGCGGCCACTTCGCGGCCTTCGACCCCGTCTCCAACTTGCGCGTGGGCGTGAAGGTGCTGCAGGAATGCATCACCCGGGCCGGTTCGCTCGAAGGCGGGCTGCGGCACTACGTGGGCGCGGCCAACCTGGCGGACGATGGCGGCTACGCTGCGAAGGTCCTGGCCGAACACTTCCGGCTGCGTCAGGTGGCTGCAGGCCGCACGGTGCCGCTGACCACGCCCCAGCCGATGGCTCCACCGCCTCCGGCCATGCTGTCCACCAAGGCGCCCGCAACGCCAGCGCCTGCCGCGCCGGCCTCCTCGACCGGCACCACCGCCACGGCCGCGCCCGAGGCCGCACCCGCCAACGAGAAGGTCGCCCTGCTGGCGGGCGCCGAGGGCTGACCCTCCACGCCATAGGCCACGGGCGGCTCGGCTACACTAGCGGGGCACGCGACTGGCGATAGGCGCGGCGACCTTTTCAGGGCGCCGCCGCTGACGTGGAATCCGGCAGGAGGCACCTCCTGTGACCACTGGGAAGCGTGCCGCACCGATCTCGTCGCCGTGCGTTCCGCCGTTCGCCTGGGCAGCCCTTCTTGCAAGGGACACAAGTTCATAGGACTGCCACGCCATGTACCAACGCCATATTCTTGTCGAACAAGCCGATCCCGAAGTGTGGGCGGCCATCCAGGCGGAAAACGTTCGCCAGGAAGAACACATCGAGCTGATCGCCAGCGAGAACTACGCCTCGCCCGCCGTCATGGCGGCGCAGGGCTCGCAGCTCACCAACAAGTACGCCGAAGGCTATCCGGGCAAGCGCTATTACGGCGGTTGCGAGAACGTCGACGTCATCGAGCAGCTGGCCATCGACCGGGTGAAGCAGCTCTTCGGCGCCGATGCCGCCAACGTGCAGCCCAACTCCGGCTCGCAGGCCAACCAGGCCGTGCTGCTGGCCTTCCTGAAGCCGGGCGACACCATCCTCGGCATGAGCCTCGCCGAAGGCGGTCACCTGACGCACGGCATGCCCCTCAACATGAGCGGCAAGTGGTTCAACATCGTCTCGTACGGCCTGAACGACAAGGAAGAGATCGACTACGACGCGCTGGAAGCCAAGGCCCGCGAGGCCAAGCCCAAGCTCATCATCGCCGGCGCCTCTGCCTACAGCCTGCGCATCGATTTCGAGCGCTTCGCCCAGATCGCCAAGGAAGTCAGCGCCATCCTGTGGGTGGACATCGCCCACTACGCGGGCCTGGTGGTTGCCGGCGAGTACCCCAACCCGGTGCCGTTCGCCGATGTGGTCACCTCGACCACGCACAAGAGCCTGCGCGGCCCGCGCGGCGGCATCATCCTGATGAAGGCCGAGCATGAGAAGGCGATCAATTCCGCCATCTTCCCCGGCCTGCAGGGCGGTCCGCTGGAGCACGTCATCGCGGCCAAGGCCGTGGCCTTCAAGGAAGCGCTGACGCCTGAATTCAAGGCCTATCAGCAGCAAGTGGTGAAGAACGCCAAGGTGTTCGCCGAGACGCTGATCGCGCGCGGCCTGCGCATCATCAGCGGCCGCACCGAAAGCCACGTCATGCTGGTGGACCTGCGCGCCAAGGGCATCACCGGCAAGGTGGCGGAGGCCGCACTGGGCCAGGCCCACATCACGATCAACAAGAACTCGATTCCGAACGATCCGGAAAAGCCGATGGTGACCAGCGGCATCCGCGTGGGTACGCCCGCCATCACCACGCGCGGCTTCAAGGAAGAGGAAACGCGCATCACCGCGAACCTGGTGGCCGACGTGCTGGAGAATCCGCACGACGAAGCCAACCTGGCCGCCGTGCGCGCCAAGGTGCATGCGCTGACCAGCCGCTTCCCGGTCTACCGTTGACCCGGCCGATTCGCCCCGCCGTTCGATGAAGTGCCCCTTCTGCAGCCATGCCGAGACCCAGGTCGTCGAGACCCGTGTTTCGGAGGACGGGGACTTCATCCGGCGCCGCCGCCAGTGCGGCGCCTGCGAAAAGCGCTTCACCACCTACGAGCGGCCCGAGGTGAACTTTCCCGCCGTGGTGAAAAAGGACGGCCGGCGCATCGACTATGACCGCAGCAAGCTGCAGGGCTCGTTCAAGCTGGCACTGCGCAAGCGCCCGGTGAGCACGACACAGATCGACTCGGCGATGGAGCGCATCGAGGAAAAGCTGCTCAACCTGGGTCAGCGCGAGGTGATGTCCAACCGCATCGGCGAACTGGTGATGCGCGAACTCAAGAAGCTCGACAAGGTGGCGTACGTCCGCTTTGCCAGCGTCTACCGCAGCTTCGAGGACGTCGACGAGTTCCGGGCGCTGGTCGACGAGGTGCGCAAGTAGGAAGCTGGCTAGGCTCGCCGCTTTCTGGGCGGGCCTGCACCGGAGCGCTTGCCATCGCTATTGCCCGGGCATTGCCCAGCTATTGCCACCGCATTTGCTATTAATTTTATAGCAACAAGTGCTTGATCCATAAGCGCCAGAGGCCTTTTCGACCGAAATCGGGGCCACAAACGCACCCCAAAATCAAAAGACCAGCCGGCACGCAGCCCGCTGGTCTTTTCACTGAGGCGCTTCAGCCCAGCGATGCCTTGATCGGAGGCACGTCCAGCGCCACGTCTGCGCATTGCGCGCGGTGCCGCAGTGCATGGTCCATCAGCACCAGCGCCAGCAGCGCCTCCGCGATGGGCGCGGCGCGAATGCCGACGCAGGGGTCGTGCCGGCCCTTGGTGATCACCTCGGTGCTCTGGCCCAGCACGTCGATCGACTCGCGCGGGCTGATGATGGAACTGGTCGGCTTGATGGCGATCGTCGCCTCGATGTCCTGCCCGCTGCTGATGCCGCCCAGGATGCCGCCGGCGTTGTTGCTGGCGAAGCCGCCGGGCGTGAGCGAGTCGCCGTGCGTGGTGCCGCGCTGCGCCACGCTGTCGAACCCCGCACCGATCTCCACGCCCTTGACCGCGTTCAGCCCCATGAGGGCATGCGCGATGTCGGCGTCGAGCTTGTCGTAGAGCGGCTCGCCCAGCCCCACCGGCACGCCGGTCGCCTGCACGCGCAGCCGGGCACCGCAAGAGTCGCCCGCCTTGCGCAGTGCATCCATGTAATTTTCCAGCGCCGAGACATCGGCGACCGGTGCGAAAAACGGGTTGTGGGGCACGTGCTCCCAGCTCTCGAAGGGAATCGGCAGCTCGCCGATCTGGGTCATGCAGGCGCGGAACGCCGTGCCGTACTTTTCGCGCAGCCACTTCTTGGCCACGGCGCCGGCCGCCACCGTGGGCGCCGTCAGCCGCGCCGAAGAACGTCCGCCACCGCGCGGATCGCGGATGCCGAACTTGTGCCAGTAGGTGTAGTCGGCATGGCCCGGGCGAAAACTCTGGGCGATGTTCGAGTAGTCCTTACTGCGCTGGTCGGTGTTGCGGATGAGCAGGGCGATGGGCGTGCCGGTGGTGCGGCCTTCGTACACGCCGGACAGGATCTCGACCGCGTCGGGTTCCGCCCGCTGCGTGACGTGTCGGCTGGTGCCTGGCCGCCGGCGGTCCAGGTCGGCCTGGATGTCGGCCTCCGACAGTTCCATGCCTGGCGGGCAGCCGTCGATCACGCAGCCGATGGCCGGGCCGTGGGATTCACCGAAGTTGGTGACTGCGAAAAGGGTGCCGAGTGTATTGCCGCTCATGGCGCGGGATTATCCCAGAGCCCCATCGGGCGCCGGTGACGTGCAGCCCCACCGACGAAGAAAAGCGGCGTCAGAGCCAGTCAACGGGCACGGGGTCTGCGCCGGCACGGCCTCGCCCGTCAGATGGCCGCGGAGCAGGCCAAGCCAGCAGACCCCGCGGCACCGGCTTCGCCGGGCCGCTGGGGTCGTCCCCCTTCCCGGCGTGCGCAGCGCGACGAAAGAAGGGGAAGCCGCGCAGCGGCTCAGGGGGTTGGTGCCTTTTCTTCAGGCCAGTCGCGGATGTAGGCTTTGAGCATCTGGTTCTCGAAGTTCTGGCTGTCCACCACCGCCTTGGCCACGTCGTAGAAGCTGATCACGCCCATCAGCATGCGCTGGTTCATGACCGGCATGTAGCGGGCATGGCGGCCCAGCATCATGCGGCGGACTTCGTCCATCTCGGTTTCCAGCGTGCAGGTGAGCGGCGCATCGTCCATGGCGGTGCGCACCAGCATCGTGCCCACGCTGCCGCCGTTCTTGACCGTCGCCTGGATCACCTCGCGGAAGGTGAGCATGCCGACCAGATCGCCGTGGTCCATCACCACCAGGGAGCCGATGTCCTTCTCGGCCATCACCTGCACCGCCTGCGACAGCGGCTCGTCCGCCGTCACCGTATAGAGCGTGCTGCCTTTGACGCGAAGGATGTCACTGACTTTCATGGGTGTCTCCGGGGATTCAGGCCCGCGCGTGCGGCGGGAATACAGCGAAAGAATATAGCCCACAATGTCTCGCACATCCGTACACAGGAGACAAGAGACCCATGCCCGGCTATTCCGATCCCGGCTTCGACACGCTGGCGCTGCACGCCGGCGCCGTGCCCGACCCTGCCACCGGCGCGCGCGCCGTGCCCATCCACCTCACCACGTCGTTCGTGTTCGAGTCGAGCGACCACGCCGCATCGCTCTTCAACCTGGAGCGGCCGGGCCACGTCTACAGCCGCATCAGCAACCCGACCAATGCCGTGCTGGAGCAGCGCGTGGCCGCCCTGGAAGGCGGGGTCGGCGCCATCGCGGTGGCCAGCGGCCAGGCCGCCCTGCACCTGGCGATCTGCACGCTGATGGGCGCCGGCAGCCACATCGTCGCCAGCACCGCGCTCTACGGCGGCTCGCAGAACCTGCTGCACTACACCCTCCGCCGCTTCGGCATCGAGACCACCTTCGTGAAGCCCGGCGACATCGACGGCTGGCGCGCTGCGGTGCGCCCCAACACCAAGCTGTTCTTCGGCGAGACCGTAGGCAACCCCGGCCTGGACGTGCTGGACATCCCCACCGTGGCGCAAGTGGCGCACGACGCCGGGGTGCCGCTGCTGGTCGATTCCACCCTGACCTCGCCCTGGCTCGTCCGACCGTTCGAGCACGGCGCCGATCTGGTCTACCACTCGGCCACCAAGTTCCTGTCGGGTCACGGCACGGTCATTGGCGGCGTGGTGGTGGATGGCGGCAGCTTCGACTGGGAGGGACCCCGCTCGGCAGGCAAGTTCACCGAGCTGACCCAGCCCTACGAAGGTTTCCATCAGATGGTGTTCACCGAGGAATCCACCGTGGGCGCCTTCCTCCTGCGGGCGCGGCGCGAAGGGCTGCGTGACTTCGGCGCCTGCATGAGTCCGCACACCGCCTGGCTCATCCTGCAGGGCATCGAGACGCTGCCCCTGCGCATGGAACGGCACATGCGCAACACGCAGCGCGTGGTCGAATTCCTGGCTGCCCAGCCCTTCGTGGCGCGGGTCGGCCATCCGCTGCTGGAGTCGCACCCGAGCCACGCGCTGGCGCAACGGCTGCTGCCGCGCGGCGCCGGCTCGGTCTTCAGCTTCGACCTGAAGGGCACCCGCGCGCAGGGCAAGGCCTTCATCGAGGCGCTGAAGGTGTTCAGCCACCTCGCTAACGTGGGCGACTGCCGCAGCCTGGTGATCCACCCGGCCAGCACCACGCATTTCCGCATGAGCGACGAGGCGCTGCAGCAGGCGGGCATCTCGCAGGGCACTATCCGCCTGTCCATCGGACTGGAGGATGCGGACGACCTCATCGACGACCTGAAGCGCGCGCTGAAGGCCGCCGAGAAAGCGGGAGGCTGAGCATGTACCTCGACGTCAACGGCGCCGCCGCCTATTGCTACACCGGCGGCAAACCCTTCGATGGGGCCAAGCCCACCGTGGTGCTGATCCACGGCGTGCTGAACGACCACAGCGTCTGGGCGCTGCAGAGCCGCTACCTGGCGCACCACGGCTGGAACGTGCTGGCGGTGGACCTGCCCGGGCACTGCCGCAGCGCCGGCGATGCGCCCGAGAGCGTGGAGCGGGCGGCGGATTTCGTCATCGCCCTGCTCCAGGCTGCCGGTGTGGAGCGCGCAGCGCTCGCCGGCCACAGCTGGGGTTCATTGATCGCGCTGGAGGCGGCCGCCCGGCTGCAGGACCGTGCCACGCACCTGGCGCTGGTCGGCACGGCCTACCCCATGAAGGTGTCGCCCGCCCTGCTGGACGCAGCCCTGAACGAGCCCGAGAAAGCGCTGCGCATGGTCAACGTCTTTTCGCGCAGCACGCTGGCGCCGCCCTCGGGCGCGGGCGCCTGGGTGTTCGGCGCGGGCATGGCGCTGGGCCGGCGCGTGCTGCGCTCCAACACCGCCGTCAACGTGTTCCACCGCGGCTTCCAGGCCTGCGACCGGTACACGGGCGGCGAGGCGGCCATGGCCCGCGTCACCGCGCCCGTGCTGTTCGCCCTGGGCGGGCAGGACCAGATGACGCAACCGAAGGCAGCACAGGGCCTGATCGCAGCGGCGCGGTCGGCGGGGCTGCCGGTCACGGTGATCGGTCTGCCCAGCGGGCATCACCAGATGTCGGAAGCGCCCGACGAGACGCTGTTCGCGCTGCGGGACTTCCTGGCGCGCTGATCGCGGGGCCGGCCCCCTGGCGCAGCGGCCGGCCGGCTTCTACACTGGTCTGGAGCGCCTCGCCCTTCCAGAAGGCGCCCGGAGACACGTCATGCCCATTCCGACCCAGGCTGCGCCCTCGCCGCGAGCATCGCAAACCGCCGGCACCGCGCCAGTGGACCCGCGCAGCTTCCGGAGCTTCGCGGAGTTCTACCCGTTCTACCTGACCGAGCACAGCGACCGCACCTGCCGGCGCCTGCACTTCGCCGGCTCCACGCTGGCGCTGGCCTGCCTGGCGCTGATGGTCGCCACCGGGCATCCGGGGTGGTTGCTCGCAGGACTGCTGTGCGGCTACGGCTTCGCCTGGGTCGGGCACTTCGTGTTCGAGAAGAACCGGCCCGCCAGCTTCAAGCGGCCGCTCTACAGCTTCATGGGCGACTGGGCCATGTACCGCGACATCTGGCGCGGCAAGGTTTCCATGTGAAATCAGGCCCTGGCGCTTGATACGCCTTGGTCTTCAGCTATTTAATTCATAGCACCGTATTCCACAGCGCGCAGAGACCGCGCAGGTCGGTCACCGTGGCATGCGGCAGATGCGTGTCGTCCAGCGGCCAGGGCTTGCCGGTGCGGTTGATCCACACCGCCTGCATGCCGGCCGCGACCGCGCCCTGCGCGTCCATCGCCGCGTCGTCCCCCACATGCAGCACCTCGTGCGGCGCCACGCCGGCGGCCTCGGCGGCGGCCAGGAAGATGCGCGCATCGGGCTTGGCCACGCCGAACTCCCGCGCACTCACGCTGGCGCGGAAGTACTGCCCGATGCCGATCAGCTGGATGTCGGCATTGCCGTTGGACAGCGCCACCAGCGGGTGCCGTACAGCCAGGCACTCCAGCGTCTCCAGCGCGTCTTCATACAGATCCACCCGCTGGCGCTCCGCGAAGAACACCTCGTAGCCCCGCTCGGCCAGCGCCGTGTCCTCGCCGGCCGCATGCAGCGCGGCGCGAATGCTCTCGCGCCGCAGGGCGCTCAGGTCGTGCGACAGCTGCGGGTGCGCGGCTACCACCCCGGCCCGGATGGCGCGGGCCGTCTCCGGCACCGCCAGCAGCGCAGCCGTGGCTGGCGCGGTGGTCAGCAGCCAGGCCCGCAGCGCCTGCTCCGCCCGCTCGATGGTGGGCCAGACCGGCCAGAGGGTGTCGTCCAGGTCGAGGGTGATGGCACGGACGCGGCTGAGGTCCAGCAGGGGGGTACAGGTGTTTGCGTGGGAAATCATGGCCCGAGCATATTCGCCCGCCCCGCCCCGCCCCGCCTCCGGGCGAGGGGCCTGAAGGCCTCTGCCTAGCCGCCCCATCCGACATTCCACTCCATAGAATGCAGAGAAAGGAGAGGTTCATGCACGAGCGACACCGCTACATCGTAGGTCGGCTTTACGACGGTGTTCTGTCGCCCACCGACTGGTACGGAGGCATGGAAGCCTTCAGAGATGCTGTGGGAGGCATGAACTTCCATCAGCTGACCGTGGACTTGCAAGCAAGAACGGTGCTGGAAAGCATTACCAGCGCCGGCGACGACGAAGGCGTCAGCAACTACGAGCAGCATTACGCTTTGATCGACGAACGAGTTCCAGCCATGATGCGACTGGGTCAAGGCGAAATGCTGCTGGACCATGAGCACTTCAGCGAACGCCACATGTCGCGCAGTGCCCTTTATGCCGATTGCCTCGCTCCCATGGGCATGAAGTACACCATGGGCCTGATGCTTCGCGTCGAGGGCAGCGTGCAGCAGTATGTAGGCTTCATGCGTGCCTCGGACAGACCCCGGTTCAGTGAGAAGAGCGTCGTTTCGCACTGCATCTCATTCCCGAAGTCATGCGCGCGGCACGCCTGCGAGCCCGCACCATCCAACTGGCACAGCAGGCAGCCCTCGGCCTGGCCGCGCTCGACGCCCTGCCCCAGGCCATCGCCCTGGTGGACGCGCACTGCCGCATCCAGCACTGCAACGCCGCTGCCGACCGGCTGCTTTGCACGCCAGGCGCCATGCACGTGCGGCACGGCCGCCTGCAATGCGACGAGAGCGCCGCCCAGGCGCAGTGGCGGTGCATCGTGGCGGCCGCTTGCATGCGCCAGGGCACGGGCACGGCCGGCACGTTGATGGCCAAGTCGGGCACGCGCAGCCTGGTGGTGACCGTGCTGCCCATCCATGCCCACCATCCGGCGGCGTTCATCGAAACGCCCCTGGCCCTGGTCGTGCTGCACGACCCGGACGCGCCCCAGGGCATGGACCCGCGCCTCATCGCCGACATGCTGGGCCTGTCGCCCACCGAAACCCGGCTGGCGCTCATGATCGCCTCGGGCAAGACCATCAAGGACTTCGCCGTGGCCGAGGGTATGAGCTGGCACACCGCGCGAACGCATATCAAGAATCTGCTGCGCAAGACGGGTTGTCGGCGGCAGATGGAGATTGCCGCGTTGCTGCGGTCGCTCAGGATGGGGTGATGCCGGTGCCGGGACGGGCGCCTGGCCGACCTGCGGGTCGAGCGTTGCGTCGGAGCGGGACACCGAATTTCCCGCCGCCCGGGGTGCTCAAAGGGAAGCAGAAGCTCTGAAGCCGGAACGCTGTCTGGGTCAACGCTTTTAGGCCTGCTCGGCAGATTGGCTTGGCGCAGGCGTCCTGTGTAGCGGCCGCGGCGCTGCCACAATCGCAGCCCATATGTCTGCACGCACCGCCATCCTGCTCTGCAACCTCGGCACCCCCGACGAACCCACCGCCCCCGCCCTGCGGCGCTACCTCGCGCAGTTCCTGGGCGACCCGCGCGTGGTGGAGATTCCCCGCGTGGCCTGGCTGCCCATCCTGCACGGCATCATTCTCCGCATCCGGCCGGCCAAGTCGGCGGCCAAGTACGCCAGCATCTGGATGGCCGAGGGCTCGCCCCTGGCCGTGTGGACGGCCCGGCAGGCGGTGATGCTGCGCGGCTGGCTGGGGGAGGCCGGGCTGGGCGTCGTGGTGCGCCCCGCCATGCGCTACGGCAACCCCTCCATCGCATCCCAGCTCAAGGCCTTGCAGGACGAAGGCGTGGACCGCGTGCTGGTGCTGCCGCTCTACCCGCAGTATTCCGCCACCACCACCGCCAGCGTGGTGGACGACGTGACGGCCTGGGCCCGGCGCCAGCGGCGGTTCCCGGAGCTGCGCTTCGTCAACAGCTACCACGACCACCCGGCCTACATCGATGCGCTCGCCCAGAGCGTGCGCGCGCACTGGGCGCGCGAAGGGGGCCCGGCGGAGCAGCTGGTGATGAGCTTTCACGGCATTCCCGAACGCAACGTGCGCCTGGGCGACCCCTACCAGGCCGAGTGCCTGACCACCGCCCGGCTGCTGACCGAAGCGCTGGGCCTGGCGCCCCACCAGTTCCGCGTGACCTTCCAGTCGCGTTTCGGCAAGGCCAAGTGGCTGGAGCCCTATACCGAGCCCACGCTGATTGCCATGGCGCAGGGCGGCACCCGCAGGGTGGACGTGATGTGCCCGGGCTTCACGGGCGACTGCCTGGAGACGCTGGAGGAAATCAACATGGAAGCCCGCGAAGCGTTTCTGCACGCGGGCGGGCAGGAATTCCGCTACATCCCGTGCCTGAATGACAGCAACGCCTGGATCACCGGCCTGAGCCAGATCGCACAGCAACATCTGGGCGGCTGGCCGGTGCGCTGACCGGCGCCACCCACCCGCCGCCGACCGCAGCCAACCCACCGCCATCCACCGCCATCCACCCCCTGCTGGAGACCCGCATGACGAACCCGCTCGATGCCTTTCCCATCACCCGCAAATGGCCGGCGAAGCATCCGGAGCGGCTGCAGCTGTATTCGCTGCCCACGCCCAACGGAGTGAAGGCGTCGATCATGCTGGAGGAGACAGGCCTCGCTTACGAGCCGCACCGCGTGGCGTTCGACGCGGGCGACCAGCTGTCTCCAGAATTCCTGTCGCTGAACCCGAACAACAAGATTCCGGCCATCATCGATCCGGACGGCCCGGGCGGAAAACCCCTGGCGTTGTTCGAGTCCGGCGCCATCTTGGTCTATCTGGCCGAAAAGACCGGCCGCTTCCTGCCGCCGGACGCCGCAGGCCGCTACCACGTGCTGCAGTGGCTGATGTTCCAGATGGGCGGCGTAGGGCCGATGTTCGGCCAGCTCGGCTTCTTCCACAAGTTCGCCGGCAAGGAATACGAAGACAAGCGGCCACGCGACCGGTACGCCGCCGAATCGAAGCGATTGCTGGGGGTGCTGGACGGCCAGCTGGCAAAGACGGAGTGGGTTGCGGGCGACGCGTACAGCATCGCGGACATCGCCATCTTCCCCTGGATTCGCAACCTGGGCGGCTTCTACGAGGCGGGCGAGCTGGTGGGCCTGGACGATTTCCGGCATGTGCAGCGGGCGCTGGCTGCCTTCGTGCAACGCCCCGCCGTCCTGCGCGGTCTCGAAATTCCTGCAACGCCTGCCGCCGGCTGACCGGCGCGCCTTTCAGCCGGGCCGGCTGCCGCCGGCCGCCGGCCGCCGGCGGGGTCGGGTCACGCCAGTGGCCCGCCTTTCATAGGCGGTTCAGCCGCTTGGCATTGGCGACCGCCGCAGCGCGCACCGGCGCCAGCCCCTTGCCCATGACGCCCATGGCCGCCGCCTGCCACTGCGCCGCCAGGGCTTGCTGACCTGCCCAGGCGGTCGCGCCCCAGGGTGTGAACCAGCTGCGCGCCATGCCCATCGCCAGGGCGGGCGCGGCCACCATCGACTGCGTGGCCATGGCCATCCACGCCTGGGCAAACGCGGTCTGCTTCTCGGCCACCATGCGGGTGAACTCGCGCTGGTCGCGGGCCGATGGCTGGGCGCCGGCCGCCGCCATGCGGGCCAGGCGATGCGCGATAACCTGCGGAGCAGCGATGGACAGCTCGGTGCCCTGGCGCCACAAGGCAGCCGCTTGGCGTTGATTGTTGCGTGTCATCTTTCAGCGCTCCTGGGCTGTCGCCCGTCCGTGGTGGTTCGGCAGACGCTGGAATCAGCGCCGTCAGCGCCATGCTGCACCGGCTGCGGCCACCGCCGCGTAGGCAGAAAGCGCAGCCCTGGTTGATAACGGTTCTCATTCTTTATAGAATGCCGCCTTTGCAAGCACGCTTCTCTGGTGGGGGGCCCCCGAAGGACAACGCGGTCCTTCGGGGGGGGGCCTGCGAAGACCGGCCCGGTCGTCCGCAGACCTACCCGCCGCCCCTGCCGGCGGCTGCCACGCAGCCATTCCCCGCATCGCCCGCCCTGCTCCGGACTCTGTCGCCCCGCTGCCTTCGGCGGAAGGAGGCGAGGTTCCTGCCCCCTTCCAGATTTTTAATGCCCAGCCGTTGCCCGTACGCCACACGGGAATGTAAACAATTCTCATCTACTGCGAGAATTGCGACGGCTCTCCGGTGTGGACCGGTGGATCGTCGCAGCCGCTACCGCGTGCGGGCGGTCCACGAGGCCAGCGTCAGCACCTGACCCGGGCTGACCCCGGCTGACCCCGGGTGACCCCGGGTGACCCCGGGTGACCCCGGGTGACATCGACTGACATAACCCGCCACCTGCTGAGCCCGCATCCCTTTGCTTCCAGCCCCTTTTCGCCCAGGCACGCCATGACCCGACTTCACCCCATCGCAGCTGCAGCCGCGCTGCTTGCCCTGCACACGCTGAGCGCGCACGCCCAGACGACCGCGCCCGCCGTCCCCGTCCCCAATGCCGCCACTGCAGCAGAACTGCCCACCGTGGACGTCAGCGCCAGCGCCGACGCCTCCGCCCAGGGCCTGTCCCCCGCCTACCCCGGTGGGCAGGTGGCGCGCGGCGGCCGGGCCGGCATTCTGGGCACGCGGGACAACATGGAGACCCCCTTCTCCATCACCAGCTATACCAACGAGCTGATCCAGGACCGCCACGCCCGCAGCGTGGGCGACGTGCTGCAGAACGACCCTTCCGTGCGCATGGCGCGCGGCTTCGGCAACTTCCAGGAGTCGTATTTCATCCGCGGCTTCATCCTCAATTCCGATGACGTCGCCTACAACGGCCTGTTCGGCCTGCTGCCGCGCCAGTACATCGCCACCGAGCTGTTCGAGCGGGTCGAAGTGCTGCGCGGCGCATCGGCCTTCCTGGTGGGGGCCAGCCCGAACGGCGGCGGCATCGGCGGCAGCATCAACCTGCTGCCCAAGCGCGCTCCCAACGAGCCGCTCACCCGCATCACCACCAGCGTGGACGACAGTGGCAATGCCACCGTGGCGACCGACATCGCGCGCCGGGTGGGGCCGCAGGGCGACACCGGCATTCGCCTGAACGCGGCCTACCGCGGCGACGGCACGGCGGTGGACGACGAGAAGAGCCGCCTGGGCCTGGTCTCCCTGGGTGCCGACTGGCGCAGCCGCGACGTGCGGCTCTCCGGCGACATCGGCTGGCAGGACAACCGCCTGAAGCGCACGCGGACCAACGTCACCCCTTCGGCCAGCATGACGGCCATTCCGGCGGCGCCGGATGCGGGCTCCAACTGGGCGCAACCCTGGACGTATTCCAACGAAAAGGACATCTTCGGCACGCTGCGCGGCGAATGGGACATCGCCAGCGACGTCACCGCCTGGGCCGCCTACGGCCTGCGCCGCAGCAAGGAGGCCAATTCGCTGGCCAACGTGACGCTGACGGGCGCGGGCAATGGCGACATGACGACCAGCCGCTTCGACAACGCCCGCAAGGACCAGGTGGACACGGGTGAACTGGGGCTGCGCGGCAAGCTGCGCACCGGCGCCGTGGGCCACGAATGGGTGGCGTCGCTGTCCGCCTTCCATTTGAAGAAGGACAACGCCTATGGGCTCAGCTCCGGCTTCACCCTGGCCAGCAATCTCTACAACCCGGTGCGCTACCCGGTCACCCCGCTGACCTTCCTGGGCAACGACCTGGCCGATCCGGCCTACAACGGCGGCACCAAGCTGCGCAGCTTCGCGCTGGGCGACACGCTCTCGTTCCTGGACAACCGCGCGCTGCTCACCATCGGCGCGCGCCACCAGAAGATCGAGGTCGAGTCGGTCGCCTACCGCACGGTCTTCAACGGCGCGGTGAGCAACCCCGGCGGCGCCAGCACCGTGTATGAAGGCAGCCGCACCAGCCCCGTGCTGGGTGCGGTGTTCAAGCTCACGCCGCAGGTGTCCGTCTACGGCAACTACATCGAAGGACTGGTGCAGGGCGACACCGCCCCGGCGACCTCCGGCGGCGTCCGCGTGATCAACGCCGGCGAGAACCTGGCGCCGTACGTCTCCAAGCAGAAGGAAGTGGGCGTCAAGTACGACGGTGGCCGCGTGGGCGGCGGCATCGCGCTCTTCTCCACCGAGAAGCCGCGTTCCGTGCTGGTGGACAACCGCTTCACGTCCGAGGGCGAAGACCGCCACCGCGGCGTGGAACTGACCGTGCACGGCGAGGCCATGCGCGGGCTGCGCCTGCTGGGCGGCGCCACCTGGCTCGACGCCCAGCAGCGCAGCACCGGCAGCAGCACCACCGACGGCCAGCGCGTGATCGGCGTGCCCCGCCTGCAGGCCACGCTGGGCGCGGAATGGGATGTTCCCGGCGCGAACGGCTGGGCGCTGGACGCCCGCAGCGTCTACACCGGCAGCAGCTATGCCAATGCCACCAACACCCTGCGGGTGAAGGGATGGACGCGGCTGGACCTGGGGGTGCGCTACCTGACCGGGTGGAACGGTCGCGCCCTCACCTTGCGCGCGCGGGTCGACAACGTGGCCGACAAGAACTACTGGGCGTCCGTGGGCGGCTACCCCGGATCGGGTTACCTGGTGCTCGGCGCACCGCGCACCTTCACGGTCAGCGCCAGCGTGGATTTCTGAGCCCCGCGGGCCCCGTGGGCCCCGCGAGCTCCAGGCCTGCGACGGACCGCCACGGCCCGTCGCGGTTATCCCAAAAAGCACAACGCCCGGTTCGAGACCGGGCGTTCTTGCGCATGGCTGCCGCATCCACCGGCCGCCCCAGTGGCGGCCGCGCGACTCACGCGTCCAGTGGCTGCAGCCGCTGCAGCTTGCGCCGCGCCATCGTCTTCATCACCCGCGGCACGATCAGCACCGCGAGCACGATCGCCAGCAGCGTTACCGACATGGGGCGTTGCAGGAAGACCATCCAGCTGCCCTCGCCGATGGAGATGGCGTTGCGCATCTGCGCTTCGGCCAGCGGCCCGAGGATCATGCCCACCACCACCGGAGCGGTCGGGAAGTCGAAGCGCCGCATCAGCACGCCCAGCAGGCCGATGCCGTAGAGCAGGAACAGATCGAAGGTGCTCTGGCGCATGCCGTAGGCCCCCACGGTAGCGAAGATCAGGATGCCGGCGTACAGCTGCGGCTTGGGCACCTTCAGCAGCTTCACCCACAGGCTGACCATGGGCAGGTTCAGCACCAGCAGCATGATGTTGCCGATGTAGAGCGAGGCGATCAGCGCCCACACCAGCGTGGCCGAGGTGGTGAACAGTTGCGGGCCGGGGTTGATGCCGTAGTTCTGGAAGGCGCCCAGCAGCACTGCCGTGGTGTTCGACGTGGGAATGCCCAGCGTCAGCAGCGGAATCAGCGCGGCCGTCACCGTCGCGTTGTTGGCAGCCTCGGGGCCGGCCACGCCCTCGATGGCGCCCTTGGTGCCGAACTCGGCGTGGTCTTCTCCCTTGGCCAGCTTCTTCTCGGTGGCGTAGCTCAGGAAGGTCGGGATCTCGGTGCCGCCGGCGGGGATGCAGCCGAACGGCGTGCCGATCAGCGTGCCGCGGATCCATGCCGGCACGGAGCGCTTCCAGTCGCGCTTCGTCATGTGCACGCGGCCCAGGCGGTTCTGCGTGTCGATCACCTTGCCCTCGTACATGGCAGCGTGCAGCACCTCGGCCACGGCGAACAGGCCCACCGCCACGAGCACGATGTCGATGCCGTCGAGCAGTTCGGGCTGGCCCAGCGTGTAGCGGGCGGCGCCGGAGATCTGGTCCATGCCGATGCAGCCCAGCGCCAGGCCCACGAAGAGCGCGGTCATGCCGCGCACGGTGCTCTTGCCCAGCACCGCGCTCACGGTGGTGAATGCCAGCACCATCAGCATGAAGTACTCGGGCGGGCCCAGCTTGACGGCGAAGTCGGCCACGTAGGGGGCGAACAGCGTCACCACCACGGTGGCGATGGTGCCGGCGATGAACGAGCCGATGGCGGCGGTGGCCAGCGCGGCACCCGCGCGCCCGCTCTTGGCCATCTTGTTGCCTTCCATGGCCGTGACCATGCTGGCCGTCTCCCCGGGAGTGTTCAGCAGGATCGACGTGGTGGACCCACCGTACATGGCGCCGTAGTAGATGCCGGCGAAGAAGATCATCGAGGCCGTGACCTCCACCTTGGCGGTGATGGGCAGCAGCATGGCCACCGCCACGGCGGGGCCGATGCCGGGCAGCACGCCCACGGCGGTGCCCAGCGCGCAGCCCACCAGGGCCCAGAGCAGGTTGGCGGGCGTGGCCGCGGTGGCAAACCCTGCCAGCAGTGCGTCGAAGATTTCCATCACAGCCACCCCGTGTTCGTCAGGCCCGGCAGATTGATCGCCAGGAATTGGGTGAACGCCCAGAAGACGGGCGCCGAGATCAGCAGGCCGGTGACCAGATCGGTGATCCAGGTGCGCACCTGCCCCGCCGCAGGCTGGCCCGCCGCGCGGCGCAGGCCCTGCACCGCGAGCATGTAGCACAGCGTGCAGCTCAGGATGAAGCCCAGGGTGGTGATCAGGGCGGCGTTCAGCAGCAGGCCGGCCGACACCCACACGAACGCGCCCTTGTCGGCACGCTCCGCGCCGGTGGCGGCGTCCAGTTCACGGTAGCCGCCGGAAAGCGCTTCCCACAACAGGAAGATGCCGCAGACGGCCAGCACCGCCGACACCAGCCAGGGCAGGAAGTTGGGGCCAACGCCGCCATAGCCCGAATTGGACGGGATGTCGAGCGCGCCCCAGGCCAGGCAGGCCGCGGTCACCAGCACGCCGGCGCCCACGGCGACCTGCATGCGGGTTGCGGGCACGCCTGCGGCGCCGGGCGGCGGCGGCGGTGACGCATCGCCTGCGGTAAGGGGGGAATTCAGTGGTTCAGTCATGGGGTAGCTCCTGATGGCGGGCGCGGCGACGGACACCGGACCCGACAAGGCGGCAATGCGGCATGCAGCGCTGCACCCGCCCGCCAGGGCCGGATGCGCCGCACACCGGCTCCGCCGTGCCGGGCGGAGCAGGGGCGCATGTGCGCCAGGTCAGACCATGCCGGCCTTGACCATGGTGGCGCGCAGGCTGGCGAATTCCGCATCGACGAAGTTGCCGAATTCGTCGCCCGCCAGCCAGGCGGGCGTCCAGTCGTTCTTCTCCAGCGACTCGGCCCAGCTCTTGCTCTTGAGCGCAGCGGCCACCATGTCGATCAGCGCCTTGCGCTGGGCCGGCGTGATGCCGGGCGCCGCGTACACGCCGCGCCAGTTGCCGATCTCCACGTTGATGCCCTGCTCCTTGAGCGTGGGCACCGACGAGCCCTTGAGCCGCTGCGCCGACGTGACCGCCACCGGCACCATCTTCTTGGTGTTGATGTATTCGGCCATCTCGCTGTAGCCGCCGCCGCCGATGGTCACGTTGCCGCCCAGAATGGCAGCGATGGCTTCGCCGCCCCCACGGAACGCCACGTAATTGATCTTGGCCGGGTCCACGCCGACTTCGCGGGCGATCATGGCCGCCGCGATGTGCTCGGTGGAGCCGCGCGAGCCGCCGCCCCACTTCACGCTGCCGGGGTCCTTCTTCAGCTGCGCGATCACCTCGGCCATCGACTTGTAGGGCGAGTTGGCGGGCAGCACGAAGACGTTGTATTCGCTGGTCAGGCGCGCGATGGGCGTGGCCTGCGACAGGTTGACCGGCGGCTTGCCGGTGATGATGCCGCCCAGCATCACGGCGCCCATCACCATCAGTGCGTTCGGGTCGCCCTTGGAGCCGTTGACGAACTGCGCCAGGCCGATGGCACCGGCCGCGCCGCCCTTGTTGTCGTAGGTGACGGAAGACGCCACGCCCGCATCCTGCAGCGCCTTGCCCAGGGCGCGACCCGTGGTGTCCCAGCCGCCGCCGGGGTTGGCGGGCAGCAGCATCTTCACGGCGGCAGCGGCGTGGGCCGACAGGGGCAGCGTGCCGGCGGCCGCGAGGGCGGCCAGGGACTTGAGGAAGGTATCGCGACGCATGGATGTCTCCTGTTGTGGGTGCAATCTGACGCAGCGGATGATGCGCGCGCTTCCTGTCAAATGGCTGTCCGCAGACTCAGGGAAAACACCCACCTGCCGGCTGGGCAGTGCCGATGCTAAGGTGCCGCGCATGCAACTTTTACTCGTGGAAGACGACGCCGCCATGCAGGCCACGCTGCAGCGATCGCTGACGCGACGCGGAATGGAAGTGACCGCGCTGGGCGACGGGCGCGCGGCCCTGGCGCAGTGGACGGCGCAGCCGCCCGATGCCGTGGTGCTGGACCTGAGCCTGCCAGGCCTGGACGGCCTGCAGGTGCTGCAGCAGGCCCGCGCCCGTGGCCTGCGCACGCCCGTGCTGCTGCTGACGGCGCGCGGTACGGTGGGCGACCGCGTGCTGGGCCTCAATGCCGGCGCCGACGACTACCTGCCCAAGCCGTTCGACCTGGACGAGCTGGAAGCCCGCCTGCGCGCCCTGCTGCGCCGCAGCGGCGAGCCTTCCGAAGCCAAATCGGCCACGGGCGCCCTGCAGATCGGCGCCATACGCTATGAAAAAGATAGCGGCGCCATCTACCTGGGCAACGAGGTGATGGAGTTCACCCCGCGCGAGTTGGCGCTCATGCACGCGCTGCTGGCGCAGCCGGGCCACGCGGTGACCAAGGAGCGGCTCTACGAGCTGGTCTTCCCCGGCCAGCTGGACGTGCAGTACGAGGCCATCGAGGTCGTGGTGTACCGCCTGCGCAAGAAGCTGGTCGGCACGCGCCTCACGCTGATGACGCTGCGCGGCCTCGGCTACCTGCTCAAGGCCGAGGCGTGAGCCGCAGCGCCCCGCGGTCGGCGGCCCGCTCGCTGCGCCGGCAGCTGCTGGTGGGCATCCTGGTGCCGGTGATCGCCTTCGTGGTGTTCAACACGCTCAGCCTCTACCGCGAGACGCTGGATTCGCTGCACACCGCCTACGACCGCACCCTGCTCGCCTCCACCAAGAGCATCAGCGAGCAGCTGGACGTGAGCGGCTACGACGACGCGGCCATCCTGCGCGCCATCGTGCCGTATTCGGCGCTCGAAACCTTCGAGGCCGACAACCAGAGCCGCATGTTCTATCGCGTCTCCAACCTGCACGGCGAGCTGGTGTCGGGCTTTGCCGAGCTGCCCGTCTGGCGCGGCCGTATCCCGGCGCGGCCGCCCTACTCCGCGCTGGTGGATTTCTACGACGACGAGTTCCGCGGCCAGCCCGTGCGCGTGGCCGTGCTGCTGCAGCCGGTGTCGTCGCCCAACGGGCGCGGCATGGCGGTGATCCAGGTGGCGGAGACGCTGGAGCTGCGCCAGGCGCTGGCGCTGCAGATGCTGTGGGCCACCGTCGCGCGCCAGGCGCTGCTGGTGGCCGTCATCGCGCTCATCGTGGTGCTGGTGGTGCAGCGCGCCACGCGGCCCGTGCGCCAGCTGAGCGCCCACCTGCAGGCCCGCTCGGAGGAGGAGCTGAGCCCGATCTCGGCCCCGTCTGCACCGCGCGAGCTGCAGCCGCTGATCGACGCGACCAACGGAGTGATGCAGCGCCTGGCCTATCTGCTGGAGCACCAGAAGCGCTTCGTGCGCGATGCCTCGCACCAGCTGCGCACGCCGCTCGCGGTGCTCAAGACCCAGGTGCAGTCCGCCTTGCGGGGCGATGCTCCGCCGGACCAGGCCCTGCGCGAGATCGGCGACACGGTGGACCGCGCCACGCAACTGGCCAACCAGATGCTGGCGCTGGCCAAGGTGGAGCAGCTGCGCCAGCAGAGCACGCCGCCGCTCACGCGGCTGGACACGGTGCTGCGCGAGGTGGCGCTGGACCTGTCGCCCCTGGTGGCGCAGAACGACCTGGACTTCGGCATCCATACCGACGCGGCGCCGATGCAGGCGCACGAATGGATGCTGCGCGAACTCACGCGCAACCTGCTGCACAACGCCGTGCGCCACGCGCCGCCGGGCAGCACGCTGACCGTGGACCTGCGCACCGACGGCCGGCACGCCGCCCTCACCATCGCCGACCAGGGGCCCGGCATCGACGCGGAACTGGCGACGCGGCTCTTCCAGCCGTTTTCGGCCGGCGACATCCGCACCGGCTCGGGGCTGGGCCTGGCGATCTGCCAGGAGATCGTGCAGGCGCTGGGGGGCAGCATCACGCTCACCAATCGGCAGCAGGGGGGCCGCACCGCCGGGCTGGACGCCGTCGTGCGGGTGCCGCTGGCGGCCGAGCCGGGTGGGCCGCCCCCGGTTCACGCGTGAGCCGGCTGGTGGCCGCCGGCCCGCGCGCTGATCACACCCGGTCGCTGCGGGCCAGGTGGTTCTCCAGCCGGCGCAGACCGCCGGTCAGCGCCAGCGTCATCAGCCAGTAGGCGAGCGCGATGGCGAGGTACGGCTCCCAGTAGCGCGAATAGGCGCCCGCCACCGTGCGGGCGGCGTAGGCCATCTCGGCCAAGCCGATCGCGGAGATCAGCGAGGTGTCCTTCAACAGCGAAATCGCGTTGTTGCCGAGCGGCGGCAGCATGCGGCGAAACGCCTGCGGCAGCACCACGTAGCGCATCACCTGGCCGGGCGTGAAGCCCAGCGACCGGCCGGCGTCGGACTGCCCGCGCGCGATCGACTGGATGCCGGCGCGGAACACCTCGGAGATGTAGGCCGCGGAATTGAGCGTCAGCGCGACGATGCCGGAGATCAGCGCGCCATGCTCCTGCTTGAGGGTGCGGGCGAAGTCCCCCGTCACCAGCAGCCCCGACGTCGGGTGGATGAAGAGCGGCATCACCGCGAAGTGCATGAGCAGGATCTGCACGAAGAGCGGCGTGCCGCGAAAGAAGCTCACGTAGACCGTGGACGGCCAGCGCAGCAGGTAGCGGCACACCCAGCTCCACGGCGCATGGCGCGCCTGGGCCAGCCGCGCCAGGGCGAGCAACAGGCCCCAGAGGCCGCCCGCCAGCACGCAGACCACGGTCACCCCGAGCGTCATCCAGGCGCCCTGGATGAACAGGTCCTTGTACTCCACCAGGATGTCCGGCCGGAACCAGCCAAACCACTCGACAGGCTCCATGGCCTCTTCCTCTCACGAATCACGGGAATCACGGAAAGCACGGGGCCGTCCAGCCCTTGGCGGACTGTGTGCCGCAGGCAGGTCATGGGCCGCTGTGCAAAAAGCGAAGGCGGGCGCGATAGGCGCCCCACCGACGGCCCGCCGGGCCGCCTGGTTCCCGCCGGCCAGCGGCGGGTGGCTTCAGATCAGCGCGGCTGGTAGTCCTTGCCGAACCACTTCTTGTAGATCTGGTTGTAGCTGCCGTCGGCGCGGACGGCGGCCAGGCCGGCGTTGAGCTTGGACTGCAGTGCCTTGTCGCCCTTCTTGACCACGATGCCGAAGCCCTCGACGGGGAATGCCGGGTCTTCGACGGTCTTGAGCGCCGGAGTCTGCGACACGCGGTATGCGATCACGCCGTTGTCGCCGATGGCCGCATCGACGCCGCCGCCCGCCAGCTCGGAAATGATGAGCGGCGTGCTCTCGAAGCGGCGGATGTTGGGACTGGTCTTGCCGAATTCGCGCGAGGCCACGTCATCGGCGGTGGATGCATTCACCACCGCGATCTTCTTGCCGGCCAGGTCCTTCAGCGAAGTCACCGTGCTGGCCTTCGGCACGGCGATGAGCTGCTGCGCCGCGAAATAGGGCTCGGTGAAGTCGTAGCTCTGGCGGCGCTTGTCGTTGATCGTGACGCCGGAGATCACCAGATCCACGTCGCCGTTGTTCAGCGCGGCGAAGATGCCGCTCCAGGGCGTGTTCACGATCTTGATCTGCAAGGACTGCTTCTTCGCGATGGCCTGGATGATGTCGATGTCGAACCCGACGATCTGCTTGTCCTTGTTCTCGAACGCGAAAGGGGCGTAGGTGGCGCTGGAGGCGACGGTCAGCACGCGGTCCTGGGCTTGGGCAGCCAGGGGAACCGACAGTGCCGTGGCAAGGCCGAGGCCGATGGCGAAAACGCGGCGGGATAGGTGCATGGGGAGCGATCGTGGTGGCTGAAAACGAAGCGGGGAAGTATAGGCGCAGGGTTTCGGCGAGCCAGCCTGCCGCTCGTCTGCCCATCCGCCCGGCCGGCCGAGGCTGGAGTGGCGCCTGGAGACTCCAACGGGCTCCAATCGGCTCCAATGGGCTCCAATGGGCTCGAATGGGCTCGAATGGGTTCCCATCGACGCTTCCCATGCCCGACCCGCGGCGCCGGCACCGTCGCAGGGGCACAATCACGGCAATGACCACCTTACCCATGGTATCGATGCGGCTGGACAAATGGCTCTGGTGCGCACGCTTCTACAAAACGCGCAGCCTGTCGGCGCAAGAGATCGACAAGGGCCGTGTCACGGTCAATGGCCAGCTCGCCAAACCGTCGCGCGAGGTTCGGCCGGGCGACACCCTGGTGCTGCGCCAGGGGCCGGTAGAGCGCACGGTGAATGTGCGTGCATTGAGCGGCATGCGGGGGCCGGCGCCCGTCGCCCAGCTGCTGTATGAAGAGACCGCCGACAGCCTTGCCAAGCGCGCGGAAGCCGCAGAGCTGCGCCGGCTGGCGCCTGAACCGGCCTCGACCCTGCAGGAGGGCCGGCCCACCAAGCGGGACCGCCGCAACATCGACCAGGCGCGGGACTGGGGCCAGCGCTGGAGCGCATCCATCGACGATTGAACGCGCGCCGTCGGCCCTTGGCGGCGGGCACGAAACACACCGCTACCCGGTCGGGTGGCAGGTGCCTGGTGCGGGTGCCGGGTGCCGGGTGTCAGGCGGCCAGCGGCTCCGGGAAATAGGTGGCCAGGGCGTCGCCCTCGCCGGCCAGCAGGCTCAGGTACGACGGCGCTACCGGCTTGTCGCAGGGCTCGGCACGGAAACGCACGGCCACATCGGCGGCGGCGGGCGAGAAGAACAGGTGCACCCGGTCTGCGACGGAATCGTAGCTGGAGAACAGCGCACGGCCGGAGCCGGGCTTGTCCATCAGGAAACGGGCCATGAAGATTTGCTGAATCTGACGGGCGGGCTCGAACGCCTTGCGATCGCTGCCCAGGTCCAGGCGATACCAACTGCTCACGATAGCCTCTCACCGGCGAACCGGAAAAATGGAGATGGGGCTATCCTAGAAAACCCTGAGGCGGTGCGCAGTCGCAGCCGGCGCATGCGACCGTAGGACAGCGCCGCACCCCACCTCCTGAGGCCGCAAGTTCCGCGCCGAAAAGTGCTGGCCGGTCGCATCCGCAGTCGAGGCGGGGGCACTCAACAGCGCGTTTCCATCAGACGGCACATGCGGGTGACGCAAACGGGCGACTCAGCCATAAGATCACTTCCGTCGGCCCTCCAGCCGACAACCCTCCCTTTGCTTTTCAAGCAATTCGACCCGCTTCGGCGGGTCTTTTTTTGCCTGAACGGGAGGGCTGGGCCGCCGTCAGCTGCCCGCCACCTTCATGCGGTTGATGAGCACGGAGCCCACGGTCTTGGCGCCGTAGTTGTAGGCATCGCCACCCACCGCCTCGATGCCGCGGAACATGTCCTTCAGGTTGCCGGCGATGGTGATTTCGTGCACGGGGAACGCGATCTCGCCGTTCTCCACCCAGAAGCCGCTGGCACCGCGCGAATAGTCGCCCGTCACGTAGTTCACGCCCTGGCCCATCAGCTCGATCACGAAGAGCCCGGTGCCGAGCTTCTTCAGCATGGCATCCAGATCGTCGCCCGGCCGGGTGTGGCGCGAGGTGAGGCTCAGGTTGTGCGAGCCGCCGGCATTGCCGGTGGTCTTCATGCCCAGCTTGCGCGCCGAGTAGGTGGACAGGAAGTAGCCCTCGACCCGGCCGGCGTTGACTACCTTGCGGGCCGCCACGCGCACGCCTTCCTCGTCGAACGGCGAGCTGCCCTTGCCGCGCAGCAGGAACGGGTCTTCCACCACGTCGATGTGCTGCGGGAAGACGCGCTGGCCCAGCGAGTCGAGCAGGAAGGTGCTCTTGCGGTAGAGCGATCCCCCGCTCACCGCCTGCACGAAGCCGCCCAGCAGGCCCGCGGCCAGGGGCGATTCGAACAGCACCGGGCATTCGGTGGTCGCGATCTTGCGGCTGCCCAGGCGGCTCAGGGCGCGCTCGGCAGCGTACCGGCCGATGCGCGCAGGATCCGCCAACTCGGACGCGTCGCGCATGGAGCTGTACCAGGCGTCACGCTGCATCTCGGCGTTGCGGCCTGGCAGCGAGGCAATGGGCGCCACCGACATGCTGTGCCGCGAGCTGGCATAGCCGCCCCGGAAGCCGCGCGTGTGGGCGCTGAAGAAATGGCTCTGCTGCGCCGAAACGCCCGCGCCTTCGCTGTTGGTGATGCGCTTGTGGGTGCCCAGCGCCGCTTCCTCGCATTCCAGCGCCAGCCGCGCCGCGGTTTCGCTGTCGATCGCCCAGGGGTGGAAGAGCTGCAGGTCGCGGTGCGTGGCCTCGGGGGCGATGTCGGCCGCGTCGGGCAGGCCGGCCACGGGGTCCTCTGCGGTGAAGCGGGCGATGTCGTGCGCGGCCTGCACCGTGCGTTCGATGGCCGCGAGCGAGAAGTCGGACGTGCTGGCATTGCCGCGCCGATGGCCCACGTACACCGTCACGCCCAGCGACTTGTCGCGGTTGCGCTCCACGGTTTCCAGCTCGCCCTTGCGCACGTTCACCGACAGGCCGCAGCCTTCCGAGGCCTCGGCGCCCGCGTCGGTCGCGCCGAGCTTCAGTGCATGCGCCAGGGCGTGGTCGACGAGGCCTTCGAAGAAGGACCGGGTGTAGCTGAAGCCGTTGTCGGCGGGGGCGGAATCTGCGCCGTGGGCGGCGTGTGCACGGGGTGTATTCATATCGGCAGCTATGATACTTGCCGCCCCCCGGCGCCATGGAGCCGGGTCTTTTTCTTTCGGGGCGCGCCACGGCTTGCTGCCGCGCCCCTGTCTCCTTTCCCGCCCCCACCATGTCACGCAAACCCACCAAAGGCTACTTCGTGCGAGGCCAGTTCGTCGCCGAAGGCAGCGAACTGGACATTCAGCTCAAGGCCGAACTCAAAGGCACGAGCGAGTCGAGCCGCACCGACCTGAAGCGCGAAAGCGATGCGCTGCAGAACCTGGGCCGCGACCTGCTCACGCTGCGCGCCGACCTGCTGGAGCGCCTGCAGTTGCCGGAAAAGCTCCTGGAAGCGCTGGCCGAAGCCCGGCGCATCACCAACTTCGAGGGCAAGCGCCGCCAGATGCAATACGTCGGCAAGCTGATGCGCAAGCTCGACGAGGCCACGGTGCAGGCCGCGCAGGCCGCCCTGCAGGAGCAGCACAGCGGATCGGCGAGCGAGAAGCTGGCGCTGCACCAGGCCGAGCAGTGGCGCGAGCGCCTCATCGCCGAAGACGGCGCGCTGGCCGAATGGCTGGAGCAGTTCCCGCGCACCGACACCCAGCAGATCCGCGCGCTGATCCGCCAGGCCCGCAAGGACGCGCAGCCCGAAGGCAAGGTCGCCAACGTGCAGGTGTCGCAGGGCCTGGCCCCGCGCAAGGGGCGCGCCTACCGCGAACTGTTCCAGCTGGTGCGCGAGCAGATGGACGACGCTGGCACCGAGGCCCACGACGAAGGAACGCAGACCGATGCCTGACACCACGCAAGCCTCCACGCAGCCCACGGGCTCGTCGCCCGATCCGCGCTGCGATGCCGTGCGCATCGGCATCGTCTCGGTCAGCGACCGCGCCAGCAGCGGCGTGTATGAAGACAAGGGCCTGCCGGCCCTGCAGGACTGGCTGGGTCAGGCGCTCTGGAACCCGCTGAGCTTCGAGCCGCGCCTGATCGCCGACGACGAGGCCACCATCGCGCAGACGCTGCGGGACCTGGTGGACGTTTCCGGCTGCGACCTGGTGCTGACCACCGGCGGCACCGGCCCGGCCCTGCGCGACGTGACGCCCGAGGCCACGCTGGCCGTGGCGCACAAGGAAATGCCGGGCTTCGGCGAACAGATGCGCCAGATCTCGCTGCACTTCGTGCCCACGGCCGTGCTGTCGCGCCAGGTGGCGGTGGTGCGCGGCAAGGCGCTCATCATCAACCTGCCGGGCCAGCCCAAGGCGATTGCCGAAACCCTTGGCGGGGTGAAGGATGCCGCCACGGGCGCGCAGACGGTGCCGGGCATCTTCGCGGCGGTGCCGTACTGCATCGACCTGATCGGCGGCCCGTACATCGAGACGCGCGAAGCGGTCTGCAAGGCGTTCCGGCCCAAGCACGCGCTGCGGCCACCGCGCGACTGAACCGGCTCCAATAACGGCCAAAAAGGCATCGGGCGCTTGACCAGCAAGCACTTGTAGCTATTATTTCAATAGCAAAAGACGGGGGCGTCGCGGCTGGCGGTCACCGCCCAGCGTTCGCTGCCCGCCGCCCTACTTGCCCACCAGCGCGTTCAGGCGTTCCGCCTCGAACTGCTCGCAGCGCGCCGCGTCGCCCGGCACGCAGCCGCCGGCCTGCGGCGCCGTGCGGGCCAGCTTCTCGATGGCCTCCCACAGCAACGCGATCTGCCGCTCCTGCGACGAGGCGTTGTCGATCAGCCCGCGCATGGCCTGCGACAGCGGATCGTCCTCCTGGGTGATGCCGTAGGCGGAGAAGGCGCGCGGCTGCGGCGGCTCGGCCACCACGTCGGCGCTGGTGCCGGCCTTCGACGGCAGGATGCGCGCGGGAATGCCCACCGCCGTGGCACCGGCCGGCACCGGCTTGATGACCACCGCGTTGCTGCCGATCTTGGCGCCGTCGCCCACCTCGAAGCCGCCCAGCACCTTGGCGCCCGCGCTGACCACCACGTCGCGCCCCAGCGTGGGGTGCCGCTTGGCGCCCTTGTAGAGCGAGGTGCCGCCCAGCGTCACGCCCTGGTAGATGGTGCAGCCGTCGCCGATCACGGCGGTTTCGCCCACCACCACGCCCATGGCGTGGTCGAAGAACACCCGCTCGCCGATCACCGCGCCCGGGTGGATCTCGATGCCCGTGAGCCAGCGCGAGAAGTTGGAGATGAAGCGGCCCGGCCATTTCAGCCCGTGCTGCCAGCACCAGTGGGCCGGGCGGTGCAGCCAGATCGCGTGCAGGCCCGGGTAGCAGGTCACCACCTCCCACGTGCTGCGGGCGGCAGGATCGCGGTCGAGGATGCACTGGATATCGGAGCGGAGGCGACGGAACATGGAGGCAGCGGGTTCTGGAACGGAAGCCCCGGGCGTTCGGCGACGACCCGGGGGACGGCCGGCAGTCTATCGCCGCGCCCGCTCCGCTGTCTCCAGCATGGCTTTGGCCACGCCGCGCAGGATGTGGATCTCCTCCTGCCCCAGCTGCGCGCGATTGAACAGCTGGTTCAGCCGCGGCATGAGCTTCTTGGGTGCGGCGGGGTCGAGAAAGCCGATCTCGACCAGCGCGCGCTCCCAGTGCGCCAGCATGCCCGCGACCTGCTGGGCGTCGGCCCGCGCCGGGGCCGCGCCTGCGCCTGCGGAGCCCGGCGATCCGAAGCCGCCCAGCGCCTGGCGCCATTCGTAGGCGATCACCTGCACCGCCGCGCCCAGGTTGAGCGAGCCGAACTGCGGATCGGTCGGGATGGAAAGCGCCACATGGCAGCGGTAGACGTCTTCGTTGGCCATGCCGAAGCGCTCGCTGCCGAAGAGAAAGGCCACGCCGGCCTCGCCCCCTGCGCCACCGGCGGGCGTTTCAATAGCCGAATTGGCCTCCAGCGCTTGATTCTCCTGGGCCTGATGCTCGCTTTTCAATAGCATCTCGAAATGCGCCCGCGGCTCGCGCGTGGGCGGCCCGAAGTCGCGTGGCGTCATGGCCGTGGCGCACAGGTGGCTGATGCCGTCCAGCGCCTCGTCCAGCGTGTCGACGATGCGGGCGTTGGCCAGCACGTCCAGCGCCCCGCTGGCGCGCTGGATGGTTTCCTCGCGCCGCAGCACGTTGGCCCAGCGCGGGGCGACCAGCACCAGGTCGTCGAAACCCATGGTCTTCATGGCACGGGCGGTGGCGCCCACGTTGCCGGCATGGCTGGTCTGGATGAGGATGAAACGGGTTTTCATGCGGAAGCGAAACGGGCGGCAGCGAAGAATCGAGAACGGAGCGCCCGAGGGGCGCGCGACAGCCGGCCATTGTCGCTGCCCTGCAGATTTGCGCGGCCTGGGTAAAATGCCGCCTTTGCGCGCCAGCATCGACCGGCGCGCCGTCCCACCGGAGCCGCCGCGCTCCCCGCTCCTTCATCACAATCCAATGTCGACCAATCTGCATCCCATGCTCAACGTGGCCATCAAGGCCGCACGCGCCGCCGGCGCCATCATCAACCGCGCGGCGCTGGACGTGGAATCCGTGCGCATCTCGCAAAAGCAGATCAACGACTTCGTGACCGAAGTGGACCACGCCAGCGAAAAGATCATCATCGAGACGCTGCTGGGCGCCTACCCCGGCCACGGCATCCTGGCGGAAGAATCGGGCACCAGCTACGGCGCCAAGGATTCGGAATTCATCTGGATCATCGACCCGCTGGACGGCACCACCAACTTCATCCACGGCTTTCCCGTCTACTGCGTCAGCATCGCGCTGGCCGTGCGCGGCAAGGTCGAGCAGGCGGTCATCTTCGACCCCACCCGCAACGACCTGTTCACGGCCACCAAGGGCCGTGGCGCGTACCTGAACGAGCGCCGCATCCGCGTCTCCAAGCGCACGCAGCTCAAGGAATCGCTGATCTCCACGGGCTTCCCGTTCCGCCCGGGCGACAACTTCAAGAACTACCTGAACATCATGGCCGACGTGATGCAACGCACCGCCGGCCTGCGCCGCCCGGGCGCGGCCGCACTCGACCTGGCCTACGTCGCCGCCGGCTTCACCGAAGGCTTCTTCGAGACGGGCCTGTCGATCTGGGACGTGGCGGCCGGCTCGCTGCTGGTGACGGAAGCGGGCGGCCTGGTGGGCAACTTCACCGGCGACGCCGACTTCATGGAGCAGCGCGAATGCCTGGCGGGCGCGCCCCGCATCTACGGTCAGCTGGTGCCGATCCTGAGCAAATACAGCAAGTTCGCCAGCGCTGGCGACAAGGCGGCCGTGCGTCAGGCCGCTGACGCCCTGGACGTGCCCGTGCTGGCATCCACCGAGGCGCAGAACGGCCAGGACGGCCAGGACGCCCAGGACGAAACGGCCGCGAAGCCGGAAGGCGGTCCCCAGGCCCAGAGCGCGCCCTTCTGAGTGAACGGCCCTCCGTTGCACCGCCCTCGCGTCGACCCACCCCGGACCCAGGAGCGCGTGCAGCGATGACGGCTCCCGCCTTCTCGCTGGTGGTCGCCACCGTCGATCCGGACGGCAGCCTGCTCCGTGCGCTGTTCGAGAGCCTGGTGCACAGCGAAGAACGCAGTTTCGAGGTGATCGTGGCGGACCAGACCCAGGGCAGCCATCTCGCCCAGGTCACCGAATCCTTCGCTGACCGCCTCTGCGTGCAGCACATCCACTTGCCCACCCGGGGCGCCTCTGCCGCGCGCAACGCAGGCGCCGCGCTCGCCACCGGTCGCTGGATCGGATTCCCGGACGACGACTGCCTCTACCAGCCGGACACGCTCGGGCACGTCCACCGCGTGATGTCGATGGAGGGCGTGCGCGTGGCGTCGGGCCGCACGGTGGATGCCGCCCAGCGCTCCTCCGTCCTGCGCTGGAAAACGTCAGCACAGGACTTCGACCGCTGGAGCATGTTCGCCTGCCTGACCGAGGCCACGGTGTTCGCGGAGCGTTCCCTCTTCCTGGCCGTGGGGGGCTTCGACGTCCGCTTCGGGCCGGGTGCCGCTTTCCCGGCCGCCGAAGGTGTGGAGCTGGTGGATCGGATGCTGCGCGAGGGCAGCGGCTGGCGAGCCCGCTTCGATCCCGCCATCCAGATGGTGCACCCGAACAAGATCCCGCCATGGAATCGCTGGGCGGCAAAGCGCTTCTACCAGTACGCCCAGGGCGACGGCGCGTTCGTCGTGCGGCGCCTGGGCGGGCACACGCTGCGCTGGGTGGTGCTCACGCTGGGCTCCGCCTCATTGCATACGCTCGTGTTCCGGGGCTGGATCAGCATCGCGCACGCAGCGCGCATCGCAGGTATCTGCGTCGGCGCCTGGCGCTACGTGCGGGCGGCACGCAGGGAAGGTCGCCGCTGATGCGCGGCCTGCGATACGTCTCGCCGGCCGACTCGACCGGGTACGCGGTGGCCGCCAAGTCCTACCTGCGCGCCTTGTCAGCGACGGGCCTGCCGCTGCAGTGGACCCCGCTGCGCTGCCCCGGAGCGCGCTACGAGCCCGTGCCCGCCGGCGAAGTGGACGAAGCCGACCTGCGGTTGCTTGCCCACCGCCCGGTGGAATACGACACGGTGCTGCTGCACACGGTGCCCGAGTACTACCCACAGTGGGCCGACGCCGAGCGCGCGGCCGGTCGCCGCGTGGTCGGCTACACGGTCTGGGAGCTGGATCGTCTGCCTCCGCATTGGCCGGGGCTGCTGAATCGGCTGGACGCCGTCATCGTTCCGTGCCGCTGGAACGAGCAGGTGTTCCGCAAGGGCGGGGTGACGGTGCCGATCCACGTCGTGCCGCACCTGTCGCAGTTCTTTGCCGACCCTGCCGCAACGGCCGACCCCACGTCGCTGGTGCGCCGTCTGGGCGGGCCGCAGGCCCTGCAAGGCCGATTCGTCTTCTACGGCATCGGCGTCTGGAGCGAGCGCAAGGGCATGGAGCGCCTGCTGCGCGCCTATCTGGACACCTTCACGGCGGACGACCCGGTGGCCTTCATCCTCAAGACGTCCGCGCGGGACCTCACGCGCTGGACACGCCCCTGGCGTTCGGCATGGCGGCGGCAGCATCCGCGGCCGTCGCGCAGCGCTGCGGCACTGGCCGCGGGCTGCAAGGCGCCGCCCGCGTGGCACCTGATCGAGGACGAAACCCTCGGGCCGGGCGAGATGCGCGCGCTGCACGCGGTGGGGAACGCCTTCGTGTCGCTGGCGCGCACCGAAGGCTGGGGACTGGGCGCGTTCGATGCCGCGCTGAGCGGCAACCCCGTCGTGATGACGGGCTACGGCGGGCAGGCCGACTTCCTTGCGGCCGAGCTCGCGGATCTGGTGGACTTCCGGCTGGTCCCGGCGCACGAGCCGCTCTGGCCCCGCGGCTATTCCTCGCGCGACCGCTGGGCTGAGCCGGACGCAGCGCAGGCGGGACGCTGCATGCAGGCGCTGGCGGCCGACCCGCCCGCCGCCCGCGAGCGCGGTGCGCGACTGGGCAGCCACTTGCGCACGCAGTTTTCACCGGAAAGCACGCTCGCCGCCCTGCTCGCGGCGCTGGAGCGGCCCGCATGATTCCGCGCACCTTCCATTTTGTGTTCGGCCTCAAGCCGCAGACCGAGCCGTTTCACCTGATGTACTACCTGTGCCTCGCATCGTGCTTGGCGGTGGAGCGGCCCGACGCGGTGGTGATGCATTACGACAACGAGCCCTGGGGGCCGTGGTGGGACCGCATCCGCCCGGCGCTCGAGCTGCGCAAGGCCCAACGCTGCGAACTGGTGGAGGCCTTCCAGTATCCGGACGCCGAAGTGGCGCGCTACCGGTATGCCCACGCCGCCGACTTCGTGCGCTTGCAGGCGCTGATCGAGGAGGGAGGCGTCTATGCCGACATCGACACCCTCTTCGTGCGGCCCCTTGCGGACACGCTCTGGCAGCGCAGCACCTGCGTTCTCGGCGAGGAGCGATCGCCCGACCCCGCCCAGCCGTCCTACTGCAACGCCTGGATCGCCGCACCGGCCGGCGATCCGTACTGCCGCGCCTGGCTTTCCGGCATGCGCGACCGATTCGACGGCAGCTGGAGCGGACACTCGACGCTGCTGCCCTACCAGCTGGGCCAGCGCATGCCGGGGGCGCTGCATGTCGAGCCCGAAGACACGTTCTACGCGTTCGACTGGCGGCCCGAGCGCATCGACGATCTGTTCCTGCGCGACCGCCCCCTGCCCGCCTCTGCGCGCAGCCTGCACCTGTGGAACCACCTGTGGTGGTCGCCCGAGCGACGCGACTTCTCGCGCTTTCACGCCGGCCGGCTGACGCCGGAGTACGTGGCATTCGCCGCCACCACCTACGCCCGCCTGGCGCGGCCGTTCCTGCCGGCCGATGTGACACCGGACCTGGCCCTCTGGCGACGGCAGCAGTGGGCGGCCTTCGCGCAGGAGTGCCGCCACCCGCTTCGCGCAGCGCGCGAGGCCTGGAACCGCGCATGGTAGGCGCCGCCTGGCGCTGGCTTCGGTCGCTGGCCTCGGATCTGCTGGCGCTGCAGCGGGACGTGCGCGGCTTTCTGGTGACATCGCATCGGCGCACGCTGCAGCGCATCGGCGTGTTGAGCGCGGTGTTCTCGTTGCTCGAAATGGCGGTCGCGGCCGCGGCACTGCCGTACATGGACTGCCTGGGGTCGCGCCAGTGCGGGGCGGTCGGGCGGGCAAGCGCTGCCGTGGGCACGGACCCGGTCATGACGTACTCGCTGCTGCTGCTCGGGCTGATGTCGGTCAAGATGCTGGCCGACGTGCTGCTGCAGTGGCGCGTCGCGGGCTTCCAGCAGGCCGTGCAGCGCCACACCGTGCTGCGCCTCATGACCGCCTACCTGGCGCAAGGCTGGGACACGTACCGCCAGCGCAACCCGCGCGACTACTTCCGCCGCTGCACGACCACCGCGCTGGACGCTGCCTTTGCCTGCACACAGGCGGCATCCGCCATCGCCTACGGGCTCATCGTGGTGGTGCTGACCGCGCTGATGCTGGCCGTGAACCCGCTGGTGTCGCTGGCGCTAGGTGCGGCTTTCCTCGCGCTGAACAGTGCCGTCCATCGGTTCACCGGACGGGTGCAAAAACGGGCGGCCGAGTCGCGGGAGCAGGCGCAGCAGCGCTGGCACCTGGGCATGGGCGAGGCGCTCGACGCCTTCCAGGAGCTGCGTGCCCACGGCAGCGAAAGCCACATCCTCAACGGCATCGACCGGCAGCTGGACTCGCTGGCGCGATCCAACCGCTGGTTGGCGTTCATGCCGGCCATTCCGCGCGTGGCGCTCGACTACCTGGCCTTCACCATCGTGCTGGCCTGCGTGCTGCTCTGGTCCTGGGGCGGCCGTCCGCTCGGCAACCTGCTGCCCTACCTGGTGTTCTATGCGGTCGTGGCGCGCAGCCTCCTGCCCGCGATGATGCAGCTGCTCAGCATCCGCACCTCCCTGCGGGGCGCCGCGATCAACATCCGGCTGGTGCGCGAGGAGCTGGAAGTCGCGGGCAGGCACCGCCGGCCGGTCGCTGCCATGGAGACTGCGCCCGGCGCGCCTGCCCTGCGGCTGGAGCGCATCGAGGTGAGGCACGAAGGCCAGTCCACGGCGGTGCTGCGCAGTATCTCGGTGGAAGTGGCGCGGCCCGCCTGGATCGCGCTGGCCGGCCCTTCCGGGGCGGGCAAGAGCACGCTGCTGGACGTGGTGGCGGGGCTGCAGCCTTCCGCAGGCCGGGTCGTCTGGCACACCCCCTCGGGCGCGCCGCCGCGCATCGCCTACGTGCCGCAGCGCGCCGCGATTCTGGATGCCAGCCTGCGCGACAACGTGGTGTTTGGACGGGATGCCGGCCAGGACGAAGCCGTCGCCTCGGCGCTCGCAGTGGCCCAGCTGGCTGGCCGCGATCTGGCGCTGGGCTCGCTGCAGCTGTCGGGCGGCGAGCGCCAGCGGCTTGCCATCGCAAGGGCGGTCTATCGCCAACCGGACCTGCTGTTGCTGGACGAAGCCACCTCGGCCATGGACGAGCTCACCGAGGCCGCCTTGTTCCAGGCCCTGCAGGTCGCCCTTCCGGAGGTCACCGTGATCTTCATCACGCACCGCCCGACCGCCTGGCGCTTTGCCCAGGCCGTCTGGCACCTGCAGGACGGACGCGTGACCATGGAGCAGCCCGGATGCACCGGCCCGTAGCCGTGCTGGTCAGCCCGGTCTGGCCGCAGCCCGGAGGCAGCGGCCGCGCGCTGCGTGCCTGGGACTGGCTGCAGGAGCTGTCGGCCGGCCATGAGCTGCATGTCTGGACGCCGCAGGCGCAGGCTGCCACGGCGCCGTGGCCGCCCGGCGTGCAGGGGTGGGCAGGTCCCGGCGACCTCCAGCCGGGCTCGGCCCGGGCGCGCAGGCTGGGGTGGCTGGTGCCTGCGCTGGGCCTGCACTGGCCCCAGACGATTGCGCACTGGCAGCTGCCCATGCCCCACGCCGCAGGGCTGTCGGCGATGGTCCGGGCCATCGGCGACCGGCCCGTGGCGCGGCTGGTCGCCTTCCGGCTCTATTCGCATGGCGTCGCCGCCTGGTTGCGGGAACGGCTACCCGTGGCGCAGGCAGAGATGGACCTGGACGACTGGGATTCGGCCACCATGGGCAGCACGGCCGGCGCCCTCTGGCGCATGGGTCGCCGGCTGGAGGCCTTGCTGGCATGGCGCGAAAGCCTGCAGTACCGGCTGCTGGAGCGACGCCTTCCGCAGGGCTACGACACCTGCTGGCTGGCGGCACGGGAGGACCTGGCCGCTTTCCCTGGCGCCAGGCTGCGCCCCAACCGCCTTCCGGCTCCAGCCCCAGCTCCAGCCCCAGCTCCAGCCACACCTTCAGCCACACCCAGTGCCAGCGCGCCGGCCACCGGCTGCTTCAACCTGCTGTTCGTCGGCAGCCTGGACTACGCGCCCAATCAGGAGGCAGCCCTGCTGCTGGCCGAGCAGGTCGCGCCGTTGCTGCACGGGCGGCTGCCCCCACCCTGGTCCTTGGCCATTGCTGGCGCCCGGCCCCCTTCGTGGTTGCGCCATCGCCTGGGCGGACCGGGCCATGTGCAGCTGCACGCGGACCTGCCTGACCTGTCACCCCTCTACGCCGACTGCAGCGTCGCCTTGCTTTCGGTCATGGCCGGCGGCGGCACCAAGTTGAAGACGCTGGAGGCGCTGGCCCACGGCAAGGCCGTCGTGGCGAGCGCGCATGCCGTGCGCGGCCTGGCGCTCGAGGCCGGCAAGCACTACCTGCCAGCGGAGACGCCGCCGCAGTTCGCGCAAGCGGTGCTCGATCTGCACGCCCAGCCCGGGCTGCGCGCGCAACTGGCCCAGGCGGGGCGGGCCTGGTTCGTCGCCGAATCGCGGAGGGCGGACGCTGAGCCCTGCGCCTGCGGGGGCGGCACCGTTCCCTGAGCCATTCAGCCATTCAGCCATTCATGCCTTGAGGCCTTGAGGCCGCGCGCCGATCGGCGTCACTCGTCATCGGGGTATTTGAGGGTGATGAGGCGGAAGTCCTCCGCCACCTCCACGAAGGCGTCCACCATGTCCGGATCGAAATGGCTGCCGCGGCCGCGCACGATGGTGCTGCAGGCCTGCTCGTGGGTGTAGGCCGGCTTGTAGACCCGGCGGCTGATGAGGGCGTCGTAGACGTCCGCCACCGCCATCAGCCGGGCCGATACGGGGATGTCGTCGCCGCGCAGGCCTTCCGGGTAGCCGCTGCCGTCCCACTTCTCCTGATGGCTGTAGGCGATTTCCTTGGACGTGCTGAGGAACGCGACCCGCATGCCCAGCCGCCGCTCGGCCTTCTCGATGGCCTCGCGCCCGAGCGTGGTGTGCGTCTTCATGACCTCGAATTCCTCGGGCGTCAGCGGCCCGGGCTTGAGCAGGATGCTGTCGGGAATGCCGATCTTGCCGATGTCGTGCAGCGGGGCCGACTTGTACAGCAGGTCGATGGTGCGGTCGTTCAGCAGGTACTCGAAGCGGGGATGGCGGCGCAAGCGTTCGGCCAGCACCTTGACGTACAGCTGGGTGCGTCGAATGTGGTTGCCGGTTTCGTTGTCACGCGTTTCGGCGAGCGAGGTCATGGCCATGATGGTCACGTCCTGGATGGCCTGCACTTCCAGGGTGCGCAGCGCCACTTCGCGTTCCAGATAGGCGCTTTTGTCCCGCAGGAAGTCGGCCGTGGCCTTCAGCGCCAGGTGGGTGTGGACCCGCGCCAGCAGGATCGGGGGGCTGATGGGCTTGGTGATGTAGTCCACGGCGCCCAGCGCCAGGCCGGCGCGCTCGTCCTCCAACTCGGACCTGGCGGTCAGGAAGATGACGGGGATGTCGCGCGTCGCCGCATGCGACTTGAGGCGCCGGCAGACCTCGTGCCCGTCCATGCCGGGCATCATGATGTCCAGCAGGATCAGATCGGGCGGCGTGGCTGACTGCGCGATCCGGAGCGCCTTCTCCCCGCTGTTGGCGACCCGCACGTGGTAGCGGTCTGCGAGCAGATTGCCCATCAGCGTCAGGTTGTCGGGAGTGTCGTCCACCACCAGCACCGTGGCACTGGGCTTGCCGGTGAAGCGATCGCGGGGGTCGTGCGTGTCCGGCGGATCGCGGGGTTCGGCTGGCAAGGTCGATTCCATGGTGGCAGGTCCTGCAAGAACGGGATGAAGAAGGGAGGGTCGGTCGATGGTCCGGCGGCGGATCGATGCGGCGTGCTGCCCGCTCACTCCGGTCCGGCGCGGGCCAGCACGGCCAGGGCCTCGTCGAAATCGAAGCCGCGCGTGCTGCGCTCCAGCCGTTCGAACGCATCGCCCAGCGCCGCCTGCAGCGCCGCACGATGCTGCTCGAGGCAATCAAGGGCGGCGGGGTCGTCCTGCCGCAGCAGCTCCGCCAACTGGTGCAGGGCCTCCTGCGGCCAGGCCGCTACGCCGGGCGCCGCCGCAGCGGAGGACGCCGGGCGGCTCTCCTCCATCCAGGCATCGAGCCCGCGCAGCAGCACGGCCAGCGACAGGGCCATGGCATCGCGCAGGTGCTGGCGCATGCGGGGGGGCTCGCCGGCCCGCAGCGATTGCTCCAGCGCCTGCGACTGCTCCGACAGCCCTCGCGCGCCGATGTTGGCGGCCACCGACTTCAGGGTGTGCACCAGCCGCTCGGCCAGCACCGCATCGCCTGCCTGCTCGGCGGCCTCCAGTGCGCGGTCGACGCTGCGCTGGCCTTGCGCGAAGCGGCGCAGCATGTCGGCATAGAGGGCAGGCTTGCCGAGGGCGCGTTGCAGACCCAGCGCGGCGTCCAGCCCGGCAATGTCGCGCGGAAGCAGCACGGCGGCATCGCGCGCTCGCGGCGACGTCCGGCGCGCCGGCGGCACTGGCGAGCGCCCCGCAGTGCCGGCTGCCGCGGCTGCCGCAGCGGCTGCGGCCTCTGCTCCGCCTTCTCCGCGCGGCTTGATCCAGCGCGTCAGCGCGGCCCAGAGCACGGGCGGGTCGATGGGCTTGGCCACATGGTCGTTCATGCCGGCGGCAAAGCAGCGCTGCCGGTCGGTCTCCATGGCGTTGGCGGTCATGGCGATGATGGGCAGCCCGGCATGGCGCGGGTCGGCCCGCAGCCGGCGGGTGGCGGTCTCGCCGTCCATCACCGGCATCTGCATGTCCATCAGCACCAGGTCGTAGCGCTGGCGGTCGATGCGTTCCAGCGCGATCTGCCCGTTGGCGGCGAGGTCCACGCGCAGCCCGGCATCGCGCAGCAGCTCGGTGGCGACGAGCTGGTTGAGTTCGTTGTCCTCGACCAGCAGCACCAGCGCGCCGCGCAGCGATGCGGGCAGTTCGTCGGGCACCGGCTGCAGCAGCGGCGCATGGCTGGGCAGCCAGCCATGTTCCAGCGGCTGCATCAGCGTGTCGTACAGCACGGAGGCGCTCACCGGCTTGACCAGCACCGAATCGATGCCCTGATCGCGCGCCGCGCGGCTCAGCTCCTCGCGCCCGTAGGCCGTGACCATCAGCATCTGCGGCACCTGGTCGAGCCCCAGAGCCCGGATGCGGCGCGCCAGCTCGATGCCGTCCATGCCCGGCATCTGCCAGTCGAGCAGCAGCAGCCCGAAGCTCCGTCCGGTGTGGCGCGCCTCGGCCAGGGCCTGCAGCGCTTCGTTGCCGGAATGCACCTGCGTGGCCTCGAAGCCCATGGCCTGCAGCATGTCGGCCAGGACGGTGGCCGCGGTTTCGTTGTCGTCCACCACCAGCACCCGGCCGTCGCGCAGGCCGGCTGGCGGCAGCAGGGCCCGGGGGGCTTCGCCGCGTTCCAGCGGCACCGTGACCCAGAAGGACGAGCCTTCGCCCGGCGTGCTCTCGGCCCCGGCCTCGCCGCCCATCAGCTCCGCCAGGTTCCTGCAGATGGCCAGGCCCAGCCCGGTGCCGCCGTAGCGGCGCGTGGTGGACGTATCGGCCTGCTGGAAGCTCTGGAACAGCCGCCCCATCTGCTCGGGCGCAATGCCGATGCCGGTGTCGCGCACCTCGAAGCGCAGCACCACGCGCGTACCGACCGACTCCACCACCCGCACCAGCACGTGGATCTCGCCCGCCTCGGTGAACTTGACGGCGTTGTTGGCGTAGTTGATGAGGATCTGGCCCAGCCGCAGCGCGTCGCCCACCAGATTGGGCGGCACGTCGGCCGCGACGTCCAGCACCAGCTCCAGCCCCTTGGCTGCCGCCTTGTAGCCCACGACGTCGGCCACGCCGCCCAGCATGCGGTCGAGCACGAAGGGCTGCTTTTCCACCACCAGCTTGCCGGCCTCGATCTTGGAAAAGTCGAGGATGTCGTTGATCACGCCCAGCAGGTGCTGGCCGGCCTGCTGGATCTTGGAGACGTAGCCGATCTGCCGCGCATTGAGGCCCGACTTCAGCGCCAGATGGGACATGCCGATGATGGCGTTCATCGGCGTGCGGATCTCGTGGCTCATGTTGGCCAGGAAGTTGGATTTGAGCGCCGCCGTCTCTTCGGCCAGCTCCTTGGCGCGGCGCAGTTCGCGCTCGGCGCGCTGGCGGTCGGTGATGTCCACGAACGTGCCGATGGCCCCGCCGGGCGATCCATCGGGACGCTGGAAGCCGTGCAGCCAGAACAGGGTGTGGTGCAGCGCACCGTCGGCATACGGCAGATCGACTTCCTTGTGCACCCACTGCTCGCCGGCCAGGGCCGTTTGCGCGTCGCCCTCGAAGCGGGCGCGGGCCTCGGCGGGCAGGAAGTCCAGGTCCAGCACCGTCTTGCCGATGAGGTCGGTGCGCTGCACGCCGAAGGCCTGCTCGTACGCGCGGTTGAAGCCGATGTAGCGGCCGTCCGCGCCCTTGTAGAAGAGCGGCACCGGAATCGCGTCGATCAGCGCCTGCTGGAAGGCCAGCTGCCCGGCCACCTGGGCCTGCAGGGTGCGGCGGTCGGTCACGTCCTCGTGCAGGCCGACGATGGCGATGCGGCGGCCCCGGCTGTCGAAGACCGGCGACAGCGTCGCGTCGTCGTGGTAGAGCGTGCCGTCCTTGCGCCGGTTGACGAACGATCCGCGCCACGACTGGCCAGCCAGCAATTGCGACCACATGTCGTTGTAGGTTTCGCGGGGGGTCTGGCCGCTGGCCACGATGGAGGGCTTGGCGCCACGCACTTCGGCCAGGCTGTAGCCGGTCTTGCGCTCGTACTGCGGGTTGACCCATTCGATGCGCCCGTCCGCATCGGTGATGGTGACGGCCACCGGGCTGCTTTCCAGCGCCGCGCCCAGCACGCCGAAGCGTTCCATCGCCGCGCGCATGCGCAGACGGTTGCGCACCATGTCCAGCACCAGGGCACCCAGCAGCGCCAGCAGCACGAAGGCCGCGCTGCCCACCCACAGGCGCTCCGCGGGCGAGACCAGTGCGCTCACGTCGTCCAGCATCACCAGGCGCCAGGGGCCCGCCGGGTCGTTCCAGTCGATGTCGCGGCGTTCGATGGCGTAACGCACGCCGTCGATCAGCGCTTCGTGCGCATCGGGACGGAAGGGCAGCGCGGAAGCCACGCCGTTGTCGAAGCGCTGGCCGAACTGCCGCAGCGCGCGGATCTCGTCGATGCGCGCCTGCGTGAGCGGCGGCGACACGGCGTACAGCCATTCCGGCCGGGTGGAGGCAAAGGCCACGCCCTGCGGGGACATCAGCAGCATGGGCCGGCCCACGCGCGTCAGCGCCGCGTCGAACACCTCGAACGCGACCTTGAACAGGACCACGCCGATGATGGCGCTGGCGGGCGTTTCCTGGTCGTACAGCGGCGCGGCGTAGTAGAGCCCGCGCTCGTGGGTGTTGGCGCCGAGTGCTGCGTACACCGCCACCACGCCGCCCATCGCCTGTTGGAAGTAGGGGCGGTACGCAAGGTTGAGCCCGACGGCTGACTGCCCGGCCGTGTCGTGCGCCACCACCGTGCCGCTGGCCGAGATGACGTAGATGCCGCTGCCCAGAAAGCGATTGCGCACCAGCCCCAGCCGCGCGAGGGCCGAGGGCGCGTCGGGGGGCAGCTCGCCGCGGGCCAGCGCCTTCAGGGAGGCTTCGGACAGCCCCAGCAACGTGACCGCGCCCAGCATCGGGCCCCCGCTGGTCTCGTGCACCAGCCGATCCGCGGCGCCCTGCAGCAGTTGCGCGCGGTCGCCAGCCCGCTCATGCGCCCGCCATTCGGCCAGCCCTTCGATCACCAGCGCCGTGCCAGCCACCGCCACCAGCAGCACCCAGAGCGCTCCGGTCCACCAGCGCGCGTCGCGCTCGATCCAGCGCTCGAGCAGCGAAGCTGGCGCGCCGGGCGGCCGCGTCACCCCAGCCTCCTGCCTGCACGGCAGCGAATGGGTGGGCTACGACGCGGTCGCCTGGCGGAGGGGGCCATCACGGTTACAGGGTCTGGGTGGGATAGGGACGCGGGGCGACGGGCAAGCCCACCGAAGGCGCGGCGGGCCCCATCCCTGCATCTGAATGCAGTATGTCAAAACGTAACCTCATTCGGTGCCATTTTTCTCCAACACCGACGAAAGTGCTGTCTGCGTTCCAGCACGCGGGAAGCCTTCCGACACAAAGCCCGGAATTTCGCCCTTACGGTCTAGCACTTTGCATGTCCAGCGGCTGCGGCGTTGCTGAGGCAGTCCACTTTCCTGCGCTCGATGCTCGACTCCCTGCACCTCTCACCCTGGGCCACCACGGCCATCGCGGCGCTGGCTGCCGTTTTTGCCGCGGCCATCGGCCACCGCATCGCCGCGCTGCTGGCGCTGCGCGCCACGCGCCCGGCTCCGCTGCTGCACGCGGTGGTACAGGCCTGCGTGCCGGTGATGCGCGTGTTGCTGCCGCTGGTGGCCTTGCAGATGGTGTGGCAGGCGGCCAGCGACGAGCAGCGCTACATCGCCAGCGTGCGGCACCTGAACGGACTGCTGGTGATCGCCTGCGGCACCTGGCTGCTGATGCGCGGCATACGCGGGCTGGCGAACGGCATCATCGCGCGCCACCCGGCAGACGTGGAGGACAACCTGCAGGCCCGGCGCATCGCGACGCAGGCCCGGGTGCTGTCGCGCACCGCCATGTCGGGCGTGTTCATGGCCGGGCTGGCGATGATGCTGATGACCTTCCCGGGCGCGCGCCAGGTGGGCGCCAGCCTGCTGGCGTCGGCCGGCGTGGTCGGCCTGGTGGCGGGCATCGCGGCGCGGCCCGTGTTCAGCAACATGATCGCCGGGCTGCAGATCGCGCTGGCGCAGCCGATCCGGATCGACGACGTGCTGATCATCGAAGGCGAATGGGGCCGCGTGGAGGAGATCACCGGCACCTACGTGGTGCTGCGCATCTGGGACGAACGGCGGCTGATCATTCCGCTGCAGTGGTTCATCGAGAACCCGTTCCAGAACTGGACGCGCAACAGCTCCGAGATTCTGGGCACGGTGTTCCTCTACGCCGATTACCGCCTGCCGCTGGAGCCGCTGCGTGCCGAGCTCGACCGGGTGCTGGAGACGGCGCCCGAATGGGACCGCCGCGTGAAGGTGCTGCAGCTGACCGATGTGACCGAGCGCACGATCCAGATCCGGGTGCTGGTGTCGGCGCGGTCATCGGGCCTGGCGTTCGACCTGCGCTGCCGGGTGCGGGAAGCCCTGGTCACCTTCATTCAGCGCGACTATCCGGAGTGCCTGCCCCAGGTGCGCATGCCCGCCACGGCGGAATCCGGGCAGGAGCCCCTGCGGGGTGGCGTCAGTTCGATGTTGTGATGGCGTGGAACGCGGCAAATTTTAGAGCCAAATAACCCTCAAGCGCCCGTCATTCAATGATAGTTTGCTATATAAATAATAGCAAAATGCTCCGCCACACCGGCCCGGAGCGGCCACCTCAAGGCCATCTCAAGGCCACCTCAAGGCCAGCGGATGGCCGGCAGCGCCTCGACCTCGGGCTTGGCGAACAGGTAGCCCTGGAAGAGGTAGGTACCCCGCGCCCGCAGCCACTCCATTTCGGCGACGGTTTCCACGCCCTCGGCCAGTGCTTGTATGCCCAGCGATTCGCACAGACCGAGTACGGACTGCACGATGACCTGGCGCACCGGGTCGCTGTCCACACCGCGCACCAGCCCCATGTCGATCTTGATCATGTCGGGCTGGAAGTCGGCCAGCAGGCTCAGCCCGGCATAGCCTGCGCCGAAGTCGTCGATGGCTGTGTGGAAGCCTTGCCGGTGGTAGGACTGAAGAATAAGTTTCAAATGGGCTATGTCGCCCACGTTCTCCTGCTCGGCCACTTCGAAGGCGATGCGCTCGATCGGAAACCCGTATTGCTCGGCGGCTATGAGCGTGGCGCGGATGCAGGTCTCGGGCTGGTAGACCGCGTTGGGCAGAAAATTGATGTTGAGCAGCCCCTGCATGCCCAGCTGGCTGGCCAGCTGCACCGCCTTCACCCGGCAGGATTGGTCGAAGGCATAACGGTTTTCCGGCGTCACGCGCTGGAGCACGCTGTACGCGCCGCTGCCGTCGGTCCCGCGCACCAGCGCTTCGTGCGCAACCACCTTGCGCTCGCGCACGTCCACGATCGGCTGGAAGGCCATCGTGAAATCGAAGTCCAGGGGTGGCGCGTCGCGGCACAAACCACAGGGGGGCGGAGAAATCTGCGTCAGCGGAGACGCACGTCGGAGGGGCTGGGCAGCTGACATGTCGCAAAGGGTAACAGCAGTGCAGTGCCCCTTGCTTGCAGGAGAACACCGCGTGTTGCGGGCCCATCGGTGAAAATCGCCGGGTGTCCATCCCCCAGTCATTCATCCAGGAGCTGCTTTCGCGCGTTGACGTGGTCGACGTGGTGGGCCGCTACGTGCAGCTCAAGAAGGCCGGCGCGAACTTCATGGGGCTGTGCCCCTTTCACGGCGAGAAGTCGCCCTCCTTCAGCGTCAGCCCGTCCAAGCAGTTCTTTCATTGCTTCGGCTGTGGCAAGAACGGGAATGCCATCGGCTTTCTGATGGACCACGCGGGCATGGGCTTCGTCGAGGCCGTACACGATCTGGCCCAGCAGACCGGCCTGCAGGTCCCCGACGACAACGTCTCGCCGCAGGACCGCGAGCGCGCCGCGGCTCAGCGCCAGAAGCAGGTCACGCTGACCGACGTGCTGGAGAAGGCCGGCGAGTCGTGGCGACGCCACCTGCGCGATTCACCCCGCGCCATCCAGTACTTCAAGGGCCGGGGCGTATCGGGCTCCGTGGCCAAGCGCTACGGCCTGGGCTACGCGCCCGAAGGCTGGCGCGGGCTGGCCAGCGTGTTTGCGCAGTACGACGATCCGCTGCTGGAAGAAAGCGGCCTCGTGATCGTCAGCGAGGACGACGGCGGCAAGCGCTACGACCGGTTCCGCGACCGGGTGATGTTCCCGATCCGCAACGTCAAGGGCGAGTGCATCGGCTACGGCGGCCGGGTGCTGGGCGACGACAAGCCCAAATACCTGAATTCGCCCGAGACCCCGGTGTTTCACAAAGGCCGCGAGCTTTACGGCCTGTACGAAGCGCGCACGGCCATCCGCGAACACGGCTTCGCCCTGGTGACCGAAGGCTACATGGACGTGGTGGCGCTCGCGCAACTGGGGTTCCCCAATGCCGTGGCCACGCTGGGCACGGCCTGCACGGCCGACCATGTGCACAAGCTCTTTCGCTTCACCGACACGGTGGTGTTCAGCTTCGACGGCGACGCGGCAGGCCGGCGCGCCGCGCGCAAGGCGCTGGACGGCGCCCTCCCCTACGCCAGCGACACGCGCAGCGTGAAGTTCCTCTTCCTGCCGGCCGAGCACGATCCCGACAGCTTCATCCGCACGCACGGCACCGAGGCCTTCGCCCGCCATGTGGGCGACGCCATGCCGCTCAGCCGCTTCCTGGTGGAGGCCGCCCGCGAGGGCTGCGACCTGGGCACGGCCGAGGGCCGGGCGCGCATGCTGAGCCATGCGCGGCCGCTGTGGTCCGCGCTGCCCGATGGTGCGCTGCGCCGCCAGCTGCTGGGCGAGCTGGGCGAGCTGGGCCAGCTGGATGCCAAGGACCTGGCCGAGCTCTGGCAGCAAGCCGGCGCGCAGGACGCCGCCCGTGCGCCCAGCCGCAACGCCGCCCGCCCGCCGGCCGAAGAGCACAACCCCTATGCCGACGAGCCGCCCTGGGGTCAGGGCGCGGCCGACGATGCCGGCTGGCAGCCCGCTGGCGAACCAGGCGGCGGCACGGCCTACCCCCGCAAGTCCTCCAGCCCCCGATCGAACGGCGACTGGAAAAAGGGCGACTGGAAGAGCAAATGGAAAAAGGACGAGCGGCCCGCGCAGCCGCCCCTGCCGCGCACGCCCCAGGCCAGCCGCGTGGACCATGCGGCGCGCCTGCTGCTCTCGCACATGGAATTCCTGGAGCGGCTGTCGCACGACGACCATGCCACCCTGTGCGCGCAGCCCGCGCCCCACGGCCCGCTCTTCACCTGGCTGGAAGGCCAGTTGCATGAGCACGGCCCGCAGCCCTGGGCCGTGCTGCGCGAGGCGCTGCGCGGCCATGCCTGCGCGGCCACGGCCGAGCGGGTGATGACCGGCTCGCATGCCCAGACCGAGGGCGACGAAGCCGAATTGCTGGGAGAACTGCGCGGCCTGCTCGACCGCATGCTGGTCGAGGAACTCATGCGCGAACAGAAGGAATTGATCCTGCGCGTGACGCGCGAACCCGAGGCCCTGGCGCGCTACCAGGAGCTGGAGCAGCGCATCAAGCACTTGCGCGGGATCGCGGCGCGGGCGGCCTGACCCCGAGCGCCCGCCCAGGGCACCCGGCACTGTCCGCGGGGCGCGCCGCGGGACGAACCCTCTGTTTGCCACCGCGCGACATGGGCCGCACCGTGATGGCTCTTGACATCAGCCCTTGAATTCTGGCATGCCGGTATAATGTACGGTTTACCGGCAAGAGCGACAGCAGCACCTCCGGCCCCGGGGCAACCGTGACGACCGCGCACAACCGCCCCAACTGCCGCAAGGACTGCACACCAAATGTTCGCCCAGACATCTTGCCTTTTGAGGACCTGACACCTATTTCAGTCAACTGAAAGGGTTCATGGCTTCTCGAGCCGCACAGGCTGCGAGCCTGTGCCGTGCCACCCGCGCCGGGAACCGTGGCGCTTGCGTTTCTTTCTGTCCGTCTTTGATCCTGAGGTTGCCCATGCCCGCTCAAAAGCCCGAGAAGTCGCCCAAGTCCGCTGCAGGCACCGCCGCCAAGGCCGTTTCCAAATCCGCTGTGAAAGCGACCGCGAAAGCCGTGGCCGCCCCGCCCGCTCCCCGTGCCGCAGCCAACACTGTCAAGACCTCACCCGTGAAAAGTTCTGCCGAGCTCATCAAAGCTGCCGATGAATTGCTGAAGAAAAAGCCAGTCCGCGTCAAGGCCGCCGCCCCCGCTGCCGCCGACGAAGGCGAAGACACGCCGAAGAAGCGCCCCGGCCGTCCCGCCAAGGCTGCCGGCACCGCCACTGCCGCTGCCAAGACGCCCGCCAAGCGCGGCCGCAAGCCCAAGGCCGATGACTCCGAGGGCGGCGACGACGCTGACCTGTCGGACATCGAATCCGACCTGGAAGGCGAAGTCGAGGCGGAACCCGAGGTGGCCGCCGCCGCCGCTGCGCCTGCCGAGAAGGTCAAGCCGCTGCGCATGAAGATCAGCAAGGCGAAGGAACGCGCCTTGATGAAGGAATTCGGCCTGGACGAAACGGTCCTGTCCGAAGAGGACCTGGCCAAGCGCCGTTCGCGCCTGAAGACCCTGATCACCCTGGGCAAGACGCGCGGCTACCTGACGCAAGTCGAAATCTCCGACCACTTGCCCGACAAGCTGGTCGATGCCGAAACGATGGAAGTCGTGGTCGCCATGCTGGGCGACATGGGTGTGGCCGTCTACGAGCAGACGCCCGACGCCGAAACGCTGTTCCAGAACAACGTGACGCCCACGGCCGCCACGGTCGAGGAAGCCGAGGAAGAAGCCGAAGCCGCACTGTCCACCGTGGACAGCGAATTCGGCCGCACGACCGACCCGGTCCGCATGTACATGCGCGAAATGGGCACCGTCGAGCTGCTGACGCGCGAAGGCGAAATCGAGATCGCCAAGCGCATCGAAGGCGGCCTGCAGGACATGATGGAGGCGATCAGCGCATCGCCCGCCACCATCGCTGAAATCCTGAAGATGGGCGAGGAGATCCGCGAAGGCAAGGTCGTCATCTCCACCATCGTGGACGGCTTCTCCAACCCCAACGAAGCCGACGACTACGTGGCCGAGGAGGACTTCGACGAATTCGACGAGGAGGACGACGACGACGGCAAGGGCGGCTCCAAGGCGCTGACCAAGAAGCTGGAAGAACTCAAGCGCGAAGCGCTGTCGCGCTTCGACACCATGCGCGAGCTGTTCGAGAAGGTCCACAAGATCTACGACAAGGAAGGCTACGGCACGCCGGCCTACATGAAGGCCCAGCAGGCCCTGTCGGCCGAGCTGATGACCATCCGCTTCACCGCCAAGACCATCGAGAAGCTGTGCGACATGGTGCGCGCGCAGGTGGACGACGTGCGCAAGAAGGAACGCGAGCTGCGCCGCATCATCGTGGACAAGTGCGGCATGCCCCAGGACGTGTTCATCAAGGAATTCCCGCCCAACCTGCTGAACCTGAAGTGGGTCGAGAAGCAGGCCGCCGCCGGCAAGCCCTGGAGCACCGTGCTGCAGCGCAATATTCCGCCGGTGCAGGAACTGCAGCAGCGCCTGATGGACCTGCAGGCCCGCGTCGTGGTGCCGCTGCCTGAACTCAAGGGCATCAACAAGCGCATGAACGATGGCGAAACCTCTTCGCGCGACGCGAAGAAGGAAATGATCGAGGCCAACCTGCGCCTGGTGATCTCCATCGCCAAGAAGTACACCAACCGCGGCCTGCAGTTCCTCGACCTGATCCAGGAAGGCAACATCGGCCTGATGAAGGCGGTGGACAAGTTCGAATACCGCCGGGGCTACAAGTTCTCGACCTACGCCACGTGGTGGATCCGCCAGGCCATCACGCGCTCGATCGCCGACCAGGCGCGCACCATCCGGATCCCGGTGCACATGATCGAGACGATCAACAAGATGAACCGCATCTCGCGCCAGCATCTGCAGGAATTCGGTTTCGAGCCCGACGCGTCCATCCTGGCTGCGAAGATGGAGATCCCGGAAGACAAGATCCGCAAGATCATGAAGATCGCCAAGGAGCCGATCTCCATGGAAACGCCGATCGGCGACGACGACGACAGCCACCTGGGCGACTTCATCGAGGACGGCGCCAACACCGCCCCCATCGATGCCGCCATGCAGGCCGGCCTGCGCGACGTGGTCAAGGACATCCTGGACGGCCTGACGCCGCGCGAAGCCAAGGTGCTGCGCATGCGCTTCGGCATCGAAATGTCCACCGACCACACGCTGGAAGAAGTCGGCAAGCAATTCGACGTAACCCGCGAGCGCATCCGCCAGATAGAAGCCAAGGCGCTGCGCAAGCTGAAGCACCCCAGCCGCAGCGACAAGCTGCGCAGCTTCATCGACTCGCTGTAATCTTTTCCGGCGCAACAGGCAGGCGCCCCTCCCGGCCACGGGAGGGGCGCCTTTTTCATGCGCGTTGGCTGCCGCCGGCCGGCCGGGCCGGATGCCCGGCACACGCCGCCTGTGACCTCCTCAGGCGGCCGCCACCACCGACACGCCGTGCGGCGCCAGTTCCAGGCTCACCGGCGCGCCCACGCTCAAGGGCTGCGACACCTCGGGCGATACCACGAAGATCTCGCCGAGCGCGGTGCTCAGGGTGTACTCCATCACGTTGCCCAGGTAGGTGCGCTTGGTCAGGCGCGCCGCGAGTCCTTCGGTGCCCGCAGGACGAATGCGCCACGCCTCGGGGCGCACGGCGATCTTGACCGGGCCGGCGGCCATCCCGTCCGCGGTGCGCACCCGCAACGGCGGCAGGCTCGCATGGCCGTCGCCGGTACAGGTGCCGTCGAACAGCATCGCCTCGCCCATGAAGCCCGCCACGAATTCGGAACACGGGGACTCGTACAGCTGGGCGGGCGTGCCGCGCTGGGCGATGACGCCCTGGTTCATCACGATGATCTGGTCGCTCACCGCCAGCGCCTCGCTCTGGTCGTGGGTGACGTAGGCCACGGTGAGTTTCAGGCGCTGCTGCAGCGCCCGGATCTCCTCGCGCATCGCGCGGCGCAGGCGCGCGTCCAGGTTGGACAGTGGTTCGTCGAACAGCAGCACCGCCGGCTCCAACGCCAGAGCACGCGCCAGCGCGACCCGCTGCTGCTGGCCGCCCGAGAGTTCACTGGGCATGCGCGTGTTCAGACCGTGCAGGCCCACCGTGTCGATCATCGCGGCCGCCTTGGCGGTCGCCTCGCGCGCAGGCATGCCCGACATGCGCAGCCCGTAGGCGACGTTGTCGATCACGGTCATGTGCGGGAACAGCGCGTAGCTCTGGAACACCAGGCTCACGTTGCGCTGGGCAGGGCCGAGCCGCGTGACGTCCCGGCCGTCGATCCAAATCTCGCCCGCGCTGGGGGTTTCCAGCCCGGCGATCATGCGCAGCGTGGTGGTCTTGCCGCAGCCCGAGGGGCCCAGGATGGTGGTCAGGGTGCCGCGCGGTACCGTGAAGCTGATGCGGTCCACGACCGTCGGCGAGGAGGCCGACGTGCCGTAGCGCTTGGAGACGTTGCGGAATTCGATGCCGTTCATGGGGACTCCTGGAGGTGTTCGGGTTGGGGCGCCGGGCCTGCGCGGCGTGCGGGGTAGAAAGCCGGCGTCATCGCGCCGCCCCCGCAGCGCTCCGCCGGCCCAGCTTGCGGCCGCCCACGGTCCACTGGATGGCCGCAGTCACGAGGCCCATGGCCACGATCAGCACGGTGCTGTAGGCCAGCGCCACGCCGTAGTCGCCCTGCCCCACCCGCCCGATGATGAACGTGGTGGCCAGCTCAGTCTCTGCGGTGACGAGGAAGATCACCGCCGACACGGTGGTGACCGAGCGCACGAAGCCGTAGATCAGCGACGCGGCGAGCGCAGGCTTGAGCAGCGGGAGCACCACCGTACGCAGCGTGCGCGCCGTGCCGGCCCGCAGCATGACCGAGGCCTCTTCCAGCGACGGATCGAGCTGCTTGAACGCGGCGACGCCCGCCCGCACCCCGACGGGCAGGTTGCGGAACAGGAAGCACAGCACGATGACCAGGCTGGTGCCGGTCAGCTCGAAGGGGGGCACGTTGAAGGCCAGGATGTAGCTCACCCCCAGCACCGTTCCGGGAATCGCGAAGGCCAGCAGCGCCGAGAACTCGAACAGGTTGCGGCCGCGGAACTGCACGCGCGTCAGCAGCCAGGCGATCGCCAGACCGAGCGCGGCCGTGAGCGGGGCGGCAATCGCCGCCAGCTCGAGCGTGGTGGTCAGCGAGGGCCAGCCGATGCCGGTCAGCTGCAGCCCGCCTTCCCAGGCCATGCCGAAGGCCGAGCGGAAGTGCGCGAGCGTCGGGGTGTAGTCGCGCCCCCAGGTCTTCACGAAGCCGCCGCTGAAGGCGAAGACATACACCACGGCGGTGAACAGCAGCCACGGCACCGTCACCGCCAGCGCCACCCGGCGTACGCCGTCGGGCAGGCGCATCGGGATGCCCGCATCGCCCTTGCCTGAAAGCGTGACGTAGTTCTTGCGGCCGAGCAGCCCGCGCTGCAGCGCGAAGGCAGCGAGCGCGAACAGCGTCAGCAGCCAGGCCAGCGTCGCCGCACGGCCCTGGTCGAACTGGGCGCCCACGATGGCGAAGAACACCTCGGTCGACAGCACCGAGAACTGCCCACCCACCACGATCGGATTGCCGAAGTCGGCGATGCTCTCGATGAAACCGACCAGGAAGGCGTTGGCGAGCCCGGGCTTGAGCAGCGGCAGCGTGACTTTCCGGAAAGTGTCCCAGCGGGACGCGCCCAGCGTCTGCGAGGCCTCTTCCAGCGAGGGGCCGATGCCCTGCACCACGCCGCGCATGATCATGTAGGCAATCGGCGTGAAGGCGAACATCTGCGCCAGCGCCACGCCAAAGGCACCGTAGAACCAGCGCGACGGGGTGACGCCGAAAGCCCATTCCAGCCCCTGGTTGACCAGGCCCGCGCGGCCAAACAGCAGGATCAGCCCCAGTCCCACCACGAACGGCGGCGTGACTATCGGCAGCGGCGCCAGGATGCGCAGCGCGCCGCGGATGCGCGAATCGGTCCGGTCGTCGATGAGCGCCAGCAGCGTACCGAGCACCGTGGTACCGGCCCCGATCACTACGCCCAGGAAAAGCGTGTTCCAGGCCACGCCGCACTGCAGATCCGAATGGAGACAGCCCAGGCCCCAGATGCGCGGGGACGCCAGGCGCGCCATTGCCGCCGAGAGGCCGAAGCGCCCGTCCCCCTCGACGAATGCGCCCGACAGCGTGCGCAGCACCGGGTACACCACGAAAAGCAGCAGCAGGCCGGCCGAGACCAGCACGCACGCGCCCACGAACAGGTCGCCCCGGAAGGCACCCAGCCGCGCCAGGCCGAAGGCGGCGAGGACCACCAGCGCCAGCAGCACCACCGCCGCGCCCCAGCCGAAGCCCGGCTGCGACGCACCCGGCCCCGCCAGCAGTGCGGCAAGCCCGCCGTTCTGCGCCGCCGCATCGGCAGACACGGGCGAGCCGATGGCGAAGCCCTGCGCGAGCAGGACCAGGATGCCCAGCGCGCCGGCGCCGAACAGCAGCCGGCCCTGGGCGCGGGTCGGCCCCCGGGTGGCCGCGGCACCCGCGAGCAGCAGCGCCACCGCCGCCGCCAGCAACCAGGGCCGGCCGTGCAGCAGCGACTGCGCCAGGCCGCTGGAGCTGTCGTGGCCACCCACGAGTTCGCCCCAGCCCTGCAGTGACAGGATGCCGTCTGGAATCGTGTGCCACGGCAGCAGGATGAAGGCGCTCAGCCCGAGCGCCGCCCACAGCGCGATCACGCCGTTGTGATGGGTTTTCATCGGGAACATGGCGCGGGCATCAGCGCGGCAGGGAGTTCACGTCGCGTTCCCAGCGCTCGATCAAGCGCTTGCGTTCGGCCGTCTTGCCGTACTTGGCGTAGTCGTAGCGGATGAACTTGATCTTCGAGAAGTCCGGAATGTCCGGATCGAGCGGTGTCGCCGCGTTGGACTGCAGATGGAACTGCTTGGCCGCCACGCCGAGCTGCTGCGCGGCGGGTGTCAGCGCCCATTCGTAGAACTTCTTGGCGTTTTCGAGGTTGCGGGAGCCCTTGATGATGGACATGGACCCGACCTCGGCGCCGGTACCTTCGCAGGGCGTGTTCGTCATGATCGGAAAGCCCTGCATCCGCTCACCCGGCGCGTCCTGCAGGAAGCTGACGGAGACCGCCGCCTCGCCCCGCGCTACCGCCTTGATCGGCCCGGTGCCCGAGCGGGTGTACTGGCTCACGTTTCTGTGAAGGCCCTTCAGGTAGTCGATGGCCTTGTCCTCGCCCATCAGCTGCACCAGCGTGGCGACCATGGTGTAGGCGGTGCCGGAGCTCGCCGGGTTCGCCACCTGCAGTTCGCCCTTGAAGGCAGGGTTCAACAGGTCGCTCCAGCACTTGGGCACCGGAAGCTTCTTCTTGGCCAGCAGCTCCGTGTTGTAGGCGAAACCCAGCGGACCGGAGTACACGCCGACCGTGCGGTAGGACGACTGCCGCGCCTGCTCCTGCGCCCAGCCGTGCAGCTGGCCCAGGCTGGGCGACTTGTACTCCTGCGTGAGGTCGAGTTCGGCGGCCTGCAGGTGCGGGTCGCCGGTGCCGCCGAACCATACGTCCGTTTTGGGATTGGCGCGCTCGGCGGTCAGCTGCGCCAGGGCTTCGCCCGACCCTCGCTTGACCATGTTGACCTTGATGCCCGAGGAACGCGCGAAGGCCGAGGCGATGGACGAGCACCATGCATCCTGCACGGAGCAGATCACGTTGAGCTGGCCGGCGCCCTGGGCGTGGGCCGCGGTGCCGGCGCCAGCCAGGGTGGCCAGCGCCATGGCACCGAAGGAAAAGCGGAGAGTGGACATGGAAAAGTCTTTCTGGGAACGGAAACAGAAGGAATGGCGGGAGGGGGCGTCGGCGGGGTGCAGGGCCTGCGACTGCGCCAGTGCGGGTCAGGGCCCCTGGCCCCAGGCCACGACGGCGTCGACACCGACGATCCGCCCCTGGTCGATGCGGTTGTAGAGCTGGATGGCAGCGCCCATGGCCTCCGCGATCTGCCGGCAGATCGACAGGCCCAGGCCCACCCCGCCCTTGGTCGCGGTGAACGCCTGGAACAGGCGGGGAACCACGGCGTCGTCCACGCCCGGCCCTTCGTCCCAGACCACCAGTTCCGGCCCCGCGGCGCCCGTGCGCAGCAGGACACCCAGGCGGCCGCCGTAGGGCGTGTGGTGGATGGCGTTGGCCAGCAGGTTGCGCAGCAGCTCGCCGAGCATGACGGCGTCAGCCGGTGCTTCTACGGCCGCTTCGTCGAGCGAGAAATCCAGCCGCTTGGCGGCGATCAGCGGCGACAGCTCCATCACCGCGTCCCGTGCTGCGGCCCGGACGTCGACCGGCCGGAGCCCGCCCGCGCGCTTGATCTGTTCGAGCTTGGTCAGGCTCAGCAGCTGGTTGGCGAGTCCGGTGGCGCGGTCCACCGTATGCAGCATCTGCGGCAGTACCTCGCGGACCGCCACCGTGCCGTCGATGGCCGACTGCAGCTGGGTGCGCAGCACCGCCATCGGCGTACGCAGCTGGTGCGAGGCCTCGGCCAGGAACCGCCGCTGCTGGTCCACCCAGTCGTGTTCGCTGCGGTACACGGCCCGCACCTGCAGCGAGAGCGCGCGCAGCTCGGACGGCACCTCGGCCGGCGGGCCTTCCGGCGCCGGCTGCCCCAGCGTGTCCACCGCCCGCTGCAGCCGCCGCATGGCGAGCGCGACCGCGGCCCAGGCCGCCAAGGACAGCGCAACCGCTGCCGCAAGCACGAGGGCCGACGTGCCCGCCAGGAAGGTGCCCGCAGCGGGCCAGCGCTGGATCAGCGGGAGGCCCACCTGCAGCAGCACCGGGCCAGCATCTTGTGGCGACCCGCCCTGCACCGCCCCGGCCGGTGCCGCATGCCGCCGGGCCGCGGCCCGCAACACGGTGCCGTGCAGATGGCTGGTGTAGAAATGGGTCACGTCGGGCGTGGAGAGGCTTTGCGGCCAGGGATAGGCGGCCCAGTCGCGCTCGCCGGCCTGCCATGTCCCGTCGGCCGCGCCAATCCGCACGACCAGCTGCCCGGCAGCAGCCTGCGCTGCACCGCGCGAACCGCCGGACGCCTGGACGGATGCGTTGCCGGACACGCCGTCGATCTCCTGCGCCAGCGCCGTCAGCGCGGCGTGCAAGCGGGCGTCTTGCGCCTGGCCGAGTTGCTGGTGGACGACCAGCACGCGCCACGCGGCCGCGAGCAGCACCAGGCCCCAGAGCGGCACCAGTAGCGATGCCAGCAACTGGCCCTGCAGCGAGGCCGGGTACCCCAGCCGCCGGGCCGGCGAGGCCGGGGCGATGGTCACCGGGCGCTCCGCTGCGCCGCCTGGCTGGCGTCGTCGCAGAGCAGGTAGCCGACGCCGCGCAGCGTCAGGATCTCGGCGTTGGTGCCGGCGATCTTCTTGCGCAGGCGATGCACCAGCACCTCGATCGCGTCGGCCTGCACCGCGTCCTCGCTGCCGAATACCGCGGTGCGCAGCGCCTCGCGCGGTACCACTCGGTCGATCCGCTGCATGAGCGTGCGCAGCAGTTCGCCCTCGCGCGGCGACAGATCCAGCGGCACGTCGGAATGGTAGAAAACCCCCGCGTCCGCTTCGTGGCGCAGCAGGCCGCAGCGCAGCTGGCCGTTGCGCCCGATGCGCCGCGTGAGGGCATGCAGCCGCGCCGCCAGTTCCTCCAGGTCGAAGGGCTTGACCAAGTAGTCGTCCGCACCGCCGTTGAGCCCGGCGATACGCTCGCCCAGCCCGCCCCGTGCCGTGAGCACCAGCACCGGCGTGGTGTCGCCGCCCGAGCGCAGGCGTTCGAGCAGCTCCAGGCCGTCGAGATGCGGCAGCGTGAGGTCGAGCACGACCACGTCGAACGACCGCTTGCGCGCGATGGCCAGCGCCTCCAGCCCGTCGGAACACACGAGCACGTCGAAGCCGCGCATGCCGAGGCTGCGGCTCAAAACGCCTGAGAGATCAAAGTCGTCCTCGACAAGCAGCAGTTTCATGGTGCCGATGGTGCGGTGCCCAGGCGGCGGCCACTACCGGATTAACACCACGGTCGGGTGACAGGCAATCGAAAGGTGAAGGGCCACGGAGCGTCCGGAGCCCGAGGTCAGGGTGTTTTTTAACCGATGGCGTCTGAATGGCGCAGTTGCCAGGCTGTCGGGGAGCCATAGGCCGCGATGCTCAGGCTGGCGTGGTGGTGGTGGAACCCTATCCAAGCCTCGGCCTTCGTGGTTCCCCCCGACCCCTGGTCTTGCAGCCACCGCTTGCAGGCCTTGCGCAATTTCTGGCACCCGGCAGGACCGTGGTCGGCGTACGATCGACCGGCCCCAAGGAGACCGCTTCCACCATGACCGCCTCGCCTGCAACACCCTCTTCGTCCACCGCCCCGCTGCTGCGCGTCGCCGTCATGGGCGCCGGGGCCGTGGGTTGCTACTTCGGCGCCCTGCTGGCCCGCGCCGGCCATGCGGTCACCCTGATCGGGCGCCAGGCGCATGTCGAGCAAGTCAATGCCCGCGGCCTTCGCCTGCAGACTGCGACGCTGGACGAACAGGTGCCGATGGCCGCCACCACCGACGTCAGCGCGGTGAACGGGGCGGACGTGGTGCTGTTCTGTGTGAAATCCACCGACACCGAAGAGGCGGCGCATCACATCCGGCCGCATCTCAGCCCGGGCGCGCTGGTGCTGACGCTGCAAAACGGCGTGGACAACGACGAGCGCGTGCAGGCGGTGCTGGGCAATGCCCACTCCGTGGCCGCTGCCGTGGTGTACGTGGCCACGGAAATGGCCGGACCGGGCCACGTGCGCCACCACGGCCGGGGCGAGCTCGTGATCGCACCGTCGCCGCGCAGCGCCGCCGTGGCGCAGCAGTTCAACGCCGCCGGCATCGCCACCGACGTGTCGGACAACGTGCGCGGCGCGCTGTGGGCCAAGCTGGTCATCAACTGCGCCTACAACGCGCTGTCCGCGGTGTCGCAGATGCCCTATGGCCGGCTGGCCCGGGCTCCCGGGGTGGCGGACGTGATCGCGGACGTGGTGGCCGAATGCCTGGCCGTCGCGGAGGCGGACGGCGTCCGGCTGCCGGGCGACGTGCATTCCGCCGTGCGCGGCATCGCCGCCACCATGCCGGGGCAGCTGTCTTCCACCGCGCAGGACCTGGCACGCGGCAAGCCCAGCGAGATCGACCACCTCAACGGCTACGTGGTGCAGCGCGGCCAGGCGAGCGGCGTGCCCACCCCGATGAACCGGGCTTTGTGGGTGATGGTGAAGCTGGTGGAGGCTGGCAGGCCCGCTTAGGCCCGCTTAGGCCACGTCGGCCGCATAGGCCGCATAGGCCGCATAGACCAGGCCCAACGAGGCGGAGCCGCATCCATTCCCACCATTGCCTGCTTCCGCCCACATCGGCCGGGCCCGGGCAGTGCTATACATCGGCCCTGGCAACCCACATCGAGAGAGAGAGCACTTCATGTCGATCACAACCCTTCTGAAATCCACCGTGGCTGCGCTGGCGATCGCCGGCAGCGGCTCGCTGCTCGCCCAGGGCACGCCCATCGATGCGGCGGCTTTCGACGCCCTGGTGGCTGCTGGCCCCGTGGCCAGCCCCGACGTCATCGCGGCAAGCCCCTGGGCCAGCAAGATCAAGCAGGCCGGCGCGCTGCGCCTGGGCGGCACGCAGACGTCGAACCTGTTTTCTCTGCTGAACGAGAAGGACGGCAGGATGCGCGGCTTCGACGCCGGGCTGGCCCAGCTGGTCACGCGCTACATCCTGGGAGACGCCTCCAAGATCCAGTTCACGCAGGTGAATTCCTCCACGCGCGAGCAGGTGCTCATCAACGGCCAGGTGGACATGGTGATGGCGACCTATTCCATCACGCCCGCCCGTGCCGAGAAGATTTCCTTCGCAGGGCCCTACTACACCTCGCAGGCCGGTGTGCTGGTCAAGTCGAACAACAAGGCCATCCAGTCGTACAACGATCTGGCCGGCAAGAAGGTCGCCACCCAGGCTGGCTCCACGGGCCCGGCGATTCTGGCGCAGTTCGCGCCCAAGAGCACCGTGCAGGAATTCCAGACCCATCAGGAAGCGCTCGATTCCCTGCGCCAGGGCCGCGTCGATGCCTACGTGACCGACCACACCCTGCTGCTCAACGCCCTGAGCCTGGGCACCGGCGACGCGAAGCTGGCAGGCGCCCCCTTCGGCGCGCAGGACCCCTACGGCATCGGCCTGCCCAAGGGCTCCGACGGCGTGGCCTTCGTCAACGCCTTCCTGAAGAAGATCGAAGCCGACGGCACCTGGGCCAAGCTCTGGACCATCTCCATCGGCCAGCGCACCGGCAGCACGGCCGTGCCAACGCCGCCCGCCTTGCCGTAACCCCCCGCGCACGATGGGCGACGTCGCCAAGCTCTTGGCCGACCAAGGGCCTGCCTTCTGGCAGGCCCTTTTGCTGACCTGGAAGCTCACCGCCCTGGCGTTCGTGCCGGGCTTCGCGCTGGGCGTGGCGGTGGCTGCGCTGCGCCTGTTCCCGCTTGCGCCGCTGCGCGCATGCCTCGCGTTCTACGTGGAGATCTTCCGCAACATCCCCAGCGTGGCGCTGCTGATCTTCATCGTGTTCGCGCTGCCCGACCTGGAGGTGGTGATCGACTACGAGCACAGCGTGGTGCTGACCCTGGCGCTGGTCTGCTCCGCGTTCACGGCGGACTACCTGCGCACCGGCATCAACACCATTCCCGCGGGGCAGGTCGAGGCCGCGCTGAGCCTGGGGATGCGGCCCGCGCGGGTGATCTCCTCGATCGTGCTGCCGCAGGCGCTGCGCTCGGTCGTGCAGCCCATCACCTCGCTGCTCATCGCGCTGATGCTGTCCACGTCGCTGGCATCGCAGGTGCCGATGCCTGGCCGGGAGCTGACCGCGCTCGTCTCCAAGATGGGCAACGACGCCGCCATCGGCATGGCCGCCTTCATGGTGGCTGCCGCGATGTACGTGGCGACCGGCCTGCTGATCGCCTGGGCGGGTGCCACGCTGGACAGGAAAGTGCGGATATTGCGATGAGCCGGACCCTGGAAGACACCCTGTTCGGCGCGCCCAGCCCGCGCACGCGGGCGCTCACGCGCGCCGGCAGCTTCGTCGCGGCGGGCGCGCTGCTGCTGCTGGCCGCCGGCATCGCGTACCGGTTCCATTCCGCCGGCCAGCTGGAGCCGCGCTACTGGCAGTTCTTCGCCTGGCCGACGACATGGGCCTTCCTGGCCAAGGGGCTGCTCGGCACGCTGGCGTCCGCCGCGATGAGCGCCGTCATCGCGCTGAGCCTGGGCCTCGTGCTGATGCTGGGTCGGCTCTCCCGGCTGCGGCTGGTGCGCTGGCCCAGCATCGCGGCCATCGAGTTCCTGCGGGGCACGCCCACCCTGCTGCTGATCTACCTGTGCTTCCTGGTGCTGCCTTCCATCGGCGTCAAGCTCAGCACCTACTGGATGCTGACCCTGCCCATCGGCTTCAGCACCGCTGCGGTGGTGGCCGAGGTCTACCGTGCGGGCGTGCTGGCCGTGCCCCGCGGGCAGACCGATGCCGCGCGCAGCCTCGGGATGACGGGCACGCAGGTGTTCTTCACCATCGTCTTTCCGCAGGCCCTGCGCTATATCGTCCCGGCCCTGGTCGCGCAGCTGGTGATCGTGGTCAAGGACACCACCTTCGGCTACGTCGTGACCTATGGCGAGCTGATGCAGAACGCCAAGGTGCTGATCGCCAACTACCACTCGCTGGTGCCGGTGTACCTGGTCGTGGCGGCGCTGTATTGCCTGGTGAACTACGGGATATCGCGGGCGAGCCGCCGCCTGGGGCGGCCGATGCACTGAGCGGCCGCTGCGGCGGGCTGGCGTGGCATCGCCCAGTAAAGCCGCACCGGCAGGTCCTTGAAGTGTCGCGCTGTGACCCACGGCGAGGTGCAGGCCCCGAAAAGCCTCACGACGCCAGCGCGCGCATCTCCGCGATCAGGTCCGACTTGCCCTCGAACCCGATGCCCGGCAGCGCCGGCAGCGTCACGTAGCCGTCCTGCACCCTCACCCCGTCGGGAAAGCCGCCGTAGGGCTGGAACAGGTCCGGGTAGCTTTCGTTGCCGCCCAGGCCCAGGCCGGCGGCGATGGCCAGTGACATCTGGTGCCCGCCGTGCGGGATGCAGCGGTTCGGGGACCAGCCGTGTTCCCGGAGCATCTCCAGCGTACGCAGGTATTCGACGAGGCCGTAGCTGAGCGCGCAGTCGAACTGCAGCCAGTCGCGGTCCGGCCGCATGCCGCCGTGGCGGATGAGGTTGCGCGCGTCCTGCATGGAAAACAGGTTCTCGCCTGTGGCCAGCGGGCCCTGGTACACCTCCCCCAGCCTGGCCTGCAGCTCGTAGTCGAGCGGGTCGCCGGCTTCCTCATACCAGAAGAGGGGGTACTGCGACAGGGCCTTGCCGTAGTCGATGGCGGTCTGGAGGTCGAAGCGGCCGTTGGCGTCCACTGCCAGCTGCTGGCCGGGGCCGAGGATCTTCAGCACGGACTCGATGCGCTCGCAGTCGTCCGCGAGCGAGGCCCCGCCGATCTTCATCTTGACGACGGAGTAGCCACGGGCGAGATAGCTTTCCATTTCCTTGCGCAGGCCGTCCAGCCCCTTGCCCGGGTAGTAGTAGCCGCCGGCCGCGTAGACGAAGACGCGCGGGTTGGCGGGCTGCCCGTCGCCGTAGCGCTCGGCCAGCAGCTGGTGCAGCGGCTTGCCTGCGATCTTGGCTACCGCGTCCCACACGGCCATGTCGATGGTGCCCACGGCCACCGAGCGTTCGCCATGGCCGCCCGGCTTCTCGTTGATCATCATGCGCGCCCAGATCTTGTGCGGGCACAGGTTCTCGCCCGTGTCATCGACCAGCGAAGCCGGGTCGGCCTCCAGCACGCGGGGAATGAAGCGCTCGCGCATCAACGCCCCCTGGCCATAGCGGCCGTTGGAGTTGAAGCCGTAGCCGATCACCGGCTTGCCGTCGCGCACGACGTCGGTGACCACGGCCACCAGGCTCAGCGTCATCTTGGAGAAGTCGATGTAGGCGTTGCGGATATCGGACTGGATCGGGCGGGTGGATTCGCGGATATCGACGATTTTCATGAGGGACTCGCGTTCAGGAGGAAAAGAGAGGAGAAGACAAGAGAAGAGAGGAGGCAATGCACCAGGTCAGCGGGCCAGCGACGAGCCGCCGCAGATGGCGATGTCCTGGCCGGTGATGGCAGCGACCGAAGGAGAGAGCAGGAAGGCGACCAGCGCTGCGATCTCGGCCGGATCGATCAGCCGGCCGATGGGCGGCAGGCGCGGCGCGCTGCCGGCGCGGGCCGGGTCGCTCAGCATGCCGGTGGCCGTGGCGGCGGGCGAGACGACGTTCACCGTCACGCCCTGCCCCGCCACCTCGGCCGCCCAGCTGCGGGCCAGCGCGATCAGCGCGGCCTTGGTGGCGGCGTACTGCCCGCGGCCTGCCATGCCCTGGGCCACGCGGCTGCCGACGAAGACCACCCGGCCAGCACCGCGCCGCGCCATGGCCGGCACCAGCCCGTCGGCCAGCCGCGCGGCGGCATCCACATGCAGGCGCCACATCAGCTCGCCCCCGGCATGGTCCAGCTGGCCCAGCGGACCCACCCGCAGCACCCCGGCGGCATGCACCAGCGCATCCACCGGCGGCAGCGCTGCGGCTGCCGAGCCGACGGCGCCGCCATCGGCCAGGTCGACCGCCATGGCCCGGAAGTCGGCATGCACGATGGCGGGCAAGGCCACGTCCAGCCCCGTCACGCGCCAGCCCGCATCCAGCAGCGCTTCGGCAATGGCGCGGCCGATGCCGCTGCTGCTGCCGGTGACGACCGCATGGCGCGGGGCAGCGGGAGTCACCGCGTCATTCGACACGGATGTTCCCTTCCGTCACGATCTTCTGCGAGCGCTCCATGTCGCTCTGCTGGAATCGGGCGAAGTCTTCCACGCTGCCCGGGGTGAGCAGCAGTCCCTGCTCCTGCAGCTTGGCCTTCATGTCGCCGGCCAGTGCCTTGTTCACCTCGCTGTTCAGCCGCTGCACGACGTCCGGCGGGGTTTTGGCCGGCGCCCAGAGCCCATACCAGCTGTAGAACTCATAGCCGGGAATGGTTTCCGCCACCGTGGGCACGTCGGGCAGGCTGGCCGCGCGTTGCGCCGAGGTGACCGCCACCACCCGCAGCATGCCGCTCTTGTGGTACTGGAGCGAGCCGAGGATGGGGTCGATGAAGCCGTCGATCTGCCCGCCGATCAGGTCCTGGAAGGCCGGGGCCGTGCCCTTGTACGGCACGATCAGGTAGTCGAGCTGGCCGGCGCGCTTGAGCATCTCGGTGGACAGGTGCCCGGCCGAGCCGATGGAGCCCACCGCGAAGGTCATCTTGCCGGGGTGGGCCTTGGCGTAGGCCATGAGCGACCGGATGTCGGTGATGGGCAGGTTCTTGTTGATGGCGACCGACAGCGGCGCCTTGGCCACCAGCGCCACCGGGGCGAAGTCCCTGGTCACGCTGTAGGCCACCGACTTCATGGTCATCGGCGCGGTGGTGAAGGTGGACGCGTTGAAGAGCAGCGTGTAGCCGTCGGCCGGGGCCTTGGCGACGATGTCGCCACCGATCACGCCGTTGCCGCCGGGCTTGTTCTCGATGACGAACGACTGGCCGGTCTGCTCGCTTAAGCGCTGCGCCAGCTGGCGCCCCACCGCGTCGAGCGTGCCGCCCGGCGGGAACGGAATGACCACCCGCACAGGCTTGGCGGGATAGGTCTGCGCCATGGCGCCGGGCGCCACCGCCAGCGCTGCGGCGGCCAGTGCGGCATACAGGAATTGCTTGCGTTGCATGGTGTCTTGTCTCCGGTTCTTGGTTTGTGACTCACGCAGCAAGGGACTCATAATCCCCGGCTCCACCTGCCGCTCAGCGCGTGAGCAAGCCCGCCTGCTTCACCGCAGCGCGCAGCGCGTCCATTTCCTGGGCGCTTGGCGCTTCGGTGGGCGGGCGCACGGTGGCGTCGTCGATCACGCCCGCCAGGTACATGCCGCCCTTCATGCGCGCATGGGCTTCGCCGGTGGGCTCGCCGCCGCCGTACACCGCATCCTTCAGCGGGGTGATGACGGCCTGCACCTCCATGGCCTTCCTGAGGTCGCCCGCCTTCACGGCATTCCACAGGTCGATGATGAGCTGCGGGATGAAGGTGGCGAAGCCGACGAGCGCGCCATCCACGCCCTGCACCATGGAGGCGAGCAGGTATTCGTCGTGGCAGGTCAGGATGGCCTTGGACGCATCGGCCTCCCGGATCGCCTGGATGTCGCGTGCGTACTTGTTCATGTCGCGCTGGCCCACCTTGAAGGCCTGCAGATAGGGCAGCCTGGCCAGGTCGGCCAGCAGTTGCGACGAATACGAGGCGCGCGTCCAGGCCGGGTAGACGTGGCAGACCAGATCCGCCTGCGGGGCCGCCTGGTGGATGGCGTCGAAGTACTGCAGCGCGTGGCCGGAGGTGAAGCCAAAGCGCAGCCAGTGGTGCGGGGGCATCACGTCCAGCGCCACGGCGCCGGCCTCGACCGCGGCGCGGGCATGGTCGGCCGCATCCTTCAGCCCTTCGCAGACGATGGACGAGATCACCGGGCAGCGGCCCTTCAGCTCGTCGGCCACGATCCGGGTGACCTCGGCACGTTCGGCAGGCGTCAACGAAAACACCTCGCCCGTGTGGCCGTTGGTCATGATGGCGACCACGCCCTCGTGGCCTGCCAGCCAGGAGGCCAGCTTGCGCAGCGCGCGCTCGTCGATGCGGTGGTCGGGCGTGAAGGGGCACGAGATGGCGGGGATGATCCCCCGATAATTCGCGATGGCAGGCATGCTGGCTGTCTCCGTTCTGGTGGGCTTGGGGTGTGTACGGGACGCATGATTTCCTGCCCCGCCCCTGCCCGTCCAATACCCGAAACGCATACAACTATCCAGCAGCGGAGACACGCACCACCATGGGACCCGGCAACCGCCCTCTCGATCTGGAATGGCTGGAAGACTTCCTGGCGCTGGCGGAGTCCGGCAATTTCTCGCGCGCGGCCGAGGCCCGCTCCATCGCCCAACCGGCCTTCAGCCGGCACATCCGCGCACTGGAGGACTGGGTGGGCGTGGAGCTGTTCGACCGCAGCGCCCACCCCGCCGCGCTGACGGCTGCCGGCCAGCGCTTTCAGCCCCTGCTGGAAGACCTGCTCGCCCGGCTCGAAGCCGCCCGCATCAAGGCCCGGGCCGCGCACGACCAAGCCGCGGCCAGCCTGCGGTTCGCCGCCACGCACGTGCTGTCGCTCACCTTCTTCCCGCGCTGGCTGGGCGGGCTGGAATCGCAGCTGCGGCTGGGACCGATCCAGACCATGAGCGACAGCTCGCACGCTTGCGAAGACCTGATGCTGCAGCGCCGGGTGCAGTTCGTGCTGTGCCACGGCCACGCCGACGTGCCGGGCCGGCTCGACGACGCCGGCTACCCCGTGCTGCGGCTGGCGGACGACCGCCTGCTGCCCGTGAGCGCGCCGCGCGGCGGCTCCGGCGGCCCGCCGCGCCATGCCATCGGCGATACGGGCACCGCGCCGGTCGACGGCCCGATCGAGCCCCTGCCGGTGCTGGCGTACAGCGAGGCGTCGGGCCTGGGCCGCATCATGCGGGCGCGGCTGCGGCGCGTGTTCGGTGGGTTCGGCGACGGCGCCAGCCCCGTGCCGGGCGCAGGCACCCCGGCCGTGCCGCAGGGCGTGTCGGTGGTCTTCACCGCGCACCACGCAGCGCTGCTCAAGGCCATGGCGCTGGAGGGCCGGGGAGTGGCCTGGCTGCCCGAAAGCCTTGTCGCCACCGAACTGCGTTCGGGCACGCTCGTCCCCGCGGCCGATGCGGCGTGGAACGTGCCGGTGGAGATCCGGCTCTACCGCCAACGCGCGGAAATGGCGCCGGCAGCAGAATCGCTGTGGCACCTGTCGATGGCGCGTGCGGATGGCGGCGGCTGAAAGCGGCGCCGGTCCTTGCGCCGTGCCCGGCCCGCAGGCGAGGCGAGGTGCACATCAGGCATCAAAACCGGCTCTCGCGCCCGTCTTTCAAGCGCCTATAGCTACTAAAACAATAGCAAGATCGGGGCAGCGGCGCGCCGTGACTCACCCGCCCGCACCTGGCACACGCAGCAGGTAGTGCTGCAGTGTCTTGGCGTTGTCCAGCAGGTCTTGGGGGCCGAGGTTGCCGCGGCGGCTCCGCAGGGAGAGAAGATCCAGCCGGGCACGGCCGTAGCCGGTGGCTGCCGCGTCCTGCAGCAGGTTCTCGGCGCGCTGGAGGTCGCGGGGCACACCGGCCGGAGCTTCCACCAGCAGTTCGGCCAGCAGCGTCTGCGCGATGGGAAAGCGCCGCTCGGCGGCCTTGCCCAGGTAGCGCGCCGCGCGGACCGGGTCGGCCGGCGCAGCGCGGTTGCGGGGGGCAGCCTGCGCGACGGACAGGCCCTGGCCGCTGCGCTGCACCCGCAGCGTTGGCTGGCTTTCGGGCAGATAGACGCTTCCCAGGATGGTCAGCGCCATCACGTCCCCGGCGGCAGCCCGCTGCTCCAGCACCGGCCGGCTGTTGACGTCGAAATTCAGCACCGCCAACTGCATCTCCTCTTCCAGCAGGGCCAGGTTCTCGTTCCAGAACTGGGTGGACACACGGGGCGGTTCCCCGCCCGCGCCGCGCGACAGCCCGCGGGCAGCGCCCGCCTTGGCGGCCGGAGCGGCCTGTACGACCTGCCCGCTCGACAGCCTGACGTCGCCGATCAGGCCGCTGTGGATCCAGGGCACCTGCGTGTCGCCGGTCTCGGCGCTCACGTCGCGCTGGGTCGATTCAGCGATCTGCTTCACGGACAGTTCAGGGTTGGCGAGATGGCGGTTGAAAGCGGCGCTGAACTCGCTGTTGCGGCCGGAGCCGTCGCGCGCCAGCGCTCCCGGGGCGGTGGAATACAGCGTCAGCGTTCCCCGGGCGGGGCGGTCGCCGGCCACCATGCCCTGCTGCGCCAGGCCGCGCATCAGCGGGTTGCGGCAGGCGTCGAGCACGATCAAGGCCACACCTCTGGGGTGGGGGCTGATCAGCGCCTCCACCCACTTCAGCGAGATGCCGTTGCGCTTCATCTCTACCGAGGTGGCCGTGGCCATCCTCTGGTCGACGGGCAGCAGGTAGTTGGTGCTGTCCACCGCGACCCCGTGGCCGGCATAGAACAGCACGGCAACGTCCGCCCCCTTCGCCAACTGCCCGAACGACTCCAGATCGCCCTTGAGCTGGACCGCCGTGCGGTCGGTCACCAGGGTGGTCTGGAAACCGAGCTTGAGCAGGTTCTCCGCCGTCAGCCTGGCGTCCGACACCGGGTTGTTGAGACGCTCGCTTCCCGGATAGGCGGCGTTGCCCACCACCAGGGCCACTTTCGTGGCCGCAGCCCCCGAGGCCGGGCGCAGCCAGCCGCCCCCGCTGGCCAGCAGCACGGCGCCCGCGCAGGCTTGAAGGAAGGGACGACGGTGGATCATGAAAACTCCCACAGGGTGGACCGGGCGCTCAGGCCTTGGAGGGTGCAGGCGGCAGCAGGGCTTGCGGATGGCAGGTTTCCAGCATCTCGCGCACCTGCGCGCCGGTGCCGGGGCCCAGCCGGAAGGGGTGCGCGGGGCCTTCGCTCTCCATCCCGCGCGCCAGGTCGGCCAGCGCACAGGCCGCACTGAAATCGATGTGTGTCGTGCGGGACAAATCGATGCTGCGGCCGCCCTCCTCCTTCCAGGCCTGCAAGCGGCGGCCGATGTTCAGGAAGTGCAGGCGGCCGCTGAACGGGCCGCCCGGCGCGCCGGCATCGGCCCTCGACACCACGAACCCGAGCAGCGAGCAGGCGATCGCCACGGCGAACCCGGCACTGACCGCGTATTGCGCCAGCGGCCCCATCGCGAAGCCCATGGCCACCGCAAGTGCGGCCACGAACACCCAGACGCCGCCAGCCAGCGTGCGGCGCGCATTCCGTGCCCCCAGGCCGGCGCGCCAGAGCAAGGCGGTCTTGTCGTCGATCATCTCGATGGAGGCCACCACCAACGCCCCCGCCACTGCCGCCTTGGGCAGGTAGTCGAGCAGCGGCAGCTGAAACGGCACCAGCAGGACGATGAGCGCCACCAGCACCGCCACGTGCGCCAGCGCGGGAACCCGACCGCTGACGGGGTGCAGCTGCGCCACCGTGCGGCTGCGGGACAGCGACAGCGATACCGGCAGCAGGCCCAGGAAGCCGCCGATCAGGTTGCCCACGCCAGTGGCCCACAGCTCCCGGGCGGTGTCCTCGTCAGGGCGGCCCTCGTCGCTGGCCAGCGTGGACGCGGCGGACACCGTGTCCACCAGGCACAGCAGTGCCAGCACCAGGCTGCCGGCCAGCAGGGCGAGCAGCACCTGGGCCTGCGCCAGGGCGCCCCAGACCGGCGCGGGCCACCGCCACGCGCCCATCAGCGCATCGGTCAGCCCGGCGCCATCGATCTGCCCGATCGGCCCGCAGAGCGCGGGCGTGGGCGCCCAGGAGCGCCATGCGAAGTAGACGAGGCTGGCGCACAGCAGCGCCACGCAGAGGCGTGCGCGATGGGCCACGCTGCCGGCGCGCAGCCCCCACTTCATGCCGAACGCCACCACCACGACCGTGGCCATCACCGCCAGGGCGGGCCAGCCCGGGCCGTCGCCGCAGCGGCCGATGCTGCGCAACTGGCCGACGATCGTGGTCGTCGCCACGATGAACCCCAGCGCGCTGAGCGCGGGCAGCGACATCAGCGCCCGCACGCGGCCTTCCCAACCCATCCGGCAGACCACCATCAGCCACACGCCGGACAGGCAGACACAGAGCGACGCGACCGCGAAGGCCCAGAGCGCCCCGCCGGCCTTCAGCGCCGGCACGCCGAGCAGGTAGTCCAGCACGGTGGCATACCAGACGACGGAGAGGAAGCGCGGCCCCGCCAGCGGATTGCGCCGCGCCGACAGCGCCACCGCCAGCAGCGTGGCGAACGCCGCCGTGGCCAGCGCCGTGACCGAGCCGGTATTGACCGCCTTGTTGGCGATGGCGCCCTGCCCCAGGTACTCGCCCACGTAGATCAGCGCTGCCAGCGCACCGATGGCGACGTCTCCCCCCTGGACACGGGCCGGGGCAGCCGTAGAGGATGGCGATGGCGATGGCGATGGCGATGGCGATGGCGATGGCGTCATGGGGCCGGCGCCTCCGGCGGGCAGAGCGGGTTCGGTCGGACGTCGTCCGCCAAGGGACCCAGCGCCTCGCGCAGGTCGTCCGTGCCCATCTGCGGCGCCGACAGCTCGAAAGCGCCCCGGGAATTGGGCCCGGCCACGACCTGGGCATCGAAGTTCAGCGCCCACTGGCGCAAGCCCCGCAGATCGGCAGCGGGCGAGAAGACCACCTCGAACATGCCGCAACCGGCACGCCCGCCCCGGGTCTTGGTGGCGGCTGCCGGGCCGCCCAGCGCGCCGGACATCTGAAACAGGGCCACCAGCACGCCCAGCTGCACCATCAACAGCAGCAAAACGAGGGCGGCGCGGGCACTCAGCCAGTCGGCCACCCGCGTCAGCCAACCTCCCTCCACGAAAGATTCCCCTGCTCTCATGGCATCTCCCAGCTTGTTGTGAGCCTCTTGGTTCGCAGCGTCCCCAGGACTCGGAATGCGTCCTGGGTTATTCGCAGCCGCTCGGCCAGAGGTTCATTTTTTTGCACCTATCATCCGCGCCATGTCGCTGCACAGCTTCCTGAATGCCCTCGCCTCCTCGCAGGCAGCGCAGCGCAACTTCTTCGATCAAGCGCGCCGCGCGATGCTGGTCGCGCTGGCGCGCAAGTATCCCGCGATTTCCCACGCACTTCTGGAAGACGTGGCGATGCAGGTCTTCCAGCAGCTGTGGAGCGGCCTCATCGGCGAATTCTTCTCCACCCATCCGCCCGGCTCGGATGCCTTCCGCCAGGACCTGGTGCGCTACCTCGCGCACGTGATCGCGCCGCGTCGCCTTGTGGACCACCTGCGGCGAACCGGCCGCGAAGTGCCTGTGAGCGACTGGGTGCGGCCCGGCGAGGACGACCTTTCCGAGCATGCGCTCTTCGACCAGGTGCTGCCGCCGTGTGGTGACGAAGTGACGGCCAGCGCGGAGCGCGCCCAGTTGCTCCACCGCCTGGCGCGGTGCGTGGACCACCTGCCGCCGCGGATGCGCGACGTGGTGCAGCAGGTGCTGGAAGACGTGCGCCAGGCCGACATCGCCCGCGCGCTGGACATTCCAGAAGGCACCGTTAAAAGCCGCATGAGCGAAGCGGTGAAGCGGATCAAGCGATGCATGGGCATCGGGAAGGAACGGCCATGACCCCATCCGCAGGCGAACCCGGGCAACGGGACCCCGCCGCCGGCGCCGCGCACCTGCTGCTCCAGGCGAGCCTGGAACGCGGGTTGTCGGCGGAGGAAGCGCAGCAGCTGCGGGCGGCGGCCAGCGCCGACCCGGCCGTGGCGGACGAAGTCGCCGTCTACGAGCTGCTGCGGGCAGCACGCCTGGAGCAGCGCATGGCCCGGCACGAGGCCGCGTCGTGGGACCAGTTCCAGCAACTCGCCCGCCAGCATGCCGGCGCTGCACGCACGCATGCGCAGACCGCCGGCGCAGGCGGGTGGCGCGGCTGGCTGCAGCGGCAGGGCCTGCTTCCGGGCCAGGGGCTGCCCCGCCTGGCGGCGCTGTGTGCCGGCCTGGTGATCGCGGTGCAGGCCGGTGGACTGGTGTGGCTCGCGCAACGCCCGGCGGACCCTGCCACGATGCGCGGCGCAGGCGCGCCGGCCGCCTGCCCCGCCGTGCTGGTGCGGTTGAACCCGCAGGCCTCCGCCAGCGACTTCGCACGCGTGCTCATGCAGGCCGGGGCGCGGGTGGTCGATGGTCCCGACACCCGGGGAGCGTTCCGTGTGGTCGGCCCGGGCGCCTTCGCCGAGGAAGCCGGCGCGCTATTGGCCGACCTGTCGCAGGACGTGCGCCGCGCACCCGACTGCGCGCCCTGAGGACGACCGGCGCGCTGGCGGCCCGGTCACGGCGCAGAGACCATGCGGCAGAACGGCGCGGCAGGGCCGTCGATGACGGCGCCGCTCGGAAGCAGTCCGCTCTGCCGGCGTGCGGCCTGTAGCGCCTGGGCATGGTCGCGGTCGGCACCCAGGTGGTAGGTGAACACCGGCATGCCGAGCGCACGCGCCGTGGGCAGCAGCTCGGGGTTGCTTCGCAGGGTGTTGATGTCGACATGCACACCGACGGGCGGGCCCACCTCCTGCGCCAGGCGCATCAGCCACTGTCGGTCGATGGTCGGCGCATGGAGCCGCGCTGCGCCCCGCTGCGCGAGCCGGCTCGTGCTGGCCATCGCCAGCGCCTGCGGGTCCAGCACGATCAGGCCCAGGTAGCCGGCGGGATCGCTCTGGCGGGCGCACCGCAGCTGGCGCCGGTCCACGGAAGTCAGGAACCACTGGCCCTCGGGCAGCGCCTGCTGCAGCAGCCTGGCAGCGGCCTGCGCGGGTTGGCAGTCGCCGTTGACCTGCTTGATCTCCACGTTCAGCACCTTGCCGGCATGCGCAGCCGCAACCTGCACCGCGTCGCTCAGCAACGCTGCGGGCTCGGTCGTCGCGCGGCCGCTGCGGTCCTTCAAGCGCACTTCCTCCCACGTCGCGCGGTCGATGCTGGCGACCGCGCGCCCCTTCAGGCTGGTCGTGCGCCCCACGAATGCATCGTGGTGCAGCACCCACGCGCCATCGCGCAGTTGCTGGATGTCGATTTCCGCGCCGTCCCAGTCGCCGGCGAGCGCCGCCTCCACCGCAGTCGCGCTGTTTTCCGGGCGTTCCGGATCGCCGCGGTGTGCGTGCAGCGCCATGCCCAGGCAGGCCGCCGGGCTGGACAGCGGCAGCACCAGCGCGCCGCCCAGAAGCACGGCAGCCAGCAGCCGGTTCGGATCAGTTTTTGGTGGAGCCGTCATAGCCGAAGTGAAAGCCGCGCAATGCATGCACGCGGATGAATTCGAAAAGCGGGTAGAACCGGTCCTGCCCGACGGCCACCACCCGCAGGCTACCGGCGATGAACCGGTGCTTGAGCTGCGAGGCGACCGTGTCGTCCGCGCTGGCCAGCACCTGCTGGTGCAGGTAGGTGAATAGCCGGCTGCGCGTGACGGCGTTGTCCATGGTCGCGAGCAGCCCGATGGACAGCAGGCACGCCCCCACCGCCACGGGCAAGGGGTGGACGACCCGATGGGCCTGCCAGCGCGGCAGCCGCTCTCTTGCCAGCGTCAGCACCAGGTACAGCAGCTTGGTGCAGTGCAGGAGCGCGCCCAGCATGGAGAAGAAGAGCGCGATGGGCGGCACCAGCGCCAGCCGCGCCGCGTCCCTGCCGCGCTGCGCCAGTTCCGCGCCATCGGCAAAGGCGGACACCGGCGCGTCGTAGCGCGCCAGTTCCTGCTGGGCGAAGCTTTTCACGACAGGCGTGAACACCTCGTCCTGGAAGGCCCTGCCCGTGGGGTAGGAGGGCAGCAGGCGCAGGCCGGCTGGCAGCCGCAGCAGTGGGGAACCACCGTGGCCCATCTTCTGCCGGATGCGCTCCTCGATCTGCCTGCGCAGCGCCTCCTGCACCCGGGCGTGGGCAAAGAAAGCGGGCCACGACAGGTCCGGCGGCATGCCGGCGGCGGCGCGCCGGGCACCCGAGGCTGCCTCGAGCTGGCGGCGCACGGTCTGCTCCACCGCGCGGCGGAAGCCGGCTTCATCGCTCAGCTCCCAGCCAGCAGGCACGGCCACGCGCGAGCGCACCTTGCGCCGGACGGTGGCCTGGGCATGAGCGGGCACCTTGGAAGGCGTCCAGCCGCGGCGGCCCAGGTCGGACACATAGTTCGACCAGGCCTTGTCCTGCTGCCTGGCCACTTCCGCATCGACATCGGGCAAGGGAGGCGCACTGGCGTACCGGCGCCACTGCGACTGCGTTTCCTTCACGGCCTCCTGGTAGTTGCCGTGAAGGCCCTGGGCGTCGCCCATGCGCTCGCCGATGCTGGACTCGATGAGCGACAGCTTGGCGCTGCGGATCTTGTCGTCGAGGCGGTCGACGGACGCAGCCATCCAGGAGAACTGCGCCAGGAACGCCTTGCCGGCCGGCTGGCGCAGCAACTCCGGATCGTCGCCGAGCCCGTCCAGCTCCACCCGGCCCTGCACCAGCGCGCGCTGCACCAGCACGATGTTCTGGCTGACGCGCCGGAACTCCGGCGTGCTGCGGGCCACCAGCGTATCGACCAGCACGTTGAGCGCGGCATACACCAGCAGCGCGGAGCCCAAGACCAGCGCGGCACCCCACTGCGGGCTGGGCGATACACCCTGGCTGGCGTTGCGCCGCCTGATGACCCGTTGCAGCACGAACAGCGCGGCGGCGATGCCCGAGAGCGCACGACCGAACCTCTCGATCTGGTGGATCTGCTGGCTGTCCGCGCTGCCGCCGACCACGTCGAGCAGCCGCGCGTTGAATGCCAGCTCGCAGCACAGGTAGACGAGCGTGAGCGCGATCAGGAGAAGGATTTGGCGTGGACGCATGGTCACCTGTCCAGAACGATGCGCAGCGGCTTTTGCTCCTGCGCATGGAATTCCAGCGGCCGCGCAGGCGCGGGGTCGCGCGGGCGTGCTGCGCCGGGCGTGGCGCGGGCGCTGGGCCCGGCCAGCGCGGCGCGGGGCGGGGGCGCGGTGCGATTGCCTTCGTCTGCGGCCGCTGTCGCTGCTGCCGCCGCTGTCGCCGCTGACCCGGACGGCGACGGCTTGCCCGTCTCGGGCGCAGACCCCTCCACCGCCGCGCTGGGCGGCGGAGGAAGGTAGCGCGGCCCGTGCCCGGCGGGGGCGCGGCCTTCCCGCAGCGGCGCGCCCGTGCCCGGCGGCGGCGCAGTCTTGCGGGCCGAAGCCAGTTGCAGCGCCGACAGGTCACCCCGGGTCAACCGGCCGTTCTGATAGACGAAGCGCTGAGCGCTGCCGTTGTCCTGCACGTAGTCCCACGCCAGCCCGCCGGGCAGCTCCCGCACTTCCGGGCGGTGCCAGCAGTCGCCCATGTCCCAGCTCAGGGCTTCGTTGCCGCGCAGCGCGATCAGCTGGTTCTTGTACGGGCAGGAGGGCTGCGACTTGGTCAGCACGATCACCGTCTGGTCGCCCACGGCATGCACCGCATGCAGTTCGGCGACCGCAGCGTTGTCCACCGGAATCACCCGCATCTGGCTTTCGAGCTTGACCGAATACCGCCCACCCAGCGACCGCAACCGGGCTTCGCCGCCGCCCGGCAGCTGGAAGCTCTGGACCACCCGGCCGAAAAGGGCTGCGTCGTCGACGCCGATCTGGACCCGGCCGTTGCCGCCGTGCTGCACGGCGCAGCCACCCAGCCACAGCGCCGCCCCCGTTGCCATCGCCGCCACTGCCGCCCTGTGCAGGGCGGCTCCCCATCCGCTGAAATTTGTCATGCCAACCCGTTGTCGTCGAGCGCGCGGGGCCCAGAAGGCGAGCCCACCCATCGCGCCTCGCTGACTTGTTCGCAGCAGCGGCCGTGCAGGTTCAAAAAATTCTGCGCGACGGGCCCGTGGGGCCGGGTCCTAAAAGACCAGGCGCTCGCCGTCGGGCAGCGTCACGTCGAGCAGGCCGCCGGTGGCGTTCAGGTGCAGGTCGCCGAACCATTCCTCGGCCGCCTCCGGCGCCCCGCCCTGCGGCATTCAGCCCATGCATCGGCCGCTTGCGCCGGCTGGCAAGGCCGGCCAGCCGCGAGGGGGCGCAGCCGGCCGGCGAAGCGGATCCGCCCGGTCCCGTGGCAGGCTTGCAACACTGTACGGAACGTCACGTTTTCTGCGTCCAGCGCAGAGTGCAGTTCACTCCTGAGCTATTAAACTTGTAGCAAAATCGATTCGCCGCTATATTGATAGCGTTCTTGCGGTCCGGGCCCTCATGGCGCTCCGGGCTGCATTCCCCGACATGTCAGAGCAGGAGAAGCGTCCATGAGCTCCAAAGAAAACGCCGCCATCAACCAGTTGTTCGAGAAGCTGGAATGCCGCTATGCCTTGCGCGTGCTGTGGGCGCTGCGCGACGGCCATCCGCAGACTTTTCGCCTGCTGCAAGACAGCGTCGGCGGCATCACGCCCAACACGCTGAACACCCGCATCAAGGAACTGCGCGAATGCGGCCTGCTGGACCACGGCAGCGACGGCTACACGGTCACCCCCTCCGGCGTGGACCTGCTCAAGCGCCTGTCCGACGTGCAGGCCTTCGCCACGCGCTGGGCCGCCGCCCGCGTGAAGAGCTGACCTGCCCGCACCACGCGCCTGCCCGGTTGCCCAGGTGCAGGCCGGCGTCGCACCGCTCCCGACCAGGGCCCCTCCATCTGGTCAAATCATGCTCCAGCGCCCATTCCACCAGGGCATGCAGCTACATTTTCAATAGCAAACAAGGATTATCATGGCATTGACCACCACCGCTTCCGGCCTGCAATACGAAGACACCGTCCTGGGTGAAGGCGCGGAAGCCACGCGCGGCCAGCCCGTCACCGTGCACTACACCGGCTGGCTCTACAACAACGGCGAGCAAGGCTCCAAGTTCGACTCCAGCCGCGACCGCAACGACCCCTTCCAGTTCGGGCTGGGCGCCGGCATGGTCATCAAGGGCTGGGACGAAGGCGTGCAGGGCATGAAGGTGGGCGGCCAGCGCACCCTGATCATCCCGGCCGCCCTGGGCTACGGCGCGCGCGGCGCAGGCGGCGTGATTCCGCCGAACGCCACGCTGAAGTTCGACGTCGAACTGCTGGGCGTCGGCCGCTGATGGGCGCGGCAGCTGCGATGCAGCTGCCCTCGGCTCTCCGTTCTTTTCCAACGGCCCTGCGAGCCGATGCCGGCCCGTCACGCCGGCTCAACCAGGTTTAGCCAGGTTCAGCCCCTCGCCCGGGCACATCGACCGGCTTGGCGATTTGAGGCCGCTTTTGCAGCGGCGACCAGCGGCAGGAATCCCACAGCCGGGCCCGCGCTGGCAACCCGCCATCGCCGCAGGGCACAGCCCCTGCCGCTGTCGGCTTCAAGCCGTCACCCGTCACCCGTACAGCGCGTTCTGAAGCGGCGCGAACCTGGCCTCTCCTACGGCTTCGCGGATGCGGGGAGCGAGTGCCGCCAGCTCGTCGAAACTGCCCACCCCTTCTACCGCCAGGTTCAGCCTGAAGCCGCGCAGACCCAGCTGCGCCGTGAGCGCGGTGGCGATCGGATAGGCCGCCTGATAGCGATGCATGGGCGAGCGCTCGCTGCCGCCCGCTGCACCCGAGACATCGATGGCGGGCGACCCGGCAGCCGGCGCCAGGCTCCCCGGTTTCGGGGCGGACGGCGCGGCGGTGGCCGCCACGGCGGGCGCCGCCCCGTCCAGCGCGCCCGGCGCCACGCCAGAGCCCTCCTGCAGCTGCAGCAGCCCACGGTCCACCATGGTCTTGACGTCGGCCACCGTGATTCCCATGGCGGCCGTGGCGGCAAGCACCTGCTCCAGCGCCCGTTTGCCGTCGAACAGAATGAAGGCCGAACGCTGGCGGGGCGTGAGATCTCCATGGCGATCCTTCAGCGCCTGCTGACCAGACAGCGTCTTCACGAGAATCATGGCGTCCCTTGCAATTCGAACTCTCAGCTTCGGCGCGATGCCTCGCTGCAGGGGCACGAGATTGCCATATTTGTAGCCAGTTGTGAATCGGGCCAACGAGGGCCTCTCGCCAGTCTGGCAAGGCCCCGACGACCCAGCGCCGGACGAGCCCGCACGCCACTCAGGCCGTGCGGCGACTGGCCAGGCGGGTGCACAGGCTCACCCCCCAGGCCACGGCCAGCCCCACCGGCACGCCGAAGACCCCGGCCGAGATCGGCTGGATGCCGAACCACAGCCCGTCGGCGCCGAGCGCCTGCGGCAGCCAGGCCTTCACGCTGGCGACGTGCGAAAGCAGGTAGTAGACGGTGATGCCCAGCCCCGCGAGCATGCCGCCCACCGCTCCCTGGCGCGTGGTGCCGCGCCAGAAGATGCCCAGCACCATCGCCGGGAAGAAAGCCGATGCCGCCAGCGAAAAGGACGCGGTCACCATGGGCAGGATGTCGGACGGCTTGAGCGCCGCCACGAAGGCCGCGGCCAGGGCGACGATCAGCAGCGTGAATTTCGTGAGGATCACGCGCTGCTCGGGCGACGCCCTGCGCATGCCTGGCGCCGCCCCCAGGTTGCGCAGGTCGCGCACCAGCGCGTTGCTGATGGTCAGCAGCAGCCCATCGGCGGTCGACAGTGCAGCAGCCAGGCCGCCCGCCGCCACCAGGCCCGACACGGCATACGGCAGGCCCGCGATCTCGGGGGTGGCCAGCATGATGAGGTCGGTGCCCAGGCGGATCTCGCCGAACTGCAGGATGCCGTCAGCGTTGACGTCTTCCACCGACAGCAGCGCCGGATCGACCCGCGCCCACTGCGCGATCCAGTGCGGCAGCGCGTCGAACCGGCTGCCCACCAGGTTGTTCATCACCTCGAACTTGACCAGCACGGCCAGCGCCGGAGCGCTCAGGTAGAGCAGCGCGATGAAGAAGATCGACCAGGCCACCGACGCCCGGGCGGCCGACACGCTGGGCGTCGTGTAGTAACGCGTCAGCAGATGCGGAAGGCCGGCGGTGCCCACCATCAGGCAGAACATCAGCGCGAGGAAGTTGCGGCGCATGTTCTCGTATTCCGCCTGCTCCTCGGGGGTGCCGTTGGGGTCGCCGCCATAGGCCTGGCTGTGGCGCGGCAGGCCGCCCAGGGGCCGCGCCCGCTCCAGGTTCTCGCGCATCTCGCGCGTCCAGCGCTCGCGGGCGGTGGCTTCGTCGCGCGGCAGCGCGGCCAGCTCGCGGCTGGCCGCGACGATCAGGCCCACGTCGGCGTTCTGCGCCCGCAGCTGGCGGATGCGCTCGCCCAGCGCTTCGCGCTCACGCTCCATGGCGGCGGGCACGTCGGCCAGGCGCGCCTCGAACTCCCGCGCACGCCGCTGGTAGGCGCGCACCACGTCGTGCTCGGCGGGGGATGCCAGCAGCCGCGCTTCCAGATCGGCGATCTTGCCGATCTGCGCGCCGTAGACCAGCGGCGCCACCGGGCTGCCCAGCTGCTTGTAGGCCAGCCACGAGACGGGAATGAGGAACGCCAGCAGCATCACCACGTACTGCGCGACCTGCGTCCAGGTGATGGCGCGCATGCCGCCCAGGAACGAGCACAGCAGCACGCCGCCCAGGCCGAGCATGATGCCGATCTCGAACTGCACGCCGGTCAGGCGCGAGGCGATCAGTCCCACGCCGTAGATCTGCGCCACCACGTAGGTGAACGAGCAGGCCGCCGCCGCAAGCGCCGCGATGATGCGCGGCCAGCGCCCGCCGTAGCGCACCTGGAAGAAGTCGGGCACCGTATAGAGCCGCATGGCGCGCAGGTGCGGCGCGATCAGCATGGCGACCAGGCAGAAGCCCCCCGTCCACCCCAGCAGGTAGGCCAGCCCGCCCGCCTGCTGCGGCAGCCCCGCGAAGCCTTGCAGATAGAGCGCGCCCGCCAGGCTGATGAAGGACGCCGCGCTCATCCAGTCGGCCGCGGCGGCCATGCCGTTGTAGACGGCCGGCACCCGGCGGCCAGCGACGTAGTACTCCTGAGGGTCGGTGGTGCGGCCGTAGACGCCGATGACGGCGTAGGCCATCACGGTGAGAAAGAGGAACAGCGGGCCGATCCACTGGCGCGACAGCCCCTGCTGCTCGGCCCACGTCATCAGCGCCACGAAGAGCAGCACGCCCACGACGTAGATGAGCAGGATGCGGTGCAGCGGCGAAGGCGCCGCGTCGGCGGGGTCGCCCTGCTCAGCCATGGCGCGATGGCGGCGGCGCGGATGGCGGCGGCGACTGGGGCGGCGGCAGGGGCGCAGCGGCGCCTGCCGCCGCGTCCTTGCGCTCGAAGCGGTCCATCGCCAGGCAGTAGACCACTGTCACGGCGATGAAGACGAGGATGGCGCCCTGCGCCGCGATCCAGTAGCCCAGCGGCCAGCCGGCCACCATCTGCTGCAGGTCACGGGCGAAGTAGCAGGCGCCGAACGACGCCGCCGCCCAGGCCAGCAGCAGGCCGGCCTTCAGCCACAGGTGCCGCGCGTCATGCAGGTCCGGCGGAAACGGCGTGCCGACCAGGGGCACGTCGTCGGTCGCCGGCGGCTGCATGGGCGGCCCGGCGCGTCAGCGGGCCAGCTGCTGCCAGGTGGCGATCACGCTGTCGGGGTTCAGCGAGATCGAGGAGATGCCTTCCGCGGCCAGCCACTGGGCGAAGTCGGGATGGTCGCTGGGGCCCTGGCCGCAGATGCCGACGTACTTACCCTGCGCCAGGCAGGCGGCAATGGCGCGCTTGAGCAGCGCCTGCACGGCGGGGTCGCGCTCGTCGAAGTCCAGCGCCAGCAGTTCCAGGCCGGAATCGCGGTCCAGGCCCAGTGTCAGCTGGGTCAGGTCGTTGGAGCCGATCGAGAAGCCGTCGAAGTACTGCAGGAACTCGTCGGCCAGCACCGCATTGCTGGGCACCTCGCACATCATGATGACCTTGAGGTCGGACTCGCCGCGCTTCAAGCCATGCTCGGCCAGCAGCTTCGTCACCCGGTCGGCCTGCTTCAGGGTGCGCACGAAGGGCACCATCACCTGCACGTTGGTCAGGCCCATCTCGCCGCGCACGCGGCGCAGCGCCTCGCACTCCATGGCGAAGGCTTCGCCGAAGTCTTCGCTGATGTAGCGGGCCGCGCCGCGGAAGCCCAGCATCGGGTTCTCTTCTTCCGGCTCGTAGCGGCTGCCGCCGATGAGCTTGCGGTATTCGTTGGACTTGAAGTCCGACAGGCGCACGATGACCGGCTTGGGCCAGAAGGCCGCGGCGATGGTGGCGATGCCTTCGGCCACCTTGTCCACGTAGAACGCGCGGGGCGATGCATGGCCCCGGGCCACCGATTCGACGGCCTTCTTCAGGTCGGCGTCGATCTGCGGATAGTCCAGGATGGCCTTCGGGTGCACGCCGATGTTGTTGTTGATGATGAACTCCAGCCGGGCCAGGCCCACGCCTTCGTTGGGCAGCTGGCAGAAGTCGAAGGCGAGCTGCGGGTTGCCCACGTTCATCATGATCTTGGTCTTGATGGACGGCATCTCGCCGCGCTGCACCTCGGTCACCTCGGTTTCCAGCAGGCCGTCGTAGATCTTGCCGGTGTCGCCCTCGGCGCAGCTCACCGTGACCAGGGTGCCATCCTTCAGCAGGCTGGTGGCGTCGCCGCAGCCCACCACGGCCGGAATGCCCAGTTCGCGCGCGATGATGGCCGCGTGGCAGGTGCGACCGCCCCGGTTGGTGACGATGGCGCTGGCGCGCTTCATCACCGGCTCCCAGTTGGGGTCGGTCATGTCGGTGACCAGCACGTCGCCGGGCTGCACCTTGTCCATCTCGGCGATGTCGCTCACCAGGCGCACCGGGCCGGTGCCGATCTTCTGGCCGATGGCGCGGCCCTCGGCCAGCACGGTGCCGGTGCCCTTGAGCTTGAAGCGCTGCTCGGCCTGGCCCTTGGACTGGCTCTTCACGGTTTCAGGGCGGGCCTGCAGGATGTAGAGCAGGCCGTCGGTACCGTCCTTGCCCCACTCGATGTCCATCGGGCGGCCGTAGTGCTTTTCGATGACCATGGCGTATTCGGCCAGTTGCTGCACCTCGGTATCGGTCAGCGAATAGCGGTTGCGCAGCTCGGTCGCCACGTCGGTCGTCTTGACCAGCTTGCCCGAGGCCTTCTTCTCTTCCGCCGAGGCGAACACCATCTGGATCAGCTTGGAGCCCAGGTTGCGGCGGATGACCGACTTCTTGCCGGCCGCCAGCATGGGCTTGTGCACGTAGAACTCGTCGGGGTTCACGGCGCCCTGCACCACCGTCTCGCCCAGGCCGTAGCTGCTGGTGATGAACACCACGTCTTCAAAGCCGCTCTCGGTGTCCAGCGTGAACATCACGCCGGCCGCGCCCAGGTCGGAGCGCACCATGCGCTGCACGCCGGCCGACAGGGCCACCACGTCGTGCGCGAAGCCCTTGTGGACGCGGTAGCTGATGGCGCGGTCGTTGTAGAGGGAGGCGAACACCTCCTTCATCTTGTGCAGCACGTCCTCGATGCCCACTACGTTCAGGAAGGTTTCCTGCTGGCCGGCAAAGGACGCATCGGGCAGGTCTTCGGCCGTGGCAGAAGAGCGCACGGCGAAGCTGGCCTCGGCGTTGCCGGCGGACAGCTTGGCGAATTCGTCGCGCACGGCCTTTTCCAGGTCGGCCGGGAACGGCTGGGCTTCGAGCCAGCCGCGGATCTCGGCACCGGCGGCGGCGAGCGCACGCACGTCTTCGGTGTCGAGCGTGGCCAGGCGCTGGCTGATGCGGTCGGCCAGGCCCTCGTGCTTCAGGAATTCGCGGAAGGCATGGGCCGTGGTGGCGAAGCCCGTGGGCACGCGCACGCCCTGGGGCAGCTGGGAGATCATCTCGCCGAGAGAGGCGTTCTTGCCCCCCACCGACTCGACGTCGCTCATTCTCAGGTTTTCAAACGGAACGACCAGGGCGGTCGCGTTGAAGAGTGCAGACATGGGAAAGCTCCAGAAGTTGAAACCGGGTCTGCGCCTGCGCCCTGGCTGAGCGAGCAAGGTGGGCGCGCGCCCATGCAAGGCAGCTGGCTTTGCTGTTCTGGTAGTGGGCAGCCGCGTTGCATGGTGGGGGAATTGGGAATAATGGGCGCGATTGTAGGCTGGCCGCGGCGCATGCGCCTGTCGGCCGCCGCCGCCGCCCCCTCACCCCTTCCTGTCCACATCGTCCATGCACACGCGCACCGTTTTCTTCATCTCCGACGGCACCGGCATCACCGCGGAAACCTTCGGCAACGCCATCCTCGCGCAGTTCGACATGAAGCCGCGCCACGTGCGCCTGCCCTTCATCGACACCGAGGACAAAGCCCACCAGGTGGTGCGCCAGATCAATCACACCGCCGAGCTGGAGGGCAAGAAGCCGGTCGTCTTCACCACCCTCGTGAACATGAGCGTGCTGCGCATCATCGAGAGCGGCTGCAAGGGCATGCTGCTGGACATGTTCGGCACCTTCATCCGCCCGCTGGAAAGCGAGCTGGGCATCAAGTCGCACCACCGCGTGGGGCGCTTCTCGGACGTGAGCCTGAGCAAGGAATACACCCAGCGCATCGACGCCATCAACTTCAGCCTGGACCACGACGACGGCCAGAGCCACCGCGACCTGGCGGGGGCGGACGTGATCCTGGTGGGCGTGTCGCGCAGCGGCAAGACGCCGACGAGCCTGTACCTGGCCATGCAGTGCGGCCTGAAGGTGGCCAACTACCCGCTGATCCCGGAAGACTTCGACCGCCGCCAGCTGCCGCCCGCGCTGGAGCCGCACCGCAAGAAGATCTTCGGGCTGACCATCCTGCCGGAGCGGCTTTCGCAGATCCGCAACGAGCGCCGCCCGGGGTCGAAGTACGCCGACCTGGCCAACTGCCGCTACGAGGTGTCGGAGGCCGAGGCGATGATGCGGCGCTCGGGCATCCGCTGGCTGTCCACCACCACCAAGAGCATCGAAGAGATCGCGACGACCATCCTGCAGGAAGTGCGGCCCGAACGCTTGATGTATTGAGGGCGATGGCGCTGGCGCCCTTTGGCGGACCGGTTCAACCGCCCCGCAGGGGGCTCGGCCGTCGCACGCCCCGGCTTCGACGGGCTCAGCCCGAACGTATCAAAAACAATAGCTGGAAACCTTTGGCTGATAAGCGCTGGCGCCTGAAAACACCTCGAATTTCGCCCACTCAGGCGGGCCGCACCGACTGTTCCGGCTCCGGCACCGCATCCAGCGCATCCAGCGGCCAGCGCGGCTTCACGTCGAAGGCGTAGCGGGCTTCGGGCGCCTGCCGGCCGGCCGCGATGCGCATGGCGGCGGCCATGGCGATCATGGCGCCGTTGTCGGTGCACAGGTGCAGCTCGGGGTAGTGCACGCGCACCTTGGAGCGCGCGCAGGCGGCGTTCAGCTGTTCGCGCAGCAGGCGGTTGGCCCCCACGCCGCCGGCCACCACCACGCGCTGCAGACCGCTCTCCTTCAGCGCCGTCAGCGTTTTCCTGACCAGCACGTCGACGATCGCGGCCTCGGTGCTGGCGGCGAGGTCGGCGCGGCGCGCATCCAGGTCGTCGCCCAGCTTCTTGGCCTGGGTCAGCACGGCGGTCTTCAGGCCGGCGAAGGAGAAGTCGAGGTTGCCGCTGTGCAGCAGCGGGCGCGGCAGCTTGAAGGCCGTGGCGTCGCCCTCCTGCGCCAGCCGCGACAGGGCCGGCCCGCCTGGGTATCCCAGGCCCAGCAGCTTGGCCGATTTGTCGAAGGCCTCGCCCGCGGCATCGTCGATGGTTTCGCCCAGCAGGGTGTAGCGGCCCACGCCGTCCACCCGCATCAGCTGCGTGTGGCCGCCCGACACCAGCAGCGCCACGAAAGGGAATTCCGGCGGGTCGGCGCTCAGGAACGGGGACAGCAGGTGCCCTTCCAGGTGGTGCACGCCCAGCACGGGGCGACCCAGCGACGCGCCGAGGGCGCAGGCCACGCCGGCGCCCACCAGCAGTGCGCCGGCCAGCCCGGGGCCGCGGGTGTAGGCGACCACGTCCACATCGGCCAAGCGGCACCCGGCTTCGGCCAGCACGGTTTCGGTGAGCGGCAGGACGCGGCGGATGTGGTCGCGGCTGGCCAGCTCGGGCACCACGCCGCCGTAGGCCTGGTGCATGGCGATCTGGCTGTGCAGGGCATGGGCCAGCAGCGTGGGTACGCCGGGGCCGTCGGGTGAGCGCACCAGCGCCACACCGGTTTCGTCGCAGGACGATTCGATTCCGAGGATCAGCAAACTCATGCCCGGAGTTTAGGCGCAGGCCCTGCCGCCGGCTGCGCGCAAGGCCATCGCCGGCCTACCAGCGGTCGGACCGCATGCGCATTTCCCACCGGCCGCCGCGCAGGCTGTAGACGCCCACCGCCCCGTAGCGCTGCTCGCCCGCCGCGTCCCAGGTCATGGTGCCGGTGACAGGCGCATAGCCGTTGATGGCATGCAGCGCCTTGGCGATGGCCTTGGGATCGGCCGAGCCGGCCTGCTTGATGGCGGCCGACAGCACGTACATCGCGTCGTAGGTGTAGTGGCCCCCGTAGGCCGGCGGCTTCTTGAACTGGGTCGTGTACTTGTCGAGGAACTGCCGGCCCGTGATGAATTCGCGGGCCTCCAGCACGGGCGAGGTGGCGTAGAGACCGTCCACCAGTCCGTCGGCCCGGGCCATGTCGGTCGTCTTGATGGTGTCGCCGCCCAGCACCGAGACGCGGGTGTGGCCGATGCCCTTCAAGGCCTCCAGCAGCGCCAGCACCTGGAAGTCGTTCAAGGTGGTGACGATCACGCCCACGTTGGCGGCCTGCAGCTTGGCAGCCGTGGCGGCGAAGTCCTTGGTGCGGTCGTCGAACGACTGGCGCACCGTGACCTGCTTCTTCTCGGCCGCCAGTTGCTGCGCGGCGCCGTCGGCCAGCCCCTTGCCGTAGGGCGTGCCGTCGTCCAGCACGGCATAGCTGGCGTGGGACAGCTGCGTGGCCGCGAAAGAGCCCATGGCCTTGGCCTGCAGCGTGTCGTTGGCGACCAGGCGGAACGTGGTGGGCAGATTGAGCTGGGTGAAGCGGGGATTGGTGGAGATGGCCAGCTGGGGAATCCCCTTCTCGCCATAAATGGGGGCAGCCTCGATGCTGACGCCGGAATTGAGATGGCCGATGACCGCCACCACGCCATCGTTCACCAGTTGCTGGGCGGCGGCCTTGCCGGCGGCGGCGTCGGCGCGGTCGTCCTGGGCGACGATCTCCAGCGTGACACGCTTGCCGTCCACCATGAAGCCGGCGCGGTTCAATTCGTCTACCGCCATGGTCGCGCCGTTGAGCAGATCCTGCCCCAGCGCGCCCAGGTTGCCCGACAGCGGCTGCGCCACGCCGATGCGGATGGTGTCGGGCACCTTGCTGCACCCGGCCAGCCCCCAGGCAGCCCCAATCAGCGCGGCAGACGCCGCCAGGCGGGCGAGCCAGCGTGGCGCCGCATCTCGCGCACCCTGCTGCACGGAAGCGGCCCGCGGGCCGCGCCCTTTCATCGACATCGTCATCTGGTGAACCCTCTCTTTGCGAATGCGTGCGTGTATAGCCGACCCGCCAGATAAAAGCTATGAGGGCGAGCCCCTGCCGCCAGGTTTGGCTATGTGGATCGCCGCTGCCCATGCAAGAACGGGCCCCGGTGCGCAACGCACTGCGCCGGTGCATGCGCGCACCCATGGCTGCCCGCGAACCGCCGGTTGGCACCCGCGCGCGGCATTTCGGCAGGTGCGTTTATTGCTTGCGCTGGCGGCATGAGCGAGCCACTGAGAATCGTGGTCGTGGCCCCCGACCTCGCCATGACCGACCCCGACGACGAGCATGCGCTGGTGCAGGCCGAGCGGTCACGCACCCTGCGCATCGGTCTGCTGGAAGCGCGTTTCAACCTCATCGCCACCCTGCCGGCCGATGTGTTCCTGCGCGAGCGCATCACCCAGCTGCAGCCCGACCTGATCATCGTGGACGCCGAGAGCGAGGCACGCGATGCGCTCGAACACGTCGTGATGGCCACGCGCGACGAGCGCCGCCCGATCGTGATGTTCACCAATGACGAAGACACCACGCACGTCAAGGACGCGGTGGCGCTGGGCGTCTCGGCCTACATCGTCGCCGGCCTGGCGCCGCAGCGCATCCGCCCGATCCTGGACGTGGCGATGGCGCGGTTTCAGCATGAGCAGCAATTGCGCTCGCAGCTGGCCGATGCGCGATCCGAGCTCAAGGACCGCAAGACCATCGACCGTGCCAAGGGCCTGCTGATGCAGCGCCAGGGCCTGACGGAAAAGGCCGCGTACGACAAGCTGCGCAAGACGGCCATGGACAAGGGCCTGAAGCTGGTGGACGTGGCCCAGCGCATGCTGGACGTCGCCGACCTGCTGGGGTGAAGGCGCGCCGCGCGTGCTGCACCAGCGTGCGGCATGCCAGCCGATGGTGCAGCGCACAAGCGCAGTGCGGGGAGCCGCAGAAGACGGGGATTCCAGCATCGCCCGCAAGCGCTGCCGTGCGCTGCTGCCACCGGGGCGCCCATCGTCTCCCTCCCAGCCCGATCAGCGTGCAGCGCCCGTTGCATCTTGACACTATGCTATCAATAAAATAGCAAACGCACGGATCTCGCATCCTGGCACACCGCTTGCGTAAAGGGTGGCAGACCAACGCAGGTCATCGCCGATGAACGAGCAGCTCCCGCCTTGGGGGCGTCGCCCATCGCCACCGGACAAAGGCGTCCGCACCCGCAGCAGCGCACTCGCATGTCGATCGCTGCCGCGGCGTGCGGACGCCTTTGTCGTTTGTGCCACCCGCTTCGAGGACGTGATTCATGACCGATCTGTTGAAACCCAGCCTGCAACGCCGCACCGTACTGCAAGCCGCCACCGTCGGCGCCGTCGGCATCAGCCCCGCGCTGCGGGCGCTGGTGCATGCGCAAGGCTCCGACGCGCCGGAGAAGAAGGAAGTGAAGATCGGCTTCATTCCGCTGACCGACTGCGCCAGCGTGGTGATGGCCTCGGTGCTGGGCATCGACCAGAAATACGGCGTCAAGATCATTCCCAGCAAGGAAGCCAGCTGGGCCGGCGTGCGCGACAAGCTGGTCAACGGCGAACTGGATTTCGCCCACGTGCTCTATGGCCTCGTCTACGGCGTTCACCTGGGCGTCGGCGGACCGAAGAAGGACATGGCCGTGCTGATGAACCTGAACCAGAACGGCCAGGCCATCACGCTCAGCAAGAAGCTGGCGGACAAGGGCGCCGTCAACGGCCCCACGCTGGCCAAGCTGATGGCCGCCGAAAAGCGCGAATACACCTTCGCGCAGACCTTCCCGACCGGCACCCACGCCATGTGGCTCTACTACTGGCTGGCGGCCAACGGCATCGACCCGATGAAGGAGGCCAAGGTGATCACCGTGCCGCCGCCGCAGATGGTGGCCAACATGCGCGTGGGCAACATGGACGGCTTCTGCGTGGGCGAGCCCTGGAACCACCGCGCGATCATGGACGGCATCGGCATCACCGCCACCACCACGCAGGCAATCTGGAAGGACCATCCCGAAAAGGTGCTGGGCACCACGTCGGAATTCGTGCAGAAGTACCCCAACACCGCCCGCGCCGTCACCGCCGCCATCCTGGAGGCCGGCCGTTGGATCGACGAGGGACTGGCCAACAAGACCAAGATGGCCGAGACCATCGCCGGCAAGGCCTATGTGAACACCAGCGTCGATGCGATCAACCAGCGCATCCTGGGCCGCTACCAGGATGGCCTGGGCAAGACCTGGGACGACCCCGACCACATGAAGTTCTACAACGGCGGCATGGCCAACTTCCCGTACCTGTCGGACGGCATGTGGTTCCTGACGCAGCACAAGCGCTGGGGCCTGCTGAAGGACCACCCTGACTACCTGGGCGTGGCCAAGTCCATCAACCGCGTCGACGTCTACAAGCAGGCCGCCACCGCCGCCAAGGTGCCACTGCCCGCCAGCGACATGCGCACCGCCAAGCTGGTGGACGGCGTGGTCTGGGACGGCAAGGACCCGAAGAAGTACGCCGACGGCTTCAAGATCCACGCCTGACGGCGCGGCTGCCTCGTTTCCGTTTCCTTTCGCGAATCCCATCCACCGCACGCTGGAGCACACACCATGGTCAGTGCCGTCTTTCACTCCCCGCTGGATTCCTCGTCGCCGCCTGCCGGCCACGCAGCACCCTCCAATGCTATCAAAACAGTAGCTGATGGCGCAGCATCGGCGGGCGCTACCGGCCAGAATGGCTCGAAAACCGTGACTGCTGCGGGGCCTGCCGCCCCCCGCCGTGACTGGGCCGCGCTGTCGCGCAGCTTCTGGATGGCGGTGCTGCCGCCCGCCTGCGGGCTGGGCCTGCTGATCGGCCTCTGGGCCGTCGTCTCGGCCACCACGGGCCAGAGCATTCCCGGCCCGGCCGACACCTGGCAGCAGGCAGTCAGCATCTTCAGCGACCCGTTCTACCGCAACGGCCCCAACGACCAGGGCGTGGGCTGGAACGTGCTGGCGTCACTGGAGCGCGTGGCCATCGGCTTCGGCCTGGCGGCGGTGGTCGGCATTCCGGCGGGTTTCGTCATCGGGCGCTTCACCTTCCTCTCGCGCATGTTCAATCCGCTCATCAGCCTGCTGCGGCCGGTTTCGCCGCTGGCCTGGCTGCCCATCGGCTTGCTGGTGTTCAAGGGCGCCAACCCGGCGGCCATCTGGACCATCTTCATCTGTTCCATCTGGCCCATGATCATCAACACCGCCGTGGGCGTGCAGCGCGTGCCGCAGGACTATATGAACGTGGCTCGCGTGCTGAACCTGTCGGAATGGAAGATCGCCACCACCATTTTGTTCCCCTCGGTGCTGCCCTACATGCTGACCGGCGTGCGCCTGGCCGTGGGCACGGCCTGGCTGGTGATCGTGGCCGCCGAGATGCTGACCGGCGGCGTCGGCATCGGCTTCTGGGTGTGGGACGAGTGGAACAACCTCAACGTCAAGAACATCCTGATCGCGATCTTCGTCATCGGCATCGTCGGGCTGCTGCTCGAATACGCGCTCGTCAAGCTGGCCACGGCCTTCACGTTCGAAGAGGTGAAATCATGAATGCATCGCTCACGTCCAAGTTCATCGAAGTCCAGCAGGTCGATCAGTTCTTCAAGACCGCCAAGGGCTTGTTCCCCGCGCTGCGCGGCATCGACCTGACCATCGCGAAGGGCGAGTTCGTGGCGCTCATCGGCCATTCGGGCTGCGGCAAGAGCACGCTGCTGAACCTGATCGCCGGCTTGACCACGCCCACCTCGGGCGCCCTGCTCTGCGCCAACAAGGAGATCAGGGGCCCGGGCCCCGAGCGCGCCGTGGTGTTCCAGAACCATTCGCTGCTGCCCTGGCTGACCTGTTTCGACAACGTCTACCTGGCGGTGGAACGCGTCTTCAGCCGTACGGAAACCAAGGCTCAGCTGCGCCAGCGCACCGACGCGGCCCTGGCCCTGGTGGGCCTGACGCACGCCGCGCAGAAGCGCCCCGGCGAGATCTCGGGCGGCATGAAGCAGCGCGTGGGCATCGCCCGGGCCTTGTCGATGGAGCCGCAGGTGCTGCTGATGGACGAGCCCTTCGGCGCACTGGACGCGCTGACCCGCGCCAAGCTGCAGGACGAGCTGCTGGAGATCGTGGCCCGCACGCAGAGCACGGTGGTGATGGTGACCCACGATGTGGACGAGGCCGTGCTGCTGTCCGACAAGATCGTGATGATGACCAACGGGCCGGCGGCGACCATCGGCGAAGTGCTGCGGGTGGACATTCCGCGGCCGCGGAGTCGGGTCGCGCTGGCGGAGGATGCCGTGTATCTGCAATGCCGCAAGGCGGTGATCGACTTTCTGTACACACGGCAGGGGCATGTGGAGAAGGTGGCTTGAGCTGCCGGGCTTGTCGAGGCCTCGTTAGCGGCAGTGCTGGCGCTTGCTGAGCGGTTGATTCCCGGCCCCGGGAAGCGACCGCCCAGCACCTGCCAGCACCTGCCAGCACCGCCCCGGCTCCGACAAGGCTTCGACAAGCTCAGCCCGAACGGTCAGTCAAGCCGCCAACTTCTGAAAAGACCCCAGCACCGCAGCCCCATTGAACGGCTTCACGATCCACCCCTTCACCCCCGCCGCCTTCCCCCGCTCCTTCATCGCGGGCGAACTCTCCGTCGTCAGCATCACGACGTGGACCTTGTGGTTCCCCAGCTCGCTGCGCACCCGCTCGACCATAGTCAGACCATCCATGTTGGGCATGTTCACGTCGCACACCACGAGCTTGATGCCGCCGTCCTGCCTGAGCTTGGCCAGGCCATCGTGGCCGTCGACGGCCAGTGCCACCTGGAAGCCGTTGCTGCCCAGAAAGTTGCCCACCTCGTTGCGCACGGTGCTCGAATCGTCGACGACAAGAACGTTGGCCATGAAAAGACTCCTCTAAAAGACAAAGACAAAGACAAACAAAGAAAAAGCGGCGGCCCGCTCAGAACAGTTCCAGCTCGCCCGATTCGACGAACCCGCTCAGCAGTGCCTCGCTCTCGCGGTACAGCTCCGGGGCCCAGCTCAGGCTGAAGGCGAACCGCTGGTAGATGGTGATGGCGGTCGCCTCGGGATCGTCTGGCGCCCAGACGTGGCACTTGAAGCACAGTTGCGGGCTCTCGGTGCCGAAGCTGATGTAGCGGTGCAGGTGGTTGACGATGATGGGCACCTGCACCCCGAAGGAGCCGCTCGCGCCTTCGGTGCCGAAGCGGTTGCGGAACGCGCCCCAGATCAGGTTGGTCAGCTCGCCCAGGATGGCGTTGAGGTTGCGGAAGTCCTCGCCCTCCTCGGACGAGAACGCGGTGCGTCCGGCGTCCACCACGCGGCGCAGCGAGGCGACATCGGTCTGCAGCGTCATGAAGCCGCGGCACCACGGCGTTTCCATGGGAATGAGCGTGAACAGCTCGCCGTGGATCAGCCGGTCGCGCACCACATAGGGCGGGTCCAGCCGTACCTGCATGCCCCTGAACTGGCTGGCCAGCGCGGTCTGTGTCATCTCGCCGAGCGTGCGGACCAACGACATCGGATAGACGCGGTCGAAGATCTTGCGGTCCACCTCGGTCTTCAGGGCGTCGATGCCATCCAGCGTGTAGCGCACCACCGAGGCGTCGCGCGGCATGGCGTGGGCGTCGGTGCCCGCCTGGGCCTCGGGCATGCCATCCGTGCGCAGGAAGATCGGCAGCTCGGGGCGCAGCCAGGCGATGTCGCGGGCGAGCGCCAGGCCGTCGCTCAAGGCGCCCTGCAGCTGCGTGCCCACGAAGACGGCCCCCAGGTCGATGCGCGAGCGCAGCACCGCGGGCACGTTCAGGGGATGGACCTTGTGGCCCTGCAGGCCGTGGGCTTCGCAGAAGGCGCGGATGCGGGCGAGCGCATCGCCGTCGGTCTCGATGACCAACACCTTGCTGACCAGCGCGGCTGGCTCGGGCATGGCGGCGCCGGGCGGCGCGGGGGCATCGGATGGGGCCGGTTCGATCACGGGTGCGGTGGTTTCCATGGGTGGTTGTCCGTTCGGCATCGGAGAGAGAAAAATGGGTGCGTGAGAGAGAGAGAGAGAAAAACAGGAGAAGAAAGGCGCAGGCGAGGCCGGGAGCACGCCGGGCACACAGCCAGCCGCGTTCCCCCTCCCCTTGGCCCTACGCGGCCCCGACCGCCTTGCTGCACGCGCTCAGGCGCCGCCGGCCCGCCGGCTAGAACATCTCCATCTCGCCCGACTCCACCGCCGCTTGCACGGGCGAGCCGCTCCAGTGAAAGTCCAGCGGCAGATAGGCCCGCGCGCACAGCGAGGCGTGGAGCGCGAGGCCCGGCCGTACCTGAACGCGGAAGTGGCGCAGGTGCTCGGCCCCGTCGCGCACGAAGTGCGGCAGGCAGCGCGCATCGAGGATCTGCGGGGTCGACAGCCCCAGGAAGGACTGGAACTCGCCCAGGTCGCGGTTGATGGAGCCGCAGCACAGGTTGCCGATCTCGCAGATCACGTCGATGAACTGCTGCTCGTTGATCGACCCGCCCCCCTCGCCGATGCCGTCGCCGATACCGCTGCGCTCCGCGGCCCAGGCCAGCAGGGCGTCGGTGCGGGCGAAGTGCAGCGCGGTGTTCAGCCGGAACGGAAACGATGCAATCGACAGCACCGCCATGTGCGTGGCGACGCCCGGCGGCACGGTATCGACCACGTCGATGGCCGCGCCGACGTCGCCGCCGGCCAGGCTTTGCCGCAGGCCCGACACCATCATGCCGTCCAGGCTGTCGCAGGCGCGCTGGCTGAGCAGGCGCGGTATGGCGAAGCGGGACTTGCCCGCCGTGGCCGTCATGCCACCGCCTCCAGCGCGGCCTGGATGCGCCCGTTGGTCATCTGCAGGCCCATGGCGGCGTTGACGACCATCTTGCCCCCGGCCTGCATGTCCTGGAAGGTGGTGGTGGCGATCAGGTCGTTGGCATAGAGGCTGTCCCGGTACTCGCGCGAGAGCGCCTCGGCGCGCGCCGAGAGTTCGCGCATCTCGCCCGCCACCACGTTGAAGCCGCGCCCCTGCGCGCCGGCGCGGGCCGCCTCGATGGAGGCATTCAACGCCACGATCACCATCTGCCGCACGATGCGGGCGAACTCGTCGTTCTTGTCGTGCATGGTGCGGTTGTGCTGCACCAGCGCGCTCATGTCGGCGTGCCAGCGCTCGAAGGTCTTGCCGATGCCCTGCAGTTCCTGCAACGACCGGCCCTGGGTGTGGATGTGCTGCAACGCGGGCGCCGCCTGCGCGCGCAGCGCTTCCTGCGCCCGCAGCGCGCTGCTCTGCTGGTGCGCATCCCACGCCGCGGCGGCGCCCTGCCAGTGTTCACGCTCTTCGTTCCAGCCGGCCTGCGCCCGGTCCAGGTCCGCCTGCGCGCAAGCGCTCTCGCGCAGCGCCGATTCCAGCGCCGAGGCCAGGCGGCCCGCTTCCTCGGCATGCACCGCCGCGGCCCGCCGCGCACGCGTGCGCGCGACGCGCCACGCCAGCAGGGTCGCCATGGCGGCGCCCAGAACGAAGCCGGCCCCCAGGGCGAAGTACATCCCGGTCCATCCGCCGTCCATCACGCGGCCTCCCCCAGGGCGCCCCGGTGGCCCTGGACACTGATCGTCCAGTGCAGCGGCAGGCGGATGACGGTCGCGAACGGCGTGGCGTACACCGGGGCGTCCGGCTCGACCACCACCGTGACCTGCCCGTGCAACGCTTCGATGAAGGCCTTGACCGCGTCCATGCCGACCCCGCGGCCCGACACGGTGGTCACCTCGGCAGCGGTGGAAAAGCCCGGCGCGAAGATCATCTGCGCCAGGGCGTCGGCGCTGGGGGCGTCGTCCGGCCCGAGCAGCCCCTGGGCGAGCGCCTTGTCGTGGATGCGCGCCAGATCGAGTCCCCGCCCGTCGTCCTGCAGCCGCACGACCACCTCGCCGCCCTCGACGCAGGTCTGCGCGGTGATGCGGCCGCGCCCAGCCTTGCCCTTGGCTGCACGCTCGGGCGGCGGCTCGATGCCGTGGTCCATGGCGTTGCGCAGCAGGTGGACGAAGGCATCGCGCAGCACCTCGCTCGCCTCGGCGCGCACCAGCACGCGTGCGCCGGTGCATTCCGCATGGGGCGCGTCCTTGCCCAGGTCGCGGGCCAGCTCGGGCAGCGCCGCGCACACTGCGCCGAAGATCTCGTCGACGCGGGCCGCACCCGGATGCGCCAGCGCGTGGGCGACCTGTTCCAGGCGCAGGCGGTGTTCCTGCGGCCAGTCGCCCTGCCGCAGCACGGCCCCGAGGGTGTCGCACAGGCCCTCCACCCGCTCCCGGGTCATGCGCACCGCGTCGTCGCTGCCGCCGCCCGCCGCCTCGCCCCGGCCCAGGGTCTCGTCGTTCAACCGCACGTAGCCCTGCAGCGCCTGCTCGACGGCGCCGATGTCGGCCGCCAGCGCGGCCTCGTCCCAACCCGAAAGATCGTCCCGCAGGGCGGCGTAGCGCTGCTCGGCCGCGTGCGCTGCGTCGGCCACGCCCGGCAGGCCATAGGTACGGGCATTGCCCTTGATGGTGTGCATGCCCCGGAACAGGGCGGCCACGGCGCCGGCACGGTCCTGCGGCAGCGCCGCCACCAGGGCGCGGCCTTCGCGCAGCAGAACGGAGGCGGACTGTGCGAACGCCCGGAATTTCTCGGGCGGCACGGCCAGCAGCTCGCCCACCATGGCCAGCTCCTGCCGGCGGGCCTGGGCATCGCGCGCCAGCTCACGCAGTTCGGTCACGTCGCGCAGGCTGACCAGCAGGCGCTCCACCGTGCCGCTCGCGGCGGTGATGGGCGACCAGTCCAGCTCGATCGTCTTGCGACGTCCGCCGTCGCACACCAGGCACAGCTCCCGCGGCAGCAGGTGCGCGTTGAAGGCGAAGTTCATCTCGTCCTCGCCGAGGCAGGCGTCGATGGCGGCCTCCGCCTGGGCGCGTGCATCGGCGCTGCCCTCGCAGCGGTCGATCAGCACCCCGTCCAGCGTGCGGCCGGCCAGGTCCTGCCGCTCCAGCAGGGTGGACAGGTGCGCCGAATACTCGGGGTGGATGCGCCGGCCCGCCTCCAGCGTCAGGATGCCCTGCGGGAGCGTCTGCAGCATCGCCTGGATGTCGGCCGTCTTCTGGCGCACCAGCTCGGAGCTTTCCTCGATGCGTGCGACCATCGCATTGAAGGCGGTGAGCGAGCGGCCGATCTCGTCCATGCGGGCCACGGGCACGCGGTGGGAAAAGTCCTGGCTGCTGGCGATCTCGGTCATCTTCTGCTGCATCTCGCCGATCGGGCGCACGATCTGGCGGTAGAGCATCCAACCCGCCGCGCCCAGTCCGATGACGCTCACGCCCGCCACCAGCAGCAGCATGCCGGTGGTGCGCTCCATCTGCGCGTTCAAGGCGCCGATGGCTTCGTCCTTGCTGCGGCGACGCTCCACCTGCACCGCCTCGATCACCTGGCCCTGCTCGCGCAGGTACTGGTCCACGGTGGCAGCCATGTAGGCCTCGGCGGCTTCCTGCTGGCCGGCCAGCTTGAACCGGGCCGTGTCGTCGATGGCGGCGAAGTAGTTATCCAGGCTCATCTCGGCCTCCTTGATGAGGCCGCGCTGGGCGTCGCTGTCGGCGCTGCGGCGCTGAGCGTCGAGCGCATTGCGCAACGCGGTCTTGCGCTCGGCCACCTGCTGGTGCATGGCCTCGGCCGTGGCGCGGTCGGGCGCGCCGACCATGTTCAGCGCGGCGATCTGCACATCCTTGAGCTGGCCCATCAGCTCGACCGAATAGATCGCGCTGGGCACCACGCCCTCGGTCACCCGCTTGACCTGCAGGGCGCCCTGGGCGGACTGATAAAGCGCGAATCCGCCAATGGCACACAGCGCGGCCAGCGCCAGCGCGATGAGCAGGGCAATGCGGGAACGAACGGTCATGGGGTCACTCACGGAAGGTCAACAGATGCCGGGAGTGTCGATTTGGCGCGTGACATGTCGATTACAACTTGTGACATCTGACGGACCCCAGGATCCGGAAGCTCTCCCGATCAAGGGAGGGGACTCACAAGCAGTGCGGGAGGTCGGCGAGGTGCCGGGGGCGAACGTTCCGCGCATCCGCGCAGCCGGGGCGAATCGGCCGAGGGTGCGGTGGACTCGCCATGCCGCAAGGCGGTGATCGACTTTCCGTAGATGCGGCAGGGTCAGGTGGAGACGGCGGCCGTTGGGGCTGTTCCTCGGGTGGTCGTAGAGGTTTTGTTACCCGCCGATGTCGGCCGGGTTGGCGGTGAGGCGGAAGATGGTTTCTCCGCCGTAGATGTATTGATGGAGGCCGCCGCAAGCGAACTGCCCAAAGCCTGACCAAACGCATCGGTGGCCACCTGCTGGATCGCCACACGCCCACCGCCGTGCCCGCTGCCAAGCCCGTGAACAATCGAGCGCCAAACTTCTCGCCAAAGCTCCGCTGGCTGAAGTCCGCATCGTTCATCCCGAACGCTCCGCCCACGGCCTGCCCCACCCCGGCGCTCACAGCAGAGGCGGCCACAGATTGCCAGTTGCAGCTGCTTTGCAGCTCGGCGACACGCCGATGCCCTGGCTAGCGATGCTGCCGACCGTGGCCCGGATCATGGCGTTACCGACGGCCGTGCCTGTGGTTGTGGCTTCGCCTAGCGGAGCCCAATTCCCGTGCCGCCGGATATCCCACCGCCAATGGCGGAGAGGGCTACGCTCTTCCAGCTGAAGTTGTCCTGCGCACCGATGGCGATGCCCACGGCAGGCGAGACTTCTCCGCAGCGCGCTTGTGTTTCTCCGCCTACGACGGTGTAGGCGTTGGGTTGGAGGTTGGCTCGCTTGAGCTTGAGCTGTGCCGCGTTTAGCCGGACTCCGCCGTGCTCACTTATTTTGGCAGCTCGCCTGCATTCGCCAGCGGGTCTTCGCTTTCGGGCGCATCGCCTTAGCGGGCCAGCAGTTCTCCGTTGACGACCAGCTGGCGCTGGATGTGGCTTCTCGAAGAAGCCGATCCGTCAACCCCGCCCCTGCCGCACCCAGTCTAAGAAGTAGGCCCCGGACTGGCGGGCTGGGGAGCCTCCTTGGCGCCGGGCGCCCGCCAGCGCCCCCGGCAGGTCATCACGCTGTAAATGCCTGCAGGTGGCAGAGATCCGGTGGCCCACGCCCCGGGGCTCACGCCCGCCCGGTGATGTACTGCTCCATCTGCTCGATGATGAATTGCTGCTCTGACATGATTTGCTTGACCAAATCGCCGATGGAGACGATGCCCGCGAGCTCGCCCGCTTCATCCACCACGGGCAGGTGGCGCAGCCGGTTTTCGGTCATCACGGCCATGCAGTGCTCGGTGCTCTGACCCGGCCGCACGAAGCGCACCGCACTCGTCATCACGTCCCGCACACTGGTATCACCCGAGGTACGCCCCTGCAGCGCCACCTTGCGGGCGTAGTCGCGCTCCGTGAAGATGCCGGCGATGCGGTCGCCCTCCATCACCAGCAGCGCCCCGATGCCCTGGCGCGCCATGAGTTGCAGGGCGTGCAGCACCGAATCGGCGGGGGTGACGGTGTGAACCTGGGTCGAGCTCTTGGAGCCGAGGATTTCTGCGACGGTCGTCATGGGGCGCCTCCGTGGAATGGTGGTGGACAAAAACAGCTGTCGCCCCCAGTGTGTGCCCAACGGGGGCGTGCTGGCAACCCTTCAGCGGCGCCCGCCCAGCAGGCTGCCACCCACCTTGAGCAGGTCGCCCAGATCGACCTTGCCGTCGCCGTTCTGGTCGAGCAGGCTGCCCAGCACACCGCCGCCCAGCCCCCCCTGCTGCTGGGCCTGCGCGCGCTCGCGGCCCAGCGTGTCGCCCAGGGAGCCAGCGTCCATGCCGCCCGAAGCCACACGCTGGGCCAGGAACGACATGACGATCGGCGCCAGCAATTGCAGCAGCTGGCCGGCGTTGGCGCCGAGGCCAGTGGCCTGGCCCAGGCCGGCCTCGGCCTGGCCGCGCTGGTGGCCGAAGATGTGACCGAGGATGTCGGCGCCCTCGCCCGATGCGCTGCCACCCGATTGGCCGCCGCCCAGCACCGACTCGAGCAGTCCGCCCAGATGGAACCCGCCGGGCGAGCCGGCGGCCATGGATGCCGAGGGCGAGGTCGATGCCGGGGCGGCATGATCGCGCTGCAGTGCGCCGAAGAGGGCCTGCGCTCCCCCCGGCTGCTCGGCGTTGCGGCCGAGCGCACCCAGCAGCAAGGGCAGCGCGGCGGTCACGGCGCTCTGCGTCTGTTCGGGGCTGGTGCCGAGCTTCTGGGCGATCTGCTGCAGGGGTGCACCCTGCAATTGCGAAAACAGCTGGTCGGCCAGAGAGGTGTGGGAAGTGCTCATGAGTCGTCCTTCAAGACAGCAAGTTGTCGCAGCCCGGACGGGCGCGTTGCACCATGTTAGGTGCCAGCGCCTGCCGTCGACCACAGAGTGAGCAGCCAGCCTGCGCGGTGACAGGATTGTTGATCATTCAGATGGACCGCTGGATGGACCGCTCTGTTGCCATGGCCAACCTCGCTTGGCCGGCAGCCCTCCGCGAAGGCCCCACTGCCTTCACACGGCCCTCGGCCCCTGTCCCGGCGAAGCCTGCGCGTGGGCCCCGGTGCGCTGGTGCTTCATCGCTCGGCGCAGCGCCACGGCATCGCGTGGCGCTGCGGCCGGGGCACCCGCTGCGATGCGGAACACCTGCACGGTCTCGGTCACTGTCTGCGCCTGGCTCTGCAGTTGGGTGGCCAGGCCCGCGCTGTGCTCGACCAACGAGGCGTTTTGCTGGGTGATGGTGTCCAGGTGCGCCACGGCGGCGTTCACCTGGGAGATGCCCGAGAGCTGCTCGTTCGCTGCGCCGTGGATCTCGCCGATCAGCGCGCTGACGTTGCGCACCAGGCCCAGCGACTCGGCCATGGTGGCCTGTGCGCCGTCGGTCTTGCGATGGCCCTCTTCCACCTGGGCGGCCGAATCGTCGATCAGCGCGCGAATTTCCCTGGCGGCCGTCAGCGTGCGGTGCGACAGGCTGCGCACTTCCTGCGCCACTACCGCAAAGCCGCGGCCCTGCTCGCCGGCGCGGGCTGCTTCCACGGCTGCGTTCAGCGCCAGGATGTTGGTCTGGAAAGCGATGCTGTCGATCAACTGCGTGATCTCGCTGATCCGCCCCGACGCTGCCTGGATCTGCTGCATGGTGGCCGCCACGCCGTTGACGGCATCGCTGGTGCGCTCGGCCATCCCGGTAGCCTGCGCCGCCAGCTGGCTGGCGTGCCGCGCCGCATCCACCGTCTGCTTCACGGTGCCGGTGATCTCCTCCATCGACGCGGCAGTCTCCTCCAGATTGCTGGCCTGCGTCTCGGTGCGCGCGGACAGGTCGAGGTTGCCGGCGGCGATCTCCTGCGTGGCAGCGCGCATCTTCTCGCTTTCCTGGCGCGCATCGCGCACGATGGACAGCAGGTTCACGTTCAGCTGCGCCAGCGCCTTCTGCAGGTCGCCCATCAGGTCGGGCCGCGTGACCTGGATGCACTGCGTCAGATCGCCCGCCGCGATGCGGTTGGCGGCGTGCACCAGCTGGCCCAGCGGCGCCACGGCCACGCGCTGCGCATAGACGAATGCGCCCACGGTGACGATGAGCGCGCCCAGCCACGCCGCCACGGCGCCTGCATCAAGCGTCTGCCCACCCGCGACCGACGCCGCCCCGCACGCGCCGAACACGGCCGCGAAGCCGGCTGCGAGGCGGGCGCCCAGGCCCAGGTTCAGCGCCTGCTGCAGCCGCCCCATCCCAGTGCGCCGCACCAGCCGGCCAGCGCGCAGGGTGTGGATGCGCTGGCCGGCCTCCTTCTCAGCACGCATGCGTGCGTAGAGCGCCTCTGCCGCCTGAATCTGCTCGCGTGAGGCTTCCGTGCGAACCGACATGTAGCCCACGGGCCGGCCGCCCTCCATCAGCGGCGTGACGTTCGCCATCACCCAATAGAAGTCGCCATCGGCGCGCCGGTTCTTGACGGCGGCGGACCACGGCAAGCCCGCCGAAATGGTGGTCCACAGGTCGCGAAACGCCTCCTCGGGCATGTCGGGGTGGCGGATCATGTTGTGGGGCTGGCCCAGCAGTTCCTCGCGCGCATAGCCGCTCACCTCGATGAACATCGGGTTGCAGTAGAGCAGGCGGCCCTGCAGATCGGTGGTGGAAACCAGCGTTTCTCCGCGCGGAAACGCGTATTCACGGGCAGTGACCGGTAGATTGATGCGCACAGGGGTACCCCGTCCTGGCCACTGGACACTGCCCGATGTCGGGGTGCGCCGGCCATGGGTTGGCAAGAAGGTGCGGATCCGGCGCTACCGGTTCGCACACACGGTTTCAACGCATGTTAAGAGCCGATCAACGCACATGAAAGCATTTTCCTGCGGGCGAAGCATCGGCTTGCAAGAATCTTGATCTAGATCAAGTCCACCCCCGCACCCAAGCGAGACCGTGCGCGACACGTGCGGAAAGGGAGCGGTGCGGACCGGGAGGATCGCAATGCCGCAGCCGGGCCGCCCGTCACCGCACACGGCGCCGTGCGTCGTGCGGCGTCCTTCAGCGTCCGGCGGCGTCCAGCAGCCTCCTGGCCCTGCGTCAGAACACGGACAACCCGGTCTTCGCCACGAACAGCTCCAGAGCGCGCATGCCCAGCTCCGAGTTGCCGCTGTCGTCCAGCGCGGGCGACCACACGCAGAGGGTGAGCTCGTCCGGCAGGATGGCGACCACGCCGCCGCCCACGCCGCTCTTGCAGGGCAGCCCCACGCGGAAGGCGAACTCGCCCGCTGCGTCATAGGTGCCGCAGGTCAGCATCAGCGCGTTGATGCGGCGCGCCTGCCGGTCGGTGACCACGGGCTCGCCATGCAGCGGGTGCAGGCCGTTGCAGCACAGGTATGCGGCTGCGCGGGCCAGTTGCACGCAGTTCATGCGGATGGCGCACTGGTGGAAGTAGGCATCCAGCACCTGCGACACCGGGTTGTCGATCTTGCCGAAGCTCTTCATGAAGTGCGCCAGGGCCAGGTTGCGGTGGCCGTTGGCGGCTTCCGAATCCGCCACCTCGGGGTCGATGGCGATGGGCTCGCCACACAGGCTCTGCAGGAATTCCAGAATCATCTCGGGCGCATCGCCCAGGCTCACCAACCGGTCCGCCACGGCGATGGCGCCGGCATTGATGAAGGGGTTGCGCGGCATGCCTTCCTCCAGCTCCAGCTGGATCAGCGAATTGAATGCCGTGCCGGAAGGCTCGCGGCCGATGCGCTTCCACAGCTCCTCGCCCAGCGCCTTCATGGCCAGCGTGAGCGAGAACACCTTGGACAGACTCTGGATGGAGAACATCTCGGTGCTGTCGCCGCTGGCGGCCTCGCGCCCGTCGCAGGTGCGCAGCGCGATGCCCAGGCGCTCGGCCGGCACGCGGCCGAGCGCGGGGATGTAGTCGGCCACCTTGCCGGCCTGGCCCATTTCGGGCCGCAGTTCGGCGTTGATCTCGTCGAGGACGTTCTGGAAGTTCATGCGCTCACTCTCGCACGTCCCTGCGGCGGCCGGTGTCAGAGATCGAGCCGGAATCCGACGCCGTACACGGCGCGGATGGGGTCGCAGCCGGGGTCGATCTGCGCGAGCTTGCGGCGCAGGTTCTTGACGTGGCTGTCCACCGCGCGGTCGGTCACGGCGCGGTGGTCGTGGTGCAGCCGCGTCAGCAGCACGTCGCGCGAGAACACGTGGCCGGGCGCCGAGGCCAGCGTGCGCAGCAGGCGGAACTCGACCGGCGTCAAATCGAGCAGCGCGCCCTGGAAGTAGGCACGGTAGCTCTCCACGTCCACGCGCAGCACCGGCCCCGGCGGGGCGGCCGATGCGGTGCCCGCCCCGGCGATTGGTGCGTCGACAGGGGCGGCGACGGGTGCGGCGATCCGGCTGCGCCGCAGGATGGCCTTGATGCGCGCGACGATCTCGCGGGGGCTGAAAGGAGTCTTGCAGATGTAGTCGTCGGCACCGCATTCCAGGCCGGCCAGCCGGTCGGCCTCTTCCACGCGGGCGGTGAGCATCACCACGGGCACGTCGCTGAAGGTGCGCAGCTCGCGGCACACTTCCAGGCCGTCGCGGCCGGGCAGCATCAAATCCAGCAGCACCAGGTCGGGCTGGTGGTCGCGCACGTAGGGCACGGCGTCGCGGCCGTCGTGCAGCCACTCGGCCCGGTGGCCGGCGGCGCGCAGGTAGTCCATCACCAGCGCGGCCATCTTGGGCTCGTCCTCCACGATCAGGATGTGCGCGGGCAGCGCTGCGGCAGCGGCCGTGCTCACGGGGCTCATGCAGCGCCCTCACCCGGCGCTGCGGCCTGCTCGTCGGCCAGGCCTTTCGTCGCCGGCAAACGCACCGTGACACACAGCCCGCCCAGGGGCGACTGCGCGGCCTCGATGCGCCCGTGGTGCGCCTCGGCGATGCGGCGGCAGATGGCCAGGCCCAGGCCGGCGCCGCCGCTGGCCCGGCTGCGGGACGCATCCACCCGGTAGAAACGGTCGAAAAGGCGCGGCAGGTGCTGCGCCGCCACGCCGGGCGCCGAATCGCTGAAGGCGATGCGCACCCAGCCGCCGGCCTCGCAGGCGGCCTCGATGCGCAGCGTGCCGCCCGCGTCGGTGTAGCGCGCCGCGTTCTCCAGCAGGTTGCCGAACAGCTGGTGCAGGCGCCGGGCGTCGCCGGACACCACCAGCGCCTCGGCGGCCAGCCGCATTTCCAGCGCGACCCCGGCACCCGCCAGCCGTGCCCGGTAGGCGGTGGCGCTGGCCTGCAGCAGCTCGGCCAGGTCCAGCGGTGTGTGCCGGTACGTCATGGCGCCAGCCTCGGCCAGCGACAGGTCGTACAGGTCGCTGACCAGCTTGTTGAGGGTGGCCACCTCGGCCTGCAGCGACTGCACCGATGCGCGGGTGAGCGGGCGCACGCCGTCTTCCATCGCCTCCAGTTCGCCGTGGAGCACGCCCAGCGGGGTGCGCAGCTCGTGCGAGATGTCGGCCATGAAGTCGCGCCGCATTTGTTCATTGCGCTCCAGCGTCAGCGCCAGCCGGTTGAAGTTCGACGCCAGCTGGCCCACCTCGTCGCGCGACTGCACCGGCACCCGGGTGGCGTAGTCGCCCGCCGCCAGGCGGTGGGTGGCGGCGGCCACGGCGCGCAGGGGGCGCAGCAGCGTGCGCGCCGCCCAGAGGGCGATCAGCGCAGCCAGCACCACCGAGACGGCGCCCATCGTCCAGCTGGCGCGGTACTGGCTGGCGGCGAAGCGCACGTCGCCGGCCGCGCTCACGCTCTCGAACGGCGCGGTGGTGATCCAGCCCACGGTGCGTCCCTGCACCAGCAGGGGCCAGCGCGGCGAGTCGGTGTGGAAATCGGCATAGCCCACGACGAAGCGCATGTCTTCGTCCAGCAAGGTGGTGCGCAGGGCGGCGCCGGTCAGGTCGGACAGGGGCGGCGCGGCCGGGCCGGCGGCCAGGGGCGCCTCCGGGTCGGCCACCGGGCGCAGCAGCTTGAACCAGCGCGAACGCTCCCCCCGCAGGAAGTCCCAGCTGCCGCCCTCGGCCACATAGGCCTGCACGATGCGCGGGCGGGCGGCTTCCAGGCGCTCGCCGGCCGACTGGTTCAGATACCCCAGGAATCCCCGGCTGAAGCTCCACTGCGCGGCCGCGCCCATGGCGATCACCACGAACACGGCCGTCGACAGCACGGCCAGGAACAGGCGGGCGGTGATGCCGGGCTGGAAGCGACGCCAGGGAAAGGTCACGGGCAGGGGTGGGGCAACGATGCAAACGGATGGAAGAAGAAAGCAGGTGCGGCACCCGCCCGCCCGCCGGGTCACCGGGCGGGCTGCGCTTGGGGCAGGCTGCGCGCGGCCCGATTACATCACCGCCGCGCCCGGCCGGCCGGACTGCCCGACCGCGCCGTGGGCGCTTCAACCTTTCTCCCATATTGACCGGCAGAATGCGCGCACCCCACCCCCGATCCGGATTGCGCCCGCCCGATGACTCTGCCTTCCCGCCTTCGCACCGACACGCGCCCCGCGCAACCCGCCTTCCCGCTCCCCACGCCTGCCGCCGCCCCCGCACTCGAGCTGCCGCGCTGGCGGCTGGCCACGGCCACGCTGCTGGCGGCGGGCGCCCTGCTGGGGCTGGCCGCCTGCTCGGACAAGGCAGCGCAGAAGCCCGCCCCGCGGGGGCCGGTGCAGGTGGGCGTGGTCACCCTGAAGCCGGAGCGCCAGACCGTCACCACCGAGCTGCCGGGCCGCACCACGGCGTTCCTCAGCGCCGAGATCCGGCCGCAGGTGGGCGGCATCGTGCAAAAGCGCCTCTTCACCGAAGGCGCCCAGGTCAAGGCCGGGCAGGTGCTCTACCAGCTCGATGCCTCGCCCTTCGAGGTGGCGCTGGGCAGCGCCCAGGCCGCGCAGGCCAAGGCCCGCTCCGCCGTCGCCACGGCACAGAACAACGCCCGCCGCAATGCCGAGCTGGTGAAGATCGACGCCATCAGTCGCCAAGTCTATGACGACAGCCAGGCGCTGCTGGCGCAGGCCCAGTCGGACCTGGCAGTGGCCACCGCCGCCGTGGAGAACGCCCGGATCAACGTGGGCTACACGCGCATCAAGGCCCCCATCAGCGGGCGCACGACCACCTCCACCGTCACGCCGGGCGCGCTGGTCACGGCCAACCAGACCGCCGCGCTCACCACCATCTCGCAGATCGACCCGCTCTATGTGGACGTGACCCAGTCCACCACCGAGGTGCTACGCCTGAAGCGCGACATGGCCCAGGGCCGGTTCCAGAAGATGGACGGGGGCGACGCGCGCATCACGGTGCTGCTGGAAGACGGCAGCCCCTACCCGCACCCGGGCCGGCTGCAGTTCAGCGGCGTGAACGTGAACCCGACCACGGGCGCCATCACGCTGCGCGCCGTCATTCCCAACCCCGACGGGCTGCTGATGCCCGGCATGTACGTGCGCGCCGTGCTGCAGGCCGGCGTGAACGAGCAGGCGCTGCTGGTGCCCCAGCAGGGCGTGACGCGCGATGCGGCGGGCAATGCCAGCGTGCTGCTGGTGGGCGCCGAGAACAAGGTCGAGCGCCGCCGCATCCAGGTGGGCGACGCCGTGGGCAACCGCTGGCTGGCCACGGGCGGCATCCAGACGGGCGAGCGGGTGCTGGTGGACGGCCTGCAGCGGGTGAAGGTGGGCGACACGGTGCAGCCGGTGGAAGTCCAGGTCCAGCCGCAAGGCCAGGGGCCCGCCCGCCCGCAGGGCCAGGGCGCCGCCCCAGCGGCTCCCGCCTCGTCCGCACCGGCCGCTGCGGCCACGCCCGCCAGTTCGGCTGCGGCGCGCTGACCGCAGGACGCGCCCATGGCACAGTTCTTCATCAACCGGCCCATCTTCGCGTGGGTGATCGCCATCGTCATCATGCTGGCGGGGGCCATGTCCATCCGCCAGCTGCCGCTGGAGCAGTACCCCGACATCGCGCCGCCCCGCGTTTCGATCAGCGCCACCTACACGGGCGCCTCGGCCAAGACGGTGGAGGAATCGGTCACGCAGGTGATCGAGCAGCAACTCAAGGGGCTGGACAACCTGATCTACATGGGCTCGACCAGCGATGCGTCGGGCGGCTCGCGCACCACGCTCACCTTCAACGCGGGCACCAACATCGACGTGGCCCAGGTGCAGGTGCAGAACAAGCTGCAGCAGGCCATGTCCCGCCTGCCGCCGGCCGTGCAGAGCCGGGGCGTCACCGTCACCAAGGGCGGCAACGACTACCTGATGATCGTCACCTTCACCTCGCCCGACCCGTCGGTCACGCAGGTGGACATCGGCGACTACATCTCCAGCAGCCTGGTGGACGTGGTCAGCCGCATCGACGGGGTGGGCGACGTGGCCACGCTGGGCACGCCCTACGCCATGCGGGTGTGGATGGACCCGGCCAAGCTGGAGAAATTCGCGCTCATGCCCTCCGACGTGGGCAACGCCATCAACGCGCAGAACGCGCAGGTGTCGGCCGGCCAGCTGGGCGCCCTGCCCGCCGTGGGCCAGCAGCAGCTCAACGCCACCATCACCGCGCGCAGCAAGCTGCAGACGCGCGAGCAGTTCGAGAACATCGTGCTCAAGGTGGCGACCGATGGCGCGGTGGTGCGCCTGAAGGACGTGGCCCGCATCGAGCTGGGCGCGGAAAACCTCACCATCACCTCGCGCCTGAACGGCCAGCCCGGCGCGGGCATGGGCGTGGTGCTGGCCGACGGCGCCAACGCCATGGCCGTGGCCGAGGCGGTGAACGCCAAGATCGCCGAGCTGCAGCCGTTCTTTCCCTACCAGCTCAAGCCCTTCACCAGCTACGACACCACGCCGTTCGTGAAGGCCTCCATCGAGGAGGTGGTCAAGGCGCTGGTCGAGGCCATGATCCTCGTGGTGCTGGTGATGTACCTCTTCTTGCAGAATTTCCGCGCCACGCTGATCCCCGCCATCGCCGTGCCCGTGGTGCTGCTGGGCACCTTCGGCGTGCTGGCCGCGGCCGGCTATTCGATCAACACGCTGACCATGTTCGCCATGGTGCTGGCCATCGGCCTGCTGGTGGACGACGCCATCGTGGTGGTGGAGAACGTCGAGCGCGTGATGAGCGAAGAAGGACTGCCGCCCAAGGAGGCGACGCGCAAGTCCATGGCCGAGATCACGCCCGCGTTGGTGGGCATCGCGCTCACGCTGTCGGCGGTGTTCATTCCGATGGCGTTCTTCGGCGGCTCCACGGGCGTGATCTACCGGCAGTTCTCCATCACCATCGTGTCGGCGATGGTGTTCTCGGTGCTGGTGGCGCTCACGCTCACGCCAGCGCTTTGCGCCACGCTGCTCAAACCCATCGAAAAGGGGTCGCACAGCCCGCACGGCGCGGCGCCCCGGCGCGGGCCGCTGGGCTGGGTGGACCGGTTCTTCACCGGCTTCAACCGCCGCTTCGACCGCACCGCCGACGGCTACCAGCGCGGCGTGGGCCGCATCGTGCGGCGCGGTGGCCGCATGATGGTCGTCTACGCGCTCATCGTGGGCGGCATGGCGGTGCTGTTCATGCGCCTGCCCACCGCCTTTTTGCCCAACGAAGACCAGGGCGCCGTGCAGGTGCAGATCACGCTGCCGGCCGGCTCGTCCAACACCCGGCTGCAGGCCGTGATGGGCGAGGTGCAGAAATACTTCGCCGCGCAGCCGGACGTGGTGAGCTTCAACTCCATCACCGGCTCCAACGGCGACCAGAGCTCGGCGCGCGGCTTCGTGCGCCTGAAGGACTGGAGCGAGCGCCCGCTCGCATCGCAGAGCGCCGATGCCATCGCCCGCAAGGCGACGGCCGACCTGCGGGCGATCCGCGATGCGCGGATCTTCGTCATATTGCCGCCGGCCGTGCGCGGCCTGGGCGCCAACGCGGGCTTCAACTTCCAGCTGAAGGACATCAACAGCGTGGGCCACGAGGCGCTGGTGGCCGCGCGCGACAAGGTGCTGCAGCTGGCCGGGCAGCGCACCGAGCTGTCGAACGTGCGCAGCAACAACCCGGACGACACCTCGCAGCTGGGCGTGACCATCGACGACGCCAAGGCGGGCGCGCTGGGCCTGGCCACCGGCGACATCAACAGCACGCTGTCGAGCGCCATCGGCGGCACCTACGTGAACGACTTCCTGAACAAGGGCCGCGTCAAGCGGGTCTACATGCAGGGCGACGCGCCCTACCGCATGCTGCCGCAGGACATCGCGCCCTGGACGGTGCGCAACAACCAGGGCCAGATGGTGCCGTTCTCGGCCTTCTCCAGCACGTATTGGACCTACGGCTCGCCGCAGCTGCAGCGCTACAACGGCAGCCCCAGCTACGAGTTCGTGGGCGACGCGGCCACGGGCGTGAGCTCCGGCGCCGCGATGGACGCGGTGGACCAAGTGATGAAGGAGCTGCCCGCCGGCATTGGCTACGAATGGACGGGCGCCTCCTACCAGGAGCGGCTCTCGGGTTCGCAGGCGCCGCTGCTCTATGCCGTCTCCATCCTCTTCGTGTTTCTATGCCTGGCCGCGCTCTATGAGAGCTGGTCGGTGCCGTTCTCGGTGATCCTGGTGGTGCCGCTGGGCATCGTCGGCGCGCTGCTGGGCATCGGCATCCGGGGCCTGTCCAACGACGTCTATTTCCAGGTCGGGCTGCTCACCACCGTGGGGTTGGCGTCGAAGAATGCCATTCTGATCGTGGAGTTCGCCACGCAGCTGCAGGCGGCCGGCAAGGGCGTGATCGACGCCACGCTGGAGGCCGTGCGGCTTCGGCTGCGGCCCATCCTGATGACGTCGCTCGCCTTCGGCTTCGGCGTGCTGCCGCTGGCGATCGGCACCGGCGCGGGCGCCGGCGGCCGCCAGGCTATCGGCACCGCCGTGCTGGGCGGCATGATCTCGGCCACGGTGCTGGGCATCTTCTTCGTGCCGGTGTTCTTCGTGCTGATCCGCAGCTTCTTCACCCAGCGCAAGTCGCCACCGCCACCGCCGTCCGGCCCCGCCGCGCACGCGCCCGCACCGGGAGCCGCCGCATGAGCACCGCCCTGCTGTCTTTCCCCACCCGCGCCGCCGGTGCCGTCTCGGCCGCCATCGCCGTGCTGCTGGCCGGCTGCGTGAACCTGGCGCCTTCCTACCAGACGCCGGCCCTGCCGGTGCCCCCGACCCTGGCCGATGCTCCCCGGCCGGCGGTGGGCACGGCGGCCGTCAACGACCCCGGCGCCGTGCCGCTGGGGCAGGATGCCGGGCCGATGGACTGGCGCGCCTTCGTGCAGGAGCGCCGGCTGGCCGACGTGATCGCGCTGTCGCTCGCCAACAACCGCGACCTGCGCGTGGCGCTGCTGGCCATCGAACGGGCGCGGGCGCAGTACGGCATCCAGCAGGCGGGCCTGCTGCCGCAGGTCAACGCCACCGCGGGCGGCAGCCGCAGCCGCACGGCGGACGACCTGACCACCGCTGGCCGCTCCAACACCACCGAGCAGTACAGCGCGCAACTGGGCTTCGCCAGCTACGAGATCGACTTCTTCGGCCGGGTGCGCAACCTGAACGATGCGGCGCTGCAGGAATTCCTGCGCACGGCCGAGAGCCGCCGCAGCGTGGAACTCAGCCTCATCGCCGACGTGGCCAATGCCTGGCTCACGTTGGACGCCGACGCTCGACGCCTGCGCCTGGCGCGGGAAACGCTGCGCACCCGCCAGCAGTCGCTGGACGTGACCCGCCAGGCCCACGCGCTGGGCGGCGTCTCGGGCTTGACCCTCGCGCAGACCCAGACCACGGTCGATTCGGCCCGCGTGGATGTGGCGACCTACGCCGCCCAGGTGGCGCGCGACCGCAACGTGCTGGCCCTGCTGGCCGGCGCGCCGGTGCCGCCCGCACTGCTGCCGGACAGCGTGGCCGCCGCCGAAGCCACAGACCCGGCGCCCGCCGCCGCAGCCACCGGATCGCCCGGCGACACGCTGCGCACCACCAGCAGCGCACCGCTGGCCCCGCCGCCCCCGCCCGCCACCGCCCTGCTGGCGGTGCCCGCCGACCTGCCGGCCACCGTGCTGCTGCGCCGCCCCGACGTGCAGGCGGCCGAATATGCGCTGCGCGGCAGCTACGCCAGCATCGGCGCGGCGCGGGCGGCGTTCTTCCCGTCGATCACGCTCACCGGCTCCGTGGGCACCGCCAGCAATGCGCTGTCGGGCCTGTTCGATGGGGGCAACCGCACCTGGAGCTTCGCGCCGCAGATCCGCCTGCCGATCTTCACCGCCGGCCTGAACCAGGCCAACCTGCAGGTGGCGCAGGTGGCGCGCGACACCGCCATCGCGCAGTACGACAAGTCCATCCAGACGGCCTTCCGCGAAGTGGCCGACGCGCTGGCCGACCGTGCCACGCTGCAGGAGCGCATCGCCGCGCAGGCATCGCTGGTCGACGCGACACAACGCGCGCTCGACCTGTCGGTGGGCCGCTTCCGGCTGGGCGCCGACAGCTATCTGGCCGTGCTGGACGCCCAGCGAACGCTCTACACCGCGCAGCAGACGCAGATCTCGCTGCAACTGGCCGAGCAGGCCAACCGGATCACGCTCTACAAGGCGCTGGGCGGCGGCTGGGCCGGCGGGCCGGCTCCGGCGCCCGACTGAAAGCAGCACCGGCCGTGAAAGAAAAAAAAGGAGCGTTCTTCCGAATGCTCCTTTTTTTATAGCTACCAGCGCTTGATTCACAAGCGCTGGAGGCGTATTTCACCTCAAGCCGGTGCGGATGTGCGAATCAGGTGGTCGAAAGCGCCCAGCGCCGCCTTGGCACCGTCGCCGGCCGCGATGATGATCTGCTTGTACGGCACCGTGGTGCAGTCGCCGGCAGCGAACACGCCCGGCACGTTGGTGCGGCCATGCGAATCCACCACGATCTCGCCGAAGCGCGACAGCTCGACCGTGCCCTTGAGCCAGTCGGTGTTGGGCAGCAGGCCGATCTGCACGAAGATGCCTTCCAGCGCCAGCTGCTTGAGCTCGTCGGTCGTGCGGTCCTTGTAGCTGAGGCCGGTGACGCGGTTGCCGTCGCCATTCACCTCGGTGGTCTGGGCGTTCAGGATCACATCCACGTTCGGCAGGCTGCGCAGCTTGCGCTGCAGCACCGCGTCGGCCTTCAGTTCACCGGCGAATTCCAGCACCGTCACATGGCGCACCACGCCGGCCAGGTCGATGGCCGCCTCCACGCCGGAGTTGCCGCCGCCGATCACCGCCACCGCCTTGCCCTTGAAGAGCGGGCCGTCGCAGTGCGGGCAGTAGGTCACGCCCTTGGTGCGGTACTGCTCTTCGCCGGGCACGTTCATGTTGCGCCACCGGGCGCCGGTGGAGATGATGACCGAGCGCGACTGCAGCTTGCCGCCGTTGTCCAGCTCGATCTCGATCAGGCCGCCTTCGGTGGCGGCGGGCGTGAGGGCGCGGGCGCGCTGCAGGTTCATCAGATCGACCTCGTAGTCGCGCACGTGCTGCTCCAGCGCGGCAGCGAACTTGGGGCCGTCCGTCTTGCTGATCGAGATGTAGTTCTCGATGTCCAGCGTGTCGTTGACCTGGCCGCCGAAGCGCTCGGCCGCAATGCCGGTGCGGATGCCCTTGCGCGCCGCGTACACCGCGGCTGCCGCGCCGGCCGGGCCGCCGCCGACGATCAGCACGTCGTAGGGCGCCTTGGCCGACAGCTTGGCCGCCTCGCGCTGGGCGGCGCCGGTGTCGAGCTTGGCCACGACTTCCTCGATGCTCATGCGGCCCGAGCCGAACACCTTGCCGTTCATGAACACCATGGGCACGGCCATGATTTCGCGATCGGTGACTTCCTGCTGGAAGGCGCCGCCTTCGATGATGGTGGTCTTGATGCGGGGGTTGAGGATGGCCATGAGGGACATCGCCTGCACCACGTCCGGGCAGTTGTGGCAGGTGAGGCTCATGTAGACCTCGAAGTCGAAGTCGCCGTCCAGGGCCTGCACCTGCTCGATCACGTCCTGCTCGACCTTCGGCGGGTGGCCGCCGGTCCACAGCAGCGCCAGCACCAGCGAGGTGAATTCATGGCCCAGCGGCAGGCCGGCGAAGCGCAGGCTGGTCTGGGTGCCGGCGCGCTGCAGCGTGAAGGACGGCTTGCGGGCGTCGTTGCCGTCGGTGCGCAGGCTGATCTTGTCGCTGCGCAGCGACTGGACGGTCTCCAGCAGCTCGCGGGTCTGGGCCGAGGTTTCGCTGTCGTCCAGCGACGCCACGATCTCGAACGACTGCGTCACGCGTTCCAGGTAGGCGGAAAGTTGGGATTTGAGTTGGTCGTCGAGCATGGCGGTGTCCTGAGGTATTTCGAGTTGTAGATGGAGAGCGCTGCGAGCCCCAAAAAAGGCAGGAAACGCTGAAAAGACGGGCGAAAAAAAGCCGGACGGCAAGGCGCGCGGGGGCGCGCTTGCCAAAGTCCGGCCTGGGAAGCGCGCGAGGCGCTCCCGGATCGCGCTGTTGGGCGCTTAGATCTTGCCGACCAGATCCAGGGAAGGCGTCAGCGTCTTGGCGCCTTCCTTCCACTTGGCGGGGCAGACCTGGCCAGGGTTGGCGGCGGTGAACTGGGCAGCCTTGAGCTTGCGCAGGGTTTCCGACACGTCACGGGCGATTTCGTTGGAGTGGATTTCCAGCGTCTTGATCACGCCATCGGGGTTGATCACGAACGTGCCGCGCAGTGCCAGGCCTTCTTCGTCGATGTGCACGCCAAATGCCTTGGTCAGCTGGTGCGTGGGGTCGCCCACCAGAGGGAACTTGGCCTTGCCGACGGCGTCGGAGGTTTCGTGCCAGACCTTGTGCGAGAAGTGCGTGTCGGTCGTGACGATATACACCTCGGCGCCGGCCTTCTGGAATTCAGCGTAGTTGTCGGCCGCGTCTTCGATTTCGGTGGGGCAGTTGAAGGTGAAGGCGGCAGGCATGAAGATCAGGACCGACCACTTGCCCTTCAGGTCGGCTTCGGTCAGTTCGACGAAGTCGCCCTTGCCGTCGCGGTTCACGAAGGCGGTGGTCTTGAAGGGCTGCACTTGCGTATTGATCAGGGACATTGCTTTTTCCTTTAAGAGTGAAGCGGTTGGTAAGAACAAGACTGAAGTCTAGAGGCAAACAACCAATCGATCCAATTAATTGAAACCATTAATCTGATTGTCTATTGCTATCAAATGCCGAGGACGATGGATGATTACCCGCCGCGTCGCAGCCGGTGAACGAGAAAGCGACTCAGCATCACACGCACGCAGAACGCCGCACGGGGGCATGCCTTGTGCCGCCCGGCCAGGGGGCACGACAATGGCGCCGTTCATAAATCGATAGAAGCAAGAGGAGAGCCCTATGAAAGGCGACGAACAAGTCATTGCGCACCTGCAGGCGCAACTGAAGAACGAACTGACGGCGATCAACCAGTACTTCCTGCACTACCGCATGCTGAAGCACTGGGGGTTCGACCGCCTGGCCAAGAAGGAATACGACGAGTCGATCGGCGAGATGAAGCATGCCGACAAGCTGATGGACCGCATCTTCATGCTGGATGGCCTGCCGAACCTGCAGGACCTGGCCAAGCTCCAGGTCGGCGAGGACGTGCCAGAAATCCTGGAATGCGACCTGCGCTCCGAACTGGGCGCACAAGCCACCATCAAGGCCGGCATCGCCCATTGCGAGACGGTGCGCGACTATGTCTCGCGCGACCTGCTGCAGGGCATTCTCGATGACACGGAGGAGCACATCGACTTCCTCGAAACGCAGATCGACCTGCTCGGCAAGGTGGGCGTGCAGAACTATCTGCAGTCGCAGATGGGCGAAGAGGACTGAGGGTGGTGGGGCCGGCCGCGCTGCTGCCGCCCCCCGCGCTTCACCCTTAACGCAACGGGCTTCGGCCCGTTTTTTTTTGCCCGCGCCCAGCGCCAGCAGGCGGGCAGGAATCGCTAGCATTTTTGAAGCACTGCGAACGGGTCGATAAGACCGCGGAAATAGACAGTTGCCCGGCCTTTCGGAGGACCGCCGATATGTAACAGTCGGGCGGCCCATTCCCTGCGTGCGCGACACGGCCCCGGCCGCGACAGCAGGGCCGCTGAGCCCCCCCGACGCCGGCCGCTGAGGGGAAACGGCACCTGCGGACGGGAACTGCAGGCACACGGCCAGACAGTCTTGTAAGGCAAATTCTTACAACGCCGGCGTGCCGACCAGACACCACGCGCAGCGAGGCCCCGACTTAATTTTTGTTTGGGCCGAATTCACAATCCATTTCAACGGATCGGGCAACACATGCAGACCGCATGCAACGCCCACCGGGTACTGGAAAAAAGGATTGGACATGACCTCCGAACAACTTCTCGCTGAAATCCGCGAAGCCAACCTCACTTACCTGATGCTGGCCCAGACGCTGATCCGCCAGGACAAGGCGGAGGCGGTGTTCCGTCTGGGCATGAACGAAGACTCGGCCGATCTGCTGGCTTCGCTGTCTTCGGCGCAGGTGCTCAAGTTGGCTTCCCGCAACACCCTGCTGTGCAGCTTCCGCATGGACGACAACCTGGTGTGGAGCCTGCTGACCAACCACAACACGCCCCGCAAGGTGGGCAACGAAGCGACCAACGCCCTGCACGCCAACATCCTGATGGCCAGCCGCGTGTCGGAAGTGCTCTGACGCACTGCTTCACGGCCCCACCGCATCGCCCGCCCTCCACCGAATCCCCCGAGAAAGCCCGCCATGTCCGCACCCGTCAAGAGCGTTCTGAACGAGTCCAAGCAGATCGAGCGCGCCGCGCTGCTGATCCAGATGGGCGCGCGCATGCAGGTGCTGGAGTCGGAAACCACGCTGTCCTATGAGCGGCTGATCCGCCTCTACAAGGAGATCGCCGGCAAGTCGCCTTCCAAGGGCCAGCTGCCCTTCTCGACCGACTGGTTCCTGACCTGGCAGGAAAACATCCACTCGTCGCTGTTCCTGAACATCTACGAATACCTGTCCAAGGGCGTGGACCTGGATGCGGTGGAACTGCTGACCAAGGCCTACCGCCTCTACAACGAGCAGGTCGAGACCGCCGGCATCGAGCCGCTGCTGTCTTTCACCCGCGCCTGGCGCCTGGTCAAGTTCGTCGATGCCGGCATGCTGACCCGCACGCAGTGCACTCAATGCAGCGGCCAGTTCGTCACCGAGCTGTATGAAAACCGCGGCTACGTGTGCGGCCTGTGCAACCCGCCCGCCCGCGCCGGCAAGAGCAAGAGCGCAGGCGCGCTGATGCTGCACTGAACCAGCGGGGAGCCGGTCAACGACCGTCGCCGAAAAGACAAGGGGCCTCAAGGGCCCCTTCTGCATGGCGCGCTACCCCTTCAGCCATCGGCAGGGCCGCTCACGCCATCCCGTCGGCGCCACCCGGCCAGGCGCGACGGGCATCACTGCGCCATCACCAGCCCGCGCACCGTGGGATCCATCGGCAGCGCGTAGTCGCAGGCCGCCAGCACGGTGTTGCCGATGGGATTGACCAGTTTCAGGCTGACGAACACCGATCCGCTCGACACGGCGTAGGTGCCCACCACCACGGCCTGGGCGGATTGCGCCTGGGTCACTTCGCGGGCTTCGCGCGAGAGCAGCAACTCGCCCTGGCTCGGGCGCATCGCCAGCGTCTCGCGCAATTTCAGTTCGGTCACGCGCACGCCGCGCTGCGCCAGCCGGCCGGAGACGTGTTCCGTGATGACGCGGCCCAGACGCGAAGACTCACCCAGCCGGTCGACCTGCACGATGGTGGCGACCAGCACCGGCAAGGCTGGATCGAGCGGAGCCGTCTGCAGCAGCACGTCGGCAGCGCGGTAGTTGGCTTCGACCAGATCGAACGGACCGGATGGCGCTGCGCTGCCGTAGTAATAGCGCGCGCAGCCCGTGCCACCCAGCGTGGCCAGAGCCGTCACCGCGAGCGCGGCGCTCAGCAGCCGGCGACGGGGCGCATCGACGGCTGCCGGGCGGCTGGAAGGGTTCCAGTTCATGGCACCACCCTCCAGGTGCGCATGACCGGCGCCGGCGCCGGTGCCGGCAAGGGCGCGCGGGATTGATACAGCGCCGCGTCGTCCTGGGCGATGGAGACGACGCCGGACGTGCGCGCCAGAATGCGCTGCTCGCGTTCGAGCGACGTCGTCACCAGCACCTCGGTGCGCAGCGGCCCGCCCGCCAGATCGGGCGTCGGCCACACGGCGGGCACCCGGTCGGGCCGCACGCCATCGGCCACCCAGGGCCCCTGGGACACGGGAGCGGCGCCCGCATGGTGCTGCACCAGTTGCGTGAAGATCTGCAGCTGCAGCGGCCCCTTCTCGGTGGTGACGGCCACCCCGCGCTCCACCAGCCGGGTGACCACCAGTTGTGTGAAGCCGCGCCCGAAACCGGAATCTCCCTCCGCCAGCACCACCTGCATCGGATGCTCGCCCGCAGGCCATTCGCGCAGCCGGTCGGCGACCTGCGCGGCCACATCGGCGGCCAGCGCCTCCCAGTGCTGGGTCGCCGCCGCCGTCTTCTGGGTGGACGGCGCGTGCGCCACCGGCACCGGCAGGTCCTGCGGCGGTGCGACGCAGCCGGTGAGCGCGCCGAAGGCCGCCAGCGAAGCGGCAGCAGCCAGGGCTGCGGAGAGGGGAAGACGGGCGACGGCCCGCGCGCGTGGTCGGAAAAGCATGGACGAAATCCTAAGGCGCCCCGCGCTGTCGAATGGGCCGAACAGCGCGGGCTTTCCGGGGCACCTCGGGCGGTGGCGCGCGGTGCCGCACCCGCCTTCGCGGCTGCCCACACGATCCGGGTCGGCGACCTGCCTCGTGTTCAGCTATCGTTTCTATAGCGCGAAACGCAGTTACTGCAATGGGATACGGGCCATGGGACCGAAGCCCGCCCCCAAAAACCACGCAGGGTGGGCCTGTTCGCAGGCGGAGCGCAGCGGCGCATTCCGCCCTGCGGCGCTGCGGTGGCCGCCTACGCCCAAGTCGACATCCGCCGACGCACAATCTCGCGCATGCCTGAAACGCCCCTCTCCGCTGCCGTCACCGGACGTGCCCCCACCGAGCCGACTGCCACCCCGGCGCAGGCGGCCGACCCCACCGGCGTCGTGGCGGAAGAGCCTCCGGCTGCCCCGGCCACGCGGACATCTTTGGACGCCCCCCGGCCGCCACCCGTGCCGGAGCCGGCCGACGTGGAGGATCTGCTAGACCAGCGCGCGACCCGCGCACCGGCCGAGTCCCCCATCGGCCCGCCCGCCCAAGAGCCGTTCGCCAAGGTGGTAACGCCGCCGCCGGACCCGACCCTCACGCCCCAGGCCGCCGCCGCCGTGCAGGCCGAGGCCCAGCGGGTCGTGCTGAACATGCCGGTGGACATCCGCAGCCTGTCGCTGGCGCTGCTGGCGCTGTTTGCCAGCATCGCCGTGCTGCACTGGGCCAGCGCCGTGTTCATCCCGCTGATGCTGAGCGTGCTGCTGACGACGTCGCTCCAGCCTGCGGTGCAATGGCTGTACCGCTGGCATGTGCCGCGCTGGGCCGGCGCCGGCATCCTGCTGCTGAGCATCGTCGGCGGCCTGGGCACCACGGCCTGGAAGCTCAGCGATGGCGCCGCGCAGCTGGTCGAATCGCTGCCGGTGGCCGCCCGCAAGGTGCGCGACGCGGTGCGGACGCGGGTCAGCGGCCCGAGCACGCTGGACACGGTGCAGCGCGCCGCCAGCCAGATCGAGCAGGCCGCGGCCAGCACGCCGCCGCAGACCCAGCGCGGCGTGCAGCGCGTGGTGATCGAGCGGCCGCCCTTCAACGTCCGCGACTACATCTGGACCGGCACGATGGGCCTCGCCTCCGCCGCAGGGCAGATGACGGTGGTGATCTTTCTCACCTTCTTCTCGCTGGCGTCGGGCAATCTCTTCAAGCGCAAGCTGATGCGCATCGCCGGCAGCAGCCTGGAGCGGCGCAAGATCACGGCGGCCGTGCTGGAAGACATCACCGGGCAGATCCAGCGCTACCTGCTGGTGCAGGTCTTCACCAGCGTGCTGGTGGGGCTGGCGACCTGGGCGGTGTATGCGGCGCTCGGCATGCAGAACGCGGCGGTCTGGGGCGTGGTGGCAGCGGCGCTGAACCTCGCGCCCTATATCGGCTCGGTGGTGGTGACGGGCGCATCGGGCCTGGTCGCCTTCCTGCAGTTCGGCACGCTGGACATGGCCATCGCCATCGGCGGCGCCTCGCTGATCATCCACACCATCATCGGCAACCTGATCACCCCCTGGCTCACCAGCCGCACCAGCGCCATGAGCCCCGTGGCGGTGTTCGTCAGCGTGTTGGCCTGGGGCTGGCTCTGGGGCCTGTGGGGCCTGCTGCTGGGCATTCCGGTGATGATGATCGTCAAGGCCGTGTGCGACCGGGTGGACGACCTGCGCCCGGTGGGCGAGCTACTGGGCGACTGACGCCGGCGCGGGCCGCCCGGCGTGCGGGGCTCCCCCCTGCCCCGGCCCCGACACGGCTACCAGCTGCCCAGCCAGGGTGGCCAGCGGCGCGATCTGGCGGCACACCAGCGCCAGCTGGGTCAGCACCAGCCGCAGCGGCTCCTGCGCGGTGTCGGCCTGGCGTTCCAGCGCGTCGGCCAGCGCAGCGGCGGTGCCGTCGTCCGGCAGGGGCGGCAGGCGCTGCGACAGCGCCTGCGCGATCGCTTCGATGCGCAGCGCCGCATGGTCGGCAGCGCGGGTGACCAGCGGATCGCTGTCCTCCACGGCCAGCTGCCCGCGGTGCGCGCCCAGCGCCGAGAGGAAGTTGAGCAAGGTGTGCGAACGCACCAGCACCTGCATGCCCACGCCCGCCTGGCGGCGCACGGCGCGGGGCTCCTGCAGCATGTGCGAGAGCGCGGTCGAGAGCGCCGCATCGGCGTTGTGCGCCGTGCGGCGGGCCAGGCGGTAGTCCAGGTCGTCCACCTTGCCGGTGGCGTACTGCGACATGATCTCGCGCAGGTAGAGGCCGTTGGCGCGCACCGCCTGCGCCACCACGGCGGCCAGGCGCCGGCCCTGCCAGTCGGGCAGCACCAGGAACATGGCGATGGCGGCAATGGCGCTGCCCACCAGCGTGTCCAGCAGGCGCGGCCAGATCAGCGCATAGCCGTTGCCCGTGCTCTGGTTGAAGCACATCAGCACCAGCAGGGTGATGGCGGCGGTCGCCGTCAGGTAGTGGCGGGTGCGGGTGACGAAGAACAGCACGCCCGAGGCCACCGCGAACAGCGCCTGCAGCGGCAGGCTGGGAAAGAGCCGCAGCAGCGCCCAGCCGGCCACCAGGCCCACCGCCGTGCCCGCCACCCGCTGCGTCACCTTCGACAGCGTGGCGCCGTAGGTGGGCTGGCAGACGAACAGCGTGGCGAGCGGAATCCAGTAGCCGTGGGTGGGATCGGTGAACTGCATGGCCGCGCAGCCGGCGGCCAGCGCCAGCGACAGCCGCACCGCATGCCGCAGCAACGGCGAGCCCGCGTGCAGCTGCGCGCGCACCCGGCCCCAGGCGTCGGCCAGCGAGCGCGGCGTGCGGTCCAGCAGGCTGCTGTCGCCCGGCCGCTCGCCACCCTCGGGGCGGGCCGCGGCGGTCAGCTGCGCGTCCAGCGTGGCCAGGTTGCGCGCCAGGGCGCGCAGCGACTTGAGCGGCCGCTGCCAAGCGGGCTGCTGCTGGCGTTCCAGGTAGGCGATGGAGTCGTGCAGGTCGGCCAGCGCGCGCTCGGCTTCGCCGTCCCGCACGAAAGGCTGGTGCAGCTGCAGCGCGCCGGCCAGCTGCGTGCAGTCCACGCCCTGCAGCTTCAGCACGCGCTGGCAGCGGTAGAGCACGTCGCTGTGGAACAGCACGTCGGCCCATTCGTTGTAGTGGTAGTGGGACGAGCTGGCCCGCTCGTGGATGTCCTGCGCGACGAAGTAGAGGTTCAGGTGGCGCAGCAGGCGGCCCGCGGGCGGCTGCCGGCCCAGGCGCGCGAAGAGGCTTTCCTTGGCCGTGTTGAGCGCGGCGACCACGCGGCCATTGGTCTGGGCCAGCGCCAGGCGGCGGCGCTCCACGTCCACCGCGCGCACCGGCTCGAACACGCTGGCCTTCAGGCGCAGGTAGGCACCCAGTTCACGGTAGAGCCGCGCCAGGTTCTGCCGCACCGGCTGGTGCGGGAACAGCACGCACCAGCCCAGCGACAGCGCCCCGTACCAGGCCGCACCCGCCAGCAGCAGCGCCGGTACGTGCCAGAAGGGCAAGGCATCGGCCTGTGAACCGGGTGCCGCGCTGATGGCGGTGTAGAGCGCGAGGATCACCGTGGCCGATGCGATGGCGCGGTAGCGTTCGCCCAGCGCCCCCAGCAGGGTGAAGCCGAAGGCGGCCAGCGCCAGCCCCGCGACGAACGCCGCCGGCCACGCCAGCAGCGCCTTGACCGAGAAGGCCGCTGCGGCAAAGCAGACCAGCGTGACCAGCAGCGCCCGCAGCCGGCCGCGCCAGCTGTCGTCCGTTTCCGCCAGCGCGCTGGCGATGATGCCGAGGAACACCGGTATCACCAGCGGCACCCGGTCCAGCCACCAGCACAGCGCCATGGCGCCGCTCAGCGCCACGAACACCCGCAGGCTGTAGACAAACGCATCCTGCGCCCACAGGCGACGCAACCCCACGGTCATGGCACTTTGCACGATTCCACACTTTCACGAAGACCGGGGCCGGCTCGCAAGTTCCGGGCCGTTGGCGTCAGCCCGTGTTGCGCAGACCCGCTGCAATGCCGTTGATGGAGATGTGGATGCCGGTCTGCACCCGGTCGTCCCCCTGCCCGCCGCGCCAGCGCCGCACCAGCTCCACCTGCAGATGATGCAGCGGGTCGATGTACGGAAAGCGGTGGCGGATGGAGCGTGCCAGCGCGGTGTTGCCGGCCAGCCGCTGGCGTTCGCCCGTGATGCGCACCAGCGCGTCGCCGGTGCGCTGCCACTCCGCCTCGATGGCGCTGAAAACCTTGCGGCGCAGGCGCGTGTCGGTCACCAGTTCGCTGTAGCGGGAGGCCAGCGCCAGGTCGCTCTTGGCCATCACCATGTCCATGTTGGACAGCAGCGTGCCGAAGAAAGGCCATTGGCGGTACATCTTCTGCAGCAGGGCCAGGCGCGCCTTGGGGTCTTCGCCGGGCGCCTTGATGAAGGCCTCCACCGCCGAGCCGAAGCCGTACCACCCCGGCAGCGTGAGCCGGCACTGGCCCCAGCTGAAGCCCCAGGGAATGGCGCGCAGGTCTTCGATCTTCTGGCTGGGCTTGCGCGACGCGGGGCGCGAGCCGATGTTCAGCTCGGCGATCTCGCGGATCGGCGTGGAGTTGAAGAAGTAGTCGGTGAAGCCGGGCGTGTCGTACACCAGCGCGCGGTAGGCCCCCATGCTGGCCTGCGACAGCTGCGCGGCCGCTTCCAGGAAGGCCTTGGTGGCCGGCTTGGTGGGCTGCAGCAGCGTGGCCTCCAGCGTGGCGGCGACCAGGGTTTCGAGGTTGCGCCGGCCGATCTCGGGGTTGGCGTATTTCGACGCGATGACCTCGCCCTGTTCGGTCAGGCGGATCTGCCCGCGCACCGTGCCGGGCGGCTGCGCCAGGATGGCCTGGTAGCTGGGGCCGCCGCCGCGCCCCACCGTGCCGCCCCGGCCGTGGAACATGCGCAGCTGGATGGGCGCGGCCGGCTGCGCGGCGGCATTCATTTCGTCGAACAGGGCGACCAGGGCGATCTCGGCGCGGTAGAGCTCCCAGTTGCTGGTGAAGATGCCGCCGTCCTTGTTGCTGTCGCTGTAGCCGAGCATGATGTCCTGCTCGGCGCCGCTGGCGCGCACCAGCGCGGCGAAACCGGGCAGCGTGTACAGCTCGCGCATGATGGGCGCAGCATTGCGCAGGTCTTCGATGGTCTCGAAGAGCGGCACCACGATCAGGTCGGCGCGGGGCCCGGGCCGCCCCTGGCCGGCCCGGGCCCCCTCGGCGGGCGGCGATGACACGCCGGTGCCGGGCGTCGGGGCACTGCCCTCATCCAGCGTGCCCTGCATCAGGCCCACTTCCTTTTGCAGCAGCAGCACCTCCAGCAGGTCGCTCACGGTTTCGGTGTGGCTGATGATGTAGTGGCGGATCGCGTCGGCGCCGAAGCGCTCGCGCATCTGGCGGGCGGTCTCGAAGATCGCGATCTCGCCGGTGGTGTGCTCGGAATAGGCCGCGCCCACCACGCGCAGGGGCCGGGCGTCGCACAGCAGGCGCAGCAGCAGGGCCCGGCGCTGGTCTTCGGGCAGCGCGGCGTAGTCGGGCTCGACGCGGGCGGTGGCCAGCAGCTCGGCGATGACCCGCTCGTGCTGGTCCGAACTCTGGCGCAGGTCCACCGTGGCCAGGTGAAAGCCGAACACCTCCACCGCGCGCACCAGGGGATGCAGGCGCTCGGCGGCCATGGCGCTGCCGCGGTGCGAACGCAACGACGCCTCGATCACCCGCAGGTCGGCCAGGAACTCGGCCGCCGAGGGGTAGGCGTTCTGCGGCATCACGGCATGGCGCGCCGCATCGCCGCCGGTCAGGTTCTTCAACGTGGCAGCGAGGCGCGCGTAGATGCCGGTGAGCGCACGGCGGTAGGGCTCGTCCTGCCGGTGCTCGCTGTTGTCGGGCGAGCGCTCGGCCAGCGCCTGCATCTCGGGCGACACCCGCACCAGCCGGGCCGACAGCGAAAGCTCGCCGCCCAGGTAGTGCACCTGCGTGAGGTAGTGGCGCAGCGCCACCTCGGCCTGCCGGCTGAGCGCGAGCGACAGCGTGGCCGCGCTCACGTTCGGGTTGCCGTCGCGGTCGCCGCCGATCCACTGGCCCATGCGCAGAAAGCTCGCCACCGGCTGCTGGCCCAGCTCGCGCTCCAGCTCGGCGTAGATCTTCGGGATCTCGGTGAGGAAGGTCGATTCGTAGTAGGAGAGCGCGTTCTCGATTTCGTCGGCCACCGTGAGCTTGGAATAGCGCAGCAGCCGCGTCTGCCAGAGCTGCGCCACGCGGGCGCGCAGGCCGGCTTCGTTGGCGGCCAGCGCGCGCGGGGTCAGGGCGTCGCGGGCGCTGTTGTAGAGCTGCGCGCGGGCCGTGATGTCGTCGCGCTCGGTCAGCAGCGCGGCGATGTCGCGCTCGGCGTCGAGGATGCTCTTGCGCTGCACTTCCGTCGGGTGGGCGGTGAGCACCGGCGCCACATAGCTCCTGGCCAAGGTCTGCGCGATGGTGCGCGGCGCGATGCCGGCCCAGCGCAGCCGCGCCAGCGCCACCTCGATGCTGCCTTCCTGCGCGCTGCCGGCGCGTTCGTGCACCGTGCGGCGGCGGATGTGGTGCCGGTCCTCGGCCAGGTTCGCCAGGTGGCTGAAATAGGTGAACGCACGGATCACGCTCACCGTCTGGTCGCCGGTCAGCCCCTTGAGCAGCTTCTTGAGCGCCTTGTCGGCCTCCTGGTCGGCATCGCGGCGGAACGCCACCGACAGCTTGCGCACCTGCTCGACCAGGTCATAGGCCGCGACGCCCTCCTGCTCGCGGATCACGTCGCCGAGGATGCGCCCCAACAGGCGGATGTCCTGGATCAGCGGCAGGTCCTTGTCCACCTTGCGCGGCGTGGGAGCAGACGTGCCGGCGGCGGTGGCCTCGGTCTTGCGGGAAGTCGCGGTCATGCAGGGTTCCTCCAGGCGCTCGGGCGCGTTGTCGTTGTGGTTCTGACGCCCGGTTGACCTGCGTCAAGCGGGCTGCTGCAGCGCACCATGCTAGCATCCCCCGCGCTCTGTCCGATGCGCTCGACCGACGCCTTTTTCCTGCGGGGCGGCGGTGTTTCACAGCTTTCCGATGACCCCTGAAACCCCCTCCCCCCTCTCCCTCACGATCGCCACGCGCGAAAGCCGCCTTGCGCTCTGGCAGGCCGAACACGTGCGCGGCCTGCTGGCCGCCCGCGGCCATACGGTGGGCCTGCTGGGCATGACCACGCAGGGCGACCAGATCCTGGACCGTTCGCTCAGCAAGGTGGGCGGCAAGGGCCTCTTCGTGAAGGAGCTGGAAGTCGCCCTGCAAGAAGGCCGCGCGCACATCGCCGTGCATTCGCTCAAGGACGTGCCGATGGAGCTGCCCGAAGGCTTCGCGCTGGCCTGCGTGATGGAGCGCGAAGACCCGCGCGACGCCTTCGTCTCGCCCCGCTACGCCAGCCTGGCCGACCTGCCGCAGGGCGCGGTGGTGGGCACCTCCAGCCTGCGCCGCCAGGTGCTGCTGCAGGCGCTGCGGCCCGACCTGAAGATCCAGCCGCTGCGCGGCAACCTGGACACACGCCTGCGCAAGCTGGACGAAGGCCAGTACGACGCCATCGTGCTGGCCGCCGCGGGCCTCAAGCGCCTGGGCCTTACCGACCGCATTCGCGCCACGTTCGAGCCCAGCGAGATGCTGCCTGCGGCGGGCCAGGGCGCGCTGGGCATCGAAGTGCTTTCCCAGCGGGCCGACCTGATCGCCGCGCTGATGCCGCTGATGCACCTGCCCACGGGGCTGGCCGTGACAGCGGAGCGCGCCGTCAGCCGGGCGATGGGGGGCAGCTGTTCCATGCCTCTGGCCGCGCACGCGCGCTGGACGGGCGGCGGCACCCTGCGGCTGGAGGCCGCCTGGGGCGACCCGGAAGGCCGGCGTCCCCTGGTGCACGCAGCGGCAGAGGCCGCTGTGGCCCTGGCCGAAGACGCCGAAGCGCTGGGCGCCGACGTGTCGGCCCAGTTGCGCGCCGGCGGCGCGGGCTGAGCGCGGGGCCGCCGATGGCCGCCGGCCTTCTGCGCGGCGCGCTGCGCACCCCGCGCCGTGCCATCGTCACCCGGCCTGCGCGCGATGCGGCGCAGTGGGTTGCCGACCTGCAGGCGCGCGGTGTGCCGGCCGTGGCCCTGCCGCTGATCGCCATCGGCCCGGCCACCCAGCCCGCCTTGCAGCAGGCGCTGGCCGGGGCGCGCGCCGAGCTGGACGCCTGGCGCGCGCTGATGTTCGTCAGCGGCAACGCGGTGCACTATTTTTTCGAACCAAATCGGGCTTCCGCGCTTGATCTATCTGGCTTTATTGCTATAAAAGCAAGAGCATGGGCGCCCGGCCCGGGCACACGCCAGGCGCTGCTGGATGCGGGCGTGCCCGCATCGGCCATCGACAGCCCGGCGGCCGATGCGGCGCAGTTCGATTCCGAATCGCTCTGGCAGCAGGTGGCCGCGCAGGTGCGGCCCGGCGACCGGGTGCTGGTGGTGCGCGGCACCACCTCCGGCGCGGCCGTGGAGCCGGGCGGCACCGGCGGCCGGGGCCGCGACTGGCTGGCGCGGCAGATCGAAGCGGCTGGCGGCCAGGTCGAATTCGTGGCGGTCTATGAACGCGGCGCGCCACGGCTCACCGCCCACCAGCAGGCGCTGGCGCGCGAGGCCGCAGCCGATGGCTCGGTCTGGCTGCTGAGCAGCTCTGAAGCCGTGGCCCACCTGGGCGACGCGCTGCCCGGCCAGGACTGGCAGGCGGCCCACGCGCTCTGCACCCATCCGCGCATCGCAGCGGCGGCGCGAGCGCTCGGTTTCGGCCTGGTCCGCGAATGCCGTCCGGCGTTCTCCGACGTGGTCGCGTCGATAGAATCCCTGCGATGAGTTTCGAGCCCACTCCCGGCCTTGCGCCCCCCGCGCCTTCGGCGCCGCAGAATCCGGCGCCCGTCCCCGCAGCCCCGGCTGCCGGGCAGATGTCGGGCGGCGCCCGGCTGGCGCTGTCCGGGCTGGCCGTGGTCGCGCTGGCTGCGCTGATCACCAGTGTGCTGCTGTGGCAGCGGCTGTCGGGCATCCAGGAGCAGCTGGCGCGCCAGTCCGCCGACTCCGGCGCGCTGGCCATCGAGGCACGCACCATGGCGCGCCAGGCGCAGGACGTGTCGCGCGAAACCGCCGCGCGGCTAGCGGTCGCCGAAACCCGGGTGAGCGAGGTCGCGCTGCAGCGCGGCCAGCTGGAAGAGCTGATGCGCAGCCTGTCGCGCTCGCGCGACGAGAACCTGGTGGTGGACATCGAATCCACCCTGCGCATGGCCCAGCAGCAGACCCAGCTGACCGGCAGCCTCGAGCCCCTGGTGGCCGCGCTGCGCAGCGCCCACCAGCGCATCGACCGCGCAGCCCAGCCCCGCCTGGCGCCCGTGCTGCGCGCCATCGAACGCGACCAGGACCGCCTCAGCCGCGCCGCCGTGACCGACACGGCCGGGCTGCTGGGCCGCATCGACGATCTGGTGCGCCAGGTGGACGACCTGCCGCTGCTCAATGCCGTGGCGCAGGCCGGCGCCACCCGGCGCATGGCCGCCGCCCAGGCAGCGGGCGACACCCCCGTCCCCACCGCCGGGCTGCCGCGCTGGCAGGCGGTGCTGGTCACCGCGTGGGAAGTGGTGCGCGACGAGGCCCGGGGCCTGCTGCGCATCACCCGCATCGACCGGCCGGAGGCCGTGCTCATCGCCCCCGAGCAAGCCTTCTTCCTGCGCGAGAACCTCAAGCTGAAGCTGCTGAACGCGCGCCTGGGCGTGCTGGCGCGGCAGATCGATTCGGCGCGGTCCGACCTGGCCGCAGCCAGCGCCGCACTGAACAAGTATTTCGACCCCGCATCGCGGCGCACGCAGGTCGCCGCCACCACGCTGCAGCAGGCGCAAACGCACATGAAGACGGCCGAGCTGCCCGCGCTGGACGACACGCTGGCTGCGCTGGCGACAGCGGCCGCCGGCCGCTGAACCGCAGGGCCGTTGGATCCCCCATGCGCGCAGCTCTCTGGCTTCTTGGATTGTTCGGCGTCGCCGTGGCGGTGGCGCTGTTCGCGGGCAACAACCAGGGCTCGGTCACCCTGTTCTGGCCGCCCTACCGCATCGACCTGTCGCTGAACCTGGTGCTGTTGCTGCTCTTCGGCGGCTTCGGCGTGCTGTATGCGGCCCTGCGGGGCCTGGCCGCCCTGCTGGAGCTGCCCCGCCAGGCGCGCCGCTGGCGCGTGCAGCAAAAGGAACGCGCCATGCACGGCGCCCTGCTGGATGCCCTGTCGCAGCTGCTGGCCGGCCGGTTCCTGCGCTCGCGCAAGGCGGCCCTCGCCGCGCTGGGGCAGGAAAACGCCCTGGCCGCCGCGGGCGACGCACCGCCCCACGGCCGCCAGCTGCGCACGCTGGCCCATCTGGTGGCAGCCGAGGCTTCGCATGCCCTGCAGGACCGGCCCACGCGCGCCGCCCACCTCGACCAGGCGCTGCGCAACATTCCGGACCGCGCGCCCCTGAGCGAGCTGGAGCTGCGCGAAGGTGCGCAGCTGCGCGCAGCCCGCTGGTCGCTGGACGAGCGCGACGCACCCGCCGCGCTGGAGTGGCTGGCCGCCCTGCCGCAGGGCGCGGCGCGCCGCACGCTGGCGCTGCGCGCACGCCTGAAGGCCACGCGCCTGTCGCACCAGACCCAGGAAGCGCTGGAAACCGCGCGCCTGCTGGGCAAGCACCGGGCCTTTTCGCCGGCGGCAGCCCAGAGCATGGTGCGCGGGCTGGCGATGGAACTGATCGACGGCGCGCACGACACCGCCCAGCTGCAACGCCTGTGGCTGTCGCTGGAACCAGCGGAGCGCGCGATGCCCGAGCTGGCCGTGCATGCCGCGCAGCGGCTGGGCCATCTGGGCGGGGACGCTGCGCAAGTGCGGCAATGGCTGCTGCCGGCGTGGGAACGCTGGACGGACCCCGCAGGCGGCCTGCCGGACGCCGTGGCCCTGAAGCTGGTGCGGGCGCTGGAGGGCAGCCTCGACGCGCTCGACCCGGCGTGGCTGGCGCGCATCGAAACCGCCGAGCAGAACAACCCGCGCGACGCCCGTCTGCACTACCTGTCGGCGATGGCCTGCCTGCGCCGGCAGCTGTGGGGCATGGCCCAGCAGCGGTTCACCCAGGCCGTTCAGCAGCTGAGCGATGACGCTCTGCGCAGCCGTGCCTGGGGCCATCTGGCGGAACTGGCCGAGCAGCGCGGCGACGACGAGGCCGCCGCCACGGCCTGGAAGAACGCGGCCCTGCTGCACTGACACGGCGCCAGCGCTGCCGCCGCTGTCGCTGAGCCCGGCACGGAACGGCATTGCGGGCTGCGCCCCCTGGCATGCCAGGGCCCCGGGCGCTTGACGCTGCTGCTCCTCAAAGACGGGCACCTTCCGCCAGACGCAGCCCGTTCTTGGGGGCTTACCGCCGCCGCGGGTGGCATCGCCCCGCACAGCTCCTCAAAATTGAATCAGCCGCTGCCTACGTCCAGCTTGGCGAGCCGTGCCCAAGGACGGGCCCGGAAGCGCGCGGATAGCGTGCCTACGCACCAGACGGGATGCAGGCACGCGCAACTCATTTCTATTAAGTAAATCGATTACGAATAGTAGAATTGCGCACACCATTCCAGGAGACCTGCATGAGCGCCCTGCCCCGACCGGCCCCCATGGCCCTGACCGACCTGCCTCCACCCGCCCCCGTGCAGCAGCTGCACCACTACGCGTACCGGGCCCGCGACGCGGAGGAAACGCGGCACTTCTACGAAGACATCCTGGGCCTGCCGCTCTATCACATCATCCAGAGCGACCATGTGCCCAGCACGGGTGAATACTGCCCCTACACGCACTTCTTCTTCCGGCTGCGCGACGGCTCGTTCATCGCCTTCTTCGACCTGGGCGACGACGTGAAGTCCGAACCGTCGCCGAACACGCCGGCGTGGGTGAACCACATCGCCTTCCGCGTCAACACGGTGGAAGAGCTGGCCAACACCAAGGCCCGCCTGGAGGCCCACGGCATCGAGGTGCTGGGTGTCACCGACCACCATATCTTCAAGAGCATCTACTTCTTCGACCCCAACGGCATTCGCCTGGAACTGGCGGCCCAGCTGGCGGACGAGGAACACATGGCCAAGGACAGCCAGGTCGCCCACCAGCGCCTGCGCGAATGGACGCAGCGCAAGGAAGAGTGGCGCCGCCAGCGCGCGGCGGGCCAGGCGGGCGAGCCGCTGAAGCCGCAGGCGAACGACCGGCCCGAGTACGGTGCCGTCAACCCCTGATGCTATTTTTTTCGTAGCAATAAGCCCAATCAAAACGGGCGCTACGAGCTGATTGGGCCCTGATTTTTTCCCGCCCCGAGCCCCTGTTCGTGCCTTGGCGGGCCGCTGCAGGGGAGGCCGGTAAAATCAGGCCCATCGTCCACAGCCCAACCCACGGCATCTTGTGCGCAAGATGCCGTTTTCCATTTGCCCGCCATGAGTGACACCCCTTCGCAGCCCGGCCTTGAGAGCCTGTCCAAATCCTTCGAGCCCGCCGCACTGGAAGCCCATTGGGGCCCCGAGTGGGAGCGCCGGGGCTACGGCGTGGCGGGCCATCGCGGCACGCAGCAGCCCGACGCGAACGCGCCGGCTTTTTCCATCCAGCTGCCGCCGCCCAATGTGACGGGCACGCTGCACATGGGGCATGCGTTCAACCAGACGATCATGGACAGCCTGACGCGCTACCACCGCATGCTGGGCCACAACACCCTGTGGGTGCCGGGCACCGACCATGCCGGCATCGCCACGCAGATCGTGGTGGAGCGCCAGTTGCAGGACCAGGGCGTGAGCCGCCACGACCTGGGTCGCGAGAACTTCGTGAAGAAGGTCTGGGAATGGAAGGAAAAGAGCGGCAACACCATCACCACGCAGATGCGCCGCATGGGCGACAGCGTGGACTGGAGCCGCGAGTACTTCACCATGGACGACAAGCTCTCCAAGGTGGTCACCGACACCTTCGTGAAGCTCTACCAGCAGGGCCTGATCTACCGCGGCAAGCGCCTCGTCAACTGGGATCCGAAGCTGCAGTCCGCCGTGTCCGACCTGGAAGTGGAGAGCGAGGAGAAGGACGGCTCGCTCTGGCACATCGCTTACCCGCTCACCGACGGCAGCGGCACGCTGACGGTGGCCACCACGCGCCCCGAGACCATGCTGGGCGACGTGGCGCTGATGGTGCACCCCGAGGACGAACGCTACACGCACCTGATCGGCAAGACGGTGACCCTGCCCCTGGTCGGCCGCGAGATCCCGGTCATCGCCGACGAGTATGTGGACAAGGCCTTCGGCACCGGCGTGGTCAAGGTCACGCCCGCGCACGACCCCAACGACTACCAGGTGGGGCAGCGCCACGGCCTGCCGATGATCGTGGTGCTGACCCTGCAGGCCACCATCAACGACAACGCGCCCGAGAAATACCGCGGCATGGACCGCTTCGTGGCCCGCAAGGCCATCGTGGCCGACCTGGAAGCGGCCGGCGCCCTGATCGAAACCAAGAAGCACAAGCTGATGGTGCCCATCTGCACCCGCACCGGCCAGGTCGTCGAGCCCATGCTGACCGACCAGTGGTTCGTCGCCATGAGCAAGGTGAGCGAGCAGGACCCGACGGGCAAGAGCATCGCCCAGAAGGCCATCGACGCGGTCGCCTCGGGCGACGTGCAGTTCGTGCCCGAGAACTGGGTCAACACCTACAACCAGTGGATGAACAACATCCAGGACTGGTGCATCAGCCGCCAGCTCTGGTGGGGCCACCAGATCCCGGCGTGGTACGACGAGGCCGGCAACGTCTACGTCGCCCGGAGCGAAGCCGAGGCGCAGGCCCAGGCCGGCGCGGGTGCGAGGCTGACGCGCGACGCCGACGTGCTCGACACCTGGTATTCCTCCGCGCTGGTGCCGTTCTCGTCGCTGGGCTGGCCCGAAAGTGCGGAGCCCCACACGCTCGGCACTGGCGTGTCCTCGCTGCCCCCCGAGGGGGCGCGTTCCGCCTTGGGGCGGCCCGGCGGCGGAACGGACGACGCGTCGCCCACCAAGGACTACGACCTCTACCTGCCCTCCTCCGTGCTGGTCACGGGCTACGACATCATCTTCTTCTGGGTCGCCCGGATGATCATGATGAGCACGCACTTCACCGGCCGCGTGCCGTTCAAGCACGTGTACATCCACGGCCTGGTGCGCGACGCGCAGGGCAAGAAGATGAGCAAGTCGGAAGGCAACGTGCTCGACCCGGTCGATCTGATCGACGGGATCGCGCTCGAACCCCTGCTGGACAAGCGCTCCACCGGCCTGCGCAAGCCAGAGACCGCGCCCACCGTGCGCAAGAACACGCAGAAGGAATTCCCGGAAGGCATTCCCGCCTATGGCGCCGACGCGCTGCGCTTCACCTTCGCGGCGCTGGCCAGCCTGGGCCGCAGCATCAACTTCGACAGCAAGCGCTGCGAGGGCTACCGCAACTTCTGCAACAAGCTCTGGAACGCCAGTCGCTTCGTGCTGATGAACTGCGAGGGCCGCGACTGCGGCCTGGAAGACCACGCGCCCACCGCCTGCGACGGCGACTACCTGGAGTTCAGCCAGGCCGACCGCTGGATCGTGTCGCTGCTGCAGCAGGTCGAGGCCGAAGTGGCCAAGGGCTTTGCCGAGTTCCGCCTGGACAACGTGGCCAACACGGTCTACGACTTCGTCTGGAACGAGTTCTGCGACTGGTACCTGGAGATCGCCAAGGTGCAGATCCAGACCGGCACCGCGGCGCAGCAGCGCGCCACGCGCCGCACGCTGATCCGCACGCTGGAGACCATCCTGCGCCTGGCGCATCCCATCATTCCGTTCATCACCGAAGGCCTCTGGCAGCAGGTGGCGCCCGTCGCTGGCCGCGCTGGTCCGTCGGTCAGCATCGCCGCCTATCCCCAGGCGCAGCCCGAGAAAATCGATGCGGCCGCCATCGCCCATGTGGCCAAGCTCAAATCGCTGGTGGATGCCTGCCGCACGCTGCGCGGCGAGATGAACGTCTCGCCCGCCACGCGTCTGCCGCTCTACGTGGTCGGCGACACCGAATTCATGCGCGGCGCGGCGCCGGTGCTGCAGGCGCTGGCCAAGCTCAGCGAAGTCAAGGTATTCGACGACGAGGCCGCCTGGGCCGCCGCCGCGCAGGCCGCGCCCGTGGCCGTGGTAGGCGAGGCGCGCATGTGCCTGCACATGGAGATCGACGTGGCGGCCGAGAAGGCGCGCCTTTCGAAGGAAGTGGCCCGCATCGAGGGCGAGATCGCCAAGGCCGGAGCCAAGCTGTCCAACGAGGCCTTCGTCGCTAAGGCGCCGCCCGCCGTCATCGACCAGGAAAAGAAGCGCGTGGCCGACTTCGGCGCGACGCTCTCCCGCCTGAAGGACCAGCTGGCGCGGCTGGGCTGACCAGCAGCTCGCCGCCGGCAGATGGCAGGCCGCACCGCCCGCTGATCGGGCGGCGCGGCCTGCCGACCAGGCGCGCGGGTCACCTGCGCGTCAGCAGCCCCGGCCAGCGCCTGCGCTTTGGCGCAATCGACTACATGAGGTTACGGCGTCCACCCGTATGATGCCCCCCGACTTTCATCACCCAGAACGCACTGCATGACCGATTCCACTGCAACGATCCGCAAGGCCGTCTTTCCCGTCGCCGGCCTGGGCACCCGCTTCCTGCCGGCCACCAAGGCGCAGCCCAAGGAGATGCTGCCCGTCGTGGACAAGCCGCTGATCCAGTACGCCGTCGAGGAGGCCTACGCCGCGGGCATCCGCCAGATGATCTTCATCAATGGCCGCAACAAGCGCGCCATCCCCGATCATTTCGACACCGCCTACGAGCTGGAGTCCGAGCTGGAATCGAAGGGCAAGGACGAATTGCTGTCGCTGGCGCGCTCCATCGTGCCGGACGACATGGAATGCATCTACATCCGCCAGCCCAAGGCGCTGGGCCTGGGCCACGCCGTGTACTGCGCGCACAGCGTCGTCGGCAACGACCCCTTCGCCGTGCTGCTGGCCGACGACCTGATGGTCGGCAAGCCGCCGGTGCTCAAGCAGATGGTCGAGCAGTTCGCAGAGTGGCAGGCCACGATCCTGGCGGTGCAGGAAGTGCCTGACGAACACACGCGGCGCTACGGCATCGTGGCCGGCAAGCCGGTCAACGACCGCCTGCTGGAGCTGTCGCACATGGTCGAGAAGCCCGCGCCGGAAGATGCGCCCTCGCGCCTGGGCGTGGCCGGCCGCTACATCCTCACGCCCGGCGTGTTCCGCGAGATCGCGGCCCTGCCCCGCGGCGTGGGCGGCGAGATCCAGCTCACCGACGGCATCGCCGCGCTGATGCGCCGCGAAAAGGTGTTTGCTTACCGCTACGACGGCAAGCGCTACGACTGCGGCAGCAAGGAAGGCTTCCTGGAGGCCAACGTCGAGCTGGCGCTGGAACACCCCCAGCTGGGCGCCGACTTCCGCAAGTACCTCAAAAGCCTGGATCTCTGAGCCGGCTCGCAGCCCGGAAACGACAAGGCCCGCATGCAGCGGGCCTTTTTCCACGGCGACGGCGGTGGTGTGGTGCGCCCTGCCGTCCGCCGGAGGCCCGCTCGACAGGGGCTCTGCAGCCCGCCCTGGCGACCGGCAGCGCCGCCTGCGACCTTGTGCCGATCAGCGGCGGCGCAGCACGTGGATGTATTCGTCGCCCACAGTCTGCTGCTCGACCAGTTCGTTGCCGGTCTGCTTGGCGAACGCCTGGAAATCCCGCAGCGAGCCGCCATCGGTTGCCAGCACCTTGAGCAACTGGCCGCTGCCCATGGTGGCCAGCGCTTTCTTCGCCTTCAAGATGGGCAGCGGGCAGTTCAGACCGCGGGTGTCGATTTCCTGGTGGATGTGCATCGTGTTTCCTGGACGTAGGGCGTGATTTTAGGCCGGGCCCGTGCCGCCGGCACGCTGCAGGCCGCAGGGCTGTCCGACACCTCTGCGCGGCTCACGCCGGATCATCGACGCTGCGGGCCGCCTGGAAGTCGGCAAAGCGCGGCTCGATGCCCCGCGCGCGCAGCCAGTCGGCCAGCGCATAGCCCGTGCCCGCCGGCCAGCAGACGACGGAAGACGGAGCGATCAGACGGTACTCGACCAGCTCTGGCGACAGCCGGATGCTGCCGCGCGCCACCGCGTGGTAGGCGATGATCACTTGGTTCATGCGCAGGAAGGGATAGGCGCCCACCAGCTGCAAGCCCCCCGCCCCATCCTCCACGTCGAGCTGCGTTTCTTCCTTGATCTCGCGGGCAATGCCTTCTTGCGGGCTCTCCCCGGCCTCCATGAAGCCGGTGATGAGCCCGAAAGCCTTGCCGGGCCAGGCGGCATTGCGGGCCAGCAGAACCTTGCCTTCGTACTCGACGATGGCGGCAAGCACGGGCGTGGGGTTGTTCCAGTGCGTCCATCCGCAAGCCGGGCAGCGAAGCCGCTCCGTGGGCCCGCCGTCTTCCATCAGCGTGATGGGAGCCAGCGCCGTCGCGCAGTGCGTGCAGAACCGTGTTTCGTACAGCATGGGAGAACCTCGCTGAGGGCGGTCGAAATAGCTATCTTTTCAATAGCAAACACCGCCCGGTTGACGGGCGCTGGAGGGCGATTCGCCTTCATATGCCGCGCCGAACAGGGAAACCGTTCCGGCGGGTCAGGCCGGAAAGACGCCGGTGGACAGGTAACGGTCGCCCCGGTCGCACACCACGAACACGATGGTCGCGTTCTGCTCGCGGCGGGCGATCTCCTGCGCGGCCCAGCAGGCGCCGGCAGCGGAAATGCCGCCGAAGATGCCTTCTTCACGGGCCATGCGGCGGCACATGTCTTCCGCATCGTCCTGGCCGACGCTGATGGTTTCATCCACCGCGCGAGGGTCGTAGATCTTCGGCAGGTATTCCTCGGGCCACTTGCGGATGCCCGGAATGCGCGAGCCCTCCTTCGGCTGCGCGCCGATGATCTGGATCGCGGGGTTCTTCTCCTTCAGGAACCGCGACACGCCGGTGATGGTGCCGGTGGTGCCCATGGCGCTGACGAAGTGGGTGATGCGGCCTTCGGTCTGCTCCCACAGTTCCGGGCCGGTGGTTTCGTAATGGATGCGCGGATTGTCGGGGTTCGCGAACTGATCGAGCACCCTGCCCTTGCCCTGCGCGACCATGGTGTCGGCCAGGTCTCGCGCATATTCCATGCCGCCGCTCTTGGGCGTCAGGATCAGCTCGGCGCCGAACGCCTTCATGGTTTGCGCCCGCTCGATGGAAAGGTCTTCCGGCATCACCAGCACCATGCGGTAGCCGCGCACGGCCGCCGCCATCGCCAGGGCGATGCCGGTATTGCCGGAGGTGGCCTCGATCAGGGTGTCGCCCGGCTGGATCTCGCCGCGCTCTTCCGCCCGGCGAATCATCGACAGCGCCGGCCGGTCCTTCACCGAACCCGCAGGGTTGTTGCCCTCCAGCTTGCCCAGCACGACATTGCCGCGCGCCTGGTTGTCCGCCGCGCCGATGCGCTGCAACGCCACGAGCGGCGTGCGGCCGATGGCGTCTTCGATGGTGGGATAGGTCTTCATATGATGCTACTGTGCCATAATTCGCCTCTTTGATTTTTGCGTCGCCCGGGTGGTGGAATTGGTAGACGCAGGGGACTCAAAATCCCCCGCCGCAAGGCGTGCCGGTTCGATTCCGGCCCCGGGCACCATGGCTCTTCAGCTATGGTTTTTGAATGTGTTCCGGCTTTCGCTCCGCCACGCGTTCCGGTTCGAGGGTGCCGCCACGGGTGCCCGGCACGCCTCCAGCGTCGCCACCCGCTGCACTTCTTCCCCCTCACGCCACCCCATCTCGGTCATCGCAACGCCGCAATCGCCCCGCTGTCTGATGCCGGGCGTGCCGCCGATGTTCGGACGAATCGAGCCGACAGACAAAATGGCGCCAGCGCCTACGCCAAACGGCTCCGGCGCTGCTCTAATGCAGCATGAATTCGCACGACGAAAAGCCCCCCATACATGGATCGCGGGCACCCGAGGTGTCCATGGCCGGCTCCGATGTCCGGACGTTGAGGGACCACGAAGACGACATCTTCTTCACCGCCATCGAAACCACCCGCATGCCGATGCTGGTGACCGACCCTCGGCAGCACGACAACCCGATCGTCTTCGTCAACCGCGCCTTCCTGTCGATGACGGGATATACGCCCGATGAAATTCTGGGCACCAACTGCCGTTTCCTGCAGGGGCCGGGCACCGATCGCTCGACGGTCAGCGCGCTCGCCGAGGCCATCGCCAACCGGCGCGAGTTCACCACCGAGATCCTGAACTACCGCAAGGACGGCTCGTCGTTCTGGAATGCGCTGTTCGTCTCGCCGGTCTACAACAAGAACAAGCAGCTGGTGTATTTCTTCGCGTCGCAGCTGGACGTGAGCCGCCGGCGCGACGCCGAACTGGCACTGGCGCAGGCGCAGAAGATGGAGGCGCTGGGCCAGTTGACGGGCGGCATCTCGCACGACTTCAACAATCTGCTGCAGGTCATCTCCGGCCACCTGGAGATCGCCAAGCGTCGCATCCAGTCCGGCAAGGACGCAGATTCGGTGCTGGGCAGCGTGGGCAGCGCGACCGAGGCGGTGAAACGCGCGGCCACCCTCACCCAGCAGCTGCTGGCCTTCGCGCGCAAGCAGCGGCTGGAAGGGCGGCCAATCAACCTGAACGCCACGGCCGAGAGCATCCGGGCCATGATGGAGGAGACGCTGAACGACCGCATCCAGCTGCAGCTGGACCTCGATGACGACCTGGGCAACTGCCAGGTGGACCCGACCCAGCTCGAGGCGGCCATCATCAACATCATCACCAACGCCCGCGACGCCATGCCCGACGGCGGCAAGGTGACGATCCAGACGAGCAATGTGCACGTGACCGGGGCGGACGTGGTGGCCTTCGGCGGACTGCAGCCGGGGCAGTACGTGGCGATCTCCATCACCGACACGGGCGAGGGCATACCGCCCGAGCTGATCAAGCAGGTGGTCAACCCGTTCTTCACCACCAAGCCCGAGGGCAAGGGCACCGGCCTGGGCCTGTCGATGGTGTATGGGTTCGCCAAGCAGTCGGGCGGGACTGTCAGCATTTATTCGGAAGTGGGCGTGGGCACCACCGTGCGCCTTTACTTCCCCGCGACCGGCAAGCCCATGAACGTGCCCGCCCATCCGGCGGAAGACAGGCCCGCCGAGCGTGGCGGAACCGAGAGCGTGCTGGTGGTGGACGATCGCCAGGAGGTGGCCGACCTGGCCGGCGCGATGCTCGAGAGCCTCGGCTACCAGGTCGAGATCGCGACCGATGCGGCGCAGGCGCTGGCGCGGCTCGACCACAAGACCAGCCCGCTGGTGCCGGACCTGGTGTTCTCCGACGTGCTGATGCCGGGCGGCATGAACGGCTTCATGCTCGCGCGCGAGATCCGGCGGCGCAATCCGCGCATCGCCATCCTGCTGACGACCGGTTATGCGGGCGACGGCAACATCAGCGATGTGTCGGAAGGCGCGGAGTTCGACGTGCTGAAAAAGCCTTACGGCATGAGCGACCTGGCGCGCCGGGTGCGGATTGCACTGGAAGGCCACACGGGTGGGCGGCGCGGAGTGCGCGGCTGACAAACCATCGCCGGTGGACGGGGTTGGGCCGCCGCGCTTACGCGTGGGGCCTTTGCCGTCATCGCGCGTACAGCGCAGACCGGCTCAGTGGAGCGTCGCTCGGCGGATGTAGGGAGGGGTGTCTGCCGGTTCAGGCGCGGGACCGGGCACGTCGGGCTCCACCGGCTGCCCCGGAATGCCACCGGACTGAGCGGCCGCAGCCCGAGAGATCAGAGCGATCGGCGAGCGGGTCCCAGCGTGGCGTCGCATGAGGGTGCTTGAGGATTGGCCCATTCTTCACCTCACACGCTGTACATGACCGATGCGGCCAGGTAGGCGATGCTGACGCTGGAGAACAGCATGAATCCAACCACCACGGTCAAGACTTTCTTCATCTGGTCGCTCCTTCAATAGGTGTGAACGAGAGAATGGGTCATGCACCGATACGAAGACGCTGGTGAACAGGGGGTCAGCATGCCGGCAGGCGTTGAGCTGACCGTTGCGCTGCTGAAGCCACTGCCGCCCGCCACACATCGCTGCACACGCCACAGGCCGGGGACCGCAGCGCGGTGAGGGCCGACGGGCGTGGGAGAGAGCGGGGATGCAGTGGCACGGGTACTCCTTGCAGCGCGAGATCTGGAGAGGTCCACGCACCAAGGCGTGTTCCGAACGGAAGCAATTTAGCCGGGCGCACCACCGCCGGGTGTAGGACTACGGCGCCTGCCGTGCCCACCCGCGACTCCGCGGTGGGGCCGGAGGCAAAAAAGCCGTCCGGTGCCGATGGGCAGGGACGGCTTAGTGGGTGCGGGTGCTGACACTGGGGCGACCGTGGCGGGCCACCGGCCAGCACCAGCGGCGATCAGTTGTTCTGGCGCTTGATGATGTCGCGGCCCGCATCGGTGATCTGCAGGTCGCCATGGGCCGATCGCGCGATCAGTTTCCAGTCGAGAAGACGGCCGGACAAGTGGTGCTTCAACGCTTCCGGGACGCTGATGCCGCGGCCTAGTTCCAGCTGTTTCAGGGTCTCGATCTCGTCCAGGGTGGGCTCGAACGTGGGGGCATGGTAGGTGGACGGGATGGCGGACATGAAGGCAACTCCTTTGAATGTGGTTCTACGGTCAAAGGGTAGTGCCGCGACCCAGGGCGTGCAACCCGCCAGCGGCCCGAATGGGCTGCAAAGCCTCAAGTTGCGGCGTTGTCCTTCAACCAGGCGGAGAACGTCGCGAGCACGGGCGATTGGGCCTGCGACGGACTGACCAGGTAGTAGGCACGCTCGCCACGCAGGGGTTTTGCGCAGGCGATGACCAGCTCGCCCCGGGCGATTTCCGCCTCGATCAGCATCGGCGGCATGAGCGCCACGCCAAGGCCGTGGGTCGCGGCCACGGCCAGCATGGAAAACAGCTCGTAGCGCGGACCGTCGAGAGCGCGCGGGGCATCGACGGCCTGCGCCGCGAACCACTGCTGCCAGCCCAGCGGCCGCGTGCTCTGCTGCAGGAGCGGCAGCTGGGCTAGGGCCTCGGCCGCCACGGGCTGGTGCGCACGACCGGGGCCCCGGGTCGCCGCAGCGGCGAGCAAACGCGGGCTGCACGCCGGCACCACGTCTTCATGCATCAACCGCTGTACCTGCACCCCCGGCCACTGCGCGATCTGTTCCGGCGTGCCGGCATACAGCGCCGCGTCGAACGTGGTGTCGGCAAAGAGGAACGGGCGGGTGCGCGTGTCGATGTGCACGACGATGTCGGGATGGAGCGCGGCCAGCCGGGGCAGGCGGGGAATCAGCCAGCGCGTGGCGAAGGTCGGCACCGCCGCCAGCGAAAGCGCCCCACCCCGGCCCTGGTGGGACATCACGTCGAGCGTGTCGCGCTCCAGCCCCTGCAGCCAGCGCGCCACCTGCCGCCCGTAGCGGGCGCCGGCCGGCGTCAGCACCACTCCGTGGCGCGTGCGGCGAAAGAGCTGCACACCCAGCCACTCTTCCAGCGCCAGGATCTGGCGCGACACCGCGCTCTGGGTGAGCGACAGCTCCTGCGCTGCGCGGGTGTAGCTCTCATGGCGGGCTGCGGCTTCGAAACAGGCCAGCGCCTGGGTGGACGGTAGATGGCGATGCATGCCCACAAGCCTAACCCAGGAGACCGCCAGACATTCCATTTGCGCATTTCTGGATGACAACAAGTCGTTTGCCCACGCATGGATCACCTCGTACCATCGGTTCCACGCGGCCCCGCCATGCCATCGCGGCATGTCTGGCGCCTCTTCTACCTACTTCCCCCTTCTTCCACCCCGCTTTCGACTCCGGAGACACACCATGGCCCACGCAGCATTCCAATGGGACGACCCTTTCCTCATCGACCAGCAGCTGACCGACGACGAGCGTGCCATCCGCGACGCCGCTGCCGCCTACTGCCAGGACAAGCTGGCCCCGCGCGTGCTGGACGCGTTCCGCCACGAGAAGATGGACACCAGCATCTTCCGCGAGATGGGCGAAGTGGGCCTGCTGGGCCCCACCATTCCGGAGCAGTACGGCGGCCCGGGCCTGGGCTACGTGGCCTACGGCCTGATCGCCCGTGAAGTGGAGCGTGTCGATTCCGGCTATCGCTCGATGGCCAGCGTGCAGAGCTCGCTGGTGATGGTGCCGATCTTCGAATTCGGCACTGAAGAGCAAAAGCAGAAGTACCTGCCCAAGCTCGCCAGCGGCGAATGGATCGGGTGCTTCGGCCTGACCGAACCCGACCACGGCTCCGACCCCGGCAGCATGGCCACGCGCGCCTACAAGACGGCTGGCGGCTACAAGCTCAAGGGCACCAAGATGTGGATCACCAACAGCCCCGTGGCCGACGTGTTCGTGGTCTGGGCCAAGGAGGTCTCCGAAGGCGGCGCCGTCGGCCCCATCCGCGGCTTCGTGCTGGAAAAGGGCATGAAGGGCCTCAGCGCGCCGGCCATCCACGGCAAGGTGGGCCTGCGTGCCAGCGTCACCGGCGAGATCGTGATGGACGACGTGTTCGTGCCGGAAGAAAACGCCTTCCCCGAAGTGCAGGGCCTCAAGGGCCCCTTCACCTGCCTCAACAGCGCCCGCTACGGCATTGCCTGGGGCGCGATGGGTGCCGCCGAATTCTGCTGGCACACCGCGCGCCAGTACACGCTGGACCGCAAGCAGTTCGGCCGCCCGCTCGCGGCCACGCAGCTCATCCAGAAGAAGCTGGCCGACATGCAGACCGAGATCGCCCTGGGCCTGCAGGCCGCGCTGCGCTTCGGCCGCATGAAGGACGAAGGCATCGCGTCGGTTGAAGGCACCTCCATCATCAAGCGCAACAACTGCGGCAAGGCGCTCGACATTGCCCGCCTGGCCCGCGACATGATGGGCGGCAACGGCATCAGCGACGAGTTCGGCGTGGCACGCCATCTGGTCAACCTGGAAGTGGTGAACACCTACGAAGGCACGCACGACGTGCATGCGCTGATCCTGGGCCGGGCACAAACCGGGCTGGCCGCGTTCTGATGCCCATTTGCTATTAAATCAATAGCTGCATGCGCCTGATATACAGGCGCTGCAGGCCATTTTCATCCTGAACCCTCCAATGGGCACCGCATGACCTCACCCGCTTCCACCCCTGCAGGCGCCCTGGCCGGCATCCGCGTGCTCGATCTCTCGCGCGTGCTGGCCGGCCCGTGGTGCACGCAGGTGCTGGCGGACCTGGGTGCGGACGTGGTGAAGGTGGAGCGCCCTGGCGTGGGCGACGACACGCGGCACTGGGGCCCGCCCTTCCTGCGCGATGCGGATGGCCACGACACCGACCAGGCCGCCTACTTCACGGCCTGCAACCGCAACAAGCGCTCCATCACCATCGACATGTCGACGGCCGAAGGCCAGCAGCTCATCCGCCAGATGGCGCTGCAGGCCGACGTGGTGGTGGAGAACTTCAAGGTGGGCGGGCTGCAGCAGTACGGGCTGGACCATGCCAGCCTGCGCGCGCTGAACCCGCGCCTCATCTACTGCTCGGTCACCGGTTTCGGCCAGACCGGGCCCTATGCCGAGCGCGCCGGCTACGACCTGATGGTGCAGGCCATGACCGGGCTCATGAGCATCACCGGCCGCGCCGACGAAGCGCCCGGCGGCGGCCCGCTGCGCGTGGGTGTCGCGGTCATCGATCTGTTCACGGGCCTCTATGCCAGCAACGCCATCCTGGCAGCGCTGCATGTGCGCGACAACGCCACGAACGGCACCGGCGAAGGCCAGCACATCGACATGGCGCTGCTGGACGTGGGCATGGCCGTGCTGGCCAACCAGGCGGCCGGCTTCCTGGCCACGGGCGAAGCGCCCGGCCGCATGGGCAACAGCCACCCCAGCCTGGTGCCCTACCAGGACTTCCCCACCGCCGACGGCAACATGCTGCTGGCGATCGGCAACGACGGCCAGTTCGCCCGCTTCTGCGCGGCGGCCGGCCAGCCCCAGTGGGCGCAGGATGCGCGCTTCGCCACCAACACCCTGCGCGTGAAGCATCGCAGTACGCTCATCCCCTTGATGGAAGCGGTGACCCGCACCCGCAGCACCGCCGACTGGGTCGCCCTGCTGGAAGACAAGGCCGTGCCCTGCGGCCCCATCAACAACGTGGCCCAGGCTTTCGACGACCCGCAGGTGCAGGCGCGGCAGCTGCGCGTGGAACTGCCCCGCTGGGCCGACGGCACCCAAGCGCCCGGCGACGGCGTGGCCACCATCGCCACCGTGGCCAGCCCCCTGCGCCTGTCGGCCACGCCGCCCGTGCTGCGCCACGCCCCGCCGGCCCTCGGCCAGCACACGGCCGAAGTGCTGCAGGACTGGGGCATCGGCCACGAACGCCTGGCCGAGTGGCGCGCGGCCGGGGTCGTCTAGCCCATACCCGGGCGCCACCTCGACCGCTACCTCCACCCCCACTCCCATCCAGGCCGACGGCGAAGCGCCGCACCCGCCTATCACACGACACCCAGAACGGCAACGTGGTTAACACCATGCCTGCCTAACGATTGGGCCGGGAACGCCTACACTCCTGCCCCTGTCCGTCGAAGCTGCCGCACGTCTGGTGCGGCACGCTGGCGCCCGCTGGACTCCAGCGCCCGCCGCGATCTTCGACGCCCTCCTGCCACCGCCTGGGTGGCATCTCGATTGGGTTTCTTCATGGGTAAATCTCCGACTTCCGTGCCTGTCGCGGCACGGATCTGGCTGGCCGCGCTCGGGCTGGTCATCCTGGCCGCAGGGCTGTTCTTCGCTTTCTTCGGTTCGCGGCTGCTCGCGTTGGGCGGCAGCGCCTATTTCGTGATCGCCGGCACGGCCTGGGTGATTGCCGGCGCGCAGATCGCGCGCGCCCGGCCCTCCGGCGCCTGGGTCTTCGCAGCCGCGCTGCTGGGCACGGCGGTCTGGGCCGTGGCCGAGGCCGGCCTGGACTTCTGGCCGCTGGTGTCGCGCCTGATGCCGTTCGCGGTGATCGGCGTGGCCGTGGCGGCCTCGTTCCCGTGGCTGCGCCGCGCAGCAGGCCAGACCAGCGCACGGCAGCCCGCGCTGGCCGTGGCCGGCGTGCTGGCGGTGCTGTGCCTGGCGACCGTCTGGGGCATGTTCCAGCCGCATGCGGTGGTGGCCGCACAGGGCAGCGGCCCGGCCCCGACGCCGGTCGCGCCCGGCACCGAGCAGGTGAACTGGGCGCACTACGGCAACACGCCGGGCGGCAGCCGGTTTGCCGCGCTGGACCAGATCACGCGCGACAACGTGAAGGACCTGCAGGTCGCCTGGACCTACCGCACCGGCGACACGCCCGTGAGCCCCGGCGGCGGCGGTGCGGAAGACCAGTTGACGCCCCTGCAGATCGGCGACCGCGTGTTCCTCTGCACGCCGCACAACAACGTCATCGCGCTCGACGCGGCGACTGGCAAGGAACTCTGGAAGACCGAGATCAACGCCAAGCAGAAGAAGTGGATGCGCTGCCGCGGACTGGCGTACTTCGACGCCACGGCGCCGCTGCAGCAGCCCACGGTGGCCGGCTCCACGCCCGTGCCGCCCGCCGCCGTGGCGCCCGGCGCCCCCTGCCAGCGCCGCATCCTGATGAACAGCGTGACGCCCGAGCTGATCGCGCTGGACGCCGACACCGGCGCCTTCTGCACCGGCTTCGGCCAGGGGGGCCGCGTCGATCTGCGCGCCGGCATGGGCAAGGGCGCGGACACGGGCGAGTACTACCCCACGTCCGCCCCCACGCTGGCGGGCACGACCATCGTCATCGGCGGCCGCGTGGCCGACAACGTGAGCACGGACATGCCGGGCGGCGTGGTGCGCGGCTTCGACGTGGTGACCGGCGCACTGCGCTGGGCCTTCGACCCGGGCAACCCCGAGGTGCAGACGGCACCGCCCGAAGGCCAGACCTACGTGCGTTCCACGCCCAATGTCTGGGCGCCGATGTCGTATGACCCGCAGTCGAACACCGTCTTTATGCCGGTGGGCAGCGCGGCAGTGGATCTCTGGGGCGTGAAGCACAACCGGCTGGACCGCAAGTACGGCGCGTCGATGCTGGCCGTGGACGCCGCCACCGGCAAGGAAAAGTGGGTCTACCAGACCGTGCACGACGACCTCTGGGACTTCGACGTGCCCATGCAGCCTTCGTTCGTGGACTTCCCCGGCGAGGGCGGCAAGACCACGCCGGCGCTGGTGTTCGGCACCAAGGCCGGGCAGATCTTCGTGCTCGACCGCCAGACCGGCAAGCCGCTCACCGAAGTGCAGGAACGCCCCGTGCCGGCAGGCAAGATCCCCGGTGAAACCTATTCGCCCACCCAGCCTTTCTCGGTCGGCATGCCCAGCATCGGCGCGTCCGACCTGAAGGAGTCCGACATGTGGGGCGCCACGCCCTTCGACCAGCTGCTGTGCCGCATCCAGTTCAAATCCAAGCGCTACACCGGCCTCTTCACGCCGCCGGGCACCGACCCGTCGCTGAATCTGCCCGGCTCCCTGGGCGGCATGAATTGGGGCGGCCTGTCGGTCGATCCGAACAGCGGCTACCTGTTCGTCAACGACATGCGCGTGGGCCTGGAGGTGCAGCTGATCGCCGCCGATCCGGCGGATGCAGGCAAGAAGTCGGACGGCAACGAGGCCGCCGCCATCACCCGCCCGGTGCCGCTGGCCGGCACGCCCTACGCCATCAACGCCAAGGTGCGCTTCATGTCGCCGCTGGAGATCCCGTGCCAGAAGCCCCCGTTCGGCACGCTGACGGCGGTGGACATGACAACCCGGCAGATCGCCTGGCAGGTTCCCGTGGGCACCGTGAGGGACACCGGGCCCTTCGGCGTGAAGATGGGCTTGCCCATTCCGATCGGCATGCCGACCATCGGCGGCACGCTCTCCACCCAGGGCGGGCTGGTCTTCATCGCCGCCACGCAGGACTACTACCTGCGCGCCTACGACAGCGGCACCGGCAGGGAGATCTGGAAGGCCCGCCTGCCGGTCGGCAGCCAGGGCACGCCGATCAGCTACAAGGCGCCCGCCACGGGCAAGCAGTACGTGCTGGTCTCGGCCGGCGGCGCCCGCAATTCGCCCGACCGTGGTGACTACGTGATCGCCTACGCGCTGGATCGCTGAACCTGCGGGGCCGCCATTGCCCCACCCTCTCGCGCGATGGCGCCTGGCGAAGCCGCCCCGATGAGTCCGGTGGCGGCTTTTTTCATGGCCGGCCGGCTGTCGCCGAATGACCACAGCCGGCACCCGGCCTGGCCGGTGAAACCTGCGCGGGATGGAATTACCGGCGGCCGGCATGCCGCGAACGGCGCTTCGCCCCTAGAATTTACAAAGGTACACAATTGCCAAGGAAATTGCCATGAAGGCCGTACAGCAGGAAATCGACGAGCGGACCAACCTCACCGGAACCAACAAGTTCGAGCTGCTGCTGTTCCGCCTCGGGCAGGACGAGGCGCTGGGCAAGTCCGAGCTGTTCGGTATTAACGTGTTCAAGATCCGCGAGATCGTGGCCATGCCCAACATCACGCCCATCGCTGGCTCCACACCGCATTCGCTGGGCGTGGTCAACCTGCGCGGGCAGATCATCCCGGTGCTGGACCTGCCCTCCATCGTGGGCTGCAAGCCGCAGACCGGCCTGAACATCATGCTGGTGACGGAATACGCGCGCACCACGCAGGCGTTCGCCGTCGAGTCGGTGGAAGACATCGTGCGGCTGGACTGGAAGCAGGTGCTGTCGGCCGAGAGCAGCGGCACGGGCGGCAAGCTGGTGACCAGCATCGCGCGCCTGGACGGCAACACCGATGGCTCGCGCCTGGCGCAGGTGCTGGACGTGGAGGCCATCCTGCAGATGGTCTCGCCGTCCGACACGCACCAGGTCGATGCCTCCAAGATAGGTCCCAAGCTGAAGCTCAAGCCCGGCACCATCATCCTGGCGGCGGACGATTCCTTCGTGGCCCGCTCGCTCATCGAGCAGGAACTGCAGGCGCTGCACGCGCCCTACGAGATGACCAAGTCCGGCAAGGAAGCATGGGACCGGCTCAACGCCATCGCCCGCAGCGCCGAGGCCGAAGGCAAGACGGTGGCCGACCGGGTGTCGCTGGTGCTGACCGACCTGGAAATGCCGGAGATGGACGGCTTCACCCTGACGCGCAACATCAAGCAGGACCCCCGGCTCAAGCACATTCCGGTGGTGATCCACTCGTCGCTGTCCGGATCGGCCAACGAAGACCATGTGCGTAGCGTGGGCGCGGACGGCTATGTGGCCAAGTTCGTCGCGGAAGACCTGGCCGAGACGATGCGGCGGGTGCTGGCGGCCTGAGAGGGCGGGCCGCCAATCAGCGCGACCCGGCCGGCCGAATGGAGGTCAAATCGGCCTCCAGCGCTTGATCCATAAGGGTCTTATGCTATTTTATTGATAGCATTCGACCCGCTGGCGCCGGCCGATCCGGCACCGGCCTTTCGCGATGCGCCGCAGGCTCAATGCGCCACCGTGAACCGCTGGCGCACATGCTGAGGCGCCTCGACTTCGTCGACCAGGGCCACGGCCAGATCGGCCACGCTGATGCTGCCGGGCTCCGCGCCGTTCATGAGCGGCTCCTCCCCGCCCAGGCGATAACGGCCGGTGCGCTCGCCGGGTTGCAGCAGGATGGCGGGCGACATGAACGTCCACTCCAGCTCCTTTTCGCCGCGCAGCCGCGTCAGCGCGTCGCGGGCGGCCAGGGCGCCGGCCTTCCACTCGGCCGGGAAATCGGGCGTGTCGACCAGCTGCACGCCGGGGGCGACGAACAGGCTGCCCGCCCCGCCCACCATCAGCACACGCTTCACGCCGGCTGAACGCACGCCTTCCACGATGGCTTCGGTGCCGCGCAGGAACTGCTCGTAGATGTCCGGCACCGTCCAGCCCGGGTTGTAGGCGCTCACCACCGCGTCGTGGCCGCGCACCGCTGCCGCGACCTGCGCGGCCTGCTGGGCATCTGCGGCCACCACGGTGAGGCCGTCCCGCGGGGCGATCTTCTCGGGGTGGCGTGCCAGCACCGTCACGCGGTGGCCCCGTTGCAGCAGTTCTTCCAGCACGGCAGAGCCTACGAAGCCGGTGCCGATCAAAGCGATGTTCATGTCAGTTCCTGGTTTTCAAAAGATGCCGTTGAGGCGATGGCGCAATCGTAATAACTGCACAATCGCTCGACTAGACGGCTCAAAAAGCCATCACCTTGAAGACAGGCTTCACAGTGGACGATCTCAAACGCATGGCCATCTTTGCCAGCGTGGTGCAGCACGGCTCGATGAGCGGTGCTGCCCGCGCGCTGGGGCTCAGCCCCTCGGCCGTCAGCCAGCAGGTGCGCGCGCTGGAGCAGGCCGGTGGCGTCACGCTGCTGCACCGGTCCACCCGCCAGCTGGCGCTGACCGAAGCGGGCGCGCGCTACCACGCCCAGTGCGCGGCCATGTGCGCCGCAGCCGACCAGGCGCGGGCCGAACTGGCCGCGTCGCGCGATGCCCCGAGCGGCGAGTTGCGGCTGGCCGCGCCGGTCGGCTTCGCCCGCCATGTCGCCCCGGCGCTGGGCGGCCTGCTGGCAGCCCACCCCGCGCTGCGCCTGCGGCTGCTGGTGGACGACGCGCCCATCGACCTCATCCAGGCGCGGGTCGACCTGGCCGTGCGCTTCGGAGGCCTGGCCGACTCCACCTGGGCCGCGCGGCGGCTGGGCACGCTGCAGTGGTGGCTGTGCGCGGCCCCCGGCTGGCTGGCCCGCCACGGTGTGCCCGGCAGCCCCGAACAGCTGCTGGCCCAGCCCTGGCTGGGGCTGGTACCCGACCATGGCGACTGGAGGGTGGAGCTGCACCCGCCCGGCGCTGCGTCGCAAACCCTGCGGGTGCAGGCGCGCATTGCCAGCAACAACCAGCTGTCGGTGCAGCAGATGTGCGAGGCGGGCCTGGGGCTGGCGCTGGTCGGCAGCATCGACGTGCAGGAGGCGCTGGCGGAGGGCCGGCTGGTGCGACTGCTGCCCGACTGGCGCTTCGGCCCCATCGAGGGGCTGCGCATCTGGGCCGTGACGCCGCAGCGCGACACCCAGCCCGCCAAGGTGCGCCAGGCCATCGCCGCGCTGGCCGATTACCTGGGCCGGCAACCGGGCGTGCAGGCGTGAGCCGACGCGCGTCCACATTCGGACACGACCATGAAGACCCGGCAAAGCCCGACAAAGCCCCACTGCCCGAGTCAACCAAAATGGGCGCCAGCGCGTCAGACGGATTCATTCACGGATGCGCCCCGGCGGCTGCGGCCGCGCCTGCCCCGCGTGCTCTGCGCGCTCCTCCAAGAAAGAGACACGCCATGCGCCACTTCGCTTCCCTCTGCAAAATCGCCGCCGCCACGGCCCTGGCCAGCCTGTTCGCCGGCTGCGCGGCCATGCCCGGCGACCCTTATTACGACCAGGGTGGCTATTACCCGCCCGCAGGCAGCAGCCCCGCCCCCTACCCGAGCGCCGGTTACTCCGGCGGCAGCTACCCCTACGGCAGCTACCCCTCCACCAGTTCATCGGTGACGGTGTATGAGTCGCCCCGCTACATCTATTCCAATCCGACGGTCGTGCCGGTGCCCATCTACACCCAGCGGCCCGGCTACGACGATTGGCGCGAGCGCCGGGACCGCCAAGCGTGGGAGGCGCGCCGCCGCGACGACGAACGGCGCGATGCCATGCGCCGTGACGCCGACCGCCGCGATGCCGACCGCCGTGCCGACGACCGCCGCCGCAACGACGACATGCGCCGCGAGGCCGAGCGGCGCGAATTCGAGCGGCGCCGGGCCGACGACGTGCAGCGCAATGCCAACCGCCTGCCGCCCCACCCGAATGCGGATGTAGAGCGCACCCGCCGCGAAGAGGCCGAGCGCAACCGCCGCACCTGGGAGGAGATGGAGAGCAACAGGCGCCGCGGCGGCGGCACGCCCAAGCCGGACTGGCGCTGACGCCCCGCTCCCGCAGACCAGGCCAGCGACCCGCCTCACCGCGCAACGACGCAACCGACGCAACCGACGCAATCCACCATGCCCGTGCCTGCTCATCCCGCCGCCTGGCCCGTCGGTGCCCGTCTTGCCCGCTGCTGTGTGGGCGCCTCGGCGTTGGCGGCCAGCCTGATCGTGATGGGAGCAGCGCAGGCCCAGGTGCTGCGCTGCACCGACCCGGCGACCGGCAAGGTCACCTATACCGACGGCAGTTGCAGCAGCGGCGCTGCCGCGCGCGAGGTGGAGCCGCGCAAGACGCCCGAGCAGATCCGGCAAGAGCGCGAACAGGCCGCCGAGGCGCTGGAGCGGAAACAGGAGCGCCTGCAGACCGAGGCCGAGCAACAGCGTCGCGACGATGCGCGCGAGGCCCGCGAGCGCCGCGCCCAGCCGCGCCGCGACGCGGCGCCCGACCCATCGCAGTCCGCGTCCTGCCGCAATGCCCGGCGCCAGCTGCAGGAAGTGACCGACACCCTGGGGCGCGGCATGGTGGACGAGGCCGTCCGGCTCGATGCCGCGCAGCGCCAGGCCGACCAGGCCTGCCTGACTCCGGCCCAATACCTGGACGCCGAACGCGCGCGCGCCAACCGCCCGGCCTATGCCACGCCCTACCCTGCGGCCCCCGGCTACGCACAGCCCTACTACGCGCCGCCGGTGGTCGTGGTGCCGCCGCGTCCGGCGCCCAGCCGGCCGACGGAGATCACGCAGTGCAATGTCTTCCGGTGCTACGACCGGCAGGGCAACATCCACCCGCGCTAGCCGCCGGACCCGGCCACGGCGGGTGCCGGCAGCCTTGCGGGTTCAGGCCCGCTGCCCGCGCAGGCCCTGTGCCACGGTCGGATAGTGCAGCGGCACGCGCAGCTCCCGCGCCATGCGGGTGCGGTCCAGCCGGCGCGATTCGCCCATGAAGCTCAGCAGCGACACCGGCAGCGACTGCTGCGCGGTGCTGCGCGCGACGCGCGGCGGACGCGGCAGGCCGTACAGGTCGGCCGCCAGGTCGAAGTAGTCGCCCATCTTCAGGTGGCTGTCGTCACTGACGTTGTAGCAGCGCTGGGCCCGGCCGCGCCACAGGGCCGCGATGCAGGCGCGGGCCAGGTCGTCGGCGTGGATGTGGTTGGTGAACACGTCGTCCTCGGTCGCCAGCACGGGCGTGCCGCGCCGCAGGCGGGCCTCGGGCGTGCCGCCCTCGCGGTCGGGGGCGTAGATGCCCGGAATGCGCAAGATGCTGGCGCGCACGCCGGCGCGGCCCAGGTGGCGCACGGCGCGCTCCGCGTTCACCCGGCGCTGGGCGCGGGGCGTGGCAGGCGCCACCGGGCGGGCCTCGGTCACCAGCGCACCGCCGCAGTCGCCGTAGACCCCGCTGGTGGAGCCGTAGACCAGGGCGGCGGGCAGCGTGCGCAGGCGCAGCGCGCGCGCCAGCGCCAGGGTGCGGTTGTCGCGCCACCATTCGGGGCCGCAGTCGCGCTCGCCCGGCGGCGGCGCCAGGTGCAGCACCCGCGTGGCCAGGCCCGACAGCCGCCGCAGCGTGGCGATCTGGTCGAGGTTGCCGAGCAGCGGCACGATGCCCGCTGCCCGCAGCGCCGGCGCGCGCTCGGGGCTGGAGGTGAGCGCCAGCACGCGCGGGTGCGCGCCCCCGGCCTGCACGCCCAGCGCCCGCGCCGCGCGCAGGCCCACGTCGCCGCAGCCGATGATGAGCACGCGCTGGCGCCGAAAGCGCGCCGGCAGGGCGCCGAGGGGGTTCTGGTTTGAGGGCAAAATCGAAAGTCCGTCGAGCTGAGAAAAACGCGGTGCGACCGGCACCGCGTCGCAGAGAACCCGAGGATACCCACACCATGACGAGCGCAGAGACCGCAGCGGCGGCAGTCCAGATCAGCGTGCAGCCCAGCGGGCGCACCTTCACGGCCCAGGCGGGCGAATCCATCCTGGCGGCCGCCATCCGCAGCGGCGTCGGCCTGCCCTACGGCTGCAAGGACGGCGCCTGCGGATCGTGCAAATGCAAGAAGCTGAGCGGCTCGGTGGTGCATGGCGACCACCAGTCGAAGGCCCTGTCCGCCGCCGAAGCCGACGCCGGCTTCGTGCTGACCTGCTGCGCGCAGCCGCTGACCGACGTGGTGCTCGAGTCGCGCCACGTCACCGACGAAAGCGCCTTCCCCATCAAGAAATTGCCGGTGCGGGTGTCTTCGCTGACCCGTGCGTCGCACGACGTCATGATCGTGCGCCTGCAGCTGCCGGCGGCCGACACCTTCCGCTACCACGCGGGGCAGTACATCGAATTCATCCTCAAGGACGGCGCGCGGCGGGCGTATTCGATGGCCACCGCCCCCCACACCCAGGCCGAAGCGCCCGGCGTGGAACTGCACATCCGCCACATGCCCGGCGGGCGCTTCACCGACCACGTCTTCACCGGCATGAAGGAAAAGGAAATCCTGCGGGTGGAGGGACCTTTCGGCAGCTTCTTCCTGCGCGAGGATTCGGACAAACCCATCGTGCTGCTGGCCTCGGGCACCGGCTTCGCGCCCGTCAAGTCGCTGATCGAGCACATGCGCTTCAAGGGCATCGCGCGGCCCACCACGCTGTACTGGGGCGGCCGCCGCCCCGGCGACCTGTACCTGGACGGCTGGCTGCGCGAGCGTCTGGCCGACATGCCGCACCTGCGCTACGTCCCGGTGGTGTCGCACGCGCTGGCGGAAGACGCCTGGGCCGGACGCAGGGGCTTCGTGCACCAGGCGGTGCTGGACGACTTCGCCGACCTGTCGGGCCACCAGGTGTATGCCTGCGGCGCCCCCATCGTGGTCGATTCGGCCCGCGCAGCCTATACGGCAGAGCGCGGTCTGCCGCCGGACGAATTCTTCGCCGACGCCTTCACCTCGGAAGCCGACAAGCACGCCGGCTGAGCCCCAGGCCCAGGCCCGCCGGGGCAACGGCTTTCCACGGAACGGGACGCGCCGGACTGGGCGGTGTTTCGGGCGGGAAAGATGCCTCGAAAACGCCAGGGACAGCGGACAATGCGCCAGTGCACCGGCTCTGCGTCCCCGAGGGAGAGAGCCCGTGCCCCCCCTTCGTGATGCAGCATGCCCGCGCACCGGCTTCCTGCAACTGCGTCGTTTCCGTCGTCCTCTCCGCCCCCTATTCCCGCTCATGAACCGCAGAAACCTTCTTCTTTGCGCCACCGCACTGGCCGGCTCCTTCGCCGCCGCGCCGCTGGCCCTGGCCCAGGACGCGCCCATCCGCCTGGTGGTGCCCTACGCGCCCGGCGGCCCGATCGACGCGACCGCGCGTGCCCTGGCCGAACGGGTGCGTGAGTCGCTGGGGGTGGTGGTGATCGACAACAAGCCCGGCGCGGGCGGCAACATCGGCGCCGACGTGGTGGCCAAGGCCGCACCGGACGGGCTGACCATCGGCATCTCCGCCACCGCCACCCACGCGGTGAACCCCTGGCTCTACTCCCGCATGCCCTACGACGCCGCCAAGGATTTCGTCGGCATCACGCAGATGGTGCGCGTGCCCAATGTGGTGGTGGTGAATGCGGCCCGCGCCGAGCAGCTGAACATCCACTCGCTGGCAGACCTGATCGCCTACGCCAAGGCCAACCCCGCGAAGCTGAACTACGGCAGTGGCGGCAATGGCAGCGCCGGCCACCTGGCGGGCGAGATGTTCAAGCAGCGCGCCGGCATCTACGCGCTGCACATTCCCTACCGTGGCGCCAGCCCCGCCCAGCTGGCGCTGCTGGCCGGCGAGGTCGACTTCAACATCGACAACCTGGCCGCCGCCGCGCCGAACATCCGCGCGGGCAAGCTCAAGGCACTGGCCGTCACCTCGCTCGAACCCAGCCCCATGCTGCCGGGCGTGCCTGCGCTCTCCAGCCTCTACAAGGGCTTCTCCGTCGACACCTGGTGGGGCCTGGTCGCCCCGCACGGCACGCCCAAGGCCGTGGTCGCCAAGCTGAACAAGGCCTTCACCGACGCGTTGAAGACGCCGGAAACCAAGACCCGCTTCGCCGCCCTGCTGGCCGAGCCGGTGCCCACCACGCCGGAGCAGTTCGACGCTTTCATGGCGTCGGAACGCGCCAAGTACCAGCAGGTGGTGAGGGCTTCGGGCGCCAAGGTCGATTGAGCTGAACGGGCGGGCGGGCGGGCGTGCCTGCCGGCTGCAGGGTCGGCCTGATGGCCCGTCGCCGCTCGCCCTGAGCCTGGGCCTGTCGGAGCTTCAGTTCCAGCGGTAAGCCGCAGGCAGGCTCAGCCCCAGAACCGCCCCTCCAGCCGCTCGATCCGCTGCCCCCGCACGGCGGCCAGCTGATCGGCATCGACCCGCTGCGGCGCGATCTCGGCCAGCGGATGCAGAACGAATGCCCGCTCGTGCATGCGGGGGTGCGGCACGGTCAGGGTGGGGGTGTCGATGCGCTCCACCGCACCCTCGCCCTCCCCGTACAGCAGCACGTCCAGATCGAGGGTGCGCGGCGCGTTGCGGTAGGGCCGCTCTCGGCCGGCGGCCTCTTCGATAGTTTGCAGCGCACGCAGCAGATCGTGCGCGGCCATGGGCGTGGCCACTTCGGCCACCGCGTTGAAATAATCGGGCCCGCCCGCATCCACGGGCGCGCTGCGGTAGAGCGAAGACACCCGCACCACGCGGCTGCCGGGCCAGCAGGCCATGGCCTCCAGCGCACCCCGCAGGGCAGCGGGCGCATCGCCCAGGTTGGCGCCCAGGCCGATCCAGGCGCGCCGGGTGCCGGCATCAGCGGCGGACGGGGCACACGCAGGCGCCCTCGGCATGTCGGTGAGCGGCGAGGACGGCTGCATGGCGCGCGGTTCAGGGGTCGGGGTTCGGTCCAGGGTTCGGAATAGGCAGTGAGACGGCGGCCGCAGCCGGTCAATCGTGCGCTGGGCCACGGCCTGCGTCCGGCGCCGCACCTTCGCCTGCGCCACCACCGGGCTTGCGGCGACGGCGGCGGCGCTTCTTGGGGGCGCTGCCCGGCTCGCCGTCGGCTCCAGCGAAGTCCTGCGCATCGCTTTCATCCTGGGCTGCGGCCTGGCTGTCCGCCGGCAGCGCGCCCTCGTCCCGCTGGCTGGCGGTGGACACGCTGCCCGGCGCGGCAGGCGCTGCCGGCTTGGGCACCCGGCGCACCACCGGCTGGGCCTTCTTCTGGCGGGCGCGCTGCTCTTCGCGTGCCTGGTCCAGCATGTCCTGGCGACGGGCCTCGTCGGCCTGCTGGAACTCCTGCCACCATTCGGCCAGCGCTTCCTCGACCTCGCCCACATCGGCGCGCAGGCGCAGGAAGTCGAAGCCCGCGCGGAAGCGCAGGTGCGTGACCATGCTGAACGGGGTGGTGCCGGCGCGCTTGTCGAAGCGCGGCTGCATGACCCAGATCTCGCGCATGTCGGCGGCCAGCTTGCCGCGGCCCGACACGTCGCCGATGCGCTGGTCGAACACGTCGTCGATGGCGCCCTGCAGCGCGGGGAACGGATGCTCGCGTTGCGCCAGGCGCCGGTCCCAGCCGGTTTTCACGTCCTGCCACAGCACGCAGGCCAGCAGGAAACTGGGCGCCACCGGCTTGCCCTCGCCCACGCGGCGGTCGGTATCGGTCAGGGCCGCCTGGACGAAGGGCGTATCGGCGCGTTCCACCACCACGTCCAGCAGCGGGTAGATGCCGGTCGCCATGCCCAGTTTTTTGAGCTGCGCGATGGTGGCGAGGGCATGGCCGGTCTGCAGCAGCTTGAGCATCTCGTCGAACATGCGGCTCTGCGGCACGTCGGACAGCAGGGCCTGCGAGGCGATCAGCGGGCCGGCGGTCTTGGGCTCGATGGTGAAGCCCAGGGCCGCGAGCTTGGCCGAGAAGCGCACGGCGCGGATGATGCGCACCGGGTCTTCACGATAGCGCGTGGCCGGGTCGCCGATCATGCGCAGCAGCTTCTTCTTCGCGTCCTGGATGCCCTTGTGGTAGTCCACCACGACCTGCGTTTCCGGGTCGTAGTACATGGCGTTGACGGTGAAGTCGCGGCGCGTGGCGTCCTCGTCCTGCGGGCCCCAGACGTTGTCGCGCAGCACGCGGCCGCTGGCGTCCACCGCATGCGTCATGCCGGCCAGCGCGGCGCGCGAGGTCTTCTCGTTGCCGCTGACCTGCTGCTCGATGGCGGTGTTGTCCAGGTAGGCGCGGAAGGTGGAGACCTCGATCACCTCGTGCTCGCGGCCCCGGCCGTGCACCACGTGCACGATGCGGAAGCGCTTGCCGATGATGAAGGCGCGCCGAAAGAGGCCCTTGACCTGCTCGGGCGTGGCGTTGGTGGCGACGTCGAAATCCTTGGGCTTCAAGCCCAGCAACAGGTCGCGCACCGCGCCGCCGACGATGTAGGCCTCGAAACCGGCCTCCTTCAGCGTGCGGACCACGTCGGCCGCGCGCCGGTCCACCAGCTCGGGGTCGATGCCGTGGACGGACGCAGGCACCTCTTCCCGCTTGCCGAAGCGGTGCTTGCCGCCGTGGGCGGAGCTGGAGTCCTTGCCCAGCAGCTTGTCGATGAACTTCTTGATCATGGGTTGGAAGGGAACAGGTCCAATATGCGCCAGCCGCGTTGCTGGGCGAGCGCGCGCAGGCGCGGGTCGGGGTTGGTGGCCACCGGATGATCGACTTTTTCCAGCAGGGGAACGTCGTTGAGCGAGTCGCTGTAGAAAGTCGTTTCGACGTCGCTCCAGCCCCAGCCGCGGGCCTGGAGCCAGTCGTTCATGCGCTGCACCTTGCCTTCGCGCATGGAGGGAACGCCTTGCACCTCGCCGGTGATCCAGCCGCTGGCATCGCGCTGCAGCTCCACGGCCAGCAGATGCTGCACCCCCAGCGCTTGGGCGATGGGGCCGGTTACGAATTCGTTGGTGGCGGTGATGATGACCACCTCGTCGCCGGCATCGCGGTGGCTGCGCAGCAGCGCCAGCGCTTCGGGGCGGATCGCCGGGGCGATGACCTGCTGCATGAACTGGGCATGCGCCGCGCGGCTGGCCTCGGGGCCTTGCCGGCGCACGGCCTCGGTGGCGAACCGCACGTAGTCCAGCACATCCAGCGTGCCGGCCTGGTAGTCGGCGTAGAAGGCGTCGTTGCGGCGGCCGAATTCGGTGCGGTCGCACCAGCCCAGCCGGATGGTGAACTCGCCCCACTCGTAGTCGGAATCGAGCGGCAGCAGCGTGTGGTCGAGGTCGAACAGGGCGAGGCGCGGACGGCGGGAAGACGTGTCGGTCATGTATCGGGCGAAGGGCCGGGCGCGGGTGCTGGGCGGCTGCCCGCTCACTCCGTCTCCAGCATGGTCTTGAGCAGCGGAATGGTGACGGCGCGGCGGGTCTGCAGGGCGAAGCTGTCGAGCTTGCCCAGCAATTCCATCAGGCTGCCCAGATCGCGCGAGAAGCGCGCCAGCATGAAGCCCACCACCTCTTCCGACAGGGCGATGCCGCGCGCGCCGGCTTCTTCGCGCAGCACGGCGCGGCGCTCGGCGTCGTCCAGCAGGTGCAGCTGGAACACGTCGCCCCAGCCCAGGCGGCTGCGCAGGTCGTCGCGCAGCGGCAGGTCGGCCGGGGGCAGGTCGCCTGCGGCCAGCACCCAGCGCGGCGCGCCCACGGCGGGGCTGATCGCGTTGACGAACCAGTTGAAGGCCGCAGCCTGCTGCGCGGTGTTGTAGAGGTGGACTTCGTCGAGCACCACGGCCGTCCAGCGGTCGTCGAAGGCGGTCGGAAACCGTACCGAGGCATCGAGCCAGCCGACGGCACCGCCCTGCTCGCGGATGGCCTCGCTCACGGCTTTCAGCAAGTGGCTCTTGCCGCTGCCGTGTTCACCCCAGAGATAGGTGGGCACGGGCGAGCGGGGCGCGGCTGCCGGCCCGTCGCCCACGGCCAGGCGCAGGTGCTGCAGCGCGGCGGTGTTCTCGCCCGCATGGAAGCTGTCGAGCGTGGGGCCGGGTGCCAGGCCGATGTCCAGCGCCAGCTGCTTCATGCGCGCGCATCCCCAACGGCAGGTACGCGAGGCGCGCACGGCACGCGGCCGTGCCCGTGCGACGCAGGCCGCGCGGGCAGCGCGGCGGCATGGGACGACGGGAGGCGGTGTGCAGGCATGTGGGACGACTGGGGCGTAACGGGGGCAGCGGATGAACAGGGAGAACGGACGAACGGATGAGCGGATGAACGGACGGATGAGGCCGGCCAGCACGGGCTGCGCGGGTTGAAGGACCGCAAGCGGCGAAGCGCCTGGGGCGTGTCGCGTGCGGCCACCGGGCGCACGGCCTTGGCTACCGAAACGGGCGTGCGGCGAGGGATTTTAGCTGCCGCCCAGACAGGTGCGCGCTTTCCTTTGCACGCGGCTGCCGTGCAGACGGCCCGGCCCATGCGTGGTCATTGGCCGGGTGGCCGCGCCCAGCCGCTTAAAATCCGTGGGTTCCGGCCCGCCGCGCGGGCCACCAGCCCCTTCCATTCCATGAGCTCTTCCGCCTCCAACACCCCCATTTCCTACAAAGACGCCGGCGTCGACATCGACGCGGGCGACGCACTGGTCGAGCGCATCAAGCCGCTGGCCAAGAAGACGATGCGCGAGGGCGTGCTGGCGGGTATCGGCGGCTTCGGCGCCCTGTTCGAGGTGCCCAAGCGCTACCAGGAGCCGGTGCTGGTCAGCGGCACCGACGGCGTGGGCACGAAGCTCAAGCTGGCCTTCGAATGGAACATGCACGACACCGTGGGCATCGACCTGGTGGCCATGAGCGTGAACGACGTGCTGGTGCAGGGCGCCGAGCCGCTCTTCTTCCTCGACTACTTCGCCTGCGGCAAGCTCGACGTGGATACGGCAGCCGCCGTGGTGGGCGGCATCGCCCGCGGCTGCGAGCTGTCGGGCTGCGCGCTGATCGGCGGCGAGACCGCCGAAATGCCCGGCATGTACCCGGCCGGCGAATACGACCTGGCGGGCTTCGCCGTCGGCGCGGTCGAAAAATCCAAGATCCTGACCGGCAGGGAAGTGGCCGCGGGCGACGTGGTGCTGGGCCTGGCGTCCGCTGGCGTGCATTCCAACGGCTTCAGCCTGGTGCGCAAGTGCATCGACCGCGCAGGCGACGCCGCCCCCGCCACCCTGGACGGCAAGCCGTTCAAGCAGGCCGTCATGGAGCCCACCCGCCTCTACGTGAAGAACGTGCTGGCGGCGCTGGCACAGCACCCGCACTCTGCGGCTGCGGGCGGCATCAAGGCGCTGGCCCACATCACCGGCGGCGGCCTGCTGGAGAACATTCCGCGCGTGCTGCCCGACGGCCTGGCGGCCCACCTGAAGGCCGGCAGCTGGCCGCAGACCGAACTGTTCGCCTGGCTGCAGAAGACCGCCGGCATCGACGACATCGAGATGAACCGCACCTTCAACAACGGCATCGGCATGGTGGTGGTGGTGGCGGCGGAAGCCGCGGAGGCCACCGCCGCGACCCTGCGCGCCGCTGGTGAGACCGTGTACGCCATCGGCACCATCGCCGAGCGCGGAGACGGCGCGCCCGTCGTGGTGGCCTGACCTCGCGCCGGCCCATGGCCCCCGCGCCCGCCGCACCAGCCGCCACGCCCGCCCGCACCGACATCGCCCTGGCCGTGCCGGGAGCGCCCCCGGTGGCGCGCAGCGTGGCTGCCGCCAGCTACCTGCTCATGGCGGCTGCGCTGCTGCTGGTGATGTGGCGCGGCCTGCTGCCGGGGCTGCTGTGCGTGTGCCTGGGCTTTCTGCTCACGCGCTGGCTGGCGCAGCGGCTGGGCGCCACCCGGCTGGCCCGCCGCCCGGCCGAAGTCATCGCCGCAGCTGCGGTGATGGTGGGGCCGGTGCTGGCGGTGCTGCTGGCCCTGTCGCATTCGCGCACCTACGTGGTCGATGCGCCCCAGCAGTACCGCGACCTGCTCGATTTCATGGCCCGCACGGTGCTGGAGCTGCGCCTGAAGCTTCCCGCCGACATCGCTGCGCAGTTGCCGGAAGGGGCGCAGGAGATCCAGCGCATCATCGCCAACTACCTGGGTGCGCAGGCGGGCGCGCTGGCGGTGGCCGGCCGCGCCTGGCTGGGCGCCCTGCTCTACGCCTACGTGGGCCTGCTGATCGGCGCGCTGGCTGCCGTGCGCGTACCGCACGCCCTGCGCGGCCCGCTGGTGCGCCACCTTTCGCAGCGCGTGACGCTGCTGGGCGAGGCCTTCCGCCAGATCGTCGCCGCGCAGTTCTGGATCGCCGCCTTCAACACGCTGCTGACCGCGCTCTTCCTGGTGCTGGTGCTGCCGCTCTGGGACCTGCGCCTGCCCTATACGCCCGCCCTGATCACGCTGACCTTCGTCGCCGGCCTGGTGCCCATCGTGGGCAATCTGCTGTGCAACGTGGTGATCACCATCGTCGGGCTGTCGGTGTCGCCGGTGGCAGCGGCTGCCTGCCTGGCGTTCCTGATCCTCATCCACAAGGCCGAGTACGTCATCAACGCCAAGGTGGTGGGCGTGCGCACCCACATGGGCGTGTGGGAGCTGCTGTCCGTGATGTTCGTGTCCGAGGCGGTGTTCGGCCCCGCCGGCCTGGTGGCAGCGCCACTCTTCTACGCATATCTGAAGAAAGAGCTGGAAGCCGCGCGGCTGGTGTGAGCCAGCCCGTTCCGACCGATCACGACCCGGCCCCGGACGCACCGGTGGCCAGCGCGGCGCCGGCCGCCAGGGAGCGCCGCGACGACCCGCAGCCCGCCTGCGCTGGCTGGATCGCATCAACACACCCACCCCAACCCGTCCCGGCTGAGCCTGTCGCCACCAGGGCCACGCCCGCTGGCCCGGAACACCCCCTTGGACGCCCAGCGCCATAATCTGTCTGAAAGTGATCGGTTTTCGTCCGCCCCCGGCCGGACGCACGCCGCACGCGCCGGAAGAATCGAGGACTTCATCCACCGCCCCGCTGAAGCCCTCCCATGAAAACCTGTCTGATTGTGATCGACGTGCAGGAATCGTTCCGCCATCGCCCCTACTCCACCGAGCGCGACATGCCGCAGTACCTGGCCGCGCAGAACGCGCTGATCGCCGGTTGCGCGGAGCGCGGTGTGCCGATCGTGCGGGTGTTCCATTCCGATGGCCCGGCCGAGCCCGCCAACCCGTTCGCCATCGAATCCGGCCACGTGCGCCCGCTCGAAGGCCTGGCGCCCTTCCACGAGGCCGCTCAGTTCGTGAAGCACCGCCACAGCGCGCTGGTCGGCACCGGGCTGGAGGTGTGGCTGACCGAGAACGGCATCCAGCGCCTGATCGTGAGCGGCATCCGCACCGAACAGTGCTGCGAAACCACCACCCGCCACGCCTCGGACCTGGGCTGGCAGGTGGACTACGTCACCGACGCCACGCTGACCTACGACATGCAGCAGCCGGACGGCACGCCGCTCTCCGCCGCCGAGATCAAGGCGCGCACCGCCACCGTGCTGACGGGCCGTTTCGCCACGCTCTGCACCGTGGACGAAGCGCTGGCCCGGGCCGGAGAAACCGAGTGACGGGGCCCGTCGCCGCGCCGCTGCGAGTGGCCCTGCTCGCCTTCGACGATGTCGAGGCGCTGGACCTGGCCGGCCCTTACGAAGTGTTCACCACCGCCGTCCGCATGGCCGCGCGGCTGACACCCGGCGCAGTGGCGCCTTTCGCGGTGCACTGCGTGGCCCGCACCAGCCAGGCCGTGCGCGCCCGCGCCGGTCTGCGCGTGTGGCCCGACGCCGGCTTCGCCGATGCGGCGCAGCCCGATGTGCTGATCGTTCCGGGCGGGGTGGTCGATGCGGCGCGGCGCTGTCCCGACACGCTGGCCTGGATCGCCCGCGCAGCCTCCGGGGCGCGCATGACGGCGTCCGTCTGCACCGGCGCCTTCCTGCTGGCCGACGCAGGCGTGCTGACCTCAGGCGAGGCGACCACGCACTGGGAGGACATCGCCGAGCTGCGTGCGCAGTGTCCGCACCTGCAGGTGCGCGAGGGCGTGCGCTGGGTGGCGCAGCCGGGCGGGCGGCTCTACACCTCGGCCGGCATCAGCGCCGGCATCGACCTCAGCCTGCATCTGGTCGAGCGCCTGGCCGGCCGGGCACTGGCGCTGCGCACGGCGCGGCAGATGGATTACGCATGGACCGACAACCCGCAGCCAGCCCAGCCAGCGGCCTGATCCGCGTCGTCTTCGTGCTGCTGGAGGACAGCCTGGTGCTCGACTGGGCCGGCCCGGCGGAAGCGCTGCGCATCGCCAACCAGTGCCTCGCGGCAGCCGGACAGGCCGAGCGCTTCCGCATCGAGTTCGCGGGCCCGGCGCCCACGACGCGCGGCTCGGTCGGCGTGCAGCTGGCCCAGATCGCGCCGCTGCCCGCGCGCTGGAATGCGGGCGAGCCTGCCTGGATCGTGCTGCTGGGCCAGCCCGGCAAGACCATCGACGTGCGCAGCACGGGCGCCCGCGATGTGCTGCACTGGCTGCGCGGCCAGCGGCTGGCCGCCGGGCGGGTGGAACTGGTCACCATCTGCGCCGGAGCCGTGCTGGCGGCGCACGCCGGCCTGCTGGCGGGCCGCCAGGCCACCACGCACCATCACCACCTGGACGAGCTGCAGTCGGTCGAGCCGCGTTGCGACGTGCTGGCCAACCGGGTGTTCGTCGCCGACGGGCCGGTGCACAGCAGCGCCGGCGTCACCACCGGCATCGACCTGATGCTCGACCGCATCGCCGCCGCCTGCGGCCCGGCCATTGCCGCCCAGGTGGCGCAGACCATGGTGGTGGCGATGCGGCGCGGATCGCACGACCCGGAACTGTCGCCCTTTCTGCACCACCGCAACCACCTGCATGCCGCGTTGCACCGCGTGCAGGACGCCGTCGGTCAGCAGCCGCAGGCCGAATGGACGGTGCCCGCCATGGCCGACGTGGCCCACACCTCGCCGCGCCACCTGACGCGGCTCTTCACCCTCCATGCGGGCATCGCGCCGCTGGAATACCTGCGCCGCATTCGCCTGGCGGTGGCGGAGGCCGCCCTGCGCTCGGGCAGCAATGTGACGCAGGCGGCGGCGCTGGCGGGCTTCCATTCCGACCTGCAGCTGCGCCGGGCGTGGCGGCAGTTCGGGCGGCCGGGCACGCCCTCGGCGATCAGCCGGTAGGCACTCAGTACCGCTCGGGCACGTACATGTCGGCCGGCACCGGCTGGCGGAAGTATTCGGGGTGGCGCACCCGCTCGGGCAGCACCACTTCGGGGTGCGGCACTTCCGTGTAGGGCAGCTGGTCCAGCAGGTGGGCGATGCAGTTCAGCCGCGCCTTCTTCTTGTCCACGGCCTGCACCAGCCACCAGGGCGCCTCGGGAATGTGGGTGCGCTCCAGCATGGTTTCCTTGGCCTTGGTATAGGCCTCCCAGCGCTTGCGGCTCTCCAGATCCATGGGGCTGAGCTTCCACTGCTTGAGCGGGTCGTGGATGCGGCTGAGGAACCGCAGGTGCTGCTCTTCGTCGGTGATGGAGAACCAGTACTTGATGAGCGTGATGCCCGAGCGCACCAGCATCTTCTCGAATTCGGGCACCGAGCGGAAGAACTCCTCGTATTCCTCGTCGGTGCAAAAACCCATCACGTGCTCGACGCCGGCGCGGTTGTACCAGCTGCGGTCGAACAGCACGATCTCGCCGGCCGCCGGCAGGTGCGCCACGTAGCGCTGGAAGTACCACTGCGTGCGTTCGCGGTCGTTGGGCGCCGGCAGCGCGGCCACGCGGGCCACGCGGGGGTTGAGGCGCTGGGTGATGCGCTTGATGACCCCGCCCTTGCCTGCCGCATCGCGCCCCTCGAAGAGGATGACCACCTTCTGGCGGGTGTGCTGCACCCAGTCCTGCAGCTTGACCAGCTCGCCCTGCAGGCGGAACAGCTCGCGGAAATAGGCCTGGCGCGCCGCCTTGTCGAGGGGCAGCGCCTCGCCGGAGCCGTCCCGCTCGCGGTCCTCGATCTCCAACTCCAGCTCTTCGTCGTACCCGTCCATCAGTTCGCTGGCGATGCGCTGCATGAGATCCTGCGTGTCGAGTGAAGTGTTGTGAAACATGAGAGGAAAGCGGCCCGATGAAAGAAGACGCGCCATGGTGGCGAGGGGCGGTGACAGCCTCATGACATGTTGCACGGCCGTCACATGCTTGTCACGATGGCGGCGCAACATCGCGCCCCAATCGCACGCCCCTGCCGACCCTTTTCCTACAAGCTCCCGCATGTTCGCCCCAGAAGCCCTCGCGTCCCACTACGGCGGAGACGCGGCCGGCCTGATCTGCGGCTATGTGCTGCGCGCGGGCGCTGCGCCGCAGGCCATCGACGCGGCCGGCGCCGCGCGGTGGCTGGCCGCCGAGGCTCCGGAAGGGGACGACGGCCCGCCGCCTTTCCTCTGGCTGCATTTCAACCTCAGCCATGCGCAGGCCGTGCGCTGGGTGCAGCGGCACGCCGACCTGCCAGCGGCCTTCTTCGAGGCGCTGGGCGACGGTTCCCACTCCACCCGCATCGAGCGCGACGACGACACGCTGATCGCCGTGCTGAACGACGTGCACTTCGACTTCGCGTTCGAGCCGATGGATTTCGCCACGCTCTGGATCGGCGTCACGCCGCGGCTCGTCATCACCGCGCGCACCCAGCCGCTGCGCTCGATCGATGCGTTGCGCACTGCCGTGCGCGAGGGCGAGTGCCCCCGTTCCAGCGTCGCGCTGCTGGAGCAGCTGATGCGCACGCAGGCCGACGGCCTCGTGGGCATCGTGCGCGGCGTGACCCAGCGTCTGGACCGCATCGAGGACGAGCTGCTGGCCGGCCGGCTGGACCACAAGCGCGCCCGGCTGGGCCAGCTGCGTCGTCTGCTGGTGCGGCTGCAGCGGCTGCTGGCGCCCGAGCCCGCCGCGCTCTTCCGGCTGCTGCAGCGCCCGCCGGGCTGGATGGCGGAGGCCGATGCGCAGGAATTGCGCGACGCATCGGAGGAGTTCTCGGTGGTGCTGCGCGACATGCAGGGCCTGCAGGAGCGCATCAAGCTGCTGCAGGAAGAGGTGGCGGCGAACGTGCAGGAGGCCAACAGCCGCAGCCTGTTCGTGCTGACGGTGGTGACCGTGCTGGCCCTGCCCATCAACATCCTCACGGGGCTATTCGGCATGAACGTGGGCGGCGTGCCGCTGGCCGATGCGCCGCACGGCTTCTGGGTGATCGTGGCGGTGCTGGCGGCGTTCACTGCCGTGGCGGCCTGGCTGGCGCTGCGGCGGGGCAGCGGAGACTGAACCGAGAAGCAACGGGGCCCGCGCCGCGCGCAGGCGCGGATCAGTGGGGGCCGCCCAGCGTACGGCGCAGCGACCCGACCCGCTCGGTGATGGCGGCGGCGTCCAGGCCGTCCTCCGCCTGGGCGAGATAGGTCTCCAGATCGCTCACCGCCTGGCGCGCATTGCCGTGCTCGGCATGGGCCAGGCCCCGGTCGCGCCACTCGCCCCAGGCCTCGGGCTGCAGCACCAGCAGCCGGTCCTGGACGGCGATGAGCCGCGGCCAGTCCTGCTGCGAGCGGTGGATCTCCTTGAGGTTGCGCAGCACGCGCGCCAGGATGTCGCGGGCCGGAGCGGCCTGCAGGTACAGGCCCATGGGCACGTCGTCGTCACCCACCAGCCCATGGCGCCGCTGGTAGGGGTCGAGCCGCTCGCTCAGGTCTTCGCGCGACAGCGACCGGCCGGTCATCGGGTCGATCACCACCTGGCCATTGGGCAGCAGCACCTTCACCATGAAATGTCCCGGGAACGAGACACCGCGGGCATCCAGCCCCAGGCCCTGCGCCAGTTCCAGCCACAGGATGGCAAGCGAGATCGGAATGCCGCGCCGCGTGCGCAGCACGGCGTTGAGATAACTGTTGTCGGGGTCGTAGTAGTCGTTCAGGTTGCCGCCGAAGCCCAGGTCTCCGAAGAAGAACTGGTTCAGCGTGCGCAGCCGCTGCAACTCGGAGGCATCGGCCGGCAGCCGCCGTTGCAGCCGGGCCTGCAGCTGGTCGACATCACCCAGCAACTGCTGCACGTCCAGGTCGGGGTATTCGTCGTGGGCGATGGCAGCGGCCGCCTCGAGCAGCGGCAGATCGTCGCCGTCCCGCACCAGGGCGGCGAAGTATTCGAGCGGTGTCGGGACGGAAAATTGCAGGGCCATGGCGAAGGTTGTACGGTCAGCGCGGCGGGGGCGTCAAGCGCAGGGGCTTTCAGCGCGGTGGCCTGCGCCCCGGCCGTTACCGGCGCAGCAGGCGGCGCAGCCGCAGCCCGGAAGCCGCCAGCGCGCCGAAATAGAGGACCGCAGCGCCCAGCAGCAGCAGCGCCAGCAGGCCCGCGCGCCGCAGTCCGTCGGCCCGCATCGCCAGCCAGTCGAAATGCTGCGAGCCCCACACCAGGAAGATCGCCAGCAGCGCGCTGGCCGCCACCACCTGCAGCGCGAACTGCATCCAGCCCGGCTGGGGCTGGAAGCTGCCGCGGCGCAGCAGGCCTGCCAGCAGCCACAGTGCGTTCAGCACGGCGCCCAGCCCGATGGACAGCGCCAGCCCGGCATGGGCGATCCAGGGCACCAGCACGATGTTGAGCAGCTGCGTGAAGACCAGCACGGCGATGGCGATGCGCACCGGTGTCCGGATGTCCTGGCTGGCGTAGTAGCCCGGCGCCAGCACCTTGATCGCCACCAGGCCCACCAGGCCGGCGCCGTAGCCCGCCAGGGCCAGGGCGATCTGTCCCACGTCGCGGTCCTGCAGCGCGCCGTGGTGGAACAGGGTGGCCACCAGGGGTTCGGCGAAGGTCAGCAGGGCCACGGCGCTGGGAACGGCCAGCAGCACGACGATGCGCAGGCCCCAGTCGAGCATGGCCGAATAGCGTTCGGCGTCGCCCGCCGCCTTGGCGGCGGACAGCTGCGGCGTCAGCACCACGCTGAGCGCCACGCCCAGCAAAGCGGTCGGGAATTCCATCAGCCGGTCGGCGTAGAAGAGCCAGGTCACGCTGCCGGGCGCCAGGTAGGACGCGATCTGCGTGTTGATCATGAGCGAGATCTGCGCCACGCCCACGCCCAGCAGGGCCGGCGCCATCAGCCGCAGGATCTGGCGCACTGCCGGGTCGGCCAGCGCGTTTCGCACGCGGCCCCAGGTCATGCCGATGCGGGGCAGCAGGCGCAGCCGGTGCAGCGCCGGCAACTGCAGCGCCAGCTGCAGCACGCCGCCCACCATCACGCCGCCGGCCATCGCGTAGATGGGCTCGATGCCGCGCGCGGCCAGCTGCGGCGCGCCCAGCCAGGCCGCCACGATCATGCAGACGTTGAGCAGCACCGGCGTGATGGCCGGCACGGCGAAGCGCTTCCAGGTGTTGAGCACGCCGGCGGACAGCGCCACCAGCGACATGAAGCCGATGTAGGGAAACATCCAGCGGGTCATGAGCACGGCGGCGTCATAGCCGCCGCCCGTCTGCCGCAGCCCGCTGGCCAGCGCCCACACCAGCAGCGGCGCGCCCAGCACGCCCAGCAGGCAGGTCGCCAGCAGCGCCCAGAACAGCACCGTGGCCACATGGGCGATCAGCACGCGGGTCGCGTCCTCGCCATGCTGGGCCTTATGGCCGGCCAGCACCGGCACGAAGGCCTGGCTGAAGGCGCCCTCGGCGAACAGCCGGCGAAACAGGTTGGGAATGCGGAAGGCGACGTTGAAGGCGTCGGTCAGCGCGTTGGCGCCGAACATCGAAGCCATGAGCAGGTCGCGCGCCAGGCCCGTCACGCGGGAGGCCAGGGTCAGCAGGGATACGGTGGAGGCGGCTTTGAGCAGAGACACGGCCGCGAGTGTATGCCCTGGCCCGCAGGCGCCGGCCGTCGCGCCCGTGGCGGGCCTGATCCAGCGGTGGGCTATAATCGCGGGCTTCGCCGACATCATCCTCAGACAACTCAAGGAATACATATATGGCATCCGCCAAGCCCAAGAAAAAGAACCCCCGTCTCGCCTCCGGCCGCAAGCGCGTCCGCCAGGACGTGAAGCTGAACGCCGCCAACACCTCGCTGCGTTCCAAGTACCGCACCGCCGTCAAGAACGTCGAGAAGGCCGTCCTGGCCGGCGACAAGACGAAGGCCACCGAACTGTTTGCGAAGATGCAAGCTGTCGTCGACACCGTCGCCGACAAGGGCATCTTCCACAAGAACAAGGCTGCTCGCGACAAGAGCCGTCTGTCTTCCAAGGTGAAAGCCTTGGCCCTGGCCGCCTGACCTTTCAGGCAAACAGCCCGGATGGCCTCACCGCCATCCGCCGTTTGTAACGGGTGCGCTGTCAGCGAATAGAAAAGACCGCCTTCGGGCGGTTTTTTCGTTTCCGCTCCGAATGTCGTTGGAGGTGCATTTCTGTGCCTCGCCGCCACGTGCCGCTCAGGCCGCGACGGCGCCGGCACCACACTCCGCCCGCCTGCCCGCCCACCTACCCCCTACTAACACCAATTGACTAAAGTCAAAAATTGACACCCCGGCGACAATCCTCCGCTGGAGGAAGCTTTCACCCGACGAAAGCCGAAACAAGGCCTGCAATGCGCTTGCGGGCCTTTTTTATTGATTCAGCCAAGGGAAGACATGAAGAAATCGATCAAGACGCTGGCGGTGGCCCTGCTGGCGCTGGTGGTGGCGGCCGTACTGTTCCTCACGTGGCCGCTGGTGCCCCGTTCGGTGCCCGCCGCGGACAACGAGCAGCCGGTGGACGTGGTGATGGTGGGCGCGGGCGTGATGAGCACGACCCTGGCCACCTATCTGCAGGAACTGGAGCCCGACTGGAAGATCGAGGTGTTCGAGCGGCTGGACGGCGTGGCGCTGGAAAGCTCCAACGGCTGGAACAACGCCGGCACCGGCCATTCCGGCTTTGCCGAGCTGAACTACACGCCCGAGCTGCCCGACGGCACGATCGAAACCAAGCGCGCCGTCGGCATCGCCGAGCAGTTCGAAGTGTCGCGCCAGTTCTGGGCGCACCAGATCGGCCGCGGCCACATGCAGCAGCCGCAGACCTTCGTGAACCCGACGCCGCACATGAGCTTCGTGTGGGGCGACGCCAACATCGAATACCTGCGCAAACGCCATGCCGCGCTGACGAAGAACCCCCTCTTCTACGGCATGCAGTTCTCGCAGGACCAGTCCCAGATCAAGGCCTGGGCACCGCTGCTGATCGAGGGGCGCGACCCCGCGCAGAAGGTGGCGGCCACGTACATGCCGCTGGGCACCGACGTGAACTACGGCGTGGTGACGAACCAGCTGATGCAGAGCCTGCAAAAGAGCCCGAACTTCACCCTGAAGCTGCAGCATGAAGTGCGCGCCCTGCGCCAGAACGCCGACAAGACCTGGAACGTGACCGTGGCCGATCTGGCGGACGGCGCCAAGGAGCGGACCGTGAAGGCGAAATTCGTCTTCGTCGGTGCGGGCGGCGCGGCACTCAAGATGCTGCAGGCCTCCGGCATTCCCGAGTCGCGCAACTACGCCGGCTTTCCGGTGGGCGGCGAATGGCTCGCCATCGAGAACCCCGCCATCACCTCGCGTCACGACGTGAAGGCCTATGGCAAGGCCGCCGAAGGCTCGCCCCCGATGTCGGTGCCCCACCTGGATGCCCGCAAGCTCGACGGCAAGGACGTGGTGCTGTTCGGCCCCTTCGCGCTGCAGTCCACCAAGTTCTTGAAGCAGGGTTCCTGGTTCGACCTGTTCTCGTCGATCAACCACGACAACATCGGCGGCATGCTGCGCGTGGGCATCCACAACCTGGATCTGGTGAAGTACCTGGTGCAGCAGGCCGTGCTGACCGATGACGACCGCCAGCGCGCGGTGCAGGAATACTTCCCCAACATCAAGCGCGAAGACTGGCGCCTGGCCGTGGCCGGCCAGCGCGTGCAGGTCATCAAGCGCGACCCCAAGGAAGGCGCCGTGCTGCAGTTCGGCACGGAGATCGTCTCCGACCAGGACGGCACCATCGCCGCGCTGCTGGGCGCATCGCCCGGCGCATCCACCGCGCCGCACATCATGATCAACCTGATGACCCGGGTGTTCCCGCAGCAGATGACCGACGCGGGCTGGAAGCCGCGCCTGCAGCAGATCGTGCCGTCCTACGGCCGCAAGATCAACGACACGCCGGCGCTCACCAACGAGATCCGCCGCATGACCAGCTCCGCGCTGAATCTGCCGTACCTCGAGGTGCCGGCCGATGTGGCCACCCTGCCTGCCGTGGCGGCACCAGCGGCGCCATCGGCACCGGCTGCGCCGGCTGCGCCGGCTGCGCCGGCCGGCGGCACGCTGAACAAGGAAATGCAGGCGCTCTGATCCGCGCTGCCGCCCGCGCCGGCCTTCCGCCGGCACGCCAAGCCCCGCCCTGCACCGCAGCGCGGGGCTTTTTCCATGGGCACGCCCCGGCGGGCGGCGGGATCAGCCGCCGGCCAGGCCGTTCAGCACGGCGCACGGCGCAAACGCACTGCACACGCACTGCACACGCACTGCACATGCACTGCGCACGCGCTGCGCAATGGTGCGCAGGCACGCGCCGGCCGCCCACCTGCCCCGTCGGCGCATCGCGCGCCCGGGCTTCGGTCGCTGGATGCGACCCAGCACCCGCCGCCCGGCCCTGATGGGCCAGCTCAGGCCAGCGGCCCGTCCACGCTCGCCGACTCGAAGCTCGCCATCTCGCGCAGCACCGCGCAGGCCGACACCAGCAGCGGCCAGGCCAGCGCCGCGCCCGAGCCTTCGCCCAGCCGCAGGCCCAGGTCCAGCAGCGGCTCCGCGCCCATGCGCTGCAGCATCAGCGCATGGCCGCGTTCGCCCGATTGGTGGGCGAAGACGCAGCGCTGCAGCACCTGCGGCGCCAGCCGGCTCGCGACCAGCACGGCGGCGCTGGTGATGAAGCCGTCCACCACGATCACGCGCCGCTGGCGGGCGGCTTCCAGCACCGCGCCCACCAGCGTCGCAATCTCCAGCCCGCCGAGCGCGGCCAGGGCGGCCAGCGGCGTGGTGGCCGCGGCATTGGCCGCCAGGGCCTGCTCCAGCACGGCCCGCTTGCGGGCGATGCCGGCATCGTCCAGGCCGGTGCCGGCGCCGGTGCATTCCGAGAGCGGCACACCGCACAGGCGCGCCAGCAGCAGCGACGCGGCCGACGTGTTGCCGATGCCCATCTCGCCCAGCAGCAGCGCATTGCCGGGCAGGGCACGCACCACGGCCCGGCCGTTGGCGACGGCCGTGGCGCACTGCATCCCGGTCATCGCCGGGCCGATGGAGGCGTCTGCCGTGCCGGGCGCCACGCGGTGCGTGAGCAGGCGGGGCTGCCCGGGGGCGGGTGCGCGCGGCGCGATCTCGCGGGCCACGCCGCAATCCACCACCGTCAGCGCCAGGCCGTGCTGGCGTGCCAGCACGCTCACGGCCGCACCGCCGGCCAGGAAGTTCTCCACCATCTGCCAGGTCACGTCGCTGGGATAGGCGGACACCCCGCGCGCAGCCAGCCCGTGGTCCGCGGCGCAGATCAGCATCTGCGGCTGATCGAGGGCCGGCGCCTCCGAGCCCAGCACGCAGCCGATGCGCAGCGCCAGCGCTTCGAGCCGGCCGAGCGCGCCCAAAGGCTTGGTCTTGTGGTCGATCAGGTGCCGCAGCCGCGCCGCCAGCGCAGGGTCGGCGATGTCGGGGATGTCATCGATGTCTGAGACGTCGGTGGGTTCGGCGGGACCGGGAATGTCACCGGCCCGGCAAGGGTTCAAGCTTGGCTGCATGGCCAATCACTCCTGAAAAGATAGCTGCCCGCGCTGATCAATCAAGCGCTGGAGCATGATTTGGCATGGAAACGAGCGACTCCAGCACGCCCGGGGCGAACCAGGTGTCCACCCCGGCGCTCAGCCGGTCGAAGACCGTCTCCAGCGTGGGTGCCGCAGCGCCGAACAGGGCGTGCAGCGCGTTGGCGTCTTCGAACAGGCCGTGCAGGTACAGGCCCAGCACGTTGCCCCGGGCGTTCTGCCAGGCCAGGCCCGGGATGACTTCCCGAGCCACGTCGCCCGCCGCCGCCATCGCGGGGTGCTGCGCGGTCTGGCCGTGGTGGATCTCATAGCCCGCCACCGCCGTGCCCGACAGCGCCTGCCAGCCGCCCTGCAGCGCGCCGAAGGTGGTGCGGGTGTGGCGCACCGTCTTCTCCGGCGCGAAGGCCGTGACCAGCGGCAGCAGGCCCAGGCCCGGAGCATTGCCGTCCACGCCGTGCGTGTCGATCAGCGCCTCGCCCAGCATCTGCAGGCCGCCACACACGCCCAGCACCTGGCCGCCGCGCTCGGCGTGGGCGGCGATGGCGGCGTCCAGCCCCTGCGCACGCAGCCAGGCCAGATCGGCCGCAGTGGCCTTGGAGCCGGGCAGCACGATCCAGTCGGCGCCGGCCAGGTCGGCGGGCGCGCGCGCCCACAGCAGGCGCAAGCCGGGCACGCTCTTGAGCGGCTGGAACTCGTCCAGGTTGCTGATGCGCGGATAGGCCACCACGGCGACCGTGGTGTGCAGCGCGCCGCCCGCGCCGGCGCGGCCCTGCGCGGCGTCGTCGAACACGCCGTCTTCTTCCGGCAGGCCGTGGCCCCACTGCATGGGCACGGTGGCGACGACCGGCACGGCGGTGCGTTCGCGCAGCATCTCGGGCGCGGGCGCCAGCAGGGCGGGGTCGCCCCGAAACTTGTTCAGCACGAAGCCGTGGATCAGCGCCTGCTCTTCGGGCGGCAGCAGCGCCCAGGTGCCGTAGAGGTGGGCGAAGGCGCCGCCCCGGTCGATGTCGGCCACCAGCAGGCAGCGGGCCTGGGCATGGCGGGCGACGCGCATGTTGACCACGTCGCTGGCATGCAGGTTGATCTCGGCCGGCGAGCCGGCGCCCTCGATCACCACCACGTCGTTCTCGGCACGCAACGCGTCCAGCGCGGCGGCGATCTGCGGCCACACGCGGGCGCTGCGGCCACGCCACGGCAGGGCCGACAGCTCGGCGCTCACCTGCCCCATCAGCACCACCTGGCTGCGCGTGTCCGCCTCGGGTTTCAGCAGCAGCGGGTTCATGCGCACCTCGGGCGCGGCCCGCGCGGCCAGGGCCTGGAAATACTGCGCACTGCCGATCTCGCCCCAGGCCGCGAAACCGCTGCCGCCCGCCCCGCCGGCGCCCGCCACCGGCACCACGCGGGCGTTGTTGCTCATGTTCTGCGCCTTGAAAGGCGCCACCTTCAGGCCCTGGTTGCTGTACCAGCGGCACAGCGCCGTGGTCAGCCAGCTCTTGCCGGCACCGCTGGAGGTGCCCAGCACCATGACGCAATGCGCCGCCATGTCAGCCCGCCCTCCGGAGCGCGGCGGCACAGGCGGCTGCGGATGCGGATGCGGCTGCGGTGGTGGCCTCGGCAGCGGAGGCAGCGGAGGCAGCGGAGGCAGCGTTGGCGGTGGCGGTGGCGGTGGCGGTGGCGGAGAGGAAGCGATTCGAAGACGTCATGGCGGGCCTGGTGGAGCCCGCCATTGTCCCCCGTGCCGGCCTGTCTGCCGGCGCCGCGGGTCAGGCTTGCGGCGGCTGGCCGTTCGACGCCGACACCCCGCCGTCCACCGGCAGGATCACGCCGGTGACGAAGCGCGCATCGTCGCTCGCCAGGAAGGCGATCACCGAGGCGATCTCTTCCGGCTCGGCGCCCCGGCCCAGCGGAATGCGCTCGGCGAACTTGGCCAGCAGCTCCGGGTTGCTCTTGATGTCTTCCGTCATGCCGGTGAACGTCAGGCTGGGCGCCACCGCGTTCACCCGCACGCCGTCCTTGCCATGGTCCATGGCCAGGGCGCGGGTCAGGTTGGAGACCGCGCCCTTGGACGTGTTGTAGAAGCTCATGTCCCAGTCACCGCCCAAGCCCGACACCGACGAGGTGTTGACCATGCAGCCCTTGGCGCGGATGAGGTGCGGCAACGCAGCGCGCGCGCCATGGAACACCCCCGACACGTTGGTTGCCAGCACGCGGTGCCAGTCCTCGATGCTGGCTTCGGTGGCCTTGCCCTGCACGGCGATGCCGGCGTTGTTGACCATCACGTCCAGCCGGCCGAAGCGCTGGACCGTGGCCTCCACCAGCGCCTGCACGTCTTCCCACTTCGACACGTCGGTGGCCTGGGCCAGCGTGCGATCCGCCGGCAGGTCGCCGCGCGTGGCAGCCAGCTTGTCGTCGCTCAGGTCGGCGATGGCCACCATCGCGCCTTCCTGCGCAAAGCGCCGGGCGGTGGCAGCGCCGATGCCGGAGCCCGCGCCGGTGACGATGACGACCTTGCCGGCGAAGCGCTGCGCTTGCAGCGTGGCGGGCGACGGGGTGGTGGAGGAGGAGGAATCTGCGTGGGAATCGGTGGCGGGCATTGCGGCTCCTGGGTCGGGTAGGGAACTGAACGGGCGGCCGTGGCAGGCCGTGCGACAGCCCGAAATCCTCCTGTGCCCGGGGCGGACGGCCCGGCCGCCAGGCGCGCGTTGCGATGTCAGCCGCCACGCCACCCGCGTGTGGATGGACGTCCAACCCCCGGCGAGGAGCTCAGCAGCCCTCGGTCACCCGCCGTCGGCAGCTGTCAAGTCGGCAGCGAGGACGGCGCAGCCCAAGGCCGCCTGCGCCTCCGGCCCCAGCACCCCCAGCCGCACCTGGCCCGGCAGGCCGAACGAGGCGCAGTCGCGCAGCTTGATGCCCTGCGCGCGCAGCGCTGCCAGCGTGGCGGGCATGTCGGCCGCCAGCGCCGGCGGCAGCCGGGCGGTGAAGTAGTTGGCCAGGCTGCCCGGCTGCACCTGCCAGCCCAGCGCGGCGCAGAGCGCGATCTGCGCGGCCTTCCAGGCGCGCAGGGTGTCGCGGCTGGAGGCGAGCCAATGCTGCGTTGCGGGCTGCGTCCACGCCTGCAGCAGCGCGACGCCGTGGGCGCCCAGCGGCCAGGAAGGCGCCAGGCGGACGAGGCCGGCGACGAGGTCTTCGCAGGCCCCCGCGGGTGCGACCGCATAGGACGCGCGCACGCCGGTGAGGCCCAGGGCCTTGTTGGGCGTCCAGAGCTGCCAGGCCGTTGGCGGCAGCGGGCGCGGCGTGCCGTGCAGGCGCAGCGGCGCGTAGGCGCAGTCGACCACTTGCAGCGCCCCCTCGGGCACAGCGCAGCCGGGGGCCAGCGCCGGGTCTTCCTGGCCCAGGGGGCTGGAGGGCTCGCAGGCCCAGTGCAGCCCCGCCGCGGGCCCGGCCGGCGCCTCGCCGCCCTGCCCTGCCGGCACCGTGGCCAGGCCCCAGGCTGCGGCGGCGCGGGCGTAGTCGCCGTAGCTGTGGGCGGGCAGGCGCACGGCCGTTGCGCGCCGCTGCGCCGCCAGGGCCGTGACGCGGTGGATGAATTCGCTGGCGCTGGCGGCGATGACGATGCGGCTGGCCGCCACGCCGTGGAACGCGCCGAGGGCTTCGCGCAGCGCGGTGTAGGCCGGGTCGGGATAGCGCGCGGCGTCGGCGTCGCGCAGTGCGGCGACCGCCTGCGGGCACGGGCCGCAGGCATTGGCGTTGGTGGAAAAGTCGTGCAGCGGCACGCCCTGGGCGTCGGGGCCGCCATGCTCGGCGGGGTGGTTCACCGCCATGGCAGGACTGCTATCATAAAAATAGCAATAAGTGCAATGGGGATGAGCGCCACAACTACTTTCGATGCCCAGTGCGCTGCATGGTAGGTGTCGGTCGGCCCGGCCGCCCGCCCGTCGGCGTTGAGCGTGTAGACCTGGGGCTTGGCCAGCCGCACGCCCAGCGCCAGCGCCATGGCGGCCATCGGCCAGCCGCTGTTGGGCGACGGCGTGCGGCGGGCCTCGGCGCGCAGCCGCTGCCAGGTCGTGGGGGTGCCGCGGCGTGGCGCCAGGCACCACAGCAGCAGCGCGGTGAGCCGCGCGGGCGCCCAGGAGAGCACATCGTCCGCCCGGGCCGCCCACTTGCCGGCCCACTGCCACCACCGGCCGCCGCGCATGCCGGGGTAGCCCCACATGGCGTCGGCGGTGTTGGCGAAGCGGTAGAGCGCCGCGCCCGGCAGGCCCAGCAGCGCAAACCAGAAGAGCGGCGCGACGACCGAGTCGTTGAGGTTCTCGGCCAGCGACTCGATGGCGGATTCGCGCACCTGCACCGCGTCCAGCACGCTCACGTCGCGGCTGACCAGGCGCGCCAGCCGGGCGCGGCCCGCGTCGAGCGAGTCAGCGAGCCCGGCTTCCACCGCCAGCACCTCCGTGCGCAGCATGCGCCAGGCGAGCAGCGGTTTGAGCAGCAGTGCGATCAGCGCGGCGGCGGCCCAGGCGGGCGCATGGTGCAGCAGCCACCACTGAACACCGGCCGCCACGATCGAAACCGCCCCAGCCAGAAGGCACCAGATGAGCGCGGCCTGCCAGAAACACTTCCAGTCCCGCCCCGTGGGTGCGGTCGGAGCCACCCGGTCGCCGCCCCACTGCAGGGCGTGGCCCATCCACACCACCGGGTGCAGGGCGGCCGGCGGCTCGCCGAACAGGCGGTCGATCAGCAAGGCCAGCGGCACGGCGGCGGCCAGCACCCAGGGGGCTTGCGACGGCTCAAGCATCGGTGGTCTCGCCCGCGCCCTCGCCCTCGCCCTCGCCTGCCAGCCAGCCGGCCGGGTGGCCCCAGGCGCCCTCGAACACCACCGAGGCGAGCGGCGCGCGCCGGGCCCAGCGTTCGCGCTCAAGCATCGGCTCTTCGTAGAAATCGTGCACCGGCCCGAGCGACAGCAGCGCGACCGCCTCGGCACCTGCCGGCAGGCCCAGCAGCGCGCCGACGTCCGCCGGGTCGAACATCGACACCCAGCCCATGCCCAGCCCTTCCGCCCGGGCGGCCAGCCACAGGTTCTGGATGGCGCAGGCGACGGAGGCCAGGTCCATCTGCGGCAGCGTGCGGCGACCGAAGACATGGGCGTCGCGCCCGTCGGCCAGCGCCACCACCAGCAATTCGGCCGCATCGCGCAGCCCTTCGACCTTGAGCTGCAGGAAGGCGGCCTGCCGCTCGCCCAGCGCCTGGGCGGTGCGCTGGCGCTCGGTCTCCACGCAGGCTTGCAGGCGCTGGCGCAGCACGGCGTCGTCGCTCACGCGGATGAAGCGCCAGGGCTGCATGAAGCCGACGCTGGGCGCATGGTGCGCGGCGGCCAGCAGGCGGGCCAGCACGTCCGGCGCGACCTGGCCGCCGGCGAAGTGGCGCATGTCGCGGCGCTCGCGGATGGCGCGGTAGACGGCAGCGCGCTCGCCGTCGGCATAGGCCGGGTGGGATTGGTCGGCCGCCACCACTAGTCCTCGATGCCCCGCTGCGCCGGCACGCCGGCCTGGAATGCATGCTTCACCAGCGCCATTTCGGTCACCGTGTCGGCCACGTCGATCACCTCCTGCGGGCAGCGGCGGCCGGTGAGCATCACATGCACGTCGCGCGGCCGGGCGGCGAGCGTGTCCAGCACCTCCTGCAGCGGCACCCAGCCGTAGATCAGCGGGTAGGTCACCTCGTCCAGCACCACCAGGAAGAATTCGCCCCCCAGGATGGCGGCCTTGGCGCGCTCCCAGCCCGCGCGGGCCAGGTCGGCGGAATGGTCCAGGTCGCGGCTCTTCCAGGTGAAGCCGTCGCCCAGGCCTTCGATGGGGATGCCGATCTGCTCGAACATGCGGTGTTCGCCGAAGCGGGCCGTGGGCACTTTCATGAACTGGAAGATCTTGACGGCCTTGCCGCGCCCATGCGCGCGCAGCGCGAGGCCGAAGGCGGAAGTGCTCTTGCCCTTGCCGTTGCCGGTGTTGACCAGCACGAGCCCGCGGCGCTCGCCCTCGGCTTTGTCGGAACGTTTTTCGGCGGGTGGGGTTTCGATGTCCATGGGGTCTGTGTTTCCTGCGGTCGTGTGGTTTGTCGGTCGGCGGCGCCGGGGCTGCGGGGCTGGCCCGCTGTCCTGGGCCCCGGAGCCCGGGGTGTCAGTCGCCCTTCGGCCCGGTCGGCCTGAGGGCGGTGGCTGCCGCAGCAGCGCCAGCGGCGGCCTCGATGCGCGGCAGCGCGAGCCACTGCCCGTCCAGCTGCCGCACGCGGATGCGGTGGTCGAACACGGCCTCCAGCACCGCGTGCGTGGCGGCGTCGCCGCAGTCGCCATGGTGCAGCACGCGCCCGCCGGCGACGACGACCATGGCGTCGGCCTGCAGCGCCAGGGTCACTTCATGCAGCACGCTGACCACGGTGCCGCCCGCGGCGACCAGGGCGCGCACGGTGTGCAGCCAGTCGGCCTGGTGTGGCGGGTCGAGGTTGGCGAGCGGCTCGTCCATCAGCAGCACCGGGGCCTGCACGGCGAGCGCGCGGGCCAGCAGCACGCGCTGGCGCTCGCCGCCCGAGAGCTGCGAGAGCGGCCGATGGCGCCAGTCCCAGGCCTGCGTGGTGCGCAGCGCCTGCTCGACCGCAGCGTGGTCGGCCGCGCCGGGCGGGGCCATCCAGGGCTGGTGCGGCAGGCGGCCGAGCATGGCGGCGTCGTAGGCGGTCAGTTCGTCGGCCGAGGTTTCCTCGTTCTGGCCCAGCCAGGCCATCTGGCGGGCCCGTTCGCGGCCGGGCAGATGGTTCAGCAGGGTGCCGTTCAGGCGCACCTCGCCGTCGACGCGCCCGGCGCGCCCGGCGCGCAACACGCCGGCCAGCACCTTGAGCAGCGTGGACTTGCCCGCGCCGTTCGGCCCGACCACGCTGGTCCAGCAGCCGGCGGGCAGATCCAGGTCGATGCCTTGCAATATCGAGGCATTTCCGATGCGGGCGCTTATTCCACGGGCGCTGATAGCTATTTTTTTCATAGCGCACCGCCTTGCACCGAGCGGCGGTGCATCAGCCACAGCAGGTAGCTGCCGCCCAGCGCGGCGGTCAGCACGCCCACGGGCAGCTCCTGCGGGGCCAGCGCCCAGCGCGCCAGGATGTCGGCCGCCAGCAGCAGCGTGGCCCCCATCAGGCTGGACAGCAGCACGTGGCGCTGGTGCGTCACGCGGGCGATGGAGCGCACAAGATGCGGCGCGGCCAGGCCCACGAAGGCGATCAGGCCGGTCTGCGCCACCGCCGTGCCGGTGGCCAGCGCCATGGCCGCCACCAGCCCGGCGCGCATGGGGCCGAGCGGCAGGCCCAGGCTGGCGGCGGTCGCCTCGCCCAGCGTCAGCCCGTCCAGCGCACGCGCCAGCGCCCAGGCGGCCCCGGCGGACAGCGCCCAGGCTGCGGCCATCAGCGCACAGGCCACCCAGCCGACGAAGCTGGTGCTGCCCAGCGTGAACGCCTGCATCGCCTGCAGGATGTCGGGCGAGGCCAGCTCGACCAGGTCGCGCGCGGCGCCCAGCACCACGCCCACGATCACCCCGGCCAGCAGCAGCCGCAGCGTGTGCTGCACGCCGCGCGCCAGCGCCAGGGTGAGCAGCACGGCGCCCGTCGCGCCGAGAAAGGCCATGCCGGTCACGCCCACCCGCGCCAGCCACTGCGCGGCCGTGGGCGACACGCCGAAGAACGCCATCGCCAGGGCCCCGCCCAGCGCGGCGCCCGAGGCGCTGCCCAGCAGGTACGGGTCGGCCAGCGGGTTGCGAAAGAGTCCCTGCGCGACGGCGCCCGCCAGCCCGAGCAGCGCGCCCGCCAGCCAGGCCCCCGCCGTGCGCGGCAAGCGGATGTCCCAGACGATCTGCAGCGCGACGGGGTCGTGCGCCATGCGCAGCACGCTGTCGAAACCGGTGCTGCCCACGCTGGCGCCCAGCAGCATCAAAAGCGCGCTGGCCACGAGCAGGCCCACGGCCAGCCAGCCGGCGCGGTGCGTGGCGGCAGGGGCAGCGGCGGCGGCAGGGGCAGCGGCGGCAGGCCGCGCGGCATCGGGCGCTGGCAGCGGCATCACGGCGCCTTGTCGGCGATGCAGCGCGCCATGATGCGGGCGGCCTCCGCCATGCGCGGGCCGGGGCGCACCACCACGTCGGCCTCGCCCGGGCCGAAAGCGCAGATGCGGTTGTCGCGCACGGCGGGCAGGCTGTCCCAGCCCGGGTAGAACACCGCCTGCTGCATGCTGCGGTTGCCGATCAGGATGATCTGCGGACGGGCCCGCACGACGAATTCCGGGTTCAGCCGGGGGAAGGGCCCGAGGGCCGCCGGCACCACGTTGCGCACGCCCAGCCGCGTCAGCGTCTCGCCGATGAACGAACTCTCGCCCGCGGCATACGGCCCCCGGCTGACCTCGAAATACACGCGCACGTTCTGCGCCCGCGCCGGCAGCGACTGCGTGGCCGCCTGCACGCCGGCGTCGATCACGCGCCAGACCCGGTCGGCCCCCTGCGCCGCCGGCACGCCCAGCAGCTGCCCCATGGTGGCCAGCACGCGGCGCACGTCGGCATGCGTCTTGGGCTCCAGCGCCACGACCTTGATGCCCAGCGCCTCCAGCCGGTCGCTGGCGCGCGAGCTGGCGGCCAGCAGCACCACGTCGGGCTTCAGGGCAACGATGGCCTCGATGTTCGGATCGATGCCGCCGCCGACCTGCGGCAGGCGCTGCACCGCTTCGGGCCAGTTGGAGTAGCGGTCCACGCCGACCAGGCGGTGGCACTGGTCGAGGGCGCAGACGGTTTCGGTGAGGGAGGGGAGGAGGCTGACGATGCGGTCGGGGGGCTTGGGGAAGGATTGGGTGCGACCTCGGGCGTCGGTGATGTCCATCGCTACAGCGGGCAAGGTGGCTGTGGCGAGGACGAGTGCGGTAGTCAGGAGAGTGAGGATGCGGCAGGGCATGGGATTTTCAGCCTCTAGTTGCTGAGTTGTGCCGGCTTCCGGCGGGACGTTGCCTCCCGGGGCCGGGATTTCGCCCCGGCGGGCGAGGTCCTTTTCTTTGCTTCGCCAAAGAAAAGTACCCAAAAGAAAGGCGACCCTGCTGTGCGCGTCCCCTCCGCTGCGCTGCGGGGCAACCTGCGATGCTCGGTCGGCGGGTGCTGCCGCAGAACTCACTRCGCGCTGSCGCGCTCCGTTCARACARCTGCGGCAAGTCAGAGCACGAAGTGCGTGTGTCCTTCGGCACACGCACGCACCCGCCGCCCTGCGCTTCTCGGCACGCACAGAAGGGCGTGGGGGACGATTCGGGCCATCGCTGCGCTCGGCCCCCAACGCGCGCGCTGCGCGCTGCGCTCCAGGCCGAGCGCAGCGATGGCCCGGATCGGGCGTTCGGGTTCCCTTCTGTGCGTGCCGAGAAGCGCAGCGCGTGAAGGGCGCATGCGTGCCGMAGGACACGCATGCTKCAAGCTCTGACTTGCCGCAGTTGTCTGACAGTGAGTTCTGCGGCAGCCCTTCACGCGCGAGCATCGCAGGTTGCCCGWAGCGCAGCGAAGGGACACGCACAGCAGGGTCGCCCTTTCTTTGGTGACTTTCTTTCGGCGAGACGAAAGAAAGTTACTCGCCCGCCGGGGCGAAATCCCGGCCCCGGAAAGCCACCGCCCAGCACCCGCCAGCACCGCCCCTGCAGCAAGCCCAGCCTTCGACAAGCCCAGCCAGAACGGCCGGAGATACACGCGAAGTCCTGCACAACGCGCAAGAAAAGCACTCACCCACCCAGGCGACATCCCGCCCAAGGCAAGCAAGCGCACAGCAGCAACCAAAGCAGCCCCCACCGTCATCCCTTGAGCCGAAGCGCCACCCCCGCCACCACCAACGTCACCCGCTCACACACCTCCCCCACCCGCTGATTCAACCGCCCCAGCTCATCCACGAACGCCCTCACCTCCCGCCCCATCGGAATCACGCCCAAGCCGATCTCATTGCCCACCAGCACCACCGGCCCGGGCGCCTTCAACATCGCCACCAGAAAGAGAGCAACCTGCGCCTGGTAATCAAGCGCTGCAGCCCGATTGGGCGCAGATTCCGCGCCAGCAGCAACAGCAACAGCGTCCTCCGCCGGCATCAGCCAGTTCGTCAGCCACAGCGTCAGGCAGTCCACCACGATCAACGTCCGTGCATCGGAATGCCGCGCCAGCGCGCCGGCCAGGTCGCGCGGCTCCTCCAGCGTGGCCAGGCCCGGCACGCGCTCTGCCCGGTCGCGCTGGTGGCGGGCGATGCGTTCGCGCATCTCGTCGTCCCAGGGCTGGCCGGTGGCGATCAGCAGCGCGCGGTGGTCGGGCGACGCCGCCAGCCAGTCGCGCGCGATCAGCTCGGCCCGGCGCGACTTGCCGCTTTTCTGGCCGCCCAGGATGAATTCCGAGCGGGCCACGGACGATGGCGATGACGCTGGCGGAGCCGCCGGCGAGAAGTGGGAAGGCAGCAGGGAAGCAGCGGACATGGTGCGGGTCATTCAGCGCCGAAAAGCGCGGCCGTGGCACGCGGGTTCGAGGCGAACCAGGCGTGGAAGTAGCTGGCCTGCACGCTGCCGTGGCGGTAGAGCGCCTCGCCGGGCGCGCCGCCCTCGGGCGCGTGGGGCCGGGTGGTGCGGGCGCGCACGGCGGCAGGGCTGTCGCAGGTGGAATAGTGGAAGGTGTGGCCGCGCAGCACCTGGCCGTCCAGCACCTCGAGCTGCTGCGGTCCCAGCGCGGCCAGGCGGCGCTGCATGGTGACGTGGCCCGGCAGCAGGCCCCAGAGCGGCAGGCGGCGGCCGTCCTGCAGGGTGATCGATTCGAACAGCGCCATCATGCCGCCGCATTCTGCCCATACGGCCCGGCGGGCGGCGACATGCTCGCGCAGGCTCTGCTGCATGCCGGTGTTGGCGGCCAGCGCCTCGGCGTGCAGCTCGGGATAGCCACCCGGCAGCCAGACGGCGTCGCACGGCGGCAAGGCGGTGCCCTGCAGCGGCGAGAAGCGCACCACGCGCGCGCCCAGGCGCTCCAGCGTCTGCAGATTGGCGTCGTATACGAAGCAGAAGGCGGCATCGCCCCCGACCGCGACGGTGCGGCCGGCGAGCAGCGGCGGCGTCGGGGACGCGGGATCGGCGTCATCGGCACCATTACCGGGCGCAGCGAATTCGACACTCCAGCGCCGCAGCGCAGCCCCGTCCAGCTGGCCCAGCGGCGTGGCGGCGAGCGCATCGGCGGCGGCGTCCAGGCGCTGCAGGGCGTCGGGCAGCTCGTGCGCGGCCACCAGTCCCAGGTGGCGTTCGGGCAGCAGGCGCGGCCCGCTCTCGCCGGCCCCCGGGGCCACGCGGGGCAGCGCGCCCAGCCAGTCGGCCGGGTCGTTCAGACCCGCGCGCAGCAGGCTGGCATGGCGTTCGGTGGCCACGCGGTTGGCCAGCACGCCCGCCCAGGGCAGGCCGGCGCGGTAGTGGCGCAGGCCGTGCACGATGGCGCCCAGCGTGCCGCCCATGGCCGAGGCGTCGACCACCGCCAGCACCGGAATGCCGAAGTGCGTGGCCAGGTCGGCCACCGAGCGTTCGCCGTCGAACAAGCCCATCACGCCTTCGATGAGCAGCAGGTCGGCGTCCTGCGCGGCCTCGTGCAGCCGGCGGGCGCAGTCGGCCGCGCCGGTCATCCAGAGGTCGAGCTGGTGCACGGGCGCGCCGCTGGCCAGCTGGTGCCAGTGCGGGTCGAGAAAATCGGGCCCGCACTTGAAGACCCGCACGCGCCGCCCCTGGCGGGCATGCAGCCGGGCCAGCGCCGCGGTGACGGTGGTCTTGCCCTGGCCCGAAGCCGGGGCGGCGATGACGAGGGCCGGGCAGCGGACGCCGCCGCCCGTCGCGGGCCCCGCCCCGTTCCCGGGCATCGCGGGTGCTGATCCGGCCTGCATGGGATTCAGGCGCCCCGGCATGCGGCGGCCCTCACTGCGGCCATCACCGCAGCCATCACTGCGGCGCCCACTTCAGCCCCACGTAGAGCGTGCGGCCCTCGGTCGCGTAGGTGCGCGCCGTCTCATAGCGCTTGTCGCTCAGGTTCTCCACGCGCGCCAGCAAGGTGAAGTCGCGCGCCACGCGGGTGCTGGCGTAGAGGTTGACCAGCCCGTAGCCGCCGAGCACGTTGGTGTTGGCGGCTTCGTTGAATCGGCGGCCCGAGGCCTGCACTTCGGCGCCCCAGGTCCAGCCGGCCAGTTCGGTGTCGGCGCCCAGCGAGGCGTGCCGCTTGGCCCGGCGCGCCAGCTGGCGCCCGGTGTCGAGGTCGCGCGGATCCTGCCAGTCGATCGAGCCGCGCAGGTTCACGCCGGCCATGCGGTGCGAGCCCGACAGCGTGACGCCGCTGTATTCCGCCCGGCCGATGCTTTCGTAGCAGCCGAAGGTATTGGCACAGGTGCCGGGCGCGCCGAAGTTGATCAGGTTGCGCACGCGGTTGCGGTACGCCACCACGCCCACGCTGCTGTCGCCCTCTGTCCAGCGCAGGCCCGCCTCGATGTTGCGGCCCGACTCGGGCTGCAGCGTGGCCACGCCGTATTCGCTGAAGCGCTGATACAGCGTGGGCGCACGGAAGGAGGTGCCCGCCGAAACGGTGGCACGCCACTGCGGCGTGAGGGCCAGGCCATAGGCCAGGCTGCCGGTGCTCTTGCCGCCGAACTCGCTGTCGTCGTCGCGGCGCAGGTTGGCCTGGAACGAATGCGCGCCCAGGGCCACGCCATAGCCCAGCGCCAGCGCGTTCTGCGAGCGCTCGCCGCGCAGCTCGGTCGCGCTGGCGGAGGCCGCCGGATTGCGCAGCTCGTCCTCGCGGCGCTCCAGCGCGGCCGTGAACAGGTGCGCGCCCAGGCGCCATTCGTTCTGGAAGAGGTAGTTGCGCAGCGTGGTTTCGGTTTCGTAGAAGCTGGGCGTGGTGCGGTATTCGCTGCGCGAGGTCGTGGCCTGCAGGCGCGTGGTGTAGCTGTCGCTCCAGCGCGCCGCCCACGACAGCCCGCCCGTGCGCAGCTGGTGGTGGTTGCGGTCGTCGACCTTCGCGCTGTTGTCGTACTGCGACTCGAGGTTGCTGGCCAGCAGCGTGCCTTCGATGCGGTGGCGCGGGTCGATCTGCAGGCCCACGCGGGCATTGCCCGAGGTGCGGCGGTAGCCGTCGTCGTCCGGGTTGGCGGTGGGCGTGGTGCGGGCATTGAAGCCGTCGCTGCGCTCGTGCGAGATGCCCAGCGAATAGTCCACCATGCCGGCGCCGCCGCTCACGCCCGCCTGCGCGGTGCGCGTGCCGCGGCTGCCCAGGCCCACTTGTGCGTAGGGCGCGGGCTTGCCTTCGCCCTTCTTCGTGAAGAGCTGGATCACGCCGCCGATGGCGTCGGAGCCATACACCGCCGCAGCGGGCCCGCGCAGCACTTCGATGCGGTCGATCTGCGCCAGGGGAATCTGCTCCCACATCGCGCCGCCGGTGGTCTGTGAGTCGACCCGCACGCCGTCGATGTAGACGGCGGTGAAGCGCGACTCGGCGCCGCGCAGGAACACGCTGCTGCTGCTGCCCTGCCCGCCGTTGCGGGAGATCTCCGCACCGGGCAGGCGCGCCAGCAGGTCGGCCACGCCCACGGCGCCGCTGCGCTCGATGGTGTCGCGGTCCACGATGGACACGTCGGCCACCAGGTCGGCGAGGGGGCGTTCCACGCGGGTGGCGGTCACCACCGTGTCGCGCAGCTGGGGGGCGGTGGCGGCTTGCGCCAGCAGGGTCTGGGAAGCAGCGGGCCAGGCGGCGCCCACGGCGAGAGGCAGCGCGGCGAGGCGCAGAAGGCAAAGGCGGGTTGTCATGACGAGGTGTGCCGAGGAAAATTCACCCTGACCGGCCTCCCCGCCGGTCTGTGGGCATCACGGCCGCCGCGCCATCGAAGGCGTGGGCGGCCACCGTGTTGGCCGGTATCCGGGCTGGCGACACACCCTTCCATCGCCTTCCCAGGCGCTTGTTCAACGCGCCCAGTGGCATGTGGATGGAGAGAGGGAAGCACCGCCGGGATCCGTGCGGACACCCGGGGTGATTCGGTCGCTGACCGTTGCGGGGGCAGCGCAGGCTCGGCACGTACCCGGTGGGGGCGCCTCCCTGCTTCCCGTTGAACTGCGGCATGCGAACCATGCAGCGAGCACCAACCACATGATTTTACGGTGCGTTCGCAAACGCAACCCTACAATCCCACGCTCTATGGCAAACACCTCCTCCATCGATGAAATCGCCGAGCGGGTCGAGCGGCTGCTGACCAGGCATGCCGAACTCCAGCGCACCAACACCCTGCTGGCCCAGCAGGTGATGGACCTGACCCAGGAACGCGATTCGCTCAAGTCCCGCCTGAACGCGGCGCGGGCGCGCGTCGATGCCCTGCTCGACCGCCTGCCGGCCACGCCCGACCCGAAAGAAGACGCACCATGAAGCAGATCGAGGTTCGCATCCTGCAGCAGAGCTATCTGCTGACCTGCCCGCAGGGGCACGAACAGCGCCTGCTGGAAGCGGTGGAGCGCGTGGACAGCGCCATGACGCGCATCCGCGACGCTGGCAAGGTGCGGGCCCGCGAACGCATCGCCGTGCTGGCCGCGCTCAACCTGGCCTTCGAGGTCTTCGACCGCGAAGCGGCCCGCCAGGCGGCCGAGCTGGAAGCCTCGGCGAGCGGCGCCCATCCTGCCCCGTCGGCCGACGGGTCTGCCGATCCGACGTCGGCAGAAGAAACGGCCGCCCTGCCCGCCGCAGCATTCGCGGCCGAGGGTTCACCTGACACAAGCGCGGCACTGCCCGCGCCCGGCCTCTTCGACCAGGGCGCCTTGCCGCTGGAGGAGAGCGCCGAGCAGCAGGCCCAAAAGCAGCACACCCAGCAGCGCATCGACGCGCTGCTCCAGCGGCTGGACCACGCCCTGGACGGCGGCGCACGCGCGGCCTGACAAGGGCGGGCTGACGAGGGCGGCGCGGGCAGGCGGTGGCGCGCATGGGGGGCCTTATGCTCCCGATCGCGGCATCCGGCAAGTCCCCGCCCATCGCCAACACCGGCTGCGCGGGTTTTCCCTTCATGGCACCGCAGCCGGGCCTACAATGGACTCGTCTGCGGTGCTGCTGGGCTTTATATTTCCTTGAACCAATGCTCTATGAGCAAGGGCTTGGTACATTGCCCGGTGAGCGTGATCATCTCGCGTCAGATGAACCCAACGCCTGGCTGCCCTCGCCCCCCTGAACCCCCGGTTCAGGATGACGGCTCGGTGGCATTCGCAGACACCCTCTTTTGCTGAACGACGCCCGCCTGACGCCGGCCCGGGTCGTGCAGCCTCTCCCCTCCCCCTCTCTCCCCGCCCTGTCTTTCGCCCCTGTCAGGGCGGCGTTTTTTTCGCCGGTGCCGGCGACCAGGCCACGCTCTTGTGGCTGTCCACCAGCGCGCGCAGTTGCGCAGCCGGCAGCCCGGGGGCACACAGGAAGCCCTGGAAGTGCTGGCAACCCATCTGCTCCAGCGCCGCCCGCTGGGCCGCAGTTTCCACCCCTTCGGCGATCACCTCGATGTGCAGGGCACGGCCCATGCTGGTGATCGCGCTCACGATGGCCCGGTCCCCCTCGTCGTCCGGCAGGCCGCGCACGAACGACTGGTCGATCTTGAGCTTGTGGATGGCCAGCTTCTTCAGATAGGCCAGGCTCGAATAGCCGGTGCCGAAATCGTCGATGGCGAGGCCGATGCCCAGCCGGGCCAGGGTGATCAGCCGCTGTTCCGTCTCCTGGGCGTCCTGCAGCAGGATGGTTTCGGTCAGTTCCAGCTCCAGCAGGGTGGCAGGCAGCCGGTGCCGCTCCAGCAGGGCGACGAGGCGGTCGACGAAGTCCGGCTGGCGGAACTCGAGCGCGGAGACGTTCACCGCCACCACCAGGGGCGTGCCCGAGCGCAGCCAGCCGGCCGCCTCTTCGATGGCCTGCTCCATCACCCAGGCGCCCAGGGTGACGATGAAGCCGGACTCTTCCGCCAGCGGGATGAAGACCCCGGGCGACACCGCGCCGAAGTCCGGACTGTTCCACCGCGCCAGCGCCTCGGCACCGACGATGCGCCCGGTGGCCATGGACACCTGCGGCTGGTAGTGCACCGCCATCTGGCCCAGGCCCAGGGCCTGGCGCATGCCGTGCTCCATCTTCATGCGCGCCAGCAGGTTGGCGTTCATCTGCGGCTGGTAGAAGCCGTAGCTGCCGCGCCCACGTTCCTTCACCCGGTACATGGCGGTGTCGGCCTGCTTGACGAGTTCGTCCAGCGTGCGCCCATCCTGCGGGTAGAGCGCCACGCCGATGCTGCACTGGATGGAGAACCCCATCGCGTCCAGCATGAACGGGCGCAGCATGTCGTCGAGAATGCGGCGCGCCACGTTCTCGGCCACGCGGGCGTCGCCACCGTGCAGGTAGATCACGAACTCGTCGCCACCCAGGCGGCAGAGCATGTCGGTATGGCGCAGGCACGACTGCAGGCGCTCGGCCACCAGCTTCAGCACGCGGTCGCCGAACGGGTGCCCGAGCGAATCGTTGACGATCTTGAAGCGGTCCAGGTCGAGGAAAAGGATCGCAAAGCCCGTACCGGCGTCGCGTGGCGTCGATTCGATGGCCGCCTCCACGCGGCGCGACAGAAGCAGCCGGTTGGGCAGGCCGGTCAGCGCGTCGCTGAAGGCCAGCTCCTCGATGCGGCGCTGCGCCGCGCGCTCCGAGGTCAGGTCGCGCATGAAGCCGATGCTTTGAACCAGCGCACCCTGCTCGTCGCGCAGCGCCACCCAGGACAGGTGCACGGCGCAGGGTTCGCCCGTCGCGGTGGGCAGCGCCAGGTCGCCTTCCCAGAATCCCTCGCGTTCCCAGCCGGCAAGCACCTCGTTCATCAGGGCGTCGCCGCCCGCGTCGGTGCGAAAGAGCGCCGGCGCGGCTTCGCCAAGGCGTGAAAGCGGCCCCACGCCGATCAGGCGTTCGCAGCCGGGATTCATGCTCACCAGGATGTTCCGGTGGTCCGCGATGAAAATGGCATCCGGGCTCGACTCGAACACGCGCGCCGCCAGCCGCAGGCCGGCCTGGGCCTCGGCCTGCCGTGTGATGTCGCGAAATGAAAACACGCGGCCGATCGGGCGCCCCTGCACCAGTTGCGGCACCGAGCGGCGCTCCATCAGCGCGCCGCTGCGCAGGCCGATGACGTCGATGGTCTCCTCCAGCGGCTCGCTGGCGATCGCCGCCAGGCGCGCCCGGTAGGCCGGCGCGTCGGCGACCTGGCTCTCCAGATGCGCATGGACGGCGGCATCGTCGCGCTGCACCAGCAGCTCGCGCGGCAGGTTCCAGAGCAGGGCCAGCCGCTGGTTGAAGGCGCGCACGCCGCCTTGCAGATCGCAGACCATCATGCCGTCGGCGGCGGAGTCGAGCGTGGCGCGCAGCTCGGCCAGCAGCGTTTCCAGTTCGTGCTCGGAAGCGCTCTCGCTGGCACGGTTGACCATCGTCAGCATCAGCAGCACGTCGCCCGCAGGCAGGGTCACGGCCGTCACGCGCCGGTCCACCGCAATCCAGCCCCGTCCCCGGGCGGCGACGCTGCTGCGGGAATCGATTCCCTGCACCAGCCCGTCGACGGGCTGCCCCCAGAAGAACAGGTCTTCCGGGGTCTCGGCGATCTGCTGGACCGGCTGGCCCAGCATGCTGGCCGCGGGCCGTCCGGTCAGGTCCACGGCGGCGCGGTTGGCGTGCAACACGCGCTGCGTGGCCGGCTCGACCAGCCACACGGCCTCCGCCAGGCCGTCCAGCACGGCGGTCCACCCCGCGAGGTCGCGCGGCAGGGCGGTCATGGCGCGCTCCCCTGCGGCCCGGCGTCCACGGCGCGCTCGAAGAAGTAGCAGATGCGCTGGCGCGGCGAGAGGTAGTCGAGCGCCTCCCGGGGCAGTTGCGCCGGCCGGAGGCTGCGGCGGATGCCGAGTTCGGGCACCTTTTCCAGGTCGAGCACCAGCGCCTCGTCCTTGGGCACGCGCGAGTCGTGCACCAGCACCTTGGGCCGCAGGGGCCGGGCCGAGTTGACGGAAATGACCAGCGCATACCGGTCGTTGACCAGCTGCACCACCGAGCCCGGCGGATAGACCCCCATCATGCGGATGAAGGCGCCCAGCACCACCGCGTCGAAGCGCGCCTTGTGCTGCGCGAAGATGACGGACAGCGCCTCGTGCGGCGTCAGGGCGGCAGCGCCGTGCAGGGGGTTGCACATGCGGTCGTAGTGGTTCACCAGCGCGACGATCTGGCCGGCCCGGCTCAGGTCCTCGGCGTGCAGCCCGAGGGGAAAACCGCTGCCGTCCGCCATCTCGTGGTGCTGGGCGATCGCCACGAGGGCCGGGCCGGGCAGGCCCATGCGGCGCGCCAGGGCCACCGATTCGGCCACATGGGCTTCGTAGCGCTTGCGGTCCGGGGGGGGCAGCGAGGCCGCCGGCTCGGCGATGTGGGCCGGCAGGCCCTGCTTGCCCAGGTCGTGCAGCAGGGCCGCGACGCCAATGCCATGCAGGCCCACGTCGGGGGTGCCGAGCGCCCGGCCCAGCAGCAGCGACAGCACCATCACGTTGACGGGGTGCAGGGCGGGCTGCACGCCCACGCCCTGCGACAGCAGGCGGATGGCCGAGTCGCCGTGGTCGAGCACCTCCGCCACACAGCCGGCCACCAGGGCGTCGGCCTGCTCGCGTGCCGTGCGGGGCTCGGCCGCCGCCTTGGCAGCCAGCCGCTGGTATTCACGCGTGGCTTCGTTGAAACGCTGGTCGCACCGGTCGAGCGACAGGCGCTGGGCCGTGAGCGCCGCCAGCGCCGCGCGGCGCCGGGCGCGAATGCCCGAAAGCCCGCCCGCAGAGGCGAGCGCCTGGCTTTCGCCGTCCAGGGCCAGCGCGTCCGGGCCGGCGGGCGGCTCCGGCGCAACAGGCTCGGGCGTGGCGGGCTGGGCGCCCGCATCCACGTCGCTCTTGGCTGGCACATACCGCACCTGCTTCAGACCCAGCGACCGCAATAGCTCGATCTGCCCCGAGTGGGCGACCTTGAAGCTGCTGGTCGGGAACGGGTGATGCATCCAGCCCACGTCGAGCTGGATATACATGCCGATCCGCAACTGGCTGATATCGATGGAAACGGTGTGGTTCACGAAGCGGGGGGTTCAAACGAAGGCGTTGAAACCGTCAAATCTTGTCAACGATTATCGCCAGTTCCGACGAGTCGTAACAAACGGCACAGCCTTCGCGCGAGTCACCCCAACGACACCAGGCCGCTTTCCGGCACGTGGACTTCAGGCGCACCAGAGCGCCAGGCCCCGCCCCTGGGCGTCCACCCATATCGCCCAGGCCGCAAAGCCGAACAACAGCAGCCCGGCCACTCTGGTGCCCCACCCTCCCCGGGCCCGATCGAGCCGGTCGCGCAGCTGGCTCCAGGCCCACCGGCCGCCCAGCAGCCAGACGGCGCCGCCTGCACCGAACAGCGCCATGCTGGCGGCCCCCTGCCATACGCTGCCGCTCAGTGCCGCCACCAGCAGGGCCGAGTAGAGCAGTCCGCAAGGCATCAACGCCCACGCAGCCCCGACGAGCAGCGTGCCGCCCGGCCGGTCCAGCCACGGGCGGACCCGCTGCCACGCGCCGCGGCCCAGCGCTTCGATCCACCGGGGCTGGCGCGCCTGCGCCATCATGAGAACGGCCCAGGCCAGCACGGCGACATGCAGCAGCGTCCAGGCCGGTCGCAGCGCGGCGCTCTGCTGGCTCAGCCACGCCAGCCGGTCCATGGCCGCCGCCGCCATCCCGCCGGCCAGCGCATAGCCCGCCAGCCGGCCGGCGTGGAATGCCAGCAGCGGCCGCGCCGCAGGACTGCAGCGAGGCGGGCTGCCGGAACGCTCCAGGCGCCGCAGCGGCTGGCCTTCGCCGGCGCCCGCCCGCTGGGTGATGGCGCCACAGGACGCCGCGCACATCGCCAGGCAGTGGGGCCCGCCCATCAGGCCCATGGCCAGTGCCGTCCAGGCTGCCGTGGCGGGCATGGTCAGATGATGCGCGAGAAGCGCGCGCGGTTGCGGTCCACCTGCAGGTGCCGGTCGAACATCATGGCCACGCCGCGCACGAAGAACCATCCCATCGGCGTCACCGAAATGCCCTCGGGGCCCACGGTGAGCAGGCCCTGCGCGGCCAGTCCCTCCAGCTGCTCGATCTCGGCGGCGAAGTAGTGGCGAAAGTCGATCAGCCAGGCCTGCTCGAACGGCTCGAACAGGACCTCGCCCTGGCACATCAACGCCATGATCACCGCACGCCGCACCAGGTCGTCGCGCGTGAGCGCCAGGCCGCGCACCACCGGCAGCCGGCCCTGGTCGATGAAGTCGTAGTACTCGTCCAGCGTCTTGGCGTTCTGGCTGTAGGTCGCGCCCACCCGGCCGATGGCGGACACGCCCAGCCCGATCAGGTCGCAGTCCGGCTGGGTGCTGTAGCCCTGGAAGTTGCGGTGCAAGCGGCCCTGCCGCTTGGCCACCGCCAGCGCGTCCGTCGGCAGCGCGAAATGGTCCATGCCCACATACACGTAGCCGGCCTGCTCGAAGGCGTTCAGAGAGCGCGCCAGCATGGCCACCTTGGCCGATGCCGGCGGCAGCTCGGCGGACACGATGCGGCGCTGCGGCTTGAAGCGTTCGGGAAGATGGGCATAGGCGTAGAGCGCGATGCGGTCGGGCCGCAGCTCGGCCACCTGCGCCAGCGTGCGGTCGAACGACTCCGGCGTCTGGCGCGGCAGGCCGTAGATCAGGTCCACGTTCACCGACTCGAAGCCCAGGCGCCGTGCCGCCTCCTTCAGCCCGAACACCTGCGCGGCCGGCTGCACCCGGTGCACGGCCTTCTGCACGGCCGGGTCGAAGTCCTGCACACCGAAGCTCAGGCGGTTGAAGCCCAGCTCGGCCAGCAGAGCCAGGCGCTCCGCAGTCACGGTGCGCGGGTCCACCTCGATGGAGCATTCGCCGCCCGGCACCCAGGTGAAGCTGCGCCGCAGCATGGCCATCAGCGACCGCAGGCCCTCGTCGCTGAGGAACGTGGGGGTGCCGCCGCCAAGGTGCAGCTGGCTCACCGGCTGGCCCACGCCGCAGTGCGCGGTGTGCAGATCGATCTCGCGGCTGAGGTAGCGCAGATAGACCTCCGCGCGTTCCGGGTGCCGCGTGATGATCTTGTTGCAGGCGCAGTAGTAGCAGAGCGCTTCGCAGAATGGAATGTGCACATACAGCGACAGCGGCAGCGCCTTGGCGGCCGACCCCACCCTGCGCTGCTCCAGCGCGAGCACGTACTCGTCCTGCCCGAACGCCTCGACGAACCGGTCCGCCGTGGGATAGGAGGTGTAGCGCGGCCCTGGCACGTCGAAGCGACGCAGAAGCTCGGGGGTAACAGCAGTCATGGCAAGAAGGTCCTCGTGTGCTGCGACCGAATGTGCCGCAGCCCCCACCCGCCGTCCTTGATCTCGATCAAGGGTTGCAGCGAAGTGCGCTGCCACAATGACAACCATCTCAGCAGCCTGGGCGCTGCTGCACGGAACGACGGCCCGGCCAGCGCAGGCGCTGCAGGCGCCACTCACAGGAAAGACCCCCTTGAACTTGAATCTCCAATCCATCAAGGTCGCCTGCTCGAACTGCAATCTGCGCGAGCTGTGCATGCCCATGGGCCTGAACGAGCAGCAGCTGGCGCGCATCGACGAGATCGTGGCCGTGCGCCGCAAGGTCAAGCGCGGCGGCACGCTGTTCCGCAATGGCGAGCCCTTCACCTCGCTCTACGCCATCCGCACCGGGTTCTTCAAGACCTGCGTCGCCACCGAGGACGGGCGCGACCAGGTCACCGGCTTCCAGATGGCCGGCGAGATCATCGGGCTGGACGGCATCGTGCACGACCGCCACAGCTGCGACGCCGTGGCGCTGGAAGACGCGGAGGTCTGCGTCATGCCGTTCGACCGGATCGAGGAGCTGTCGCGCGAAGTGACCGCGCTGCAGAACCACGTGCACAAGATCATGAGCCGCGAGATCGTGCGCGAGCATGGTGTGATGCTGCTGCTGGGCAGCATGCGCGCCGAAGAGCGCCTGGCCGCGTTCCTGCTCAACCTGGTGCAGCGCCTGCACGCCCGGGGCTTCTCGCAGTCCGAGCTGGTGCTGCGCATGACGCGCGAGGAGATCGGCAGCTATCTCGGCCTGAAGCTCGAAACCGTGAGCCGCACTTTCTCGAAGTTCGTCGAGGAAGGCATCGTCGAGGTGAAGCAGCGCCATGTGCGCATCCTCGACACCGACGCGCTCAAGCGCATCGTGAACAGCCAGGCCTGCCACTGAGCGGCAGCCGGAGAGCGCCCCGCGAAGTCACCGGTACTTCGCACAATCGGCGGGCCGCTCGCCCCGCGGCACCGGGCACCGGTTCATCTCGAACGGCGACAGCGACAGCAGCGTCGTCAGCGCCCCCGCCGCCATGATGACGCACCAGAACACGAAGAACGCGATCGTGTAGACGCCCTCGCGCGACACCGCCACCGGCTGCTCCGACCAGTGCAGCGCGGCCGGGTCGACCAGTGCGAAGACGATCATCTCCAGCACGCCCGCCATCAGAAAGGCCGGCCAGGCGATCCACATCCACCGCCGGGGCCACCCCGCCCGCGCATCGGCGCTGCGGCGCGGCGTCGGGGCGCGGGCGGCCCGCGCCCGCCGGTGGCGCGGCGCGGTCATGGCAGATCCTTCGCGGGCGTGGCCGCATGGTTGCGCCCCTTCACGGCGGGGGCCATGCCGGCGTGCTGCCGGCGCAGGGTGGCGTTGATGTCCAGGCCGCGCTGGTAGTAGTCCTCGGCCAGCACCGGGTCGGGCTGCCGCACGGCCAGCCAGAGGGTGACGAACCCCGCCACCACCACGATGGCGGGGCCAGCGATCACCAGCCAGACATAGCCATGGCGCCACCAGGGCTGCAGTTTGGCCGGGGCCGGGGCCGGGGCCGGGGCCGGGGCCTGCGCGACGGCAGAAACGACGACGGTCATGGGAAGCTCCTTGCGGCCTGCGCCGCGTTGATCACGATCGATACCAGCGACATGCTGCGGGGCCCGGTTCAGCGCGGCACCAGGAACACCGACTTCTCCACCACCTGCGTGGCGGCGCCCTCCGCCCGGATGTCGAAGAACACCGGGTGGGAGCCGGGCGGCACGACCCCGTAGGGCACCTGCAGGCGCACCGCCACCCAGCGGGATTCGGCCGGGCCGATGGCCACCCCGGGCCCGGACGCCACCTCCAGCCCGTCCAGCCCATGCGCGCCGATGCGGTAGCGCTGCAGCCGCTCGGTGGCATTCATGATCTGCAGGCGATAGACGTTCTCCAGGCGCCCGCCGGCCACGATGCGGGAGAGCGCGGCGCGGTCGCGCACCACATCGACCTTCAACGGGGTGCGCGCCACCAGGCTCATCACCATGCCGATGCACAGCGCTGCCAGCACCGCGCCGTAGACGAGCACCCGGGGACGCAGCACGCGGCGCAGCATCTGCGACTGGTTCCAGCTGTGGGTGACGCCGTGCTGCGTGGAAAAGCGGATCAGGCCGCGCGGGTAGTGCATCTTGTCCATCACGGTGTTGCAGGCGTCCACGCAGAGCCCGCAGCCGATGCATTCGTATTGCAGGCCGTTGCGGATGTCGATGCCCACCGGGCAGACCTGCACGCAGAGGGTGCAGTCGATGCAGTCGCCCAGCCCCTGGGTTCGGGGGGCCACGGCCTTGCTGCGCGGGCCGCGGCGTTCGCCGCGCGCCTCGTCGTAGGTGACGATCAGCGTGTCGTTGTCGAACATGGCGCTCTGGAAGCGTGCATACGGGCACATGTACTTGCACACCTGCTCGCGCAGGAAGCCTGCGTTGCCGTAAGTCGCGACACCGTAGAACGCCACCCAGAAGAGCTGCCAGGACCCCTGCAGCGCCATCAGCTCCACGCCCAACGCGCGAATGGGCACGAAGTAGCCGACGAAGGTGAAGCCCGTCCATGCCGAGATGCCGATCCAGAGCAGCTGCTTGAGGCTTTTCTTCCAGAGCTTCTCGAACGTCCAGCGCCCCTTGTCGAGGCGCAGCCGCGCGCTGCGGTCGCCTTCCACCCGGTGCTCGATCCACATGAACATCTCGGTGTAGACCGTCTGCGGGCAGGCGAAGCCGCACCAGAGGCGCCCCGCCACGGCGGTGAAGAGGAACAGCGACAGCGCCGAGATGATGAGCAGGCCCGTCAGGTAGATGAAGTCCTGCGGATAGAGCACCAGCCCGAAGAGGTAGAAGCGCCGTGCGCCCAGGTCGAACAGCACCATCTGCCGCTCGCCCCACTGCAGCCAGGGCAGCCCGTAGAACACCAGTTGCGTGACCACCACCATCAGCCAGCGCCAGCGCGCGAACACGCCGCTGATGGCACGCGGGTAGATCTTCTTTTGCGCCTCGTAGAGCGAGACCACCTCGGCCTGCGGGTCGTCTGCCGCAGCGGGGGTGATCGGGATGACCTTGCGTGGCATGCCGGCGGCGGGTTTCATGGGCTGCCCAGGCGGCGTCAGCGCGCCGCCCCCGCCCGGTTCGACAGGCTCCAGACGTAGGCCGTGAGCACGCCGATCTGGCTGTCGGTCAGCTTGCCGGCCTGCGCGGGCATCTGGTTGGTCTTGCCGTTGTTGATCATGGCGGTGATGGCCGCCTCGCCCCAGCCGTGCAGCCAGACGTCGTCGGTGAGGTTGGGCGCGCCCAGGGCCTGATTGCCCTTGCCGTCCATGCCGTGGCAGGCCGCGCAGGCCGTGAATTTCGACTTGCCCAGCGATGCGCGCAGCGAGTCGTGCGGGCTGCCCGACAGGCTCAGCACGTAGTGCGACAGGTTGCGCACGTCCTCGGGCGAGCCGACGGCGGCGGCCATGGGCGGCATCACGCCGATGCGGCCGTCATGGATGGTCTGGCGGATCCGGTCCGGCGAGCCGCCGTGCAGCCAGTCGTTGTCGGCCAGGTTGGGAAAGCTCTTGCTGCCGCGCGCGTCGGAGCCGTGGCACTGCGCGCAGTTGTTCAGGAACAGGCGCTCGCCGATGGCCATGGCCTGGGCGTCGCCGGCCATGTCTTCGGGCTTCATCGCGTCGAAGCGGGCGTAGAGCGGCTGCAGCTCGGCGTTGGCCTGCACCACCTCGGCGTCGTATTCGGCCCGCGTGCTCCAGCCCAGCTTGCCCGCGAAGGTGCCCAGGCCCGGGTACGCGGCCAAATAGCCGAAGCCGAACACCATGGTGAGCACGAACAGCCACATCCACCAGCGCGGCATGGGGTTGTTCATCTCGGTCAGGCCTTCGTCCCAGACATGGCCCGTGGTGTTGTCGGCCGTGGCCTGGACCTTCTTGCGCGAGGTGATCCACAGCAGAAGGCCGCAGGCCAGGATGCCGGCCAGCGTGATCCCTGCGACATAGAGGGACCAGAAGTTGTGGGTGAAGTCACTCATCGGGGTTTCTCGTTTCTTGTGCGTTCGGCCGGTGGCCGGTCAGTCCTGCACGAAAGGCAGTTGCGCGGCTTCGTCGAAGCGGGCCCGGTTGCGGTGCAGGAAGGCCCAGACCCAGATTCCGATGAAGCAGGCCATCGATGCCAGCGTGGCGACGATGCGCAGGGTGGTGATGTCCATGGCAGTCCTCCTGGAGTTCTCGTGTGCGGGGGCGTGCCGCCTACTTCAGCGCCCGGCCCATCACCTGCAGGTAGGCGACCAGGGCGTCCAGCTCGCTCTTGCCCTTGAGCTCGCCGGCGCCGGCTTGGATCTCTTCGTCGGTGTAGGGCACGCCCACCGTGCGCAGCGCCTTCATGCGCGGCGCCACGACGGACGGGTCCACCGCCGTCTTCTCCAGCCATGGGTAGGCCGGCATGTTCGACTCGGGCACGACGTCGCGCGGGTTGTTCAGGTGGATGCGGTGCCACTCGTCGCTGTACTTGCCGCCGACGCGGTGCAGGTCGGGGCCGGTGCGCTTGCTGCCCCACTGGAACGGGTGGTCGTAGACGAATTCGCCCGCCACCGAGTAGTGGCCGTAGCGCAGCGTCTCGGCGCGGAACGGACGGATCATCTGCGAGTGGCAGTTGTAGCAACCTTCCCGCAGATAGATGTCGCGGCCGATCAGCTGCGTGGCGGTGTACGGCTTGACGCCGTCCACCGCCTCGGTGGTGGACTTCTGGAAAAAGAGCGGCACGATCTCAACCAGGCCGCCCACGGCCACCACCAGCAGGATCAGCACGATCATGAGGAAGTTGTTGGTCTCGACCTTCTCGTGGGTGAAGCCGGCCGGCGCGTTTGTTGGGGTATCAGACATTCAATGCTCCTCGATGCTCGGCGTCAGGCGTGCGCGGGGCGGACAGCGGGAATCGCCACCCGCACGGAGCGCCCGGAGATCGCCGTCTGCCACACGTTCCAGGCCATGACCACCATGCCGCCCAGATACAGCAGCCCGCCCAGGAAGCGGATCACGTAGAACGGATAGGTCGCCTTGACGCTTTCGACGAAGGTGTAGGTGAGCGTGCCGTCCGGGTTGATGGCGCGCCACATCAGGCCCTGCATCACGCCGGCGATCCACATGGCGGCGATGTAGAGCACGATGCCCACGGTGGCCATCCAGAAGTGCAGCTCGATGGCGGGCACCGAATGCATCTTGTCGCGGCCGAAGAGGCGCGGCACCAGGTAGTAGAGCGAGCCCATGGTGATCAGCCCCACCCAGCCCAGCGCGCCGGCGTGCACGTGGCCGATGGTCCAGTCGGTGTAGTGGCTCAGCGCGTTGACGGTCTTGATGGACATCATCGGCCCCTCGAACGTGGCCATGCCGTAGAACGACAGCGACACGATGAGGAAGCGCAGGATGGGGTCGGTGCGCAGCTTGTGCCAGGCGCCCGAGAGGGTCATGATCCCGTTGATCATTCCGCCCCAGCTGGGCGCCAGCAGGATCAGCGAGAACACCATGCCCACCGACTGCGTCCAGTCGGGCAGCGCGGTGTAGTGCAGGTGGTGCGGGCCGGCCCACATGTAGGTGAAGATCAGCGCCCAGAAGTGCACGATGGACAGCCGATAGCTGTACACCGGCCGGCCGGCCTGCTTGGGCACGAAGTAATACATCATGCCCAGGAAGCCGGTGGTGAGGTAAAAGCCCACGGCGTTGTGGCCGTACCACCACTGCACCATCGCGTCCTGCACGCCGGCATAGGCCGAGTAGCTCTTCATCCAGCCGGCCGGCACGGCCGCGCTGTTGACGATGTGCAAGAGCGCCACCGCGATGATGAAGGCGCCGAAGAACCAGTTGGCCACGTAGATGTGCCGCACCCGGCGCATGCCCACGGTGCCGAAGAACACCACCGCATACGACACCCAGACCAGCGCGATCAGGATGTCGATGGGCCATTCGAGTTCGGCGTATTCCTTGCCGGAGGTGTAGCCCAGCGGCAGGCTGATGGCCGCAGCGACGATCACCAGCTGCCAGCCCCAGAACGTGAACTTCGCCAGGCCGCCGGCGAAGAGCCGTGTCTGGCAGGTGCGCTGCACCACGTAGTAGCTGGTGGCGAAGAGGCCGCAGCCGCCGAACGCGAAGATCACCGCGTTGGTGTGCAGCGGGCGCAGGCGCCCGTAGCTGAGCCACCCAATGCCGAAGTTGAGTTCGGGCCAGGCGAGCTGTGCTGCGATGAAGCAGCCCACCAGCATACCGACCACGCCCCACACCACCGCCATGATCGAGAACTGCCGCACGACTGAGTCGTCGTAGTGCGCGGCACGGGTTTGAGAAGAATCCATCGGGCACCTCTTGTTTTGCCGGGCCAGTTTCATTCAGTCACCCGTTGCGCGCGTTGACGCACGTCAACCGTCTTTCAGAATGCGCTCGGCCTCCTGGTCGACGTTCTCGAACTGCCCCCGGTCGACCGCCCACCAGAGTCCCGCCAGCACGGCCAGCACCAGCACCACGGACAGCGGAATCAGCAAATAGAGGATGTCCATGTCATGCCCTCTCGCCCGCCGGCCGCAACCCGGTGGGCTGCGGTGGGCTGCCGTCCGCGACGACGGGCGCAGACACGGCGCACGGCAGCCCCTCCCCGCTCCAGCGGACCAGGCGGGATGCGTTCAACACCACCAGCAGCGAGCTGGCCGCCATGCCCAGCCCGGCCAGCCAGGCCGGCATGCAGCCGGCCACGGCCAAGGGCACGCAGAGCGCGTTGTAGCCTGCGGCCCAGGCCAGGTTCTGTCGCACCACGGCGGTGGCGCGGCGGGCCAGCAGCAGCGTCTGCGCGACCTGGCCCAGGTGCTCGCCGGGCACGACGAAGTCGGACCGGGCGCGGGCCAGCGGCACCGCGCGCCCGAAGGCGAACGACACATGCGCGCCCGCCAGCACCGGGCCGTCGTTGAGCCCGTCGCCCACCATCGCCACCGTGCGGCCTTGCGCCTGCAGCGCCTGCAGCCGCTGCAACTTGTCGTCCGGGGTGCAATCGCCCCAGGCTTCGCAGATGCCCGCTGCCTGCGCCACGCGCTGCACGGCGGCATCGCGGTCGCCCGACAGCAGCAGCACCCGAACGCCCGCGCGGCGCAGGTCCGCCACCACACCGGCGGCTTCCGGGCGCAGGGCTTCGGTGAGGGCGAAGCGCGCAAGGCTCTCCGGCGCCGCCAGCGTGCCGTCCGCCCTCACCCGTTGGCGCGACAGCACGACGGCAGGGACGGCGCCGGGCTCCGCCGCCACGCCGGCATGGCGGGCGGAGCCCAGCTTCAGCAGCGCGCCATCGGCCTCGCGGGCCTGCAGGCCGCTGCCCGGCCGTTCCTGCACGTCCGCCAGCCGCACACCGGACGCAGCAGCCGCCAACGGGCCCGCCGCCAGCACGATGGCGCGGGAGGCCGGATGCAGCGAGTGCCGCGCCAGCGCGGCCGCCAGCGACAGCGCCTGGTCGGCGGTCAGGCCGCCTTCCGGCGCGGGCTCGATGCGGCCCAGCCCCAGGCCACCCTGCGTGAGCGTGCCTGTCTTGTCGAAGGCGATGGTGTCCACGCCCGCCACGGCCTCCAGCGCCTGCAGCCGCCGCACCAGCACCCCGTGGCGCGCCAGCGTGCCCGACGCGGTCAGCAGGGCGACCGGCGTGGCGAGCGACAGCGCGCAAGGGCAGGTGACGATCAGCACCGCCACGGCCACCATCAGCGCATGGCTCGGGTCGCTGGGCCACCACCAGGCGGCAGCCAGGCCGGCGGCCAGCAACACGGCCCCCAGGAACGGGCGGGCGATGCGGTCGGCCAGCTGCGCCAGCCGGGGCTTTTGCAGCGACGCGCTTTCCATCAGCGCCACGATCTGGCCGAAGCGCGTGTCGCGGCCCAGGCCGTCGATGCGCACCTCCACCGCCGCCCGCAGGTTGTAGCTGCCGGCCGCCACCGTGCTGCCGAGCGGCCGTGCGACCGGCGTGGATTCGCCCGTCAGCAGCGCCTCGTCGGCCTGCGTGCTGCCGCAGGTGATGCGGCCGTCGCCCGGAAAGGCTTCGCCCGGCAGCACGCGCACGGTGTCGCCCACCGCCAGCCGGCGGGTGGCGATGCGGGTGAAGACGCCATTGGGGCCCCGGCGCTCCACGCTGTCCGGCAGGCGGTTCATCACCGCTTCCAGCGCGCCGGCGGTGCGGCCGCGCAACCGCAGTTCCAGCCAGCGGCCGGTCAGCAGGAAGAAGACGAACATGGTCAGCGAGTCGAAGTACACCTCGCGGCCGAACAGGCCTGCCGGGTCGAACGTGCCGGCGGTGCTGACGGCGAAGGTGATGGCGATGCCCAGCGCCACCGGCAGGTCCATGCCGATGCGGCGTTGGCGCAGGTCGCGCGCCGCGCTGGCGAAGAACGGCCCGCAGGCGAACAGCATCACCGGCAGGCTGATGACCCACGACGCCCAGCGCAGCAGCCGCTCCATCTCCAGGCTCAGGTCGCCCGGCATGGCCTGGTAGGCGGGCCAGGCGTACATCATCACCTGCATCATGCAAAAGCCGGCCACCAGCCAGCGCCAGAGGGCGCGGCGCTGCTCGCGCTGGCGATGCTCGCGGGCGAAGGCATCGAGCGCCGGCAGGGCGCGGTAGCCGGCGGCCTGCACGGCGCCGATCCAGCCCGAAGGCCGCACCTGGGCGGGGTTCCACACCACGCGGGCGCGCTGCGTGGCGGCGCTCACGTCGGCGGCGGCCACGCCGGGCACGGCGCGCAGCGCCTCTTCGATGGTGAGCGCGCAGGCGGCGCAGTGCATGCCCAGCAGCACCACATGCGATTCCCAGGGCCCGGGCGCAGGGGGCCCCGGCACCGCGCCTTCCGCTCCGTCGGGGGATGGCGCAGCGGTGGCCGGCTCGGTCAGCGGCCGGCCGAAAGCCGGCCATTCCGCCGGGTCGTCCAGCAGCGCGGCGCCGCTGGCCAGCGCAGCTTCCGGCGGCGCAGGCGCGCCGCCCGGTTCGCCAGGGCCAGCGAAGCCATCGAAGCCATCGAAGGAGTGTTGGGGCATGCCCCGGAGGCTAGGCGCGATGCGCTGCCTGCGCATTGACCTGCATCAAGGGCGCGGGACGCGGGGCGCGGGGCGTCGCCAACGCCCGGCGTTTCAAGCCAAATCGGGCGCTAGCGCTTGATCAGCATGGCACTACAGCTATAAATATAGTAGCAATTCGTCACCTGGTCCCAGCGCGCCTCAGTGGCTGCCCAGGTACAGCTGCGCCATGCGCTGATCTTCCAGCAGCTCCTGCGCGGGGCCGTGCAGCACGCAGCGGCCCTGGTCCAGGATGTAGCCCTGCTGGCTGATGGCGAGCGCCTGCCGCGCGCGCTGCTCCACCATCAGCACGGCCACACCGGCAGCGGGCAGCTTCTGCACCATGTCGAACACCTTGCCGACCAGCGAGGGCGCCAGCGCGGCCGTGGGCTCGTCCAGCACCATGATGCGCGGCGACGGCATCAGCGCGCGGGCGAAGGCCAGCTGCTGGCGCTCGCCGCCCGACAGGTTGCTGGCTGGCTGCGGCAGCCGTTCGACCAGCGCGGGAAAATCGGCCAGCACCTGGTCCATGCGCTGCTTCAGGTGCTTGACGCCGCGCACCACCTGCAGGTTCTCGCGCACCGTGAGCGAGGGGAACACGTTCGCCACCTGCGGCACGTAGGCCAGGCCGGCGTCGAAGCGGTCTTCCGCAGACAGGCGCGTGATGTCGCGCCCGTCCAGGTGAATGCTGCCCGCCACGCGCGGCAGCAGGCCCAGCAGGGCCTTCACCAGCGTGGACTTGCCCGCGCCGTTGGTGCCGGCGATGGTCACGATCTGGCCCGGCGCCACGGCCAGGTCGATGCCGTGGATGATGTCCACTTCCGAATAGCCGCCGCGCAGCTGCCCGATCTGCAGCAGCTCGCCGCCGTGGTTTCCGTTGCTCATGCCTGCTGCGCTCATACCACCCCTCCCATGTAGGCTTCCTGCACGCGCGGGTCGTCCAGCACGGTGTGCGGGTCGCCCTCGGCCAGGATGCGGCCCCGGTCCATCACGATCATGCGGTGCGACAGCGCCTTGAGCGCCTGCAGGTGGTGCTCGATGACGATGAAGGCGATGCCGCGGCCCTGCAGCTCGCGCACGCGGTCGCAGATCTCTTCGATCAGCACCGGGTTGACCCCGGCGAAGGGTTCGTCGAGCAGGATGCAGCGCGGGTCCAGCATGAGCACGCGGCCCAGCTCCACCAGTTTCTTCTGCCCGCCCGACAGGCCCCCGGCCGGCACGTCGCGCACGCGCGCCAGGTTCAAGAAGGCCAGGATGCCATCCGCCTTGGCCGCCAGCTGCGCCTCGTGTTCGCGCAGGCTGCGCGTCTGGAAGAACGCGTTGACGAGGCGTTCGCCCTGCGGGTTGGCGGCGGCGGCCATCAGGTTCTCGTGCACCGTCAGGCTCTTGAATTCGCGCGGGATCTGGAAGGTGCGCACCAGCCCCAGGTGGGCACGGCGATGGGGCGGCAGGCGGGTGATGTCCTGCCCGGCGAAGGCGATGCGGCCGGCATCGGCCGGCTGCTGGCCCGCGATGGCAGCGAACAGGGTGCTCTTGCCCGCGCCATTGGTGCCGGCGATGCCCAGCACCTCGCGCTCGGCCAGTTGCAGCGACACGTCGTCCACCGCCTTGAAGCCGCCGAATAGCCGGCTCACGTTGTCCACTTGCAGCATGCTCATTTCGACGAGCCTCCGAACAAACCATTGGGCCGGTAGAGCGTGATCAGGATCAGCGCCAGGCCCACTGCGGCCAGGCGCAGGCTGGCCATGCCGACTTCCGACACGCCCGGAACCCAGTCCTTGGCGAAGCGCGATCCCTCCAGGAACACCATCAGCAGCAGCGAGCCGAACATGGCGCCGCGCACCGAGCCCGAGCCGCCCATGACCAGCCCCATCCACACGTAGAAGGTGATGAGCGGAATGAACTGCTCGGGCGTGATGAAGGTGATGAAGTGCGCATAGAAGGCGCCCGCCAGCCCGGCCAGCGCCGCGCCCAGCATGAACACCTGCACCTTGAAGCGCGCCGGGTCCTTGCCCAGGGCCGAGAGCGCGGCCTCGTCGTCGCCGATGGCTTTCAGCAGCCGGCCGAACGGGCTGCGGGTGAGCCGCACCGTGCCCCAGCAGACCAGGGCCACGATCGCCGCCAGCACCGTGAAGATGGCCATGTCGGACACGCCGCCGCCCCAGCTGGCGAACAGCTTGGGCAGGCCCGGCAGGCCCTGCACGCCGTTGGTGAGCCAGCTCTCCTGCTGGATGGTGATGCGCACGGCTTCCGAAAAGCCGAGCGTGACGATGGCGAGGTAGTCGTCGCGCAGCCGCAGCGATAGGAGGCCGATGGGCAGCGCCAGCAGCCCCGCCAGCACGCCGGCCAGGGCGAAGCACAGCGGCAGCGGCAGCCCCTTGAGCGATAGCAGCCCCGAGGTGTAGGCGCCGACGGCGAAGAACGCCACCACGCCGAAGTTGACCAGCCGGGTCAGCCCGAACTGCAGGTTCAGGCCCAGCGCCAGCAGGCAGTAGATGAGCGCGACGATGCCGATGGCACAGAGATAGGCAATCATGGTGGCCTCCTTGTTCTTCTGTTTCAGCGCACCAGCTGCACGCGGCCCATGAGGCCGGCGGGGCGCAGCAGCAGCACCAGCGCCAGCACCACGAACGACAGCACGAGCTTGTACGAGGGGCCCAGCAACGGCACCGACAGCTCTTGCACCACGCAGAGCACCAGCGCCCCCAGCACGGCGCCCACCGGGCTGCCGATGCCGCCCAGCACCATGGCGGCGAACGCGGGGATCAAACTCTCCCACCCCATCTCGGGCATGACGATCGCCTTCATGCCGAGCAGCACGCCGCCGATGGAGGAAAGCGCGCCCACCAGCAGCCAGAGGCTCAGCATCAGCCCGCCCGCGCGGATGCCGCTGGCCCGCGCCAGATCGGCGCTGTCGGCCACGGCGCGCAGCTGGCGGCCGAAGCTGGTGCGGTAGATGAGCACGAACACGACCGCCAGGCAGGCAGCGGCGATGGCCGCGATCAGCACGTCGGTCGGCAGGATGCGCAGGCCGCCGAAGTTCCAGGCGCGCACCAGCGGCATGTCGAAGGTGCGCTGGTCGTGGCCGGCGAAGAACGAGATCAGGCTGCGCAGCAGAAAGCCCAGGCCGATGGCGGCCAGCATGGAGGCCACCATCGGCCGCCCCGCCAGCTTGCGGAAGATCAGCTGGTAGGAGCCGGCCGAGACCAGCGCCGTCACCACCACGCTGGCGATAGCGGCCAGCCACAGCGGCACGCCGCCCAGCAGCTGCACCGCCACGGCGGCATAGGCGCCGGTCGTCATCAGGTCGCCCGTGGCGGCGTTGGGAAAGCGGTTGACGCCCATCACCAGGGTCATGGCCAGGGCAGGCAGGGCCACCACCAGGCCTTCGATCAATCCATTGATCAGGAGGTTTGCGAAATCGATCCAGGTCATTGCGTCATCTCGTGCAGGTCCCATGTCAGGCGGCCGGTGCCAGCTTGCTGCCGGCGTTGCGACGCCTGGCCAGAACGGCTGTGCCGGGCTGTGTCGGCCGCCCAGGGGCGACCGGGAAAAAAATGCCGCGTGCGCCGACGATGCGGCGCGCGCGGCCTGCGCCGTCACATGGTGATGGACACCACGTCGCGGCGCACCAGCTGCCCCTTCTCGATCACGTACACGCCGAAGTCGGGCGTGGCGTCGCCGAACTTGTCGAAGTCGAGCTTGCTGGAGGCGCCCTCGTAGTTCACCTTGGCCTTCTTGGCCAGCTGGGCCTTGCCTTCGGCGAAGGAATACACGGCCGTGCCGGGTGCGTTGGAGACGTCGCGGATCTTGGCGTTGACCTGCTCCACCGTGGCCTTGGCGCCGGCGGCTTCTATGGCCAGGGCCAGCGAGATCACCATGTCGTAGGCCATGGCGGCGTAGATGTTGGTGGCCGCGGACTTGCCCGTGGCCTTGGTGAAGGCGGCATCGAACTGGGCGTACGACGTGCTCTTCTCGTTCGACACGGTTTCCACCGAGATGATGCCTTCGCAGACCTCGGCGCCCAGCGCCTTCACCAGGTCGGGGTTGGCCGCCCAGCCGGGGATGATCCACTTGTTGTCGGCACCGGACTGGAACCACTCGCGCAGGATGATGGTGGTGTCGGGCAGGTAGGAGCCCATCACGATCACGTCGGGCTTGGCCGCCAGGATCTTCTGCAGCTCGCTCCGGTAGCTCGGGCGGCTGGGTTCATAGGTGACGTGCGCGGCCACCTTGCCGCCGCGCTTTTCCCACACGCGGGTGAAGCCTTCCACGTTGCCCAGGCCCGAGGCGTTGTTGAACGCCATGGTGGCGGGCCGCTTGAAGCCGCGCTTGGCGCAGATCTCGGCGAACGCCGCGCCGAAGCGGTCGTTGGTCGCCTGGAAGCGCCAGACCAGGTCCTTGGTGTCGAGCGTGGAGATGGCCGGCGCGCCCGAGACGTTCATCTCGATGAGGCCGGCGGCATCGGTCAGCGGCATCACCGCCAGCGACACGCCCGAGGCCCAGGTGCCCAGCACGGCCTGCACCTTGTTCACCTCGATCAGCTTCTTGGCGGCCAGCACGGCGGCGTCCGGCTTGGTCTGCGAGTCTTCGGTGAAGAGTTCGAGCTTGCGGCCGCCCGCGCCGCCGGCGGCGTTGACCTCGTCCACCGCCAGGCGAATGGCCTGCTGCATGCCCGGGCCGTAGGGGCTGCCCGCGCCGGTGATCGGCGTGAGCGAGCCGATGCGGAACACGTCGCCCTGCTGGCTGAAGCCGATGGAAGGCAGGCACTGCAGGGCGGCTGCGGCGCCGCCGAGCTTCAAAAGGTTTCTACGTTGCATGGTGGTCTCCGGTGAGGCGGGGGAATCGAAAGAAGAAACGAGGGAATCTCAGAGCGTGTTCTTGACGAAGGCGCCGTCCTTGACGATCGCGCGGATGCGCTCGCCTTGGCCCAGCAGGCAGCTGATGTCGGCCAGCGGGTCGCCATCGACCAGCAGCAGGTCGGCGATGGCCCCTGCGGTGATCTCGCCGAGCTGGCCCTGCTGGTTCAGGATCTCGGCGCCGATCAGCGTGGCCTGCTGCAGCACCGGGCCGTTGCCCAGAATCTCGGCGCGCAGGCGCAACTCGTCGGACTGCAGGTAGTGCGTCTCGGCCAGCAGGTCGCTGCCCAGGCCCATCTTCACGCCGGCCCTGGCCAGTATCTCGATGGCCTTCTTGCCCTGGCCGCGCACCGTGTCGATCTTGGCGATGGACACCGCCGGCAGGCCATAGCGCTCGCCTTCGCTGGCCAGGCCTTCATACGTGACAAGTGTCGGCACCATGAAGGCGCGCCGCTCGGCCATCAGCTCGGCGGTGGGCGCATCGACCAGGTTGCCGTGCTCGATGGTGCGCACGCCGCAGCGCACGGCGCGGGCGATGGCGCGCGGCGTGTAGGCATGCGCCATCACGTAGGTGCTGGCGTTGTCGGCCTCTTCCACGATGGCGCGCAATTCGGCCTCGGAGTAGCCCAGGTTCTGGATCGGATCGTTGGGAGAGGCCACGCCGCCCGAGGCCATCACCTTGATCTGCGTGGCGCCCTTGAGCATCTCTTCCCGCACCGCCAGGCGGCAGGCGTCGACGCCATCGACCACGCGGCCGATGTTGCCCAGCTTGTAGGCGCAGGAGCAGACGTCCAGGTCGTCGTTGCGCTGGCGGAAGTCCGCGTGCCCGCCGGTCTGCGACAGCGCCTTGCCCGAGGGGAAGATGCGCGGGCCCTGCACCAGCCCCGTGCGCACGGCTTCGGCCAGCGACCAGTCCGCACCGCCCGCGTCCCGCACCGACGTGAAGCCGCGGCCGAGCATGCCCTGCAAGATCGGCAGCGACCGCAGCATGGTGAAGACGTTGGGCATCTTGGCCACCGTGCCGAGATTGAAGGACGACGCCACCACGTGCACGTGGCAGTCGATCATGCCGGGCATGAGCGTCATGCCGCGCGCGTCGATGCGCGTGGCGCCGTCGCCTGCCGCCAGGTTCTCGCCCACGGCGGCGATGCGCCCGTCCTGCACCAGAACGGAGAGCCCGGTGCGCAAGGTGAGCGCATGCACGTCCAGCACGCGGCAGTTGTCGATCAGCAAAGTGGTCATGGAGAAAATGGGTGGAACGCGATGGCTTGAAAAATACTCATGGCGGTGCATGTTCGGGTTATCCGCAGGTCGCCCCGCACAACTTTGGTGCTAAAGGAGCAGATCACACGGTAAACCGCGTCACAGCGCCGTCACAGGACGCATTTATCGGGCCAATCCGGGCTGCGGGCAACGCCCTAAAATCTCACCCACCCATGACCATTACTCATGCCCCACCATGCGACGCCTGTGCCCCACCATCTCGGAACTGAACGCCTTCCACTCGGCCGCCAAGCACCAGGCGTTCACGATGGCGGCGCGCGAGCTGTGCGTGACGCAGAGCGCCATCAGCCGCCACATCGCATCGCTGGAAGACTACCTGGGCCAGAAGCTCTTCATCCGCAAGGCCAGCGGGCTGGAGCTGACCGATGCCGGCGCCACCTACCTGAACGCCACGCGGCCGGCCATGGCGGCGCTGGAGTCGGCCACCACGCAGCTCATGTCGTATGGCGGCAGCGGCGGCGCGCTCAATTTCTCGGTGCCGCCCACCTTCGCGGCGCAGTGGCTGTTCCCACGCCTCGGGCACTTCAAGCGCACGCTTCCGCAGGTGTCGCTGAACTTCGTGCGCTATCAGCACGCGCACGACTTTGCGGTGCCGTATGAATTCGACGCGGCCATCCAGTACGGTTACGGCAACTGGCCCAGCGCCAACGCACGCTACCTGATCGGCAAGGAAACCAGCATCGTCTGCAGCCCGCAGCTGCAGGCCGCCCTGCCCCTGCGCACCCCTGCCGACCTGCAGCACGCCACGCTGCTGCAGCACATCGAGGTGCCGCTGGCCTGGCACGACTGGATGGTGGCCAACGGCTGCGACACCAGCGGCAGCCGCTTCGGGCCGGGCTTCAACCTGTATTCGCTCATCATCCGCGCAGCGGTGTCGGGCTTCGGCGTGGGCATCGTGCCGACCTGCCTGGTCGAGGACGAGCTGCAGGCCGGCACCCTGGTGGAACCGCTGGGCGACAGGTTCCAAAGCCCGCTGGGCTACTACCTGTGCGCCCCGACCGCCCGCACCAACCTGTCGGTGTACAAGCTGGTGGGGGCGTGGCTGGAGCACTGCTGCAGCCACGGACTGGTGCAGAGCCCGGCCCAGGAGCCGCCACCCGCATGCATCTTCTGCGAAGACGGCGCCAAAGCCGCGTAGAACCGGCTGGGGCCGCTCGGCGCGCTCGGCCCGCTCGGCCCCGCCGTCTCAGGCGAACAGCCCCTTGTGCGCATCGCGCAGCAGGTTCTTCTGGACCTTGCCCATGGTGTTGCGCGGCAACTCCGGCACGATGAAGCAGCGCTTGGGAATCTTGAAGTTCGCCAGTTGCGACTTCAGCGCCGCGAGGATGGCATCGCCGTCCAGCAGGGCGCCGGGCCTGGGTGTCACCACGATCACGCCCACCTCGCCGAAGTCCGGGTGCGGCACGCCGACCAGCGCGCTTTCGGCCACGCCGGGCAGTTCGTTGACGTAGCCCTCGATCTCGGCCGGGTACACGTTGTAGCCGCCGCTGATGATCAGGTCCTTGCTGCGGCCCACGATGTGCACGTAGCCGCGCTCGTCGATGCGGCCGACGTCGCCGGTCTTGAACCAGCGGCTGCCGTCCGGCCCCTCGGCGAACTCTTCCTTCGTCTTCTCGGGCATGCGCCAGTAGCCCTGGAACACGTTCGGGCCCTGCACCTGGATGTTGCCGATCTCGCCCGTGGGCATCGGCTGGCCAGCGTCGCCCACCACGCGCAGGCCCACGCCGGGCAGCGGAAAGCCCACCGTGGCGCCACGCCGCTCGTCCTGCCCGCCGTGGCGCGCATCGGCCGCATAGGGGTTGCTGGTGAGCATGATGGTTTCGCTCATGCCGTAGCGCTCCAGGATGGTGTGGCCGGTGCGCTGCTGCCATTCCTTGAAGGTCTCGATCAGCAGCGGCGCGGAGCCCGCGACGAAAAGGCGCATGTTGCGCACCGCCTCCCGGCTCAGGCCGGGCTCGGCCAGCAGGCGCACGTAGAGCGTGGGCACGCCCATGAACACGGTGGCGCGCGGCATGGCGGCGATGACGGCCTTGGGATCGAACTTGTTCAGCCAGATCATCTTGCTGCCGTTGATGAGCGCGCCGTGGATGGCCACGAAGAGCCCGTGCACGTGGAAGATGGGCAGCGCGTGGATCAGCACGTCGCCCCCGCCGTCCGGCCCTCCGGTGGCCTGCCAGCCCCAGTAGTCCTTGAGCACCTGCGCGTTCGACAGCAGGTTGCCGTGCGTGAGCATGGCGCCCTTGCTGCGGCCGGTGGTCCCGCTGGTGTAGAGGATGGCAGCCAGGTCGTCCGCCGCGCGGGCCACGGGCGTGTGCTGGCCCGCGTGCTGGGCGGCGCGGTCCAGCAGGCTGCCGGTGCGGTCGTCACCCAGCGTGAAGACATGCTGGGTGCCGGCCGTGAAGGCGATCTTCGAGACCCAGCCGAAGTTGCCCGGCGTGCAGACCACCACGGCCGGCTCGGCATTGCCGACGAAGTATTCGATCTCGGCGCTCTGGTAGGCGGTGTTGAGCGGCAGGAAGACGTAGCCCGCGCGCAGCGTGGCGAGATAGAGCAGCATGGCCTCGACCGACTTCTCCACCTGCATCGCCACCCGGCTGCCGTCCGGCAGGTTCAGCGACGCCAGCAGGTTGGCGATGCGGGCGCTGGCTTCGTCCAGGTCGCGCCAGGTGTAGTGCAGCGGCGTGCCGTCCGGCGCCGTGGCCTCGACGGCCACGGCATCCAGGTCGGCCGGGAAAGCCGCGCGCAAGGCGGTGAACAGGTTCTGCGAGGCAAGCGCGGCAGCGGAGGCGGGCGCGGGTGTGGGCGAATGGGCAGTGGCGTTCAGTGCGCTCATGGTGCTTCGATCGGTTGGAGTGCGGGGTCGGTGAAAACGGAGGTTGGAGGGCGATGCGGGTGGGTGGCTGCGTTGCCGATCAGAACCGGGGCGGCCGCTTTTCCAGGAAGGCGCCGATGCCCTCACGGTGCTCCGCGCTGTCGGCGTAGGCGTAGGGGTCGGCCAGCGCATCTGCTTCTTTTTTCATAGCATCAGGCCCAGATAGTGCGGGCGCCAGAGGGCGATCCGGCATGGAATCCGCCACCAGGCCGGGCAGCAACAGGGCCCGCAGGGTCTGCTTGTTCAGCCGGGCGGCCTGGGGTGCCAGGGCGGCGATGCGGCGGGCAGTGGCCAGCAGCTCGGTTTCCAGGGTTTCGGCGGGCTCGATACGGCTCAGGAAGCCGCGCTGCGCCATCTCGGCTGCGCTGAAGGTGGCCGCCTCCAGCAGCATCTGGCGGGCGGTCATCGCGCCGGCGGCGCTGGCCACCAGCTGCGCCTCGCGCGGGGCCATCGGAAAGCCCAGCCGCGCGATGGGAGCGCCAAAGCGCGCCTGCGGCGTGGCGATGCGCAGGTCGCAGCAGCTGGCGATCTCCACCCCCGCGCCCATGCAGGCGCCGTCGATGCCGGCGACCAGGGGCACGTCGCAGGCCAGCATGGCCGCCAGCCCGCCCCACACGTCGCCCTCGTGGAAGGCGCGCAGCTGCGCGGGGTCGAAGCGGAAGCCCGGGTATTCCGAGATGTCGCCGCCCGCGCAGAACGCGCCGCCATCGCCCTGCACGATCACGCAGCGCACGCCTGGCTCGTGCTGCTGCAGCGCGCAGAACACCGCGCGCAGCTGCTGCCACATGATGCGCGACATGGCGTTGAGCCGGCCGGGGTGGCGCAGCACGACGCGCCAGATGCCGGCCGCGCCGTCCGCGCCCTCCAGGGGGCCTGCGATCACTTCACCGGCGGGCATGGGCGGCACTCTGGGGTGGCATATCGACGGGCATTGGGCGACGGGGTCACTCCAGCTTGGCGCCGGAGGTCTTCACGACCTGGGCCCAGCGTTTGACTTCGGACCCCACGAAAGCGCCGAACTGCTGCTGGGTCATGCCGCCAAACTCGGCGCCGTTGCCGGCCCAGATGGCCTTCAGCTCATCGGCCGTACCGAGCTTGCGCACCTCTTCCACGATGCGGGCCTGGATGTCAGCCGGCGTGCCCTTGGGCGCCCAGAGGCCGTACCAGGTGGTGACGGTGTAGTCGGGCAGGCCGACTTCCGCCGCGCAGGGCACGTCGGGAAAGGCGGGGTTGCGCCGGTTGCCCGACACCATCAGCGCGCGGATGCGGCCGCCCTTGATGTGCGCGGCGGAGGAGCCCAGGCCGTCGAACAGCATGTCCACGTTGCCGGAGATCAGGTCCTGCAGCGCCGGGCCCGCGCCGCGGTAGGGGATGTGCGTGATGAAGGTGCCCGTCTGGATCTTGAACAGCTCGCCCGCCAGATGGTGCGACGAGCCCGAGCCGGCCGAGGCGTAGTTCATGCGGCCGGGGTTGGCCTTGATCTGCTCGAGCAGCTGCGCCATGGTGGTGGCCTTGACCACGCGCGGGTTCACCACCAGCACCTGGGGCACATTGGCCAGCAGCGCCAGCGGCACGAAGTCCTTTTCGATGTCGTAGTCGAGCTTGGGATACATCGACGGCGCGATGACGTGGTGCGTGCCGCCCATGAAGAGCGTGTAGCCGTCCGGCGCGGCCTTGGCGGCGAAGCTCGCGCCCACCGTGCCCCCCGCACCGCCCCGGTTGTCGATGATGAGCGGCTTGCCCAGCGCTTTCGCGAACTGCGCCGACAGCGGCCGCGCGAACGCGTCGGTGCCGCCGCCCGCCGGGAACGGCACCACCAGCGTCACCGGCTTGGTGGGCCAGCTGGCGGCAGCGCCCTGCGCCCAGCTGGCGCCGGCCGAGGCTGCGGCCAGGCCCGCCGCGCCCGCGGCGCGCAGCACCGTGCGCCGCGAGACCGGCCCGCCGTCCGGCGCGCTCGATCGGTGGTCCGTGATGTGGCCGTCACGGGCCGATGCATGGATGGGGTTCATTCCTTTTGTCTCCTGTCGTATTTGTCTGCGTTCACGCTTTTCTAGGCAAGGAAGGCGCTTGGAGTCATGGCCCGTGGTACGCGGCTCGTTGCCGCGCGCATCGCCCGTCGAGGGGAGGGCGCTGCGCGCAGCCGGTCAGCCGCGGCTCAGGCTGTCGATGTCGCTGGACATCGGTACGCGGCCCTGCGCCAGCAGGCTGCGGTGTTTGTCGATCCGTTTCAGATCGTAGAGATAGTTGACCATCAGCCCGTACGACTGCTTCTGGCCCTTGGGCGAAGGGTCGCCGGCCCAGTTCAGGCGCTCGACGCGGGCGCCGTTGCCCAGGTGGAAGCGCGCGACCGCATCGACCGGCTTGCCCTTGTCCAGTTCGCGCCCCAGGTAGCGGGCGGCGCACTGCAGCAGCAGCTGGCGCACGGGCGACTTGGGCGGCAGTTCCAGCGCCTTGTCGGCCGCCGCCAGCACATGGGCGGCCTGCGGCGGCTCGAAGCCGACGGCGCGGCCGAGTTCGGCGCGGCGCTTGTCGTCCAGCGCGTCCAGCGCGGCGGCGCAGTGCTTGCCGAACCAGGCGCGAAAGCCGGGGATGGGCGAGAGCGTGGCGAAGGTGCGCAGGCGAGGGAACTCGGCGGTGAGCGTCTCCACCACGTGCTTGATGAGCGAGTCGCCGAAGCTCACCCCGCGCAGGCCGGTCTGCGTGTTGCTGATGGAATAGAAGATGGCGGTGCTGGCGCGGGCGATGTCCACCGGCTCGGCCGATTCGTCCAGCAGCGGGGTGATGCTGCTGGAGATGTCGCCGAGCAGGGCCACCTCCACGAAGATCAGCGGCTCGTTGGGCAGGCGCGGGTGGAAGAAGCCATAGCAGCGGCGGTCGCTGTCGAGCCGGTTCTTCAGGTCGGCCCAGCTGCGGATGTCGTGCACGGCCTCGTACTTGATGAGCTTTTCCAGCAGCGATGCGGGCGAGTCCCACGACAGCGCGCGCAGCTCCAGGAAAGCGACGTCGAACCAGGTGGAGAAGAGGTGCTCCAGTTCCGCGTCCAGCGGCAGCAGGCGCTTGTCGCCCTTCAGGAGCGGCAGCCACTCCGCACGCAGGTCGAGCAGGAAGCGCATGCCCTGAGGGAACACGGCGAAGCGCTGCAGCAGCCGGGTGCGGGGCGAGGCCAGGGCGCGGCGCAGGTGCATCTCGGCATGCGCCTCGTCTTCCGTGCCGGCAGCGGCTTCATGGCGCTGGCGGGCCGTCTTGACCTGCTCGGCATCGGCCGAGAACTGCTCGCACATCAGCAGCCACATGTCGCGGCGCTCCTCGGGCTTGGCCTCGGCATACCAGGCGGCGACGGCCTCGGCGCGGCGGCCGCCCTCCACTTCGCTCACCTGGGTGGCAGCCACGCCCTGCAGGTCGGCCAGCAGGCGGCGCAAGGCGCGCGGCGACAGCCCCTCGCCCGCCCGGCGCAGGGTGGCGGCCAGCCGTTCGTTGGTGGACCGGGGCGCGGGCGGCTTGGGAGCGGGGCCACCGCTGCCGGCATCGGCCGCCTCGGTCTTCGGGTCGGCGGGGCGCAGGCGCGGCACGTTGCGCGAGATCCAGGTAGAGGCAGCGTTCATGGTGCGATCCGGGAGTGGTGATTGCGGGCGATGTCGCGCAACGCGTCGCGCTGCGCCAGGACGTGGTCACGCATCGCCTGCTCCGCCGCGGCGGCATCGCGGCGCTGCAGGGCGGCGAACACGGCCAGGTGTTCCGACAGGCTCTGCTGCAGGCGGCCCGGCACGTGCAGCGTCTGATGCCGCGCCAGCCGCAGGATGCGCCGCAGATCGCCGATCACCTGCGCCAGCCAGCGGTTGTCGGCCAGCGTGATGAAGGCCTCATGGATGGCGTAGTTGGCGTCGTAGTAGTCGTTGATGCGGCCGGCCTCGGCGTGCTCGCACAGGCGCTGGTGCAGCACTTCCAGCGCGGCGATGTCGGCGCTGCCGGCGCGGTCGGTGGCCTCGTGCGCGGCCCGGCCTTCCAGCAGGGCGATGACGGGAAATATCTCGTCCAGGTCGCGCTCGGTCACTTCGGCCACGAAGCAGCCGCGGCGAGGCTCATGGCGCAGCAGGCCTTCGGCCACCAGCACCTTCAACGCCTCGCGCAGCGGCGTGCGCGAGATGGCGAGGCGCTCGCACAGCGCCACCTCATCGAGAAAGCTGCCCGGCGGCAGCGCCCCCGCGAAGATCTGCTCGCGCAGCCGTTCTGCGGCCTCCTCGTGCAGCGAGGGGGCCTGGGCGCGGACGACGGCGAGTGCAGGCGTCATGGGCAGCCATTCCGGGGATGGCGTTGCGGGACTGCCTTGGGCGGCACGGAGGGGCAGGCCCACCGGCGCCGCCGGCTGTGGCAGCGGTATGCCGCGCAGCCAGCCTCGCTCGCGGCCCCTTCAGCGCGGGCCCGGCCTGCGGCGCGACCGGGGATGCCGGCGATGCGGGACGTGCGGTGGAAGCGAGTGAAGCAGGCCGTCATTTCACGTAATTTCTCATAATTATGAAGAGCCGGTCAAGGCCGTGCAGTGCGCAAAGCCTGCTGGCTTACCCGCATGCAGACCGTCGTTCGGGACAACGAACTGGCGATTGCTTTCTGCCCAAGGTGGCCAGGAAGGTGGGTTCGTTGTCATTGCAGCCAGACCCCCCGCCGCCGACACTTGCGGCATGCCCCTGCCGCCCCTCACCTTCGCCTGCCTGATCTACCCCGGCTTCATGAGCCTCGACGTCGTGGGCCCGTGGCAGGTCATGGCGTCTGCGAATGACGAACTCAGCCGCCAGGGGCGTGCGCCGCACTACGCCTTGCGTTTGCTGGCCGAGCAGCCGGGCATGGTGACCTGCTCCGCCGGTCTGGGGCTGGTGGCGCAGGCCGCTTACGGCGATGAACCCATCGCAGGCATCCACACGCTGATCGTGCCCGGAGGTCAGGGCGTGTCGGGCCAGTTGGGCAATGCCACGCTGCTGCGCTGGCTGCAGCAGGCCGAGCCGCTGGTGGCGCGGATGGGGTCGGTGTGTTCCGGCGCACTGCTGCTGGCCGAAGCCGGCTTGCTGCACGGCCGCCCGGCCACCACCCACTGGGAGCGGGTGGCCGAGTTCCGCGAGCGCCACCCCGGCGTCGATCTGCAAGGCGACCGGCTGCACACCTACGACCCCACCGGCATGCACGGCGACGCCCATGTCTTCACGTCGGCCGGGGTCAGCTCCGGCATCGATCTGGCACTGGCGCTGGTGGAGCACGACCTGGGCCGCGCCCTGGCGCTGGCGGTGGCGCGACGCCTGGTGATCTACCTGCGCCGTCCCGGCGGACAGGCCCAGTTCAGCCGGCTGGTGGCGCCGGACGCCGAGCACACGCCGCGCCTGACACCGCTGCTGGAATGGATTCCCGGCCACCTGGGCGAAGACCTGTCGCTGGAAGCGCTGGCCGCGCGCTCCTGCATGGCCCCGCGCACGCTCACCCGCGTGTTCCAGCGCGAGCTGGGCACCACGCCGGCGCGCTATGTCGAACGGGTGCGGGTGGAAACCGCATCTGCCTTGCTGTCGCAAGGCCAGGCGTCGGTCGCGACCATCGCCCGGCTTTGCGGCTTCCAGCATCCCGAAACCCTGCGGCGGGCCTTTCACCGGCAGCTCTCGGTGAGCCCGCAGGCGTTCGCGCAGCGCTTCGGGCCAGCGGCGGCTGCCGGGCTCTGAACCCGCTGCGCAGATCCCCGATTTCCCCACCCTCTCGCCGACTGACCATGTTCCTGCTGAACCACCCCATCCTCCGCCTGCTGTTTGCCGCCCAGGCGCTCTACTGGTCCTGTTCCATCATCGGCATCACGCTGACCTCGCTGGCCGGTTTGCGCCTGGCGCCGTGGACGGTGCTGGCCACGCTGCCGCTGGCGCTGCTGGTGCTGGGCAACCTGTTGGCGGTGATGCCGCTGTCGGTCGCCATGCAGCGGCATGGCCGGCGCCCGGCGCTGATGCTGGGTGCGGCCGTCGGCGTGGCGGGCGGGCTGCTCTGCGCGGTGGCGCTGCAGCAGGGCAGCTTTGCGCTGCTGTGCCTGGGCGCGACCGCCATCGGCGTCTACCAGGCGTCGTCGGGCTTCTACCGGCACGCCGCGCTGGAAGCGGTGGAGCCGCAGCGCCGGGGCCGTGCCGCCGCCTGGGTGGTGGGCGGCGGCGTGTGTGCGGCGGTGCTGGCGCCGCCGCTGGCCGTGGGGTCGCGCGACGCACTGGCCGTGCCGTTCGCGGGCGCCTATCTGGTGATCGCCGCACTGGCGGCGCTGGGCCTGCTCACCGTCTCGCGGCTGCCCAGGGGCGGCGCGGCGGCGCCCCGGCCCGCGCCGGGCGCGCTGCGTCTGCTGATGGCGCGGCCGGGCCTGCGTGCGGCCGTGCTGATGACGGCCATCGGCCATGGGCTGATGATTCTGGTGATGAACGCCACGCCGCTGGCGATGGATGCCTGCGGCTTTTCCACCGCTTCGGCGGCGACGGTGATCCAGTGGCATGTGATCGGCATGTTCCTGCCGGCCTTCTTCGCCGGCCCGCTGGTGGACCGGTTCGGAGCGCGCCGCGTGGCGGCGGTCGGGGCTGCGGCGATCGCTGCCAGCGCCTGCACGGCGCTGTCGGGCGTGGAGATGGCGCACTTCTTCGCCAGCTCGCTGCTGCTGGGCCTGGGCTGGAACCTGATGCTGATCGCCGGCACCACCCTGCTGGCCGAGAACCACGCGCCGCAAGAACGCGGCGCGGCCCAGGCGTTGATGGAGCTGTGCAATGGCGCCACGGCCGTGGCCATGTCGTTCGGCTCGGGCGCCCTGCTCGCGGGCGTCGGCTGGACGGCCATCAACCTGGCCGCCCTGCCCCTGCTGGCGCTGGCCTGCGCCGCGCTGTGGGTGCGCAAGGCCAAGCCGCTCATGGCTTGAGCCGGCGCCGTGCGCGGGTGCGCCGCGCGACGGCTCAGGCGGTTCGGTGAACGGCCGGGCTCTGGCGCTGTGCCCAGACCCACATCGCCACGCCGGCGACGATCATCGGCACGCAGAGCCACTGCCCCATGCTCATGCCCAGCGAGAGGATGCCGAGGAACGCGTCGGGTTCGCGGAAGTACTCGGCGATGAAGCGGAAGACGCCGTAGCCCACCAGAAACGCGGCCGACACCTCGCCCAGCTTGCGGCCCCGGCGCGCGTACAGCCAGAGCAGCACGAAGAGCAGCAGCCCTTCCATCAGGAACTGGTAGATCTGCGAGGGGTGGCGCGGCAGCATCGAGCCGCTTTGCGGGAACACCATGCCCCAGGGCAGCGACGGATCGGCAAAGCGCCCCCACAGCTCGCCATTGATGAAGTTGCCGACGCGGCCTGCCGCGAGGCCGGTCGGCACGCAGGGGGCGATGAAGTCGGTCACCTGCAGCCAGGGGCGGCGGCGCGACCGGGCGTACCAGGCCATGGCCACGATCACGCCGAGCATGCCGCCATGGAAGCTCATGCCGCCCTGCCAGATGTAGAAGATCTCCAGCGGGTGCGAGAGGTAGTAGCCGGGCTTGTAGAACAGGCAATAGCCCAGCCGCCCGCCCACCACCACGCCCATCACGCCGAGAAAGAGGATGTCTTCGACGTCCTTGCGCGTCCAGGTCTGGGCGCCGGTGAAGGAGGCATAGGGCTGGTGCCGCAGCCGGCGCATGCCCAGGAACATGAAGAGACCGAAGGCGGCGAGATACGTGAGGCCGTACCAGTGGATGGAGAGCGGCCCCAGTTGCAGGGCCACGGGGTCGATGTGCGGGTACATGAGCATGGTGGCCGGTATTGTGCCCGCCGACCATGCCCCTGCCGAGCGCCCGCCCCTCAGCGGCCCAGCGAGGTGCCCAGCTGCTGGCCGAGGGCCTGCCCATACGGGCTGGCGAGCCATGAGAACCCCGCGGCGTTGGCCAGCACGGTCAGCCAGAACACGGCGCGAAAGGCGGCCTTGGCCGATTTGTGCCGCAGGGTTTGCTGCGCCAGCACCGCGCCCGGCCAGCCGCCGGCCAGCGCCAGCAGATGCAGCGTGCGCTCGGACACCCGCCACGCCCCCGCCCGGGCCGCCGACTTGTCCCACGCGTAGACGAGGTAGGTCACGAGGCTTGCGAGCGGATACACCCAGAGCAGCCAGCGCGGCGGATGGCCGAGGATGTAGCCGGCGGCCAGCATCAGCATGAAGGCCGGCAACGCCCAGAGGGCTGCGGCGCTTCCCGCCCTTCCGCCGCTGCTGGCCGACGCGCGGCGGGACGCGGGCCGCGTCGACCGGGCGGGCCGAGCGGACCGAGCGGGCCGAGCGGGCCGGGGGCTAGGCGCCTGCGCCACCAGCTCGACGTTGACCGCGCGCTTCTGGCCATCCCGGCCCGGTTCCACCTCGAAGCGCACCCGCTGGCCCGGCCGGGGCCGCTCGCGCAGCGGGCGAAAGGCCTTGATGTGAACGAAGACCGGGTCGCCGCCGGCCGGCGGCTCGATGAAACCGAAGCCGCGGTCGTCGTTCCAGGACTGCAGGGTTCCGTCGAAGCGCATGGGCAATCGTTGAGCAGATAAGGAATCGGAGAGGGGCTGCCATTTTGAGCCTGCCGCAGGCCGGCCAACGCGAACGCTTCTGATCCCCGTACGCAACCAGAGCGCCAGGCCGGGGGTTTGCGCGACAAAGGCACGCCGAACCGCGATACTCCCGGCTGAAACAACCATAAAGAAGATCATGCAAGGGAACCCCCAAGTCGTCGAATATTTCAAGGACCTGCTGCGCGGCGAGCTCGCTGCGCGCGACCAGTACTTCGCCCATTCACGCTTCTACGAAGACATGGGCCTGGTGCGGCTCTACACCCGGCTGAACCACGAAATGGAAGAGGAAACGCAGCATGCCGACGCGCTGCTGCGCCGCATCATCTTCCTGGGGGGCCGGCCCGACATGCGCCCGAAGGAGTTCACGCCCGGCGTCACCGTGCCCGACATGCTGCGCAAGGACCTGGACACCGAATACGAAGTGCGCGCCGCGCTGCAAAACGGCATGGCGCTGTGCGAGAGCGTGGGCGACTACGTGAGCCGCGATCTGCTGCTGGTGCAGCTGAAGGACACCGAGGAAGACCACGCCTATTGGCTGGAAAAGCAGCTGGGCCTGATCGACCGCATCGGCCTGCCCAACTACCTGCAGTCGCAGATGGGCACCGAATCCGCATGAAATGCCGCGCAGGCGCTCGATCCACGGGCACCTGCAGCGACTGAATTCATGGCAAAAGCATCACGAGTGGCTCCACGATAGAAGGCGCGCGAACGACGTGCCCCGATGAAAAAGCCGAAATGAAGAAAGCCGCACCTGTCGCCAGGTGCGGCTTTTCTTTTTGGGAGTCTCGTCTGGAGCCGGGCCGCCGACTTGTGCGCCGTACACGCGGCGGCGGCGGCGAGGCCCTGGCCTCAGTCGAGCAGCGCTGGATCGCGCACGGCGCCCTTGTCGGCCGACATGACCAGCTTGGCATAGGCCTTGAGCGCGGCGGACACCTTGCGCGGCCGCGGCTGGGCGGGCTTCCAGCCACGGGCGTCCTGCTCAACACGGCGGCGGGCCAGCTCTTCGTCGCTCACCAGCACGTTGATGGTGCGGTTCGGAATGTCGATGCGGATGCGGTCGCCGTTCTGCACCAGGCCGATCGCGCCGCCGGCAGCGGCTTCGGGCGAGCAGTGGCCGATCGACAGGCCCGAGGTGCCGCCCGAGAAGCGCCCGTCGGTCAGCAGCGCGCAGGCCTTGCCCAGGCCCTTGGACTTGATGTAGCTGGTCGGGTAGAGCATTTCCTGCATGCCGGGGCCGCCTTTGGGGCCCTCGTAGCGCACCACGACGATGTCGCCCGCCTGCACCTTGCCGGCCAGGATGTTCTCCACCGCTTCGTCCTGCGACTCGGTGACGTGCGCGGATCCCTCGAAGACATGGATGGATTCATCCACGCCCGCGGTCTTGACCACGCAGCCGTCCAGCGCGATGTTGCCACGCAGCACGGCCAGGCCGCCTTCCTTGCTGAAGGCGTGCTCGTACGAGCGGATGCAGCCTTCGGCACGGTCCAGGTCCAGGCTGGGCCAGCGGGTGTTCTGGCTGAAGGCCACCTGGGTGGGGATGCCGGCGGGGCCCGCCATGTAGAAGTGGCGCACGGCCTCGTCCTGCGTGCGGGTGATGTCCCACTGCGCCAGCGCATCGCCCAGCGTGGGCGCATGCACCGTGGGCGCGTCGGTGTGCAGGCGGCCCGCGCGGTCGAGTTCGCCCAGGATGGCCATGATGCCGCCCGCGCGATGCACGTCTTCGATGTGGTACTTGTTGGTGTTGGGCGCGACCTTGCACAGCTGCGGCACGTCGCGCGAGAGGCGGTCGATGTCGGCCATGCTGAAGTCGATCTCGGCTTCACGGGCGATGGCCAGCAGGTGCAGGATGGTGTTGGTGGAGCCGCCCATGGCGATGTCCAGCGTCATCGCGTTCTCGAAGGCCTTGAAGCCCACCGAGCGCGGCAGGACGCGGTCGTTGTCCTGCTCGTAGTATTCCTTGGCCAGTTCCACGATGCGGCGGCCGGCGCGCTTGAAGAGCTGTTCGCGGTCGGCATGCGTGGCCACCACGGTGCCGTTGCCCGGCAGCGACAGGCCCAGCGCCTCGGTCAGGCAGTTCATCGAATTGGCGGTGAACATGCCCGAGCAGGAACCGCAGGTCGGGCAGGCGGAACGCTCCACCTCGGCCACGTCGGCATCGGAATACTTGTCGTCGGCGGCGATCACCATCGCGTCCACCAGGTCGAGCTTCTTGAACTCCATGACCTTGGTGACGGGGTTGGCCAGGCGCGTCTTGCCGGCTTCCATCGGGCCGCCGGACACGAACACCACGGGGATGTTCAGCCGCATGGCGGCCATCAGCATGCCGGGGGTGATCTTGTCGCAGTTGGAGATGCAGACCATCGCATCGGCGCAGTGCGCGTTCACCATGTACTCGACCGAGTCGGCAATGATGTCGCGGCTGGGCAGCGAATACAGCATGCCGTCGTGGCCCATGGCAATGCCGTCGTCGACCGCGATGGTGTTGAATTCCTTGGCGACGCCGCCGGCCGCCTCGATCTCGCGGGCGACGAGCTGGCCCAGGTCCTTCAGGTGGACGTGGCCGGGCACGAACTGGGTGAACGAGTTCACCACGGCGATGATCGGCTTGCTGAAGTCGTCGTCCTTCATGCCGGTGGCGCGCCAGAGGGAGCGGGCACCGGCCATGTTGCGGCCGGCGGTGGAAGTCTTGGAACGGTATGCGGGCATCGTGGTGGCTCGGTCGAAAAAAACGCAGGAAGAAAGGATGATGGGCCGCGATTGGCGGCCGCCGCGCGCCCGTGCGAACAACCTCTTGAGCCGCGCCCTGGGCAATGGGAAACGCAGCGAATTATCTACGACGCCCCTGGGCGCACGCGCTGCAGCGGCCGGATCCCCACGCGGCAGGTGGTGCCGCATCTTGGGAGGTTGCGCATCCCGGTGCGGGGCGGGAGCGGCCAGGCGCCCAGGCAGCCGTTGCCCGATTCGGGTGGAGCGCTGGTCGATCCTCGGGACGACGCTATATAGTTAATAGCAACGGATCGATATCCGGCGCTCACCCTGCGCGCCGGTGCGCCGCTTCAACGCGGATCGCGCGGCCGGATGCCCAGCGCTTCCTTCTGGCGGTCGATGCGGTTGCGCTTGCGCAGCTCCATCTTCTCCATCGCCTTGCGCGACGAGCGGCCCGAGGCATCGGACCAGGTCCACCACACCACAGCCACGCCGAACGGCGCCAGCACCCACCACCACGTCCACGCGGCGACGGGGCCGATCTCCAGCCACTTCAGCACAACCAGCAACAGACCCAAACCCAAGGCGTACATGGCGATCCCCCGAGGTGACGCAGGCCAGCGGGCACCTGCCCGTCAACCGCGTTCACTACAATTTCATTGAATCCAATATAAACGACGTCCCAACCTGCAGGAAACCCCGATGAAGCGCACCACGATCCTTTTGGCCCTGGCCTTTTCGGCCGCGGCGCCTGCCATGGCCGACCAGGCCCTGGCCACGTCCAAGAACTGCATGGCCTGCCACGCGGTGGACAAGAAGCTGGTGGGGCCCTCGTACAAGGACGTGGCGGCCAAGTACGCCGGCCAGGCTGGCGCGGCCGACAAGCTGGCCGTGAAGATCATCAAGGGCGGCTCCGGCGTCTGGGGCCCGGTGCCCATGCCTGCCAATTCGCAGGTGAACGAAGCCGACGCGAAAAAGCTGGCCAACTGGATTCTGTCGCTCAAGTAATTCGCAGCCGGCCGCCTCGGCTGCCATCTCCGCCCCAACCAGACAAAAGCCGCCGGGTGCTGATCGCGCCCGGCGGCTTTTTGCTGTCAGGCACCGGCCCGGTACCGGGCCGAGGCGCTCAGATGCGCAGCTCTGGGTCGGCGCGCAGCGTCGGGTCGGTGGGGTAGACCGGCGGCGTGGCGTGTACCGGCGCCATACCGGGCGTCACGGCCTGTGCCATGGGCGTGCCGGTCACGCCGCGATGGCGCAGCTGGTCTTCCAACTGGCCGACGTAGGCCGCAGTGGCGTTGTCCGATTCCTGCACCCGGGCCGCAAGCCGCGATTCCAGCGCGTCGATGCGCGCCAGCAGCGCGTCCTGGCTGGTGCGGTAGTGGCCGTCGAGATAGGTGCGCAGTTCGGTGAAGCGCGAGGCCTCGGCCTTGTCGGCCAGGTCGCGCTGGGTGGCCATTTCCTTGGTGTGGCGACGCGTTTCCAGCAGCACGGCGCCCTGCAGCCACAGTACGTAGGCGAGGAAGAACACGGCCAGCAGGATGGTCAGCGCCAGCATCACCAGGCCGAGTGGCGCCTGGATGGAGGTGACGCCGAGCCAGATCTGCGTGGGTGTCGAAAGCGTCGTCCAGTTCAGCGCGGCCAGCGCGCCGATGGCGACCACGATGAGGACGAGGATGATGCTGCGGAAATTCATGGTTGTGGTTCTCCCATTGCACAGGCGGAGTGAGGCGCCGACGGGCCCGAAGGCAGGGCCCGCGACGTGCGGTGCGCAGGTTGTAACCCAGCCTGCGGGCTCGAAGCGCCGCGGCGGGGATGGTTCCGGCGCCGTCCTACAGGGGGCGCGCACCATGAAGAAAGCCGCCCTGGGGCGGCTCGGGGTCTGAGGGTAGGCGGCGGGGCCGCCCGGCTCAGTTGGCTTGCGCCAGTTGATCCAGGATCGCGGGGTTCTCCAGCGTGCTGGTGTCCTGCGTGATGGCTTCGCCCTTGGCGATGGAGCGCAGCAGGCGGCGCATGATCTTGCCGCTGCGGGTCTTGGGCAGGTTGTCGCCGAAGCGGATGTCCTTCGGCTTGGCGATCGGGCCGATCTCCTTGGCCACCCAGTCGCGCAGCTCCTTGGCGATGGCCTTGGCCTCGTCGCCGGTCGGGCGGGAGCGCTTGAGCACCACGAAGGCGCAGATGGCCTCGCCCGTCAGGTCGTCGGGGCGGCCCACCACGGCGGCTTCGGCCACCAGGTCGGTCTTGGAGACCAGGGCGGACTCGATCTCCATCGTGCCCATGCGGTGGCCGGAGACGTTCAGCACGTCGTCGATGCGGCCGGTGATGCGGAAGTAGCCCCGGTCGGCCCCGGAGCCGGAGGGTCCGCCAGCGGACCGCACCGCGCCGTCGCCCGCCAGGTAGTAGCCCTTGAGCTCCTCGGGGAAGTAGCTCTTCTTGAAGCGCTCCGGGTCGTTCCAGATCGTGCGGATCATGCTCGGCCAGGGGCGCTTGATGACCAGGATGCCGCCCGTGCCGTTGGGGATGTCGTTGCCCATCTCGTCGACGATGGCGGCGGTGATGCCCGGCAGCGGCAGCGTGCAGGAGCCCGGCACCAGCGGCGTGGCACCCGGCAGCGGGGTGATGACGTGGCCGCCGGTCTCGGTCTGCCAGAAGGTGTCCACGATGGGGCAGCGCTCGCCGCCCACGTTCTTGTGGTACCACATCCAGGCCTCGGGGTTGATGGGTTCGCCCACGCTCCCCAGGATGCGCAGGCTCGACAGGTCGGAGCTGGACGGATGCACCGCCTTGTCGGCTTCGGCCGCCTTGATGAGCGAGCGGATGGCGGTGGGGGCGGTGTAGAAGATCGACACCTTGTGGCGCTCGATCATCTGCCAGAAGCGGCCGGCGTTCGGGTACGTGGGCACGCCCTCGAACACCACCTGCGTGGCGCCTGCGGCCAGCGGGCCATAGGCCACGTACGTGTGGCCGGTGATCCAGCCGATGTCGGCCGTGCACCAGAACACGTCTTCGGGCTTGAGGTCGAAGGTCCAGTCCATCGTGAGCTTGGCCCACAGCAGGTAGCCGCCGGTGGCGTGCTGCACGCCCTTGGGCTTGCCGGTGGAGCCGCTGGTGTAGAGGATGAAGAGCGGGTGCTCGGCGCCCACCGGCACCGGGGGGCAGTCGGCGCTCTGGCCGGCCAGGGCTTCATCGAAGGTCTTGTCGCGGCCCGCCACCATGTGGCAGGCGGTGGGCGTGCGCTGGAAGACGAGGATGCTGCGGATCGTGTCGCAGCCGCCCATGGCGATGCCTTCGTCCACGATGGCCTTGAGCGGCAATTCCTTGCCGCCGCGCATCTGGTAGTTGGCGGTGATGACGGCCACCGCGCCCGCGTCGATGATGCGTTCCTGCAGCGCCTTGGCCGAGAAGCCGCCGAACACCACGCTGTGCGTGGCGCCGATGCGCGCGCAGGCCTGCATCGCGACCACGCCCTCGATGGTCATGGGCATGTAGATGAGCACGCGGTCGCCCTTTTGCACGCCCTCGGCCTTGAGGGCGTTGGCGAAGCGGGCCACGCGCTCCAGCAGTTCCTTGTAGGTGACCTTCGTCACGGCGCCGTCGTCGGCCTCGAAGACGATGGCGGTCTTGTTCTCGACCGGCGTGCCGATGTGGCGGTCCAGGCAGTTGGCACTGGCGTTCAGTTCGCCGTCGGCGAACCACTGGAAGAAGGGCGCGTTGGATTCATCGAGCGTGCGCGTGAACGGCTTCGCCCACTGCACGTTCTCGCGCGCCAGGCGCGCCCAGAAGCCGTCGAAGTCGCGCTCGGCCTCGGCGCACAGGGCCTCGTAGCCGGCCATGCCCGACACGCGGGCGGCGGTGGCCAGCGCTGCAGGGGGCGGGAACACCCGGTTTTCCACCAGCACGGATTCGATGGTGGCTGAGGCGGGCGTCGCGGCGGGGGCTGTCATGGTGGTGTCTCCTGGAATCGTTGGGTCGGAGGAAATCGGTGCTGGCTGGCCCGTACTGTCGAGGGCGGCACTTACAGGCTACTGACGGAGCCGAGCTTACCGACAAAACACCGGCCCGCAGCCGTCGGGCGACCCGCGACCGACCGGCCCGCGGCGACGTCGCCGCACGGGCCTGGCACGCGCCGCGAAGGGTTCATGGCAAACCCCTAGAATCCCGTCCGGCTCGCCCATCCACCCATTTTTTTGCCTCTCACGCCCATGGCTTCTCCCCGTTATTCCGGCCCCGATCGCGTGGCCACGCCGCTGCGCCCCCTGCCCGCGATGATCTTCGCCAGCCGCTGGCTGCAGCTGCCCCTCTACCTGGGCCTCATCGCCGCCCAGGGCGTCTATGTGTGGCACTTCCTCGTCGAGCTGTGGCATCTGGTGGAGGCCGTCTTCGGCAACCAGCAGGCGCTGCAGGCGCTGGTCACCAGCATCGGCTACAAGCCGGGTTTCGAGGTCACCGCGCTGAACGAGACGGTGATCATGCTGGTGGTGCTGGCGCTGATCGACGTGGTGATGATCTCCAACCTGCTGATCATGGTGATCGTGGGCGGCTACGAAACCTTCGTCAGCCGGCTGGGCCTCGACAAGCACCCCGATCAGCCCGAATGGCTGGGCCATGTGAACGCCTCGGTGCTGAAGGTGAAGCTGGGCCTGTCGATCATCGGCATCAGCTCCATCCACCTGCTCAAGACCTTCATCAACGCCGCCAACTACGACGTAAAGGTGCTGATGTGGCAGACCATCATCCACGTGGTGTTCCTGCTGTCCGCCATCGCCATTGCCTACACCGACAAGCTGCTGAACATATCGCACGAACGGCACTGAACGCGGGAGTGCCCCGGGGCGCAAGGCTGCAAGCCATTTCGCCTTCCAGCGCTTGATCTGCCTGGGCCTGTTGCTATTATTTCTATAGCGATTCGCAGGATTGCCTGGGCGTAGGCACCCTGTGACCCGCCGCGCTGATCCCATCGGCATCCAACCGCCCGCGCCCGCGTCCCGCACGGGAATAGCACAGGTCAGGAAAACCTGTGTTTTGACACAAACATACTCAATTCCTATAATTGCGGCGTGTTTTACAACCTGCCACGCAGGTAATCCGCCTTCCGCAGTGCGTCGAAGGCAGATGCAAGTCCAGGCCGCAGCGCCGTTGGCTCCCGTGATTGCACGGGCTTCAGCCAGCAACGCAGCACCTGGCATCAGGGCCGGCAGTCGCCGGCGCTGAGCCCCAGGCACCCGCCCTGCCCGTTCGCTTCCGACGGCGGCGGGGGTGCCGGGCACAGGCCCTTGCGCACCGCCTCGCGTGCCATTCGGGCCGACGGCCATCTTCGTCATGGCCGACTCCTTGACTGCCGTGCGGCGTTCGCGCCGTTCCACGGCGCTGCCCCGGCGCTTTTCGCCCGGGGTGCCGACGCTGCCGGAGGGCGCGTCGGCCGCTGCATTGCGCAGGCGCCCGCTGATCGATCCAGCGGGCGGGCGCCAAGCTGCAGCGCGCGCCGGGCGCCACCGCCGCGCAGTCCGTCCATCCACCGATCCCCCAAGAAAGGACGGCCCTTTTTGGCTAAGCAAATCATCATCGACCGCGTGTTCAAGGTGTTCGGCGAATCGCCCGAGCAAGCTTTGCGGCTCGTGGAGCAAGGCGTCAGCAAGCAGGACATCCTGGCGCAGACCGGCAACTCCATCGGCGTGTTCGACGCCACCTTCACCATCGAGGCGGGCGAGATCTTCGTCGTGATGGGCCTGTCGGGCTCGGGCAAATCGACGCTGGTGCGCATGCTCAACCGGCTGATCGAGCCCACGGCCGGCCGCATCGTCGTGGACGGCCAGGACATCAACACCCTGAGCGACCGCCAGCTGCGCGCCCTGCGCCGCAAGGACATCAGCATGGTGTTCCAGTCGTTCGCACTGATGCCGCACATGACCGTGCTGGACAACACCGCCTTCGGGCTGGAGCTGGCCGGCGTGGACCGCGACGAGCGCCGCCGCCAGGCCGCGCTGGCGCTGGAACAGGTGGGCCTGGCCGCCTGGGCCGAGAGCTATCCCGACGAGCTGTCGGGCGGCATGCAGCAGCGGGTGGGCCTGGCGCGGGCGCTGGCCTCCGACCCGTCCATCCTGCTGATGGACGAGGCCTTCTCGGCGCTGGACCCGATCATCCGCACCGAGATGCAGAGCGAGCTGCTGCGGCTGCAGCAGGTCAAGCGCCGCACCATCGTCTTCATCTCGCACGACCTGGACGAGGCCATGCGCATCGGCGACCGCATCGCCATCATGAAAGACGGCCAGGTGGTGCAGGTCGGCACGCCCGACGACATCCTGCGCAACCCGGCCAACGACTACGTGCGCAACTTCGTGCGCGGCGTGGACGCGGCCGCGGTGTTCAAGGCCGGCGACATCGCCCGCAAGCGGCTGACCGTGGTGCGCGAGCACTCCGACCGCGGCTGCCGGCCTGCGCTGCAGCTGATCGAAGGGCACGACGACAACTTCGCCTACGTGGTCAGCCCGGCGAAGCGCTACCTGGGCACGGTGTCCGCCGATTCGCTGCGCGCCGCGCTGCACGGCCATTCCGGACCGCTGGGGCTGCAGCATGCGTTCATTCCCGAGGTCACCACCATCGCCTCCGACGCGCCCGTGGCCGACCTGTTCGGCCAGGTGGCCCAGGCGCCCTGCGCGCTGCCGGTGGTCGATGCCGACGGGCGCTTCCGCGGCGCGGTGAGCAAGACCACCCTGCTGCGCTTCCTGGACCGCGACACGCCGCCCGTGCCGCCCAGTCCGCCGCCGGGCGACGCCCCCGCCGCAGCCTCCACCTCAGCCGCTACCGCCGACCTTGCCGCTGCCCAGCCAGAAAGGAGCCCCGCATGAAGCCTCAGCACGACGCCGCCCTGACGATGACGACCTCCCCGCAATCCGCCCCCACCTTGCTGGCCCAGGCCGATACCGCCGTGCCGATGGACTCCGGCGCATGGAACGGCACCAGCCCCGCACTGGCGGCCGACCTGCCGCTGCCGGCCCCCGCCGATGCCGCGGCCCTGCCTGCCGCGCCGGACGCCCCGGCCGCCGCCGGCGGCGCTTATGTGGACCCCTGGGCCGCGTCCGGCGCGTCGGGCGATGGGCCGCGCGACTGGCTCAGCCTTCCGGCCGACGCCCTGCATGGCGCCGCCTCCGGCGCGCCGGGCGCGGGCGACGGCGGCCTGCACCTGCGCCAGCTCTGGGACGGCTCCCTGCCTGTCGAGGCCTGGATCAACCAGGGCCTGGGCTGGGCGGTGCAGCACCTGCGCCCGCTGTTCCAGACGGTGCGGGCGCCCATCGACGGCACGCTGCGCTGGGTGGAAGGGCTGCTGACCAGCCTGCCCACGCTAGCGATGATCGCGCTGATCGGCCTGCTGGCCTGGCAGTTCGCCGGGCGGGCGCTGGCCATCGGCACGGTGCTGTCGCTGATGGTCGTGGCCCTGCTGGGCATCTGGCCCGAGGCCATGGTCACGCTGTCGCTGGTGCTGACCTCGCTGGCCTTCTGCGTGCTGATCGGCCTGCCGCTGGGCATCCTGCTGGCCAGCAGCGACCGCGCCCAGCGCATCATGCGGCCGCTGCTGGACGCCATGCAGACCACGCCCGCCTTCGTCTACCTGGTGCCGGTGGTGATGCTGTTCGGCATCGGCAACGTGCCGGGCGTGGTGGTCACCATCGTGTTCGCGCTGCCGCCGCTGGTGCGGCTGACCAACCTGGGCCTGCGCCAGGTGCGGCCCGACCTAATCGAGGCCTCGCGCGCCTACGGCGCCTCGCCCCTGCAGATGCTGGTGAAGGTGCAGCTGCCGCTGGCCATGCCGTCCATCATGGCGGGCGTCAACCAGGCGTTGATGCTGTCGCTGTCGATGGTGGTCATCGCCTCCATGATCGCCGTGGGCGGCCTGGGCCAGATGGTGCTGCGCGGCATCGGGCGGCTGGACATGGGCCTGGCCACCGTGGGCGGCCTGGGCATCGTGCTGCTCGCCATCACGCTGGACCGCATCACGCAGTCGCTCGGCCGGCCGCGCCGGGGCGTGCGCCACTGGTGGCAAACCGGCCCCGCCGGCCTGGTGACGCGGCGGCTGCAGGCGCGCCGCGCGGATATCGCCCCAGCGGCCCCGCTGCCGGTCGATGCCGCCGCCGCCCCCGCCGCCGCCCTGCTGGCCGGAGCCGCGCGCTGAGCGCGGCGCCCACGGCCCGACCCCACCCGAGAAAGGAACCCATGCCGATGCCTTCGTACTGCCTGCCCTCGACCCGCGCTGGCCACCCGTCCCAACTTGCCCGTCCCCCGCTGCTGGCGCGCGGCCTCGCGGCGGCCGCCCTCGCTCTCGCCCTGGGCCTGGCCCTGAGCGCGGCCGCGCCCACCGCCGCGCAGGCGCAGGACCTGCCCGGCAAGGGCATCACCGTGCAGCCGCTGCAAAGCTCGCTGGCGGAAGAAACCTTCCAGACGCTGCTGGTCAACCGCGGCCTGGAGCGCCTGGGCTACACCGTGCAGCCGATCCGCGAGATCGAGTACGCCACCGCCCATGTGGCGATTGCCAATGGCGATGCCACCTTCATGGCCAACCACTGGGACCCGCTGCAGGCCGACTTCTACAAAAACGCCGGCGGCGATGCCAAGCTGTGGCGCAAGGGCTTCTATTCGAGCAACGCGGTGCAGGGCTACCTCATCGACCGCAAGACGGCCGAGGCGCACCACATCACCCGCATCGACCAGTTGAAGGACCCGAAGATCGCCGCCCTGTTCGACACCAACGGCGACGGCCGGGCCGACATGACCGGCTGCACGCCCGGCTGGGGCTGCGAGGGCGTGATCGAGCACCAGCTGACCGCCTTCGGCCTGCGCGGCACCGTCACCCACGTGCAGGGCAGCTACGCCGCGCTGATGGCCGAGACCATCGAGCGCTTCAAGCAGGGGCAGCCCATCCTCTACTACACCTGGACGCCGTACTGGGTCAGCAGCGTGCTGCGCCCGGGCGAAGACGTGGTGTGGCTGCAGGTGCCGCATTCCGCGCTGCCGGGCGACCAGTCGGGCATCGACACGCAGCTGCCCAACGGCAAGAACTACGGCTTCATTCCGAACCACCAGCGCATCGTGGCGAACCGCCAGTTCATCGAGGCCAACCCGGCTGCGGCGCGGCTGTTCGAGCTGATGCGGCTGCCCGTGGCGGACATCAACGCGCAGAACCTGGCCATGCGCGACGGCCAGAACCAGCCGTCCGACGTGCAGCGGCATGCCGACGGCTGGATCCGCGCGCACCAGCGCACCTTCGACGGATGGATCCAGCAGGCGCTGGCCGCGGCCAGGTAGGCTGCGGCGCCACCGGAGCGCGGACAGCGGCAGGTGCGCCGCGGGCGCCCAGTTCCGAGTCAAATCGGGCTCGGGCGCTTGACATACCTTGGCACTTGGCTATTAATATGATAGCAAGAAACCAGAGGCAGAGCCCTGTGGCGGAGGATGCGGGAAGCGGAACCTTCCGCTCCGATTTTTCTCCTGAATTGCTCGGCACATTCCCTGCCACCACAGCAACGACACAGGAGGACACCATGCATCGCACCGCCCCCACCGGCCCCGGCCTTCCGACCCACCGCCGCCCCACCGGGGACGCGGCCACCGAGATGCTGGAGCGTCCCGCGCCGCTGCTGTCCACCTTCCACATCACGCTGGCCGCCCTGTGGCTGGGCCTGTCGCTCATCGCCATGGCGGCCTCCACGGCGATGGCACAGCCACCGGCCGAGGGGCGACGCGGCCCGCCGCAGGAGGCTTTCGCAGCCTGCGAGGGCCAGGCCGAAGGTGCGGCCGTCACCCTGACGCTGCCAGGCGGCAAGACCTTGTCCGCCCAGTGCCTGCCCACCGAGAGCGGCGCGCTCGCCGCTCGGCCCGCTGGCGCCTCACCCCAGCAAGCGCGCGACGGACACCGCGGCCCCGGCCCACGTCCAGCCGCGCAGTGAGCGGCGTGCGCCGCCTGCCCCGGCCCGCCGGGGGCCTCCACCACACCGCCGCAGCGGTGGCCGCAGCCGCCACCCCCACCCTCACCCGGGCCCGCGCGCCATGGCAAGCTACGGCCATGTTCCGCGTCGCCCGCCTTCCGTCATGAGACACCTCACCCTGCAGCGCAAGGCCTTCCTGGCGCTGTCCGCGCTCATGGCGCTCATGCTGCTGATGTTCGTCGGCCTGTCGCGCCTCGGGCTGCAGCGGGGCATGGGACCGTATGTGGCCGAGATCGAGCTGGCCCGCATGGACTGGTTCGCCGCGCGCCTGCAACACCTGCATGCCCAGCACGGCGGCTGGCAGACGCTGCGCACCCAGCCCGACCTGTGGCTGGACTTGCGCCGCCCCGAAATGCCCAGCCAGGCCGTGTTCGGTCCCAGCTCCGCCCCGGCCAGCGCCCCGGTCACGGCCAGCCGGCCGCTGCTGGACGACTGGGTGGTGGACCCCCGCCCCGCAGCCGGAGGCATGGGCCTGCGGCCACCGCCCTACGGCTCGGTGCCGCCGCCGTGGGCGCTGGGCGACGGCGGCGGCGCCAGCCGACCCGAGTCGCCGGCGCAGGGCCAGGGTCAGGGCCTCGCCCAGGGCCCTTCTGGCGGCGGCACGCGCCCGCCCCCTTTCTCCGACGGCCTCTCGCAGCGCCTGGGCCTGCTCGACAACGACCGCCAGCTGATCGCCGGCACCCCGCCCCAGCCCGGCCATGCCCGCACCGTGCTGCGCAATGCCGACGGCCGGCCCATCGGCCAGCTGGTGCTGTCGCCGCCGCTGGTGCTGGAACGCGAGGCCGACCAGGCCTTCCTCGGCCAGCAGCTCGTCTTCGTCGTGTGGACCGGCGCGGCGGGCCTGGCTTTCGCGCTGGTGCTGTCCTGGTGGCTGGGCCGGCGCTGGCTGGCGCCGGTGGGCGCCCTGGTGGCGGGTGCGCGCAGCATCGCTGCCGGGCGGCTCGACACGCGGGTTCCGGCGCAGGGCGGGCACGAACTGGCCCGGCTGGTGGACACCTTCAACCACATGGCCGAGCAGCTCGCCAGCATGGAGGCCTCGCGCCGGCAGTGGATCGGCGACGTGGCGCATGAGTTGCGCACGCCGCTGGCCGCCATGCGCGCCGAGATCGAGGCCGTGCAGGACGGCGTGCGCCAGTTCGACGACAACACCGCCCTGCGCCTGCACCGCCAGGTGATGCGCCTGACCCATCTGGTGGGCGACCTGCGCGCCAGCCTCGATGCGGACGGCAGCGGCCAGCCCACCGCCATGGACCCGGTGCACCCGCTGCCGCTGCTGGCCGAGGCCGTCACCTCCATGCAGCCGCGCTTCGACCAGGCCGGCGTCGGGCTGCAGACGGCCGGGCTGAGCGGAGGCGGCCTGCAGCCCCTGGTGCGCGGCGACGCCCAGCAGCTGCACCGCGTGTTCCTCAACCTGCTGGAAAACAGCCTGCGCTACACCGACCGCGGCGGCCGCCTGGAAGTGAGCGCCGCGGTGGAGCGCGGCGACGGCGCCCGGCCCGTGCTGTCGCTGCGCTTCGATGACACGGCGCCGGGCGTGCCGGCACCGGAGCTGCCGCGCATCTTCGAGCGCCTCTACCGCGCCGAGGCCTCGCGCACCCGCGCCCACGGCGACCGCGGCGGCTCCGGCCTGGGCCTCGCGATCTGCCGCGCCATCGTGCAGGCGCACGGCGGCCACATCGGCGCCCAGGCCTCGCCGCTAGGCGGCCTGCGCATCCACCTCACACTGCCCCTGCTGGAAAGAACCGCATGACCTCTGCCACCCCATCCGCCCGCATCCTGGTGGTCGAAGACGACCAGGACATCGCCGACGTGCTGATCGACTACCTGCGCCATGCCGGCTACGAAGCCGAACACCTGGCCGACGGCACCGCCGCCGTGGCCCGGCTGACGCAACCCGGCGCCGGCCATCCGCCCGACCTGACGGTGCTGGACGTGATGCTGCCCGGCGCGGACGGCCTCACCGTGTTGCGCGAGGCGCGCCGCGTGACCCAGGCGCCGATCATCCTGCTGACTGCGCGGGTCGAGGAGGTGGACCGCCTGATCGGCCTGGAGCTGGGCGCGGACGACTACATCTGCAAGCCCTTTTCGCCGCGCGAGGTGGTGGCCCGCATCAAGACCGTGCTGCGCCGCACCACCCAGACCGTGCCCGAGGTGGCACGCCAGAGCACGCTGACGCTCGACGAAGTGCAGTGGCAGGCGCAGATCCGCGGCGAGACAGTGCCGCTGACGCTGCGCGAATTCCGTCTGCTGCAGGCGTTGGTGCGGCACAGTGGCCGCATCTTCTCGCGCGCGCAGCTGCTGGACATGGCCTACGACGACACGCTGGACGTGAACGAACGGGCGGTGGACAGCCACATCAAGAACCTGCGCAAGAAGCTCAAGGCGGCCGACGGGCGCGACCACGACTGGATCCGGTCGGTCTACGGCGTGGGCTTCGCGTTCGAGCCGCCGCCGGATGAGGCCATGGACGCCGCCCCGGCTCCGGCGCAGGCCCCTTAGGCCCGCGCCATCAGGAGGCCGGCACCGGCCTGCGTGGAGGACTGCTGCGACCTGGCTGCGCAAGCGGGCAGGTGGGCAAACCTGGCAGTGCGGCAGTGCGGCAGTGCGGCAGTGCGGCAGTGGGTCAGTGGGTCAGTGGGTCAGTAGGCCAGTGGGTAGTAGCGCCGCTGCGATCCAGACCGTGTGAAAGCACCGTGAAGCTCCGGCAAAGATGCAAATGAGAGTTGTTATCATTCTCGTCTTTGCTTGACTTGAGGACTGCTTTCGATGCCCCGTATCCTTGTGCTTCGCCCCCTGGCGCTGGCAACCGCCCTCGCCTGCGCCGGCCTCGTTGCTCCCGCACAGGCCCAAGACTCCGCCGAATCCTCCCCGGCCCCTTCCGCCACCGGCGCAGGCCCCTCTGCGGCCGGCCCGGCGCTGTCGACGGTGGTGGTCACCGCCTCGGGCGCGGCGGTGGACATCAAGGAGGCGCCCGCCAGCATCAGCGTCATCACGCGCGAAGACATCGAACGCAAGCCCGTCACCAGCATCGGCCAGTTGCTGGCCACCGTGCCGGGCGTGACCGGGGGACTCTCTGGCACCGGTGCGCAGTCGAAGATCCGCCTGCGCGGACTGCCGGAGAAATACACGCTGATCCTGGTGGACGGCCAGCGCCAGGGCAACTCGGCCGGCGTGAACTACCGCGACGACCTGGGCCAGCAGGACCTGGACTGGATCTCGCCGGAGATGATCGAGCGCATCGAGGTGGTTCGCGGGCCGATGTCGTCGCTGTACGGCTCCGACGCCATGGGCGGGGTCATCAACATCATCACCCGCAAGATCGGCACGCGCTGGACGGGCTCCACCACGCTCAACTACAGCAAGCCGTCCGACTCCGACCGGGGCGACACGCGGCAGCTGGGCTTCAACCTCAGCGGGCCGCTGGCCGACCGGTTCGGCCTGCGGCTGGGCGGCAACGTCACCGAACGCGCATCGGACGCTTCGAACGGCGGGTTTGCCGGCACGTATCTCTCCACCGCCGGCGCGCGCAACCAGAACCTCAACGGTCTGCTGAACTGGCAGCTGACGCCCGACCAGCTGCTGTCTGTCGAGGCGGCGCAAGGCACGCAGCGGGCCCTGGGTTCGGACACCGTCAATGCCGCCGGCAACCCGATCGTCAGCCCCTGGGGCCTGGCCCAACTGCAACACACCAAGCTGGGCATCGGCCATGAAGGCCGCTGGGGCGCCGCGCGCAGCAAGCTCAACCTGGTGCGCAACGAGTACGAGGACAAGGGCAACACCATCGGCAACAACGCGCACGAGACCGTGCTGGACGGCCGCTTCGACCTGCCGGTGCAGCTCTTCGGGCTGGACCAGGCGCTGACCACGGGCTTCCAGTGGAAGCGCGAGGCGTTGGACAACCGCGACACCATCGGCGTGGCGCCCATCGACTACGCAGGCAACCGCCTGGGCGGCTCGGGGCTGTCCGCCACCACCTGGGCGCTGTTCGCCGAAGACAGCATCTTCCTGCGCGAGAACCTGGCCCTGACGCTGGGCCTGCGCATGGACCACCATGACCAGTACGGCACCAACTGGAGCCCCCGTGCCTACCTGGTCTACCACCCCGAAGCGGAATGGACGGTGCGCGGCGGCGTTTCGCGCGGCTTTCGCGCGCCGGGTCTGAAGGAGAACTCGGCCAACGCCGCCACCCAGTCGGGCGGCAACGGCTGCCGCAGCCTGGCCGGCCGCGGCTGGACCAGCAACAGCCGCAATGCCGACGGCACACGCGGCTGCTACATGGCGGGCAATCCCAATCTCGAACCCGAAACCAGCACCAACTTCGAGCTGGGCACGGGCTGGGACCGCGCCGGCTGGTCGCTGGGCGCCACCTATTTCCACACCGATTTCAAGAACAAGATCGACTACCAGCCGCTGGGCCTGTTCAACGGCTTCTGGTGGACGCGCATGGAGAACGCCCAGCGGGCGCGCACGCGCGGACTAGAGGCGACCGCCAATGTGCCACTGGCCCCGGCGCTGGACTGGAAAACCACCGTCACGCGCATGTTCGAATCGAAGAACCTGACCACCGGCGCGTCGCTGCTCGCCGTGCCACGCCTGACGGTCTATTCGGCCCTGCAATGGCGCATCAACCCGGCCTGGAACGCGGCCGTGAGCGCACGCCACACCGGCAAGGAACTGCTGACCACGGGCACTGCCACCAGTTTCGCCAAGGCCTACACCACGCTCGATCTGACGGCCAACTACGCGGTGAACGAGTCGCTGACCCTGCGTACCGGTGTCATCAACCTGACCGACAAGCAGACCCGCGAGCTGGGCAGCAACTACGACAACGGCGGGCGGACGTATTTCGTGGGGCTGACGGCGCGGTTCTGACGGCGCTCCCTACCCAGCACCGCATGCTATTCTTTTCATAGCTAAAGGTGCTTGCCAGTCAAGCGCCGGGGCCGGATTTCGCCCTGCAACGAGGCCCGGCGAGCGCGGTGGGCCGCTGGTGGGCCGCTGGTGGACAGACAGCTTCCCACCCGCGCTGCGGACCGGCGCCTACACCATCCTGCGCTGGCTTGCGGTGAGATGGGCCATTCCCCCTGCTGCCCAGGCACCGTATGCCCACTCCTTCCCGCGCCAGCGCCGCCAAGCCCGACACCACCAAGCCCGCGCCGCCCCGCCCCGGCAGCCGCCTGCCCGGCGGACTGATCTACGTGAGCGTGGACATGCCCGGCCTCACCCGCGTTCTCAAGGGCGATTCGTTCGCCTTCCGCAAGCCCGATGGCTCCTGGGTGAAGGACGAGGAGGAGATCGCCCGCATCCGCAAGCTGGCGATTCCCCCCGCCTACACCGACGTCTGGATCTGCGCCAAGGCCAACGGCCACCTGCAGGCGACCGGCTTCGATGCGCGCGGGCGACGCCAGTACCGCTACCACCCCGAATGGCGGCGGGTGCGCGACGAAGACAAGTTCGAGCGCATGCGCGCCTTCGGGCTGGCGCTGCCGCGCATCCGCGCCCGCGTCGCCCGTGACCTGAAGCCCCGGCGCGGCGAGCCCGCGCTGTCGCGCACCGTGGTGCTGGCCACCATCGTGCGGCTGCTGGACACCACCTTCCTGCGCGTGGGCAACGAGGAATACGCGGCCACCAACAAGTCCTATGGCCTGACCACGCTGCGCAACCGGCATGCCGGCGTGCGCGGCAGCACGCTGACGCTGCGGTTTCGTGGCAAGAGCGGCGTGGAGCAGGAGGCCCGGCTGGACGACCCGCGCGTGGCCCGCGTGGTGCGCCGCTGCCAGCAGCTGCCGGGCCAGGAGCTGTTCCAGTACGAAGACGCCGACGGCCAGCGCCATGCCATCGGCTCCAGCGACGTGAACGACTACCTGCGCGAGATCACCGAGGGAGCGCGGGGCACGGCCGGCACGGCGGGTGCGGCGGGCACAGCGGCCGATGGCGGCGAACTGCATTTCACCGCCAAGGACTTCCGCACCTGGCACGGCACCGCCCAGGCGCTGGAGCTGACGCGGCTGGCCTGTACCGGAGACAGCGGCGCCGCGTCGTACAGCGCCAAGGCCATTCTGGTGGAGGTGGCGCGCCAGCTGGGCAACACGCCGGCCGTGTGCAAGAAGTCGTACGTCCATCCTGCCGTGCTGGAGCTGGGCGCGCGCCTGGCGTCCGACGCGGGGCCCGACATGCAGAAGGTGTGGGACCGGATCGGCGGGGAGGGCTCGGCGCCGCGCGGCCTGACGGCGCCCGAGCGCCGGCTGCTGGCCTTCCTGCGGCGGCCGCTGCCCGGCGTTCCAAAGGCGGGCGCGCAGGCAGGCACCCAGGCAGGTGCTCGGGCAGGCGGGGTGCGGGCACAAGCCAAGCCCCCTGCTGCAAAGCCGGCGGCGCCCCGCCGGCAGGCAGCTGCGCCGAAAGGCCGCAGCGCGCCCCGCCCCGGCCAGCGCCGCCGCCAGGCCCCGGCCGCCGCACCGGCCGCCGCACCGGCCAGCGCGGCGGCCTGAGCGGCCGACCCGGGCCCCGGAGCCTCAGCGCCCGACCATGGCGCCGGGCACCACCCACTGGTCGAACTGCTCCGCCGTCACATGGCCGGAGGCGATGGCTGCCTCGCGCAGCGACGAGCCTTCCTTATGCGCCTTCTTGGCAATGAACGCGGCCTTGTCGTAGCCGATGTGGGTGTTGAGCGCGGTGACCAGCATCAGCGAGCGGCCGACCAGGTCGGCGATGCGCTCGCGGTTGGGCTCGATGCCCACGGCGCAGTGGTCGTTGAAGCTCACCATGCCGTCGGCCAGCAGCCGCACGCTCTGCAGGAAGTTGTGCGCCACCATGGGACGGAACACGTTCAGCTCGAAGTTGCCGGACGCGCCGCCGAAGTTGATCGCCACATCGTTGCCGAAGACCTGCGCGGCCAGCATGGTGACGGCCTCGCTCTGGGTCGGATTGACCTTGCCGGGCATGATGGACGAGCCCGGCTCGTTCTCGGGGATCGACAGCTCGCCGATGCCGCTGCGCGGGCCGCTGGCCAGCCAGCGCACGTCGTTGGCGATCTTCATCATGCTGGCGGCCAGGGTCTTGAGCGCGCCGTGCGCATGCACCAGCGCATCCACAGAGGCCAGTGCCTCGAACTTGTTGGGCGCGGTGACGAAAGGCAGTCCGGTCAGCTCGGCCAGCTCCCGGGCCACGCCTTCTGCATAGCCCTTGGGTGCGTTCAGGCCGGTGCCGACGGCGGTGCCGCCCAGCGCCAGTTCATACAGGTGCGGCAGTGCGTCGCGCACGTGCCGCTCGCCATGGCTCAGCTGCGCCACCCAGCCCGAGATTTCCTGGCCGAGCGTCAGCGGCGTGGCGTCCTGCAGATGGGTGCGGCCGATCTTGACGATGTCGTCAAAGGCCTGCGCCTTCGCTTCCAGGGTGGTGCGCAGCCGCGCAATGGCGGGCAGCAAGCGATGGGTCAGCGCCTCCACCGCCGCCACGTGCATGGCGGTGGGGAAGACGTCGTTGCTCGACTGGCTGCGGTTCACGTCGTCGTTGGGGTGCACCAGGCGCCCCTCGCCCCGCTCGCCGCCCAGGATCTCGCTGGCACGGTTGGCCAGCACCTCGTTCACGTTCATGTTGGTCTGCGTGCCCGAGCCGGTCTGCCACACGACCAGGGGGAATTCGCCGGGATGCTGGCCGGCGATCACCTCGTCGGCCGCAGCCACGATGGCATCGGTCTTGCGCGCATCCTGCAGCCCCAGCGCCTGGTTGACCCGCGCCGACGCCCGCTTCACCTGCGCCAGCGCCTTGATGATCTCGCGCGGCTGCCGCTCGCCGGAGATGTCGAAGTTCTGCAGCGAGCGCTGCGTCTGGGCGCCCCACAGTTGCTGGGCCGGCACCTCGATGGGGCCGAAGGTGTCACGTTCGATGCGATGGGTCATGGCGGACAGGCTCCTGGAGTGAATGATGGGGTGGCAAGGGATGGGACGGGTCGCTGCAGAGGTTCGCGTCAGGCGGCTCAGGCACAACGGAAGATCCCCCGGTGAATGGGGCCCGCAGCACCGGGTGATCCATCAGAATAGCGACAAACGAAAACCATTCTCATTGCAGAGTTGTGGGATTCCGGCGGAATCGACGTGCTTCCTACGTCGCGGACACGTTACTTGATGTAAAAAGGGCAGACCGCATCGTGCGTGCCTGGTGGCGCGTGCCGGCGCGCCGCGCTCGCCACCCTTCGACACCGCCCACCCCGCGCCCCATGCTCACCCCTCCGCTTCCCGATTCCGGCTTCATGACTTCCACCTACAACCTGCAGGTGGTGGCAGCGTCGTTCGGCATCGCCTGGCTGGCAGCCTATGCGGCGCTTGACGTGGCGCGGCGAATCCAGCGGGCGTCCTGGCGCATCGCGCTCGTCTGGTGGTCGGTCGGATCGGTGGTGATGGGTACGGGCTTCTGGGCGACGCACTTCCTCGGGCTGCAGTCGCTGCAGCTGCCGGTGACGCTCGGCTTCAGCGAGTTCACGACGCTCCTGTCGTGGCTGCTGGCGGTGTGCGTCTCCGGCGTGGTGCTGGGCCTGGCCGGCCTGCCCCACGCGCGCGCACTGCACTGGCTGGCAAGCGCACTGGTACTGGGCGCAGGCATGGGCGCCATGCACTACCTCGGCATGCAGGCCCTGGAGATGTCGATCCCCATCGTCTGGAACCCCTGGCTGGTCGCCGCATCCCTGGCGATGGCCCTGCTGGCTGCGCTCTGCGGCCTGGGCATGTTCCGGCTGCTGCTGGCCCAGCGCGGGCCGCGCAGGCTGCTTCACCAGGTGGTGGCGTCGGCCGTGTCGGGACTGGCGATGGGCTCGATGCACTACATGGGCATGGCGGCCGCGCAATTTCCGGAAGGTGCGGTGTGCCTCAGTGTCGATGGCCTGACGGGTTCCGGCCTGACTGCGGTCATCATCCTCGCCACGACGATGCTGCTGGTCAGCACGCTGGTGGCATCGGTGCTCGACGCCCTGCTGCAGCACAAGGCCCGCCAGTTGACCCGCTCGCTCAAGGACAGCAACGCCAAGCTGCAGTCCGCCAACGCGGCACTGCACAAGCAGGCCTTTGCCGACCCCCTGACGGGCCTGCCCAACCGGCTGTTGCTGGAAGACCGCCTGCACCATGCCCTCTTGCGGCTGGAGCGGGCCAACGCGGGGGGCGCGCAGCAACGGCTGGGCGTGATGTTCGTCGATCTCGACGGCTTCAAGCCGATCAACGATTCGCTGGGCCATACGGCGGGCGACGCCATTTTGCAGAGCGCGGCGCAGCGCCTGCGGGAAGAGGCGCGCGACAGCGACACCGTCGCGCGGATGGGTGGCGACGAATTCCTGGTGCTGCTGGAAGACGTGGGCCGCACCGCCGATTGCCTGGGCGTGGTCCAGCGTCTGCTCGACACCCTTTCGCAGCCCTTCGATCTGGCCGGCCGGCAGGTGCAGATCTCCTGCTCCATCGGCGTGGTGGTCTACCCCGACCAGGGCGAGCGCGAGAAGCTGGTCGCCAACGCCGATGCGGCCATGTACGCCGCCAAGCGCGCCGGGGGCAACGGTTTCGCGCTGTTCGAAGACCACATGAACTCCGACGCCTCCGAACAGCTGGAGCTGCAGAAGGACCTGCGCCAGGCGCTGCAGCGCGGGGAGCTGGCGCTGCACTACCAGCCGAAGATCGACGGCCAGCGCGGCCACATCTGCGGCGTGGAGGCGCTGCTGCGCTGGAACCACCCGACGCGCGGCGCGATCAGCCCGGCGGTGTTCATCGCGCTGGCCGAGCGCTTCGGGCTCATCAACACGCTGGGCAGCTGGGTCATCGACGAGGCCTGCCGCCAGATCGCCGAATGGGCCCGCAGCGGGCTGCGCATTCGCGTGGCGATCAACGTGTCGGTGCACCAGTTGCGCGAGGCGGGCCTGGCTCAGCGCATCACGCGGTCACTGCAGGCGCACGGCGTGGACGCGGGCCAGCTGCTGTGCGAAATCACCGAGACGGTCGCCATGGAGGACACCCGCACGACGCAGCGCACGCTGCGCGAGCTGGCGCGCATCGGCGTGTTTCTCTCCATCGACGACTTCGGCACCGGTCACTCCAGTCTGAGCTACCTGCGCCGCCTGCCCGCGCAGCAGCTCAAGATCGACAGCAGCTTCGTGCAGGACCTGGAACACCAGGAGGACGCCCGCGCCGTGGTGGACGCGGTGGTGCGACTGGCCCACGCGCTGGGCCTGAAAGTGGTCGCGGAGGGCGTGGAGACGAGCGGGCAGCGCGACATTCTGCTGGGCATGCGCTGCGACGAGCTGCAGGGCTTCTTCTTCGCCCGGCCGATGCCTGCGGACCGGCTGCAGGCCTGGGCCCTGGACGACCAGCCGGAAGGCACACTGGGTTTCTCGCCGTCGGTCTTCGGCATCGGCGACACGCTGGAGGCCCCCGGCGCGGTTCCCGTATAGGCCGCAGCGCGGCCCGGCAGACGCGGCGGCGGAGCGCGCCTGAGGCGGCGCCTGGTGCCGTGTGCACGGCCCTGCGCGGCGGGGCCCGGCAGGAGCCGGCAGGAGACGGCGAGGGGCAGCGATAATTGCGGGGTCCGTTTCTTCCCCCACAACATCCCCACCATGACCACGACCATCCGGTACCACGACCTCGTGGAGTCCGTTGCTGCGTCCCTGCAGTACATCAGCTACTACCATCCCGCCGACTTCATCGCCCATCTGGCCCGTGCCTACGAGCGCGAGCAGAGCCCGGCGGCCAAGGACGCGATGGCGCAGATCCTCACCAACAGCAAGATGAGCGCCACGGGCCAGCGCCCGATCTGCCAGGACACCGGCATCGTCAACGTGTTCCTGAAGGTCGGCATGGACGTGCGCTGGGAAGGTTTCCCGGCCGGCCAGGGCCTGGAAGACGCCGTCAACGAAGGCGTGCGCCGCGGCTACAACCATCCGGACAACACGCTGCGCGCGAGCGTCGTGGCCGACCCTCAGTTCCTGCGCAAGAACACCAAGGACAACACCCCGGCCGTGATCTTCGTGCAGATCGTGCCGGGCAGCACGGTGGACATCACCGTAGCAGCCAAGGGCGGCGGCAGCGAGAACAAGTCCAAGATGGTCATGATGAACCCCAGCGACAACCTGGTGGACTGGGTGCTGAAGACCGTGCCGACCATGGGCGCCGGCTGGTGCCCGCCGGGCATGCTGGGCATCGGCATCGGCGGCACCGCGGAAAAAGCCGTGCTGCTGGCCAAGGAAAGCCTGATGGACGACCTGAACATGTACGAGCTGCAGGCCAAGGCCGCGCGCGGCGAGAAGCTCGATCAGGTCGAGGAACTGCGCCTGGAGCTGTTCGACAAGGTGAACGCCCTGGGCATCGGCGCGCAGGGCCTCGGCGGCCTCACCACCGTGCTGGACATCAAGATCAAGATGTACCCCACGCACGCGGCCTCCAAGCCCGTGGCGATGATCCCCAACTGCGCTGCCACGCGCCATGCGCACTTCGTGCTCGACGGCTCCGGCCCGGTGTACCTCGAAGCGCCATCGCTCGACCTCTGGCCCAAGATCGACTGGGCGCCAGACTACAACCAGTCCAAGCGGGTGGATCTGAACACCCTCACCCGCGAAGAGGTCGCCAGCTGGAAGCCCGGCGACACGCTGCTGCTGAACGGCAAGATGCTCACCGGCCGCGACGCCGCGCACAAGCGCATCCAGGACATGCTGGCCAAGGGCGAGAAGCTTCCCGTGGACTTCGCCAACCGCGTCATCTACTACGTGGGCCCGGTTGACCCGGTGCGCGACGAGGCCGTGGGCCCGGCCGGCCCGACCACCGCCACGCGCATGGACAAGTTCACCGAGATGATGCTCGCCGAAACCGGACTGATCGCGATGATCGGCAAGTCCGAGCGCGGCCCGGTCGCCATCGAGGCGATCAAGAAGCACCAGTCGGCCTACCTGATGGCCGTGGGCGGCGCCGCCTACCTGGTCAGCAAGGCCATCAAGACCGCAAAGGTCGTCGGCTTCGAAGATCTGGGCATGGAAGCGATCTACGAGTTCGACGTGGTGGACATGCCCGTCACCGTGGCCGTGGATGCCGGCGGCACCAGCAAGCACATCACCGGCCCGGCCGAATGGAGCCAGCGCATCGCCACGGGCGAGTTCAAGTCCATCGACCTGGTCGCGGCCTGAGACGCCACTGCGCTGCGCCGCCAGGGAAACCCGGCGGCGCACGTGCCCGGCGCCACTGCCTGCACTACCATCCGGGCTTGCCGTGTTTCGACGCGCGGCAAGCCTTTTTGCTTCCCGTCCGACAGCTCTGAACCACCTTCCGCCATGACATCAGCCACGCAGCGCCCCATCGGTGTTTTCGACAGCGGCATCGGCGGCCTGAGCGTGCTGCGCGCCCTGCGTGCAGAACTGCCGAACGAACGCTTCGTCTATCTGGCCGACAGCGGCCATGCGCCCTACGGCGAGCGCGGCGATGCCTACGTTGCCGCGCGCACCCACGCCATTGCGGGGTATCTGCAGGCCGCGCACGACATCAAGGCGCTGGTCGTCGCCTGCAACACCGCTACCGCCGCCGCCATCCACGAAGTGCGCAGCCGTTACCCTGCGTTGCCGCTGGTGGGGCTGGAGCCGGCCATCAAGCCTTCCGTCGCCCTGACGCGCACAGGCCACATCGGCGTGATCGGCACCCGGGGCACGCTCGGCAGCAGCAAGTTTGGGCGGCTGATGACTTCATTGCAGGGCCAGGCGCACTTCGTGGTGCAGCCGTGCGACGGGCTGGCCTACGCCATCGAGCGCACGACGGACCACGGCCCTGCCGCCGTGCAGGCGGCTACGGAGACCGAAGCGCTCTGCGCCCGGTACATCGGCGCCATGGGCGCGTTCGGCGCGCAGGCCGGCCAGATCGACACACTGGTGCTGGGCTGTACGCATTACATCTTCGCGGAGCATGTGCTGCGGTCCCTGGTCGGCCCGCACGTACAACTGGTGGAAACCGGGGTGCCGGTGGCGGTGCAGACGCGGCGCTTGCTGGATTCCGCGGGCCTGCTGGCGGAAGTCGGGCGTGAAGATGCAGCAGCAGCCGGCGAGACGGCGATCCGGTTGCTTTCCACGGGAGACCTGGGACCGCTGCGGGCCGCAGCGCACCGGTGGCTGAATCTGCCGGCTTCTGATTGCGCAGCGGTGGCTGTGCCGTCTGCCATCGATCTGTCGGCACAAAACACAGCCGTTGCGCCCTGAAATCCTGGGGACCTTGCTGCTATTTTTATATCATCAGATAGCTGACCCGTTGGGTTGGCGCTCGGCTGGCCGGCCGCCCGATCCCGGGCCTCGATGGCGGCAGCGTCAGTGCAGATGGCGCGGCCGGCGTCCGCCCCCGCCATGGCCGCCGCCCCCGGAGCCCCCGCTGCCGCGCGGGGGTTTGCCCAGCTCCAGCGAATTCACCAGGGCATCGAAGCGCTGGGAGAACAGCTTGTCGACCTCGGCCACCACGCCGCCCAGCTCCGAGCCGTCGAAGTGGCGCTCCATCAGATTGATCACGTCCTGCACCAGCAGGTCGCGCTGCACCTGCATGATGGCAGCGGGCGTCGGGCCGACGAACAGCATGACGAAGTCGTCGCGCGCTTCGGATTCCTCGTCTTCTTCTTCCTCATCGAAGTCCGTGTCGTAGAACGTGACCTCGATCGCTGCGCCCTGCTCTGCCAGTTCGTTCAGGCTCATGCACATCTCGTCCAGAGACTGGCGGAAATCCTCGTCGCCCCGCACGGTCCAGCAGATCTGCAGTGTGTGCTCCTTGGCATCGAACTGGATGCCGGGCTCCTCTTCATAAGCGCTGGCCGCGCCATCGGCGAGCGACCGCGCACCGGCGTACTTCCACAGGGGCTTGAGCGCTTCCTGCAACTGCTCGAACGCGGTGTCGGCCCTGAGTTGGACCTGACCATGCACATGGATTTCAAAGGGAGCGTTGTAACTTGACATGATCGAATCGTAATGGTGCGCCGAGCCGGGGGCCTGAAACCCGCGTGCTTATTGGCTTGGGCTCATTTTTTAGGGAGAGCTTGGGGGCGTCGTCGACGGCGCGGCCATTTGGTGATGGCCCGTTTCGCCGTCATTTTCGCATGCGAGTGGTCCGTGCTGCGCCGGTTCGCATTAAGGTGACGCCGTCATGCGCCACCGCTGCTGCGTTTCGCTGGGCGCCGAGCGGGCGCAGACCCGCGCGGCTCACCCAAAAGCCAGTGAGGAGAGGAACCGATCCAGCTCTTCAGATTTGTCGAACACCGCGTCAGCGCCCAGGCTGTGGCACTGTTGCCGGATTTGGAGAGTCGCGTGGTTCGTCAGCACCAGCACGCGCTGCCTGCTCGCATCGCGGCGAAGCGCCGTCAAAACCGCCAGCCCAGTGCCAGATCGCAGGAACAGATCCACCACCATCACGTCCCAACCACGAGTCGCCGCAGCTTCGATCGCCTCCTCTGCGGTCTCGACTACAGCCACCACCTCGACGTTGGCGGCGTGAATCATCGCTGCGGTGAGCGACGTCTGAATGGCCGGAATGTCTTCGACCAAAATGACTCGAGTTCGCATGTGTTTCTAGCGGGAAAACCGGTGTCAGTGAAGAGAAAACGGGGTGGAAAGTCGCCCGCCCGCGCACCTGCCGGACGCACCCACGTGCGTACGCTGTCGCGGGTCTGCACGTTGCGCTGTTATCCGAGAAGATGGAACACTCATTTCGGCGTGACAAAAACACAGCGGTTTTTACCGTCGTTCTTGGCTTGGTACATCGCGGTATCTGCCAAGTGAAGCAGGTCCCCACCCGCTAATGCGTCGGCACTGGAGCAAAAGACGACGCCGATACTTGCATGGACTTGACCGATTCCGCCTCGGAGTTCGATCGGCGCCCTCACCGTCTGAAGTAGGCGCTCCATCAGGGTCTGGCACTCGGCCATGTCATGCAGATCTTGAATGATGAGCACGAACTCATCCCCACCGAGGCGAGCCAACGTGTCCTTAGCCCCGATTTGTTGGGACAGCCGATGGGCGGTCGTGACCAGTACGGCATCTCCCTGCGCGTGGCCGAGCCTATCGTTGATCGACTTGAATCCATCCAGATCCAGAAGAGCGAGTGCAAAGTAGCCATTTTGCATTTTGCATCTCTGTTGCGCCTCTTGGAGGCGCTCGACCATCAGGCGGCGATTGGGCAGATCGGTCAGTGGGTCCCTCAAGGCTTGTCGCCGGGTTTCCAGACCCTTTTCGTAACGCCCCAAAAATGAATAACTGAGCCTGGCCATCGCCAAGCTGGCCAAGAAAATGAGCGAGAGGTCGAAATAAAAGCGCGCATTGTCGCTGGAGCGAGGAAGGCGTGAAACGCAGAACGCCCACGAAGCCGTGCCACTTTTGACCTCGCGACATTCTCCATCGAGCACGGGCTCATCAGAATGAAGGAGCTTGTGAAAACCTCCGGTCTCAGGATCCGTGCCGGTGAGCTCATAGGCGTAACCCTCGCCCACGATATCCCGGACATTCGCCTCCTGGAGCGCATCGGGGAATTTCAAGGTAACCACCGTATATCCCCAAAAATGGGAACGGCCATTCGCGTCCGTCAAGAACACTGGCAACATTCCAATGGCGCCCATAGGGCCCTGCACCAGCTTAATGGGGCCAACGAACTCGACTTTGGTGTTCTGGGGGTCCAGATTTCTGATCACCTCTTCCCGATTCAGGTGCTCCAACAAGTCGTGACCACGAACGATCAGATTCTTGTCCAAAGGCTCAACCTGACGAATGATGGCGTTGGGAGCCAAGGAGAGTGCATAAGCCCCCTTGTACAGTGGAATCAAGAATCTCGCGAGCGACTCAAAATCCTCTACCTTACCGTTACCTTGATACACCATGACGGCCAGCGAACGGGTTGCCGACATGGCCCGCTCAATGACTTTTTCGACAGACGCTGCCGTTATGACGGCGATTTCCCCTGTCCGGACCTCCTCGGCACGCCGTACCTCCCTTTCAAACCCGCTCGCAACCAGCCAACCCAAAAAAATCGAAATCGCAAAGGCTATCAACGTTAAGAAGTTGCGCCACGGGCCACTTACTGCAAAAACTTCTGTCGTGATCATGAAAATCAGTGGTCAATGGGAGAGCTCAACCTGAGTGGATTCCAGTTGACTTCCAGCAGGTCTGCGAACGATTGTACAAAGGGGCATACATCAGCCAGGGGGTGCCCGCTACCCACTGCCACTATGTGCATAAACCCCTGCAGACCCCGCCATATCGCTTCGCACTGACCTACGCGCATGGACCCCGAGCCGCGCACCCAGTCGCGCAAACGGGTGCGCAGCCGTAGTCACGTACATCACCCAAGGTCTTGATCGCGCCCCCTGGAGCGCTGGCCATGCCCCTGGATCTGGAGGCACAGGGTACCTGTAGCCGTTTTCAAAGCGATAGCTTTGTGAAGGAGGCAGCGGAGAGATGAGGGGTGCAGCAGGTGCAAATCGGCGCAGTAGCCGCGCTCTGGCGGTTCCGGAACCGCGCCAGACCGTTGACCGGTCTGACTCGTGCGAGGGCCGCACTGCCCTGCACAGGTAGATGGTGCCCCGAGCCGGGGTCGAACCGGCACGCCCCTTCTCAGGAAGCGGCGGATTTTAAGTCCGCAGTGTCTACCAATTTCACCATCGGGGCGACTGTGGGATGGCTCAGCCGGCCTCAAGCCATGCGGATCCGGGTCACGCTTCTGTGCTGGATCTGACAGCCTCAGCCATGTCCAGAGCAAAAAGCCAATAAAAAAGGGAAGCCGAAGCTTCCCTTTGAATACTGGAGCGGGAAAAGAGTCTCGAACTCTCGACCTCAACCTTGGCAAGGTTGCGCTCTACCAACTGAGCTATTCCCGCATTTCACTGAGAAGACGTTTCCATCACCGCAGCGAGAAAAAAATTATAACACCGATTCTACGCTTGTCAGGAAGTTGACGGCACAACCATCAACATCCTGAACTTCCGCGCACCGAGCTTCGATGTCGTGCCGGTTGCACTGCAACCACCACGCCACCCGCCAGACCCATTCCGAACACGGCATCGACGGCATGGAAACCGTTGAATGCCGAGCACCGCAAGGTCTGGAGGCGCGGTCCGGAGTCGAACCGGACTAACCGGATTTGCAATCCGGGGCATAACCGCTTTGCTACCGCGCCAAAACCCGATGTCCTCTGGCAAAAAGGGGAAGCGACTGCTTCCCCTTTTTGGAAATTGGAGCGGGAAAAGAGTCTCGAACTCTCGACCTCAACCTTGGCAAGGTTGCGCTCTACCAACTGAGCTATTCCCGCATTTACCGAAGCCTCACATTGTACAACGTTTGCGTCGATGGATGAATTGTAGCGCAGTTTTTAGCATCCGCCACAAAATTTTTGGCAGAGCGTTCAGTGCTTCACCGAACCCGTCGACGACTGCGCCTTCTCCGCCGCAGCCGGCGGCACCGCGGCAGCAGCCGCCGCAGCCGCAGCCACTTCCTCATCTGTCAGCGCGATCGGCTTGCGCTCGAGCGCCACTGCCAGCACCTCGTCGATCCAGCGAACGGGGACGATCTCGAGCTCGCTCTTCACGTTGTCCGGAATCTCCTGCAGGTCCTTCACGTTTTCCTGCGGGATGAGCACCGTCTTGATGCCGCCGCGCAGGGCCGCGAGCAGCTTTTCCTTCAAGCCGCCGATGGCCGTGACTTCACCACGCAGAGTGATCTCCCCCGTCATGGCCACGTCGCCACGCACCGGAATCCCCGTCAGCGCGGACACGAAGGCAGTCGCCATGGCGGCACCTGCGCTTGGCCCATCCTTGGGGGTCGCGCCGTCGGGCACGTGGATGTGGACGTCCCGCTTCTCGAACGCATCGTCGCGAATGCCCAGGGCACGGGCTCGGCTGCGCACCACCGTGCGCGCGGCCTCGACCGATTCCTTCATCACGTCGCCCAGCGAGCCGGTGCGCGTGATGGTGCCCTTGCCCGGCATCGTGGCGGCTTCGATGGTCAGCAGGTCGCCGCCCACTTCGGTCCAGGCCAGGCCCACCACCTGGCCGACCTGGTTCTGCTCCTCGGCTCGGCCATAGGTGTACTTGCGCACACCGAGGTAGTCCGGCAGGTTGTCGGCCGTCACGACCACCTGGGGCTCCAGCTTCTTCAACTGCAGACCCTTGATGACCTTGCGGCAGATCTTGGAGAGTTCCCGCTCCAGCGAACGCACGCCCGCTTCCCGCGTGTAATAGCGCACCACGTCGCGCACGGCATCCTCCGTGACGCGCAGCTCTTCTTCCTTCACGCCGTTGTTGGTGAACTGCTTGGGCAGCAGGTACTTGATGGCGATGTTCGTCTTCTCGTCTTCCGTGTAGCCCGACAGGCGAATGACCTCCATCCGGTCCAGCAAGGCCGGCGGGATGTTCATCGAGTTCGAGGTCGCCACGAACATCACGTCCGACAGATCGAAATCGACCTCGACGTAGTGGTCGCCAAACTTGTGGTTCTGCTCCGGGTCCAGCACTTCCAGCAGCGCGCTGGAGGGGTCGCCGCGGAAGTCGGTGCCCAGCTTGTCGATCTCGTCGAGCAGGAACAACGGGTTGCGCGTGCCGACCTTGTTCAGGCTCTGCAGCACCTTGCCCGGCATCGCGCCGATGTAGGTGCGGCGGTGGCCACGGATTTCGGCTTCGTCGCGCATGCCGCCCAGCGCCATGCGCACGTACTTGCGACCGGTCGCCTTGGCGATGGACTGGCCGAGCGAGGTCTTGCCCACGCCCGGTGGGCCGACGAGGCACAGGATCGGCGCCTTGACCTTGTCCACGCGCTGCTGCACCGCGAGGTATTCCAGGATGCGGTCCTTGACCTTGTCCAGCCCGTAGTGGTCCTCGTTGAGCACCTCTTCGGCGTTCATCAGGTCGTGCTTGATCTTGGTCTTCTTGCCCCACGGCAGGCCGGTGAGCACCTCGATGTAGTTGCGCACCACCGTCGCTTCCGCCGACATGGGCGACATCAGCTTGAGCTTCTTGAGCTCGCTGTCGGCCTTCTTGCGCGCCTCGGCCGGCATCTTGGCAGCCTTGATCTTCTTCTCGATCTCTTCGATGTCGGCGCCGTCCTCGCCCTCGCCCAGTTCCTTCTGGATGGCCTTGACCTGCTCGTTGAGGTAGAAGTCGCGCTGGTTCTTCTCCATCTGCCGCTTCACGCGGCCACGGATCTTCTTGTCGACATTGAGGATGTCGACCTCGCGGTCGAGCTGGTCGAATAGGTTTTCCAGGCGCAGCTTGATGTCGGCCAGGTCGAGCACGACCTGCTTGTTCTCGAGCTTGAGCGGCAGGTGGGCGGCAATGGTGTCCGCCAGACGGCCCGGGTCGTCGATGCTGGAGATGGACGTCAGGATCTCCGGCGGAATCTTCTTGTTGAGTTTGACGTACTGGTCGAACTGCTGCATCACGGCACGGCGCAGCGCTTCGATCTCGCTCGGCTTCTGGGCGTCGTCGGTCGCTTCGACCGGCTTCACCGTAGCCGTGAAATGCGTTTCGGCGTCCTCGATCGAGGCCACCACGGCACGCTGCTGGCCTTCCACCAGCACCTTCACGGTGCCATCGGGAAGCTTGAGCATCTGCAGGATCGTGGAGACGCAGCCGACGTCGAACATGTCGGACACCAGCGGCTCGTCCTTGGCGGCAGCCTTCTGCGCGACCAGCATGATCCGGCGGTCGCCGTCCATGGCCAGTTCCAGCGCCTTGATGCTCTTGGGGCGCCCCACGAACAGTGGAATCACCATGTGGGGGAACACCACCACGTCGCGCAAGGGCAACAGCGGCAGGTCGATGGGAGACGAAGGCAGGGGGGTGTGTCCGGACATGGAAATCCTCATGAATCTGGATGGAATATGGTCCGCAGACAGGAAATTTCAACCCTCCGGCGCTGGCATGCCAGCACTGGAGGGGAGCGCCGCGACGCTCCGGGGCGAGCGTCGCGAAGCCAGGCCATGGGCCGCGTCAGGCCTTCTTCGCGGCTTCGCGGTACACCAGCAGAGGCGGCTTGTTTTCTTCGATGGTGGATTCATCGACCACCACCTTCTCGACGTTGGTGGCATTGGGCAGATCGAACATCGTGCCGATGAGCGACTGCTCCAGGATGGAACGCAGGCCCCGGGCGCCCGTCTTGCGCGCCAGCGCCTTGCGGGCGATGGCATTCAGCGCGGCCGGGCGGATCTCCAGGTCCACGCCCTCCATCGCCAACAGGCGGCTGTATTGCTTGACCAGCGCGTTCTTTGGCTCGGTCAGGATCTCCACCAGCGCATCTTCGCTCAGCTCGGCCAGGGCGGTCACCACCGGCATGCGGCCGACCAGTTCGGGAATCAGGCCGAACTTGATCAGGTCTTCCGGTTCGATTTCCGTGAACACTTCGGTCAGCGAGCGCTGCTTCTTGCTCTTGACCGACGCGCCGAAACCGATGCCCGAGGCTTCCGTGCGGTTCTCGATGACCTTCTCCAGGCCGGCGAAGGCGCCGCCGCAGATGAACAGGATGTTGGTCGTGTCGATCTGCAGGAAGTCCTGGTTCGGATGCTTGCGCCCGCCCTGCGGCGGCACGCTGGCCATCGTGCCTTCGATCAGCTTGAGCAAAGCCTGCTGCACGCCCTCGCCCGACACGTCGCGCGTGATGCTGGGGTTGTCGGACTTGCGCGAGATCTTGTCGATTTCGTCGATGTAGACGATGCCGCGCTGGGCGCGCTCGACCTCGTAGTTGCAGCTCTGCAGCAGCTTCTGGACGATGTTCTCGACGTCTTCACCCACGTAGCCGGCTTCCGTCAGCGTGGTGGCGTCGGCCATCACGAAGGGAACGTCCAGCATGCGCGCCAGGGTCTGCGCCAGCAGCGTCTTGCCCGAACCGGTGGGGCCGATGAGCAGGATGTTGCTCTTGGCCAGTTCCACGTCGTCCTTGCCGGCCTTGTCTTTGTGGCGCAGGCGCTTGTAGTGGTTGTACACCGCCACCGCCAGCGTGCGCTTGGCGATGTCCTGGCCGATGACATAGTTGTCGAGGTTGGACTTGATCTCTGCGGGCGTCGGCAGATCGCCCCGGGTTTCGCGCGCACCGTCGCCCGCGGGCAGTTCGTCGCGGATGATTTCGTTGCACAGGTCAATGCACTCGTCGCAGATAAAGACGGACGGTCCGGCGATCAGCTTCTTCACTTCATGCTGGCTTTTGCCGCAAAAAGAGCAGTAGAGGGTTTTTTCGCTGGAGGAGCCTTTTTTCTCGGCCATGGGGGCAGTGCCTTATGACAGGGTAAGTGTCAAGATGATAACGAAATAAAAAGCGGCGCCTTCCCTCAAGGAAAACGCCGCTGTCGAGAGGCGCGACGGACTCAGGGACGCTGGGCGATCACCTGATCCACCAGACCGTACTCCTTGGCTTCGTCAGCCGTCAGGAAGTAGTCGCGCTCCGTGTCCGACTTGACCTTGTCCAGCGGCTGCCCGGTGCGGTCCGCCAGGATGCGGTTCATCTGGTCCTTGGTGCGCAGGATGTCCCGGGCGTGGATCTCGATGTCCGTCGCCTGGCCGCGCGCGCCGCCGAGCACCTGGTGGATCATGATCTTCGAGTTGGGCAGCGAGAACCGCTTGCCCTTGGCGCCAGCCGCCAGCAGGAAGGCACCCATGCTGGCCGCGAAGCCCACGCACATGGTGGACACGTCGGGCTTGATGAACTGCATGGTGTCGTAGATGGCCATGCCTGCCGTCACGCTGCCGCCGGGCGAATTGATATAGAACGAGATGTCCTTGTCGGGGTTCTCGCTCTCCAGGAACAACAGCTGCGCGACCACCAGGTTGGCGGTCTGGTCGTTCACCTCGCCCACCAGGAAGATGATCCGCTCCTTCAGCAGGCGCGAATAGATGTCGTAGGACCGCTCGCCACGGCCCGACTGCTCGATGACCATGGGGACCATGCCCAGGGCCTGTGTTTCCAGTGCGCTCATGTTTCTCAACCCTTTTTCTTCCAGTCAGACGGTTACTGTATCCAGAAATGATTTGGGGCTTGCGCAGCAAAGCACAAGCCCCTCCAGGGACGCCCGCGGCCTCACGGACCACGGGCACCGGATCACGATCAGCCCTGACCCATCAGCTCGTCGAACGACACGGCCTTGTCGGTGACCTTGGCCTTGCCCATGACGAAATCGGTGACGTTGTTCTCGATCACGACGGCCTCGACTTCGGCCAGACGCTGGCGGTCGCCGAAGTACCAGCGCACCACGTCTTCCGGCTTCTCGTAGCTGGCAGCCAGCTCGTCGATGTGGGCCTTCAGTTGCTCGGGCTTGGCATGCAGCTCGTTGGCACGCACCAGCTCGGCCACCACCAGGCCCAGGCGCACGCGGCGCTCGGCTTGGGGGCGGAACACGTCTTCGGGGATCTCGGCCTTGTCGGCGTCCTTGATGCCGCGCTGCTTCAGGTCGGCGCGGGCGCCTTCCAGCAGGCGGGCGATTTCCGACTGCACGCTGGCGTTGGGCAGATCCAGTTCGGCCTTGGACACCAGGGCGTCCATCACGGCCTGCTTGTTGCGGGCCAGCAGGCGGAACTTGACTTCGCGCTCCAGGTTCTTCTTGATGTCGGCGCGCAGGCCTTCGACGGAGCCGTCGGCAATGCCGAGCGACTTGGCCAGCTGCTCGTTCACTTCGGGCAGGTGAGCGGCTTCGATGTTCTTCACCGTGACCAGGAAGTCGGCAGTCTTGCCGGCCACGTCCTTGCCATGGTAGTCAGCCGGGAAGGCCAGCGGGAACGTCTTGGACTCGCCCGACTTCATGCCGCGCACGGCGTCTTCGAATTCCTTGAGCATCTGGCCTTCGCCGACCAGGAACTGGAAGTCTTCCGCCTTGCCGCCCTGGAAGGTCTCGCCGTCGATCTTGCCTTCGAAGTCCACGGTCACGCGGTCGCCGTCTTCCACGGCCGTGCCCATCGCGCGCTGCGCGAAGGTGCGGCGCTGCTTGCGCAGGATGTCCACGGTCTTGTCGATGGCGCTGTCGGTCACTTCGGCGGACAGCTTCTCGACTTCCGCTTCCGACAGGTCACCGATCTTGACTTCGGGGAACACTTCGAACACGGCGTCGAACGTGACCTGGCCTTCGGGCGCGCCGTCCTTTTCGGTGATGCGGGGCTGGCCGGCGACGCGCAGATTGGCTTCGTTGGCAGCCTGGGCGAAGGCTTCGCCCACCTTGTCGTTCAGCACTTCGTACTGCACCGAGTAGCCGTAGCGCTGGGCGACCACGTTCATGGGCACCTTGCCGGGACGGAAACCGTCCATCTTCACGGTGCGGGCCAGGCGCTTCAGGCGAGCGTCGACCTCGGTCTGGATCGTGGCGAGGGGCAGGCTCAGCGTGATCTTGCGCTCGAGCTTCTCTAGGGTTTCAACAGTAACTGCCATGGCTCTTCCTATATTTGAATGGATTAACGCTGCCGCCTGCTGCTGGAGCAACCTGCTTCACGTGGTGCGCGGGGGGGGACTCGAACCCCCACACCATTGCTGGCGTCAGGACCTAAACCTGGTGCGTCTACCAATTTCGCCACCCGCGCGATTCTTCAGACAAACAGGCGGCGGGCAATGCCAGCCATCTGTGTGAAATTGGTCAACCTTCGATTTTAGCCGGATCGGCGGGAGGGTCCGTCAAACCGCATGGCCGGGCGCCGCATCGGGCCTTCGCACGCGGAACCAGGCGGCATACATCGCGGGCAGCGCCAGCAGGGTGAGCACGGTCGCCACGACCAGCCCGCCCATGATGGCGACGGCCATCGGGCCCCAGAACACGCTGCGCGACAGCGGGATCATCGCCAGCACCGCCGCGGCGGCCGTCAGCACGATGGGCCGCAGCCGGCGCACGGCCGATTCGACTATGGCGTTCCACGCCGGCACGCCGCGCGCGCGGTCGCTCTCGATCTGGTCGATCAGGATCACCGAATTGCGCTGGATCATGCCCATCAGCGCGATCACGCCCAGCAGCGCGACGAAGCCGAAAGGCCGCCCCAGCAGCAGCAGCGCCCCGGCCACGCCGGCGATGCCGAGCGGCCCGGTGAGGAACACCAGCATCGCCCGGCTGAAGCTGTGCAGCTGGAGCATCAGCAGCGTGAACACGATGAACAGCATGGCCGGCAGTCCCGCCACGATGGAGGCCGAGCCCTTGGAGCTTTCCTCGACCGCGCCCGCCACCTCGATGCGATAGGCCCCCCGGCCGGCGGCATGCCAGCCGGCTTCCAGCTTGCGCAGCGCGGGCAGCAGCGCGGCGGTGACCGTCGCGCCCTGCAGGCCTTCCACCACGTCGCCCTGCACGGTGATGGCGTAGTCCCGGTTCTCGCGCCACATCACGCCGGGCTCCCAGGTGAACACCGGCCGCGCCACCTGCGTGAGCGGCACCGACCGGCCCGAGGCCGTCGGCAGGTAGGCGTTGGCGATGTCGGTGATGGCGCGGCGCTCGTCCTCGGGCTGGCGCAGCACGATGTCGATCAGCCGGTCGCCCTCGCGGAACTGGCCCACGGTGCTGCCGGTGAAGGCCACCCGGGCGGCCTGGGCGATGGACTGGCTGCTCACGCCCAGCGCGCGGGCCTTGGCCTGGTCCACCTCCAGCCGCATCACTTTCACCGACTCGTTCCAGTTGTCGTTCACGCCGCGCATCTGCGGACTCTCCCGCAGCACCGCCCGCACCTCGTCGGCATGCTGGCGCAGCAGCACCGGGTCGGTGCCGATGACGCGGAACTGCACCGGATAGGCCACGGGCGGGCCGTTGGGCAGCAGCTTGGCGCGGGCCCGCACCTCGGGGAATTCGGTGGCCAGCAGCTGCGGCAGCGACTGGCGCAGCGTCTCGCGCGTGGCCAGGTCGCGCGGCACGACGATGAGCTGCGAGGCGTTGGTCTGCGGGAAGATCTGGTCCATCGGCAGGTAGAAGCGCGGGACGCCCGAGCCGATCCAGGTGCTGACCGTGGAGACGCCGGGCTCGGCCATCAGCCGGCGCTCCACGCGGCGGGTGGTTTCCTCGTTCGCCTGGAACGAGGTGCCCTCGGGGAACCACAGGTCCACCAGCACCTCGGGCCGGCTCGAATCCGGGAAGAACTGCTGCTGCACCCGGCCCATGCCGACGATGCCGAGCGCGAAGGTCAGCAGCATGATGCCGATGGTGATCCAGCGGTGATCCACGCACCAGCCCACCATGCGGCGGAAGCGGTTGTAGAAGGGGCTGTCGAACACCTCGTGGTGCCCCGCAGGGGTGCCCTCCTCGCCCGTCGGGTGGTCACCGCCCTCGCCCCGCACCTTGACGTGCGCGGGGTGCTTGAGCAGCAGCATGCCCAGGTAGGGCACGAAATACACCGATGCGAACCACGACAGCACCAGCGCGATCACCGTCACCGCGAAGATGGCGAAGGTGTATTCGCCCGTCACCGACTTGGCGATGCCGATGGGCAGGAAGCCCGCCGCCGTGATGAGCGTGCCGGTCAGCATGGGGATGGCCGTGATCTCGTAGGCGAAGGTGGCGGCGCGCAGCTTGTCGTAGCCCTCCTCCATCTTCAGCACCATCATCTCCACCGCGATGATGGCGTCGTCCACCAGCAGACCCAGGGCGATGATGAGCGAGCCCAGCGAGATCTTGTGCAGCCCGATGCCCCAGTACCACATGGCCAGAAAGGTGACGGCCAGCACCAGCGGAATGGTGATGCCCACCACCAGCCCCGGCCGCACGTCCAGCGTGTAGCGGCGCCACAGCGGGTGCGTCCCCGGCCGCTTGTGCAGCCCCAGGCTGATGAAGCTCACCGCCAGCACGATCACCACGGCCTCGATCAGCACCTTGATGAATTCATTGACCGAGCTGGACACCGACCGCGGCTGATCCTGCACATTCACCAGGCGCACGCCGGCGGGCAGCCGTTTTTCGATGTCGGCCGTGGCCGTGTGCAGGGCCTTGCCCAGACGGATGATGTCGCCGCCCTTGGCCATGGAGACGCCCAGCGCGATCACATCGCGCCCTTGGTGGCGCACCTTCACGGTCGCCGGGTCCACATAGCCGCGCCGCACCTCGGCGATGTCGCCCAGCCGCAGCTGCGCGCCCGAGGCGCCGCGGATCGGCATGGCGCGCAACGCTTCGGGCGTGGCGAACTGGCCGCCCACGCGCACCTGCACCTGCTCGGCCGGTGTCTGGATGACGCCCGCGCTTTCCACCGCGTTCTGCTGGCCGAGCTGCGCCAGCACCTGGTTCATGTCCAGCCCCAGCTGCGACAGGCGGCGCTGCGAAATCTCGATGTAGAGCTTTTCGTCCTGCACGCCGAACTGCTCGACCTTGGCCACGTCGCGCACGCGCAGCAGCTGCTGGCGCACGTCGTCGGCGAAGTTGCGCAGCTCCGCGTCGCTGAAGCCGTCGGCCTCCAGCGCGTAGATCACGCCGTACACGTCGCCGAACTCGTCGTTGAAGAACGGACCCTGCACGCCCTGCGGCAGCGTGTAGCGCATGTCGCCGATCTTTTTGCGCACCGTGTACCAGACACCCGCCACTTCGCCGGGCGGCGACGAGTCCTTCAGGTTGAAGATGATCAGCGACTCGCCGGGCTTGGAGTAGCTGCGGATCTTGTCGGCATAGGGCGCCTCCTGCAGCGTGCGCTCCAATTTGTCGGTGACCTGCTCGGCCACCTGCTGCGCCGTGGCGCCAGGCCAGTAGGTGCGCACCACCATGGCGCGGAAGGTGAAGGGCGGATCTTCGTCCTGGCCCAGCTGGAAGTAGCCGCCCACGCCCAGCAGCAGCAGGGCGACCATCAGGTAGCGGGTGAGGGCCGGATGCTTCAGCGCCCAACGGGAGAGGTTGAAGCGTTCCCGCGGTGCGGGGGCCGGGCCGGGCGCATCGCCGGGCGGCGTGGGGGAATGGCTCGTGGACATGCGGCGCTCCTAGCGGCTGGCCGCTGCCGCTGCGGGCGCGGCCGGCGCGGGTCGCGAGTTCACCGCGCCGGCATTTGCTACATTATTCATAGCACCCTGCGTAGACAAATCGGGCGCTGGAGCCTGTTTTGGCTGATAAACGGTCACTTGCTGGCCGGGCGCGAGCACATGCACGCCCGTTGCCACCACCTGCTGCCCGGGCTGCAGGCCGGAGGCGATCACCACGTCGTTGCCGTCGGCCGTGGCCACCTGCACCGGCTGCGAGCGCACGGTGCTGGTGGCGGGGTCGAACACCCAAACCGCCGTCTGCTGGCCCTCCTGCCGCAGCGCGGTGGTCGGCAGCTTCAGCGCCTGCGTGCCCTCGCGGCTCAGCGCCCGGGGCGTCACGTAGGCGGTGGAGCCGAGCGGCGGCACATCGGCCCCGTCGATCGACACCTTGACCTGGAAGGTGCGCGTCACCGCGTCGGCACTGGCCGCCACCTCGCGCACGCGGCCCTCCAGCCCTTCGCCGCCGGCCCATACGCGAACGTGGACCGGCTGGCCCACGCGCAGGGCCGCCACCTTGTCCTCGGGCACGGCGAACACCACGTCGCGCGGACCGTCCTGCGCGATGCGCACCACCGGCGTGCCGGCGGCCACCACCTGGCCGGGCTCGGCGTCCACGCTGGTCACCACGCCGGCCGCATCGGCCAGCAGCCGGGTGTAGGCGGCCTGGTTGCCCTGCGAAGCCAGTTGCGCCTGCGCCTGGTCGAGCGTGGCCTGGGCCGACTTGACCGAGGCCTCGCGCCGCTCCAGCTCGGCACCGCTGATGAAGTTCTGCGCCTTCAGCGCCGCGTAGCGCTGGAAGTCCGCCGCGGCCAGGTCGCGCTGCGTGCGGGCGGCGGCCACCTGGGCCCGGGCGGCTTCGGTGGCCAGCTGATAGTCGCGCGGGTCGAGCTGCGCCAGCACCTGGCCGGCACGCACGCGCTGGCCCAGTTCGGCCTGCCGCTCGGCGATCTTGCCGGCCACCCGGAAGCCCAGGCGGGATTCGACACGCGCCCGCACCTCGCCGGCATATTCCAGCTGCGCCTGCAGGGCCGATGCGCCCACGGTGACCAGCTTCACCGACCGCACCGGTTCGGGCGCCGGCTCCGGCTTGGAGCAACCCGCCAGCAGCGCGCCAGCCAACGCCGCCGCCATGCCCCGCCCCAGCCACGAAAAGGCCCGCATGCGAGCGGGCCGGACGGTCAGCGCGGGGGGTGTCCCCGGCGGGAGCCATCGCAGACCGGGTGGATGAGAAAGCGACGGCGCGGGAAAGGAAGTCATCGAAAACTTTCGCAAGATCAATTACTGACTGACTGGTTAGTAATCTATGGCGGCCACCCGGCTCCTGTCAAGGCGAGAATGCGAGCCGTGAAGCCTTCCGAACCCCATCGCCCTGCGCCATCCGGCACAGCCGCGCAGTCCGCACCGACACCCGTACCCTCACCCGCACCCCCGCGCGCCGCCGCTGCCTCTCCCGGGCAGGGCGCGCCGCTGGCGCCGCCCGTCACGCATTACGAGAATTTCCCGGTCGCCTCGCTGCTCTGCCCGCCCCGGCTGCGCCAGCCCATCGCCGCGATCTATTCGTTCGCCCGCGCGGCGGACGACCTGGCCGACGAAGGCGACGCCAGCGCCGATGAACGCCTGGCCGACCTCTGCGCCTACCGCGCCGAACTGCAGGCCGTGGCCGGCGGGGCCGTGCCCGGGCCGCGCTGGGCGGCCATCTTCGGTCCGCTGCAGGCCGTGCTGCAAAGCCACGCCCTGCCCGTGCCCCTGCTGGACGACCTGCTCGACGCCTTCCTGCAGGACATCGCCATGACGCGGGACGGCGCCACCTACGCCACCCGCGCCGCGTTGCTGGACTACTGCCGCCGCTCGGCCAACCCGGTCGGGCGCCTGCTGCTGCATCTCTACGGCGTGGGGGGCGCAGCGGCGCTGGCCGAAAGCGACGCCATCTGCTCGGCCCTGCAGCTCATCAATTTCTGGCAGGACCTGAGCGTGGACCTGCCCCGCGGCCGCCACTACCTGACCGATGCCGACTGCGCCGCCCACGGCGTGGAACGCACCCAGCTCGCCGAGGGCCGGCGCAGCCCCGCCACCGACGCGCTGGTGATGGACTGCGCCGGCTGGGCGCGCCGCACTATGCTCGCCGGCGCGCCGCTGGTGCATCGCCTGCCCGGCCGCATGGGCTGGGAGCTGCGCTTCGTGGTCCAGGGTGGCCTGCGCATCCTCGACAAGGTGGAGGCGCTGCACGGCGGCAGCCTGGTGACCCGCCCGGTGCTGCGCGCCACCGACGGGCCGCGCCTGGCATGGCGCGCGCTGCGCATGTGATGGCGGGCCGGCGCCTGCGCGGCGGGGGGCCGGCCGGGCGGCCTCAGGCGGCTCTCAGGCGGCTCTGAGCCAGGTGGCCGGCGTGCCGGCCGCCCGCGCCTGCGCCAGGATGCCTGCCAGCACGCCAGGCACCTCGAAGGCGGCGCGGTTGTGCTGCCGCCGCACTGCGGCCTGAAAGCGCGGCAGGTCGCGCTGCAGGGCCTGCACGGCCCGGGCCACTTCGGCGAAACCGGGCAAGACCAGCCCCAGCCCGCCAGCCTGCACCCACTCCGCGCCATAACGCTCCTGCGGCATGGTCCAGCGGTTGCGCGTGACGATGGGCGGCAACCCCATCTGCACGGCCTCGCTCAGGCTGCCGCTGCCCGGCTTGCCGATGAAGAAGTCGGCCAGGCGCATGTAGCGGGGCAGCTCGCGCGTGTATTCCAGCACCAGCCGGGGCGCCCGCGCCGGCAGTGCGCGCAGGGCGCCGGCCAGGGCCGCGTTGCGCCCGCAGGCCAGGATGAGCGGCGTGTCGGCCAGTCGCCGGGCAATGCCCAGCATGGCGCGCGAGCCTTCGCCGCCGAACAGCACCAGCCCCACCGGCTGCTCGCCCGCAAAGCCCAGGGCGGCGCGCTCGGCCGCGCGGTCCTGCGCGGGCGGCTCGTGGAAGGCCGGGCTCAGCACCATGCCCGAGGTGGCGTGGATGCGGCCTTCCGCGCAGCCGGCGGCGCGCGCCTGGGCCACGGCGCGGGGCGATCCGCAGACGATGTGCTGGCCCGCGACGCCGGGTTCGATCCAGAAATGCGGCGGGCAGTCGGCCAGGTCGGTCATCACCGTCACGAACGGCACGCCCGGCAGCGCCGTGGCCACGGAATCGCCCAGCGCCCGGTTGAAGTTGGGCACCAGCGACACCACCAGATCGGGCGCGGCCTGCTGCCAGTGGGTTGCCAGGCGCCGCACCAGCGCCCGGTGGCTCCAGCGGATCATGCCCTGCAGCACGCGCAGCTCCTGCGCGAGCCCCAGCGTCCAGCCCCGCGCCAGGCGGCGGTTGTAGAGGTCTTCGGGCTCCATGCCGGTCCATTGCTGAAAACGCGCGGTGGGGTCCAGCACCTCGAAGAGATGGGTCAGGCGCACCGTCCAGGGCAGGCCGGCACGGGCGATGGCGGCCTGCAGCGCCAGCGCGGAAGCCCTGTGCCCGCCGCCCGCATTGAAATACACCAGCTCGACCACGGCGGGCCGCGCCGCTGCACCGGCGGCTAGCGGGCCGGGCGCGGCCCGCTCAGGCATGCTGCAGGTGCTTGCGGGCCGCCTTGCGGCCGGAGGCGTGGCGCGCTGCGGGCAGGAAGTCGGACCACTGCAGGATCTCCAGCGTGCCGTCGGCCTGCTCGGCCAGCGCGGTGAGGCTCTCGACCCAGTCGCCGTCGTTGGCGTAGAGCGTGCCGCCGATGTCGCGCAGCTCGGCATGGTGGATGTGGCCGCAGACCACGCCCTGCAGGCCGCGCTTCTTCGCCTCGCGGGCGACGGCGTTCTCGAAGTCGTCCACATAGCTCACCGCGCGCTTGACCCGGCGCTTGAGGTATTGCGACAGCGACCAGTACGGCAGCCCCAGGCGGGCGCGCAGCGTGTTCAGGTGGCGGTTCAGGCGCAGCGTGAATTCGTAGAGCGGATCGCCCACGTGGGCCAGCCATTTGGCGCACTGGATCACGCCGTCGAACAGGTCGCCGTGAATCACCCAGAGCTTGCGGCCATCGGCGGTCTCATGCACCCAGTCTTCCGCCACGGTGATGCCGCCGAAGTTCAGGTGCAGGTAGCGCCGGGCAAATTCGTCGTGGTTGCCGGGGATGAAGATCACCCGCGTGCCCTTGCGGGCCTTGCGCAGCAGCTTCTGCACCACGTCGTTGTGGGCCTGCGGCCAATACCAGTTCCGGCGCAGCTGCCAGCCGTCGACGATGTCGCCCACCAGGTAGAGCGTCTCGCATTCGGTATGGCGCAGGAAGTCCAGCAGCGCCTCGGCCTGGCAGCCGGGCGTGCCCAGGTGCAGGTCGGAGATCCACAGCGTGCGAAAGCGCCGCACCGGCCGCTCCGGCGCCAGCCCCGCGGCGGCCTCGTCTTGCAGGGGGGCGGTGGCGTTGCGCCAGGCGTTCAGGAAAGCGTCGTCGCGTTGCATGGACGGCATGCTGTGCCTGCCGCGTGGCAGCGGCGTGACGCGCGGGCGTCGAACGCGTGACGATGCAGGCGCGCCACGGGCGGCGGCGCCCTCCCCCATGGGACAATCCCGCGCTTATGACCCCGGAACAGTACGTCCAGCAAAAAGCCGCCGGCTCCGGCAGCAGCTTCTATTACGCCTTCCTGTTCCTGCCCGCCTCGCGCCGCGCAGCGATCACCGCCTTCTATGCGTTCTGCCGCGAAGTGGACGACGTGGTCGACGAAGTGTCCGATGCGGGCGTGGCGCGCACCAAGCTCGCCTGGTGGCAGGCGGAAGTCGCCAAGGCTTTCGCCGGCCAGCCCACGCACCCGGTGCTGCAGGCTCTGATGCCGCACACCGCCCCCTACGGCATCGAAGAGCGCCACCTGCAGGCCGTGATCGACGGCTGCCAGATGGACCTGGAGCAGACCCGCTATCTCGACTTCGCGGGCCTGTCGCGCTACTGCCACCTGGTGGCCGGCGTGGTGGGCGAAGTGGCGGCGCGCATCTTCGGCCAGACCGACCCGGCCACCACCGAATACGCCCACCGGCTGGGCCTGGCCTTCCAGCTCACCAACATCATCCGCGACGTGGGCGAAGACGCCATGATGGGCCGCATCTACCTGCCCGTGTCCGAACTGCAGCAGTTCGATGTGAAGGCGCACGAGATCCTGAAGCGCCAGTACTCGGACCGCTTCACCGCGCTGATGCGCTTCCAGGCCGAGCGCGCCCACCGGCTGTACGACGAAGCCTTCGCGCTGCTGCCCGATGCGGACCGCCGCACGCAGAAGCCCGGCCTGATGATGGCCAGCATCTACCGCACGCTGCTGCGCGAGATCGAGGCCGAGAACTTCCAGGTGCTGCACCAGCGCATCGCCCTCACGCCGCTGCGCAAGTTCTGGCTGGCCTGGAAGATGCAGGCGCTGGGGCGCATGTAAGCCATGCGCGTTGCCATCGTCGGCGCCGGCTGGGCGGGGCTGGCTGCCGCGCTGCAGGCGGCACGGGCGGGCCACGGCGTCACCGTGTTCGAGGCGGCCCGCACGCTGGGCGGCCGCGCCCGCGCCGTGGCCGCGCAAGGTCCGGACGGCTCCCCGGTCACGCTGGACAACGGCCAGCACATCCTCATCGGCGCCTACGGCGAATGCCTGGCGCTGATGCGCTCGGTCGGCGTGGCCGAATCGCCGGCGCTGCTGCGCATGCCGCTGGCGCTGCCCTATGCCGACGGCACCGGCTTGCGCCTGCCCGACCTGCCGCCGCCCTGGGATGCGCTCGCCGGCATCGGCCGGGCGCGGGGCTGGAGCTGGCGCGAGCGCTGGGCCCTGCTGCGCACGGCGGCGGCCTGGCGGCTGGGCGGCTTCACCTGCCCGCCGAAAGCGACCGTGGCGCAGCTCTGCGCCCACCTGCCGGTGCGGCTGCAACAGGAATTCATCGACCCGCTCTGCGTGTCGGCGCTGAACACGCCGGCCGATCAATCCAGCGGCACGGTGTTTCTGCGTGTGCTGCGCGACAGCCTGTTCAGCGGGCGCGGCGGTTCGCACCTGCTGCTGCCCCGGGTGGACCTGGGCGCCCTTTTCCCCGAGCCTGCCGCGCAATGGCTGCGCGCGCACGGCCACACGGTGCAGGCCGGGCTGCGCGTGACCGCGCTGCGGCCTGCGGACAGCGCGGCGGGCGCGGATGCCTGGCACGTCGAGTCGGCCGCCGGCAGCATGCCATTCGATGCCGTCGTGCTGGCCACGCCCGCGCCCGAAGCCGCGCGGCTGGTGCGCGGCACGGCCCCCAGCGCTGGCGCTGGCGCTGGCGCTACCGCTGACATCGCCACCTGGGCCGGCCAGGCCGAGGCGCTGCGCCATACCGCCATTGCCACGGTCTACGCCCAATACTCCACCGCCGGCAGCGCAGGCACCCCTCACGCCGCCCTGCTGCCCGAGCCCATGCTGGCGCTGCGGGCCACGGCCCGGCGGCCCGCGCAGTTCGTGTTCGACCGCGCCTGGCTGGGCGGGCCAGCGGGGGTGCTCGCCTTCGTGGTCAGCGCCTTCGAAGGCGATCGCGAAACGCTGGAGCAACAGGTGCTGGAGCAGGCCGCCAGCGAACTGGGCCTGGCCGGTTTGCGCGTGCTGCGCACCGTGGTCGAGAAGCGCGCCACCTTCGCCTGCACCCCGGGGCTGCAGCGTCCGCCGATGCGCATCGCACCCGGCCTGCTGGCCTGCGGGGACTATGTCGAGGGGCCGTACCCCGCCACGCTGGAAGGCGCGGTGCGCAGCGGCACGGCGGCGGCGCAGTCGCTGGGCGCACCCTGACGCCAGGCCGCTGCATTCATGGCCAAAAGGGCTTCCCGCGCTTGATCAACAAGGGTAAGTTGCTATTATTTTAATAGCATATTAATCACGGAAACGGCTGCCGCTCGGGCCTCGGCAGCACATCCGCCAGCTTGACCACTGCCAGCCCCGCATTCCCCCAGAACCGATCCAGGCTGCCGGCGCGCCCGATGAGCAGGCGCTCGACCAGCGGCTCCAGCGGCGTGGTGGCCACGTCCGCCACCAGCACGTGGCGGGCCTCGCGGCTCTCCGGCGCGCCGCTGGCGGTCTCGTTCACCTGCACCGCCCAGTCGAGCGCGGTGAGGGCCTGCAGCACGGGCTCCAGCTGCAGCACGTCCACCCGCAGCGCCTGCGCCAGTTGCGACGCGGTCAGGCCACGGGCGGGCGTGTGGCGGGCGGCCTGTAGCTGCTGCAGCGCCTCCACCGCCAGCTGGAAGGTCCAGCCCTGGCCGCTGGCCGTGCGCGCCACGCCCGCCAGCAGGCTGGGCAGATAGGCCGCCACCACGGCGCCCAGCAGCACGATGACCCAGGCCACATACACCCACAGCAGCAGGATCGGCAGCGTGGCGAAGGTGCCGTAGAGCACCGAATAGGTCGGCACGGAGGCGATGTAGAGGCTCAGCACCTTCTTGGCCAATTCGATGCCGACCGACACGAACAGCCCGCCCGCCCAGGCGTGGCGCCACTTCACGTGGGTGTTGGGCACGTAACGGTAGAGCGCCGCCATGCCCATGGCCAGCACCAGGAATTCAATGGCATCGAGCAGCAGTCGCGCGCTGCCGGGCAGGCTGTCGCCGATGCCGCGGGAGGCGGCCGACGCCATCGACGTGGTGAGCGCCAGGCTGGCCGCCAGCACCAGCGGCCCGAGCGTGATGACGGCCCAGTAGATCAGCACGCGCTGGCCCAGCGGCCGCAGCCGCGGCACGCGCCAGATGTTGTTGAGCGTGCGGTCGATGGTCAGGATCAGCGCCAGCGACGTGGCCAGCAGGATCGAAAAACCCGCCACGCCCAGGCCGCTGGCCTGGGCCGCGAACTGGGTGAGATAGCCCAGCACCGAGCGGGCGATGGTGTCCGGCACCAGGCTGTCGATCAGCCAGCGCTGCAGCACGAACTGCATCTGGCTGAAGATGGGGAAGGCCGTGAACACGGCCAGCGCCACGGTGAAGAACGGCACCAGACCGAGCAGCGTGGTGAAGGTGAGGCTGCTGGCCGTGAGGCCCAGGCGGTCTTCGCGGAAACGCTCGCGCAGCGTGTGCGCCGTGGGGCGCCACGGGAAGTGGGACAGCTCGGTCAGCCACGCGTCGAAGCGCAGCAGCGCGGCCTGCAGGGAAATACGCATGGCCGATATGATCCCTGATTCCATTCGCCGCGCCGCGCTGAACGGCCCGGCTGCCTCCCGCTTGACTGCATCTCCTCCCGCCCGCCGACTGCCTGCATGCCCTCCCTGCCACTTCACCCCGCCCAGGACGTCGCCGCCACCCGCTGGCTGGCCGTCGGCAGCCTGCTGGGCCTGATCGTGCTCTGCCTGGCGTGGGAGCTGTGGCTTGCGCCGCTGCGGCCGGGCGGCTCCTGGCTGGCGCTGAAGGCGCTGCCGCTGGCCTTCCCCCTGGCGGGGCTGCTCAAGCGGCGCATGTACACCTACCGCTGGGTCAGCCTGGTGGTGTGGCTCTACTTCACCGAGGGCGTGGTGCGCGCCTGGAGCGACACCGGCGCCGGCCGCTGGCTGGCCCTGGTCGAGATCGCCCTCTGCCTGGCGCTGTTCGTGGCCTGCGCGCTGCACGTGCGGCTGCGCCAGCGGCATGCGCGCGGCAGCGCAGCCCCGGCGGCCGCCGCCAGCACGCCGGCGCCTTGACCCCCCCTGAACCCGTCATTCCCCGCATTCCGAGAGAACCTCCATGTCCACTCTGATCGACACCCTGCGCCAGACCGTCGGCGCCGCCCATGTGCTGACCGAAGGCGACCTCACCGCCTGGGAGCAGGACTGGCGCCGGCGCGCCCGCGGCAAGGCGCTGGCCGTGGTGCGCCCGGGCAGCACGCAAGAGGTGGCCGCCGTGGTGCGCGCCTGCGCCGCCGCCGGCACGGCCATCGTGCCGCAGGGCGGCAACACGGGCCTGGCGGTGGGCTCCATTCCCGATGCGACCGGCACGCAGGTGCTGCTGAGCCTCACCCGCATGAATGCCCTGCGCGCGTTGGATGCCGACAACCTCACGCTCACCGTGGAGGCCGGCGCCATCCTGCAGAACGTGCAGGACGCGGCGGAAAAAGCCGGGCTGCTGTTTCCGCTGAGCCTGGCGGCCGAGGGCAGCTGCACCATCGGCGGCAACCTGGCCACCAATGCCGGCGGCACGCAGGTGGTGCGCTACGGCAATGCCCGCGACCTGTGCCTGGGGCTGGAAGTGGTCACCCCGCAGGGCGAGATCTGGGACGGCCTGAAGGGCCTGCGCAAGGACAACACCGGCTACGACCTGCGCGACCTGTTCATCGGCAGCGAGGGCACGCTGGGCATCATCACCGCCGCGACGATGAAGCTCTACCCCCAGCCCGCCGCCAGCCTGACGGCGTGGGCCGCCGTGCCGTCGATGGAGCACGCCGTGCAGCTGCTGGCCCTGGCGCACCGGCACCTGGGCGCGGGCCTGACGGGCTTCGAGGTGATGGGCCGCTTCGCCCTCAGCCTGGTGAACAAGCACATGCCGCAGCTGCGCGTGCCCTTCATCGACCAGGCCGACGTGCCCTACGGCGTGCTGCTGGAAAACAGCGACAGCGAATCGGAGGAACACGCCCGCGCGCGCTTCGAAGCGCTGCTGGAAACCGCCTTCGACGCCGGCTGCGTGACGGATGCGGTGGTGGCCGAGAACATCGCCCAGGCGCACCAGCTCTGGCACATCCGTGAAAGCATTCCGCTGGCCCAGGCCGAGGAAGGGCTGAACATCAAGCACGACATCTCGGTGCAGATTCCCCGCATTCCGGCCTTCGTCGCCTACGCCGACGAACTGCTGCAGTGCGAGATTCCCGGCGTGCGGCTGGTCAACTTTGGCCACCTGGGCGATGGCAACCTGCACTACAACGTGCAGGCCCCGGCCGACGGCGATGCCAAGGCCTTCCTGTGCGACCAGGAAGCGCGGGTGAACGATCTGGTCTACGAAGCAGTGGCCAAGTTCGGCGGATCGTTCTCGGCCGAGCACGGCGTGGGCGCGCTGAAGGTGGACAAGCTCGAGCAATACCAGTCGCCCGTGGCGCTCACGATGATGCGCGCCATCAAGGGCGCGCTCGATCCGCAGGGGCTGATGAACCCGCACTGCCTGCTGCCCGTCGCACCGCAGGCGGCCTGACGACCGGCGGGCCGGCGGGCCGCAGGTCAGACGCCGCGCGCGTTCTGGATGAACTGCCGCACCTCGGCCGGCAGCGGCACGGCCGGGCCGGCGTCCTGCACGTCCCACTCCTCGTCGCCGGTCTGCAGCCAGGCGCGCATCACGTCCCGGGCGGGGTCCAGCACCATCGCGGCCGACTCGGCACCGCCCTCGTGGGGTCGGTTGCCGGTGATGTAGATCAGCGGGCCTTCTTGCCGCAGCGGGCCGCTGGTGCCCATGTTCTGCAGGAACACCGGGTAGTTGACGGGGCCGAGCAGCCCCTGCAGCCGCCGGGCGATGGGGCCGTTGCGCAGGAAGTCTTCACCGCTGGACGGGTAGCGGCCCACTTGCTCCTGCACACCCGCCCAGGGGTTCGCGGCGGGTGCCGCTGCGGCGCTCTTCGGCGGCAGGGTCGCTGCGCTCGCGGTGGTTGCGGGCAACGCAGGCGTCAGGGGAACGTGGCTGCCGCAGCCCGCCAGCGCCAAGGCGGCGACGAGCGGAACGGCGAAGTAGGAAGACGGCTTGGCGAACGACATGGTGGCTGAGGCAGCCCGCACGGGCCGCGAAATGGGCATGTGCTCAAGCTTAGCGGCTTCCCGCTGCGGCTCGGCTGCGTTCGCCCAGCGCCTTGCGCGCCCACGCCCTAGAATCCACGGCTTTTCCATCGCCGCGACCGCGCTGCCCGCGCACCCTCCGCCCATGACCGACACAGCCCGCCCCGTGCGCTCCCAGTACGAAGATTTCATGCGCCACGTCTACACCCACGGCGTGGCCAAGGGCGACCGCACGGGCACCGGCACGCGCAGCGTGTTCGGCCACCAGATGCGATTCGACCTGAACGAGGGCTTCCCGCTGGTCACGACGAAGAAGGTGCATCTCAAGTCCATCATCGTCGAGCTGCTGTGGTTCCTGACCGGCTCCAGCAGCAACCACTGGCTGAAGGAACGCGGCGTCACCATCTGGGACGAATGGGCGAGGGAAGACGGCGACCTGGGACCCGTCTACGGCGTGCAGTGGCGCAGCTGGCCGACGCCGGAGGGAGGCCACATCGACCAGATCAGCCAGGTGGTGGAGACCCTCAAGACCAACCCCGATTCGCGCCGCATCATCGTCAGCGCCTGGAACGTGGCCGACCTGGACAAGATGGCGCTCATGCCCTGCCACGCCTTCTTCCAGTTCTACGTGACGCCCCCGCAGGCTGCGGGCGAACGCGGCCGCCTGAGCTGCCAGCTCTACCAGCGCAGCGCCGACATCTTCCTGGGCGTGCCCTTCAACATCGCCAGCTACGCGCTGCTGACCCACATGGTGGCCCAGCAATGCAACCTCGACGTGGGCGAGTTCATCTGGACGGGCGGGGACTGCCACATCTACACCAACCACTTCGAGCAGGTGGAGCTGCAGCTGTCCCGCGCGCCGCACCCCTATCCCACGCTGCACATCCTGCGCCGGCCCGACACCCTGTTCGACTACCGGTACGAAGACTTCGAGGTGCGCGACTACACCCACCACGCGGCCATCAAGGCGCCGGTCGCCGTCTGACGCCCCTCCTCCGTTTCTCTTCTAGCTTCCTTTTCGCCATCCACCATGTCTTCCCACGGCTTTCATGTCCATGGGCCGCACGACCACGCGGTCGAGCACGCCGCCCAGCATCCGCATTCCGACGCCGGCCACGGCGGCGGCATGACCAACCAGATCGCGATGGCCACGGCCATCATCGCCACGGTCGGCGCCATCTTCTCGTACATGGGTGGCGCCACGCAGGCCAACGCGGGGCTGATCAAGAACGACGCCGCCATCAAGAAGACCGAGGCGGCCAACCAGTGGGCGTACTACCAGTCCAAGAGCACCAAGCAGTCGGTGACCGAACTGGCCCGCGACCTGGCGGCGGACGGCCGCAAGCCTGAACTGCAGGCCAGGCTGGACCGCTACGAGCAGGAAAAGAACGACATCAAGAAGAAGGCCGAGGCGCTGGAGGCCCAGTCGCAGGCGCTGGACGATCAGAGCGAGGCGCAGATGCACCAGCACCACCGCTGGGCGCAGGCCACCACCGTGCTGCAGGTCGCCATCGCCCTGGCCGCCATTGCCCTGCTGACGCGGCGCAAGTGGCTGCAGTGGGGGATGTACGGCGTCGCGGGGCTGGGCCTGGTGGTCGGCGCGCTGGCCTATCTGCACGTGTAACGGCCCCGCGCTGCATCTGGAAAGCAACATGACCCTGCGACTCATCTTCGCCCGCGCGGCCCGTGGCGTCATCGGCCGGGACGGCACCATGCCCTGGCACCTGCCGGAAGACCTGGCGCATTTCAAGCAACTGACGCTCGGCTCCCCCGTGGTGATGGGCCGCAAGACCTGGGACTCGCTGCCCGCGCGCTTCCGCCCGCTTCCCGGGCGGACCAACATCGTGGTGACGCGGCAAGCCGACTGGCAAGCGGAGGGCGTCGAGCGCGCCGCCGACCTGCAGCAGGCGCTGAATATCGCCCGCACGCATGGCGAAGACGTCTGGGTGATCGGCGGCGCACAGATCTATGCCCAGGCCCTGCCCCTGGCCGACGGCGTGGAAGTGACCGAGATCCACCAGACCATCGAAGGGGACGCGTTCGCCCCAGCCCTGGGGCCGGAATGGCATGAGACGGCCCGCACGCCAGTGCAGCATTCCGCCCAGGGCGGCCTGCCCTACTCGTTCGTGAGCTACCAGCGCCGCTGAAGTGCGCGCCTCCACCCTCCCTTGTCCGAAAGCCCCATGCAAATCGCCACCTGGAACGTCAATTCCCTCTCCGTCCGTCTGCCTCAGGTGCTGGACTGGCTGGCCCAGAATCCGGTGGACGCCATCGGGCTGCAGGAGCTCAAGCTGGTGGACGAGAAGTTTCCCTTCGACGCCTTGCAGGCGGCCGGCTACCACGCCGTGAGCTTTGGGCAGAAGACCTACAACGGCGTCGCCATCCTGAGCCGCGCGCCGCTGCGGGACGTGGTGCGCAACATTCCGGGGCATGACGATGTGCAGGCCCGCGTGATCGCGGCGACGCTGGACACGGCGGACGGGCCGGTGCGGCTGGTGAACTGCTATTTCGTCAACGGCCAGGCGCCGGGTTCCGACAAGTTCGCCTACAAGCTGCTGTGGCTGGAAGCACTGCGCCGCTGGCTGGAAGCGGAACTGCAGGCCCATCCACGGCTGGTGCTGGTGGGAGACTTCAACGTGGCGCCGGAAGACCGCGATTCCTTCGACCCGGTCGGGTTGAAGGACACCATCCACCACACGGCAGAAGAGCGCGCGCACTTCCAGGCGCTGCTGCAGCTGGGCCTGACCGATGCCTACCGCCTGTTCGACCAGCCGGAAAAAAGCTTTTCCTGGTGGGACTACCGGATGCTCGGATTTCAGAAGAACCGGGGCCTGCGCATCGATCACATCCTGGTGAGCGCAACCCTGAAGGACCGCGTCGAGGCCTGCCACATCGACCGCGCTCCGCGCAAGAACCCGCAGCCCAGCGATCACGCGCCCGTGGTGGTGCGGCTGGGCTGACCCGCTTTCGGCAACTGACCCGTCCTGAATAGCGTTGACACTGAGGGACTGTTAAAACTCCAGCCGGACTATCCGGCCAATGACGCCCGATGYACTGCATCGGGCGTTCGCATTTTCAGCGACAGATGCGGTCGCTCGCAGTTGTAGATCCTGATCGACTGCGCAACCATGCGCCTGGCCTGCTCCAGACCTNACTGCATCGGGCGTTCGCATTTTCAGCGACAGATGCGGTCGCTCGCAGTTGTAGATCCTGATCGACTGCGCAACCATGCGCCTGGCCTGCTCCAGRCCTGCRGGGCGATGCAGCAGGAACTCGGTCTTCAGGATGCCGTTGACCCGCTCGGCCAGTGCGTTCTGGTAGCAGTCGTAGCCGTCGGTCATCGAGCAGGTCACACCGTGGCGCTGGTGCNGGGCGATGCAGCAGGAACTCGGTCTTCAGGATGCCGTTGACCCGCTCGGCCAGTGCGTTCTGGTAGCAGTCGTAGCCGTCGGTCATCGAGCAGGTCACACCGTGGCGCTGGTGCAGTGCCTGGTAGTACGTCGAGCAGTACTGGATACCCCTGTCGGAGTGGTGCACCAGTGGTCCTTTGCTTTGCCGCACCGAMAGTGCCATCTTCATGGCCTGCGCCACCTCTTCGGTCTGCAGGCTCTCATGCACGTGCCAGCCGACGATCTTCCTGGAATACGCATCCGTGACCAGGCTCAGGTACACGAACTTGCCGTCCGTGGGCAGGTAGGTGATGTCAGCCACCCAGACCCGCTCGCTGCCGCTGGCGTGGATCTGC
>NZ_LMOV01000025.1 GCF_001424265.1 Acidovorax sp. Leaf160
CCCCAAAGCAATACGCCCCGGGCACATGGAGTGCACGGGGCGGATTGGGCTGTAAGAGCCTGACGATGACCTACTTTCACACGGGAACCCGCACTATCATCGGCGCGAAGTCGTTTCACTGTCCTGTTCGGGATGGGAAGGAGTGGTGCCAACTTGCTATGGTCATCAGGCATAAAGGGTTGCTGCCGAGTCTCTTTGGGGGAGACAGGGCGGCGAATTCATAGAGTCAAATCAGCTTTACTTATTTGTGTATTTTTGACTGCGTCACTTGGCATAACACTTTCACAGCAACCTTATGCGGTTGTGTCAAAGTTATAGGGTCAAGCCGCACGAGCAATTAGTACTGGTTAGCTTAACGCATTACTGCGCTTCCACACCCAGCCTATCAACGTCCTGGTCTTGAACGACTCTTCAGGGGGCTCAAGGCCCCGGCAGATCTCATCTTGAAACGAGTTTCCCGCTTAGATGCTTTCAGCGGTTATCTCTTCCACACTTAGCTACTCGGCAATGCCACTGGCGTGACAACCGATACACCAGAGGTGTGTCCACTCCGGTCCTCTCGTACTAGGAGCAGGCTTCCTCAAATCTGCAGCGCCCACGGAAGATAGGGACCAAACTGTCTCACGACGTTTTAAACCCAGCTCACGTACCTCTTTAAATGGCGAACAGCCATACCCTTGGGACCGGCTACAGCCCCAGGATGAGATGAGCCGACATCGAGGTGCCAAACACCGCCGTCGATATGAACTCTTGGGCGGTATCAGCCTGTTATCCCCAGAGTACCTTTTATCCGTTGAGCGATGGCCCTTCCATACAGAACCACCGGATCACTATGTCCTGCTTTCGCATCTGCTCGACTTGTCAGTCTCGCAGTTAAGCACGCTTATGCCATTGCACTATCGTCACGATGTCCGACCGTAACTAGCGTACCTTCGAACTCCTCCGTTACGCTTTGGGAGGAGACCGCCCCAGTCAAACTGCCTACCATGCACTGTCCCCGATCCCGATAAGGGACCTAGGTTAGAACCTCAAACACACCAGGGTGGTATTTCAACGTTGGCTCCATGAGAACTAGCGTCCTCACTTCAAAGCCTCCCACCTATCCTACACAGATCTGTTCAAAGTCCAATACAAAGCTACAGTAAAGGTTCATGGGGTCTTTCCGTCTTTCCGCGGGGAGATTGCATCATCACAAACATTTCAACTTCGCTGAGTCTCAGGAGGAGACAGTGTGGCCATCGTTACGCCATTCGTGCAGGTCGGAACTTACCCGACAAGGAATTTCGCTACCTTAGGACCGTTATAGTTACGGCCGCCGTTTACTGGGACTTCAATCAAGAGCTTGCACCCCATCATTTAATCTTCCAGCACCGGGCAGGCGTCACACCCTATACGTCCACTTTCGTGTTTGCAGAGTGCTGTGTTTTTATTAAACAGTCGCAGCCACCGATTTTTTGCAACCCCGTTGAGCTCCGTTTGTACAACTTCACTTACTAGGGGCATACCTTCTCCCGAAGTTACGGTATCAATTTGCCGAGTTCCTTCTCCTGAGTTCTCTCAAGCGCCTTAGAATACTCATCTCGCGCACCAGTGTCGGTTTGCGGTACGGTCGTCAATAGCTGAAGCTTAGTGGCTTTTCCTGGAAGCAGGGTATCACTCACTTCGTCTGCAAGCAGACTCGTTATCACCCCTCATCTAAGCCTGGCGGATTTGCCTACCAGGCACGACTACAGGCTTGAACCAACATATCCAACAGTTGGCTGAGCTAACCTTCTCCGTCCCCACATCGCACTATTGATCGGTACAGGAATATTGACCTGTTTCCCATCAGCTACGCATCTCTGCCTCGCCTTAGGGGCCGACTCACTCTACGCCGATGAACGTTGCGTAGAAAACCTTGCGCTTACGGCGAGGGGGCTTTTCACCCCCTTTAACGCTACTCATGTCAGCATTCGCACTTCTGATACCTCCAGCATCCGTTACCAGACACCTTCACAGGCTTACAGAACGCTCTCCTACCACGTGCAATAAATTGCACATCCGCAGCTTCGGTAACTGGCTTAGCCCCGTTACATCTTCCGCGCAGGACGACTCGATCAGTGAGCTATTACGCTTTCTTTAAATGATGGCTGCTTCTAAGCCAACATCCTGACTGTTTTAGCCTTCCCACTTCGTTTCCCACTTAGCCAATTTTAGGGACCTTAGCTGGCGGTCTGGGTTGTTTCCCTCTTGAGTCCGGACGTTAGCACCCGGTGCTCTGTCTCCCAAGCTGTACTCGTCGGTATTCGGAGTTTGCCTTGGTTTGGTAAGTCGCCATGACCCCCTAGCCAAAACAGTGCTCTACCCCCGACGGTAATACTTGAGGCACTACCTAAATAGTTTTCGGAGAGAACCAGCTATTTCCAAGTTTGTTTAGCCTTTCACCCCTATCCACAGCTCATCCGCTAGTTTTGCAACACTAGTCGGTTCGGACCTCCAGTACCTGTTACGGCACCTTCATCCTGGCCATGGATAGATCACTTGGTTTCGGGTCTACACCCAGCGACTGGACGCCCTATTCGGACTCGATTTCTCTACGGCTTCCCTATTCGGTTAACCTTGCCACTGAATGTAAGTCGCTGACCCATTATACAAAAGGTACGCAGTCACCCTTGCGGGCTCCTACTTTTTGTAAGCATGCGGTTTCAGGATCTATTTCACTCCCCTCCCGGGGTTCTTTTCGCCTTTCCCTCACGGTACTGGTTCACTATCGGTCGATGATGAGTATTTAGCCTTGGAGGATGGTCCCCCCATATTCAGACAAGGTTTCTCGTGCCCCGCCCTACTTTTCTCTAACTTAGTACCACACGTCCGTTTTCGCATACAGGGCTATCACCTGCTGTGGCCGGGCTTTCCATCCCGTTTTGCTAACAGTCGTGCTATCACTAGAAGGCTCCTCCGATTTCGCTCGCCACTACTTTCGGAATCTCGGTTGATGTCTTTTCCTCGAGCTACTGAGATGTTTCAGTTCACCCGGTTCGCCTCGCATGACTATGTATTCATCATGCGATACCTCTTGCGAGGTGGGTTTCCCCATTCAGAAATCTCCGGATCAATGCTTATTTGCCAGCTCCCCGAAGCTTATCGCAGGCTTTCACGTCTTTCGTCGCCTATCATCGCCAAGGCATCCACCACATGCTCTTAGTCACTTGACCCTATAACTTTGACCTCTCTTGCGAGACGTCTCCGCTGTTGTCTGGACTTGCGAGGTCTTTCACCTCGCGCGTTATGCCGTAATGTGAATAATTCCTCGATATCACTATCAAGAAACATTCGTCATTACTGAATTTCAACTAGCTTTCGCTCATTGAACATTCGTTTTGACGCAATCAAAAAATTGTCATCAGAGGCACGGTCTGCACTAAACCTTTACGAATGTGCAGTTTCCTCTGACAACGCTGATTCGACTCTATGAATTTTTAAAGAACAGCCGATTGATCCGAGTAATCTCGGTCAACAACAAAGTGGCCTCTTGCGAAGCCGCTTTGGTGTTGATTTGATAAGTGGTTGGTGGAGGATGACGGGATCGAACCGACGACCCCCTGCTTGCAAAGCAGGTGCTCTCCCAGCTGAGCTAATCCCCCAGTGATCCTCGCGCATCTGTCGTCAGGAAGTATGGTGGGTCTAGTTGGGCTCGAACCAACGACCCCTGCGTTATCAACACAGTGCTCTAACCAGCTGAGCTACAGACCCATTCCACTCGCCAGCAAGATCTCTCTTGCCAGCTCGCAGCTTCTTCTTCCAACAACCGATAAGTGTGGGCGTTCAATATTGAATGCAGTTTTCCAGAAAGGAGGTGATCCAGCCGCACCTTCCGATACGGCTACCTTGTTACGACTTCACCCCAGTCACGAACCCTGCCGTGGTAAGCGCCCTCCTTACGGTTAGGCTACCTACTTCTGGCAGAACCCGCTCCCATGGTGTGACGGGCGGTGTGTACAAGACCCGGGAACGTATTCACCGTGACATTCTGATCCACGATTACTAGCGATTCCGACTTCACGCAGTCGAGTTGCAGACTGCGATCCGGACTACGAACGGCTTTATGGGATTGGCTCCCCCTCGCGGGTTGGCGACCCTTTGTACCGTCCATTGTATGACGTGTGTAGCCCCACCTATAAGGGCCATGAGGACTTGACGTCATCCCCACCTTCCTCCGGTTTGTCACCGGCAGTCCCATTAGAGTGCCCAACTGAATGTAGCAACTAATGGCAAGGGTTGCGCTCGTTGCGGGACTTAACCCAACATCTCACGACACGAGCTGACGACAGCCATGCAGCACCTGTGTTACGGCTCTCTTTCGAGCACTCCTCTATCTCTAAAGGATTCCGTACATGTCAAAGGTGGGTAAGGTTTTTCGCGTTGCATCGAATTAAACCACATCATCCACCGCTTGTGCGGGTCCCCGTCAATTCCTTTGAGTTTCAACCTTGCGGCCGTACTCCCCAGGCGGTCAACTTCACGCGTTAGCTTCGTTACTGAGTCAGTGAAGACCCAACAACCAGTTGACATCGTTTAGGGCGTGGACTACCAGGGTATCTAATCCTGTTTGCTCCCCACGCTTTCGTGCATGAGCGTCAGTACAGGCCCAGGGGATTGCCTTCGCCATCGGTGTTCCTCCGCATATCTACGCATTTCACTGCTACACGCGGAATTCCATCCCCCTCTGCCGTACTCCAGCAATGCAGTCACAAATGCAGTTCCCAGGTTGAGCCCGGGGATTTCACATCTGTCTTACATTACCGCCTGCGCACGCTTTACGCCCAGTAATTCCGATTAACGCTTGCACCCTACGTATTACCGCGGCTGCTGGCACGTAGTTAGCCGGTGCTTATTCTTACGGTACCGTCATGACCCCAGGGTATTATCCCGAGGCTTTTCGTTCCGTACAAAAGCAGTTTACAACCCGAAGGCCTTCATCCTGCACGCGGCATGGCTGGATCAGGCTTGCGCCCATTGTCCAAAATTCCCCACTGCTGCCTCCCGTAGGAGTCTGGGCCGTGTCTCAGTCCCAGTGTGGCTGGTCGTCCTCTCAGACCAGCTACAGATCGTCGGCTTGGTAAGCTTTTATCCCACCAACTACCTAATCTGCCATCGGCCGCTCCATGAGCGCAAGGCCTTGCGGTCCCCTGCTTTCATCCGTAGATCGTATGCGGTATTAGCAAAGCTTTCGCTCCGTTATCCCCCACTCTCGGGCACGTTCCGATGTATTACTCACCCGTTCGCCACTCGTCAGCATCCGAAGACCTGTTACCGTTCGACTTGCATGTGTAAGGCATGCCGCCAGCGTTCAATCTGAGCCAGGATCAAACTCTACAGTTCGATCTTGATTTTTTCGCTCTTTCGAGCAACTCATAAAAAAGAATTGAAGTGAACTTCACTTCTTATCTCATGAGCGTTTGTAGTGCTAAGCACTAGTTCCAAAGAACTTGGCACTCGCCATCAAACGCCCACGCTTATCGGCTGTATATTTTTAATGAACCGAAAGATCAGAAATCGCTTTCTTTTCTTTCTCACTCCGCTGCAATCAGCAGAGCCTTGAATTCTAGCACAGTTTTTGAAGAACCGTCAAACTTTTTTCTTTTCGCTTTCTGAGCATCTTGCCGTTTCCAGCAATCCGTCTCATCAGCGAAGCCTTGAATTCTACACCGGTTTTTCAACCTGCCGCAACTCAAAACCGAAATCTTTTTTCCCGACTCCCCAGGTTTCCAGCAATCCGTCTCATCAGCGAAGCCTTGAATTCTACACCGGTTTTTCAACCTGCCGCAACTCAAAACCGAAATCTTTTTTCCCGACTCCCCARAACTTCCGAAGAAGATCTGCAGCGCCAGGAGAGCAAGTGTACAACAGAATTCGGCCTTGAGAGCAACTGTCTGAACTTTGTGTAGGTCAGACTCGCCACTTTTCCAGCAGCTTGGCGGGGCTGAGGCTGTCGTACCCTTCGAACGGCTGATGGATCCAAGGGTTGCTTGGCAGGAACTCTACAGAATAGTCGGGCGTGAACGTCGACAGTCCCTTGGTCCAGATGACCGCACTGCGCAGTTCCGTGATGGGCGCATAGTTGGTCTTGAGCATGGAGATCACTGCGTTGAGCGTATGCCCCGAGTCGGCCAAATCGTCCACCAGCAACACCCGTCCCGCAATCTCACCCTTGGGCGTCGTGATGAACCGGGCCAGGTCGAGATGTCCTTGCACCGTGCCCGCCTCAGCCCTATAGGAGCTCGTAGACATGATGGCGAGCGGCTTGTCGAAGATACGGCTCAGGATGTCTCCCGGACGCAGCCCTCCCCTGGCGAGGCAGAGAATGGTGTCGAACTCCCAGCCCGACTGATGCACCTTGAGCGCCAGCTTCTCAATGAGACTGTGGTACTCGTCATAGCTCACATAGAGATGCTTGCCGTCTTCCGTCAACATAGTAGATCCCAATAAATTTTGACAATGCGGTTGGCAACCGGGTCGCGACAGCTCAGCGCGCCGCGTAGGGGTTGTCCAACAGGATGGTGTGGTCACGGTCCGGGCTGGTGGAGATCATGGCGATCGGTACGCCCGTCGTTTGCTGGATGCGCTCCAGGTACTTGCGTGCGGCTTCCGGCAGCTTTTCGTAATGGGTCACACCAACAGTGGATTCGGTCCATCCCTGCATCGTTTCATAGATGGGGGTGCAACGTGCAATGTCGTCGGCGCCCATCGGCAGCAGATCGATACGCTCACCATCGAGTTCGTATCCGACGCACAGCTGCAGCTCATCCAGTCCATCGAGCACGTCCAGCTTCGTGATACACAAACCGCTGAGACCGTTCACTTGGGCGCTTCGCTTCAGCAGCGCTGCGTCGAACCAACCACAGCGGCGGCTACGGCCGGTGGTGACGCCCTTTTCCGCACCCACGGTGCTCATGTGAAAACCCGGTGTGCCAGGCGTTTCCCAGTCGAGTTCGGTAGGAAATGGTCCACCGCCGACGCGGGTGCAATACGCCTTGGTGATGCCGAGCACGTAATGCAGCATGCCTGGACCCACCCCAGCGCCGGCCGCAGCATTGCCGGCCACGCAGTTGCTGGAAGTGACGTAGGGGTACGTGCCGTGATCCACGTCCAACAGCGTTCCTTGAGCGCCTTCAAACAACAGGTTGTCGCCTGCGGCGTGGGCTTCGTTCAGCTCGCGCGACACGTCCGCCATCATGGGCAAGAGCAGCTGCGCGTGGCGCATCGCTTCCTCAAAGACGACGTCGAACTCCACCTGCCCATCCTTGAGATAAGGTTGAAGGGCACTCGGAAAAACAAACTCGCCCGACCGGAGGAACGAGCGCAGGACATGGTTGTGCAGGTCGAGCAGCTCGCGCAGCTTGGAAGCAAATCGCTCGGGATACTTCAGATCCTGCACCCGCAGCGCACGGCGGGCGACCTTGTCCTCATACGCCGGTCCGATGCCACGTCCAGTCGTACCGATCTTCTCCGTGCCGCCATGTTCCCGTGCTGCTTCCCGCGCAACGTCCAGCGCCGCGTGGAACGGAAGGATGAGTGGGCAGGCTTCGCTGACGCGAAGACGCGACCGGACTTCCACGCCGGCCTTCTCAAGGCCCTCGATCTCTTCAAACAATTTCGCCGCAGACAACACGACGCCGTTGCCGATATAGCACTTCACGCCAGGCCGCATGATGCCGCTGGGAATCAAATGCAGTGCCGTCTTGACTCCATTGATCACAAGCGTGTGGCCCGCGTTGTGGCCGCCCTGGAACCTGACGACACCCTGTGCGCTCTCCGTGAGCCAATCGACCAGTTTGCCCTTGCCTTCATCGCCCCACTGGGTGCCCACCACGACGACGTTACGACCTTTGCTTGCTTTCATTTCTTACCCAATTCAGTTTTCAGACAACTGGACAGACCGGACGGTCCAAAGTCCATCCACTTGGAGGAGTTCCCGGTCACACTGGAACTCGTCGACTTCGCTCTCATGCCCCGGAAGTACGCACACCACCGTTTCGCCCTGCCGCCGCAATGCGGCGATGGCCTCATCCGTGCCCACTCCCTGCCCCCATGGAGCACGGATCGCAGCTTTCAGGGGGCGCGGTGAGATCACGCTCACCAGCTGCTTAATGTCCAGACTGAAGCCTGCGGCTGGCCGATTGCGACCAAACACGGCTCCCACCTCGTCATAGCGGCCGCCACGCACCAACGCATCGCTGGCGCCGGGGGCGTACATCGCGAATCGAACACCGCTGTAGTACGCATAACCGCGCAGGTCTGCGAGGTCGATGGTGATCCTGGAGTGCTGCAACCGCGAAGCCAACGCCCGCAGATCAGCCAGCACATCCGACACACCGGGCACCGAGCCCAGCGCCTTGTGCGCTTCGTCCAACACACCGATGTCTCCGTACAAGCGCAGCAGCGTTTGAAGGTGATCCGAGGTGTGTCGGGCCAGGTCCTGGGTCAACGAAGCCAGCGCACTCTCATCCTTGGCGGCCAGAGCGTCCTGGATGGAGTGCACCTCCTCCCGGCCGAGACCGGAGCCTGCCAGCAAACAACGAAGAATGCGGACATCGGCCAGATCGACGCTGACATCTTTCACCTCGGCCACCGAAAGGCATTCCAGCGCCAGCAAGGCACTTTCAACCTCGGCCTCAATGCCCGGGTGCCCATAGATCTCGGCCCCAAACTGCAGCGGTTCGCGGGTGGCATGCGGCTTGTCGGGCCGCGTATGGAGAACAGGGCCGCAGTAGCAAAGCCGGCTGACGCCACGGCGGTTCAGAAGGTGCGCATCGATGCGAGCTGCCTGTTGCGTGGTGTCGGCGCGCAAGCCCAACGACCGACCAGACAGCTGATCCACCAGCTTGAAGGTCTGGAGTTCCAGTGCCTCCCCTGCCCCGGTGAGCAGAGATTCAAGGTGTTCGAGCAAGGGCGGCATGACCAGCTCGTAGCCATAGCTGCGAGCCGTATCGAGCAACCCTCGGCGCAATTCTTCGATATGCCGCGCCTCGGAGGGCAGCACATCAGCAATGTGATCCGGGAGGACCCAAGCGGACATGAGAAAAGGGGAGGCTGTTAAAAACGTGATTCTACCGGGCTACGGTGGAAACCACCGCTCTCCATTGCCCGGATGAACCCGCGAGGCAGGTCCGGGCACCGGCGGTCGACCAACGAAGCCGAAGCGTATCCAACCCGCCGCCGCTGTGACACGGCAGAAGCCGTCGCGGGATGAAAGGGAGGATCGGAGCGCGGACGCCAGGCTGCAGTCAAGCCTGACGCCGCGGCGGCCGCACCAAAACACGTTCAGGGACGCGTTGCGTTCGCGGGGGCCGCTCCACGATACGCCTTGAAGAACTCCGACGAGGAAGGATCGACCACCATCACGTCGCTCTTCTTGTTGAAGCTGGACTTGTATGCTTCCAGGCTGCGGTAGAACTGGGCAAACTGGGGGTCGCGTCCAAATGCTTCCGCGTAGATGCGCGCGGCTTCGGCGTCGCCTTCACCCTTCAGCTTTTGTGCGTCACGGTAGGCGTTGGCGATGGTGATTTCCCGCTGCCGGTCGGCGTCCGCACGGATCTTTTCACCCTCGGCTGCCCCGGTGGAGCGCAGTTCATTGGCAACACGCTTGCGCTCCGCCTCCATGCGCCGATACACCGACTCGGTGATCGCTTCGACATAGTCCACCCGCGTGATGCGAACGTCGACCACATCCACACCCCAGGGCTTGGCGCCGCGCACGGCCTCCAGCACCTCGCGCTTGACCTCGGCCATCAACTCTTCACGTCGCGCGGAAAGCAGTTCCTTGACGGTACGGCGGTTCACTTCTTCCTGGAAAGCGTTGCGCACCACACGGTTGAGCTGAATGGCGCCGGCATTCTCATCCAGACCCACGTTGCGGATGTACTCCGACGGGTCGGAGATGCGCCAGCGCACATACCAGTCGATGACCACACGCTGCTTTTCTGCGGTCAGCATCGACTCCGTATCGGAACTGTCGAGCGTCAGCAACCGCTTGTCGATGTAGCGCACGTTTTGAAACGGGGGCGGCAACTTGAAGTTCAGGCCAGGCTCGGTGATCACTTCCTTGATTTGACCCAGCGCATAGACCACGCCGAACTGGCGCTGGTCGACCACGAAGAGCATCGAACTCAACAGGGCAAGCACCACCAGCAACGTGGAGGCGATAAATCCGACTCGGTTCACAACTCTCTCCTAGCGCGCATCGCGCTCACGCGTACGACTGGTGTCACGCGCACGAGCATCATTTTGAAAAGTGGACGGATTCGTCGGGGTCAGCCCGGACGTGGTCGCAGGTGGCGTTTCCAGCGAGGGGGCTGCAGCCGCAGAGCCTCCCTGTGCCACGCTCTGCATGATCCGGTCCAATGGCAGATACAGCAGATTGGAGCCCTTGCTCGAATCCACCAGAACCTTGGTGACGTTGGTGTAGATCTGCTGCATGGACTCGAGGTACATGCGGTCCCGCGTGACCTGCGGGGCCTTCTGGTATTCCGCCAGCACGGAGCTGAACCGCTGTGCATCACCCTGGGCCTGCGCCACGATCCGAGCCTTGTAAGCCCCGGCTTCCTCCGTCAGTCGCGAGGCGGAACCCACGGCGCGAGGAATCACGTCGTTGGCATAGGCCTGCGCTTCGTTCTTCGCACGCTCACGTTCCTGACCCGCCTTCAACACGTCGTCGAAAGCCGCCTGAACCTGCTCGGGCGGGCGCACGCCGCCCTGCTGCAGATTGATGCCGACGACTTCTACGCCGACCTTGTATCGATCGAGGATGACCTGCATCAGCGCCCGCACCCGCGGCGCGATCTGGTCGCGCTCTTCGGCCAGGGCGGTGTCCATACGCATCTTGCCCACCACTTCACGAACGGCGGTTTCCGCGGCCTGAACCACCGCATCCGCAGGATTGCGGCTTTCAAACAGCCAGGCCCTCGCGTCATTCAGGCGGTACTGCACGGCAAATTTGATTTCGACGATGTTCTCGTCTTCGGTCAGCATCGCGGACTCGCGCAAGCCGGTGCTCTTGATCACCGCGTCGCGTCCGACGTCGGCCGAACGGATCTGGGTCACGAACACCAACTCATGACGCTGGATCGGATAGGGCAGCCGCCAGTTGAAACCGGCATTGACGGTCGTCTTGTATTTGCCGAACTGCGTGATGACGGCCTGCTGGCCTTCCTGAACGATGAAGAAACCAGTCCCCAGCCAGATCAGCAGCGCGACGCCGGCAATCAGGCCAACGCCCAGTCCCGCGTTCTTCATGTCCGGCTGAAAGCCACCGCCACCGCCTCCGCCGCCGACGGGGCCGCGACCGCCGCCGTTCTTGCCTCCGAACAGCCCGCCCAGCTTCCGGTTCAGATCCCGCCAGAGTTCGTCGAGATCCGGCGGCTGCCCGGCATTGTTCTGCTCCCGTCCGCGCTGTCCCTGGGGACGCAGCGGCGCAGGCGGGTCGACATCGGGCCGATCCGCACCCTCCTGCTTGTCGTCACCTCGGCCCCACCGCGGGTCATTCAAATTCAACATTCCCCTAATTCGCTGGGGCAAGATGGCCCAGCGGAAGGCGCGGCTATGCAGGTTCATGCGGGAAATCTCTCGTTCTCTTAGGACATGGAGCAAACGGGCATTGTGCCTAATCTCAACCGTCGTCCCGCTTCAATTCAGCAGCAAGATCAGGGGTCATCTCGTCACGCTCCTTCAACAGTTCGGCGGCCAATTGCTGGCGAAGCAATGGCAGGCCCTCCCCTGACTGGGCGCTGAGGAAGATCCGTGGAACGAACACACCGTCCATTTCCAGCACATCTCGTGCAGCGGTGGGCCTCGCCTCGGGCGACATCGCGTCGAGTTTGTTGAAGACGAGCAGTTGAGGAATATCCTGGGCGCCGATTTCCGCCAGCACGCGCTGGACTTGAGCTATCTGCTCAGGAAAGGCAGGATTCGAAGCATCCACCACATGCAGCAGCAGATCGGCGTCGATGGCCTCTTGCAGCGTTGCCTGGAACGCATCCACCAGACCGTGGGGAAGGTCGCGGATGAAACCCACCGTATCGGAGATCGAAATCAACCGTCCGGCATCGGCTAGGTACAACTGCCTGGTGGTGGTGTCCAGCGTGGCAAAAAGCTGGTCCGCCGCATAGGCGCGGGCCTTGACGAGCGCGTTGAACAGCGTGGATTTGCCGGCGTTGGTGTAACCGACCAAGGAGACATTGAACGTATCGCGCCGGTCACGCTGCCGCCTTTGGGTGGATCGCTGGCGCTTCACCTTCACCAGACGCTCTTTGGTGCGCTTGATCGCATCGCCGATCATCCGGCGGTCCAGCTCGATCTGGGTTTCGCCAGGGCCGCCGCGAGTACCGATGCCGCCCCGCTGCCGCTCCAGGTGAGACCAGCGACGGACCAGACGTGTGCTCAGGTACTGCAGCTTGGCCAGTTCCACCTGCAGCTTGCCTTCATGGCTGCGCGCGCGCTGGGCAAAGATCTCGAGAATCAGGAAAGTGCGGTCGCTGACTGGCAGGTTCAGCACCCGTTCCAGGTTGCGCTGTTGCGCGGGGCTCAAAGCCTGATCGAAGAGCACCTCGACCGCGCCATGCATCTGCGCCAGGACCTGAATCTCTTCCGCCTTGCCAGATCCGACGAAAAGCGCCGCATCTGGCGCCTTGCGCTTGGCGACCAGCCGAGCCACCGGCGTGAGGCCTGCGGTTTCAGCCAGCAGCCCCAGCTCTTCCAACTCGCCGTCGAAATGGGGCAGGCCGAAGTCCACCCCGACCAGGACCACGGGCGTCGCTGGCGAAGCGGGTTTATCTGAGGAACTCAAGGCAGCAGGTAGTGGCTGGCCCACCAGAACGTGGACAGAGAGAAGACCGGACGATCAGGCCGACGGGCCGGCCTCGGCCGCATCGCTGGACTCGGCCGTCGTGAAATTGACGGCGCGCCCAGGAACGATCGTGGAAATGGCGTGCTTGTAGACCATCTGGGTCACGGTGTTGCGAAGCAGCACGACGTATTGGTCGAACGACTCGATCTGCCCCTGCAGCTTGATGCCATTCACCAGATAGATAGACACCGGAACATGCTCACGGCGGAGCGCGTTCAGAAACGGGTCTTGAAGAAGTTGGCCTTTGTTGCTCACGATATTCTCCGTGTTCAGGAATGTTGTTGTAAAAGCACACCTTACCACATGGCCGAGGCCGCACGGACCAAAAGGCTTTAGCGCCGATCCGACCCTGCGCCCTCTTCGGCAAAGGGGTTGTGGGACGTTTTCATTTCGATGCGCAACGGCGTGCCGACCAAATTGAATTCCTTGCGGAAACGGCCTTCCAAAAAGCGCTTGTACGCATCGGTCACGTGCTCCAGCGAGTTCCCGTGGATGACGATCACCGGCGGATTCATGCCCCCTTGGTGGGCATAGCGCAGTTTCGGCCGGAACATTCCGGATCGCTTCGGGCTCTGAAATTGCACAGCCTCCAGCAGCAGCCTTGTCAACACCGGAGTGGACATCTTGCAGGTGGCCGCTTTGTGTGCCTGCACGATCGACGTCCAGACCGGCCCCAGACCCTGCCGCTTCTTGGCCGAGATGAAATGCATGGCCGCAAACTTGAGAAACGACAGCCGGGTTTCGATCGAACGCTCCAGCATCTGGCGCTCGTACTCATCCACGGCGTCCCACTTGTTCACGGCCAGCACCACGGCGCGGCCGCTTTCCAGGATATAGCCGGCGATGTGGGCATCCTGGTCGGTCACGCCCTGCGTGGCATCCAGCAGCAACAGCACCACGTTTGCCGACTCGATCGCCTGCAGCGTCTTGACGACCGAGAACTTCTCGATGGCCTCGAACACCCGGCCCTTGCGGCGCAGTCCGGCGGTATCGATGAGCTCGAACTTCTGTCCCTGCCGCTCGAATGGCACCGAGATCGCATCGCGCGTGGTGCCGGGCATGTCGAAGGCGACGAGTCGCTCTTCTCCCAGCCAGGTATTGATCAGCGTCGACTTGCCCACGTTCGGACGGCCAGCCACCGCCAGGCGCACCGTGGCGATGTCCTCTTCTGCGGCATCGTCTTCGGCGTCCGGCCACTGCAGCGCGGCAAGCGCTGTGTCTACCAAGGTGCGAATGCCCTGGCCATGGGCTGCCGAAACGGGATGGACTTCGCCCAGCCCCAACTCGTAGAACTCAGCCAGCTGCACGCCCTCGAGCATGCCTTCGGCCTTATTCCCCACCAGCACACAAGGCTTGCCGAGGCGCCGAAGATATTGAGCGATGTCGTGGTCTTGCGCCGACACGCCAGCCCGCGCGTCCACCACGAAGACCACCACATCGGCTTCTGCCACGGCCTGCTGCGTTTGCTTGGCCATTTCCCGGTAGATGCCAGCCGAAGCGTCGGGCTCGAAGCCGCCGGTGTCGATCACGATGTATTCGTGCTTGCCCTGCTTGCCATTGCCATAGTGACGGTCGCGCGTCAGCCCCGCAAAGTCCGCCACGATGGCGTCGCGGGATTTGGTCAGCCGGTTGAACAGCGTCGATTTGCCCACGTTGGGCCGCCCGACGAGGGCGATTACTGGTTTCATGGGCTAGTGCCTTGTCATTCGGGACGGAAGCCGTAGATGCCACCGTTGCGAGTGACCACGATGAGGGTGTCTGCCGAGGCCACCGGGGCGACCGCGATGCCAGACGTGTCGGTGGAAAGCCGGTTCAGCGGGCTGCCATCGTCGCGCGACAGCAAGTGCACCAGACCGGATTCATCGCCCACGACGACCGAACGTCCGAGCGCCAGGGGCGCCGTCAGCTGGCGATACAGAAGACGGTCGGAGGACCAGGCCTTGGCGCCGTCCTGACGCTTCCAGGCCGTCACGGCGCCATTGCTTTCGGCGCCGAAGACGAAGGAGTCGTCACCCTGGACGCCCGTTGCGCCATTGGCCGGTTGCGTCCATTCGACGGTTCCACGGGCAGCGTCCACGCAGCCGACTGCCGCCTGGAACGCGCGCGCACAGACCTCAGAGCCCCTACGGCTCACCGGGCCCACGATTTCGACCAGACGCTCCACGTCATTGGTGCCGCGCGGGCTGGCCACCGGGGCTTCCCAGCGCACCACGCCAGAGTCGGGATTGAAGCCCACCAGCCGGCCGGAAAGACCGGCCACCAGCGTATCGCCCACCGCCATCAACACGCCGCGTTGACGCAGCGTAAGTGGCTCACCCGGGCGCTGCTGGTTCCACAGCCGTTGGCCCGTGGCCGCATCGAACGCGGACACCGAGCGGTCGGCGGCCAGGACGAAAACGCGGTTGCCCGCCACCAGCGGCGGCGTGTAGACCTGCGCCTGCAGCGGCTGACGCCACAGCTCACGCCCGCCTGCCAGCACGACGACGTCGTTCTTCTGGGTGACGACGGCAGTCCATTTGCCATCCCCGCCCACTCCGGCGGAAAGGGGTTGACCCAGTGAGGCCCGCCAGATGTCGCCGCCAGTGCGAGCATCGATCGCAACGATGGCGCCGTCGGCCGAGGCCAGCGTGACCGTGCTGCCTTGCACCAGCACCTCGAGCGGCAGACCCGCTGTACTGCCGATCTTGGCCGTCCAGGCCTGACGAACGGGCAACAGCGGAACGTTCGGACCGAGGTCGGCGGGCTTGGGCTTGGAAGGACCACCCCAGAGGGAGCACCCCGTCAGCAGCACGGCTGAACCGGCCAGTACCCACCCGCAGACCGCGGGCCGCGCGCAGCGCATCAGAGCGTGCATCATTGCGCACCCCCGGACTGTGCTGCGGAGGCCACCACCTGGGCAGGGACCTGGGCCCCGAGGGCATTCAGCTTCGCTTCCACCAGCCGGCGGTACTCCATGCGCTCCTCGAATGCCTTGTACGCAGTCAGGTACTCAGCCGCGGCTTCCTTCTTCTTGTCCTGCAGCACCAGCACATCGCCGCGGCGGTCTGCGAAAGCCGCCTCGAAGCCGACCGGCACCGCACCGGAAAGCTGGGACAGCGCCTTGTCGTACGCCTTTTGTTCGATGAACAGCGTTGCCAGACGCAGCCGGGCCAGGGCCTTGTACCCGTCGTCCACGGCGCCCTGTGGCATCCAGTTCAGCGCGGCGACCGCGGCTTCGTTCTTGCCGGCATCCGCCAGCGCCTTGGCTGCGAGCAAGCTGGCCTGACTCGCCTGCACGGTACCGGAGTAGCGCGATTTCACGTCGTTCAGCACTTGCTCGATGCGATCCGTGTCCGAAGCGCTCACAGCAGCTTCCATCGCGTCGGACAGTGCGGACGCCTGCGCAGCCTGGCGGTTCTGCCAGTACTGGTAGCCATTCCAGGCAGCGAGACCACCGAACACGACGATGATCACGCCGCTGATGAGCGTGCCCCAGGTGTTCCAGAAATGCTTCAGCTGATCAAGCTGCTCTTGTTCTTCGAGGTCGAAATGGTTTGCCATGATGGTTCGTATGTGTCAGCGGGAAGATTGTAGGGTGGCAGCCCAATCGGGCAGATCCGCCAGCGAGCGCTCCACCTGGTGACCGGTGCCGTCGCGCAGGGATTTCACCAGCACCGCGTCGCGGGCCATCTCGTCGGCGCCGAACACCAGCGCGTGGTGGGCGCCGCTTGCATCGGCCTTCTTGAACTGCGACTTCATGCTGCCCATCGAATCGCCTGCGGAGGCATGCATCTGCACGCTCACCCCGGCGGCCCGCAGCTTTTGCAGAGCTGCCATCACACGCGGCAGAAAAGCCGTGTCGGTGACGACGGCATAGGCGTCGGCTACCAGATCGTGCGTGGGCGTGCCCGCTTCCTTGACCAGCTCCAGGACGCGCTCGACACCCAGCGCCCAGCCCACCGCGGGCGCAGGCTTTCCGCCCACCTGCTCGATCAGGTAGTCGTAGCGCCCGCCGCCGCAGATCGTGCCCTGGGCGCCCAGCCGATCCGTCACGAACTCGAACACCGTCAGGTTGTAGTAGTCCATGCCGCGCACCAGGCGGGGATTGATGCGCCAGGCGACGCCGTTGGCATCGAGGATGGCCTTGACCATTTCAAAATGCCGCAGGGATTCCTCGCCGAGATAATCCAGCAACTTCGGCGCGCCCTCCACCAGCGCCTGCAGGGCGGGGTTCTTGGTGTCGAGGATTCGCAGCGGGTTGCTGTGCAGCCGCCTGCGCGCCTCCTCATCGAGCTGATCGATGTGCGCCTCCAGATAGCTGATCAGCGCAGCCCGATGGGCCTTGCGCTCTTCCGGCTGTCCGAGGCTGTTGAGTTCCAGCCGCACGTCCGTCAGCCCCAGTTCCTTCCAGAGCGCATCCGCCAGAAGGATGAGCTCGGCATCGGCCTCGGCGCCCGCGAATCCGAGCGCCTCGGCGCCGATCTGGTGGAACTGCCGATAGCGCCCACGCTGCGGACGCTCGTGGCGGAACATCGGGCCCATGTAGTAGAGACGCTTGCCGCCGTCATACAGCATGGCGTGCTCGACCACCGCGCGCACCACGCCCGCAGTCGACTCGGGACGCAGGGTCAGTTGCTCGCCGTTGAGGCGGTCCTCGAAGGAATACATTTCCTTCTCGACGATGTCGGTGACTTCTCCCAGCCCGCGCACGAACAGCGCGGTCGGCTCCACGATCGGCGTGCGCAGATTGCGGTAGGCATAGCGCTCCATGAGCGCGCGCACCTTGGCTTCCAGCCACTCCCAGCGTGCAGAGTCGGGCGGCAGGATGTCGTTCATGCCTTTGACGGCAGTCAACTTCTGCGCCCGCTGCGGTGTATTCGAGTTGTTATTCACTTGAGTCATCAGATGGTTGGAGGGCTTGCCTCCGGCATGGCGGATTCGCGTGAATCCGCAGGTCAGTCGGCAGCCGCGGCAGCCGCGCTCTGCCCAAAGCGCCGCGCAATGTACTGGTCGACGATTTCGTGGAACTCTGCAGCGATGTTGTCGCCACGCAGCGTGAGCACCTTTTCCCCGTCGATGAACACCGGAGCGGCCGGAGCTTCGCCCGTGCCGGGCAGGCTGATGCCGATGTCGGCATGCTTGCTTTCACCCGGGCCGTTCACGATGCAGCCCATGACGGCGACCTTGATCTTCTCCACCCCGGGGTACTGCACGCGCCAGACGGGCATTTGCGAGCGCAGGTGGTCGTCGATCTGCTTGGCGAGTTCCTGGAAGGTGGTGCTCGTCGTCCGGCCGCATCCGGGGCAGGCCGTGACGCTGGGCACGAAGGACCGCATGCCGAGCGCCTGCAGAATCTCTGCCGCGACCACCACCTCCTGCGTGCGCGCCTCGCCGGGCTGCGGCGTCAGCGACACGCGGATCGTGTCGCCAATGCCCTCCTGCAGCAGGACGGCCAGCGCCGCCGTGGAAGCGACCGTCCCCTTGGTGCCCATGCCCGCTTCGGTCAACCCCAGGTGCAACGCGTAATCGCTGCGTTTGGCCAGTTCACGGTAGACCGAGATCAGATCCTGCACGCCGCTCACCTTGCACGACAGGATGATCTGGTTGCCGTCCAGGCCCATGGCCTCGGCCCGACGGGCCGATTCGATGGCCGAGGTGATCAGCGCTTCGTACATGACCTGCCGGGGATCCCAGGGCTGCGCACGCTGGCTGTTGACGTCCATCAGCTGCGCCAGCAGTTCCTGGTCCAGGCTGCCCCAGTTCACGCCGATGCGGACGGCCTTGTTCCAGCGCATGGCGGCATCGATCATCTGGCCGAACTGCCGATCCCGCTTGTCTCCCTTGCCGACATTGCCTGGATTGATCCGGTACTTGGACAGTGCCTGGGCGCAATCGGGGTACTCGGTGAGGAGCCGGTGGCCGTTGTAGTGGAAGTCGCCCACCAGCGGGACCGTCTCGCCCATGCGATCGAGTTGCTCCCGGATGTAGGGCACCGCGGCGGCGGCCTCGGGAGTGTTCACCGTGATGCGGACGAACTCCGAGCCCGCCTGCGCAAGTTCCTTGACCTGGATGGCGGTGCCAATGGCGTCCACGGTGTCCGTGTTGGTCATGGACTGGATCCGCACCGGAGCGCCACCGCCCACGGTGACGACCCGCGAACCCCAGACCACGCGGGCCTGCCTGGAAGTGCGCATGAGGGGCGCGGCCATGGGCACGGCGCCGGTCGATGTTTCGTAGCTCACTTACTTCACCTCAAAACGGGCGACGTTCTCGCGCGTGGAACTGGCAATGTCCAGCGGCTGCCCGCGCACCAGCACGGTGGCGGCGTCCGCCTTGCCGATGACGACGGCCCAGGGAGGGCTGCCAGGTGCCACGAGACGGTCGCCGGCATTCAACATCTTCTGGGTCGTGCCGCCACCCGAAAGGTTGCGCACCTGCACCCAGGAAGTGGCTTTGGCCGCAATCACCAGCACGTCGGAGCTGGGAGGCGCTGCCGACGGTGCTGCCTGATTCGCTGCAGAGAGGGTCGCCGGCGCGGGTGACGCCACCGAGGCCGCTGCCGGGGTGGCCGCTGGCGTGGGCGTCACCACCGGCGGATTGGAATTCGCGGGCTGCGCCGAGAACAGCCCATTGGCCGGCGCGCTGGTTGAAGCGGGCTCGACCGCCGAAGCGGCGGGAGCCGCCGCACTGGCGACCTCTTCGGTTGCAGGGTTGTCGAGCGCCCGGGGCACGAACACCATCGCCACCGCGCCCAGCAGGAGCAGCAGCACCACGGCGACGATCGAGCGCGGAACCGCCGAGCCCGCGCCGCTGGATGCGCGCGCGTTGCTGTCCTTGTAGGAAGCGTTGATGCCGCGGTCCGCCGTCAGACGAGGAGCGGCACCTTGCGGCAGCAAGGCCAGAACGGGTGCCGGATCGATCTTCAAGGTGCGGCACACACTGGAAGCCAATGCACGCACGAAAACCGCGTCCGGGAAGACATCGTAACGATCGGCTTCCAACGCCTCCAGCTTGGGCGCCGAAACCTTCAGCGCCACCGCCAGTGCGTCGATATGGACGCCTGCCGCCTGCCTCGCGTCCCGCAGCAAGCTGCCCGCCGTGGCATGGCCTGCCGCTGCCGGATTCGTCGTTTCTGTCTCAAGCATCTCACTCATCGAACGCGCCTCGCTCATAAGCCAGCAGTTCCCGCGAATCGGGGAACCGCTTGCGCAGTTGCTCCCCCAGCTGCCGCATGGCAATGGTGTCCTTCAAGGCACGTTCAACCTTGATTCCCAGCCACAGCGACTCGGCGCTCGCGAACTCGCCGTTGTTCACCCTTCGCACATAGAACTGCGCCTGCTTGGCATCACCCCTGCGAAACTTCAGCGAAGCCAGGCCGTAACCGATGACCGGGCTTCCGGCATCGAGTTCATATGCACGCAACAACACCTGCTCTGCCGCAGTCAGATCGCCGGAGCGCTCCAGGCACACGCCTTGCGACATCAAGGTTTTGCTGCGCGAAGTGTAGGCGGGCACTGCCAGCGCGCGGTCGAACCACTGCATGCTTTCCGCATAGCGCTGGCGCTGGCACTGCAGCCAACCGAAGTTGTGCATGATGTCCGGGTCGCCCGGCCGCAATGCCTGAGCACGGCGAAGACCCTCTTCTGCCTGCACCAGGTTGCCCAGCCGCATGTAGATGAGCGCCATTAGGTGATGGGCATCGGCGAAGGTCGGGTCGTGCGCGATGGACTGCTTGACCTCGTCCAGCGCGACAGTCGTCTGGCCCATCTGGAAATAGTTGGCGGCCAGCTCCAGGCGGATGCGGGCTCGCCGGCGCACTTCCGACTCATCGGATGGCGTGACCACCGGCTCGGAAGCATACGAGGCACCGGTGGCAGAAGTGGTGGTGGTGGTAGTCGTGGTGCAACCGCCCACTACGAACCCGGAAGCGCCGGCCACAGCCGCGATGGCCACCCACCGTTGCCACCGCATTCCTGCATTTGCCATGTCTGCCCCCTTGATGTGATGCATGCCCGCCGTTCAGGTCACTGGCTTGAGCGCGATCACTCGCTGCTTGGCCATGCGCTCTGACGCGCGCGTGCGATCTTTTACATCTCCGGCCAGCTGGCCGCAGGCCGCATCGATGTCGTCGCCGCGCGTCTTGCGCACGGTCGTAACGATACCTGCCTCGCTCAGCAGCTTCGCAAAAACCGACACTTGCTGAGGGGAAGACCGGTGCAGGCCGGACGCAGGGAACGGGTTGAAGGGAATCAGGTTGAACTTGCACCACACGCCTCGGCTGGCGTGCGTGCGCACGAGATCGATCAACTGCTGGGCATGCTCCGGCTGGTCGTTCACGCCGTCCAGCATGCAGTATTCAAAGGTGATGAAGTCACGCGGTGCGTGCTCCAGGTACCGGTTGCAGGTTTCCAGCAACTCGGCGATGGGGTACTTGCGGTTCAACGGAACCAGGTTGTCGCGCAGCGCATCATTGGGCGCGTGCAGCGACACCGCCAGCGCGACCGGACAGTCCTGCGCGAGCCGGTCCATCATCGGCACGACGCCCGAGGTCGAAACGGTGACCCGGCGCCGCGACAGGCCATAGCCATGGTCGTCGAGCATCACCCGCAGCGCAGGCACCAGAGCTGCATAGTTCTGCAGGGGTTCACCCATCCCCATCATCACGACGTTGGAGATCACGCGATCTGACACGCCCAGGCGGCTGCGCAGCGCATGCTCGGCAAACCAGAGCTGGGCCACGATCTCACCCGTGGTGAGGTTGCGGCTGAAGCCCTGATGGCCCGTGGAGCAGAAGCGGCAACCCACGGCGCACCCGGCCTGGGAAGACACGCACAGCGTTCCCCGGTCATCCTCGGGAATGAACACGGTCTCCACCGCATTGCCGTCACCGACGTCGAACAGCCATTTGACCGTTCCGTCCGCCGAGACGTGTTCGCTGATGACGCGCAGGCCGGTCACCACCGCGACGCCCTTGAGCTTTTCACGGAGCGACTTGGCCAGATCACTCATGGCGTCGAATTCGCTCGCGCCACGCTGATGGATCCAGCGAAAGAGTTGGGTCGCCCGAAAGCGCTTCTCACCCAGCCGCTCGCAGAAAGCGGCCAGCCCGTCCAGCTCGAAATCAAGCAGGTTGGTGGTCATGGCGTCAGTCAGGCGTTGCGAGGCAGGCAGCGGTTACACGCAGCGAGGCGCCCCGGCAGGCATGCCGAGACTCAGGCGGGTGCGCGCAACCGGAACGCATCAACGCGAGTAGATGTTCAGGCCAGGGAAGAAGAACGCGATTTCGACCTGGGCCGTTTCAGGCGCGTCGGAACCGTGGACTGCATTGGCGTCGATGCTGTCGGCGAAATCGGCGCGGATCGTGCCGGCTTCTGCCTTCTTGGGGTCGGTGGCGCCCATCAGTTCGCGGTTCTTCAGGATGGCGTTCTCGCCTTCCAGCGCCTGGATCATCACGGGGCCGGAGATCATGAAATCGACCAGGTCCTTGAAGAAGGGACGTTCCTTGTGCACGGCGTAGAACTGCTCGGCTTCGCGGCGCGACAGGTGGGCCATGCGGGCGGCGACGACCTTCAGGCCGGCAGCTTCGAAGCGGGCGTAGATCTGGCCGATCACGTTCTTGGCAACTGCGTCGGGCTTGATGATGGAGAGAGTGCGTTCGATAGCCATTGTTTTATCCTGATGTGTGAGGTTGCGGTGACTTTTGCCCTATGGACAAAGCTTTCCATTCTATCGCGGAGGTGAAACCCTAGCGCCCTCTGCGGCGCGGGCCGGGGCCGCCGTTGCCGCGCTTCTGGTCCTGGCGCTGGCGCATCAGGCTGTCGCTGCCGATATAGCCCACCGAGGTCTTCATCGGATCAGGCTGCGCGGACGGGGATGCGGAGCGCCCCTTGGGCGCCGTGCCGTCTTCCCGGCGCGAACGCGGTGCGCGGCCCACCGGGGAGCCTGCCGCCTTGGCCCCCGTGCCGGCGCCTCGCGCCTGCGGGCCTCGGGCACCACGCGGCTTGGCCCGCTCCACTGGTGCCTCCGCCTCCGCAGCACCCTCGGCCGGTCGGCCCCGGGCCGGGCCAGCCGCGTTGGCCAGCGCCCGGATGTCGCGCTCGTCCAGCTCCAGCCAGGCCCCGCGCTTCAACCCGCGCGGCAGCATCATCGCGCCGTAGCGGATGCGGATCAGCCGGCTGACGGCGTGCCCCACGGCCTCCATCATGCGGCGAACCTCCCGGTTGCGCCCCTCGGAAATGGTCACGCGGTACCAGCAGTTGGAGCCTTCGCCGCCACCGTCCTCGATGGAGCCGAACGCGGCAAAGCCGTCTTCCAGCTGCACGCCATCCAGCAGCCGCTGTTTTTCTTCGTTGCTCAACGCGCCCAGCACCCGCACCGCGTATTCGCGCTCCAGCCCGAAACGGGGATGCATCAGCTGGTTGGCCAGCTCGCCAGAGCTGGTGAACAGCAGCAGCCCTTCCGTGTTCAGGTCCAGCCGGCCTACCGATTGCCACTTGCCCTGCATCAGTCGAGGCAGCTTGCGGAACACCGTCGGACGGTTTTGCGGATCGTCGTGGGTGACGACTTCGCCTGCAGGCTTGTGATAGGCGATCACCCGCGCTGGCGGCGGATCGATGCGATAGCGGATCGGCTTGCCATTGACGCGGATCTGATCGCCATGCTGGATGCGCTGCCCCACGTGGGCGGGCTCGTTGTTGACCGAGATGCGCCCTTCCAGAATGAGCTGCTCCATCTCCAGCCGCGAACCCAGCCCGGCCTGCGCCAGCACCTTGTGCAGCTTGGGGGTCTCCACCTGGGGCTGCAGCACCCGCTTCGTGGGTGCCAGCTCCTGCTGCGCCTCGTCTTCGTCGAGCTTGCCCGACACCACGTCGGCAAAGCCGTAGCCGTCGGCCTGTGGCGACACTGGCGCGCGGGCCGGCGACCTGGCCGTGCGCGGGGCGACGGCCTTGGTGCCTGCGACACGGCCACCCTGGCCGCTGCGAGCGCTTCGGGCGCCTTCGCCGCGCGGCTTGCGCTGGGCTCCGCCCTCGGCAGGGGCAGCGTCGGGGCCGGAAACCGGCTCATCCTGGTGGGATTCATTCATCTTGTGTTCCTGTAGCAGCCGTCGGCGACCCCTCGGCCCCATCCACCTGCAGTGTTGTTAATGCGCCCGCGTCGTCCGGCGCGGCGCCGTCTTGCGCCGCTGCACCGCTCCGCGCAGCGGGCTCGCCGGGCGCCGCAACTGCCGCAGCCTCGGCAGCCTCTGTACCTTCACCCTCCGCCAACCCCAGCGCATCGAACATGTTGGCTTGCACGACCGGGTCGTCCAGCACCGGCAGTTGATCGAGCGACTGCAGCCCCAGATCGTCCAGGAACTGCCGGGTGGTGGCGAAAAGCGCCGGCCGCCCTACCGTTTCCCGGTGTCCGATGACCTCCACCCAGCCCCGGTCTTCCAGCTGCTTGATGATCAGGCTGTTGACCGTGACGCCGCGCACGTCTTCGATGTCGCCACGGGTGACCGGCTGCCGGTAGGCAATGATGGCCAGCGTCTCCAGCGCCGCCCGCGTGTAGCGGGGCGGCTTCTCGGGGTGCAGGCGGTCGAGGTACTCGCGCATTTCCGGCCGACTCTGGAACCGCCAGCCCGAAGCGACCTGGACCAGCTCCACACCGCTTGGCGCCCAATCCTGCTGCAGCTCCAGCAGCAGCGTCTTGAGCGTATCGGCGCCGAGGGCATCGTCGAACAGCCCGCGCAGCTCACGCACCGTCACTGGCTGCGGTGCGCAGATCAGCGCGGTTTCCAGAACCCGTTTGGCTTCCACCGTATTCATGATGTTCAGCAATCCCGAGGAAGGTGCACGTGAGCCCGCAGCGTGACAGCGAACGGCAGCACAACAGGGAGCAAGAAAGAGATGAGGCGCGTGTACAGCGATGGACCAGGCGCCATGCCGAGCGAAAGAGTGTCGGCACAAGCGTGTGCGGACCTGGGCTCAATTGTAGCGCAGGCCCCAAAATTCGACGGCGGCCGCCATGTCCTCCGGCAACGGCGCCTTCCACTCCATCGGGACGCCCGTGACAGGGTGCGCGAAGGCCAGTCGAAAGGCATGCAGGGCCTGGCGCGACAGCCCGGCGGCAGGAACGCCGCCGTACAAGCCATCGGCCACCAAGGGATGCTGCAGCGACGCCATGTGCACGCGGATCTGGTGCGTCCGGCCCGTGTGCAGCGTGCACCGCACCAGGCTGGCCTCGGCCCCTGCAGCCAGCAGGTCGATGTCGGTACGGGCCGGCTTGCCGGCGTGCAGCCCCAGATCCACCACCGCCATCCGCAGGCGGTTGCGAGGATCCCGACCTATCGGCGCGTCCACGCGGCGGTGGCCGGCGTGCCGCCAGCGGCCCATGGCGATCGCCAGATACTGGCGCGACACCTCTCGCGCGGCAATCATCCGCACCAGGGCGTCCATGGTGGCGCGCTCACGGGCCACCACCATCAGGCCGCTGGTGTCCTTGTCCAGGCGGTGCACGATGCCGGCCCGCGGCACCAGGCAGGCGCGGGGGTCGCGGGCCAACAGGCCATTGAGCAGCGTGCCGCTCCAGTTGCCGGGTGCCGGGTGCACCACCAGACCGGCGGGCTTGTTGATCACGAGCAGATGGTCGTCTTCGTAGACCACCTCGAGCGCCATGGCTTCCGGCTTGAAGGCCTGGCTCTGCTCGGTCGGCCGGATCTCCACGGTGATGCGGTCGCCCGCCTTCACCTTGGCCGATGGCTTGGCAGCCGGTGTGTCGTTCCAGCGCACCAGCCCTTGCGCCAGCAGCTGCTGCAGATAGCTGCGGGACAGCTCCGGCACCAGATCGGCCAGCGCCTTGTCGAGTCGCGCACCGTGGTGCCCCGCGCCGACGACCAGCTGCCGCAGCTCGCCTTCGGCCTCCTCTGCAGCCGCAACCGCATCCTGCGGACTCGCTTCGTCCCCGTCGTCGGGCTCGAAGCCTTCGCCCGCAGGCGCGCCGGTCCCGCTCAACGGGAAGGCAGGTAACGCACCGGATCGACCGGCTTGCCCTGCCGGCGGATCTCGAAGTGCAGCTTGACCCGGTCGGTATCGGTGCTGCCCATTTCGGCGATCTTCTGGCCGCGGCGCACGTTCTGGTCTTCCTTGACCAGCAGCGTCTGGTTGTGGGCGTAGGCGGTCAGGTAGGTGTTGTTGTGCTTGAGGATGACCAGGTTGCCATAGCCCCGCAGGCCGGCACCGGCATAGACCACCCGGCCGTCGGCCGCCGCGAGCACCGGATCACCGGCCTTGCCGCCGATGTCGTAGCCCTTGTTGCGCGCCTCGTCGAAGCCCGCCAGCAGCGGGCCGGAAGAAGGCCAGATGAAGGGCATGTCGTCCTCGTTGCCGGCGGCGGCCGGCGCCGCAGCGGGCGCGGAACCGGCTGGCGCCGTCGTGGCCGATGCACCCGGCCGCGCGGCACTGGCGGCCGGCGCCGGAGGCAGGGCCGACGCGGTCACCGGGCGCGTCACCACGCCGGTGTCGGCAGCCACTGCGGTGCTGGCGGAGGCCGGAGCACCCGGTGGCGCGACGCGCAGCACCTGGCCCACCTCGATCAGATTGGCGTTGTCCAGCCCATTCCAGCGAGCGATGTCTTTCCACGTCTGGCCATGTTCCAGGCCGATGCGGATAAGCGTGTCGCCCGGCTTGACGGTGTAGTAGCCGGCCTTGCCGGCGTTCTCTGCCCCGGGCAGGGGCTTGACCGCAGAAGCCAGGGGCGCCGGGGACGAGGAAATCGCCCCTGCCGCCGTGCCGCGATCTTCGACCGGAGCCCTGTTGACGCGGGTGCCGCAGCCCGCCAGCACCAAGCCAGCGAGCGCGATAGAACCCCAAGCAACAAGACCACGCGATACCAACATAAGCAATCCCTTCAGGCAATCCCCGATTTTAGGGGGACAAAATGTACGGGCTCCAAAACGCTCTGCTGGAGCCCGTGTGCAGTCTTGTCGACCACCAGCAGCACCTGCTGGCCGTTCGCGCCGACGGTCGGCGCCACGAGCCGCCCACCCACGGCCAGCTGGTCGCACCAGTGTTGCGGCAGCATGTCACCGCCCGCCGCCGAGATGATGGCGGCATAGGGCGCGCCCTTGGCGTAGCCCAGCATGCCGTCACCGAGGAGAAGATGCACGTTGGCCAGCCGCAGCGGGCGCAGGTTGTCGCGCGCCTTCTCATGCAACGCGCGCAGTCGCTCGACGGTATACACCTCGCGCACCAGCCGGGACAGCACGGCCGCCTGATAGCCGCATCCGGTGCCGATTTCCAGCACCCGCCCGAGCCCGCCGCCCGTGCGGGCAGCGTCGGCCCCGAGCAGCAGTTCCACCATGCGCGCGACGACGCTGGGCTTGGAGATGGTCTGCCCCAGGCCGATCGGCAGGCTGGTGTCTTCGTAAGCCTGGTTGACGAGCGCGCTGTCCACGAAGCGGTGGCGCTCCACGGCGCCCATGGCCGCCAGCACGGCCGGCGACTGGATGCCGGACGCGGCCAGCCGCTGCACCATGCGGGCGCGCACGGCGGCGGAATCCAGCCCCAGGCCCTGCGGCGCTGCAGGCGCCTGCGCGGGGGGGCGGAGTGCGGCGCCTGCCGGCCGCGCCGGGACAGCGGGGGGCTGCGCCTGCAGCCGCGCCGGAAACCCGGGCCTGCGCTGCTGCGTCATGAGGCCACGCGCTCCGCGACCCGCGGGGCAGCCTCGTCCGCGGGCACCAGGCGCGCGGCGGTCTGCGCCCAGTAGCCCAGGCCTTCGTGGTCGGTCAGATCGACCTTGAGCGGCGTCATGGCAACGTGCCCTTGCGCGGTGGCATGGAAGTCCGTGCCTTCCGCGTCGTCCTTGGCGGCACCCGCGCTGCCGATCCAGTACATCGTCTCGCCGCGCGGGCTCTGCTGCTCGATCACCCGCTCGGCCGCATGGCGCCGCCCCAGACGGCACAGCTTGATGGGCCGCAGCGCATCGAGCGGCATGTTCGGGATGTTGATGTTGAGCAGCCATGGGGCCTCGCCCACCAGGCGCTGCTGCTGCATCTGCTGCACGATCTCGCGCGCCTTGCAGGCGGCGGCCTCGATCTCCCCCCAGCCCTTGTCCACCTGCGAAAAGGCGATCGCCGGAATGCCGAACAGGTAGCCTTCCATCGCCGCGCCCACGGTGCCCGAATAGATGGTGTCGTCGCCCATGTTGGCACCGTTGTTGATGCCGGAAACGACCAGATCGGGCCGGTACCCCAGCAGGCCGGTGAGGGCGATATGCACGCAGTCGGCCGGCGTGCCGTTCACGTACCGGAAGCCATTGGCCGCGCGCTGCACGTAGAGCGGCGAGTGCAAGGTCAGCGCGTTGGACTTGGCGCTGTTGTTGTGCTCCGGCGCCACCACTTCCACGTCCGCGATGGACTTGAGCGCCTCATGCAGCGCCACGATGCCGGGCGCCTGGAAACCATCGTCGTTGGAAATGAGAATCTTCATGGAGTCGATCTGGCTGGATTCGGCGGATTGTAGGCGGCGCCCTACGCGCGCCGCGCCGCGCGGGACGGGCGCTCCGGCCCGGTCGCTCCAGGGACAACCGGCGCCCGGCCCCGCACCTATGATGCGGCGCACTGAAGAACGGAGACCCTCCATGCACGCTTGGCTTTGCACCGACCCCACCGGCGTAGACGCGCTCACCTGGACCGAACACCCCACCCCGGCGCCCAAGGCCGGCGAGGTGCTGATCGAGATCAAGGCCGCGAGCCTGAATTTTCCGGATCTGCTCATCGTTCAGAACAAGTACCAGATGAAGCCGCCGCTGCCCTTCGTGCCGGGTTCGGAATACGCCGGGGTCGTGCAGGCGGTGGGAGAAGGCGTGACGCACCTGCGCCCCGGCCAGAACGTGGCCTGTCTGAGCGGCACGGGCGGCTTCGCCACCCACGTGATCGCGCCGGCTGCGCTCTGCATGCCGCTGCCCGAGGGCTTCTCGCATGTCGATGCGGCCGCCTTCATCATGATCTATGCCACATCGCACCACGCACTGATCGACCGCGCCCAGCTGAAGGCGGGCGAAACCGTGCTGGTGCTGGGCGCTGCCGGCGGGGTCGGTACGGCGGCCATCCAGATCGCCAAGGCGCAGGGCGCCCGGGTGATCGCCGCTGCCTCCACGGAAGAAAAGTGCGCGCTCTGCCTCTCGGTCGGTGCCGATGCCGTCATCAACTATGGCCAGGAAAACCTGCGCGAGGCCATCAAGGCCCTGACCGAAGGCCGCGGCCCGGACGTGATCTACGACCCGGTGGGCGGCGAATACACGGAGCCGGCCTTCCGCTCCATCGCCTGGCGCGGGCGTTACCTGGTGGTCGGTTTCGCGGCCGGCCCCATCCCCGCGCTGCCGCTCAACCTGCCCCTGCTCAAGGGCGCGTCGCTGGTGGGCGTGTTCTGGGGAGATTTCGCCAAGCGGGAACCGCAGAACAATGCGGCCATGATGGGCGAGCTGGCGCGGTGGTATGCCGAGGGCAAGGTCAAGCCCGTCATCGACCGCACCATGCCGATGTCGCAGCTCAAGGCGGCGTATGCCCACATGGGTTCGCGCGGCGTGATGGGCAAGCTGGTCATGGTGAACTGAGCCGGCCCCGGGTGCAGGCCGCCGCTCCCGGCCGTCTCCACCCGCCTTGATCGGCAGGCCCTCCGTCCTGTTCAACGCCCTCGGCGTCTGTCAAACTCGCACCCCTCTTGATCCGATGGTGGCGCCTGGCATGGCAGACCGTAACCCTTCCGAAATCGCCCGCGAAACGCTGAAGCTGCTCGCATCCCGCAGGCTGGCCCCCACCCCCGACAACTACCAGGCGCTCTACGACGAGATCGCCGGCACCCGCAGCACGCCCGGTTTCCCGGAAGGCCCGCTGCGGCAGATCTCCCGGGTACTGCCCGGGCAGACCCCCGCCCAAAAGCGGTTGCTGGGTCTCTTCGAAAACGCCATCGCCGCCAGCGACTGGGGTGCGCTCCAGGGCGTGCTGGTGAGCTATGCCAACCTGGGGCTGCATGCGGCCTCTCCCCCGGTGGCGGCCAGGGAGCCCGACAGCCCCGCCAGCCAGGGCCCGGTCACGGCACTGCCCGCCGAGCTGGCCGACCAGCTGGTGCGGCTGATCGACACCCTGATGCCCGCCCTGGGCGAGGACGACAGCCGCGTACACGAACTGGCCGCCCAGCTGGTGCAATTCCTGAAACAGCCCGGGCCGCCGGCTTCCACGCTGCAGCTGATGCTGAACAACTTCAGCTACCGCCTGTCGTTCGCGGCCGAAGACCAGGCGGCCATCCGCACCAGCCTGCTGGCACTGCTGCAGATGGTGTTCGAGAACATCGCTGCGCTCAGCATGGACGACCGCTGGCTGCACGGACAGGTGGAGGCGCTGATCGCCGCCTCCACGCCGCCGCTGACGCTGCGCCGGCTCGATGACGTGCAGCGCCGCCTCAGGGACGTGATCTTCAAGCAGACGGAGGCCAAGACCCGCCTGATGGAGGCGCAGGACCAGATGAAGGAACTGCTGGCCGCGTTCGTCGAGCGGCTGGCGCAGATGGACCAGTCGAGCAGCAGCTACCACGACACGCTGGAGGACTGCGCCGAACGCATCGGGCAGGCCACGCACCTGCAGGAAATCACGCCGCTCCTGGAACAGGTCATGTCCGCCACCCGCGCGATGGCACTGAACAGCCGCGTCGCCCGGGACGAGCTGCACCAGCTGCGCGAGCGCTCCGAGATGCGGCATACGCAGATCACCGAGCTGCAGAAGGCGCTGAACGAAGCCAGCTCCCAGGCACGCCACGATCCGCTCACCGGCTCGCTCAACCGCAAGGGGCTCGACGAAGTGATGGAACGCGAGATTGCCCGCGCCCGGCGCAACGACGCCCCGCTCTGCGTGGCATTGCTGGACCTGGACAACTTCAAGGCGATCAACGACCGGCTGGGGCATTCGAGTGGCGACCAGGCCCTGGTCCACCTGGCGGCGGTCGCCCGCGAGGTGATGCGTCCGCAGGACATGCTGGCACGCTACGGCGGCGAAGAATTCGTGCTGGTGCTGCCCGACACGGCCCTGCCCCAGGGTGTCGACGCCATGACCCGGCTGCAGCGCGAACTCACCACCCGCTACTTCATGCGCGAACAGGAGAAGGTGCTCATCACCTTCAGCGCCGGCGTGGCGCAACTGGGGCCGCAGGAAAGCAGCAGCGAGGCGATCCGGCGCGCCGACCAGGGGATGTACCTGGCCAAGCGCGCGGGCAAAAATCGCGTGACGGCGGCGTGACGACGGCGTGAACGCTAGGTAACCGGCCAGCCACCGTGGGATAACCCTGCGCGGCAGGCTGCGGCGATCCGCAGGGCAGCAGGACGCGGCATCGACTCGGTACACTCGGCCACTTCCGCCTACCGACACCCGCTAACCATGAGCGCGCCTTCCGATCCCACGCGAGATGCCCTTGAGGCCTACAAGGCACTGCTGGCGGCCACCGGCCCCGCCGGACTCGATTTTCTGAATGCCCGGGTGCCGCACCGGTACACCGGCGTCTACCGGCTGGACGGCGCCGTGCTGCGCAATGTGCATCTGTTCGACAAGCAGGGCGTGGTCACCCCGGACTTCCTGGCCACCGTTCCGCTGCAGGACAGCTTCTGCCAGTTCGTGATGCGCGACGGCGGTTTCAGCTCCAGGGACACGGCTTGCGACCCCCGGCTGGACGGGCACAAGTACCAGGGCGTCATGGGTTCCTATCACGGCCTGCCGCTGCTCGACAACCAGGGCCAGCTGTATGGAACGCTGTGCCACTTCGACACCGAGCGCTTCCCCCTGCCGGACGAGGAGTACGCCCTGCTGCAGAAGGTTGCGCGCGTGCTGCCGGCCTATCTGAACAAGCGCCCCATTCCGCCCGTCTGAGGTGCCCGCCGCCGGGCTCTCCTCATGAGGAGCGCCCAGCGGCGGCCAGCGGCCCGTCAGGGCTTGCTCTGCGCGTCCGTCAAGGTACCGCCGGCCCGTTGGCCGGACTCGGACTCTGACGCGGATGCAGGCCGGGACGACGTGGAGGACGCGGACTGCGCGCCTCCACCCCCCTCAGCGCCGCTGACTCCGCTCGCTCCGCTGGCGGAACCGCCGCCTCCACCCGCCCGGGCGCGCTGGCTGCGCCAGGCATCGAAATCTTCCGAGAACTTCTGGTAGCGTTCGCTGCGCCAGCTCTCGTAATCGCTGTCCAGCCGGCGCATCTGTTCCTCGCGCCACCGCTGGTAGTCCGGATCGGGATGGCCGCCCGTCTGCGCGCTCCGTCCGCCCGAGCGGCGGGAGTCCTCATCGCGGCCCCGGCTGTAACCGGTTTCGGCTGCCTCGCGCAGGAAATCATCGCCCTGCTGCGATCGCCCCGGCCCACTCCACTGGCCACCCCACTGCCCTTCGGAAGGGCCATTGAATCCGTCATGGGCGTGGCGATGCCGGCCTTCGTAGCCGCCATAGCCGCTGCCGCTGGGCGGGCCCAGGCCGCGCGCGCCGCCGCCCGGTCCGCTGTAGCCCCCGTTGGCTGCCTGCCCGCCCGTGCCGCCGTAGCCGCGCGAGCCGCCGCCCCCGTAGCCGCCGTAGCCGGCACGGGAGGCGCCGGAGCCGTACAGCGTCGGCTCGTTGTCGGCCCCGCTACCGTAGTCGCCACCGCCCTGGTGGTGCTCCGCCGTGTAGTCGTGCTGGCGCGAAGACGGCCCGAAGCCGTGCTCCTGCCCGCCCTGCGGCGTGCGGTGGCCATCACCGCCCGGCCGGCTCCACTGCTCGGCCTGGCGGCCGGAGCGGCCGGCGTCCTGCTCTCGCCCCGCCCACCTGCGGCGGGGATCGTCGTGGTCACGTGAGTCCATGGATGAAACCTCCAATCAGATCCGCATCGGAAGCCGGGCGCGTGGCCCGCTGCGCTGCAGCCCCGCGGGCGGCCGACTCCGCCAGCAGGTCCAGCCAAGGCTGCGGGCGCGCGCGCAGCGCCGGGGGTAGGAGCATGCCGACGATCAGGGGCAGGCACGCGGCCCGCCGGCGGCCCGCCCATGCACAATGGCGACCCTCCAGGCGCACCGTGCGCCGCGTGCCACCGCGCCTGCCTCCCGGCAGGCCCTGGCCACTGCAAGTGATCTGACTCCATGGAAATGCCCGTCTCCCCCGCCCACACCCCCATGATGGCCCAGTACCTGGGCCTGAAGGCGCAGCACCCCGACACGCTGCTGCTCTACCGCATGGGTGACTTCTACGAGCTGTTCTACGAAGACGCCGAAAAGGCCGCGCGGCTGCTCGACATCACGCTCACCCAGCGCGGCCAGTCGGCCGGGCAGCCGGTGGTGATGGCCGGGGTGCCGTTCCATGCGCTGGAGAACTACCTGGGCCGCCTGATCAAGATGGGCGAATCGGTCGCCATCTGCGAGCAGGTGGGCGAAGTCGGCGCCACCAAGGGCCCGGTCGAGCGCAAGGTGGTGCGCGTGGTCACGCCCGGCACGCTCACGGACAGCGAACTGCTCTCCGACAAGGCCGAATCGATGCTGCTGGCGGTGCAGCAGGGTGCGCGGGCGCGCTGCGGCCTGGCCTGGATGTCGGTGACGCAGGGCATCGTGCACCTGGCCGAGTGCAGCCACGACGAGGTGGGCGCCTGGCTGGCGCGGGTGGCGCCCAGCGAAGTGATCTACAGCGCCGGCACCACCGAACGCTTCGAGCAGCAGCTGCAGGCGCTGCGCCAGAGCGGGGCCCTCGCCTGCCCCCTGAGCCTGCGGCCGGACTGGCAGTTCGACGCCGCCCTGGGCGAGCGCAAGCTGCTGGAGCATCTCCAGGCCTCCAGCCTGGCGGCCTGGAATGCCGAGGCGCTCGCCCATGCGCATGCGGCGGCCGCCGCGCTGCTGTCGTATGCCGAGCACACCCAGGGCCACGCCCTGACCCACGTGCAGAGCGTGCGGGTGCAGCAGAGCGACGAACTCATCGCCCTGCCCCTGGCCACGCGGCGCAACCTGGAGCTGGTGCGCACGCTGCGCGGCGAAGACGCGCCGACGCTCTTTTCGCTGCTGGACACCTGCATGACCGGCATGGGCAGCCGCCTGCTGAAAAGCTGGCTGCTGGAGCCGCGCCGCGACCGCGCCGACGCCCGCCAGCGCCTGGCTGCCACCGCCGCCCTGCGCGGCACCGGGGCCGGCGCCGGTCCGTGGCAGGTGCTGCGTGCCGAGCTGCGCGGCGTGAGCGACGTGGAACGCATCACCGCCCGCATCGCGCTGCGCCAGGTGCGTCCGCGCGAGCTGGTGGGGCTCTGCAAGACGCTACAAAAAGCAGAGCTACTTGCCCAGACTAATCAAGCGCCCGAGCCGTTTTTGACCCAAATCTTCGAGCAGCTGCGGCCGCCGGTGGATTGCGGCACGCTGCTGCGTACGGCCATCCATGAAGAGCCCGCCGCACTGGTGCGCGACGGCGGCGTGATCGCGGCCGGCTTCGATGCCGAACTGGACGAGCTGCGCGGCATCCAGACGCATTGCGACGACTTCCTGCTGGACCTGGAAACCCGCGAACGCGCCCGCACCGGCATTCCCAATCTGCGGGTGCAGTTCAACAAGGTGCACGGCTTCTATATCGAGGTCACCAGCAGCCATGCGGCCCGCGTGCCGGACGACTACCGCCGCCGCCAGACGCTGAAGAACGCCGAGCGCTTCATCACGCCCGAACTGAAGGCTTTCGAGGACAAGGCCCTGTCGGCGCAGGAGCGCGGCCTGGCGCGCGAGAAATGGCTCTACGAACAGGTCCTGGACCAGCTGCAGCCGCACGTGCCCGCCCTCGCCCGCCTGGCCCAGGCGCTGGCCACGCTGGACGTGCTGTGCACCCTGGCCGAACGCTCGCTCACGCTGAACTGGTGCGCCCCGCAGTTCGTCAACGAACCCTGCATCGACATCGAGGCCGGCCGCCACCCGGTGGTGGAAGCGCGCCTGGCCGAAACCTCGTCCGGCGCCTTCATCCCCAACCACACGCGGCTGAACGCCAACACGCGCATGCAGGTCATCACCGGCCCCAACATGGGCGGCAAATCGACCTACATGCGGCAGGTGGCGCTGATCGTGCTGCTGGCCAGCATGGGCAGCCACGTGCCGGCCACGGCCTGCCGGCTGGGGCCCATCGACGCCATCCACACCCGCATCGGCGCGGCCGACGACCTGGCCAACGCGCAATCGACCTTCATGCTGGAGATGACCGAGGCCGCGCAGATCCTGCACGCCGCCACGCCGCACAGCCTGGTGCTGATGGACGAGATCGGCCGCGGCACCAGCACCTTCGACGGCCTGGCGCTGGCGAGCGGCATCGCCACGCACCTGCACGACCGCACCAAGGCGTTCACGCTCTTCGCGACGCATTACTTCGAGCTGACCGAGCTGTCGGCGCGCCACCAGCATGCCGTCAACGTGCATGTGGGCGCGACCGAGACGGGCGCATCGATCGCCTTCCTGCACGAGATCCAGCCCGGGCCGGCCAGCCGCAGCTACGGCATCCACGTTGCCAAGCTGGCGGGCGTGCCCGGGCCGGTGCTCAACCATGCGCGGCACACGCTGGCCGCGCTGGAAGAGCGGGCCGGCGAAGGCGAGGCGCAGGTGGACCTGTTCGCTCCGCCACCGGAGGACCCGGGAGCCGGCCTCAGCGCCGTGGAAGCAGCGCTGGACGCCATCCATCCCGACGCGATGAGCCCGCGCGAGGCGCTGGACGCGCTCTACCAGCTCAAGCGGCTGGCGCAGGGCGCGGGCTGATCGGGCCGGTGCAGGCAGTTCAAGCCCAACAGGCCGCCGGCGCCCGCTCTGTCAGGGCGCGCAGCTATCGTTTTTGAATCGCTCTTGCGCGCAAGACCCGCCCCCGGCGCCACGGCGGGGCGCGCACTACACTTGCGGCTTTTGCCCCGGGCCGCCTCCAACATGACGTATTGCGTCGCCATCAAACTCAACGCCGGACTTGTGTTCCTCTCCGATTCCCGCACCAACGCCGGCCTCGACCAGATCAGCTCTTTCCGCAAGATGATGATCTACGAGAAGCAAGGCGACCGCTTCATGGTGCTGCTGTCGGCCGGCAACCTGAGCATCTCGCAGTCGGTGCGCGAGATCCTGCAGGTCGAGCAGATCGCCAGCCCCGACGAAGACGGCGAACCCATCACCATCTGGAATGCCACCAGCATGTTCGACGTGGCCCGCGTGCTCGGCTCGGCGGTGCGCCGCGTGCACGAGCGCGACGGCCTGGCGCTCAAGCGCGCGGGCGTGGACTTCAACGTCTCGCTGGTGCTGGGTGGGCAGATCCAGGGCGAGGGCATGCGCCTGTTCCAGGTCTATTCGGCGGGCAACTTCATCGAGGCGACCTCCGAAACCCCGTATTTCCAGGTGGGCGAATCGAAATACGGCAAACCGGTGCTCGACCGCGTGCTGACCCCCGAGACCCCGCTCGACGAAGCCGCCAAGTGCGCGCTGGTGTCGATGGACAGCACGCTCAAGTCCAACCTGTCGGTCGGCCTGCCGCTCGATCTGGTGGTGTATGAGGAAGGCCGCTTTTCCACCGACAAGATCGTCTGCATCGACGAGAACAACCCCTACTTCCGCATGCTGCACAACAGCTGGGGCCAGAAGCTGCGCGAAGTATTCGACAGCATCGAAGACCCGGAATGGAACGGCGGCGCCACCGAGGTCCCGATCTGCGTCGACCCGACCCGCAGCCGGCCGATCCGCAAGATCACCAACCCGCGCGACAAGCTGATCTGACGCCTGAGCCTGGCGCTTGGGGTGTGCAGCGCCCCGCGCAGGCTCGCAGCCCCGCTCCCAACTCGCCGCCCCGCCGCCCCGCCGCCCCGCCGACGCCCACCGTCCATGCCACGCATCGTTTTCTCGCACGCCAACAGCTTCCCGGCCAGCACCTATCGCGTGCTTTTCAGCGAGCTGCGCCGCCGCGGCTACGAGGTCAGCGCGGTGGAGCAGTTCGGCCACGACGAGCGCTACCCCGTCACCAACAACTGGCCGAACCTGGTGCAGCAGCTGGCCGACTTCGCCGACGCCGAGCAGCAGCGCAGCGGCGAGCCGGCCTTTCTGGTCGGGCACTCGCTGGGCGGCTTTCTGAGCGTGATGGCAGCGGCCCGCCACCCGCACCTGGCCCGGGCGGTGCTGCTGCTGGATTCGCCCCTGCTCAGCGGCTGGCGCGCCGGCGCGCTCCAGGTCGCCAAGCGCACGCAGCTGGTGGGCTCGGTGTCGCCCGGCAAGATCAGCCGGGCCCGGCGCAACAGCTGGGCCACCTCCGACGAGGCGTTCGAGCACTTCCGTCGCAAGAAGGCCTTCGCCCACTGGGACGAGCGGGTGCTGCGCGACTACGTCACGCATGCACTGCGCGACCATGAGGGCCAGCGGCTGCTCGCATTCGACCGGGCGGTCGAGACCGCCATCTACAACACCATCCCGCACGACCTGGACCGCCTGCTGCGCAGCCACCCGCTGCACTGCCCGGCGGCGTTCATCGGCGGGCTGGCGTCGCAGGAAATGCGGCAGGTCGGCATGGCGTTGACCCAGCGCATCACCCAGGGCCGCATCGCGCTGGTGGATGGCAGCCACCTCTTTCCCATGGAGCGGCCCATCGTCACGGCGGCCGCCATCGAAGCCGCGCTGCTCAACCTGGCAGCGGTGCAGGACGGCGCGCGGGGCTGAGCCCCCGCAGCCCAGACGAACTGACGGCCAGCCGTCTGCGACCGGGCAGGCCCGCGTGGCTCGGATGCGTCAAGCATCTGCTTGCGCATCCTCTACACTGCGCCATCGTTACAGTGTGATACGCCGATGACCGCCTTCGCGACGCCCGCCCACGCCTTCGTGCCGCCCGACCCGGCGCGTCGCCCGCACGGCCTCGGCACAGCCGCCGCGCCAGGTTCGTCCGGCCGCCGCCACACGCACGAGGAACCGGCATGACGCGACAGCCTGCCGCCGCCGCCATCCCCGACGCACTGCTGGACGCCCAGCCCTGGCAGGCCGATCCGCTCGCCGACGACACCATCGCCCGCATCCTTGCGCCGCAGGCCGCCGGCAGCGATGGATCGGGCGAACCCTGGCAGCGCATCGCCTGCGTGAACCGCCTGTTCGCAAGCTGGACCGACAACGCCACGCTGGCCGGCTGGCGCGCGCCCGAGGGCACGCTGCCGGAGGTCGCCCAGGCGCTGCAGTCGTATCTGCAGACCGGCCGCGCGCTGCCCGCCTGGGCCGACGCTGAGCGGGTGGAGCGGGCCGAAGCGCTGTTCATGGACCACGGTGCGCTGTCCTGCGTGCTGCTGTTCTGCTCCAGCCTGCCAGAGTGCTATGTGATTCCCGATCTGGCGAGCGTGCTGCATGTCGCAGGCGAGCTGGAGCACCACACAGAACACCGCATCCGATCCACGGCCGCCATGATCTTCCCGGTGATGATGCAGGGCGGCCTGACGCGGCCGGACGGCGCCGGCGTGGCCCAGGTGCTGAAGGTGCGGCTGATCCACGCCACCATCCGCCACCTGATCCTGCGCGGCGCCCCCGTGCCGGGCCAGCCTGCGGGCGAGATCGCGCCGCTCGAGCGCCCGGCCGACGCAGGCCTTTACCAGACCCTCTATGCCAGCGGCTGGAACGTGGGGCGCGACGGACTGCCCTGCAACCAGGCCGAGCTGGCCTACACACTGCTCACCTTCGGCTACGTCTTCCTGCGCAGCCTGCGCCGGCTGGGGCTGGGGTTCACGCCAGCGGACGAGCAGGCCTACCTGCATGCATGGAACGTGGTCGGCCATGTGCTGGGCATCGACGATTCCCTGATGGCGCACACCATGGAAGACGCCGCCGATCTGCTGGAGCGCCTGCAGGCCCGAGGCCGCGCCCAGATCACGCAGCCCGACGCCCGACCGGCCCTGGCCGCCGCATTGATGACGACCATGGAGCAGGCCATTCCGTGGCGCCTGGCACGGCCCTTCCCGCGGCTGATGACGCGCTACCTGTGCGGGCGCAGCACGTCAGCCGAACTGGCGCTGGACGGGCAGCGTGCGCCCTGGACGTCCTGGCTGCTGTTCTGGACCCTGCTCGGCCTCTGCCGGCTGATCGATACCGTGGCGCGCTGGATCTGGCCGCAGTTCTCGCTCTCGCGCAGTTTCACGCGCGTGCTGGGCTACCACCTGCTGGTGAAGGTGCTGATGGACCAGACCCGCCCCCTGCAGCTGCCTGCGCATGTGCTGCATCAGCTGGGCAGGTGCGTCGCAGGCTGGAGCGACGACCCGCGAGCGCCGCGGTGGCTCAATCGCCTCGAAGACCGATTGACGACCACCGGCTCCTGGCTGTTCGCTGGCGAGCACGCAGCGCGCACGGCCCCCGTGGCGCCCGGCCCGCTGCGGTAAGCGGCACGACAGCAACTTCTGACACACTCCAGGCCGCTCGCTGCCCCCGCCTGACCCGTCAGCCCTGCGCCCGCACCGACGCCGCACCCGCTCCCCTCGCTGACCGTCTCGCCATGCTGCCGCCGTCCCACCGCCTTCTTTGCCAGCGCCCATCCCGCGTCCCTCAGGGCGCCGCCGGGCGGCTGCGTTTTTCTGCGGCCCGCGCAGCCGGGGCCATGTGGGCGCTGGTATGGGCGCTGGTGCTGGCACTGGTCTGGGGCCTGCTGGCCAGCTCCACCGCGGCCGCCCAGCCGGTGCTGCAGCTGCAACCCGGTGCCGCGCCCTCCAATGCGTGGCCCTATCTCGCGATGCGGTCCGACCCGACCCGCGAACTCGGCGTGGCGGACATGCTGCAGCAGCCCGGGGCCTTCGGTCCGGTCGCCACGCCCGCGGGTTCGCTGGGCGTGCGGACCGACGCCGTCTGGCTGCGCATGGTGCTGCGCGCACCGGTCGTTCCAGCCGGTACATCCGTCACGTGGACGGTCAACATCGACTATCCCCTGCTGCATGAAATCGACGTCTATCTGGTGCACCAGAGCGCGGTGCTGCAGCAGGCGGCACTGGGCAATCTGCAGCCCGTGGAGGGCCGGGCACTGCGCTGGCGGACACCGGCACTGGACCTGGCTCTGGTGCCGGGGGCCGAGCACGAACTCTTCATCCGACTGCGTACCGGCGGCGGCATGATCGCGCCCATCCACATCGGCGACAAGCAGCAGCTCCATTCGGCGGGCTTGCGGGAACAGATGGTGCAGGGCCTCTTCGCGGGGCTCGCCTGCTGCCTGGTGGTCTACAGCCTGGCGCAGTGGATCACGCTGCGTCAGCGGCTGTTCGGCTACTACGCGCTGCTGGTGACGGGCAGCGCCGGCTTCTCGCTGCAGTTCTTCGGGGTGGGCGGGCAGTTCCTGTGGCCCGGCAATCTGTGGATGGAGCAGCACATCGGCGTGCTGCTGAGCAGCATGGCGGCCACGGCCTCTTTCCTGTTCATGGGCCACGTGCTGCAGCAGCTGCAGCCGGGTTCGCGCATCCTGCGGCTCATGCGGGCCGGGGCCTGCGTCACCGCGGCGTGCGGGCTGGCCTTCCTGCTCGACATCCTCTCGACCCGCGGCGCGATGATGGTGCTGAGCGTGCTGGGCCCGCTGCCCTCCATCATCAGCGTGCCGGCCGCGCTGCGGCTCATGGCCCGGCGCGACCCGCTGGGCGGCACGCTGCTGACGGCCTGGGGCATCTATCTGCTCGGCGCCGTCGCACTGGGCCTGCTGGTGCAGGGCCGCCTGCCGGCGAACGGCTGGACGATGCACCTCTTCCAGATCAGCTCGGCCATCGACATGCTGCTCTTCATGCGCATGCTGGGGCTGCGAACGGCGGAGCTTCGGCTGGAGGCGACACGCGTGCAGCGTGAACGCGACGCCCTGCGGTCGCTGGCGCACAGCGACCCGCTGACCGATCTGCCCAATCGGCGCGGGCTCGATATCGCACTGAACGCTGCGCTGCCCAAGGCACGGCCGGGCGGGCTGCTGGCGGTGTACGTCCTCGATCTGGACGGCTTCAAGCCGGTGAACGACCGCTACGGCCACGACGTGGGCGACCGGCTGCTGGTCGCCGTGACCGCCCGCCTGCGTGAACACCTGCGGCATGCCGACACCGTGGCCCGCATCGGTGGCGACGAATTCGTGGTCATGGCGGGCGAGCTGCCCGACGCAGACCATGCGCAGGACTGGGGGAACCGGCTGCTGAATGCGTTCCGCCAGCCCTTCAGCGTGGGGCCGGATGAGATCCGGGTCGGCCTGACCATCGGCTACGCGCTGGCCCCCACCGACGCGCACGACGCGGCGACGCTCATCAAGCTGGCCGACGCCGCGATGTACCACGGCAAGCAGAGCGGCCGGTTCTGCGTGCGCCGCAACACCGGCGACCTGGCGCTTTCTTCGAGCTGAGCCCCACGCGGCGGGGCACGCGGGCCGCGCCGAGGCAGGCGAACGGCAAGCCGCGCGCCGGGGGAAGGCTCAGTCGACCCAGGCGACCGCGCCGCTCCATGCCGTCCACAGCACGATCACACCGAAGACGATGCGGTAGTACGCGAACGGCACGAAGCTGTGCGTGCTGATGTAGCGCAGCAGCCAGCGCACGCACACCAGCGCGCTGAGGAAGGCGAAGACCAGCCCGGTGAGAAAGAGCGGCAGGTCGGCCCAGGCCAGCAGATGGCGCTCCTTGACCAGGCTGTAGACACCGGCGCCGATCAGCGTCGGAATCGCCAGGAAGAACGAGAAGTCTGTGGCGGCCTTGCGCGACAGCCCCAGCAGCATCCCGCCGATGATGGTGGCGCCGCTGCGGCTGGTGCCCGGCACCATGGCCAGGCACTGCACCAGTCCCACCTTCAGCGCGTCGAGCATGGTCATGTCATCCACCGACTCCACGCGAATGGCGGTACGGGGGCGCTTCTCGGCCCAGAGGATGATGAAGCCGCCGATGATGAAGGTGCTGGCCACCACCGTGGGAATGAAGAGGTGGGCCTTGATGGCCTTGCCCACCAGCAGCGCCAGCACCACCGCCGGGAGGAAGCCGATCAGCACGTTGAGCGCGAAGCGCTGCGCCTGCCGCTGGGTGGGCAGCGCCACCAGCGTGGCGCGGATCTTCTGCCAGTAGACGAGGATGACCGCGAAGATCGCACCGGTCTGGATGGCGATGTCGAAGACCTTGGCCTTCTCGTCGTCGAAGCCGAGCAGCGCGCCGGCGAGGATGAGGTGGCCCGTGGAGGAGACGGGAAGAAACTCGGTCAAGCCTTCGACCACGCCCATAGCGGCGGCCTTCAGCAGCAAAACAATATCCACGGAAATCTCTGCGTCAGTTCCAAACCCGGGAATTATGTGCGCTCGCCATGACAGGGCTGCACGCCGCGGCAGATGTTCAGGCTTTTTTGCCGGGCACCCGAGCGCGCGGGGCGGCCGGGCCACTGGCCCCCCACGCGCCGGGGCGCCCCGGCTGGCGCCACCCGGCGGCGATTCGCGCTCGCGCCCCCCCGTTCCGTCGCAACCGCCTGGCCGGCCGGGCCAAGCTGATCGACAGTGCGCCACCGCCCTGCCGTTGCAGGGCATCGAAGGACGCCGCCATGCTGCTCGATCTGATGATGCATCACCCCGAAGCCCTGACCCGGCTGGTGCGGGGCACGCCGCGCAGCGTCTGGCTGCTGCTGGCCGGGCTGCTCGCCTGGGGCATTGCGCAACGCCGCCCGCGCAGCGTCAGCCTGCGCCGCTCGGTAGCGCTGCCGCTGGGCATGGCGGCGCTGGGCGCCTGGGGCGTGGTGACGGTGGCGCGGCCGGCGGGCATGGTCTGGCTGCCATTGGCGCTGTGGCTGGCGGCCGCCGCCATCAGCGCCGGGCTGCTGTGGCTGCGGCGCCCGCGCGCGACAGCCGGCACCCGTTACGACCCCGTCCTGCGGCGCTTCGATCTGCCGGGCAGCATGACGCCGCTGCTGTTGATCCTCGCGCTGTTCAGCCTGAAATACGCCGTGGGCCTGGAGAGTGCGCTGAACGCGCACCCAGGCACCGGCTTCGTGCTGGCCGTGGCGATCGCGTACGGCCTGGGCACGGGGTGCTTCCTGGTGCGGGCGTTGCGCCTCTGGCGCCTGACGCTGGAGCAGCGTGCGCAACCCGCCGCAGTCCCGTTGCGTGACGCGCCTTTGCCCCTCCGCCGGGAGGCGCATTGACGGCGTAAGCGGCGCGCGCCCATCCATGGGCCGCACAGCAACCCCAACGGCAACCGCAACCGACTCCGACACCGACACCCGCGCCAACCACCGCACAATCCTCCCGCTGGCACACCCGTCCAGCGCCACCGCCCCCACTCACCATCCGCCATGCAGCCCCAGCACCGATCCGAACTCCTGCGTCACGGCGTCTTCGTGGTGGCGTGCTCCGTGCTCATCGCGACCGGCCTCGCGCTGGTGGGCCACGGCCCGCTGGACGAAACCCTGGCCTATTCGCTTCCCATCGGCGTAGTCAGCTGGCTCAGCATCGACCTGGGGCGCATGTGGTTCTCGCGCCGCCGTGCGATTCCCTGGCCTGGCGGTGGCCGCGGCCTGCAAGGCTGGCTGCTGGTGGCGGCGGGCTCCGCGTTCGGGTATTGCGTCGGCATGGCGCTGGGCAGCTGGTACAGCGGCCGCCCGCTGCACCTGACCAGCTTCGCCTCCCCACTCATGCTGACCTCCCCGCTGGTCATCACCGTCCTCGCCAGCGCAGGCTTGTCCTTCTTCTTCTACAGCCAGGGCAAGGCACGCTTTCTCATCGCCAGCGTGGCGCAGGCCCAGCGGGACGCCGCCGAGGCCCGGCTGGCGCTGCTGCAGTCGCAGCTGGAACCGCACATGCTCTTCAACACCCTGGCGAACCTGCGCGTGCTGGTGGCGAGCGACCCCCAGCGTGCCCAGGCCATGCTGGACCACCTCATCGACTACCTGCGCGCCACGCTGGTGGCATCGCGCTCGACGGTGCATTCGCTGGCCGAGGAGTTCGCGCGCCTGAACGATTACCTGGAGTTGATGGCCGTCCGGATGGGCCCCCGGCTGTCGTTCACGCTCGATCTGCCCACGGCGCTGGAGGCCGTGCCGGTGCCGCCGCTGCTGTTGCAGCCGCTGGTGGAAAACGCCATCCGGCACGGACTGGAGCCGGTGCTGGTGGGTGGCCGCATCGCCGTGCGGGCCCGTCTGGTCGATGCCACCGCCGAGCTGCCGCCACGTCTGGAGCTGACCGTGGAGGACGACGGCGCCGGCCTGCCGCCCGGCTGGACGCAGCCGGCCCCCGCCGCGTCGCCCAGCGCCGGCAGCTCCTTCGGTCTGGCACAGGTGCGCGAGCGCCTGGCCACGCTCTACGGCGCGCATGGCGCTATTGAACTAATAGCAAACATCGCAGGCGGAACCAGCGCCAAAGCCGTATTTCCCTTGAATTCAGCGGCGGCCCGCCCGCTGCAGGACTTGCCCGCATGCCCACTGAACCACCCCGCGCACTGATTGCCGAAGACGAACCGCTGCTGGCCGAGGCGCTGCACCAGGAACTGGCGCGCGCCTGGCCTGAACTGCAGGTGCTGGCCACGGTGGGCGACGGGCAGTCCGCCGTGCGTAAGGCGCTCGCCTTGCAGCCCGACGTATTGTTCTTCGACATCCGCATGCCCGTGCTGGACGGCCTCGATGCGGCGCACGAACTGGCCGACGCGTGGCCGGAGACGGGGGCTGCCTTCCCCGCCCTGGTGTTCGTCACCGCCTACGACCAATACGCCGTGCAGGCCTTCGAAGCGCAAGCCATCGACTATGTGCTCAAGCCCGTCCAGCCCCAGCGGCTGCTCCGGACGGTCCAGCGCTTGCGGGCCGCCCTGTCGGCGCGCACTGCGCCCGCCGCGCGGTCCGGGGCCGGGGCGGCAGGCAGCGGGGATGCGTCCGGGGCCGCCGTTGCCGCAATGGCCGGGCCACCCGGAGCGTCCGCGACGGTGGCGCACTACGAGGACGACGCTGACGACAACGACAACGACGCCGGCACCCTGCAGGCCGTGCTGGCGCAGCTGCGCGCCTTGACCGCCCTTCCGCTGGGAGGGCGCGCGCCGATGCCGGCGCCGTCGCCACCCGCCGTGCCGGCCGGCGCTCCGCCGCTGCAGCTGCTGCAAGCCGGCATCGGCAACCAGATCCACCTGGTGCCGGTGCAGGAGGTGGTCTACTTCGAGGCGGCCGACAAATACGTGCGCGTGCTGACCGCCACACGCGAATACCTGGTGCGAACGCCGCTCAAGGAACTGGCCGCGCAGCTGGACGCGCAGCAGTTCTGGCAGATCCACCGCGGCACCGTGGTGCGCGCGGCGGCCATCGCCAGTGCCGTCCGCGACGAGGCCGGGCGGCTCCATGTGCAATTGCACGGCCGGCCCGAACGGCTGGCCGTGAGCCGGCTGTACGCGTCGCTGTTCAAGGCCATGTGAGCCCTGACAACGCAGTGTGGCGAAGGCTGGCGGGCGGACGCGGGCCTCAGTAGCCGTACAGCCAGGGCAGATCCAGCAGCCGCCCGCCCGCCAGGCGCAACGACCAGTCCCGCCCCCACCGCACCAGTCCCATCGCGTGGAAGATGCGGCCATTGCGGCGCGCTCTTTCCTGCACCCGCGCCACCCGGCGCCAGCGTTGCCGGGCGTAGTGCTGCAGCCGGTCGGCCACGGGCACGCCGGCGAGCGCCAGCGCGACCTGGAGCGCGGCAGCATCTTCGATGGCCATGCCCGCGCCCTGGGCCAGATAGGGCCGCATCGGGTGGGCGGCATCGCCGAGCAGGGCAACGCGGCCCCGGGCGATGTCGAGCGGGCCGCGCACGGGCGGGCGGTCGGACAGGGGCCAGAGCCGCCAGCCGGAGCCTGCCTGCGGCACTGCCCGCACCATCTCCTGCAACGCGGCACAGGTGCCGGCGAGGGCGGATTCCAGATCCGCCGCGTTGGCGGCGTGGTCCCAGCCCTCCAGGTTGGCGGGCGGCGTGCCGTGGCGGATGGCCACCACGTTCATCAGTTCGCCCCTGCGCAGCGGGTACTGCACCACGTGCAAGCGGGGCCCGAGCCAGGCGGTGACCCGTGCGGTGCGCAGCCCGGCCGGAAGATCGGCCTGGCGCACGACCGCCCGATAGGCCAGGTGCCCCGCGCTGCGGGTGGGCTCCGCGCCCAGCATCCGCGCACGCGTGACGCTGCGCAGCCCGTCGGCGCCGATGAGCAAATCGCCCGTCACGGCAACGCCGCTGGCGAGCGTGAGGGCGACGCCACCTTCGCTCTGCCGATGGTCTGCCACGGCATCGGCCAGATGCCATCGCAGGTCGGCCTGCGACTGCGCCGAGGCCAGTAGCAGCCCGTGGAGATCGGCCCGGTGGATGGTGGCGTAGGCGGCACCGTAGCGCGTCAGGATGTCGGCCCCCAGGGGCAGCGCGGCCAGTTCGGCGCCGGTCAGGGCACTGCGCACCTGCAGCCGATCGGGGAAAGCGGCAACGGCGTCCAGCGCGCCTTGCAGGCCCCAGTCGCGCAAGCGGCGCACCGCATTGGGCCCCAGCTGCACCCCGGCGCCGACTTCACCGAAGGCCGGCGCCTGCTCGAACAGGCGCACCGCGCATCCGGCGCGCGCGGCTCCGATGGCAGCGGCCAGGCCGCCGATGCCGCCCCCGGCGATGAGCACCGCCTGTGTGTTTTTCTGCATGCCGCTTTTCTGCATGCCGCGATTGTGCGGGCGGCCGCAGGCGCCCACCCCGAGCCTCGTCAAAGCGGAGGCACGCCGCGTCTCACGTGGGCGAGCCCAGCGCCGCTTCGAGCGCCTCGGCCGGCCCCGGGCGCCCGAACAGATAGCCCTGGAAGCCGTTGCAGCCGTGCAGCTTCAGGAAAGACAGCTGGCCCGTGGTCTCGACGCCCTCGGCCACCACGTTCAGGTCCAGGCTGTCGGCCAGCGCCAGGATGGTGCGCACGATGGCGGCGTCGTTCGGATCGGTCAGCACGTCGCGCACGAAACCCTGATCGATCTTGACCTGGTCGAGCGGCAGGCGCTTGAGGTAGCTGAGCGACGAGTAGCCGGTGCCGAAGTCGTCCAGCGAAAAGCCGACACCCCCGCTCTTGAGCTGGCTCATCCGTCCGATGGTGTCCTCGATGTCGCCCAGCAACATGCTTTCGGTCAATTCGAGCTTCAGGCGGCGCGGCTCGGCGCCAGTGTCGCGCAGCACATCGAGCACTTCACCCACGAAGCCGGGCTGACGGAACTGCCGCGCGCTGACGTTGACGGAGACGGTGAGGTGGCGCGTGTCCTCGCGCTGCGACCAGCGCACCAGCTGCTCGCACGCGGACTTCAGCACGAAGCGGCCCAGCGGAAGGATCAGCCCGGTCTGCTCGGCCAGGGGAATGAAATCCATCGGGCTGATCATTCCGCGCTCCGGGTGCGGCCAGCGCACCAGGGCCTCGGCACCGCTGATGCGCGTGCGGCCGTCCACGATGGGCTGGTAATGCACCCGCAGCTCCCCCCGGGCGAGGCCCTGGCGCAGATCGGCCTCCAGGTGCGAGCGGGCATTGGCCTGGGCCTGCATGTGCGGGTCGAAGAAACGCTGGGTATTGCGGCCGGCCGCCTTGGCCTGGTACATGGCCAGGTCGGCCCGTTTGAGCAGTTCGTCCACGCTGCAGGGCTGGTCGCCGAACAGCGTAATGCCGATGCTGGGCGTGCTGAAGTGCTGCTGGGCGCCGAGTTCGAAGGGCTCGTTCAGGCAGGCCAGCAGCTTATCGGCCACGCGCTCGGCCTGCGCCGCCGCATCGATGGTGGAGAGATCCAGGTCCTCCAGCATGACCACGAACTCATCGCCACCGAAGCGGGCCACCGTGTCGGTGGCCCCCACGCAGCCCACCAGCCGGTGCGCCACCTGCGCCAGGAGGCGGTCGCCCATGTCGTGCCCGAGGGTGTCGTTCAGGTCCTTGAAGTTGTCCAGGTCGATGAACAGCAGGGCCCCGGGCCGGCCATGGCGCTGCGAGGCGGCCGTGGCGCGTTGCAACCGGTCGAGCAGCAAACGGCGATTGGGCAGGCTGGTCAGCGCGTCGTAGAAAGCCAGGCGCTCGATCTCCTGCTCGGCACGCTTGCGGTCGGTGATGTCGCGGCACACGCCCAGCAGGCCGGTGACATGGCCCTGCGCGTCGCGGATCGGGGTCTTGATGGTTTCGAAGCAGCAGGTGCTTCCGCCGTCGGCCAGGGTGAGTTCTTCCTCGAACGCGAGCGGGTGCCCCGAGGCCATGGCGCGGGCATCGAGTTCGCGCATGCGCTGGGCCTCGGCGGCGGGCCAGACGGCTTCGTCGGTCTTCCCGAGGATCTCGCCCTCGGGCCGGCCGACCCAGCGCTCGAAGGCGGGGTTGGCCAGCAGGTAGCGGCCCTCGGCGTCCTTGAGCGACACCATGTCGGGGATGGAATTCACCAGAACCGCCAGACGGCTGCGCTGCTGATCCAGCTCGTACGCCATGCGGCGCTGCGCCGTCAGGTCGTAGGCGAAGCTGACCACGGCCACCACGCCGCCGTCCGGCCCGAATTCCGGCGCGAAGGTGGTGTGGCGAAACTGCGGGCCGTCGGCATAGTCGATGCGGTTCTCGAACACCGCTATGTGCCCGGACAACGCCTTCTGCAGATGCGGCATGGCCTGCGCCAGCACCACCGGCGGCAGCACGTCGCTCAGCAACTGGCCTTCCAGCGCGCCGACATCGGTGTGCAGCCACTGCGCCTGCAGGGGATTGACGTAGAGCAGCCGCAGGTCGGCGCCGATGCGGGCCACGCCACCCGGCAGGTTGCGCAGCAGCCCATCGAGCTGCGCGCCGCGCCGACGGGCGAGCAGTTCGTTTTCCCGCTGTTCGGTCACGTCGGTTGCCACGCCGTCCCAGATCACCCGGCCGTCGGGCAGCGCGCGCGGTGACGAGCTCATGCGGATCCAGCGCACCTCGCCGTCGGTACGGACCACCCGCACCACGTTGTCGCTCACGCCCATGGACGCGAAAGACTGCTCCTCCACCCGGTCGTTCAGGGTGCGATCCGCCGGCAGGATGCGGTCGTAGAGCAATGCCGGGTCGCGCAAGGCATCTTCGACGCGCACGCCTACCAGCCGCTCCACTGCCTCGCCCATGTAGATGAAACGCCGGCTTCCGTCGTGGTCGCGCATCAGCTGGTAGGTCACGCTGTCGGGCAGGTTGCGCCCCAGCAGGTGCAGCCGCACTTCGCTGTCGCGCAACTGGGCTTCCACCTCGCGCGCTCGCAGGAACGGCCGGCGAATGCCGGACACGTACATCGCCTGGAACAACAAGGCATAGGCGGTCACACGCAGCCCGTGGGACGCCAGATCGGCCACCCAGGGCCACCCGGTCGGCCACCGGGCCACCACACCGGCCAGCGCCAGCAAGGCGGCCGATCCGGCGAGCCAGCGGCTCTGCCCACCGTTCGCGGGCGCAGGCCGTCGCCAGAGCACCAGCGCCGCCAGCCCGAGACCCACCGTGCCAAGCCAGCCCAGGGCCACGCCGTGGAAAGGCTCGGACGCCAGCGCCAGCCGGACCGGCAGCCCGCCGGCACCCAACCAGGCCAGGCCCACGGACAGCAGCGCCGCGCCTGCCGCCCAGGCCGTGCAAGGCCCCCGCATGCGCAGGCCGAATGCATACATCAGCCACGCCAGGCTCTCCACCAGGCGGGCGCTGAGCCCATAGAACGCCGACGCGTCCTGCTGGCCCGGCGCCAACGCCGCGCCCACGGAAGCCTGCAGCAGCATGGCATGCAGAAAATTGCCGACAGCCGCCACGGCGAGGGCCCCCACCAGCAGGTGGGCCCGGCGGTCGGGTTCCGGATCGAGGGTGTGCAGCGCCAATGCCACGGACATCAGCCCGAGCAGCACCACCACGAGGTCGAGAAACAGCTCGACTCCGCCCAGGTTGTCGGCGCCCGACCCCGGCAGCCGCAGCATGTGGACCAGCAGAAACGCCGAGGCCAGGCCGATCACCACCACGGTCACCGCTGGCGCTCTGGGCAGTTGCGAGAGGGGCGGCTCGATCAGCTGCGGAGCAGGCGACCGTGGGTGCGGTTCACTCATGCGGGGAAGGTCCAGGCCGGCGAATACATGTCGTCACAAGTGTATAGACGGCAAGAGAGTACCGTCTATCGGCAAAAGCGCGGACTCGGCGCGGCTTCGAAGGCCAAGACTATCGCGGCATCCCGCCCGGCATGGGCCACCACCGAACGGCACCTCCAGCCGAGCCGGCATCACCAGCCGGCGGCAGATGCGGGCGCGCCGAAGCCGGCCGGCAGCGGGCTCAGCTCAGCAGTTGGCGCAACACATAGGGCAGGATGCCGCCTGCCCGGTAGTAGTCCACTTCGATGGGCGTGTCGATGCGCAAGGTGACTACCACTTCCTGGCGGGAGCCATCCGGCCGGTGGATCACCAGCCGGGCATCGCTCTGCGGGGTAAGCGCCGGGTCGGGCAGGACGTCGATCACTTCGCTGCCCTGCAGGCCCAGCTTCTCCCAGGAGTCGTCGCCCCGGAACTGCAATGGCAGCACGCCCATGCCGACCAGGTTGGAGCGGTGGATGCGTTCGAAACTGCGCGCGATCACCGCCTTGATGCCGAGCAGCTGCGTGCCCTTGGCGGCCCAGTCGCGGCTCGAACCCGTGCCGTACTCTTCCCCCGCAAAAATCACGGTGGGCGTTTCGTGCGCGATGTACTGCATGGCGGCATCGAAGATGAACATCTTGGTGCCTTGCAACGGCCCCTCGTTCTGGAACAGGGTGACTCCGCCCTCCTCCCGCGAGCCGTCTGCCAGCGGCGGAATCATCAGGTTCTTGATCCGCACGTTGGCGAAGGTGCCCCGCATCATCACGTCGTGATTGCCCCGGCGCGCGCCGTAGCTGTTGAAGTCCGCTTTCAGCACGCCGTGCTGCAGCAGCCATTGCCCAGCCGGCGATGTGTCCTTGATGGAACCCGCCGGGGAGATGTGGTCGGTGGTGATCGAGTCGCCAAACAAGGCCATGATGCGCGCACCCTGCACCGATTCAGCAGCTTTTTGGCCGCCAGCGCTTGACTGTCCTGCATCCCCTGCTATTGGATCAATAGCAAACTGGGCAAAGAACGGTGGCTCGGCGATGTAGGTACTGGCGGGCCAGACATAGGTGTCGCCTTCCACGCCCAGGATGTTGTTCCAGAGCGCGCCAGGCTCGGTCTTGACCTTGGCGTAATTCGCCTTGAACGCCTTGCCGTTCATGGCGAACTTCATCAGCGCCTGCACCTCGTCGCTCGACGGCCAGATATCGCCCAGATAGATATCCCGCCCGCCCCGGCCGCGCCCCACGGGCTCGGTCATCAGGTCGCGCAGCACCGTGCCAGCGATGGCATAGGCCACCACCAGCGGCGGGCTGGCCAGGAAGTTGGCCTTGATGTTCGGGTGGATGCGCGCCTCGAAGTTGCGGTTGCCCGACAGCACGGCCGCACACACCAGGTCGTTGCCGGTAATGGCCTCGTTCAGCTCGGGAGCCAGGTCGCCCGCGTTGCCGATGCACGTAGTGCATCCGTAGCCCGCCAGGGCGAACCCCAGCTTTTCGAGGTAGGGCATCAGGCCGGTTTCCGTCAGGTATTCCGTGACGATGCGTGACCCGGGGGCGAGCGACGTCTTGATGTGAGGCTGCACCTTCAAGCCCGCTTCGACGGCCTTCTTGGCCAACAGGCCCGCGGCCAGCAACACGCTCGGGTTCGACGTGTTGGTGCAACTGGTGATGGCGGCGATCAGCACATCGCCATTGCCGATGGTCGTGTCGGCGCCTTTTACCGGCACCCGGGCGGTGGCGTCCGAACGCTTCACCGCCAGCTTGGGCTTGTTCTGCTCCATCTCCACCAGGAAACGCGGACCGCCTTCCGGTGCCGGTTTCTCCTCTGGTGGCCGAGGCCGGGCTTCCTCGCCCCGGCGGTGGATGTGGTGCCGGGTGTGCAACAGCTCTGCAGGCCGGTTGAAGCCATTCTGGGCAGCAGGCTGCGAGAACAGCGAGGTGAACTGGCTGGCGACCTGGCCCAGCTCGATGCGGTCCTGCGGCCGCTTGGGGCCAGCGAGGCTGGGGGTGACATCGCCCAGGTCCAGGCGAACGACTTGCGAGTAGTCGATGTCGCCATCCTGGGGCACGCCGAACAGGCCCTGGGCCTTGAAGTAGCCCTCGAAGGCCTCGATCTCGGCCCGCGTGCGCCCCGTGCCCCTGAAATAGTCGATAGTCTTTTCGTCGACCGGGAAAAAGCCCATCGTCGCGCCATACTCCGGGGCCATGTTGCCGATGGTGGCGCGATCGGGAAGGGACAGCGTCCTCGTGCCTTCGCCGAAGAATTCGACGAATTTGCCCACTACCTTGTGCCTGCGCAGGATTTCCGTGACCGTGAGCACCAGGTCGGTGGCGGTGACACCCTCGCGCAGTCGCCCGGTCAATTCGAAACCGACCACGTCGGGCGTGAGAAAGTACACCGGCTGGCCCAGCATGGCGGCCTCGGCTTCGATCCCGCCCACACCCCAGGCGACCACACCGATGCCATTGATCATGGTGGTGTGACTGTCGGTGCCGACCAGCGTATCCGGGTAATAGACACCGCCCCGGCCCTGATGCACGCCCCGCGCGAGATATTCCAGATTAACCTGGTGCACGATGCCGAAACCCGGCGGAACCACGCCGAAGGTCGCGAAGGCCTGCATGCCCCATTTCATGAATTCGTAACGCTCGCGATTGCGCTGGAACTCGAGCTTCATATTCAGATCGAGGGCTTTCTTCGTGCCGTAATAGTCCACCATCACCGAATGGTCGACCACCAGATCCACGGGTACCAGCGGCTCGATCTTTTTGGGGTTCTTGCCCAACCGCTGCGCCGCACTGCGCATGGCGGCCAGATCGGCCAGCAAAGGCACGCCCGTAAAATCCTGCAACACCACCCGGGAAACCACAAAAGGGATTTCCTCGGTGCGTTGTCCATTGGCCTGCCATTGCGCCAATTGCTGCACGTGCCCCGCAGTCACTTTGCGGCCGTCGCAATTGCGCAGCACCGATTCCAGCACGATGCGAAGAGATACAGGCAAACGGGCGACCGACGGAAACTGCTCCGACAAAGCCGGGAGCGAATAAAACATTCCCTGCCGACCCGAAGCCGTTGTAAATGATTGCAAAGTTGCGGGAAACGCGTGTTCTGCGGAGGGGCTCGGGTTCATGGGACTCCTTGGGGCTAATCTTGGGGCTGATGCGGGCTTGTGGGCTACAGGTCGCCGCGGCGGTCAGCGCGGCGCTTTCGAACTGCTACTGGAGGTCCACCGCTGGAGATACGGTTTCCGTGGCCCGGCCCCCGCAGCGCTGGGTGAACGCACGTCGGAACACCCCGTCGCTGGCTCGGGGTACGGCCTGAACCCGCGCAACCCGGCAGCGATGCATGCGGGGGGATGCCGCGAAGCTGCCGGCGGCCACTTTCCAGTCGATTAGACATAGCTCGACATTCTGCGCTGCGTTTTTGCCCCTGCATGTCAGCGAGCGCCGCGCCCTGAGCACATTCCCCATTCACGCATCCCATCTGCATGGGCCCAAGAAAAAAGCCCGTCGTTACCGACGGGCTTCGATCATTCACCAAGGGCGGCCGAGTCAATCCGCCTCATACACGAGGCGGCTCAGGCGCGTATTAACTCAAATCGCGAACTTTTCGCGGCTTTCGTTTTGAATCCACTTGGGCGCCTTGCCGCGACCGGTCCACGTCTGGCCGGTAGCCGGATTGCGGTATTTGGGAGCCACTTTGGTTCCGCTGGTAGAGGAACGGGTGGCGGCACGACCAGAAGGAAAAACGTCTTGCGCGGTCAAACCATATTCAGCGACCAAACCGCGGACCTGGGCCACGGCGTCGGACAATTCACGGCGGCGCGCCTCGCTGATCTGTTGCTCCAGGGCTTCGCGTTGCTTGAGCAGGTCTTTGTAGCTGGTGGTCATGGTGTGGTATCGGGCACGAATGAAAGGAAGGCCGCATTATAAGAACGTTTTTAAGGATGCTTAAACATCTTTCATAAATCAGCTTGAAAACACACCTGCCATCCGTGCGCCACCTACGCAGTCGCCGGACGCAAAAAAAGCGGATGAAGCGCCCGGAGTCTGCGGCATCTCGGGACCTTGCAGCCTGGAAAGAGGAGTCGGCCATTAACTTCGCCGCCCGGCAGAGGCCGGTTTTCCTCACCGGTCGCCCGAGCATCAGGCCCAGGATGCGTTGGACGCTCCGACATTCGGCGCGCCCGCTCGCTCGCGCAAAATGGCAGCTTCTCTTCTTCAGAAGACTGATTCCATGGCAATTTACTGTGTAGGCGATGTACAGGGGTGCGATGGCGCTCTGCAAAGACTGGTGGACCGCATCGGTTTTTCCCCCAGTCGGGACACGCTGTACTTGCTGGGCGACCTGGTGAACCGGGGCCCCGCTTCGGCCGCCGTGCTGCGCCGCTGCGTGCGATGGGGTGACAGCGCCCGCGCACTGCTCGGCAACCACGACCTGCATCTGCTGGCAGCCGCCCACGGCGCGCGCGCCCCTTCGCGCAGGGATACGCTGGCCGATGTATTGGAAGCGCCCGACCGGGAAGGCTTGCTGGACTGGCTGCGGCAGCAACCGCTGGCGCGCACACTGGAGCTTGCAGGTGAACCCTTGCTGATGGTGCATGCCGGCGTCCTGCCGCAATGGACGCTGCAAGACACGCTCTCCTACGCCAGCGAGGTTCAGTCGGTGCTGCGCGGCCCTCGGCTGCCGGACTTTCTGCACAGCATGTACGGAAATACGCCCGATCGATGGAGCGACCACCTCGAAGGCCTCGACCGTATTCGCACGATCGTGAACGCACTCACCCGCCTGCGGTTCTGCACGCCGGACGGTGTGATGGATTTCGACAGCACCGAATCAGCGGCCCAGCCACCCGCCGGCCTGGTGCCATGGTTCGAAGCGCCGGGGCGGCGCACCGAGAGCACGCTGATCGCCTTCGGGCACTGGTCCACCCTGGGTTGGCTCGAACGCCGCCACCTGCTCGGACTGGATACCGGTTGCGTCTGGGGAGGCTGCCTGAGTGCGGTGCGCTTCGGCGCCACCCTGGCGGAAAGGGAGCACCTGAAGGTGGACTGCGAAGCATCGCAAAAGCCGGGTTGAGACGGCACCGCCACCCACCTGCGCTCAGACGGCCACAGCACCCTGCCCGTACCACACCGTTCCACGGGTGCAGGTCAAGGGTGCGGAATCAGCAAGCCTGCTCGGATGCTTCCGGCAGCGACGCCGGTGGCGAGGTTTCGGCTGCTCCCGGCACGGGGGCCTTGAACAGTGCCGCCACCTTGCGTCGCGGCTTGATGTTCGCGGAGATACTGCTGCGGGCGGGTTGGGCCTTGGCGGCGGCCTCCCAGCCTGGAGCGCCCTCATGGGAGGCGGTGGGCTCGTAGGGCTTGTCGAAGAAAGGATCGCGCGGCGCCGCAGATTGCCGATAGGTGCGCGACTCGCGTCGCTCCCGGCCGCCACCACTGCTGGCGCCTTGCTCTTCCTCGCGCCAGGCGCGACGGCCATCGTTGAACCGGCCGGAGGGACGCTCCACCTCGAATTCGATCGGCTCGAGTTCGATCTTCTTCTTGATCAGCTTTTCGATGTCGCCCACCAGGCGCGCATCGCTGCTCGACACCAGCGTGACCGCCAGACCGGAAGCGCCGGCACGGCCCGTGCGGCCGATACGGTGCACGTAGTCTTCCGCGTTGAACGGCACGTCGAAGTTGAACACGGCCGGAACGTCCTTGATGTCGAGGCCGCGAGCGGCGACATCGGTGCAGACCAGCAGATCGACTTCGCCCTTCTTGAACGCTTCCAGTGCCTTCAGACGCTCGTCCTGGCTCTTGTCGCCGTGCAGCGCGGCGGTCTTCAGACCCTCGCGCTCCAGCGAACGCGCCAGCCGGCCGCAGCCCAGTTTGCTGTTCACGAAGATGAAAGCCTGGCGCACGCCTCGGTCCTTCAGCACCTTGTGGATGGCACGCCGCTTGTCGTCGTCGGACGCCGAATAGAAGCGCTGCTCCACCGTCGAAGCGGTTTCGTTCGGACGCGCGACTTCGATCGTGATCGGGTCTTGCAGATAGCTGCTGGCCAGACGCTTGATCTCGGGCGAGAACGTTGCCGAAAACAGCAGCGTGGTGCGTTGCTTGGGCAGGTACGACAGGATGCGCTGGAGATCGGGCAGGAAGCCGATGTCGAGCATGCGGTCGGCTTCGTCAAGCACCACGTACTCGACCTGGTTGAGCACGGCGTTCTTGGCCTCGATGTGATCGAGCAAGCGGCCGGGCGTGGCCACCAGCACCTCGACGCCTTTTTTCAGCTCCAGCGTCTGGGGCTTCATGTCCATGCCGCCGAAGACGACCGTGCTGCGCAGCTTGGTGTGCTTGGCGTAGAGCGCGATCTGCTGAGCGACCTGGTCGGCCAGTTCACGGGTCGGCAACAGCACCAGGGCGCGCACGGGATGCCGGGCGGGGGACGTCGAGCTGTTCTCGTGCTTCATCAGCCGCTGCAGCAGCGGCAGGGAGAAAGCGGCCGTCTTGCCGGTGCCGGTCTGGGCGGCACCCATCACGTCCTTGCCGGTCAAAACGACGGGAATGGCCTGCGCCTGGATGGGCGTCATGGACTCGTAGCCCATGTCGGCGACGGCGCGGGCCAGCGGCTCGGCCAGCGATAGATTGGAAAAGGAACTTGTCATTTGAGCCTTCTATTGTCGCACCAGGGAGCGACAAGGCCATTTTTTCGCTACGGCGCGGCCTCACCCAGAGCATGGGCGCTCCAGGATCGGTCGCCATTTGCTACATTATTAATAGCATCCAGCCCAGCAATGACGGGCGCTCAGCCCCAAAACCTCAAGGCACTCACCCCGTCGCAACGGCCGAGCGAAATCACAACGTTCGGGCAGAGAAGGTGTCGCAGCCCTTCACGCTACCGTTCTGCAGCCCGTTCTGGAACCAGCGCTGGCGCTGCGCACTGGAGCCGTGCGTGAAGCTGTCGGGCACGACGGCGCCCCCACTGGCCCGCTGCAACGCATCGTCGCCGATCTTGGCGGCCGCGTTCATGGCCTCCTCCACGTCGCCCTGCTCCAGAATGTGGCGGGCATCCTGGGCATGGTGCGCCCAGACGCCAGCAAAGCAATCGGCCTGCAGTTCGAGCCGCACGGACAGCTGGTTGTACTCCGTCTGGCTGACCCGGCCCCGCATCTGGTCGACCTTGCCGCTGATGCCGAGCAGGTTCTGCACATGGTGGCCGACCTCATGGGCTACGACGTAGGCCTGGGCGAAGTCGCCGGGCGCACCGAGCTGGTTCTTGAGCGTTCTGTAGAAACTCAGATCGATGTAGACCTTCTGGTCTGCGGGGCAGTAGAAAGGCCCCATGGCGGCCTGCCCGGTTCCGCAGGCAGTGGGGGTGCGGCCATCGAACAGCACCAGCCGAGGCTGCGCATATTGGCTGCCACCCTTCTTGAAGATGTCGCCCCAGACGTCTTCCGTGTCGGCCAGGACGGTGGACACGAAGCGCGCCATCGTATCGTCAGCTGGCGGGCGCTGGGCCGGGGCTTGCTGCACCTGCGCCGGCGCGCCGCCACCGCTCAACATACCCAGCAGGGTCAGAGGGTTGATCCCGAAGATCCAGCCGCCCAGCAGCGCGATGACGATCGTGCCAATGCCGATGCCACGGCCACCAAAGACGGGAAATCCACCCCCGCCCCCCGCCCCGCGGCGGTCCTCGACGTTGTCGGACTCGCGATTGCCTTCCCATTTCATGCCCACACTCCCTCGCGCCGGTTCAGGCGCACCATGTACAGGACGCGGATGTTAAGTCCTGCGCCGCCTCATCCCGCGAGGTAGCTCACTCAGCGCACGCAGCACTGCAGCGGTGCTGCGCCGGCATGCGCGCCGTCCGCCCCTACCGGTGCGCGGACTGCCTGACCTGCGCACTTCACCGCATGGCGCACGCGCTCACTGCGCCATGTTGGCCGGGTGCAGGTCTACCGTGGAGCTGACCTGCACCGGCTTCACGGCCTGCCGGGCCGCCTGTTCCACCTGGCCACTGACCACCATGCCGACTGCGACCAATTGAATGGCGATGACGACCGAGCCGATTCCCACTACCCACGGCTTCATGGAAGAGTCGGACACCTCCGTAGAGCGTTGGGCCGGGGACAGGTGGATCGTAGGCATCGTTATTCCTCTTTAGTCGTTGATGGCACGAATGCTAAAAGTGCCACTTCGATGGGCTCCGAGGTTATTCACGCAGCCACCTGTAGGACTGACTCCAGAGCGCAAACTGCCGCGCGGTCGCACCATAAAAAAAGCCTGCCACAGGCAGTGGCAGGCTTCGATGGCGGACACCGGGAATGGGATCAGCGGCTGTCAGCGGAACTGGATGATTCGATATGCGGTAATTCCTGGCGGTCCGAACCAGACGCCTCGCCACTCAGTTGCGTGTTGCACGGGCAAAGGGAGAGCGGCCCGCGAAATAAGGCGCCAACTCTTCCGTCAACGTTTGCAATTCAGCGTCGTCCTGCAGCGCCCAAGCCCGCTCGAGCTGTTCGACCGCATAGCGACGATCCCCCAGCATCATGGCGGCGCTGACACACTGACCATGCGCTGCCATGCGCAACAGAAACGCATCCAGCGAGTGCGCAGGCCAGTAGGCCATGCCGCAACGCGCCCAATCGGATGCATTGCTGGCTGATGCCTGGCCGATTGCGTCGGCAGGACCGGGAACACGGGCGGCGGGGGTGGACGAGTGAAAGGCAAGCATGATGACGTCCTTGGCAGTGGTCAGTTCAGTAAATCTTGAGCAGCAAACGTTTCGCTCAAAGCACCGGCAAATGCTACCCAGCCGCCCAGGCGCTGACCCGCTGAAAGGGGGGAATACCGTCGTAGGACTTTTCCCCGAGCCACGCCTTGCAAGCTGTCTTCAGGCCTTGGGCAGCGTCACGCCCACCTGGCCCTGATACTTCCCGCCGCGGTCTTTGTAGCTGACCTCGCAAACCTCGTCACTTTCAAAGAACAGCACCTGCGCACAGCCCTCCCCTGCGTAAATGCGCGCAGGCAGCGGGGTGGTGTTGCTGAATTCGAGCGTGACATACCCTTCCCACTCCGGCTCGAACGGCGTCACGTTGACGATGATCCCGCAGCGGGCATAGGTGCTTTTGCCCAGGCAAATGGTGAGCACGTTGCGCGGAATACGGAAGTATTCGACCGTGCGCGCCAGCGCAAAACTATTGGGCGGAATGATGCAGCTGTCTCCATGAAAATCGACGAAACTCTTTTCGTCGAAATTCTTCGGGTCCACCACCGTGCTGTGGATATTGGTAAACACCTTGAATTCGGGCGCGCACCGAATGTCGTACCCATAACTGCTGGTGCCGTAGCTGATGATCTTGCGGCCGTCCTGCTCCCGGATCTGGCCCGGCTCGAACGGCTCGATCATTCCGTTCTGCTTTGCCATGCGGCGGATCCACTTGTCGCTCTTGATGCTCATTGCGTTACTCCTGTGCTGCATTCTAGGGACGGAGCAGCCCCTGGGTCGGCAAGTCCGGCGAGCCGGTCACCCACGGCGCAACCGGCAGGAGCCCCCTCAAGGTCGGCGACGATGCGGGACGTGTGCGTGCAGCGACGCAATCACGCCGCCGGGCAGAACCGCAGCGACCCGTCCGATGCGATAGCAGCCAACCCGCCTGGCAAGAGCGCTATGCACCGTTTCCGGCGGTGACCGTGCGTTCGATGACTCGGTCATCGCCCAGCACGATCAAGGCGAACAGCAATTCGTCCAGGCTCTCTGCCTGCGCGGTCTTGCGCGCCAGCAGCGGAGTCGCCTTGGGATTGAGCACCACGAAATCAGCTTCCGTGCCCGGCTGCAGGGTGCCCACGACACCGCCCAGCCCCAGCGCCTCAGCCGCGCCCCCCGTGTGCCGCCACCACAGCTCCTGCGGACTCAGGCTGAGTCCCGGCTTGGTTTGCCCTTCTCGGCCCACGTAGTACGCCGCCAGCATGGTGTGGAACGGGCTGAAGCTGGTCCCGCCGCCCACATCGCTGGCCAGACCATGATGAAAGCCGACACGCCGGGCACCCTCGTAGTCGAAGAAGCCGCTGCCGAGAAACAGATTGCTGGTCGGGCTCACCGCCGCAGCCGTCCCGGTGTCGCGCATCAGCGCGCGGTCAGCATCGTCGAAATGGATGCAATGGGCATAGACCGCCCGCTCGCGCATCAGGCCGAAGTCGTCATAGATCGAGAGATAACTGCGGGCAGCGGGAAACAGCTCCCGCGCCCAGCGAACCTCGTCCAGGTTTTCCGCCACGTGCGACTGGATCCAGACGTCCGGGTACCGGGCGGCCAACTCGCCCGCGCCGCGCAGCTGCGCCTCGCTGCAACTGGGCGCGAAGCGGGGCGTGATGGCATATCCCAGCCGGCCCTGGCCGTGCCAGCGCTGAATGAGGGTTTCGGTGTCGATCAAGGACTGCTCGGTCTGGTCGCGCACGCCATCGGGCGAATGCCGGTCCTGCAGCACCTTGCCCGCGATGAGGCGCTGGCCGCGCTTGTGCGCTTCGGCCATCAGCGCATCCACCGACGCGGGATGCGAGGTCGCGAAAGTCAGTGCGGTCGTCACACCATGGCGTTGCAGCTCATCCAGGAACACCGTGGCCACTTCGGCGGCGTAGACCGGGTCGGCAAACCGCGACTCGTGCGGGAAGGTGTAGTTCTCGAGCCACGGCAGCAGGCCTTCGGCCGGTGATCCGATCACATCCGTCTGAGGAAAGTGGATGTGCATGTCGATGAAGCCGGGGGCGATGATGCGATCCGGCCAATGCGTGAAGGGCAAGTGCGCAAACTGGGGTGCCAATGACTGCCATGCCCCGGCCGCCTTCACGCGCCACCGGTTCTGGCCGTCCAGTTGCAGAGCAAGCAAGCCATCAGGATCGAATGCTGCCGATCCTTCAGGCGTGAAGCGAAGGAGTGATGACCGGTAAATTTGCATTGTGGAAAAATCGTGGGCACAAGTAGCGGACCCGGAACCGCAGACCCGCAATGGGCAGTCATTCTGACCCAACTGCCAGCGCAGTGGACGATGAGTTCCCATTCGTCTGACGGGTGCTGCCATTGGTCCACCACGGCTGGCTCGTTCCGCACAGTGCGGTTAGGATTTTATGAAAGACCCGTGCCCCATGCTTCCACCCCACCCCCTCCAATCCAACACCGCGCGCGGTTTCACCGCCATCGAGTTGATGGTCGTCATTGCGATCGTGGCAACACTGACCGCGCTGGCAGCACCCAGCTTTCGACCCATCATCGAGAAGTGGCGAATCCGAGATGCCGCCGACAACTTTACCTCGGCTCTTTATGTCGCACGCACCGAAGCCATCAAGCGTGGGGGCAGGGTTGTGCTTCGCAAAAACCCGTTAAACGCGCAAGACTGCCCCTCTTCGGACACCATCCAAGACTGGGGTTGTGGCTGGTTCTTGTATGTGGACGTTAATAACAACGAGATTTTTGACGCAGGAACAGACGTAATGCTTCAAAAGTCGCCCCCACTCAAATCGCTACTTTTCACCAATAAAGCTTCCAACGTCTCTTACTACAAATTCGACCGCTGGGGCAAGGCTGGAGTAACTGCGATGGGATTTACCTTGTTACCCTTACCAGACGGAGTCTCCTCGCCTTACGTCACCACGCTCTGCATTTCGTCTGGCGGGCGGGTGCAACGGCAGGAAGGGGATGTGGCGTGTCAATAACGATATCGGCTGCTCGGCGGCAAGCTGGCTTGACCCTCATTGAATCGCTCATTGCCATTGTGGTCATGGCGCTTGGCATCCTGGGCATTGTGGGAATCCAGTTGCGCACCTTGGTGGAAACACAGACGAGCAACAGCAGGGCACAAGCCATCAGGCTGATTGACAACCTGAGTGAGCGGGTGCGGCTCAACCCCAGCGCGAGCACTCCCTCCGTGAGCGCCAACTACATTACCGGCTTCGGTGACATGCCTGCCAGCACCAGCTGCGCCAGTGGCTGTACCGCACCCAATCTGGCGGCTTACGACCGTGGTGCTTGGAAGCGTCTTGTGCAGTCAACCCTGCCGTTAGGCGACGCTGCGGTTTTCTATGCTGCGGATGAAACCGACGCGGGCAATCGCAGGCAGCTGGGCGTGATGGTCAGTTGGAGAGAAAACGAGAAAGTCCGAGCCACAGATTCCGCCGCAGAGACAGCAGCCTATAAACAGCCGTTCGCCGTGACCGGTGCCAGCAATGTCTCGTGCCCGGCAGACCGGATCTGCCACCTGCAGTACATCCCGCTGGCCAATCGATGCCTGCCGTACCTTCTGTCGGGTTCTGCAGACCCCAGCTTTTTTTGCCCCCAATGAAACCCGTTTATCTCCCCCATCCGGCGCCGCTGAGCCGCCGCCAACGCGGTATCACGCTGATCGAGCTGATGGTGGGCATCACCATCGGTCTTCTGACCGTGGCCGTGGCCATGGGGGCACTCATGGTATCGCGCGGTGCCTCTGGAACAATTTCTGATGCCACCCAGATGCAGCAGCAAGCCGCTTATGCCTTTCGAGTCATCGGGCAGCAACTGCGTCAGGCAGGGTCGATTCGCCTCAATCTTGCCGCAACTCAGGCGGTGCCGACCACGATCACCCCGCAGGAGGTTGTGGCGTTTGAAACCAGCTTCGACAAGGCGACCAATACCGTTACCGGCCTGGATAGCCCCAGCAGTTCGCAATTCAAGCTTTCTGTGGCCTATCAGAACTATACGGAGGCCAACTTCTCAACCTCGCTTCCGGCATCCCTCTTTAGAAACTGTCTCGGGGAAAACGGTACTGCAACTATCGTTCAGAGTCAGTTCACCCTGCGAAACGGTAGCCTCCACTGCGCAGGCACTGGCGGGGCGCAACCGGTCATCAGAAACGTACAGGACTTCCAAGTATGGTATTTGCTTCAAGCCAATGCCGATGTGGGCAACCCCACGATCCAGCGCGTCAATGCAGCAGGAGTGGGCTCCAACTGGGCAAGAGTATTTGCAGTGGAGGTGTGTCTGGACCTTTTTGGTGATGAAACCGTGGATATTCCTGCCGCTTCTACCTATCAGGATTGCGGGAATAATGCCGCTAGTTTCAACAGAAGACTGCATACGGTGTTTCGAAATACCTATCAAATCCGCAGCCAGGGTGTGGCAGGCTGAACGACATGGTTCCCATGACACATCGCAAAGCCCAAAGAGGCGTTTCCCTGATCATCGTGATCGTTCTGATCATGCTGTCCATGCTGCTGGCGCTTTGGGCGTCGAGATCGGCACTGTTCAATGAACTGATCGTGGGCAACGACGCGGATTACCAGCGGGCGTTCGAAGCCGCACAAGCCATGATTCAGGATGCCGAAATGGACATTCAAGGCACCAAAGCGGATGGGAGTGCCTGCACGCCGGCTTCAGGACGACCCCGGGTATGCCGCGTTCCGGACTCCGTCAATAGCGTGTGGTTCGTCGACGAAGATCGCGAAGTGGGGGATCTGATCGCCACGTTGACAGCCCAGCCCACGGGCTGTCTGAACGGAATTTGCGCCAAACGAACGGGCCCGCAGGATTTTTGGAACGACCCCACTACCCTTCAGGCCATGACAGCAGCGAATGTTGGCGCGCGGTACGGCGAATACACGGGAGCTTTGATAGGAAGCACCAGCAGCCAGTCCAGCAACGCCATTTTGAATCGAACGGCTGCAGGCACCGGAGCGTGGTACTGGGTGGAGATCATGCCCTATGACTCGAACGCCGGCAATTCAGGCTTGGTCACCAACGGATCCAAGATGCTCGCCTTGAATCTGAAACCCTATGTCGTCTATCGGATCACGGCAATTGCTCGAGGCTTGAAGCCCAGCACCCAGGCCGTGATCCAGACGACTTATGCCCGCCAGAAAACCAAGAATTAAGAGACCAGCATGCGAAACAAAGTCTTGTTACGGACGGTTATTGGTGGCTTGGTGACTAGCATGGGCGCGGCGTTGCCCGCCGCCGCCGCTCCACTCAATCTGGCTCAATATCCCGCAGGCTCCGCTTCGCGGCAGCCGCCGCCAAATGTGATCGTCTCGGTGGATAACTCGGGGAGTATGGGAACCAACGGTATCAACGCGCTCAAGGCGGCGCTAAAGGACACCTTCGCGCCCGCGAACCTTCCAGACGGGAGCATTCGCCTCGCATACCAGTCCATGTGGAACTGCAATACGATTCCGAGCACCCATGCTAGTTGCGCCAGCGGTGGGGTGTCGTGGAACACGATGCGCGAACTGCAGGGCGGCACGACGCCGAGCGAAGCTAGCCAGCGCGGCCAGTTCTTTCGTTGGATCGACACATTGAACGCTGCCAACGGCACGCCCTCACACGCCATGATGCGTAACGCTGGTGAATATCTGCGGACCACTGGAGCTGCCAACCCGTGGAATGCCGAACCGGGTACCGTCGACAATTCACCCCAGACCTGCCGCCGCTCTTATCACATCCTGATGACTGACGGCGGATGGAACAACACGCAGTCGAACACTATCGGAAATGCTGACGGTACGAACACGACATTCCCTGATGGCACCGTGTATGACGCAGGTTCTGCGCAGTCCAAGATTTACAGCGACGCCTGGGGCTACGGAGCCAAGTGGGGAGACAAAAACAAGAACGACCCACTCCCCACTCTGTCGGACATGGCCTTCTATTACTGGGCCACTGATTTGCAAAATGGCATTCCCAATGGACTGACACCGCTCATCAGAAAAGCGGGAGACGAGGTATTTACCAATCAAGGAAAATCAGTCACCATCAACGAGTACTGGAATCCAAAGAATAACCCTGCCAACTGGCAGAACATGGTAACGTATACCATTGGCTATAACTCGGCGGCTGACTGGCAAAGGAATAACGCAAATACTAACCCACTATTCAATACGGCACAGGGCATGTACGGAGGCGACTTCGCAGCTGCAATAGTGGGCAACAAATATTGGTTGGACCCTATCAATAATGATGAGAATGGTCGCCGAGAAGAACTGTGGCACATGGCAATCAACAGCCGAGGGAAGTTCTATCCCGCCAAAACTTCCGAAGACCTGAAAAATGCCTTCAATGAAATCGTTGGCGGCATCATCAACGACAACAGCAAACCCATCACCGGTTATGCAGGATCAGGCACGACGAATATCCGAGCCGATCTTGCCGAGTACGTCTCCGGCTACGAGGCGGACAAATGGAAAGGCTACGTTTATTCCAACGTGGTGGCGAAAACATCCGGCACGAAGTCGGCCAACCCTGCATGGGGCATCATCAACGGACAAAACCCGCCCAAGGACAGGAAAACCACGGCAGACAAGCTGGACGAACTGGCCAGTGTGAGCACGCGCGTCATTCTCACCACCAATGATGCCACTGGCGCAGCAGTCCCCTTCGAATGGGACGTCGGGGTCGGAAAACTGAGTGCGGCGCAAAAAGCCGTTTTCAACGCCTCTGACAATCTGGGCGAAGACCGCGTGAACTTCCTGCGCGGCGATCGCACCAAGGAAGGCAATACGGCAGCCAGACCTTTCAGAGAGCGCGCTTCGCGCCAAGGCGACATCGTCAATTCGTCCGTGTGGTACGTGAAGGGGGCCGTCAGCAACTTCAATTTACCGGGCTACACGTCATTCCTTGCCGCTCAGAAAGCTCGCATTCCGATGGTTTATGTCGGGGGCAACGACGGAATGCTGCACGGTTTTTCCGCCGTGGATGGGATGGAGAAGATTGCATACGTTCCCAAGGGCGTGATCAAGACGCTGCCTCTGCTGACCAGTTCCAACTATGCTCACCGTTACTACGTCGATGGTTCGCCTTTCACCGGCGATGTGGATGTCGGCACCAATGCCTCCGATTGGCGCACCTTGCTGGTGGGGAGTCTGGGCGCGGGTGGCAAGGGCTACTTCGTGATGGACGTCACCAAGCCGGGTACCACCGACAACTCCATCGCCTCCAACTTCACTACCAACGCGACCGATCGTGCCAACGTCGTGCTCATGGACAAGACGCTTAACAAGGCCGACGCAGTCGCTGCCGGTTCGGACGAAGCGGATCTGGGCCATATCTTCGCGACCCCTGTGGTCGATGAAGCCAACCCGGCCAAGACCACGCAGATTGCCAAACTGAACAACGGCAGATGGGCAGTCATCATGGGAAATGGCTACAACAGCACCAACGAACGCCCCGTGCTTCTCATTCAGTACCTGAGCGGCCCTGATCGCGCCTTGAAGAAGATCGTGGCCGCATCGACCGGCACGAACGCGGTCGGCAACGGGCTGTCTGCGCCCCGCGTGGTCGACATCAATGGCGATGGGAGTCCGGACGTCGTCTACGCCGGGGATCTCAAAGGCAACCTCTGGAAGTTCGACCTTCTATCGAACAATGCGGATAACTGGGGAGTGGCTTTCTCGGGCTCGCCCTTCTACACCGCCACCTATCAGAATGCAGGCGTTTCCAGTACCCAGCCGATCACGGCGGCTCCCACAGTCAAGGCCAACGACCGAGGTGTGGGAGGCGTGATGGTCGCCTTCGGTACCGGCCAGAACGTGACCGAGGCTGACAGAACCGACATTTCCAAGCAGACCATCTATTCGATCCTGGACAGCACCCGTTATAAGCTCGTCAGCTCCCGACTGGCCCTGGACACCTCCGTGACCGTCAGTCCCGTCGGCACCGGAACCACCGATCTGGTAGCCCAGACGCTGGTGGGAACGGCCATCAACGGCGATGGCAACAGCTCGGGGCGGGTTTTCTGGAAGATGAGCGCCAATACCGTGACCTATACGGGTGCCAATGCCAAGAAAGGCTGGTACTTCAATCTTCCGGAAACCGGTGAGCGCCTTTTGAAAACCATGCAGTTCTTCGACAACAGCAACGTCCTGGAAGTGCTCACCCAGGTTCCGGCGTCTGGTGGGAACTCGCAGGAAGAGACGTGTTCGCCTTCGCCTCAGGAAGAAAAGCAGTTCAGGACGCTGCTGAACATCATGGATGGACGCAAACCGAACGTGCAAGTGATGGACCTGAATGGCGACGGCATTTACAACACCGCAGACAATCAGGACCGGGGAGTGTCGCGAATGAGCACTTCGAAGGGCGCCAAGGGCATTGCGATCAACAAGCGGATCATCAAGAGTGGAGATGACTCTCTGGCCAGGCTGCCGGAGCAGGCTCTGCGACCCAGCTGGCGCCAGATGCAATGAGACCGAGACGAACGGCATGAAAAGAAACAGCACGTCATCCGCAGGCTTTACGCTGATTGAAGTCATGATCGTTGTGGCGATCGTGGCCATCCTTTCCGCCGTCGCCATTCCGAGCTATCAGGAGTACATCCGTCGAGGCCACCGCGCAGAAGCCCGCGCTACTCTGTTGCAGGGATCCCAATGGCTGGAGCGCGTGGCTACCGCGCAAGGCACTTACCCATTGACGAGCGCCAATGTGTTCCCGGCGGGCCTGCAGAGCACGCCTTCGGCACGCTACACGATCGCCTTGACATCTCCGACAGGCGGAGTGGCTGCCGACAATGGACGCACCTACACCTTGACGGCGACTCCCGCTGGCGCCCAAATTGGCGACCGCTGTGGCAACTTCACGCTGACCGAGGCAGGGATCAGGGGCGCGGCAGGGTCCACCACCAGCGCATTGGCGAGCGAATGCTGGACCAAGTGAGCGGAACGGCGACTGAAAAAGACGAGTCGTTCATCGAGGAAGCGCTCAGCCTCGCGGCGCGCGCGCTTTTTGTTTCCAACCCCAATCCACGCGTCGGCTGCGTGCTTGTCTCTGCCGCAGGAACCATTCTCGGAACGGGCTCCACGCAGCGTGCGGGGGGACCCCACGCAGAAGTAATGGCTTTGCGCGAAGCGCAGCAAGCCGGCCACTACGTCCATGGAGCGACTGCCTACGTCACGCTCGAGCCTTGCTCCCACCAGGGTCGCACAGGGCCTTGCTGCGAAGCCCTGATACGGGCTGGCATTCGCAGGGTCGTCGCCTCACTGGCCGACCCCAATCCGCTGGTCGCGGGCCAAGGCTTCGAGCGCTTGGCCGCGGCGGGGGTGGAAGTCCTCGTAGGTCCCGGTTCCGCTGCATCGCGTGACCTGAACATCGGCTTCTTCAGCCGCATGATCCGCGGCACGCCCTGGGTTCGAATGAAAGCGGCCGTGTCCCTGGACGGCGCCACCGCACTCGCCAATGGCGCTAGCCAGTGGATTACGTCAGCGGCGGCGCGGGCGGATGGGCAAGCCTGGCGAGCCCGAGCCTGCGGCGTGCTCACCGGCATCGGCACCTTGCTCGAGGATGATCCGTTGCTGAACGTCCGGGAGGTGGCGACCCCTCGTCAGCCCCACCTGGTGATTGTGGACAGCCGCCTGCAGACTCCGCTGCATGCCAAGCTCTGGCAGGCGTCCGACCGATCGGTCCTGATCTACTCGGCGCATGCCGAACCCGAACGGAGCAACGCGCTGCAGGCGCTGGGCGCCGAAGTGATCGACCTTCCCAATGCCGCCGGAAAAGTGGATCTCTCCGCCATGCTGCGGGACCTCGGCGCCCGCGGAATCAACGAACTTCACGTCGAAGCCGGGCACAAGCTCAATGGCTCTCTGGTGAGAGAGGGGCTTGTGGATGAATTGCTGCTCTACGTTGCGCCCAAGCTGCTTGGCGCAGGCGCACAGGGCCTGGCCGAGTGGGGGCCGCTGCAGGAACTGGGGCACGCACTCTCCCTGGAATTCGAAACCGTCGAGCCGGTTGGATCGGATTTACGCATCGTGGCACGAGTTGCCGGGCGGGCTGCCTTCGGCTGAGCCGACGGGCAGCCACGATTCGGCGGGGCCCGACCCGTCCCGATCAGCGCGCCTGTCCGACACCGGATGCGGGTTAAACAACGGTATACCAGCGGACTCTGTTGCTACCTGACGCGGCCCCTATGCCCACCCGTGCTTCGCCCTCCTGGCACCGCTGCTCCAGCGTAGCCGCTGCGCTTCTCGCTGCCATCTTCACCGTGGGCTGCAGCAGCTTGCCCAAAGATGTCGAGCGTCCGATCTCCACGGCCCTGCAGACCCCGCAGGCCACGTCCCTGGGCAGTCTGCTCACGCCCCGACCGCCCGCCAGCCCCAACGATCCGACCGCCTCCGCCTTCCTGCTGCTCAACACCCCCGAAGAGGCCTTCACCAGCCGCCTAGCGCTGGTTCGCCAGGCCCAGAAGACGCTGGATCTGCAGTACTACGCCATCCACGTCGATGCGAGCAGTGAACGGCTGCTGCGCGGGGTGGTGGGCGCGGCGCGGCGGGGGGTGCGGGTGCGGATTCTGCTCGACGACTTTCACAGCACCGGGCGCAACGCTTTGGTGATGCGCATGGCGTTCGAGCCCAATATCGAAATGCGCATGTTCAACCCGGTCGCCGGCTCTCGGGGCTCGGCCCTGGGGCGGATGTGGGGGTCGCTCACCGACTTCGCCCGGGTGCAGCAGCGTATGCACAACAAGCTGTTCCTTGCAGACAACGCCATGGGCGTGACCGGCGGGCGCAACCTGGGGGACGCCTATTTCGGCAACTCCGAATCGGGCAACTTCGTGGACATGGACGTGCTGGCTGCTGGCCCGATCGTGCGGGAAATGTCGCGCAGCTTTGACAGCTACTGGAACAACGAACGCGCCTATCCGGTGCAATCGCTGATCACGCGGGAGGAGCTTGCGAACATCCGGGCCCAGGTGCTGGACGACGACGGCAGCAACGCGCCGCGCATCGGCGGTGAGCCCCCGGGCGCGGATGGCACCCCGGCGGCTACGTCGCAAACAACGGCAGCGGCGGCATCAGCGCCCGCCATGCCCAATGAGTCAGCGGCCCGAAACTCGGGCAGCCGGCCCCGGCCGCCCGATGGCGAGCCACGCCCTGCACTCGGCGGGCCGACGCGCGAACAGCGCGAACGCATTGCGCGCGAGCAGCCGATGGACCTGGCGCAGGCCGACTTCGTCTGGGCGCCTGCCGTGCTGATGGTGGACAAACCCACCAAGATACCGCTGGACGACGCCGCCGCAGCGGGCGCAGCAGGGACGGCTGCCAGGGCCGAGGCGGCTGCGCCTGCGGCGAACCCCGCCACCCGGGCGGCGGCGGCCGCTGCTGCCTCCACCCAGCTTGCGACTTCGCCATCGCTCCCCGCGTCATCACGCGCGACATCGACCGCTGCCCGCGCCGGGCAGGCCCGCAACAGCAACAGCAACAGCAACAGCAGCAACGGCGATGGCGATGGCGGCAGCAACGCGACCCGTTCCCCCGGCGAGACGCCAGCCGCCCCGAACAGCGCCGAGGGAGTGCCCCCCGGCACGCCCGGCGCCGTGCCCACCGTTTCCTCGGGCGACACGGTGGTGGATGGGCTGCTCAAGCTGATGGGCATCACCCGTTCGGACCTGCTCATCATCTCGCCCTACTTCGTGCCTGGCGACGACATGAAGGCTGCGTTCGCCCAGGCGCGGTCTCGCGGCGTGCGGGTGCGCATCCTGACCAACTCGCTGGCCTCCAACGACGCCCCCATCGCCCACGTGGGTTATGCGCGTCACCGTGAAGAGCTGTTGCGCATGGGGATCGAGCTCTACGAAATGCGCAGCGAAGCCTCCGGCCTGGGTTCGGCATTCGGCAGCTCGGGCGGCAGCGGCACGGGGGAATCCCGCGCCATGCTGCATTCCAAGGTGATGGTGATCGACGGGCGGCTGCTGGTGATCGGCTCGATGAACCTGGACCTGCGCTCGCAACTGCAGAACACCGAGATCGCCCTGCTGATCCGCAGCCCCGGGCTGTCTCGGGAAGCGGCCGGGCAGATCGAGGCGGCGATGCGGCGCAACGCCTGGCGGCTGGAGCACGATCAGCAGGGCGGACTGGTGTGGCGCGCGCCGCAAGGCAGCGGACTGCAGGACGCCACCCACGACCCCGACACCAGCCTCGGCCTGCGGATGCTGCTCAAACTGCTGGGCCCGCTGGCGCCTGACCATCTGCTCTGACCATCCGGTTAGACGGTGCCGCGATCGCCACCAGGGTGCATCAGCCTGGCTGCTGCGCCTCCACCCAAAGGCTGATCTCCCGCTGATCGGTCATCGTGCGGACGTGCTGGAACGCCGCCTCGGCCTCCGGGTAGCGGCGGCGCAGCAGATTGAGCCATTGCTTCAGCCGCCCTGCCCGCTGCCGGGGTTCCAGGCCGTCGCAGACCAGCTGCCAGAACAGGGCAAGCTGCGGCAGCAGCGCCGACCATGGCAGCGCGAATCGCTCGGCGGCCCCTGCATCGGCCGCGCGAATGGCCAGTCCCAGGCCCGGGTCGGCGACGATGCCCCGCCCGAGCATCAGCGCGCTGGCGCCAGACACCTCGCGGCAGCGCAGCGCGTCTTCCACGGTCCAGATCTCGCCATTGGCGACCACCGGAATCCGCACGGCAGCGCGAATCGCCGGAATCTGCTCCCAATATGCCGGCGGGCGATAGCCGTCGGCCTTGGTGCGCGCATGCACGACCAGTTCGCAGGCGCCGCCGCTTTCCATCGCCTGCGCACACTCGATGGCCCGGCTGGCATCGTCGTAGCCCAGCCGCATCTTCGCGGACACCGGCAGAGGGGCCGGCACCGCGCGGCGCACGGCAGCCACCAGCCCGGCGATGCGCTCCGGCTCGCGCAGCAAGGCGGCGCCGCCACCGTGCCGGTTGACCACCTTGGCCGGGCAGCCGAAATTCAGATCGATGCCCTCCGGCCCCAGCTCGGCCAGGCGGGCGGCGTTCTCGGCCAGGCTCGCCGGGTCGGAGCCCAGCAGCTGCGCCCGTACCGGCACGCCCGCCAGCGTGCGCCCGCCGTTCGTCAGCTCCGGGATGTAGCGCAGGAACACCTTGTCGGGCAGCAGCGTGCCGGTCACGCGGATGAATTCGGACACGCAGCGGTCCACGCCCCCCACCCGGGTCAGCACGTCGCGCAGCACGAAGTCGAGCAGGCCCTCCATGGGCGCCAGCAGCAGCGTGGTCATGGCGCGGCCCGCCCGATGCAAGCCTGGGTGGCGAGCACCCGCTTTCGTTGGAATTCAAGCATCAAAAAGCCTTCCAGCGCCCATCCATAAAGCGCCATTAGCTATGGTTTTAATAGCAAAACGCATTCGCAAGCCCACCGCCTGCCACGACGCCCGTCATGGCCATGTCACTGCGGCGGTGTGCAATGGCACGCAGTGCGCTCCGTGCCACCCCCACCCCATGCCGCTGCTTCTGAAAACCGACAAAGCCCGCCACGAACTCTCGCCCGGCGTCCGCACGCTGAGCCTGCGCGAGCGCTCGCTGCTGCTGCTGGCTGACGGCCGGCCGCTCGCGGAGCTGCAGGCCATGTACAACGGCGTCGGCGCCGAGATGGTGGCCGAGCTGCTCCGCCAGGGGTATCTGGCCGAGCCGGTCGCCGCCAACGCCCCAGGCAGTGCTTCAGGCAGTGTTCCAGGCAGCGCGCCGGCACCCTCGCAGGCGCTGCGCTCACTGGCCGGCACGCGCATGTACCTGTTCGACATCTGCGAGCGCATGTTCTCGCGCCGCCACGCCGAGCTGGCCCAGCGCTTCCGCGACGCCCTGCGCAGCGCGCGTGACCGCGACAGCATGCTGGACGTGGGCGAGGCGTTGCTGGACGAGATCACCGTCATGGCGGGCGCGCAGCGCGCCGCGTCGGTGCGCGAACGCATGGAACAACTGCTGCCGGCCGGATGAACGGCGCGCGCCGCGCCAGCCGCAGCCGCAGTTGCAGCCGCAGCAGCCGGTGCGGTCACACCGCCGCCAGCCGCCAGAGCGAAGTGACCTCGGCCGCACGGGCGGCATGCAGCGGGTCCTGCGCGTCCGCAGACTTGCCGTGGCGCGGCTTCACGTCGTGCCGCTGCACCACGCGCAGGCCCGCCTGGTCGATCCACTCCAGCAGCTGCGCCCGGCTGCGCAGCCCCAGGTGTTCCGCCAGATCCGACAGGATGAGCCAGCCTTCGCCGCCCGGAGCCAGATGCTCGGCCAGCCCCGCCAGAAAGCCGCGCAGCATGCGGCTGTCTTCGTCGTACACCGCGCGCTCGATGGGCGAATTGGCACGCGCCGGCACCCACGGCGGGTTGCACACCACCAGGGGCGCCCGGCCTTCAGGGAACAGATCGGCCGACTGCAGCGCGACCTCCCCCGCCACACCCATGCGGCGCAGGTTGTCGGCCGCGCAGGCGAGGGCACGCGGGTCCTGGTCGGTCGCCACCACCCGGGCCACGCCGCGGCGCGCCAGCACGATGGCCAGCACGGCCGTGCCGGTGCCGATATCGAAGGCCAGCGTCTTCGCGCCGGCCGGCAGCGGCGTGGTTGCGACCAGGTCCACGTATTCCCCGCGCACCGGCGAGAACACGCCGTAGTGCGGGTGGATGCGCGCCTCGGGGCCGAGCGCCGGAATGGGCACGCCCTTCTTGCGCCATTCGTGCGCGCCGACCAGCCCCAGCACCTCGCGCAGCGACACCACGCGGGCCTCGCCGCCGGGCGCGCCCCAGGCTTCGGTGAAAGCCGCCCGCAGGTCAGGGGCGCGGCGCAGTGGAATGCCGTAGTCGGCCTGGACCGGAATGAGGATCTGCGAGAGCGTGCGCGCCCGCTGGGCCTGCGCCTGCCGGTGCAGGTGGAAAGCCTGCGAGGGCAGGGCCGGAACCTGCGCACCCGGTGCCTCAGGCGCCCGGGCCCGGGCGCGGGCCTTGGCGCCGCCGGCAGCGCGGCCGCGCGGCGCATCGGCCCGGCGGGCCAGCGCCTGCAGCAACTGCCGCGCGTTATGGAAGTCGCCAGCCCAGAGCAGGCCGGTGCCTTCGCATGCCAGGCGATACGCCTTGTCGGCTGCCAGCGTGTCGTCGGCGAGCAGCACGCGCCGCGGTGCGGGCGCGCCGCTCTCGGCTTGCCAGAGCGCGCTCTGCGCCTGGCCGGAGGCGTCTTGCCAGTGGATCGTGGAGGGGGTCATACGCCAAGCCTGTGAAGAGAGGAGAAAAAAGGCCTGGTGCGCCGCAGCGGGCCCGCCCGGGGCGGAGCCACCGGCGCTGTCAGTTCAGAGGGCGCTTGAGGCGCACTTCCTCGATCTTGACGCCGCCCACCACAGCCGTCTTGGCGGTGGACATTTCGCGCTTGAAGCCGGCGAGTTCGTGGAAGCGCAGGGCGCGCTCGTTGCGCAGCGGCACCCAGGCCGTCACGTTGGTGCAGCCTTCTTCCTGCAGGCCGTCGCGCGCGGCGTCCCACAGGGCCACACCGACGCCCTGGCTCCAGTGCGTGGGAGAGGCGTAGATGGCCCAGATCTCACCGGTGGTGGGACGGGACTTCTCATCGCGGGACCGGTCGAAGCCGACGAAACCGACGATCTTGTCGCCATCGACGGCGACTTGCACCTGGGGCTCGCAGTACTCGATGGCTTCGCGCCAGTAGGCCTGGCGTTTCTCGACCGAAGACATCGATCGCAATTGGTCGTCTGGCAGCAGGCCTCGGTAGGCCTCGGTGGCGGATTGCGTGTGGATCTGGGCAATGGCTTTCGCGTCGCGGAGGGTAGCGGGACGAACCTGGATACTGGACATGGGGGAACGGAAACAGATGGGAAAAAACGAAAAGAGCGGCATTGTCGCCGCAAATGGTTTTTCACCTCAACCGCTACGGTATGCCGGAGCCGCCGCGCGGCCTCTCCCACCGCTCCAGAACGGCCCGCGCAAGGCCATGCGTGGCCGTTCAGCTCCAGCGGCGCAGCAGCCCCATCACCTGGTCGAATCGCGCGCCATAGGGCGGATAAAGCGCGCCGCCGAGCGACCAGCGCGACTGCACCAGCACCGACTTCTGGTGGCAGAACCGCAGGAACCCGGGCTCGCCGTGGTACGCGCCCCAGCCGCTGTCGCCCACGCCGCCGAAGGGCAGGTTGTCGTGCGCGACGTGCAGCAGCGTGTCGTTCACGGTCACACCGCCGCTCACGGTGCGGCGCAGCACGGCATCGCGGTTGGCCTCGCCGCGCCCGAACCAGTAGAGCGCCAGCGGCCGCGGACCGGCGTTGATGTGCGTGATGACGTCGTCCAGCCGCTCGTAGCCCAGCACCGGCAGCACCGGGCCGAAGATCTCTTCCTGCATGACCTGCATGGCCTGCGTGGCGCCGAACACCAGCACCGGCGGCATCTGCCGCCCCACCCCGTCGCCGATGCTCTGCGGCGGCGGTGGCGGCGAACCCGGCACCGGTTCCAGCACGTGGATGTCGGCGCCCTGCGTCTGCGCCTGCTGCAGCATGGTGCGCAGCCGCGCCAGGTGCCGCGCGTTGATGACGGCGGCGTAGTCGGGGTTGCCCTCGAAGTACGGAAACAGCTTGGCCACAGCGGCGCGGTAGGCCTCGGCGAAAGCGGCTTCGCTGCCGCGCGGCAGCAGCACGTAGTCGGGCGCGATGCAGGTCTGCCCGGCATTGAGCAGCTTGCCGTGCGCAATCTTCAGCGCAGCGTCGGCCAGGTCGCAGTCAGCGTCGATGATGCAGGGCGACTTGCCGCCCAGCTCCAGCGTGGTGGGCGTCAGGTTGACCGCAGCGGCCTGCGCGACCTTGCGGCCGATGGCGGTGGAGCCGGTGAAGACGAGGTGATCGAAGGGCAGCGATGCCACCAGGGCGGCCACCGCCGCGTCGCCCTGCACCACGCAGAATTCATCGGGCGAGAAGAACTGCGCGACCAGTGCCGCCAGCTGGGCCGCCGTGTGCGGCGTGAGCTCGCTGGGCTTGAGCATCACGCGGTTGCCCGCCGCCAGCGCAGCCATGGCGGGCGCCAGGGCCAGCTGCACCGGGTAGTTCCACGGCGAGATGACGCCCACCACGCCCAGCGGCTGCCGTTCGATCCAGGCCTGCGCCGGCTGCAGCATGAGCGGCGTGCGCACACGCTTCGGCTTCGCCCAGCGGGCCAGGTGCCGCAGCGTGTGCTTGAGCTGAGCGCGCAGGATGAACAGGTCCGCCACCTCGGTGAGTCGCGGCGAGCGCATGCCGAAGTCGGCCTGCACGGCGGCGGCCAGCACCGGGCCATGTTCGTCCAGCAGTTTGCGCAGGCGCAGCAGGCGCTCGCGGCGCACCATCAGCGGCACGTCGGGCTGGGCGCGACTGGCCTGGCGCTGGACTTCGAACTGGTGGCGGATATCGGCAGGCGTCATAGCTCCGCATCATAGGCAGCGGGCCGCGCACCCACGGGACGGCGGCTGCAACGGGCTGTAAGAGAGCGCTGCCGCAGGCCGGCCCTGCCCGGATCAGCGCACTTCGCGCGGCTCCACGTCCACCACCTCGCGCGCGCCGGGCAGCTCGCGCGCCCGCGCCCCGGGTGCGGGTGGCTCATCGGCGGCGGGCCCGGAGCCGCGCGCCGCCGTCCAGCGCGCGGTGCTCCGATACACCGTGCTCCAGCCGTCCCGCGGGTCCATCCGCATCACCCACGGCGTCACCGGCCGGCCGGTCAACCGCGCCCAGAGCGACCTGAGGCCCCACGCCAGCGCCAGCACGGCCACCATGGCCAGCAGGCAGACGAAGAACACGAGCCCCACCACCACCACGAATAAGCGCAGCGTCCACCGGATCAACCCGGCCACGAAATCATTCAAACCATGCCCCTTTCTGGCGGGTGTGAGGCACGGTCAGGACCTCACACCCATGGGGTCCAGCGCTTCAAGCCTCCACAGGCTGTGCGGCGCCGAACTTGAAAACACCCGGCTCCTGGACCGGGTCCACATCGACGGGAATCACGCTCTTGGGCGGGAAGCGCCCTTCCAGCAGCAGCCTGGACAGCGGATTCTCGATGCGTTGCTGAATGGCGCGCTTCAGAGGGCGCGCCCCGAACACCGGATCGAAGCCCACCTTGGCCAGTTCGGCCACGGCGGCGGGCGACACCTGCAGCGCGAGGTCCATCTTCGCCAATCGCGCCTCCAGCAACTGCAGCTGGATGCGGGCGATCGACTCGATGTTCTTCGCGTCCAGCGCGTGGAACACCACCGTCTCGTCGATCCGGTTCAGGAATTCGGGTCGGAAATGGTTCTTGAGTTCCCCCCAGACCGCATCCTTGATGTCCTGCGAGTCCTGGCCGACCATCGCCTGGATCAGATGGGAGCCGATATTGCTCGTCATCACGATCACCGTGTTCTTGAAGTCCACGGTGCGGCCCTGGCCATCGGTCAGGCGGCCATCGTCCAGCACCTGCAGCAGCACGTTGAAGACGTCCGGGTGGGCCTTTTCCACCTCGTCCAGCAGCAGCACGCTGTAGGGCTTGCGGCGCACGGCTTCGGTCAGGTAGCCGCCCTCCTCGTAGCCCACGTAGCCGGGCGGCGCGCCGATCAGGCGGGCGACGGAATGCTTCTCCATGAATTCGCTCATGTCGATGCGTACCAGGTGGTCTTCGCTGTCGAACAGGAAGCCCGCCAGCGCCTTGCACAGCTCGGTCTTGCCCACGCCGGTCGGGCCCAGGAACAGGAACGAGCCGGTGGGCCGGTTCGGGTCCGACAGGCCCGAGCGCGAGCGGCGGATGGCGTTGGCCACGGCGGCGATGGCCTCGTCCTGGCCCACCACGCGCTCGTGCAGCTTGTCTTCCATCAGCAGCAGCTTGTCCTTTTCGCCCTGCATCATCTTGGCGACGGGAATACCCGTGGCGCCGCTGACCACCTCGGCGATCTCCTCGGCGCCCACCTGGGTGCGCAGCAGGCGGTTGGGCGTGGCGGCGCCGTCGGTGCCCTCTTCCTTGGCCTGGGCTTCCTTCAACTGCCGCTCCAGGTCGGGCAGCTGGCCGTACTGCAGCTCGGCGACCTTGTTGAAGTCGCCCTTGCGCTTGAGCTCCTCGATCTGCAGCTTCACCTTCTCGACCTGCTCGCGCACATGCTGGCTGCCCTGGGCCTGGGCCTTCTCCGAGGTCCAGATGTCTTCCAGGTCGGCAATGTCCTTCTGCAGCTTGCCGATTTCGTCCTCCAGCAGCGCCAGGCGCTTTTGCGACGCCTCGTCCTTTTCCTTCTTCACGGCCTCGCGCTCGATCTGCAGCTGGATCAGGCGGCGGTCGAGCTTGTCGATGGCCTCGGGCTTGGAGTCGATCTCGATCTTGATTTTGGCTGCCGCCTCGTCGATCAGGTCGATCGCCTTGTCGGGCAGGAAGCGGTCGGTGATGTAGCGGTTCGACAGCTCGGCCGCAGCCACGATGGCAGGGTCGGTGATCTCCACGCCGTGGTGCAGCTCATAGCGCTCCTGCAGGCCGCGCAGGATGGCGATGGTCGCCTCCACCGAGGGCTCGCCCACCAGGATCTTCTGGAAGCGCCGTTCCAGCGCCGCGTCTTTTTCGATGTACTTGCGGTATTCGTCCAGCGTGGTCGCGCCCACGCAATGCAGCTCGCCGCGCGCGAGAGCGGGCTTGAGCATGTTGCCCGCGTCCATGGCGCCTTCGGCCTTGCCGGCGCCGACCATGGTGTGCAGTTCGTCGATGAAGACGATGGTCTGGCCCTCGTCCTTGGCCAGCTCGTTCAACACGGCCTTCAGGCGTTCCTCGAACTCGCCGCGGAACTTGGCGCCCGCCAGCAGCGCGGCCATGTCCAGGCTCAGCACGCGCTTGCCCTTGAGGCTTTCGGGCACCTCGCCCGCGATGATGCGTTGCGCCAAGCCTTCGACGATGGCGGTCTTGCCCACGCCGGGCTCGCCGATCAGCACCGGGTTGTTCTTGCTGCGGCGCTGCAGCACCTGGATGGCACGGCGGATCTCGTCGTCGCGGCCGATCACCGGGTCGAGCTTGCCGGCGCGGGCGCGCTCGGTCAGGTCCAGGCAGTACTTCTTCAGCGCCTCGCGCTGGCCCTCGGCCTCGGCGCTGTCCATCTTCTGGCCGCCGCGCACGGCCTCGATGGCCGATTCCAGGCTCTTGCGGTTCAGCCCGTTCTCGCGGGCCAGGGTGCCCACGTCGCCCTTGGCGTCGGCCACCGCCAGCAGAAAGAGTTCGCCCGCGATGAACTGGTCGCCGCGCTTGAGGGCTTCCTTCTCGGTGGCCTGCAGCAGCCGGCCCAGCTCGGGCCCGACCTGCACGCCGTCGCCGCCCTGCACCTGCGGCAGGCGCTTGAGCGAGGCCTCTGCGGCCGATTCCAGACCGCGCACGTTGGCGCCGGCGCGCTCCAGCAGCGCGCGCGGGCCGCCGTCCTGGCGCAGCATGGCCAGCAGCAGGTGCTGGGGTTCGATGTAGGCGTTGTCATTGCCCAGGGCCAGCGATTGCGCGTCGCCCAGGGCTTCCTGGAACTTGGTGGTGAGTTTGTCTTGTCGCATGGTGGAAAAACCTCCGAATTGCCACGGATATGCGGTCGGCAGCGGCGGATTCAAGCCGAATCGGCAGCACCTCCAGCGGGCGGCCTGTCGGACAATGCAGGCATTCCCACCCCTTCCGGAGCCCGCCCATGCCGCCCGCCGCCACGCCCGATATGTCCAGCCTTTCCCGCCGCAGCTTCACGGCCGCGGCCCTCGCCACCGCTGCCGGCTGGGCCGGCGCGCAGCCGCAGGGCGCACCCGTGCGGCTGCTGGTGGGCTTTCCGGCAGGCGCGGGCACCGACGCCATCGCCCGACTGCTGGCCGAAAAGCTCAAGGACCTGCTGCAGGCGCCCGTGGTGGTGGAAAACCGCGCCGGCGCGGGCGGGCAGATCGCCGCGCAGGCCTTGAAAGCATCGCCCCCCGACGGCCACACGCTGCTGCTCTCGCACGACCACACCATCTCGATCCTGCCGCAGGTGATTCGCAACCCCGGTTTCGCGCCCGCGACCGATTTCACGCCGGTGGCGGGCCTGGCCACGTTCTCCAACGTGCTGGCCGTGTCCGGCGGCACGCCGGCGCAAAGCGTCGAGGAGTACGTGCGCTGGGTCAAGACCCAGCGGGCCGGCAAGGACACCATCGGCGTGCCCGCGCCGGGCTCGATCCCCGAATTCCTGGTGCGGCTGATGTCCGAGCGCTACCAGCTGGATCTGCAGGCCGCGCCCTACCGGGGCAGCGCGCCCATGACGGCCGACATGATGGGCAACCAGATCGCGGCGGGCATCGCCTCGGTGCCCGACATGATCGAGCTGCACCGCGCCGGCAAGCTGCGCATCGTGGCCGTCATCGGCGCCAAGCGCCAGCCGCTGCTGCCGCAGGTGCCCACCTTCGGCGAACTGGGCTTCGCGCACCTGGACGACTACCCCTATTACGGCCTGTTCGCCCCGGCCGGCACGCCGCAGCCGGTCACAGGCCGCTTCGGCAACGCGCTGCAGCAGGTGCTGGCGATGCCCGACGTGCGCGAGAAGCTCACCGCCATGGGCCTGAACGTGGCCTTCGAACCGCAGGGCCCGTTCGCAGGCCGCGTGCGCACCTACACGGCGGCGTGGGAGCGGATCATCCGCGCCAGCGGTTTCCAGCCGGCATGACGCTGGAGACGGGCCGGCACGCACCGCCGGCTCAATTCCAGCTATTTGGGCCTCTGGCGCTTGTTGAGCCTCGGCCTTTAGCTATTCAATTCATAGCAAACTAGACGGCAGGCGCATTCGTCGCCCGGATGCCCCAGCGCGCCAGCGCCGCGTCGTCCGACACGCGCGCGTCCACCCAGCGCGCGCCCTCGGGCGTGGCTTCCTTCTTCCAGAACGGGGCCTGGGTCTTGAGGTAGTCCATCAGGAATTCGCAGGCCTCGAAACTCGCGCCCCGGTGGGCCGAGCTGACGGCCACCAGCACGATCTGGTCGAGCGGCGCGAGCAGCCCCACGCGGTGGATCACCCGGGCGCCGAAGATGTCGAAGCGCGCCAGCGCCTCGTCGATCATGGCCTCGATGGATTTCTCGGTCATGCCGGGGTAGTGCTCCAGTTCCATCGACGCCACGCTCTGGCCGTCGCTGCGGTCGCGCACCACGCCGACGAAGCTGCACACGGCGCCCACGCGGGCGTCGGCAGCGCGCAGCGCGGCCAGTTCGGCCGCCACGTCGAAATCGGCGGTCTGGATGGAAACGCGGGGCGTGGCGGTCTGCATGGGCGCCTTCATGGCGAACGGTGCAGGCGCGGGGCCGAGAGCAGCACCAGGTGCTCGGCCACCACCGTCTCCAGCTGGCGGCCGGCAGCCGGGGCGCCAGGCGCCGCCAGCGCGGCCTGCAGGCGCTTCAGGTCGGCCACGGTGGGCGCCACGCGGATCTGCGCAGTGGCGCCCGCCACGTTGCCGACCTTGACGAGCGCCATGATCTTCTGGGTCCATTCGTTGGAGTTGTGGGAATTGCGGGCCATGCGGGTCAGTGTGTCTGTCGGTCGATGTATCGGGATTGGCGGGGCCGGTGGCAGGCGCCCGGGCGTTGCAGCGCGTTGAAAGAGCGGGCCGTGCCATCATCTGGGGGCCTCCCGTTTCGCTTTCGCGCTGCCGGGGCTGCGCCAGCGCTCGGCCTGCGCGCTCCTCGCCCGGCACTTTAACGCCCCCGCCATGGCCACACAGACCATCACCACCGACCGCTACAAGCTTTTCCCGTCGCCGCGCAACCAGCACCGCGTGGTGTTCGAGCACGAGGTCTTCGTGCCCCACCCCTACGCCATCATCGACCTGCCCAGCTTCGACCTCGGCGGCAAATACAGCCTGTTCGCCGCCTGCCGCCTGGCCGACATGAAGATGGGCCAGCTCGTCACGTTCGAGCTGACCGAAGACATGGCGCGCTTCGAATCGCGCTTCACGCCGGACTGAAAGCCAGCCCAGGACCGACCCAGCATGTCCGAAGAAGACAACCAGATCCACGTTCCGCCCTCTTTCATCGCCGCTTACAGCGATGCCCGCCAGCGCCTGACCGAGCGTAGCGCCGTGGTGCGCGCCCGCTACGAACTGTGCGAAGACCTGGCCTGCCATCTGGTGGAGCGGGCGCAGACGCTCTACCACACGCAGGCACCGTCCGAGGCCGACATCCTGCGCGGCATCCACGCCGGCCTGGACACGGCCGACTCCGGCGTGAGCGCGGCGGAAGCGCGCTGGATCACGCTGCGGCTGGCGGAGCTGCTGGAGTGGCGCAGCCCGGAATTGCCGGCCGCCTGAGCCATCTTTACGCCCGCGTTTACGCGGCAGTGGCTACACTGCCAGCCATGCCTTCGCGCACCCATAGCACTTCCATCGCCGCCCAGCCGGCGGCCCTGCGCTGCGCGGGCAAAGCCAAAAAACCACAGCTCATCTGACCGGAGCTGCGGTTCCGTCCGGATGAGCGACGGAACCGCCTGGCAGCCCCACCCCACCCCACTCCCCCTTGTTGCCGACCCTGGTCGGACTGCCCGAACGGTCACCCGGCGCATGCATCCGGCGGTACTCCGAAGCGGTCGTCGTTCTTCCGTCAGTCAACCAGGATTCGCCATGCCCCACACCCCACCACCCGCAGCCCCCGCCACGCTCGATTTCTCCGGGCTCTGGGTTCCCCTCGTCACGCCCTTCCAGGGCGGACACATCGACCATGCCGCGCTGCGGGCGCTGGTGCAGCGCCTGGGCGGCAGCGGCATCGCCGGCTTCGTGGCCTGCGGCTCCACCGGCGAGGCGGCCGCGCTGGAGACCGAGGAGCAGGACGCGGTGCTGAGCGCCGTGATCGACGCCGCGGACGGCCTGCCGGTGGTGATGGGCCTGTCGGGCTACCACCTGGGCCTTGTGCTGGAGCGCGTGCGACAGTTGAACCAGCGCCCGCTCGCCGGCCTGCTGCTGCCGGCGCCGCACTACATCCGACCGTCGCAGGCCGGGCTGCGGCAGTGGTTCGAGGCCATCGCCGACGCCAGCGCCCACCCGGTGATCGTCTACGACATTCCCTACCGCACAGGCGCCACGCTGGAGCTGGCCACGCTGCGCGCGCTGGCGGCGCACCCGCGCATCCGCGCCATCAAGGACTGCGGCGGCGATGCGGCCAAGACCCAGGCGCTGATCGCCGACGGCGCGCTGCAGGTGCTGGCCGGCGAGGATGGGCAGATCTTCTCGACGCTGGCGCTCGGCGGCGCAGGCGCCATTGCCGCCAGCGCGCACTGGCGGCCCGAACGGCTGGTGGAATGCATGCGGGCCATCACCAAGGGCGACCTGGACCGCGCCCGCCCGCTCTGGCAGGCGCTGGCCCCGCTGATACCGGCCCTGTTCGCCGAACCCAACCCCGCGCCGGTGAAGGCGCTGCTGGCGCAGCAAGGCTGGATGCATGCCGGGCTGCGCGCCCCGATGACGCCCGCATCGCCAGCACTGGCCCAGCGGCTGCGAGAGCTGGCTGCCGCGCAGGAAGAGGCGCTCGCGCGGCTCTGAGCGAAAGAAAAGGAAAAAGCGCCCGGCCTCAGCCGCCCGTGACCGGCGGGAAGAACGCCACCTCGGCGCCGGTTCGCAGCGCGGCGTCTTCGCCGCTCAGCGTCTGGTCCAACGCCATGCGCACGGCCCGGCCATGCCCCAGCGCCGTGGCCCACGGCTCGCCGCGCGCGATGAGTTCGGCGCGCAGCGCGCCCAGCGTGGCGGCCTGGGTCTGCACGGTTTCGCTGCCGTGGCCGAGGGCTTCGCGGATGGAGGCGAAGTAGCGCACCTCGACGCGCAATGTCGGCTGGACGGTGGCGGTTGCGGCTGCTGCGGCGCCCGCTGCGGGGGTGGATTCGAGGCTCATGACAGCAGATCGGCGAAGGAGATGAAGCGCACGACGTCGCCGCGCGCAATGGTCTGGCCGGCGGGGTTGTCCACCACGCCGTCGCCCCAGGCGGCGGAGGTGAGCACGCCGGAACTCTGGTTGCCGAAGCGCTCCAGCCGGCCTTCGGCGTTCCAGCGCACGCGCAGGAATTCGCGGCGCTTGTCGGCGCGCGGCCAGTCGAAGGCGGCGGTGGCGGCCATGGCCCGGGGCGCCACGTCGGCCGCGCCCTGCAGCGCCAGCAGGAAGGGCCGCACCAGCAGCGAGAAGGTGACGAAGCTCGACACCGGGTTGCCCGGCAGGCCCATGAAATGCGCCGCGACCCGGGCGCCGGGAATGCGGCCATAGGCGAAGGGTTTGCCCGGCTTCATGGCGATCTGCCAGAGCCGCAGCTCGCCCAGCGCTTCCACGGCGGGCTTGATGTGGTCTTCCTCGCCCACCGACACGCCGCCGCTGGTCAGGATCAGGTCGTGCGACGCGGCGGCGCCCTGCAGCGCGTCGATCGTCGCGTCGCGCCGGTCGGGCACTATTCCTAAGTCGGTCACCTCGCAGCCCAGCCGGCGCAGCATGGCGCGCAGGAAGAAGCGGTTGCTGTTGTAGATGGCGCCGGGCGGCAGCTGCTCGGGCGCCACCTCGCCGGGCATGACGAGTTCGTCGCCGGTGGAAAAGAGCGCCACGCGCGGACGGCGCGACACCGCCAGCTGCGCCAGCCCGATGCTGGCGGCCAGCCCCAGCGCGGCCGGGCCCAGCCGCGTGCCGGCGGACAGCACCTGCGCGCCCCGCGTGATGTCTTCGCCCGCGCGGCGGATCCACTGGCCGGCTGCCGGCATGGCGTTGATGCGCACGCGCTCGCCGCCCTGCAGCGCCTCGCAGTCTTCCTGCATCACGATGGCATCGGCCCCGGCGGGCACCGGCGCACCCGTGAAGATGCGCGCCGCGGTGCCGGCCGCCAGCGGCTGGGCGGCGCTGCCGGCGGGAATGCGCTGCGAGACGGGCAGCTCGGTGCCGGCGGGACCCGCCAGGTCGGCCAGGTCGGCCACCCGCACGGCGTAGCCGTCCATCGAGCTGTTGTCGGCAGGCGGCACCTGCAGCGGCGATGTGGCGCCTTCGCGCAGCACGCGGCCATCGGCGTCGAACGTGTCCACGCGCTCCACGCCCAGCAAGGGCACGGCCTGGGCCAGCAGGTCAGCCAGCGCCTCGTCCAGGGGCTTCAAGGGGGCGCGCATCAGAGGGCTCCTGCGGGATGGATGGGGGCCAGAAAGGCGTCCGGCGGAGCCGCCTCCGGGGCGGCCGGCGCCTCGGGCGGGGCATAGTCGAAGCGCGCGCCCTGCGCCAGCAGCCAGTCCGCCAGCGCGGGCGGGTCGCGCACGTCGAACACCGGCAGCGCCGTGGGCGCGGGCAGGTCGGCCGGCGCGGCATCGGTGGCGATGGCGACGATGTAGCGGTCTTCGTCGTAGCGCGCGGGCCGCTCGCGGTACTCGGGCGACGGAGCGCGCCAGACCTCGACCTTGGGCAGGTCGCTTTCCTTGAAGCCTTCCACCAGCACCCAGTCCACGCCCGCGTCCAACTGGGCCAGCAGCGCATGCACGCTGATGGCGCCGGGCTGCTCGAATTCGCGCATCACGGCCAGGCGGCGGTCGGACGCGACGGCGACCTCATAGGCACCGGCCTCGCGGTGGCGCCAGGTGTCCTTGCCGACATGGTCGATGTCGAAATTGTGGTGCGCGTGCTTGACCACCGACACGCGCATGCCGCGCAGGCGCAGCTCGGGAATCAGTTGCTCGACCAGCGTGGTCTTGCCGCAGCCCGAAAACCCGGCAAAGCCGACCACCTTCATCCTGATTCCTTCATGCTATTGAATTAATAGCTGCAGGCGCCCACGGAACGGGCGCTGCAGCCTCAAAGGGCTTTGACTTCCGCTGCAGGCACGGTGCGGCGGATGTAGGCCTTCACGGCCTCAGCGTCGGCCGGCAGCACATGCACGCGCTTAGGGAGCGACTCGATGCCGTCGAACTTCGCCGGCCGCTCGGGTGCATGGCCCAGGGCTTCCACGATGGTGTCGGCGAACTTGATGGGCAGCGCCGTCTCCAGCACGATCATCGGCACGGCCGGGTCGCCGCGCTGTTCCAGCGCCACCTTCACGCCGTCGGCGGTGTGGGTGTCGATGGTCACGCCGTGGCGCTCGAAGTTGTCCTTGATGGTGGCCAAGCGGTCGGCATGCGTGCTCTTGCCGCTGGCAAAGCCGTAGCGCGTGGCGGCTTCGGCAAAGTGCGGGTCCTGGCTCAGGTCGAACCGCCCTTCGCTGGCGAGGGCGTCGCCGAACAGCGCCTGCGTGCGCGCGGCGTCGCGGCCCAGCAGGTCGAACACGAAGCGCTCGAAGTTGCTGGCCTTGCTGATGTCCATGGACGGGCTCGACGTCTCGTGCGTGTCGGCGCTGCCGCGCACGCGGTAGACGCCGGTGCGGAAGAACTCGTCCAGCACGTCGTTCTCGTTGGTGGCCACCACCAGCCGCTCGATGGGCAGGCCCATCATGCGGGCCACGTGGCCGGCGCAGACGTTGCCGAAATTGCCCGAAGGCACGGTGAAGCTGACCTTCTGGTCGTTGGTTTCCGTCGCCTGCACGTAGCCGGCGAAGTAATAAACGACCTGCGCCAGCAGCCGCGCCCAGTTGATCGAGTTCACGGTGCCGATCTTGTACTGGCGCTTGAATTCCAGGTCGTTGCTGACGGCCTTGACGATGTCCTGGCAGTCGTCGAACACGCCGGCGATGGCGATGTTGTGGATGTTTTCGTCCTGCAGGCTGAACATCTGCGCCTGCTGGAAGGGGCTCATGCGGCCGCTGGGGCTGGTCATGAAGACGCGCACGCCGGCCTTGCCCTTCATGGCGTATTCGGCCGCGCTGCCCGTGTCGCCGCTGGTCGCGCCCAGGATGTTGAGCTGCTCGCCGCGCCGGCCCAGCTCGTATTCGAACAGGTGGCCCAGCAGCTGCATGGCCATGTCCTTGAAGGCCAGCGTGGGGCCGTTGGACAGGGCTTCGAGCCAGAGGCCGTCTTCGAGGTGGCGCAGCGGCACGATCTCGCCGGTGCCGAAGACCTCGGCCGTGTAGGTCTTCTCGCACAGGCGCTTCAGGTCGGCGGCGGGAATGTCGTCGATGTAGAGCGACAGGATCTGGAAGGCGAGCTCGGCGTAGCCCTGCTCGTGGTAGGCCGTGCGCAGGCGGGTGAGCATGGCGTCATCGATCTGCGGATAGTGCTCGGGCAGGTACAGGCCGCCGTCCGGCACCAGGCCTTCGAGCAGGATGTCGCAGAAATGCTTGCGATCCGGGTGGCCGCGCGTGGAGAGGTACAGCATCAGTTCAGCTCCTCCTTGCGGATGCGGGTGATGGGCGCCAGCACGGTGGGCAGGGCCTGCATCTGGGCGATGGCATCGTTCATGGTGCCTTCGCGGGTTTCGTGCGTCAGGATGATGAGGTCGGTCTGCGCGGAATCCGCGCCGCCCACTTCGTCGGCCTCGCGCTGCAGCACGGCGTCGATGCTGATGCCGGCGCCCGCCAGCAGGCCCGTCACCTTGGCCAGCACGCCGGCCTGGTCGGCCACGCGCAGGCGCAGGTAGTAGCTGGTGACGACTTCGCTCATCGGCAGCACGGGCAGCTGGGCCTGGGCCTGGTCCAGCGTGTGCGACTGGAAGGCCAGGTGCGGCACGCGGTGCTCGGGGTCGGCCGTGGCCAGGCGGGTGATGTCCACCAGGTCGGCGATCACGGCGCTGGCCGTGGGCTCGCTGCCCGCGCCCTTGCCGTAATAGAGCGTGGTGCCCACGGCATCGCCCTGCACCACCACGGCGTTCATGGCGCCCTCGACGTTGGCGATCAGGCGCTTGGCGGGCACCAGCGTGGGGTGCACGCGCAGCTCCACGCCATCGGTGCCCGCGCCGGTACGGCGCTTGGCGATCCCCAGCAGCTTGATGCGGTAGCCCAGCTGTTCGGCGTACTTGATGTCGGCGCCGGCCAGCTGGGTGATGCCTTCCACGTAGGCCTTGTCGAACTGCACCGGAATGCCGAACGCGATGGCCGACATGATGGTGGCCTTGTGCGCGGCGTCCACGCCTTCGATGTCGAAGGTCGGGTCGGCCTCGGCATAGCCCAGCGCCTGGGCTTCCTTCAGCACCACGGCGAAGTCCAGCCCCTTGTCGCGCATCTCGGACAGGATGAAGTTGGTGGTGCCGTTGATGATGCCGGCGATCCACTGGATGCGGTTGGCCGTCAGGCCTTCGCGCAGCGCCTTGATGATCGGGATGCCACCGGCCACGGCGGCCTCGAAGGCGACCATCACGCCCTTGGCGGAGGCGGCGGCGAAGATCTCGGTGCCATGCACGGCCAGCAGCGCCTTGTTGGCGGTGACCACGTGCTTGCCGGCGGCGATGGCTTCGAGCACCAGCGCGCGGGCGATGCCGTAGCCGCCGATGAGCTCGACCACGATGTCGATGTCGGGGTTGGCGATGACGGCACGGGCGTCGTTCACCACCTGCACGCCGGCACCGGCTGCGGCGCGCGCGCGCTCGACGTCCAGGTCGGCCACCATGGTGACTTCGATGCCGCGGCCGGCGCGGCGGCGGATCTCTTCCTGGTTGCGTTGCAGCACGTTGAAGACGCCGCTGCCGACGGTGCCAATGCCCAGCAGGCCTACTTGGATCGGTTTCATGGTCAAAATTTCAGTCAAATCGGGCTGCAGCGCTTGATGGATGGGCGCATACAGCTATCAAAAAAGGAGCATCAGGCGGTGGCGTGCCGCTGCCGGTATTGGGCGAGGAATTCCGCCAGGCGGCCGATGGCCACCCGCAGGTCGCCTTCATGCGGCAGGAACACGATGCGGAAGTGCTGGTTGTCCGGGAAGTTGAAGCCCGAGCCCTGCACCAGCATCACGCGCGTGGCACGCAACACCTCCATGAAGAATTGCCGGTCGTCCGCGATGGGGTACATCGCCGGGTCCAGGCGCGGGAACATGTAGAGCGCCGCCTGGGGTTTCACGCAACTCACGCCCGGGATCGCCGAGATGAGCTCATAGGCCAGGTCACGCTGGCGCCGCAGCCGCCCGCCTTCCCTGACCAGGTCGTTGATGCTTTGGTAGCCGCCCAGCGCGGTCTGGATGGCCCACTGGCCGGGCACGTTGGAGCCCAGCTTCAGGTTGGCCAGCATGTTCAGGCCCTCGATGTAGTCCTTCGCGTCGTGCTTGGGGCCCGAGACGATCATCCAGCCGGCGCGGTAGCCGCACGAGCGATAGGCCTTGGAGAGCGAATTGAAGGTGAGCGTGAGCACGTCGGTGGACAGGCTGGCCATCGACGTGAACACGGCGCCCTCGTACAGCACCTTGTCATACACCTCGTCCACCAGCAGCACCAGGCCATGCTCGCGGGCGATGGCGACGATGCCCTTGAGCAGCTCCTTGGAATAGAGCACGCCGGTGGGGTTGTTGGGGTTGATGACCACGATGCCGCGGGTGCGCGGCGTGATCTTGGCGCGGATGTCCTCCAGGCTGGGCAGCCAGCTGTCCGCCTCGTCGCACAGGTAGTGCACCGGCTTGCCGCCGGACAGCGACACGGCGGCCGTCCAGAGCGGGTAGTCGGGCATGGGCACCAGCAGCTCGTCGCCGTCGTCGAGCAATGCGTTGGTCGCCATCACGATCAGCTCGCTCGCCCCGTTGCCCAGGTAGATGTCGTCCAGCGTCACGCCGGCGATGCCCAGCTGCTGCGAGTAGTGCATCACCGCCTTGCGCGCCGCGAAGATGCCCTTGCTGTCCGAATAGCCGGCCGAATCGGGCAGGTTGCGGATCATGTCCTGCTGGATCTCTTCCGGCGCGTCGAAGCCGAACGGCGCCATGTTGCCGATGTTCAGCTTGATGATCTTCTGGCCCTCGTCCTCCATCTGCTTGGCCGCATCCACGATCGGGCCGCGGACATCGTAGAGAACGTTATGGAGCTTGGCGGATTTGTGGACGGTCTTCATGCGGCGCGAACGCCAGCGCGGGGGCTGGCGGAAGAGGGGAATCGGTCCTGCGGGGCACGGCGCGCCCCCGGTGAAACCTATAATTTGACCACAGTTCTCCCAGGCGGAGCCGGGGCCGGCGCCCCTTCCATGCAGGCCACTCCCCCAGGGCCATGCCACACCGGACGCACCCATCCATGAAGTTCCAACCCGATCGATCCAGCTCCCAGACCATCAGCGGCTACGGCCCCGGCTGGATCGGCGTGGACGCCGACCGCATCACGCACAGCGTGGTGCTGACCTCGGGCGGGGTGCGGATCGACTGGAACTGCGCGCGCTACGAAGACCTGACGCCGGCACACTTCGCGCAGCTGGCAGAACTCGATTGCGAACTGGTGATCTTCGGCAGCGGCGGGCGCAACCGCTTTCCGCCGCCAGCCTGGCTGCAGCCGCTGATGGCGCGGCGCATCGGCCTGGAAACCATGGACACGCAGGCAGCCTGCCGCACCTACAACATCCTGTCGGGAGAGGGCCGCAACGTGGCGGCGGCCCTGCTGCTGGAAACCGGGCCTCAGGCGGGCGCGGCCCCTGCCTGAGGGCGCGCGATTCGTGTCAACCGGTTACAGACTGCGAATCGCGAAAGAGAGCGTTTCAGGGTAAAATACCGGGTTGCGGTCGGGGGCACTTCCAAGAGCAATAACACACCCGCTCCCCCGGCTTTCCAGCGACTTTCTTCTTAGAGAGACTAAGTGCCATGGCGATCGTTGTCAACAAACCCCTCCCTGAATTTGAAGCCAACGCGACCGGCGGGATCAAGGTCTCCAACACCTCGCACCTGGGCCAGGTCATGGTGCTGTATTTCTACCCGAAGGACAACACCCCCGGCTGCACCACCGAAGCCATGCAGTTCCGCGACAAGTACAAGGACTTCGTGAAGGCCGGCGCCGCCGTCTTCGGCGTGTCTCGCGACAACATGAAGTCGCACGACGACTTCAAGGAAAAGCTCGAATTGCCCTTCGAACTCATCGCTGACACCGAAGAGAAGATGTGCCACATGTTCGGCGTGGTCAAGAACAAGATCATGTACGGCAAGAAGGTCAAGGGCATCGAGCGCAGCACCTTCCTCGTTGGCCCCGATGGCATCCTGGTGGAAGAGTGGCGCGGTCTGAAGGTGCCCGGGCATGTGGACGACGTGCTGAAGGCCGTGAAGTCCATCAAGACACTGAAAAAAGCCGCCTGAACGGCTGCGGCGACTTGCCGCAGACCGTCACCCAGAGTAGGCATAATGGGTCGATGCTTCAGAGCGATGCAACGACACATTCCCCGACAAAAGCCGCCTTGGCCTCCAGGCGGCTTTTTGCTTTTTGACGCGCTCTCTTCCTACTTCTTCCACGAGGCCCCTGCCCCATGCCCCTGCCCCCCGCCCCCGCCAAGCGTGCAGCGCTGCTCTCCCCGGACGTGTACCTGCAGACCTCCCCATCGGCAGATGCCGAGAACACCGAGCGCGATGCCGACGCCACCGCTTCGGCGCCCACGCGCGGCCGCAAGCCTGCGGCCCGCACCGGCAAGGCCCCGAGCACCAGCCGCGCTGCCAGCGTGATCGCCGACGCCACCGCCGCCGGCGCTACCCCTGCAAGCTCTCGCCGCCCAGCCGCACCGGCGCAGGCCGTGCCAGCCGCTCCGGCGGCAGCCCCTGCCGAGCCCGCCCGCTCGCGCAGGTCGCGCCGCCCTGCTGCCGCACCTGCCGTTGCCCCTGCCGTCGCGGCCGCTCCGCTCGCTCCGGTCGCCACACAGGCACCGGCCTCCAAGAGCGCAGCCACCGCCACGCCAGCCGAGCGGCCACGCAAGCAGCGAAGCACCGGCCCGAAGAAGATGTTCGTGCTGGACACCAACGTGCTGCTGCACGACCCCACCTGCCTGTTCCGCTTCGAAGAGCACGACATCTTCCTGCCGATGATCGTGCTGGAGGAACTGGACGGCCACAAGAAGGGCATGACCGAGGTCGCCCGCAACGGACGCCAGGCCAGCCGCACGCTGGACGCGCTGGTGGGCGTGAAGGGCGCGGACATCGCCCGTGGCATCGATCTCGATTCGACCGGCCAGCGTGCTGCGGGCGGCTGCCTGCACTTCCAGACCGAGCCGCTCGACTACCAGCTGCCCACCAGCCTGCCGCAGGGCAAGGCGGACAACCAGATCCTGGGCGTGGTCGAGGCGCTAAGCCATCGCTACGCGCCGCGCGAGGTGGTGCTGGTGTCCAAGGACATCAACATGCGCGTCAAGGCGCGCGCGCTGGGCCTGAATGCCGAGGACTACCAGAACGACAAGACGCTGGAAGACGGCGACCTGCTCTATTCCGGCGTGATGGCCCTGCCGGCCGATTTCTGGACCAAGACGGGCAAGAACGTGGAGAGCTGGCAACACGGCGCACACACCTACTACCGCGTGGGCGGACCGGTCGTGCCGCAGCTGATGATCAACCAGTTCGTGTACTTCGAGGCGCCGGGCGAGCCCAGCCTGTTCGCCCGCGTCACCGAGATCCGCGACAAGACCGCCGTGCTGCAGACGCTCAAGGACTATGGCTCCGCCAAGAACACGGTCTGGGGCGTGAACACGCGCAACCGCGAGCAGAACTTCGCGATGAACCTGCTGATGGACCCGGACGTGGACTTCGTCACGCTGGCCGGCACGGCCGGCACCGGCAAGACGCTGATGGCGCTGGCCGCCGGCCTCACGCAGGTGCTGGACGACCGCCGCTACACCGAGATCATCATGACCCGCGCCACCGTGAGCGTGGGTGAGGACATCGGCTTCCTGCCCGGCACCGAAGAGGAAAAGATGGGCCCCTGGATGGGCGCGCTGGACGACAACCTCGAGTTCCTGGCCAAGGGCGACGGCGGCAACGCCGGCGAGTGGGGCCGCGCCGCCACCAACGAGCTGATCAGGAGCCGCATCAAGATCAAGAGCATGAACTTCATGCGCGGACGCACCTTCCTGAACAAGTACGTGATCATCGACGAGGCGCAGAACCTGACGCCCAAGCAGATGAAGACGCTGATCACGCGGGCGGGCCCGGGCACCAAGATCATCTGCATGGGCAACCTGGCACAGATCGACACGCCCTACCTGACGGAAGGCTCTTCCGGCCTGACCTATGCGGTGGACCGCTTCAAGGGCTGGCCGCACAGCGGGCACATCACGCTGGCACGCGGCGAGCGCTCCCGCCTTGCGGACTTCGCCAGCGAGGTGCTCTGAGCATGGCGGTGGGATGGATGACGGCGCTCAAGCTGGTGCCGTGGAGCGAGGTGATCGAGGCCACGCCGCAGATCCTGCAGGCGGCGCGCCGCCTGATGGGCTCGGCCCAGCGCGCGCCTGCAGGGCCCTCACCCGCCGCCGGCGCCACGGCGGCGCTGGGGGTCAGCACCGCCGATCAGCTGGCGGTCATGCGCGAAGCCCTGCTGCAGCTGCAGGACGAGCAGCGCGCCTCGGCGACGCTGATCGAATCGCTGGCCGAACAGAACGCGGTGCTGGTGCGCGCGGTGGACGCCCTGCGGGTGCGCCAGCAGCGGCTGCTGTGGGGCGTAGGCGCGCTGGGCGCCGCCACCCTGGTGCTGCTGGCGTGGGCCATCAATCAGTGAGACGCTGAGCGCGTCCTCACCAGCCCGGTCCGCCTGACGGACGCAACCCGGCAGCTATCAAAAAAATAGCACCTCGCGCTTGTACATCAAGCGCCAGGTGCTATTTTCATGCCGCAGACGATCAGAAGTCGTCGCCGCTGTAGCCCATCGCCAAGTTCTCGAAGCGGGTCTGGTTCTTCTGGAAGAACACCTTCACCGTGCCGGTCGGGCCGTTCCGCTGCTTGCCGATGATGATCTCGGCGATGTTCGGCTCCTTGCTGTCCTTGTTGTAGTAGTCGTCGCGGTAGATGAACATGATGATGTCCGCGTCCTGCTCGATGGCGCCCGACTCGCGCAGGTCGGACATCATGGGCCGCTTGTCGGTGCGCTGCTCCACCGAGCGGTTCAGCTGCGACAGCGCGATCACCGGGCACTGCAGTTCCTTGGCCAGCATCTTCAGGCCCCGCGAGATCTCGCCCAGCTCGGTGGCCCGGTTGTCGCCGCCGCTGGCGCCGGAGCCGCTCATCAGCTGCAGGTAGTCGACCACGATCAGGCCGAGCTTGCCGCACTGGCGCGCCAGCCGGCGGGCGTTGGCGCGCAACTCGCTGGGCGTGAGGCCGGGCGTTTCGTCGATGTGCAGCGACACCGTGCGCAGGCGCTCGATGGCCTCGGTCAGGCGCGGCCACTCCTCGTCGCTCAGCTTGCCGGTGCGCAGATTGCCCTGGTTGACGCGGCCGATGGAGCCCACGATACGCACCGCCAGCTGGGCGGCGCCCATTTCCATCGAGAAGATGGCGACCGGCAGGCCTTCGTTCAGCGCCACGTGCTCGGCGATGTTCACCGCGAACGAGGTCTTGCCCATGGAGGGGCGGGCCGCCAGCACCACCATGTCGCCCGCCTGCAGGCCGGACGTCATGCGGTCCAGATCGGCGAAGCCCGTGGGCACGCCGGTCACGTCCATGGGGTTGTCGGCCATCTCCTGGACGCGGTCCAGCAGGTCGATCACCAGCGTGTCGAGCGACTGGAAGCCCTGCTTCATGCGCGAGCCTTCTTCGCCGATGGCGAAGATCTTCTGCTCGGCCTCGTCCAGGATGCGCTCCACCGTCTTGCCCATCGGATTGAAGGCGTTGGTCGAGATCTCGTCGCTGGCCGTGACCAGCTTGCGCAGCACCGAGCGCTCGCGCACGATCTCCGCGTAGCGCCGGATGTTGCTGGCGCTGGGCACGTACTGCGCCAGGTTGTTGAGGTAGGCCAGGCCACCCACCTCCTCGGCCTTGCCCAGGCTCTGCAGTTCCTCGAACACCGTGATGACGTCGGCCGGCTTGCTGGCGTTGATCAGCTTGCCGATGGCGGCGTAGATCTGCTGGTGTTCGTGCCGGTAGAAGTCGCTGTCGACCAGCAGGTCGCCCACCCGGTCCCAGGCCATGTTGTCCAGCAGCAGCCCGCCCAGCACACTGGATTCGGCCTCGACCGAGTGCGGCGGCACGCGCAACTGCGCCACTTCGCGATCGGCGGAGGACTGGGGCAGCGACGAGGGCGTGAATTCGTCGTCGAGAGGGGGCATGACGGCGGACATCGGCGGACTCCTTCAGCGGGGCGAGAGAACCGGCCCCACGGGACCGGGGCTGGGGACAGACCTGTGGACAAACCGTTGACAGGCAGGGGACGCGCAGTGGATGCGCTGTGCATGGCGCAGGCGGCCATAAAGCACAAAAGCCGCCCGGAGGGCGGCTTCGTTGCTGTGGTCAGCGGGTCGCTTGCGGTTAAGCGGTTTCGCCGTAGACCGACACGGTGACTTCCACCACCACGTCGGTGTGCAGGGCCACGCTCACGGTGCTGTCGCCAACGACCTTGATCGGGCCGTTGGGCAGGCGCACTTGCGACTTCACGACTTGGTAGCCTTGCTTGTTCAGCTCTTCGGCGATGTCGTGGTTGGTGACGGAGCCGAACAGGCGGCCGTCAACGCCGGCCTTCTGCGTCAGCTTGACGGTCGTGCCGCCGAGCTTTTCGCCTTGGGCTTCGGCTTCTGCCAGCTTGGCGGCAGCAGCCTTTTCCAGTTCGGCGCGCTTGGCTTCGAACTCAGCCTTGTTGGCTTCCGTGGCACGACGGGCGCGGCCCGAAGGGATCAGGAAGTTGCGGGCGTAGCCGTCCTTGACCTTGACGATTTCGCCCAGGTTGCCGAGGTTCACGACCTTGTCGAGCAGGATGATTTGCATGGTCGGGCTCCTTAGATCTTGTGCTGGTCGCTGTAAGGCACCAGTGCCAGGAAGCGGGCGCGCTTGATGGCGGTGTTCAGCTGACGCTGGTAGATGGCGCGCGTGCCGGTCAGGCGCGCGGGGATGATCTTGCCGTTTTCGGCGATGAAGTCACGCAGGGTGTCGACATCCTTGTAGTCGATCTCTTCCACGCCAGCGACCGTGAAGCGGCAGAAGCGCTTGCGCTTGAACAGCAGGGACTGGGTGTTGCGCTTTGGGCGCTTGTCTTTGTTGAACTTCTTGAACGTGGCCATTTTCGGACCCCTTGAAAATTAATCTTGTTGAATATCCTGGATGTGGAGAACCAGCCCTTTGCCGTTGCGTGGCGAGGCCAGAAAACCCTGGAATTTCCAGCGGCTTCCCAATGCCTGCCTGGCCAGCCGCTCTGCGAGCGCGCCGAAGGCCACTGCTTTCACGGCAGCCCGGACTTCGCGCCGGGTACCTGCTTCCTGCTGCTGCGACTCGTGTTCGAGCCGCAAGTCCAGCGCAGGCAGTCCGGCGGGCGTGTAACGCAAGGGCTTCGCCTCGCCGATACAGGCCGTCAGGGCAACGTGGTTTTCCACTCCTCCCGGCTCAAAGGCCGTCGATCAGCGCTGTTCGCGCTCGGTCGCGGCGAATTCGGCTTGGCTGGCCTTGCGGGCTTCTTCGCGCTCGACGGTCTTCATCATCGAAGAGGGGCCCGTGTCGGCCTTCTTCTTCTGAACCGTCAGGTGGCGCAGCACGGCGTCGTTGAACTTGAAGGCGTGCTCCAGTTCAGCCATCACGGCCTGGTCGGCTTCGATGTTCACGCACAGGTAGTGGGCCTTGGCCAGCTTGTTGATCAGGTACGCCAGTTGACGGCGGCCCCAGTCTTCCACGCGGTGCACCTTGCCGCCGCCGGCGGTGATCATGCCCTTGTAGCGCTCCAGCATGGCTGGAACTTGTTCGCTTTGATCCGGGTGGATCAACAAAATGATTTCGTAATGACGCATGCAAACTCCTTCTGGATGACACCACCTGCTGCGTCTTTTGAAGCAGTGTGGCAAGGCAAAGCCGGCGATTATAGCGCGTGCGGTTCGGGCTTGTACACTGGCATCCCCGTTGCAGGGCCGCGACGGGCCGGCCTGACGGCACCGGCCGCCCCGGCGCGGCCGAATGCGCAAGGCTTTCCGCTTGAAATCCGCCGGGTCGCACCGACCTCTGGCGCGTACCGTTCATTTTCCAACACACCGACATGTCCGACCACAATCCAGCCAACGCCCCTGCGGGCCAGCAGCCCGCCCCCGAAGAAGTCGAAGCCGCGATGGCGGCCCACACGTCCGACGAGCTGAGCCGGCTGCAGAACGAGCTGGCCGAGCTCAAGGCCAAGAGCGCCGATCTGGCCGACCAGTTCCTGCGCGCCAAGGCCGAGGCCGAGAATGCGCGCCGCCGGGCCGAAGACGAGGTGTCGAAAGCGCGCAAGTTCGGCATCGAGAGCTTTGCCGAAAGCCTGCTGCCGGTGGCCGACAGCCTGGCCGCCGCGCTGGCCATCAAGGACGCGACGCCCGAGCAGCTGCGCGAAGGCTCCGACGCCACGCTGCGCCAGCTGACCGCCGCACTGGAGCGCAACAAGGTGCTGGCGATCAACCCGGCCGCCGGCGAGAAGTTCGACCCGCACCAGCACCAGGCGATCAGCGTGGTGCCGGCCGAGCAGGAGGCCAACACCGTTGTCACCGTGCTGCAAAAGGGCTATGTGATCGCCGACCGCGTGCTGCGGCCCGCCCTGGTGACGGTGACGGCGCCGAAGTAAGGCAAGGCGCCTGCGCCGGGGCGAACGTGCGCCCCACGGCATCCCGACCCTCAAATTTTTAGGGTCCGCCGGCTTGAAGCCGGACAAGTTATCCACAAGTTACGGTCATCCACATTTTTTGTCAGACAAGCGGAGAACAACATGGGAAAAATCATCGGCATTGACCTGGGCACCACCAACAGCTGCGTCGCCATCATGGAGGGCAACACGACCCGCGTGATCGAGAACAGCGAAGGCGCCCGCACCACCCCGTCCATCATCGCCTACCAGGAAGACGGCGAGATCCTCGTCGGCGCCTCTGCCAAGCGCCAGGCCGTCACCAACCCCAAGAACACGATCTACGCCGCCAAGCGCCTGATCGGCCGCAAGTTCGAGGAAAAGGAAGTGCAGAAGGACATCGACCTGATGCCCTACGCCATCGCCCGCGCCGACAACGGCGACGCCTGGGTGGAAGTGCGCGGCCAGAAACTGGCCCCGCCGCAGATTTCCGCCGAAGTGCTGCGCAAGATGAAGAAGACCGCCGAGGACTACCTGGGCGAGCCGGTCACCGAGGCCGTGATCACCGTGCCTGCGTACTTCAACGACGCGCAGCGCCAGGCCACCAAGGACGCCGGCCGCATCGCCGGCCTGGACGTCAAGCGCATCATCAACGAGCCCACCGCCGCGGCCCTGGCCTTCGGCCTGGACAAGCAGGACAAGGCCGACCGCAAGATCGCCGTGTATGACCTGGGCGGCGGCACGTTCGACGTGTCGATCATCGAGATCGCTGACGTCGATGGCGAAAAGCAGTTCGAAGTGCTGTCCACCAATGGCGACACCTTCCTGGGCGGCGAAGACTTCGACCAGCGCATCATCGACTACATCATTGCCGAGTTCAAGAAGGAACAAGGCGTGGACCTGTCCAAGGACGTGCTGGCCCTGCAGCGCCTGAAGGAAGCCGCCGAGAAGGCCAAGATCGAGCTATCGAACTCCTCGCAGACCGACATCAACCTGCCCTACATCACGGCTGACGCCTCCGGTCCGAAGCACCTGAACATCAAGCTGACCCGCTCCAAGCTGGAGAGCCTGGTGGACGAGCTGATCGAGCGCACCATCGCGCCCTGCCGCACGGCCATCAAGGACGCCGGCATCAGCGTGTCCGACATCAACGACGTGATCCTGGTCGGCGGCATGTCGCGCATGCCCAAGGTGCAGGAGAAGGTCAAGGAATTCTTCGGCAAGGAACCGCGCAAGGACGTGAACCCCGACGAAGCCGTGGCCGTGGGCGCCGCCATCCAGGGCCAGGTGCTGTCGGGCGACCGCAAGGACGTGCTGCTGCTGGACGTGACGCCGCTGTCGCTGGGCATCGAGACCCTGGGCGGCGTGATGACCAAGATGATCACGAAGAACACCACGATCCCGACGAAGTTCGCGCAGACCTTCTCGACCGCCGACGACAACCAGCCAGCCGTGACGATCAAGGTGTTCCAGGGTGAGCGCGAGATTGCCAGCGCCAACAAGCTGCTGGGCGAATTCAACCTCGAAGGCATCCCGCCTGCCGCCCGCGGCACGCCGCAGATCGAGGTGTCGTTCGACATCGACGCCAACGGCATCCTGCACGTGGGCGCCAAGGACAAGGCGACCGGCAAGGAAAACAAGATCACCATCAAGGCCAACTCGGGCATCTCGGAGGAAGAGATCCAGAAGATGGTGAAGGACGCCGAGCTGAACGCCTCGGAAGACAAGAAGAAGCTGGAGCTGGTGCAGGCCCGCAACCAGGGCGAGGCCGCTGTCCACAGCGTGACCAAGAGCCTGGCCGAGCATGGCGACAAGCTGGAAGCCGCCGAGAAGGAACAGATCGAAGCGGCCGTCAAGGCGCTGGAAGACGTGCTGAAGGGCGAGGACAAGGCCGCGATCGACGAGAAGACGACCGCACTGATGACCGCCAGCCAGAAGCTGGGCGAGAAGATGTACGCCGAATCGCAGGCAGCGCAAGCCGCTGCGGCCGGTGGCGCCGAAGCCGGCGCAGGCGGCCCGTCGGCCGGCGGTGCATCGTCGTCCGCGGGCTCCGCACCGCACGACGACAACGTGGTGGACGCCGAAGTCAAGGAAGTGAAGAAGGGCTGATCTCCGCGCGAGCGTGATCCGCTAGCCGCCGCGCCAGGCCCTCCCCCAGGGGCCAGCGCGGCGTTCCTGTTCCAACGAGGCTCGAAAAGACATGTCCAAGAGAGACTATTACGAAGTGCTGGGCGTTCCCAAGAACGCCTCGGACGACGAAATCAAGAAGGCTTATCGCAAGCTGGCGATGAAGCACCACCCGGACCGCAACCAGGGTGATGCCGCCAAGCCGGCGGAAGAGAAGTTCAAGGAGGCCAAGGAGGCCTACGAGATGCTCTCCGATCCGCAGAAGCGCGCGGCCTATGACCAGTACGGCCATGCCGGCGTGGACCCGAACATGCGCGGCCCGGGTGCCGGCGCAGAGGGTTTCGGCGGCTTCGCCGAGGCGTTCGGCGACATCTTCGGCGACATGTTCGGCCAGCAGCGCGGCGGCGCACGGGGCGCGGGCGGCCGGCAGGTCTACCGCGGCAACGACCTGAGCTATGCGATGGAAGTCACGCTGGAAGAAGCCGCCAAGGGCAAGGAAGCGCAGATCCGCATCCCCTCGTGGGATTCGTGCGAAACCTGCCACGGCAGCGGTGCCAAGCCGGGCACCAGCGCCAAGACCTGCGGCACCTGCCAGGGGTCGGGCACGGTGCAGATGCGCCAGGGCTTCTTCAGCGTGCAGCAGACCTGCCCGCACTGCCGCGGCACGGGCAAGATCATTCCCGAGCCCTGCGGCACCTGCCACGGCCAGGGCAAGGTCAAGAAGCAGAAGACGCTGGAAGTGAAGATCCCCGCCGGCATCGACGACGGCATGCGCATCCGCAGCACGGGCAACGGCGAGCCGGGCTCCAACGGCGGGCCGCCGGGCGACCTCTACATCGAGATCCGCGTCAAGAAGCACGACATCTTCGAGCGCGACGGCGACGACCTGCACTGCCAGGTGCCGGTGAGCTTCATCACCGCCGCGCTGGGCGGCGAGATCGAAGTGCCCACGCTGGCGGGCAAGGCGGCCATCGACATTCCGGAGGGCACCCAGGCCGGCAAGCAGTTCCGCCTGCGCGGCAAGGGCATCAAGGGTGTGCGCTCCAGCTACCCGGGCGACCTGTACTGCCACATCGCGGTGGAGACGCCGGTCAAGCTGACCGAGCACCAGCGCAAGCTGCTGAAGGAACTGGACGAGTCGCTGAAGAAGGGTGGCGCCAAGCATTCGCCGACGGGCGAGAGCTGGACGGATCGGCTGAAGAACCTCTTCACCTGACCGGGACCAGGGCCCCGCTCCCCGCCCCCTTCCGCACGAAAGACCGCTCCGCGCCTCCTGGCCCGGGGCGGTTTTTTTTTGGAGATGGCGGCGTGGCTGCGCAAGGGCCCATGGGCACGGCCATCCGCCGGCCCGCAGCGGCCGATGGGCGCTCCCGCGCCTCGCTCCACTATCTTTTCAATAGCACGCTGCGCTGGTCAATCCTCGCATTGGAAGTCAAAGCAGCCCCAATGCCTGACGCCCCTTCGGGATGCCGCTATCTTTTTCGGAGCGCCAACGCGATCGATGAGGCCAGGGCCGGTGATAGGCGATGGACGCCATCGTAATCCACGATGGCCGGGAGCCCGTGGCTGTAGGAAAATCGCTTCAGCTTCTCCAAACGAGAAGAAGCCCAAGCCCCCCCAGCCTCCTCCACCGATGAAAAGCTCCGAGCGCAGTTTTGCGCGCCGTATCGACCTCACCTCGCTGCAGCTCTTCGTGGCCGTCTGCGAGCTGGGCAGCATCGGGCGTGCGGCGGAGCGGGAATTCATCGCTGCATCGGCGGTCAGCAAACGGCTGTCCGACCTGGAAACCGCCGTCGACACCCCGCTGCTCTACCGCCACAGCCGGGGCGTCACGCTCACGCCGGCGGGCGAGAGCCTGCTGCACCATGCCCGCACCGTGCTCTTCGGGCTGGAACGCATGCAGGGCGAGTTGAGCGAATACGCGGGCGGCGTGCGCGGCCATGTGCGCATGCATTCCAACATTTCGGCCATCGTGCAGTTCCTGCCCGAAGACCTGGGCGCGTTTTCGCGCCTGCACGGCCAGATCAAGATCGACCTGCAGGAGCACCTCAGCCCCGCCGTGCTGCACGCCGTGCGCGAAGGCGCGGCCGACCTGGGCGTGTGCCACACGGGCACCCCCGCCGGCACGGCCGAGGGCCTGCAGATGCGGCCCTACCGCAGCGACCGGCTGATGGTCGTGGTACCCGAGGGCCACCCCATGGCCGGGCGCGAAGCCGTCGCCTTCCCGGAAGTGCTGGACTGGGACATCGTCGGCCTGCATGCCGGCAGCAGCATCAGCCTGGCGATGCGCCAGGCTGCCGCGCACACGGCCCGGCCGCTGCGCCAGCGCATCCAGGTCACCGGGCTGGACGCCATGTGCCGCATGATCGACAACGGCCTGGGCGTGGGCCTGCTGCCCGACCGCGCCTTCGCGCTGATGCGCGGCGTGGGCCGGCTGCAGTCCGTGCCCCTCGACGAACCCTGGGCTGAGCGCCAGCTGCAGCTGGTGGCGCGCGACTTCGACGCCCTGCCCGTCACCGCGCGCCTGCTGGCCGAGCACCTTTCCGCCCTGCCGCCGCTGGCGATGCAGCCGCCCGATACGCTTCGGGAAGCCGCACCGGTCGGCGCGTAGGCCCAGCGTTCACTTCGTTTTCGTTTGCTTCAATTTCCGTTTTTTCCCCTTCCCCACGCAAGAAAAGAGACCGCCATGGGACGCACCCTGTACGACAAGATCTGGGACGAGCACGCCGTCCATACCGAAGAGGACGGCACCACCATCCTCTACATCGACCGCCACCTGGTGCATGAAGTGACCAGCCCGCAGGCCTTCGAGGGCCTGCGCCAGGCCGGCCGCAAGGTCTGGCGCGTCAGCTCCATCGTCGCCACGGCCGACCACAACACGCCCACCACGGGCTGGGAACGGGGCTACGACGGCATCACCGACCCGATCAGCAAGGAACAGATCGTCACCCTGGACAAGAACATCGCCGAAGTGGGCGCCGCCGCCTTCTTCCCGTTCATGAGCAAACGCCAGGGCATCGTCCACGTGATCGGGCCCGAGAACGGCGCCACCCTGCCCGGCATGACCGTGGTCTGCGGCGACAGCCACACCAGCACGCACGGCGCCTTCGGTGCACTGGCGCACGGCATCGGCACCAGCGAGGTCGAGCACGTGATGGCCACGCAGACGCTGCTGGCCAAGAAGGCCAAGAACATGCTGATCCGCGTGGACGGCCAGGTGTCGCCCGGCGTGACGGCCAAGGACATCGTGCTGGCCATCATCGGCAAGATCGGCACGGCCGGCGGCACGGGCTACACCATCGAGTTCGCCGGCCCCGCCATCCGCGCGCTCAGCATGGAAGGCCGCATGACGGTCTGCAACATGGCCATAGAGGCCGGCGCCCGCGCCGGGCTGGTGGCGGTGGACGACAAGACCATCGAGTACGTGAAGGGCCGCCCCCTGTCGCCCACCGGCGTCGAATGGGACCAGGCCGTCGCCTACTGGAAGACGCTGCATTCCGATGCCGACGCCCAGTTCGACACCGTCGTCACCCTGAACGGCGCCGACATCGTGCCGCAGGTCACCTGGGGCACCTCGCCCGAGATGGTGCTGGGCGTGGACGCCCGCGTGCCCGACCCCGACAAGGAAAAGGACGCCAACAAGCGCGGCGCCATCGAGCGCGCGCTGACCTACATGGCGCTGGAGCCCGGCAAGCCGCTGGCCGACATCTTCGTGGACAAGGTGTTCATCGGCAGCTGCACCAACAGCCGCATCGAGGACATGCGCGAAGCCGCCGCCGTGGTGAAGAAGCTGGGCCAGAAGGTCGCCAAGAACATCAAGGTCGCGATGGTCGTTCCGGGCTCCGGCCTGGTGAAGGAGCAGGCCGAGCGCGAGGGCCTGGACCAGGTCTTCAAGGCCGCGGGCTTCGAGTGGCGCGAGCCGGGCTGCTCCATGTGCCTGGCCATGAACGCCGACCGGCTGGAGCCGGGCGAGCGCTGTGCTTCCACCAGCAACCGCAACTTCGAAGGCCGCCAGGGCGCGGGCGGACGCACCCACCTGGTCAGCCCCGCCATGGCCGCCGCCGCCGCCGTGCACGGGCACTTCGTGGACATCCGCCAGTTCGCCTGAGCGGCACGGCCCCGGAGCAAACCGCCATGAAGACCTCCTTCACCGCCGTGCTCGCGCTGGCCCTCGCCGCGCTGCTGGCCGGCTGCAACACCGTCAAGGGCATGGGCCAGGACGTGCAGCGCGCCGGCAGCGCCATCGAGCGCGCCGCCAAGTAAACCGAACCGCACCGAACCGCACCGAACCGACCGTTTCACACCATGCAGAAATTCACCATCCACCAAGGTCTCGTGGCGCCCATGGACCGCGAGAACGTCGATACCGACGCCATCATCCCCAAGCAGTTCCTCAAGTCGATCAAGAAGACCGGCTTCGGCGTGAACCTGTTCGACGAGTGGCGCTACCTGGACCACGGCGAACCCGGCCAGGACCCGGCCAGCCGCAAGCCCAACCCCGACTTCGTGCTGAACCAGCCGCGCTATGCCGGCGCCTCGGTGCTGCTCGCGCGCAAGAACTTCGGCTGCGGATCGAGCCGCGAGCATGCGCCCTGGGCGCTGGACCAGTACGGCTTCCGCGCCGTCATCGCGCCCAGCTTTGCCGACATCTTCTTCAACAACTGCTTCAAGAACGGCCTGCTGCCCATCGTGCTGCCCGAGGCCACCGTGGGCCAGCTGTTCGACGAGGTGCACGCCTTCCCGGGCTACGAGCTGACCATCGACCTGGAGCGCCAGGTCATCGTGCGCCCGCAGGGCGAGGAGATCCCCTTCGAGGTGAACGCCTTCCGCAAGTACTGCCTGCTGAACGGCTTCGACGACATCGGCCTCACCCTGCGCCAGTCCGAGAAGATCAAGGCCTTCGAGTCCGAGCGCCTGGCGACCAAGCCGTGGCTGGCGCACACCATGGCCAGCTGAACGGCCCGCAACCACGCCAAATATTGATCAAAACAGGCTGCAGCGCAGGAAACACCTGCGCATTCAGCTATCAAAAGAGAAGCAAAAAGCATGAAAATCGCAGTTCTGCCGGGTGACGGCATCGGCACCGAAATCGTCGCGGAGGCCGTCAAGGTGCTCGAAGCGCTGGACCTCGGCCTGGAGATGGAATCCGCGCTGGTCGGCGGCGCCGCCTACGAGGCCCACGGCCACCCGCTGCCCGAATCGACCCTGAAGCTGGCCCAGCAGTCCGACGCCATCCTGTTCGGCGCGGTGGGCGACTGGAAGTACGACAAGCTCGACCGCCCGCTGCGCCCCGAGCAGGCCATCCTGGGCCTGCGCAAGCACCTGGGCCTCTTCGCCAACTTCCGTCCCGCCATCTGCTATGAGCAGCTGGTGGGCGCCTCCAGCCTCAAGCCCGAGCTGATCGCCGGCCTGGACATCCTCATCATCCGCGAGCTGACGGGCGACATCTACTTCGGCCAGCCGCGCGGCCGCCGCGTGGCCACCGACGGCCACTTCCCCGGCGCCGAGGAAGCCTTCGACACCATGCGCTACAGCCGCCCGGAGATCGAGCGCATCGCCCATGTCGCCTTCCAGGCCGCACGCAAGCGCAGCAAGAAGGTCACCAGCGTGGACAAGGCCAACGTGCTGGAAACCTTCCAGTTCTGGAAGGACGTGGTCACCGAAGTGGGCCAGCAGTATCCGGACGTGGAACTGCAGCACATGTACGTGGACAACGCCGCCATGCAGCTCGTGAAGGCGCCCAAGGCCTTCGACGTGGTGGTGACCGGCAACATGTTCGGCGACATCCTGTCTGACGAAGCCTCGATGCTCACCGGCTCCATCGGCATGCTGCCCTCGGCCAGCCTGAACAGCAAGAACCAGGGCCTGTACGAGCCCAGCCACGGCAGCGCGCCCGACATCGCCGGCAAGGGCGTGGCCAACCCGCTCGCCACCATCCTCAGCGCCGCGATGATGCTGCGCTTCAGCCTGAACCAGGAAGCCGCCGCCCAGCGCATCGAAGCTGCCGTGCAGAAGGTGCTGGCGCAAGGGCTGCGCACGCCGGACATCTGGAGCGAAGGCACGGACAAGGTCGGCACCGCGCAGATGGGCGATGCCGTGGTGAAGGCGCTGGCCTGACCCGCAACGGCCCCTGGCTTGCGCGAAGCGGCCTTGCGGCCGCTTTTTTCTGGGCGGGCCGGTGTGCGGGGGTGGCACGGTGGCGCGGTGGCGCGCTGGAGCAACACGCAGGGGCCGATGCGCAACCTGCATGGGCAGCGCGTGCACTACAATCCCTCCCCATGTTTGCCGCCCGCCCGTTCACCCTGAACACCACCGCTGCCGCCCTGGCTGCCGTGGCCGTGCGCGCAATCACCACCAAAACCACGACCATTACGGGCTGATCCAGCTCCGGTTCCGTCGTGCGCCCCTCCTGGCCCTGACGAGCCGGGCAGGAACAGTCCCGGTCGGGCATTGTTTCTTCTTAACTGAGTAGGGGTGTTGAAAATGAGGAAGTTGGTAGGTCTGGTCGGCTGGCGCGGCATGGTCGGCTCCGTTCTCATGGATCGCATGCAGGCCGAGGGCGACTTCGCGCTGATCGAGCCGATGTTCTTCTCCACGTCCAACGCCGGCGGCAAGGCCCCCGCGCAGGCGAAGAACGAAACCACGCTGCAGGACGCGTTCGACATCGAAGCCCTCAGGCGCTGCGACATCATCCTGACCGCACAGGGCGGCGACTACACGAGCGAAGTCTTCCCCAAGCTGCGCGCAGCCGGCTGGAACGGCCACTGGATCGACGCGGCATCGACCCTGCGCATGAAGGACGACGCCGTCATCGTGCTCGACCCGGTCAACCTGTCCGTCATCAAGGACGCGCTCGCCCAGGGCGGCAAGAACTGGATCGGCGGCAACTGCACCGTCAGCTGCATGCTGATGGGCGTGGGCGCGCTCTACAAGGCGGGCCTGGTCGAGTGGATGAGCACGCAGACCTACCAGGCCGCCAGCGGCGGCGGCGCGCAGCACATGCGCGAGCTGCTCACGCAATACGGCACGCTGAACGCCGAGGTGCGTTCGCTGCTCGACGATCCCAAGAGCGCCATCCTGGAGATCGACCGCAAGGTCATCGCCAAGCAGCGCAGCCTGTCCGAAGCCGAAACGGCGAACTTCGGCGTGCCGCTGGGCGGCAGCCTGATCCCCTGGATCGACAAGGACCTGGGCAACGGCATGTCCAAGGAAGAATGGAAGGGCATGGCCGAGACCAACAAGATCCTGGGCCAGGGCGAAGGCTTCGGCACCCAGGCCGTGCCGGTCGATGGGTTCTGCGTGCGGGTGGGTGCCATGCGCTGCCACAGCCAGGCGCTGACCTTCAAGCTGAAGAAGGCCGTGCCGGCGGCCGACATCGAAGCCATGATCGCCGCCGACAACGAATGGGTGAAGGTGGTGCCGAACACGCGCGAAGCCACCATCCGCGACCTGACGCCGGTGGCCGTGACCGGCACCATGACGATCCCCGTCGGCCGCATCCGCGAACTGGCGATGGGCCCGGAATACATCGGCGCCTTCACCATCGGCGACCAGTTGCTCTGGGGAGCCGCAGAGCCGCTGCGCCGCATGCTGCGCATCCTGCTCGACGCGTGATGACGACGGACCTTCGGGTCCGTTGTCGCATGGGCGCGGCGGGGCGTTGCAGGCAGCCCCGCGCCGGGCCAGGCACGCGCCAGAGGGCGGGCGCGTTGTGCCGCACCAACAAGCCTTCGACCCTTTGCGAGGGGGTTTTCAAAAGCCCTATCGACACCCCTCCGGCGTTGGCTTGTCACCCTAAAGCATTGATGCTATGGTGCTTTTTACATTTTCTTGCGCGCCGGCTCGGGGCCTCTTCCCCAGCCGGCTGAATGTCCTGCCCGCTGCATTGCAAGGCAGGCTCCCACCTCTTTGCTGATGGCTCACATGCATCGTTGGAAACTCTCCGCCCTGGCCGCCGCAGCCGTCCTGTCGTCCGGCCTGTACACCACCGATGCTTCCGCTCTGGCCCTGGGACGGGTCACCGTGCAGTCCGCGCTGGGCGAGCCCCTGCGCGCCGAGATCGATCTGCCCCAGATCACGTCCGCCGAAGCCGAGTCGCTGCGCGCCACGCTCGCATCGCCCGACGTCTTCCGCGCCCAGGGCTATGAATACACGCCCACGCTGAACGGCGTGCGGGTCGCGCTGCAGCGGCGGGCCGATGGCTCGATGGTGCTGCGCCTGAACAGCGACCGGCCGATCAACGACCCGTTCGTCGATCTGGTGATCGACGCCTCGTGGAATTCCGGGCACATCGTGCGCAGCTACACGATGCTGTTCGATCCGCCTGCCACGCGCCGTCCGGCCCCCACGGTCACCGCATCCCCGCAGACCACCGCTCCGGCCGCAGGGGCGCAGGCTCCGGCGCCCGCGCCTGTGCCCGCGCGCCCGGCGGCGGTCGACAACACCCCCGTCCCACCGCCTGCGGTGGTCTCCACCCGGCCGGTGCCCTCCCCGGCGCCCGTGCCGGCCGCCGCGCGCGCGGGTGCGGATTCCGTCACGGTGCGTCCGGGTGACACGGCCGGCCGCATCGCGGGAGCCAACCGGCCGGCGGGTGTGTCGCTCGACCAGATGCTGGTCGCCATGATGCGTGCCAACCCCGACGCGTTCGTCAACGGCAACGTGAACCGCCTGCGTTCGGGCGCGGTGCTGCAGCTGCCCGACCAGGTGGAGGCGCAGACCACGCCGCCGGCCGAGGCGCGCCAGATCATCGCGGCGCAGAGCCGTGACTTCAACGAATTCCGCCGCCGCCTGGCCGCTGCCGCGCCCCCGGCAGCCGTGGCCGCCGCCGGCCGCTCCGCCAGCGGCTCCGTGCAGACCCAGGTGGAAGATCGCAAGCCCGCCACCGCCGCGCCGGACAAGCTCACGCTCTCCAAGGGCGGCGTGCAGGCCGCCAAGGCCGACGAACAACTGGCCAAGGACAAGCAGGCCAGCGATTCGGCGGCGCGCATGGCCGAGCTGAACAAGAACATCTCCGAGCTGAACAAGCTCAATGCGGCGTCGGCGCCGGCAGGCGCCGCAGCCCCTGCAGCCCCTGCAGCGGCCGCCGCTGCCCCGGGCGCGACGGCACCGGCCGCGGCTCCCGCACCGCAGGCCATGGCAAGCGCCGCCGCGCCGGCCGCGGCGTCCGCCGCATCCGCTCCCGTCTCGCCGGCAACGGCTGCCTCTGCGGCCAGCCCCGCGCCGGCGGCACCTGCTGCGGCACCCGCCGCGCCCGCCTCCACCCCGGCCGCAGTGCCGGGCGCAGACCCCGCCGAAGAGCCCGGCTTCGTCTCCACCCTGCTCGAAGAGCCGCTGTTGCCCGGCGTCGCCCTCGCCCTCACTCTGGCGCTGCTCGGCTACGCCGGCTACCGCGCCGCGCAACGCCGCCGTGCCGCGGCGGGCGTGGACAGCTCCTTCCTGGAAAGCCGTGCGCAACCCGATTCGTTCTTCGGCGCAAGCGGCGGCCAGCGGGTGGATACCGCCCACAGCATGATGACCACCGGCTCGTCGATGGCGTATTCGCCTAGCCAGCTCGATGCCGGCGGCGACGTCGACCCGGTGGCGGAAGCCGACGTGTACCTGGCCTACGGCCGGGACCTGCAGGCCGAGGAAATCCTGAAGGAAGCCGCGCGCCACCACCCCGAGCGCGTCGCCATCCATGCCAAGCTGGCCGACATCTATGCCAAGCGGCAAGACCGCAAGGCATTCGAGGTGGCGGCGAACGACGTGCTGCGCCTCACCGACGGCCAGGGCCCCGAGTGGCAGCGCGTGGCCGACACCGGCCGCGCCCTCGACCCCGACAACGCCCTCTACCAGCCGGGCGCCCGCCCCACGCTGGGCGCTGGCGCAGCGGGTGGGGCGGCCGCCTCGGCTGCCGCAGCGGCCGGCTTCGCCAGCACCCTGCCGGGCGCAGGCGATTCCCGCGCCGACCCGCTATCTTCGCTGCCCCCCGATCTCGACCTGGATCTGGATCTCGATCTGCCCGACGATGCGTTGACGGAAGCCCCTTCCGCCGCCCCTGCGCCCCTCGCGGCACCCAGCGCCTTCGCGTTGGCCGCTGCCGCAGCGGCGGGCGGAGCCGCCGGAGCGTCGATCACGCCGCCGCAGGACGATGACTTCCGACTGCAGTCGCCCGAGCCCGAAGGCGAAGCGCGCCTCCCGACCGACCCGGAATTCGAGCGCCCGGCATCCGCTGCCGCGGCCGAGCCGCCCACGCCGGAGCTGGATCTTTCCGGCCTCGACCTGCCCGATGCCGACTGGCGCCAGGCCGACCCGGTCACCCAGCCGGCCCCGCTGGCCGAGCCCAGCATCGACGCGCCCGACTTCGCCGCCAGCGATCTGTCGGTGCTCGACTCCGGCATCGCCCCGCTGGACGCGCAGGGCCGGCCCATGGAGCCGCGCGATTTCGACCTGGGCGACCTGTCGCTCGACCTGGACACACCGACGGAACCGGCCCGTGTGCAAGCCGCCCCGGCACTGGACGACGCCGCCCTGACCGGCTCCGCACTGCCCGACGATCCACTGGCCACCAAGCTGGCGCTGGCCGAGGAATTCAACGCCATCGGCGACAGCGAAGGCGCACGCACGCTGATCGAGGAAGTGATCGCCGAATCGTCGGGCGAGCTGAAGACGCGGGCACAGCGCCTGCTGTCCGAACTCGGCTGATGGCGCTGCGCGACGCCCCCTTGCGCCACTTGCCCGGAACAGCGCCATGAGAATGGCGCTGGGTATCGGCTACAACGGCCAGGGCTACAACGGCTGGCAGAGCCAGGTTTCGGGCAACACCATCCAGGACAAGCTGGAGGCGGCGCTGAGCCGCTTCGCCACCCAGCGCGTGTCCACGCTGTGCGCGGGCCGCACCGACACCGGCGTCCACGGGCTGATGCAGGTGGTGCACTTCGACACGCCGCTCGACCGCCTGCCTGCCTCGTGGGTGCGCGGCACCAACACCTTCCTGCCGCCGGACATCGCCGTGCAGTGGGCGCAGGCGGTGCCGGACACCTTCCACAGCCGGGGCAGCGCCATTGCGCGGCGCTATGCCTACGTGCTGCTGCAGTCGCCGGTGCGGCCCAGTGTCGAGGCCGGCCGCGTGGGCTGGGTATACCACCCGCTCGACGGCGACGCCATGCGCGCCGCAGCCGAACACCTGCTGGGCGAGCACGACTTCACCTCGTTCCGGGCCTCGGCCTGCCAGGCCAAGTCGCCGGTGAAGACACTTCACCAGATCCGCATCACGCGCCGGGACAGCACGAGGCCGCCACGCGCGCCCGCCGGCCCGCACGACTGGAGCCCCTGCTACTGGCGTTTCGAATTCGAGGGCAACGCCTTCCTGCACCACATGATCCGCAACATCATGGGCTGCCTGATCGCGATCGGCCAGGGCAAGCAGCCACCCGAGTGGATGCGCAGCGTGCGCGACGCCCTCTCGCGCGACGCTGCGGCCCCTACTTTCTCGCCCGACGGGCTGTATTTCGTCGGGCCGTCGTACGACGCCGCGTGGGGACTGCCCTCGCATGCGGCTGCGTATGATTGGCTGCCATGACCTCGCCCGGCTCTGCGCCCTTCGCACCTTCCCTGCCCTCTTCATCCACCCAGCCGCCGCCCCGCACGCGGGTCAAGATCTGCGGCCTGACGCGCGAGCAGGACGTGGACGCCGCCGTGGCAGCCGGGGCGGACGCGGTCGGCTTCGTGCTCTACGCGCCCAGTGCGCGGGCCGTCACGCCCGAGCGGGCGGCGCAGCTGGCCCGGCGGCTGCCGCCCTTCGTCACGCCGGTGCTGCTGTTCGTGAACGAATCCGCTCCTAAAGTAATAGCTGCCAGCGCCCTGATTCCGGGCGCCACACTGCAGTTTCATGGTGATGAATCGCCCGCAGACTGCCTGGCGGCCACGGGCGGCGGCGTTCGCCCGCACCTGCGCGCGGCACGCATTCCCCTGGGCGACGGCGCGGCCCGCTTCGACCTCGTAAAATACGCGCTCGATCACTCTCACGCCCAGGCCATCCTGCTCGACGCCCATGTCGACGGCTATGGCGGCGGCGGCAAGGCTTTCAATTGGTCACTCCTGCCTCCAAGCGTCGACTCTCACCTCGTTTTGTCTGGTGGACTCACGCCTGCAAACGTGACCGATGGCATCTGGCAGGTACGGCCGCGCTGCAAGACGCTGGCCGTTGACGTTTCCTCCGGCGTCGAAGCCGACGGCCCCGATGGCCAGGCCATCCGGGGCGTCAAGGACGCCGACAAGATCCATCGCTTCATCGCTGCCGTGCGCGCGGCCGATGCAGCCCCTGCTCCCATGATCCTCTGATGTCCGACACCTATTCCTTTCCCGATGCCACGGGCCATTTCGGCTCCTACGGCGGCAGCTTCGTCAGCGAGACGCTGACGCACGCCATCAACGAGCTGCGCGAGGCCTATGCCCGCTACCAGCACGACCCCGAGTTCCTGGCGGAATTCGCGTACGAGCTGGCGCACTTCGTCGGCCGGCCTTCGCCCGTCTACCACGCCGCGCGCACCAGCCGCGAACTGGGCGGCGCGCAGATCTTCCTGAAGCGCGAAGACCTCAACCACACCGGCGCGCACAAGATCAACAACGTGATCGGCCAGGCCATGCTCGCCAAGCGCATGGGCAAGCCGCGCATCATTGCCGAGACCGGCGCCGGCCAGCACGGCGTGGCCACCGCCACCATCTGCGCGCGCTACGGCCTGGAATGCGTGGTGTACATGGGGGCGGAGGACGTCAAGCGCCAGAGCCCCAACGTCTACCGCATGAAGCTGCTGGGCGCCACGGTGGTGCCGGTCGAATCGGGCAGCCGCACGCTGAAGGACGCGCTGAACGAGGCCATGCGCGACTGGGTGGCCAACGTGGACAACACGTTCTACATCATCGGCACGGTGGCGGGCCCGCACCCCTACCCGATGATGGTGCGCGACTTCCAGAGCGTGATCGGCACCGAGTGCATCGAACAGATGCCGCCGCTGCTGGCCGAGCAGCGCATCGCGGCCGAGCAGCCCGATGCCGTCGTCGCCTGCGTGGGCGGCGGCAGCAATGCCATGGGCATCTTCCACCCCTACATTCCGTTCAAGGCCACCCGCCTGATCGGCGTGGAGGCGGCCGGCGAGGGCCTGGAGAGCGGCAAGCATTCCGCCTCGCTGCAGCGCGGCAGCAGCGGCGTGCTGCACGGCAACCGCACCTTCATCCTGCAGGACGAGAACGGCCAGATCACCGAGACGCACAGCATCAGCGCGGGCCTGGACTACCCCGGCGTGGGCCCCGAACACGCCTGGCTGCAGGAAATCGGCCGCGCAGAATACGTCGGCATCACCGACAAGGAGGCGCTGGAGGCCTTCCACCACCTGTGCCGCACCGAAGGCATCATCCCCGCGCTGGAATCGAGCCACGCGATGGCCTACGCCATGCAGCTGGCGCCCACCATGCGGGCCGACCAGTCCATCCTCGTGAACCTCTCCGGCCGGGGCGACAAGGACATCGGCACCGTGGCCGACCTGTCGGGCGCCGACTTATACGACCGCCCGTCCATGCGGGGCTATACCGTCAAGGGAGGGCCCGCAGCATGACCGGGACTTCCACACCATCCGCCGCCGCCGTGGCCGTGGCAGATGCCGGCGCCGCGCCGCGCAACCGCATCGCCGCCACCTTCGCCGCCCTGCGCGAGCAAGGCCGCACGGCGCTGATCCCGTACGTCACCGCCGGCTTCCCGTTCGCCGACATCACGCCCGCGCTGATGCACGGCATGGTCGAGGCCGGCGCCGACGTGATCGAGCTGGGGGTGCCGTTCTCCGACCCCATGGCCGACGGCCCGGTCATCCAGAAGGCCGGCGAAAAGGCGCTGGCGCTGGGCATCGGCATGGCGCAGGTGCTGGAACACGTGCGCGTCTTCCGGCAGCGCAACCGCGCCACGCCGGTGGTGCTGATGGGCTACGCCAACCCGGTGGAGCGCTACGACCAGCGGCATGGCGAGGGTGCCTTCGTGCGCGATGCCGCAGCCGCCGGCGTCGATGGCGTGCTCATCGTCGACTACCCGCCCGAGGAGTGCGAGGCCTTCGCCGCCAGCCTGCGCGCGCACGGCATGGACCTGATCTTCCTGCTGGCGCCCACCTCTACCTCCCAGCGCATGCAGCAGGTGGCCCGCGTGGCCAGCGGCTACGTGTACTACGTGTCGCTCAAGGGCGTGACCGGCTCCGGCGCGCTCGACACGGGAGCCGTGGAGGCCATGCTGCCGCGGATCCGCGAGCAACTGGGCGAAGGCATTCCGGTGGGCGTGGGCTTCGGCATCCGCGATGCGGCCACGGCCCAGGCGATTGGCCGCGTGGCCGACGCGGTGGTCATCGGCAGCCGCATCATCCAGCTGATCGAGGACCAGCCGCACGAGAAGGTGGTCGCCGTGACGGTGGACTTCCTGCGCGGCATCCGCAAGGCGCTCGACGCATAAAATACGGCGCTACCCCCTGAGCGGCTTTCGCCGCTTCCCCCTTCTCTCGCGCTGGCGCGCGGGAAGGGGGACGACGCCGGTGGCCCGGCAAAGCCGGTTCCACGGCGTCCGCTGGCCTGGGGTTGCGCCAGTCTTGAAGGTTGTGGCGCAGCAACCCTCGCAATTCATTTGAGGAACACACATGTCCTGGCTCGAAAAACTCCTGCCGTCCAAAATCCAGCAGACCGACCCGACCGAGCGTCGCCAGGTGCCCGAAGGTCTGTGGACCAAGTGCCCGAGCTGCGAGACGGTGCTCTACAAGACCGATCTGGAACAGAACCAGAACGTGTGCCCGCATTGCGGCCACCACCACCGCATCGGCGCGCGGGCGCGGCTCAATGCCTTTCTCGACCCGGAAGGCCGCTATGAGATCGGCCAGGAAGTGCTGCCGGTCGATGCGCTGAAGTTCAAGGACAGCCGCAAGTACACGGAACGCCTGAAGGAAGCGCTGGAAAACACCGGCGAGACCGACGCGCTCATCGTCATGGGCGGCGCGATCAAGAGCGTCAACGTGGTGGTCGCCTGCTTCGAGTTCGAGTTCATGGGCGGCTCCATGGGCAGCGTGGTGGGCGAGCGCTTCGTGCGCGGCGTGGAAGCCGCCATCGAGCAGAAGGTGCCGTTCATCTGCTTCACGGCCACCGGCGGCGCGCGCATGCAGGAAGGCCTCTTGTCGCTGATGCAGATGGCCAAGACCAATGCGGCCCTGACCCGGCTGGCCAAGAAGGGCCTGCCCTACATCAGCGTGCTGACGGACCCGACCATGGGCGGCGTTTCGGCCGGCTTCGCCTTCGTGGGCGACATCGTGGTGGCCGAGCCCAAGGCGCTGATCGGCTTCGCCGGCCCCCGCGTGATCGAATCGACCGTGCGCGTGAAGCTGCCTGAAGGCTTCCAGCGCGCCGAATTCCTGCAGACCAAGGGTGCCGTGGATTTCATCTGCGACCGCCGCGAACTGCGCGACACGCTGGCCAGGAGCCTGGCGATGCTGCAGCGCCTGCCGGCCGACGCAGTCGCCTGAGAATGCCCGGAGCCGGGCGACGGGCCGCACCCACGGCCCATTGACAGTTTGCTATAAAAACAATAGCTTCTCGCGCTTGATCTGCAAGCGCCAGCAGCTATTTTCATTGGCAGCGGAACCTGACGAACCCATCGGCACCGACGGTACCGTCAGCACCGTCAGCACCGTCAGCACCGACCCCCGTGCCGCTGCCCGCCTCAAGCCAGGCCAGGCCAGGCCAGGCCAGGCCAGGCCAGGCCAGGCCAGGCCAGGTCGGCCCGGCTCAGAGCAGCACCGCCATCTGCAGATGGCCCAGCACGATCATCACCACCTGCAGCAGCACCAGCGCCACCAGCGGCGACAGGTCCACGCCACCCAGCAGCGGCACGACGCGGCGCAGGGGCCGCAGCAGCGGCTCGCAAAGGCGGGCGATGACGTCGCTCAGCGGCGACTGCGTCTGCACCCAGGACAGCACGGCGTAGACGATCAACAGTCCCATCAGGCCGGACACCGCCACCCGCGCCATGCCGAACAGCGCGAACCATGGCACCCACGCCCAGCTGGCGCCCACACCCAGGCCGATCACCGCCCAGAGCAGCAGGTACTGCACCAGCTGCACCAGGAAGGCGCCCACCAGGCAGGCCACGTCCCAGCCGCCTACGGAGGGGATCACCCGGCGCAGCGGAATCACCAGCCAGTCGCTGAGGGCGAACACCAGCCGGCCGACCGGGTTGGTGAAGGGCACGCGCTGGCGCTGCATGTAGAGGCGCAGCAGGCAGGCCCCGGTGAGCAGCCCGCCCACAACGTCGAGTAACAGGGAAAAGATCTGGTAGAGCATGGATGGGGCCCGGAAGACGGGCGAAGGCAGAATGGGCGGGCAGCGTGCGGGCGCCCCCTTCGGGCAAAAGGCCGACGGACTGCCCGCGGCGGCCGTAGGATGATAGCGGCCTGCCCCCACGGAGCCCTGCTGCCATGTCCCATCCCCTCGCGCTGTCTTCGCTGCCGCTGTTCCCGCTCGGCACCGTGCTGTTTCCCGGCGGTGCGCTGTCGCTGCGCGTGTTCGAGGTGCGCTACCTCGACATGGTGCGCAAGTGCCAGCAGGCCGGAGCGCCTTTCGGCGTGGTGGCGCTGCGCAGCGGCGAGGAGGTGCGGCGCGCGGGCGCGCCCGAGGAACGCTTCCACGACGTGGGCACGCTCGCGGTGATCGAGCAGCTCGAATCCCCGCAGGCCGGCCTGATCCACCTGCAGTGCCGGGGCACCGAGCGCTTTCGCATCCTGCAGCGCAGCCAGCTGCCGCACGGGCTGTGGGTGGCCGACGTGGAGCAATGCGTGCCCGACCAGCCCGTCGCCGTGCCGCCCGATCTGGAACGCACCGCGACCGCGCTGGCCCAGGTGGTCACGCAACTGCGCCTGCGCGACCCCGACTTCGCCATGCCCACGCCCCAACCCGATCAGCTGGCCGACTGCGGCTGGGTGGCCAACCGCTGGTGCGAGCTGCTGCCCGTGCCGCCCGAACTCAAGCAGCAGCTGATGGCGCTGGACAACCCCCTGCTGCGGCTGGAACTGGTGGGCGACGTGCTGGAGCGCACCGGCATCGCCTCCTGAAAGCACCCTTCCGGCCGCCCCCACGGCCCGATACCCCGGCGACTGGATGCCTGCGTGCCGCAGGAAACTTAGAATCATGGGTTTTGGCCTTCCGCTCCGTACCGCCCCGGTGCGCGGCGCACCTTCGTTGCCCATGTCCGAACATTCCACGCCCACCGCCGCCCCAGACGACAACCAGCTCATCGCGGAGCGCCGCGAGAAACTCAAGGCCCTGCGCGACGCCCAGGCCCAGGGCAAGGGCGTGGCCTTCCCCAACGACTTCCAGCCGGCCCACCGCGCGGCCGACCTGCAGGCGCAGTACGCCGACGCCACCGCCGAGTCGCTGGAAGCGAACCCGGTCACCGTGAGCGTGGCCGGCCGCATGATGCTCAAGCGTGTGATGGGCAAGGCCAGCTTCGCCAGCCTGCAGGACGGCTCGCTCGGCACCACCGGCGGGCGCCTCCAGATCTACGTCACCCGCGACGCGCTGGGCGAAGAGCTCTACGCCGCCTTCAAGCACTGGGACCTGGGCGACATCCTGGGGGCCGAAGGCACGCTGATGAAGACCAAGACCGGCGAGCTGTCGGTCAAGGTGACCACGCTGCGCCTGCTCACCAAGAGCCTGCGCCCCATGCCCGACAAGTTCCACGGCATGGCCGACCTGGAGCAGAAGGTGCGCCAGCGCTACGTCGACCTGATGACCGACGACCAGGCCCGCCGCCGCTTCATCGCACGCAGCAAGGCCGTCTCGGGCATTCGCGAATTCATGGTCGAGCACGGCTTCCTGGAAGTCGAGACGCCCATGCTGCACCCCATTCCCGGCGGCGCCAACGCGCGGCCCTTCGTCACGCACCACAACGCGCTGGACCAGGAGATGTACCTGCGCATCGCGCCGGAGCTCTACCTCAAGCGCCTGCTGGTGGGCGGCTTCGAGCGGGTGTTCGAGATCAACCGCAACTTCCGCAACGAAGGGGTGTCGGTGCGCCACAACCCCGAGTTCACGATGATGGAGTTCTACGCGGCCTACTGGAACTACCGCGACCTGATGGACTTCACCGAGCAGCTGGTGCGCGACGCCGCCATGAAGGCCGTGGGCACGCTGGAGCTCAGCTACGGCGGCCGCGCGGTCGACCTGACCCAGCCCTTCAAGCGCCTGACCATCCGCGAAGCCATCTTCCAGCACACCGAAGCCGGCGCGCATGTGGACGATGCGGCCTGGCTGACCAGCGCGCTCAAGAAGCTGGGCTTGTCGGAGGAGAAGAACCGCCTCTCCACCCGCACGCTGGCCGGCCTGCAGGTGCTCTATTTCGAGGAACTGGTGGAAGACAAGCTCTGGGAGCCGACCTTCATCATGGAGCACCCGACCGAGATCAGCCCGCTGGCGCGCGCCAACGACCTGCGCCCCGAGGTGACGGAACGCTTCGAGCTCTACATCACCGGCCGCGAATTCGGCAACGGCTTCTCCGAGCTGAACGACGCCGAGGACCAGGCCGCCCGCTTCAACGCGCAGGTGTCGGCCAAGGACTCCGGTGACGACGAGGCGATGTACTTCGACCACGACTTCGTGCGGGCGCTGGAATACGGCATGCCGCCCGCCGGCGGCTGCGGCATCGGCATCGACCGCTTGATGATGCTGCTGACCGACAGCGCCAGCATCCGCGACGTGATCCTCTTCCCGGCGCTGCGCCGCGAGCACTGATCGGATGCCATCGGTGACCGGCCCCACGCCACCCGCTTCGGCCGCCCCCGGGGGGCCAGCGGACGACGCCCACGCGTTCTCGGTGCTGGTGGTGGAGGACCAGCCCTCGATGCGGGCGGCGCTGGTGGCCGAGCTGCGCCGCGCCAAGGTGCACGTGGTGCACCAGGCCGACTCCGCCGACCAGGCGCTCAAGCAGTTCACCCGGCACCGGCCCGACCTGGTGCTGCTGGACGTGCTCCTGCCAGGGCATGACGGCTACTGGGTCGCGCAGCAGATGCGCGAAGCCGAGCCCGGCGGCTGGACGCCGATCATCTTTCTCTCCGGCCTGGACAACGAGGTGGACGTCTGGCGCGGCATCGAGTCGGGCGGCGACGACTACATCGTCAAGCCGGTCAAGCCCGTGGTGCTCGTCGCCAAGCTGCGGGCCATGCGCCGGCTGCTGGACATGCGCCGCCGCCTCGTCGCACTGACCGAGGAACTGCACGTCGCCAACCAGCAGCTCAATGCGATGGTGGAACTGGACGCGCTGACGGGCCTGGTCAACCGCCGGGGCTTCGACCGGGTGCTGCACAACGAGATCATCGCCGCGCGACGCGAAGGCACGCCGCTCACGCTGATGCTGTGCGACCTGGACCATTTCAAGCGCCTGAACGACAGCGCCGGCCATGTGCAGGGCGACCACTGCCTGAAGGAAGTGGGCCGCCTGCTGCGCGAGGTGTGCGTGCGTCCGCGCGACGTGGCGGCGCGCTACGGCGGCGAGGAATTCGCGCTGATCCTGCCCAACACGCCGCGCTCGGGCGCCATGACCTTCGCCCGGGCACTGGGGCGCCTGCTGCAGAGCCGGGCCCTGCCCCATCCGGATTCACCGCTGGGCGCGGTACTCACGCTGTCGGGCGGCATCACCACCTGCCTGCCCGATGAAAGCACCAGCGCCGAGGCGATGGTGATGCGCGCCGACCAGGCGCTCTACGCGGCCAAGGAACAGGGCCGCAACCGCTTCTTCAGCTTCGAGATGCAGATGGACACCGTCGAGCAGCGGCCGGGCGGGGTCGGGCTTTGACGGCATCGGCCCTGCACGCGCGCCTGCAGGATTCCCTGCCCTTCTGGGTGCGGGACTGGCTGGACATCATCCTGCCCGGACTGCAGATCATCGCCATCGTGCTGGTGGCCATGCTGCTGCAGCGCGCGCTGCGCCGCCTCCTCTCGCGGGCCGGTGCGCACTACCATTGGCCGCTGGAGATGATGGTGCCGATCAACGGGGTGCTGCGCTGGCTGATCATGGGCAGCGCCATCCTGCTGGTGCTGGAGCGGCTGGGCGTGTCGGCCACCGTGCTGTGGACGGCCTTCACCGGCTTCGCGGCGGTGGGCGCCGTCGCCTTCTTCGCCGCCTGGAGCGTGCTGTCCAACCTCTTTTGCGCGCTGCTGATCTTCACCGTGGGGCCGTTCCGCCTGGGCGACTACATCGAGGTGCTGGACACCGCCGAAAAGCCCGGCGCCAAGGGCCGGGTGGTGGACATCAACCTGCTCTACACCACGCTGGAAGACTTCGGCAGCGAATCCGAACACCCGGCGCTGCTGCAGATTCCCAACGCGCTGATGTTCCAGCGCGTGCTGCGGCGCTGGAAGGGCGGCCCGCCGCCCGCGCCCCACACGCCGGCCGGTCCGGCACTGCCAGTGGCGCAAGACCCGGACCACCGCACCGAGCCCGCCGAAGTCCGGCCGGCCGGGGAACACCGCCTCCCCTGAGGCGCCACCCGCCAGCCCACGCCCGCGCGGGCCGGCACTCAGCGTCCGGATCCGCCTGCCAGCGTGGCCGGATGTGCCCACCCCGCGCCGCGCCGGCCCACTCAACTCAACTCAACTCAACTTAACTCAACTCAACTCAGCTCCACACCGCTCTGCCTCGCCCCGGGCCTGGCTCAGCCGCCGTGCGGGCGGTGGTGCTCGCCCTGCGGTGACCGGTGCTCCGCCAGGGGCGAGTGCGCTGGCGCATGGGGCGGCGGCTGCGGGTGCTCCTGCGGCCGGTGGGGCTGGACCGGCGGCTGAGACGCCTGCACTTCCCGCGCGCGCGGCGCGGGCTGCGGCGGCGCGGTGTGCGCCGCCTGTGCCTGCGCTGGACCATGTCCGTCCGGGCGATGAGCTTCGGCCGCTCGCTGGCGGAAGGCCTCTTCCCCCTGGCGGGTGAGGTCCTGCTGCCGAGCCGCCTCGGCCCGCGCAAGATCGCTGGCGTGCCCGGCGCCGCTGCGCCCTGCAGCGGCTTCATGCCACGTGTCAGCGCGCGGTGGCGGAGACGGCTCGCGGGGCTGCGGGCCAGGCGCTTGTTGCACCAGCTCCGGCGCTCCTGCGCCCGGGCGGGCCTGCACTTCGCGGCCCGATGTCCCGGCCAGGGCCTGGCGCAGCGGTTGCGCTGGAGCGGGCGATGCCACGCCGGGCCGCCGCTCTCCCGCCATGTCGCGCTCATGCCCCACGCCGGCCGCCTGCCACGGCCCCGGTGCAGCCATCGCTGCCGCGCGGCTCGCCCCGGAAGCCACGGCGACCGGTGGCACCTCGTGCCCGCCCGCTCGGCTTCCGGCAGGCCCCACAAAACCTTGCGCTGGCGCCATCTGCGACTGTGACTGCGACTGTGGCTGTGGTTGCGATTGCGCCCATGCGGCCCGCTCCGGCCGGGGCGGTGCGCCATGCGACTCGACCGGGCCGTGCTGGATCGGCGACAAGGCAGTGGCGAGCGGCAGCGCGCGCGGCGGCGTAGGCGCCACGGGCTGCTGCGCACCCCGCTCAGGCGCCAAGGCCGACAGCGCCTGCGCCACGGCCGGCGCGGCGAGCGCGGTGGCAGGTCGCAGCGCCGGCAGCGGGCCGGCCGCGCCGGGTGCCGCAGCCACCGCCGCGTGATAGCTGCCGTTATTGCTGCTGCTGTTGTTGCCGTAGTGGTTGTTGATGGTCGTGTTGTTCACGGTCACGTCGTTGTGAACGTTCTCGATCACCGTGCGGGAGCGCGATAGGTAGGTCGCCCCCCGGTACACCACCACCGGCTGCACGGCGGGAGGAGGCGGCGGACTGTTCACCCACGCGGCTGGCCGGGGCGGCCCCCAGTGCACGTTCCAGGCATTCCAGCCCCAGGTGGCGACGGCGCCCACCACCACGCCGGAGCCGAACACCAGCCAGGGCGACGGCTGCGGCTGCGCCGACACCACCACCGGCGGCGGTGCCACCCAGCGGTAGCCGGGATAGACGGCCACCGGCGTGCCGTAGACCTGCTGGGGGTCGTAGTGCGGCACATAGACGGTGGCCGGCTCGGCGGGCTCGATGGCGATCACCGTGGGCGGCGGCGCGACGCGGGGCGGCCCGGCATACAAAGGCACGGCCGGCGCAACGCTTGCGGGTGCCGGCGCCGGTTGCGCCAGCGGCGCGGTGGCGGTGACCACCCGCAGCCGGGGCGAGGTGCGCAGCGTGCCCGCCTGGCTGGCCCGCCCCCGCATCACCTGGATGGCATTCATCACGTCGGGCGCGTCGTGGAAATACGCCTGCCCCAGGGCCGTCGTCCATGGCAGGTTCGCCGCCAGCTGCTCCAGCACGTTGGGAAAGGCCGTCAGCGCCTTCACGCTCGGGTCCCAGGGCTGTGCATCGGCCGCCCTGGCAAGGGCGTCGCCCCGCAGCCCAGGGTTGCGCCCCAGCCAGCCTTCGGCTGCCGTGATCTGGTCCGGGTAGGTGGATGCGGCCAGCACCTGGGCCACCAGCCGGTCCGGGTAGAGGGCGATCGGCGCCACCATCTGGTAGAGGCTGTCGGCAGGCGGCGGGATGTAGGCCACGGGCGTGGCGGCAGGCGTGGCTGCAGGTGTGGCGGCTGGCAGGGACGTGTTGGCCTGGGAGGCCGGGGCCGCTGGCGCGACTGCCGCCGTGGGGGTGTCGGGCCCGGGCCGCTGGCAGGCGCTCAGCAGGCTGCCGGCCACAAGGGCCAGCACGAGGGCTCTGTGCCGCAGCAGGTGCGCAGGAGGGCTGAGAGTGCCCAGCGGGGATTCGGCGGATACGGGGTCGCGCATGCGGAGGCTTTCGAAGGCCACCACGGTGTGGCTGCCCAAGCCTGCAACGCGGCACGGCCGGGCCGGCGTTGACCGGCGTTCCGGCCGGCCTGCCGGGCTTTGCGGGGTCGATCCGTACAGCCGGGCCGGCAGTTTTCCGCCCCTCTCCTCTGAGCGGGCCCTGTGACTACGCGGATACGGGCCGGGAAATACGATTGCAATCGCGCACGGGGGTGACCGTCGGTTACCACCGCGCAACGGAGCCGATACGCAGCAGGACCGGCATGCACCCGCGTGAAACGCAGCGGGGCGCCGCCCGCTCGATCACGCGAGCGTGGCCATGCCCCCGTTGCTCATGGCAGGCATTCCAGCGCCGCCATGTACGCCGGCTGCAGCATGAGTTCATCCCACGGCTGGGGCAGGGTCTCGGGCAACAGGGCGAGGCGGCGGGCTTCGCTGTCGGCACTGGGCTGCCAGCAGCCGTCCACCGCAGCGGCTTCCAGGCCGTCCAGCACCTCGTCCAGCACGCGGCTGCCGTTCAGGCTCTGGTTGCACAGCAGCACCAGGTCGCAACCGGCGTCGAGCGCGGCCAGGGTGGCCTCGGTGTAGCCGACCGGCTGGCCTTCGATGCGGCGGGCGCCTTCCATGCTCAGGTCGTCGCTGAAGATGGCGCCGTCGAAGCGCAGCTGGCTGCGCAGGATGTCCTGCAGCCAGCGCCGGGAGAAACCCGCCGGCAGCGTGTCGACCCGGGGATAGATCACATGGGCCGGCATGACGGCGGTGAGCGTGCTGGCCAGCCAGGGGTATGGCGCCGCGTCGTCGGCCAGCAGCGCCTTCAGGCTGCGCCGGTCCACCGGCACGTCGGTGTGCGAATCGGCCTTCACGAAGCCATGCCCCGGAAAGTGCTTGCCGCAGTGCGCCATGCCCGCCTGCAGCAGGCCGTGCATCAGGCTCTTGGCCAGCAAGGCGACGACCCGGGGGTCGCGGTGGAAGCTGCGGTCGCCGATGACGCCGCTCTCGCCGTGGTCCAGGTCCAGCACGGGGGCGAAGCTGAAATCGACGCCGCAGGCGCGCAGCTCACTGCCCAGCACATAGCCGGCGGCCGTGGCGGCGTTGGTCGCACGCAGGGCGCCCTCGCCGGGCCGGGCCTTGGCGCCCTGGCCGTCGTCGTCCCACATCTGGCCGAACGCGCGCATGGGCGGCAGGTGGGTGAAGCCGTCGGTGCGGAAGCGCTGCACGCGCCCGCCCTCGTGGTCCACGCAGATCAGCAGGTCGCTGCGCACGGCCTTGATGGCAGCGGTGAGTTCCAGCAGCTGCGCCCGGCTTTCCCAGTTGCGCGCGAAGAGGATGACGCCCCCCGCCAGCGGATGGGCGAGGCGGCGGCGGTCGTCGGCGTCGAGGGTGGTGCCGGCCACGTCGAGGATCAGGGGAGCATGCTCGATGGTCATGATTGCTACATTTTCAATAGCGGACTGTGCCGGTGGCACGGGCGCCGGGTGGGTATTTCGCTCAAACCGGCGGGTCGGAAGCCGGGGGATGGGAGTGGCCGGCGCCGCCGCCGTCGCTGCCGCCAGCTGTCTCCACCACGCAGAAGCTGGCGGCATAGTCGGTTTCATCGGTGACGGTGATGTGGCACTGCAGGCCGCGCGCCTCGAACCAGTCCTTGAGCGCGCCGTGCAGCACGATGTGCGGCTGGCCGCTGGGCCGGTTGGCGATCTCGCAGTGGCGCCAGGTCATCGGCATGCGCATGCCGAGGCCGATGGCCTTGCTGAAGGCTTCCTTGGCGGAAAAGCGGGTCGCCAGGTAGCGCAGGCCGCGCTCGGGCCAGCGCGCGCTGCGCCGGCGCCAGACGGCCAGCTCGGCTTCGGACAACACCTTCTCGGCGAAGCGGTCGCCGTGGCGGTCCAGGCTGGCGCGGATGCGGCGTACGTCACAGATGTCGGTGCCAATGCCGTAGATCATGGATTTTCAGTGCCTAATCGGCCTCTAGCGCTCGTAATCAAAGGGCTTGCAGCTATTAAATTAATAGCAAACCACAACCACGCCGCGCAGCGTTCAGCGGGCCGCCATGCCTTCGTCGATGCAGCGCTGGTAGGCCTGGACGGTGGCGGCATACCCCAGCTCCAGCGCGTCGGCGATCAGCGCATGGCCGATGGAAACCTCCAGCAACCCGGGCACGCCCTGCACGAACGCGGGCAGGTTGTCGCGGTTCAGGTCGTGGCCGGCGTTCACGCCCAGGCCCGCGGCCAGCGCGGCCTCGGCCGCTGCGGTGTAGCGCGCCAGCTGGGCGGCCAGCGCGGGCGTGCCCCAGGCGGCGGCGTAGGGTTCGGTGTAGAGCTCCACCCGGTCGGCACCCACGGCGCGGGCGGCAGCCATCTGCTCGGGCGCGGGGTCCATGAACAGGCTCACGCGCACGCCCAGGGCGCGGCATTCGGCGACCAGCGGGGCCAGGCGCTCGGCATCCTGCGGAAAGCTCCAGCCGTGGTCGCTGGTGAACTGGTCTTCGCTGTCGGGCACGAAGGTGGCCTGGTGCGGGCGCACCGTGCGGATGAACTCCATCAGGTTCTGCGACGGGTTGCCCTCGATGTTGAATTCGCGGCCCGGCCACTGCTGTATCAGCGCGGCCAGTTCGTGCACGTCGGCGGCGCGGATGTGGCGCTCATCGGGCCGTGGATGCACGGTGATGCCCTGCGCGCCCGCCTCCAGGCACAGCTGCGCCGCGCGGGTGACGCTGGGAATGCCCAGGTGCCGCGTGTTGCGCACCAGCGCCACCTTGTTGACGTTGACCGACAGCGCTGTACGCGACGCGTGATGCGGTGAAGAGGCTGGCAGGGAGGTCGGGTTCATAGCAGTTGCAGATCGATCATGAGCTGGCGCGTGCGCAGCAGCGGGCTGCCGCAATGGTATTGCAGCAGCGTGCGCAGCTGGGGCTTGAGGTCGGACGTCATCGGCGCATCCACCGACGAGGCGATGGCGCGCAGCGTGGTGGTGTAGCTTCCCGGGCCACCGGACTCCAGCGCGTGGTGCAGGGCCAGCCACTGGGCACCGGGCAGCGTGGCGCGGTCGGCCGGCTGTGCGGGGCGCAGGCCGGCCTCGGGCACCAGGGCGTAGCGGGCGGCGGGCTGCAGCGGCGCCAGCGTCATGGTTTCGGCATCGAGCGCGGGCAGCAGGCCGATTTCGCGCAGCAACAGCAGCTCGAAACTGCGCAGCACGGGTTCCAGCGCATCGCCGTGTTCGCCGCTGCCCAGCACGCGCACCACGCCGGCATAGGCATCGAAGAGCGGCGGATGGGCGTCTTCCCGCGCCAGCAGGCGCATGAGCAGCTCGTTCAGATACAGCCCCGACATCAGCGCATCGCCCGTCGGCATGACATGGCCGCCGACCCACTCCGCGCCCTTGAGCACGTGCACTTCGCCCTGCCCTTCCCCACCGCTGGCCGTGTAGCCCACGCGCAGCGGCTGCAGCGGCAGCAGCACGGGTCGAAAGTTGGAGGTGGGTTTCTTCGCCCCCTTCGCGACCAGCGCCACCCGGCCATGGTGGCGCGTGAACACGTCCAGAATCAGGCTGGACTCGCTCCAGTCGTAGCGGTGCAGCACATAGGCAGGCTCTTCGGAGATGCGTCGCGCGGGCATGGTTTGCTATGCAATCAATAGCTGCTTGCGCAGACGGATCAAGCGGAAAAGGCCGATTTCATGGGTATTGAGCCGTCAATGCGGCAGCAGGTTCACGCAACCGCCGGCAGCCAATGCACCACCACGATTCCGGAGGCCGCGGAGCAGGCCACGCCAGCAGACGCCGCAGAACCGGCTTTGCCGGGCCGCAGCGCCTCAGGGGGGTGTTCGTCATTCATACCCGAAGGAACGCACCCGGGCCTCGTCGTCGGCCCAGCCGGAGCGCACCTTCACCCACACCTCCAGGAACACCTTCGCGTCCATCAGGCGCTCCATCTCCTGGCGCGCCTCGGTGCTGATGCGCTTCAGGCGCTCGCCCTTCTCGCCGATCACCATGGCCTTGTGGCCGTCGCGCTCCACCACGATGGTGGCCGCCACGCGGATGAAGCGCTTGTGGGTCTTGCTGGGCTCCTCGTCCATCTTATCGATGACGACGGTGGATGTGTAGGGCAGCTCGTCGCCCGTGAAGCGGAAGAGCTTTTCGCGCACCGTCTCGCTGGCCAGGAAGCGCTCGCTGCGGTCGGTCAGCTCGTCCTCGCCATAGAACCAGGGCTGCTCGGGCAGATATTTCTCGCAGATGCCGAAGAGCCGCTCGATGTCGCCCTTGTTCTTGGCCGACATGGGCACGAACTCGGCGAACGGGTGGCGCTCCTGCATGCCCTTGAGCCAGGGGGCCAGTTCGGCGCGGCGGTGCACCTCGTCCAGCTTGTTGGCGATCAGCAGCGTGGGAATGCCGGGCTTGAACAGCGACAGCACCTTGGCGTCGGCCAGCGTGAAGCTGCCCGCCTCGACCACGAAGAGGATCAGGTCCACGTCGCCGATGGCGCCCATCACCGTCTTGTTGAGCGACTTGTTGAGCGCCGTGCTGTGCTTGGTCTGGAAGCCCGGCGTATCGACGAAGACGAACTGCGTGGCTTCGCGCGTGCGGATGCCGGTGATGCGGTGCCGCGTGGTCTGGGCCTTGCGCGAGGTGATGGAGATCTTCTGCCCCACCAGCGCGTTCATCAGCGTGGACTTGCCCACATTGGGCTTGCCGACGATGGCGATCAGCCCGCAGCGCTGGCCGGTCGCGTCCGCGGCCGGGCCTTTGCCCGCCGCAGCGTCCGCCTGGATCGGGCCCGCGCCGGGCTTGGCCGCGGCAAGCATGGCTTCGAGGTCATTCTGGCCGGAAGCGCCCGTCTCTTGAGCGCCACCAGCTACGTTTTTGGTAGCGTCTTCGGAATTCATGCTTTCTTTGCTTTCTGTAGGGCGGCGAGCAGCGCCGCGGCGGCCGCCTGTTCGCCTGCGCGGCGCGAGCCGCCGATGCCACGCTCGGTCAGGCCCAGGTCGGGGATCTCGCACTCGACATCGAAGGTCTGGCGGTGCGCCGCACCCACGGTGCCCACCACGCGATAGAGCGGCAGTTTCATTTTGCGGCCCTGCAGCCACTCCTGCAACGCGGTCTTCGGGTCCTTGGCAGCCGCCTGCATCTGCGGATTGACGTCGACGGCATCGAAGAGCCGGTGCACCAGCGCTTCGGCGCGGGCATAGCCGGCGTCCAGGTAGACCGCGCCGATCAGCGCTTCGAGCGCGTCGGCGAGGATCGAGGGGCGCAGCTTGCCGCCGGACTTGGCCTCGCCCTCGCCCAGGCGCAGCACCTCGGGCAGCTTCAGCCGCAATGCCAGGCCGTGCAGGGTGTCCTGCTTGACCAGGTTGGCGCGCACCCGGGAGAGGTCGCCTTCGGGCTGGTCGGCCAGTTGCCGATAGAGAAGGCTGGACACCGCCAGGTTGAGCACGGAATCACCCAGGAATTCGAGGCGCTCGTTGTGATCGGCCGAGAAGCTGCGGTGCGTGACGGCGCGCTGCAGCAGGGCGGCGTCGGCGAAGACGTGCTGCAGGCGGTCCTGCAGCGTGGAGAGACTGGGTGATGGCACTCGGGAGGGGTCGATTACTTGGTGGAGTCCTGGAAGCGATACACCAGGTAGGCCGGTCCGGCCAGCGGGATCTCGCGGGAATAGCTGTACGACACGACGATCCGGTCGTTGCGCTTGGTCACTTCCAGGTCGCTGCCCTTGATGGACGAGATGTCGTCGATGGCGGCGGCGCGGTCGAACGAGGCGCGCACGTCGCCCACGGTATTGCCCTCGCGCGCGGCTTTCTCCGCCGCCTTGCGGATGGCCTGGTGCTCCAGGAAGACTGGCACCGACTGCCCACCGATGGCGAAGGCCGCCACGATGACCACGCCGGTAATGATCAGCCCGATGAAGGACAGCCCGCGCTGGCGCGAGCGGGCAGCGCCAACGAGTGGACGGCGGTGGATGTGCGAAGTGGCCATGGCAGATTTCCCTCTTTCTTGTGTTGAACGGACCATTGCAGCGCTGGCGGGGCAGCAGCAGTTGCCGCCTCGGACGCACCGCCCTCAATGCCTGCTTCGCGCTGCCGGCACGGCCGGCGCCTGGAATCCAGGCGTCGGCACCGCCCGGTCACTGGAGCCCGGTCACTGGAACGAGCCGATGCGGCGCAGATTGCCGAAGTTCATCCAGACGAAGAAGGCCTTGCCGACGATGTTGGCGTCCGGCACGAACCCCCAGTAGCGCGAATCGAGCGAATTATCGCGGTTGTCGCCCATCATGAAATAGTGGCCCTCCGGCACCTTGCACACCACGCCTTCGACGCTGTAGCGGCAGTTGCTGCGGAACTTGAAGTCGCTCGCGCCCTGCACGAAGGCCGGCACGTCCGGGTTGTTCAGGATGCCATGGCGCTTTTCGCCGACCTGCTCTTCGAACTGCTTGAAGTACCGCATGGCATCTTCGTCGAAGAAGTCGGGCAATGCGGTGGTCGGCACCGGCGTGCCGTTCACCGTCAGGCGCTTGTTGAGATAGGCCACTTCGTCGCCCGGCACGCCGACCACACGCTTGATGTAGTCCATGCTGGGCTGGGGTGGGTAGCGGAACACCATCACATCGCCGCGCTGGGGCGCCTGGCCTTCGGTGATCTTCTTGTTGATGACCGGCAGGCGGATGCCGTAGGTGAACTTGTTGACCAGGATCAGGTCGCCCACCCGCAGCGTCGGAATCATCGAGCCGGAAGGGATCTTGAAGGGCTCGAACAGGAACGAGCGCAGCAGGAACACGATGGCGATGACCGGGAACAGCCCGGCCGTCCAGTCGAGCCACCAGGGCTGCATGAGGATGCGGCCCTTGGCCTCTTCCACATCGACGTCGACCTTGGCGATGCCCATGCGGTCCAGCTCGGTGCGGCGCTGCGCGGCGGCGTCCTCGATGGCCTGGGCGGCGCGGCGACGCCGTGGCAGGAAGTAGAACCGCTCGGCCAGCCAATAGGCGCCGGTGACGACCGTGGCAAGGAACAGCAGCAACGCGAAGTTGCCTTCGATGGCGCCCAGGTACCAGGCGCCCACGTAGCCGACGAAAGCCGCCAGCACCAGGGATGTGAGGATTTGCATCGGGTCAGTCCTCCACTTGCAGGATCGCGAGGAACGCCTCCTGGGGCACCTCGACGGAGCCGATCTGCTTCATGCGCTTCTTGCCGGCCTTCTGCTTTTCCAGCAGCTTGCGCTTGCGGCTCACGTCGCCGCCATAGCATTTGGCCAGCACGTTCTTGCGCAGCGCCTTGATGGTTTCGCGCGCGATGATGTTGGCGCCGATGGCGGCCTGGATGGCCACGTCGTACATCTGGCGGCTGATGATCTCGCGCATCTTGGCCACCACGGCGCGGCCGCGGTACTGCGACTGGGAGCGGTGGACGATGATCGACAGCGCATCGACCTTCTCGCCGTTGAGCAGGATGTCCACCTTCACCACGTCCGAGGCGCGGTATTCCTTGAACTCGTAGTCCATCGAGGCATAGCCGCGCGACACCGACTTGAGCTTGTCGAAGAAGTCCAGCACGATCTCGCCGAGCGGCATCTCATAGGTCAGCATGACCTGGCGGCCGTGGTAGGCCATATTCATCTGCACGCCGCGCTTCTGGTTGGCCAGCGTCATCACCGGGCCGACGTAGTCCTGCGGCATGTAGAGATGCACCGTCACGATGGGCTCGCGGATCTCTTCCAGCCGGCCCTGGTCGGGCATCTTGGAGGGGTTCTCCACCATGATGACTTCGCCATCGGCGCGCACCACCTGGTAGACCACGCTGGGCGCGGTGGTGATGAGGTCCTGGTCGAACTCGCGCTCCAGGCGCTCCTGCACGATCTCCATGTGCAGCAGGCCCAGGAAGCCGCAGCGAAAACCGAAGCCCAGCGCCTGGCTGACCTCGGGCTCGTAATGCAGCGAGGCGTCGTTGAGCTTGAGCTTTTCGAGCGCGTCGCGCAGGGAGTCGTATTCGCTCGCCTCGGTCGGGTACAGCCCGGCGAACACCTGCGGCTGGATCTCCTTGAAGCCCGGCAGCGCTTCGGCCGCAGGCCCGGCGTTGTTGGGCAGCTTCTTTTCCAGCGTGATGGTGTCGCCCACCTTGGCGGCCTGCAGTTCCTTGATGCCGGCAATGATGTAGCCCACCTGCCCCGCGTCGAGCGAGTTGCGCGGCTCGTTGGCGGGCGTGAACACCCCCAGGTTGTCGGCGTTGTAGACCGCACCGCTGGCCATCATCTTGAAGCGCTCGCCCTTGAGCAGCCGGCCGTCGACCACGCGCACCAGCATCACCACGCCCACGTACGGGTCGAACCAGCTGTCGATGATCATCGCGCGCAGCGGGCCGTCGGACTGGCCCCGCGGCGCAGGCACCTTGGCCACGATGGCCTCGAGGATCTCGTCGATGCCCATGCCGGTCTTGGCGGAACACGGAATGGCGTCGGTCGCATCGATGCCGATCACGTCCTCGACTTCGGCCTTGGCGTTGTCCGGGTCGGCGTTGGGCAGGTCCATCTTGTTGAGAACGGGGACCACCTCCACGCCCAGGTCCAGCGCGGTGTAGCAGTTGGCCACCGTCTGCGCTTCCACGCCCTGCGAGGCATCGACCACCAGCAGCGCCCCTTCGCAGGCCGACAGCGAACGCGAGACTTCATACGAGAAGTCCACATGGCCCGGCGTATCGATCAGGTTCAGGTTGTAGACCTGCCCGTCCTTGGCCTTGTACTGCAGTGCCGCCGTCTGGGCCTTGATGGTTATCCCACGCTCTTTCTCGATGTCCATCGAGTCGAGCACCTGGGCTTCCATCTGGCGCTCCTCCAGGCCACCGCAACGCTGGATCAGGCGGTCAGCGAGGGTCGACTTGCCATGGTCGATGTGCGCAATGATGGAAAAATTTCTGATGTGGTTCATCAACGAAAAGCGTCAAGTGATTGAATTGAAACGGCGCGCACAAGAAAAAAGGGCGCGTCAAATGGCGACGCGCCCTGAACCAACAATCATTGGCAACTGCGATAGTTGGATCTTCATTGTAGGCAAAAAGGACTTCAGGGAAAGCCCACCCCATCTCGTCAGGCACGCGTTGCCCGTGTGCAACGAGGAATTAATCAACAGCTTACTCACAGCACCCACAACAACTCGCTGAACAACATGTGGGCGATCTGTGGATCGCCTGTGCATGAAAACGGGCCTTCCCACATCGTGGGCGTCACAAACGATTTTATGACCCCAGGTAGGAAAGAAGGCCCCGCATTCTACCGAAAACGATACATAGGCCAACGCTGAAGTCAGTGGCGACTCGCCCCCGGCGCAGCACGCAAAAATGTAACGGCCCAAAATTCGGCCCCGAAGGCCGGTTAACCCGACCCGGCCCTGGGGACTTGCGCCCCGCCCCGGGAGGCCGGGGCGGCAGGCCAGCGAACTGGCCGCCGTTCAGCGTGCAGGCCGGATGAGCGCGTACTGGGCCCACTCACCCCGGCGGAACAGCACGTTCACGGGTTTCGTCTTGTCCGCCTTGGCCAGCACCGCATCGAACTCCTTCACGCTGCCGATCTCCGTATTGGCGATCGCCAGGATCACGTCGTTCTCGCGCAGGCCGGCACGGGCCGCCGCTTCGGCCACGGCCACCACGCGCACGCCGCCCTTGATCTTCAGCTCCTTCTTCTGCGCGTCGGTCAACTCGGCGACCGACAGGCCGACCTGCTGCGCGGCAGCGGACGGCTTGGCCTTGCCCGTATCGCGCTCGGCTGCCTTGGCGACCGGCTTGTCGTCGGGCTCGACCTCGGCAATGGTGATGGCCAGGTCCCGCGTGTTGCCGCGGCGGAACACCGTGATGGTGCTCTTCGTGCCGGGCTTGGTATTGCCGACCAGACGCGGCAGATCGGCCACCTTTTCCACGGCCTTGCCGTCGAAGCGCGTGATCACGTCGCCGGCTTCGACGCCCGCGGTATCTGCGGGAGAGCCTGCCTCCACCCCACGCACCAGCGCGCCCTGCGGCTTGCCCAGGCCGATGGACTCGGCCACGTCCTTGGCGACGGGCTCGATCTGCACACCGATGCGGCCGCGGCTGACCCGGCCGGTGGCGCGCAACTGCTCGCTCACCCGGATCGCCTCGTCCATCGGGATGGCGAACGAAATGCCCATGAAGCCGCCAGACCGCGAATAGATCTGGCTGTTGATGCCGACCACTTCACCGCGCATGTTGATCAGCGGACCGCCGGAGTTGCCGGGATTGATCGCGACGTCGGTCTGGATGAACGGCAGGTAGTCCCCCGTGTCGCGCTGCTTGGCGCTGACGATGCCGGCGGTGACGCTGTTGTCCAGGCCGAACGGCGAACCGATGGCCATGACCCACTCGCCCACCCGCAGGCGGTTCACATCGCCGACCTTGACGGCCGGCAGCCCGGTCGCGTCGATCTTGACCACGGCCACATCGGTGCGCTTGTCGGAGCCCACGATCTTGGCCTTGAACTCCCGCTTGTCCGTCAGCGTCACGATGACCTCGTCGGCGCCCTCCACCACATGGTGGTTGGTCATCACATAGCCGTCGGACGTGAGGATGAAGCCCGAACCCACGCCGCGTGGCTGCTCTTCCTGCTGGCGCGGGCGCTGGGGAGCCTGCTGCCGCGGCATGTTGGGCACGGGCACGCCGAAGCGGCGGAAGAATTCGAGCATCTCCTCATCCATGGTGCCGGGCGCGGGCCGCTCGGAGGCCTTCTCCAGCGTGCGGATGTTCACCACGGAGGGCCCGACCTGGTCCACCAGGTCGGTGAAGTCCGGCAGTCCACGCGCCGCAGCCACGGCCTGTGCATGGGCGGTCTGGGGCGGCAGCACGAGCAGGCCGCCAGCGAGGGCGATCACCCCGGCCAGCGTGCAGGCATGCAGGTTTTTCCAATCGATCCTGGACATCATCGGCTTCTCCATCTTGGTCTGTTGCGTCCTCTGCGGCGCGATTATGAAAACGATAGCGTGCTTCTCGGAAGCGGCAAGCCGCATTTGGTTCCGCGCGGCGCGAAATCGAGCCTCTGCTGGCACGCTTGCCGCGCTTGCCGAACCAGTCGGGCCTGCGCACGCAGCGCGCGCGGGACGAGAAAACGGCCTGGGGGACGCGCGTCCCGCAGGCCGGTGTGCCGAACCCATGCCAGCGGCCCCACCTCAGGTGCAGGCCGCCCTGGCGGTTTCAACGGCTCGGCGCCTCGAAATTGGCATTGCGCAGAAAGCCCGCCGGCATCTGCAGCGTGGTGGTGCTGCCGAACTGCTTGTGCGCCGCCAGCAATTCGTCCAGGCGAGGGTCGCGGATCATGATCTGCTTGCCGTTCAGGCTGCCCGTGCCGCTGCTGTCGGCGACGGCGATGCCGTTGGCCGCCGGCAACTGCACGGAGGGGCCCTGGGCCGCAGCCAGTTGGGCGCCAGCAGCCGGCCCTTGCAGGCCGGCGTAGGTGTTCCAGCCGATCGCGGCGACCGCCGCGAGCGAGGCAAAGCCCGCCACCATCTTCCACTGGAAGACGCCCGCGTTGGCGACCCGCGCTGCAGCCGTCTCCACTTCGGCGACCTGCGCCAGTTCGCCCGAGGCGAGCGCGGTCGGGGCCGGCTCCTGCGCTATCTGGGCGCGCACCCGGTCGAGCAGCGCGCTGCTGTAGGGCGACGCCAGCTCGGAGGAGCGCAGCACATCCCCCACCACATGGTAGGCATGCCAGTGGGCGCGCCCGACATCGGTGGCAGCGAAGGCCATGGCCTGCGCAAATTCATCGTCCTGCAACTGACCGTCCGCCAGGGCGGACAGCCGTTCCCGCATCACTACATCGTCATCATTCATGGTGTCACCTGCATTGCTAGCACTGCCCATCCGTTGCGGCCTTCGGGAAGGCGCCTACCACCGCTTGCCGGACTGGTTTTCCAGCAGCGGCTTGACCCGCGCCGAAATCGCCTCGCGCGCCCGGAAGATCCGCGAGCGAACGGTGCCGATCGGGCAGTTCATCGCCACCGCGATCTCGTCGTAGGTCAGCCCTTCGATCTCACGCAGCGTCACGGCCTGGCGGAGGTCTTCCGGCAGGGCTTCCATGGCTGCGTTCACGGCCTCGGCGATTTCGCGCGCGGCCAGAACGGTCTCGGGCGTTTCTTCGCTGGTTAGTTCGCTGCCGACGCGGGAAGTTTCATCATCTTCGTCGCCGCCGCGCAGCGCGCTTTCCGTGATGAGGGGATTGCGCTTCATTTCCATCAGCGCCTTCTTGGCGGTGTTGACGGCGATGCGGTAGAGCCAGGTGTAGAACTGCGCATCGCCCCGGAACTGGTGCAGCGCCCGGTAGGCGCGGATGAAGGTCTCCTGGGCGATGTCCTGCACCAGATCGACGTCGCGAACCATGCGCCCGATGAGGCGCTCGATGCGGCGCTGGTACTTGATGACGAGCAGTTCGTAGGCGCGCTGGTCGCCGGCCACGGTGCGCTCCACCAGTTGGAGGTCGCTGTCGTTACCGTTAGGCGGGGGCGAAGATGCTGTCATTTTGGAAGAAAAGGGCTGCGGCCGCCCTGTCAGTCGGAGGGAGTGCCGCTCTGGCTGCGGGCCGCAGCAGAACTGCCCGGTGGACGGGCGGGCGAATATACCGCACGCCGGAATGCCGACCACCGCTGGGGCGCTTGCCTTTTTTCCAGGGCAAGCCAGGTGCGCCGGCCCTCCGGAAACACCGACACCAGCAGGAAGCGTTGTAAGTCCAGATGCACAGTGGGCGGCTTCTGGCAGGCCACGGGCAAAGCCGTGCCGGCCGGAGTCCACCACCATTGCGCGCCATCCCACTCGAGGACGCCCCGCGGGCTGCGCAGCCAGGCCAGGGCGGCCAGTGCCGCCGTCACCGACCACAGCCCGAACCCGAGAAAGACAGGAGACAACCCATCCGCTGGCGAGCCGGACTTCCACCACGCCGCGATCACCACCGCAGACGCGGCGATGACCGTCGCCAGCGCGATGCCCGCCGTGCCACTGCGCGTGACAGGGCAACGCACAGCGGGAGGGTGGTGGTAGCGCGGAGCTGACACGGCGGCGGCGCCTGTCGGGACGGCGCTCACCCCCAGGCCCGCCAGGGGCTGCGAGGTCAGCGCCGGTGTCGCGGTCAGACGCGCTTGAACACCAGGGTGCCGTTGGTGCCGCCGAAGCCGAAGTTGTTCTTCACGACCACGTCGAGCTTCATGTCACGCGCTTCGTTGGCGCAGTAGTCCAGGTCGCACTCCGGGTCCTGCTCGTGCAGGTTGATCGTGGGCGGCGCCTTCTGGTCCCGCAGCGCGAGCACGCAGAACACGCTCTCGATGCCGCCGGCGCCCCCCAGCAGGTGGCCGGTCATCGACTTGGTGGAACTGACCACGGTCTTGTAGGCATGGTCGCCCAGCGCGGCCTTGATGGCATTGGTTTCGTTGAGGTCGCCCAGGGGCGTCGACGTGCCGTGCGCGTTCAGGTAGTCGACCTCGTCGGCGTTCACACCGGCGTTGCGCAGCGCTGCCTGCATGGCGCGGCGCGGGCCGTCCATGTTGGGCGCGGTCATGTGACCGGCGTCGGCGCTCATGCCGTAGCCGGAAACTTCGGCATAGATCTTGGCGCCTCGCGCCTTGGCATGTTCGTACTCTTCGAGCACCAGCACGCCGGCACCCTCGCCCAGCACGAAGCCGTCGCGGCCCTTGTCCCAGGGGCGCGATGCCGTCTTGGGATCGTCGTTGCGGGTCGAGAGCGCGCGCATGGCGGCGAAACCGCCCACGCCCAGGGGCGACACGGTCGCTTCGCTGCCGCCCGCCACGATCACGTCGGCATCGCCGTACTCGATCTTGCGCGCGGCTTCACCGATGCAGTGCAGCCCCGTGGTGCAGGCCGTCACGACGGAAAGATTGGGGCCCTTGAAACCGAACCGCATCGAGACGTGGCCCGCCACCATGTTGATGATGGATGCCGGCACGAAGAAGGGCGTGATGCGGCGCGGTCCGCGGCTGGCCAGTTCGCCATGGGTATTCTCGATCAGCGGCAGGCCGCCGATGCCGGAGCCGATGATGCAGCCGATGCGGGTGGCCAGTTCCTCGTCCAGCGCTTCGCCCGTGGGCAGACCGGCATCCAGGACGGCTTCCTGCGCTGCGGCGATGCCGTAGTGGATGAAGCTGTCCATCGTGCGCGCGTCTTTGGCGCTGATGTAGGAGTTCAGGTCGAACCCCTTGACCTCTCCCGCGATCTTGCAGGCGAAGTTCGACGCATCGAACTTGGTGATGAGGTCGATGCCGGACTGTCCGGCGAGGATGTTGGCCCAGGCTTCGGCCACCGTGTTGCCCACGGGGCTGACGCAACCCAGACCGGTCACTACAACGCGACGACGGCTCATGCGTTCATACTTTCTTGGGTTCGCAGCGCCCGCCGGGCGCCATCGCGCGGGAAATCAGGCTTTTTGGTTGTTGTTGGCGTAGTCGATGGCGTTCTGCACCGTCGTGATCTTCTCTGCGTCTTCATCAGGGATCTCGATGCCGAACTCATCTTCCAGCGCCATCACCAGTTCCACGGTGTCCAGCGAGTCTGCACCCAGATCGGCGACGAAAGCCTTTTCGTTGGTGACTTGGGACTCTTCAACGCCGAGTTGTTCGGCAATGATTTTTTTGACACGTGCTTCGATATCGCTCATGGTTTCCCTCAGGGGGTTGTGAATGAATCCGCGATTCTAGCCGCTTCGGGGATCAGTCCCTCCAGCAGCCCGCCGCACGGAAATACGGCTCCAACTTTCATCAATTACATATACATGCCGCCATTGACGTGCAATTCCTGCCCCGTCACATAGCCGGCACCTGCAGAAGCCAGGTAGGCCACGGCATTCGCGATGTCGGCCGGACGCCCCAGGTGCCCCAGAGCGATCTGCGAAAGCAGGGCTTTTTGCTGCTCTTCCGGCAATTTGGCGGTCATGTCGGTCTCGATGAAACCGGGCGCCACGCAGTTGACCGTGATGCCACGGCTGCCCAGTTCACGCGCCAGGGCGCGCGTCATGCCGGCCACACCGGCCTTCGACGCAGCATAGTTCGCCTGACCCGGGTTGCCGGAAGCGCCCACCACGCTGGTGATGCTGATGATGCGGCCAAAGCGCTGCTTCATCATCGGGCGGATGGCGGCGCGGCTGCATCGGAAGACGGCCTTGAGGTTGGTGTCCACCACCGCATCCCAGTCGTCGTCCTTCATCCGCATCGCCAGGGTGTCGCGGGTGATGCCGGCGTTGTTGACCAGCACGTGCAGGCCGCCATGCTCCTTGACGATGGAGTCGATGAGCGCATCGACGGCAGCGCCATCGGTGACGTTCAGGGCCACGCCCTTGCCGCCGTGCGGGCCCAGTGCCGCCTGGATGCGCGCAGCGCCGTCGTCGGTCGTGGCGGTGCCGATCACGCGCAGGCCCCGGCTTGCCAGTTCGGCCGCGATGGCCGCGCCGATGCCGCGGGTGGCGCCGGTCACCAGCGCGATGTGGGGGGTGGATGCTTGGGAATCGCTCATGCCAGAAGATCTCGGGTTTCGGCCAGCGTGGCCGGGTCATAGAGTGGAACGCCGACCAGTTCGGGGTCGATGCGCTTGGTCAAACCGGCCAGCACCTTGCCCGGGCCGCATTCGACGATGTGGGTCACGCCGCGGGCCTTGAGCGCCTGCACGCACTCCACCCAGCGCACCGGCCCGAAGGCCTGGCGGTAGAGCGCATCGCGGATCGCGTCGGCATCGGCCTGCACGGCGACGTCGATGTTGTTGACGACCGGGATCCGGGGCGCAGCCAGCGGCAGATCGGCCAGCGCGGCACGCAGCTTGTCCGCAGCCGGCTTCATCAGGCTGGAATGGAACGGGGCCGACACGGGCAGCGGCAGCGCGCGCTTGGCGCCCGCGGCCTTGAGCAGTTCGCAGGCCTTGTCGACGCCGGCCTTGGTGCCGGCGATGACGGTCTGCGCTGGGTCATTGAAATTCACCGCCTCGACCACTTCGCCCGACGCGGGATCGAAGGTGCCGGCCGCTTCGGCGCAGCCGGCGATCACCCGCGCGGCGTCCATGCCCAGGATGGCGGCCATCGCGCCCACGCCCACGGGCACGGCCTCCTGCATGGCGGCGGCACGCAGGCGCACCAGCGGCGCCGCCTGGGCGAGCGTCAGCACCTCGGCGGCGACCAGCGCCGAATATTCACCCAGCGAATGGCCCGCCAGGGCGACCGGCTCGGCCCCGCCCTCGGCCCGCCAGGCACGCCAGGCGGCGATGGCGGCGACCAGCATCACCGGCTGGGTGTTGGTGGTCAGGCCCAGGGCCTCCTTGGGGCCTTCGTGGATCAGCCGGGCGACGTCTTCGCCCAGGGCGTCGGAGGCCTCCTGGAGCGTCTGGCGGACAGCCGGGTGGTCGCCCCAGCCATCCAGCATGCCCACGGACTGCGAGCCCTGGCCGGGAAACACAAATGCAAAAGACTTCGACATGTTCACTCAGAATTCAATAGGGAAAAGCGGCTCGGGCGCCCGTTATTCGGGCACCATTTGCTACATCTTCAATAGCACAGCACCCCAGGTGAAGCCGCCGCCCACACCTTCGAGCAGCACGGTCTGGCCTGGCTGGACCTGCCCCGAGCGCACGCCATGGTCGAGCGCCAGCGGTATGGAGGCCGCCGACGTGTTGCCGTGCTGGTCCACCGTGACGATCACCTTGTCCATGGACAGCTTCAGCTTGCGGGCCGTGCTCTGCATGATGCGGATGTTGGCCTGGTGCGGGATCAGCCAGTCGATGTCGGCTTCGGTCAGGCCCGCCTTGTCCAGCGTGGCCCGCGCGGCCTTTTCCAGCACGCCCACGGCCAGCTTGAAGACCGCCTGGCCGTCCATCTTGAGCAGCGGATCGCCCAGGATCTGGCCGCCCGAGACGTTGCCCGGCACGCACAGAATGCCCACGTGGCTGCCGTCGGCATGCAGGTCGCTGGCCAGGATGCCCGGCTGCTCGGATGCCTGAAGCACCACCGCGCCGGCGCCGTCGCCGAACAGCACGCAGGTGGTGCGGTCGTTGAAGTCGAGGATGCGGCTGAAGACTTCCGCGCCGACCACCAGCGCGCGGCTCGCGGCACCGGACTGGATCATGGAGTCGGCCACCGCCAGCGCGTAGACGAAACCGCTGCACACCGCCTGCACGTCGAAAGCCGCGCAGCCGTTGGCACCCAGCTTGTTCTGCAGGATGCATGCGGTGGAGGGGAACACCATGTCCGGCGTGGACGTGGCGACGATGATCAGGTCGATGTCGCTGGCCTGCAGGCCGGCCGCATCGATGGCGCGGCGCGAAGCCTCGAGCGCCAGGTCGCTGCTGGAGACATCCGCCGCGGCGAAGTGGCGCGCCCGGATGCCGGTGCGTTCCACGATCCATTCGTCGGAGGTTTCGATGCCCCGCCCGGCCAGTTCCGCGACCAGATCGTCGTTGGACAGACGGCGTGGAGGCAGGCAGCTGCCGGTGCCTGTGATACGGGAGTAACGTCTCATCAAAGTGTGGCCGCGGCCGTCCCGGGCGCTGGCAGCGTGTCGGCAGGGGCCAGAAGTGGCGCTGCATGCGCCACCCGCGTCCGGACGCGGTCGAGCAGGTTGTTGCGGGCTGCATCATACGCCCGGTTCAAAGCCTGCTCGAAGGCCATGGCGTCGGCCGATCCATGGCTCTTGAACACCAGCCCGCGCAGTCCCAGAAGCGCCGCGCCGTTGTAACGGCGGTGATCCATGCGCTTCATGAGCGCAGATAACACCGGATAGGCAACGATGGCTGCAAGTTTCGTCAAGACGTTGCGCTTGAATTCCTGCTTGAGGCCGCCGACGATCATCGACGCCACGCCCTCGCTCGCCTTCAGCGCCACGTTGCCCACGAAACCGTCACACACGACGATGTCGACCACGCCCTTGAAGATGTCGTTGCCCTCGACGTTGCCGTAGAAGTTCAGATCGCCGGTTTTACCGGCTGTTCGCAGCAGTTCGCCTGCCCTCTTGATGACGTCGCTGCCCTTGATGACCTCTTCACCGATGTTGAGCAGGCCGACCGAGGGCTCGCCGCCTTCCTGGAGTGCCGAGACCAGCGCGGAGCCCATCACGGCGAACTGCAGCAGGTGTTCGGCCGAGCAATCCACGTTGGCGCCCAGGTCCAGCACCGTGGTGGCGCCGCCTTTGTCGTTCGGCATCTGGGTTGCGATGGCAGGCCGGTCGATGCCGTCCAGCGTCTTGAGCAGGTAGCGCGCGATGGCCATCAGCGCCCCGGTGTTGCCGGCCGACACGGCCGCCTGCGCGGCGCCGTCCTTGACCTGCTGGATGGCCACACGCATGGACGAATCCTTCTTGCGGCGCAGCGCGACCTCCACCGGGTCGTCCATGGCCACCACCTCCGTGGCCAGGACCACCGAGGCGCGCTCATGCACCAGGCCCTTGACGCCTTCGGCCGTGCCCACCAGCAGCAGGCGCGCATCGGAATGTTGTTCGAGGAAATGGCGGCACGCCGCGAGCGTGACGCTGGGGCCGTGATCGCCCCCCATGCAGTCAACAGCCAGTGTGATCATGGGCGACTTGTCTGGACCGCCATGCGGCCCTAGGGAATGAGTGAACGACGGAAAAAAGAAAGGCCCGCGCTACAAAGGTTGTAGCAACGGGCCTCAGCGGCCGGATCGGACGATCGGGCCGGATCAGGCTTCGGACTTGTTCTTCAGCACCTGGCGGCCACGGTAGAAACCGTTGGGGCTGATGTGGTGACGCAGGTGCGTTTCGCCGGTGGTGGCTTCGACGGCCGTACCTGGCGTGACCAGCGCGTTGTGCGAGCGGTGCATGCCGCGCTTGGAGGGAGATTTCTTGTTTTGCTGAACAGCCATGGTGGGCTCCTGAGTCTTGAATGAAGGGTTGGTAAAAACGCGACCCAGCCCATAAAAAGACACGAGGGGATTCGCGCGAAGCCCTCGATTATAGCTGAATCGACATTTATGCCGCCAGGGCGCCGTTCAGCCGCCGCCCTTGGTGTTGCGCAAAGCCGCCAATGCCGCGAACGGATTGGGCTTTTGCGCGCTGGCTTCCTCGAAGTCTTCGTCGCTGGAAGCCATGCTGACGGGCGTGGGGCAGACGTCGTGGCGGGGCACCACCGGCAGGGCCATCAGCAGCTCGTCCTCGATAAGCTCGCGCAGGGCGAACTCGCGGCTCATGGCCAGCAGGTCTTCCTCGCTCTCGTCGTCCAGGGCTTCCGCGGTGGCCTCGTCGGCCACGAAGCGGAACTCGCGATCCACGTCCAGCGGAACATCCACCGGCGTCAGGCAGCGCTGGCAGGTCATGGGAACGGTGGCGTGCGCTTTCAGGTGCAGCCAGACCTGCCCTTCGATCCCGTGCGTGGAGCGCATGTCGCCCTGCGCGTCCCAGCTCACCAGCAGATCAGGGTGCAGGCCTTGCGCCTCGCTGGCAAGACGCTCGTATTTCAATAGCGAATCCTGGCGCGACAGATGGCCGCCCGCCTGGGCGAAGGCCTTCACATCCAGCCGGTCAGGAGAGTATTCCTTGGTCATGCATGCAGTGTAAGAGAATCGCCGCATGCCCGAATCCAGCCCTGTTTCCGCCTCCGCGACACCCCGTCCGCTCATCCTCGGCTCCACCTCGCGCTACCGCCGCGAACTGCTGGGCCGCCTCGCCCTCCCCTTCGACGTGGCAGCACCCGACGTGGACGAAACGCCGCAGCCCGGCGAGGCGCCCCGCGCCCTGGCGCTGCGCCTGGCGCGCGCCAAGGCGCATGCGGTGGCCGCCCAGCACCCGCAGGGCATCGTGATCGGCTCAGACCAGGTGGCCGACCTGGCGGGCCAGCCCCTGGGCAAGCCGGGCACGCACGAGCGCGCCACCGCCCAGCTGCGCCAGATGCGGGGCCAGACCGTCGTCTTCCAGACCGCCGTGGCAGTGGTCTGCCAGGCCACGGGCTTCGATCAGGTCGAGCTGGCAGCCGTCGAGGTGCGGTTCCGCGACCTGGGCGACGACGAGATCGAGCGCTACCTGCGAGCCGAGCAGCCCTACGACTGCGCCGGCAGCGCCAAGAGCGAAGGCCTGGGCATCGCGCTGCTCGACGCCATCCACAGTGACGACCCCACCGCGCTGATCGGCCTGCCGCTGATCCGCACCTGCCGCATGCTGCGCGCGGCCGGACTGGTGCTGCCATGAGCGCCGGCCCCCAAGCCGCCCCGCGCGGCACGCTCTATCTGGTGCCGGCGCCGCTCGATTTCGGCTGCGATGCCCAGGCCGACCTGGCTGACGCCCTGCCGGATGGCACGTTGCGCACCGCCGCCGGCCTCACCCGCTGGATCTGCGAGAACGCCAAGAGCACCCGCGCCTATTTGAAACGCGTGGATGCGGTGCACCCGCTGGCGGCCCCGCTGCAGGCGCAGCAGATCACCGAGCTGCCCCGCGAAGTCCACAAGAAGGGCGACCACGGCGGCGCAGGCCATGTGCCGTTCGACGCCCGCCCGCTGCTGGCCGAGGCGCTGGCCGGGCACGACATCGGCCTGGTCAGCGAAGCCGGCATGCCTGCCGTGGCGGACCCGGGCAGCTCCGTGGTGCGCGCGGCGCACGACCTGGGCCTGCGCGTGGTGCCGCTGGTCGGGCCGGTGTCGCTGCTGCTCGCGCTGGCCGCCAGCGGACTCAACGGCCAGGGCTTCGCGTTCACGGGCTACCTGCCGCAGGACGGGGGCGAGCGCGCCCAGCGCATCCGCGAGCTGGAATCGCTGGCGCTCAAGCAGGGCCAGACACAGCTCTTCATCGAGACGCCCTACCGCAACGCCGCGCTCTGGCAGGCGCTGCTGCAGACGCTGCAGCCGAACACGCGGCTGGCCATCGCCAGCGGGCTGACGCTGCAGACGGCGCGCACCGACAGCCGGCTGGTGCGGCAGTGGCGCCAGCAGAACGAAGCGCCGGACAACCGCACGCCGGCGGTGTTCCTGATCGGCCGCTGAGACGGCAACCCCTTCCATCGGCAAGCTTTTGCTATATTTATAATAGCAAACAACCCTTCATTCATCAGCGCAAACTGCACTTTTGATGATGAACTCCTGCAGGAGGGGCCATGAAAAAAGCGTGGTGGCCTTCGCAGGCCCCACGCTCATCGGATGGGAACGGGCGCCGGCGCCCGGACGGATGGATGGATGGATGGATCTTCAGCGGATCGCAGGCGCTGTCTTCAGCGCATGCACCGCGGTCTCTCCCAACGCGGCGCCAAACTTCTTCACCAGCCGCTCGGCCACGTTGTCGCGACGCGTGTAGTCGATCACCTCTTCGGCCTTGACGACTTCGCGGGCCACATAGTCCAGGTTGCCCAGCTTGTCGGCCAGGCCCAGGTCCACCGCCTGCTGCCCCGTCCAGAACAGGCCGCTGAAGGTTTCGTCGTTGATCTTCAGGCGGTCGCCACGGCCGGCCTTGACCACGGCGATGAACTGCTGGTGGATCTGGTCGAGCATCTGCTGCGCGAAGGCGCGCTGCTTTTCCGTCTGGGGGCTGAAGGGATCGAGAAAGCCCTTGTTTTCGCCCGCCGTGATCAGGCGTCGCTCCACGCCCAGCTTTTCCATGGTGCCGGTGAAGCCAAAGCCGTCCATCAGCACGCCGATGCTGCCGACGATGCTGGCCTTGTCGACGAAGATCTCGTCCGCCGCCGAGGCGATGTAGTAGGCGGCCGAGGCGCAGGTTTCTTCCACGACGGCGTAGACCGGCTTGTTGTACTTGGCCTTCAGCCGCACGATCTCGTCGTTGATGATGCCGGCCTGCACCGGGCTGCCGCCGGGTGAGTTGATCAGCAGCACCACTGCCTGCGAGCCGGAGTCCTCGAACGCGCTGCGCATGGCGGCGACGACGAATTCCGCGCTGGCTTCGGCACCCGCGGCGATCTCGCCCTTGATGTCGACCACCGCCGTGTGGGGCGTGGACTTGCTGACCGTGGCCGCGTCGCGCTGCAGCAGTAGCCAGGCGATGGCAACGGCGAACACCAGCCAGGCCAGGCGCGTGAAGATGCGCCAGCGGCGCGCGGAGCGCTGCTCGGCCAGCGTGGCGAAGACCAGCTTTTCCAGCACGTCACGCTCCCAGCCGGGGCGTTCCGCCGCCGCTTTTCTTGCTTCTTTTTCAGGAGCAGGCTGCGCCCACAGGTCGGGCGCTGGAGGTGGATTGCCCCCGTAACCCGAGGGGTCGTTGCGGGTGGGATCGGTCATGAATCAGGACTCTGCGGGTTGGAGGTGAGGGGAAGTATGCCAGCGCACCTGGGAGGCACTCTCTGACAGTGTGATTTTGACCAGTCCGCCCCGGCACGGGCCACCTGCACAGGCACCGGTATCCGGCCGATAGGCGGCACCGTGGGTTGCGCACAACAGCCACTGGCCCGTGTCGTCGAAAAAGCGGCCTTCCTGGTAGTCCATCTCCATGGGCACATGGGTGCAGCGGTTCAGGTAGGCATGCACGCCGCCGCCGAAGCGCACGGCGAACGCGCGGCAGGCCTGGCCGTGGTAGCGCACATCGAAGCCGACGGCGCGGCCGCCTTCCACCAGGTCCTCGGAGGCGCACAGGGGCATGGACGCCGAGGCGGGTGCGTCCGGCCGGCCCGGGGGCGGCGGCGGATCAGGCGGCTGCGACGGTCCGATGACATTGCGGCTGGGGGCCATGGCGGTCAGCCGTGCTGCAGCAGGCCGTCGTGCAGCTCGCGCACGGAATTCGCCACGAACAGCGGGCGCAGGGCGGCGAAGCCCTCCGCCGAATGCGCCCCGTAGGTCACGCCCACGCTCGCGCAGCCGGCCGACAGCGCCATCTGCAGGTCGTGCGTGGTGTCGCCGATCATCAGCGTGCGCTCGGGCGGCACGTCGAATTCGGCCATCAGCTCCTGCAGCATCAGCGGGTGCGGCTTGCCGGCGGTTTCATCCGCCGTGCGGGAGCCGTCGAACACGCCGCGCAGCTGCACGGTGTGCAGCGCCTCGTCCAGGCCGCGGCGGTTCTTGCCCGTCGCCACGGCCAGCAGGTGGCCGCGGGCACGCAATTCGTCCAGCAGCGGCAGCACGCCGGGGAACAGGCTCAGGTCGTCCTGATGCTTGAAGTAGTGAAAGCGGTAGCGGTTGCCCAGCTCGGTGTACTTCTCGGCCGGCACGTCGGGCGCGGCATGGGCCAGCGCCTGCATCAGGCTCATGCCGATCACCCAGGCGGCCTGCTGGTCGGTGGGCACGGTGCCGCCCACGTCGCGCACCGCTTCCTGGATGCAGCGCACGATGATGGCGGTGGAGTCGTAGAGGGTGCCATCCCAATCGAAGGCGATCAGGTCGAAGCGGCGGGGGCGGGAGGCGGGCATCAGGGGGTTCCGGGAAGGTAGTCGGCCAGGTCGGCGGGCAGTTCGGCATGCAGCTCCACGCGCTCTGCGGTGGAGGGGTGATTGAACTGTAGCCGCCACGCATGCAGAAACATGCGCTTCAGGCCGAGCTTGTGCAGCCGCCGGTTGAGGTCGAAGTCGCCGTACTTGTCGTCGCCCACGATGCCGTGGCCCTGGCTGGCCAGGTGCACCCGGATCTGGTGGGTGCGGCCGGTCTTGATGGTCACTTCCAGCAGGCTCATGGCGGGCAGGCCCTGCCCCGGGCGCGGCGGCAGCACCGAGCGCACCTTGACCAGCGTGATCGACCGCATGCCGTCCGGGTCGTCCGCGGTGGTGGTGCGCACGCGGCGTTCGCCGTCGGCCTGCAGATACTTGTGCAGCGGCGTGTCGATCACCTTCTTGTTGGCGGGCCAGGTGCCGGCCACCAGCGCCAGGTAGGTCTTGCCGGTTTCGCGCTCGCGGAACTGGTCCTGCAGCGCCACCAGCGCGGAGCGCCGCTTGGCCACCAGCAGGATGCCGGAGGTTTCCCGGTCCAGCCGGTGCACCAGCTCCAGGAATTTCGCCTGGGGACGCGCCTGGCGCAGCTGCTCGATGACGCCGAAGCTCACGCCGCTGCCGCCATGCACCGCCGTGCCGGCAGGCTTGTCGATGGCGATGACGAAGTCGTCCTCCAGCAGCACCGGGAATTCCCGCGCGGGCGCCGGCCGCTCGGCCTTTTCCGCCACCTTGTCGGACACACGCACGGGCGGCAGGCGCACCTGGTCGCCGGCCTGCACGCGCGTGTCGGCGCTCACGCGGCCCTTGTTGATGCGCACCTCGCCGCTGCGGATGATGCGGTAGACATGCGTCTTGGGCACGCCCTTCAGATGGCGTATCAGGAAGTTGTCGAGCCGCTGGCCTTCGGATTCCGCATCGACTTCCACCATGCGGGCGGCGGGCGGCTGGGCTGCCGGCGGAAGGTCCGTGGCCGGTTTGCCCCCTATAATGTGTTTCACCTGCGCTACGTTGTGTAAGTGGTTGATTTGTCTGGAGTTTAGTCCACCCAGCCCGACAAGCCGCGCAGGAAGGTCGATTGCCCACGGGCGTCGTGTGCGCGGATTGCAGGCCGGATGCCTGTGCAGCCCACACGCCGCGCGGCAGGCTGACGAATTGAAACACTGAATACGGAATCCCCATGCCGGCAGCCGCCCCCACCCGGGCAGCGCACGCCGGCGGATCGAAGCGACAACTATGTGGGCATTGCTGGCCTGGATCGTGACCCTGTGGCAGAGGCGCCAGCCTCTGGCATGGGCGCGCCATACGCCCGTAGCGCCCGTCCGGCAAGCGCTGTCCGCTATACCTTTTGTAGCGATCACCTGCGCAGCCCGGCTCGCCCCCATCCACGCGCCACCACCCCGCCTGCGAAGCTAGCCGCTTGGCAGTGGCGGGGCATCCGGCCATTCCTCTTTTCGTTTCGATGCGTCAGTCCAGGCAATCACGGCTCCTCTAGAGCCTGTCATTGGTTTGGAAATCCGCGGCCCGCGCGGCCTGCAGTGAAGTCAACAGACGACTGCTGCCGGGCGCGCCGCAACGACAACGAAAAGGAATCGCATCATGAAGCGGATGCTCATCAACGCCACGCAGCCCGAAGAACGCCGTCTCGCCATCGTCGACGGCCAGAAGCTGCTGGACTATGAGATCGAGGTCGAGGGGCGCGAACAGCGCAAGGGCAACATCTACAAGGCCGTGGTGACGCGCGTGGAGCCGTCGCTGGAAGCCTGCTTCGTCGATTACGGCGAAGACCGCCACGGTTTCCTGCCCTTCAAGGAAATCTCCCGCCAGTACTTCGCCGAAGGCGTCTCCCCCAGCCAGGCGCGCATCAACGACGTGATCCGCGAAGGCCAGGAACTGCTGGTGCAGGTCGAGAAGGAAGAGCGCGGCAACAAGGGCGCGGCCCTGACCACCTTCGTGTCGCTGGCCGGCCGCTACGTGGTGCTGATGCCCAACAACCCGCGCGGCGGCGGCGTGTCGCGCCGCATCGAGGGCGAGGACCGCGCCGAGCTCAAGGAGGCGATGGACCAGCTCGAGTACCCCAAGGGCATGTCGATCATCGCACGCACCGCCGGCATCGGCCGCTCGGCGCCCGAACTGCAGTGGGACCTGAACTACCTGCTCAAGCTCTGGACCGCCATCGACGGCGCCGCCAAGGGCGGCAAGGGCGCCTTCCTGATCTACCAGGAATCGTCGCTCGTCATCCGCGCCATCCGCGACTACTTCAACAACGACATCGGTGACATCCTCATCGACACCGACGACATCTACGAGCAGGCGCACCAGTTCATGGCGCACGTCATGCCCGAGCATGCCGGCCGCGTGAAGCGCTACCGCGACGACGCGGCCCTGTTCAGCCGCTTCCAGATCGAGCACCAGATCGAATCCGCCTATGCCCGCACCGTGACCCTGCCGTCGGGCGGCGCCATCGTGATCGACCACACCGAAGCACTGGTGTCGGTGGACGTGAACTCGGCGCGCGCCATCAAGGGCGGCGACATCGAGGAAACCGCCACCCGCACCAACCTGGAAGCGGCCGACGAAGTGGCCCGCCAGATGCGCCTGCGCGACTTGGGCGGCCTGATCGTGATCGACTTCATCGACATGGAAGAGTCGAAGAACCGCCGCGAGGTCGAGAACCGCCTGCGCGATGCGCTGCGCCAGGACCGTGCCCGCGTGCAGTTCGGCACGATCAGCAAGTTCGGCCTGATGGAGATGAGCCGCCAGCGCCTGAAGCCCGCGCTCTCCGAAGGCTCCTCCATCCCCTGCCCGCGTTGCGGCGGCTCCGGCCACATCCGCGATACGGAAAGCTCGGCCCTGCAGATCCTGCGGATCATTCAGGAAGAGTCCATGAAGGACAACACGGCCGCCGTGCACTGCCAGGTGCCGGTGGACGTGGCCTCGTTCCTGCTGAACGAAAAGCGCACCGAGATCGCCAAGATCGAACTCAAGCAGCGCGTGGCCGTGCTGATGGTGCCCAACAAGACGCTGGAGACGCCCAACTACAAGCTCGAGCGCCTGAAGCACGACGATCCGCGCCTGGACCACATCGAAGCCAGCTACAAGCTGGCCGAGGAAGTCGAAGACCCGACCTCCGTCACGCGCCGCTCGCAGGAGCCCACCAACAAGCAGACGCCGGTCATCAAGGGCGTGCTGCCCGATGCGCCCGCCCCGGTCGCCGAGCCACGCCCCGAAGGCGCGGCACGCCCGCCCCGCGCCGGTGCGTCGCAGCCCCATCCGGCCCAGGCGGCACGCCCGGCCGCGGCGCCCGCTGCCGCAGCACCCGTGCACGCCGTGCCGGTGCCGCAGGAGCAAGGCTTCTTCGCCTGGCTCAAGAGCCTGTTCGGCTTCGGCACGCCGCCCGCACCCGTGGCAGCGCCGACCGTGACACCCGCGCCCGTCCCCGCTGGCGGCGGCGCCGGCCCACGCGGTGAAGGCCGCCGCGACGGTCGCGGTGAAGGCCGTGGCGAAGGACGCGGTCGCCGTGGCGAGCGCAACGGCCCGCGTGATGCAGCTGCCGGCCAGGGCGCCACAAACGGCCTGGGCGAAGGCCGCGGTGGCCGCCGTGGTGAACGGGGCGACCGGGCAGACCGGGGCGAAGGCCGTGACGGCCGCCCGGTGGAAGGACGTGAAGGCCGCGAAGGACGTGAGGGCCGCGAAAGCCGTCCGCCACGCGACATCGGCGAAGGCCGGGTCGGCCGTGAGGGCCGTGAAGGTCGGGAAGGCCGTGAGGGCCGGGGCGATCGCCCCGAGGGCGAAGCACGCCGCGAAGGCCGGGGTGGCCGCGACCGGGGTGAGCCACGGGGCAACCCGGCGGCTCTGCCCGTGGAAGGGCTGCCGCAAGACGCCGTGAACGCCGTGCCGCTGGACGAAGCCGCAGGCGAGGCACGCGGCGAGCGCGCCCCCCGCAACGGTGAAGGCCGTGAACGGGGCGAGCGCGGTGAACGCGGTGGCCGGGGCGAACGCGCTCCGCGCAACGGCGAAGGTCGTGAACGCGGCGAACGCGGTAGCCGGGGCGAGCGTGGCGGCGAAGGCCGCGACCGCGCTCCGCAGTCTGCCGAACAGGGCGCCCCTGTGGCCGACTTCGTGGAAACCTCGCCCATGTCGGCCCTGCCCGACCTGGACCTGAGCAGCCCTGTGACGCTGGTCGATGCCAACGGCCTGCCGATGCCGGCGGCCGGTGGCGAAGAGCAGCGCCGCGAGCGCCGTTCCCGCGACCGTTACGGCCGCGACCGCCGCGACCGCGCCGACCGCGCACCGCGCGACGCCCAGCCGGGTGACGACGCCGGCATGTCGGCAGCACCTGCAGCGGAGGGCGACTCCGCCTTCGCGCCGCAGGCTCCGGCAGCGGAAGCCGCCACGCAGGACGCGCCACGCCGCAGCTACTTCAATGCAGCCGTTGCCGAAGTGCCCTCTGCCGCGCCCACCCAACCCGCGGCTGCCGCTGCCCCCGTCGACATGCCCGCAGCGCAGGCACCCGTGACGGTGGCGGCGATGGCACCAGCCGTCACCGCGGCGGCACCGGCACCGGCACCCGCAGTGGCTGCGGCACCGGCCGTGGCGGCGGCGCCTGCTGCACCGGTGGCTGTGGCTGCGGCTCCCGTGACGCCAGCCCCGGTGGCGCGTCCGGCAGCCCCCGTGGCCGCACCGGCACCCACGCCCGCCCCGGCACCGGCACCCACCGGCACCGCCATGCCCCGTGTGGACAGCTTCGCGCTGCCCGTTGAGGCGCTGATCGAAGTCGCCCAGGGCTCCGGCCTGGAATGGGTGAATTCCGATGCCGAGAAGATCGCCGCAGCGCAGGCCGCCATTGCCGCAGAACCCCGCCCGGTGCATGTGCCGCGCGTGCGCCCGCCGGTGGTGGTGCTGGACGAAGGCCCGCTGGTGCTGGTCGAAACCCGCCGCGACCTGAACGACCTGAAACTGCCGTTCGAGCAGCAACAGCCGCCCACGGCTTGACCGCCGCCGGGTGATGCGCTGCGGTGCCTGGGGCGCCGCAGCGCATCACCCGCGCAGGGCCCGTGAAGCCCGCCCCTTCACCTGCGGCCCGTCATGGGCCGCAGCCCGTTTCAGGCGACCTTTTCCGCCCCCTGTCCGCCTCTGAGCCCCAACTTCCGCAACACGCCATGCTGTTCCTGCTGTCACCCGCCAAGTCGCTGGACTACGAAAGCCCGCTGCCCGCCGACCTGCCGCACACCCTGCCCGCCTTCGTGCCCGACGCGACCCGGCTCATCGAGGTGCTGCGCCGCCAGTCGCCCCAGCAGATCGCATCGCTCATGCACATCAGCGACGCGCTGGCGGCGCTGAACGTGGGCCGCTATGCCGAATGGAAGCCCCGATTCACGGCCGCCAATTCCCGCCAGGCGGTGCTGGCCTTCAACGGCGACGTCTACGAAGGCCTGCAGGCCCGCACGTTGAGCGCCGACGACCTGGCCTGGGCCCAGCAGCATCTGGGCATCCTCAGCGGCCTCTACGGCCTGCTGCGGCCGCTGGACCGCATGCAGCCCTATCGGCTCGAGATGGGCACGCGCCTGACCACCGAGGCAGGCGCCAACCTCTACCAGTTCTGGGGCTCGCGCATTGCGGAGCACCTGAACACCCGCCTGCAGGCCGACGCCACGCCCGTGGTGGTCAACCTGGCATCGCAGGAATATTTCAAGTCGGTCGACCTGAAGGCGCTCAAAGCACGCGTGATCGACTGCGTGTTCGAAGACTTCAAGGGCGGCGGCTACAAGATCATCAGCTTCCATGCCAAGCGGGCTCGCGGCCTGATGGCGCGCTACGCCATCGAGCACCGGGTGGCAACCCCGCGCCAGCTCGAGGGTTTTGATGCCGAGGGCTATGCTTTCCATGCGGCTTCCTCCGCGACCGACCGCCTCGTGTTCCGCCGCAAGGCCGGCGACTGAGCGAGGCACCCCGCTCCCATCCACCGCGCCCCAGCACGCACGTCCCACCGCCATGCCGAAACGTTCGAGCCTCCAGACCCAGCCCGCCACCCACCAACCCATCACGCCGGAGCTGCGCGCGTGGCTCATCGAGCAGGCGCAGGCGGGCTTCAGCGGGCCGGTGGTGTTCCAGTCGATGCTGGACGCCGGCTGGGACGCTTCCGTGGCCGCCTACGCCATGGGACAGGTGCTGGGCGATGCGCTCAAGCCCGGCGCCGCAGCGCCACGGCCGGCGGCCGCCCCGTCGACAGCCGCCGCCGTGGCCGACCGAGCCGCCACCGCCGGCAGCGCAGCCGAACCCGCACTGCCCGGACCCGACCTGGCCCGGTCCCCCGCCCGCATCGACGTGGGCGACCGCCAGGTGGACGTACTGATGCGCATGGCCGAGCCGCGCATCGTGCTGTTCGGCAACCTGCTCTCGCCCGAAGAGTGCGATGCGCTGATCGCCGCCGCCGAGCCGCGCATGGCGCGGTCGCTCACCGTGGCGACCCGCACCGGCGGCGAGGAAGTGAACGACGACCGCACCAGCGACGGCATGTTCTTCCAGCGGGGAGAAAACGACGTGGTCACCCGGCTGGAGGCGCGCATCGCCCGCCTGCTGAACTGGCCCGTCGAAAACGGCGAGGGCCTGCAGGTGCTTCACTACCGGCCCGGGGCCGAGTACAAGCCCCACTACGACTATTTCGACCCGGCCGAGCCCGGCACGCCGACGATCCTGCGGCGCGGCGGACAGCGGCTGGCCACGCTGGTCATCTACCTGAACGACCCCGAACGGGGCGGCGGCACCACCTTCCCCGACGTGCACCTGGAAGTGTCTCCACGCCGGGGCAACGCCGTGTTCTTCAGCTATGCCCGGCCACAGCCCGACACGCGCACGCTGCACGGTGGTGCGCCCGTGGAAGCGGGCGAGAAGTGGATCGCCACCAAATGGCTGCGCGAGCGCGAATTCCACTGAAAATCCAGCCGAATCTGGCTCCAGCGCTTGATACACGGGCACATCTAGCTATTAAATTGATAGCAATTTACACACTTTCAGCGAACAGCTCCATGACCGTGGCCCAGGCCCTGCACCAGGCCCAGGCGGCGGGGCTGCCGCGCATCGACGCGCAGCTGCTGCTGCTGCACGTGCTGGACCGCACGCCGCAGGGCCGCGCCTGGCTGCTGGCGCACGACACCGACGCCCTGCCCGCCGATGCGGGCGAGCGCTATGCCGCGCTGTGCGAGCGGCGCCGCACGGGCGAGCCGGTCGCCTACCTCACGGGCCGCAAGGAGTTCTATGGCCTCGCCCTGGACGTGGATGCCCGCGTGCTCGACCCGCGCCCCGATACCGAAACGCTGGTGGACTGGGCGCTGGAGGTCATCGCCCCCCTGCCCGCCCCTCGCGTGGTGGACCTGGGCACCGGCAGCGGCGCCATCGCTCTGGCGCTCAAGCACCAGCGCCCCACCGCCGACGTGACGGCGGTGGACGCCAGTGCCGCCGCGCTGGAGGTGGCCGGCGCCAACGCCCGGCGGCTGGCACTGGACGTCCGCTTGCACCGAGGCCACTGGCTGCATGGCATCGACGGCCCCTTCGACCTGATCGTCAGCAACCCGCCCTACATCGCCGCCGACGATGTGCATCTGGCAGCCCTGACGCATGAACCGCTGGAGGCCCTGGCCAGTGGCGTGGACGGGCTGGACGACCTGCGCGCCATCGCCGCCCAGGCGCCCGGGCGGCTGGCTGCCGGCGGCTGGCTGCTGCTGGAGCATGGCTGGGACCAGGCGAGCGCCGTGCAGGCGCTGCTGCAAGCGGCCGGCCTCACCGAGGTGCAAAGCCGCACCGACCTGGCCGGCGTCGCCCGCTGCACGGGTGGACGCCAGCCTGGCTGACCCGTCGCCCCGTCGACCGTCCGATCGACCGATCGACCGCTCCCGTCCGAGCCTTTGTCCCTGCGGGCCCCGGCCCGCCGCGCACATGGCCGGGCAGACGGTGAAATAATCACGCATCGCCGCCGCGTACCCGCGGCAGCCCCCTTCCTCCAGGAGAACCCCCATGAGCGACGCCCAGCAACGCATCGACACCCTCGTCAAATCCAACAACATCCTGCTGTTCATGAAGGGCAGCGCCAGCTTTCCGATGTGCGGCTTCTCCGGCCGCGCCATCCAGATCCTGAAGGCGTGCGGCGTGGACACCAAGAACGTGGCCACCGTGAACGTGCTGGACGATCCGGAGATCCGCCAGGGCATCAAGGAATACAGCAACTGGCCGACGATTCCCCAGCTGTATGTCAACGGCGAATTCATCGGCGGCTCGGACATCATGATGGAGATGTACGAATCGGGCGAACTCAAGCAGGTGCTGGACGCACCGCGCTGAGCAGGCCCTGGCGGCCGGGCGCCTTGCCGTGCCTGCCCCGAAGGTTCCGCCGCCCCCGGGGCGGCTTTTTTGTGCCCGTTCGGCAGAGCGCGCACTGCAAACGGGTGTCGGTTGACCGGGTTTATCCACCGTTGAGGGTGGGCATGTTGTGTGCTTGAATGGCTGCGTGACCTCTTCAACCGGGAGCGCGACATGACCCTTTCGACCGACCTCGTCCCCCAGCCGCAGCCCCTGAGCCTGCCGGTGGCCCAGATGCGCAACGTGTTCCAGCCGTCCGAAGTCGAACGCCGGCTTCGCCGCCTGCACGATGCGGGCGGCCAGCGCGATCACGATCCGCTGCGCTCGGTCTACGAACGCATGCTCGAGCGCGGTCCCGAGCGCTTCCAGGTCAAGCCCGCCGGCGTGCCCGACATGGCGGGGCTCTACGAGCAACTGCCCAACTTCAGCGAGGTGCTGGACGATGTGAAGCGCCACGTGGCCCTGGCGCAGGACAGCTGCGACGGCCTGGAGGTGACGCCCATGCTGCTGCTGGGCGTGCCCGGCATCGGCAAGACGCATTTCGCACGCCAGCTGGCGCAGCTGCTGGGCACGGGCATGAGCCTGGTGCCGATGAGTTCCATGACGGCCGGCTGGCTGCTGTCGGGCTCGTCGTCGCAATGGAAAGGCGCACGCCCGGGCAAGGTGTTCGATGCGCTGGTGGAAGGCGAGTACGCCAACCCGGTGATCGTCATCGACGAGATCGACAAGGCGGCCTGCGACGCGCAGTACGACCCCCTGGGCGCGCTCTACAGCCTGCTCGAACACGACACGGCGCAGAACTTCACCGATGAATTCGCCGAGGTCGCCATCGATGCCAGCCAGGTGATCTGGATCACCACGGCCAACGACGAGCGCGGCATCCCCGACCCGATCCTGAACCGGATGAACGTGTTCGAGGTGCCGGCGCCCACGCCGGAGCAGGCCCGCTCCATCGCGCGGCAGCTGTACCAGGAAATCCGCTCGTCGCACGACTGGGGCCGCCTGCTGGAGCCGGAACCCGAGAGCGACGTGCTGGACGCGCTGGCCCACATGCCGCCGCGGGAGGTGCGCCGCGCCTGGATGACGGCCTTCGGCAATGCCCGGCTGGCGCGGCGCGGCGCCGTCGAGGTGGCCGACCTGCCGGTGGGCGTGGCACGCAAGGGGCGTATCGGCTTCATGCAGTAGCCGCCGCGACCGGGGCGCGGGTGGCGGCGAGGGGGATGGACATCGCCGCGCGGTGGCTGGCGCACCGGCCGACCGCTGCGCCGAGGGGTGGCAAAACGGGGATGGGCGGGTGATGCCCGACGCCTCCCCGCTAAACTCCGACGCACTGCGCGGCCCCTGCCGGGCCGCTCGCCGTCCCCGCCCCCCCATGACTGTCTCTCAAAGCCTTCTCGTCATCGGTCTTCTGATCGTTGCCAGCGCCTTTTTTTCCCTCGCCGAAATCTCGCTGGCCGCATCGCGTCGCCTGCGGCTGCGCCAGATGGCCGACGAGGGCGACGGCCGGGCAGACCGGGTGATGCGCATCCAGGAGCAGCCGGGCGACTATTTCACGGTGGTGCAGGTCGGGCAGAACGCCGTCGCCATTCTGGGCGGCATCGTGGGGGAAGGCGCCTTGAGCCCGCATTTCACCAGCCTGATGGAACTCTGGATGGCGCCGCAGAAGGCACAGACCTTCGGCTTCCTGGCGTCGTTCATCAGCATCACGTCCCTGTTCATTCTGTTCGCCGACCTGTTCCCCAAGCGCCTGGGGATGGCGAATCCGGAACACCTGGCGCTGCGCGTGGCCCGGCCGATGACCGTGCTGATGGCGCTGCTGCGGCCGCTGGTGTGGCTCTACAGCCGCAGCGCCGACCTGCTCTTTCGCCTGCTGGGCCTGTCGTCGCTGCGCGACGACCGGGTCACGGCGGACGACATCCTGGCCATGATGGAAGCCGGTGCGCGCGCGGGGGTGCTCGCGGCCCGCGAGCAGCAGGTGATCGAGAACGTCATCGAGCTGGACACCCGCACGGTCGGCAGCGCGATGTCGCAGCGCGATCGCATCGCCTACTTCCTGCGCGATGACCCGGATACGGTGATCCGCGCGCGCATCGCCGAGGAGCCGTTTTCCACCTACCCGGTGTGCGAGGGCGACCTCGACCATGTGGTGGGCTATGTGGATGCGAAGGATCTGTTCCAGCGGGTGCTCAACAACCAGCCCATTTCACTGGCCGACGAAGGCCTGGTGCGCAAGGTGCTGGTGGTGCCCGACCGCCTGTCGCTGGGCGAAGTGCTGGAGCAGTTCCGCCAGGTGCATGAAGACTTTGCCGTGATCGTGAATGAATACAGCATGGTGGTCGGCGTGGTCACGCTGAACGATGTGATGAGCACGGTGATGGGCGACCTCATCAGCCCGACGGACGAGGAGCAGATCGTGCGGCGCGACGAGAACTCCTGGCTGATCGATGGCGTGACCCCCGTGGGCGACGTGCTGCGGGCGCTGGGCCTCGACAGCCTGCCGCATGCGGACGAGTACGAAACCCTGGCCGGTTTCATGATGGTCATGCTGCGCCGCGTGCCGCGCCGCACCGACAGCGTCAACTGGGGTGGCTACAAGTTCGAGGTGCTGGACGTCGACAGCTACCGCATCGACCAAGTGATGGTGTCGCGGCTGGGCAAGAACGACGCCGGGAGCCCGGCCACCGCGTGAGGGCCGCGCCCGGCGGACCGGGCGCCCTGCAGGGCGCCACAGCCCCGCCGGCGCAGAGACCAGCGCCCGGCCCTCAGGCCGCGTCAGCCGCTGGCGGGCGCTCCTGGAAGAAGTAATTGCGCTGGGCCGAGAAGACGGCGTTGGGATAGGCCGGTTTGCCGCGGCTGCCGTTGTAGCGGCCGAGCGTCATATAGAGATCGCCCCGCTCGCGGTCCAGGTAGTGGCGCAGGATCACGCAGCCGAACCGCAGGTTGGTCTGCATCTGGAACAGCTTGCCTGCGTCGCCATCGCCGATGACGCGGGTCCAGAACGGCATCACCTGCATGTAGCCGCGCGCGCCCACGCTGGAGACGGCGAACTTGCGGAAGGCGCTCTCGACCTGGATGAGGCCCAGCACCAGCGAGACATCCAGCCCCGCACGGCGAGACTCATACCAGACGGTCTGCAGGAAGTCACGGCGAACTTCCCAGTCGGGCTTGTGGCGGCGCAGGCGTTCGCTCATCGTGCCCAGCCAGCGCAGGTAGCCCAGACGCGCCTCGGTGGACGCAAAGAGAGGCTCCGGAGGCCCCTGGTTGGCCACGGCGGAACTGAGTGCCGTGCGCACGGAATCCATCAGCGGTTCTTCCAGCTGACCTCCTGCATGGGCGGCCTCGGGCGCCGCCAGCCAGGCTGCGGGCCCGGCCGACAGCGAAACCAGGCAGGCGCGGCGAGACACGGCACCCGCCGGCGCGGCAGCGCGGTCCACGCCAGCGTTCAGGCCCAGAAAGCTTTTCATAACGTGATTCGGCTCCGGACATGCGCCAGCACATCGGCCGGCGCCACCTTGGTGGCTGCGGTGTCCCGGCGGTGCTGGTATTCGAGCTGCCCTTCCTTCAGGCCCCGGTCGGAGATCACCACCCGGTGCGGCACGCCGATCAGCTCCCAGTCGGCGAACATCGCCCCCGGACGCTCGCCACGGTCGTCCAGCAGCGTGTCGATGCCGGCGGCCTGCAGATCGGCATAGAGCTTCTCCGCTGCGGCCTTGACTTCAGCGCTGCGGTCCATGCCGATGGGGCAGACCACCACGGTGAAGGGCGCCAGGGCATCGGGCCAGATGATGCCGCGTTCGTCGTGGTTCTGCTCGATGGCGGCGGCCGGCAGGCGGGTGATGCCGATGCCGTAGCAGCCCATCTCGAAGAAGGCGGGCTTGCCGTCCTCACCCAGGAAGGTGGCGTTCATCGCCCGGCTGTACTTGGTGCCGAGGTAGAAGATGTGCCCCACTTCGATGCCGCGCTCGATGGCCAGCTCGCCCTTGCCGTCCGGCGACAGGTCGCCAGCCACCACGTTGCGCAGGTCGGCCACCACATCGGGCTCGGGCAGATCGCGGCCCCAGTTCACGCCGGTGATGTGGAAGTCGGGCTGGTTGGCACCGCAGACCCAGTCAGCCATCAGCGCAACCTCGCGGTCCACCACCAGCTTGACGGGCTGCTTCAGGTCGAGCGGCCCCAGGTAGCCGGGCTTGCAGCCGAAGTGCGCCTCGATCTCGCCCAGCGTGGCGAAGCGGAAGCCTGCGTCGAGGCCGGGCACCTTGGAGACCTTGATCTCGTTCATGTCGTGATCGCCGCGCAGCAGCAACAGCCAGACCTGGCTACCGACGACCTCGCCCTCGGGATTGGTTTTGTCGGTCGCCAGCACCAGCGACTTGACCGTGGACGCGAGTGGCAGCCCCAGCATTTCGGCCACGCTCTGGCAGGTGCTCTTGCCGGGGGTGGGCGTCAGCGTGCGTTCCTGCGCGGGTGCCGGGCGCGGGCCGGCCGGCGCAAGTGCCTCGGCCTTTTCCATGTTGGCGGCGTAGTCGCTCGTCGGGCAGTAGACGATGGCGTCCTCTCCCGTTGCCGCGATGACCTGGAATTCCTCGCTCAGGTCCCCACCGATGGCGCCGCTGTCGGCCGCCACCGCGCGGTAGGTCAGGCCGAAACGGTCGAAGATGCGGCGGTAGGCCTGCGCCATCACCTGGTAGCTGGCCTGCGCGCCCGTCATGTCGCGGTCGAAGCTGTAGGCGTCCTTCATGACGAACTCGCGCCCGCGCATCAGGCCGAAACGCGGCCGCCGCTCGTCACGGAACTTGGTCTGGATCTGATAGAGGTTCTTGGGCAGCTGCTTGTAGCTGCGCAATTCCTGGCGGGCGATGTCCGTCACCACTTCTTCACTGGTGGGCTGCATGACGAAGTCGCGGCCATGGCGGTCCTTCACGCGCATCATCTCGGGGCCCATCGATGCGAAGCGGCCCGTTTCCTGCCACAGCTCGGCAGGCTGCACCACGGGCATGGCGCATTCCATGGCGCCGGCGCGGTTCATCTCTTCGCGCACGATGGCCTCCACCTTGCGCACCACCCGCAGCCCCATCGGCATGTAGTTGTAGATGCCCGCGCCCAGCTTCTTGATCAAACCCGCCCGCATCATGAGCTTGTGGCTGGCCACTTCTGCGTCCGCAGGAGCCTCTTTGAGGGTGGAAATGAAGAATTGGGAAGCTTTCATCGGATCGTTTTCAGGCGACTGCAACCGGCACGCTTGCCGCACACGGGGCGCCGTGCATAATGGTCACAGTTTAAAAATTTGGGGTTAGATTATGCTTGACCGGGACGGTTTTCGGCCCAACGTCGGCATCATCCTGCTCAACCAGAAAAACCAGGTATTTTGGGGCAAACGCATTCGCACCCACAGCTGGCAGTTCCCGCAAGGCGGCATCGACCGCGGCGAAACGCCCGAACAGGCCATGTTCCGGGAACTGCACGAAGAGGTGGGACTGCAGCCGATGCACGTTCGCGTGGTTGCCCGCACCCGGGACTGGTTGCGCTACGAGGTGCCTGACCGGTATATAAGGCGCGACGCCAGGGGCCACTATAAGGGCCAGAAGCAGATCTGGTACCTGCTGCAGCTGGTTGGCCACGACTGGGACCTGAATCTGCGGGCCACCAACCATCCGGAGTTCGACGCCTGGCGTTGGAACGACTACTGGGTGCCGCTGGACGTGGTGGTTGAATTCAAACGCGGCGTCTATGAAATGGCGCTCACCGAGCTCGCGCGCTTCCTGCCCAGACATGAGCAACGCAACCGCTACCTGCGCAGCGGCATGCGCTCGCGCGAAGGCGGGGAGTCCAACGCGGGCGGCGCACCATTCCACCGCGCAGGCTCGCTGCTGCTGAGCCCGGGAGTGGAGCTGCCGCCTGGCGCCAGCTTCGATCCAAACCCGCAGTGCGAAGAGCCCAGCGTGCTGGCCCCGCCGCCGGCGACGGGGCCCAGCGCGCCGACCGTCTGACCCCTGGCAAGGGGGCTCTTGCGGCTGCAGTGCAGTGCCCACGGCCGGCAGGCCGCGCCGGCTTGCGGAGTGCATGCGCTGCGCCGTGATCAGCCCCCGGCTGCGGTGGCCGCCACGGACGGGGCCGGGCGGCGCGTGGCACCGGTCAGCACCAGGTTGTCGCGGTGCACCATTTCCGCCTCGGCCGTGTAGCCGAGCAGGCGCTCGAATTCCGACGACGGCTTGCGGCAGAGCAGGCGCGCCTCGGCGCTGGCGTAGTTGGCCAGGCCCCGCGCGAGCTCCGCGCCCGCGGCATCCCGCACGGCGATCACGTCACCGCGGGAAAAATCCCCCTCCACCGCCACCATGCCGATGGGCAAGAGGCTCTTGCCCTCGTCGCGCACCTTGGCGGCAGCGCCGGCATCGACGGTGACCGAGCCACGCAGCTGCAGGTGATCGGCCATCCACTGCTTGCGTGCCTGCTGCTTGGCCGTCTGCGCCACCAGCAGCGTTCCGATCGGCTCGCCCTGCACCAGACGCATCAGCACATCGGGCTCGCGGCCCCAGGCGATCACGGTCGAGGCACCGGAGCCGGCGGCGCGCTTGGCGGCGATGATCTTGGTGAACATGCCACCTCGGCCGATGCTGGAGCCGGCCCCGCCGGCCATGGCTTCCAGCGCCGGATCGCCCGCCCTCGCCTCGTGCACGAACTGCGCCGAGGGATCGCGCCGGGGATCGGCGGTGTACAGCCCCTTCTGGTCGGTCAGGATGACCAGGGCGTCGGCCTCGACGAGATTGGCGACCAGCGCGCCCAGGGTGTCGTTGTCACCGAACTTGATCTCATCGGTGACCACGGTGTCGTTTTCGTTGATGACCGGCACCACCCCCAGCCGCAGCAGCGCCAACAGCGTGGAGCGGGCATTCAGATAGCGCTCGCGGTGGGCCAGGTCGGCGTGGGTCAGCAGTACCTGCGCGCTGCCCAGGCCCTGTTCGCGCAGCTTGGTCTCGTACATCTGGGCCAGGCCCATCTGGCCCACGGCGGCAGCGGCCTGCAGCTCGTGGATCTCGCTGGGGCGTGACGACCATCCCAGCCGCTTCATGCCCTCCGCGATGGCGCCGCTGGACACCATGATCACCTCGCGTCGCTGGCCTCCGTCGCCGCGCACCAGCGCCGCCAGTTGCCGGCTCCATTCGCCGATCGCCTGCTCGTCGAGCCCGCGGCCCTCATTCGTCACCAGGCTGGAGCCGACCTTGACCACGATGCGACGTGCGTCGCGCAATAGACTGGACACCATTTTTTGAGGTCTTATAAGCTTGTAGCGCCGACCGATTCAGCGCATTCAGCTATATTTTTAATAGCAGAGAGAGATAACAGTCCGCTCACTCTGGCGCGTCGCCGGCAAAGCGCGGATCGACCTCGACCGGAGCCGCCAGTGCCTGCTGCTCGGCGCGCACATGCTGATAGATCGCATGGATCAGGCTCTCGCAGCCCTCACGGGTCAGGGCGGAGATCTCGAACACCGGCCCCTTCCACTTGAACCGCTTCACGAAGTCCTTCACCAGCGCCGCGCGGTCCTGCGCGGGCACCATGTCGAGCTTGTTCAGCACCAGCCAGCGCGGCTTGGAATGCAGCGCGGCATCGTACTTCCTGAGTTCCTCGACGATGGCCTTGGCCTGGGCCACCGGGTCCACCGCATCGTCGAACGGCGCCATGTCGACCACGTGCAGCAGCAGGCGGGTGCGCTGCAGGTGACGCAGGAACTGGTGGCCCAGCCCCGCCCCTTCCGACGCGCCCTCGATGAGCCCGGGGATGTCCGCGATCACGAAGCTCTGCTCGGCCGCCACGCGCACCACACCCAGGTTGGGGTGCAGCGTGGTGAAGGGGTAGTCCGCGATCTTGGGACGCGCGTTCGACACTGCGGCGATGAAGGTCGACTTGCCCGCATTCGGCATGCCGAGCAGACCCACATCCGCCAGCACCTTCAATTCGAGCTTGAGGTTCTTGCGCTCCCCGGGCCAGCCGGGCGTCTTCTGCCGGGGCGCACGGTTGATGGCGCTCTTGAAGCGCATGTTGCCGAAACCGCCGTCGCCGCCCTTGGCGATGGTGATGACATCGCCGGGATTGAGCAGCTCATACAGCACCTCGCCGGTCTCGGCGTCGGAGATGATGGTGCCCACCGGCATCTTGAGCGTGATGTCGTCGCCCGCAGCGCCGAACATGTCGGAACCCATGCCGTGCTCGCCCCGCTTGGCTTCGTGCCGACGCGAATAGCGGAAGTCCACCAGGGTGTTCAGGTTGGGATCCGCCACCGCGAAAACGTGGCCACCACGGCCGCCGTCGCCCCCATTGGGGCCTCCGAACTCCTTGTACTTCTCGTGGCGGAACGAGACACAGCCATTGCCGCCATCTCCGGCGGCAATGTCGATAAAGGCTTCGTCGACGAACTTCATGGTATCCAGTTTACAAAAGGTCGACCCGGGGCTGCCCGAACGACACAGGGGCCCCGTCGTACGGGGCACCCAGGAGGGCCCGCGCGAGGCGCCCTGGAAATAACAAAGCCCCGACGTGCGGGGCTTTGGTGAGTGCCGAGGTTCTCGCCTCAGCAGCCTCAGGCTGCAGTCACGTTGACCGTCTGCTTGGACATGGCACCCTTGGTGCCGAAGGACACGTGGCCGTCCACCAGGGCGAACAGCGTGTGGTCCTTGCCCACGCCGACATTGTTGCCGGGGTGGAAACGCGTACCGCGTTGGCGCACGATGATGGAACCGGCGCTGATCAACTCACCGCCGAACGCCTTCACACCGAGCATCTTGGGCTTGGAATCGCGCCCGTTTCGCGTAGAGCCGCCGCCTTTTTTCTGTGCCATGAGATCGACTCCTGTTAACCGGCGATCGCGCCGATTTGCAGTTCGGTGAACTGCTGGCGATGGCCTTGGCGTTTCTGATAGTGCTTACGACGGCGCATCTTGAAGATGTGGACCTTGTCGTGCTTGCCGTGGGCCACGACCGTAGCCGTAACCGTTGCGCCGGACACCAGGGGCGTGCCAACCTTCAGTTCAACGCCGTTGCCGACAGCCAGAACCTGGTCGATCACGATCTCCTGGCCTACGTCCGCAGCAATCTGTTCTACTTTAATTTTTTCGCCAGCAGCAACGCGATATTGCTTGCCGCCGGTTTTTATGACCGCGTACATGTAAACCTCTTCGATGTGAGTCCTGCAAACGAATTTCTGCAGAGCCGGCGACTCTACCATGCCGGGGCAAAACGCGCAACCTGTAGAGACTGCAGCCGCCTGCCCGGACGCTGTGTGTTTTTCCGGCGTGGCGGCCCTCGACTCACCGCCTGAACATGGGGTGGCGCTTCCTATAATCGCGTTTTACCCCGAAATCTCCTTTACTTTGGCTGCCACCTCATCCAGTACCGCATCCTCCCTTGCGCTGATCTCCCAAGACATGCTGCAGGTGGACGAGGTGATCGCTCAACGGCTCGACTCCTCGGTCCCGCTGGTCGGCCAGGTGGCGAGATACATCATCTCCGCAGGAGGCAAGCGGCTGCGTCCGGCGCTGCTGCTGCTGGCATGCGGCGCTCTGGGCTACCAGGGCGCGCAGCGATTCAACATCGCCGCGGTGATCGAATTCATTCACACCGCCACGCTGCTGCACGACGACGTCGTGGACGAGTCCACGCTGCGCCGCGGACGGCCGACCGCCAACGAGAGCTTTGGCAACCCGGCCAGCGTGCTGGTCGGCGACTTCCTGCATTCCCGTGCCTTCCAGATGATGGTGGATGCCGACGACATGCGGATCATGCAGATCCTGTCGGAGGCCACCAACGTCATCGCCGAGGGCGAAGTGCAGCAGTTGATGAACACGCACGACGCGTCTCTCAGCGAAGCAGGCTACCTGCAGGTGATCCGCTCGAAGACGGCCAAGCTGTTCGAGGCCAGCACCCGGCTGGCAGCCGTGCTGGCCGGAAGCCCCGCCGACATCGAAGACGCCTGCGCAGCCTACGGCCAGGCGCTCGGCACGGCCTTCCAGGTCATCGACGACGTGCTGGACTACGACGGTGACGCCAGCGAAATGGGCAAGAACCTGGGTGACGACCTGCGCGAAGGCAAGGTCACCCTGCCCCTCATCATCGCCATGCAGCGCGGCTCGCAAGCACAGCGCCAGCTGATCCGCCAGGCCATTGAAGCCGGTGCCACCGATGAGTTGGCGTCGGTGATCGCCATCGTGAAGGAAACCGGCGCGCTGGATGCCACCCGGCAGGCTGCGGCCGCGCAGGCGCAGCTGGCGCTCGACGCCGCAGCGCAACTGCCTGAGAACGCCCACACCTTCGCGTTGCGCGAACTGGCGTCCCAGTTGCTCGATCGACGCGTGTAATCATCTACACTCTCGGTCGCTGTCGGGGTGTAGCTTAGCCTGGTAGAGCGCTACGTTCGGGACGTAGAGGCCGGAGGTTCGAATCCTCTCACCCCGACCAGTCGGTCAACGGCACTGCACGCCTGCCGTTGCATTCTCGCCCCTGCGCGGAAGCTCTCGACGTTGCCCCCATGGTGACGGGTGATAGGATGGTTTCCTTTCCATCCCAAAAGAATCCTCTGGTTACATGGCTGCTGTCGATTCTGTCAACAAAGACGCTTCCACCATGGCTTTGCCCGGGCTGGGCCGCGCACTCATCTCGGCGGGCCAGCTCAGTCAGAAGGTCGCCGAGGATCTTTTCAAGAAGTCCCAAGTCAGCCGCAACAGCTTCATCGCTGAGCTGACGGGCTCGGGCGCCGTATCGCCCCTCGATCTTGCGCACACCGTGTCGTCCGTGTTCGGCGCGCCCCTGCTGGACATCGACGCGATCGACCCGCTGCGCCTTCCCCGCGACCTGCTCGACGCGAAGATCTGCCAGGCCTATCGCGTCATCGTCCTCAGCAAGCGCAACAACCGGCTCATCGTCGCCACGGCGGACCCGACCGATCAGGAGGCCGCCGAGAAGATCAAATTCACCACGCAGATGGGCGTGGACTGGATCATCGCGGAATACGACAAGCTCGTCCGGCTGATCGAAGCTGCTAGCAAGTCCGCGTCGGAATCGGCGGAAGGCATGAGCTCCGGCGGCGAATTCGAGTTCGACGACCTGCCGACCGAAGAGGCGCCCGAGCCTGCGGATGCCGGCGCCAACGAAGTCGAAGACGCGCCGATCGTCAAGTTCCTGCACAAGATGCTCCTGGACGCGTTCAACATGCGCGCCTCGGATTTGCATTTCGAGCCCTACGAACACCAGTACCGGGTCCGCTTCCGCATCGATGGCGAACTGCGGGAAATCGCCTCTCCGCCGGTGGCCATCAAGGAAAAGCTCGCCTCCCGCATCAAGGTGATCTCGCGCCTCGACATTTCCGAGAAGCGGGTGCCGCAGGACGGCCGCATGAAGCTGAAGGTCGGGCCCGACCGGGTCATCGATTTCCGCGTCAGCACGCTGCCCACGCTGTTCGGCGAGAAGATCGTGATCCGTATCCTCGACCCCAGCAGTGCCAAGCTGGGGATCGATGCGCTGGGATATGAGCCCGAAGAGAAGGCGCGCCTGCTGCAGGCCATCGGCAGACCCTACGGAATGATTCTGGTGACGGGACCGACGGGCTCGGGCAAGACGGTGTCGCTCTACACCTGCCTGAACCTGTTGAACAAGCCCGGAGTCAACATCGCCACGGCCGAGGACCCGTCCGAAATCAACCTGCCGGGCGTGAACCAGGTCAACGTGAACGAAAAGGCCGGGCTGACCTTCGCCACCGCGTTGAAGTCTTTCCTGCGGCAGGATCCCGACATCATCATGGTGGGCGAAATCCGCGATCTGGAAACGGCCGACATCGCCATCAAGGCGGCGCAGACGGGCCACTTGGTGCTGTCCACCCTGCACACCAACGATGCGCCCACCACGCTGACCCGGATGCGCAACATGGGCATCGCGCCGTTCAACATTGCCAGCAGCGTGATCCTCATCACGGCGCAGCGCCTCGCGCGCCGGCTGTGTCCGCAATGCAAGGCGCCAGCGGACATCCCCCACGAGGCGTTGCTGGACGCGGGTTACAGCGAAGACGAGATCGACGGCTCCTGGGTCACCTACAAGCCCGTCGGCTGCTCGGCCTGCAACAACGGCTACAAGGGCCGACTGGGCATCTACCAGGTCATGCCCGTGTCGGAAGAAACCCAGCGCATCATCCTGCGCGACGGCAGCGCGCTGGAGATCGCGGAGCAGGCCAAGCGCGAAGGCGTGCGTTCGCTGCGCGCCTCGGGGCTTTACAAGGCCCGCATGGGGCTGACCTCGCTCGAGGAAGTCCTGGCCGTGACCAACGAATAACCCACAACGAGATTGCGCAATATGGTGACCGCCGCATCGAGGGATATCAAGGACTTCGTCTTCGAGTGGGAAGGCAAGGACCGCTCCGGCAAGATCGTGCGGGGCGAAATCCGTGCTTCCGGCGAAAACCAGGTGCAGGCCACCCTGCGGCGCCAGGGCGTGCTGCCCACCAAGATCAAGAAGCGCCGGATGCGCTCGGGCAAGAAGATCAAGCCCAAGGACATTGCGCTCTTCACCCGCCAGATGGCGACGATGATGAAGGCCGGCGTGCCGCTGCTGCAATCGTTCGACATCGTGGGACGCGGCAACACCAATGCGAGCGTGACCAAGCTGCTCAACGACATCCGCTCCGACGTGGAGACCGGAACGTCGCTGAACATGGCGTTCCGCAAATACCCGATGTACTTCGACAGCCTCTACTGCAACCTGGTGGAGGCTGGGGAAGCGGCCGGTATTCTGGAGGCGCTGTTGGACCGCCTGGCGATGTACATGGAAAAGACCGAGGCGATCAAGTCGAAGATCCGCTCCGCCTTGATGTACCCGATCTCGGTGATCATCGTCGCCTTCGTGGTGGTGACCATCATCATGATCTTCGTGATCCCGGCCTTCAAGGACGTGTTCAGCTCCTTCGGCGCCGACCTGCCGGCGCCCACGCTGTTCGTGATGGGCATCAGCGAGGTCTTCGTCAAGTGGTGGTGGCTGATCTTCGGCGTGATCGGCGGCGGCTTCTTCTTCTTCATGCAGGCCTGGCGCCGCAACGAAAAGATGCAGAAGGTCATGGACCGGCTGCTGCTGCGCATTCCCGTTTTCGGCGCGCTGATCGACAAGTCCTGCGTGGCCCGCTGGACCCGCACGCTGTCCACCATGTTCGCGGCCGGCGTGCCGCTGGTGGAAGCGCTCGACTCGGTCGGCGGCGCTTCCGGCAATTCGGTGTATGCGGACGCCACCGAGAAGATCCAGCAGGAAGTCTCCACCGGCACCAGCCTCACCGCCGCCATGGGCAACGCCAACGTGTTCCCCTCCATGGTGCTGCAGATGTGCGCCATCGGCGAAGAGTCGGGCTCCATCGACCACATGCTGGGCAAGGCGGCCGACTTCTACGAGGCCGAGGTCGATGAGATGGTGGCAGGCCTGTCGAGCCTCATGGAGCCGATCATCATCGTCTTCCTCGGCACGCTCATCGGCGGCATCGTGGTGTCGATGTATCTGCCGATCTTCAAGCTGGGCCAGGTCGTCTGATGTTCGAGAGCGTCTGGGCGGTGGCCGGCCTTGCCGGCGTGTTGGGCCTGCTCTTCGGCAGCTTCCTGAATGTGGTGATCCACCGGCTGCCGCAGATGATGGAGCGTCAGTGGGCGGCAGAGGCGGCCCAGTATGCGCAGGACGCGCAGGTGCCGCCAGAGATGGCACCACAGACGGACTCACAGGTGGCCGGATCGGCCGGCAAGGCAGTGCCAGCCGCGCCCGCCGAACGCTTCGATCTCTCCACGCCGCGGTCGCGTTGCCCCTCCTGCGGTCACCTGATCCGCTGGTACGAAAACATTCCCGTCCTCAGCTATCTGTTCCTCGGAGGTCGGTGCGCGGGCTGCCGCACGCGCATCAGCCCGCGCTACCCTGCCGTCGAATTGCTGACCGGCGGGCTGTTCCTCTTTTGCGGCTATCGCTGGGGCCTGACGCCGACCGCCGCCGCCTGGTGCGGCTTCTCGGCGGCGCTGGTGGCGCTGGCTTTCATCGACTGGGACACCACCCTGCTGCCGGACGACATCACCCTGCCGCTGCTGTGGGCCGGCCTGCTCGCTGCCGCACTGCGCTGGACCGACGTCCCATTGCAGTCTTCCGTGATCGGGGCTGCCGCCGGCTACCTGTCGCTGTGGTGCGTGTACTGGGCCTTCAAGTTGGCCACGGGCAAGGAAGGCATGGGCTACGGTGACTTCAAGCTCTTCGCAGCGCTGGGTGCCTGGTTCGGCTGGGAGGCGCTGGTGCCGATCATCCTGATGGCGTCCGTCATCGGCGCGCTGGTCGGCATCGGCATGAAGTTCGCCAGCAGTCTGCGCGAAGGCCTGTACGTGCCCTTCGGGCCGTTTCTCGCGGGCGCCGGCCTGACCGCGATGATCGCGGGTCCGGCGCGGGTCATGCAGGCGATCTTCGGCTCGCTGGGCCTGTGACGCAGGCCTCGCCACGCCGCAGACCGCTGCGCGTCGGGCTGACAGGTGGCATCGGCAGCGGCAAGAGCACGCTGGGCCAGATGCTGCAGCGCTGCGGAGCTGCGCTGGTGGACGCCGACGCCTGCGCGCGGGCGGTGACTGCCGCCGGAGGCTCGGCCATCCCAGCCATCCGGCAGGCCTTTGGCGAGGAATTCATCGACCCGGCGGGGGCGCTCGACCGGGCGCGCATGCGCGAGAAAGCCTTCAGCGACGTCGGCGCCAAAGCGCGGCTGGAGGGCATTGTCCATCCGCTGGTGGCGGACAGCATCGCCCAGGCCACGCTCGAAGCCACCGGGGCGGGGCATCACCTGATCGTGCTCGACATCCCGCTGCTGGTGGAGTCGAAGCGCTGGGCACCCGGACTCGATGCGGTGGTGGTGGTCGATTGCAGCGAGCCCACGCAGATCGCCCGCGTCCAGGCGCGTAACGGCTTGGACGTGCCGGCCATCGAAGCCATCATCGCGGCCCAGGCCTCCCGTGCCCAGCGCCGCGCCGCCGCCGACATCGTGGTCTTCAACGACGGTATCCCCCTGGCGGAACTGCATGCACGCGCCGAGCGGATCGCCGCACGGTTCGGGCTATGATGCATCGGGCCGTGCCGGCACCCGACGAGGTGCTTCAGGACGAGCGGTAGCCTCCTCCCCGCGAGCACCCCCCAGGAACCCAGCAGCGTGATCCTCTACGAATACCCCTTTAACGAACGACTGCGCACCTACCTCCGGCTGGAGCAGCTGTTTCGCCGCTTGGGCGAGTTGATCCCCCGCGCCCATCCGCTGGACCACCACTACGCCCTGGTGACCATGTTCGAGATCATGGACGTCGCCGCCCGCGCCGACCTGAAGTCGGACGTGCTCAAGGATCTGGAAAAGCACAAGCAGCAGCTCGACAGCTACCGCGGCAACCCCTCGATCTCCGAGGACGTGCTGGACAGCGTCATCGCCCAGCTCGACCGGTGCTTCACCGGCCTCAACGCCCAGCACGGCAAGGCCGGCCATGCACTCGCCGAGAACGACTGGCTGATGAGCATCCGCAGCCGCGTCGGCATCCCCGGCGGTACCTGCGGCTTCGACCTCCCCGCCTACTACGCCTGGCAACACCACGCACCCGACCAGCGCCAGCAAGACCTGGAAGGCTGGGCCTCGCACCTCGCCCCGCTGGCCGAATCGGTGTTCGTGCTGCTCAAGATGCTGCGCGATTCAGGCGTGCCGCAGAAGGTGGCGGCGGACCACGGCCAGTTCCAGCAGACCCTGCCGCAGGGCCGCACCTTCCAGCTGCTCCGCCTGCGCATCGACCCGGGCCTGCAGCTCATTCCCGAGATCAGCGGCAACCGGCTGATCGTCTCCGTGCGCCTGATGCGGCAGGACGAGGCGGGCCGCCTGCAGTCCAGCACCGAAGACGCGGCTTTCGAGCTCACGCTGTGCGCCTGAGGGCGCGCCCTTTTTGCAACGATGTCCGATACGAAGAAGAAAAAAGCCGCTGCCACCGCGACCCCTGCAGGCAGCGCCGAGCGCTGGGTGAAATGCCCGCAATGTGGCGGCCCCAGCCTCTACAGCCCCGCCAACCGGTTTCGCCCTTTCTGCGGCGAGCGCTGCAAACAGATCGACCTGGGTGCCTGGGCCAGCGAGGAGTTCCGCATGCCGACCGAGGCGCCGCCCGAGGACGCGGAGTTCGGCGACCCTCGGTTGCTGCCCTGATTCTCAAAGCAGAATCGGGCACCAGCGCTGATGTATCAAGCGCCGGCTGCTATCATTTTTGATGATCCATGGACGCAGGGTCGAATGTCTCGCCCCGCTCCTGTGCCAGCCACTCCAGCACCGGATAGGCGCCCGGCAACACGGGCCTGACCGTGAGCGGCCAGCCCTGCCAGGCCATCGTCTGGCCCTCGCGCATCTCGAATTCGCCCGTCCACTCGTGCACCTTGCACCAGTGCAGGCGCACCAGCGCATGCGGGTAGTCATGCTCGGTGACCTTCCAGACCGCCGCCGGGCCGATGGTGACACCTAGCTCCTCGATCAGCTCCCGCCGCAGCGCCTGCTCGACGGATTCTCCCGCCTCGATCTTGCCGCCCGGAAACTCCCAGTAGCCTTCGTACGGCTTGCCGGGCGGGCGGGTGGACAGCAGCAGCGCCCCGTCGCCGCGCACCAGAATGCCGACGGCGACCTCAGTGTGGCTGCGTGCCTGCTGGGCAGGCGCAGCGGGCGGGACCTGCGCAGACAGCGCTTGCTGCGTCGTCGAATCAGACATCGGCACGCCGTCCTGCGAAATCCTTGGCGAACTGGTAGGCCACCCGGCCGCTGCGAGAGCCGCGCTCCAGCGCCCAGACCAGCGCCTCGGGCCGCGCCCGCTCTATGTCAGTGGGGCTCACGCCCAGCGAGCCCAGCCATTGCGCGACGATGGCCAGATACTCCTGCTGGCTGAAGGGGTAGAAGCTCACCCAGAGGCCGAAACGTTCGGAGAGCGAGATCTTTTCCTCGACCGCCTCGCCCGGATGCACCTCGCCATCGGCCGTGTGGGTGTAGCTCAGGTTGTCCTTCATGTACTCCGGCAGCAGGTGCCGGCGGTTGCTGGTGGCATACACCAGCACGTTGGGCGTGGATGCCGCGATCGACCCGTCGAGAATCGACTTGAGCGCCTTGTAGCCGGCCTCGCCTTCGTCAAAGCTCAGGTCGTCGCAGTAGACGATGAACTTCTCAGGCCGGCCGGAGACGACTTCCACGATGTCGGGCAGGTCGGTCAGGTCGGCCTTGTCCACCTCGATCAGCCTGAGCCCCTGGGGCGCATAGGTGCTGAGGCAGGCCTTGATGAGCGACGACTTGCCCGTGCCGCGCGCGCCGGTCAGCAGCACGTTGTTGGCGGGCTTGCCCCCGACGAATTGCTGGGTGTTGCGCTGGATCTTGTCCTTCTGGGCGTCGATCTCCTTGAGATCGGCGAGGGCCATGCCAGCCACGTGCTGGACGGGCTCCAGCACGCCGTGGCCGCTGCTGCGCTTGCGATAGCGCCAGGCCACGGAGCCGGCGGACCAGTCTGGAGCAGACAGCGGTTGCGGCAGCACCGCTTCGATGCGGGTGATGAGCTGCTCGGCGCGGAGCAGCAGATGGGCGAAGGCGTCGTTCATGAGGGCAGGCAGGTTCGAACCCGGGGCCGGGAACGCCCGGCCGCAGGGCTCAGGAGCGGTAGTCGGCGTTGATGGTCACGTAGTCGTGGCTCAGGTCGCAGGTCCAGACGGTATCGGCCGCATCGCCACGGCCCAGCACCACGCGCACCGTGATCTCGCTTTGCTTCATGACGCGCTGGCCGTCCTCCTCGCGGTATGCCGGGTTGCGGCCTCCCTTGACGGCGACATGCACGTCGTCGAGAAACAGGTCTATCTGCGTCTGGTCCAGGTCGTCGATACCCGCATACCCCACTGCGGCCAGGATGCGGCCCAGGTTTGGGTCGCTGGCGAAGAACGCGGTCTTGACCAGCGGCGAATGCGCAATGGCGTACGCCACCTGGCGGCACTCCTCACCCGTGCGGCCCCCCTCGACGCGCACCGTGATGAACTTGGTCGCGCCCTCGCCGTCGCGCACGATGGCCTGGGCCAGTTGCTGGGCAACGGCCAGCAGGCCGTCGCGCAGGGCCTGGCCGTCGGCGCCGTCCAGCGAAGTGACAGGCGCGTTGCCGGCCTGGTGCGTGGCGATGAGCACGAAGGAATCATTGGTCGAGGTGTCGCCATCGATCGTCACCCGGTTGAACGACCGATCAGCCAGCTCACGCACCAGGGGCTGCAGCAGCTCGGGGGCCAAGGCTGCATCGGTGGCCAGGAAGCCCAGCATGGTCGCCATGTTCGGGCGGATCATGCCCGCGCCCTTGGAGATGCCGGTGATGGTCACGGTCTTGCCGCCGACCTGCACCTGCCGGCTGAACGCCTTGGGCAGCGTGTCGGTGGTCATGATGCCTTCGGCGGCGCGCGCCCAGTGGTCCGGCTGCGCATCTGCCAGCGCGGCCGGCAGGCCGGCCGCGATGCGGTCGGCGGGCAGCGGCTCCATGATCACGCCCGTGGAAAACGGCAGCACCTGCTCGGGTGCCACAGCCAGGTGCTCGGCCAGGGCCGCGCAGGTCGCGCGGGCGCGCAGCAAGCCATCGGCGCCGGTGCCGGCATTGGCGTTGCCGGTGTTGATGACCATCGCGCGAATGGCCTGGCTGCCCTGCAGATGCTCACGGCAGACCTGCACCGGAGCGGCGCAGAACCGGTTCTTGGTGAACACGCCTGCGACCGAGGCGCCTTCGTCCAGCAGGAAGACGGTCAGGTCCTTGCGGTGGGCTTTGCGCACGCCCGCTTCGGCGACGCCGATGCGAACGCCCGCCACGGGGTGCAGGTCGGAGGCCACGGGGGCAGAGAGATTCACGGGCATGGGTGCCTTTCCTTGCGAACGAGCAGGTGATTATCGGAAGAATCGATGACCGCAAAAGACAACACGGGCCGCGGCCCGTGTGTTGCTTTGCAGCGGATGGATGGCGGCAGGTGCTGTGGCAACGTGTTCACGTCCTCACAGCTGACCACCGCCCCCGTGCCTCAGGCCAGCTTGCCGTGGCACTGCTTGTACTTCTTGCCACTGCCGCAGGGACAGGGGTCGTTGCGGCCCACGCGCAGTCCACCGGCTTGGGCGTCGTCGTCCGCGCGCACGGTCTGGCCGTCCACCCGGGTTTCGACTTCGCCCGTCTCCGTCGGAGCGGTGTAGGTGACGTTGGCGATGTTCTCGCCGCGGCTCTCCAGCGCCTCTGCGGCTTCATCGAGCTGGGCGCTCGATTGCACCTGCACGGTCATGAGGACCTTCGAGACCTCGTTCTTGACCTGGTCGATGAGCTGACGGAACAGCTCGAACGCCTCACGCTTGTATTCCTGCTTGGGTTGCTTCTGGGCGTAGCCGCGCAGGTGGATGCCCTGGCGCAGGTAGTCCAGCGCGCTCAGGTGGTCCCGCCAGTTGGTGTCGAAGCTCTGCAGCAGCACCATGCGCTCGAACTGCGTGAAGTTGGCCTCGCCGATCATCGCCAGCTTGGCGTTGAAGACTTCGCGCGCGGCGGTCAGCACTTTCTCCAGCACTTCTTCGTCGGTGATCGCCTCGGCGCCTTCCACTTCCTTCTGCAGCGACAGCTGGATCTGCCATTCGTCGTTCAGCACGCGCTCCAGGCCGGGCAGATCCCACTGCTCTTCCACCGACTCGGCGGGCACGTACTGGCGCACCAGATCGGTCAGGCAGTCGTCGCGCATCACCGCCACCAGCTCCGACAGGTCGGCCGCGTCGAGGATCTCGTTGCGCTGCTGGTAGATGACCTTGCGCTGGTCGTTGGAGACGTCGTCGTATTCCAGCAGCTGCTTGCGCACGTCGAAATTGCGCGCCTCCACCTTGCGCTGGGCCGACTCGATGCTGCGCGTGACGATGCCGGCCTCGATGGCCTCGCCGTCGGGCATCTTCAGACGGTCCATGATGGACTTGACGCGGTCGCCGGCGAAGATGCGCATCAGCGAATCGTCGAGGCTCAGGTAGAAGCGGGAAGAGCCGGGGTCGCCCTGGCGGCCCGAGCGGCCGCGCAGCTGGTTGTCGATGCGGCGCGATTCGTGGCGCTCGGTGGCGATGATGCGCAGGCCGCCCAGTTCACGGATTTGTTCGTGGTCGCGAGCCCAGCGGGCGCGCAGTTCGGTCAGGCGTGCTTCCTTCGTGGCGGCGTCCAGCGTCTCGTCGTTCTCGATGGCCGCCACGTCCTTCTCGATGTTGCCGCCCAGCACGATGTCGGTACCCCGACCGGCCATGTTGGTGGCGATGGTGATCATGCCGGCACGGCCGGCCTGGGCCACGATGTCGGCCTCGCGCGCATGCTGCTTGGCATTCAGCACCTGGTGCGGAAGCCCTTCCTTCTGCAGCAGCTGGTCGATGATTTCGGAGTTCTCGATCGAGGTGGTGCCCACCAGCACCGGCTGGCCGCGCTCGTGGCACTCGCGGATGTCCTTGATCGCCGCTTCGTATTTCTCGCGCGTGGTCTTGTAGACCCGGTCGAGCTGGTCGTCGCGCTTGCTGGGGCGGTTGGGGGGAATGACCACGGTCTCCAGACCGTAGATTTCCTGGAACTCGTACGCCTCGGTGTCGGCCGTGCCGGTCATGCCGGCCAGCTTGGTGTAGAGACGGAAGTAGTTCTGGAACGTGATCGAGGCGAGGGTCTGGTTCTCGGCCTGGATGTTCACGCCTTCCTTGGCTTCCACGGCCTGGTGCAGGCCCTCGCTCCAGCGGCGGCCGGACATCAGGCGACCGGTGAATTCATCGACGATGACGATTTCGCCGTTCTGCACGACGTAGTGCTGGTCGCGATGGTAGAGGTGGTTGGCCCGCAGCGCCGCGTAGAGGTGGTGCATCAGCGAGATGTTGGCCGGGTCGTAGAGCGACGCGCCCTCGGCGATCAGCCCGCGGCTGGCCAGCACGCGTTCGGCGGTTTCGTGGCCCTGCTCGGTCAGGAAGACCTGATGGGTTTTCTCGTCGAGCGTGAAATCGCCAGGCTTGGTCACGCCCTCGCCCGTGCGGGGGTCGGCTTCGCCCTCCTGGCGCACCAGCAGCGGCACCACTTCGTTCATCGCCAGATACATCTGGGTGTGATCTTCCGCCTGGCCACTGATGATGAGCGGCGTGCGCGCCTCGTCGATCAGGATGGAGTCCACCTCATCGACGATGGCGAAGTTCAGCACCTTCTGCACGCGGTCCTGCGCCTCGTACACCATGTTGTCGCGCAGGTAGTCGAAGCCGTATTCGTTGTTCGTGCCGTAGGTGATGTCGGCAGCGTAGGCCAGCTGCTTTTCCTCGCGCGGCATGTTGGGCAGGTTGATGCCCACCGTCAGGCCGAGGAAGTTGTAGAGCCTTCCCATCCACTGCGCATCGCGGTTGGCGAGGTAGTCGTTCACCGTCACCACGTGGACACCCTTGCCCGACAGGGCGTTCAGGTAGACCGGCAGCGTGGCGGTCAGCGTCTTGCCTTCGCCGGTGCGCATTTCGGAGATCTTGCCGAAGTGCAAGGCCATGCCGCCCAGCATCTGCACGTCGAAGTGGCGCATTTTCATGATGCGCTTGGAGCCCTCGCGCACCACGGCAAAGGCCTCGGGCAGCAGGTCGTCCAGCGACTCGCCGCGGGCGACGCGGTCCTTGAATTCCTGCGTCTTGGCGCGCAGGGCATCGTCACTCAGCTTCTCGTACTCCGGCTCCATCGCATTGATGCGAACAACCGTCTTGCGGTATTGCTTGAGCAGTCGATCATTGCGGCTGCCGAATAATTTGGTGAGGAAGTTGGTGGCCATGCGAACAGACCGCACCGCGAGCCGCTGGGGCTGCAGGGCGACCAGAATCCCTAAGAAGAAGTAGGTTCAGATGGGGTCTTCGACCCCTTTTGCAAGTGATTGCAAATCAGGCGACAGACGTCCGGACCGGCGATTTTACCTGCCCCCGGATACGGCGCCGGCCGCGGCCACGCGTGCCGCCGCATCGCCCGGTCCGCCTGCGCCGGCCAGCAGGAATTTCTGCGGATCCTGCGGCACGCCCTGCACCAGCACTTCGAAGTGCAGATGAGGCCCGGTGGACCGGCCAGTGGAGCCCACCGCCGCGATCTTCTGGCCGCGCCGCACCAGATCACCCCGCTTGACCCAGGTTTTCGAGGCGTGCGCATACCGGGTCACCAGCTGGTTGCCGTGGTCCACTTCGATCATGTTGCCGTAGGCAGGGTGATATTCCTGGGTCACGACCACGCCGCCTGCGGCCGCCAGGATCGGCGTGCCGGGCTCGGCAGGAAAGTCCAGGCCGGTGTGCAGGGCCGACTGGCCGGTCATCGGATCGATGCGCCAGCCGAAGGACGAGCCGGCCAGGCGGTCCAGCACCGGCTGCTGCGTCGGCACCATGTGCTTGCGGATGCGCTGCTCGAAGAGCCGCGACTCCACCACGGTCATCAGGTCCACCCGTTGGTCGGTGAGGCGGGCCAGGTCGTCCAGCGTGGCCTGGAGATCGGCGAAGTCGAGCGGGCGACCCGCCACCAGCGCGCCGCCCTGCCCCGGCGGCTTGGCCGCGCTGACGGGCGGCATTCCGGCCAGCCCCATGACCCGGTCGCCCAGCGATTCGAGCTGCATCACCCGCGCCTGCATCTCGCCCACCTTGCGGGCCATGGCGTCGAGGTTGGCGCGCATGAGGCGGTTCTGCTCTTCGGCGTCGCCCTGCCCCGGGCCGGTATTCGCGAACATGCCAGCGGGCCAGGCCGCTCGCCCGCCCTGCATGAACAGCCAGTGGTACGCCGCTGCGGTGCAAGCCATCAGGACCAGCGACATCAGCAGCGCGAGCAACAGCAGCCGCATCCCCGACAGATGAATTGCCCGGCTGCGCGCCAGACGGGCGTCCGTAATAATCACATGCACTATGAATCTCCGCGCCAGCTGGCGCCATGCCAGTCCATGCCCCGTCGCCACCACGCCGTCACGCTGCAACAAGCCACTCAGGAATCGCCCACGCTGTCGATGCTGACGGCGCTGACACGGGATTCCAGCGAACGGCTGCGGGCGATTGAAAAACTCATACCGCCCACGTTGCGCCCCACGCTCCAGGCCGGCCCCATCGATGGAACCTCATGGTGCCTGCTGGTGCGCAGCAATGCGGCGGCCGCCAAGATCAGGCAATTGCTGCCTGCCTTCGAAGCGCATCTGCGCAGCCGGGGGTGGGAGGTTAACTCCATCCGCCTGAAAATCCAAACCTGAACCCCGGCAGGGGCGTTGGGACGGTAGATGGAAAAAAATGCGAAGAGAACTGGTGCCGATTGTCGGAATCGAACTGACGACCTACCGCTTACAAGGCGGGTGCTCTACCAACTGAGCTAAATCGGCGAAGGCTGCATTCTAGCCGGCGCGCGGCACGGCAAAAAAAGAAACACCGGCAGGCCTTTCGGCATGCCGGTGCTGCAGGGAAGCCTCGTTGCGCTACTTCACGCGCTTGAGCGCGGGACGTCCGCCGCCGCCAGCGGGCGGCTGGGGGCGCGGGGTCTCCTGGTCATCGGTGGCGGGCGTTCCTGCCGACTCGGGCTGAACCAGCTGCACCACGCGGTCGCCCGCCGTACCCTCTGCCGAAGCAGGCGCCTCGGCATCGGGCCCCGGGGTGGGCAGCGAAGCCATCACCGAGCCGGCGCCGCCTTCGGCCAACGCATCCACCGGCGGCGGAAACGCCATGCCCTGGCCGTTCTCGCGCGCATAGATCGCGATCACGCGCCCCACCGGCACCATGATGTCGCGGGGCTTGCCGCCGAAACGGGCCTTGAACTCGATGAAGTCGTTGCCCAGCTGCAAAGCACTGGTGGCGTCGTAGCTGATGTTGAGGACGATCTCGCCGTCCTTCACATACTCGCGCGGCACCTGGACGGATTCATCCACGCGCACCGCCACGTAGGGCGTCAGGCCGTTGTCGGTGCACCACTCGTAGAGCGCCCGGATCAGATAGGGACGCGTGGAAGTGGAGTCCTGGGCGTTCATCATGGCAAAGTAGAAAGGGGAGATGACAGCGGAGTCTGGATTACTTGCGCATGACCTTTTCCGAAGGCGTCAGCGCTTCGATGTAGGCGGGGCGCGAGAAGATACGCTCTGCGTACTTCAGCAGCGGCGCTGCGTTCTTGCTGAGGTCGATGCCGTAGTAGTCCAGGCGCCACAGCAGCGGAGCGATGGCCACGTCCAGCATGGAGAAGTTCTCGCCCAGCATGTATTTGTTCTTCAGGAACACGGGGGCCAGCTGGGTCAGGCGGTCGCGGATGTGGGCACGGGCCTTCTCCAGCGCCTTCTCGTTGCCCTTGGTGGCACGCGATTCCAGGATGTTCACGTGGACGAACAGTTCCTTCTCGAAGTTGAGCAGGAAGAGGCGAACGCGGGCACGGTCCACCGGGTCGCCGGGCATCAGCTGCGGATGCGGGAAGCGCTCGTCGATGTACTCGTTGATGATGTTCGACTCATACAGGATCAGATCGCGCTCGACCAGGATGGGCACCTGGCCGTAGGGGTTCATCACGTTGATGTCTTCGGGCTTGTTGTACAGGTCCACATCGCGGATCTCGAAGTCCATTCCCTTCTCGAACAGAACGAAACGGCAGCGATGGGAGAAGGGGCAGGTCGTACCCGAATAAAGCACCATCATGGTGGGAAGCTCCTAAAAATCAAAAGAGTGGGCGCGACTGCGCCCACTCTGTAAAAGCCCGTACCGCGCCCGGGGGCGCGGCAAAGAGTCTAGCGGTTACTTGACGTCTTTCCAGAAGGCTGCGTTGAGCCTCCAGGCAATGACCGTGAAGACGCCCAGGAAGATCAGCACCCAGACGCCCACGCGGACCCGCGTATTTTGCGCCGGCTCGCCCATCCACTGCAGGTAGTTGACGAGATCACCCACCGCCTGGTCGTACTGCAGGGGCGACATCGTACCAGCCGTGACCTGCTGCCATCCCTTGAAGACCTGGATGGCATGGCCATGGCTCTGCTGTTCCTCGAACACCGGGCGGCGGTCGCCCTGCATTTGCCACAGCACGTGGGGCATGCCGACGCTCGGGAACGCGAGGTTGTTCCAGCCGGTGGCCTTGGTGTCGTCGCGGTAGAAAGTGCGCAGGAAGGTGTAGAGGTAATCGGCGCCCGTGCCGCCATGGCCGGCCCGCGAACGGGCGATGACGGTGAGGTCCGGTGGATTGCCGCCGAACCATTCCTTAGCCTGGCGCGGATCGATCGACGCCTTCATGGTCTCGCCCACCCGGTCGGTGGTGAAGAGCAGGTTGTCCTTGATCTGCTGCTCGGTGAGGCCGATGTCCTGCAGGCGGTTGTAGCGCATGAAGGCTGCGGAGTGGCAGCTGAGGCAGTAGTTGACGAAGAGCTTCGCGCCGTTCTGCAGCGATGCGGTGTCGTTGGTGCGGTTGGGCGCCTTGTCCCAGGCGATGCCGCCTTCGGCGGCGTGGGCGCCGGTCGCAATGCCGAGCGCGGCGATCAGCGTGAGGAAGATTTTTTTCATGGCAGTGCTTGGCTTTCTTGCGGCTCGGTGCACGCGCTCAATGCGGCGTGAAGGTCACGCGGTCGGGCACGGGCTTCGGGGTGCCCAGGCGGCTCCACCAGGGCATGAGCAAAAAGAAACCGAAGTAGAACAGGGTGCCGACCTGCGAGACACGCTCGCCGATGACCGACGGGGGCTGTACGCCCAGATAGGCCAGCACGACGAAATTGATCACGAAGATACCGTAGAGGTACTTGTGCCAGTCGGGACGGTAGCGGATCGACTTGACCGGGCTCATGTCCAGCCAGGGCAGGAAGAACAGGATGATGACGGCGCCGCCCATCACCACCACGCCCCAGAACTTGGCGTCGATGGACAGCATCAGCGCGATGGCCACGGCCGCCAGCACCGCCAGGGCCGCCTTCACGAACACGGGCAGGCGCCCCTTCACCACCGCCAGCCCCACCGCCAGCACCACGCAGGCGATGAGGGCGTACATCATCTCGCTGGTGATGGCGCGCAGCATGGAATAGAACGGCGTGAAGTACCAGACCGGCGCGATGTGCGCGGGGGTCTTCAGCGGGTCGGCGGGGATGAAGTTGTTGTATTCGAGGAAGTAGCCACCGAACTCCGGCGCGAAGAAGATCACGGCGGAGAAGATGAACAGGAACACGCACACGCCGAAGATGTCGTGCACCGTGTAGTAGGGGTGGAACGGGATGCCGTCCAGCGGATGGCCATGCTCGTCCTTCGGGGCGTTCGGCCCCTTGATCTCGATGCCGTCCGGGTTGTTGGAGCCCACATCGTGCAGCGCCAGCAAATGCGCCACCACCAGGCCCAGCAGCACCAGCGGCACGGCGATGACGTGGAAGCTGAAGAAGCGGTTCAGCGTGGCGTCGCCCACCACGTAGTCGCCACGGATCAGCAGCGCGAGGTCGGGACCGACGAAAGGGATGGCCGCGAACAGGTTCACGATGACCTGGGCGCCCCAGTACGACATCTGGCCCCAGGGCAGCAGGTAGCCCATGAAGGCCTCGGCCATCAGCGCGAGGAAGATCGCGCAGCCGAAGATCCAGACCAGCTCGCGCGGCTTGCGGTAGGAGCCGTAGAGCAGGCCGCGGAACATGTGCAGGTAGACCACCACGAAGAACGCCGAGGCGCCGGTGGAGTGCATGTAGCGAATCAGCCAGCCCCAGGGCACGTCGCGCATGATGTATTCCACCGACTCGAACGCCTTGGCGGCGTCGGGCTTGTAGTGCATCACGAGGAAGATGCCGGTGACGATCTGGATCACCAGCACCAGCAGGGCCAGCGAGCCGAAGATGTACCAGAAGTTGAAGTTCTTCGGAGCGTAGTACTCCGACATGTGCACCCGGTAGGCGTCGAACGCCGTGGGGAAGCGGTTTTCCAGCCAGTTGGCGGCCTTGGCGCCGGTCGACGCGTTGGGCGAGATGTCCTTGAATTCGCGGTACGCCATGGGTCGTTCCTCAGGCCTTCTTGTCTTCACCGATCAGGAGCTTGGTCTCCGACAGGTACATGTGGGGGGGCACTTCAAGGTTGTCGGGCGCGGGCTTGTTCTTGAAGACGCGGCCGGCCATGTCGAACGTGGAGCCGTGGCAGGGGCAGAGGAAGCCGCCCTTCCAGTCGTCGGGCAGCGAGGGCTGGGCGCCAGGCGCGAACTTATCGGAAGGCGAGCAGCCCAGGTGCGAGCAGATGCCCACCGCCACCAGCACTTCGGGCTTGATGGAGCGCGCCTCGTTGCGGGCGTATTCGGGAGTGAGTTCGCTGGGCTTGCGCTCGGACTTCGGGTCCGCCAGCTGCGCATCGAGGCCCGGCAGCGCCGCCAGCTGCTCGGGCGTGCGCTTGACGATCCAGACCGGCTTGCCGCGCCATTCGACGGTGAGCTTCTCGCCCGGCTTGAGCGCCGAGATATCGACCTCGACCGCAGCCCCTGCGGCCTTGGCGCGCTCGGAGGGCTGGAAGGTGCTGACGAAAGGCACGGCAGTCGCCACACCGCCCACCGCGCCAGCGCATCCGGACGCGATCAGCCATGTCCGTTTGCTGGAGTCGATTGGAGTTTCACTCATGGGGTCCTCGATCTACTTCGCTTGTGGGATCAACTCGAAAATTGTAGCGGAGGCAATATGGTTATTCCATTGGGGGACACCCGTCTATGGCAGCTGATACTTCAGTGTTTTCATCTATATCAAAGGAGTGGAGAAATGGGCATCGCACAGGAATTCCGTGAGTTCGCCATCAAGGGCAATGTGATAGATCTGGCCGTTGGCGTGATCATCGGCGGCGCCTTCGGCAAGATCGTCGATTCGGTGGTCAGCGATCTGATCATGCCGGTCGTCGGGCTGGTTTTCGGCCGGCTCGATTTCTCCAATCTCTATCTGGTGCTGGGCAGCATTCCGCCCGGCACCGCCCATACGCTGGACGCGCTGAAAAAAGCCGGCGTGCCGGTGCTGGCCTATGGCCACTTCATTACCGTGGCGGTGAATTTCCTGATTCTGGCTTTCATCATTTTCATGATGGTCAAGCAGATCAATCGGCTCAAGCGCCAGGCCCCGGCGCCCGCGCCCGCTGCGCCGGCGGCACCTCCGGAAGACATCGTGCTGCTGCGCGAGATCCGCGACAGCCTGAACCGCCCGCGCTGAACACCGCGCGCTGCGAAAAAGCACAACGGCCCGCTCTGCACGGGCCGTTTTTGCGTGGGCTTGCTCCTTCAGGCCGGCAGCGCCGACAGTTGCCGCGCCATGCGCACCGCCTCGATCAGGCTGGACGCGTCGGCCACGCCCTGCCCTGCGATGTCGAAGGCCGTGCCGTGGTCCGGGCTGGTGCGCACCAGCGGCAGGCCCAGCGTCACGTTCACGCCCTTGTCCACGCCCAGGTACTTCACCGGGATCAGGCCCTGGTCGTGGTACATCGCCAGCACCACATCGAATTCGCCGGCCCGCTGCAGCGTATTGCGCGCCCGCATGAAGACGGTGTCCGGCGCGAAGGGGCCTTGCGCGTCGATGCCTTCGGCGCGCGCCGCCTGCAGAGCCGGCACGATGACGTCGATCTCCTCGCGCCCGAACAGCCCGCCCTCGCCCGCGTGCGGGTTGACCCCCGCGACGCCGATGCGCGGCGGCCGGCCCAGGCTGCGGGTCAGCGCGGCATGGGTGATGCGCAGCGCACCCAGCACGTTGGCCTGCGTCACCGCGTCCAGCGCGTCGCGCAGCGACACATGGATGCTGACCAGCACGGTGCGCAGCTCGTCGCTCGCGAGCATCATGCGCACGGGCATGTCGGCCAGCGCCACGCCGGCATGGCGCGCGGCCTCGGCCTGCAGCAGTTCGGTGTGGCCGGGATAGGCGATGCCGCCCGCAGCCAGCGCCTCCTTGTGCAGGGGCGCGGTGACGAGCGCCGCCACTTCGCCGCGCAGCGCGGCTTGCGCAGCCCAGACCACGCAGTCGGCGGCCGCGCGCCCGGCGGCGGCGTCGATGCGCCCCCAGGCGGGCGGCTCTGCCGGCAGGCCGGGCAGCGGCAGCACCGGCACGCAGCGCGGCGGCACGGCAGCCGCTTGCCGTGCCGAGTCAATGCACGCCACCGGCAAGCTCGTGTCGCCGGGCCGGGCGATGCAGGCTGCGGCGCGCCGCAGCGCGGCCACGCTGCCCACCACGAAGCAGCCGCGCAGCAGCTGGGGCGCATCGCGGAATGCCTTGGCGATGATCTCGGGGCCGATGCCGGCCGCGTCGCCCTGGGTGATGGCGATGGGAAGAGAAGACGTCATGCAGCTCCCGCGGGTTCGTTATTCATGCCATATCGGGCTTCAGCGCCCGTCAATCAATCGCCTATTGCTATGATTTTTATAGCAAAAGGATTGCTCAGGCCGGGTTGTCGATGTCGATGAAGACGTGCTCCAGCGACAGTTGCGCGGCCACGTGCGCCGCGACGGCCGGTGCACCGTAGCGCTCGGTGGCATGGTGGCCGGCGGCAAGGAACGCCACCCCGCTCTCGCGCGCCAGGTGCGCCTGCGGCTCGGAGATCTCGCCCGTGACGAAGGCATCGGCGCCGGCCGCCATGGCCGCCTCGAAGTAGCCCTGGGCACCGCCAGTGCACCAGGCGACGCGGCGGATGGGCCGGGCCTCGGCCGGCGCGGGCGCCACCAGCGTGACGCTGCGTCCCAGCACCGTTTCCACATGGCGCGCCAGCGCCTCGGCGTCGCCATAGGTGGCGCCGGCGACGCTGCCCAGGCTCTGCTCCCCGAAGTGGCGGTCGGCCTGCCAGCCCAGGCGCTGGCCCAGCTGGGCGTTGTTGCCCAGCTCCGCGTGCGCGTCCAGCGGCAGGTGATAGGCGAAGAGGTTGATGTCGTGGGCCAGCAGGCGCTGCAGGCGCTGCTTCATCCATCCGGTCACGCGCCCGTCCTGGCCGCGCCAGAAAAGGCCGTGGTGCACGAAGATCGCATCGGCCCGCTGCGCGATGGCCGCGTCGATCAGCGCCCGGCTGGCGGTCACGCCGCTCACGATGCGGCGCACCTCGGGTCGCCCCTCGACCTGCAGGCCGTTGGGGCCGTAGTCCTTGAAGCGTTCGGGCTGCAGCAGGGCGTCGAAGGCGCCCAGCAATTGGTCTCGCGAGGTGGGGGTCGTCGTCATCCGCCGATTGTCTCAGCCCCGCGAGCCCGCTGCGGCCGCCGCAGCCAGCGCGTTCAGCCGCGCTGGGCCGCCGGCTGCCAGCCGCGCGATGCGAGCGGCACGAAGCCGAGCGCGAAGCCCAGCACGCCCATGGCCGCCACATAGTGGGCGTTGGCCAGCACATCGTGTTGCTGCCACAGCGTGATCAGGATGGGCGTGATGCCGCCGAACACGGCATAGGCCATGTTGTAGGAGAACGAGAGCCCGGTGAAGCGCACTTCCGGCGGGAAGGCACGCACGCCCACGATGGGCAGCAGCGAGATGGAGCCGACGAAGAAGCCGATCAGCCCGTAGTTGAACACCAGCGAGGCGGGCGTGCCCGGCAGCTGGGTGTAGAACCAGTAGCTCGACAGCGTGAGGCCACCCCAGCCGACCAGCATGACGGGGCGCGTGCCGAAGCGGTCCGTGGCCCAGCCGACGACGATGCAGCCGATGGTCAGCGTGAGCGTGGCGACGGCGTTGGCCTCCAGCGCCAGCGTGGCGGGAATCTGGAACACCTTCTGCAGGTAGTTGGGGGTGATCAGCACCACCACGACCACGGCGGTGGACAGCACCCAGGTCATGAGCGCCACCAGCACCATCGCACCCTTGTGGTCGCGCAGCACGGTCTTCACCGGCAGCTCGCGCGCCACGGCACGGCGGGTGGCCAGCTCCTGGAACACCGGCGTTTCATGCAGGAAGCGGCGCAGATACACCGACACCAGACCGAACACGCCGCCCAGGATGAACGGGATGCGCCAGGCGAAGTCGCGCACTTCGGCGGGTGCATAGCTGCGGTTGATGGCGATCGCCACCAGCGAACCCAGCAAGATGCCGCCCGTGATGCCGGCCGTCAGGGTGCCCACGCCCAGGCCGTAGCGGTTCTTCGGCACGTGCTCGGCCACGAACACCCAGGCGCCCGGCATTTCACCGCCGATGGCCGCGCCCTGCAGCACGCGCATGGCCAGCAGCAGCAGCGGCGCCGCCACGCCGATGCTGGCGTAGGTGGGCAAGAGGCCGATGACCAGCGTGGGCACGGCCATCAGGAAGATCGACAGCGTGAACATGCGCTTGCGGCCCAGCTTGTCGCCGAAGTGGGCGATGACGATCCCGCCCACGGGGCGCGCCAGGTAGCCCGCGGCGAAGATGCCGAAGGTCTGCAGCTGGCGCAGCCAGTCGGGCATGTCGGCGGGGAAGAACAGCCCGCTCAGCACCGCGGCGAAGAACACGTAGATGACGAAGTCGTAGAACTCCAGCGTGCCGCCCAGGGCGGACAGCCCCAGGGTCTTGTAGTCGCTGCGCGTCAGAGGGCGATGGGAGTCGGTTGCGGCATCGGCGGAGGCCGGCGCGGAAGGGGTCAGGGTCATGGGAAAACGGTCCGGAAAGGTTCGCGGCGCCTGCGGGGCGCTGCGGTCGACGCAGCACCCGCAAGGAGCGAGGCGAACAGCAAAATACCAAGGCACAAAGCAACGGCCTGGCCGCAGCCCTGCGCGGGGATAGCGCAGGGTGCAGCCACGTTCGGGCAGACGATCCGGGTGGGGGGACGAGAGCGCGGCGGCCCGGGCGGGTAGCCGGGGCGCGGGGAACGATGGAACCGTGACAGACCGCCACAGTTTAAGGGTTTCCCCAAGGGCGCCGCGCCAACCGCCCTGCACGCCCCTCTGCCATCGATGGTCGGTGCCGAGGCCCGCGCCACCGCCCAAGCGGCGACAATGGCGGGCGGCGTGCCCGGTCGGGCCCCGGCAGGCCGCCCCGGCCTTTTCCTTTTCTGACTCCCTTTTTGCTCCCTGCTCCACCATGAAGCGCATCTGGCTGCTGTTTGCCCAGGCCGTGACGGTTTTCGTCGCCGCCTATTTCGTCGTCGCCACCCTGCAACCCAGCTGGATCCGGGGGGGCGCCACGCGCAGCAGCGCGGGCATCTCGCTGATCGAGGCGCCTGCCACCCCCGATGCGCCGGCAGCTCCCGGCAGCTTCAGCGGCGCGGCGCGCAAGGCCGCCCCGGCGGTGGTCAGCATCAACACCAGCAAGGCCGTGCGCAACCCGCGCAGCAACGACCCCTGGTTCCAGTTCTTCTTCGGTGACCAGGCCGCCCAGCAGGCCCAGACGGGCCTGGGCAGCGGCGTCATCATCAGCACCGACGGCTACATCCTGACCAACAACCATGTGGTGGAAGGCGCCGACGAGATCGAAGTCACGCTGACCGACAACCGCCGGGCCCGCGCCCGCGTGATCGGCACCGACCCCGATACCGACCTGGCCGTGCTGAAGATCGACCTGGACAAGCTGCCCGTCATCGTCCTGGGCCAGTCCGACCAGCTGGCCGTGGGCGATCAGGTGCTGGCCATCGGCAACCCCTTCGGCGTGGGCCAGACGGTGACCAGCGGGATCATCTCCGCACTGGGCCGCAGCCAGCTGGGCATCAACATCTTCGAGAACTTCATCCAGACCGACGCGGCCATCAACCCGGGCAACTCGGGCGGCGCGCTGGTGGACGTCCACGGCAACCTGATGGGCATCAACACCGCGATCTACTCGCGCTCGGGCGGCAGCATGGGCATCGGCTTCGCGATTCCCGTGTCCACCGCCAAGCTGGTGCTGGACGGCATCGTGCGGGACGGCCAGGTCACGCGCGGCTGGATCGGCGTCGAGCCCAACGAGTTGTCGCCCGAGTTGGCGGCCACCTTCGGCGTGAAGGCCACCGAGGGCGTGATCATCACCGGCGTGCTGCAGGCCGGCCCCGCGGCACAGGCCGGCGTGCGGCCGGGCGACGTGATCGTCGAGGTGGACGGCAAGCCCACGCACAACGTCTCGGCGCTGCTGACGGCCGTGGCGGCGCTGCGTCCCGGCAGCTCGGCGCCCTTCACCCTGCAGCGCGGCGATTCGCGCATCGAAGTGCAGGTGGTGCCCGGGACCCGGCCCCGTCCGCAGCAACGGCGCTGAGCGGACGTCGCCCCGCGGCGCGGCGCCGGATGGCCTAGCGCCGCATGAACCAGCGCCGCAGGGGCCAGCGCCGCAGGGGCCAGCGCCGCAGGGGCCAGCGCCGCAGGCACACCCATCCGACGCTATCAAAAAAATAGCTGCCAGTGCTTATGCATCAAGCGCTGGCAGCTATTTTTTATGGGGAATGTGTGCTCATCCCCCTGCGGCGTAGGCCGCTCGGGTTCCGATCAGGCGCTGGGCTCCTGCGCGTCTTCCGGGGCCGCCGTGTGGCGGATGAAGATCTGCGCGGCCCAGATGCCGAGCTCGTACAAAAGGCACATCGGGATCGCCAGGGCCAGTTGCGACACCACGTCGGGCGGCGTGACCACCGCAGCAATGATGAAGGCCAGCACGATGAAGTAGCCGCGGAAACCCTTGAGCTTCTCCACCGTCACGATACCCATGCGCGCGAGCACGATCACGACGATCGGCACCTCGAAGGCCAGCCCGAAGGCCAGGAACATGGTGATCACGAAGCTGAGATAGGCCTCGATGTCAGGCGCGGCGGTGATGCTCTTGGGCGCGAAGCTCTGGATGAAGGCGAACACCTGGCCGAACACGAAGAAGTAGCAGAAGGCCACGCCGATGAAAAAGAGCAGCGTGCTGGAGACCACGAGCGGCAGCACCAGCTTTTTTTCGTGCGAATAAAGGCCCGGCGCCACGAAGGCCCAGGCCTGCCACAGCACCACCGGCAGCGCCAGCAGAAAGGCCGACATCAGCAAGATCTTGAGCGGCACCATGAAGGGCGAGATCACCGAGGTGGCGATCAGCGTGGCGCCGGCCGGCAGGTGCGCCACCAGCGGGGCGGCCAGCAGGTCGTAGAGCGGGCCGGGGCCGGGGTAGAAGAACAGCACGGCTGCGGCGATGCCGACGGCGATCAGCGCCTTGACCAGCCGGTCGCGCAGCTCCATCAGGTGCTGCACGAACGGCTGCTCGGTGCCCGCGAGCTCGTCTTCTTTATGGGGGATATCGGACATGGTGGGAAAAGCAGTGTGCGGGCGGTTGCCGGCGCGCGGCACTGGGCGCGCGCGGCGGCGGGGCAGCAGGGGTCGTCAGTGGAATTTCTGCGGCCGGAAGCGGGCGACACGCGCGGCGCCGGACTGGGCCTTGGTGCGCACGCCAGCACGGGCCTTGTACCACTGGGGCGTGGCACCGCGCTTGAGGCGCCAGTTCTTGCCGGGGTTCTTGTACGCCGGCACGACCGTGCTGGCGTAGTCGAACGAAGCGCCCGAAGACACGCCCGGCGAGGACGCATCGTCGATGCTGCCGCCGATGGAGGTGTCCCAGTCTTTCTGGAAATCGGTGGCGCTGGTCTGCACGGACTGGTGCACGTCGCGCGCGGCGCTTTCCACCGTGTCCTTCATCTTGCGCAGTTCGTCCAGCTCCATCGACCGGTTGACTTCGGACTTGACGTCGGCGACGTAGCGCTGCGCCTTGCCCAGCAGCGTGCCGACGGTGCGCGCCACGCGGGGCAGCTTCTCGGGGCCGATGACAATCAGCGCCACGGCGCCGATCAGCGCCATCTTGGACAGGCCAATATCAATCATGGGACGAACGGGTCAGCTGCGCGAAGAACGAAAACACCGCCGGAGCGCATCGCGGCGGCAGGACCGGATGCCATCAGCCCTTGTGCTTGGCTTCCACGTCGATCGTGGTCTTGTCGGCGGGCGTGGCGGCGTGCGTGGTGGTGCCCACCTGGCCGGGAGGCGGCACGGCGCCGGGCGGCGTGGCGGGGTCGGCCGAGCCGTCCTTCATGCCGTCCTTGAAACCCTTGACGGCACCGCCGAGGTCAGAGCCCATGTTCTTGAGCTTTTTGGTGCCGAACACCATGACCACGATCAGCAGAACGATCAGCCAGTGCCAGATGGAAAACGAACCCATGGAAATCTCCTAACGAATTGCAAAACATTCTAGACGGGGGACCTGACCGCAGTGTGATACCCCTGCTGCCATCGGCGTTCCCCGGACGGGCGGCTTTCAGCCCTTGAGCCAGGGGCGCGGCCCGCCCATGACGTGCACGTGCAGGTGGTGGATCTCCTGGCCGCCTTCGTCGCCCGTGTTGACCACGATGCGGTAGCCGCCGGCCGGGTACGGGTTGCAGCCCTGCTCCAGCGCCAGCCGGGGCGCCAGCGCCATCATGCGGCCCAGCACGCCGGCATGGGCATCGGTCACGCCGGCCATGGAGTGGATGTGTTCCTTGGGCACCATGAGAAAGTGCACCGGCGCCCAGGGATGGATGTCGTGGAAGGCGAAGATCTCGTCGTCTTCGTACACCTTGCGGGAGGGAATCTGGCCGGCAATGATCTTGCAGAAGAGGCAGTTCGGATCGTGCATGGGAAGCGGTTGCGCAGTGAGGCTGTATTCACGCATTGTCAGCGATGTTGATGGTGGGCCGCAGGCCGACATCGTCGCCGTGCGCTGCCAGCCAGCGCTGGCCTTCGGCGCGGCCGATGGCGAACAGCTCGCGCACGAACGGCAGATCGGCCCGGGTCTTGCTGGACGCGCCGTAGCCGGCCAGCAGCGAACCGCCGTCGATGCGGTGCATGCGCACGCTGCGGTAGCGGCGCTCGTCGAGCTTGCCCTCGGCCAGCAACCGGCGCACGAATTCGATGGCGCGCATCTCCGCCAGCAGGCTCGCGTTGAAGGTCACTTCGTTCATCCGCTCCATGATCTCGCCGGCGTTGTCGGGCACCGTCGGGTGTTCGATGGGGTTGATCTGCACCAGCAGCAGGTCGGCGCATTCGGTCTTGTAGATGAGCGGGTGCAGCGCCGGGTTGCCCGAAAAGCCGCCGTCCCAATAGTGCTCGCCGTCGATCTCCACGGCCTTGAACAGCAGCGGCAGGCAGGCCGACGCCATGACGGCATCGGCGCTCAGCCGCCTGCCGGAGAAGATCTCCCCGCGCCCGGTGCGCACGTTGGTCGCGCAGACGAACACCTTGGGTGCGCCCGGCGCGCTCAGCAGATCGAAGTCCACCTCGCGCTCGAGCAGCCGGCGCAGCGGATTGATGCCGAGCGGGTTGGTCTGGTAGGGCGACAGCCACTGCGTGACCATGCCCATCAGCGGGTTGGCGCCCGACAGCGGCGTACCCCACATCAGGCTGCCCAGCATGCCGACGCCTTCCCACAGCCGGCCGAGCGTGGCGCGCGCCAACTCGCAACCGGCCCGGTGGGCGGCGTGGGCGTCCGGACGGCCCGCGTGGTCTCGCGCCGCAAGGGCGAAGCCGTGCGCCATGGCCACGGCGTTCATCGCGCCGGCGCTGGTGCCGCTCACCCCCTCGATCCGGAAGCGTCCGTCCTCCAGCAAGGCATCGAGCACGCCCCAGGTGAGCGCGCCGTGCGATCCGCCCCCCTGCAGCGCCAGATTCAGCCGGCGTGGCGGGGTGGGCGCTGCGGTGTCAGCCACCGACCGCCCTGTTCTGGCTCATGGCGACCATGCCGCGCAGGATGCGGTAGAGGAACCAGAGGGAAATGATGATCCACGCGATCCAGCCGGGGATGATGAGGATCCACAGCGGAGCCGTCACGATGTACAGCACGCCGGCCCAGAGCACGCTGCGGATGCGCCAGGAGAAATGGCTGGCCTGCCAGGTGCCCCGGGCATCGTCGCGCTTGACGAAATCGATCACCAGCGCGATCAGCAGCAGCACGATGCTGGGCTGGGCGCTGGGCAGCACCGCCGCCACGGCCACGATCAGGTGCAGCACGTAGCTGACCCAGCCAATGGTCTTCAGCGATTCAACGCGGCGGTTCGGCTCCACGTCGATGATGTCGTCGTTCATGTCGCTCCTTGGTCGTCGGTTGCACGTTGTTCGGCGCGGCGCAGGGCTTTCTCCTCGATGCCGCTGGTACCTTCGCGGCGTTCCAGCTCGGCCACCACGTCGGCCGGGGTGAAGCCGTAGTGGGCCAGCGCCACCATGGAATGGAACCAGAGGTCGGCCACCTCGTAGACGATCTTGCTCGCGTCGCCGCCGTGGTCGGCGTCCTTGGCGGCCATCACCACTTCGGTGGCTTCCTCGCCGATCTTCTTGAGGAAGGCGTCCGGCCCCTTGTGCAGCAGGCGCGCGACGTAGCTCTTGTCGGGCTCGCCGCCGTGCACGGGCTTGCGGCTTTCGATCACTGCGGCCAGGCGGGCCAGCGCGTCGTGCGAAGCCACGTCGGACGCGGCCTGAGAGGGTGTGGAAGGCATGGTGCTCACTTGTAGATGGACTCGGGATCTTTCAAGACCGGATCGACCGGCGTCCAGACGCCGTCCTGGAGCACGCTGAAGAAACAGCTGTGGCGGCCGGTGTGACAGGCAATGCCGGGTTCGTGACCCAGCTGCGTGACCTTGAGCAGCACCACGTCGTTGTCGCAGTCGAGGCGGATCTCGTGCACGGTCTGCACGTGGCCCGATTCCTCGCCCTTGTGCCAGAGCCGGCCCCGCGAGCGGCTGAAATACACGGCCCGGCCCAGCTCGGCCGTGCGCGCCAGGGCCTCGCGGTTCATCCAGGCGAACATCAGCACATCGCCGCTGGCGGCCTCCTGCGCGATCACGGGCACCAGGCCCTGCGCGTCCCATTTCACTTCGTCGAGCCAGTTCATGGTGCCATTGTCCACACATTTGCTGCAGTGCAGCATGGTTTGTCGATTTGCTATTATTTAAATAGCATAAAACGCTTGATGGACAAGCGCTAGAGGCTGTTTTCACACCAAAAAGAGGGGAACCCTCACAACCGCACCGGCACGCCGCGCTCGGCCATGCGGGCCTTGGCCTCGCCCACCGTGTATTCGCCGTAGTGGAAGATGCTGGCGGCCAGCACCGCGTCCGCCCCGCCCTGCTGCACGCCGTCGGCCAGGTGGTCCAGGTTGCCGACGCCCCCCGACGCGATCACCGGCACGCTGACGGCGTCGCTCACGGCGCGGGTCAGCTGCAGATCGAACCCCGACTTGGTGCCGTCGCGGTCCATGCTGGTCAGCAGGATCTCGCCGGCGCCGCGGCGCGCCATCTCGGTGGCCCACTGCACGGCATCCAGCCCTGTGTTCTTGCGGCCGCCGTGGCTGTAGACGTCCCAGCCCTCGCCGCGCGCGGCCAGGTCGTCGCCCTGGCGGCGCTTGGCGTCGATGGCCACCACGATGCACTGCGCGCCGTACTTGTCCGATGCGGCATTGATCACATCGGGGTTGGAGAGCGCGGCCGAGTTGAAGCTGGTCTTGTCGGCCCCGGCGTTGAGCAGGCGCCGCACGTCTTCCACCGTGCGCACGCCGCCGCCGACCGTGAGTGGAATGAACACCTGGCTGGCAACGGCTTCGATGATCGGCAGGATCAGGTCACGCGCGTCGCTGGTGGCGGTGATGTCGAGGAAGGTGAGCTCGTCGGCGCCCTGCGCGTTGTAGCGGGCGGCGATCTCCACCGGGTCGCCGGCATCGCGCAGCTCCAGGAAGTTGACGCCCTTGACCACGCGGCCTCCGGTCACGTCGAGGCAGGGAATGATGCGTTTGGCAAGCATGGTGAATTCTGGAGTGTCGGGAAAGGAAAGGTGGGGCGGCCGCGGTCAGGCCAGGCGCAGCTGCTGCCAGCCCGCCCACTGCGCGCCGGGCGCCAGCGTCACCGGCTGGTCGATGGCCGCCGCCTCCACGCACAGCATGTGCCGGAAGCCGTCTTCGGGCATGTCGGCCAGCCGGGCGCAGAGTACGGCGCCCGGGTTCCACACCACGGTGTTGCCGCAGGTGGCGGATTGCTCGATGCGCAACGGACGGGCGCCGCCGCTGTGCAGCTGCAGTGCAGGGCCTGGGGCGGTGAACACGCTGTCGTACTCGCCATCGAACGTGACCGCGCCGTGCTGGGTGTCGCGCACGTCGGCCACGGCGTCCCAGCGGGCGCAACCGTCCAGTCCATCGAGCCGGGTCTGGGCGATGTCGGGAATGGCCAGGTAGGAATGCAGCGCCATGGTGAAGTCCCAGGCCGAATCCCCGGTGTTCCGTGCGCCGAGCCCGATACGCAGCCCGCCTTCGGTCAGCGTGACGGTGAGGCGGGCCGCGAAACCGTGCGGCCACCAGGCCCGGGTCTGGGCGGAGTCGCGCAGCACCAGGCTGGCCGACACGCCGGATTCCGCGCGCTCCTCCGGGGTCGCGGCCGCATCCCACTGCCACGGCAGGTTGCGCACGAAGCCATGCTTGGCCAAGGGCCCGCGCTGGTTGAACTGGGGAAAGCACACGGGTGTGCCGCCGCGGATGGCGGAATGGCCGTCGAAGACCGCGCGAGGGCTGAGATAAAGCCGTTCCTGGCCACCCGCCGGCACCCACGACAGCACCTGCGCGCCCTGGAGCGCCACCACGGCGAGATCGCCTGAAGGCAGGCCGAGCTGCAGGGCCGGCAGGCCGTGGAAGGTGATTTCGCGTAGGGCGGGCGCAGGAGATTGCGGGGTGGTGGGCGGGGCGGTGGGCAGGGCGGCGGACATGGCACCGATTGTAGAAGCCGGGTCACCGCGCCCGCCGCAGGCAGAGCTCGCCGCGGCCCCGGCGCGCGGTCAGGCGACGGGCGACGGGCCGGCCAGCGTCCGGGCGGTGCCGTTCTGCCAGCGCCACGCGTCCTCGCACATGCGATCGAGCCCGAGGTGGGCGCGCCAGCCGAGCAACTGCTCGGCAAGCGCCGGGTCGGCCCAGCACTGCGCCACGTCGCCGGGCCGGCGCGCCACCACCTGATAGGGCACGGGCCGGCCGCTCGCGCGCTCGAATCCGCGCACCATCTCCAGCACCGACACCGGCCGCCCGGTGCCCAGGTTCACCGTCAGCAGCCCGGGGTGGCTCTGCAGGTACCGCAGCGCGGCGACATGGCCTTGCGCCAGATCGGTCACGTGGATGTAGTCGCGCACCCCGGTGCCGTCCGGCGTGGGGTAGTCGTCGCCGTACACGCTGAGCGTGGGCCGCAGACCGGCGGCCACCTGCGCCACGTAGGGCAGCAGGTTGTTGGGCACGTCGCGCGGGTCTTCGCCGATCAGCCCGCTTTCATGGGCGCCCACCGGGTTGAAGTAGCGCAGACGCGCGATGCGCCACTGGCCCGGCTCGGCGCGGTCCACATCGGCCAGCACCTGCTCCATCATCAACTTGGTGGATCCATACGGATTGGTGGCCGAGAGGGGAAAGTCCTCGCGGATGGGCAGCGAGGCCGGCTCCCCATACACCGTGGCCGACGAGGAGAACACCAGCGTGCGCACGTCAGCCGCCTTCATCGCCTGCAGCAGCGTGACGGTGCCGGCCACGTTGTTGTCGTAGTAGCGCAGCGGCTCGCGCACCGACTCCCCCACCGCCTTGAGCGCGGCGAAGTGGACCACGGCGTCGATGCGCTGCTCCCGCAACACCTGCGCCACAGCATTGCCGTCGCGGATGTCGGCATCGATGCAGAGCGGACGCCATCCGATGATCTGTTCCAGCCGATCGAGCACGGACGGACGGCTGTTGGAGAAGTTGTCAAGTACCGCGAAGGGCAGCTGCGCTGCCGCAAGGGCGATGCAAGTGTGCGAGCCGATGAAGCCCGCCCCGCCTGTAACAAGAATCAAGGTGCTGTTCCTACAAATTGTTAATTGAATATCGGATAGAAACGCAGGCAAGAAAAGCCCTATCAGAGGACACCCGCTGCGCTACGACGCTTCGCGCGGTGCGGAATTTCACAAAATAGTTAACCGCTGTGCATGGACCCACGGCAAATTTCTGCGATGTCCCGTTCAACTTTGTTAACAATTGCATCGTACCCAGCTACAGGTTCGGTGACTTTCCGCCGCCTCTGATGACCGTGCTTATGCCGCTTGTCACCCGTTCGCGCCCGTGCATTGTGCGCGGCGCGGCACCGGCCTGCGCCTCGCTGCACTGCGTGCAGCGGTGGCTCCGGATGCTGCTGCTGATCGCGCTGCTGGTTCCGCTGGCTGGCCAGGCGGCTCCCGCGTCTCCCGCCGTGGCGGTGCACTACGGCAGCAAGGCCCCGCTTTCCGACCTCAAGGTGTTCGACATCACCGTGGTGGAACCCGACCACGGCCAAGACCCGGTGAAGTTCAAGCAAACGACCGGCAGCGAGCTGTTCGCCTACGTGTCCGTGGCGGAGGTGCAGGCCAGCCGCCCGTACTACGCGCGGATTCCTGCGGGCTGGAAGCTGGCCCGCAACGGTGCCTGGAACTCCGAAGTCATCGACCAGACCGCCGCCGACTGGCCCGCCTTCTTCGCCGACCAGGTCGTCGCGCCGCTCTGGGCCCGCGGGTACCGGGGCTTCTTCCTCGACACCCTCGACTCGTACCGGCTGGCTGCGCGCTTCGACGAGGCTGCGCAGCAGCAGGGCCTGGTGCGCGTGATCGAGACGCTGCACAGCCGCTTTCCCGGAATCCGGCTGATCCAGAACCGGGGCTTCGACATCGTGCCCCGGGTGAAGGACAAGCTCTTCATGGTGGCGGCCGAATCGCTGTTCAAGGGCTGGAACGCCACCGACAAGCGCTATGAAGACGTCAAGCCTGCCGACCGTGACTGGCTGCTGGGGCAGCTTCGCACCGTGCGCGACACCTACGGCCTGCCGGTGCTGGCGATCGATTACGTGGCCCCCCAGGACCGCGCCACCAGCCGCGAGACGGCCGAAAAGATCAAGGCGCTCGGCTTCATTCCGTGGGTGTCGGACGGCGACCTGCAGACCGTGGGCATCGGCGCGGTCGAACTGATGCCCCGCCGCGTGCTGATCGTCTACTACGGTGCCGAATCCCCGTCCATCAACTACTCGATCGCGCACCGTTTCCTGCAGATGCCGCTCAACCACATGGGTTACGTGGTGGACTATGCCGACATCGGCGAGGCGCTGCCGCAGGGCGTGCTGCGCGACCGGTATGCCGGCATCGTCGTTTCCTTCGGTGGCTTCATTCCCGACGGCTCGGCCCCTGCGGTCAGCCGCTGGCTGCAGGCGCGCATGGACGAAGGCATGCCGGTGGCCGTCATGGGCAGCCTCGGCATGGTGCCGGACGAAGCGCTGGCGGGCCGGCTGGGCATCGAGTCGTCGCCCGAGGCCGCGCGGGGCACGCTGCGCATCACCCGCCAGCACCCGATGATGGGCTACGAGACGGCCCCGGCTCCCCCGGTGGCGCCCTTCGCGCCTGTCTATCTGACGCCTGCCGCAGCCGCCCAGGCGCAACCCCTGATCGAAGTGACCGACCAGCGGGGCAAGCCGGGCGTGGCGGGTGCGCTCATGCCGTGGGGCGGCTTCATCCTCGACCCCTACGCGCTGGTGGACGTGCCGGGCACCGAGTACTTCCGCTGGGTGATCGACCCGTTCGCTTTCCTGACCCGGGCGCTGTCGCTGCCGGCCCTGCCCGTGCCGGACGTTACCACCGAGAACGGCCGCCGGCTGTTCTTCTCGCATGTCGATGGCGACGGGTTTCCCTCCCGCGCCGAGCTGCCCGGCAGCCCGTTCGCCGCCAGCGTGCTGCTGGCGGAGATCTTCCAGAAGTACCGCGTGCCGCAGACCATGTCGGTCATCGAGGCCGAGATCTCGCCGAATGGCTTGCACCCCGACCTGAGCCCCGCGCTGGAAGACATCGCGCGCCGCATGTTCCGGCTGCCGCATGTCGAAGTGGCCAGCCACACCTATTCGCACCCCTTCCTGTGGGACCGCAACGTCAAGCACGGCGTGTTCGACGACAAGGGCGAGGCGGCCATCAACCTGAGCCTGCCGGGCTACAGCATGGACCTGCGGCGCGAGATCGTCGGCTCGACCGAGTACATCAACCGCCGGCTCGCCCCTGCGGGCAAGCCCGTGAAGATCCTGCTCTGGTCGGGCGACACGGCCCCCAGCGCCGAGGCCCTGGCCATCACCGAAGACGCCGGCTTGCTGAACCTCAATGGCGGCGACACCTCCATCACCCGCGCCAATCCGTCGATCACCGCGATCGGCGCGCACGGCATCCAGAAGCAGGGCCGGCTGCAGGTGTATGCGCCCATCACCAACGAGAACATCTACACCAACCTGTGGCGCGGGCCCTACTACGGCTACGAGCGGGTGATCGAGAGCTTCGAGATGACCGACAAGCCACGCCGCATCAAGCCCGTGGACATCTACTACCACGTCTATTCCACCAGCAAGCGCGCGGGCCTCAACGCGCTGCACAAGGTGTACCGCTGGGCGCAGGCACAGCCGCTGCACCCGGTGTTCGCTTCCGAATTCATCCGCAAGGTGCGGGACTTCCACACCTATGCCGTCGCGCGCGACGGCGAAGGCTGGCGCGTGCGCGGCGATGGCGAACTGCGCACGCTGCGCCTGCCGCCGGCCCTGGGCGTCCCGGCCATGGGCGCCAGCCAGGGCGTGGCGGGCTACGCGCCCGGCGTGGAAGGGCCCTATGTGCACCTGGCCAGCGGCCGGGCCTGGCTCAAGACCGCTGCCGCTGCCGCCAGCCCGGGCAGCGCTGAAACGTCGCGCTCGCCCTATCTGCGCGACGCCAACGCCCGCATCAATGGCTGGACGCCGCAGAACGCCAGCGGCCAGACCGCCTTCGACCTGAAGGGCTTCGGCCCGCTGGAATTCGCGCTCGCGGGCGCCAGTGGCTGCCAGGTACAGGCCAATGGCCGCGCGCTGGCGCCGGCCAGCGCTTCCGTTTCCTCTTCCACTTCGAACTACCGCCTGCCCGATGCTGCTGCGCACATCCAGATCCTCTGCCCGGTCCGCTGAGCGCCCCATCCTCGCGCCGGCCTGGCTGATCGCGCTGCTCGCCCTGCTGGTGGGCGGCGCCCTGGTGCTGCTCTACCCGCGCCAGGATCTCGAACGCCGCCTGTCCGACACCACGGACACGGCGCTGTCGGTGAGCTACCTGAACAACCTGCTGCGCAGCGATCCCGAGAACCCCCGCCTGCGGCTGCTGCTGGCGCAACGCCAGATCGCCCAGGGCGACGCGCTCGATGCCCGCGCCACGCTGCAGCCCGCGCTGGAGTCCAGCAACGAAGAGCTGCGGCGCGAGGCGCTCTGGGTGCTCTGGGAGCTGTCGTATGCCGAGTGGGTGCGCAGCCCCGAAGACGACCCCGTGCGCCGCGAGGCGATGCGTGGCCAGCTGCGGGCGCAGCTGGAGTCGCTCGCCCGGCAGCAGTGGTCCACCGACCGGCAGATCCAGTTGGTGCGCCTGGCCGCGCAGTTCAACGAACCCGCGGTGGGGATCGAGCTGAACCGCCGGCTGGCCGAGGCCGAGCCCGATCCGCGCAAGGCCGCCCTGCTGTATGAGCGCGCGGCCAAGGAGGCGCTGGCCCAGTCCGACTACGTGGGCTGCGCCGAGCTGTACATGCTGGCGCGCCGCGTCACGCCGGACCCGCAGCAGGCCAAGGCGTACTTCCTGACCGGCGTTCGCGCGCTGCAGTCGGGCAACCAGCCCCTGGCCGCGCTGCAGCTGGCCGAGCGCGAACTGGGCAATCTGGCGGATGACCGCGAGACGCTCTTCATGCTGACCAACCTGGCGCGTGCCGCGGGCCGGCCCGACGTGGCCGATCGCTTCGTGCGCAAGCTGCTGCGGCTGGCGCTGCTGCCGCAGCAGTGGCCCGAACAGGCGCTGGCTGCGCTGGCCGCCATGGCCCAGCCCGAGACCGCCCTGGCCCGGCTGCGCCCGGTGGCCTACCGTGCGGTCGCGCCAGCACCGGCGCCCGAATCCCGATACGACGACGGCGCCCACCTGCTGCGTCCGCCGGTGATCGGGTTCGGCGCCGCCAATCAGGGCGGCAGCGGCTGGGCGCTGCGCCCGGTGGCCGGCCCTGCGGCTGCGGACTCGGCGAAAGGCAGCGCTCGCCCCGACCTGCTGCCCTTCGACGAGAAGATCTACACGCTGGGCTACGAGGTCTTCCTGGAGAACCGCAAGCAGGAAGACGCCTGGCTGCTCGCCCGCGCCGCCGTGCAGCAGCGCCCGGACGATCTGGTCTGGCGCGAGCGGCTCGCGCGCGTGTCGGACTGGACGCAGCGCCCCGCCGTCGCACTGGAGAACTGGCTCTACCTGGCCCGCAAGACGCAGCGCGACGATGCCTGGCAGTCGGTGCTGCGGCTGGCACCCGGTCAGTTCGACGACGGCGCGCTGGTGCAGGCGCTGCGCTACGAGCTGCAGCGCAAGCCGGGTGACGAGCGCCTGGTGCGCGAACTGGTCGCCGCCTACGAGCGCCTCGGCGAGCCGCAGCCGGCCATCGACTACCTCCAGCAGCACGCCCGCACGCCCCGCCTGCAGGAGCTGCTGGCGCAGCTTGCGGACCGCGCGGGCCAGCCGGAGGTGGCCTTGGCGGCCTGGCGCCAGCTGCTGTCGACCCCGGCCGAGGTGACGCCCGCCCGGGCCATGCAGGCCGCCATCCTGGCGCTGACGCACGGCCGTGGCGACGAAGGCCTGCAGTGGCTGGAGGCCGCCCGCCGGCAGTCGCCCCGGCCCGAGGAAGCTACCGACTACTGGCGCCTGACCGGCCAGCTGGCGGAAGCGCGCCAGCGGCAGTCGCTGGCGATCGATGCCTACCGCACGCTCGCGGCCAGCGAAGATGCCGCCGTCTCCGACTACGACGCGCTGATCCGCCTGCTGCAGACCGACCAGCCGCTGGAAGCCGCACGGGTATCGACCCAGGCATGGCAGCGCTTCGACGAGCCGCGGCATTTCATCAACGCGCTGACGCTCTACGTCAACGGCAACCGCTGGGACACCGTCCGGTCGCTGCTGGCGCAGGCCGATGCCCGGCCCGACGCCCGCAAGCGATCGCTGGCGCGGCTGTCGGAATCGCCCGAATTCCTGCGGCTGGTGGGCGTGTACCACCAGCACGAGGGCCGGCCCGACCAGGCACGCCGCTACTTCGAGGCCGGCCTGCGCCTCAGCCCCGACTCGGACGCGATGCGCCAGGCGCTGCTGTGGCTGTTCATCGACGGCAACGATCCGGTGGCACTGCGCGAGCTGCTCGCCCGGCAGGAACGCTCCTGGGCGCGCGACGAGGAAATGCACGACGCGCTGGCGTCCGCCTACCAGGCGCTGTCGCTGCCGCAGACGGCGCTCGACCGGTACCTCACTCCGCGGCTGAAGCAGCACGAACGCAACTTCCTCTGGCTCATGAACTATGCGGACGCGCTGGACCAGAACCAGCAGACCGACCGGTCGTGGCGGCTGCGGCGCCATCTGCTGTCGCAGGAATGGCAGGCCGCCCGCACGCCTGGAGCGCCCGGCACGCCGCCGCTGACGGCGGACCAGACGCGCCGCCGCTGGCTGACCGAGGAAGGGCTCGACACCACGCGGCGGGTCGCCCGCACCCGCCTGGTGATCACGCAGCGCCCGGGCGATGCCTCGGTGGACGTGCTGCGCGAACTCCTGCGGCTCGACCGGGACGCCGCCGGCAACCTGTCGAACGCGGCGGCGGAGACCGCCATCGGCTGGCTGCAGGATGCCGCCGAATACGGGGCCGAGCGCGGCTTCCTCTGGCAGCAGTACGCCCGCGCACAGGGAACGCGGGCCAACCGCCCGCTGTGGGCCGAGGTCACGCTGGCCCTGGCCGAGAACGACAAGACGGCGTCGGGCCAGTTGCTGCAAGAGTTTGGTGAACGCCTGCCCCGCTACGACCGGGTGAACGCCGCCCGCGCGGTGAACGACCTGCGCGAAGCGCAGACCGCCGCCTTCGAGACCCAGAACGACCAGCACGACGACCAGCCGCTGCACCTGCAGCTGACCGAGAGCCTGCTGGCCTTCAGCGATCACGCAGGCGCCAGGGTGACCTACCAGGACCTGGCAGGCATGCGGGAGACCCAGACCGAGGCGGTGCTGCACCTGGCGCTGAGCCCGCGCCTGTCGCTGGACCTCAACCTGGTGCAGACCAGCCGCTGGGCATCGCGCGACAACGCGGTCTTCCAGCCGCCGCAGGAACGCGGCATCGACGCGGAACTGCGCTGGCGCCACCGCGATGGTGAGACCCTGTTCCGCGCGGGCCGCCGGGAGAGCGACCGCGCCTACACGCCGCTGGCCATCGAGCACGAGCAGCGAATCGACAACCGGCTGTCGTGGCGCTTCGACGTTGGCAGCGACCTGCCCAGCCAGGACAGCCTGGCGCTGCGCATCGCCGGCATGAAGGACCGGGTGGGCCTGAGCCTGCGCTACCAGCCCACGCGCCAGGACGAGTTCGTCGCCGCGCAATGGGCCGAGCGCTATCAGCTGCAGTCCGGCGGCAACCTGGGCAGCGGCCGCCACACCTCGCTCAACTACACCCACACCTACCGGCAGGAAGCGCCGGTGCTGCAGTTCGGCGCGTTCTGGTCCACCCACGACTACCGCCGCCGCGACCTCGACTCGCTGTCGGCATCGGACCAGGGCTTCCGCCGCTACCTGCCGCCGTCGATCACCGACGTCGGGCCCGACTACTTCCTGCCCGACAACTTCCAGTTCTACGGCGTGCAGCTGTCCACCAACATGCGCTACGAGCAGGAATACACGCGCGCCATCCGGCCTTACGCCAGTGTCAGCCGCACCTGGCACAGCCAGCTCGGCCCAGGCTACGGCCTGCGGGCAGGCTTCGCCGGCTCGCTGCTGGGCGCCGACCACATCCGGCTCAGCTGGGGCCTGGCCAAGTCCGGCGTGCAAAACCAGGGCCTGACGCGCGACCTGCAATTCAGCTACCGACTTCATTTCTAACGCGACCACGAGAGGACCACCATGCTTCCACACCGCACCCTGCTGCAGCGCCTGCAGACCATCGCCGCGGGCAGCACGCTCTTGCTGCTGGCGGCCTGTTCCACCATCGACCGGGGCCAGCCGCCCGTGCTGCAGCCCAACGCCACCTGGGTGGTGCTGCCCTTTGCCAACCACACGGAAACGCCGCTGGCCGGCAACCGCGCCGAAGCCATCGCCGAGGCATTGCTCCACGCGCGCGGCGTCGGCCGCGTGCAGCGCTACCCCGCCAGCACGCAGCAGGAAGCGCTGTTCGACTCCGGCGACGCCAAGCGCCAGGAGGATGTGCTGGCCTGGGCCCGCAGCCAGCAGGCCCAGTACGCACTGACCGGCGCCGTGGACGAGTGGCGCTACAAGGTCGGCGTGGACGGCGAGCCGGCCGCGGGCGTCACCCTGCGCATCGTCGACGTCGCCACCGGCAACACGCTCTGGAGCGGCGCGGGCGGCAAGAGCGGCTGGAGCCGCGAGGCGCTCTCGGCTGTCGCGCAGAAGCTGATCCGCCAGCTGCTCGACTCCGGCCTCGCCGGCGCCCGCTGAACGCCCGTCCGCCATGGCCCCCGAGACGATGACCCCTGACGCCCGCCGCCGCTCCGTCGGCAGCACGGCCATGCCCGAGCTGAAGAACAAGTCCGCGGCCAGGAGCCACCTGCCCGCCAATCTGCTGGGCAAGCTGGCCGTGACCGATGCCCGCCCCTGGGTCACGCTGCTGGAGATGGCCTTGCTGCCGCTCATCGCGGTGGGGCTGGGGCTGCTCTGGAAGCCCGAAGACCCGCTCTGGATCGACAGCGGCTTTCCCTGGGCGTGGCTCGCGGTCGTCATCGTCGCGTTGCGCTACGGCCCGCTGGCGGGCCTGGGCAGCGCCTGCATCCTGCTGGTGGTCTGGCTGGGGATCCATGTCGGCCACTACGACGCGTTTCCGCAGGCCTACTTTCTGGGCGGCCTGATCCTGGTGCTGCTGGTGGGCGAGTTCTCCAGCCTGTGGCAGGCCCGCACCCGGCGCGCGGAGAACGTGCAGCTCTACCTCGACCAGCGGCTCGAGCACCTGGTGCGCCAGTACTACCTGCTGCGCCTGTCGCACGACCGGCTGGAGCAAGAGCTGATCGGCCGGCCCATGTCGATGCGCGATGCGCTCGCCGCGCTGCAGAGCATCGGCTCGCCCGACCGTACGCCCGAGGACGGCGCCCAGGTGCTGCTGCGGCTGCTGGCCCAGTACTGCCAGATCGAATCGGCCGTGCTCTACCCCGTGCGCGGCGACGACGTGGATGCCGACGCCGTGGCCCGCATCGGCGCGCCGACCCCGCTCGAACCCACCGATCCGCTGATCCGCCAGGCGCTGGAGACGCGGCGCCTCTGCCATGTCAGCCAGGCCGTGGCGCACGGCCAGCACAGCCGCTATCTGGCGGCCGCGCCGCTGCTCGATCTGGGGGGTGAGCTGTACGGGCTGCTCGTGATCGACGACATGCCGTTCTTCTCGCTGCAGGACGAGAACCTGCAGACCATCAACCTGCTGCTGGGCTATTACACCGACGGGCTGGCGACGCAGACGCTGTCGCGCCCCATCGTCGAGGCGCTGCCCGACTGCCCGCCCGAGTTCGCCTTCGAGGCGCAGCGCCTGGCGCATATCCACGAGACCACCCAGGTGCCCAGCGTGATCGTGGCCCTGGAATGCCTGCCGCGCGCGGTGGAGCGGGGCGTGCCGGCCCAGATCGAGCGCCTCAAGCGCGAGCTGGACGAGAGCTGGCTGATCCGCGGGCCCGAGCGCCAGGTGCTGGCCATGCTGATGCCGCTGGGCGACGCCGCCACGGCCGAGGGCTACATCACCCGGCTGGAAGCCTGGTCGAAGCAAAAGAGCGGCCAGCCGCTGGAGGCCGCCGGGGTGTTCCCCCACATCGTGCCGCTGGCGAGCGGCGCTCCCCTGGACGTGCTGCAGCGGCTGCACGCGCTGGCCCATGCTTAACCTGAAGTTCGCGCTCTCGGCCCTGGCGCTGGAGCTGGGCGCCTGGACGGGCCCGCTGCTGATGCACGGCCGCTCCGACGTGGCGCTGGCGAGCTACCTGCTGATGCACGCGCTTGCCTGCCTGATGCTGTCGCTCTGCCTGCTGCCGTTCCTGTCGGGCGAACAGGCCCGCCCGCGCCTGCCGGTGCTGGCGCTGCTGGCGGTCTTCAGCTACGGGGTGCCGGTGGCGGGTTTCCTGGGCGCCGTGCTGGCGGTGGTGATGCTGCGCATCTACCGCACGCCGGTCGCGCAGGGCGAATTCGAATCGCTGCAGCTGCCCGAATTCGACCTGCACCAGCGCATGCAGGGCAGTTTCCGGCAAGCCGGCATGCGCTCGTTCCTGGGCAACAGCAACGCACCGATGCAGACCCGGCTGCGGGCCATGGTGGCGCTGCAATACGTTTCGGGCCGGGTGGCATCGCCGCTGCTGCGCTCGGTGCTCAGCGATCCCAGCGAGGATTTGCGCCTGCTGGCCTACGGCATGCTCGACACGCTGGAAAAGCGCATCAACCGCACCATCGACGTGGAACTGGACGCGCTGCGCCAGGCACAGGCGGAAGAAGGCCAGGGACCGGACGGCCGTTCCGGTGGGCCACGCACCAGCGAGTCGGCGCACCGCCTCTCCGACCTGTATTGGGAGCTGGTGTATCAGGAACTCGTGCAGGGCGACCTGCGCGCGCACGCGATCCACGAGTCGCTGCGCTTTTGCGACATGGTGCTGATGAGCGAGCCCGACCATCCGCAGCTGAATCTGCGCCGCGGCCGCCTGCTGCACGAGACAGGGCAACTGGAGGCGGCCGGTGCCGCCTACCTGCGCGCGCGCGAACTGGGGCTGCCGGCCACCCGCGTGCTGCCCTACCAGGCCGAACTGTGCTTTGAACGGCGCGACTTCCAGGGCACGCGCGCCCTGCTGGACGAACTCAGCCAATGGACGGCATTGCCGCGCCTGAAGCCGGTCGTCGATTACTGGAACACGCCATGACCCACCCGCGCGCCGCGGACGCCGACATCGCGCTGCTGCTGGAAGGCACCTTCCCCTACATCAGCGGCGGTGTCTCCAGCTGGATCCACCAGATCATCCGGGCCTACCCGGAATACCGCTTCGCCATCGTGTTCCTCGGCAGCCGCCGCCAGGACTACACGAAGTTCAAGTACGAACTGCCGCCCAACGTGGTGCACTACGAAGAGCATTTTCTCTACGACCACCTGAGCAGCGAAACCCAGCCCCTGGCGCGCCGTGGCGACGAGGCCGCCTTCGCCATGGTCAAGTCGCTGCTGGGCGCCATGGAGAGCGGAGACCGCGCCGCCGGCATGGAGGCGTTTCGCGCCATGGTCCGCGAGATGCAGCCGGGCGGGCGCTTCCAGCTCGAAGACTTCCTCTACGGCGAGCGTGCCTGGGACCTGATCTGCGAGGGCTACCGCACCCACTGCACCGACCCTTCCTTCGTGGACTATTTCTGGACCGTGCGCATCATGTACCAGCCGCTCTGGACGCTGGCGCGGGTCGCGCAGCAGCTGATTCCGGTGCGCATCGTGCACTGCGCCTCCACCGGCTACGCAGGCTGCCTCGGGGCGATGGTGGAACAGTTCCGTGGCACGCCGCTGGTGCTGTCCGAGCACGGCATCTACACCAAGGAACGCAAGATCGATCTCTTCAAGAGCGACTGGATCCGCGACAACCGCAACCTGTTCCAGCGCGACCCGACCGAGCTGTCGTATTTCCGGCAGATGTGGATCCACTTCTTCGAGTGGCTGGGCCGGTTCTGCTACGCATCGGCCGACCCGATCATCGCCCTCTACGAAGCCAACCGGCAGCGCCAGATCGCCGACGGCGCGCCGCAGGAGCGCACCTTCAACATCCCGAACGGCATCCAGCTGTCGCGCTTCGCGGCGCTGCGCGCCGAGCGCCCGGCCAACGTGCCGCACGTGCTCTGCCTGATCGGCCGGGTGGTGCCGATCAAGGACATCAAGACCTTCATCCGCGCCATGCGGCGGGTGGTGAACCAGCTGCCCTCCGCCCAGGGCTGGATTGCCGGCCCCGCCGAGGAAGACCCGGCCTATGCGCTGGAATGCGAGAACCTGGTGCGCAGCCTGGGCCTGGAGCAGCATGTGCGCTTCCTCGGCTTTCAACGGGTCGAAGACCTGATGCCGCGCATCGGCCTGGTCGTGCTGTCGTCCATCAGCGAGGCCCTGCCCCTGGTGGTGCTGGAGGGCTATGCCGCGGGCGTGCCCACGGTGTCCACCGACGTGGGATCGTGCCGGCAGCTGGTGGAAGGCCTGGACGAGGACGACCGCGCGCTGGGTGCCTCGGGCCAGGTGGTGCCGATCGCCGACCCGCAGCGCCTGGCCGACGCGGCGCTGTCGCTGCTGCGCGACGAAGACGCCTGGCATGCCGCCAGCCGCGCCGCCATCGCCCGCGTGGAGCGGTACTACACCGACACGCTGATGTTCCAGCGCTACCGCGCCGTGTATGAAGAAGCGTTCGCCAGAACGCAGGGAGCACGCTGATGGCCGGCATCGGATTCGAGCTGCGGCGCATGCTGCGCAAGGACACGCTGGTCAGCCTGGTGCAGGCATACGCCTATGCGGGCGTGATCGGCTCCGGACCCTGGGTGTTCTCCATCGTCGGCATTCTGCTGATCGGTATCTTCAGCGCCAGCGTGGTGGTGCCGGCGTTCTTGGTCACCCAGTTCCAGACATCGGTCACCTACCTGGTGGCGGGCAGTCTCATCCTGACCGGGCTGGTGCAGCTGGCGTTCACGCGGTTCGTGTCCGACCGGCTGTTCGAGAAGCGCCGCGACCTGATCCTGCCCAACCTGCACGGACTGATGCTGGTGGTGACGGCCGCTGCCGGTGTGCTGGGCACGCTCGCCCTCTTCCTGCTGCTGCCCAACCTGGGCCTGCTCTACCGCATGCTGATGCTGGCCGGCTTCACGCTGATGTGCGATGTCTGGGTGCTGACCATCCTGCTCTCGGGCATGAAGCGCTACAAGGCGATCGTCGGCCTGTTCGCGCTGGCCTACGTGCTGATCGTGGTCAGCGCGCTGCTCATGCGCCCCTGGGGGCTGGAAGGCCTGCTGGGGGGTTTCGTGCTCGGCAACTACGTGCTGCTGGCGGGCATGTGGATTCTGGTGGTGCGCGAATTCAACCCCAAGGGCCGGCTGATCGCCTTCGACTTCGCCGAGCGCAAGCTGCTCTACCCCTCGCTCATGGCCATCGGCCTGCTCTACAACTTCGGGGTGTGGGCCGACAAGTTCATGTTCTGGTACTTCCAGCCCACCTCGCAGCCCATCGTGGGCGCGCTGCGGGCCTCGCTGATCTACGACCTGCCCGTGTTCCTCGCCTACCTGTCGATCATCCCGGGCATGGCGGTGTTCCTGGTGCGCATCGAGACCGACTTCGTCGAGTACTACGACAAGTTCTACGACGCGGTGCGCAGCGGCGGCTCGCTCGAATACATCGAGACCATGCGCGACGAGATGGTGTATTCCATCAAGCAGGGGCTTGCGGAGATCGGCAAGATCCAGGCGCTGGCCGTGCTGATCACCTTCGTGGCAGGCCCGGCGCTGCTGGCCTGGCTGGGCATCTCGCGCCTCTATCTGCCGCTGCTGCACGTGCAGGTGGTGGGCGCCGGCCTGCAGGTGGGCCTGATGGCCATCCTCAACGTGTTCTTCTATCTGGACCAGCGCCGCATCGTGCTGTTCCTGTGCCTGCAGTTCGTGCTGCTCAACATGCTGCTGACGGCGTTCACGCTGTATGCCGGCGCTGCGCTCTACGGCTACGGGTTCACGCTCGCGACGCTGGCGACGCTGTGCACCGGGCTGGTGCTGCTGTCGCGCCAGCTGAGCCGGCTGGAGTACGAGACCTTCATGCTGCAGTGACCGTGGGCGGGTGCCTCCCGCCTTTTCTTCCACCCCACCGCCGCCGCCTGCCATGCCCCTGCCACGCTTTCGCCTTCCCGTCCGCCTCGGCGGCCTGTCACTGGGTGCGCTGCTCGCCGCCTGCGGTGGAAGCGGCGGCGGCAGCAGCACGCCCGAAGCGCCCCCGGCACCGGCGCCCAGCACGGTGGCCGTGACCCTCACCGCGCCCGCAGCGCAGGAGGTGTTCGAGGTCGATGCCCCGCTAAGCATCCGCGCGCAGGTCACCATCAACGGGGCGCCCGCGAGCGACGGCACGCCGGTCCGGTTCGCCGCCACGTCCGGCACGCTGGCTGCCGCGGCCACCACCGCCCAGGGCGGCGTCGCCACCGCCACGCTGACCCAGGCCACGCCGGGCCGCCAGCAGCTCACCGTGTCGGCCACGGCGGCGGACGGGCAGTCGGCCACCACCACGCGCACGGTCTATCTGCGGCCCGCGCCGCGGCCGCTGGAGGTGCTGGTTCCGGCGTACTTCTATCCCACCCCGTCGGGCTCGCCCTGGGACCAGCTCGCCGCCGGTGTGCAGGCGGTACCCGGCGTGTCCGTCACGGCCATCCTCAATCCGTCCAACGGTGTGTTCACCGCCCCCGAGGCCCAGTACACGCGCGCGGCCAGCCAGTTCGTGGCGGCCGGCGGCAAGGTGATCGGCTACGTGCACAGCAACTACGGCACGCGCGCGCTCGCGGCCGTGCAGGCCGACGTGGACAACTACCTGCGCTTCTACGGCCGGAGCATCGTGACCGGCATCTTCGTGGACGAGATGTCCTCGGACACGCGCCAGCTGGAGTACTACCAGTCCCTCTACCGCTACATCAAGGCGCAGGGCAGCGCGCTGCGCGTGGTGGGCAACCCGGGTGCCGTGCCGGACGCCGCCTATGCCGCCGTGGCCGATGTGCTGGTGACCTACGAAGGGCAGCGCGCCGGGCTGCTGGCCTACGACCCACGGACCAGCACGGCGGCTTCCTGGCTCTACGCCCGCCCGAACACTTCGGTCGCCCTGCTGGGCCACAACATCCCCACCTGCGCCGCCATGCAGGAGGCCCTGGCGGCGGCGGCCACCGCGCGCTACAACGCCGGGCCGGTGTTCTTCACCGACGGCGAATACGATCCGGTCCTGCGCACGGGCAACCCCTGGGCGGGGCTGCCCCACTACTGGACGGCGCTGCTGCAAAGCGTGGATGCGCTGAACCGGGGGCGCCCGCTGCCCACCTGCTGATTGACCGGCACCCGGCATCCACCATCTCCCAGCACCCGCCATCCCCAGCCGGCAACACGGCGGCCCGCACGACAGTCCGGGCGACAACCCTTGTCCATGGAAAAACGCCCGCGACTGCGGGCGTTTCGTTTCGCGAGGCAGCCGGGGCCGGCGCCCTGCCGGGGTCAGCCGGCCAGCTCGTCCGCCCGGGCCTGCGCCGCGGCGAAGTCCAGGTCGCCCGAGTAGATGGCGCGGCCGCAGATCACGCCTTCCACGCCTTCGCTCTCCACCGCGCACAACTGGTCGATATCGGCCATGCTGCCGAGGCCGCCCGACGCGATGACGGGGATGGTCAGCGACTGCGCCAGCTTGACGGTGGCGTCGATGTTGATGCCCGACAGCATGCCGTCGCGGCCGATGTCGGTGTAGATGATGGACTCGACGCCCCAGTCCTCGAACTTCTTGGCCAGGTCCACCACTTCATGGCCGGTGAGCTTGCTCCAGCCGTCGGTGGCGACCTTGCCGTCCTTGGCGTCCAGGCCCACGATGATGTGGCCGCCGAAGGCGCTGCAGGCGTCCTTCAGGAAGCCAGGGTTCTTGACCGCAGCGGTGCCGATGATGACGTAGCGCAGGCCGCCGTCGATGTATTTCTCGATGGTGTCCATGTCTCGGATGCCGCCGCCCAGCTGCACGGGAATGTCGTCGCCCACCTCCTTGAGGATGGACTTGATGGCCGCGTAGTTCTTGGGCGTACCGGCGAAGGCGCCGTTCAGGTCGACCAGGTGCAGGCGGCGCGCGCCGGCATCCACCCAGCGCCGCGCCATGGCGGCCGGGTCTTCGCCGAAGGTGGTGGATTGGTCCATGTCACCTTGCTTGAGGCGCACGCAGTGACCGTCCTTGAGGTCGATGGCGGGGATGAGCAGCATGATCGAAGGGGAGCGCGATGGGAGCGCGAAGGGCTGGAGCGGCCAGGGGGCCGGGTTGATGAAGGGAACTCAGGGATTCCAGTGCAGGAAGTTGCGGTAGAGCGCCAGGCCCTGCTCCGCGCTCTTTTCCGGGTGGAACTGCGTGGCAAAAATATTATCGCGTGCGATGGCCGCCGCGAACCAGCCACCGTAATCGGTTTCGCCTGCCGAGTGTGAGGCCTCGCGCGGCACGGCGTGGAAACTGTGCACGAAGTAGAACCAGCTCTCGTCCGGGATCTCGCCCCAGACCGGGTGGGCCTGGCCCGACGGCCCCACGGGCGTCTTGCGCACCCGGTTCCAACCCATCTGCGGCACCTTGTAGCGACTGCCGTCGCCTTGCGTGCGCCCGGCCAGATCGAATCGCACGACCTGGCCTGGAATCAGGCCGAGCCCGGGCGTGTCGCCCTCGGCGCTGTGGTCCAGCAGCATCTGCATGCCCACGCAGACGCCGAAGAGCGGCTTGTTCGCGGCAGCTTCCAGCACGCTGTCCTGCAGGCCGGACTCGCGCAGCTCGCGCATGCAGTCGGGCATGGCGCCCTGCCCTGGCAGCACCACGCGCTGGGCGGCCCGCACTTCGTCGGGCCGCGCCGTGACGACGACCGTCCAGCCGGTGCCGGCGGCGGCGGCCTGCACGGCCTGCGACACGGACCGCAGATTGCCCATGCCGTAGTCCACGACGGCCACGGTCTTTGCTTCACTATTCATAGCAGGGTGCGCAGGAGGGACAAGCGCCAGAGGCCGATTGAGCCCTAAAAATTACAGGGAACCCTTGGTCGAGGGAATGACACCGGCCGAACGCGGATCGCGCTCCAGCGCGAAGCGCAGCGCGCGCGCGAAGGCCTTGAAGATGGTTTCGCACTGGTGATGGGCATTGAAGCCCTTGAGGTTGTCGATGTGCAGGGTGACGCCCGCATGGTTCACGAAGCCCTGGAAGAACTCGTACACCAGCTGCGTGTCGAGCTGGCCGATGCTGCCCGCCGTGAACTTCACGTCCATGTGCAGCCCGGGGCGGCCCGAGAAATCGACCACCACGCGCGACAGGGCTTCATCGAGCGGCACGTAGGCATGGCCGTAGCGGCGGATGCCCTTCTTGTCGCCGACGGCCCGCGCGAACGCCTGGCCGATGGTGATGCCCACGTCTTCCACCGTGTGGTGGCCGTCGATGTGCAGGTCGCCTTCGCAGTCCACCTGCAGGTCGATCAGCCCGTGGCGGGCGATCTGGTCGAGCATGTGGTCGAAGAAGCCGATGCCCGACGAGAGGCGCGCTGCACCGCTGCCGTCGAGGTTGATGCGCACGCTGATGCGCGTCTCGGCGGTGGTGCGGGTCACTTCGGCGATGCGGTCGGCCGAAGCGTCGCCGGTGGAGGACGGCGAGGACGACGTGGGGATGAGTGCGGAGGAAGTCATAGGGAAGCCTGGAGCGCGGCCAGCATCTGGGCGTTGTCGGTGGCGCTGCCGACCGTCAGGCGCAGGCATTGGGCCAGCAAGGGGTGCATTGTAGAAACGTTCTTGATGAGGACCTTGCGCGCCTTCATGCCCTCGAACACCCGGGCCGCATCGGCCACGCGCACCAGCACCATGTTGGCTTCGCTGTCCCACACCCGTTCGATGCCGGGCATCGCGCGCAGGTCGGCCAGCAACCGGGTGCGGGCGGCGCGCAATTCTTCCGCCTGGGCGGCGAACACCTCGGCATGCTCCAGCGCGAAGAGCGCGGCTTCGCAGTTGAGCACGCTCACGTTGTAGGGCGGGCGCACCTTGTCGATCTCGTTCACCAGCGCCGCAGGCCCGATGAGGTAGCCCAGGCGCACGCCGGCCAGGCCGAACTTGCTGAGCGTGCGCATCAGCAGCACGTGGGCATTGCGTTCGGGCTCGGCGCGCATGCGCGTGATCCAGCTGCGGCTGGCGAACGGCTGGTAGGCCTCGTCCATCACCACGATGCCGCCCTGCCCGCCCACGGCGTCCACGATGCGCTGCACCACGGCTTCGTCCCACAGCGTGGCGGTCGGGTTGTTGGGATAGGCGATGTACGTGATGGCGGGCCGGTGCTCGGCGATGGCGGCGAGCATGGCCGTTTCATCCAGCTCGAAGTCGGGCGTGAGCGGCACGCCGACGAAATCCAGCCCCTGCAACTGCGCGCTCATCGGGTACATCACGAAGCCGGGCATGGGTGCCAGCAGCCTGGCGCGCGCGCCTTCGTGCGGCTGCGCGCAAGCCAGTGCCAGCAGGGTGATGAGTTCGTCGGAGCCGTTGCCCAGCAGCACGGCGCTGCCTTCGGGCGCGCCGGCATAGTCGGCCAGCGCGGCCTTCAGGTCGTTCTGGCGGGCGCCGGGGTAGCGGTTCAGCGCCAGGGCGCCCAGCCGCTGGCCGAGGGCGGCCTGCAGGTCGGCCGGCAAGGAGAACGGGTTCTCCATGGCGTCCATCTTCAGGGCGCCGGTGGAGGGCTGCACGGCGTAGGCGTGCATGGCGCGCACATCGGGGCGGATGCGGTCCAGCGCCCGCTGGACACTGGCGGTGGAAAGCGGCTTGGCGGTCGTGCTCATGCGGCATCCTTTGCGCCGGCGGAACCCGGCATGGCCCGCGCCGGCGGCACCGGCTGCAGGCGCAACTCGGCCGCGCGGGCGTGGGCCTGCAGGCCTTCGCCGTAGGCCAGTTCGGCGGCGATGGCACCCAGCGTCTGCGCGCCCTGTTCGCTCACCTCGATCAGGCTGCTGCGCTTCTGGAAGTCGTACACGCCGAGCGGCGACGAGAACCGCGCGGTGCCGCTGGTCGGCAGCACGTGGTTGGGGCCGGCGCAGTAGTCGCCCAGGCTTTCGCTGGTGTAGGCCCCCAGGAAGATGGCGCCGGCATGGCGCAGCAGCGGCTCCCAGCGGTGCGCGTCGCGGCTGGAGACTTCCAGATGTTCGGGGGCGATGCGGTTGCTGATGGCGCAGGCCTCTTCCATGTCCTTCGTCAGGATCAGCGCGCCGCGCCCGGTGAGGCTCTTGGCGATGATCTCGGCGCGCGGCATCTCGGGCAGCAGCCGGTCGATGGCGGCCTGCACCGCGTCGATGTAGGCGGCGTCGGGGCACAGCAGGATGGATTGCGCCAGTTCGTCGTGTTCGGCCTGGCTGAAGAGATCCATGGCCACCCAGTCGGGCGGTGTGGTGCCGTCGGCCAGCACCAGGATTTCGCTCGGGCCCGCGATCATGTCGATGCCGACGGTGCCGAACACGCGCTTCTTGGCGCTGGCCACGTAGGCATTGCCCGGGCCGGTGATCTTGTCCACCTTGGGCACGGTGGCCGTGCCGTAGGCCAGTGCGGCGACGGCCTGCGCGCCGCCGATGGTGAAGGCGCGGGTGACGCCGGCCACATAGGCAGCGGCCAGCACCAGCGGGTTCTTGGCGCCCTGCGGCGTGGGCACCACCATGATGATCTCGCCCACGCCCGCCACGTGCGCCGGGATGGCGTTCATCAGCACGCTGGACGGATAGGCCGCCTTGCCGCCAGGCACGTAGATGCCCACCCGGTCGAGCGGCGTGACCTTCTGGCCCAGCAGCGTGCCGTCTTCGTCGCGGTAGCTCCAGCTCTCGCCACTGGCCCGCTTCTGCGCCTCGTGGTAGCGGCGCACCCGCGCTGCGGCAGCTTGCAGGGCATCGCGCTGCACGGCGGCCAGCGCGTCGAAAGCGGCTTTCAGCTCGGCCTGGGTCAGCTCCAGCGCAGACATGCTCTGCGCCTGCAGGCCGTCGAATCGATGGGTGTACTCCAGCACGGCCGCATCGCCGCGCTGCTGCACGTCGGCCAGGATGTCGGCCACGCGCTGTTCGATGGCGGCGTCGGTGTCGGCAGACCAGTGCAGGCGCTGCTGGAATTTCTGCTCAAAATCGGTATCAGCGGTGGACATGAATGCGGGTTTAGCTATCAATTTCATAGTCATTCACTCGAATCCGCGGCGGCGTCGGACTGCGTGTTCTGCAGATAGAACTCGTGCAGCTTCGCACGCAGCAGCGCCTTGTCGGGCAATTGTGTCTGGTACTCCGCGATCAGCGAGGGCGAGGTGCTGCGGCTCAAGGCGTATTCGACCACCTCGTCGTCCTTGCTGGCACACAGCAGCACGCCGATGGCAGGACGCTCATGGGGTTTCTTGACGTCGCGGTCCAGCGCTTCGAGGTAGAAGTTGAGCTTGCCCAGATATTCCGGCTCGAACCGGCCCACCTTCAGTTCGATGGCCACCAGGCTGTTGAGGCCGCGATGAAAGAACAGCAGGTCGAGCGCGAAGTCCCGTCCGCCGACCTGCAAGGGGTATTCGCTGCCGACGAAGCAGAAATCCCGGCCCAGCTCGATCAGGAAGTCCTTGAGCCTGGCGAGCAGGCTTTGGTGAAGGTCGGCTTCGGCATGGCTGGCTGGCAGCCCGAGGAATTCGACGACGTAGCTGTCTTTGAAGATGCTGGCGACGTCCGGGTGGGTTTGCATCGCCAGGGGCGAGGCTTTCAGCGGATGCAGCACCGTTCGCTCGAAAAGGGCGGCCTTGAACTGACGCTCCAGTTCCCTCTTGCTCCACCTCTCACGAGCCGTCAACCGAACGTAGAACTCACGCTCTTCAGGACGCTTGCCCTGGCTGAGGATGATCAGGTGATGAGTCCACGGAATTTGTCTCACCAGTGGTGCGACTAATTCGTTGCCTGCGTAGGCTTCGTACAGCTGCCGCATCCGGAACAGGTTGGCCCGGGTGAACCCGCGCAGCCCCGGCTGCGTGCGGGCCAGGTATCGGGCGAGTTCGTCCACCACGCCATCGCCCCACTCGGCCGCAGCGATCCTGCGGCTGATGCTCTCGCCGATCTGCCAGTACAAGTCGACCAGCAAGGTGTTGACCGCCTGCACGGCCTGCTGCCGGGATGCAGCGACCAGGCGGGCGATGTCGGCGAAATCGGCGGTTTGCGGAGCGTTGGTCACGACGTGGCCCGGCCTGTCTTCACTCGGGCGCGATGGCCCCGGCGAACGCATCGATGATGCGGCGCAGCGGTGCCTGCTTGAGCTTGAGCGCGGCCTGGTTCACCACCAGGTGCGAGCTGATGTCCATGATGCGCTCCACTTCGACCAGGTGATTGGCCTTGAGCGTGTTGCCGGTGGAAACCAGATCGACGATGGCGTCGGCAAGGCCCGTGAGCGGAGCCAGCTCCATGCTGCCGTAGAGCTTGATCATGTCCACGTGCACGCCCTTCGCGGCGAAGAAGTCGCGCGCGATGGAGGTGTACTTGGTGGCGACCTTCAGGCGGGAGCCCTGCTTGACGGCGCGCGCGTAGTCGAAGTCGCTCCGCACGGCCACGCTGACACGGCAGCGCGCGATGCGCAGGTCCAGCGGCTGGAAAAGGCCCTGGCCGCCGTGTTCGATCAGCGTGTCCTTGCCGGTCACGCCCAGGTCGGCGCCGCCGTATTGCACGTAGGTCGGCACGTCGGAGGCACGCACCAGCACCACGCGCACGTGCGGCTGGTTGGTCGGCAGGATCAGCTTGCGCGATTTTTCCGGATCCTCCAGCACCTCGATGCCGGCGGCGGCCAGCAGCGGCAGGGTTTCTTCGAAGATGCGGCCCTTGGAGAGGGCTAGGGTAAGGGTGTTCATAGGCTGTGTCATTGCTTGAGCGCCGCCGGGCCGCCCCAAGGCGCGAAGGCCCCCTCGGGGGGCAGCGAACCATGCGCAGCAGGGAGCGTGGGGGTCATATTCTTTCGATATCGGCGCCCAGGCCGCGCAGCTTGGCTTCCATGCAGTCGTAGCCGCGGTCCAGGTGGTAGATGCGGTCCACCACGGTTTCGCCGTCGGCCACCAGGCCGGCGATGACCAGGCTGGCCGAGGCCCGCAGGTCGGTCGCCCTCACCGTCGCGCCCGACAGGCGGGCCGCGCCTTCGACGACCGCCACCTTGCCGTCGGTGCGGATGTGCGCGCCCAGGCGCAGCAGTTCGTCCACATGCATGAAGCGGTTCTCGAAGATGGTTTCGGTGACCGTGGCCGTGCCCTGGGCCACCACGTTCAGCGCCATGAACTGCGCCTGCATGTCGGTCGGAAAGCCCGGGTATTCGGTGGTGCGGAAGCCCTGGGCCTTCAGGCCGGCGCCGCCGCCGCTGCGCACGCGGATGCCGCCCTCCTCGGCCTGCACCTGCACGCCGGCCTCGCGCAGCTTGTCGATCACGGCGTCCAGGTGGTCGGCGCGGCCGTGGCGCAGCAGCGCATCGCCGCCCGTGGCGGCCACGGCGCAGAGAAAGGTGCCGGCTTCGATGCGGTCAGCCACCACGCGGTGGGTGCAGCCGTGCAGGCGCTCCACGCCCTGGATGCGGATGCGGCTGGTGCCGTGGCCCTCGATCTGCGCGCCCATGGCGATCAGCATCTCGGCCAGGTCGGTGATCTCCGGTTCCTGCGCGGCGTTTTCCAGCACCGTGTCGCCTTCGGCGAGCGTGGCGGCCATGAGCAGGTTCTCGGTGCCGGTCACCGTGACCATGTCGGTGGTGATGTGCGCGCCTTTCAGCCGCGTGCGGCCGGCAGCCAGCTTGGCGATCATGTAGCCGTGCTCGACCAGGATCTCGGCGCCCATGGCCGTCAGGCCCTTGATGTGCTGGTCGACCGGACGCGAGCCGATGGCGCAGCCGCCGGGCAGCGACACCGTCGCCTCGCCGAAGCGCGCCAGCAGCGGGCCCAGCGCCAGCACCGAGGCGCGCATGGTCTTGACCAGCTCGTACGGGGCTTCGGGCGTGTTCAGGCCGCTGGCATCGATGTGGACGTCGGTGGAAACGCCGTTCTCCACCCGGTCTTCGCAGTCGGCCACGGCGGGCCGGTCGACGGCCACGCCCATGTTGCGGATCAGCGTGAGCATGGTGGCCACGTCCTGCAGGCGGGGCACGTTCAGCAGCGTGACCGGCTCGGCCGTCAGCAATGCCGCGCAGAGTTCGGGCAGCGCCGCGTTCTTGGCGCCGGAGATGAGCACTTCGCCGTGCAGCGGCCGGCCGCCGCGAATCAGGAGTTTGTCCATGGCGTTTCGCCCGATGTTCTTGAAGTCAAAAGCAGCTCAAGCGCCCTATCCACGGGCACTTCCAGCTATTATTTTTATAGCAATCGCAATGGCAGATCAGGGGTTCGCGGGCTGCGCCGCCCACTCGGCGGGCGTGAAGGTCTTCATCGACAGGGCGTGCACCTCGTCGGTGTGCATCTTGGTGCCCAGGGTGGCGTAGACGCGCTGGTGGCGCTGGATGGCGCGCTTGCCCTCGAACTCGGACGACACGATGGTGGCGTACCAGTGGCGGCCGTCGCCTTCGAGCGTGATGTGCTCGCACGCGAGGCCGGAGGCGATGAGGTGCTTGAGGTCGTCTGCGGTCATGGGGTTTTCAGTTTCTGATCTTGTAGCCGGTGCGCAGCAGGTGCACGGCCAGCGCGCTCACCGCCAGCCAGGCGGAGCCGACGATGGCAAGGCTGAGCCACGGCGAGGTGTCGCTCTGCCCGAAGAAGCCGTAGCGGAAGCCGTCGATCATGTAGAAGAACGGGTTCAGGTGGCTCACGGTCTGCCAGAAAGGCGGCAGCGACTGGATGGAATAGAACACGCCCGAGAGGAAGGTCATGGGCACGATGACGAAGTTCTGGAAGGCCGCCATCTGGTCGAATTTGTCGGCCCAGAGTCCGGCGATCAGGCCCAGCGTGGCCAGCAGCGCGGCACCCAGCAGCGCGAACACCAGAATCCAGAGCGGCGCCGCGAACTCGGGCCGGGCAAAAGCCAGCGTGACCACGAACACCCCCAGCCCCACGGCCAGCCCGCGCACGATGGACGAGCCCACATAGGCCACGAACCAGCCCCAGTGCGACAGCGGCGTCAGCAGCACGAAGACGAGGCTGCCCATGATCTTGCTCTGCACCAGGCTGGACGAGCTGTTGGCGAAGGCGTTCTGCAGAATGCTCATCATCACCAGGCCCGGCACCAGGAAGGCGGTGTAGCCGATGCGGTCGTAGACCTTCACATGGTCTTCCAGCACGTGGCCGAAGATCAGCAGGTACAGCACGGCGGTAAGCACCGGCGCGGCGACGGTCTGGAAGCTCACCTTCCAGAACCGCAGGATTTCCTTGTAGAACAGCGTCTGCCAGCCGGTCATAGCGCCACCTCGCCCAGGGGAATGTTGGACGCCGAGGTGCCTGACATCACCTGCAGGAACACGTCTTCCAGGTCGGGCCGGCGAATTTCCAGATCGTGCACGTCCACGCCGGCCACGCGCAGGGCGGCCAGGTGGCTCTCGATCTCCGCCGCGTCCTGCGCCGGCAGCTGCACGATGCGGCCGGTGACCCGCGCCAGCACCGCCAGCGCCGGGGGCAGCGCCACATCGGTCTTGAACTGCAGGACGCTGCCCGAGGCGGCCTGCAGCAGCTCGGACGTGGTCGCCAGCGCCACCACCTGCCCGCCGCTGGCGCCGCGCTTGAGCATGGCGATGCGGTTGCACAGGGCCTCGGCCTCTTCCAGGTAGTGGGTGGTGAGCAGCACGGTGTGGCCTTGCTTGTTCAGGCGCGCGACGAACTGCCAGAGCGTCTGGCGCAGCTCCACATCGACCCCGGCCGTGGGCTCGTCCAGCACGATGATGGGCGGCTTGTGCACCAGCGCCTGCGCCACCAGCACGCGGCGCTTCATCCCGCCCGAGAGCTGCCGCATGTTGGCGGTGGCCTTGTCGGCCAGGCCAAGGTTTTCCAGCAGCTCGTCGATCCAGGCGTCGTTGTCCTTCACGCCGAAATAGCCGGACTGGATGCGCAGCGCCTCGCGCACGTTGAAGAAGGGGTCGAACACCAGTTCCTGCGGCACCACGCCCAGCTTGCGGCGGGCCGCCGCATAGTCGGCCTGCACGTCGCTGCCCTGCACCAGCACGCGGCCACCGGTGGCGCGGGCCAGCCCCGCGAGGATGCTGATGAGCGTGGTCTTGCCGGCGCCGTTCGGCCCCAGCAGGCCGAAGAATTCGCCCTCTTCGATGTCGAGGCTGACCCCGTCGAGCGCCTGGAACGGCCCCTTGGCCGTATGGAAGGTCTTGGAGACGGATTGGAAGGAGACGGCGGGCATAGGCATGGGAGCCCGCGATTTTACGGCCTCACGGTACAAGGGATGGGCGCCGGGGCGATCGGTGCAGGGCCGTCCCGCAGCGCGGCAGCCTGCCAGCGTCCGGCCCTGCGCGTGCCCGGTCAGGCGGCGGGAAGGAGTTCGTCCACGCCGTAGAGGCCGGCCAGGGTGGCCAGGGCCGGCGGCAGCGACTTGACCGCGAAGGTCTTGCCCTCGGACAGCGCATTGCGGCGGCATTCCAGCAGCACCGCCAGCGCGGACGAATCGAAGGTGGTGAGCGCGGTGGCATCCACCACCAGTGCGGGGTCGCGGTAGGCCTTCAGGCCCTCCAGCAGCATGCGCAGGCTGGCCGTGGCCTGCGCATGGGTCAGTTCGGGCGGGAGCACGAGCATGCGGGGAGCCTCGGCACCAATCAGCTGGACTTGCCGGCGTTGGTCTTGTTGCGGGCGGCCAGCGACTCGATCAGGCCGTCGATGCCCTTGGCATTGATCTCCTGCGCGAACTGGCTGCGGTAGGTATCGACCAGCCACACGCCCATCACGTTGAGGTTGTAGACCTTCCAGCCCGCGCCCTCGCCCGGCGTCTTCTCCAGGCGGTAGTCCAGCTGCACCGGCTCGCCACGGCCCTTGATCTCGGTGCGCACCAGCACGTCCTTGTCTTCCGGCGACATGCGCAGCGGCTTGACGGTGATCGTCTGGTCGCTGACCTGGTTCAGCGCGCCCGAATAGGTGCGGATGAGCAGCGTCTTGAATTCATCCTGCAGGCGCGCCTGCTGCTGCGGCGTGGCCTGGCGCCAGGCCGGGCCGGCCGCGGCGGCCGTCATGCGGCGGAAGTTCACGTGCGGCAGGATGGTCTGGTCGACCAGCGCCACGACGCGGTTGATGTCACCCCGTTGCAGCGACTTGTCGGAGCGCACCTTCTCGAGCACGTCGGACGAAAGCCGGCGCACCAGTTCGTCGGGCGCCTCATCGGCGGCCCAGGCCGCCATGGGGCCGGCCAGCGTGGTGGCGGCAGCCAGTGCCAGGGCCCAGCGGCCCAGATCGCGTCGGAAAATCATCATCTTCGTCATTCCTTTCGTCTGGCGGGCACCGCCTGGTGCGCACGCCATGGGTTCAAGCGGCATTGTGGAATTTCAGCCCGCGCGCAATGCGTCGGACGAGTACCCGGTTGCAAGTCGATGCAACCGCCGCGTTGCCGGCAGGCGGGGCGCCTCGGGCGATCGCGGATGCGGCCCGTGCAAGAGGCGCGAGCGACCGGCCGGTGGCACCGCCCGGGGGCGGGAGGGCTGTCAGTTCGGCTCCGGCGGCAGCATGCCGGCATCCGGATCGTAGTCGTCGTCGCTGCCGCTCCTTCCGCCGCCATTGCTGCCTGCACTGCCGCCGTTCGAGCCAAACGGCTCGACGTCCTGGCCACGCACGCGCAGGTAGACATCGCGGGTGAAGCTGTAGCGGTCGAGCGCAGCGGTTTCCAGCACATTGCCGGCCGACAGCAGGTTGGCGCGCGTGTCGACCAGGCGCAGTGCGTAGAGCTGGTTGCGCGCCGAGACCGGATCGACCACCTGCAGAACGTTGCCGCGCGCATCGACCGGCAGTGCCACGGTGTCGCGCACCGTGGAGGGGCCGAGCAGCGGCAGCACCAGGTACGGACCGGTCGGCACGCCGTAGCTGCCCAGCGTCAGGCCGAAGTCGGTGCGGCGGCGCGGAATGCCCATTTCCGAGGCGATGTCCAGCACGCCGCCCAGGCCGAACACGGTGTTGACGTTGAAGCGCACGAGGCTGTCCATGGCCTCGCTGCCCTTCAATTGCAGCACGTTGTTCACGAACGACCAGACGTCGTTCAGGTTCGAGAAGAAGTTGCTCACGCCCGTGCGCACGGGCGACGGAACGGTGTCGCGGTAGGCCGTGGCGACCGGCTTGAAGACGGCTCGGTCGACCTGGTCGTTGAAGCGCGTCATCGTCCGGTTGTAGGGCTCGAGCGGGTCGCGCGGATTGGCGTCGGGGCCGGTGGCGCAGCCGGCGAGCATCAGCGCGCCGATGGCCAGCGAGGCCGCGCCTGCGCTGCGCCGGGCGGCGGCCGGCAGGTAGGGGGTGTTGTTCGTCATTGTCATTTCTTGCTTCCCGCGCTCGAGGCGCCCTCTTCAGCCTTGCCGTACAGGAACTGTCCGATCAGGTTCTCCAGCACGATCGCCGATTGCGTGGCCGTCACCACGTCACCTGCAGCCAGGTTCTTTTCGTCGGCACCGGCTTCCACGCCGATGTATTGGTCTCCCAGCAAGCCGCTGGTGAGGATCTTGAACGAGCTGTCCTTGGGGAAGGCATAGCGCTTGTCCAGGTCCAGCGTCACATTGGCGCGGAAGGTCTTGTCGTCGAAGGTGATGGACTGCACCCGGCCGACCACGACACCGGCACTGCGCACCGCGGCCTGGGGCTTCAGCCCGCCGATGTTGTCGAACTTGGCGACGATGGGGTAGCCGGTGTGGAAATTCAGGCTCAGCAGGTTGGCCGACTGCAAGGCCAGGAACACCAGCGCGGCGCCGCCCAGCAGGACGAACAGGCCCACCCAGAGATCGTTCTTGGAATGCTGCATGTGAATTTTTCCTTGTGTGTCTGATGAGTCGGTGCGCTGTGTGCCGGCGCCGCTCACATGGTGAACATCAATGCGGTGAGGATGAAGTCCAGCCCCAGCACCGCGAGCGAGGCCACCACCACCGTGCGGGTGGTGGCACGCGACACGCCCTCGGGCGTGGGCTTGGCGACATAGCCCTGGAATACGGCGATGAAGGTGACGGCTAGGCCGAACACCAGGCTCTTGATGACCCCGTTGCCCACATCCTTGAACACGTCCACGCCGCTTTGCATCTGGCCCCAGAAGGCACCGGTGTCGACGCCGATCATCAGGACGCCCACGATCCAGCCGCCGATGACCCCGACCGCGCTGAACACCGCCGCCAGCAGCGGCATGGCGATGACGCCGCCCCAGAACCGGGGCGCGAGGATGCGGCGCACCGGATCGACCGCCATCATCTCCATGGCCGACAGCTGCTCGCCGGCGCGCATCAGGCCGATCTCGGCCGTGAGCGAGGTGCCCGCCCGGCCGGCGAACAGCAGCGCGGTGACCACCGGCCCGAGCTCACGCACCAGGCTCAGCGTGACGACCAGCCCCAGCGCGTTGGCCGAGCCGTAACGCTGCAGCACGTTGTGGCCCTGCAGCGCCAGCACGAAGCCGACGAACAGGCCCGACATGGCGATGATCGAGAGCGAATAGTTGCCGAGGAAATGGATCTGGTCGCGCAGCAGCGCCGGGCGCCGCAGCGTCGAGCCGATCAGCGCGACGAGGCGCACGAAGAGGCGCGCCGCCAAGCCCAGGTCGGCCAGCTTGCTGCGCACGGCGAAACCGACATCGGAAGGACGCCACCAGCTCATCGCGCACCTCCGGCCGGCACACCGCCCACGGGGCCGAAGTCGTCGGCCAGGGTCGGGCCGGGGTAGTGGAAAGGCACCGGCCCGGTGGGCAGCGCGTTGACGAACTGGCGCACCAGCGGGTCGGTGCTGGCACGCACCTCGTCGGGGCTTCCCTGCGCGGCCACGGTACCGGGGCCCAGCACGATGACGTGGTCGGCGACGCGGAAGGTTTCCTCCACGTCGTGCGAGACCACCAGGGTGGTGAGGCCCATCGCGTCGTTCAGCTGGCGGATCAGCTGCGCGGCGATCCCGAGAGAGATGGGGTCGAGCCCGGCGAAGGGCTCGTCGTACATGATGAGCTGCGGGTCCAGCGCGATGGCCCGCGCCAGCGCCACGCGACGGGCCATTCCGCCGGAGATCTGGCTGGGCATGAGGTCGCGCGCGCCCCGCAGCCCCACGGCGTGCAGCTTCATCAGCACGATGTCGCGGATCAGCTCTTCCGGCAGGTCGGTGTGCTCACGCAGCGGAAAGGCTACGTTCTCGAACACGCTCATGTCGGTGAACAGCGCGCCGAACTGGAACAGCATGCCCATGCGGCGGCGGGCGGCGTAGAGCGTGTCCGCGTCCATGCGGCCGACGTCCTGCCCGTCCACCAGCACCTCGCCCTGCTGAGCCTTCTGCTGGCCGCCGATCAGGCGCAGCACCGTCGTCTTGCCGCCGCCCGAAGCGCCCATCAGCGCGGTGACCTTGCCGCGCGGCACGGCCAGCGACACGTCGCGCAGGATCACGCGGTCTCCATACGAGAACGTGACGTTGCGCAGTTCGACCAGGGCGGTGGGTGATGGCATGCGATGGGAAATTCGGCAGGAAAGGAGCGGGCCGCGCGGATTGTCTCCGCAGGGAGGGGAACGCGGTGTGGGACGATGGTACCTCAAACATACATGCATGCATGTTTGCAGATTTCACCGATTGGAATCGCTACTGTTTCTATAGCTAACGGCGCTGTTTCTACAACGTTCTCAGACCTTTTTCATCTTGGAGTTGCCGCCCACCTTGTTGCAGTCGCACATCACAGCATGCTGCGCAGGAAACCCTGCGTCCGGGCATGCTGGGGCTGGGCGAACATCGCCGCCGCGGGGCCCGACTCGAGGATGCGGCCCTGGTCCATGAAGACGGCCGTGTGCGCCACTTCGCGGGCGAAACCCATCTCGTGCGTCACCACCAGCATGGTCATGTGCTCCTGCGCCAGAGCGCGCATGGTGCGCAGCACCTCGCCGGTCAGTTCGGGGTCGAGCGCCGAGGTGGGCTCGTCGAACAGCATGATCTCCGGCTCCATGGCCAGCGCCCGGGCGATGGCCACGCGCTGCTTCTGCCCGCCGGACAGCCGCGCCGGGTAGTTGTTGCGCTTGTCCGCCAGGCCGACCTTGGCCAGCAGCGCCTCGGCCCGGGCGATGGCCGCGTCGCGCGGCAGGCCCTGCACCACCATGGGCGCCTCGATCACGTTCTGCAGCACGGTCAGGTGCGGAAACAGGTTGAAGTGCTGGAACACCATGCCGGTCTTGCGGCAGATGCGGCGCAGCTCGGCCTCGGGCGCATAGCTGCAGCGGCCGTCGGCCCCGGTCGTGGTCAGCACCTCGCCGCCGATCGCGACGTGGCCCCGGTCGATGGTCTCCAGCCGGTTCAGGCAGCGCAGGAAGGTGCTCTTGCCCGAGCCCGAAGGGCCGATCACGGCCACCACCTCGCCCCGGCGCAGCTGCAGCGATACGCCCTGCAGCACCTGGGTGTGGCCGAAGGCCTTGTGGATGTCCCGCGCGTCGATCATCGGCTCGGCGCTGCCGGGGGACGTCGGCCCATCAGTCATCGTGCTTGGCATAGCGCCGCTCCAGCCGCTGGAAGCCCCAGGTCAGCACCAGGGTCATGAGAAGGTAGAAGGCCGCCGCCACGATGAACGGCGTGGTCGTGAAGTCGCGCTGCACGAAGCCGCGCGCGGCGCGCAGCAGGTCGTTCAGGGCCAGCACGTAGATCAGCGAGGTGTCCTTGACCAGCGTGATAGTCTCGTTGCTCATGGGCGGCAGCACGCGGCGCACCATCTGCGGCAGCACGATGCGGCGCATGGTCTGGCCGTAGGTCATGCCCAGCACGCGGGCGGCCTCGTACTGCCCCCGGTCCACCGACTGGATGCCGGCGCGGAAGATTTCGGCGAAATAGGCCGCGTAGTTGAGCGCGAACGCCACCACCGCCGCCGGAAAGTCAGGCAGCCGAACACCGATGACCGGCACGAAGGGCAGCGCGAAGTAGATGAACAGCATCTGCAGCATGAGCGGCGTGCCGCGCATGAGCCAGATGTAGCCATTGACCACGCCCGACAGCAGCCGCCAGCGCGAGGTGCGCGCGAGCGCCAGCAGCAGCCCCAGCGGCACCGCCAGCGCGAGCGTGATGACAAAGAGCTTCAGGGTGACGCTGGCACCCTGCGCCAACGGCCCCAGAAGGGAAAGAACGTAATCCATCTATCTGCTACGGAATCTGTTGTCTGCAGTGCTGCGACAGGCAGGGCCCAAGGCCAACGCACTGGCGCGGCCGAAGGCCAGTGGCAGCCGCGCAAGGGCCGCCCCGCCGCGCCGGCTGCGTCCCCCATCCCGCATCGCGCAGCGAGGCGAGAGAAGGGGGAAGGCGCGCAGCGCCTCAGGGGGTTGCTCCCTTATTTGACGATGTTCTTGCCGAACCACTGCTCGGCGATCTTGGCGGCAGCGCCGTCCTTCTTCATCTCGCCGAGGGCCGTATCCAGGCGGCCTTGCAGGGCAGTGTCGTCCTTGCGCACGCCCACGCCGTATTCCTCGGTGCCGAAGTTGTCTTCCAGCACGGCGTAGTCCTGCGGCTTCTTGGCCACGTAGTAGCGGCCCACCACCTCATCGACCACCACGGCATCCAGCCGGCCGGTGGAAAGATCCATCAGCGCGGTCACGTTGTCGCCGAAAGTCTTGAACTCCTTGAACGACTTGAACACGGCGTCGTCCTTCTTGACCGCATCGACGGCGCTGGACCCATCCTGCGCGCCGACGGTCTTGCCGGCCAGGTCGGCACGGGTCTTGATGGCCGACGACGCTGGCACCACGATGATCTGGTGGTTCTCCATGTAGGGCGCGGTGAAGCCAATGTTCTGCTTGCGCTCTTCGGTGATCGTCAGGCCGTTCCACAGCGCATCGACGCGCTTGCCGGACAGCTCAGCCTCCTTGGCGCTCCAGTCGATGGGCTTGAACTCCACCTCCACGCCCATGCGCCGGGCGGCTTCGCGGGCCATGTCGATGTCGAAGCCGACCAGCTGGTTCTTGTCGTCGCGGAAGCCCATGGGCGGGAAGTTGTCGTCCAGGCCCACCACGATCTTGGTGATGGCGGCGGGTGCGGGTGCGGCGGCCGGCGCCTGGGCGGTTTCGTTCTTGCCGCAGGCGGCCAGCAGGGCGCCCATGGACAGCAGGGCAATGGCGGCGATCTTCTTCATGGCGAATCGGTTTCCAGCAAACAAAGGGGAAGGCAGGCAAACAAAAAAACACCGCACGGCCAGGGCCGAATGGCCGGTGGCTCGGGCGGATGCGATGGGGGAGAACCTGTATTGTCGCCCAGTCGTCATAGAGCCTGCAGGCCTGCGGAATGAGCCCCATGTGAGCCCGGCACGGGGTGAGCATAAAAACCGCCTGCAGCCCGCCCGCATCCAGAGCTTGCAGCTATTTTTTCAATAGCATGGCGACATGTACCGCTGGCCTGGCAGCCGCCTGGCCTGCACACCCTGCCCTCCGCACCGCCATGGAAAAACGGCGCCCAGAGAGGCGCCGCCTTGCACGAAACCCGGACGTCCGCTCAACGCGGCAGGTCGGAATACCCCATCAGGAACTCGTCCACCGCACGAGCGGCCTGGCGGCCTTCGCGGATGGCCCAGACGACCAGCGACTGGCCGCGACGGATGTCGCCGGCGGCGAAGACCTTGGGCACGTTGGTGGCGTAGCCGCCGTCGAAGTCGGTGGTGGCCTTGGCATTGCCGCGCGCGTCCTTGTCCACGCCGAAGGCCTCCAGCACCGCGGCGACCGGGCTCACGAAGCCCATGGCCAACAGCACCAGGTCGGCCTTCAGCACCTGTTCGGAGCCGGCGACCTCGACCATCTTGCCGTCCTTCCATTCGACCCGCACGGTCTTCAGGCCGGTGACCTTGCCCTTCTCGCCCAGCAGCTCCTTGGTGGAGATGGCGAACTCGCGCTCGCAGCCCTCTTCATGGCTGGAGCTGGTGCGCAGCTTGATCGGCCAGTAGGGCCAGGTCAGCGGACGGTTCTCTTCCTCGGGCGGCTGGGGCATGAGCTCGAACTGCGTGACGCTGGCCGCGCCGTGGCGGTTGCTGGTGCCCACGCAGTCGCTGCCGGTGTCGCCGCCACCGATCACGATGACGTGCTTGCCGTCGGCGCGCAGCTGGCCCTTGAGCTTGTCGCCGGCGTTGACCTTGTTCTGCTGGGGCAGGAATTCCATGGCGAAGTGCACGCCGTCCAGGTCGCGGCCGGGCACGGGCAGGTCGCGCGACTGCTCTGCGCCGCCGGTCAGCAGCACGGCGTCGAAGTCCTTCTGCAGCTGCTCGGGCGTGATGGTTTCCTTGGCCCAGTTGGTGACCTTGGAGCCCTTGCCCAGGCCGTCCTTGGCCGCCCCGATGAACACGCCGGTGCGGATGGTGACGCCCTCGGCGGCCATCTGCTCGGCGCGGCGGTCGATGTGCGACTTCTCCATCTTGAAGTCGGGAATGCCGTAGCGCAGCAGGCCGCCGATGCGGTCGTTCTTCTCGAACAGGGTCACGTCGTGGCCCACGCGCGCCAGCTGCTGCGCCGCCGCCATGCCGGCGGGGCCGGAGCCCACCACGGCGATCTTCTTGCCGGTCTTGTGCTTGGGCGGCAGGGGCGTGACCCAGCCTTCGGCCCAGGCGCGGTCGATGATGGCGTGCTCGATGGACTTGATGCCCACCGGGTCGTCGTTCACGTTCAGCACGCAGGCCGCCTCGCAGGGCGCGGGGCAGATGCGGCCGGTGAACTCGGGGAAGTTGTTCGTGCTGTGCAGCACGGCAATGGCGCTCTTCCAGTCCTGTTGATAGACCAGGTCGTTGAAGTCCGGAATGATGTTGTTGACCGGGCAGCCGTTGTTGCAGAACGGCGTGCCGCAGTCCATGCAGCGCGCGCCCTGGATCTTGGCCTGCTGGTCATCGAGCCCGATGACGAATTCCTTGTAGTGCTTCAGGCGCTCGGCCGGCGGGCGGTAGCCCTCCTCGATGCGCTCGTACTCCATGAAGCCGGTGGTCTTTCCCATGATGTCTGTCCTGATGTCTGTGAATGCGGTGGGGTGGCTGGGCCTGCGCCTTACTTGGCGGCGGCCGTGGCTTCCTTCTTCGGAGGGTTGGCGACCGGTGGGGTCGCGGGCTCCTCGATTGCCTTGCGTTCGTTGATTTCGGACAGGGCGCGCTTGTACTCGGTCGGGAAGACCTTGACGAACTTGGCCCGCGATGCCGCCCAGTTGTCCAGCAGTTCGCGCGCGCGCTTGCTGCCGGTCCAGCGGTTGTGGTCTTCCAGCATCTTCTTGAGCTGGGCTTCGTCGGACTGGCCCCGGTGCCAGATGGCGCCGGGCACGCTGGCGGTCTGCTCGTCGGCCGCCAGCACGCGCTCCAGCGTCACCATCGACAGGTTGCAGCGGGTGTGGAAGAGGCCGTCCTCGTCATACACATAGGCCACGCCGCCGCTCATGCCGGCCGCGAAGTTGCGGCCGGTCTTGCCCAGCACCACGACGGTGCCGCCGGTCATGTATTCGCAGCCGTGGTCGCCCGTGCCTTCCACCACCGTGGAAGCACCCGAGAGGCGCACCGCGAAGCGTTCGCCGGCCACGCCGCTGAAGAACGATTCGCCCGACGTGGCGCCGTACATCACCGTGTTGCCGACGATGGTGTTGCGCGTGGTGTCGCCGCGGAAGTCGATGCTGGGGCGCACCACCACGCGGCCGCCCGACAGGCCCTTGCCGGTGTAGTCGTTGGCGTCGCCGATCAGGTAGAGCGTGATGCCGCGCGTGAGAAACGCGCCGAACGACTGCCCGCCCGTGCCTTCGAGCTGGATGCGGATGCTGTCGTCGGGCAGGCCTTCAGGGTGCGCGCGGGTGACTTCGCCCGAGAGCATGGCGCCCACGGAGCGGTTCACGTTGCGGGCCACCTCGATGAACTGCACGCGCTCGCCCTTGTCGATGGCGGGGCGGCTGCGCTCGATCAGCTTGCGGTCCAGCGTGTGCTCGATGTTGTGGTCCTGCACGTCGACGTGGAAGCGCGGCACGTCGGCCGGCACGTTGGGCTGGGCGAAGAGGCGGCTGAAGTCCAGGCCGCGGGCCTTCCAGTGGGCGATTCCGGCGCGCACGTCCAGCAGGTCGGAGCGGCCGATCAGGTCGTCGAACTTGGCGATTCCAAGCTGCGCCATGATCTGGCGGACTTCTTCGGCGATGAAGAAGAAGTAGTTCACCACGTGCTCGGGCTTGCCCGAGAACTTCTTGCGCAGCTCGGGGTCCTGCGTGGCCACGCCCACCGGGCAGGTGTTCAGGTGGCACTTGCGCATCATGATGCAGCCCTCGACCACCAGCGGCGCGGTGGCGAAGCCGAACTCATCTGCGCCCAGCAGCGCGCCGATGGCGACGTCGCGGCCGGTCTTCATCTGGCCGTCGGCCTGCACGCGCACGCGGCCGCGCAGTCGGTTCAGCACCAGGGTCTGCTGCGTCTCGGCCAGGCCGATCTCCCACGGGCCGCCGGCATGCTTGATGGACGACCAGGGCGACGCGCCCGTACCGCCGTCATGGCCGGCGATCACCAGGTGGTCGCTCTTGCACTTGGTCACGCCCGCGGCGATGGTGCCCACGCCCACTTCGGACACCAGCTTGGTGCTGATGCTGGCGTGCGGCGCCACGTTCTTCAGGTCGTGGATCAGCTGGGCCAGATCCTCGATGGAGTAGATGTCGTGGTGCGGCGGGGGCGAGATCAGGCCCACGCCCGGCACGCTGTGGCGCAGCTTGCCGATGTAGTTGCTGACCTTGCCGCCGGGCAGCTGGCCGCCTTCGCCCGGCTTGGCGCCCTGGGCCATCTTGATCTGGATCTGGTCGGCCGACGACAGGTATTCGGCCGTGACGCCGAAACGGCCCGAGGCCACCTGCTTGATCTTGGAGCGCAGCGAGTCGCCGTCCTGCAGGGGCAGATCGACCTCGACGTTCTCGGCGCCGATCACGCTCTTGAGCGTATCGCCCTGCTTGATCGGGATGCCCTTGAGTTCCTGGCGGTAGCGGGCCGCGTCTTCGCCGCCCTCGCCCGTGTTGCTCTTGCCGCCGATGCGGTTCATGGCGACGGCCAGCGTGGCGTGCGCCTCGGTGGAGATCGAGCCCAGCGACATGGCGCCGGTGGCGAAGCGCTTGACGATTTCCTTGGCCGACTCGACCTGGTCCACGGGAATGGCCTTGGCCGGGTCGAACTTGAACTCGAACAGGCCGCGCAGCGTCATGTGGCGGCGGCTCTGGTCGTTGATGATCTGGGCGTATTCCTTGTACGTGTTCCAGTTGTTGGCACGGGTGGAGTGCTGCAGCTTGGCGATGGCGTCGGGGCTCCACATGTGCTCTTCGCCACGGGCGCGCCAGGCGTATTCGCCGCCGGCGTCCAGCATGGTTTCCAGCACCGGGTCGTCGCTGAACGCGGCCTTGTGCATGCGGATGGACTCTTCGGCGATCTCGAACACGCCGATGCCTTCCACGCGGCTGGCGGTGCCGGTGAAGTACTTGCTGACGGTGTCGCTGTTGAGGCCGATGGCCTCGAACAGCTGCGCGCCGCAGTAGCTCATGTACGTGCTCACGCCCATCTTGGACATGATCTTGGAGAGGCCCTTGCCGATGGCCTTCACGTAGTTGTAGATGGCTTTGTCGGGCGACAGGTCGCCCGGCATGCCGGCGTGCAGCTCGGCCAGGGTTTCCATGGCCAGGTAGGGGTGCACGGCTTCGGCGCCATAGCCGGCCAGCACGGCGAAGTGGTGCACTTCGCGCGCGGTGCCGGTTTCCACCACCAGGCCAGCGGTGGTGCGCAGGCCTTCACGCACCAGATGCTGGTGGATGGCCGACAGCGCCAGCAGCGCCGGGATGGCCACCTGCGTGGCGCTCACCGCACGGTCGCTGATGATGAGGATGTTGGCGCCGCCCTTGATGGCGTCGACAGCCTGTGCGCAGAGCGATGCGAGCTTGGCTTCCACGCCCTCGCGCCCCCACGCCAGCGGGTAGGTGATGTCGATGGTGGCGCTCTTGAACTTGCCCTGGGTGTGCTGCTCGATGGCGTGCAGCTTGGCCATGCCGGCGAAGTCCAGGATGGGCTGGCTCACTTCGAGCCGCATCGGCGGGTTGACCTGGTTGATGTCCAGCAGGTTGGGCTTGGGGCCGATGAAGCTGTTGAGCGACATCACGATGGCCTCGCGGATCGGGTCGATCGGCGGGTTGGTCACCTGGGCGAACAGCTGCTTGAAGTAGTTGTAGAGCGGCTTGTCCTTGCCCGACAGCACGGCCAGCGGGCTGTCGTTGCCCATGGAGCCAATGCCCTCTTCGCCGTTCTTGGCCATGGGCGCCATCAGGAACTTGATGTCTTCCTGCGTGTAGCCGAAGGCCTGCTGGCGCTCCAGCAAAGGCAGCTCGGCCTTGGCGGGCGCGGCGGACACGTCGGCGCCCACATCGTCCAGCTTGATGCGCAGGTTCTCGATCCACTGCTTGTAGGGCTTGGTGTTGACGATGTTGGCCTTGAGCTCGTCGTCGTCGATCATGCGGCCCTGTTCCAGGTCGATCAGGAACATCTTGCCGGGCTGCAGGCGCCACTTGCGCACGATTTTGTTCTCGGGAATGGGCAGCACGCCGGATTCCGAGGCCATCACCACCAGGTCGTCGTCGGTGATGCAGTAGCGCGAGGGGCGCAGGCCGTTGCGGTCCAGCGTGGCGCCGATCTGGCGGCCGTCGGTGAACACGATGGAGGCCGGGCCGTCCCAGGGTTCCATCATCGCGGCGTGGTATTCATAGAAGGCGCGGCGGCGCTCGTCCATGGTGGTGTGCTGTTCCCACGGCTCGGGAATCATCATCATCACGGCCTGGCTGATGGGGTAGCCGGCCATGGTCAGCAGTTCGAGGCAGTTGTCGAACGTGGCGGTGTCGGACTGGTCGGCGAAGCTGATGGGGTAGAGCTTCTTCAGGTCGGCCGCCAGCACGGGCGAGGCCATCACGCCTTCGCGCGCCTTCATCCAGTTGTAGTTGCCCTTGACGGTGTTGATCTCGCCGTTGTGCGCCACGTAGCGGTACGGGTGGGCCAGCGGCCATTCGGGGAAGGTGTTGGTGGAGAAGCGCTGGTGCACCAGGCCGATGGCCGAGACGCAGCGCTCGTCCTGCAGGTCCAGGTAGTACGTGCCCACCTGGTCCGCCAGCAGCAGGCCCTTGTAGACCACGGTGCGGCTGGACATGCTGGGAACGTAGTATTCCTTGCTGTGCTTGAGCTTGAGCGCCTGGATGTTGGCGCTGGCCGTCTTGCGGATCACGTAGAGCTTGCGTTCCAGCGCGTCCTGCACGATCACGTCGTTGCCGCGGCCGATGAACACCTGGCGCAGGATGGGCTCCTTCTTGCGCACGGTGGGCGACATGGGCATGTCCACGTTCACCGGCACGTCGCGCCAGCCCAGCAGCACCTGGCCTTCGGCCTTGATGGCGCGCTCCATCTCCTGTTCGCAGGCCAGGCGCGAGGCATGCTCCTTGGGCAGGAAGATCATGCCCACGCCGTATTCGCCGGCGGGCGGCAGCTGCACGCCCTGCTTGGCCATCTCTTCGCGGTAGAGCGCGTCGGGGATCTGGATCAGGATGCCCGCGCCGTCGCCCATCAGCTTGTCGGCGCCCACGGCGCCGCGGTGGTCGATGTTCTCGAGGATCTTCAGCGCCTGGGTCACGATGTCGTGACGCTTCACGCCCTTGATATGCGCCACGAAGCCCAGACCGCACGCATCGTGCTCATTGCTGGATGAATACAGACCGTGCTGTTGCAGGTGCAGAATTTCGGCGGCCGTCGTCATGGCGCATTCCTCGTTGTAGGTGATCGCAGGGATTCCGAGATTAGTGCATTGCAGCAAAAGCATGCAAGCACATTAATGGGGGTCGGATTCCCATTTCATCAGCCCCAATGCCAGCTGGTTATTAATTGGGGACACATTAAATCTCTTAATTTTGGACGTGGCTTTGCCTCGGTAGCGCTTTTCTCGATCAGCGCTGCGCGACTTCTCAGCGGACCGGAGACCGGTCAGGGCTGGGCGCATCCGTGCCGACCTCCGGGATCTGGCGCGTGCGTGGTCGGCCCGGTGAGCCCTTGGCCACCCTTCGTTCAGTCTGATGCTGCAGTGCTTCGATGAAACTTTTCTCCCCCAGCGCCCAGCCGCTCAGCGCCGATGCGGTGATGGCGGTCTGGTCTGCACTGCCGATGCCCGCACGCACCAGTTCCGCATAGGCCGCTTCGCGTGCGAACGGCGTGTTGCCCAGGGCCCAGAACAACGCATGGGGAGTGATGAGCCGGTCGTTGGAAAGCCCCAGCGCATGGGCGTGGCTCGACCACGGGTAGTCGATGGGCTGCGTCGCGATGCCCGCCCGCACCGGGTTGAGATCGAGATAGACCATGCAGGCGAGCAGATAGCGGTCGGACTGAACCACCGTGGAGCGGTACCGCCCTTCCCACAGCGTCCCGGTGCGGCCATGCCGGTCGTTGAAGTAGCGCACGTAGCTGCGCCCGACCGCCTGCATCATCTGCGACAGCCCGTCGCTCGTCTGCGGCGTGGCCAGAAGATGGAAATGGTTGTCCATCAACACATAGGCGTGCACGGCGACCTGGCAGCGGGCCGACTGCTCGGCAAGCAGGGCCAGCATGGTCTCGAAGTCCTGCCGGTCGCGAAAGATGACCTGCCGGTTATTGCCGCGCTGGATGACGTGGTGGGGGTAGCCTGGCAGGGTCAGACGGGGCAGTCGTGCCATAGAAGGAAAGCGGCGGTGGAAAAGCCGATGGTAGTCAGAAAATGACTCTGACCCCTTTTTTGTGTGACCCCTTTTCTGCGAGCCCTTGTTCTGGTTTCCCCAAAGGCTCACCGCGGCCATGCGCCCAACGCTTCCGCAGGCTGGCTAGGCGCACCCTCAGGGATTGGGGCTCAGGTGGCCAGGCTGTCGCCCGCCGGTTCCTGCCCCAGGCCGAAACGCGGCCCCATCGACCGCTCCAGACCGAACTCGGCCAGGATGGCGCGCAACCGGTCTCCTGCGCTGCGCTTCTTCTGGCCCGTGTAGCGCGCGACGATCAGCTCGTTCTTCATGCTGTGCTCCCAGCCGACCAGTTCCGTGACGGTGACCTGGTAGCCACTGGCTTCAAGGTACAGGCAGCGCAGCACGTTGGTGAGTTGGCTTCCCATCTCCCGGGTGTGCAGCGGATGGCGCCACAGTTCCGCCAGCGGTGTGCGCGCAAGTTGCAGCGCCTTGCCCTGCCGCAGACATGCGGCCACCTCGGCCTGGCAGCACGGCACCAGCACCATGGCGCGGGCTCGCTTCTGCAGCCCGAAGGCGATGGCATCGTCCGTGGCGGTGTCGCAGGCATGCAACGCGGTGACCACGTCGATGCGCTCGGGCAGCTCGGCAGCGTCGGTGGATTGGGCCACCGACAGGTTGAGGAACGACATGCGGCCGAACCCCAGCTGCTGCGCCAGCGCCCGGGAACGGTCGACCAGTTCGGCGCGCGTTTCGATACCGTAGATTTGGCCCCGGCCCAGTGCCTTGAAATACAGGTCGTACAGGATGAAGCCCAGATAGGACTTGCCCGCTCCATGATCGGCCAGGGTGGGACCCGCCCCGCCGGCTGCCGCGCCTTCGGCCGGCGGCGCCGCCAATTCCTGCAGCAGCGGTTCGATCAGCTGGAAGAGGTGATAGACCTGCTTGAGCTTGCGGCGGGAATCCTGGTTCAAGCGGCCATCCCGCGTCAGGATGTGCAGCTCCTTCAGCAACTCGACGGATTGACCCGGGCGCAGTTCGGCGAGCAGCGCCGGGTCCTGGACGCGATGGCCGTTGCCTCCTCCGGCGGCCTGGACTTTGTCACCGCGGTGTTCACGGGGCGATGGCGAACGGGCCGGCTTCATGCGCCCGCCTTGGCGTTGCCATTGGCGATGCCGGCATCTTGTGTGCCGGCGCCATCCGCGCCATGCACCGGGCAAGCGCGCCGGGCACCGACGTCCAGGGCCGCCCAGCCCTCGGCTCCGAGCTCTTCGAGCACCTCGATGTTGCGTTCAAAGATGGCTTCGGCCTCGGGAAAGACTTCGACTGCGCGGTCGATGCTTTCCTCGCGCAGCAGGTGCAGCGTGGGGTACGGAGCGCGGTTGGTGCTGTTGGTCACGTCATCGGGCGCGGTGCCCTCGAACTGAAACTGAGGATGGAACGACGCCACCTGCAAGATGCCGCCCAGGTCCATCGCGTCCACCAGGTCATCTGCCAAGGCCAGGAAGTCGTTGAAATCGAGAAAGTCCGCCATGCAGTCGGGCGCCATCAGCAAGGTGGTGTCCCGCTTTTCTGCCGACATCTCGGCCAGCGTTTCGAGTTCGCGCTGCAGATCCTCCAGCAGTTCGCGCGCATCGGTGGCGGCGCTGACGGCATAGTGGATCTGGCCCTTGATGTGAACTGCTTTGGCAAACGGGCAGAGATTCAAACCAATCACCGCCCGTTCCAGCCAGCGCACGGTGTCTTCCACGACGATCCGAACGTCGGGCGCGCTGGGACTGGGCACACCCCCTGTATCAGGCGACTGCGCAGGAACGGCTTTGGAGCCCGTGGACGATGGCGGGAGGGTGGTCATGGTGTGCGTGGGAAAGACGGGAAGCGTGGTGAAGGGAGCGAGGGCCGGGGCTGAACGGCTTGAGTGATAGACCACCCCGCCGCACCGCTGTCGCTGCAGCCCAGCGCTTCGCCTCTGGCCGCACACTCCCGACCGCGCATTTTAAAGAAGCGACGGCAAAGCGCGCAGGCGCAGGCAAAGGCCGCGCCCCTGCGAGGGACGGAGCGGTACTGGCGCCGCAACCCGTGGGGGGGACGGCATGCTGGCGCTTGCGCGCGCCGATCGCTTGGCGGATGCGACGGACATTGCTGAGGCTGCCGAGACCGCAGAGCCTGCGCACGACCACTCAAGCCCTCACCCGCCTCGGGGCTCCCAGGGGCGGTAATCAGCCGTCCAGCAGCTGCAGCCCGGTGAGGCGCGCGTGCTCCCGTCCCGCGAAGCGATCGGTCATGCCGGCGATGAAGTCAGCTACGACGCGGGCCTGGTGCGGCTCCTCGGCGCTGCCCGCATGCGCGATGGCGCGGGCGGCGAAGGCGGGCTTCATCTCTTCGGGCCGTGCACGGTAGATACCGAACAACTCCCGCACGATCCGCTGGGCTTGTCCGGTGGTTTCCATCACCTGCGGGTGACGGTAGAGCTGGCTGAACAAAAACCGCTTGAGCGCCTGCGACTCGGCCCGCATGCCATCGCTGAAGCCGACCAGCGGGCCGGGCGACTGCCGCACCGCATCCACGTCGGCAGGCGCTGCGGCGGCGAGCGCCGCCCGCGTCGTGTCGATCACGTCGTACACCTGCGCGCTCAGCATGCGGCGGATGGCTTCGTTCAGCCAGCGGCGTCGGGCCTGGGGCTCTCCCAGGGACGGGTGGGCCACCAGCGCCAGCCTGCGGAACCGGTCGAACAGCGGCACCTCCTGGAGCTGTTCGAGGGTGATGAGACCGGAGCGCACGCCGTCGTCGATGTCGTGCGCGTTGTAGGCGATCTCGTCGGCCAGATTGCAAAGCTGCGCCTCCAGACTGGGCTGCTGGCGCAGCAGAAAGCGCTGCCCCACGCCCCCAGGCTCACGGGCCTCGATCTGCTCGGCATGGCGGCGCGAGCAGTGCTTGAGGATGCCCTCGCGCGTCTCGAAGGTCAGGTTCAAGCCGTCGTAATCGGGGTAGCGCTCCTCCAGCGTATCGACCACGCGCAGGCTTTGCAGGTTGTGCTCGAAGCCCCCATACGCCGCCATGCACTCGTTCAGGGCATCCTGCCCGGCATGCCCGAACGGGGTATGCCCCAGATCGTGGGCCAGAGAAATGGCCTCTACCAGGTCTTCGTTGATGCACAGCGACCGGGCGATGGACCGGGCCAGTTGCGCCACTTCCAGCGAATGCGTCAACCGCGTGCGGAACATGTCCCCTTCGTGATTGAGGAACACCTGGGTCTTGTAGACCAGCCGGCGGAAAGCCGACGAGTGCACGATGCGATCGCGGTCGCGCTGGTATTCGGTACGCGTCGGGGCAGGCACCTCCGCATGGCGCCGCCCCCGGGTGCGGGCTGGATCGCAAGCGTAGGGCGCCAAGGCAGAATTCATGGTCTTTTAGGGCTGTAGCGCAGGTGCATCAAGCACAGAGTGCTATTATTTTTATAGCATACTTGCGCGAGCAGCAGAGCCGCCGGCGCTCAAGCGCAGCATGCGTCGATCACCTCACGCACCACCCCATCGGGAGCCGAGCGCATCACCGCCCGGCCGGGGCCATCGATCAGCACGAAACGGATCTCGCCAGCCTCGGACTTCTTGTCGCCCCGCATCCAGGCAAGGTACCTGCCTGCGTTGTCCTGCGCGTCGATGACCGGCCCACGCACGGGCAGTCCGGCCCGCTCGATCAGCGAACGCAGCCGTTGCACGAAGGCCGCATCCACCAGGCCGAGCCGGTGCGACAACTCCACCGCCATCACCATGCCCGCGCCCACGCCCTCGCCGTGGAGCCAGGTACCGTAGCCCATGCCCGCCTCGATGGCATGGCCGAAGGTGTGGCCGAAGTTCAAGATGGCACGCAAACCGGATTCGCGCTCATCGACACCCACCACGTGGGCCTTGATCTCGCAACTGCGGCGCACCGCGTGCGCCAACGCGGTGTGGTCACCCGCACGCAACGCTTCGATGTGCTGCTCGAGCCATGCCATGAACTCCATGTCCGCAATCGGCCCGTACTTGATGACTTCGGCCAGCCCTGCGCTGAGCTCGCGCGCGGGTAAAGTCTCCAGCAAACTCAAGTCACACACCACGAGACGGGGCTGGTAAAAGGCCCCCACCATGTTTTTGCCCAACGGGTGGTTGATGGCTGTCTTGCCGCCCACGGAAGAATCAACCTGGGCCAGAAGCGTGGTGGGAACCTGAACGAAAGGCACCCCGCGCATGAAGCAAGCGGCAGCGAACCCTGTCATGTCTCCCACGACGCCGCCACCCAATGCCACCAACACCGTCTTGCGACCACAGGTGTTGATCAGGAGTTGTTGAAATACCTGGTTGAGCGTTTCCCAATCCTTGTAGGCCTCCCCATCCGGCAACCTCAACTCGAGAACGCGGGGATACCTGCCAGCGAGCATGCCTCGCAGGCTATCCGCGTGCAAGGGACCCACTACTTCATTGGTCACGATCATCACCGCTTCGGCGTCAGGCCAGACACCATCGGCAAATGAAGTTTCGAGCGCGCTACGGCCGATCAGGATGGGGTAGGAATTCTCCGCAAGATTCACACGAATGGAATGCACAGCGCCCTCGTTACCAGGAATTCTTTATACAAACGAAAGAGCCGGGGAGCTTCACGCCACCCGGCTCAAGAATTAGAACACGCTTATGCGAGATCTACCGCTCAAGGCGCGGCTCCTGTACAAGCCGCGAAGTTCAGCCGGCGCGAAATCGTTTGAACAACAGCCCCAGAAGTCAGCTTGATTTCTACTGTGGTACTGCCAGAGCCAGCGACAGCCGTCCGGTCAAACTCGACACTCAAGGCGGTACGCCTCCCGAAAGCGCGCTGATCCAAGATCGTGCCACCCGCCAGCACGGTGGCAGTCAGGTCGGAGATTCCAGTGGTCACCGCCACCCCGGTTCCTGCAGGCGCTGCGAAATTCGCAGGAGTTCCCACGAAGACCTGGAACGACTGCTTGCCGCAAGTGTTCAAGTCGAAGTCGCCAAACAGACTGCCGCCTTCACTCGACGTATAGATATTCAGATCGCCGGGATTCACGATAGCCAAACGGAGTACACCGCTGATTGCGGTCCCGTTTCCGACCTGCGTCGATACGGTTACCGTCGCAAGCGTGCCGTCGGCAGGACGGGGATCCTGAACCTCATAGGTCACCGTGCAGGCTCCGTTGACTGTGGTGCACCCGCCCCTGGTAGATGATCCAACGCGGCCGTAATCCGCTGTGAAAACTACCGGCACCCCATCAGCGACTGGGTTGCCATTGCTATCGATGATCCGCACAGTCAGCTCGGAGCTGTCACCAGAAATGGCCGAGTTCAAGTGAAACTTGCTCGCAGAGAGATCAAATCCTCGCTGAGTAGCGATGCCGGTGGTGATCGTCAGCTGGTCGGACTGAGAACTGATGTTCTTACCTTCCACCTGGGCATTAATTACCACTGCAGTAGCAATGTTGCGGGACGAAACCGTCGTAGTGACCACACCCTCGCTGTCGCTTACCGCACGGGGGATGTTCAAAGTGACAGCGTTTGCCGGGACAACGTTGAACACCACCGCAGCGCCCTTGACCGACGCGTTGTTGCGATCAACCACGCGGAAACGCAAGGTTGCGGATTCCGACCGACCGCTCCCACCCGCCCCTGCAATGACAATGGATCGATCGGCAGGGTTCGCATCCAGGAAGTTGAGTGCACTGGCCAAGGTTTGTGGATCAACTTGGCCAGTTGACGGGGCACTGGTGAGCGTGACCACCTGGGAAATAGTCACCGGTTGACCATTCACCTGCGCACTGGCGCCGACGGTCGTTGCTCCCAGCGAGGTACCGCCAGCGGCTTTCACTTCCAGCATGGCAACGCCATTCTCGTCAGTGGCGGCAGTGCCTGACGTGGGCGAGAACACCAGCAAACTTCCGCCTGTCTCAGCAAAGTTCACAATGGTATTTTTGATAGCGGCCCCGGACTGGTTCTTGACAGTGGCCTTGAGCTGAGCCACTTCCGCTGTGGAGATTTTCACGGTCGGCGAGCCGCCTCCGCCCAGCACCTCCAGCGTGATGGTTCCTGCCGCAACCGGTGCAGTGCCACCTCCCGTGCTTCCGCTGCCGCCTGAACTGCCACCGCCCCCACCGCAAGCTGCCAGAGTAGCTGCCAGAACGCACGCAACTGATCTCATCAATAACTTCATTTTTTCCCCTATCGAAATTTAACGAACCGGACCTTTATCAGAAATCACCTTGGGCGTAATGAATACCAACATCTCGCGCTTTGTCGACTCCCTCGTTCGGTTCTTGAACAAATTCCCCACCACCGGCACGTCGCCGAGCACGGGTATCTTGTTTTCCTGATTGGTCTCTTCCATCTCGAAAATCCCCCCGATCACCACCGTGCCGCCGTTTTCGACGAGCACCTGGGTCTTGATGTGCTTGGTGTCAATGGCGACGCCTTGCGTCGTGCTTTCGCCGCGGCTGTCTTTGTTGACGTCCAGGTCAAGGATGATGTTGCCCTCAGGGGTGATCTGCGGAACCACTTCCAGCTTCAACACGGCTTTCTTGAAGGCGATGGTGGTGGCTCCGTTGGGCGCCGTCACGGAATACGGATATTCCGTGCCTTGCTCGATCAGTGCCTTTGTCTGGTCGGCGGTGATCAGACGGGGGCTGGAAACGATCTTGCCTTGGCCGTCGGCTTCCATGGCGGAGAGCTCCAGCGACAGAAAGCGGTTGGCGGCCGAATTGAAAATGGACAACGCGAAAGTGCCCACGGTAGGAACGCTCGACACGGACGCAGGCAGATTGACGAAGGTTCCCCCCACGTCTACCGCAGAACCGAACCCAGAGGAATTCACGGCGTTGTCGTAACCGGTACCGACCGCGACCCGGTTTCTTCCGCCGATTCCGTAGCCGCCATCTCCGCCCCGGTTGGCCCGGAGGTCTCCGCCGCCCAGCTTCACGCCCAGCGAACGTCCAAAGGAATCCCGAGCCTCAACGATTCGCGCCTCAATCATCACCTGTCGCACCGCGACGTCTAGCGTCTGCAACAGCAGGCGGACTTCTTCGAGCTTGCCGGGGGTGTCGGTCACGAAGAGCTGGTTGGTACGAGGCTCCGCCAGGGCGCTGCCGCGCTCAGACAGAAAGCGGTTGTTCTGGCCCGTCGTGCTGCCGCCGCCACCGCCCGACGCGGTGGTCAGTTGCACCACCATGTCAGCTGCCTTCGCGTAATTCAACTGGTAAGCCTGGGTGCGGAGAGGCTCCAATTTGAGAATGGCTTGGGCCGCTTCGTAATCCTTGCGGGTACGCTCGTCGATCTCGTCCTTGGGTGCGATCCAGAGCACGGTGCCGGACTTGCGCATGCCCAGGCCCTTGGCGTCCATGATGATCTGGAGCGCCTGATCCCAGGGCACGTCCTTCAGACGCAGCGTGAGTGCTCCGGTGACCGTATCGGATGTGACGATGTTGAAGTTGGTGAAGTCCGCGATCACCTGCAGGAGCGACCGGACCTCGATGTTCTGGAAGTTCAGCGACAGCTTTTCGCCGCTGTATCCCGGGCCCTGGGTCAGCTTGCTCAGGTCCACCTTCTTCTGGCGCACTTCCACCACGAACTGGCCATCGCTCTGGTAGGCGCTGTGCTCCCATTCGCCGGTGGGCTCGATGACCAGCCGGACACGCTCGCCCTGCTGTGATGCCGTGATGGTCTGAACCGGCGTGCCGAAGTCCGTCACGTCGAGCCGGCGGCGCAGGCCTTCGGGCAAGGACGAGCGCATGAATTCCACCACCAGCGACTTGCCCTGCTGACGCAGATCCACGCCCACTTGGTTGTTGGCCAGCCCGACGACCACGCGGCCTGCACCATCGCTGCCCCGGCGGAAGTCCAGATCCCGCAGTGCCAGCACGTTGTTGTTGTGATCTTCGGCGAACAGCGTGGGCGCGGCCTGCGCGACGCTGGCCGCACTGCTGACAGGCGCCAGCGACACCAGCAGCGACTTGCCTTGGAGTTCGGCCTGATAGGCCGTGGGCTGCTTGAGATTCAACACCAAGCGCGACCGATCGCCTGCCTCGACAATATTCGCCGACCGGATATTGCCCTGGTTGATCTCAATAAGGGACCGGCCGGTTCCGTTGGTGACTCCCGGAAAGTCCAGCGCAATGCGCGCGGGTGACTGGATGGCAAAACCCGTGGGCACCGCTGTCAGAGCCTCAGACAGCTCAATGCGCACCGTTTCGCCACCGCCTTGCAACACGCCGGTGACCGATTGGATGGATCCCCTCGCAAAGGCGAAGGTGGTCGCGAAAACGGCCACGGCGAGCACGGCCGTCGCACGAAAGCACCCGAGCATGGGGCGATGGTTGTCATTCATTCCTTACCTCTTTCCCTCTTGCAGCTCCAGCGCGGTCATACGTTCTATCCAGTCGCCGGCCCCGTCCTGGACGATCTCTCGAATCTGAACCCCGGTTTCACTGATCTTCACGATCTTTCCGTAGTTCTGTCCCAGGTAATCCCCCACACGCACCTGGTAGAGCAGCTTTTCTACACTCAACAGAGCTGTAGGGATGCCGGTTTTGTTCAGGCTGCCCACCATGGTCATCGCGTCGAGCGGGTAGGACTCCAGCGGCTGCTTGCGGCGCGCCATTTCCGGTGCCACCAACGAAGCGTTGGTAACCGACTGCACGGAGTCCCGGCGCAAAGCCTGAGTCAGCTTGGCAACGCTGAAGGGATCTGCTCCACCCCCGCCAACGTAGTTCTCAGGAATGAACTGCTTTGGCTCGACCAGTGGCGTGACCTGCGGTCTGGTGGTGGCACGCAACTCGTCCATCCAGGTGCGCAGATCGCCTTCGCCAGACTGGCCGCAGCCCGTCAAAGCAGAGGCTGCGACGAGCGCGGCCAGGCATCTTGAGGATGTCATTTGTTCTTCCCTGCTGCTGCAGCGTCTTTTTGCGCCTGGATTTCCTCAGGGTCGAGGTACCGGAAGGTTCGGGCTGTTGCATCCATCGACAAGGTTGTCGCCTCCTTCGAAGATGGCGCGATAGCCAGGTCGTTCAGGGTGACGATCCGGGAGAGATTGGCGATGTCCGCGGCAAAGGCGCCGATATCGTGATAGTTGCCTGTGACGCGAACCGCGATGGGCAGCTCGGCGTAGTAATCGCGCACGACAACCTGGCCCGGGCGGAACAGCTCGAATTGGAGGCTGCGTCCCAGACCCGCTTGGTTGATGTCGGACAGCAAGGCGGACATCTCTGCTTTGCTGGGCAGTTGCTTTTCCAGCTGAATCACATACTGCTGAATCTGCTCTCTTTGCTTTTTCAGGGCATCCAGACTCACCGCCTTGATCAACTTGGCCTGATAGTCGGCCCGCAAAGTCTGTTCGGTGGCACGCTCCGTTTCCAGCTCAGCCTCATAGTCCGTCAGCTTGAAGAACCATAGAAAAGTAGCAATGCCCACGGCAATCGCGACGCACAGCAGCGTTCGCGGGGCCGCCGGCCACCGCGATGGGTCTTTGGGGTCGAGATTCTGAAATTGGCGCTGCAGATCGCCCTGTAACTTGGCGAAATCTATTTTGGAGGTTCGCTTTTTCGCCATCTGCTTACTTTCCCGCCACATTGGCAGCGCCAGCCGGCGTAGCGGCCTTCTGCGCGTCAGAGGCACGCATCAACCGGAACCGCAAATTGAACGACGCCACGCGGCGTTGCTCACGGGGCGTCAGCGCTACATTGGTAGCGATGATCTCAACCAGTTCGGGTTTGCCGAGCCAGGGCGTCTTGTCCGTCAGATTGCGCAACATCTCGGACACCCGTTCGTTCGACTGCGCCATGCCTTGCATGGTGACGATCTCGCCCTCCTGCTTGAGGCTGGTGATGTAGACCCCGTCCGGCAACTGCTTCACGAGCTCGTTCAACAAGTGAACCGGCAGATTCCGGTCGGCTTGCAGGTCTTCGACCGCTTTCTGGCGGGCGCGCAGAGAGGCGATCTCGCTCTCGATGGAGGCGATTTCCTTGATCTGGCCCTCCAGGACCGTGATCTCGTTCTTCAGGAACGCGTTGCGCTCCTGCTGGTTGGTGATCATCATCTGGAACCACCAGTAGATGAGCCCGGCAATCGCCAGACCGACCAGTGCCGAAGCCAACATCGTCGCCTGGTAGGCCTCACGCCGCCGCTTGCGCGCAGCCTCCCGGTGCGGGAGCAAATTGATCAGAATCACTGCAGGAACCTCCGCATCGCCAGCCCGCAGGATGTCAGGTACGACGGTGCTTCGCGCACCATCTTCTTCATGCGCACTGCGTTGCCGATCTCCATGCCGTCAAAAGGATTGACCGACGAGCAGGCGAAGCCGGTCGCCTTGACCACGGCTTCGGTCAGCCCGGGCAAAGGCGCGGAGCCGCCGGCCAGCATGATGTGATCGACCCGGTTGTACGGCGTGCTGGTGAAGAAGAACTGCAGTGCCCGGCTGATTTCATGCGACATGCTTTCCACGAAGGGGCGCAGCACGGCGGACTGGTAGTCCTCCGGCAGGTCGCCGCTGCGCTTCTTGCTTTCGGCTTCTTCCTGGGAAAAGCCGTACTGGCGCACGATGAGCTGCGTGAGCTGCGCGCCGCCGAAGGCCTGGTCGCGGTCGTACAGCACTTCCTCGTTGCGGATCACCTGCAGACTGGTGGTCAAGGCGCCGACCTCGAAGAGCGCCACCAGGGAATCCACGCCCCGGTTGGGCAGCGCCTCGATCAGACGCCCAGCCGCCAGACGCGAGGCATGGGACTCTATGTCCATGATGACGGGCTTGAGTCCAGCGGCTTCAGCCAGACCCTGGCGGTCCTGCACTTTTTCACGGCGCGATGCCGCGATGAGGACATCCACGTCGCCCGACGCATTCTTGGTGGGGCCGACAACGCAGAAGTCCAGACTCACCTCGTCCAGCGAAAAAGGAATGTATTGATTGGCTTCGGATTCGACCTGGACTTCCAGCTCCTGCTCCGACAGCCCTCCCGGCAGGGAGACCCGCTTGGTGATCACTGCGGAGGGCGGCAGGGCCAGCGCCACGTTGCGCGTGCGGGTACCGCTCTTTTTCACCAGGCGCCGCAACGCCTCGGCCACCTCATCGAACTTCTCGATGTTGCCGTCGGTAATCCAGCCCCGCTCCAGTTGTTCCATGGCGCAGCGCTCCAGAACGAGGGCTCCCGCCTTGTCGCGGCCGAGCTCCACCAGCTTCACGCTGGAAGAGCTGATGTCTATACCCAGCAGGGGCGCCGACTGTCGATTGAACAAAGACCCCAGTGAGATCAAGATGAGCCCCTCGTTAAACACCCAGCGGGCGCAACATTACCTAACACTTACCGCTACATGCTAGCAGTCCGTCATACCCCGGCAAAGTCTTTTGCACCCGTGTAACAAGTCCGCCGTTGTCAAAAGCAGACGTTCTTTTCCTACACGCGGAACGGGCAAAGCCGGCTCATGTCGCGCGGGTAAGGGGTGTGCAGTACCTGGCAATGGGCACAAACTGGTTTCATGGGTGGCCTCACCCTTGCACACCTGCCATTTTTATAATGGTGGGTTCACTTCACAAAGCGCTACATGCCGCCTCCAGCCAAAGCCCCGTCCACCCCACCCGCCTCGCCTGCCTGGTGGCGTGTCCTTTTGCGAGTGCTCGCCTGGATCGTTGGCATCGGAGCCGCCCTGGGCCTGGCCGGCGTGCTGACCATCGCCGTAGCGCTGGCCGTGGCCTATCCCAACCTGCCTGACGTGTCGGATCTGGCGGACTACCGCCCCAAACTGCCGCTGCGCGTCTACTCGACAGAGGGCGCGTTGCTGGGTGAGTTCGGCGAAGAGCGGCGCAATCTGACCCCCATCCAGGACATCCCCAAGGTGATGACCGATGCCGTGCTGGCCATCGAAGACGCCCGCTTCTTCGAGCATGGCGGCGTCGACTACAAGGGCGTTGTCCGCGCGGCGCTGGCCAACCTGGGCCGGGTGAAGAGCCAGGGCGCGTCGACCATCACCATGCAGGTGGCCCGCAACGTCTACCTGTCGTCGGAGAAAACCTTCACGCGCAAGATCTACGAGATCCTGCTGACGTTCAAGCTCGAGCACCTGCTGACGAAAAACCAGATCCTCGAGATCTACATGAACCAGATCTATCTGGGCAACCGTGCCTACGGTTTCTCCGCTGCAGCGGAAACCTATTTCGGCAAGCCGCTCAAGTCCATCTCCATCGCCGAGGCCGCCATGCTGGCCGGGCTGCCCAAGGCCCCATCGGCCTACAACCCGATCAGCAACCCCAAGCGGGCGCGCATCCGCCAGCAGTACATCATCGAGCGGATGCAGGAAAACGGCTTCATCACGGCCGAGCAGGCCGCAGAGGCCAAGGCCGAGGACCTCAAGCTGCGCTCCGGCAACGACAGCACCCGCATCCACGCCGAATACGTGGCGGAAATGGCGCGCCAGCTGATCTTCGCCCAGTACGGCAACGAGGCCTACACGCGTGGCCTGAACGTGTACACCACGCTCAATGCCGGGGACCAGGAAGTGGCCTACACCGCGCTGCGCAGGGGCATCATGGATTACGAACGCCGCCAGCATTACCGTGGCCCCGAAAAGTTCGTCACCCTGCCCGACGACCCCCAGGAAGCCGAAGATGCGATTGACGATGCTTTGTCAGGCCACCCGGACAACGGCGACGTGCTGTCTGCCGTGGTGCTGCAGGCCAGCGCCAAGAAGATCGTGGCTGCCCGTGCCAATGGCGAGCCGTTCGAGATCACCGGCGATGGCCTGAAGCCCGTGCAGTCGGGCCTGAGCGACAAGGCGCCGCCCAACATCAAGCTCCGCCGGGGCGCCATCATCCGCGTGGTGCAGACACCGAAGAAGACCTGGGAGGCCACGCAGCTGCCCGAGGTCGAAGGCGCCTTCGTCGCCGTCGATCCACGCTCGGGTGCCATCAAGGCCCTGGTCGGCGGCTTCGATTTCGACAAGAACAAGTTCAACCACGTGACCCAGGCCTGGCGCCAGCCCGGCTCCAGCTTCAAGCCGTTCATCTACTCGGCCGCGCTCGAAAAGGGCTTCACGCCCGCGACGGTGATCAACGATGCGCCGCTCTTCTTCAGTGCCGGCGTCACTGGCGGCCAGCCGTGGGAGCCCAAGAACTACGACGGCAAGTACGACGGCCCGATGACGATGCGCACCGGCCTGGCGCGCTCCAAGAACGTGATCTCGATCCGCATCCTGCAGGCCGTCGGCCCGAAGAACGCGCAGGAATGGGTGAGCCGCTTCGGTTTCGACGCCGAGAAGCACCCACCCTACCTGACGATGGCGCTGGGCGCGGGCTCGGTTACCGCGATGCAGATGGTGTCGGCGTACTCCGTGTTCGCCAACGGCGGCTACCGCGTCAACCCCTACCTGATCAGCCGCGTGACCGACCACAAGGGCCGCATCCTCTCGGACTTCCAGCCACCGGCGACGGCCGAAAACCCCCGGGTGATCGAGGCGCGCAACGCCTTCATCACCAACAGCCTGCTGCAGGAAGTGACCCGCTCGGGCACCGCGGCCCGCGCCCAGGCCACGCTCAAGCGCCCGGACATCTACGGCAAGACCGGCACCACCAACGATGCGGTCGATGCCTGGTTCGCCGGCTTCCAGCCCACCATCGCCGCGGTCACCTGGATCGGCTACGACACACCACGCAACCTGGGCAGCAGGGAAACCGGCGGGGGCCTGAGCCTGCCGATCTGGATCAGCTTCATGGAGCGCGCCCTGAAGGGCGTGCCGGTGGCCGAACCCACGGTGCCGGCCGGCGTGACGAACGTGGGCGGCGAGTGGTTCTACGACGAGTACGCACGCAATGCCGGCATCGCCAGCGTCGGCATGGAAGACCACGCGCCTGCAGCGCCGGGCACGGCGCCACCGGCTCCGCCGCCGGCCGAGGAACGCAGCCGCATCCTGGATCTGTTCCGCAACTGATCCGGGGCACCGGCGGGGCGGGCGGGCGGAGATCCGCGGCGAGAGACCTGCCCGGCACCCGGGGTGCGGGCCGGGACGTCCGCCGGCGGTGGGTCATCAGCCCTTGCGGCCGGCCTGCCCACCCCTGCCCTGCCAGCGCAACTCAGTGGTCGAAGCGCAGCGGCATGCCCGCCTGCTGGCTGGCGTTGTCGTTCAGCGCCGCGAAGAACTCCAGACCGCCCTTGGTGTCCTGCCACTGCGCGCCATCGAAGCGATAGTGGTAGCCGCCGGTGCGCGCCGCGAGCCAGATCTCGTGCAGGGGCTTTTGCTGGTTGATGACGATCTGGCTGCCATTGGCGAACGTGATGGTGATCATGCCGCCCACCCGCTGGGCGTCCAGGTCGGCGTCGGTGGCGTCGTTGATCCGGTCGCAGGCTTGTTCCACGGCCAGCAGGAGTTTTTCGGCCTGGTCCAGAAATTCGAGGTCCGTCATTACAATTTGATGATGTTGAGAGCTTCCCAAATTCTAGTCAGGACGATCGCCCTTGCCGCGAGCATGGCGGCAGTCGCCGGCTGCGGCCAGCGGGGGCCGTTGTTTCTGCCGACCGAGCCGGCTGCGGCCCAGCGCGCCACCCTGCCGCAAACGCTGACGCCGTTCGTGCAGCGGCAGCAGGCGGCCCAGCCACCCGCTGCCAGCCCCGCCCCAGCGGCACCGCCGGCCACCCCTGACGCCCCTTCCAGCGCCACTCCCTTGGTGCCCGCATCTCCCGACTCGCCGGCCTCTGCTGCTTCTCCCGCCTCGCCTTCCAAGCCATGACCACGCCCTCCCCCCTGCCCGGCCACCCGCACATCGCCTACCGCGGTGACGCCCTGTTCATCGAAGCGCTGCCCCTGTCCGATCTGGCGCGCGAGCACGGCACGCCGCTCTACGTCTATTCGAAGGCGTCGATGCTCTCGGCGCTGGCCGCCTATCAGCGCGGCTTCGCGGGCCGCAAGGTGCAGATCTGCTATGCGATGAAGGCCAACTCGTCGCTGGGCGTGCTCCAGGTCTTCGCGCAGCAGGGCTGCGGGTTCGACATCGTCTCGGGCGGCGAGCTGCAGCGCGTGCTGGCTGCGGGCGGCGATCCGCGCAAGATCATCTTCTCCGGCGTGGGCAAGACGCGCGCCGAGATGCGCAATGCGCTGGCCACCGGCATCGGCTGCTTCAACGTGGAGAGCGAATCGGAGCTGGACGTGCTGAGCGAAGTCGCCGTGGCGATGGGCACCCGGGCGCCGATCAGCATCCGCGTGAACCCGAACGTCGACCCGAAGACCCATCCCTACATCTCCACTGGCCTCAAGGGCAACAAGTTCGGCGTGGCCCATGAGCGCACGCTGCAGGCATACCAGCATGCCGCCTCGCTGCCCGGTTTGCAGGTGGTGGGCATCGACTTCCACATCGGCTCGCAGATCACCGACGAGACGCCCTACCTGGACGCCACCGACCGCCTGCTCGACCTGGTGCAGGCCATCGAAGGCGCGGGCATTCCCATCCACCACATCGATTTCGGTGGTGGCCTGGGCATCAACTACAACGGCGACACGCCACCCGAAGCCGATGCCCTGTGGGCCAAGCTGTTGGCCAAGCTGGACGCACGGGGATATGGCGACCGGCAATTCATGATCGAGCCGGGCCGCTCGCTGGTGGGCAATGCCGGCGTGTGCCTGACCGAGGTGCTCTACGTGAAGCCGGGCGAGCAGAAGAATTTCTGCATCGTCGATGCCGCGATGAACGACCTGCCCCGCCCGGCCATGTACCAGGCGTTCCACGCCATCGTGCCGCTGCAGGCGGGCGGCAGTGCGGCGGCGCTTGAGCAGGTCTACGACGTGGTCGGCCCGGTCTGCGAGAGCGGCGACTGGATCGGCCGCGACCGTGCGCTGGCGGTGCAGCCCGGCGACCAATTGGCGGTGCTGTCGGCAGGCGCCTACTGCAGCTCCATGGGCAGCAACTACAACACCCGCGCCCGCCCTGCCGAGGTGCTGGTGGATGGCGCCACGGCGCACCTGATCCGCTCGCGCGAGACGGTGAGCGATATCTTCCGCTGCGAGCAGCTCGTCCAGGCCTGACCACGCCCCGGCCGCGCCCCCCCTGGCTCATCGGGCCGAGGCGGCGCCCCGGCCGGCGCTTCACGCCTGCTTGACGCGCATCAAGGGCCCTGCGGCAGTGCGGCCCTACAGTGGCCGTTTCCACTGCCCAGAAGACCGCCGCCATGGCCCAGCCGCCCGTTGAGCTCTACCGCGATGCGCAGCATGCCTGCCTGATGTTCCCCGACCTGATCGAGGAAGGCGGCCAGGCCGTGCAGGCCAACCAGTTCCTCATCGTCGACGGCGACACGGGCGCCATCATCGACCCCGGTGGCAACCTGGCGTTCAACGAACTGTTCGTCGGGATGAGCCAGCACTTCCCGCCGCACAAGCTCTCCTACCTGATCGCCTCGCACGCCGACCCGGACATCATCGCCTCGCTGGACCGGTGGATGACCAGCACGCGTGCCACCCTCGTCATCTCCCGCGTGTGGGAGCGGTTCGCACCGCACTTCACCAAGGTCGGCAAGACCGAGAACCGCGTGATCGGCGTGCCCGACGAAGGCGGCCACCTGCCGCTGGGCCGCCATGAACTGGTGCTGCTGCCCGCGCACTTCCTGCACTCCGAGGGCAACTTCCACTTCTACGACCCGGTGAGCCGCATCCTCTTCACGGGGGATCTGGGCGTGTCGATGACGAGCGGCGCCGAGGCCCGCGTGCCGGTGACCCAGCTTGCGCCGCACATTCCGCGCATGGAGGGCTTCCACCGGCGCTACATGGTGTCCAACAAGATCCTGCGGCTCTGGACCCGCATGGCACGGCAGCTCGACATCGCCATGCTGGTGCCGCAGCACGGCGCGCCCATCCTGGGCCCGGCGGCCATCCGGGACTTCTTCGACTGGCTGGACCAGCTGCAGTGCGGCATCGACCTGTTCGGCGAAGCCGCCTACCGCCTGCCCACCGCGCGGATCGACCCGTCGGTGCGGGGCGGCCCAGGCCGCTGAGGGCACGGCCGGAAATACAAGCCAAATAGAGCTTTTGCGCCCACCAATCAAGCACCTTATGCTATCATTTTAATAGCATAATCACTGTCGAGGCGGCACTTTCAGTCGCTGGGTGCGCCTGTGGTTCCAGACCCGCCAGGCCAGCAGCGCCGCGATGATGGCCGCGTAGATCGCGACCTCGCCGAAATGGTTCTTGCCCGCGCGCATCCAGAAGAAATGCAGCAGCGCGAGTGCAGCGACGGCATAGACGGTGCGGTGCAGGGCCTGCCAGCGCTTGCCCCCCAGCCAGCGGATCGCCCGGTTGAACGACGTGGCAGCCAGGGCGAGCAGCAGCACGAAAGCCAGCATGCCCACCAGAATGAACGGACGCTTGGCGACATCGAGCACGATTTCGCCCAGGTCGAACCCCATGTCGAACCAGCTGTAGCACAGCAGGTGCAACAGGGCATAGAAAAAGACGAACAGCCCCAGCATGCGCCGGAAACGCGCCAGCGGCGCCAGACCGAACTGCACGCGCAGCGGCGTGACGGCCAGCGCCACGCACAGCAGCCGCAGCGTCCAGTCGCCCGTGGAGCGGATCAGCGCCTCGGCCGGGTTGGCGCCCAGCTGGTTGGCCAGCGCGCCATAGAAGAGCCAGGCGAACGGCCCCAGGCACAGCGCGAACACCACCGGCTTCGCGGCCGGATGCAGCAACCACTTCTTCATGCAATGCGGCCCGCAAGGGACGGTATGCGCGGCGCCCACGCTTCGGGCGCAGCGGCCCCGGAAGAGAACCGGCCGCGGGCAGCCAGCGCCTGACTGTCGTCCATCAGCATCGGGAGTATCAGTAGTTCTTCTTCAGATCCATGCCGGCATACAGCTGCCCGACCTGCTGCTCGTAGCCGTTGAACATCAGGGTCTTGCGCTTCTTGGCGAACAGGCCGTCTTCGCCGATGCGGCGCTCGGTGGCCTGGCTCCAGCGCGGGTGATCGACGTTGGGGTTCACGTTGGAATAGAAACCGTATTCCTGCGCAGCCGCCTTGTTCCAGGCCGTGCCCGGCTCCTTCTCGACGAAACGGATCTTGACCAGGCTCTTGGCGCTCTTGAAGCCGTACTTCCACGGCACCACCAGGCGCACGGGCGCCCCGTTCTGGTTGGGCAGCACCTCGCCATACATGCCGAACGCCAGCAGCGTCAGCGGGTGCATGGCCTCGTCCAGGCGCAGCCCCTCGGTGTAGGGCCAGTCCAGCACGCGCGAGCCCACATAGGGCATGGTCGCCTTGTCGGCCAGCGTGACGAATTCCACGTACTTGGCGCTGCCCTGCGGCTCCACGCGCTTGATCAGTTCGGCCAGCGAATAGCCCACCCACGGGATCACCATCGACCAGCCCTCGACGCAGCGCAGCCGGTAGATGCGCTCTTCCTGCGGGCTCAGCTTGAGCAGGTCTTCGATGGCGAACTTGCGTGGCTTGTTGACCAGGCCCTCCACCTCCACCGTCCAGGGCGAGGTCTTCAGCGTGTGGGCGTTGCGCGCCGGGTCGGCCTTGTCCACGCCGAACTCGTAGTAGTTGTTGTAGGTGCTCGCGTCCTTGTAGTCGGTGAGCTTGTCCATGGCGACGGCGCCTGCCACCGCCGACTTCGCGCCCGGCAGCGCGGCCAGCTTGCCGGGGCGCGCGACCTGCTGGGCCAGCGCCTCGCGCCCCGCCCAGGAGGCGAGCGCGGCACCGGCGGCGCCAGTTGCCATCCACCGCAGCATGTCGCGCCGGCCTTCATAGACGGAACGCGGCGTGATCTCGCTGGCGTGCGGGTGGTTGAAACCGTCGTGGCGGGAGGGAATCAGCATGGGTCGATCTCCGGGTCTTGAGGGGCGGCAGCGGGGCGCGGCGACGTCGGTCAATCTAACTGAATCGCGCGGGCTGCGCTGGCCCTCGGCTTTTTGCGAAAACGCGGGGGCATGCTAGGTACGCAGGCCGCCCCCGGCTGGATCACCGGCAGGCGTGCAGCCCCTCCCCTGCCTGGCGCTTTAGCCCCCGGGGGCTAAAGCGTGCCGTAGCTGTGCAAGCCGCTCAGGAACATGTTGACCCCGAGGAACGCGAACGTGGTGACGGCCAGCCCCACCAACGCCCACCAGGCCGACACCGCGCCGCGCAATCCCTTGAGCAGCCGCATGTGCAGCCAGGCGGCGTAGTTCAGCCACACGATCAGGGCCCAGGTCTCCTTCGGGTCCCAGCTCCAGTAGCCGCCCCAGGCCTCGGCGGCCCAGAGCGCGCCCAGCACCGTGGCGATGGTAAAGAAGGCGAAGCCGACCGCGATCGACTTGTACATCATGTCGTCGAGCACCTCGAACGCCGGCAGGCGCGCCGCGATGTGGCGCCGCCCCAGCAGGATGCCGGCCACGATGAAGGCCGAGATGCCGAAGTAGACCATCCAGTAGCCTCCGCCGTTGCCGTCCGCGCCGCCCTGGCGGAACACGATGGGCTCGAAGCACAGCACCACGCCCAGCAGCCACAGCGGCGCCAGTCGCCACCAGCGGGTTTCACTCGCCTGCAGCTTGATGAGGTAGGCAAACGCCACCATGGCGGCGAGGGCGAAAGTGCCGTAGCCGATGAAGTTGGCCGGCACGTGCAGCTTCATCCACCAGCTCTTCAGGGCCGGCACCAGGGGCTGGATCTCATGGGCCTCGCGCACCACCGTGTACCAGAGCAGAAAGCCCACCGCCGCGCTGACCACCAGCATGACGAAGCCGCCCAGCGCGCGGGTCTTGTACTGCGCCTCGTAGTAGAGGTAGAAGGCCGCCGTCATCCAGCAGAACAGCACGAACACCTCGTACAGGTTGCTGACCGGGATGTGGCCGATGTCGGGGGCGATCTGGTAGCTCTCGTACCAGCGCACCATGGTGCCGATCAGCGCCATGGCGATGGCCGTCCAGGCCAGGCGCGAGCCGATCAGCATCAGCGTCTGGCCTTCGCCGCGCGAGAACATGCCGATCCAGTAGAACGCGGTGCTCATGAAGAACAGCATGCTCATCCAGAGGATGGCGGACTGGCTCGACAGGAAGTATTTCAGGCCGAACACGGTGTCGGCCCGCGCCAGGTCGCCCGTGCCGCCTTGTTGATAAAGCCCGATGGCCAGCAGCGAGCAGCCCGCCACCACCAGCGCCAGCACCCGCAGGGGCCGCCAGAACCAGCCCAGCCACACCATGCAGGGAATGGCGCCGAGCAGGATGCCTTTTTCGTACCCGTCCATGGCCGCGCCATAGCGTTGCAGGGTGAACAATCCCCCCACGGCCACGATGGCGGCGAACAGCCAGTCGAAAGCGGTGCGGCGGGCGAAGAACCCTTCGTTCAGCGTGACCGTCGTGGTGGAGGTGGCGGTGTTCATGCGGTGTCTCCGTGGGGCGGCGCCCCGATCAGTTTCCGGGTCAACTGGCCGAACTCGCGGTCGCCGTCCAGCGTCTTGCGGTTGGTCGATAGCGCCATGGTGGCATGCGCGCCCTCGCCCTCGGGCGCCAGCCAGATCCAGATGCGGCGCTCGCGCACGTAGAGCATGGCGAAGATGCCCACGATGAGGAACAGGCAACCTAGGTACACGACGTTCTTGCCGGGCGCACGGGCCACCTGGAAGACGCTGGCCTGCACCTGGTTGAAGCCTTTCAACTCGAACGCCACGGGCGCCGGGTAGATCTGCGCGTCGCTCAGCGACAGCACGGCCTGCGTCATGAAGGCCTGGGTCCTGGCGTTCTGCTCCAGCGGCGGCTGGCCGGCACGCTGGCGGGTCAGTTGCGCCAGCTCGAACAGCGTGCCGTTCAGGATGCGCACCAGCACCTCGCCCGCGCGGGCGCGCTCGGCCTCGGGCACGTTGGCTTCCATGAAGTCGGAGATGGCCTGCAGGCCGCCCACGGCCCGGCCGGCACGCTCGCTCTTCTCGCTGCTGGGCAAGGCGCCTGCGAACAGGGCCAGCGCGCGCACGGCCGACTGGCCGAGCTGCTCGGCCAGCTCGGGGCGCGATGGGTCCACCGCCAGCGCCACATAGCGCTTGACGGCCTGCTCTCGCAGCGCGCCATCGGCCAGCGCCAGCCGCATGCGCACGAAGCCGTCCATGCTGCCCTGGTCGTCGGCCGGCACGCGCAGGTAGCGGAACGGCTCGGCGGGCGTCTCGCGCACGCCCAGCAGGTAGACCGGCTGGCCGTCGCCCGTGTCCACCGGCAGCATGAAGTTGTTGAACTCGCGCGCCTGGCCCGAGGCGTCGCGCAGCTTGTAGGTGATGCTGGGGCCCACGTTGCGCAGATCGCGCGGCGTGACGGTCTTGTTGCCGGCCCCCAGGCGCGATTCGATGGACGAGCGCAGGTCCACCTTGCGCACATCCACGGCGGAGCCGGTCGCGCCGGCCGCGCCGGGCTCCTTGGCCCCGCTGAAGTTCTCGACGTTGAGCACCCGCAGCGCCGCGTATTCGAGCGTCAGCGGCTGGCCCATGGCCGCGGCCGGCAGGGGCGAGCTGCCGCCGATCACGCCCTGCACCTCGAAGGGCTGCACGCCCGCCACCAGCGGGCGGGCCTGCAGCGTGACCTGCGAGCCGCCGTCGTCGAAGCTCGACTGGTAGATCTCGATGCCGCGCCAGCTGGCCGGGTGGTTCACCTCCACCCGCGCGGCCGTGGCCTCGCCGGTGGCCTTGTCGTGAATGACGATGTCGCTCGCGAACAGCTTGGGCATGCCGGTGGAGTAATGCTCCACGATGAACTTCTTCAGCTCGATGGAGAACGGCAGCTCCTGCAGCAGCACGCCGTCGGACTGGTTCAGGATGGCGATGCTGGACTGCATTCCCTCGGCCACCAGCAGGTTGCCGCGGAACGTGGGGTTGCGCTCGGAGAGGCGGTGCTCGGGCTTCACCTCGGAGATCAGGCCGCCGCCGGCATAGGGCGTCTTGCCCCCCAGCCACATCTGTGCGCGCACGACCAGGTCGCCGTCCAGCAGGCCGCCCAGGCAGATCAGCACGATGGCGCTGTGCGCGGCGATGTAGCCGATCTTGTTGGCGGCGCCCGCCTTGGCGGCCACCATCCAGCCCCGGTCGCCGCGTTGCTGCAGCCTGACCTTCCAGCCGCCCGACACCAGCAGCGCGCCCAGCCGGCGCGCTGCGGCCTCGGGCGCGTCGGGCAGGTGGTTCTCGGCACGGTGCGCGAAGGCCCCCAGGCTCTGTTCGCGCAGGCTTTCCTTGTAGTTGCGCACATCGCTCAGGTAGCGCGGTGCGTTGCGGGCCACGCAAAGCGAGGTGCTTACCACCAGGAAGGCCAGGATCAGCAGGAACCACCACGCGCTGTAGACGGCGTTCAGGTGCAGCGCCAGGAAGACCTCGGCCCAGAACGGGCCGAACTGGTTCACGTAATTCACTGCCGGCTCGTGCTGCTTGAGCACGGTGCCGATGACCGAGGCGATGCAGATCACCGTCAGCAGCGCGATGGCGAAACGCATCGACGACAGCAACTCGATCGCCGCACGCAGCGCCTGCGAGCGCGACTGGAGCCGGATGCCGTGGGTGGAGTCGGACATGAAGAAGAAAAGGAAGAGCGGTAGTGAGTCAGCGGCCAGGGCCCAAACAACAAGGGCGGGCCATCCGTTCAGATGCGCCCGCCCGTCTTGGGTGGTGATTATCGGCGGGAGGTTCCGCCCGGCCGCGCGCAGAGCCCCTGCGGCTTGACGTGCATCAACGCAGGCCGGCGATGTAGTCGGCCACCGCCTTGATCTCGCGGTCGTTCAGCTTGGCGGCCACCTGCGTCATCTGCACGCTGTTGCCGCGCTTGCCTTCACGGAACTCTGCCAGCTGCTTGGCGGTGTAGTCGGCATGTTGACCGGACAGCCGTGGGTACTGGGCCGGAATGCCGGCGCCGTTCGGGCTGTGGCAGCCGGCGCAGGCGGCGATGTTGCGGTCGGCGATGCCGCCGCGGTAGATGCGCTCGCCCAGGCCGACGAGTTCCTTGTCCTTCGCGAAACCGGCCTTGGCGGGCTTGGTGGCCAGCCAGGCGGCGACATTGCGCATGTCGTCGTCCGACAGCATGGCCGCCATGCCCTGCATGACCGGGTCCTTGCGCTTGCCGGACTTGAATTCCTGCAGCTGCTTGACCAGATACTCGGGATGCTGCTGCGCCAGCTTGGGGTTGGCCGCGATGGACGAATTGCCGTCGGCGGCGTGGCATGCCACGCACACGGCGGTGTAGCTGGCCTCGCCCTTGACCAGGTCCGGCTTGGCGGGCTGGGCGGGCTTTTGCGCCGCAGCGGCCGGGGCCTGGGCCTCGCCTGCCGCTTGGGCCATCATGGCGGGAACTGCCAGCGCGGCAGCCATCAGCAAGGAGGCAAGCAACTTCATATCGAGGGTTTCTTGTTTGTGGTATTGCGGCACGGAAACCACACGATTCTACAATCGCCACCCTTTGCGCCGTATCCCTTCAAACCCCGATTTATGACGACTACATCACATGCGCCAGTTGCTGGCAGTCTTCCGCCCGCACCCGACGCCAAGGTCGCCATGGGCTGGATGCACACCGCGCGTTTTCTCACCACGGCGGCGCAGCTGCACCACCTGCCCGACATCACCGTGCCGGAGATTGCCTTCGTCGGCCGCTCCAACGCCGGCAAGTCCACCTGCATCAACACCCTCACCCAGCAAAAGCAGCTGGCCTTCGCCTCCAAGAAGCCGGGCCGCACGCAGCACATCAACCTGTTCGCCCTGGGCAGGCAGGGCGTGACCGACGCGGTGCTGGCCGACCTGCCCGGCTACGGCTATGCCGCCGTGTCGCGCTCGGACAAGCAGCGCTGGCAGCAAGTGATGGTGAACTACCTGCGCTCGCGCCAGGGCCTCACCGCCATCGTGCTGCTGTGCGACCCGCGCCTGGGGCTGACCGAGCTGGACGAGGCCCTGCTGGAGGCCGTGCGCCCGCGCGTTGAGGCCGGGCTGAAATTCCTTGTGCTGCTGACCAAGGCCGACAAGCTGACCCGCGCCGAGCAGGCCAAGGTGCTGTCCATCACGCGACTGCAGGCCGGCGGCGGCGAGGTGAAGATGTTCTCGGCCCTCAAGAAACAAGGCGTCGACGAGGTGGCCCAGCTGCTGTGGCAGTGGTCGCACCCGGTGGAGGGCGGCAGCCAGGAAGCGGACCCTGGCGAAGGCAGCGCGCCAGCGCTCGACGCCGAGGACCACGACCGAGCGGCCGGCGGCACGGACCGCGACGTCCCTTCTCAACCCAACTAGGCTGCAGCGCCCGATCCGTCAGCGCTGCGAGCTACGAAAAGAATAGCGCAGCATGATCGATACCGTGGACCACGCCCTGCCGCACGGCACCACCCTGCACTGCCGCGTGAGCGGCGAGGCCGGCCGGCCGGTGCTGATGTTCCTGCACGGCTTTCCCGAGGGCGCCTTCATCTGGGACGGGCTGCTCGAGCATTTCTCCCGGCCCGAAAACGGCGGCTGGCGCTGCGTCGCCCCGCACCTGCGCGGGTTCGGGCCGTCCAGCAGTCCGCAGGACGTGCAGGCCTACCGCGCCAAGCATCTGGTGCAGGACGTGGTGGCGCTGATCGCCGCCGAGTGCGGCGACGGCCAGCCGCTGGCCGCGCTGATCGCCCACGACTGGGGCGGGGCGGTGGCCTGGAACGTGGCCAACCAGCGGCCCGAGCTGCTGCAACGCCTGCTGATCGTGAATTCGCCCCACCCGGGCGCCTTCGTGCGCGAACTGCAGAACAACCCGGCCCAGCAGGCTGCCAGCGACTACATGCGCTTTCTGTGCCGACCCGATGCCGAAGCGCTGCTGGCCGAGAACGACTTTGCCCGCCTGTTCGGCTTCTTCGACACGCCCGGCGGCGGCGGCGCGCCCGACTGGCTGACCCCAGCCGTGCGCGACCAGTACCGCCAGCAGTGGCGCCAGGGCCTGACCGGCCCCTGCAACTACTACCGCGCCAGCCCGCTGCGCCCGCCCAGCAGCGACGACCCGGGCGCTGCCGCCGTCCAGCTGCCACCCGAGATGCTGACCGTGCGCGTGCCCACCCAGGTGCTGTGGGGCATGAACGATCCGGCCCTGCTGCCGGGCCTGCTGGAGGGTTTGGGCGACTGGGTGCCCGACCTGCGCGTGCAGCCGCTGCCGGCAGCGTCGCACTGGGTGGTGCATGAGCAGCCTGAGGCGGTGGCGGCTGCGCTCACCGGCCTGCTGGCCCGGTAGCCGCCCACCCAATTGCTACTATATTGATAGCACCCGGCGCTTGCTGGACAAGCGCCCACGACCCATGGGGCTCAATAAACCGGCGGTTCGCCCTCCGGCCGCGTCTTGAAGCGCCGATGCACCCAGTAGTACTGGCTGGGCATGGTCAGGATGGCGGCTTCCAGCTCGCGGTTCATGCGGGCGGTGTCAGCCACCGCGTCGTCGGTCGGAAAGTGCTCCCACGCGGGCGTCAGCTCGGCCACGTAGCCGTCGGGTGTCATGCGGCTGTAGAGCGCCACCACCTTGGCCCGCCCCAGCCGGGCGAAGCGCGAGAGCGACGGAATCGTGGCCACCTGCGGCACCGCGAAGAACGGCACGAACACCGAATCGTTCGGCCCGTAATCCATGTCGGGCAGCAGGTAGAGCAGCCCGCCCTTGCGCAGCGTCGAGAGGATCGGCTTGACGCCATCGGCCCGGTTCAGCATGCGCACGTTGCCGAAGCGCTGGCGCCCCGCCATGAACCAGGCGTCCTGCACCGGGTCCGGGTGGGTGGCGAAGATGGACGTGAATTCGCGCTGCGTGTTGAGCGGCAGCGCCAGGCCGCCCGCATCCATGCTGTAGAAATGCGGCGCGAAGACGATGGTGGGCGCGTCGCCCTCCAGTTCGTGCAGCGCACCGGTCAGCCGAACGCGGCTGCGCACCAGTGCTTCGGAGCCCGCCCAGAGCCAGCCCCGGTCCAGGAAGGTCTGGCAGAACACCTCGAACGATTCGCGTGCCCAGGCGTGGCGCTGTGCGGGCGAGACGTCGGGAAAGCAGACCTCCAGATTGCGCAGCGCCACCTTGCGGCGGCGTGCCGCGAGCAGGAACAGCGCCCGCCCGATGAAGGCGCCCAGCGCGCGCAGCACGGGCAAGGGCAGGCGCCCGAGCAGCCCCAGCAGGGCGATGCCGAAGCGGGCCATCATGCGCCGCTCCCGGCTCCGCCGGACTCGGAAGCGGACGCGGGTACGGTTGCGGGTGCGGGCGTCGCGGCAGGCGCTGGGTTCGCCGATGCCGGTGGCGGTGCATCGCCCGCGCCGCGCGGCTGCTTGTAGCGCCCATACCCCCACAGATACTGCTGCGGGTCTTGCCGGATCAGGCCCTCCATGGCCCGGTTGATCTGCAGCACGGCCGGCTCGAGCTCGGCCGACAGCGGCTCGACCATGTCCTCGAAATGCAGCACGTAGCCACGACCGCGCGACAGGCGCTCGCAGCGCGCCAGCACCACCGACGCACCGGTCTGCTGGGCCAGGCGGGCGGCCAGCGTCATGGTGTAGGCCTCGCGTCCGAAGAAGGACGACCAGATGCCCAGCCCCAGCGGCGGCACCTGGTCGGGGAGCAGGCCCACGGCTTCGCCGCGGCGCAGCGCCTTGATCATCTGCCGCACGCCCTGCAGCGTGGTCGGCACGGCCTCGATGCCCGGGCGGTTGCGCGCGGTCTGCATGATGTCCGCCAGCCAGGGCTGGCGCGCCGGCCGGTAGAGGATGGTGATCGGGCCGTGCGCGGGGCTCCAGCGCGCGGCGGCGGCCTGCACCGACAGCTCGAAGCAGCCGAGGTGCGGCGTCAGGAAGACGATGCCGCGCCCGCGCTGCCAGGCCCGCTCCACGCAGTCGCCGTTGCGGATCTCCACCGGCGGCGACGCGGTCTTGAGCCAGAGGCGCGGCATCTCGGCCACCATCCGGCCGGCATGGCCGACGGCTGAGCGCACGTCGGCCAGCGCATAGCCCGCGAGCGCCGCGTTGTCCCGGAAGCGGCGGCGGTAGGTGGGCGACGCGGCGAACACGATCCAGCCCGCCACGGCCCCCAGCCAGTGCGACAGCCAGAGCGGCAGCGCCGCGAGACCATGGAAGAGATGACGAAACAAGGATGGCACTAGAATGGCCCGGTCGCTGGGTTAAATGAGCAACTTGCAGGGCGACGTAAAACAATTCTGCTAAAGCGTTCGCCAATAGCCGCCGGGCTGAGGGCAACGTCCCCTCACACTGCAAGTCAAGCACCGGAGTTTATTCAAATGGCGAACGATTTCCTTTTCACGTCCGAGTCCGTCTCCGAAGGCCACCCCGACAAGGTGGCCGACCAGATCTCGGATGCCATCCTCGACGCGATCTTCACGCAGGACCCCCTGAGCCGCGTGGCGGCCGAAACGCTGACCAACACGGGCCTGGTCGTGCTGGCCGGCGAGATCACCACCAACGCGCATGTCGACTACATCCAGGTCGCCCGCGACACCATCAAGCGCATCGGCTACGACAACACCGACTACGGCATCGACTACAAGGGCTGCGCGGTGCTGGTGGCCTACGACAAGCAGAGCAACGACATCGCCCAGGGCGTGGACCACGCCAGCGACGACCACCTGAACACCGGCGCCGGCGACCAGGGCCTGATGTTCGGCTACGCCTGCGACGAGACGCCCGAGCTGATGCCCGCGCCCATCTACTACGCGCACCGCCTGGTCGAGCGCCAGGCCCAGCTGCGCAAGGACGGCCGCCTGCCCTTCCTGCGGCCCGACGCCAAGAGCCAGGTCACGATGCGCTACGTGGACGGCAAGCCCCACAGCATCGACACCGTCGTGCTCTCCACCCAGCACCACCCTGACCAGTCCGAGACGGCCAAGACGATGAAGCCCAGCTTCATCGAAGCGGTCATCGAGGAGATCATCAAGCCCGTGCTGCCCGGTGAATGGCTGAAGGACACCAAGTTCCTCATCAACCCCACCGGCCGCTTCGTCATCGGCGGCCCGCAAGGCGACTGCGGCCTGACGGGCCGCAAGATCATCGTCGACACCTACGGCGGCGCCTGCCCGCACGGTGGCGGCGCCTTCAGCGGCAAGGATCCGACCAAGGTGGATCGGTCGGCCGCCTACGCCGCCCGCTACGTGGCCAAGAACATCGTGGCCGCGGGCCTGGCACGCCAGTGCCAGATCCAGGTCGCCTACGCCATCGGCGTGGCGCGCCCGATGAACGTGACGGTGTACACGGAAGGTACGGGCGTGATCCCCGACGACCAGATCGCCAAGCTGGTGCAGGAACACTTCGACCTGCGCCCCAAGGGCATCATCCAGATGCTCGACCTGCTGCGCCCGATCTACGAGAAGACTGCTGCCTACGGCCACTTCGGCCGCGAAGAACCCGAGTTCACCTGGGAAAAGACGGACAAGGCCGCCGCGCTGCGTGCAGCGGCCGGGCTGTAAGCCCGGCAACCCGCACAGCGGGTTCGGCGGCCTTGCGGCGAGGCTCACATCGCGCAGCGATGTGAAGGCCCGCAGGGCCGCGCCGCAGCCACAAGCCACTCCACATCACCGCGCTGCGTGCAGCGGCCGGGCTGTAAGCCCGGCAACCCGCACAGCGGGTCGACGGCCTTGCGGCAAGGCTCACATCGCAACGCGATGTGAAGGCCCGCAGGGCCGCGCCGCAGCCACAAGCCACTCCACATCACCGCGCTGCGCGCAGCGGCCGGGCTGTAAGCCCGGCAACCCGCGCAGCGGGTCGGAGGCCTTGTGGCGAGGCTCGCATCGCGCAGCGATGTGAAGGCCCAAAGGGCCGCGCCGCAGCCACAAGCCATTCCACATCACCGCGCTGCGTGCAGCGGCCGGGCTGTAAGCCCGGCAACCCGCGCAGCGGGTTCGGCGGCCTTGCGGCGAGGCTCACATCGCGCAGCGATGTGAAGGTCCGCAGGGCCGCGCCGCAGCCACAAACCATTCATATCACCGCGCTGCGCGCAGCGGGTCGGCGGCCCGCCCTTTAACATCGGCCGCCATGACCTCTGCCGCCTTCTGGCGCGATCCCGCGCTGCCGTTCGCCGAAAGCCGCCGGGCCGTTCAAAACCGCGCCTGCTACCGACCCCACACGCACACCACACTCTCCATCGGCGCAGTGGACGCAGGCCGCAGCGTCTTCACCTCGCAAGGGCACAGCGTGCCGCTGCATCCAGGGACGTTGGTGGTGGTGCCGGCCGGCTGCACCCACGCCTGCAATCCGTCGCCCGGCATGTCGTGGAGCTATAAGATGCTGCATCTGGACGCCGCGTGGGCCGAGGGCGTTCTGAACGCAGCCGGAGCTGCATCATGGCCGTCCCATGCCTTGGTCGTGAAGGATGCCCAGGCCTACCAGGCGTTCACGGCGCTCAACCAGTCGATCTTCTCCAGCGCCTGTGCGCAGTCGAAGGAAGCAGCCATCCGGGATTTCGTGCTGCAAGGCAGTTGGCGAGCCGGAGAGGTCGTGCCTCTCGCGCCTGCCGCCGCCGACTCACCGGTCGCGAAGACGCTCGCTTTGCTGCATGCCCAGCCGGAGGACGCGGTCCCCCTGCCGCTGCTGGCAGAGAAGGCCGGCACATCGCCACGCGCGCTGGTGCGCTCCTTCCGTGCAGTCACAGGGATGACGCCTCACGCCTACCAGCTCGATCTGCGGGTCAATGCGGCGCGAGAGCGGCTTCGCACCGGCGAGGCGCTCGCCTCCGTGGCGCACGAACTGGGTTTTTACGACCAGAGCCATTTCCACCACGTCTTCAAGCAGCACGTGGCGGCGACGCCGGGCGAGTACCGGCGCTGAGCTGAGCGGGACGGGTCTGTCGCGCATCCGCCCGGCAGCCGCATCCCGGTCTTTTTTTCCAAGACGGCATGCCCCCCGCTCGCCAGACTGTGGCAATCCGCAGGCACCCCGCCCGCGTGACCGCAGCAAAGGCGAAACGGTGCTTGAACTCTTTTTGATCGTGGCCGGTGTGCATTTCCTGGCGCTGCTAAGCCCCGGGCCCGACTTCTTTCTCATCGTGCGCACGGCACTCCTGCATGGCTGGCGTCGCGCGAGCGGTATCTGTGCGGGCGTGGCGCTGGCCAACGGGCTCTTCATCGCGCTGGCATGGGCAGGGCTGTCGGCCGTGCAGCCGGACAGCATGCTGTACACGGCGTTGCAGTGGGGCGGCTGCGGTTATCTGGCATGGCTGGGCATGCGGCTGGTGCGCTCACCGGGCACGCCCGTCACGGTGCAGGCGCCGGGAGCGGCGGATGCCCTGGCGCCTGGATGGCCGCAAGCACTGCGCATGGGGCTCATCAACGCCTTGCTCAATCCGAAAAACGCCCTGTCGTACGCCAGTCTCTTCACCTTGCTGGCCTCTTCACCCGGCTATCTGCAGGCGATATGCGGTGTCTGGATGGTATGTGCCGTGCTGGGGTGGGACTTGCTGGTTGCGGCCGCAGCCGGTCACCCGGTGGTGATGCGGCGCTTCGCCCGCCATGTAGGGCGGCTGGAGCGTGCGACCGGCGCCGTGCTGCTGGCGCTCGCCGCCGGTATGGCCATCAACGCGCTGCGCTGAAGAACAAGCCACGCCCGGGCCGAGTGCCATTGCGCTGCGGATCGACCCGCTCCTACGCTTTTCACCTCGCACGGCCGACGTGGCGGGGGCGGACCGAAATCTATCGTTGTTCCATCGTCAACGCACACCGGTGCCCACCGTCTGCAATTTTCAAGGAGTTCCCCCATGCTCAAGTTCGCCATCATCTTCGCCATCATTTCGCTCGTCGCAGGCGCCCTGGGCTTCACCGGCGTGGCCGCCGGCGCTGCCGGTATTGCCAAGATCCTGTTCATCCTGTTCCTGGTGCTGGCCGTGGTGTTCGTCATCCTGGCGGTGATGGGTGTGGGCGCGGCGCGCAAGGCGCTTCGATAACCCGGGGCGGGGCCGCCAAGGCGCTGGCGGCCGCCGCCCTCTGGCCACGAGCCCATCCACGCTGCCCGGTGCTAGCACAGTCGTGCCGGCCCGGGCAGTGCCGCTTACAGCCCGCGCGGCAACAGCGACAGGTTGCGGCGAAAGCGGGGCTTGAGCTGGTAGAGCTGGGCCGGCCGGTGCGCACCGCCCGAGTGCAGGGCCCCCTCTACGGGCTCCAGCATCGCCATTTCCTCCATCTTGCGGCGAAAGCTGACCTTGTTGAGCGGCTCGCCCAGCACCGCCTCGTAAGCGGCCTGGAGCTGCGGCAGGGTGAAGCGCTCCCCGCACAAGTACACGGGCAGCGACGAGTAGAGGCTCTTGCCGCGCAGGCGCTCAAATGCTGTGCGCACGATCTCCGCATGATCGAACGGCAGCGCAGGCAACCCATCCACCGGTACCCAGCGCATGCCCGGCAGCGCCTCGCAGGCGGGCAGCAGCGAGCCGGGGACGAGCGCGTAGTACGCCACGGCCACCGACCAGCCCCGCGGATCGCGCGCCAGCCCGGAAAAGGTCGCCAGCTGTTCGAGATAAGGGCTCTCCACGCCGGCTTTGGCCCGCAGCACGCGGAATGCCGCTGCATGCGCATCGGCATCTTCCTCGGGGTGGATGTAGCCGCCCGGCAGTGCCCAGGCACCGGCATAGGGCGCATGGTCACGGCGGAGCAGCAACACCTTCAGCGCACCGGCATCGAGCGCCAGCAGCACCACGTCCACGGTGCAGAGCACAGGGGACGGGCCTTCGGGAACGTCGATGGGGCGGGATGGAGCAGCGCGAGCCATGTTCGGTGCAAGAGTGGACGAACAAGCTTAGCACCCTCTGCCTGCGCGGCGTCCCCTCCGACCCGCACGCCCCGCTGCTGCGACTTTCGTTGCCTCGGCCATGCCGTCCGTCATGCGACTTAGTTGCAATAAATAACTAACACCATTAGACTGCGCCCACACCCTCCACGGAGAACCTCCATGCCCCACTCCCGCATCCAGCTGCTCGCCATCGATCCGCAAAACGACTTCTGCGATCTGCACGCCGACTGGCATGGCCTGGCGCCGCTGAACGGCCAACCCATCGCACCGGCGCTGCCGGTGGCCGGTGCCCATGGCGACATGCAGCGGCTCGCGCACTGGCTGGACACGCAGGGCCACCGCATCGAGGCCGTGACGGTGACGCTCGATTCGCACCAGCGGTACGACATCGCCCACCCGGGGTTCTGGCGCACCGGCGCCGGGGACGACGTGGTGCCCTTCACCCCCATCTCAGCGGCCCAGGTGCGGGCGGGTGGCTACGTGCCGCGCGATGCCTCCGCCCTGCCCCGCGTGCTCGCCTACCTGGACGCGCTCGAGGCCCAGGGCCGCTACACGCTCATGGTGTGGCCCGAGCACTGCGAGGTCGGCAGTTGGGGGCACGGCGTGCACGCCAGCCTGCTGGCAGCGCTGGGCACGTGGCAGGCGGCGCAGCAGCGGGCGGTGCGCAACGTGTTCAAGGGAATGAACCCGTGGACCGAGCACTACAGCGCCATCCAGGCCGAGGTGCCCGACCCGGCCGAGCCCGGCACCGCGCTCAACCTGCCGCTGCTGGACTCCCTCGCCACCGCCGACCTGCTGATCGTGGCGGGCGAAGCCAGCAGCCACTGCGTGCGCTCGACCGTCGAACACCTGGTGCAGCACCTGCCCGACCACCAACCCGGCTGGACCCCGAACCGCATGGTGCTGCTGACCGACTGCATGAGCCCGGTGGTCGGCTTCGGGGCACAGCACGAAGCCTTTCTGGGCGCCATGCGCACGCTGGGCGTTCAGCTGTCGGATTCCAATCAAATCACGCTCTAGCGCTTGGTGAATAAGCGCAGTTAGCTATCAATATATGAGCAACACCATGCCACCCGTCATCACCAGCCTGCTCGACACCGACCTCTACAAGTTCACGATGTGGCAGGCACTGCTGCACCGCCATCCGCAGACGCAGGCCGAATACCGCTTCGTCTGCCGCAACCGCCCGGCCTATCCGCTGGCCGAGCTGCTGCCCGAGGTGAACGCCGCGCTGGATCAGCTCTGCGCGCTGCGCTTCACGCCAGGCGAGCTCGACTACCTGGGCGGGCTGCGCTTCATCAAGAGCGACTTCGTGGACTTCCTGCGGCTCTTCCAGTTCCAGCGCGGCTTCATCGAGGCGCGGGCCGAGGGCGATGACCTCGCCATCGTGGCGCGCGGGCCGCAGGTGCATGTGATGGGTTTCGAGATCTTCGTGCTGGCCATCGTCAACGAGCTGTACTTCCGCCGCGCGGACCAGGCGGCTGCGCTGGCCGGCGGCCGGGCCCGGCTCGCCGCCAAGCTCCAACGCTTGCGCCGCCTGGCGGGCGAGGCCGCCTGCCGCCACCCGTTCGAGATGTTCGACTTCGGCCTGCGCCGGCGGTTCAGCGGCCCCTGGCAGCGCGAGGTGGTGCAGACCCTGGCCCGCGAGGTGCCGCAGTGGTTCAAGGGCACCAGCAACGTGCTGCTGGCACGCGACCTGAACCTGGTGCCGATCGGCACCATGGCCCACGAATACCTGCAGACCTACCAGTCGCTGGGCGTACGGCTGCGCGACTTCCAGCAGGCCGCGCTGGAAGACTGGGTGCAGGAATACCGGGGCGACCTGGGCATCGCCCTGACCGACACGGTGGGCATGGACGCGTTCCTCGCCGACTTCGACCTCTACTTCGCCAAGCTCTTCGACGGGCTGCGGCACGACTCGGGCGACCCCGTCGCCTGGGGCGAGAAAGCGCTGGCGCACTACGCCCGCCTGCGCATCGACGCGCACACCAAGCGGCTGGTGTTCTCCGACGGGCTGGACGTGGACCGCGCCATCGCGCTCTACCGCCACTTCGGCGACCGCGTGCAACTGGGCTTCGGCATCGGCACGCAGCTGACCAACGACATGGGCGACAGCCCGGCGCTGCGGCCCTTGCACATCGTGATGAAGATCGTGCGGGCGAACGGCCAGCCGGTGGCGAAGCTCTCCGACAGCCCGGGCAAGACGCTCTGCGACGATGAAACCTTCCTCGCCTACCTGCGGCAGGTGTTCAACGTGGCTGCGCCCGCCTCGCCTGCCTCGCCTGCCTCACCGGCAGCACCGGCGGCAACGGCATCCGCGGCACGGGCGGCGGCACCGACCGCCTGAACGCCCTCTTCCTTCAGCACAAGGACGCACACCATGCTCCGCATCACCATCGCACAGCTCAACTTCACCGTCGGCGACATCGAAGGCAACGTCCTGCGCATGACCGACGCCGCCCGCCAGGCGGCCGCCGAGCGCTCGGACATCGTGGTCTTCTCCGAACTGGCGCTGTGCGGCTACTACCCCGGCGACATGCTGGAGGAGGCCGTCTTCCTCGACCGCATCGAGGCGGGCCTGGCCGCGCTGCGCGAAGCCTCGGCCGCCCTGCCGCAGCTGCACTGGGTGGTGGGCGCGCCCACCCGCACGCAAAGCCCCGGCAAGCGCCTGCACAACGCCCTGCTGGTGCTGCGTGCCGGCGAGGTGCGGCTGCACTACGCCAAGCAGCTGCTGCCCACCTACAACATCTTCGACGAGCGCCGCCACTTCGAGCCCGGCCCGGACGTGGCCAAGGTCCTGCGCATCGGCGGCGCGCAGGTCGGCTTCATGGTGTGCGAGGACGGCTGGAACGACGCCCAGGCCGACTACGCGCACAACCCGTTCCTGCGCATGGCCGATGCCGCGCCGGACGTGGTCATCAGCATCAACGCCAGCCCCAGCCACATCGGCAAGCGTGAGCAGCGCCACCAGGTGTTCGGCGGCGCGGCCCGCCGGCATGGCCTGCCCATCGTCTACGTCAACCAGGTGGGCGGGCACGACCAGATCGTCTACGACGGCGCCTCGTTCGCGGCCGAGCCCGAAGGAGGCGTGGTGTTCGAGGCCGAGCGCTTCGCGGAGGAAGTGCGCACGCTGCAGCTGTCGGCCGACGGGCGCTTCGCCCTGGCGGACGGCAGCGCACCGCCGCCCGTGCCGCTGGAAGGCCTGCCGACGATGGAGTTCTACCGCCAGCAGATCGTGCTGGGCCTGGCCGACTACGCCCGGCGCTGCGGCTTCCGGCAGGCGGTGGTGGGCAGCTCCGGCGGCATCGACAGCGCGCTGACCCTGGCGCTGGCCGCCCAGGCGCTGGGGCCGGAGAACGTGGTGGGCATCACCATGCCGTCGCGCTTTTCCAGCAGCGGCTCGGTCGATGACTCGGTGGCGCTCTGCCGCAACCTGGGTGTGCAGTTGCACACCCATCCCATCGCCGACCTGGTGGCCGGCTACGCCGCGCAGTTCGAGGCGTCCTTCGGCCAGCCACTGGCCGGCCTGCCGCTGGAGAACCTGCAGGCGCGCATCCGCGGCACCACGCTGATGGAATATTCCAATGCCTTCGGCCATCTGCTGCTCACCACGGGCAACAAGTCGGAGATCTCGGTGGGCTACTGCACGCTCTACGGCGACACCAACGGCGGGCTGGGCCTGATCGGCGATCTGTACAAGACCGAGGTGTTCTCCCTCTCGCGCCATGTGAACGAACAGGCCGGCCGCGAGCTGATACCGCAGGCCATCATCGACAAGGAGCCCTCCGCCGAGCTGGCGCCCGGGCAGCGCGATGTGGACAGCCTGCCGCCCTACCCGGTGCTCGACGAGATCCTGAAGCTGCTGATCGAGGGCGAGGGCCTGTCGCACGCAGAGTACGCATCGGCTCATGCCTTCGCCCAGCAGCTGCAGCAGGGCGACGCCGCCGGCCTGGCGCTGCTGCAGCGGGTGCGGCTGATGGTGGCGCGCAGCGAATACAAGCGCCGCCAGGCCCCGCCCATCCTGCGCGTGCGCGCCAAGGCCTTCGGCAACGGGCGGCAGATGCCGATCGCGGCGGTGTACCGCTGAACCGGCGCCCGGCCTTCGCCGCACGCCAGGCCGGCCGCGTGCCGGGATGCCGTCCGCATTTGAGCCAAAATGCCCTGTAGCGCTCATCCCATCAGCGTCAGCCGCTCACTTTTTTGATAACACCGCTCGCGGCGGCCAACGGCCTGCCGCTGCGGAAAGCCACCGAACGCCACCGAGCGTCTTCCTCGCATGCACGACACCGCCATCCTCATCGGCCGCTTCGAGCCGGTTCACAACGGTCATCTGGCGCTGCTGCGGCACGCGCTCGCCCACGCCGGCCAGGTCATCGTGATCATGGGCTCGGCCTGGCAGGCCCGGTCGCCCAAGAACCCTTTCACCTGGACCGAGCGCGAAGCCATGCTGCGCAGCGCGCTGCCCGAGGCCGACCGGGCGCGCATGACGGTGCTGCCGGTGCGCGACTACTACAACGAAGCCCGCTGGGTGGCTGCCGTGCGCGCGGCGGTGCAGCAGCACTGTGCGGCGGGCGCCCGCATCGGCCTGGTCGGGCATTTCAAGGACGCGACCAGCAGCTACCTGCGCTCCTTCCCGGGCTGGGATCTGATGTCCGTGGAGCGCCAGGGCAGCATCGACGCCACCGCGATCCGCGATGCCTATTTCGGTGCCGGACCGCACGACGTGGCCGCCGCGCTGGCGCCGCTGGCGGACCAGATGCCGGCGAGCACGCTGGCCTTCCTGCAGGCCTTCGCGGGCCAGCCGCACTACCCCGCGCTGCAGGAGGAATGGCGCATGCTGCGCGGCTACCGCGCGTCCTGGGCGGCAGCGCCCTATCCGCCCGTGTTCGTCACGGTGGACGCCGTGCTGCGCTGCCAGAACCACGTGCTGCTGATCCGCCGCGGCCAGGCGCCGGGTCGGGGCCAGCTGGCGGTGCCGGGCGGTTTCATCGAGCAGCGCGAAACGGTCTGGCAGTCTTGCCTGCGCGAATTGCTGGAAGAGACGCATGTGCAGCTGCCCGAATCGCGCATGCGCTCGGCGCTGCGCGCCGTGACCGTGTTCGACCACCCCGACCGCAGCCAGCGGGGCCGCACCATCACGCACGCACACTATTTCGACCTGGAGGGCGACGCCTTCCCGCCCGTGCAGGCCGACGACGACGCAGCCGAGGTGCAGTGGGTGCCGGTGGAGCGCATCGGCGAACTGGAAGAGGCCTTCTTCGAAGACCACTTCCACATGCTGGACCATTTTCTGGACATCACGCCGCGCATGGGCGGCTGAGCCACGAACCGCAATACCAGGAACGTCCGGCGCCTCGGGCGGCAGCCACCCGCCGGCCCGCCCCCATCCGGAGGGCGCTCAGCGCAGGGCCGGCATCGCCCCTGCAGGCAGCGCCCCGAACGTCGTCACTGCATCGTCGCCCACGCGGAACTGGTCCACCGTGTGAGACAAGGCCTGCGCCTGGTGCGCCAGCGACTGGGCTGCGGCCAGGGCTTCCTCCACCAGCGCGGCATTCTGCTGGGTGCTCTGGTCCATCTGCGACACGGCCTGGTTCACCTGCGCGATGCCGGCGCTCTGCTCCGCGCTGGCCGCCGTGATCTCGCCCACCATGCTGGTCACCCGGCCCACGCCGTCGACGATCTCGCGCATCGTTTCACCGGCCTGCTGAACCAGTCCGGTGCCCAGGCTGACCTTGGCGACGGAATCGTCGATCAGGCCCTTGATCTCCTTGGCGGCCGAGGCCGAGCGCTGCGCCAGGCTGCGCACTTCCGAGGCCACCACGGCAAAGCCCCGTCCCTGCTCGCCGGCGCGGGCAGCTTCCACGGCGGCGTTCAACGCCAGGATGTTGGTCTGGAAGGCGATGCCGTCGATCACGCTGATGATGTCCACGATCTTGCGCGACGACTGGTCGATGGAGCCCATGGTGTCCACCACCTGGTCGACCACCGCGCCGCCCCGCGCGGCCACGCCGGAAGCGGCCTGCGCCAGCTCGTTGGCGCGGCGTGCGTTCTCGGCGTTCTGCTGCACGGTGGCGGTCAGCTCTTCCATCGACGCGGCGGTCTCCTCCAGCGCGCTGGCCTGCGACTCGGTGCGCGAGGACAGGTCGCTGTTGCCCGATGCAATCTCGGCCGAAGCCGTCGTGATGGAGCCGGTGCTGTCGCGCACCTGCCGCACCAGGTGCGCCAGGTTGTCCCGCATGATCCGGATGGCGTGCAGGATGCTGGTCTCATCGCCTGCGCGCGTCTGCACGTCGACCGCCAGATTGCCGGTGGAGATCTGGTTCACCACATCGGCCGCGTATTGCGGCTCGCCGCCCAGCTGGCGCATGAGCGAGCGCTGCATGTTCCAGGCGAGCCAGCCCACCGCCAGCATCAGCACGCCGCCGATCGACAGCAGGATGGCGGTGTTGCGCCAGAAGGCGGTCTCGATGTCGTCGATGTAGTCGCCGAAGCCGATGATCCAGTCGAAGGGCTCGAACTTGATGATGGCGTACATCTTCTCGACCGGCTCCTTGGCGCCAGGGCGCGTGCCCGGGGCCACCACCATGGCCACCGTCTTGCCCTGCAGCGCCGCGCGGTAGCGCTCGCCCGCAGCCCGCCCCACCTTCTCGTCCACGATGCCCACGCGCTTGGGGTTGGGGTGGACGTAGTTCACGTCGTCGGTGTAGCCGCGCACGAAGAAGTACAGATCGCCCTTGTGGAAGCTGGCGATGGCCTGCTTGGCCTGCCTGAGCGCCTCTTCCCGCGAGATCTTGCCGGCCTTCTCCAGGTCGTAGGCCTTCTGGGCCGCCTCGTTGGCCAGCACCACCAGGGTGGACAGCTGCGCCGTCCGCTCCTCCATCATCGACTGATACAGCGTCGTCAGCGCCACCGCCGACAGCACCAGCAAACCCAGCAGCGTCGTGCCGCACAGCAGCACGATGCGTGTTCTCAACTTCATCTCGTCTCTCCCCGGACTGTCACAAAAACTTAACAGTCCAATATAACAACTGGAAACAATAGGGCCTGTGGCTTATGGGGCAAGTCCGTGGGGTGGAAACTTCGGTGGGTCGAAATTACGCGCAGGGCACGTGAACTCGGGACGGAGACGGAGGCGATGCATAGCTGCCTTAAGCCAGCCTGAAGCGTTCCGCGCCGGCCCGTGCCGAGCCCCCTGGACTGGGTTGGCCTCCCTGGTCGCGCTGACGAGGCGCGCAGGAGCGGCAAAACGCCAGGTTGTCATCTGCCAGCCCAGCGATCAAGCCCCAGGGGAATGAGCCGCTCGTGCCATCCACACCACCTGGGCCGCCCTGCGAAGTCTGGAAGTTTCAAGCCTTTTTAGGATCCAGCGCCCGACACATCAGCGTTTCTAGCTATTGAAGTAATAGCGCAAGATGGGCCACCAACGATAAGACCCGGCCAGGGCCGGGTCCGCTCGGTGCAGCCGGCGCGCAAGCGATGGCTGCGCGCCGGAGGGTCGGTCAGCGCGACAGCGCGTCCTGCGTCGC
>NZ_LMOV01000026.1 GCF_001424265.1 Acidovorax sp. Leaf160
GATCGCTGCCGTCAGCGTCGTCTTGCCATGGTCCACGTGGCCGATGGTGCCCACGTTGACGTGGGGCTTGGTACGTTCGAACTTACCTTTTGCCATTTTGACTCTCCAAAGAGCAATGCCTGTGTCGGGGTTTAACGTCTGCACCCGATTGCTGAGTCGTCCCGCACAGGGCAACAGGACGGCACCGGGTCGCAGATTGCAAGAATCTTGCTGCTACTAATTTCATAGCTGCCGGCACTGATGAATCAAGCGCCGGCAGCCGATTTCTCTCGAAACCCAACCGGAAGGTCTGCCGAGGCAGCCCCTCCGGCCCTCACGCCATTACTTGGCGCGGGCAGCCATGATGGCTTCAGACACGTTGCGAGGCGCTTCGCTGTAGTGCTTGAACTCCATCGTGTAGGTGGCGCGGCCTTGCGTTGCGGAGCGCAGCGAGGTCGAGTAGCCGAACATTTCGGACAGAGGCACTTCGGCCTTGATGGCCTTGCCGCCGCCGACCATGTCGTCCATGCCCTGCACCATGCCGCGACGCGAGGACAAATCGCCCATCACGGTACCGGCGTAGTCTTCGGGCGTTTCCACTTCCACGGCCATCATCGGCTCCAGGATCACGGGGTTGGCCTTGCGGCACCCTTCCTTGAAACCGAAGATCGCGGCCATCTTGAACGCCAGTTCGTTCGAGTCCACATCGTGGTACGAACCGAAGTGCAGCGTGACCTTGACGTCCACGACCGGATAGCCGGCCAGCACGCCTTGGGTCACGGCTTCGTGGAAGCCCTTTTCCACGGCCGGGATGAATTCGCGAGGAACCACACCGCCCTTGATGGCGTCGACGAACTCGTTGCCCTTGCCGGCTTCGTTCGGCTCGATCTTGAGCACGACGTGACCGTACTGGCCCTTACCGCCCGACTGGCGCACGAACTTGCCTTCGGCTTCTTCCACCGTCTTGCGGATGGTTTCGCGGTAGGCCACCTGGGGCTTGCCCACGTTGGCTTCCACGCCGAATTCACGCTTCATGCGGTCCACGATGATTTCCAGGTGCAGCTCGCCCATGCCGGCGATCAGCGTCTGGCCCGACTCTTCATCGGTCTTCACGCGGAACGAAGGATCTTCCGCAGCCAAGCGTTGCAGGGCGATGCCCATCTTTTCCTGGTCGGTCTTCGTCTTGGGTTCCACGGCCTGCGTGATCACGGGCTCGGGGAACACCATGCGCTCCAGAATGATCTGGGAGTCGATGTCGCTCAGCGTTTCGCCGGTCGTCACGTCCTTCAGACCCACGCAGGCAGCGATGTCGCCGGCGCGGATTTCTTCGACTTCCAGGCGTTCGTTGGCGTGCATCTGCACGATACGGCCGATGCGTTCCTTCTTGCCCTTGATCGGGTTGTAGACGGTGTCGCCCTTGGACAGAACGCCCGAGTACACGCGCACGAAGGTCAGCTGGCCCACGAACGGGTCGGTCATCAGCTTGAACGCCAGGGCCGAGAACTTTTCGCTGTCGTCCGCCTTGCGGGTGACGGGGTTTTCGTCTTCATCGGTACCCGTCACATCATCGATGTCGGTAGGTGCCGGCAGATAGTCGATCACGGCGTCGAGCATGCGCTGCACGCCCTTGTTCTTGAACGCGGTGCCGCACAGCATCGGCTGGATTTCCGTCGCAATCGTGCGCGTGCGCAGACCGGTCTTGATCTCTTCCTCGGAGAGGTCGCCCTCTTCCAGGTACTTGTTCATCAGGTCTTCGGACGCTTCGGCAGCGGCTTCGACCATCTTCTCGCGCCATTCCTTGGCGGACTCGACGAGTTCGGCCGGGATGTCCTTGTATTCGAACTTCATGCCCTGCGAGGCTTCGTCCCAGATGATGGCCTTCATCTTCAGCAGATCGACCACGCCGGTGAAGTTTTCTTCCGCGCCGATCGGGATCACCACGGGCACGGGGTTGGCCTTCAGGCGCAGGCGCATCTGGTCATAGACCTTGAAGAAGTTGGCGCCGGTACGGTCCATCTTGTTCACGAAGGCCAGGCGAGGCACCTTGTACTTGTTGGCCTGGCGCCAGACGGTTTCCGACTGGGGCTGCACGCCACCCACGGCGCAGTACACCATGCAGGCGCCGTCCAGCACGCGCATGGAACGCTCCACCTCGATGGTGAAGTCCACGTGGCCGGGGGTGTCGATGATGTTGAAGCGGTGCTCGGGGTAGGACATGTCCATGCCCTTCCAGAAGCAGGTCGTGGCGGCCGACGTGATCGTGATGCCGCGCTCTTGCTCCTGCTCCATCCAGTCCATGGTGGCAGCGCCGTCGTGCACTTCACCGATCTTGTGGTTCACACCGGTGTAGAACAGGATGCGTTCGGTCGTCGTGGTCTTGCCAGCGTCGATGTGGGCCGAGATACCGATATTGCGGTAGCGCTCGATGGGAGTCTTGCGTGCCATGATGTTTCTTTCGTTTAACGGCTAAGAGCCCGCCCGCCAAAAATGGCGAATCGGGCTCCCAGCTTTCGAGATATGGGGACGAAACCCGGACTTAGAAGCGGAAGTGGCTGAAAGCCTTGTTGGCTTCGGCCATACGGTGCACTTCGTCACGGCGCTTCATCGCACCGCCACGGCCTTCCGTGGCTTCCAGCAGTTCGTTGGCCAGGCGTTGCGCCATCGACTTCTCGCCACGCTTGCGGGCGGCTTCCTTGATCCAGCGCATCGACAGGGCCAGGCGGCGCACGGGACGCACTTCGACAGGCACCTGGTAGTTGGCACCGCCCACGCGGCGGGACTTCACTTCGACCATGGGCTTCACGTTGTTGATGGCAACGGTGAACGCTTCCAGCGGGTCCTTGTCAGGATGCTTCTTCTCGATCAGTTCCAGGGCACCGTAGATGATGCGCTCTGCAACTGCCTTCTTGCCGCCTTCCATGATCACGTTCATGAATTTGGACAGCTCGACGTTGCCGAACTTCGGGTCCGGCAGGATTTCACGTTTGGGGACTTCGCGACGACGTGGCATTTTTCACCTCTATTTTTGCTTCAGTTGGCGCCTTTCCAGGCACCGCGAGAGCCAATGCAGGACTCCCACTTACTCGACCCGCGCAGAACGCCTGCGTTTGGGGCCACTACGCTGCTTCACCGCGCCACGCGGGAACAGCACCGAAAATTCTTGTACGAAAAGCGCAGGGCTTACTTGGCCTTGGGCTTCTTGGCACCGTACTTGGAGCGCGCTTGCTTGCGGTCTTTCACGCCTTGCAAGTCGAGCGAGCCACGCACGATGTGGTAACGCACACCGGGCAAGTCCTTGACACGGCCGCCGCGGACCAGCACCACGCTGTGTTCCTGCAGGTTGTGGCCTTCGCCGCCGATGTAGGAGATGACTTCGAAGCCGTTGGTCAGGCGCACCTTGGCGACCTTACGCAGAGCGGAGTTAGGCTTCTTTGGCGTCGTGGTGTACACACGGGTGCACACGCCGCGGCGCTGAGGAGAGTTTTCCATCGCAGGGCTCTTGGACTTGGTCTTTTCGACCTCGCGCCCCTGACGGACCAATTGATTGATGGTTGGCATTGAATACGTCCCTAAACGTGAATTTTTTCGTGTAAGCCGTGACAGCTTCGTGAACACGAAAACGTGAATCCCTTCGGAAATTCCGAAAAGCCTTCTAATGTAGCAGCAAGCCCCCGAACGGGCAAGCGGCTCGCTTTCCCCAGCCCATCGCAAGATACGACACGGCCCGTGGAATCGCACAGCCCGTGCCAGGACCGCCGCGCAAGGGCCGCCCCCCGCGCTGGCGATGTCCCCCTTCCCGAATGGCAGCGCCATTCGAGAGAAGGGGTGAAGGCGCGAAAGCGCCTCAGGGGGATGCGCCTCCTACTTGATCCAGAGGCGGATGGCATCCCAGGCGCGGCCGAAGATGCCGGCCTGGTCCACCGCCTCCAGCGCCACCAGCGGCACCTCGGCGATGGGCTGCTCGCCCAGGGACACCTTCAGCGTGCCCACCGGCTGGCCCTTGGTGAACGGCGCGACCAGCGGGTCCTGGCGCACGATCTGCGTCGTGACCTTGCCGGCGCTGCCCGAGGGCACGGTGACCACGATGGCATCGGGGCGGCCGATCTTCAGCGTATTCTGGGTGCCCTTCCAGACGGCAGGCGTCGCAGCGGGCTGGCCGGCGTCGAACAGCTTGACGGCGTCGAACGCGGTGTAGCCCCAGTTCAGCAGCTTCTGGGTTTCGTTGGCGCGGGCGTTCTCGCTCGTGGTGCCGAGCACGATGGACAGCAGGCGGCGCTGGCCGACATTCGGGAAGTCGCGCTTGGACGTGGCGACCAGGCAATAGCCCGCCGCTGCGGTGTGGCCGGTCTTCAGGCCGTCCACGGTCGGATCGCGGAACAGCAGCGAGTTGCGGTTGGTGCCGTTGGAGACGGGCGTGCCGGGATAGGCGTACTGCTTGGTGGCGTAGTAGTGCATGTACTCCGGGAAGTCCTTCATCAGCCGGGTGGCCAGCACGCCCAGGTCACGCGCGGTGGTGGTGTGGCCGGGCTCGGTCAGGCCTTCGGGGTTCTTGTACGCGGTGCCTTTCATGCCCAGCGCCTGGGCCTGGTCATTCATCAGCTTGACGAAATTCTCGGCCGTGCCGCCCACGCCCTCGGCCAGCGCCATCGTGGCGTCGTTGCCCGACTGCACGATCATGCCCTTGATGAGGTCTTCCACCGGCACCTGCATCTTGGGGTCGATGAACATGCGCGAGCCGGGCATCTTCCAGGCACGCACGCTCACGGGCAGTTTCTGGTCGAGCGCGATCTTCTTGGCGCGCAGCGCGTCGAACACCAGGTAGCCGGTCATCAGCTTGGTGAGCGAGGCCTGCTCCACCGGCGCGTCGATGTCCTTGGCCGCCAGCACCTGGCCGGCCGTCACGTCCAGCAGCAGGTAGTTGCGTGCGGCGATCTCGGGCGGCTGGGGTGCCTGCACCTGGGCCCACAGGGCGGCAGGCGCGAGCAGGACGGCGCAGACAAGGGTTCGCAGCGAGGGCAGGAAGGACTTCATGGAGGGCACGGGCACTTGAGGGAAACAACAGAAAGGGGAACGGGAAGAGCCGGCACCTGCAGTGGACGCTGCAGACGCCAGCGGACCGGGCCAGACGCCAGGGCCTGGCATCACGGTTCGGATTGCAGGTGGCGGGTGACCAGGTTCTTGAGCAGCGGCAATTGTCCGTGAAAGAAATGGCCGCCTCCGGGCACGACGGTAACGGGCAGTATCTGCGGGCGCGCCCAATCCATCACCGCCGACAGGGGCACGGTGTCGTCGACCTCGCCATGCACCACCAGCGTGCGCAGATGCGCCTCGGGCGGCACCGGGGCCACGGTGAAACGGCTGGCGGCGGTGCCGACCAGCACGGCGCGCTGGATGTCGGCCTGCCGCTCGGCCCAGAGGCGCTCCAGCGCGTGGCTGGTGACGAAGGCGCCGAACGAGAAGCCGGCCAGCGCCAGCGGCCCCTGCGGCGCGACCTGGCGCACCACGGCCAGCAGGTCGTCCAGCTCGCCCCGGCCGTCGTCGTGCGTGCCGGCGGTGGCGCCCACGCCGCGGAAGTTGAAGCGCACGGCCGTCCAGCCGCTGCCGACGAAGGCGCGCGCCAGCGTCTGCACCACCTTGTTGTCCATGGTGCCGCCGAAGAGCGGATGCGGATGGGCGATGACGGCCACGCCGCGCGGTGCGGCCCCCTCGGCCACGGTGGCGGCGTCGCGCAGCGCCTCGATGGCGCCGGCCGCGCCTTCCAGGGTGAGCCGTTCTGTCTGGGAATTCACGATTTTGCTATCAAATCAATAGCTACCAGTACTTGATGATCAAGCGCTGGCGGCCTAAAACACTGAAAATCGCTCGATGGACGAGCGATGTGCGGCTCAGCGGCCCACGTCCGGCGGCGTCAGCAGCCGCTCGACGACCTGGCCGTTCTTGAGGTGCGACTCGACGATTTCGTCGATGTCTTCCTTGTCCACGTAGGTGTACCAGGTGCCTTCCGGGTACACGACGGCGATGGGGCCGCCGGCGCAGCGGTCCAGGCAGCCGGCCTTGTTCACGCGCACCTTGCCGGGGCCGGACAGCTTGGCCGCCTTGACCTGCGACTTGCAGCGATCGAAGCCGTCCTGCGCGCCATAGCGGGCGCAGCTTTCCTCGCCCTTGCCGCGGTCGTTCAGGCAAAAGAAGATGTGGCGTTCGTAGTAGGAGGGTGCGGCCGGTGCGTTGTCGGCGGCGGCGGCAGGGGTGGGGTGGTCGCTCATGCGGTCATTCTAGGACGCGCCTCGCAGGGCGCCGGAGCACTCGGGCACTCGGCCGACAAGCCCGCAGGCTCCACTCAATCGGCTGCAGCGGCCGCCGTTTCCCGGTCGCGGCGCGACACGCGCTGCACCACGTAGCCCAGGGCCGCATAGGGCCAGAGCCAGCCCAGCCACTGCCCCAGCCCGAAGAAGCGGATGAAGCGGCCCTGCTCCCAGGCCTGCAGCGTTTCGGCGAAGTACGCGCTGGTGGGCGCCTGGTTGAGCAGGTTCAGGTGCAGCGCCAGCGCCAGCAGCAGCAAGGCTGCGCAGGCCCGGCGCGGCACGGCGACGAGCAGCAGCGCCACCACCAGCCCCGCCCAGATGCCCAGGTTCGCGGGCAGCGTGATCCATTCCCAGGCATGGGTCGGCCCCCAGCTCATGGCGGCCGACAGCGCGGTCGCCCCCACACCCACGGCGACCGTGCCGAGAGCAAACACCGCCCGCCGGCCCAGGTGCCGCATGATGCAAAAGCCCAGCAGGCACGGAATGAGCACGCCCAGCAGCACGGCCAGCAGCTCCGCGCCCGGCGACAGCGCCTCGAGCGGCTCGGTGCGCACGGGCAGCCACTTCAGGAACGGCGTGTCCTCCAGCCAGTCGATCAGCGCCGCCTCCAGCCGCTCCCACATCTGGCCCAGGCCGAAGGGCACGGCGGCGGGAAACAGCAGCGCCAGCGGCCAGAGCGCCAGCAGCACCAGCGCGCCACGGGCATCGTCCACGAACCAGCGGGCGCGCAGCCGGCTCCAGCGGTCGATGGCGCCCAGCCGCTCCAACAGCCAGGCCAGCAGGGCGCCCAGCAGGGTGCCGGCCGCGTTCAGCGCCAGGTCCATGTTGGACGGCACGCGGCGCGGCAGGTAGATCTGCAAAAACTCCATCGACAGCGACAGCAGCGTGCCCGCCAGCGTGGCCAGCAGCAGCGCCCAGCGCGCCCAGCCGCTGCGCATCATGGCCAGCGCCAGCAGGAAGCCGAACGGCGCGTAGCCGCCGACGTTGATGTTCACGTCGAACCACGTCCAGTAGGGCGGCGGCATCTTCGCCGTGAGGAACACCCAGGGGGAGATGCCCTGCCAGCGCCAGCCCTCGAACGGGAACAGGCTGGCGAAGACGATCAGCGCCGCATAGATCAGCGCGAGCGGCCAGGCGGAGGTCTTGTGCACGGCGGGGTTCGCTGCGCGGCGCCGGGCGCGGATCAGAACGGCTTGACGACCACCAGCACCACGGCGGCGGCCAGCAGCAGCACGGGTACCTCGTTGAACCAGCGGAACCAGCGGTGGCTGCGCCGGCTCTGGCCGTTCGCCAGCTTGCTCAGCAGCACGCTGCAGGCATGGTGGTAGCCCACGGCCAGCACCACCACGGCCAGCTTGGCGTGCATCCAGCCGTTGCCCGGGCCGCGGCCGATGCCATAGCCCAGGTAGAGCCACAGGCCCAGCCCCAGGGCCGGCACGGCCAGCAGGGTGGTGAAGCGCAGCAGCTTGCGCGCCATCAGCAGCAGCCGGTCACGTTCGGCCGCCGAGCCCGGCGCCACCATGGCCAGGTTGACGAAGATGCGCGGCAGGTAGAAAAGGCCGGCGAACCAGCTGGCCACGAACACGATGTGAAAGGCTTTGACCCAGAGCATGCGGCCAGTGTACGGGCGCACTTTGCGTCCAGATACCGGCTGCCGCAATGTGGCGCACAATTTCGGCATGCATCTGTCCAGCCCCACCCCGTTCCCCGCCCATCGTCCGCGCCGCCTGCGACGCGATGCCTTCACCCGCAACCTGGTGCGCGAGAACGTGCTCACGCCGCACGACTTCATCTACCCGGTGTTCGTGCACGAAGGCACGAACCTGCGCCAGCCCGTCACGTCCATGCCCGGCGTGGACCGGCTGAGCCTGGACCTGCTGCTGCCCGTGGCGGAGGACTGCGTGAAGCTCGGCATTCCGGTGCTGGCGCTCTTTCCCTCCATCGACCCGGCGCTGAAGACGCCCGACGGCCAGGAAGCGCTGAACCCCGACGGCCTGATCCCGCGCGTGGTGCGGGCGCTGAAGCAGGAATTCCCGGAGCTGGGCGTGCTGACCGACGTGGCGCTGGACCCCTACACCAGCCACGGCCAGGACGGCATGCTGGACGCGACCGGCTACATCATCAACGACGAGACCGTTGAGATCCTGGTGGGCCAGGTGCTGACGCATGCCGAGGCCGGCGTGGACATCGTCGCGCCCAGCGACATGATGGACGGGCGCATCGGCGCCATCCGCGACGCGCTGGAAGTGCAGGGCCACATCCACACCCGCATCATGGCCTACAGCGCCAAGTACGCCAGCGCCTTCTACGGCCCGTTCCGGGATGCGGTGGGCACGCGCGGCGCGCTGGGCAAGGCCGACAAGAACGTCTACCAGATGGACCCGGGCAATACCGACGAGGCCCTGCGCGAAGTGGCGCTGGACATCGCCGAGGGCGCCGACATGGTGATGGTGAAACCCGGCATGCCCTACCTGGACGTGGTGCGCCGGGTGAAGGATGAGTTCCGCGTGCCCACCTTCGCCTACCAGGTGAGCGGCGAATACGCCATGCTCAAGGCTGCCGCCGCCAACGGCTGGCTGGACCACGACGCCGTCATGATGGAGAGCCTGCTGGCCTTCAAGCGTGCCGGCGCCGACGGCGTGCTGACCTACTTCGCACGCGACGCCGCACGCCTGCTGCAGCGCCGCTGATCCCACGACGCCGGCCGGCCGGCACTACTAGACTCGTAGCTGTTGGCGCCCGAAGGACGGGCGCTGGAGCCTGTTTTGACCGAAGAAGCCTCCGCCGGCGCCATCCGCGTCTTCCACATCCAGCAGGGCGCGGCGCGCGAACTGACCGCTCTGCCCACGGCCCCGCCCGCGCAGGGGTTCTACTGGATCGCCTGCACCCGCCCGGCCTTCAGCGCCGGTCTGGCGCGCGTGCAGACCACGCTGCAGGCCACCGCCGGGCTGCACCTGGTGGACCTGCACGTGTCCGACCTGCTGAACGCGCACCTGCCCTCGCACTACGACTACACCTCGCAGTACGACCTGCTGGTGTTCCGCCGGCTCACCGCCACGCAGTGCGACACCGCCGTGCCGCCCGGCGCCGCGCCGGGCGCCGCGGCCGATGCTGCAGCCCTGCGCCGCAGCGGGCCGCCGGTGCTGCGGCGCATCGACACCAGCCCCGTGGGCTTCGCCGTCTTCGACCAGGTGCTGCTGACCGTGCACCCCGAGGACTGCACCGTGCGCGACGCCTTCGCCGCGCGCCTGCTCTCGCCCTCCCAGCCAGGCAGCCCTGCGTCGTCGTCGGCGGCGGCAGCAGCGGCTGCGCCCGACAGCGCGACCGCCACGGGTGCCGCAGCGATCTCCGCCACCGAGACCGCCCTGCGCGAGGCGCGCGGCGGCTTCGCGGCCGGCTCGCGCCTGCCCACCAGTCCGGCCGACCTGATGTTGCGGGTGGTGAACCTGATCGTGGACAACTACCTCGATCTGCGGCGCGAACTCTCGCGCCAGCTCGACCACTGGCAGGCCGAACTGCTCAAGCCCCGCGCCCGCTTCGCCAACTGGAATGCGCTGCTGGAGGCCCGCCTCACGCTGCACCAGCTCGACGAGATCTGCGAAGACCAGCGCGCCGCGGTGCAGGACTGGGTGGACACGCTGGAAACCTGGGCGCTGCCGGACACCGTGCCGGCACTGCGCGAGCTGGACCTGCTGAAGGTGCGCAGCCGCGACGTGCTGGAACACATCGAACGCGTGGTGCACCACGTGCGCCGGCTGGAACAAAGCACCGAAACGGCCGTGCAGATGCATTTCAGCGTGCAGAGCAACCGCACCAACGACATCATGCGGACGCTCACGGCCCTCACGGCCGTGTTCCTGCCGCTCAACCTGATCGCCGGCATCTTCGGGATGAACTTCGAGTTCATCCCGCTGGTGCACAAGCAGGACGGTTTCTGGTGGGCGATGGGTTCCATGACCGTCATCGCCATTGCGTTGATCGCGCTGTTCTGGCGCAAACGCTACCTGGCGCGCACGGGCCAGGGCTGACGACGACGCTGGCGACCGGGCGGCCGCACCACCTGGCGCCCGCCCGCGTTTCCGCCCGAGCTTCGGGGGCAGCCCCGCCCCATTAACCCTCTTGCCCTGTCAGACAAGTCAAAGGGTGTCGCAACATTAATTGCCTAGTCAATTAATATCGGTGTCATGCAATCCAATGCCCCCGAAGACCTCGCCGCCTGCCTGGACCCGCAGTGGCCCGTGCCGCACCCGATCGAACAGCACCTGGGCTACCAGCTGCGCCGCATCGTGACGCTGCTGAGCGCGCACATCGACCGCCAGGTCGAGCCCCTGGGGCTGACCGATGCCCAGTGGAAGCCCCTCCTGCGCCTGCTGCTGGACCAGACCGGCACCGTGGCTGCCCTGGCGCGCATCTGCCAGCTGGACGCGGGCGGCATGACGCGCCTCCTGGACCGGCTGGAGACCAAGGGCCTGGTGCGGCGGGAGCGTTCGCTGGAAGACCGCCGTGTGGTCAACATCGAGCTGACCGACGAAGGCCGCACCGCTGCCCAGCAGCTGCCCGACATGCTGCAGGGCATGCAGCGCTCGCTGCTGCAAGGTTTCAGCGCCGAAGAAGAGGCCCAGCTGCGCGGCTTTCTGGGCCGCCTCTACGCCAACGCCCAGGCGCTGGAGCCGGGCAGCGCGCCGGGCGGCCCGGACAGCTGACAACCGGCTGCCACCCAACACCCCTTTTCCTTTCGCCTTTCTCCAGAGCACAACAGCATGAAAAACCAGCTCACCCCCTCCCTCACCGCTTCGGCTCCGGGGCCTGCCGCCCGCAGCGATGCGGACCAGCCCAGCCCCCTGAAGGGCGCGGCGCTCTACTTCGCGACACTGGCCCTGGCCATCGCGGCCCTGCCCGGCCTGACCGGCTGCGCCGACATGTCCGGCATTGCATCGCATGCACAGATGCGCGACGCAGCCTCGCTGGGCCTGCCCGCTGCGGCGGCGCCCGGCACGCTGCAGGTCGACGCCGCCGTGCCCGCCGACTGGTGGCGCGGCTTCGGCGATGCGCAGCTGAACGCGCTGGTCGACCGCGCGCTGGCGCAGAGCCCCAACCTGAAGCTGGCCGAAGCCCGGGTGGCGAAGGCCAATGCCTTCACCGAAACCGCCCGCGCCGCCACCGGCCCTCGGGTGAACGGCAGCCTGGACCTGAACCGCCAGCTCTACAGCGCCCACGGCCCTTACCCGCCTCCGCTGGCGGGCAGCACGCTGAACAGCGGCACGGCGCGCCTGACCGGCAGCTGGGAGATCGACTTCTTCGGCGAGCACCGCGCCTCGCTGCAGTCCGCCCTGGGCACGGCCAACGCCGCCCAGGCCGAAGCCCAGTCCGCCCGCCTGCTGCTGGCTGCCAACGTGGCGCGCAACTACATCCAGCTGGCCCGCCTGCAGGCGCAGCTGGACGTGGCCGAACGCACGCTGGCCCAGCGCAGCGAGACCCTGCAGCTGGTCAAGGACCGCGTGACCGCCGGACTGGACACGCAGCTGGAGCAGCGCCAGAGCGAGGGCGGCCTGCCCGAAGCACGCCAGCAGATCGAAGCGCTGCGCGAACAGATGGCGCTGACCCGCAACGCCCTGGGCGCGCTGGTCGGAGAGCCCAATCTGCCCCTGGCGCTTGACAATCAAGCGCTTTCCGCTATTCATTCGATAGCAATGCCCGCCCAGCTGCCAGCCGACCTGCTGGGCCGCCGGCCCGACGTGGCCGCTGCCCGCTGGCGCGTGGAAGCCAGCGCGCAGAACGTGGCCGTGGCCCGCGCGCAGTTCTATCCGAACGTGAACCTGACGGCCTTCGTCGGCCTCTCGTCCATCGGGCTGGACCGGTTCGTGCAGGCCGGCAGCAAGGAATGGGGCGCCGGCCCCGCCATCCGCCTGCCGATCTTCGACTCGGGCCGGCTGCGCGCCAACCTGCGCGGCCAGTCGGCCGACCTGGATGCGGCGGTCGAGAGCTACAACGCCGCCTTGCTGGACGCCGTGCACGACGCGGCCGACCAGATCGCCTCGGCCAGCGCCATCGACCGCCAGGCCGCCGAGCAGCGCCAGGCAGAAGCCGCCGCCGAGAGCACCTGGGCCATCGCCCGTCAGCGCTACCAGGCGGGCCTGGGCACCTACCTGAACGTGCTGGCGGCGGAAACCACCGTGCTGGCCCAGCGCCGCCAGGCCGTCGACCTGGCCGCACGGCGGCTGGACAACCAGGTGGCGCTGATGCGCGCCCTGGGCGGCGGCTGGCAGGACACCACCGTGCCCGCCGCGCCCGGCGCCGTCGCCGCCCGCTGAACACCCCCCATTTTTCGAGTCACGACCATGAACGCACCGCAAACCGCCTCCGATCACGCCGCATCTCCCGCCCCTGCCCCCGCCGACAAGAAGGCCGGCCGCCGCAAGGCCCTCATCACCCTGGCCGCCGTGGTCGTGCTGGCCGGCGCCGGCTGGGGCGTCTACGACTGGCTGGTGGCCAGCCACTACGAGAACACCGACAACGCCTACGTGCAGGGCAACGTCATCCAGATCACGCCGCAGACCGGCGGCACGGTGATGTCCATCCTGGCCGACGACACCGACTTCGTGAAGGCCGGCTCGCCGCTGGTGCAGCTGGACCCGGCCGACGCCCGCGTGGCGCTGGCGCAGGCCGAGGCCGGCCTGGCCCAGGCCGTGCGCCAGGCGCGCACGGTGTACGTGAACAACGGCTCGCTGAACGCGCAGATCACGCTGCGCCAGGCCGAAGTCACCAAGGCCCGCTCGGACGTGGCCCGCGCACAGCAGGACCTGCAGCGCCGGCAGTCGCTGTCGGGCAACGGCGCCGTCTCCAAGGAAGAACTGCAGCACGCGCAGAACCAGGTGGACGCGGCCCGCTCGGCGCTGGCCGCCGCCCAGGCCGGCGTGGAAGCCGCCCGCGAGCAGCTTTCCAGCAACCAGTCGCTGACCCAGGGCGTGCCGGTCCAGGAGAACCCCAACGTGCTGGCCGCCGCCGCCAAGGTGCGCGAGGCCTATCTGGCCGAGCGCCGCACCGCCCTGCCCGCGCCGGTGGACGGCTATGTCGCCCGCCGCACCGTGCAGCTCGGCCAGCGCGTGGCGCCCGGCGCTGCGCTGATGACCATCGTGCCGCTCAGCCACGTGTGGGTGGACGCGAACTTCAAGGAAAACCAGCTCCGCAACCTGCGCCTGGGCCAGCCCGCCAAGCTGACGGCCGACCTGTACGGCAAGAAGGTCGAATACACCGGCACCGTCGCCGGCCTGGGCGTGGGCACCGGTTCGGCCTTCGCGCTGCTGCCGGCGCAGAACGCCACGGGCAACTGGATCAAGGTGGTGCAGCGCGTGCCCGTGCGCATCGCGCTGGACGCGGCCCAGGTACAGGAACACCCGCTGCGCGTGGGCCTGTCGATGGACGTCACGGTGAACACGCAGCAGCGTGACGGCGCCCTGCTGGCGGGCGCGCCGCGCACCGACCCCGTGGCGCAGACGAACGTCTACGGCGGGCTGGACCAGGGCGCGGACGCGGAAGTGGCCCGCATCATCGCGGCCAACACCGGCGGGGTGAAGACCGCCAGGTCGGTCCACTGAACGGCCAGGCAAGGCAAGAGCCCGCATGACCACCGCCACCGCATCTACCGCAGACGCCGCGCCGGCACCCCGTGCCGCGCCGGCCGCACCCGCCCCGGGCCCGGCGCCCGGCGCGGCCCACCCGCCGCTCGAAGGCAGTGCGCGCCTCTGGGGCACGCTGGCCTTGTCGGCGGCCACGTTCATGAACGTGCTGGACACCTCCATCGCCAACGTGTCCCTGCCCGCCATCGCCGGCGACCTGGGCGTGAGCCCCACGCAGGGCACCTGGGTCATCACCAGCTTCGCGGTGGCCAACGCCATCGCCGTGCCGCTGACCGGCTGGCTGTCGCAGCGCTTCGGGCAGGTGCGCCTGTTCGTCGCCAGCGTCACCCTCTTCGTCATCGCATCGCTGCTGTGCGGCATCGCGCCCAACATGGCCACGCTGATCGCCTTCCGCGCGCTGCAGGGCTTCGTCGCCGGGCCGATGATTCCGCTGTCGCAGTCGCTGCTGCTGTCCAGCTACCCCAAGGCGCTGGCCGGGCTGGCGATGGCGATGTGGTCCATGACCACGCTGATCGCGCCGGTGATGGGGCCGCTCCTGGGCGGCTGGATCACCGACAACATGAGCTGGCCGTGGATCTTCTACATCAACGTGCCGGTCGGCATCGCGGCGGTGCTGGTGACCTGGAGCATCTTCCACAAGCGCGAGTCGGAACGCCGCGCGCTGCCCATCGACTCCATCGGCCTGGCGCTGCTGGTGATCTGGGTGGCGGCCATGCAGGTGATGCTGGACATCGGCAAGGAACACGACTGGTTCGCCTCGCCCTGGGTGGTGGCCTGCGCCGTCGTGGCGGTGGTGGGCTTCATCGCCTTCATGATCTGGGAGCGCGGCGACGACCACCCGGTGGTGGACCTGTCGCTCTTCAAGATCCGCAACTTCTGGGCCGGCGCGCTGGCCACCTCGGTGGGCTACGGGCTCTTCTTCGGCAACGTGGTGCTGCTGCCGCTCTGGCTGCAGCAGTACATGGGCTACACCGCCACCCAGGCCGGCGAGGTGCTGGCGCCGGTGGGCCTGATGGCGCTGGTGCTCTCGCCCGTGGTGGGCAAGAACATCGCCAAGGTGGACCCGCGCCGCTTCGCCACCTTCGCCTTCCTGGTGTTCGCGCTGGTGCTGTGGATGCGCTCGCGCTTCAACACCCAGGCCGACCTGATGACCATCATGGTGCCGACGATCATCCAGGGCGTGGCCATGGCGTTCTTCTTCATCCCGCTGGTGACCATCACGCTGTCGGAGATCGCGCCGGCCCGCATCCCGTCGGCCTCGGGCCTGTCGAACTTCATGCGCATCACGGCGGGCGCGATCGGCACCTCCGTGTCGACCACGCTCTGGGAACGCCGCGCCGAGCTGCACCACGCCCAGCTGACCGAAGGCCTGCAGCAGGGCGGTGTCGCCGTCACGCAGACGCTGCAGGGCCTGCAGGCCGGCGGGCTGGCGCCCGACCAGGCGCTGGCCCAGGTCGAGCGGCTGGTGAACCAGCAGGCCTACATGCTGGCCGCCAACGACATCTTCTATGCGTCGGCCGTGCTGTTCCTGCTCCTGATTCCGCTGGTCTGGCTGGCCCACCCGGTGCGCGCCAGCGCCGGCAGCGCGGATGCGGCGGCCGGGGCGCATTGAGGGCGTGCCGGCACGGGAGGCTCGAACGGATACGCTCGAGCCTCCCCACATCTCCCGCGTCTTCATCGCTGCCCCTCATGACCACGCCTGCTGCTCACGAACTCGACACCTTCCACACCGCCCTGGAGCAACTGCGCCAGGGCGGCCTGCGACCCCACGACTTCAGCAACACGGCCCGCGCGCTGGAAGCCTTGCGCGCGGCGCTGCCAGCGCGGTATGACGAAGTGCTGCTGGGCTTGCTGGACCGATTGGAGTCGGGCGCGCTGTTTGCAGAGGAAAGCTGCTCCTTCAGCCAGCAGGACTTGCTGGACAGCCTGCGCCTGTGGGCTGACAAGGCTGGCGGCCAGTTGCCCGGCTGAACGGCGGCCCCGGTCCAACGCAGCGCGCAGGCAGGCACTCAGACACTCAGGCCCCACCCTCGCACGCACGCACACACGCACACACGCATGCTGGATCGGTCACCGCCACACCGAACGGCGATGACCGCGCGCAAACGATGGCGTCATAAGGGTTTCATCGGAATTTCTTACAAATGCACCCAATGCACGCGAGCTGCGCCAGCACCTCGCTCTGCATTGCATGCATCACGTCAAGAACAACCGATAACCCATGACACTCCCTCGCGCTTTCCCTTCCCCATCGCTGCGCCGAGCGCGGATGGCCCTGTCCACCGCCCTGGCGCTGCCTGTCTTCCTGCTGGCCGCCTGCGGCGGCTCGGGCGACGGCAATGGCTCCACGGCCGCCAATGAGCAGTCGGGCCGCTGGACCACCGGCGACCTGCACACCCACACCGTGCAGTCCGACGATTCGCGCACCACGCAGACGCTGGACTTCCTGCTGGGCAAAGCCTTCACCAGCTATGGCCTGGACTGGATGGCGGTGACCAACCATCTGCGTTCCTCCAAGTACGACAACGCGGCCAACCTGCTGCCCGCGCCCAAGGCCTTCGCCTACGGCATGGAAAGCTACGAGATGCCGCGCATCAAGGCGCTGCAGGATGGCGGCAGCTACAGGGGCAAGCTGATCTATTCGGCCTTCGAATGGGACATGCCCACGCATGACCACGTTGGCGTGGGCATCTTCGAAGGCGCTGCCGGCGCCTGGAAGACATCGGCCAGCGCCGCCAAGGAATTCCAGTACCTGTTCACCACGGGTGCCGAAACGCTGTTCGACCCGTCGGACGTGGCCCGCTGGAAGGCCCAGTACCCGCAGCGCTACAACCAGACGGGCGACGACGCGATCAAGGCCATCGCCTGGCTGAAGGAAAAGTACCCCGACAACAGCTATGCGCTGATCAACCACCCCTCGCGCAACCCGAACAAGTACACCATCGCCGACCTCCGCCAGATGAACGACCTGGCGCCGAAGATCGTGTTCGCCATCGAAGGCATGGTGGGCAACCAGCTGGAGCCCGACCGCGGTGGCTACACCTCGGCCTACATCGACGCCAACAAGCCCAACCGCACCTACGGCGGCACCGACTACATCGTGGCGCAGCTGGGCGGCGTGTGGGACGCGCTGCTGGGCGAGGGCCGCCGCATCTGGAACATCGCCGATTCGGACTCGCACTTCGAGATCGACGCGAACAACAACAGCAGCGGCTACTACCCGGGCGAATACGCCAAGACCTATGTCTGGCAGCCCACCAAGGCCGAAGGCGGCATCAGCGGCCTGCTCGACGGCCTGCGGTCGGGCCGCACCTTCGGCGTGTTCGGCGATCTGGTCAACGCGCTGGACTTCAACGTTTCCACCCTGGCCGGCAAGGCCTTCATGGGCCAGGAAATCACCGCCCTGGCGGGCGAGAGCGTGATGGTGCGCATCCGTTTCAAGAGCCCTCCCATCAACAACTACCAGCGCCCGGTCTCCAGCGGCAATCTGGGCAACATGACGCCCAAGGTGGACCACATCGACCTGATCGCCGGTGACGTGGGCCCGCGCGCCCAGCCCGGCACGCCGCAATACCAACAGGCCACCAACCCCAGCACCCGCGTGGTGCGCCGCTTCACTGCGGCCGACTGGAAGCAGGATGCCGAGGGCTACTACGTGATGGAGCTACCGATCGCCGTCACTAGGAACCAGTACTTCCGCCTGCGCGGCACCAACGTGGGCGAGAACGTGGCCGGCCTCACGGCCAACGGCGAGCCGCTGGCCGACCAGGCCGTGACCACGACCGACGCAGCCAAGCGCCACGACCAGATCAACGACCGCAATTACGGCAACCTCTGGTTCTACTCCAACCCGATCTTCGTGTCGGTGAAGTGAGCCCGGGCCCATGGGGCCCGCACGACAAAGGGGCGCCGCGGCGCCCCTTTGTCGTTGAATGATGCGTGGGTGCTCGTGGGTGAGCCCCGCCCTGGCCCCGGCCGCACCGCCTCAGCGCCCGGCGCAGGCCTTGCACAGCTGCAGCGCCAGCCGCTGCAGCGCCTGCCAGCCGTCGGTGGGCCAGTCGGACACTTTCAGGCCCTTGACGATGCCGTCCACGGTGTGGGCCGACTGCAGCAGGCGGGCGGCGGCGGCGTCGGAGAAGCGCGGGACGATGCGCTCGAAGAGTCGCTCCTTCGCGCCCCAGACCCGGTTCTCCCGCAAGGCCATGGGCAGCGGCTTGCCGGCGTTCACGGCGTCTTTCACCCGTTTGAGCGCGCGGATGTCTTCGGCCAGCGCCCAGTGCACCAGCACCTCGGCCTCGCCTTCGGCCTGCAGGCCGTCGAGCATGCGCTGCACGCGCAGCACCTGGCCCGAGAGCACGGCTTCTGACAGCTTGAAGACGTCGTAGCGCGCCACGTTCAGCACGGCCGATTCGACCTGGGCGAGCGACAGCTCGCCCGGCGGGTGCAGCAGGGCGAGCTTGGCGATTTCCTGGTGCGCGGCCAGCAGGTTGCCTTCCACCCGGTCGGCGAAGAACTGCAGGGTGCGCTGGCCTTCGTCGCCCGAGGCCACGCGCTGGCCCTGCGCGCCCAGCCGCTGGGCGATCCAGGTGGGCAGCGCGGCGCGCTCCACCGGGTCGATCTGCACCGTGGCGCCATTCGACTCCAGCGCGGCGAACCAGGCGCCGGTGCGCGTGGCCTTGTCGAGCCGGGGCAGCAGCACCAGCGTGAGGGTACCGTCGTTGCCCTGCGCGGCGGCGGCGATCTGCTGCAGCGCGGTGCTGCCGTCCTTGCCGGGTTTGCCGGAAGGGATGCGGATCTCGACGATCTGCTTGTCGGCAAACAGCGAGAGCGAGCCGCCCGCCGCCAGCACCGCGCTCCAGTCGAAGTGCGCGCCGGCGACGGTGAAGCTGCTGCGTTCGGTGTAGCCCTGCGCCCGCGCCGCCGAGCGGATGGCGTCGGCCGCCTCCTGCTGCAGCAGCGGCTCGTCGCCGTGCAGGGTGTAGAGGGGGCGCAGGCCTTTTTGCAACTGCGCGGTCAGCTGGTTCAGCGCAATCTGCATGGCAAAGCCCTTCTTTTGGATTAAAAACCGGCTGTGGCGCCTGTAAATAGAGCGCTCACAGCTATCAAAAATATAGCAACCGACAGAATGCCAGCGGTGCTGCGGGTGGGCGCCTCCCCCGGGCCCGCACACGCCGCGCAGCGGGCGGCGCCGGTCCACCGGCGGCGTTTCCCCTGACTCAGGCGCAGGGGCAGGGCCAGGCGCGAAGCGACCCCAGGCGGCTGCCCTTATTTCACCGCCGCCAGACGGCGCATGAGCTGCTGCACCAAGTCGGTCTGCATGTTGCGGAACAGCAGGGCTTCCTCGCCTTCCTTGGACAGCGCCACCGACTCGTTGTAGCTCACGTCGCGCTGCTGCAGCAGGTCGGTCGGCGCGATCAGCTCCACGCCCTGCTGGTTGCGCAGGCTGAACCGCAGCCGCAGCCGCAGCTGCAGCTCACGCACCTGGCCGGAGGCATTCAAGCCCACCACCACGCGCTCCTGCTGCTCGGAGAGGATGTCCAGGACGGCCTCGGCCTGCGGCAGCTGGGCGGGCTCGGTGAGCAGCGTCAGGTTGCCGCCCGAGCCCTGCAGCGTGCGCCGCAGCTCCCGCGCGATGGCGGAGCCGGGCTGCGCCTGCACGTAGAGCGAGCGGAAGCTGAAGTCCGGCGCGCCGCGCAGGCGAAAACCGCAGGCGGCAAGCGGCGCGGCGGCCAGCCAGACGAGAAGGGAGCGTTTTTGCATGGGGGTGTGGCTCGTTGGGGCTCAGATCACGATGTTGACCAGGCGGCCAGGCACCACGATGACCTTCTTGGGCGTGGCGTCCGGTGCGAACTGGCGGAAGGCCTCGCTCGCGACGGCAGCCTGCTCGATGGCGGCCTTGTCGGCCGATGCGGGCACGTGGATGGAGCCGCGCAGCTTGCCGTTGACCTGCAGCATCAGTTCCAGCTCGTCCTGCACCAGCGCGCCGTCGTCCACCTGGGGCCAGGCGGCGTCCAGCAGGTCGCCCAGCACGCCGGCATAGCCCAGCTCGCTCCAGAGCGCGTGGGTGATGTGCGGCGTGGCGGGGTAGAGCACGCGCAGCAGGATGCCGAAGCCTTCGATCAGCGCGACGGCGGCGCCGGGGCTGTCGGTGGCCTTGAAGTCTTCCAGCGCGTTGATCATCTTCATCGCACCGGAGACCACGGTGTTGTACTGCATGCGCTGGTAGTCGTAGTCCACCTGCTTGAGCACGGTGTGGATCTCCAGCCGCAGCGCCTTGGCTTCCTTGCCGAAGGCCACGTCCTGCAGGGTGGCGGCGCCCGCCACGCTGGCCAGGGCGGCTGCCTTGTCCAGCGCGCCCAGCTTCACGCCGAAGTTCCACACCCGGCGCAGGAAGCGGTAGCTGCCTTCCACGGCCGCGTCGTTCCACTCCAGGGTGGCTTCGGGCGGCGCGGTGAACATGGTGTAGAGGCGCGCGGTGTCGGCGCCGTACCGCTCGATCAGGTCCTGCGGATCGACGCCGTTGTTCTTGGACTTGGACATGGTGCCCACGCCCTCGTAGTCGATGGGCGTGCCCACCGGCAGCGTCACGCCGCCGCTTTCCACGGCGTTCTTGAGCTGGGCGCCGATGATCTTGCCGCCTTCATCGAGCAGATGCTCCACGTCGTGCGGCCAGAAGTATTCCTTGCCGCCCTTGTCGGTGCGGCGCGAATAGATGTGGTTGAGCACCATGCCCTGCGTGAGCAGGCGGGTGAAGGGCTCGTCCACCGACACCAGCCCCAGGTCGCGCATCACCTTGGTCCAGAAGCGGGCGTACAGCAGGTGCAGGATGGCGTGCTCGATGCCGCCGATGTACTGGTCCATCGGCATCCAGTACTTGGCGCCTTCGGCCACCATGGCATCGCTGTTCTTCGGGTCGCAATAGCGCATGAAGTACCAGGACGAATCCACGAAGGTGTCCATGGTGTCGGTCTCGCGGCGGGCGGCCTTGCCGCAGACCGGGCAGGTCACGCCGGCGTGGAAGCCTTCGTGCTTGTGCAGCGGGTTGCCCGAGCCGTCGGGGATGCAGTCCTGCGGCAGCACCACGGGCAGGTCCTTCTCGGGAACCGGCACGGCGCCGTGTTCGTCGCAGTGGATGATCGGGATCGGCGTGCCCCAGTAGCGCTGGCGGCTGACGCCCCAGTCGCGCAGGCGCCAGGTGGTCTTCAGGTCGCCCAGGCCCTTTTCATGCAGCGCGTGGGCCACGGCGGCCACGGCTTCCTTGTGCGTCAGGCCGCTGAAGCTGTCCGAGTTGATGGTGACGCCGCGCTGCTTGTCGCCGTACCAGTCCTGCCAGCGGTGGTAGTCGTAGCTTTCGCCATCGACCAGCACGACCTGCTTGATCTCGATGCCGTATTTCAGCGCGAAGGCGAAGTCGCGCTCGTCGTGCGCGGGCACGCCCATCACGGCGCCGTCGCCGTAGCTCATCAGCACGTAGTTGCCGACCCAGACTTCCACCGGCTCCTCGGTCAGCGGGTGGGTGACGAAGAGGCCGGTGCGCAGGCCCTTCTTTTCCTGGGTGGCGAGTTCGGCCTCGGTCGTGCCGCCGCTCTTGCATTCCTCGATGAAGGCGGCGATCTCGGGGTTGCTGCGCGCGGCATGCGCGGCCAGCGGGTGTTCCGGCGCCACGGCGCAGAAGGTGACGCCCATGATGGTGTCGGCGCGCGTGGTGAAGACGTACATGCGGCCGTCGCCGATCAGCGTGCCGTCTTCGCCCCGGATGTCGTGCGGGAAGGCGAAGCGCACGCCCTCGCTCTTGCCGATCCAGTTGTCCTGCATCAGCTTCACGCGCTCGGGCCAGCCGGGCATGCGGTCGCCGCGCACGTTGTCCAGCAGCTCTTCGGCGTAGTCGGTGATCTTCAGGTAGTAGCCGGGGATCTCGCGCTTTTCCACCAGCGCGCCGGTGCGCCAGCCGCGCCCGTCGATCACCTGTTCATTGGCCAGCACGGTCTGGTCCATCGGGTCCCAGTTGACGACCTGGGTCTTGCGGTAGGCGATGCCCTTTTCCAGCATCTTCAAAAACAGCCACTGGTTCCAGCGGTAGTAGTCGGGGTCGCAGGTGGCGACCTCGCGCGACCAGTCGATGGCCAGGCCCATCGCCTGCATCTGCTTTTTCATGTACGCGATGTTCTCGTACGTCCACTTGGCGGGCGGCACGCCGTTCTTCAGCGCGGCGTTCTCGGCCGGCAGGCCGAAGGCGTCCCAGCCCATCGGCATGAGCACGTTCATGCCCTTCATGCGCAGCTGGCGCGTGAGCATGTCGTTGATGGTGTAGTTGCGCACGTGGCCCATGTGCAGCTTGCCGCTGGGGTACGGCAGCATCGAGCAGGCGTAGAACTTCGGCCGGCTCGCGTCTTCGGTCACACGGTAGGCGTCTGCGGCGGTCCAGTGGCTGTGCGCTGCGCGCTCGACTTCGGCGTGGTGGTACTTGTCTTGCATGGGTGGGCGGGCCGACAGGGCGCGGCCGCGAACAAAGGGGTAGGCGGGAGTCAGCCGGCGATTTTAGGCGCGATGCGGCGGCGGGCCGGCCGGGGCCAGCGCGGCGGGCCCGCCCTGCGGGCTAGCGCGGCGTGCGCGGCTCGGCCACGAAGCCGATGCGCGTGAGGCCGGCCGCATGCGCCAGGCCCATCACCTCGACCACCCGGCCATAGGGCACGGCGGCATCGGCGCGCAGCTGGATCTCGGTGCCGGGCCGCTCCTGCGCGGCCTGCGCCAGGCGCTCGGCCAGCGCGTCGGCCTCCACGGCCTCGCCCTGCACGAACACCTGGCCCGCCCGGTCGATGCTCACGGCGAGGGAGGGCGGCGCCGTGCCGGTGGCGGTGCCCTCGGCGCGCGGCAGGTCGAGCCGGATGGAGCTGGCCAGGAGGGGCGCGGTGAGCAGGAAGATGACCACCAGCACCAGCATCACGTCCACCAGCGGGGTCACGTTGATGTCGCTGAACGGGCGGGGCCCGGCGGGGGTGCGGTCGATGCGGCCGAATGCCATGGGTGGGTGCGGACGTTGAAGCGAACGGTCGGCCGAGCGCGGTCAGGCCTGGGCGGCGGACGCGGCAGGCGCGGCGGCAGGTACGGCGGCCGTGCCGGGCGCACCCGGCTCCGGAGAACGATCCAGCACCAGTTCCCGCAGGTCGTGCGCGAAGCCTTCCAGCTCGGCCTCAACGCCGCCGATGATGCGGCCGAACACGTTGTAGGCCAGCACGGCGGGCAGTGCCACGGCCAGGCCGGCGGCGGTCATCACCAGCGCCTCGCCCACCGGGCCGGCCACGCGTTCGATGCTGATCTGCCCGGCCCCGGCGATGGCGGTGAGCGCATGGAAGATGCCCCACACCGTGCCCAGCAGGCCGACGAAAGGCGCCGTGGCGCCCACGGTGGCCAGCAGCACCTGGCCGAACTGCAGGCGGCGCAGCACGCCGTGCAGCGCGCCCCGCAGCAGGCGGGTGAGCTGCTGCGCGCGGCTGGCGCGGGTGGCGAGCGTGGCAGTGGGGCCGGCAGCGTCTTTTGCTATATTTTCAATAGCAACAACCATAGGCAGCACCAGCGCCAGGGCATCGAAAGACTCCAGACGCTGGCGCGCAACCGCCAGGCTGGGCGCCTGCCAGAATGCCGCCATGCTGCGCAGCACGTCCTGCCGGGCGCCGCGCAGCAGCCAGGTCTTCCAGCAGATGACGACCCAGCTGGCGACCGACATGGCCAGCAGCAGCAGCGCCGTGCCGCGGGTGACCGCATCGCCCTCGTGCCACCAGTGCAGCAGGTCCATGGCAGGCTTTCGGTCGTCGTCGTCGTCTTCGGTGGGACGCGTGGGCTCAGTTCAGGCCCAGCACGTCGAGCATGTCGAAGAGGCCGGTGCGCTGCGACTGCAGGAAACGCACCGCGCGCAGGCTGCCCTGCGCATAGCCGGCGCGGCTCGACGACTTGTGCGTGATCTCGATGCGCTCGCCGGTGCCGGCGAACAGCACGGTGTGGTCGCCCACGACGTCGCCGCCGCGGATGGCCGAAAAGCCGATGGTGGAAGGATCGCGCTCGCCGGTCACGCCCTCGCGCGCATAGACCGCGCAGTCCTTGAGGTCGCGGCCCAGGGAGGAAGCGACCACCTCGCCCATCTTGAGCGCGGTGCCCGAGGGCGCGTCCACCTTGTGGCGGTGGTGCGTTTCGATGATCTCGATGTCGTAGCCGGTGGCCAGCGCCTTGGCGGCCATTTCCAGCAGCTTGAAGGTGACGTTCACGCCCACGCTCATGTTGGGCGCGAAGACCACGGCGGTCTTCTGCGCGAAGGCGGCGATCTCGGCTTTCTGCGCCTCGGTGAACCCGGTGGTGCCGATGACGATCTTCACCCCCAGCTCGGCGCAGAGCGCCAGGTGGGCCAGCGTGCCCTCGGGGCGAGTGAAGTCGATCAGCACGGCGGCGTTCTTCAGACCTTCGCGGGCGTCGTCGGTGATGGTCACGCCGCTGGCCTGGCCCAGGAAGGCGGTGGCGTCGGACCCGATGGCGGGGCTGGAGGCCACGTCGAGCGCGCCGGCCAGCACGCAGTCATCGGTGGCGCGCAGCGCCTCGATCAGCATGCGGCCCATGCGGCCGGAAGCACCGGCGATGGCGACGCGGCAGGGAGCGGTGGAAGGTGCGGTCATGGCGGGCAGAAAAGAGAGGCGGTCGGATCGGCGGCCAGCCGGCAGGGCGCGCGGGCGGCTCGGTCGAGAGCAGAGACGGGGACGGCGGCGTTCAGCGCACCGTGGATTCGAGCGGCGGGTAGCTCGACGCCGGAGGCGGAACGGGGCTGGAGGCGGGCTCCGGCAGCGGCGCGGCCTTGGGGAAGCGGGCCAGCTGGGCCTCGGTCGCCTCGAGTTCGGGCACCTTGGACTTGGCGCGCTTGGAGCCCAGCGTGGCCACGAATTCGGCCTCGGTCGGCATCTCGTCGCCTTCGACGCGGTCGAGCACGTCGCCCTTGAAGAACACGGTCAGCTTGCGGGTCTGCACTTCGACGTCGGGGCGCTTGAGCGTGAACACATATTCCCAGCGGTCGCCATGGAACAGGCTGGTGACCAGCGGCGTGCCCAGGATTTCCTTGACCTGCTGGCGGCCCATGCCGGGCTGCAGCGCCTGCACCTGCTCGCGCGAGACGAAGTTGCCCTGCACCACGTCGACCTTGTAGGGCGTGATCACGCTCGACACCCGGTTGCTGACGTTGTCGAAGGTGCCGCACGCCGCAAGGCTGGCGCCGGTCAACAGGAGGGCGGCCCAGCGGGCGCCAGCACGGACGTGAACAGACATGGAAAGAGCCATAGCGATATGATCGGCCCATTGTAGCGGCTGGTTTTCCGAGCCCGTTCCGCGCCTGCCGCGCCCTGCTGCGAAGGCTGATCTCCCGGGGCCGACACGCCTTGCGGCCCACGAAAGATTCCTGTCATGACCAATATCGACGAACTCAAGAGCACGGGCCTGAAGGCCACGCTGCCCCGCCTGAAGATCCTGGAGATCTTCCAGAAAGGCGCGCAGCGCCACATGACCGCCGAAGACGTGTTCCGCGTGCTGCTGGAAGAGCGCTCCGACATCGGCCTTGCCACCGTGTACCGGGTGCTGACCCAGTTCGAGCAGGCCGGCATCCTGAACCGGAGCAATTTCGAGAGCGGCAAGGCGGTGTACGAGCTGAACGAAGGCCAGCACCACGACCACTTCATCTGCACCGTCTGCGGCAAGGTGGAAGAGTTCTACGACCCCGAGATCGAAAAACGCCAGCAGCTGGTGGCCAAGGCCAAGGGCTGGGTGGTGCACGACCATTCCATGGCGCTGTACGGCCAGTGCGCCACCTGCGCCAAGCTGGGTCCGGCGTCGAACCAGCGCTGATCCATTCTCGATCGACCCGGGCTCTGGGGCCCGGGTCGCCGGACGCGGCTCGAGAGCCCGCCCCGGGTGGAGCGCACTCAGGAGCCGTCGCGCTCCATGGCACGCCGGTGGCGCTCGACGAATTCCTGGTAGGTGTCGATTCCGCGCAGGTTCAGGATGGTGTTGCGCACGGCGGCTTCCACCAGCACGGCGATGTTGCGGCCGGCCACCACCTGGATCACCACCTTCAGCACGGGCACACCCAGCACGTCCTGCGTGAGCGGTTCATAGGGCAGGCGCTCGTACTCGCGCTCCAGCGTTTCCTTGCGCACCAGATGCACGATGAGCTTCAGGCGCATCTTGCGGCGCACCGCCGTCTCGCCAAAGATGGCGCGGATGTCGAGCAGGCCGATGCCGCGCACTTCCAGCAGGTTCTGCAGCAGGTCGGGGCACTTGCCCTCGATGGTGGTCTGGTTGATGCGGTAGAGATCGACCGCGTCGTCCGCCACCAGGCCGTTGCCGCGCGAGATGAGTTCCAGGCCCAGCTCGCTCTTGCCCAGGCCCGATTCGCCGGTGATGAGCACGCCCAGTCCCAGAATGTCCATGAACACGCCGTGCATGGTGGTGCGGTCGGCGAAATGCTTGGACAGGTAGGCCCGCAGCACGTCGATGACGAAGGCCGACGACTCGTGCGTGGCGAACATCGGGATCTGCGCCCGCTCGCACATGGACAGCAGCGCATCGGGCGCGCTCTGGCCGTCGGCCAGCACCAGCACCGGCGGCTCCAGCGTGACGATGCGCGCGATGCGGCGCTTGCAGTCTTCGGGCGTAGCGTTGGTCAGGTAGGCGATCTCGCGCTCGCCCAGGATCTGCAGCCGGTAAGGGTGGATGTAGTTGAGGTAGCCCACCAGGTCGGCGCCCGAGCGGGCCGAGCGCACGGCAACCTCGTCGAAGCGGCGCTCGGAGGCGCCCAGGCCCGCCAGCCATTCCCACTTCAGCGGGCCACGGAACTCCTCGAACAGGACATCGGCACTGACGACGTTCGGCTTCACGGCGGGGGTCCCTCGGTGGGTCAGGGGGTGGGGGGGGGTGCCAGGCGCCAGGAGAGGCGGCTGCGCTCAGGCGGTCTGGGCCGACTGCCAGTTGGCGATCAACGCATGCAGCTGCGTGGCGTCGGTGCTCGACTTGATGCGCTCGCGCAGGCCGCTGTCGCTCAGCAGCTCGGCGATCTCGGAGAGGATTTCGAGGTGCTTCTGCGTCGCCGCTTCGGGCACCAGCAGGAAGATGAGCAGGCCCACCGGCTGCTCGTCCGGCGCGTCGAAACCGATGGGATGGGCCAGCTGGAACACCGCCGCCATGGGCGACTTCAGTCCCTTGATGCGGCCGTGGGGAATGGCCACGCCATGGCCGAGGCCGGTGGAGCCGAGCCGCTCACGGGCAAAGAGGCTGTCGGTGATGAGCGCACGGGACAGGCCGTGCTGGCTCTCGAACAGCAACCCCGCCTCTTCGAAAGCGCGTTTCTTGCTGGTGGCATCGACGCTCACGAGCACTTGGGCCGGAGGCAGGATGGAGGCGAGACGGTTCATAGTAGGAAAAACGATTATGCACGTCCCGCAAGCGGGCCTGTCGAAAACCCTAGGAAGGCTCTTCACGAACGAGCGGCGGCGAGCGCTGCGGATCAGGATGGGCAACGCCGCAGACCGCCTGAGGCCGCCGATGCACACCGCGCGGTGATTCGGTAAGAGCTTTGCCAGGAGTGTAACCACAGGCAACCAAACAAAAACCGCCCCTGGCGGGGCGGTGCCGCCGGGTCAGCCGGCGCGCTGCGGTGAAGGGGTGGGGAAGCGAATGCCGTCGGCGGGGTCAGGCCGCAGCCGCTTCAGCCGGCGTGGCGGCCCGCTTGAGGGGCGCGTGGCTGTGGTCTTGCAGACGGTCCTTGTGGCGCACGACCTGCCGGTCGAGCTTGTCAACCAGTTCGTCCACTGCGGCATACAGGTCGGCGTGGCAGCTCTCGGCGAACAGGTCGCTGCCCTTCACGTGCACGTTGCACTCTGCGCGCTGGCGCTTGTCCTTTTCCTTTTGATTTTCCACACTCAGGATCACTTTGACATCGACCACCTGGTCGAAGTGGCGCGTGATTCGCTCCAGCTTGGAGGTCACATAGCTGCGCAAGGCGGGGGTCACTTCCAGATGATGGCCGCTGATCGTCAGGTTCATAGACAGGTCTCCTGTGGTTGACGTTGAAGAACATGGCCGCCCGTGCCGGTCAAAGGCGGCCTGCTGAACTCGATGCATGCGTCGCTCGTTGAATTCACTATGCGCCGGCCCCGGGCGAAAAGCAAACCGGTCCCCGATAGGCATCTGCGGTTAAGGGAGACCGGATGATGGACCGCCAAAAAACCTTCACAATGGCTGAGTTCGCCGGGCAGCACCCGCTTTCCGGCTCCTGCGCCCGGCCCGCCCGCACACCCCGTCGGCAGAAGCCGCCTGTGCAGCCACAGGGGCCGCAGTCATCCGGATGGCGCCCCGTCCTGCCGCACTGCGGCGTCCATCCCCTGCCGCGCGCCGCCCCACGCGGGCACCCGCATGCCGGCCGCTAAAATCCGCACGCCTGTCCGTGGGCTGCCACCGGCCGCCCGCCCCTTCCGTATCCTTTTCGTCCCGCACGCCGCAACACCCGCCCCGCCATGATCACCCCCAGCGCTTCCGCCCTGCACACCTCCGCCCTGACCTCGCTGCCGCTGCTGGCCCGGGGCAAGGTGCGCGACAACTACGCCGTGGGCGACGACCGCATCCTGATGGTGGCGAGCGATCGCCTGTCCGCCTTCGACGTGATCATGGGCGAGCCCATCCCCGGCAAGGGCGAGCTGCTGACGCAGATGGCGCTGTTCTGGTTCGACAAGCTCGGCCACATCGTGCCCAACCACCTGACCGGGGACGACCCCGAAAGCGTGGTCACGCCGGCCGAGGTGCCGCAGGTGCGCAGCCGCTCGATGCTGGTGCAGCGGCTCCAGCCCATTCCGGTGGAGGCCGTGGTGCGCGGCTACCTGGCCGGCAGCGGCTGGAAGGAATACCAGGAATCGCGCGCCGTGTGTGGCGTGCTGCTGCCCGAAGGCCTGACCAACGCGGCGCGGCTGCCGCAGCCCATCTATACGCCGGCCGCCAAGGCCGCCATGGGCGAGCACGACGAGAACATCACCTTCGAGCGCACGGTGGAGATGATCGGCCTCGAGCTGGCCACGAAGATCCGCGACATCAGCATCGCGCTGTACGAAGCGGCGGCGGCCATCGCGCTCGAGAAAGGCATGATCATCGCCGACACCAAGTTCGAGTTCGGCCTGACGCCTGCCGGCGAGCTGGTGCTGATGGATGAGGTGCTGACCCCCGACAGCTCGCGCTACTGGCCGGTCGAAGGCTACGAGGCGGCGCTGGCCGCCGGCGAGAACCCACCCAGCTATGACAAGCAGTTCGTGCGCGACTGGCTGGAGCAGGCCCAGGTGAACGGCAAGCCCTGGAACAAGACCGCCCCGGCGCCGCGCCTGCCGCGCGAGGTGGTGGAAAAGACCGCGGCCAAGTACCGCGAGGCGCTCGAGCGCCTGACCGCCTGACCGCCAGGGCCGCGGTTCACTGCGGCAGCATCGGGGGCTCGTCCTCGTCGATGCGCCGCTCGCCCCATTCCTGCGCCCGAAAGCGCAGCAGGGGCTCCAGCTCGATGTCGCGCAGCATTAGGTCGCGCCCCTCCTGCATGTAGCTGGTGACGCGGCCCAGGGCCCGCAGGAAGGCCTGCCCGGCACCCGCGCCCTGCAGGCACAGCCGCACCGACGCATCCAGCACCTGAAAGCGCAGCTGGCCGCCCTCCTCCGCGAAGCGGGCGACGAAACGGTTGCAGCCGTCGCCGCCGATGGCGCGGTCGCCGTCCCGCTGCAGCACCAGATGCGGGGCGGGCTGGCCCTCGGCTGGCGCGGCAAGGGGCGGCTCGCCCTCGATGGACACCAGCTTCCAGTAGCTCTGCCGCAACGGCACCGACGCGGCCACGTTGGCGCGGTGCAGCCGCACGGGCGCCAGCACCACGTCCACATGCCGGAAAGCCGGATCGAACAGCACCGGATGCACCCCGGGCGTGTCGAGCAGGATGGCGCCGTTGCGCCGCACGGCGGCGCGCACCTCATAACGGCCCTGCGGGTGCAGCTGCGACTGGTAGAACGACAGCCGCAGCGGGTAGGGCAAGAGGCCGGCCGGGTCGATGCGCTGGCGGGCCAGCACCACGGGCGGGTCTTCCGGGCGGGAGACGTCGACCAGTGCGGCGTCGAACACGGCCTCGGGCGGCACGTAGAGCCGCTCGCGCGAGAGGACCGAGCCGGTGACCTCGATGTCGGGCGGCTTCGTGGCGCAGCCGGCCAGCGCCCCGAGCGCCGCCGCCAGGCAGAGCGCCGCAAGCGGGCCGGAAAACGGCCCAGGGACCGGGCGGCGGGGCTCGGTCAAACCCTTCAGCTCAGCACCACGCTGGAAAGCCGCCGGCGGTAGGTGGCCAGCACCGGGTCCTGCGGCGGGATCTGGCCCTCGGCCACCTTCACCTTCGGCGGCTCGATGATCTCCAGCACCGCCACGTAGGCCTTGCGGGCGGCCTCGTCGTTCCAGCCCTTGTCGCGCATCAGGATTTCCAGCAACTCGTCCATGGCGTCGGTCCAGCGCTGCTGGGCGATCAGCCCCTGCGCGCGGCCGAAGCGGGCGTCGAAATCGCGCTTGTTGGCTGCGATCCGGGCATCGAATTCGGCTCCAGCGCCCGATTTGCCTCCACCCTTAGCTACGAAATCAATAGCATCCATCCACATCTTCAAGGCGCCCAGCTTGCGCGATACGCCCGCCTTGGCGATCACCGGCGCGAAGGCGACCTTGGCGTCGTCCTCGCGGCCCTGCAGCAGCAGCGCCTTGACGTAGTCGAAGCGAGCGTCATCGCTCGCCGGGTCGGCGGCCACGGCCTGCTGCAGCCTGTCCAGCGCGGCTGCCGGGTCTTCCTGCGCTGCCAGGGCGTCGGGCGCCTCTTCCGGCGGCTCGTCGAACGCTTCGGCCGGGGGCAGGTGCTTGTCGAGGAAGGCGCGCACCTGGCCTTCGGGCTGGGCGCCGGTGAAGCCGTCCACGGGCTGGCCGTTCATCAGCAGCACGCAGGTGGGAATGCTGCGGATGCCGAACATGGCGGCGATCTGCTGCTCCTGGTCGGAGTCGATCTTGGCGAGCTTGAAGCGGCCGGCGTAATCGATCTCGAGCTTTTCCAGGATCGGGCCAAGCGACTTGCAGGGGCCGCACCAGGGCGCCCAGAAGTCCACCAGCACGGGCACTTGCATCGAGGCCGCGATGACCTCGGTTTCAAAATTCTCTACGGTGATGTCGATCATTGCTTTGAGGCCCGTTGGCGTGCGCGCCGCCCGGGGCGCGCGCACAAAAGTAAAATCGCGGGTTCCACTTCGGCGCGCCGTCTCAGCCTGGCGCACGCACTCCACATGAAACCCCTCCAGATCGGCGTGGTCATGGGCTCTTCCAGCGATTGGGAGACCATGCAGCACGCAGTGCAGATTCTCCAGCAATTCGATGTCGCCCACGAGGCACGCGTGGTATCGGCCCACCGCATGCCCGACGACATGTTCGCCTACGCCGAGGCCGCTGCCGGCCTGGGCCTGAAGGCCATCATCGCCGGCGCGGGCGGCGCCGCCCACCTGCCCGGCATGATCGCCGCCAAGACCACCGTGCCCGTGCTCGGCGTGCCGGTGGCAAGCCGCCACCTGCAGGGCGTCGACTCGCTGCACAGCATCGTGCAGATGCCCAAGGGCATTCCGGTGGCCACCTTCGCCATCGGCGCGGCCGGCGCGGCCAATGCGGCGCTGTTCGCGGTGGCGCTGCTGGCCAGCGAAGACCCGGCGCTGCGTTCCCGCCTCGAAGCCTTCCGCGCCGAGCAGACCGAAGTCGCACGCGGCATGACGCTGCCGCCGGTGGGCCCATGAGCGACACCACTCCAGAACAGAACGCCATTGCAGCGACACCCCTGCTTGCGGGGGCCACGCTGGGCGTGCTGGGCGGCGGGCAGCTGGGGCGCATGTTCGCGCATGCCGCCCAGGCCATGGGCTACTTCACCGCCGTGCTGGATGCCGACCCGACCAGCCCCGCCGGCCTGGTGAGCCACCACCACATCCAGACCGCGTACGAAGACCCGGACGGGCTGGCCCAGCTGGCAGCCCTGAGCGATGCCATCACCACCGAATTCGAGAACGTGCCGGCGCAGGCCCTGCGCACGCTGGGCGCCGAGCGCCCGGTATCGCCTGCCGCCAGCGCCGTCGCCATCGCGCAGGACCGCGCGGCCGAGAAGGCGCATTTCGACCGCTGCGGCGTGCCCTGCGCACCCTATGCCGTGATCGGCTCGGCCGAACAGCTGGCCGCGGTCGATGCCGACCGGCTGCTGCCCGGCATTTTGAAGACGGCCCGCATGGGCTACGACGGCAAGGGCCAGTCGCGGGTGAAGACGCGCGAGGACCTGGCCGCCGCCTGGCAGGCCATGGGCGGCGTGCCCTGCGTGCTGGAAAAGATGCTGCCGCTGGCGCTGGAGTGCTCGGTGATCGTGGCGCGCGGCGCGGACGGCGCCTGCGTGCACCTGCCGGTGCAGCGCAACCTGCACCGTGCCGGCATCCTGGCCGTGACCGAGGTGCATGAAGGAAATGTGCCTCCCGCGCTGGCGGAACAAGCGGTTGCCGCTGCCAAATCGATAGCAGAAGGGCTGCAATACGTCGGCGTGCTGTGCGTGGAGTTCTTCGTGCTGGAGGACGGCGCCCTGGTGGTCAACGAGATCGCTCCGCGTCCGCACAACAGCGGCCACTACAGCCAGAACGCCTGCGACGTGTCGCAGTTCGAGCTGCAGGTGCGCGCCATGGCCGGCCTGCCGCTGACCCAGCCGCGCCAGCACAGCCCCGCCGTCATGCTCAACCTGCTGGGCGACCTGTGGTTCGCCCGGGGCCCGCATGCGCAGACGCCGCCCTGGGCGGCGGTGCTGGCGCTGCCGGGCACCCATCTGCACCTCTACGGCAAGGCCGATGCCAAGCCCGGCCGCAAGATGGGCCACCTGAACGTCACCGCCGCCACGGCCGAGGTCGCGCGCGCCACCGCGCTGCAGGCCGCCGCGCTGCTGGGCATCGAACCCTTCTGACGGCACGGGGCACCGCATGATCCTCGACGGCCAACGGCCCGACTCCATCGCCGCCGCCGCCACGGCCCTGCGCGGCGGCGCCCTGCTGGGCCTGCCCACCGAAACGGTCTACGGCCTGGCGGCGGACGCCGCCAGCGATGCCGCCGTGGCGCAGATCTTCACCGCCAAGGGCCGGCCCAGCGACCATCCGCTGATCGTGCACGTGGCCGACGCCAGCGCCATCGCCCGCTTCGCCCGCGACATGCCGCCCTTCGCCCAGGCCCTGGTCGATGCCTTTTGGCCCGGGCCGCTCACGCTCATCCTGCCGCGCCAGCCCGGCGTGGCCACCGCCGCCACCGGCGGCCAGGACAGCGTGGGCCTGCGCTGCCCCGCGCATCCGGTGGCGCAGGCCGTGCTGCGTGCCGCAGCGTCCGGCGATGCGGACCTGCCCGGCCGGCCCGTCTGGGGCGTGGCCGCGCCCAGCGCCAACCGCTTCGGCCGCGTCAGCCCAACCACCGCCCGCCACGTGGCCGAGGAATTGGGCGACGCCCTGCTGGTGCTGGACGGCGGCCCCTGCGAGGTCGGCATCGAGTCGACCATCATCGACTGCACGCGCGGCCGGCCCGTGCTGCTGCGCCCGGGCGCCATCACGCGCGCCCAGGTGGCGGCTGCCTGCGGCATCGATCCGCTATCGAAAGAAGAGCTGCCGGACCACACGCCCCGCGCGTCGGGCACCTTGGAAGCCCATTACGCCCCGGCCGCCCGCGTGCGGCTGATGGACGCCCGCGCGCTGCAGGCGGGGCTGGACGTGCTGGGCGCCGATGCCGCGCATCTGGCCGTCTATGCCCGCGCCGCGCTGCGCACCCGCTCGGCGCATGTCGTCATGCGCCGCATGCCGGACGATGCCGCGGCTGCGGCGCAGCAGCTGTTTGCGGCGCTGCGCGGCTTCGACGATGCCGGCGTGAAGCTGATCTGGATCGAAACCCCGCCCGACGCACCCGACTGGGAAGGCGTGCGCGACCGGCTGCAGCGCGCGGCGGCAGCGGCCTGACCCAAGGGCCCGGACATGCCCCGCGCCGCCTGCCTGGCCCGACGCGATCGCCAAGATCGCACTGCTTGCGAGCCTTGCCGGGCGTAATCGTTAAACTCGGCCCACTAATTCTGGAGAAACACACCATGGCAGCAAACTGGATGCGCCGCAGCCTCGTGGTCGCCGCTTGCGCGTCGGCCGCATTGCTCGCAGCCTGCGGATCGAGCACCACTGAATCGGCCCTTTCGCCGACGCGGTTCATCGCTTTCGGTGACGGCCTGACCGACGCCGGCCAAGGCGGCGGAGGCAAGTACTCCGTGAACGACGGCTCGATCAACAACTGGGCCATTCAACTGGCGTCCCGCTACGGCCAGAACATCACGCCGGCATCCGCTGGCGGCCTGGGCTATGCCCGCGGCAACGCCCGGGTCGTCGCCACGCCCGACGCGGCAGGCAACAGCGCCACCCTGACCGTCAAGCAGCAGATCGACGCGTTCCTGGCGAGCGGCCAGTTTGGCGGCGACGACCTGGTCCTGATCAGCGGCGGCGTGAGCGACGTGATCGTCGGCATGCGGGCCGTGCAGGCCGGCACGCAGACCGAAGAGGCCTATGTGGCCGCCATGCGCACGGCGGGCCAGGAATACGCCAAGCAGCTGCGCCGCCTGTCCGACGCGGGCGCGCGCCACATCGTGGCCACCGGCACCTACGACCTGAGCCGCTCGCCCTGGGCCACGGCCATCAACCGGACCGACCTGCTGAGCCGCGCGAGCAGCGCCTTCAACCAGGGCCTGCTGGTGGACATCGTCGATCTGGGCAGCACGGTGCTGTACGTCGATTCGGCCTACTACGTGAACCTGATGCAGGGCGGCCCGTCCGGCTACGGCTTCGACAACGCCACCACGCCGGTGTGCACCTCGGTGGATGCCGGCGCGGGCATCGGCATCGGCGCGGGCGAGGTCAACTCCTCGCTGTGCAACGTCTCCACCCTGCTGGCCGGCGCCAACCAGGACAAGTACCTGTTCGCCGACAAGGTCTATCTCACGCCCTCGGGCTATCGCCAGTTCGGCAACTACGCCTACGACCGCCTGCGCGTCCGCTGGTGAGCCCGACCAAGCCGGGGAGCCAGCGGCTTCCCGAGTCGCCCATGAAAAAGCCGACCTCCTGGGTCGGCTTTTTGCTGTGCGGCGACAGCCGGGTGCCTCGTGGGCGCCCCACTGCGCATTCCTGAGGAGGTATCAGAACCGGTAGCCGATTCCCACGGCGAAGACGTTCGGGTTGAGACGGATCGACACGCTTTGGCCGCTGGACAGGTGCGTGCGGGTCTTCAGGAAACTCTTGTAGTAGGCGGCGTCGACGAACCAGCGCTCGTTGAAGTTGTAGACGAAGCCGACCTGCGGCGTCAGGCCGAAGCGGTCGTCGATATCGGCCGTGGTCGGGTTGGCGGGCGTGCCCCCGCTCAGGGCGTTCAACGTGGCGGTGGTGCGTTCCTTGAAGAACTTCGCGTAGGTCACGCCCAGCCCCAGGTAGGGACGGAAGCTGGCGTTGGCCTCGCCAAAGCGGTATTGCGCGAACACGGTGGCGGGCAGCACCTTGGTTTCGCCCACCTTGCCCACGCCCGCGATCGCGCCGTCGCCGTAGAACGAGTGCTTGAAGGGCAGGCCGATGGGCACGTCGATGGCCCAGTGGTCGGTCAGCATGTAGTTCAGGCCGCCGGTCAGCGCGCTGGCGGGATCGACGTCCACGCGCGTGCCGGGAAAGCTCGGCGCGCTCAGGTCGCCGCTGCGCACCTGGGGCGCAATGTGGGTCGCGCCGATGCGCACGCTGAAGGTGCCGGCCACCTGTGCCTGCGCGGCCGTGGCGAGGAGGACGGTGGCGAGGGCCGCGCCGGCCCGGACGATGTGCTTGTTCATGGCGATGGGTTCCTGCTCCTGGGAGGTGGGGCCGAGGCCGTTCACAGCCAGCCGGCCTGCGAGAGGGCGCGCGACACCAGCTGGCCGACCAGCTGGTGGCCGTACGGCGTGGGATGGAAGCCGTCCGCGAAGCCGTAGGTCTGCCACCAGTTGCTGCCACCCGTGGCGCCGGCGGGCGGCGTGGCGGCCGACAGGGCGGCTGCGGTGCAGGACGGGAAGGTGTAGGTGGGCAGGCCGTCGCTGCCGACGCCGGTGGCCGGGCAGGCGGCCGTGGTCACGTTGGTCAGCTGGTACTGGGCGGGGTTGGTCGCCTGGTCCTTGAACGAGGAATAGAGGTCGGCGATCACGACGCGGCTGTCGCCCGCCACGCTGCCGGCCAGCTGTTGGTTGAACGCCTGCACCCAGCCGTCGAACACCGCTTCGGCCTGGGCTGCCGCGGTGGCGCCGTTGGCGGCCGCCACCGAGGCCAGCACTGCGCGGAAGCGCGGCGTGAGCGTGATGCCGGGCATGTTGACGATGGCGACGCGCTTGGCGCCCTTGTCCAGCGTGTTGGTCTTGATGGTCGTGGCGAACTGGCTGGCCAGCGTCTGCATGTAGCGCCCGCCGACCTGCGCCAGGCCGGTGGCACCGGCGGCGAAGGCGGCGTTCACCGTGGCGGTGTCCAGCACGGTGCTCAGCACGGCCCGGTAGGCGGCGGCGCCGTCGCGGGGCACCCGCAGGTAGGCACCGATCAGGTCGGCCGCGTCGTTGCCGCCGCCGTCGATCAGCACCAGCTCGCTGCCGTTGTAGCCCGCCGTGCCCGCATCCTGGATCTGGCGGGTGATGGACACCGGCGAGGCCGGGGCCGTGAAGTTGTTGATGCGCCCGCCGGCCACCGCGTAGTTGGTGCAGGTAGCGTTGACGCTGAAGCTGGTGCCGTTCGACGTGTAGTGCGGGCAGAGCGTCTGGCCGTACGTGGTGGCCACGCGCTCGGGCCAGATGGGGGTGGAGCCGGGGCCGGTCGGGGCCGAGCCCTGCACGGTGGCCTTGAAGCCGAAGGTGCCGCTGTCGGCCAGGCTGTCGCCCATCACGCGGACGGAATTCACGCTGACGGCCGTGGACGTATCGGAACCACCGCCGCCGCAGGCGGCCAGCAGGGCGGCGACGGCAGAGGCCACGGCGGCACGCGCCGCCCATTGCATGCGAGGTTTCATCTAACGACTCCTGTTATAAATAGAACGATCGTTCTTTTTTCCAAGGCCCATCGTAAGCCGGTACCTTGCGCGCGATGGAGCGGGTAAACACCGAGCAGGTGTATCAGGCTGTGGGCAGCGGTGCGGCTTGCCCGGATCAGTCCGGTCGGCCCGTGTCCGCCGCGGCCCATTCCACCAGCGCCTCGATGGCCGGCCGCGCTGCCGGCGCATTGGCATGGTTGACGAGGGCCACCAGCACGTAGCGCCGGCCGCTGGCGGCATGCACGTAGCCGGCCATGGCCGTCACGTCCCGCAGCGTGCCGGTCTTGAGGTGGGCGCTGCCGGTGGCCCGGCCCTGCGTGCGGCGCAGCGTGCCGTCCACCCCGACGATGGGCAGCGAGGCCATGAGCTCGGGCATGGCGGGCGACGCCCAGGCGGCCTGCAGCATGCGCGCCAGCGCCTGGGCGCTGACGCGGCCCTCGCGGCTCAGGCCCGCGCCGTTGTCCATCACCGGGGCGTCGCCCGACGCGCCGAAGCGCTGGCGCCACCACTGCCCGACCACCGACCGCGCGCCCTCGAAGGTGCCCACGCCGCCCCGCTGCAGTGCCAGCGTCAGGAACAGCTGCTGGGTCATCACGTTGTTGCTGTATTTGTTGATGTCGCGCACCACCTCGGCCAGCGCCGGCGAGCGCACGCTGAAGGCCGGCGCCAGGCCGGCCGGCACGCGGCCGTCGCGCACGCTGCCGGTGAGGCGGCCGCCCAGCTCGCGCCACATGCCTTCGACGGCGCGGGCCGCATAGCCGGCCGGGTCGGCCGGGGCCACCGCCCACTGCCGCTCGGCGCAGGCGGCGGGGTAGACGCCCTGGAAGGCCACCCGCGCGGGGTCGGTGAAGTCCGCCTGCAGCCCGGCGCGCCAGTCGCCACAGGCCGCGCCGGGCGCGGCCAGCGGCACCGTGGCCTGCCACTGCATCGGCGACAGGGGCGGCTCGTAGCTCACGCGGGCGACGCCGGCCTGTACGTCGGGCAGGAAGGTCATCGCCAGGGTCTTGTAGTTGATCAGGAGCGCGTCGGGCGCGGCGTTGTAGGGCCGCAGCGGCTCGCCGTCGAAAAGGCCCGCGTCGTGCGGCGGCACGGCGAATGCGCTGCGGTCGAGCACGATGTCGCCCACGATCACCTGCACGCCCTGCGCACGCAGCCGCTGCATCAGCAGCCAGAGGCGCTCCACGACCAGCTTCGGGTCGCCCTGGCCCTTGATGTACACGTTGCCGCGCAGGCTGCCGCCCTGGGGCACGGCGTCCAGGTACACGGGCGTTTCCCAGGTGAAGGCGGGGCCCAGCAGGTCGAGTGCGGCGTAGGTGGTGACCAGCTTCATCACCGAGGCCGGGTTGGCCGGCACCTGCGCCCGGTAGGCCAGCCGGGGCGGCACCCGGCCGTCCGCCTCCACCACCACGGCGGACAGCGCTTCGCGCGGCACCTTGGCGCGCAGCAGGGCCGCATCGACGGCGGGCGGCAGGGCCGGCAAGGCCGCCGCTGCAGCCACCGCCGGAGCGGTGGGCGCGGGAGCCTGGGCCCGGGCGGGCGATGCGGCCAGAGCCGAGAGAAGGGACACAAGGGACAGAAGGGACAGCAGGGCGACGCCGCCGGCCACCGGCGTGCGTGGGGAAGGCCAGGAACGCGCCTGCCGGGCGCTGGAGAATGAAACCATGCGGCAAAGTCTAGCGTTCGCCCGCGGCAGACCCCGACCCCGGGCCGGGCGCCGATAATCGGCAGCCGCCCTTTTCCCTGCCATGCCGGTCGCGGCCGTTCCGCAACGAACGGCCCGGCCCTGCCCCTCATCCATGCCACTGCTCGCCTTCGACACCAGCACCGACACCCTGTTCATCGCCGTGCAGCGCGACGCGCAGGTGTACGAGCATCGCGGGCCCGGGGGCGCGCAGGCGTCGGCGACGCTCATTCCGGCGATCCGCGCACTGATGGCGCAAGCGGGCGTGGATTTCGACATGCTCGACGCCATCGTCTTCGGCCGCGGGCCCGGCTCCTTCACCGGGCTGCGCACCGCCTGCGCCGTGGCCCAGGGCCTGGCCTTCGGCGCACGCGGCGGCCAGGGCGTGCCAGTGCTGCCGGTGGACACCCTGCTGGCCGTGGCCGAGCAGGCCCGCGCCGAACACGGCTGCACGCAGGTGCTGGCGGTGCTGGACGCCCGCATGGACGAGGTCTATGCCGCTGCCTTCGACTACGGGGCGGACGGTCGCTGGCAGGCCCCCGCCGACTTCACGCTGTGCGCGCCACAGGCGCTGGCCGTGCCTGCAGGCTTCACGGTGGCGGGCAATGCGCAGGCGGCCTACGGCGACCGGCTGGCGCCCGCCGCGCCCCATGTGCCGGCCCTGCCGACGGCCACCGCGCTGCTGCGGCTGGCGCCGGCCCTGCTGGCGGCGGGCGACGCGCTGCCGGCCCAGGAGGCGCTGCCCCGCTACATCCGCGACAAGGTGGCGCAAACGACCGAAGAGCGCGCGGCCATCAAGCGTGCGGCGGCTGCGGCCGCTGCCGCAGTGGCGGCGCCCACCGCATGAGCGTGCCCGCCATGAGCGCCCTCCCCAGCCCGCCGCCCCCGGCCGCCGTGCCCGCCCCGCACACCACCGAGGCGCGCTTCGAGCCGCTCACGGTGCAGCGGCTCGACGCCCTGCTGGAGGTGGAAGCCGCTGCCTACACCCATCCCTGGACGCGCGGCAACTTCATCGACGCGATGGCGGCCGGCTACCAGGCGCAGCTGCTGATGGCCGGCGACACGCTGATCGGCTATTTCGTCGCCATGCGCGGCGTCGACGAGGTGCATCTGCTGAACATCACCGTGGCGCCCGCTTTCCAGCACCAGGGCTGGGCGCGGGTGATGCTGGACGCGCTGGCCCTGTGGTCGCGCGGCCAGCAGGCGCAGTGGCTGTGGCTGGAGGTGCGCATCGGCAACCTGCGCGCGCGGCAGATCTATGAAGCGCACGGCTACCAGGTGGTGGGCCAGCGCAAACGTTATTACCCCGCCCACGCCGACGAGCGCGAGGACGCCATCGTGATGAGTCTGAAACTATGAGCCTGGACCTCGACGCGCGCCAACGCGCCATGCTGCAGGAGATGGGCATTTCCGTCTGGGCGCCGCAGCCTGCTGCGCCCACCGTGCCCGCCACCGCCACCGCCGCCGCATCCGCGGCGATGGCCGCGCCCATGGCCGACGAGCAGGCCACCGCCCCGCTGCGGCCCGCCCCTGCCGCAACGCCGGCGCCGCTCGCCCAGCCGGCGCAGGCCGTGCCGGCACCGACGCGGGCACCCGCACCCGCACCCGCACCCGCAGCCACACCAGCGCCCGCGGTTGCGGCCCAGCCTCCGGCCGCGTCCGCCCCGGGCTCCGGCCTGGTCTGGCATGCCCCGGTCGCGGTCTATCCGCAGGCCGATCCGGCCGCCACGCCCACCTCGCTGGGGGCGGGCTGGCTGGTGGTAGTGGAAAGCGCCACGCCGGGCCAGCCGCTGCAGGGCGACGCGGGCCGGCTGCTGGACAACATGCTGCGCGCCATGCAGTTGCACAAGCATCCACGCACCCACGTCGCCACCCTGGGGCGTTCCGGTGGACCTTCGCCGGAAGGCTGCGCCGAGCCAGCCGACGGCATGGCGCAGGCACTGGAGCAGTTGCGCCCCGCGCTGGTGCTGGTGCTCGGCCTGGGCGCCGCCCGTGCGGTGCTGGGCAGCCGCGAGCCGCTGGGCCGGCTGCGGGCCGGCGTGCAGTCGCTGGCGGGCCCGGGCGACATGCGCGTGCCGGCCGTGGTGAGCTACGACCCGGCCTATCTGCTGCGTGCGCCCGACGCCAAGGCCGGCGCCTGGGCCGACCTGTGCCGGGCGCTGGCGCTGGTGCGCGGCGCCGCCTGAAACCCGGCTGCGCGCCCCGCCTGCCCGGGCCGCGCAGCCCCGTGGCGATGCCATAATTCGCCGCTTTCGTTGTTGACCAAAGCCAAGACCACACCCATGGAAACCTACCCTAGTTGGTAGCTTTCAGCTCCCGGCCGGTTCACTGCCACGGGGTTGAAAGCGCACCCCACGCCCCCCTCGCAGTCGACCCACAACACACCGGGAGTGAGCCCATGCTCAACATCTTTACGCTCGCCAACGGCCGGCTGGTCCAGGAAGAAATCGAGTCGCTGGAAGAGCTGGCGCAGTTCCAGCCCATCTGGGTCGATCTGGAATCGCCCACGCTGGAAGAAAAGCGCTGGATCAAGCAGCACTACGGCCTGTCCATCCCGGAAGACGCGATGGACGAGGACATCGAGGAATCCGCCCGCTTCTATGAAGAAGACAACGGCGAGCTGCACATCCGCAGCGACTTCCTGATCGACGACGACGAAGACCCGCGCTCGGTGCGGGTGGCCTTCATCCTGAACCTGGTCAACAACTCGCTCAAGAGCAAGGGCGTGCTGTTCTCCATCCACGACGAGGACGTGCCCGTCTTCCGCCTGCTGCGCATGCGCGCGCGCCGCGCGCCGGGGCTGATCGAGGACGCGCGCGAGGTGCTGCTGAAACTCTTCGACGCCGACGCCGAGTATTCGGCCGACACGCTGGAGAACATCTACGACGAGCTGAAGGAAGTCAGCACCCAGGTGCTGGCCGGCGACGTGACCGACACCCGCGCCGGCGAGGTGCTCTCGGCCATCGCCCGCCAGGAAGACCTGAACGGCCGCATCCGCCGCAACGTGATGGACACGCGCCGCGCCGTGAGCTTCATGATGCGCAGCAAGATGCTGAACGCCGAGCAGTTCGAGGAGGCCCGCCAGATCCTGCGCGACATCGAATCGCTGGACAACCACACGGCCTTCCTCTTCGACAAGATCAACTTCCTGATGGACGCCACGGTCGGCTTCATCAACATCAACCAGAACAAGATCATCAAGATCTTCTCGGTGGCGAGCGTCGCGCTGCTGCCGCCCACGCTGATCGCCAGCGTCTACGGCATGAACTTCCAGCACATGCCGGAACTGGGCTGGACCTACGGCTACGCCTACGGCATTGCGCTGATGGTGGCGAGCGCCGTGGGGCCGATGTGGTACTTCCGCAAGCGCGGCTGGTTGAAATAATCCCCCCCTGAGGCGCTGGCGCGCCATCCACCAAGGGGGACGACGCCAGTGGACCGGCGAAGCCGGATCCACGGCGCCTGCGGGCGAAGACATGCCCTGTGCCTGAAGCCGTCTTCGCGTGCATGCCGCAGGCCGCTGTTTTATTGGCATATCTGCCAGCAGCGCTTATTCCACCAGCGCCAACAGCTATTATTTTTATAGCAAACGCATGAATTCGCCGATGATCTCGTCCGCATAGCGGCTCGCGACCTCGGTGACGAAGCGGGTGAAGTCGACGTGCGCCGTGTCGTCGGCGCGGTCGGAGATGGTGCGCATGGCGGCGAAGGGCAGGCCGTAGTCGGCGCAGACCTGGGCCACGGCAGCGCCTTCCATTTCCACCGCCAGCACGTCGTGGCCCGCGGCGGACAGCGCCTGGCGCAAGCCACGTGCCGCATCGGCAGCCCCCACGAACACGTCGCCGCTGGCGATCAGGCCGCCATGGCGGCGTGGGCCGGCGGGCAAGCGGTTCAGGCAGGCGTCCACCGCGCGTTCCAGTTGCGCGGTCAGCGCCGGGTGGCAGGGCCAGCGGGTGCGGCCGTAGCCGGGCACTTCCCAGCGCGGAAAGAGCGGCGACGCGTCCATGTCGTGCTGCAGGAACTCCTCCGCCACCACCACGTCGCCCACCGCCACGCCCTCGCCCAGGCCGCCGGCCACGCCGGTGAAGACGATGCGCGCCACGCCGAAATGCTCGATCAGCGCGGTGGCCGTGGTGGCGGCCGCCACCTTGCCGATGCCCGAGAGCGCCAGCACCACGGAACGGCCCTGCAGCTCGCCACGCCAGAAGGCGCGGCCCGCATGCGCGATGCGCTGCGGGTGCGCGAGCGCATGCACCAGGCCGGCCTGTTCTTCGGGCAGGGCGCTGAGGATGGCGGTGGCCATGGGTGATGCCTCTGCTAGGCGAGGCACACGCCGGGCCGGCAGGCGCCGCGCGCGGGAATGCTCATTTCTTGTCGCGCAGTTCGCGGCGCAGGATCTTGCCCACCGGGGTCTTGGGCAGCTCGGTGCGGAACTCGATCACGCGGGGCTGCTTGTAGCCGGTGAGGTTGGCCTTGCAGAATTCGCGCACCTGGGCGTCGGTCAGCTCCGGGTCCTTCTTCACGATGACCAGCTTCACGGCCTCGCCGGTCTTCTCGTCGGGTACGCCCACCACGGCGCACTCCAGCACGCCCGGCAGCCCCGCCACCACGTCTTCCACCTCGTTCGGATAGACGTTGAAGCCGCTCACCAGCACCATGTCCTTCTTTCGGTCCACGATCTTGAAGAAGCCGCGCTCGTCCATCACGCCGATGTCGCCCGAACGGAAGTAGCCGTCGGCCGTCATCACCTTGGCGGTTTCATCGGGCCGCTGCCAGTAGCCCGCCATCACCTGCGGACCCTTGATGGCGATCTCGCCGGCCCGGCCCGCACCGACGACATCGTTGCCCTCGTCGTCGATCAGCTTCATGTAGGTGCTGGGGATCGGCACGCCGATGGTGCCGGTGAACGCGGTCGCCGTCACCGGGTTGCAGCTGGCCGAAGGGCTAGTTTCCGACAGGCCATAGCCCTCACAGATCGGGCAGCCGGTCTTCTCCAGCCAGAGCTTGGCCACGGCGCCCTGCACCGCCATGCCGCCGCCGACGGAAACGCGCAGGTTCTTCCAGTTCACCGTGTGGAAGTCGGGGTGGTTGGCCAGGCCGTTGAAGAGCGTGTTCACCGCCGGAAAGCTGTGGAAGGTGTGCTTGGAAAGCTCTTTCAACACCGCCGGCAGGTCGCGCGGGTTGGGGATGAGGATGGTCTTGCCGCCCGTGCGCAGCGACAGCATCATGTTCACCGTGAAGGCGAAGATGTGATAGAGCGGCAGCGCGCAGACGCTGGTGGGCTGCTCGCCCGCCGGCACCTTGGCCATCGCGGGCAGGTTCCAGGCCTCGGACTGCAGCACGTTGGCGATCACGTTGCGGTGCAGCAGCACGGCGCCCTTGGAGACTCCGGTGGTGCCGCCCGTGTACTGCAGCAGGGCGACGTCGCCCGGCTGGATGGCCGGCTCCACCAGCGCCGAGCCGGACGCACCCTTGGAGAGCGCGTCGTTGAAGCGCACGGCGCCGGCCAGGTCGAACTCCGGCACCAGCTTCTTCACGTTGCGCACCACGTAGTTCACCACCAGGCCCTTGAGGAAGCCCAGCCGGTCGCCCATGGAAGCCAGCACCACGTGCTTGACCTGCGTCTGCGCGATGCAGGACTGCAGCACCTTGGCGAAGTTCTCGATGATGACGATGGCCTTGGCGCCCGAATCCTTGAGCTGGTGCTCCAGCTCGCGCGCCGTATAGAGCGGGTTCACGTTCACCACCACGAAGCCTGCGCGCAGCACGGCCGCCACCGCCACCGGGTACTGGGGCACGTTGGGCATCATCAGCGCGACGCGGTCGCCCTTGACCAGGCCCAGGCTCTGCAGGTAGGCGGCCAGATGGCGGCTCTGCGTGTCGGTCTCCGCATAGGTCACGTCGCGGCCCATGAAGCTGTAGGCGACGCGGTCGGCGTATTGGCGGAAGGCCTCCTGCATCAGCACGACCAGCGATGGATATTGCGCTGCGTCGATGTCGGCAGGAACGCCCTGCGGATAGGCGGCGAGCCACGGTCGGTCGGTCATGCTTGTCTCTCCAGTTCTTGTTCGGTCAGGTGGAATGCCGCGCATTGTCTCTGCGCGGGCACGGGCGGCGTGTCGGTACTTTCGCTAGCGCATTCGCGGGGCGCCCGGGCCCGCAGAGCGCTCACCGGCGCTCACCGGCGCTCAACGCGGCACGGTGAACGGGAACGGCGGCACGACGAAGCGGCCGTCCATCATGCCCGTGCTCAGGCGCGCGGCCTCGGCCAGCTTTTCGCCGTAGGCGAGAGCGGGCCGGCCGGCGACGAGGAATTCCTCGTTGTTGCGCGTGTCGGGGCGCAGCAGGCGCTGGTCGGCCACCACGTCCACGGCGATGAAGGCGCCGCCCGTGCCGGCATAGCGAAAGAGGATGTGCGAATACGGCCTGGGCAGCTCGATCTTGTGGCGCGCCATCCATTCGGCCAGCCGCGGGCGGTTCTCGCCCAGGTAGTTGGCCGTGTCGGCCCGGCGCTTGTAGCGCAGGCAGTCGATGCGCACGGGGCTGCCCTGCGCGGCGTCCTGCACCTCCACGCCGTCCTGGCGCGGGCACGGCGCGGTCCAGAACGTGGTGTCGCGCAGGTAGTTGGAGCTGTTGGTCTGCACCAGCATCACGGCCAGCAGTTCCCTGGCCGGGCCGCGCAGGCCCATGGCCACCATGCTGAGCGGAATGTCGTTGGCGGTGTCGTCCGGCAGCACGTCGATCACCTCGTCGGCGCGGCCGAGCGGCTCCCAGCTGGCGCCCAGGGGCATTTCCAGCTGGGCGCGGCCCACGCGCGGGAGGTCGGGTTGCAGCGGCGCGCAGGCGGCCAGGCTCAGGGCGGCAGCGGCGATCAGCACCGGGGCCAGGGCGGCGCGGCCGGTACGGAAAAACTGGGGCATGGAAACGGTCCTCGTTGGTCGGAGCTTCGCGCAGCCGACGCCGGGGAGCCAGAGGTCCTCCGCCAGGCGCGTGCGCTCGATGGGCTGGAAGGTTACCTGATCGCACCAAGCGCCCTGCGCAAAAACGCAAAAGGCCCGGGGCGCTCGATGGCGCCGCCGGGCCCGGGCCGCCCCGCCGGCCAGGAGCTTCCTGCGCCGCCGGGGTTGCGGTCAGCCGATTATCAGTTCACCACCTGGGCCAGCGAGCCGGCGGCGTAGCGCGCGGCCATGTCCTGCAGGCTGTGGCCCTTGACCTTGGCGCCCTGGCCTTCGCAGCCGAACTCGATGTAGCGCTGCTTGCAGATCTGCTTGGCGGCTTCGCGGGCCGGCTTGAGCCACTCGCGGGCGTCGAACTTGTCGGGGTTCTCGGCCAGGAACTTGCGCACCGCGCCGGTCATCGCCAGGCGGATGTCGGTGTCGATGTTGATCTTGCGCACGCCGTACTTGATGGCTTCCTGGATCTCCTCGACCGGCACGCCGTAGGTTTCCTTCATCTTGCCGCCGTACTGGTTGATGATGGCCAGCAGCTCGGCGGGCACCGACGAGGAGCCGTGCATCACCAGGTGGGTGTTGGGGATGCGCTGGTGGATTTCCTTCACGCGGCTGATGGCCAGGATGTCGCCCGTGGGCTTGCGGCTGAACTTGTAGGCGCCGTGGCTGGTGCCGATGGCGATGGCCAGCGCGTCGAGCTGGGTGGCCTTGACGAAGGTGGCCGCCTCTTCCGGATCGGTCAGCATCTGGCTGTGGTCGAGCTTCACGTCGGCGCCGATGCCGTCTTCCTCGCCCGCATCGCCGGTCTCCAGGTTGCCCAGGCAGCCGAGTTCGCCTTCCACCGTTGCGCCCACCTTGTGAGCCATCTCGACGACCTTGCGCGTGACGTCCACGTTGTAGTCGAACGAGGACGGCGTCTTGCCGTCGGACCTCAGCGAGCCGTCCATCATCACCGAGCCGAAGCCCAGGTTCAGCGCGCCCTGGCAGATCTCGGGGCTGGTGCCGTGGTCCTGGTGCATCACCAGCGGGATCTGCGGGTACATCTCGGCGGCCGCCTGGATCAGGTGCTTGATGAACGCCTCGCCGGCATATTTGCGGGCACCTGCGCTGGCCTGCAGGATCACGGGTGCGCCGGTTTCCTTGGCAGCTTCCATCACGGCCTGCACCTGTTCCAGGTTGTTCACGTTGAAGGCGGGAATGCCATAGCTGTTTTCAGCGGCATGGTCGAGCAGTTCGCGCATCGAGACGAGAGGCATGGGATAGGTCCGTTCAGAGGAGATGAAGGAGGGCCGGTGGCCCGGAACGGCGGAGCCGCGGGGAGCCGGTAACCGCTTGGTAACCGGTGATTTTATCCCTCCTGCGTGTCAGCCGAATTCGCCAATGCGATCCGCCAGCAGGTGGTGAAGGGGGCCGGGGCGGGTGCGGGGCCGAAGCTGCCGCCATGCACCTGCGCGACGCGGGTGACGATCTCGTGGCCCAGGCGCAGGCTGTCCACCGGCGGGGTGTGGGGCGGCGTGCCCGCGCGGGCGCCGTCGTCGCACACCTGCAGCCAGGCGGCGGGCGCCGGATCGCTTCCCGCGGCGGCGGCGGCAGCGGCGTCGGGGGGCACGCCGCTGCCGACCTGCACCTCGATGCGCGTGCCGGCGGGCGTGTGGCGCAGCGCGTTTTCGAGCAGGTTGCGCACGGCCAGCTCCAGCAGCACCGCGTTGCCGTGCAGCACGGCAGGCGACGGCGCCACCACCGCGATGCTGCCGCCGTGCTCCCACGCGGCCTGGGCGTAGTCGGCGCTCACCTGCCGGGCCAGCGCCGCCAGGTCCACCGCGTCCGACTCCTGCAGCCGCGCACGGCTGGTGCGCGCCAGCGCCAGCAGCTGGTTCAGCACGTGGCCGGCGCGCAGCGCGTCGCGGCCGATGCGGCCCAGCGCCTCGGCGTGCTGCTCGGGCGGCAGCCCGCGCGCCAGCGCATCGGCGTTCAGCACGATGGAGGACAGCGGCGTGCGCAGCTCGTGCGCCACCTCGTTGGCCAGCCGGCGCTCGCGCGCCAGCACCGCCTGCTGCCGGTCCAGCAGCGTGTTGATCGACGCGACCACCGGCGCGAATTCGCGCAGCGGCGTGCGCGCGGCCAGCCGCTGGGTGCCCGCCACGTCCAGCGCAGCCACGTCGTGCGACAGCGTGTAGAGCGGCCGCAGCCCGCGCCGCACGGCCAGCCCCAGGGCCAGCGCCACCACCGGCAGCAGCCAGAGGCCGGGCTCGATCATCTGGCCGGCGATGTCTTCGGCCAGGTCGTCGCGCTCCTGCAGTTCGAGCAGCACCATCACCTTGCGGTCATGCGCCGCGTCCCACTGGGAGAAGGCGCGCCAGGCCGGCGTGGCGGGCACGCCGTGGCTGATGTCGGCAAAGCCTTCCGGCGTCTCGAAGGCGGGCAGCGGGGCGGTGCCGGTATGCGTCAGCAGGCGGCCGGTGGCGTCCCACTGCGTCACGCTCAGCGACTGCTGGTAGTCGTGCGCCTTCAGCCACGGCATGTCGGTGCGCTGGGTGGCGCGGGTGGAATCCACGGCCGCGCCGGGCGCCAGGTTGAGCAGCAGCGCGGCCACGCTGGCGAGGTGGCCGTCGGTCAGCTCGTCCGCCTCCTGCACGCCGGTCTGGTATGCCATGACCACGAAGCTGCCCCACACGAGGACCAGCGCGCCCAGCGTCCAGCACAGCAGCAGCCAGGTCAGCGACCGCTGCCGGCGGCCCGGGGCGGCGGCGGCCCGCGCGGGCGGGGGCGGGACGGCGCCCGGGTCGGCCACGGACGTGGCGGCGGGGGAGCCGGCGGGGGTGGTGGCGGGCCGGGAAGACGGGCTCATGCCGCTGACTCCGCAGGAATGAAGTAGCCCACGCCGCGCATCGTCACGATGCGGTCGTTGCCCAGCTTGCGGCGCAGGTGGTGGATGTGCACCTCGATGGTGTTGCTCTCCACCGCCGTCTGCCAGCTGTAGAGGCGCTCCTCGATCTGCTGGCGCGACAGCACGCGGCCGCGCGACTCCAGCAGCACCCGCAGCACCGAGAATTCGCGCGGCGACATGTCCACCAGCACGCCCGCGCGCCGCACGGTGCGCGCCGCCGGGTCCACCTCCAGGTCGCCGTGGCGGATGGTGGGTGCAGCGCGCCCGGCCGAGCGGCGCAGCAGGGCGCGCAGCCGGGCCTCCAGTTCGTCCACGTCGAAGGGCTTGGTCAGATAGTCGTCCGCGCCCAGGTCGAGCCCGGCGATGCGCTGGCGCACCTGGTCGCGCGCGGTCAGGATCATCACGGGCGTGGCCGGGTCGGGCAAAGTGCCTTCGCCGGGCGCCGGCGCGGGGCTGGCCCGCAGGCGCTGCAGCAGTTCGCCGCCGTCCAGGTCCGGCAGGCCCAGGTCGAGCAGCACGGCCGAGAAGGCCTCGGCGCGCAGCGCGCTCCATGCCGCGGCCACGCTGCCGCACACGTCCACCGCATAGCCACGCTGCTGCAGCGTGGCGCTCAGGCCACCGGCAATGCCGGCATCGTCTTCCACCACCAGGATTCGCATGGGGCGATTGTGGCGCGGCCGGCGGCCGTCCGGGGGAGGGATCGGCTCGGCCTGCCCGCGCCGACCCCATAAGGCGGCGTTAAGCCCGCGCGGATAAGGTGCGCGCCATACCGCACTCCACCCCTGCCATGCCGCCCGCCGACCTCCTGGCCCCGCCCGCGCATCCTGCGCCGCAACCCGCCTCCGCCGCTTCGTCCGATCCAGCTGCCCGCACGCCTCGCGCGCCCCGCAGCGGCTGGCAAGACCCTGCCCTGCTGGCCATTCCCGCCGCGGCCCTGCTGCTGGCGCTCTGGGACACGACGCCGCTCGACCTGCTGCTGGCGCAGCGTTTCAGCACGGGCGGCGGCTTTCCGCTGCGCGAGTCGTGGTGGCTGTCGAAACTGCTGCACGACGACGTGCGGCGGCTGGCCTGGGCCGCAGCCACGGCGCTGGTGGTGGGCGTATGGCTGCCCTGGGGCCCGCTGCGGCGCATCGACCTGCCACGCCGCGCCGCGCTGGCCGTGGGGCTGCTGCTGTCGCTGGCGCTGGTCTCGGCCGGCAAGGCGCTCAGCCACACCAGCTGCCCCTGGGATCTGGCGCAGTTCGGCGGCGCGGCGCGCTACGTGTCGCACTGGCACTGGGGCCTCAGGGACGGGGGCAGCGGCCACTGCTTCCCGGGCGGCCATGCGTCGGCCGGCTTCGCCTTCCTGTCGCTCTACTTCGCCTGGCGCGACGACGCACCGCGCCTGGCGCGCATCTGCCTGGTGGCAGCGTTGCTGGGCGGGCTGGCGCTGGGCGCCGTGCAGCAGCTGCGCGGCGCGCATTTCCTGAGCCACAACCTCTGGACGGCCTGGCTCTGCTGGACGACCTGCTGGGCCGTGGACGCCGTGCGGCGGCGCTGGTTCGGCCCGGCCCGCCCGCTTGCGGATGCGAACGCGGAGACCGGGGCGCCAGGCGTCTTCATTGCCCCCGTCAGTTCGCCCGGCAGATCTTGAGCATGTTCGTGCCGCCCGGCGCGCCCATGGGCTCGCCGCAGGTGATCACGTACAGGTCGCCCTGCTGCACGATATTGCGAGTCTTCAGGTGCCCTTCGGCCTGTTCCAGCGCGGTGTCGCGGTCCACGCTGGTGTCCATCAGCAGCGGGCGCACGTTGCGGTACATGGCCATCTTGCGCTGCGTGGCCACCTTCGGCGTCAGCGCGTAGATCGGGATGTGGATGCGGTGGCGGCTCATCCAGAGGGCCGTGGAGCCGCTGTCCGTGAGCGCCACCAGCGCCTTGGCGCCCAGGTGGTGGGCCGTGAACAGCGCGCCCATGGCGATGGACTGGTCGATGCGGCCCAGCGTCTGGCCGATGAAGTCGGAATCGCGCTCGGGGTCTTCCGCGGCCTCGGCGGCGGCGCAGATCTTGGCCATTTCCTCCACGGTTTCCAGCGGGTAGCGGCCGGCGGCGGTTTCGGCGCTCAGCATCACGGCGTCGGTGCCGTCCAGCACGGCGTTGGCCACGTCGCTCACCTCGGCGCGCGTCGGCACGGCATTGGTGATCATGCTCTCCATCATCTGCGTGGCGGTGATGACGACCTTGTCCATGTCGCGCGCCATGCGGATCATCTTCTTTTGCAGCGCGGGCACCGCCGCGTTGCCCACCTCCACCGCCAGGTCGCCGCGCGCCACCATGATGCCGTCGGACACGCGCAGGATCTCTTCCAGCAGCGGCACCGCCTCGGCCCGCTCGATCTTGGCGATCAGGCCCGGACGGTGGCGGTATTCGCCCGCCGCCACGTTGCACAGCTGGCGCGCCATCTCCATGTCGGTGGCGTTCTTCGGGAAGCTCACGGCCACGTAGTCGGCCTGGAAGCTCATCGCGGTCTTGATGTCTTCCATGTCCTTGGCCGTCAGGGCCGGCGCGGTGAGGCCCCCGCCCTGCTTGTTGATGCCCTTGTTGTTGGACAGCTCGCCGCCGATCTTCACGGTGGTGTGCACCGCTTCGCCGCGCACGGCGGTCACCACCATCACGATCAGCCCGTCGTTGAGCAGCAGCACGTCGCCGGCCTTCACGTCGCGCGGCAGTTCCTTGTAGTCCAGGCCCACGCCGTTGATGTCGCCCGGCTCCATGCGCGAGGCGTCCAGCACGAAGGGCTGGCCGGCCTGCAGCATGACGCGGCCTTCGGCGAACTTGCCGACGCGGATCTTCGGCCCCTGCAGGTCGGCCATGATGGCCACCTCGCGGCCGGCGCGCTGCGCGGCCTCGCGCACGGCGGCGGCCCGGTCGATGTGGTCCTGCGCCTTGCCGTGGCTGAAGTTCAGCCGCACCACGTTGACGCCGGCGCGGATCATCTGCTCCAGCAGTTGCGGGTCGCTGGAGGCGGGCCCGAGGGTGGCGACGATCTTGGTGGCGCGGCGGATCTGCATGGTTTGTCTCTTCCTGGTTCGGCGATGTAATCGGATTTCAATTCTGGCATGGCACCGGTTACATACCGGTTACCACGCCGCTCCGCACCGCCAAAATCCAAGCCGAAACTGCCTCTCGCGCCCGTATATCCATCGTTTATTGCTATATTTTTAATAGCAAACCGGCGGCAGCCTACCCGCGCATCAGTGCTTCGATCTCGCCACCGTCCACCGGCACGCCTCGGGTGATCAGCTCGCAGCCGCCCTCGGTCACCACGGCGTCGTCCTCGATCCGGATGCCGATGTGGTGGAACTGCTCGGGCACGCCGGGCGCGGGCCGCACGTACAGGCCCGGCTCGATGGTCAGCACCATGCCGGGGTGCAGGATGCGGCTGGGCCGGTTGGTGATGGCCTCGCCCGAGAGCGGATCGCGCCGCTGGCTGGTCTGGCCGACCTCGGTGGGCTCCACATAGCTGCCGCAGTCGTGCACGTCCATGCCCAGCCAGTGGCCGGTGCGGTGCATGTAGAACTGGAAGTAGGCGCGGCTGTCGATCACGTCCTGCACGCCGCCCACCTTGTTGCGATCGAGCAGCCCCAGGTCCAGCAGGCCCTGCGACAGCACGGCGACGGTGGCGTCGTGCGGGTCGTTGAAGCGGGCACCGGCGCGGGTCGCCGCCACGGCCGCTTCCTGGCTGGCCAGCACCAGGTCGTACAGCGCGCGCTGCGGGCCGGTGAAGCGGCCGTCGGCCGGGAAGGTGCGGGTGATGTCGCTGGCATAGCCGTCCAGCTCGCAGCCGGCGTCGATCAGCACCAGCTCGCCCGCGCGCACCGGGGCGGCGTCGGCGCGGTAATGCAGCACGCAGGCATTGGCGCCCGCCGCGACGATGGAGTTGTACGCCACGGCCTGCGAACCCTGGCGGCGGAATTCATGCAGCAGCTCGGCGTCGAGGTGGTATTCGCGCACGTCTTCGCCGGCACGCAGCATGCGGGCGCTGCACTGCATGGCGCGGATGTGCGCCTGGGCGCTGATGGCGGCGGCGCGGCGCATCACGTCCAGCTCGTGCGCGTCCTTGACCAGCCGCATCTCGTCCAGCAGCGTGCAGAGGTCGCCCTGCTCGGCTGGGCAGAGCGCGCCGTAGCGCACCCGGGCGCGCACCTGGTTCAGCCAGCCTTCGACGCGCGCAGCCAGCCCGGCATGGGTGGCGAACGGGTACCAGACGCGGGCGCGATTCTCCAGCAGGCGGGGCAGATCGGTTTCCAGCGCGCTTGCGGAATGCGCGGCCTGCACGCCCAGTGCATCGACCGCGGCCTCCGGCCCCAGGCGGTAGCCGTCCCAGATCTCGCGCTCCAGGTCCTTGGGCTGGCAAAAGAGCGTGCTCGTGCCGTCGGCCGCCAGCACCAGGCAGGCGCCGGGCTCGGTGAAGCCGGTCAGGTAGTAGAAGTAACTGTCATGCCGGTAGAGGAAGTCGCTGTCGCGGTTGCGCGGGCGCTCCGGCGCGGTGGGGACGATGGCGATACCGCCTTCGCCGAGCTGGGCGGCAAGGCGGGCGCGGCGCTGGGCGTAGAGCGCGGTGGTCGGCTGGGTCATCCGCGCATTCTCGATGCAACCGCCCGGGCCGCCCGCACGCTTTCCCGATCTGCTTACATTTGGCAGCAATCTGGGGCGCTTCGGGCCGCCTCAACCCTGGAGTTCGGCCAGCCGCTCGGGCGTGCCCACATCGGTCCAGCGGCCGGTGTACAGCGCCCCGGTGACGCGGCCGGCGTCCATGGCCCGGCGCAGCAGCGGGGCCAGCGGGGCGGCCACGCCCTCAGGGTTGCCGGGCGGCATGTCGCACCAGGGAGCCGCGAACAAGTCGGCACGCAGCAGGGCGATGGTGCTGTAGGTGTAGCGCGGCCCGGGGTGGTCGGCGGGCAGGTTCAGCACCCGGCCTTCGGGCGACAGGCCGAAATCGCCCCGGAGGTGGTGCGCCGGATTGGGCACCAGCCAGAGGTGCGCCAGCGCGTCGCCGGCGGCGAAGCGCTCGGCGGCTTGCGGCTCGAACGCGAAATCGGGCACGAACACGTCGCCCGCGGCCAGCCAGAAGACCGGGCCCAGCTGGGGCAGCGCCCGGGCGATGCCCCCGGCCGTCTCCAGCGCGGCGCCGAAGTCCCGGCCTTCGTTGGAGTATGAAATCGATAGCACACTATCGAGGCCATCCGGGCGCTGGAGGCTGAAAACACCACCAAAGCGCTCGCTGACCTGGTCGCCCAGCCAGGCGGTATTGACGACGGCGCGCGGCACGCCCGCCTCGGCCAGCGCGCGCAGGTGCCACTCCAGCAGCGGCCGACCCCGCACGCTCAGCAGGGGTTTGGGCAAGGTGTCGGTCAGCGGACGCATGCGCTCGCCCCGGCCGGCGGCCAGCAGCATGGCAGGAGGTTGGTAGGTCATCGTGGAAGTCATGGGCGGCAGGGGGCTTCAGGGCGACGCCAGCGCGCCGCGCTGCAGGGCATGGCGCTGCACCCGCTCGGGCGCGAAGAGCGCCAGCAGCGCGTCCATCAGCGCTTCGGCACGGGGCGACTGGTCGCCGCCGAAATTGCACACATACACGTCGAGCGTGACGGCGCCCTGCTCGGGCCAGGTGTGCACGCACAGGTGCGACTCGGCCAGCAGCACGGTGGCGGTGACGCCGCCCGGGCCCTGCGCGGTGGCGGGAAAGGCGTGGAACAGCTGGCCCACCGCCTGCAGGCCGGCCGCCGCGACGGCGTCGGTGCAGGCGCTGGCCAGCAGCGCGGCGTCCAGCAGCCATTGCGGGGCGCAGCGGCAGCCCTGGAGATCGGCGGTGAGGTGCAGGCCTTGCATGGGGCTGGACTTTAGTGCATCGCCACCGCAGCCGAAGGGTGGCGCGCCCGCCCGGTAAAATGCGCGGTTTCCTCCCACAGCCCCTTCCGGAGCCGCCCTCGATGGCCAATTCTCAACAGATGGCGAATGCGATCCGCGCACTCGCAATGGATGCAGTTCAACAGGCCAATTCCGGCCACCCCGGCGCCCCCATGGGCATGGCCGACATGGCGGTGGCGCTCTGGGGCCGGCATCTCAAGCACAACCCCGCCAACCCGCAGTGGGCCGACCGCGACCGCTTCGTGCTGTCCAACGGCCACGGCTCCATGCTGCTCTATGCGCTGCTGCACCTGAGCGGCTACCCGCTGCCGATCGAAGAGCTGAAGAACTTCCGCCAGCTGCACAGCAAGACGGCCGGCCACCCCGAATACGGCATCACGCCCGGCGTCGAAACGACCACCGGCCCGCTGGGCCAGGGCATCACCAACGCCGTGGGCTTCGCCCTGGCCGAGAAGCTGCTGGCGACCGAGTTCAACCGCGATGGCCACGCCGTGGTGGACCACCACACCTTCGTGTTCCTGGGCGACGGCTGCCTGATGGAAGGCATCAGCCAGGAAGCGATTTCGCTGGCCGGCGCCTGGAAGCTGAACAAGCTGATCGCCCTCTATGACGACAACGGCATCTCCATCGACGGCCAGGTCGCTCCCTGGTTCATCGACGACACCCCCGCCCGCCTGCGCGCCTGCGGCTGGAACGTGATCGGCCCGGTGGACGGCCACGACGCCGACGCCGTGGACGCGGCCATCGCCAGCGCCAAGACCAGCACCGACAAGCCCACGCTGATCGTCTGCAAGACGGCCATCGGCAAGGGCTCGCCCAACCGCGCCGGCACCTCCAAGGCGCACGGCGAACCCCTGGGCGCCGACGAGATCACGCTGACCCGCAACGCCCTGGGCTGGACCAGCGCCCCGTTCGAAGTGCCTGCCGAGGTGTATGCCGACTGGGACGCCAAGGCCGCCGGCAGCGCCGCGGAAGCCGCCTGGAACGAGCGCTTCGCCGCCTATTCCGCCGCCTTCCCCGAGCTGGCCGCCGAGTTCACCCGCCGCATGGCCGGCGACCTGCCCAAGCACTTCGCGCAGACCGCCGTCGACACCGTGGTCGGCGCCCACACCAAGGCCGAAACGGTGGCCTCGCGCAAGGCGTCGCAACTGGCGCTGGAAATGTTCACCGCGCAGCTGCCCGAGCTGCTGGGCGGCTCGGCCGACCTGACCGGCTCGAACCTGACGAACACCAAGAGCACGCCCGCGCTGCGCTTCGACGAAGCCGGCAAGGTGGTGCAGGTCGAGGTGGCTCTGGGTGCCGACACCGCCAAGGTGGGCGGGCGCCACATCAACTACGGCGTGCGCGAATTCGGCATGGCCGCGATCATGAACGGCATCGCCCTGCACGGCGGCTTCATCCCCTACGGCGGCACCTTCCTCACCTTCAGCGACTACAGCCGCAACGCCATCCGCATGGCCGCGCTGATGAAGCTGCGCGTGGTGCATGTGTTCACGCACGACTCCATCGGCCTGGGCGAGGACGGCCCCACCCACCAGTCGATCGAGCACGTCGCCAGCCTGCGGCTGATCCCGAACCTGGACGTCTGGCGCCCGGGCGACACGGCCGAGACCGCCGTGGCCTGGAGCGTGGCCCTGTCCAACCGCGACCGGCCCACCGTGCTGGCCCTGTCGCGCCAGAACCTGGCCTATGCCCCCAAGCGCGACCTGGGCGACATCTCGCGCGGCGCGTATGTGCTGAGCGAGCCGGCCGACGTGGGCATCAAGAAGAAGCCCCAGGCCGTCCTCATCGCCACCGGCTCCGAAGTGCAGCTGGCCCTGGCCGCGCAGAAGCTGCTGGCCACGATGAAGATCGCCGTGCGCGTGGTCTCCATGCCCAGCACCACCACCTTCGACCGCGAAGACGCCAAGTACAAGGCCAGCGTGCTGCCGGCCGGCGTGCCGCGCGTCGCCGTGGAAATGGGCTCGTCGGACGGTTGGTGGAAGTACGGCTGCGCCGCCGTGGTCGGCATCGACACCTTCGGCGAATCGGCCCCGGCCCCGGTGCTGTTCAAGCACTTCGGCTTCACGCCCGAGAACGTGGCCGACACGGTGCGCGTGGCCATCGGCGCGGCCCGGCTGAAGAAGCAACCGGCCGCCAAGAAGGCATCCGCCTGAGATCCCTCGTGCCCGCCGCGCCCGCCACGCAGCGGGCCGGCGTGGCTGTCCCCGGTTTTCAATTTGCAACTTTGGAGAGACACACCATGACGATCAAGATCGGTATCAACGGCTTCGGCCGCATCGGCCGCAACGTGCTGCGCTCGGCGGTGCAGAACTTCAGCGACATCGAAGTCGTGGGCATCAACGACCTGCTGGAGCCCGACTACCTGGCCTACATGCTGCAGTACGACAGCGTGCACGGCCGCTTCGAGGGCACCATCGCGGTCGAGGGCAACACCCTGGTCGTCAACGGCAAGAAGATCCGCCTGACGCAGGAACGCGACCCCGCCAACCTGAAGTGGAACGAAGTCGGCGCCGACATCGTCATCGAATCCACCGGCCTGTTCCTGGACAAGACCACCGCGCAGAAGCACATCGACGCCGGCGCCAAGAAGGTGCTTCTGTCGGCCCCCTCCAAGGACGACACGCCCATGTTCGTCTATGGCGTGAACCACCAGACCTACGCCGGCCAGGCCATCGTCTCCAACGCTTCGTGCACCACCAACTGCCTGGCCCCGCTGGCCAAGGTGCTCAACGACAAGTGGGGCATCAAGCGCGGCCTGATGACCACCGTGCACGCCGCCACCGCCACGCAGAAGACGGTGGACGGCCCGTCCAACAAGGACTGGCGCGGCGGCCGCGGCATCCTGGAGAACATCATTCCCTCCAGCACCGGCGCAGCCAAGGCCGTGGGCGTGGTCATTCCTGAGCTGAACAAGAAGCTGACCGGCATGTCCTTCCGCGTGCCCACCTCCGACGTGTCGGTAGTGGACCTGACGGTGGAGCTGGAAAAGGAAGCCAGCTACGACGAGATCAAGGCCGAGATGAAGGCCCAGTCCGAAGGCGCGCTGAAGGGCGTGCTGGGCTACACGGAAGACAAGGTCGTCGCCACCGACTTCCGCGGCGACACCCGCACCTCCATCTTCGACGCCGACGCCGGCATCGCCCTGGACAAGACCTTCGTCAAGCTGGTGTCCTGGTACGACAACGAGTGGGGCTACTCCAACAAGTGCCTGGAAATGGTGCGCGTGATCGCGGCCAAGTAAGCGCCTGCGCCACCCCAAGAGAAAGCCCGGAGCCGCCAAGGCCCCGGGCTTTTTTCCATGGCGCCGCTGCGCGCTGCGCGCTGCGTACTGCGTCAGAAGGACGCGTTCACCCCCAACCACAGCCGGCGGCCGTAGCTGGTCTTGTCGTAGGTGGCCGCATCCAGTTGCTTGTCGCCCAGGTTGTAGAGCGCGGCGTTGAGCGTGATGGACGGGCTCCACTGGTAGTTCACGCCCAGGTCCATGAAGGTGTAGGCCGGCACGGTCCCGGCGTTCACGGTCGAGGTGCTCTCCTTGCCGTAGTAGTGGGCCGCGCTCCACCAGGTCGTGCGCTGCGAAGCCTTCCATTCGGCGCGCAGGTTGGCCGTGTGCTGGGGCGTCAGCGTCAGCGGGGCGCCCTGGTTGGGGCCGCTCTTCTGCTCCGAATCCAGATAGGTGTAGTTGGCCTTGAAGGCCAGCGCCCGCGTGGCCTGCCAGTGGCCACTCAGCTCCAGCCCGGCGATGCGCGCCTTGTCGATGTTCACGCGGTCCATGCGGATGAAGCCGTTCCAGCGCTGGTCGGTGGTGACCGTGGACAGCTTGTTCTGGAAGTCGTTGTAGAACACCGTGGCGCCGCCCGACAGGTTGCTGCGGTTGGACCAGAGCGCGCCGATCTCGTAGTTGGTGCTGGTCTCTGGCTTCAGGTCCGGGTTGCCCAGCATGACGAAGCGGTTGCGGCGCAGGTAGGCGTAGCCCGGGATGACGGCGCGGATCTCCGGCGTCTTGAAGCCCCGCGAGACGCCGCCCTTGAGCGTCCACTGGTCGCTCGCCTGCCAGTTGGCGTACAGGCGCGGACTGCTGTGGGTGCCGTACCGGTCGTGGTGGTCCACGCGCAGGCCGCCGGTCAGGCGCAGCTTGTCGGTCAGCGACCATTCGTCTTCCACGAACACGGCCTTCTGCGTCACGTCGAACGTGCGCCGCACGCGGTCGTTGAGGCCCTCGTTCCAGTCTTCGAGCTGCGTGTGGTTCCACTGCACGCCGCCAGTCACGATGTGCGCGCCGCCCACCGGGGCGACCAGCTTGGCGTCGAAGACGCGGTTGCTGACCTCGGGCTGGCGCTCGGCGAATGCGCGCTGGGCCGCCGAGGTACCGTCGCTCAGGCCCCAGCGCGAGCCCCGCTCCCAGGCCAGCGACACTTCGGACGAAGCCCAGCCCCAGCGGCCCTTGTGGGTGACGGAGGCATGGTCGCGGTCGTTCTCCTGCTCGCGCGTGGCCCAGTTGGCGCTGGGGCCGTCGCCGTTCTTCAGGCGGGTGACGCCGCCTTCGACAAGGATCTCCTGCTGCGCAGACGGCGTGACCGCCAGCCGCGCCGTCAGGTCGCTGTGGCGCGCGCGGGTGAAGCCTTCCGTGCGCTGCACGTCGTCGTCGGCCTGCCGGTTCAGCTGGCGGCCCCAGAGCTGCAGCCCCAGCACGTCGGCCTTGAGCGGGCCGGCCAGATAGAACTGGCCCTGCGCGGCGTTGCCGAATTCGCTGTGCTGCTGCGCGGTGTAGTCCAGCCCCACCGAGCCGCCCCAGGCCTTGGGCACCTTGCGCGTGATGATGTTGATCACGCCGCCGATGGCGTCGGAGCCGTAGAGCGACGACATCGGCCCTCGCACGACCTCGATACGCTCGATGGCCGCGGCCGGCGGGATGAAGCTCTGCTCGTAGCCGCGGTTGCCGTTCACACGCGCATCGCGCAGGCCCTGGCGCTTGCCGTCCACCAGGATCAGCGTGTAGTCGCCCGGCATGCCGCGAATGGAGATGTCGGTCTCGTTGCTGCTGCCGTTGACGACCACGCCCTCCACATCGCGCAGCGCATCGGTCAGGTCGCGGAACGAGCGCTGGCGCAACGCCTCGCCCGGAATCACGCTGATGGAGGCCGGCGCCTCCTCGATCGCCTGCTCGAAGCCGGTGGCCGTCACCACCACCGCACCCAGCGTGGCCCCATCGCGCCCGTCCAGCGTCTCCGCGCCCTGGGCGGAGGCCAGTCCCGCCAGCGATGCGGCGGCCAATGCCCCTGCGATCACCTGGCGCCCTGTCGATACCTTGCGCATGAAAACTCCCTCGCTCTTGTGTTAGAAAATGAGAATCGTAATCATCAGCAACTACTGGTTTTGGACAGTTTGTGACAGCCGTTTCCGTGCCTTCCGCCCTTGCTGCAGACAGCCCGGCACCACCCCGCCTTCGTGTGCTGGTGGTGGACGACCATCCCCGCATCCGGGAACCGCTGGCCGCGTTCCTGCGCCGCCAGGGGCTGGAGGTCCACACGGCCGGTGATGCCCGCTCGGTGCCCGCGCTGCTCCAGATGCACCGATTCGACGCGGTGGTGCTGGACGTGATGCTTCCCGACGGGGACGGCAGCCGCCTGTGTCCGCAGCTGCAGGCCGAGCACGGCGTGCCAGTGCTGCTGCTGACGGCGCGTTCCGCCATCGACGACCGCATCAGGGGGCTGGAACAGGGCGCCGACGATTACGTGACCAAACCGTTCGATCCGCGCGAGCTGCTGGCGCGCATCCGCGCAGTGGTTCGCCGGCGCCAGCACCCCGGCGGCGCCCGGCCCGCGCCGGTCACAGAGCGCACTACCCTCGGCCACGCGCAGCGGTGTTTCGTCTTCGCCGGCTGGCGCTTCGATGCCGCACGCGCCAGCCTGCGCTCCCCGTCAGGTGCGCTCCGGCAGCTGGCCCACACGGAGGCCCGACTGCTGGAGGTGCTGCTGCACCACGCAAACACGGTGCTCAGCCGCGATCAGCTGCTGGACCTGACCCGCACGCAAGGCCGCCAGGGCGATGCGGCGTTCGACCGCACCATCGACCGGCAGATCAGCCGTCTGCGCGCCCGGCTGCAGGCCCCCGAGGAGGCCGACGCCCCGCTGTTGCTGCTGACCGTGCGGGGCGGCGGCTACGCGCTGATGGCGTCCGTGGAGCGCGTGGACCCGGCCCGGGGTGCCGCATGCGCCGAAAGCGCGGCGGGCCCGCATGCCTGAGCTTTCCCGGGGCGGCCCCTCGGGCTGGCGCGGGCCCGCCGCCGGGGCCGAGGCGCGCGGGGGCCCCGGCCTCGTCTGGCAATATGGCCTGCTGCTGCTCGGTGCGTTGCTCGCGTCGCACCTGATCACCATGGCGCTGCTGCAGCGCACCGGCGCCTTGATCCACCCCGTCTCCCGCGAACAGGCGCTGGCGCTGCTGGCGACCGGCTACGCCCTGGCGGCCGATCAGGCCGCGGAACACCGAACAGCGAACCGCCCGGCCCCGGGACAGCCCGGGGAGCAGCCCACCCAGAGCTCGCCGGGCACGCAGTTCTGGCAGAGCGGCATGCCTGCCGTCGCGCCCTTTGCCATGAAGCCCGAAGAGCAGCGGCTGGCCAGCGAATTGCGCAGGCGCATCGGCCTGCCGGAGACGGCGGGGGTGTGGCTGCAATTGGAGCGCGCCTCGGGCGAGGACGCCCGCGCCGGCCTGTGGAGCCTGGCGGCCTGGAAGCCGCTGCACCTGCGCTCCAGCCTGGAGCTGCCCGCACGCAGCGCGGGTGCTGGCGCAGGCGCCGACCGCGCCCACGGCGGCTGGGTCAATGCCGATCTGCGCCTGCAAGGGCGCTACGACGCGTCCACCACGCTGCTCCTCGCGCTGCCGGCCAGCATCCTGCCCGTGCTGGCCGCCGCCCTGTGGCTGGCCTGGTGGCTGGTGCGCCCGCTGCGCCAGCTGATGGCCGCCGCCGCCCGCGTGGAGTACGGACGAGCGCAGTCCCCGCTGCCGGTGCACGGCCCGCGCGAGGCGCGCGAGCTTACGCGGCAGTTCAATGCCATGCAGCAGCGCATCGCCCGCCATCGCGACACACGCACCCAGATGCTGGCAGCCATCAGCCACGACCTGCGCACGCCCGTCACCGAACTGCGCCTGCAGTCCGAACTGGTGGATGACCCGGCACTGCGCGCCGGGCTGCTGGCAAGCGTCGCCGAGTTGGAGGCGCTGGTGTCGTCCACCCTGGACTTCGCCCGCGCCGACGCGCGGGCCGAGCCTGCCGCGCCCACCGACATCGCGGCGTTGCTTCGGGAGCTGGCGCTGCGCTATCAGCGGCAGGGCCATGCGGTGACGGTGCGCGCCTGCCCGGCCGAATGGGTCTGGCCCTGCCATCCGCTGGCGCTGCGCCGCGCGCTGGCCAACCTGATCGAGAACGCCCTGCAGCATGCGGGCACCCCGGTGGAAATCTCGGCGATTCCCCAGGACCGCCCCATGCTGATGCTGCTGGTGGAAGACAGCGGCCCGGGCATTCCGCCGGCCGCCATCGGCCGTGTGCTGGAACCGTTCGGCCAGTTGGACACGGCCCGGGGCCCGGGTCGGGGCGGGGTGGGCCTCGGGCTGGCCATCGCCCGGCAGTGCGTGCATTCGCAGGGCGGCACGCTGGTGCTCGGCAACCGGCCGCAAGGGGGCCTGCGCGCGACCGTGCACCTTGCCGGCACGCCCCGCTGCGAGGACGCCGCGGCCCAAGGCGGCACGCAGCAGCGCGCGTGAATGCAGGAGTAGCAGCCCCGCAGAAAGCCGTTCCGCCCATTCGTAACCGTAAGAAACGGCCCACGGCGGGCGGGGGGCAGGGCCTACGGATATGGCTTTTTCCGGTGCCGACAATCCATCACCAACCCTGCCGCGCTCCCGTCCTCTCCCTGGTGAGAAAACGTTGGCGCTGCAGTCCGCCATATCGACATCGATTCAGGAGCCCTTCCCATGCAGACTGCCACCTTCCTCCGAACCTCTTGCGCCGTGCTGGCCCTGGGGGCGCTCGCGGCGTGCTCTTCCACGCCGCCGCCGGTGGACCAACTGGCCGTGAGCCGCTCCACCGTGAACCGCGTGGGCGCCGAGGCGAATGTGGTGGCCAATGCGCCGGTCGAGTTGCAGCGCGCCCGTGACAAGGTGGCGATGGCCGAGAAAGCCATGAACGACAAGAACTACGACATCGCCCGCCGCTACGCCGCCGAAGCCGAAGCCGACGCCCGCGTGGCCGAAACCAAGGCCGATGCCGCCAACAACGCCAACACGCTGCAGCAAGTGCAGACCAGCATCCGTGGCCTGCAGACCGAGATCGACCGCCGCGCGCCGGTCGTGGCTCCGGTGCCGCCCGCCCCAGGTGCCATGGCCGCGCCTGGCGCCATGCCCGCTCCCGCAGCGCCGATGGCACCGCCCGCTCCACCCGCACCGCCTGCTCCCATGGCCGCACCCATGGCACCCGCCGCTCCGATGGCGCCCGTCCGCTGAGGCGTTTCGCCCCAGCCCGCCGCACGCCTCGCTGCCTGCCCTTCACCTCTTTTGCCTAGAACACCATGCATCCACAACTTCGCCGCACTCCCCTGCTCGCCGCCGCCCTGCTGGCCGCCGGTCTGATGGCCGGCTGCGCCACCCGCCAGCCGCTCAACTCGGTGGAAGACGCCCGCACCGTCGTCACCCGCACCGCCAACAACCCCGACGTGGTGCGCCTGGCCCCGCTGGAGCTGAAGGCCGCGACCGACACGCTGGCCCGCGCCGACCGCGTCTGGACGGATGACAACGACGCCGCCGAAGCCAACCATCTGGCCTACCTGGCATCGCAGCGCGCCGAGATCGCCAGCAACACCGCCCGCGCCCGCCAGCTGGAAGCCGACATCAAGAAAGCGGGCACCGACGCCGAGCGCCTGCGCCTGACCCGCGAAGCCGACCGCGCCCGCATGCAGGCCGACGCCAATGCGCGCACCGCCCAGGCCGCGCAGGCGCAGGCCATGAGCGCCGAGCAGCGCGCCGCGCAGAACGAAGCCCGCGTGCGTGCCCTGGAAGCGCAACTGCGCGACATCGAGGCGCAGCAGACCGAGCGCGGCCTGCTGGTCACCCTGGGCGACGTGCTGTTCGCCTTCAACAAGGCCGAGCTGTCGCCGCAGGCGGGCCCGCGCCTGGACAAGCTGGCCAATTTCCTGCGCCAGTTCCCCGACCGCAAGCTGATCATCGAAGGCCACACCGACAGCGTCGGCGGCGACGCGTACAACCAGGAGCTGTCCGACCGCCGTGCCCAGGCCGTGCAGGGCGCCCTGGTGCAGCGCGGCGTGGCGCCCGACCGCATCACCGCCCGTGGCTACGGCAAGACCTATCCGGTGGCGGAGAACGCATCGCCCGAAGGCCGTGCGATGAACCGCCGCGTGGAAATCGTGATCGCCGACGAAAAGGGCAACCTGCGCGGCCGCTGATCGAACCCATCGCCCCGCGCGAAGCCCGTCCGGCGCCCTGCCGGGCGGGCTTTTTTTCCGGGCGCTTGCCATACTCGTCGCCATGACCCAACGCACCGACCACACCTCCACTTCCGCCTCCACCTCCGCCTCCGCCACCCCGGGGGCCCACCGGCCCGAAGCAGCCGGGCACGGCACCGCTGCCGATGTCCTGCGGTTCTGGTTCGACGAATCGACCCCGGCGCAGTGGTTCCAGAAGGACGACGCCTTCGACGCGGCCATCCGTGGACGCTTCGGCGCCCTGCTGCGCCGCGCGGCCCAGGGCGAGCTGGCCCACTGGCGTACCGGTGCGGACGGCCGGCTGGCCGAGGTGATCGTGCTCGACCAGTTCTCGCGCAACGTGCTGCGGGGCGAGCGGGCCGCCTTCGCCCAGGACGGCATGGCGCTGGTGCTGGCGCAGGAAGCCATCGCCCAGGGGCTGGACGCCGCGCTGCCGCCCGAGCGCCGGGCGTTTCTCTACATGCCCTTCATGCACAGCGAATCGGCGCAGGTGCAGGCCGAGTCGGTGCGGCTCTTCACCGCCCTGGGCAACGCCAACAACCTGGACTTCGCCCAGCGCCACCAGGTGATCGTGGAGCGATTCGGCCGCTTTCCGCACCGCAACGCGGTCCTGGGACGATCCTCCACCGCCGAGGAAATCGCCTTCCTGCAGGAGCCCGGCAGTTCCTTCTGAGGGCCGCAGGGCGTACCCGCGCGGGTTTTTCAGCCAAAACCAGTCCCCGCGCAGGCTGGATGGACATCTATTGCTATTATTTTAATAGCAAATAGACGGCACCGGCACCAGGGCCTTGCCCTGCAGGAAACGTGAAAACACTGTAAATTACTACAGTGCTCACCGAATCCAAACTCGCCATCCTCGCCGACGCCGCCAAGTACGACGCCTCGTGCGCTTCCAGCGGCACGTCGTCGCGCAACTCCGTGGGCGGGCGCGGCATCGGCTCCACCGAGGGCGCGGGCATCTGCCACAGCTACGCGCCCGACGGGCGTTGCATCTCGCTGCTGAAGATCCTGCTCACCAACTACTGCCAGTACGACTGCCTCTACTGCGTGAACCGGGTCAGCAGCAACGTGCCACGGGCGCGCTTTTCCGTGCAGGAGGTGGTGGATCTCACGCTCGACTTCTACCGCCGCAACTGCATCGAGGGGCTGTTCCTCTCTAGCGGCATCATCCAGACGCCCGACTACACGATGGAGCGGGTGGTGGAAGTGGCCCGCGTGCTGCGCGAGGAGCACGACTTCCGTGGCTACATCCACCTGAAGACGATTCCCGATGCATCGCCCGAGCTGCTGCTGCGCGCCGGCCGCTATGCCGACCGGCTCAGCATCAACATCGAGCTGCCGACCTCGGACGGGCTCGCGGCGCTGGCGCCCGAGAAGGACGGCGCGGCCATCCAGCGCTCGATGGGCCGGCTGGCCACGCACATCGACGATGCCCGCCAGGCCCGCGCCCAGCAGCAGCCGCGCGGCGTCGCCCCGCAGATCGTCTCGATGCCCGGGCGCACGCGCCGCGCCGAGGCGCCCCGGTTCGCGCCGGGCGGTCAGAGCACGCAGATGATCGTGGGCGCCGATGCCGCCGACGACCGCACCATCCTCGCCACCAGCGCCCGGCTCTACGGCGGCTACGGCCTGCGCCGGGTGTACTACTCGGCCTTCAGCCCCATCCCCGACGCCTCGCGCTCGCTACCGCTGTCGGCGCCCCCGCTGGTGCGCGAACACCGGCTCTACCAGGCCGACTGGCTGATGCGCTTCTACGGCTTCACGCACGACGAGATCGTGCCGCCCGCTGCGGCATCCGGTGGCGATGCCAACGCAGCGGCCGGCATGCTGTCGCTGGACATGGACCCGAAGCTGGCCTGGGCCGTCGCCCACCCCGAGCTGTTCCCCGTCGACCTGAACACCGCCCCCCGCGAGCGCCTGCTGCGCGTGCCGGGCCTGGGCGTGCGCACGGTGGACAAGCTGCTGTCGGCCCGCCGCGTGCGGCGGCTGCGCCATGCCGACCTGGGCCAGCTGCATGTGCCGCTGGGCAAGGTGCTGCCCTTCGTCACCGTGACCGACCACCGCCCCGCCGACCGGCTGCGCGACCCGGCCCGCCTGCGCGCGCACCTCGCTCCACCGCCGGTGCAGGCGTCGCTCTTTGCCTGACGCAGGCAGCCAGGCATGCCGCACGCCGTCACGCTGAGCCATGCGGCCGACTGGCCCGGTTTTCGCGAGGCCGCGCGCAGCTGCCTGCAGGCGGGCCTCGAACCGGATGCAGTGCACTGGGAGGTGGCCGGCGCGGCGGAAGGTGATCTGTTCGGCGGGTTGGCGGAGGGCATGCCGGCAGCGGACGGCCCAGCGGACGCCCCGGAGAACGATGCAGCCGGCGGGGTCGCACCGGTCCACCCTGAGCCTCCGGCGGATGGGGCGCCCGAAGCGGCCGCAGGCTCCGGGCCCGAATCGACCACCGCAGCGCTGCGCGTGCCCCGCGCTTTCGTCACGCTGGGCGGCCATGTGGCGCTGCACAGCGACGCCGACCGCTACGCCCTGCTCTACCGCGCCCTGTGGCGCCTGGTGCACGACCCGGCATTGCGGCACGATGCGCTCGACCCCGACCTGGCGCGCATGCAGCGCATGGCGGCGGCGGTGCGGCGCGACATGCACAAGATGCGCGCCTTCGTGCGGTTCCGGGCAGTGGACGACGGCGAGGCCGAGCCGCTGCACGTGGCCTGGTTCGAGCCCGACCACCACATCGCGCAGGCGAACGCGGCATTCTTCGTGCAGCGCTTCACGCAGATGCGCTGGGCCATCCTGACGCCCGAATGCAGCCTGCGCTGGGATGGCGGCACGCTGCGGGTCGGCCCGGGCGCCACGCGCGCCGATGCGCCGCCGCCCGATGCGGGCGAGGCGCTATGGCTGACCTACTACCAGCACACGTTCAACCCTGCCCGCCTGAAGCTGGCGATGATGCGGCGCGAAATGCCGACGCGCTACTGGAAGAACCTGCCCGAGGCGACGCTGATCGATTCGCTCGCCCGGGGCGCGCACCAACGCAGCGTGCGCATGGTGGACGCCGGGGGCACGGTGCCCCAGCGGCGCATACCGAAGACGCCCTGATGCCGCTCAAGGGGCGCCAGGGTCGCCCCATCTAGGCGCGTCCTCAGGGCAGGGCGCCGTCCACCGTGCGGATGGTCTCGCGTCCGGCCTTGTCCTTGAGGCGCCCCAGATCGTTGTCCAGCGCGCGCACCAGCTTGTCGACGGCGGCGGTAAAGGCTTCCGGTACCTTGCCGGCGTCGGCGTTCACCGCCAGGGGCGGACGGCCGGCGGCGCGGGCCTCGATGTTGCAGCGCTTGTCCGCACCGTTCGAGCGGCCGGCGTCCAGATCGGAGAAATGCACCTCCACCCGGGTCAGGTGGTCGCGGAACCGGGAGAGGCGGGCATTGGCTTCGTCCTGGATCCAGCGGTTCATGGCCTCGCTGCCATCGATGTGGTCGTCGGTCTGTACCTGTACTTGCATGGGCGGCTCCTTGTGGTTGGAACCTGCACAGTGGGGCCTGGTCCCCGCTCTTCAATTGCCGCCGGGCGACCGTTGCGTTTGCTTGCCGACCGTTGCCTTTCGCCGCAATGTCGCCCGGGGTGCCAGCCCCACGGCAGCGGCGTAACTGGCCAGCACCGCGAGGGCCGGGAAGAGCGGCGGCCACCAGAGCCCGCGCTGGAACAGCAGCCAGGAGGCCACCACCATGGCGCCGGCACCGGCCAGCGCGAACGCTCCGGCGGCGCCGGGCCAGCGCCAGCCGCCCGCCAGCAGCAGCGGCAGGCCGAGCATCAGCACGACCGGGGACCAGCCGCTGTCCACGCTGCGCAGCCGCGCGCCGGTGAGCTGGTTGTCGATCAAGGTGGCCTGCAGCTCCACGGCCGGGAAGTGCCGTTCGCCGGCCCCCAGAGCGAACGGCGAGGCGAAGAGGCCGCCGGGCACTGCGCTGCTCCGGTCTGCCGGCAGGGTGTGGCCGACGAGCACGATCTTGCCGCGGAAGAAGCCGGGCGGCAGCACGCCGGGCTCCAGCGCCTCGCGCCAGGGCCGGGTGTCGAACGTGCCCGGCGGGCCGCGGTACACGACGAATTCCGAGGGCGCTGCTGCGCGGTGCGTGCGGGCCGCACGCGCATCGGCCAGCGCGGCCAGCTTGCCGGCGAAGCTGTTGATGTGGGCATTGGCCCGGCGCACGACCCCATCGCCATCCGGCCGCACCTGGGCGTCGCCGGGCACGGCACCTGCCGCCAGAAAACGCTGCAGCGGCAGGGCGGCGGCCTGGGCGAGGGCATCCTGAGGCGCCGCCGCTGGCGCGAAGGCCAGCACCACCGACGAGGCGGCCGCGACCGACCGCTCGAAAGCGGCGTCTTCCGCAGCACCGGCGGGCTGATCGAACGCCAGGTCGAAGCCCACTGCCGCCGCGCCATCGGCCTGCAGCCGGTCCAGCAGGCGCGCATGCAGACTGCGCGTGGTGGGCGCACCGCCCGCTTCCTGGGCCGCGGTGGCCGGGTCGATGCTCAGCACCGCCACGGGCACCGCGCTGCGGCCCGGGGCGGCGAGCGCGGTGAAGGCGTCGAACACCTTCATTTCCAGACGATCCCAGGGTGAAGTCAGGCTGGCGGCCCACACCAGCAGCAAGGCCGCAGCGCCTGCTGCCACGGTGGCGCTCAGCGAGGGCAGGCGCCGCTGTCCGTCGCGCCGGGGCCGGCCCGCGCGCCCGAGGGCAGCGAGAAGGTGCATCGAGCCAGGCATGCGCACAGTATCGCGGCGCGCGCTGCAGGCCTCGCTTCGTTTTGCAACCGACGCGCCGGGTCGCCGCGCTCCTACAGGATGGATCGGCTGCGGCGGTTACAAACGACCCATGCCTTCAGTCTTGCGCAACCCCGCGCCCGGTCACCCCAGCGCTCCTGGGAGACATGCCCGCCCCTGCGGAATGCCACGCCCATGACGTCGTCGAAACGCCTCAAGATCGGCCTGTCGGCCTGCTTCTCGCACGCCGACCCGGCCCGGTCGCTCTTCACCAACAAGACGCTCCAGTACGTGGAGCAAACCATCGCGCACTGGATCATGTCGGCCGGCGCGATGGTGGTGATGGTGCCCTGCCCCACCGGTGAAACCGCGCGCGGCGACGTGACGCTGGCGCACTACGCCGAATGGCTGGACGGGGTGGTGATGCATGGCGGCGCCGACGTGTGGCCGGGCAGCTACGGCGAGGTGCCGCTGAAGGACGCCTGGCTGGGCGACCGCATCCGCGACCTGTACGACCTGGCGGTGGTGGAGGCCTTCGAGCAGGCCGGCAAGCCGATCTTCGGCGTGTGCCGCGGCCTGCAGCTCATCAACGTGGCGTTCGGCGGCACGCTCTACCAGGACATCGAGACCCAGCACCCCGGCGCGCAGCAGCACCGCAACGCCGTCACCTACGACCAGCATTTCCACGAGATCGATCTCGTCCCGGGCACGCGGCTGTCCGCGATGTACCCGCGCCAGCAGCGCGTGGTGGTCAACAGCATCCATCACCAGGGCATCAAGAACCTGGCGCCGGGCTTCGACGTGGAAGCCTGGAGCCATCCGGACGGCGTGCCCGAAGCGATCCGCCGCCGCCCCAGCCGAGGCAAGGGCTACATCGCGGCAACGCAGTGGCACCCCGAATTCCGCGCCAAGGACGCGGTGGCGCTGGACGACACGCCCATCCTGCAGGACTTCCTGGATGCGTGTTCGTTCGCCAAGCTGCGGCCGGCACCGGGCCACAGCCCGTTCCAGATTCGCAATCGTGCATCTCGGCTGCTGCGGCAGGCCCTTTTGCTCAAGCGTTGAGATATAAAAGTCGTTGAGATATAAAGCAAAGACCGCGTAGTCGGAACGGCAAGTCGTCTTGCCGACATCAAAAGGCCGAGGCAGGGTTTCCACTGTTTTTGCGACCAACGCTCGCCGAGCGGGCGTGGACGCAAGATGGCAGTCAGCCAGCGCGCAAAGCGTGGGTGGCGAGAGGATCCGTTGCTCGGTCGTGCCAGGGCAGTCTTTGCCCGAAGGTTCACCCACTGTCCTCTTCGCCAAACGCCCCGCCTTGCTGCAGGGAGCTGCTGTCGACGGCGGAAAGGCACGGGCCGAAGGGCCCGTGGGCGTAGACCGGGCCCACCCGTTCACGCTCGGCGCCTTCCGGTTTTCTTTCATCAGCCAGGAGACAGCGATGCGAGCCAGCCCGGATTCCCACTCCCCCCAACCCTCGGCCCTGGAGCCGACCCCGTCCACCCCCCTCCGCCTGCGACGCTGCGCGGCAGCGCTCACCCTCGGCGCCCTGAGCCTGGGCCTGGCGGCGCCGGCAGCGGCCATCACCGGCCAGCTCAATGCGCAGATCACGCTCACTTCGGGCTGCATCATCTTCGGTGGGCCAGGCACCGTGAGCGGCGCCAACTTCGGCACGCTCGACTTCGGCGTGCGGCCCTCCACCTTCGTCGGCACCGCCACCGCCGTGGCCACCGGCGGTGAAGGCGGCGGCACCACGCAGGTGGTGTGCTCGCCCGAGGTGTCCGCCATCAACATCGCCGTCAGTCCCGGCAACCATGCCGGACAGGGCACGTCGGGCGTGGGCCAGCGCGCCATGAGCAACGGCAGCGCCTTCCTGGCCTATGACGTCTACCAGGACCCGGGCCACACCACGCCGTATCCGCTGTCGTCCGCCGTCACCGGCATTGCCGTGCCCATCACCGGCTCCGCCTTCGTGCTGCCCATCTACGGCCTGGTCAACAAGACCACCCCCAACGCCCTGCCGGCCGGCACCTACACCGACCAGCTGCAGGTCACGCTCACCTTCTGACGCGGGGGGCGCCATGTCGAGAAGTCCTCTTGCGGACGGGAATGCGCACGCCCGTACCGCCCCCCGCCGCCCTCGCCACCTGCGCGGTCGATGGCTCGGCGCCGCGCTGCTGGCAGCGCCCGCACTGGCCGTGCCGGCCTCCATTCCCACGACGGCGCCGATGCTGGTGACGGCCTCGGTCGTGCGGGGCTGCATCGTCTCGGGCGCACCGCAGCAGACCGCCAACTTGCCGTTCGGTCGGATCGACTTCGGCACCCATCCCGCCGTGGGCGCGGCCAGCATCACCGCGCTGGCGGGCGGCGGCGGCCTGCAGGCCCGCATCGAATGCACGCCGGGCACGCAGGCCAGCATCAGTGCCAACGCCGGCCTGCACGCGCAGGGCACGCAGCGGCGCCTGTCCAACAACGCCGGGCAGTTCATTCCCTACGCGCTGGCGCTGGCCGGCGCGGCCACGGCGCCGCTGCCACCGAACACCGTGGTGGACCTGCCCCTGGGCGCCACCGCCACGGCGCTGCCCATCGTGGGCACCGCGTCGCTGCCGGGCAGCGGCTTGGCCGCCGGGCTCTACACCGACACCGTGCAGGTGACGCTGACATGGTGAGCCGCGCCACCTTTCTGGGCGGCTGGCTGCTGGCGGCCTGCGCCGGGCTGGGGGCCTGGGCGCCGCCAGCGCACGCCGCCGCTCCGCTCATGATCTGGCCGGTCGATCCGATGATCGCCGGCGGCCAGCGCGCCGTCGCCCTGTGGATCGAGAACCGGGGCGAGGAGCCGGTCAGCGTGCAGGTGCGGGTGATGGGCTGGACGCAGGACCAGGGCGACGACCAGTTCGATGCGCAAAAGGACGTCATCCCCAGCCCGCCCATCGCCGACATCGCGCCCGGTGCGCGCCAGCTGGTCCGGCTGATGGCCTTGGTGCCGGCCTCTCCGCTCTCGGAAGATGCCTACCGCGTGATCGTGGACGAACTGCCCCGGCCCGCGGGCGCAGCGCAGTCCGCCGGTGGTCCGGCGCCTGCTCCGGCGCTGGGCGTGCAGTTGCAGGTGCGCTATGCCATCCCGCTGTTCGTCTACGGCGCCGGTGCGGCGGGCCCCCGCATGTCGGCCACCGCGCTGGCCGCCCTGAATGGCGAGGCCGCGCAGCCGCTGGAGGCAAACCTGTCCTGGCGCATCGCCAGCGATGGCGACACGCACCGGCTGGTGCTGCGCAACGCCGGCCGCGCCCACGCGCGGCTCACCGCCGTTAGCTGGCAGGCGGCCGATGCTGCCCGCGAAACCGCGATCAACCCCGGCCTGCTGGGCTATGTACTGCCCGGCAGCGAACGGCAGTGGGAACTGCCCGCCCCGCCCGCAGGTCCCCTGCTGCTGAAGGCCTCCGTCAACGGGCGGCCTGCCCTGGTTCCCCGTGCAGCGCCATGACCACCCCTCCCCCCTGCTGCGCACCGCCGGCTGGCTGGTGCTGCTGGGCTGCCTGCCGCATGCGCTGGGGGCAGGCGCCCTGCCGGCGGCGGCCGCGCCGCCTGCAGCGGCCCAAGGCACCGACCCACGCGGGCCGGTCACGCTGTACCTGGAGGTCACCCTCAACGGCCAACCCGCGGGCGAGCTGATCGAAGTGACCCGGCACGGCCCCGGCCACCACGCCATCGACGCGGCCGTGCTGCGGCAGTGGCACCTGCCCGCCGACGCGCCTGACGGCACGCCGGTGGTGCTGGAAAGCCTGCCCGGCGTGTCGACGCGGTACGACGCGGCCGCGCAGCAGCTGGCCGTGCAGGTGCCGCCCGCCTGGCTGCCGGCGCAGCGGCTGCAGCCCGAGGACCGCGAGCCCCTGCAGCTGTTCGCCGGCAGCGGCTGGCTGCTGAACTACGACGTCTACGCCCAGCGGTCGCGTACCGGCCCGGTGAACGCGACCACCGCCTCCGTCTGGTCGGAGCAGCGCTATTTCGGCCCGCTCGGCATCGGCTCGAACACGGGAATCCTGCGCCATGCGGACAGCGGAGGCGGGACTTCCGGCTACCTGCGCTACGACACCCGCTGGACTCGCACCGACCCGGTGGCCGCCACCGAATGGACGGTGGGCGACATGGTGACCGGCTCCCTCCCTTGGTCCACGCCGGTGCGCCTGGGCGGTGTGCAGTGGTCGCGCAACTTCTCCACCCGGCCCGACCTGGTGACCTACCCGCTGCCGGAATTCGCCGGCCAGGCCGCCGTGCCCTCCGCCGTGGATGTGTTCGTCAACGGGTTCCGCGCCACGCGCCAGAACGTGCAGCCCGGGCCCTTCACCCTGGGCGGCCTGCCCACGGTGTCGGGCAGCGGCATCGCGTCCGTCATCACCACCGACGCGCTGGGCCGGCGCGTGAGCACCGAGGTGCCGTTCTACGTCAGCAGCCAGCTGCTGCGGCCCGGCTGGACGGACTATTCGCTGTCGCTGGGCGCCCTGCGGCGGGACTTCGGCATCCGCAACCTCGCCTACGGTCAGGCGCTGGGTTCAGGCGTGTACCGGCGCGGCATCACCGACCGCTGGACGCTGGAGGGCCAGGCCCAGGCCGGGCGCGACCTGGCGGTGCTCGGCCTGGGCACGGTGAACCGGCTGGGGCAATGGGGCGTGGCGTCGGCGTCGGCCACCCGCGGACAGGTGCGCGGCACGGATGCTGGAATAGTTACGGGAAACGGTGGGGGCTGGCAGTACAGCCTGGGCTACCAGTACGAATCGGCGCTGGGCGGCATCTCGGCACAGCAGCTGGGGCGCACGGCGGGGTACGGCGATGCCAGCACCGCCGCGCGCGACGGCTTCCGGCTGCAGCGGCGCAGCCGGCAGATCAACGCGCACCTGAACACCCGCGTGGGCAGCTTCAACCTGGGCTGGGTGGATCTGCGCGGCGCGCTGAACGAGCGCAACCGGCTGGCCTACGCCAGCTTCAGCACGTCGCTGCAGCGTGACCTGTTCCTGTCGCTGACGGCCGGCCGCACGGTGGACACGGGCGATACGCAACTGCGGATGCAGCTGACCTACCTGTTGGGCGACGACACCTCGGCGCAGGTCGCCTTCTCGCACACCGGCGGGCGCAACCAGGCGCAGGCGAGCTACCAGCGAAGCGTTCCGACCGAGGGGGGCTGGGGCTGGAATGCCAGCCGGTCGATCACCAGCGAGCGCGAGGGCCGCTACACGCAGGCCGCGGTGCAGCACCGCAGCCGCGCGCTGCTGGCCCAGGCCGGCGTGTTCGGCACGCCCGGCGCACCATCGCAGTGGGCGGGCGCTGCGGGCTCCCTGGGGTGGATGGACGGCTATGCCTTCGCCGCCAACCGCATCACCGACAGCTTCGCGCTGGTCTCCACCGAAGGCGTGCCCGACGTGGAGGTGACATATGACAACCAGCCCATGGGCCGAACGGACGAGCGCGGCTATCTGCTGGTGCCGGGCGTGACCTCGTACTACAACGGCCGCTTCGCCCTGAATGCGCTGGAAATGCCGGCCGACATGCATGTGCCGGCGCTGGAAAAGAAGGTCGCGGTGCCGCGCGGCATGGGCGCTTTCGTTTCGCTGCCGGTGCTGAAGATGCGTACCGCCACCATCACGCTGCTGGACGCCGGGGGCCGGCCGCTGCCGCCCGGCAGCGCCGTGCTGCATGAACAGGGGCAGGTGCCTTCGGTGGTGGGCTGGGACGGGGTCGTCTACCTCACGCGGCTGCACCCGCGCAACACGCTGGTGGCGCAGCCACCGGGCGGGGCGCCGCCCTGCCGGGCGGAGTTCGACGAGGCCGCCTATGCCGCCGCGCGGGATCTGCTCGTGACCTGCCTCACCGAAGCGGAAGGTGCGGGCCGCGCTGGGCCGGCCGCACCGGGGCAGCGCACATGACGAGAAGGAAGATGCAGCGGGGCGCGTGGCTTGCAGCCTGCGCCGGCGCGCTGATGGCCGGCCTGCCGGCGGCGCAGGCCGCGTGCGTGACGGCGGAAACCGGCGGCTCGCTGGGCACGGCATCGTCGTTCCGGGTGCGGCAGGGCCCGGCCATCACCACGTCGGCCCAGTTCACGCTGGGCTGCGGAGGCATCGTGCTGTCGGCGCTGGGCACGCCCACGGTGCGCGCGAAGATCACCTCGCCCACCACGGGCCTGACGCTCAAGAACGGCGCGCGGCAGATCCCCTATCGCATCACCGACCTGGGCGGGGCTTCGTACACGCAAGGCCTGCTGGTCATCAACGCGTCCGGTGCCGCCGTGCTCGGCCTGCTGAGCAACAACACGGCCAACCTGCCGCTGCGCATCGCCACCACCCTCGGCGCGAACGTGCCCGCCGGCACCTACACAGACACCATCACGGTGAACTGGGAATACGCCAACCTCTGCGAAGGTTTGCTGGGCCTGGGCAACATCTGCGTGGGCATGCCGCGCAACGGCAACGTGGACCGGACACTGACCGTGCAGCTGGTGGTGACCAACGACTGCGCCATCACCGCGCCCGACCTGCATTTCGGTTCGGCGCCGCTGCCGGGGGCCTTCAGCTCCGTCACGCAGAACCTGACGCTGACCTGCACGCAGGGACTGAACTACACGGTGGGTATCACGGCCGGTGGGGCGCCGCAGGGCGGCCGGCGGCACATGAGCTCGGGCAACAACCGGTTGGCCTACGACATCTTCCGGCCCGGCGGCGGCGTCTGGGGCACCGAGGGCGCGGCCCGCGTCGCGGGCACCGGCGTGGCCGACGGCCTCACGCCGCAGACGCTGCCCTACACCGCCACCATCTACCCCGACCAGCCGGCCGTGCCGCCCGGGCTCTACCAGGACAGCCTGCAGGTCGAGGTGCAGTTCTGAAGCGGAGGGGCCGCGCCCGGCTCAGGCGCTGGAGCCGCACACGCGCACCACGTCCGCGCCATAGGCTTCGAGCTTCTTGGCGCCCATGCCGGTGATGCCCTGCAGGTCGTCCAGCGAAGAGGGATCGCGCTCGGCGATGGCCGCCAGCGTGGCGTCGTGGAAGATCACGTAGGCCGGCAGGTTGTGCTCGCGCGCCACCTCCGCGCGCCAGGCCTTGAGGTTGATGAAGCGCGCCTGCGCATCCGGCCCCAGGTTGGCGGCGGCGGCCGGCGGCGCGGTGCTGCGGCGGGTGCGCCTGGCCGGCGTGCTGGCGGTGGATTCCCGCAGCTGCACGGCCGTCTGGCCCTTGAGCACCGGGCGGGAGCCGTCGGTCAGCACCAGCGTGTCGAAGCTGTGGCCGCTCTCCAGCATCACCTTGTGCAGGCCCACCGCGCCCGTGGCGAGCAGCTGGCGCAGCACGCCGCGCAGCTGCGGCTCGGTGTATTCCTTGCCCACGCCGAAGGTGGAGAGCTTGTCGTGGCCGAACTGCCGGATCTTCTCCGTGTCCTTGCCGCGCACGATGTCCATGATGTGCCCGGTGCCGAAGGTCAGGCCGCTCGCTTCGTGCACGCGGTAGATGGTGGACAGCAGCTTGCGCGCCGCATCCGTGCCGTCCCACACCGCGGGCGGGTTCAGGCAGTTGTCGCAGTTGCCGCAGGGCTCGGACGCCTCGCCGAAGTACCCCAGCAGCCGCACGCGCCGGCAGTCGGTGGCCTCGGCCAGGCCCAGCAGCGCGTCGAGCTTGCCGCGCATCACCTGCTTGAACTCCTCGCCCGCCGGGCTCTCGTCGATCATGCGGCGCTGGTTGACCACGTCCTGCAGGCCGTAGGCCATCCAGGCATCGGCGGGCAGGCCGTCGCGGCCGGCGCGGCCGGTCTCCTGGTAGTAGCCCTCGATGTTCTTGGGCATGTCCACGTGGGCCACGAAGCGCACGTCCGGCTTGTCGATGCCCATGCCGAAGGCGATGGTGGCCACCATCACGATGCCTTCCTCGCGCAGGAAGCGGTCCTGGTTCTCCTGGCGCACCTCGGGCGGCAGGCCTGCGTGGTAGGGCAGCGACTTCAACCCCGCATCGACCAGCGCGGCGGACATCTCCTCCACGCGCTTCCTCGACTGGCAATAGACCACGCCCGCGTCTTCCGGGTGCTCGCGCTCGATGAAGCGCAGCAGCTGGGCCAGCGGCTCCTTCTTCTCCTCGATGCGGTAGCGGATGTTCGGCCGGTCGAAGCTGCTGACGAAGTGCTGCGCATCTTCCAGCTGCAGGCGCTCGACGATGTCGGCGCGCGTCAGCTCGTCGGCCGTGGCGGTGAGCGCGATGCGCGGCACGCCGGCATAGCGCTCGTGCAGCACGGTGAGCGCGCGGTACTCGGGCCGGAAATCGTGGCCCCACTGGCTCACGCAGTGCGCCTCGTCGATGGCGAACATGGAGAGCTGCCCGCGCTGGTGCAGGCCGTCCAGCAGCTCCAGGAAGCGCGGCGTGGTCAGCCGCTCGGGCGCCGCATAGAGCATGGTGATGTCGCCGCGCGCCACCCGCCGCTCCAGATCCTGCGTCTGCTGCCAGTCGAGCGTGGAATTGAGATAGGCCGCATCCACGCCCGCCTCGTGCAGGGCACCCACCTGGTCGTGCATCAGCGCGATCAGCGGCGACACGACGATGGCCACACCCTTGCCCGCGTCGCGCCGCACGATGGCCGGCACCTGGTAGCACAGCGACTTGCCGCCGCCGGTGGGCATGAGCACCAGCGCATCGCCGCCGGTGATCACGTGCTCGACGATGGCCTCCTGCGGGCCGCGGAACTGGTCATAGCCGAAAACGTCGTGCAGGACGAAATGCGCGGGGGACAAACTAAAACACTCTCTTTTTGATAGCAATCGGCCTTGAATACATAAGCGCCGAAGGCCGATTTGGCTTGAAATCCATGGGCTTGCGACTGGGTGGATGGCCGCAGGCACGCGAGGGCGCTATTGTGCGCGCCGCGCCCGCGCTCGCCACCCCTGCGCTGGTGCCGCCAACGATTCGCAACGCCAATGGGTCGGTCCGATTATTCAATTGGACGCGTATGACTGCTGCCTCCAAGATGGATCTCAGCCCCGGCACAGGGGTACCGACGGACCTGTCAGGAGACAACGAACATGCAGCGATTCCTTCGCGCCACCCTGGCGGCCTGCGGCGTGCTGGCGGCCAGCCTGCCGGCAACAGCCCAGCAGCCTTATCCCAGCGCGCCGGTCACTCTGGTGGTGCCCTTTGCGGCGGGAAGCGGCACCGACGCCGTCGCCCGCACCGTGGGCCAGAAGCTGGCGGACCGCCTCAGGCAGCCGGTGCTGGTGGACAACAAGCCCGGCGCCAACGGCCAGGTCGCCGCGCAACTGGTGTCCAAGGCCAAGCCGGACGGCTACACGCTGTTCATGACGACCAACACCACGCACTCCGCCAACCCGGCGCTGTACGCCAACCTGAAGTACGACCCCATCAAGGACTTCACGCCCGTGGCCCGCACGGGCGAGCTGCCCTTCGCGCTGATCGTGCATCCCAGCGTGCCGGCCAGGACGATGGCGGAGTTCATCGACTACGCCCGCGCCCACCCGGGCAAGCTGAGCTACGCCACGCCCAACAGCACCTCCCTGGTGGCCATGGAGAGCATCAAGCACATCGCCCGGGTGGATCTTCTCGGCGTGCCGTACAAGTCCAGTCCGCAGGCGCTGACCGACCTGCTGGGCGGCCAGGTGCTGGCCTATGTGGTGGACCTGGGATCGGGCAAGAGCATGCTCACGGGAGACAAGGTGCGCACGCTGGGCATCACCACGGCCCAGCCGTCGCCGCTGCTGCCGGGCGTGGCCCCCATCGGGCAGACGGTCAAGGGGTTCGACCTCACGTCCTGGAACGGCATCTTCGGCCCTGCCGGCATGCCCCCTGCCGTGGTCACGCGCATCAACACCGAACTGCAAGCCGTGCTGGCCGACAAGGACACGCAGGACAAGCTGGCGCAGATCGGCTTCCAGGTCTGGCCCACCAAGACACCGGAAGAGTTCAGCCAGTACGTCGCCCAGCAGCTCACGCACTGGGGCGCGCTCATCCGGCAGGCGGGCATCCAGCCGGAATGACGAGCCCCCTTGAGCGGCGGGCCGCGTCGTGCCCCCGGCCGACGGCCGGTCGCTCCAAGAGGGCGCCCAAAGGACACACGACATGACAGATGACGCTTCCTCCACGCCCTGCGCACCACGCACCGGCCCGCTGGCCGGGGTGCGCGTGCTCGACCTCACCTCGGTCATCATGGGCCCGTTCGCGACGCAGATCCTGGCGCAGCTGGGCGCCGACGTCATCAAGGTGGAGACGCCCGAGGGCGACAACATGCGGCACGTGGGCCCGATGCGGCATGCCGGCATGGGACACATCTTCCTGCATGCGAACGCGGGCAAGCAGAGCATCGCGCTCGACCTGAAGCAACCGGAGGGGAGCGAAGCGGCGCTGCGGCTGGCCGAGGGCTGCGACGTGCTCATCAGCAACGTGCGGCCGCAGGCGTTGGCCCGGCTCGGGCTGGATTACGAGGCGGTGTGCGCACGCAACCCGCGCATCGTCCACGTAAGCTGCTGCGGCTTCGACCAGGAGGGGCCGGACGCCGCGCGCCCCGCCTACGACGACCTGATCCAGGGCGCCACCGGCATCCCGTGGCTCATGCAGCGCTACGGCGCGCCGGAGCCGTCGTATGCGCCCACCACCCTGTCGGACCGGGTCACCGGGCTGCACGCCGTCTATGCCGTGACGGCGGCGCTCTACGCCCGCGAAAAGACGGGCCGGGGGCAGGCGGTGGTCGTGCCCATGTTCGAGGCCATGGCGCAGTTCGTGCTGGGCGACCACATGGCGGGCCTCACCTTCGAGCCGCCGCTGGGCGAGCCCGGCTACGCGCGCCTGCTCACCGCCCACCGCAAGCCCTACGCCACGGCCGACGGCATGCTCTGCGTGCTGATCTACAACGACAAGCACTGGCGCAGCTTCTTCGCCGCCATCGGCGAGACAGAGGGGCTGGCCCACGATCCCCGCTTCGCCACGCACGGAGCGCGCGCCGCCCACATCGACGCCGTCTATGCCGAGGTGGCGCGCATCCTGCGCACCCGCACCACCGCCGCATGGCAGGCGCTGCTGGACGCCGCCGACGTGCCCAACATGCCGATGAACTCGCCGGCCGACCTGCTGACCAACCCGCAGCTGCGCGCCACCGGCTTCCTGCACGACACGGTGCACCCCACCGAAGGGCCCGTGCACGCCATGGGCCACCCCACACGCTGGTCGGCCACGCCGCCCGCGCGCGATCTGCCCGCGGCACCGCGGCTGGGCCAGCACACCCGCGCGCTGCTGGCGCAAGCCGGCTACACGCCGGCCCAGATCGACGCCCTGCTGTCGCAGGGCATCTGCCGCACATCCGACGGAGAACCCGCATGACCCTCCCCACCTCCCGCTACCTGGTGCGCCAGGCCCAGGTGCCCGGCTACCAGCCGGCCAATCACCACCACACCGTGAACCAGCGCCTGATCGGCCCCGAGACCGTGGGCGCGCGGCAGATGGAAGTGCTGCTCGGCACCCTGCACCAGGGCGGCGGCGCGCTGCCGCATGCGCACCCGGGCATCGAGCAGGCCTGCTACCTGCTGGAGGGCACCGCCCGCGCCGAGGTGGAGGGAGAGGCCTTCGACATGGTGCCGGGCGACATGTGCTTCTTCCCGGCCGACCGCATGCACGTGTTCACCGTGACCAGCGACACGCCGGTGAAGCTGCTGGTGATCTACAGCCCGCCCTACGGCGAATCGCCCGACAAGGTGATCCGCCCGGCTGCGAAAGGCGCGTGATGGATTTCGCCCTTTCCCCCGAACAGGAGCAGATCCAGGGTGCCATCGAGCGCGTATGCGCCCCCTTCGATGCCGACTACTGGCTCGCGAAGGACCGGGAGGGCGGCTTTCCGCACGACTTCCACCAGGCGTTGGCCGATGCCGGCTGGCTGGGCATCGCCATGCCCGAAGCGTACGGCGGCGCGGGCCTGGGCATCAGCGAGGCGGCACTGATGATGCACACGATCTCCGCCACGGGCGCGGGCCTGTCGGGTGCCTCGGCCGTGCACATGAACATCTTCGGCCTGCATCCGGTGGTGGTGTTCGGCACCGAGGAACAGAAGGCGCGTTGGCTGCCGCCGCTGATCCAGGGCCGCGACAAGGCCTGCTTCGGCGTGACCGAGCCCAACACGGGCCTGAACACCCTCAAGCTCAAGACCCGCGCCGTGCGGCAGGGCGACCATTACGTGGTGCACGGCCAGAAGGTGTGGATCAGCACGGCGCAGGTGGCCAGCAAGATCCTGCTGCTGGCGCGCACCACGCCGCTGGAGGAATGCCGCGGCACCGAAGGCCTGAGCCTCTTCTACACCGACCTGGACCGCAGCACCGTGGAGGTGCGGGAGATCGAGAAGCTCGGCCGCAAGTGCGTGGACTCCAACCAGGTGTTCATCGACGGCCTGCGCATTCCCGTGGAGGACCGCGTGGGCGAGGAAGGCAAGGGCTTCCAGTACATCCTGCACGGCCTCAACCCCGAACGCATCCTGATCGCGAGCGAAGCCGTGGGACTGGGCCGCGCGGCGTTGGCGCGTGCGGCCGGCTACGCGCAGGAGCGCGAGGTGTTTGGCCGCCCGATCGGGCAGAACCAGGGCATCCAGCACCCGCTGGCGCAATCGTGGATGGAACTGGAGGCCGCGCACCTCATGGTGCAGAAGGCCGCCTGGCTCTACGACCGGCACCAACCCTGCGGCGCCGAGGCCAACGCCGCCAAGTACCTCGCGGCCGAAGCCTGCTACCACGCCTGCGAGCGCGCCATCCTGACCCACGGCGGCATGGGCTACGCCAAGGAATACCACGTGGAGCGCTACATGCGCGAATCGTGGATCCCACGCCTTGCGCCCGTCAGCCCGCAGCTGATCCTGTGCTTCATCGCCGAGAAGGTGCTGGGCTTGCGGAAATCGTATTGACATCCCCTTGAGCGGCTGGCGTGACCGGCTCTGCGGCCATTTGAGGAGATGCCATAGGCCGGTGGGGTTCCGCGCACCGGATCGCCGGACTCACAGCGGCTGGCATGATTCCCGGCATGAAACTGCACCTGCTGCGCTACTTCGCCGTGTTGGCCGAGGAGTTGCATTTCGGCCGCGCGGCGGAGCGGCTTGCCATCACCCAGCCGCCGCTCAGCTCGGGCATCAAGGCGCTGGAAGACGGGCTGGGCGTGAAGCTGTTCGACCGCAGCAGCAAGCACGTGGCGCTCACGCCTGCGGGCCAGGCCTACCTGGCCGAGGTGCGCGTGGTGCTCGACCGCGTGGCACGCGCGGGCGACACGGCGCGCGCAGTGGCTGCGGGCCAGCGGGGGCGGCTGGACATCGGCTTCACTGGTTCGATGGTCTACCGCGACATGCCGGCCATCGTGCGGGCCTTCGGCGAACGCGCGCCGGGCATCGAGGTCCACCTGCGCGAGATGTCCTCGGGCGAGCAGATCGAGGCGCTGCTGCACCGGCAGCTGCACGCCGGCTTCATCAACGCCACCGTGGTGCCGGTGCCGCTGCGCAGCCTGCCGCTGGCGCCGGACCATTTCGTGGCCTGCCTGCCGCACGACCACGCACTGGCCGGCGCGGCCCAGGTGGACCTGCGCGCCCTGGCCGATGAGACCTTCGTGATGTTCGCTCGCGACGTGGCGCCGGCCAACCACGACAACGTGATCGCCCTCTTCCACCGCGCCGGCATCCATCCGCACACGCGCCACGTCACGCGCCAGTGGCTGACCGTGGTGGCCCTGGTGGCCATGCGCATGGGCGTGGCGCTGGTACCGGCCACGATGGCGCAGGCCGCCGTGCAGGGCGTGCGCTTCGTGCCCATCGCGCATCTGGAGCATCCCACCGTGGGGGTGCTGGCGTGGCACGAGGCGGCGCTGAATCCCGCGCTGCAGACGTTTCTGGACGTGGCGGCCGCCGCCTCGCCAAGCTCGGGCTGATCCTCACACCCCCTTAAACGAGCGGCCATTGCGGCCCGCCCGTCACCCGCGCCCGTGCTGGCCGTCCGTCAGCCGCCAGAGGCCCAGCGGGTTGGCCTGCTGCAGCGCTTCGGGCAGCAGGGCGTCCGGCAGGTCCTGGTAGCACACGGGCCGCAGGAAGCGGTCGATGGCGGAGGCACCCACCGAGGTGAACATGGCGTTCGACGTGGACGGGAAGGGGCCGCCATGCACCATGGCATGGCAGACCTCCACGCCGGTCGGGAAGCCGTTGGCCAGCAGCCGGCCGGCCTTGCGCTCCAGCACCGGCAGCAGGCGGCGGGCGAGCGGATGGTCCGCCGCTTCCAGGTGCAGGGTGGCGGTGAGCTGGCCTTCCAGCCGCTCGGCCAGGGCGATCAGCTCGTCCATGTCCTTCGCGCGCACCACCAGCGATGCCGGGCCGAAGACTTCGGACGACAGCGCATGCTGCTCCATCCAGGTGCGCGCATCGGTGGTGAACAGTGCGGCCTGCGCAGCGTTGTGCAGCCCGTCCGCAGCCTGGCCCTCGGCCACCCGCTGCACGCTGGGCGTGGCGGCCACGGCCTCCACGCCGCTGCGGTAGGCGCCATGGATGCCGGCGGTGAGCATGGTCTGTGCGTTCTTGCCCGCCAGCGCCTGGGCTGCAGCCTGCACGAAGCGGTCCAGGTCCGGTCCGTCGATGCCCAGCACCAGGCCGGGGTTGGTACAGAACTGGCCCGCGCCCATGGCGAGCGAGTCGGCGAAGCCGTGGCCGATGGCTTCGGCGCGTTGCGCCAGGGCGGCGGGCAGCAGGAAGACCGGGTTGATGGCGCTCATCTCGGCATACACGGGAATCGGCTCGGGGCGGCGGTTGGCGATGGCCACCAGCGCCAGGCCGCCCTGGCGCGACCCGGTGAAGCCCACGGCCTGGATGGCGGGGTGGGCGACCAGCGCCTCGCCGATGCTGCGGCCGGCGCCGATCAGCAGCGAGAACACGCCCTCGGGCAAGCCCTGCTCGCGCACCGCCTGCTGGATGGCGCGGCCCACCAGCTCGGACGTGCCCAGGTGGGCGCCGTGTGCCTTCACCACCACCGGCGCGCCGGCAGCGAGGGCCGAGGCCGTGTCGCCACCGGCCACCGAGAAGGCGAGCGGGAAGTTGCTGGCGCCGAACACGGCCACGGGGCCCAGCGGCACCCGGGCCAGCCGCAGGTCGGCGCGCGGCAGCGGCTGGCGCTGCGGCTGGGCGGGGTCGATGGTGGCGTGGAGGAAGTGGCCGTCCCGCACCACGCTGGCGAAAAGGCGCAGCTGACCCACGGTGCGGCCGCGCTCGCCCGTCAGGCGCGCCATCGGCAGGCCGGTTTCGGCATGGGCGCGCTCCAGCAGCGCATCGCCCAGCGCCATGATCTGGTCGGCAATGGCTTCCAGGAAGGCGGCGCGGCGCGCGAGCGGCAGCGCACGGTATTCGTCGAAAGCCGCCGCGGCCAGGCGGGCGGCACGGTCCACGTCAGCGGCCGTGCCGAAGCCGAAGACAGGCTCGGCGATCTCGGCATTCGTGGCGGGGTTGAAGGCCCCCTGGCCTCCGTCGGTGCCGGCAACCGCAGAGGCGCCGATCAGCATTTCGCCCGTCAGGGTGGTGGTAGTCATGGCTGGAACGTCATCGAAAAGGAAGGAAAGGGAGAGCCACTGGGGCATGCCGGTGGCGGCGGCACGGCCCGCGCCGGCATCTGCGTGCGGCGGGCCGGGATTCTGTGCTGGTCACATCGCCGCTTCGAGCAGCCGCGCGTAGTCGTCCGCGCTGGCCTCGCGCGGGTTGGTCTTGTGGCTGTGGTCGGCCAGCGCGCCGGTGACGATGCGCGGCGTCAGGTCGGCCGTCACCCCCATCGCGCCCAGGCCAGCGGGCAGCTGGAGCCTGCGGGACATGTCCTGGATGGCGTCCTCCACCCCCACGTGCGCCGGCAGGCCCATGGCCTGGGCCAGGCGGTCGATCTTCTCGTCGCGCACCACGGTGTCGGATGCGCGGTTGAAGCGGATCACCGCCGGCAGCAGCACCGCGTTGAGGGTGCCGTGGTGCAGGCGCGGGTCGATGCCGCCCAGCGAATGGCTCAGGCTGTGCACGCAGCCCAGGCCCTTCTGGAAGGCCAGCGCGCCTTGCAGCGACGCGCTCATCATGTTGCTGCGGGCGTCGATATTGCTCGGCTCGTGGAAGGCGGTCTCGATGTTCTTCCAGGCGCGGCGCAGGCCGTCCAGGGCGATGCCTTCGGCCGGCGGGTTGAAGCTGGGCGCTAAAAAGGTTTCGATGCAGTGCGCCACGGCGTCCATGCCGGTAGCGGCCGTCAGGCCGGGCGGCAGGCCCACGGTGAGGGAGGGGTCGCAGAGGGCGACCTTCGGGATGACGTAGGGCGAGATGATGCCGACCTTGCGGCCATCGTCCAGGATGATGATGGCGCCGCGCCCGACCTCGCTGCCCGTGCCTGCGGTGGTGGGGATCGCCACCACCGGCACCGTGGCCGCGGTGATGCGGGCCAGGCCCCCTTCGATCAGCGCGAACTGGCGCAGCGGCCCCGGGTGGCGCGCCGACACGGACACAGCCTTGGCCAGGTCGATGGACGAGCCGCCGCCCACGGCGACGATGCCGTCGCAGCCTGCCTCATGGAAGCTGGCCACGCCTTCGCGCGCCGCGGCCTCGGTGGGGTTCGACGGCGTGCCATCGAACACATGGAACTGCGGCAGGTCGTTCGCGGCGAGGATGCGCTCGATCAGCCCGGCCGCGACCACGCCCTTGTCGGTGATGAAGAGCGGCTTCTGGAAACCCAGTGTCTGGCACACCTGGGCCAGCTCGGCCGCGCTGCCCGGGCCGAAGCGGATTTCCGTCACGTAGTTGATCATCGCCATCGCTTATCTCCTGCTATCAAGATTTCTCATATTCAATTGCCGCCACCGAAAGTCTATGAATGTCTGAACGCCGAATAAACTGACTGTTATCGATACAGCTATAACTCCAAGGCAATGCAAAGCCCTTACAACCTCAATTCGGTGATGTCACGCCTGCATGCCCGGCAGCTGCGGCTGCTGATCGCCGTGGCCGAGCACGGCTCGCTGCTGGCGGCGGCGGACCACGTGGGGCTGACGCAACCTGGTGCCAGCAAGGCGCTCAAGGAGCTGGAAGCCACGCTGAACGCGCCGCTCTTCACGCGCACCAACCGCGGCCTGGTGCCCACGGAGGCCGGAACCTGCGCGGTGCGCTTCGCGCGGCTGATCCAGTCCGACATCAGCCACCTGCAACAGGAGCTGAGCGCGATCGCCAGCGGCGCGGGCGGCCGCATCGCGGTGGGCACCATCATGGGCGCGGTGCCGCTGCTCACGCGGGCGGTGTCGCAGCTGCTGGATCAGCAGCCCGACCTCTCGGTCGAGATCGTGGAGGACACCAGCGCCAGCCTGCTGGCGCTCATCGACCAGGGGCGGCTGGACGCGGCGATCTGCCGCTCCTCCGTCAGCCCCAAGCCCCATCTGTACGACTCCATCGTGATCAAGGACGAATCCCTGGCCGTGGTCGCGCACCGGGCGCACCCGGCGGCGGGCCTGCCGTCGATCACGCTGCAGGATCTGTCGGCCAGCCGCTGGGTGATGTACCGTGCCCACATGCCTATGCGCCGCACGCTGGAGCGCGAGTTCTTCGAAGAGAACCTGTTTTTTCCCACGCACCTGATCGAAACGACTTCCGCGCTCGCCACGCTCTCGCTGCTGAGCCACAACGCCAATCTGGTGGCCCTGGTGTCCGACGACGTGGCCGACTATGTCTGCCAGCACGGCATGGTCGCCCGGCTGCCGCTGCAGCTCAAATCGCGCAGCGAACCCTATGAGTTGATCGCGCGGCGCAATGCGCACCGCCATCCGGCGCTGGCGCTGCTGATCGATGCGTTGCTGGCGTTGCGCCCGCCCGCCGAAGAAGCCTTTGTGCCCGCGTGAGCCGCCGCGGTTCTTACAATTCGCCGATGCATCCGATCACCTACACCCGCGCCCAGCAACTCCCCGCCATCCTGGCCGAACGCATCGCCATCCTCGACGGCGCGATGGGCACCATGATCCAGCGCTTCAAGCTGGGCGAGGCGCAGTACCGGGGCGAGGGCTACAGCGGCCCGGACGGCGCGGGCGACCGGTTCAAGGACTTTGCGCGCGACGTGAAGGGCAATAACGAACTGCTCTCGCTCACCCGGCCGGACGTGATCCGCGACATCCACGAACGCTACCTGGCGGCCGGCGCCGACCTGATCGAGACCAACACCTTCGGCGCGACCACCATCGCGCAGGAGGACTACCACATGGCCGATCTGGCGCGCGAGATGAACCTGCAGTCCGCCCGGCTGGCCCGCGCCGCGTGCGACAAATATTCCACGCCGGACAAGCCCCGTTTCGTGGCCGGCGCCCTGGGCCCCACACCCAAGACGGCGAGCATCAGCCCCGACGTGAACGACCCGGGCGCGCGCAACGTCGATTTCGAGCAACTGCGCGCCGCCTATTACGAGCAGACCGAAGCACTGGTCGAAGGCGGCGCGGACGTGCTGCTGGTCGAAACCATCTTCGACACGCTCAATGCCAAGGCCGCGCTCTTCGCCATCGACGAGTTTTTCGAGCAGAGCGGCGAACGCCTGCCGCTCATCATCAGCGGCACCGTCACCGACGCCTCGGGACGCATCCTGTCGGGCCAGACCGTGACGGCCTTCTGGCACAGCGTGCGGCACTCGCGGCCGCTGGCCATCGGCCTCAATTGCGCCCTGGGTGCCACGCTGATGCGCCCCTACATCCAGGAGCTGAACCGGGTGGCGGAAGACACCTTCATCAGCTGCTACCCCAACGCCGGCCTGCCCAACCCGATGAGCGACACCGGCTTCGACGAGACGCCCGAGGTCACCAGCCGGCTTGTCCACGAATTCGCCGCCGAGGGCCTGGTGAACATCGTGGGCGGCTGCTGCGGCACTACGCCGGACCACATCGCCGCCATCGGCCGCGCCGTGGCGCCCGTGCCCGCGCGCCGGCTTTTCTACCCGGAAGCCGCCTGACCGGCCACTGAACGCGCCGGCTGCGGCTTCCGGTTCGGTCGGCCGGCCGGCCGGCCGCAGCGTCGGACAAACGCGCTGACCGGGAACGGCGCACTTCCTACTGCCCGCCTTGGCCGGTGGCATTACGATCCGCCGTCTTCCACTTCGGCGGCCTCCCGTGCGGTCCTTGCGCGTTCAACTGTTTCTGTTCTGGGGCTTTCTGCTGGCCGCGTGCGCCCTGGTCGCCGCCGTGATCGTGGTGCTCTACCAGACCGGCTCGGGCGCGCAGGTGGCGGCCAGCCAGTCCCACGCCACCCGGGCCTGCGAGGACATCGCTACGCGCTATGCCAAGTCGGTGCCGGCGGCAGCGGCCGACACACCCCAGGTCGATCTGCTGCGCGTGCTGCTGCATGTGGTGCTGCTGGAGGTGCCGCAGGTGGAAGGCGGCGTGTGGCGCGCCAGCAGCGGCATGCTGGCCTATGCCTACCCCACTTATGAAGGCAGCAGCGCCAAGGTGGACGTGCCCGCGGCGGAAGAGCCGCTGATCGTGCAGACGGCGCGCGAGGCCGCGGGCGCCGCGCGCCCCACCGTGAACCTGGTGCGCGGCAGCCGCGAGGTGCTGATCGTCGCCGCCTGCCCGCTTGCGGCGCACCCCGGCACCGCCGTCTGGACCATGACGCGCGCGCATTCCGGCGCCATCGCCGCGCAGAAAAGCCTGCGCATCGGCATTGCCGTGCTGGCGCTGCTGGTGGTGGCCTCGGGCGCCTGGCTGGGCTGGATGCTGCTGCGCGGCCTGCGGCAGGTGCGCCAGCTGGAGAGTGCTTTCGCCAACGCCCAGGAAGACACCGTGCCACGGCTGGAGCGCACCGGCATCCGCGAGCTGGACCGCATCGTCGACGGGTTCAACGGCTACGGCGTGCGTTTGCAGGACGCCCGCGCCCGCCTGAAGGAAGCCATGGCGCAACGCCACCGCGACCTGCGCCTGACCGCGCTGGGCCGCATGACGGCCTCCGTCGCGCACGAGATCCGCAACCCCATCGCGGCCATGCGGCTGAAGGCCGAGAACGCACTGGCCGCACCCCCCGCCCGCCATGCCGACGCCCTGGCCGCCATGGTCACGCAGATCGACCGGCTGGAAGGACTGGTGCAAAGCCTGCTGGCGCTGGTGCAGCCGCTCCACCTGCAACCCCGCCGCGTGGCGCTGGGCGACTGGCTGCGCGAGCGGCTGGAGACGGCCGGCCCTGCGGCCCAGGCGCGTGGCGTGCGGCTGGCGTGGCACGGCGACGTGTCCGGCGAGGCCGTCTTCGACCCCGTGCATGCGGCCCGCGCCATCGACAACCTGCTGGACAACGCCGTGCGACATGCCCCGGACGGGGGCGAAGTCGTGCTGTCGGCCGCGGTGGATGCCGCCCGCTGCTGCTGCACGCTGACAGTGGAGGACGATGGCCCGGGCGTTCCCGAAGCCCTGCGCCCGCAACTGTTCGAGCCCTTCGCCACCGGCCGCGCCGACGGCAACGGCCTGGGCCTGGCGCTGGCGCGCGAGGTGGCGCTGGCCCATGGCGGCGATCTGCACTACGCGCCCCGCCATGCCGACGGCAGCGGCGGCGCCCGTTTCATTTTGGAGCTGCCATGGCGTGCCTCTTAGTCGTCGACGACGATGCGGCCTTCCGCGATTCGCTGGTCGAAACCCTTCACAGCCTGGGCCACGAAGTCCATGCCGCGAGCAGCGGCGCCGAGGCCCTGCGCCGGGTGGAAAGCCACCGTTACGGCGCCATCTTCCTGGACCACCGCATGCCCGGCATGGACGGGCTGCAGACGCTGGAGGCGCTGGCCGCCCGCGTGGCGCAGCTGCCGCCGGTGCTGGTGCTGACGGCCTATGCCAGCGGCTCGGGCACCATCGAAGCCATGCGCCTGGGAGCCTTCGACCACCTGACCAAGCCGGTGAGCCGGGCAACGGTGGTGCAGGTGCTGGAACGTGCGCTGCGCTCGCATGCCGAGGCCGATGGGTCCGCCGCGCCGGCAGCCGCCCCGGCCGGCGCGGCCGATGACGGCGAGCTGATCGGCATCAGCGAAGCCATGCGCGAGGTGCACAAGCGCATCGGCCTGGCCGCCGCCAGCGAAGCACCGGTGCTGATCGAAGGCGAGACGGGCACCGGCAAGGAACTGGTGGCCCGGGCCCTGCACCGCCATTCCCGGCGTGCCCGCCAGCCGTTCGTGGCGCTCAACTGCGCCGCCATCCCGAAGGAGCTGCTGGAAAGCGAACTCTTCGGCCATGTGAAGGGCGCCTTCACCGGGGCGGTGGCCGACCGGCCCGGGTGCTTCCGGGCAGCCGACGGCGGCGTGCTGCTGCTCGACGAGATCGGCGACATGGCGCTGGACGTGCAGGCCAAGCTGCTGCGGGCGCTGCAGGAAGGCGAGGTCACGCCGCTGGGCAGCCACCGGCCGGTGCGGGTGGACGTGCGCGTGCTGGCCGCCACCCACCGCGACCTGGCCGCCGCCGTGCGCGACGGACGGTTCCGGGAAGACCTGCGGTTTCGGCTGGACGTGCTGCACATCGTGCTGCCGCCGCTGCGCGAGCGGCTGGCCGACATCGTGCCGCTGGCCGAGCACTTCCTGCGCCGCGCCGCCGCGCCGCAGACGCCCCAGCGCCTGTCGGCCGACGCGGCCCGCGCGCTGCTGGACCATCCCTGGCCCGGCAATGTGCGCGAGCTGCGCAACGCCATGGAGCGCTGCCACGCCCTGCACCGCGGGCCGGTGGTGTCCGCCGCCGATCTGGACCTGCGAGACGCTCCCGCGTTCGCCGAGCCGGCAAGCGGCGGGACGGGCGCCCTGCCCGCGAGCTGGCTGGACGGGTCCCTGCCCGAGGCCGTCGCGCGCCTGGAGCGGCTGATGCTGGAGCACGCGCTGAAACAGGCCGAGGGCAACCGCTCGCTGGCCGCGCGCCAGCTCGGCATTCATCGCCAGCTGCTCTACAGCAAGCTGACGCAATACGGGCTGGGCTGAGGAGCAGAAGAACAAGAAGGCTAAGAAGGAGAAGAAGGAGTGGGCATGCTGGCATATCCCCATTCCGCTGCGTCAGGCGTCGCTTTCACGGTCACCGCCGGAGGCGTCCGGAAACCAGACAGGCTGTCGCCGTTTCATTCGCAACGCCAGCGCACCGCATTGCGCAAGTGCTTGATTCATAAGGAATTGATACCTGGCACGGGAATTGAGACGTCTTCTGCGTCACAACCCTCTGAAGGATGATTGCCATGCAGAAGACTCTTCACCCCCTGGCTCGCGCCGCAGCGCTGGGCGCCGCCCTGCTGGCCGGCGCAGCCGCCCAGGCCCAGCCCGCCGTGCCGCCCGCCCCCGCCGTGGTCGTGCAGCCCGCGCCGATGGACCAGGCCACCGTGAGCGGCACCGTGCAGCGCTGGCTGGTCAACCCCAACGGCGAGGCCGACGGCCTGCTGTTGCAGGACGGCACGCAGATCGCCTTCCCACCGCATCTGTCGGCCACGCTCACGTCGTGGCTGCGGCCGGGCGACAGCGTCCAGGCCACCGGCTGGAACCGCAAGGACATCGGTGTGCTGCGCGCCACCACCCTGCAGTCGCAAGGCCGCGTGGTGCAGGACACGCCGCCGGCCCCCGGCCAGCGCCCCCTGCCCGCCCCGCGCGAGGCCCTGACCGCACTGCAAGCCGATGGCCGCGTGGCCCGCGTGCTGTTCAACGGCCGCGGCGACGCGCACGGGCTGCTGCTGGAAGACGGCACGGTGGTGCGCTTTCCGCCGCACAACGGCAGCGCCGTGATGCCGTTGCTCAAGCCGGGCGCCACCGTGTCGGTGCGGGGCTGGGGCACGCGCAATGCGCTGGGCACCGGCATCGAGGCTGCGCAACTGGGCGCCAACCCCAACAGCCTGCAGGACATGCTGGGCGGCCCCGCCGGCGGTCCCGCAGCGGGCCCCGCTGGCGCCCCGCCGCGCCTTCCCTGAACGCCGGGCGCCCTGCCAGGCAGTCCACCCTGATGAATTCTTGAACCCCATTTCAACGGAACCACCATGAGCAAACCCCAGGAACAAGCCACGGAACGCTGGTCTCTCGAAGGCCGCTTCCAGCATCTGCTGCACAGCCCGCGCGGCGAAGTCGAAGGCGTGATGATCGACGTGGAGGGCATTCCCGTGCAGTTCGTGTTCGACAAGCACGCCCACGACCCCGGCACCCGGGCCTTCCAGGCGCTGACGGCCGGCCAGACAGTGGTGGCCGAGGGCACCCTGATGGCGCCGCCACCGAAGGGCGAGGCGCCGCACGAGGTGTTCGCTTTCGAGCAGCTCGTCTCCATCGACGGCACCGCCTTCACCCCCGACGCGGCGGAACGCGAGGTGCGGGGCCGCGTGGCACGCATCCACCATGCGCGCCACGGCGAGCCCAACGGCGTGGTGCTGGACACCGGAGACTTCATCCACACCCGCCCCGACGGCTATGCGCAGTGGGGCGCAGGCCTGGAAGTGGGCGCCGAAGTCACCGCCGCCGGCCCTGCACGCCCGCTGCAAGGCGGCGCCGCGGGCCAGGTGATCGAGGCCCGCACCGTCAACGGCCAGCCGCTGGCCGACAAGCCAGCACGCTGACCCCCAGGACCCCCAGGACCCCCAGGACCCGCAGGACCCCCAGGACCCGCAGGCCCCAGAACCCACAGGAGTCGCCATGGCCACCACCACCGCTGCCCGCACCGCCCCCGGCACCCCCGCTGACCCATCCCTTCCAGCCGCCAGGGCGTCGCTGAGCGCCCTGGCGTGGATGGCGTTCTTCATGGCGGACGTACGCGACGGCCTGGGGCCGTTCCTGGCGACGCACCTGCAGACCCAGCGCATCGACCAGACCATGATCGGGCTGGTGCTGTCGGCCGGCGGGCTGGCCGCGATGGCGGCGACGCCCATCGCCGGCGCCTTCGCCGACCGCTCGCGCGCCAAGCGGGCGCTGGTGGCGGTGGCGGCGCTGGTGGTGCTGATTGCCAGCGCGCTGGCGTTCTCCACCCGCTCTCCGGGCGTGCTGATCCTGTCGCAGGTGCTGACCGGCGTGGCCGGGGCGGTGCTGGCGGCGGCGTTGGCGGCGCTGACCCTGGGCCTGGCCCGCAGCAGCGGCCTGCGGCACCAGACGGGCCGCAACGAGGCGTTCAGCCATGCCGGAAACATCGTTTCCGCCCTGGGCGCCGCGGCCTTCGCCCACTGGCTGGGCGCGCCCTGGATGCTGGTCGTCATGACCGCCATGGCCGTGGGGGCATGGGCCTGCCTGCTGCGCATCCGCCCGGGCGACATCGACCACGTCGCGGCGCGCGGCGGCGATGCCGATTCGGCCGCGACTGCATCCAACGACCCTCGCTCCGTGGCGCCCGAAGGGCTGCGCGCCTTCCTCGGCCAGCGTGCGCTCTGGTGCTTCGGGCTGACATGCGCCCTCTTCCACCTGGGCAATGCCGCCATGCTGCCGCTTCTGAACCAGCGCCTGGCGGCCACCGTGCCCGACTCGTCGCCACTGCTGTGGACCGGTATCGCCATCGTCGTCGCGCAGCTCACCATGGTGCCGGTGGCGCTCTGGGTGTCGCGCAGCCGAAAGTGGGACCTGCAGGTCTTCGTCTACATCGCCATCCTGGCATTGCCGGTGCGGGGCGTGATCGCCTGGGCCATTGCCGACTCGTGGGCCAACATCCCGGTGCAGGTGCTGGACGGCATCGCCGCGGGCGCCATGGGCGTGGTCACCCCGCTGATGGTCGAGCGCTACGTACGCGGCAGCGGTCGCTACAACACCGCCCTGGGCCTGGTCATGACCATGCAGGGCATGGGCGCCGCCCTGAGCCCCGCCGTCGCGAACACGGTGGTGGGCTCCGGCGGCCACTTCGGCCTGGCCTTCGGCGTGCTGGCGGGCTGCGCCCTGCTGGCTCTGCCGGTTTTCTGGGCCGCGCAGCGCTCCGCCGGCAACCCGCACGGCACCCCGGCCGGCCAGACGACGCCCGCCGCCCCGGCTTGACGAGGGGCCACCCGCTGCCTGCGGGCGCGGTGCGGATGAGGGGCGATGTGCCTGCGCCACGGCGTGGCTGGCGCTGCGGCGCGCAAGCAGGCACCATGCAGGCGGAGGAACCGCCCATGCCCGACCTGCCCGACCTGCCCGACCTGCCCGACCGCCCCGATCCGCACCCCGGCGGCAGCTTGCCCGGCGCCCCTTGCCGGAAAGCCGCCCCGGCAGCCGCCCACCGCTCCATCCGCCCTGCGGCACGGCGCTGCATGGCGGCAGGTGCCGCCGCCGTGGCGCTGTGGCTTGCCGGCTGCGCCACCTCGGGCCCGATCACGCCCGAACAGCCCGCCGCCGGCAGCCCCAGCGCGCAAGACGAAGCCCTGCGCGCCCGCTATCCCGCCGACCTGCAGGCCTGCCGGAGCTACGCCGGCCAGGCCGGTGTGGTGCAGGATACGCTGGACGGCATGGTCGAAGGTGCGCTGGTGGCCGCCGCGCTGGTCTGGGGCCTGGGCCGCAGCAGCGACGCCGTGCAGGACTGGGCCATCGGCGGCGCGCTGCTGGGGGCAGGCCAGCAGGCGGTCCGATCCGAAGAGCGCCGCCGCCACTGGATCGCGGCCTGCATGGCCCAGCGCGGCCATGTGCAGGGCGCCCCATCGCTGGTGCTGGAGCCGCCTGCGCCCGTGCCAGCGCCGCGGCCCTTCACTCCACCACGCGCCACGGGGGTGGACACGTTCAACGCGGAGCGGCTGGCGCGGGAGCAGTCGTGCAGCGCTCAGCCGCTCGCCACCCTGGTTGCCAAGGGCCCGGGGTTCGAGACCTACAGCCTGCCCTGCGCCAACGGCGATGCGCTGGCGGTCCGCTGCGAGTTCGGCAATTGCCGCGTTCTTCGTTGACGGGCGCGCACCCCATCAGCCCGGTTTGAGCGCAATCCGCCGGTCCGTCCACGTTTCCTGCGGTGGCGACGCGCAGCCTGACGCGCAGGCCCGGGTGTTGCGCGGTCGGCACGGCAGCCGGCTCCATCAAGCCAGCTGCAGGTACACCAGGCCCTGCTCGATGCGCACGGGGTAGGTGCGCAGGCCCTGCGTGAGCGGCGCGCACAGCGCGCTGCCGTCGCGCACGTCGAAGCGGCCCTGGTGCAGCGGGCACTCGATCTCGTGCCCTTCCAGAAAGCCGTCGCACAGCCGCGCGTTGCCGTGGGTGCAGAGGTTGTCGGTGGCGAACACCTCGCCTTCCACCGAGTAGAGCGCCACGTCGCGCCCGCCGACGGTCACGCCCACCACGTCGTCTTCGGGCACCTCGTCCAGCGCGGCGGCTTCGGTCCATGGGGTATCGATGGCTGTCATGGCGTGGGTCCTCGGATCAGATGGGGTAGATGATGGAATTCAGGATCATTTCGCTGTCGTAGATGCATTCCTTGCGGGCGAAGCGCAGCCCGCCCGGCGTGCGCACCACCACGTCGAGGTAGCGGCCCACGTTGAACACCGTGGAGGGCTCCGACAGCTTGGTGCGGAACACGGCGTAGTTCGCCTCGCACTCCCAGCGGCCCTCGCCGGCCGCGCGCACACGCGGCGCGCCGATCACATGGCGCTGGTAGTAGGGGTCGTGGAACAGCGTCTCGCGGATGCCGTAGACGCGGTCCTTCAGCATGCCCTGGCTGTCGAACGAGAGCGTGGCGAGCGGCAGGCCGCGCTCATGGTTCTCGCGCGGCTGCAGGCGGTAGACGCAGTCTTCGGTGAAGAAGCCCGGCCAGCGGTCCCAGTCGGCGGCGTCCAGCGCCGAGGCGTAGTCGGCGTAGAGCTGCTGCAGCGCGAAGAAATCGGAGAAATCGATGGCGGGCGTGCCGGCGGTGCCGGCCGCGATGGTGGTGTTCGTGGCGATCGTGTCCATGGCCTCAGTCCTCCTTCTCCATCACGCCGCGCCAGTATTCGTACATGCCGCGGATCAGCGTCTCGGTCACCATGTGGTCGGTGTCGCCCACCCCGTGGCCGCCCAGTTCCACCAGCGCGCGGTGGAAGGGCTTCTGCTCGAAGCCCTGCTGCGAGAACTCGATCACCTCGCCGTCGTCGGCCGACACGAAGCCCGCCGGGCCGAACAGGTTGGACTGGCGCAGGCGCCGCTCGGTCATCTCGTCGGTATCGTCCTCGTAGCCGAAATGCGTCCACACGAAATCGAAGGCGTCGTGGCCCACGGGCTGGATGTGGCGCGTGGAGACGCTGTTGACCTGCTGCTGCAGGATCACGCTGGGGAACAGCGTGGTCATCACCGCCGTCGGCCCGCCCCACCAGGGCTCGGGCACGATGTCGAGAAAGCGCGGGTCTTCCAGCTGCATGCCGGCCTTGAAGCTGGAGACGTTGGACACGTCCGACGCCTGCTTCTTGGCCTCGCCGCGCGTGGACACCATGGCCGCATGGCGGTGGCGCGCGTCCATCTTCAGCTCGGACTTGTTGTCCGCCCGCCAGAGGCCGAAGGTGACGAACCAGGTGTGCAGCAGGCCGGGGTGGTACGGGTCCTTGATGTTCTCCTGCATCAGCTTCCAGTTGCCCGGAATGCGCTGGCGGTTGTAGCCGAGGATCTTCAGCTGGCGGCCGTTGAACATGCGGTCGAAATAGCCCAGGATCACCGGGCCCATGAAGTCCTCCAGCGATTCCACGTCGTGGTCGAACGAGGCGAACACCACGCCACCGCGCACGGCCACCTTGAGCCGCGTGAGGCTGTGCTCCTCCAGCTTGAAATCCGCCGGCATGCCGCCGTGCACCTTGCCGTCCTGCTTCACGCCGCGCCGGAACGGCACGCCCTGCAGCGCGCCGTCGAGCTTGTAGTTCCACTGGTGGTAGGGGCAGACGAACTCCTTGCGGTTGCCGTGCCGCTCGCGGCAAAAGCGCATGCCGCGGTGCGCGCAGACGTTCTCCACCACGTGCAGCTGCATGTCCTCGCCGCGCGTGAGAATCACCGAGCGCTCGCCGATCGCCGTGCGCTTGAAGTCACCGGGGTTCGGTACCTCGGCCTCCAGGCCCACGTAGCACCAGTGGGCGCGGTAGAAGAAGCGCTCCAGCTCCCGCTGGTACACCGACTCGCTGGTGTAGGCGGCGAAGGGCACCCGGTGCGTGCCCGGGCCCTCCCATGTCGGGTGCAGCGGGAAGATGGCGGGGGTGGCGTGGGGTGTCGTACTCATGTCGCTGTCTCCTTGAGAATTTTTCTTGGGCTGACGAAAGGAAGCGGGCCGTGGCACACGGGTTCAGGGGGTGCTGGCGTAGAAGGCGTCCGCGTACAGGTGTTCGGGCGCGATGCCGCGCTGGCGGGCGAGCAGCGACACGGCCTCCACCATCGGCGGCGATCCGCACAGGTAGGCGCGCCAGCCTTCCAGCGAAGGCCAGTCCTGCGCGATGGCGTCGGTGACCAGGCCCGCGCGCTGGCCCGGCGCGGCGTCGACCGCGGCCACCACGGCATGCACCTGCAACTTCGGATGCCGCTCCTGCAGCGCGGCGAGCCACTGCAGGCCATAGACGTCGCGCACAGACCGCGCACCGGCATAGACGTGGATCGGATTGGGCATGCCCGCCTCCAGCGCGCCGCGCACGATGGACAGGATCGGCGCCAGCCCCGTGCCGCCCGCCACGCAGAGCATCGGGCCTTCGTACTTGCGGCGCAGGTAGGCCGAACCCAGTGGCCCGCTCACGCGCACTGCATCGCCCACCGCCAGCACGCTGGCGACGTGGGTGGAGACCAGCCCGCCTTCGACCAGACGCACGTGGAATTCGAGTGCGTCGTCGTGCGGCAGCCCGGCCATCGAATAGGGACGCACCAGGCCCGGGCCGAACTGCAATTGCGCGTACTGCCCCGGCGAGAAGTCCAGCGGCTTGGCCGGCTTCAGAAGCAGGCGGCGGATGTCGTGCGTGAGCGTTTCCACGGCCGTCACCGTGGCCTTGAGCGTGCGGGCGGTGTGCACCACCACCTCGTCGGGCTCGGGGATCTCGATGGTGCAGGACTCGCTCAGCACCGTCTGGCAGGCCATCACGTACTGCGCCTCGCCCTCGCCCCCCAGCGGCGGCATGCGCAGCGCCTGGCCGGAATCCAGCACCTCGCCCGCGACCACCTTGCAGCGGCAGGTGCCACAGCGGCCGGCCATGCAGCTGTACGACACGGGGATCAGGTGCGTGCGGAGCACTTCCAGCAGGTTGGCGCCGGGCTCCACGGGCAGGACGCGGCCCAGCGGCTCGATATGCAACTCCATCGGGGACTGTCTCCAGGTTTTCGTTATGGCCCCGATCATTCCTGCGATCCACCCATCAGCCAATAGAATGGCATGAATACATCGCATCACTCGGATGAATAAAGGTGCAGCGTGGAACTGGAAGACATCGACCTGAACCTGCTGGTGGTGTTCCAGCAGCTGCTGGTCACCCGCAAGGTGTCGCAGGCGGCCGAGAACCTGAGCCTCACGCAGCCGGCGGTGAGCAACGCCCTCGCGCGGCTGCGGCGCCTGCTGGGCGACGAGCTGTTCCTGCGCACGGCGCACGGCATGCAGCCCACGCCCTACGCCGACCAGCTCGCGGAATCGGTGTCGTACGCGCTCGCCATGATCCACGGCGCGCTGAACCACAAGCTGGGGTTCGACCCCGCCACCAGCCGGCGCGTGTTCAAGGTGGGCATGACGGACATCGGCGAGATCTACTTCCTGCCGCGCCTGCTGGAGCGCCTGGCCCAGGTGGCGCCCGGCGTGCGGCTGACCACCGTGCGCAATTCAGCGACCGATCTGAAGGACGCCATGGAGGCCGGCAAGGTGGACCTCGCCGCAGGCCTGCTGCCGCAATTGAAGGCCGGCTTCTTCCAGCGCCGGCTTTTCCGCCAGCCCTATGTGTGCCTTTTCCGCCAGGGCCACCCGCTGCACAAGCGCCGCCGCATCGGGCTGGAGGATTTCGCGAAGGCGCAGCACGTGGTGGTCGTCTCCGAAGGCACGGGCCACGGCAAGGTGGACGAACTGCTCGAACGCATGGGCGTGGCCCGCGACGTGCGCCTCACCGTCCCGCATTTCGTCGCAATCGGCCACATCCTGCAGGCCACCCAGATGGTCGCCACCGTGCCCGAGAAGATGGCCCAGAGCATGGCCGAGCCCTTCGGGCTGGCGTATGCGCCCCACCCCGCCAAACTGCCGCAGGTGGCGATCAACCTGTTCTGGCACACCAAGTACCACCGGGATCCGGGGAACCAGTGGCTGCGGGGGCTGATAGTGGAGATGTTCGCGGAGAGCGACTGAGCCCGCTTCGGCCGGTGTGAGCGGCTAGCGGCCGCGACGAGCGCTAGGACAGCCCCCACTCCCGCAAGCGCCGGTACAGCAGCCCGCGCGACACTCCCAGCAGGCGCGCAGCGCGCGAGATGTTGCCCTCGCACTGCGCCATCGCCTGCTCGATGGCGCTGCGGCTGGCGGCTTCCAGCGATTGCGGACGGCCCGCCGTCGCATCGGCCGGAGCAGCGCCGTTGCCCGCCTCCTGCGGGCCCTCCCAGGGCACGGCGTCGCGGTCTTCCCTCACCGCTGGCACGTCTTCGCGCTCATCGAGATGCGCCTGCACCCACAGGGTCAGCCCGGTCGGCAGGCAGTGCGGCCGCGCCTCCCCGTGGCGGGCCAACGCCAGCAGGTGGCGCAGGGAGAGACCGAACACCTCCTCCGCCGCGAGCCCTTCCTCTGGACGACGCGCCCGATCGAGCAGTTGGGCACCCACCCCGTTGAACCAGCACACATGGCCGTCGCCGTCCACGGCGGCCAGCCCCTCCAGCGGTGTGTGGAACATGCTGCGGCTGACCTGGAAGCGCAGCAGCAGGTGCAGGTGCGCCGTGCCGACGAGCAGCCGGTTCTCGATGCTGGTCGCGTACAGGTGCGCCATGGCGGGCGCATCGAAGCGGAACGGCCCCGCCTCGCTGCTCAGGTCGAGCATGGCCACCGTGCGCCCCCGGGCGTCGCGAATGGGCGCGGCCGTGCAGTGCAGCGAGGCCATGCAGCGAAAGAAGTGTTCGCCCCCACGCACATGGCAGACCTCGCCGATGCGGGTCGCGACGCCGGGCGCGCCCGTGCCGATGGCGTCTTCGGCGATGTTCACGCCCACCCGGGCCGCCGACAACAGCACCGGGCCGTCGCCCGCGGTGGGGCGCGAGGTCATCAGCACCACCCCCTTGCTGCAGGTGAGGACGGCACGCGCCTGGCTGCCGGCGATCACGGCTTCCAGCTCGGCGATGGGGTCCTGCGCGGCTTCGAGCAGCGCGCGGTTGTGGGTGAGCAGGGTGGCTATCCGGACCTTGCTGACCGGATCGAAGCTGATCGTCTCGCCCGGATCGCGGTGCGCGCCCAGGCAGCGCTCCCACGACTGCACCACATGCTCGGGCACCAGGCCGGCAGGACTTTCTCCACGCTCGAAGTACCGCTCGCGGGCCAGCATCACCCGATCCTGGCGCGTGGCATAGAAGGGATTGGACAGCGGCAGGGTGGAGGGCGGACGGTGCATGCGGCGGCGCTCTGGAAATGGGGCGATGTTGTTCCGAGGCGGTACAGAAACGCCCCCGGGTAAATCCGAGTGTTGCTGCGATCGAAGGCCTTTTCTATCGTTGGCGTCCATGGCGCCGCAGGCTGCCGGCGCCGCCCCCTGCACACGGCAAGCAGACCATACGGAGGACACCCCATGATGAAACCGCGGCTCCCAGCCACCCTGTTGACCATTGCGATGACGCTGACCTTGCCGGGCGCAGGGTTCGCCCAGGCACCAGCCCCCGCCAAGGGATCGCCAGAGCGCCCGCGCAACGCCGTGGCGCAAGTGGACGGCCGCTTCATCGAGGCCAATGCGCGCACCACCCGGGACTGGCCCAGCTATGGCCTGGACTATGCCGAGACGCGCTTCTCGCGGCTCCAGCAGCTGGACACGGCCAACGTGAAGCGGCTGGGCCTGGTCTGGTCCTACGACCTCGAATCCACGCGCGGCGTCGAGGCCACGCCGGTCATCGTGGACGGCGTCATGTACGTGACGGCCAGCTGGAGCGTGGTGCATGCCATCGACGTGCGCACGGGCAAGCGCCTCTGGACCTACGACCCCGGCGTGGACCGCTCGATCGGCTTCAAGGGCTGCTGCGACGTGGTCAACCGGGGCGTGGCGGTCTACCGGGGCAAGGTGTTCGTCGGCGCCTTCGACGGCCGCCTGGTCGCCCTCGACGCCGCCACGGGCACGAAGGCCTGGGAGCAGGACACCATCATCGACCGCAGCCGCCCCTACACCATCACCGGCGCGCCGCGCGTCATCAAGGGCAAGGTGTTGATCGGCAACGGCGGCGCCGAGTACGGCGTGCGCGGCTATGTCACCGCCTACGACGCCGACACCGGCGCGCAGCAGTGGCGCTGGTTCACCGTGCCGGGCGACCCCTCCAAGCCCTTCGAGAACGACGCCATGGCCCAGGCCGCGAAGACCTGGGACCCGGCCGGGAAGTGGTGGGAATCGGGCGGTGGCGGCACGGCCTGGGATTCCATGGCCTTCGACCCGGAACTAAACCTGCTGTACATCGGCACGGGCAACGGCTCGCCCTGGGCGCACTCCAAGCGCAGCCCGGCCGGCGGCGACAACCTGTATCTGGCCAGCATCGTGGCGCTCAATCCCGACACGGGCGAGTACGTGTGGCACTACCAGGAGACGCCGGGCGACAACTGGGACTACACCTCCACCCAATCGATCATCCTGGCCGACCTGAAGATCGCCGGCAAACCGCGCAAGGTGCTCCTGCATGCGCCGAAGAACGGCTTCTTCTTCGTGATCGACCGCACCAATGGCCGATTCATCTCGGCAAAGAACTTCGTCGACGTGAACTGGGCGAGCGGCTACGACCAGAACGGCCGGCCCATCGAGCTGCTAGCGGCCCGCGACGGCAGCAAGCCTTATGACGCCATTCCGGGACCCTTTGGCGCCCACAACTGGCACTCCATGTCATTCAGCCCTGCCACGGGCCTGGCCTACCTGCCGGCGCAGCATGTGCCGCTGACCCTGCAGGACAACAAGAACTGGACGTTCAACGGCGACTCCAAGTTCGAGCCCCACAGCGGCATCGGCTGGAACACGGCCAAGTTCGTCAATACAGAGCCTCCCAAGAGCACGCCGTTCGGCCGTCTCATCGCATGGGACCCGGTGGCGCAGAAGGAGCGCTGGCGCGTGGAGCAGGTGTCGCCCTGGAACGGCGGCACGCTGACCACGGCGGGCAACCTCGTGTTCCAGGGAACGGCCGACGGGCGCTTCGTGGCCTACGACGCGCGCAATGGCAAGAAGCTCTGGGAGAAGCCCACCGGCACGGGCGTGGTCGCGGCTCCCGTCACCTACGAGGTCGATGGCCGGCAATACGTCTCCATCGCCGTGGGCTGGGGCGGTGTCTATGGCCTGGCCGCACGCGCCACCGAGCGCAAGGGCCCCGGCACCGTCTACACCTTCGCGCTGGACGGCAAGGCCGAGGCGCCGGCCTTCGTCGCCTACCAGCAAGGCAAGCTGCTGCAGGGCGTGCCCTACGACAAGAAGCTGGTGGCCGAGGGCACGGCGCTCTACGTGAGCAACTGCGCCTTCTGCCACGGCGTGCCGGGTGTGGATCGCGGTGGCAACCTGCCCAACCTGGGCTATCTCGATCCGGCCTACATCGAGCATCTGGACAAGTTCATCTTCAAGGGCCCGGCCACCTCGCGCGGCATGCCCGACTTCACCGGCAAGCTGAGCATGGACGACGTGGAAAAGATCAAGGCCTTCATCCAGGGTACCGCCGACGCGATCCGCACCAAATAAGCCAAGCCCTTCCGGCGCTCCGCCCCCCATTCGCCGAACGCCCCGGCGGGTCCCGCCGGCCCCATGCCAGCGGGGGGCGGCCTCCTTTCCCTCCACCCTTTCCCTTCCACACGCCACGGAGCACCCTATGGACCTCAGCGACATCCACCACCTGCTCAGCGAACGCGCCAGCGCCTTCCTCCAGCGGGGCACGCACGATCTCTTCATCGACGGCCAATGGAGCGCGGCGCACAGCGGCCAGCGGCTGACCACCGTCAACCCCGCCTCCGAAGCCGTGATCGCCCAGGTCGCCAATGCCTGCCCGCAGGATGTGGACCGGGCGGTCCGCGCAGCCCATCGCGCGTTCCATGAAGGCCCCTGGGGACGCATGCGGCCGGTGGACCGGGAGCGGCTGATGCTGCGGCTGGCCGACCTGATCGAGACCCATGCCCAGGCACTCGCCGAGGTCGAGTCGCTGGACAACGGCAAGTCGGCCGCCATCGCCCGTGCGGTGGACCTCAACATGGCGATCGACTCCTTGCGCTACATGGCGGGCTGGGCCACCAAGATCGATGGCCTGACGCGCGAACACAATGTGCCCTTCGCGCCCGACGCACAGATGTTCACCTACACCCGGCGCGAACCGGTGGGGGTGGTGGCCGCAGTGGTGCCGTGGAACTTCCCGCTGCTCATGGCCCTCTGGAAGATCGGCCCCGCACTGGCCGCCGGCTGCACCATCGTGCTCAAGCCCGCGGAGCAGACACCGCTGACCGCGCTGATGCTGGCGGAACTGGTGCAGGAGGCAGGCTTCCCGCCCGGCGTGGTCAATGTGATCACGGGCGATGGCCCGGGCACCGGCGCGCCCCTGGTGTCGCACCCCTTGGTCAACAAGGTCAGCTTCACCGGCTCCACCGAAGTCGGCAAGCTCATCGGCCATGCCTGCATGGACAACATGACACGCGTCACGTTGGAGCTGGGCGGCAAGTCGCCCGTCATCGTGCTCGACGACTGCGACCCGGCCACGGCGGCGGCCGGCGCGGCCAATGCGATCTTCTTCAACCACGGCCAGGTCTGCTGCGCGGGTTCGCGGCTGTACGTGCACAAGAAGATGTTCGACCGTGTGGTCGCCGACGTGGCCGACCATGCTGCCAAGCTCACGCTGGGCCATGGCCTGGACCCCGGCGCCCAGATGGGGCCGCTGGTGTCGCAAGAGCAGATGGAACGCGTGTGCGGCTACATCGACATCGGCCGCAGCCAGGGCGCCGAGGTGGTGACGGGCGGCGGCCGCGCCGGCCAGCGCGGCTACTTCGTGCAGCCCACGGTGCTGACCGGTGTGCAGCCGGACCATCGCGTGGCGCGCGAGGAGATCTTCGGCCCGGTGCTCGTGGCCATGCCCTACGACGACCTCGACGAAGTCGCTGCCCGGGCCAACGACACGCCCTTCGGGCTGGGTGCCAGCATCTGGTCCAACAACCTGTCGAAGGTGCACCGGTTGATCCCCAAGATCCAGGCGGGCACCGTCTGGGTCAACTGCCACAGCACGCTCGACCCGGGCATGCCCTTCGGCGGCTACAAGCAGTCGGGCTTCGGCCGCGATCTGGGCCGTGCGGCGCTGGACAGCTACCTGGAGACCAAGTCGGTATTCATCCAGCTTTGACAGGCGTGGCGCACTGCGTGCCGGGCGGCAGGCTGCGTGGGAGCGGAAAGCCATCTGGCGGAGCACCGTGGCGCCGGCCCGTGGCCCCGCCGAGAACGCGGTGCCGCCGTGCGCCAGCGGCACCGTTCGCTTGCCACGTTCGTGCCGTGGCCACCTGCCTCGCCTTTGGCTAGGCAGGCCCGTCACGCCCGGGCCGACGGCCCTCGCGGCAGCTCCAGGCGCGCATCGAGCCCGCCTTGCGGGCGGTTGGCCAGTTGCAGCCGGCCGCCGTGCGCCCGCGCCACGGCATCGGCGATCGCGAGGCCCAGCCCGAAACCGCCCGAGTCCGCATTGCGCGAACCCTCGGCGCGGTAGAAGGGCTCCAGCACATGCGGCAGATGCGCCGCGGCGATGCCGGGGCCGTCGTCGCGAACGGTGACGACCAGCAACCCGGGCGCCTCCTCGATGTGGACCGCTGCGTTGCCGGCATGGCGCAAGGCGTTCTCCAGCAGGTTCTGCAGGCAGCGGCGCAGGCTTTGCGCATAGCCGGGCAACGGCGCCTGCGCCGCGCCATGCACCGCGATGGCCACTCCCGTGGATTCGTGCAGGTCCTGCACCAGGCTGCCCACCAGGGCGTCGATGTCCACACTCTGGCGCGGGCCGGGGGTGTCGGCGCCGCGCAGCACGTCGAGCGTGGCGGTCACCATGCTCTCCATCTCCTGCAGATCGGCGCGGAACTTGGTGCGCAGCGATTCGGGCTGCAGCATCTCGGCGCGCAGCCGCAGCCGCGTGATCGGGGAGCGCAGATCGTGCGAGACGGCGGCGAGGAAACGCGTGCGCTCGGCCACGCCCTCGGCGATGCGCTGCTGCATGGCGTTGAAGGCCTGCGCGGCCTGGCGCACTTCGCGCGGGCCGCGGGTGTCGAGCGGCGGGCTCTGCAGGTCGCGCCCCAGCGCGTCGGCGGCGCGGGCCATGCGCGCCAGGGGCCGCATCGCGATGCGCACCGCCAGCAGCGCCACGGCCACCACCACGGCGATGCGCAGCAGGTAGATGCGCAGCACATAGTCCGCCAGTGCCGAGTAGGGCCGCACGGCGTAGCCCGATTCGCCCTCGCGCGCCTGCAGCCGCAGCCACTGGCCGGCGCCCAGGCCGAGCAGCAGGTGCACGTGCGCCTCGGGCTCGCTCGCCGTCAGCAGCGCGCCGGTGGCGGCGCTCTGCCCGCCGTCGCCGCGCAGTTCCACCGACAGGAGGTGCAGCGGCACGGGCGCGCCCGCACGCCGGTCCAGCACGTCGGCCACCATCCGGCGCGCCGCCGCATCGGGCACGGCATCCGCTGGCACGGCAGCCGCCGCCAGTGCTGCCGCTTCGTCGTCGCCGACCAGGGATACGCGGTAGTGGGCCGAGTCCAGCGTGCGCACCGCCGCACCGCGGTCCGGGAGCTGCAGCGACGCCAGCAGCGTGAACGTGTCGGCTGCGCGCGCCGCCACCACGCGCAGCGGCACCTCCAGCAGCTGGCCGCGCCGCATGTCCCACCAGATGGTGCCGGTGAGCGCCTGGGCGGCCAGCATGCCCGCCACCAGGATGGCGACGATGCGCCCGGTGAGCGTCTGCGGCCAGAGCGCGCGTCCAGCCCGCTGCCGCAGGCGGTGCAGCCAGCCCCGCTGCGCGGGCGCCGGCGGGGGTGCGGTGCCGCGCTGGCCCGGGGGGCCTGCCTGGCCGCTCATGGCTGCGGCTGCGCCACCACGTCGCAGGCCAGCTGGTAGCCCGCGTTGCGCACGGTGCGGATCAGGCGCGCCTGGCGCGGGTCGTCTTCCAGGTGCTGGCGCAGGCGGCTCACGCACACGTCCACGGCGCGGTCGAGCGCCGAACGCTCCTTGCCGAAGGCGTGTTCGGCCAGGTAGTCGCGGCTGAGCGTGCGGTGCGGGTTCTGCGCGAGCGCCTGCATCACCCGGAAGTCCGACTGCGCGAGTGCCACCACCACTCCGGCGGGCGACACGAGCTGGCGCGCCCGCCCGTCCAGGCACCAGCCGGCGAAGCGCAGCGTGGCCGCCAGTTCGGGCTCATGCAGGTGCGCGGGCACCTGGCGCGCGCGCCGCAGCACCCCGTTGATGCGGGCCAGCAGCTCGCGCGGATCGAAGGGCTTGGGCAGGTAGTCGTCGGCACCCATCTCCAGCCCCAGGATGCGGTCGAGCAGCGCCCCGCGCGCCGTGAGCATGACCACCGGGATGTGCGTGCGTTCGCGCAGCGCCCGGCACAGCGCCAGGCCGTCGGTGCCGGGCAGCATGAGGTCGAGCACCACCAGGTCGGCCGTGTGCCGCGCCAGCCACTGCCACATGGCCTCGCCCTCGGCCACGGCCGCAGGCCGCAGGCCGGCCGCGCGCAGGTAATCGCACAGCAGCTCCCGGATCTCGGCGTCGTCGTCCACGACGAGGATGCGTGCGCCTCCCGTGCCCGCTGGCGCGTTCATGCCGGCCCGCCGCAGGTGCGGATTTGTAATGGAATATGTTGGACGCCCGCTCTGCAACATGGCATTGCATGCGGACGCCGGGCCGGGGCCCGATCGGTCGATTGGCTCACTAGAGTGCAAGGCTTCATCAATAGGAACGATTTGCATTCTAGTTTTCCCGCCCGCCTGACGCGGCCTGTGCCATGACCTCCCTGCCTGTTTCCGCCTCCCCGCCGCCCCTGGTGCGCCGCGCGCTGCTGCGCGCCTGCACGGCTGGCGCGCTCTGCGCCGCCCTCTGCCTTCCTGCCCTGGCCGCGCCATCGCCAGCGCCAGCGCACACCGTCGTCGACATCGTCGGCCGCACGGTCACGGTTCCCGACAAGGTCGAACGCATCCTGCTGGGCGAAGGCCGCTTCCTCTACGCCCTGGCGCTCATCGAAGGCGACCAGCCACTGGCGCGCATCGCCGGCTGGCAGGGCGAGCTGCCCTTCGCCGACCCCAACGGCTATGCGGACTACCGCCAGCGCTTCCCGGCGATCGACCGCATCCCGGTGATCGGGCGCACCTCCGAAGACAGCGTGAGCTCGGAGCAGAGCGTCTCCACCCGCCCCGACATCGCCATCTTCGGCCTGGGCGGCCACGGCCCGGGGCGCCAGAACGCGCTGGTGAAGGAGCTGGAGAAGGCCGGCGTGCCGGTGGTGTTCATCGACTTCCGCGCGCAGCCGGTGCAGCACACGCCGGCCAGCATGCGCATCCTGGGCCGGGCGATCCATCGCGAGGCAGCGGCCGAGGCCTATGCGCGCTTCTACGAAGAGCATCTGCAGCGCGTGCGGTCGCGCGTGCAGGCGATCCCGCCCGCCCAGCGCCCGCGGGTCTTCGCCGAGCTGCTGGCCGGCGTGTGGGACGGCTGCTGCCACACGGTCGGCCAGGGCAACATGGCCGAATTCATCGAGGCCGCGGGCGGCGTGAACGTGGCCGCCGGCAAGGTGCCCGGCGCCATCGGCGATCTGCACTTCGAAGCGCTGATCGCGGAGGACCCCGGGGTCTACATCGCCACCGGCAGCCGCCCGCAGGGCCACCGACTGATGCTCAGGGCCGGCGCGGGCGTCGCACCGGCCGAGCTGTCGGCCAGCCTGCAGGCGCTCACGGCGCGCCCGGGTTTCGAGGTGCTGTCTGCCGTGCGCCAGGGCCGTGCCCACGGCCTGTGGCACAACTTCTACGACGCGCCCACCAACATCCTGGCCATCGAGGCCATGGCCCGGTGGTTCTATCCCGACCGCTTCGCCGACGTCGATCCGCAGGCCACGCAGGACGAGATCAACCGCCGCTTCCTGAAGGCGCTGCCGCTGCACGGCGCCTACTGGGGCGATCTGCAGCCCGCCGCCGGAGCCGCGGTCCGATGAACGCCATAGCAGGCTTGCAGGGCGCCACCGCACCGGCGGTTCCACCGCTCCACACCACATCGCAGGCATCGCTGCAGCAGGCCTACCGGCGGCTGGCCGGGCTGCGCCTGCTGGTACTGGCGGCACTCGCCACCGGCATCGTGGCCGCGCTGCTGCTGGACTTCACGACCGGCCCGTCGGGCCTCTCCCTCGCGCAGCTGGGAGAGACATTGCTGGACGCGGCCCATGCGCCGCCCGCGCTGCGCGTGATCGTCTGGGACATCCGCATGCCCTATGCGCTGATGGCCGTGGCCGTGGGCCTGGCGCTGGGCCTGGCCGGGGCGGAGATGCAGACCGTGCTCGCCAACCCGCTGGCCAGCCCGTTCACCCTGGGCCTGTCGTCGGCCGCGGCCTTCGGCGCCGCGCTGGCCATCGTGCTCGACTGGAGCCTGCCCGGCGTGCCCGCGGCCTGGGCGGTGCCCGCCAATGCCTTCCTGTTCGCGATGGCGTCGGCGCTGCTGCTCGACCTGGTGGCGCGCTGGGGCGGGATGAGCGCCACCGGCGTGGTGCTGTTCGGCATCGCGCTGGTGTTCAGCTTCAATGCGCTGGTATCGCTGCTGCAGTTCGTCGCCACGGCCGAGGCGCTGCAGGGGCTGGTGTTCTGGACCATGGGCAGCCTCTCGCGCGCCACCTGGCCCAAGCTGGCGGTGCTGGCCGTGGCGCTGGCCGTGGTGGTGCCGTTCTCGCTGGCCAACGCCTGGCGCCTGACGGCCCTGCGGCTGGGCGAGGACCGCGCCGCGAGCTTCGGCGTGGACGTGCGCCGGCTGCGCCTGGGCGCGCTGCTGCGCATCAGCCTGCTGGCCGCGCTGTCGGTGGCCTTCGTGGGCAGCATCGGCTTCATCGGGCTGGTGGCACCGCACATCGCGCGCCGGCTGGTGGGCGACGACCACCGCTTCTACCTGCCGGCCGCGGCCCTCACCGGCGCGCTGGTGCTGTCGCTGGCCTCCGTCGCTTCCAAGACGCTGATCGGCGGCGTGGTCATTCCCGTAGGCATCGTCACGTCGCTGGTGGGCATTCCCTTCTTCCTGGCCATCGTGCTGCGCACGCGGGGGCGCGCATGAGCGCCGGGCTGCACATCGCGGACCTGAGCGTGGCCTATGGCCGCCGCCGGGTGATCGGCGGCCTCACCCTGGCCACGCTGCAGCCGGGCACCGTGACGGCGGTGCTGGGGCCCAACGGCAGCGGCAAGTCCACGCTGCTGCGCGCCCTGGCAGGGCTGGTGCGCTCGGGCGGCAGCGTCAGCCTGGAGGGCCAGGCGCTCGAGCGCGCCAGCCTGGCCGAGCGCGCGCGCCGCATCGTCTACCTGCCCCAGGCGCTGCCGGCGGCCGTGCACCTGCGCGTCATCGAATCGCTGCTGGCCGCACGCAATGCCTCGCCCCACGACGCACGCGCCGGCGACGGCCTGCGCGCCGAGGGCGCCGTGCAGGAGGGCGCCGTGCTGCTGCAGCGCCTGGGCATCGATCACCTGGCCATGCGGCACCTGGACGAGCTCTCCGGCGGGCAGGCGCAGCTGGCCGGCCTGGCCCAGGCGCTGATCCGCCAGCCGCAGGTGCTGCTGCTCGACGAGCCGCTTTCCGCGCTCGACCTCAACCACCAGTTCCATGTCATGTCGCTGGTGCGCGAGGAAACCGCGCGCCACCGCATGGTCACGCTGGTGGTGCTGCACGACCTGGGCATCGCCCTGCGCCATGCCGACCGCGTGCTGGTGCTGCGCGACGGCCAGCGCATGGCCGACGGGCCGCCGGCCGAAGCCATCGACCCGGCGCTGCTGGCCCGCGTCTATGGCGTGCAGGCGCGGGTGGAGCGCTGCTCACGCGGGCTGCCGCAGGTCATCGTGGACGGGCTCAGCACCCGCTGACTGCCTCCGGCAGACGCCGATGGCCTTGCGCCCCGTCTTTCGTTCTTTCTCTTCGTCCCCTTTCCCCGTCCCATCAGGAGTCATCCCATGTCGTCACCGATCTCCCGCTCTCTCCTTCTGCGCTCGGCGCTCGCCGCAGCGGCACTCGGCGCCGCATCCTTCGCCGCAGAGGGCCAGCCAGGCCACGCCCATCACCCGGCCGCCACGGCAACGCCAGGCCCGTGCGAAGCGTTCATCGAAGGCCAGCCCGGCAAGCGGTTCAGCACGCAGGAAATACGGGTCAGCAGCCGCTGCGACCTGTTCACCGTGCACCTGGTCCACACCGGCCGAAAGCCCTGGCAGCAGGCCGGCCACAACTGGGTGCTGGCCCGCTCCGCCGACATCGACGCCGTCATCGCGAGCGGCATGCAGGCCGGGCCGGACCGGGCCTGGGTTCCGCGCGGCGACGCGCGCGTGATCGCGGCCACGCAGATGCTGTCGGGCGGAGAACACGCATCGGTCAGCTTCCCGGTCGCACGGCTGAAGGCCGGCGAGCAGTACACCTACTACTGCTCGTTCCCCACCCATGCCGAACCCATGCGGGGCCAGCTGGTGCTGGTGGACGCAGCCGTGCCGGCCGGGCCGTCGCTGGCCGCGGCTCAGAACCGGTAGCTCACCCCGGCCGTCACCACCAGCGGATCCAGCCGCACCTTGGCATGCGCGGGCGCCCCGCCCAGCGCCGGCAGCGTGCCTGTCGCGGTCGTCTTGAGCCAGATCTTCTTGGCATCGACGAAGAAGCTCCAGCGCGCATCGATCGGCACCTCGAAGCCGGCCTGCAGCACCGGGCCGACGCCATTCTTCACATCCAGGTTCGACACGAAGCCGTCGCGGGATTCGAGCACCAGGGTGTAGTTGATGCCCGCCCCGATGTAGGGGCGCACGGGGCCGTCTTCCCAGAGCTGGCGGCGCACGGAAAGGACGGCGGGGCCGTATTTCACCTTGCCGAGCGTGCCCGCGCCGGCCAGGGTGCCGGTGCCCTTGAGGGCGGTGGTGGGCGGCAGGCCCAGGGCGATTTCGGCGCTCCAGCCCGGGTGGAAGTCGTAGATGGCGCCGAAGGCGAGGCTGTTGTTGGAATCCGCCCGGGCGTCGGCGCCGGGCACCAGCTGGCCGCCGGCACGCACTTCGGCCGAGGTGCTGAAGCCGATGTGCGCGGCGCCCGCATAGATGCGCCAGGGGGACGGTGCGGACAGGTCCGCCGACGGCGTGCGCGATGTTGCAGCCTGTGCGGCCTGTGCGGCCTGTGCGGGTGGTTGCGGCTGCGTTGGTGCTTGTGCCTGGGCGGACGGCGCGGCGATGAGGCTGCCGGCCGTGGCTGCGGTGGCGAAGGCCGCAACGGCGACGCGTGAGGGGCGTGCGATGGCTTGCATGGTGTCGTCTCCTGAAGGGTGTCGGTGTCATGCCGTGCGGCTCAGTCCCGCCCCGCGCGCTCGATGCCGCGCGCGAAGCCTTCGGGGTCGGTGAACAGCGCCTCGTGGCTGCCGCCCGCCTCCACGTAGCGGAACAGGCCGAGCCGCTCCGACAGGCGCGGGTGCCAGGGCAGGCTCTGCGGCAGCGCGGTGTCCTCCCGGCAGTTCAGGTACGACTTGCCCAGCGCCAGCGCGGCGGTGGGCTGCGCGAGGGCGATGGGGTCGGTCAGGCAGCGCAGCGGCTGCGGGTGCAGCAGCGCATAGGTGCTGCGCGCCAGCTCCGCATCGGCGTCGTTGATGAAGGATTCGCGCCAGACCTCGAACGGCAGCTGCACTCCGCCGCCGTTCGCGGCAGCGATGTTTTCGAACATCGCGCGGTAGTAGGGCGGCGCCATGTCGGCGAGCGATTCGCCGGGCAGCGGCACGAAGGCGTTCACGTAGACCAGCCGCCGGATGCGCTCGGGCACGCGGTCGGCCGCGCCGGAGAGCAGCATGCCGCCGTAGCTGTGGCCGACGAGGCGCACGTCTCTCAGGTCGTTCGATTCCAGGAATTGCACCAGCCCGTCGATCGCGTCCTGCAGGCCCAGCGGGGCCGTGCCGTCGCCGGGGCGGTTGCCCGGCAGCGTGGGGCAGTGCACGGTGTGGCCGCGCGCCCGCAGGTGCCCGGCCGTGGCCTCCAGCGTTTCGCCCGTGTGCCAGGCGCCGTGGACCAGTACGTAGGTGTCCGCCATGTCGTTGTCTCCTTGTGTGGTGGGAGACCCATGGTGGCCCGGCGCTGGGGCCGCGGATGGCCGATGCGTGCCAGCGTGGCGGACGCTGGATGCCAGGCGGACGGGTTCAGCGGCGCGCCGCTGCGCCCACCACGCCCGCGCACCGCTCCTGCGCGGGCGTGCGACCGCACCACTGCCGGCAGGCGCGCGCGAAATGCGATGGGTCCAGGAAGCCCGCGCGCCGCCCGATCTCCGCCACCGTCAGGTGCCGGTGCGAGGGCGTATGCAGCATGCGCTGGGCCACGGCCATGCGCTCGCGCAGGAGCAGCACCGCGAAGGTGGTGCCGCCCGACGACAGCGCGCGGTGCAGCGTGCGCAGCGAGACGCCGACATCATGGGCCACGTCGGCGGCGGTGAGGCCGGGCTCGCAGAAGCGCTCGCGCACGCACTGTTCGATGCGCTGCAGGAGGCCCGGGCGCGGCGGCTCAGGCGGCACCGCGCCGCAGGCCAGCGACAGCAGGCCGCCCAGGTGCTCGGCCTGCAGCGCGCCCAGCCGGTCGGGCGTCTCGGCCTGCAACTGGTTCACATAGGCGCTCAGCACCCGGCCCCAGCCGGCGGAGCCGTCCACGCGGCGGCCCAGCCACGGGTCGGCGGCGGGTAGCCAGGTGTCCAGCCAGCCGATCGGGATCTGGATGGAGACGGTGTCCACCACGTCCGGGAAGTCCAGCAGGTAGCAGCGGCGCGAATCGACCAGGGCCAGGTCGCCGGGCAGCAGGCGCGCGGCGCCGGCGTCTGCCTGCGCGACGTGGCAGGGCGCGGAGTCCTTGCAGAGCAGGTAGTAGAAGTTGTCGCCGTCACTGCGGCGGATGGCCTGCTGCGTGCGGCGCACGCGCTGCCCGCTGCCGCTCACTCGGTTGATGCGCAGGCCGCCGCAGGGCATGGAGGTGAGCGTGGCCGAGAACGCGTGGCGCTGGCCGGGCTCGACCTCCATGTCGAGGAAGCAGTCGCAGACGGCGCCGACCCAGTAGTCGGCCCGCTGCGCGGGGGGAACGGCGTCGGTGGTCCAGGTGCGAAGGCCGTCGTGCATGGCGTGTCCGGTGCGGTGGGCCGCTGTGGGAATGTCTTTGCCAGGGATGCTATGCCGGCTCGGCAGTGGGCGGCCTCCGGGCCATCCCTATCACGTCGCCATCACGTGCCGCGCCGCACGCGCCCCAGCAGCAGCACCGCCACGGCCGCCATCACCGCGGGCACGGCCGCCACCAGGATGATGGAGGACGGCGCCCAGGCCGCGGCCAGCAGCGCGCCGCCCGCCAGCGGGCCGACGATGGCGCCGATGCGGCCCACGCCCAGCGCCCAGCCCACACCGGTGGCGCGGATGTGGGTGGGGTAGATGGCGGCGGCCAGCGCGTTGCAGCCGATCTGCGCGCCCATCACGCCGAAGCCCGAGAGCGCGGCGCCGGCCAGCAGGCCCGTGAGGTTCTGCCCGCTGAAGGCGATCAGCGCGATGAAGCCGGCCGAGGCGGCGTAGGCCGCGCCCAGCACGGTGTAGGCGCTGAAGCGGTCGATGAGCCGACCCAGCACGAGCGCACCCACCACGCCGCCCAGGTTGAGCATGGCGGTGGAGAGGATGGCCTTTTCCAGCGGCAGGCCGGCGCTTTTCAGCAGCGTGGGCAGCCAGTTGACCAGGAAGTACATGACCAGCAGGTTCATGAAGAAGGCCAGCCAGAGCAGCACGGTGGTGTGCAGGCGGCCATGGCGGAACAGCTCGAAGACCGAGAAGCCGGCCTGCACGCCAGCCGCCTCGCCGCGCAGCCCGGCCATCACCGTGGCCGGGTCTTCGCCGGGGTAGGCGCTGCGCGCGATGGGTTCGTAGCGCGCAGGCGCCGCGCCGCTGGCGGCCAGGTAGCGCAGCGATTCGGGCAGCAGCAGGGCCAGCACCGGCAGCAGCAGCAGGGGCAGCACGCCGCCCAGCACGAACACCGAGTGCCAATCGAAACGCGCGATGAGCCAGCTGGAGATGAGCCCGCCCAGCGTGGAGCCCAGCGGGAAGCCGCAGAACATCACCGTGACCAGCGTGGCGCGCAGGCGCTGCGGCGCGTATTCGCTGGTGAGCGCGATGATGTTGGGCATGGCCGCACCCAGGCCCACGCCGGTGATGAAGCGGTAGGCCAGCAGCTCGTTCATGCTGGTGGCCCACGCGGTGAGCAGCGCGAACAGGCCGAAGATGAATGTGGACAGCAGGATCACCTTCTTGCGGCCCCAGCGGTCGGCCACCGGGCTGAGCAGGAAGGCGCCGGCCATCAGGCCGAACAGGCCCGCCGCGAAGATGGGGCCGAACTCGGACGCCTTGAGGCCCCAGTCTTCCGCGATGCGCGGCGCCACGTAGGCGATGGACTGGGTGTCGAAGCCGTCGAGCATGGCGACGATGGCGCACAGCAGCGTCACGCGCAATTGCAGCGGCCCGAAGGCGGCGCGGTCTGCCGCCGGAATGCCGGCGGCCATGGATGGGGTCATTGTGTCTCTCTCCATTTTTTTGGGGGATGGAAGGCCCGGCCCGCCGGTGCCGGGTGGTGTGTCCCACCCTGGCCAACGGATCTCAGGCCCCGTGGGGCTGCCGCGTCAACTCATGGCTGGTAGTCCGGCTGCGCCTGCGGCCGTGCCGCGATGAAGGCGGGGTGCTGCTCGGCATGCGCGTGCACGGCCATCACGCGCGCATAGGGGGTGAGGTCGCATCCCGCGCGCAGGGCGTTCGCCACCTGGGGCACCAGGCACACGTCGGCCAGCGTGGGCGCGTCGCCGAAGCACCAGGGGCCCGGGCCGCCATGCCGCACCAGCAACTGCTCCACGGCGGCAAAGCCCTCGGCGGCCCAGTGGGCGTACCAGGCGTCCTTCTGCGCCGCGCTCAGGGCCAGCGGGCCCTGCAGGTATTTTAGGATGCGCAGGTTGTTCACCGGGTGCATGTCGCAGGCAATCACATTCGCCAGCTCCAGCACGCGGGCGCGCAGGCGGGGCTCGGTCGGGATCAGCCGGGGCTCGGGATGGCGCTGGTCCAGGTAGTCGAGGATGGCCATGGACTGGCCCAGCGTGAAATCGCCGTCCACCAGCGTGGGCACGACGCGTGCGGCGTTCAGTTCGGCATAGTCCGCCGCGCGGTGCTCGCCGGTGCGGATGTTCACGCCGTGGTAGTCGGCCGGCAGCCCCTTGAGCGCCAGTGCGATGCGCACCCGGTACGAGGTGGAGCTGTTGAAGAAGCTGTAGAGCTGCATGGCGGAGCCCATCGATCGTCAGACCACGTACACCACCAGCTCGCCCAGGCGCTCCACGCCCACCACCATGCGGTCGCCGCGCACCACCGGGCCCACGCCTTCGGGCGTGCCGGTGTAGATCAGGTCACCCGGCTCCAGGCGGAAGTACGTGGAGAGGTCCGCGATGGTTTCGGCCACCGACCAGATCAGGTGCGTGACGTCGCTGCGCTGGCGGTCCGCGCCGTTCACGGTGAGCCAGAGGCCGGCCTGCTCGAAATGGCCCACGTCGCTGGCGCGGTGGATCGGGCCGATGGGCGCGGAGGCATCGAAGGCCTTGCCGATCTCCCACGGGCGGCCCGCCTGGCGCATCTCCATCTGCCGGTCGCGGCGGGTCATGTCCAGGCCCACGGCATAGCCCCAGGCATGCTCCAGCGCCTGCTCACGCGGGATGTCGCTGCCGGCCTTGCCGATGGCGACGACCAGCTCCGCCTCGTAGTGGAAGTTGTCGGTGCGCACCGGATACGGCAGCCGCAGCGTCTCGCCATAGGCCACCGGGATGACCGCATCGGCCGGCTTGCAGAAGAAGAACGGCGGCTCGCGGTCCGGATCGAACCCCATCTCCCTCGCATGGGCCGCGTAGTTGCGCCCCACGCAGTACACGCGGCGCACGGCGAAGGCATCCGGCGTGCCCACGACAGGCACGGCCACAGTAGGAGGAGCAGGGAAAACGAAGGCCATGGTGTTTTTCTTTCTGGGAATGAATCGTTCAAAGGGGAAGCAGGGTCACGTTCGCAAGCGGTCCACAGAGCCTTTAAGGCAAGGCGCCGCATCGCAGACAGTGGCAGCGCCACGGCAAGTTGCGGCAACGCCGCCGGAGAGGCCCTGTGGACCGCGCCCCGTCACATGCGGTGTTCGCGGTGGAGCCCGAGCGCCACCTGCACGGGCCGGTCGGAATAGCTGAACAGCACCGCGTCCTGCGTGGCGGCCAGCTGCACCGGCGCCCACGACGGGGCGACGAAGGTGTCGCGCGGGCCGAACTGGAAGGTGCTGCCGCCGATGCGCGCCGTGCCCTGCCCTTCGACCACGCTGAACACGGTGGCGTCGGTGCTGCGGTAGGTGCGGCCCTGGAAGCCCGAGGGCAGCAGCTGCAGGAAGGTGGCCATGGTGGGCATGGGCCAGCCGCCGGTGGCGGGGTTCACGTAGCGCAGCTTCACGCCGTCCCAGGCATCGAGCTCGCCCTGGCGGAACAGCCGGTCCAGCGCCTCGCGGCTGCGGTCGTAGGGGTAGCTGAAGATCGGCGAGGTCGAGGCCGAGTCCGCCGCGCGGTGGCGCACGGGCGCCATGTTGTGGCCGAAGGTGGCGAAGCTGTGGCCTTCGGCGCGGTTCACCGGCTGCACGGCCTCGGGGTAGTTCTCGGCGAAGCCCGCGTCCAGATGGCCGATCAGGGGAATGTCCAGGCCGTCGAGCCAGACCACGGGCTCGCCGCCCTCCTCCACCCCGGGGTTGCCGTGGTCGTGCCAGGTCCACGACGGGGTGATGATGAAATCGCCCGGGTGCATGGTGGTGCGCTCGCCGTTGACGGCCGTGTAGGCGCCCTGGCCTTCCACGATGAAGCGCAGCGCCGACTGCGTGTGGCGGTGGCTGGGCGCCACTTCGCCCGGCAGGATCAGCTGCAGCCCCGCGTACAGCGTGGAGGTGATGCTGGAGCGGCCGGCCAAGCCCGGGTTCTCCAGGATGAGCACGCGGCGCACGGCCTCTTCGGCGCTGATGACCTCGCCGGCCTGCATCACCAGCGGGCGCACGTCGTCGCATTTCCAGAAGGCGGGCACGGCCTGCGGGCGCGGCTCGCGCGGCACCAGGCTGTGCAGCGATTCCCACAGCGGGGCCATGCCGTGGCCGGCGATGCGGTCGTAGTACGCCTGGCGGTCGGCGGTGATGGTGGGTCGAGCAGCCTGGGTGGCGGTGTCCATGCGTTGTCTCCTGCGAAGGGCGGACGGTCGATGCCGTCTTCGGTCCTGGAACGGGCATTCCAGGGGGCATGGAGAAATTATTGGACCGCAGCGATACTCCGTAAAATCATTTATTGGTCTTATCCATAGCTTTTTGGATATACCTCTTCAGGATGGACCGACCCATGGACTGGACCCACCGCCTGCGGCTGCGCCAGCTGCAGATGCTCCTCAGCCTCGCGCAGACCCGCAACATGAGCCAATCGGCGCAGCAGCTGCACACGGCGCAGCCCGCGCTCTCCAAATGGCTCAAGGAGCTGGAGGACGACCTGGGCATGGTGCTGTTCGAGCGGCACGCGCGCGGCCTGCGGCCCACGCCCCAGGGCGAGGCCCTGATCGCGCATGCCCGCCGCATCGAGGCCCACCTGGACAGCGCGCGCGACGACATGCAGGCCCTGCGCGACGGCGGCAGCGGACTGGTGGTCGTGGGCACCTCGGGCGCCTCGGCCTCCGACGTGGTGCCGATGGCCGTGCTGCGCCTGCTGGAGTGGCTGCCGCGCGCGCAGATCCGCCTGGCCGAGAGCACCATGAACGTGCTCATGCAGCAGCTGGCCCACGGCGAGCTGGACGTGGTGGTGGGCCGGTCCGCGCCCGAATTGCACGATGCGCACATCCAGGCCGAGATGCTCTACATGGAGCCCATCCATCTGGTGGTGCGCCCGCAGCACCCGCTGCTGGCCCAGCGCGCCGAAGGCAGTCCGCTGGAATGGGCCGACCTGATGGACTGGCGCTGGCTGGTCTGGCCGCGCGGCACGCCCATCCGCCACGCGCTGGACAGCGCCCTCGCCGCCGCCGGCCATGCGCTGCCGGCAGGCAGCGTGGAATCGAACTCCGTCACCATCAACCTCACCCTGCTCGGCCACAGCGACATGATCGGCCTGGCCTCGCACCGCGCGGCGCTGCGCTTCTCGCAGATGAACGCGCTGCGGGTGCTGCCCGTGCGGCTCGCGGGCTTCGGCTCGGTGTCGATGTACTGGCGCGCCAACACCACCGACCGCACGGCGGTGGCGAGCATGCTGCGGGCGCTGCGCGAAGTGGCGGGGCCGGTGTCGTGAGGGCGGCGTGCGGCCGGCAGCGCGCGCCGGGGCGATTCCGCACGGCGGCGTGACGCCGGATTCCGCTGTACGGGCCGGGCCCGATCTGGCGGGTCGCCCATGGGCCAGCGCCGCCCTCCGGCATCGATCCGCGAAGGCCTTCCACAGGGCGCGCAAGGCAGCATCGGCCCTCCGGTAATGACAGCCCCGCTCTCCGCCCCCCGGGCGGCAGCCAGGCCCACCGTAGGGCCGCCGCGCGGCGCCCCGCTGGGTGGCACGCCGCGCCAGTCTCCCGCAAAATCGACCGCACATGCCCTTGCCGCCCCACCACCCCAGCCCCCTTCCCACCCCTGACGAAACGGCCGCCGCCCCTGCCGCCGCGCGCACCGCGTCCGCCGCCGAGGCGGACGCTGCGGCCGAGCTGCAGCGCAGCGCCGCCCAGCGCGCCTCGCTCTCGCCGTTCGGGCCGCTGTCGGTGCCGGTGTTCCGCATGCTGTGGATCACCTGGCTCACGGCCAACACCTGCATGTGGATGAACGACGTGGCCGCCGCCTGGCTGATGACCACGCTGACCACGTCGCCGGTGCTGGTGGCCCTGGTGCAGACGGCGTCCACGCTGCCCGTCTTCCTGCTGGGCCTGCCCAGCGGGGCGCTGGCGGACATCCTGGACCGGCGCCGCTACTTCATCGCCACGCAGTTCTGGGTGGCCGCCGTGGCGCTGGTGCTGTGCGTGGCCATTCTGGCGGGGGGCATGACGGCGCACCTGCTGCTGCTGCTCACCTTTGCCAACGGCATCGGCCTGGCGATGCGCTGGCCGGTGTTCGCGGCCATCGTGCCGGAGCTGGTCAGCCGCGAGCAGCTGCCCGCGGCGCTGGCGCTCAACGGCGTGGCGATGAACGCGTCGCGCATCATCGGCCCGCTGCTGGCGGGCGCCATCATCGCCAGCGCGGGCAGCGCGTGGGTGTTCGTGCTGAACGCGCTGCTGTCGGTGATCGCGGGCTTCATCATCATGCGCTGGAAGCGCGCGCCCTCGCCCAACCCGCTGGGGCGCGAGCGGCTCTCCAGCGCCATGCGCGTGGGGGTGCAGTTCGTGCGCGAATCGCCCCGCATGCGCGCCGTGCTCTGGCGCATCGCCGTGTTCTTTTTGCATGCGACCGCGCTGCTGGCGCTGCTGCCGCTGGTGGCGCGCGACCTGGACGGTGGCGGCGCCGGCACCTTCACCCTGCTGCTGGCCTCGATGGGCGCGGGCGCCATCGTGGCGGCGCTGTTCCTGCCGCGGCTGCGCCAGGCAATGGCGCGCGAGACGCTGGTCGGCCGGGGCGCGCTGCTGCAGGCCGCGGCCACCGCCGTGGTGGCCGTGGCGCCGAATGTCTACGTGGCCGTGCCGGCCATGGTGGTGGGCGGCGCCGCCTGGATCACCACGGCCAATTCGCTCACCGTGTCGGCCCAGATGGCGCTGCCCAACTGGGTGCGGGCGCGTGGCATGTCGATCTACCAGATGGCGCTGATGGGCGCGACGGCCGCCGGCGCGGCGCTCTGGGGCCAGGTGGCGTCGATGACCAGCGTGCACGCCAGCCTGCTGATCGCCGCGGTGACCGGCGCGGCGGGCATGCTGTTGGTGCAGCGCGCCGCGGTGGACCGCAGCCTGGAGGAAGACCTGAGCCCCTCCACCGCGTTCAAGACTCCGCAGGCGGCCACCACGCCGCAGGCGGGCCTGCGGCTGGTGGTGTCGATCGAATACTTCATCGACCCGGCGCGGGCGGCGGAATTCCGGGCGGTGATGCAGGAAAGCCGGCGCGCGCGGCTGCGCCAGGGCGCCTTGAGCTGGGCGCTGCAGCACGACATCAGCGACCCGCGCCGCTACGTGGAGCGCGTGGTGGACGAGTCGTGGACCGAGCACCTGCGCCGCTTCGGCCGCGCGACTGCGTCGGACGTGTCGCTGCGCGACCGCAAGTTCGCCTTCCACACCGGAGAGAACCCGCCCGTGGTGTCGCGCTACGTGGTCGAGGGTGAGTGACGTTTGCTATTGTTTTAATAGCACAGTGTGCTTGATTGACGGGCGCGAGAGACCGTTTTCGCTCTGAATTCCCGCCGCCGCAGCACGGCTGCGCGGGAATGAACGATGCACATCGCCTCAGGCCGTGCCGACCAGCAGCACCTGCAGCCCGGCTGCGCCGTACACCGCCCGGGCGCGGAAACCCGGCACGACGATCTGGCCGAATTCGCCCTGCACGTCCTTCGCGCGGATCACGGTGAGGGTGTCGCCCACCTTGGGCGCGAAGCCGGCGCGGAAGGCGATCACCAGCGTGCCGCCCAGCACTGCCGTGCCCGGCGTGGCGATGGCGCCGGCATCGGCCGAGCCCAGCTGGGCCTGCAGCGTGCCCGCCGCCGTCTGCGCGTAGCCGCCCTGCAACTGCACGGTGCTGCCCGCGCCGCCGACGGCCAGCGTGCCGCCGCCCACATACACGGCGCCCGTGCCCAGGGCCTGGGCGCTGTCGGCGCGCAGGGTGCCCGCCACCAGTTCGGTGCCGCCGCTGAAGCGGTTGGTGCCGGCCAGGGCCAGCGTGCCGCTGCCGCGCTTGGTCAGCTTGCCGGCGCCGGCGATGTCGTTGCGCCAGACGTCCAGCGCGTGAAAGCCGCCCAGGCTGGCGTCCATGCTCACGTCCACGTCGCCGTTGAAGGCGCCGTAGCCGTCGCCGGCGGCCAGCAGGTTCAGGCGGCCGAAGCCTTCGGCGTCGTCCATGGTCGGGTAACCCGATGGCAGGGCGGTGGTCTTGAGCACCACGCGGCGCTGCGCGTCGCTCAGGTAGGGCTGGCGCGTTTCCAGCAGCACTTCGGCGCCCTTGGGCACCACCGCCGCACGGGTGGTGTCGCCCGTCTGCGCAAAGCCGAACACCAGGCGGCGGCGGTAGTTGCTGCGGTTGGCGGCCGCGTCGGCGAAGCGGTCCTGCGCGGTGGCCTGTGAATGGGCGAAGGCCATCAGGGCTTCGGGCGTGGCCGCGCCGGTGGCCTTCATCAGCGTCTGCTGCGCCTGGGCGCGGGCGGCCTTGCGGGCGTCGGGGCTGGTGGCGGCGATGTTGCCCAGCGCCGAGGCCTGGCCCAGCAGGCGCCCGCCGATCACGTCCATCGGCGAATGCATGCCGGCGACGATGCGCATCTCGCCCAGTTCCAGGCCGCGCGCGAGCATTTCCTGGAAGCGTTCGGGCACCAGGTAGGCCATGGCGACGGCGTTGCGCACGGCTTCGGCCGAATGGCCGCTCGGAAAGCCGCCGTCGGTGGCCGGCGTGCCGCTCTTGGCCGGCTCCAGCGTGGGCGCCACCTGCACGCTGCTGCTCCAGCGCCAGGGGCGGGCGTATTTGTAGAAGCGCTTGGCGGGCTCGGTGGAGGCGTTGTTGCCCATGCTGTTCACGAAGTCGATCGCCAGGCCGAAGTCGGCATTGGCGCTGCCGCCCACGCCGGTGTTGTTGCCCTGGTCGTCGTAGCGCACCGTGCCGGCGTCGGCCGGGATGCCGGTGATGGTGGTGCTCTGGCGCGCCGCCTGGCGCCAGGCGGCGGTGAGCGGGCCCATGCCGTCGGTCACGCTGTAGTTCTTGCCCCGCCGGTCGTCGTAGTAGGCGGCTTCGGCCTGCGCGGGCGTGCGGGCGGCGGTGGTGCGCACCACGAAGCCCACGTTCTCGGCCTGGAAGGCCGCGCTCTTGACGGCGCCATCGGTGGCGTCGCCGGGAATGCCGGACCACTTCGAGGCGGCAACGGCCGGGAAGCCATCGCGCGCGGGGGCCGTCTGGCCGGCATCGACCAGGCGGGTGCTGGGCTCCCACAGGTCGAGGAAGCCGCTCAGCACGCGCACGCCGGCATTGGTGTCGACCGTGGCGTAGCGCGCATCGCCGCGCTGGTTGGTGGCGGCGTTGTCCACGAACGCGGGCACGGCCGGCACCGGCGCGGTTTCGGCAAAGCCCAGGCCCGCAGGCGCTGCGGGCAGGGCTGCGCTGTCACTGCCGCCACCGCTACCGCCGCCGCACGCGGACAGCGCCAGCAGCGCGGGCATCAGCGCCACGCGCAGCGCGCGGACGGCCAAGAGCGACACCGCCGATTGCGCGGGGCGCGACTCAGCGGAGAAAAGAGAAGCCGAAGAAGGCATGAAAGGCCACCGTGGGGACAAGCAAAGGGAGGCACCTTAGTGGGGCTGCGTGACCCGTCCGTGACAACGCGCGCCGCGCCCCGCAGGCCGCATCACGCCACCAGCCGATTCATTCCCAGCGCCTCGCATGCCGAATCGGCGGGCGCTGCTGCACCGCTTTCTTCTGCTGCCGCGCCCTCACACCGCGAAGCTGCGCCGCAGGACGCCGTGGAGCACGGTGCGGAGCAGGGGCTCGACCGCCTGCGCCCGGGCCTGGGCCTGCCCCGGCGGCTGCGCCGGGTCGGGTGCGGCAGACGGGGCGGTCGCTGCCGGGCCAGGTGGCTCGCCCGGCCGCAGTGCGCGCGCCAGCGCCTCCCAGTGGGCCGCGACCGTCCCGGTGATCTCGGCCCGCCAGCGCGCGGCCAGGTCGGGCGCGTCGTCCTGCGGCACGCGCGCGTGGTGGGCGATGACGAGGTAGTGCGTGCAGGCCGTTTCCACCGCCTGGCGCAGCACCTCGCCTGCGGTCTGCTTCTTGCGCAGCGCCCCCAGCGCCCAGGCCGTGGTGCCCGCCAGCAGCGCGCCCAGGGCCGTGCCTGCGCCCAGCGTCAGCCCGCCCGTGCCGATGTCGATCAGCGCCCCGGCCTTGGCGCCGGCGGCGGCACCGGCGGCCGCACCGGCCGAGGTGCCCACCGCCAGCGCCACACGGTCCCTGCGGTCGGCGGCGGGGGCCGCCACGGCACCGGGCTGCGCAGCGGCGCCCGTGGCGGCCGCCGGCGGCAGGCCGTGCAGTTCGCGCAGCGCCGCGTCGAGCGTCTGCAGATGCGCGGCGTACCGCGCGGCGGCTTCATCGCCGGAGCCGAGGGCACCGCAGGCCGCCACATGCCGCGCCACCGCCTGCAGCGCGCGGTCGAAACGATCGGTGTTGTGCGCCTGCCAGGCCTGGCGCACGCGTTCCAGCGCGGCGCGGCGGTCCGGTGGCAGCAGGGGCGCCAGGCGGTCGAACAGCGCCGGCTCCAGCACCCAGCTCTCGCCCCACTGCGCCCACGGCAGCAGGGTGTGGGGCGCGCCGTGCCAGGCCGGCGGTACGGGCGCGTCGGCCAGCAGGACGACGGCATCGACGGGCGCGCCAGCGCTCTCGGCGCCCATCGGCGCGCCGCCCGTGCCATCCGTGCCACCCGTGCCGCCAGCCCCTGCGGGCAGCGGCGGGGGCTCGGCAAAGCGCAGGGTGTCGGCGCCGCCGCCTTGCGCATGGCGGGCCGCCAACGCGCGGGCCGCCTGGGCCTCTGCAGCGCTGGCCCCCACCAGCCCGATGCGCCAGTCGATGGGCAACGCAGCGCGCAGCGCGTCGAAGCTGCCCTCGCCCGGGTCGAGTTGCAGCGCGCGCACCAGCCGGCCTTCGCGCCAGCGCGCCCAGGCGGCCAGCGCCAGCCGGGGCAGCACCACGACGAGCAGCAGCAGGCCCACGTACATCCAGACCCAGCGGCTGCCTTCTGCGCCCGTGCCGGCGAAGTTCTGCGTGGCGGCGATCTCCTGCGGCGAGAAGGGCTGCAGCCCGAACAGCGCGGTCAACGGCCAGAACAGCACGCTGGTGATGGCGTGCACCTGGGGCACGTCGAGAAAGGTGCTCTCCCAGCCGAACTGGTAGCGCACCACCAGCCCGCGCAGCAGCAGCGACAGCGCGATGCCCGCGCCCCAGGCCGCCGCGCACAGGTGCAGCACCCGCGCCAGCCGCTGGCCGAACAGGGCCGCCGTGGCGGTGAACCAGCGGCGCTGGAAGTCGGCCGCCACGCGTGCCGCGAGGCGACGGGGGCGCACACCCGGTGCCGCCTGCCCGCCCGCCAGCAGGGACCGGGCCCAACCCCGCAGCGCCATCGGCAGCTCGGTGGGCGGCACTGCCGCTGCGCTGGCCGGTGGCTGCGGCGCAGCAGCCCGGCGCCGCAGCCCGCGCCAGGCCAGCAGCGCGTAGAGCACCAGATTCCATCCCAGCACCAGCAGCAGCGGGGGCGAGAGCAGATCCACCCGGTGGGCGTTGGCGATCCGGTCGATCGCCAGCCCCGCCAGCAGCGCCGCCACGGGCAGCAGCCGCCCCAGCCAGCGCAGGCGCACGCTGGGCTGGGCCAGCGCGGCGATGGCGGGGTCGCGGCCCCCGGCGCGGTCCACCAGGGCCTGCGCACGGGCCTGCACCACGTCGCCCACCTGCAGGCGCTCCACGCCGCGCTGGCGGGCGCCCGCCACGGCCTGGCGCAGGGCTTCGTCCAGCTCGGGCGGGCTGACGGCGCCGGCCTGCTCGATGGACTGCGCGAGCAGCACGGCGCGCAGCTGGGGTTCGGTCACGGGCAGGCTGTGGGACACGTTGCTCACCTTTTGATAGCTAACAGCGCTTGATGCATGAGCGCCAGAGGCTGATTTGAGCTTGAATGACTGCGGCAGCGCGCGGGCGCTCGAAGGAAAGCGGTCACTGCTCGCGCTGCGCTTCTATCGCGGCCAGAGCACCCAGAGCCGCAGGGCCTGCTTGAGCCGACCGGCGATGTCGCCAGCCTCGGGCCCCCAGCCGGTGAAGTAGTCGGCGCGCACGGCGCCCAGGATGGCGCTGCCCGTGTCCTGCGCCATCACCAGCCGCTGCAGCTGCGTGGTGGGGCCGGTGGAGGCCAGCCACACCGGGGTGCCGTACGGAATGCTCTGGCGGTCCACGGCGATGGAGCGGCCGGGCGTCAGCGCCACGCCCTGCGCGCCCTTGGGGCCGAAGCCCGCATCCAGCGCGCCGAGCGGCTCTTCGCGGAAGAACACGTAGCGCGGGTTGGCCCACAGCATCTCGTTGACGCGGCCGGGGTTCTGCAGCGTCCAGGCGCGGATGCCGGGCCAGGTGGCGTCGCGCACCAGACCCTGGTCGAGCAGCCAGCGGCCCACGCTCATGTAGGGCTGGTCGTTGGTGCCGGCGAAGGCCACCCGCACCAGCGAGGTGGTGCCGTCGCTCTCCAGCATGCGCAGCCGGCCCGAGCCCTGGATGTGCAGCACCATCGCCTCGACCGGGTCGCGCACCCAGCCGATGACGCGGCCCGCGAGCTGCGCCTGGGCCTCGGGCGAGGACTCGATCTGCTGGCGCGTGTACCAGGGCTTGCGGGCGCCCAGGGTGGCCGGCGGGCGGTAGAGCGGCACCGTGTAGCCGTTGCCGGGCACGCGGGCGGCGTCGAGATACGGCTCGTAATACGCGGTGAGCAAGCCATCGGCATTGCCGCCCGGCGCCTCCACCCGGTAGGGCTGCAGGCGCGCGCGCATCCAGGCGCGCTGCTCGTCGGGCGTGCCGATGGACAGGCGCCGCACGTCGCCGCACAGCGGGGCGAAGGCCGGGGCCGGCCGCTCGCAGTTCTTGATCCAGGCGTTCCAGGCCTCGGTGGTGCTGTCCTGCTCGAAGCCGGGCAGCTCGTCCCACGACACCGGCACCCAGCGGCTCTTGGGCTGTGCCAGGGTGCCAGGCACGGCGGCGGCCGGCGCGGCAGGCACGGTGGCAAAAGGCGGCGGGGGCGGTGCGGTGGTGGCCGCAGGGGCATCGGTGGGGGCGGGCGGCCGGGTGGAGCAGGCCACCAGCGTTCCTACAATCAGCGCCGTTGTCACCAGGCGCAGGAGACGGAATTTCATGGGACTGATTTTGCTTGAAGCCTTGCTCGCGCTCGTGGTGCTGGTGGCGATCGTGTGGTGGACGATGTTCTCGGGCCGCCGCCGTGGCGAGCTGGAGATGCCGCCGGAGCGGGAGCCACAGCCGCCTCCACCGCCCGAGCCACCCGCGCCGGCCCCACCGCCGGCGCCGCCCGGGGGGGTCTGAACACCGGCAGATCACCTCGGCTGGGAAACGCTGTGCTCCTACAGCCTTGCCCGGCACCCCTTGCTACTGTGTGAGCCCTCCCCTCCAAGCCCCCGGGCCGAGCAGGGAAACCGACCTCACATTCATCCAAGGAGTCCGCCATGCGCCTGCGCCATCCCATCCTCGTTTCCGCCACCGCCGCCGTCGTCCTGCTGGCCACCGGCTGCGCGAACATGACCGACACCCAGCGCCAGACCGCCACTGGCGCGGGCGTGGGCGCTGCGGGTGGCGCCGTGCTGGGCGCCGTGACGGGCGGCAACGCCGGCACAGGCGCGCTGATCGGCGCGGGCGTGGGTGCCCTGGGCACCTACATCTGGTCGCAGCACATGGAGCGCCAGAAGCAGGACATGCAGCGCGTGACGCAAGGCACTGGCGTGGTGGTCACCCAGACGCCTGACAACCAGCTGAAGCTGGACATTCCGAGCGACATTTCGTTCGCCGTGAACCGTTCGGACATCCAGCCCAACTTCGCCCCGGTGCTGGAACGCTTCGCCGAAGGCCTGCGCAACAACCAGAACGCCGAAGTGCGCGTGGTCGGCTTCACCGATTCCACCGGCAGCGACGCCATCAACAACCCGCTGTCGCTGGACCGCGCCACGAGCGTGCGCAACTATCTCACCGCCCGTGGCGTGAACGGCAACCGCGTCCAGGTGGAAGGCCGCGGCTCGGCCCAGCCGATCGCCAGCAACGAGACGAGCGACGGCCGCGCACGCAACCGCCGTGTCGAGATCTTCGTGGGCGAGCGCCAGCGCGGCTGATCTGCGCCTAGCGCCGGTTGAAAAGGGACAGGCCATTGGCCTGTCTTTTTTTTGGGTGGGCGCGACGCCTTCGCTCAGTGCAGCGAGCGCAGCAGGTTCGCCAGCTCCACCGCCGACTTGACCTGCATCTTGTCGAAGACGCGCGAGCGGTGCACCTCGACCGTGCGCACGCTGATGTCGAGCTGGTCGGCGATGAGCTTGTTGGGCAGTCCTTCCACCACCAGGCGCATCACGTCGCGCTCGCGCTCGGTCAGCTCGGCCACGCGGTCCTGCAGCTGGTGCTGGGCGCGGCGCTCCTGCAGGTGGCTGGCCGACTGGGCCAGCGCGGCCTGGATGCGGTCCACCAGCAGGTTGTCGGAAAACGGCTTTTCGCAGAAGTCGAAGGCGCCGCGCTTGACGGTGGCCACCGCCGTGGGCACGTCGGCGTGGCCGGTGAGGAAGATCACCGGCATGGCGGCGATGTCGCCCCGCTCGGCCAGCTGGTCGAAGAGGGCCAGGCCGCTCATGCCGGGCATGCGCACGTCCAGCAACAGGCAGCAGGGCTGGCGCTGCGGCGGGCGCGTCTGCAGCATGGCGGCGAACGATTCGGCGCTGTCGTACGACTCGCTGGGCACGCGGCGCGAGCGCAGCAGCCAGGCCAGCGCCTCGCGCACGCCCGCATCGTCGTCGACGATGTACACGGTGGCGTTGGAGACAGGTTCCATGGATCGGGGGTCGGAAATCGGGAATCAGGGATCAGCGGGTGGAGGCCGGCCCGGGAAGGGCCGCGGCTCCTGCGGCGGCGGTTTCTGCCGGCGCCGCGGGCAGCGTGAAGGTGAACACCGTACCACGCGGCTCGCGCCGCGCATGCCCGAGGAAGCCGCCGTGCTGCTCGACCACCGTGCGGCACAGCGAAAGCCCCAGGCCCATGCCCTCGGCGCGGGTGGTGAAGAACGGGGTGAAGAGCTGCGCGGCGACGTCCTCCGGAATGCCCACGCCGCAGTCGGCCACGGTGAATTCGATCCAGCCGCGGCTGGCGTTGGATGCGGCGCGCGCCACCCGCAGCTCCAGCACGCGGGGGTGTATGCGGGCGTCGTCCATGGCCTGCATGGCATTGCGCGCCAGGTTGAGCAGCACCTGTTCGACCATGGTGCGGTCGCACAGCGCGGCGGGCAGGCCGGCTTCGACGGCCACCTGCACCTGCACGCCCAGCTTGCGGGCCTGCAGGCGGATGAGCGGCATCACGGCGTCGAGCAATGCCTGCGTGGTGACCATCTCGCGGCTCTGGTCGCGCCGGCGCACGAAGTCGTGCACGCTCTTGATGACGCGGCCGGCGCGCTCGGCCTGCTGGGCGATGCGCTGCATGGCGGTACGCACCTCGCGCAGGTCGCCCCGCAGGGGCTCGGGCAGCGGCGGCTGGTGCGGCGACTCGGCCGCGCCATCGGCCACCGGCTCCAGCAGGTTGAGCGACCCGCTGGCATAGCTGGAGATGGCGGCCAGCGGCTGGTTCAGCTCGTGGCTCAGCAGCGATGCCATCTCGCCCACGGTGGCCAGGCGGGCGGTGGCCTGCAGCCGGTCGTGCGAGGTGCGCGAAAGCTCCTCCACCCGCCGCTGCTCGCTCACGTCGAGGAACGAGCCCATCCAGCCGGTGTGCAGGCCCTGGGCGTTGATGAGCGGCGCCTCGTAGATCATCACCGGAAAGCGCGTGCCGTCCCGCCGCATGAAGACCGATTCGTATCCCTCGCGCGGCGGCACCTGCTGGCCCGACAGGCGCACCTGCTGGCGGGCGCCGTATTCCTGCGCCAGCTCGGGCGGCCAGTAGGGCAGCGGCGCGCCCTGGCCCACCAGCTCCTGCGCGGTGAAGCCCACCATGTCGCAGAACGCCGGGTTGACGTAGGTGATGCGGCCCTGCAGGTCGCGGGCGCGCAGGCCGATCACCAGCGAATCCTCCATGGCCTTGCGGAAGGCCAGCGCGTCGCCCAGGTCGCGCTCGGCGCGCAGGCGCCGCCGGTTGTCGCGCACCAGCACCACCATCACCGTCACCAGCGCCACCGACATCGCCGTCACCAGCGCCGTCAGCACGTTGGGGAACACGCTGGGCGCGCTGTGCCAGCTGCCCATGCGCAGCATCAGCGCCGTGCCCGGCAGGTCCAGCAGCTGCTGGGCCTGGAACATGCGCGAGCCGCGCCGCGTGGCGCCGACCAGGGCCAGCCGCGTGCCGTCGGGCTCGGTGAAGGACACCTCCTGCCCGCGCTGCAGGCTGGTGGCGACCACGTCCACCAGCACGTTCTGCAGCGCGTAGGTGGCGGTCAGAAAGCCGGTGTAGCGGCCGTTTTCCAGCAGCGGCACGCACAGCTCCATCATCTCGGAGCCCATGCCGTCGCTCTGCGGCTGGAAGTAGCTGCCCGAATACGAGGCCGCGCCGATGCGCCGCGCATTGGCGCAGGCGAGCGCGATGTCGGACTGCGCGGCCGCCCGCGTCTCGGGGTCGGACGGGACCACGCGGTAGGGCGTCTCGACATGCGCGCGCACGCGCAGCTGCGTGTCGCGCCACTCCACGCGCACCAGCTCGCGCCGCAGGCTCAGCAGGCCGGCGGCGCGGTGCTCCCAGGAGGCCAGGTCCGGATCGCCGGACTGCAGCGCCTGCAGGCTCTGCAGGTTGTGGCTGAAGGCGGTGCGGATGTCGGCCACCGCGTCGGCCGTGTCCCGTTCGAGCTTGCTCTGCACCTGGCTGGCTTCGTAGCGCCCGGCCAGCCAGACCAGCGTGATGAGCATGGCGCCCACCAGGCCGACCAGCAGCGTCCAGAGCGACCAGCGCCTCCAGGCGCTATGCCAGCGGCGCCAGGGCTGCGGCGGGGTGGCGGGCGCGGCGGTGGAGGGGTCGGCGGAGGTGGTGGCAGTCGAGGGCGTCACTGCAGCACGCGGTGATCGAGCGCGGGCAGTTGCTGGCGCACCTGCCGCAGGTAGGCGGGGTCGATCTCGCCGCAGACCACGCCCGCCCCTTCGGCGCGCTGCGCCAGCACGGCGCCCCACGGGTCCACCAGCATGCTGTGGCCCCAGGTGCGGCGGCCGGTCTCGTGCGTGCCGCCCTGCGCGGGCGCCAGCACGTAGGCCAGGTTTTCGACGGCGCGGGCGCGCAGCAGCACTTCCCAGTGCGCCTGGCCGGTGGTGTGGGTGAAGGCGCTGGGCACCAGCAGCAGGTCGGCGCCGGCGCTGGCGTGCTGGCGGTACAGCTCCGGAAAGCGCAGGTCGTAGCAGACCGACAGGCCCACGCGCCACACGCTGCCGTCGCGCGCCGTGAGGTCGAACCGCGCGGTGTCGGCGCCGGCTTCGATCACATGCGCCTCGTCGAAGAACTCGCGCCCGTTGTCGAAGCGGAACAGGTGGATCTTGTCGTAGCGCGCCACGCGCTCGCCCGCAGGGTCGAACGCCAGGCTGGTGTTGCGCACCTGGGTGGCGCTGCCCGACTGCAGCGGCAGGGTGCCGCCGACCACCCAGATACCCAGCTCGCGCGCGGCGGTCGACAGCATGCGCTGCAGCGGCCCGTCGCCCAGCGGCTCGCGCAGCGCCAGCTTGTCGGTGTCGCGCGCGCCCATGAAGCCGAAGTACTCGGGCAGCACGGCCAGTTCCGCCCCCTGGGCGGCGGCCTCTTCGAGCAGGCGGCGGGCCTGGGCCATGTTGTCGTCGGGGCGCGGGCCCGAGACCATCTGCAAGGCGGCGACTTTCATGAGGCGTCTCCGGAAGGGGGCGTGGTGGTGGTGGGCGCGGCGTCCGGCCTGTCGCCCGGGGCGGCGGGGCGGCGGCGGGTCATGCGCTCGATGCGCGGGTCGTCCCAGGTGCCGTCGATGTGGAACTGCTGCGTGGCCGCCTGGATGAGCGGGCCGCGCAGGAACACCTGGGCCAGGAAGCTGCCCAGGCCGATGACGGGATTGATGGCGGTGGCGACCAGGGATGCCGTCATGGCGTTGATCTCCGGCACCACCACCACGTGCAGGTCCTGCGTCTCGCGCGCGATGTCGGCCCGCCCTTCCATCAGCACGGCGGCGTTCACGCCCTTCATCTGCAGGTTGTTGGTGATGGCCACGCCCTGCTCGATGCGCACGTCGCCGCGCACGAAGTCGAACGCGAAGCCTTCGCTGAACACGTCGCGGAAGTCCAGCGTCAACCGGCGCGGCAACGACTGCAGGCTGAGCACGCTGAGCAGCTTGGCGAGGCCCGGCTCGGCCTTGAGGAACTGGCCCGATGCCATGTCCAGGTGTACCAGGCCGGACATGGAGGGGTAGTCGGGACTGATGGGCGCGCCCGTCCAGGCCACCTGTCCGTCCAGCCGGCCCTGGCCGCGGCGCAGCACGCCGTCCATGCCGAAGCGGGCCAGCAGCTCGCCCGAGTCGCGGATGTCGAGGCGGAAGTTCATCACCGTGCGGCGCACCGGCTCGGCCGTGCCGGGGCCGGGCACGCGCGCCCAGCTGCCGCTGGAGGTGAAGGTGGCCTCGGGTGCCACCAGGTTGAATTTGGCGAGCTGCCACTCGCGCGCGTTGCCCTCGCCCCGGTTCTGCGCTTCGATCTCGATGCGCCCCAGGCGCCGGCCGCGCAATTCGAAGTCCTGCACCACGATGTCGAGCGACGGCAGCGTGCCGGGCTGGGGGGAGTCGCCCAGCAGCATGTCGTCCACCTGCGTGGCGGCGGCCTGCGGAATGGCCAGCCGCGAGAGGCGTGCGAAGAGCAGGCCCTGGGACGCTTCGGCCCCGGCCCCCGAGCCCTGCCGGTATTCGAAATAGCCGTTCAGTTCGGTGGCGTCGATGTTGGCGCGCCAGATGGGGCCGTCGCGCGAACCGCCGGCCACCACCCGGTGCAGCGTGCGGCCCTGCCGGGTGATGGTGTCTGCCCGCAGCGCGATGACGGTGGGCAGATAGTCCTGCATGGCGGCTGCGGGGGCCGCGTCGGCCGCCGAAGCAGGCGGCGTTGCCGTGGCGGCGGCGGTCGCCGTGTCGGCGGCGGAGGGGGCCGGCGCCGCCCCCAGCAGCCGGGCCTGCCAGGCATCCACGTCGACCTGGTGCAGGCGCACGTTGGCGGCCACGCCCGCTGCCGGCAGCGGGGGCGTTTCCTCCGGCCCGAGCCCCAGCGCGATGGCGCCGCGCAGCACCTTCGGCTGCGGCCCGCTCACGTCGCGCACATAGCGCACCGAGCCCACGCCGCCCAGGTCCACCACCAGTTCGTCATGCAACGGGCCCGTGGCCGCACCGCCGGCACCGGCACCGGCACCGGCACCGGCACCAGCACTGGCCCCCACTGATTCGGGCGTGAGCCGGTTCTGGAACCGCACGGGCAGGGTCGTTTCAGCCGGCTTGCCCAGCGGTGCGGGCACGGCCAGTGCCATGCCTTGCAGGCTGGTGGAGACCTGCACCTCCGGCACGCCGCGGCGCACCCCCACGGCCACCGTGTACGGTGTGCTGCCCGAGGCACTGCGCGCGATCTTCGCCAGCGCACCCAGCTCGGTCGCCTGCTGCAGCCCCTGGGCGGTGGCCACGCCTTCGGCGCGCACCTCGACGACCGCAGGGCTGCCGGGCGCGTTGGCAGGCGGCTGCATGCCGCCGTCGAAGCGCACGTCGCCGCCCAGCGCACGGCCCTGCACGCCGGCCAGGGTGAACCCGCTTTCGGTGAACTGCACGGCCCCCTGGGCGCCTTCGACCCGCGGCGTTTCCGGCGTGAAGCGCACGTCGTTGCCCGCCAGCGTGACGGCGCCGCGCACCTTCGAGGCATCCATGTGCTCGATCGGCAGGCTCAGGTCCAGCTGCAGCGCGCCCGGCCCGGTGGCGCTGGCCTTGGCCAGCGCGCCGCCGGTCAGCTCGCCGATGTGCGAGCTGCGCACCAGCGCCAGCATGTCGGCGAGCGGCCCGCGCACTTCGGCCGACACGCCCACCACCGTGTGCGCCAGGTTGGGGATGCGCACGTTCACCTTCTGCGCGCGCACCTGCGGGCTGCCGACGAACGTGCCGGCGGCGTTGCGCACGCTCATGCTGGAGCGCTCGAAGACCAGCTCGCCGCTCAGTCCCGTGAGGGCCGGCCACGGCAGCTGCTGTGCGTGCTGCAGCGACGGGGGGACGTACGCATAGGTCACGCCGCGCACCTGCGCCGCGATGCGGAACTCGCCCTGGCCCGGCTGGTTGAACGGCATGTGGTGCAGGTCGCCCTTCACGCGGAACTGGACCTGGCTGGCGGTGCCGGCCGTGACGGCGTCGCGCACGTAGTGGCGCGTGGCCTGCGGAATGACCTGGGGCAGGTAGCGGTGCACCCGCGTGCCATCGGCGCGCTGCAGGGTGCCCGAGAGGTCGAGCACGCCGGGCGCATGGCCCAGGTCGTCGGTGTGCCAGTTCGCCCGCGCCTCGCCCGCCGCGTCGGCATTGGCGAAGCGCACGTCGCTGGCCTGCACCGCCAGGCGCTGGCCGTCGCGCTGCCAGCGCACGGCCGCACCCAGCTGCTGCACCGGCACCAGCGGGTCTTCGAAGACGCCCGGCAGCAGCAGCGCGCCGTCGGCCACGGCCAGCGTAGCGTTGCCGCCCGCCTGGTTCAGATCGAATTCGACCGTGGCACCCCGCACCCCCGGCACGCGGGCGGCGGCCACCGCGTCCGCGCCGAGGGGCGCCGCCAGCGCCAGGCCGGAGACCTTGCCGCGCGCCTGGTATTGCTGCGGCGCCGCCAGCGGCCCGCGCCAGCTGGCCTGCACCGCCTCGACCCTGCCTTCGGGCGCATAGGTGGCGAGCGCGCGGTGCGCCGTGTCCCCCAGCGGCAGGCGGCTGGCGATGTCGGTCAGCGCGGCGAGATCCAGCCGGTCGGCCTGCAGCTCGCCGTGGTCCTGCCCGCCTTGGTCGCCGTGGGTGTGGCGCAGCGTCAGGTTGCCGCCCGGCCAGCGCAGGCCGTCGTCGGTCAGGAACTGCAAACCCTGCGTGGACACCTCGAACCCATCGGCAAAGCGCCGCCCGCCGATGCGGCCGGCCACGGTGCGCAGCGCCAGCGGCTCCAGCTGCGCGCCCAGCGTGGTGCTCACGCCCGCCAGCGCCACGTCGGCGGTGCCGCCCGACAGCTGGCCGCGCTGCACGTCGGCCCAGGCGCGCACGGCGCCGTGGCCGCCGGTCACGCGCGCGCCCACGTCCACATACTGGTTCAGGCGCGACACGTCCACCCGCGTGAAGTCGGCGAAGAGCTGGCCGCTCCACTGCTGCCAGGCACCGCTGTGCGTGGCCAGCAGGGGCGCGCGGAACTGCCCGCGCAGGCTGAAGCGCTCGCCCCACTCGGGCGGCGGCGTGGCGTCCAGCCGCAGCGCGTGGCGCCAGCGGCCGTTGCGCAGCACCAGGTCGACATCGCTCAGCGCCAGGGGCGGGGCGCCGCGCAGCGCATCGCTCCAGCGCACCGTGCCGCCGCGAATCGCCAGCTCGGGTTGCGAGAAGAGCCAGTCGGCCCCCTCGGTGCCGGGTGCGGCGTCCGGCGCGCCGTCGCTGTCGCCCAGCGCCAGGCCCGCGACGAAGATGCGGCCGTCCGCCTCGCGGCGCACGTCCAGCTCGGCGCCTTCTACATAGAGCTGCTCGAAGCCGAGCTTCAGCAGCGAGCGCGGCGACACGGTGGCGATCACGCGCGGCAGCTGCAGCGCCGGGCGGCCCTGGGCGTCCAGCAGGGCGACGTCACCGAGTTCGATGGCGGGCAGCAGCCCGTTGGAGCGGGCGCTCAGCGAGCCGATCTGCACGGGAACCCCCAGCGCCCGTCCGGCATGGCTTTCCAGCTGCGGACGGTATTCGCCGATTCGCGGCACAATCCAGCCATGAAGCCCGCCCCAAGCGGCTGCCAGCAAGACACCGAAGGCCAGCAGCAGCCCCAGCGACCACCGAGCGAACACCGCAACGCATGTCAGAAGGCGTGTGGGGCGTGGTGGCGTCTCGGCGTTCATGGCGGGTGTTGTCGGTGTCAGGAATTATGACCCGCGCCCTTCCCTCGGGTTCACGGCCGGAGCGTGTCGTTGTGTACGACGGCACGCCTTCCCGCACGGCCCCGACGCCCCTTCGCTCCGCCTTCTGACACCTTCTCCCATGCAGCCGTCTTCGCCACCCGCCGGCCCGGGCATAGCCGACCATTCGCGCTTCCTGCAGCGCCTGCACCGCCGCTATGCGGACGAATTCCCCCTGCTGCCGGCGGGCCTTCCGACGCGCGACACCATGGCCGAGGCGCTGGACGCCCTGGCCGCCCGCGGCCACGACACCGGCGCTGCGCTGCGCATCCTGCGCCAGCTGGTGCTGGAGCGGCTGATCCGGCTCGACTGCGAGCAGCAGGCCCCGCTGGACGACGTGACCCGCGCCATGACCTGGCTGGCCGAGCTGGCGCTGGACCGGGCCTGCGTGCAGGCCCGCGCCGAGCTGGACGCGCGCCACGGCGCGCCCCAGGGCCCGGACGGCGGCCCGGTGGAGCTGTGGATCATCGGCATGGGCAAGCTGGGCGCGCGCGAGCTGAACGTGTCCAGCGACATCGACCTGATCTACGTGTACGAACACGACGGCGAAACCGCCGGCAACGAACAGGGGCGCGGGCGCATCTCGCACCACGAATACTTCGGCCAGGCGGTCAAGGCCATCTACAACCTGGTGGGCGACACCACCGAGCACGGCTTCGTCTTCCGGGTCGATCTGGCGCTGCGGCCCAACGGCAACTCGGGCCCCGCCGCCGTGTCGCTGGCCGCGCTGGAGGAATACCTGCAGGTGCAGGGCCGCGAGTGGGAGCGCTTCGCCTGGCTCAAGAGCCGCGTGGTGGCGCCGCGCGAATCCGTCATCGGCGAGCCCGTGCAGGCGCTGCGTGGCGTGGTGCTGCCCTTCGTCTTCCGCCGCTACCTGGACTACAGCGTGTTCGACGCGCTGCGCTCGCTGCACCGCCAGATCCGCGACCATGCCGCCAAGCGCAGCGCCGGCCACCCCGAACGCGCCAACGACGTGAAGCTCTCGCGCGGGGGCATCCGCGAGATCGAATTCATCGTGCAACTGCTGCAGGTGGTGCGCGGCGGGCAGTTCCCCGAGCTGCGCTGCCGCCCCACGCTGGAGGCGCTGCAGCGCATCGCCCGCGCCGGGCTGATGCCCCAGGAGACGGCCGACGCGCTGGCCGCCGCCTACACCTTCCTGCGGCAGGTGGAGCACCGCATCCAGTACCTGGACGATCAGCAGACCCATGTGCTGCCCACGCGCGACGACGACCTGGCCTGGATCGCCCAGACCCTGGGCCTGGGCAGCTGCGCCTTCCTGCACCAGCTGGACGCGCACCGCGAACTGGTGGCGCAGGAGTTCGACACCCTGCTGGGCGGCGCGGGCAAGAAGCAGTGCAGCAAGGGCGGCTGCGGCGGCCCGCGCGCCGGCACCCCGGCCCCGCCCGAGCTGGAAACGGTGCTGGGCCAGCTGCCGCCCACCGTGCGCGCCCGCGTGGCCGAATGGCGCACGCACCCGCGCGTTCAGGGCCTGAGCGACGAGTCGCGCGACCGCCTGCTGCGGCTGGTGCAGCGCACCGCCCGCTGGCTGGCCGACGGCCAGGTCAACGAAGACGCGGTGGTGCGCCTGATCGGCTGGCTCGAATCGCTGCTGCGGCGCGACGTGTACCTGGCGCTGCTGCTGGAGCGCCCCACGGTGCACGAGCACCTCTTGCACCTGCTGGGCGCCGCCCAATGGCCGGCGCGCTACATGCTGCAGCACCCGGGCGTGATCGACGAACTGGCGGGCGAGGCCCTGCTGTCCGAACGCTTCGTGCCGGAAGACTTCGAGCACGAGCTGGCGCTGCGCATCGCCTCGCTGCAGACCACGGGCGAGGACGACGACGAGACGCTGCTGAACCTGCTGCGCCGCGCGCACCACGCGGAAACCTTCCGCACCCTGGCGCGCGACGTGGAGCGCCGCATCACCGTCGAGCAGGTGGCCGACGACCTCTCGGCCCTGGCCGACAGCGTGCTGCGCGTGACGGCCCGCTGGTGCTGGAGCCGCCTCAAGAACCGCCACCGCGAGGTGCCGCAGTTCGCCATCATCGGCTACGGCAAGCTGGGCGGCAAAGAGCTGGGCTACGGCAGCGACCTGGACATCGTCTTCGTGTTCGACGACGACGACGACCGCGCGCCCGAGGTCTATTCGGCCTTCGTGCGCAAGCTGATCAACTGGCTGACGGTGAAGACCGCCGAGGGCGACCTGTTCGAGATCGACACGGCCCTGCGGCCCAACGGCAATTCCGGCCTGCTGGTGACCAGCTTCACCGCCTACGCCAACTACCAGGAACGGCGCGGCAGCAACACCGCCTGGACCTGGGAACACCAGGCCATGACGCGCGCCCGCTTCCTGCTGGGCACCGAAGACCTGGCGCCGCCCGGCACGCTGCCGCCGCTGCCCCTGGGCGACGGCGCGGCCCTGGTCGGCACCGGCCGCCACCTGCGCGAGCGCTTCGACGCCGTGCGCGAAGCCGTCATCACCGCGCCGCGCGACCCCGCCTCGCTGCGCGAGGAGATCGTCACCATGCGCGAACGCGTGCGCGCCGCGCACCCGGTGCCGGCTGGCCAGTTCGACGTGAAGCACAGCGTGGGCGGCATGGTGGACGTCGAATTCGCCATCCAGTACCTGGTGCTGTCGCAGTCGGCCGACCACCCCAGCCTGCGCGAGAACCGGGGCAACATCACCCTGCTGCGCCGCGCCGAGGACGCGGGTTTCCTGCCGGACGGCGTGGGCACCGCCGCCGCCACCGCCTACCGCACCCTGCGCCAGGTGCAGCACCGTGCCCGCCTGAACGAGCAGCCCACCCGCGTGGACCCGGCCACCCTGCAGGCCGAGCGCGAGGCGGTGCTGGCGCTGTGGCGGGCGGTGTTCGGCGGGTGATCTCGACGGCTGATTCGACGTCGATTCAAGCCAAATCGGGCTCCCGCGCTTGATACGCAAGCACTTTATGCTATTAAATATATAGCAAACGGCGTTGCCGAACGGTGCGGCTGCTGGCCGCCCGTGCCGCACCTCTCTGCCGGGGGCGGTGTGCTGCGTTGTCCACCTTCGCAGGAGTTGCGGCGATGGCGCCCGCAGTGGTCCGCGCAGCGTGGAGATGGTGGAAACCGCGTCAGCGCCGCCCTTGCGCGCAATCCGCATATCCATGCGCCGAATCCTTTGCAGCGCGAAAGCGCCGCCGGGTCTTAAATCTGGGCCATCAACCCGCCGCGATGGTCGCGCCGGGCATTGGAACCAGAAGGAACCCATCCCATGACCCGCCCCTTCAAAGTCGTCGCCGTCTCCGGCAACGTGCAGCGCCCCTCCCGCACCTTGGTGCTGGTCGAGGAGCTGATCGCCGCGATCGGCGACGTGCTGCCCATCGAGCCGCACACCATCGAACTGGGCCCGCTGGCGCCGCAGATCGGCGGCGCGCTCTACCGCAGCCAGCTGCCCGCCAGCGTGGAGGCGGAACTGGCCGCCATCGAATCGGCCGACCTGCTCATCGTGGCCAGCCCCGTCTATCGCGGTTCCTACACCGGTCTCTTCAAGCATTTGTTCGACTTCGTGCATCAGGACGCCCTGATCGACGTGCCCGTGCTGCTGGCCGCCACCGGCGGCAGCGACCGCCACGCGCTGGTGATCGACCACCAGCTGCGCCCGCTGTTCAGCTTCTTCCAGGCGCGCACGCTGCCCATCGGCGTGTACGCGTCGGAGCAGGACTTCACGGGCTACGCCGTCGGCAGCGCGGGGTTGAAGGCGCGCATCGCGCTGGCGGCGGAGCGGGCGGCGCCGTTGGTGGGTGTGGCGCCCGCCACCGCAGCGCAAACAGTGCCCGCGCTGCGACTGGCCCGGGCCGCCTGAAGCACGGTGAATCCAGTCAAGGTACAGCCAACCTTACACTAACTCGGCAAGCTCCAGACCGCGCAACGGCTGGCGGCGGTCCGCACGGACTGGACGCGGCCTCAAAGGCCGCTTTCGTTGAACAGCACGGCGTCAACTCCGTTATGCAACGCAGTCGCTCACCGAAACCTGCGGCGTCACCGATATGGACGTGGACTGAAGCGGCGCGGCCGACTGTGAGGACAAGGTCCGTACCTGAAGCCGCCCCTATGAAACCCTGAACTTGTCGGCCATCAAGGAGCTCTTCACCGAGTTCTACCTGGCATCGCCCCGCAGCGCCCTCCGCACCGCCGCCGGCTACACCCGCAACCCAACCCGCCCCTGTCCGCATGGCGGCGACAACAAGGCCAGCGCCACCGAGGAGTGGTACATCCTGGAAGCCTACGGCACCCTGCAATCTCGCCTCTGGGCCGCCGAAGCCCTGGCCGACGCCGCCGGCGCCGAACTGGCCCGCCTGCTCCATGCCGCCGACCGCGACAGCGTGACCGCCCAGCAGCGCGGCGAAGCAGCCGTGCGCGTGGCCGCCGCCAAACAGGTCGCCGTGGATGTGGGGTTGGAGATCGGCAACCGGGTGTTCGAAGTGACCGGGGCGCGCGCTACCGCGAATACGGTGGGGCTGGACATCTTCTGGCGGAATATCCGCACGCATTCGCTGCACGACCCGGTTGCTTACAAGCGGCGGGAGGTGGGGGAGTATGCGTTGTTGGGGAGGGTGCCGGAGGCGAGTTGGTATACCTGAGAGTGCGTTCCCGGTAAGGTCCACGGGGCGGGAGGTCCGTGGACCTCAGAGCCGAATCAGTGGCTGATTTCGAACAAAAGGAAAGCCCACCAAGTTCACCCAAAGGGCTGCTGAAGGCTGGGAGCGGAAGTCGGTGGCCGGATGAGGGCCGGCAGCTTACCATCCTGAGCTGTCCTTCAGACAAGACCCGCAAAGCCGTTATCTGACGATTTACAAAGCCCTCAGGGCATGGCCCAGCTCTGTGCGCAGGCGATAGCGTTTTTAATGAATTCGCTCATGGACCTGATCCAGCAATCGTGTGGCGCGCAACACACAGCGAGGGCTACAAGCCCCTTTTCGCATTTTTCCAAATTTAGACCGTACGCGCTGGATGTGGCATGCGGGTTGGTGCGGGGTACAGTACGTTAGCCGTATAAAAGCGTTTCAGCACGACATCACAAGGTCGAACATGACTACTCATCTGCTCTCACAGCTCACACTGCCGGATCGATACGAACGACTCGAAAAGCATCTCGGCACTGATGTTGCCAATCTCTTGATTGCACCCGCCGGACCAAACGTCGATAGTCTTCGCGCACTCGCGAACGAGGTTCTGACGCGCGATGAGGGTGTCCTTGTTCCGCTGGCGGGTCAAACCGGCGTAGGGAAAACAACGTTCGTGATGAATGCGTCGCAGTGGCTCCCAGCGCTCTATGGGCCAACATGTCCCTACGACGGGGAACTTTCATTTGATGGCTTGGTTAGTGCTGTCAAAGATTTTGTCAAAACACTTCCAGCAAACAATAAACGCATTATCCCGATCAATATTGACCACCGCGAGAACGCGCCCCCTACCGATACAGAGCTAGCCGCAATAAAACGATTCCTCCGAACAAACGCTGGCAACGTTCCATCAATCGTCTTCTGGCCAGAAACCAGCATCGCAATCGCAGAGGCGCTCTCCAGACGCTATGTGGAAATCGCTGGAGAGACGGCAATAGAACTCCCGCTTGTCTGCGAAGGCCCACCACAAGAAACTTGGCAAGACACCGCAAAACACACTCTTACGCTGTCAAACCACATGAACAACCTCGAAGAACTTGGGGTCGATCCTGCCGACTACATACCGCGAGAGTTCTTTACTCTCGGCAGTTTTCTTCGGCGCATCTCTCACGATTTCAATTCGAGGATTCAGGCCCTGAAGGCTGAGCTGGAGAAGCCTGTTTCCGTGCTCATTGTGTTTGCGAGTGAAAGCGCTGACCCGGGTGTTCTTACCCAACTGACCTCACCTTCCAGATATGGTCTTCTCGATGCTCATGCGCTGGTATCTGTGACTTCACAAAGCGAGATCGGGAAGTGGTGGTCTACACGGCGAGGACTACTTACTAGGGCAATCGTTCAGCTAGATGCACACGCGCTTTGCCTCGCTCCAACTGCTGCCGCGTCCTGTATCAGGAACTTTTCTAGCTCAATGGAATTGTTCGACACTGCTGGCTACAAGCGATACGGCCCTGCTCGTGGGGTTCGTGACCTTAGTCGCTCCGACCTCGGGAAGATCATTTGTGAAGTCGAGCTGTCTAGGTTTGAAGCTCGCGGCACCCCGGGGGAGGATGCTGCTGCTGCCTTTCAACTTCTTGCAGAGGCAGGTTTTAACCTCGGCAAAGACAAGAATCTTAACCACATCATGAAGGCAGCCGTCGAGGCGATCCTAAAAGACACCGAAGTCCCCTTTGTAAATGCAACGTCAGAGCAGAAACTTCCCTTCTGCGGGCTGATTCCCGACAACGCGATCTATTTCGAAGACCGAGTTCAGTGCATTGAATATACATGGAGAAAGGGTGACTTCTTGGCTTCTAGCAACCGATCAACAGTTGCGCAATATATTCTAAACAAGCTGCAGAGCTATGCACGGCAACTTGGGTGGACTATCGACTGAATCACCTAACTATTCGGTCAAATAGACGTGACAGTTCGCTTCCGCTGCACAGCCGACCTAGACAGTGAAGGCGGTAAGGCAGCAACGCGTACATAGCGCGCACAAGTGCGTCTAAAAATTTCGGAAGTCGAGCCGCTAAAAGGCGTGCAGCGGAGAAGAAGGTGAAACGGGCGCATCAGCAGCGGGTCACCCAACAGATCCCGCATATCGATACGCCGATTCCTTCGCACCACACCGCAGCGTCCCGGTCTCCAATCGCGGCATGACCGCAAGACCCGCACTGCAACAACCCCTTCCCGACATCCCCACCAACGTGGCACGCATCGCCTCCGATGCCGAAGCCATTGCCGCCGCACACCGGCTGGCGGCTGAATTCGCGCCCGGTGCCGCCGAACGCGACCGCGAGCGGCGCCTGCCCTGGGACGAGCTGACGCGCTGGTCGGCCAGCGGCCTGGGCGCCATCACCGTGCCGCGCAGCCATGGCGGGGCGCAGGTGGCCTACGCCACGCTGGCCGAGGTGTTCGTGATCCTCAATGCGGCGGACTCCTCGCTGGGGCAGATTCCGCAGAACCATTTCGGCGTGCTGGGCGTGCTGCACGAGCTGGGCACGCCCGAGCAGAAGCAGCGCTTCTATGCCGAGGTGCTGGCCGGCCGGCGGCTGGGCAATGCGGGGCCGGAGCGCAAGGCCGATGGGGCCGCCACCGTGCTGCAGGGCGCCACGCGGCTGCGCACCACGCCGCAGGGGCAGCTGGTGCTGTCGGGCAAGCGCTTCTATTCCACGGGCGCCCTCTTCGCCCACCGCATTCCCGTGCGCGCCACCGACGACGCGGGCCGCAGCGTGCAGGTGTGGGTGCCGCGCGAGGCGCCGGGCCTGGCCGTGGTGGACGACTGGGACGCCTTCGGCCAGCGAACCACCGCCAGCGGCACGGTGGTGTTCGACGAGGTGCCGGTCGATGCGGCCGATGTGCTGCCGCTCTGGCAGCTGGCCGACCGGCCGGGCCTGTACGGCCCCACGTCGCAGCTGATGCAGGCCGCCATCGACCAGGGCATTGCCGAGGCGGCGGTGGCCGACGCGCAGCGCTTCGTGCGCGAGCGCGCCCGGCCCTGGGTGGATTCGGGCGTGCAGCACGCGCACGACGACCCGTATCTCATCGCCGATGTCGGCCGCCTGCAGATCGACCTGCACGCCGCGCGCGAGGTGCTGCGGGAAACGGGCGGGCTGTTTGACGAACTGGCCGCGCGCGCCGCAGCCGCCGGTGGCTTCACCGCCGAAGACAGCGCGCGGGCATCGGTCGCCGTGGCCGAGGCCAAGGTGCTCACCACCCGCATCGCGCTGGAGGCCAGCGAAAAGCTGTTCGAGCTGGCGGGCTCTTCCGCCACGCGCGCCGCGCACCACCTGGACCGCCACTGGCGCAATGCCCGCGTGCACACGCTGCACGACCCGGTGCGCTGGAAGCTGCACCTGATCGGCAACCACCTGCTGAACGGCGCGCTGCCTCGCCGGCATTCGTGGAACTGACTTCGCGCGCTCCCAGCCGCCACCGACTACCAGAACGACTTCGACACCGATGAGAGAACCGACAGCCATGTCCCTGCTGCTCCCCGAACCGCCCGCCAGCGCACTTGCCACCCCGGCCCCCGTGCCGCCGGCGCAAGCCTCGCCCGCCCCGGCCCCGGCCGGCACGCCGCAGCGCGTCGCCAGCGACGCCGAGGCGCTGGCCGCCGCGCAGCGCTTCGCCGACCGCATCGCGCCCGATGCCGCCCGGCGCGACCGCGAACGCCTGCTGCCCTGGGCCGAGCTGGACGACTTCGTCGCCAGCGGGCTCTGGGCCATCGCCGTGCCGCCTGAATACGGCGGCCCGGGCGTATCGGCCGGCACGCTGGCCGAGGTGATCGCCCGCGTGAGCGCGGCCGACGGCTCGCTGGGCCAGATTCCGCAGAACCATTTCTATGCGCTGGAGGTGCTGCGCGTGGGCGGCAGCGATGCGCAGAAGCGCTTCTTCTACGGCCGCGTGCTGGCGGGCGAGCGCTTCGGCAACGCGCTGGCCGAGATCGGCCACAAGGACTTCCAGCGCCGCACGCGGCTGGTGCCGGATGGCGATGGCGGCTTCCGTGTCATCGGCCGCAAGTTCTATTGCACCGGCGCGCTGTATGCGCACTGGATTCCCACGCTGGTGGTGGCCCAGGAGGCCGACGGGCGCGAGGTGACCTGGCTGGCCTTCGTGCCGCGCACCGCGCCGGGCGTGCGCATCACCGACGACTGGGACGGCTTCGGCCAGCGGGTGACGGGCAGCGGCTCGGTGGAGTTCGACGACGTGCGCGTCGAGGCCGAGTGGGTCGTGCCCTTTCTCGCCTCGTTCCAGCGGCCCACCACCATCGGCCCGCTGGCGCAGCTGCTGCACGCGGCCATCGACCTGGGCCTGGCGCGGGGCGCGCTGGCCGCCACGCTGCCCTTCGTGCGCGATCACGCCCGGCCCTGGATCGACGCCGGGGTGGACCGTGCGGCCGACGACCCGCTGCTCATCCAGCAGCTGGGCGACACCGCCGTGCGCGTGCGCGCCGCCGAGGCCCTGGTGCGCCGCGCGGCCCGCTTCGTGGATGCGGCGCAGGCGGACGCCACCGAACAGAGCGTGGCCCAGGCATCCGTCGCCGTGGCCGAGGCGCGGGCACTCACCACCACCGCGTCGCTGGATGCGGGCACGCGGCTCTTCGAGCTGGGCGGCACCTCCGCCACCACCGGCCGGCAGGGGCTGGACCGCTTCTGGCGCAACGCCCGCACGCACACGCTGCACGACCCGGTGCGATGGAAGTACCACGCCATCGGCAACTACCACCTCAACGGCCGCATTCCGCCGCGCCACGGGGCGCTCTGAATCCGCCTTTCCCCTCACACCCACGCAACGCCCCAGCACCGACATGAAGCCACTCCGTCTGCTCCGTACCTTTTTCGCCTTCGCCTTCGCCTTCGCCGGTGCCGCCGTGCTCGCCGGCAGCGCCCTGGCCGCGCCGCTCAAGATCGGCGTGGTGCCGGGCATCTTCGCCGACTCGGTCGAGCTGGCCGCGAAAGAAGCCAAGGCCCAGGGCCTCGATGTGCAGGTGGTCGAATTCACCGACTGGACCACGCCCAACGTGGCGCTGGATGCGGGCGACATCGACCTGAACTACTACCAGAACAGCAACTACCTGGCCAATGCCGTGCGCAGCAAGGGCTTCGACTTCGTGAGCGTGCAGCCGGGCATCCTGTCGTACCTGGGTCTCTATTCCACCCGCCACAAGACGCTGGCGGACCTGCCCGACGGCGCCCGTGTGGCCATCGCCAGCGACCCGGTGAACATCGGCCGGGCGCTGCGCCTGCTGCAGCATGCCGGGCTGATCACGCTGCGGCCGGACACGGGCCTGCTGGGCACGCAGGCCGACATCGTGGCCAACCCCAAGCGGCTGCGCTTCATCGAGGTGGAAGGCCCGCAGCTGGTGCGCGCCACGCAGGACGTGGACCTGGCGCTGGGCTACCCCTACTTCATCATCCCGTCGAAGGCGTTCGATGCCAGCAAGGGCCTGGCCTACACCCGCTACGAGGACGATTCCTGGGCCATCCAGTTCGTCGCCCGCAAGGACCGCGCGGCCGACCCGCGCATCGCGCAGTTCCTGGCCGTCTACAAGACCTCCAACCCGGTGCGCCAGGCGATCCAGCGCTTCTACCTGAACGACGCCGGGCTCTACCGCCTGGCCTGGCTGCCGCGCTGAAGGAGGCACCGCCATGACCCAGCAGCGCCCCCATATCCTGCTCAACGCCTTCAACATGAACTGCGTGGGCCACATCAACCACGGCCTGTGGACGCACCCGCGCGACCGCAGCACCGACTACCGCACGCTCGCCTACTGGACCGATCTGGCGCGCACGCTGGAGCGGGGCCTGTTCGACGGCCTGTTCCTGGCCGACATCGTGGGTACCTACGACGTCTATCGCGGCAACGTCGAGGTGCCGCTGCGCGAATCCATCCAGCTGCCGGTGAACGACCCGCTGCTGCTGGTGCCGGCCATGGCCGCCGCCACCCGGCACCTGGGTTTCGGCGTGACGGTGAACCTGTCGTATGAGGCGCCCTACCTGCTGGCGCGGCGCTTTTCCACGCTGGACCACCTGACGAATGGCCGCATCGGCTGGAACATCGTCACCGGCTACCTGGACAGCGCCGCCCGCGCCATGGGCCAGCCGGCGCAGCTGCCGCACGACGAGCGCTACGAGCGCGCCGACGAGTACCTGGACGTGCTCTACCAGCTGTGGGAAGGCAGCTGGGAAGACGGCGCCGTGCGCCGCGACAAGGCCGCGCGCGTGTTCGCCGACCCGGCGCGCGTGCACAAGGTGGTGCACCACGGCCGCTACTTCGACGTGGAGGGCCACCACCTGAGCGAACCCTCGCCGCAGCGCACGCCGGTGCTGTTCCAGGCCGGCAGCTCGGGCCGGGGCCAGCAGTTCGCGGCGCGCCATGCCGAATGCGTGTTCATCTCGCCGCCGAACAAGGCGGCCGCACGCCAGACGGTGCAGGCCCTGCGCGAGCAGCTGGTGCGCGCCGGCCGCCGGCCGGACGACGTGAAGGTGTTCGTGGGCGCGGCGGTGGTGACGGGCCGCACCGAGGCCCAGGCGCGTGAGAAGCACGCCGACTACCTGCGCTACGCCAGCCGCGAAGCAGGCCTGGCGCACTTCGCGGCCAGCACCGGCATCGACTTCGCGCAGTACGACCTGGACGCGCCGGTCGACTATTCGCCCGGCAACGCCATCGAATCGGCCAGCCGCACCGCGCAGCAGCAGGGCTGGACGCGGCGCAAGCTGCTGGAGCTGTTCGCGCTCGGCGGCCGCTACCCGGCCATCGTGGGCGATGCGCAGCAGGTGGCGGACGAACTGCAGTCCTGGGTGGCCGAGACCGGCGTGGACGGCTTCAACCTGAGCCGCACCGTGGTGCCCGAGAGCTACGAGGACTTCATCGAGCTGGTGGTGCCTGAGCTGCAGAGCCGGGGCGTCTACAAGACCGCGTATGCGGAGGGCACGCTGCGCAGCCGGCTCTTCGGCGAAGGCGACCGGCTGCCGGCGCGGCATGCGGCCGAGGCGTTCCGGCGCCGGGCCGCAGCCCCGGCCCACGGCGCGGCGACGACGACGGTTCCCACCCAACGACCTGCCCTGGAGGCCCAGCCATGAAGCCATCGCTCATTCCCTGCCGCCGCTCCTTGCTCGCAGCCGCGATGGGCTGGCTGGCGACGGCAGCCCTGGCGCAGGCGCCCGCCGCGCCGCTGCGCATCGGCGTCACACCCGGCTCGCTGGCCGATTCCGTGCAGGTCGCGGCGCAGGAGGCCCGCCGGCAGGGGCTGGACGTGAAGGTCATCGAGTTCACCGACTGGACCGCTCCCAACACCGCGCTGGCAGCCGGCGACATCGACCTGAACTACTTCCAGCACCAGGCCTTCCTGGACAACGCCATCCGCGAACGCGGCTACGCCTTCACCAGCGTGGCCACCGGCCTGCTGCCCAACATCGGCCTCTATTCGCTCCGGGTGCAGCGCTTTGCCGACCTGAAGGAAGGTGCCCGGGTGGGCGTGGCCAACGACCCGGTCAACCAGGGGCGCGGCCTGCTGCTGCTGGAAAAGGCGGGACTGATCCAGCTCAAACCCGGCGTGGGCGCGCGCGGCAGCGTGAACGACATCGTGGCCAACCCGCGCAAGCTGCGCTTTTCCGAAATCGAGGGCCCGCAGCTGGTGCGCGCCATCGACGACCTGGACCTGGCGCAGGGCTACCCCGCGCACTACGTCAACGCCGGCAAGCCGCAGGTGGCCGGCAGCGCGCTGCTGTATTCGGGCATCGACGACCTGGCCTACGCCATCCGCTTCGTGGCGCGCAAGGACAACGCGCAGGACCCGCGCATCCAGCGCTTCGTGCAGATCTACCAGGACTCTCCCGCCGTGCGCTCGCAGATCCGCCAGTCGTTCGCGGGCAATGAGCGGCTCTACAGCCTGCCGTGGCTGGTCCAGGCGGCTCCGCCATCACCCCGTTCGCCCTGAGCCTGGCCTGTATGGCCCTGTGCCCTGGCTTCGACAAGCTCAGCCCGAACGGACTTTCATCCATTCCTCCGCTCCACTCCATTTCATTTCATTTCATTCCATCCTGCACCATGACCTTCCGCCGCCTGCTTCTCACCCCCCTCATCGCCCTCGCCGCGTGGGCCGCCCTGCCCGCCCACGCCGCCGACAGGCTGCGCATCGGCGTGCTGCCGGGCGTCTATGCCGACGCCATCGCCGCCGCCATTCCCGACGCCCGGGCGCAGGGCATCGACGTGACGGCCGTCGAATTCACCGACTGGACCACGCCCAACGTGGCCGTGAACGCGGGCGACCTGGACCTGAACTTCTTCCAGCACCAGCCCTTCCTGGACAACGCCATCCAGAAGAACGGCTTCAAGCTGGCGAGCGCCGGCACCAGCTTCCTGGCCAACATCGGCCTCTATTCGCTCCGGCACAAGGCGGCCGCCGACGTTCCCGTGGGCGGCAAGGTGGCGCTGGCCAACGACCCGGTGAACCAGGGCCGGGGCCTGCTGCTGCTGCAAAAGGCCGGGCTGATCACGCTGAAACCCGGCGTGGGCTTTCTCGGCACGGTGGACGACATCGCGCAGAACCCCAAGAAGCTGAAGTTCGTCGAGGTGGAGGGCCCGCAGCTGGTGCGCGTGACCGGCGACGTGGACATCGCCCAGGGCTACCCGCATTTCATCGTGGCCTCCAAGGCGTTCGACCCGTCCAGCGGGCTGGCGTACTCGGGCATCGAGGACGCGCGCTTCGCGATCCAGTTCGTTGCCAGGGCCGACCGCACGAAGGACCCGGTGATCCAGAAGTTCGTGAAGGTGTTCCAGAACTCCGCCGCCGTGAAGGCCGCCATCGACCGCGCCTTCGCGGGCGACAAGCGGCTCTACGTGCTGACCTGGACGCAGCAGCCATGAGCGGCGGCGTCCACACCCTTTCGCCGGCCTCCCTGTGGCGCAGCGGCGCCGGCCAGACGCCGCACCGCACGGTGGCGCAGGCCGGCCCTGCGGCACCGGCCGCCGTGCAGGGCCCGCCGGCCCGCACCGGCTCGGTGGTGTTCGACGGGCTGGGCAAGGTGTATGCCTCGTCCGCCGGGCCAGTGGCGGCGCTGGAGGGCATCAGCCTGGAGATTCCCGCCGGCAGCGTCTTCGGCATCATCGGGCGCAGCGGCGCGGGCAAGTCGAGCCTGCTGCGCACCATCAACCGGCTGGAATCGCCCACGGCGGGCCGCGTGCTGGTCGATGGCGCCGACATTGCCGCGCTGGACGACGATGGCCTGGTGGCGCTGCGCCGGCGCATCGGCATGATCTTCCAGCACTTCAACCTGCTGGCCGCCAAGACGGTGTACGACAACGTGGCGCTGCCGCTGCGCGTGGCCGGCTGGCGGCCTGCCGCCGTGCACCAGCGGGTGGAGGAGCTGCTGGCGCTGGTGGGCCTGCAAGACAAGCACCGCACCTACCCGGCGCGCCTGTCGGGCGGGCAGAAGCAGCGGGTGGGCATCGCCCGGGCGCTGGCGACGGGGCCGGAGATATTGCTGTGCGACGAGGCGACGTCGGCGCTGGACCCGGAAACCACGCATGCCATCCTGCAGCTGCTGCGGGACATCAACCAGCGCCTGGGCATCACCGTCATCCTGATCACGCACGAGATGAGCGTGATCCGCGAGATCGCCGACCAGGTGCTGGTGCTGGAGCAGGGCCGCATCGCCGAGCTGGGCGAGGTCTGGCAGGTGTTCGGCGCGCCCCGCCATGCCGCCACCCGCGCCCTTCTGGCGCCGCTGCAGCACGGCCTGCCGGGCGACCTGCAGGCGCGGCTGCGGCCGGAGCCGCCGGCGCACGGGGGCTTCCAGCGCGTCCTGCGGCTGGGCTACACGGGGGCGGGCGGGCTGGAACCCGACTTCGCCCGCATCGCGCAGGCCCTGCACAGCCCCGTCCGGCTGCTGCAGGGCGGCGTGGACCGCATCGCCGGCCACCCGCTGGGCCGCCTGATCGTCGCGCTGCCCGGCTCCGTGCCGCTGCCGGCGCTGTCTTCCCTGGTGCAAGGGCCTGGCGCCATTGCCCATTCCATCGAGGTGATCGGCCATGTCGCTGACGTTGAGCATTCCCTTTGAGCGCTACACCCAGGCCCTGGCCGACACGCTGGCGATGGTGGGCGCCTCCGCCGCCATCGCCTTCGTGGCGGGCATTCCGCTGGCGGTGCTGCTGATCGTGACCGCGCCGGGCGGCTTCCTGGCCTCGCCGCGCACCCACCGGGTGGTGGGCAGCGTGGTCAACGGTTTCCGGGCCACGCCCTTCATCGTGCTGCTGGTGGCGCTGATTCCATTCACCCGGCTCGTCGCGGGCACCACCATCGGAGTGTGGGCCGCCATCGTGCCGCTGGCCATCAGCGCCACGCCGTTCTTCGCGCGCATTGCCGAGGTGAGCCTGCGCGAGGTGGACCCGGGCCTGATCGAGGCGGCCCAGGCCATGGGCTGCCGCAAGTGGCACATCGTGCGCCACGTCTACCTGCCCGAGGCGCTGCCCGGCATCGTGGGCGGCTTCACCATCACGCTGGTGGCACTCATCAGCTCGTCGGCCATGGCCGGCGCCGTGGGCGCGGGCGGCCTGGGCGACCTGGCCATCCGCTACGGCTACCAGCGCTTCGACACGCAGGTGATGCTGATCGTCATCGCGGTGCTGGTCGCGCTGGTGTCGCTGGTGCAGTTCGGCGGGGATCGGTGGGTGCGCTGGCTGCGCAGCCGGTGAGCCCGGGCGGCCTGGGGCGCTGACCGGCGAGCGATGGGAAAAAAAGGGCTGCCGCGGCGGCCCCTTCTGTCGTCTTGGCAGGAGAATTTCAAGCCAAAACAGCCATTCGCGCTTATTCCATAAGGGTTTAATGCTATTTTTTTGATAGCAATCTGGCGGATGAAAACACAAGTCAAACAAACGTTTGATTTGTTGTGCTTTAATCACGCCGCCATGGCCCGAGCCCCCTCCACCGACGACACCGCCCCCACCGACGCCCTGCCGCCCGCCCGCGAGCGCCTGCTGCGGGCCGCGCTGCGGTTGTTCGCCGAACACGGCTACGCCAAGACGTCCATTCGCGCCATCGCCCAGGCCGCGCAGGCCAACGTGGCGGCGGTCAGCTATTACTTCGGCGACAAGGCGGCGCTGTATGCGGCGCTGTTTTCCGAATCGTTCGGCCAGATGCAGCCGCTGATCGAGGCCTTCACGCGCGAGGGCCTCAGCCTGCGCGAGGCGCTGCAGGTGTACTTCGAGGGCGTGCTGGAGCCGCTGCAGCATGGCGAGATGGCCCGGCAGTACGTGCGCCTGCACATCCGCGAGGCGCTGGAGCCCACCAGCCAGTGGGAGGTGGAACTGGAGCGCGACGTGCGCCGCCCGCACGAGGCGCTGGCCCGGCTGCTGGCCGCGCACCTGGGCGCGCCGGTGGACGACGACGACGTGCACCGGCTCGTTTTTTCCATCACCGGCCTGGCCTTCCAGGTCTGGTGCCAGCAGGAAGTGGTGGGCGCGCTGCGCCCGCAGCTGCTGACGGCCCCGGGCGCCGTGCCGGCCTGGACGGCGCGCCTGACCGAATACGCCCTGGCCCTGGTGGCCGCCGAAGCGGCGCTGCGCCGCGCACCGGGCCCCCTTTCCGGCGCTGACGGCGCCGCCCCCGCACCATGAACGCACGCTGCTTCACCCGACCCGCCCGATCCACCACCCGCGCCCTGCTGGCGCTGGCCCTGCCGCTCTGGCTGGGCGCCTGCACGCTGCCCCGCCCCGCCGCCGAGGTGCCGGCCCCCGTGCCGGCCGGCTGGCAGGCGCCGCTGCCCCACCAGGGCCGCGTGGCCGACCTGGCCCGCTGGTGGGAACAGGCCGGCGACCCGCTGCTGGTCGAGTTGATCGGCGCGGCAGAGGACATCAGCCCCACCGTGGCCCAGGCCCGCTCGCGCATCGTGCAGGCCCGCGCCACGCAGACGGCCGCCCGCGCGGCGCTGCTGCCCACGCTGGACGGGCAGGCCACCGCCAGCCGGGGCGCCAATGAAAACGTGGGCGGCCTGGCCACCACAGCGCAGGCCAACCTGCAGGCGGGCTGGGAGATCGACCTGTTCGGCGGCAACGCCGCGGCCAGCGACGCGGCGCGCGAGCGCCTGTCGGGCGCGGGTGCGCGCTGGCACGAGGCGCGTGTCTCGGTCGCGGCCGAGGTGGCGCAGCAGCTCAGCAGCTGGCGCCAGTGCACGCGCCAGCTGGCCGTGGCCGAATCGGACGCCCGCTCGCGTGGCGAGACGGCGCGCCTGTCAGCCGAGAGCCAGCGCGCCGGCTTCACCGCCCCGGCCACCGCCGCCCTGGCCGACGCGAGCTTCGCCGATGCCCGCGTGCGCGCCGCGCAGCAGCGCATGCAGTGCGAGATCGACGTGAAGACGCTGGTGGCGCTGACCGGCCGGCCCGAGCCCGAGCTGCGCGCCCGGCTGGCCGCCGCGCCCGCGCCGCGCACGCCCGATGCGCTGTTCGCCATTCCCGACCTGCCCGCGCAGACCATCGCCCAGCGGCCCGACGTGTACGCGGCCGAGCGCGAGGTGGCCGCCGCCAGCGCCGAGGTGGGCAATGCCCGCGCCCAGCGCTATCCGCGCCTGACGCTGGGCGGCTCGATCGGCCGCGGCACGGTGCGCACCGGCGGCGTCGAGGTGTCGAGCAACACCTGGTCGATCGGCCCGGTGGCGCTGTCGGTGCCGCTCTTTGACGGCGGCCGGCGTGCCGCGCAGGTGGACGCCGCCAGCGCCCGCTACGACGAGGCCGTCGCCACCTACCGCGCCACCGTGCGCCAGGCGGTGAGCGAGGTGGAACAGGCGCTGGTGCGGCTGGACAGCACCGCCGCCCGCAGCACCGACGCGCGCCGCGCCGCCGAGGGCTACCGCCGCTCGTTCGACGGCACCCAGGCGCGCTGGCAGGCAGGCCTGGCCAGCCTGGTGGAGCTGGAGGACGCGCGCCGCACGGCCCTGGCGTCCGAAACCGCCCTGGTGGCGCTGGAGCAGGAGCGGATGGCGGCGTGGATCGCCCTCTACCGCGCCGCCGGCGGCGGCTGGGACGGCGTGCCGGACGCGGCACGCTGAGCCGGCGCGCATTTTCTTTCTGATTTTTTCGATCTGACCGTACGAACGGAGCCGCTTCCATGCCGCGCAAGACCTTCAAACCTTCCGTGATCGTTCTCGCCCTGGTGGGCATCGTGGGCGTGCTGGCTGCGGCCGGCGCCTTCTTCGCCAACCGCCCCGCCGACGCCGCCAAACCCGAGGCCGCTGCCGCCGCCGCCGAGCACGCGCCGCGCCCGGCGCTCGCCGTCACCGTGACGCAGCCGGTGCGCTCGGCCATCGAGCTGCGCCTGCCGGCCAACGGCAACATCGCCGCCTGGCAGGAAGCCGTGGTGGGGGCCGAGAGCAACGGCCTGCGGCTGACGGAAGTGCGCGTGAACGTGGGCGACGCCGTCAAGAAGGGCCAGGTGCTGGCCACCTTCGCGGCCGAGACCGTGCAGGCCGACGTGGCCCAAGCCCGCGCCAGCCTGCTGGAAGCCCGCGCCAGCGCGGCCGAAGCAGCAGCCAACGCCGAGCGGGCGCGCACGCTCACCCAGTCGGGCGCTTTGAGCGGCCAGCAGATCCAGCAGTACGCCACCGCCAGCGAAACCGCGCAGGCGCGGGTGGAGGCGGCGCAGGCCGCGCTGAACGCGCAGCAGGTGCGGCTGCGCAATGCGCAGGTGCTGGCGCCCGACAGCGGCGTGATCTCGTCGCGCACGGCCACCGTGGGCGCGGTGGTGAACGGGGGCGCGGAGCTCTTTCGCATGGTCACGCGGGGGCGGCTGGAATGGCGCGCCGAGGTCACCTCGTCCGACCTGCCGCGCATCCGCCCCGGGCAGAAGGCCACCGTCACGGCGGCCAGTGGCGCGCAGGTGCAGGGCACCGTGCGCATGGTGGCGCCCACGGTCGATCCGCAGACGCGCAACGGGCTGGTCTATGTGGACCTGCCCAGCCATCCGGACATCCGCGCCGGCACCTATGCGCGGGGCGACTTCCAGCTGGGCGCACGGGAGGCCCTCACCGTGCCCCAGGCGGCCGTGGTGGTGCGCGATGGCTTCAGCAGCGTGTTCGAGGTGGCGCCGGACGGCCGCGTGGCCATGCGTCGCGTGCAGACCGGCCAGCGCGTGGGCGACCGGGTAGAGGTGGCCTCGGGCCTGGCCGAAGGCGTGCGCATCGTGGAGCGCGGCGGCGCCTTCCTGAACGACGGGGACCTGGTGCGGGTCGAGGCGGCGCCCGCCGTGCCGGCTGCAGCGCCGAGTTCAGCACCAAAACAGGCTCTAGCGCCCGTTCCATCAGCGCAGCCAGCTATTCAATAAGGAGCAAACGATGCCTTCGTTCGCCCCCCGCACCGCCATCCGCCGCGCGCCGCCCGGCGCGTGCAACGCCCCCGCCGCCCAGAGGCCGCAGCCATGAACCTGTCCGCCTGGTCGATCCGCAACCCCATTCCGGCCGCGATGCTGTTCGTGCTGCTCACGCTGGCCGGTCTGCTCGCCTTCCGGTCGATGAAGGTGCAGAACTTTCCCGACATGGACCTGCCGGTGGTGATGGTCACCGCCGCGCTGCCGGGCGCCGCGCCCGGCCAGCTCGAATCGGACGTGGCGCGCAAGATCGAGAACGCCATCGCCACCACGCAGGGCCTGAAGCACATCACCACCACGCTGGTGGATGGCACGGCCACCATCGCGGCCGAATTCCAGCTGGAAAAGCCCGTGCAGGAGGCGGTGGACGACGTGCGCTCGGCCGTGAGCCGGGTGCGGGCCGACCTGCCGGCCGACCTGCGCGACCCCATCGTCGCCAAGCTGGAGCTGTCGTCCCAGCCCATCCTCGCCTTCGCCATCGCGTCCGACCGCATGGATGCCGAGGCGCTGTCGTGGTTCGTGGACGACACGCTCACCCGCCGGCTGCTGGCCGTGCCGGGCGTGGGCGCGGTGGGCCGCGTGGGCGGGGTGACGCGCGAGGTGCGCGTGGCGCTGGACGCGCTCAAGCTGCAGGCGCTGGGCGCCACCGCGGCCGACGTGTCGCGCCAGCTGCGCGCGGTGCAGGTGGAGAGCGCGGGCGGCCGGGCCGATCTGGGGAGCGCCGAGCAGCCCCTGCGCACCATCGCCACGGTGCAGACGGCCGGGGAGATCGCCGCGCTGCAGATCCCGCTCTCGCGCGGCGGGCACGTCCGCCTGGACCAGGTGGCGACGGTGAGCGACACGGTGGCCGAGCAACGCTCCGCCGCGTTGCTGAACGGCCAGCCGGTGATCGGCTTCGAGGTGTCGCGCAGCCGGGGCGCGAGCGAGGTCGACGTGGGCGCGGGCGTGCAGCGCGCGCTCGACCAATTGCTGGCCGAGCACCCCGACCTGAAGCTCACCCGCACCTTCGACTTCGTGCGCATCGCGCAGGACGAGTACGACAGCTCCATGCGCCTTCTGTACGAAGGCGCGATCCTGGCGGTGGTGGTGGTGTGGCTGTTCCTGCGCAACTGGCGCGCGACCATCGTGTCGGCGGTGGCGCTGCCGCTGTCGGTCATTCCGGCCTTCATCGGCATGCAGATGCTGGGCTTCTCGATCAACATCATCACGCTGCTGGCGCTGTCGCTGGTGGTGGGCATCCTGGTGGACGACGCCATCGTGGAGGTGGAGAACATCGTGCGCCACCTGCGCATGGGCAAGAGCCCGTACCAGGCGGCGATGGAGGCAGCCGACGAGATCGGCCTGGCGGTGATCGCCACCACCTTCACGCTGATCGCCGTGTTCCTGCCGACCGCCTTCATGAGCGGCGTGGCCGGACGCTTCTTCAAGCAGTTCGGCTGGACGGCGGCGCTGGCGGTGTTCGCCTCGCTGGTGGTGGCGCGGCTGCTGACGCCGATGATGGCCGCCTACCTCATGAAGCCGCTGGTGGGCCAGGAAAAGGAGCCGCGCTGGCTGGCCGCGTACATGCGCGCCTCGGCCTGGTGCCTCAGGCACCGCATCGTCACGCTGGCCGGCGCGCTGGTGTTCTTCGTCGCTTCGCTGGCGCTGATCCCGCTGCTGCCCTCGGGCTTCATCCCGGCGGACGACAACGAGCAGACGCAGGTGACGCTGGAGCTGCCGCCCGGCACCAAGCTGCCCGAGACGCAGGCCGTGGTGGCGCAGGCGGCCGAGCGGCTGCGCGGCGTGGGCCACATCGAGAGCATCTACACGGCCATAGGCGGCGGATCTTCGGGCGCCGATCCGTTCGCGGGCTCGGGCGCGAGCGACCCGCGCAAGGCCACCATGACGCTGCGCCTGGCGCCGCGCGGCGAGCGCCCGCGCAAGCAGGCCATCGAGCAGCAGCTGCGCACCGCGCTGGAGGGCCTGCCCGGCGTGCGCGTGAAGATCGGCCTGGGCGGATCGAACGACAAGTACGTGCTGGCGCTGGCCAGCGAAGACCCGCAGGCGCTGGCGACGGCCGCCCGTGCGGTGGAGCGCGACATCCGCACCATCCCCGGCATCGGCGGGGTGAGTTCCACCGCCAGCCTGGTGCGCCCCGAGATCGCCGTGCGGCCGGACTTCGCCCGCGCCGCCGACCTGGGCGTGACCAGCAACGCGATTGCCGAGACGCTGCGCGTGGCCACCGTGGGCGACTACGACCAGTACCTGCCCAAGCTCAACCTGGCGCAGCGGCAGGTACCCATCGTCGTGCGCCTGAACGACGCCGCCCGTCAGGACCTGTCGGTGCTGGAGCGCCTGACGGTGCCCGGCGCGCGCGGCGCGGTGCGGCTGGGCGAGGTCGCCACGCTGGAGGTGGCGGGCGGGCCGGCCGTCATCAGCCGCTACGACCGCTCGCGCAACGTCAACTTCGAGATCGAGCTGGGTGCGCGCGGCCTGGGCGAGGTGACCGACGCCGTCAAGCAGCTGCCCGCCGTGCGCGGCCTGCCGGCCAGCGTGCGCCTGATCGACGTGGGCGACGCGGAGATGATGGGCGAGCTGTTCGCCAGCTTCGGCCTGGCGATGCTGACCGGCGTGGTCTGCATCTACATCGTGCTGGTGCTGCTGTTCAAGGACTTCCTGCAGCCGGTCACCATCCTGATGGCCCTGCCGCTGTCGCTGGGCGGCGCCTTCGTGGGCCTGTTGATCGCGGGCAAGAGCTTTTCCATGCCCTCGCTGATCGGGCTGATCATGCTGATGGGCATCGCCACGAAGAACTCCATCCTGCTGGTGGAGTACGCCATCGTCGCCCGCCGCGAAGGCATGAGCCGGCTGGACGCGCTGCTGGACGCCTGCCACAAGCGCGCCCGCCCCATCATCATGACCACGCTGGCCATGGGCGCTGGGATGATGCCCATCGCCCTGGCGCTGGGCGAGGCCGACATGAGCTTCCGTTCGCCCATGGCGGTGGCGGTGATCGGCGGGCTGATCACCTCCACCATCCTGAGCCTGCTGGTGGTGCCGGCCGTGTTCACCTACATCGACGACTTCGAGCAGTGGTTCATGCGCACCGTGCTGCGGCGCAAGGGGCATGGCGAGGGAAGCTCTGCATGAATCGAGCGGCAAGTGGGCGCTGCGGATCGGGAGGGGCTGCAAGGCGCAAACCGTAGCCATAGCGGGGCTATGGCGAGGATTTGCAACGCCGCAGACTGCCCGAATCCGCAGATGCACACGGCGGGGTGATTCGTGCAGAGGCTCCCCAGGGTGCGCGGGGATAATGCAGGCTTCTCCACCCCCACCGCACGAGGCACGCCATGGCACGACCGCAGCACCAGCCGCACCTGACGGCGGACGACTACCTGGCCTGGGAGGCCACCCAGGAAGAACGCCATGAGTACCTGGACGGCGAGGTGTTCGCCATGGCGGGGGCGGAAGACCGGCACGTGATGGTGGCCGGCAACCTCTACATGGCCTTGCGCAATCATCTGCGCGGCGGCCCCTGCAAGACCTATATGAGCGACATGCGGCTGCACGTGGCCGCCTCCAACGCCTACTTCTACCCCGACGTACTGGTGACCTGCGACGCGGGCGACCATGCGAGCCGGCTGTCCAAGTCCCAGCCGACGCTGGTCGCCGAGGTGCTTTCCACCGGCACAGCCAGCTACGACCGGGGCGCCAAGTTCGCCCATTACCGCCACATCGGCCGGCTGGCCGAATACGTGCTGATCGACATCGACCGCCGCGCCACCGACGTCTACCGCAAGGGCGCGGACGGGCTCTGGGTGCTGCACCCGTTCGCGGGCGAGGACACCGTGGAGCTGGCCAGCGTGGCGCTGCGGCTGCCGGCGGCCGAGCTGTTTGCCGACCTGGAGCCAGACGCGGTTTGAATTTCGGAAGAAAAGTGGCCCTGGCGCTTGCCGCATCAGGGTATGCAGCTACATTTTTGATAGCAAACCGCCTGGCAGGCCGTGACCTGCGGCGGGGCGGCCCGCAGACTTCGTGACGGCGCCGATCCCTCACTTTGCGCTGGACGCCGCCACGTTGGCACGGCATGTGGATGCCGCGGCCCACGCGCGCGGCCTGGCCGTGTTCAGCCGCCGGCAGGTGGTCGAATCCTGGCTCCATTACGACGCTGCCGCTGCCCCCGGCCACCGCTGGCAGGTGCGGGGCGCCGTGCGGGGCAGCCGCCCCGAGCCCTACCAGGCCAGCGCCACGGTCACGCTGGGCCCGCAAGGGCGGGTGCTGCGTTTCTCCAGCGCCTGCACCTGTGCGGCGGCGGTGGATTGCAAGCACACGGTGGCGCTGGTGCTGCAGGCGGCGCGGACCGGCCCCGCCCCCAACTCCCGTCAGGGCGAGCCTGCCGCCGCTGCGCCGGCCCCTCTGTCATTGCCTGCACCCGTGCGGGCTGCCGATCACGCGGTGCAGCAATGGCTGGCACGGTTCGATGCGCCAGTGCCGCCCGCCACGGAGCAGACCGTCTTCCTGTTGCATGCGGACGGCCCCACGCCCTGCTTGTCGTGGGGCACCGCGCGCCGCCTGCAGCGCGGCGAGGGCTGGACGCAGATCAAAACGCCGTACGGCCTGCCGCCCGCGCCCGGCGGCGTGCCGGATGCCGCGCAGGAATGCGTGCAGCTGATCGGCGCCCTCGGCAGCGCCGCCTATGGCCGCGGGCTTACCAGCCACCAGGCGCCGGTGCACGGGCACATGGGCCTGCTGGCACTGCGGCTGGCCGCACAGACCGGCCGGCTGTTCCTGGCCGGCGCGCCGGGGCGCATCGAGGGCGAGCCCCTGCGCTGGGGCGAGGGCCGCGTGCTGCAGTGGCGCTGGACCGACGCTGCCCCCCTCGGTGACGCCGGCGCCGAGCCGCGCTGGCAGCTGTCCGCCCGCGTGATGGAGGCCGCAGACGGCGGCGAAGGCGCCAGCGCCGCCGCCGTGCTGCCCGGCCCGCCGCCCTGGTACCTGGACCCCGCCGCCCGGCGCTGCGGCCCCGCCGTGGCGCCCGGCATGGCCGACGACCAGCTGGCACTGCTGCTGGCCGCGCCGCCCATCGCGCAGTCCACCTTCGACCAGGCCCCTGCCGCCTTGCTGACCCGGCTGGCCGGGCTGCCCCTGCCGCCCACGGTGGCACCGGTCGCGCTGCGCGAAGGCATCACGCCCACGGCCTGCCTGCACATCGGGCCCGTGCCGCGCGCCCTACAAGCCGCGCTGGGGCTGCTCTGCGCCACGCTCACCTTCGACTACGGCGGCCTGCGCGGGTACTGGCCTTCCGAAGACGCCTGCGTGCTGCTGGGCGACACGGGCCACCGCGCAGCGCTGCAGCGCGACCTGCCCGCCGAGCGCGCTGCGCAGGCCGCACTCGGCCGCCGGGGTCTGCGCGATGACGGCACGGGCCGCCACCACCTGCCGCCCGCCGACGCGGGGGCCGCGTCCACCTGGCGCGACTGGGCGGTGGAGGATTTCGCCGACCTGCGCCACGCCGGCTTCTGCGTGACGCTGGACGATGCCATGCACGGCTTCATCCAGCACGCCGGTGCGCTGGAGATGCGCCTGACCGATGCGCACGGCGGGCTCGTGCAGCGGCCTGCGGGCGTCGCCGCCGGCGCCGCCATGGCGGGCGGCCCGGCCAGTGCGTGGTTCGGGCTGTCGCTCGGCATCGAGATCGGCGGCGTGCGCGAGAACGTCCTGCCCTGGCTGCCTGGGCTGCTGGCCCAGCTGCAGGCCACGCCGGAGGGCGCGGCGCTGCCCGAATGGGTCTGGCGCCAGCGCGAGGATGGCGGCTTCGTGCGCCTGCCGTCGGCACCCCTGCGGCCCTGGCTGCAGGCCCTGCTGGAGCTGGTGGACGAACGTCCGCCGGAAGGCGACGTGCTGCGCCTGTCGCGGCTGGAGGCCATTCGCCTGGGTGCGGCGCTGGCGGACGACGCAGCAAGCGAGGGCACGCAATGGGCCGACGCGGCCCCGCTGGCCCACCTGCTGGGCGCGCTGACCGGGCGCGAGGCGCTGCCCGAAGCCCCCCTGCCCCAGGGCCTGACGGCCACCCTGCGGCCGTACCAGCGCGAAGGCCTGAACTGGCTGCAGCTGCTGCGCGCCCAGGGCCTGGGCGGCATCCTGGCCGACGAGATGGGGCTGGGCAAGACGCTGCAGCTGCTGGCGCACATCCTGGTGGAAAAGCAGGCCCTGCGGCTGGACCGGCCCGCCCTGGTGGTGGCGCCCGTCAGCCTGCTGGGCAACTGGCAGCGCGAGGCGGCCCGCTTTGCGCCCGCGCTGCGCACCCGGGTCTGGCACGGCGCGGGGCGCAAGTCATCGGCCGGGCCGCTGCAGGAGGCCGACCTCGTCATCGCCCCCTATTCCCTGCTGCAGCGCGACCGTGCCGTGTGGCTGGGCCACGCCTGGCACCTGGCGGTGCTGGACGAGGCGCAGCACATCAAGAATGCCAGCACCCAGGCGGCGCAGGTGGCGGCGGGGCTCGACGCCCGGCACCGGCTGTGCCTGTCGGGCACGCCGCTGGAAAACCACCTGGGCGAGCTGTGGAGCCTGTTTCACTTCCTGATGCCGGGCTTGCTGGGCAGCCGGGCGGCGTTCGACCGGCGCTTTCGCACGCCGGTCGAGCAGCACGGCGACCCCGCGCGGCTGCACCAGCTGCGCCGGCGCGTCGCCCCCTTCCTGCTGCGCCGCACCAAGGCCGACGTGGCCGGCGACCTGCCCCCGAAGGTGGAGAACGTGGTCACGGTCGCCCTGGCCGGCCCGCAGGCCGACCTGTACGAGACCGTGCGCCTGGCCACCGAAAAGACCGTGCGGGCCGCCCTGGCCGAGCACGGCCTGGCCCGCTCGCAGATCCAGGTGCTGGACGCCCTGCTGCAGCTGCGGCAGGTGTGCTGCGACCCGCGCCTGCTGGCCGGCCGGCTGGCGTCGGCACCCAGTTCCGCATCAGCCAAATTCGACTGGCTGATGGAGCGGCTGCCCGCGTTGCTGGCGCAGGGCCGGCGGGTCCTGGTGTTTTCGCAGTTCACCAGCATGCTGGCGCTGATCGAAGCCGGCCTGAAGGAACGGGGCCTGGCCTGGACGAAGCTCACGGGCCAGACCCGGCAGCGCGACCGGGCCATCGCCCGGTTCACCGAGGGCGAGGTGCCGCTCATGCTCATCAGCCTGAAGGCGGGCGGCACCGGCTTGAACCTGCCGCAGGCCGACACCGTGATCCATTACGACCCGTGGTGGAACCCGGCCGCGCAGGAGCAGGCCACCGGCCGGGCCCACCGCATCGGGCAGGAGCGGACGGTGTTCGTCTACCAGTTGGTGGCCGAGGGCACGGTGGAGCAACGCATTCTTGCGCTGCAGGCCCGCAAGGCCGGGCTGGCGGAGCGGCTCTACGGGGGAGCCGCCGGCGGGCCGGAGGCGTTCTCGACCGAGGGCCTGACCGAGGGCCTGACGGAAAGCGCCGTGGCCGAGCTGCTGCGCCCGCTCGACTGACGGGTTCGCCGCGTCGGGCGAAAGGAGGGGCGCGGTGTGAATGGGTCGAACTGGCGGGGTTTGCCCCCAGTCGTCGAACCAGCGCAAAGCCCGGCCGCACGGGATAATGCAGCGCTCCATGAACCTCGTTCCTCTGAACATCGACAGCATCCAGCTCGGCCAGCCGCTGCCCTTCGTGCTGCGCGACTCGGAGGGGTTGCTGCTGGCCCAGAAGGGCTATGTCGTCCGTACCCGTGCCGAACTCGACGCGATGCTGGCCCGCGGCCTGCAGCTGTGCGTGGACACCGCCGAATCCGGCGACAGCCACCGGGCCTACGTGGCGCAGCTGCACCGCATGCTCAACACAGACCAGGCGCTGGGGCAGATCGCGGCGGTGAAGCTCACAGCCGGCAGTGCGCCGGCCAAGCCCGAGCGGCCCGCAGCGCCTTCCGGCCGCATCGACTGGGGCGAAACCCAACTGCGGGCGACGCAGCTGCTGCGCTCGCCCGCAGCGGCGCCGGATTTCCCGGCGCGCCTGCAGGCACTGCATGCCGACCTGGCACGCCAGGTGGAGACCCAGCCCGACCCGACGCTGCTGGCGCTGATGCATCTGGCGGCCCGCGAGATCCGGATGTACAGCGCCACCCACGCCATGCTGGTGTCCTGCATCGTCATGCTGGTGGCCCGCGAAACCCTGCGCTGGCCGGCGGAGCGCGTGCAGACGCTGGGGCTGGCGGCGCTGTCGATGAACATTTCGATGACGGCCCTGCAGGACCAGCTGGCCCTGCAGACGCAGCCGCTGACCTCCGAACAGATGAACGCCGTGGACACCCACGTCGACCGTTCGGTGGCGCAGCTGCGCGCCCTGGGCGTGACCGACGCGGTCTGGCTGGAAGCCGTGGCCGAGCACCACCGGCGCGCGCCCGGCCCACTGGCCGGGCGCACCGAGGGCCAGCAGATGGGCCGGCTGATCCAGCGGGCCGACACGTTCAGCGCCCGCATGTCGCCGCGCTCCACCCGCAACCCCATGCCGGTGACGGCTGCCCTGCAGGCCAGCTACCACGACGAGAACCAGAAGGTGGACGAAGCCGGCGCGGCCATGGTGCGTACCCTGGGCATCTACCCGCCGGGTGCCTACGTACGGCTCGCATCGCAGGAAGTGGCGGTGGTGCTGCGGCGCGGTGCCAGCGCCACCACGCCCCGGGTGGCCGTGGTGCTGAACCAGAGCGGCATGCCGACGGGCGAGCTGATCCCGCGCGATACCCGGCAGCCCGCCTGGAAGGTGGTGGCGCCCGTGGCAAGGCACGACGTGCGGGTGCAGGTGCGGCTGGAGCGCCTGCTGCTGCTGGCCGAGCGCGGCTGAGAACCTGCCCATCTCGCAGGGGACGGGGCCGCTGCGCCTGCCGCCACGCAGGGCGGCCGGAACGAGAGCCAGGGCCCGCTGCCGGCATGACCGGCGCCCGGGTTCCTCAGCGCGGAACCATTGCAGCCCCCGGGCTGCCATGCCACGATCGGGCGCTGGGACCTGATCCGTCGTCCGGTTCGCACCGTAGAAGCTGCCAAGCTCCCGATCGTCCGATCACAGAGGAACACCACCATGCGCCGCATCCACCTTGCTGCTGCCCCGTCCTTCGCCCACGGCCTGGCGCTGTCGGCCCTCACCGCCGCCGCAGCGGCATGCGCCGGGCCGGCCGCCCTGGCTGCCAATGCCGCGAGCCCGGTGCGCGCTGCTGCCGCCCCGGTCCCTGGCACCGCCCCTGCCACCGCCACCGCCGTCTGCCCGGCGCTGCTGAACCACCGCTTCGACCGGCTGCAGGACGAGGCGCCCCAGTCGCTCTGCCAGTACGCGGGCAAGGTGGTCCTGGTGGTCAACACCGCCAGCTACTGCGGCTTCACCGGCCAGTACAAGGGGCTGGAAGCGCTTTACGCCAAGTACCGCGACCGGGGGCTGGTGGTGCTGGGGTTCCCATCGAACGACTTCGCGCAGGAGGGCGGCAGCAACACGCAGATCGCCGAGTTCTGCGAGAACACCTTCGGCGTGAAATTTCCGATGTTCGCCAAGAGCGCGGTGCGCGGCAGCGATGCATCGCCCTTCTACCGCCAACTGGCGGAGCAGGCCGGCCAGGCGCCACGCTGGAACTTCCACAAGTACGTGGTGGGCCGCTCCGGCACCGTGGTGGGCAGCTTCGGCAGCTCGGTCGACCCCATGAGCAAACCGGTGGTGGATCTGGTAGAGCAGCAACTGTTGGTAAAGCCGTGAGCCAGGCGGCCCTTCGCGCTTTCAGGCTATCGATTTCGCCTTATCATTTGTACCTGACGACAGGTTTACAAAAGTTTTAAAATTTCTCGGGTTTCCACGGAACTTTTAAAGCCAAACCTTAGTCAATGAAGTAAGTAACGCGCACTTCATGGTCACCACATTGATTACTGTTGCGAAGCCTTTCAGGCCTGCGGCCTGACTGAAACCCCGGAGCGCTTCTCCTCCCTCCCTCTCTTAATTCGTTTCGGGACGCTTCGCAACTTTTTTATGCCAAGAAAAACGCCGCCTGGTCATCCAGGCGGCGTTTTTTGTTGGGGCCGCCGAAGCGACGCGTCAGCGCGGCAGGGTTTCGGCGAAGCTCGGGCGCAGTGCCAGCTTGTCGTGCAGGCGCGCCAGCGCCGGGTGGTCGCCGCGCCAGTCGATCTGGGGAAAGCGGAAGTCCAGCCAGCCGAGCGCACAGCCCACGGCAATGTCCGACAGGCTCAGGTGGATGCCGCTGCAAAAAGGCTTGTCGCCCAGGCCGTGCGCCATGGATTGCAGGCCGGCGCGCACCTTGCCCAGCTGGTAGTCGATCCAGGCGGTGCTGCGCTCGCCCTCGGCACGGCCGTCCCAGATGGATTCGAGCCGCGCCAGGATGGCCGCGTCCATGACGCCGTCGGCCAGGGCCTCCCAGGTCTTGACCTCGGCGCGCTCGCGGCCTTGGGTGGGAATCAGCCGGCCCACGGGCGAGAGGGTGTCGAGGTATTCCACGATCACGCGCGAATCGAACACGGCTTCGCCGCCGTCCATCACCAGGCAGGGCACCTTGCCCAGCGGGTTGGACTGGCCGATGCTGGTGCCCGGCGCCCACACATTCTCCTCGATGAAGCGGTAGTCGAGCTTCTTTTCGGCCATCACCACGCGCACCTTGCGCACGTAGGGACTGGAATGGGATCCGATGAGTTTCATGGGGTGCAGGATGAGGGCCTGGGGTGAGTGCCGGACAGGCGAAAGAGAGACGCGGCGAAGGCCGGCCGCTGATTCTAGGGGTTGCAGCCCGCGGCGTCTGTCGCTTGCCCGCCGCACTGCGCCGCTTGTCGGACGGCCCCTACAATTGCGCGCCATGAGCCTGTCTACCATCACCGCCCTTTCGCCGCTCGACGGCCGTTACGCCGCCAAACTCAGCCAGCTGCGCCCGATCATGAGCGAGCACGGCTACATGCACCGCCGGGTGCAGGTGGAGGTGGCCTGGTTCATCGCGCTGTCGGACGCCGGCTTCGAGCAGTTCAAGCCGCTGACCACCGGCGCGCGCGCCTACCTGCTGGGCCTGGTGAAGAACTTTTCCGAGGCCGACTCGCAGGCCATCAAGGACATCGAGAAGACCACCAACCACGACGTGAAGGCGGTCGAATACTGGATCAAGTCCAAGTTCGAGGCGCGGCCCGAGCTGGAAAAAGCTGCCGAGTTCGTGCATTTCGCCTGCACCAGCGAAGACATCAACAACACCAGCCACGGCCTGCAGCTGCGCTCGGGCCGCGACCAGGTGATCCTGCCCGGCCTGGACCGCGTGGTGCTGAAGCTGCGCGAGATGGCCCATGCCTTCGCCGACGTGCCCATGCTGAGCCGCACGCATGGCCAGACGGCCAGCCCCACCACCGTGGGCAAGGAGCTGGCCAACGTGGTGGTGCGCCTGCAGGCCGCCGTGGACCGCATCGCGGGCGTGAAGATCATGGCCAAGATGAACGGCGCCGTGGGCAACTACAACGCCCACCTGTCGGCCTGGCCCGACTTCGACTGGGAAGCCTTCAGCAAGAAGGTCGTCGAGACGCCCGAGCCGCTGGGCCTGGGCCTCACCTTCCAGCCGTATTCCATCCAGATCGAGCCGCACGACTACATGGCCGAGCTGTTCGACGCCATTGCCCGCGCCAACACCATCCTGGTGGACCTGTCGCGCGACATCTGGGGCTATGTGTCGCTGGGCTACTTCAAGCAGCGCCTGAAGGCCGGCGAGATCGGCTCCAGCACCATGCCGCACAAGGTCAACCCGATCGACTTCGAGAACGCCGAGGGCAACCTGGGCCTGGCCAACGCCCTGCTGCGCCACCTGTCCGAGAAGCTGCCCGTGAGCCGCTGGCAGCGCGATTTGACGGACAGCACGGTGCTGCGCAACATCGGCGTGGCGATGGGCTATGCCGCGCTGGCCTACACGTCGCTGCTGACCGGCCTGAACAAGCTCGAGCTGAACCAGGAAGCGCTGGCCGCCGACCTGGACGCCAGCTGGGAAGTGCTGGCCGAGCCGATCCAGACCGTCATGCGCCGCTATGGCGTGCAGGGCGCGTACGAAAAGCTCAAGGAGGTCACGCGCGGCCAGGTGGTGACGGCGGAGGCGCTGCACGCGCTGATCAACGGCCTGGAGATTCCCCAGGCCGACAAGGACCGCCTGCTGGCCATGACGCCCGGCAGCTACACCGGCAAGGCGGCGGAGCTGGCGCGCCGGGTCTGACGCGCGCTCCCCGTGCCACCGCGCCGCCGGGGCGCGGATCTTCTTTCCAGCCAAATCGGCTGCCAGCGCTTGGTATTCGGGCGCTGGCAGCTATCATTTTGTGAGTGATTCGCCCCCATGGCCATCAAGTCCACCATCTTCAAGGCGAACCTCGCGATCGCCGACATCGACCACGGCTACTACGCCGATCACGCGCTGACGCTGGCGCGCCACCCCAGCGAGACCGACGAACGCATGATGGTGCGCCTGGCCGCCCTGGCGCTGAACGCCTGGCAGCTGCAGGCCGTGTGCCAGGGCGACGGCACGCTGGCCTTCGGCGCGGGTCTCTCGGACCCGGAAGACCCGGATGTGTCGATCACCGACTTCACCGGCCGCAAGCGCCTCTGGATCGAGGTCGGGCAGCCGGAAGACAAGCCGCTCGCCAAGGCGTCGTCGAAGGCCGATGCGGTGCTGGTCTACTGCTTCCACCATGCCGCCGAGGTCTGGTGGAAAGGCATCCAGAACAAGCTGACGCGGCAGGACAAGCTGCAGGTCTGGCGCATTCCCGCCGAAGCCTCGCAGGAACTGGCCACGCTGGCGGAACGCAGCATGCAGCTGCAGGCGACGGTGCAGGAAGGCGCCCTGACGCTGAGCAGCACGCAGGGCAGCGTGCATGTGGAGCCGGTGCGCTGGAAGTGAGCGGGCCGGGGCCGGCGGGCGGGGCTGCGGCGTGCCGGCGGACGGCGCTCGGATGTGCGGCCTTCCGCCCTACAGCCTCCATGTTTCAAGCCTTTTTGCCTTCAAGCGCTTGATTCATCAGGGCTAATTGCTATCAAAAGAATAGCAAATCAGTTCGGCATCAGCGTGCCGCAGTGCCAGCACTGCTCGAATCCGCCTTCCACCTCTTCGCCGCAGACGCATCGCCAGTGCCGCTGTGGCAGGTCCTGCAACGCCTGCAGCAACTGGCGGGCGCGCTCGGCGTGTTCGCCGTGTTCCAGCCAGATCTCGGGCAGGCATTCGCTGGGCGGCAGGTGCCCGGCGGCAGCGCCCAGGTACTGGCGCTGGACGGACGCAGGCATGCCGGCCTCGCGCAGCAGATCACTCCACAGCGTGGCGATGGCGATGTTCGGTGCCGTGGTCAGGCGCTGCATGCGAAGCTCTTGGAACGGGCTGGAAGAAGGATCAGTTCACCATAGCCGCAGCCCGCTGCCGAGTAAAGCGGCGGAGGGCGTCAACCCTTCCCACCCCCACCCGTGCCCGAGCGGCTTTCCGCCGCCCGCTCCGCGTAGCGATTGAAACGCCATGCCGACCCTTCCAGCGTGATCCGCCGCCAGACCACGCGCTTTTCCACGGGCGTCATGCCCAGCCAGTGCTGCACCTCGGCGAAGCTGCGGCCACAGCCCTTGCATTGCTCGTCGCCCTGGCTGGTCGAGCAGATGGCGATGCAGGGTGTATCGGGCGTGGTGTCGTACCAGTGCAGCCAGGCCTGCCGTGCAGCAGGCGTGAGAGCGCCGTCGTCCACTTCTTCCTGGTGCCGGTAGACCATGAGCGCGTAGACCTCGGCCAGGGCCAGGAGCTCCGGGCACAGCGCGGCCCCCTCGGCATGCGCGGGCGGGCGCCGGGCGCGCCAGTAGTTGATGGCGGCTTCCACATCGGTGATGTGCAGGCGCGCCGGCGCGACTGAGGACGAGGTGGACAAGGCGGACGAAGGGGGCGAAGGGAGCGAGGGGGAAAAGGCCATGGGTGCGCGCAAGGGGGGCCGATCATACCGTCGGCCCGGGGCGCACCGCCTGGGCCGGCCCGGGCGGCCTCGACCACGAAGCCGCTTTTATTTTGATAGCGCGCCAGCCTGCAACGACGCGCGCCATAGCGGTCTTTTGCTTCCCATCTCAGGGCAACCCCGGGGCGGACGCTGCTTGCCGCCATGTAAAAGGCTGTGTTCCAATGCGGGCTTCGAAGGGGAGTAGCTCCCCACCATCCGGTTTCTGGCCTGCACGGGCCGCCACTGGCCTGGTATTCGGTCCTGTCGTCAGTACGAAGCGCTCAGCTTCCGGCAGGCCGGGTCGGGTGTGCAGCCTGTCTGGTGCTTCCAGCCGCGCGCATGCCCTGCCGAGCAAGACCTTTGATGGGCCCCATGGGGGCTGATCAAGGCCGACCTCCCTCTTCGACGCACCGCGCCACCGCGGGCGGCCTGCCTGATCGAAGTCCCCGTTGCCCATGGAACGCCGCAAGGCGGTCCTGATCTTCGGCAGGGCTCGACGCCGCAGGGGCGGCGAGTCCTTCCTTTTCGTTTCGGTTTTTTACACGACGTTTGAGGGAATTTATGGACTTCTTGACATCGCCCGAGTTCTGGGTGGCGCTCGGTCAGATCATCATCATCGACATCCTGCTGGGTGGCGACAACGCGGTGGTGATCGCGCTGGCCTGCCGCAAGCTGCCGGCCGCGCAGCGCACCAAGGGCATCATCTGGGGCACGGCGGGTGCCATCGTGCTGCGGGTGGTGCTGATCGCTTTCGCGATGACGCTGCTGAACCTGCCGTTCCTCAAGTTCGTCGGCGCCATTTTGCTGATCTGGATCGGCGTGAAATTGCTGGCCCCCGACGAGGAAGCCCACGGCGACGTGGCGGGCAGCGACAAGCTCTTTGCCGCCATCAAAACCATCATCGTGGCCGACCTGGTGATGAGCGTGGACAACGTGATCGCCATTGCCGGCGCCGCCCAGAACGCGGGCGAGCATTCGCTGCTGCTGGTGGTGCTGGGCCTCTTGATCTCCATTCCGATCATCGTCTGGGGCAGCCAGCTGGTCATCAAGCTGATGGAGAAATTCCCCATGATCATCACCATCGGCGGCATGCTGCTGGGCTGGATCGCTGGCGGCATGCTGGTCACCGACCCGGCCTTCACCAACCCCGACCGCTGGACCTGGGCGCCCAAGTGGGGCACCCTGGACGCGCAGGGCATGGCCGTGATCTCCGACACGCTCTACTGGACGGCCCACATCGCCGGCGCCCTGCTGGTGCTGGTCATCGGCAAGCTGATTGCTGCCCGCCGCGTCAAGGCCGGCGTGGCTGGCGGCCACTGACCCCGGCAAGGAGCGGAACCATGCGGCCCACGGGGAACCCTGCGGCCGCACGGCGCTCCCACCTGGCGTGGGCGGTGTGCGTGCCGCCCACCTACCCACGCTCCCGCGGCTTGCCAATGCGCCGCCTTTCCGCCTGTGTGTCTGTCTGTCTGTCTTTTCGGCTGCTTATTGAGGACTTCCCCATGAACAAGATCATCGTGTACGTGGACGACGCAACGCATGCGCAGCACATCCTCGGGCCCGTGTCCGCCCGGCAGGCGGGGGACGGCGGCGCCGCTGGCAGCACGCACTGGATCCTGGTGGCCTGCGCGCCGCGCATGACGCACCGCATCAGCAAGTGGGTGAGCCACAGCGCCCGCGAGAACTGGCGCGCCAAGTGGGCCGACAAGCTGTTCGCGCAGGTCGTGCCCTGGCTGCGCGCGGGAAGCAGCCAGCACACGGTGTCTACCGTGCTGGCCAAGGGCCCGCTGCCGGAACTGCTGACGCAGCTGCTGGCCGAGCACGGCACCGGAACGCAGGTGATGGATGCACGCCGCCCCAAGCAGGAGGCTGCCGTACCCGTGGCTGCGCCCGCCGCCGCCGCACCGGTGTCCGTCATCGTGACCAAGAAGCCCTCGCGCAACTGGTCGCTGCCCGGCTCGCTGGCGAGCATCGCGGCCATGCTGTTCCTGGTGGCCGAGTAAGCGGCATAGAAAGGGGCGCCCCCCCCTGGCGACGCCTGCTTCGCTTCACGCACACGTTGGCGTCACGTCCACGTCCACGTCTACGGCTACGTTCATGGGCTTAGGGGCCCGAGTCGCATCGGTTCATCTTTGTCCGAGCGAGCGAACTGAAGTCTTTCGACCCATCCAGCGGCAACCCGACGTGCCGATAGGCCGACAGGCTGACAGACCGGTCCGGCCGTCGTTTTTTGCGCTTGCCGCTGACCAGCCGCTTGGCGCCGCCGGCTGCTATCCTTTCGCGCATGAAACTGCTTTTCAAATGGCTGCTGAGCGCAGTCGCCCTCCTGTGTGTGGCCTACATCTACAGCGGCGTGGAAGTGCGCAGCTTCCCCGCAGCGCTGGGGGCGGCCTTCGTCATCGGCCTCTTCAACGTGGTGCTGCGGCCGATCCTGGTGGTGCTGACCCTGCCGGTCACGATCCTCACCGTGGGGCTTTTCCTCTTCATCATCAACGCGCTGATGTTCTGGGCAGCGGCCAGCGTGCTGGGCGACGCCTTCCAGGTGCGCGGCTTCACGGCGGCGCTGATCGGTTCGCTGATCTATTCGGTGCTGGGGCTGGTCATCGAGGCAGCCCTGGGCGGGCTGTTCGCCAAGAAGTGAATCCCTGGGAATGAATGCGGTGCCCGGTACAGCTCCGTACTGACTGCGGGCTGCCGTCTGGGCTGCACAGTGTTTTGGCGCCGGGCGTCCGACCCGGTCAGTTCAGGCCCGCGCCCCAGGCCGCCTGACGCCGTCAGCGCTCCGCCGCCTGCTCCTTGAGCTTGGCCTGCATGTCCCGCAAGCGCGTGTCGATGATCGACGCTTCGATGTAATCGGCCGCAGCGGCGCTTTTGCGTGACAGATCCTGCCCGGCCTTGAAGCGGTCCACCGCCGCCGCATAGTCATAACGCGCGGCCTGGGCCTCCGCCTCGGCGCGCACAGCACGCAGCGACTGCCCCTGCTGCTGCCACACCCCAGCCAGCAATTGCCAGATGCCCGCGTCGCGCGGGTGCGACGCGACCCAGTTCTGCAGTGGCCCGGTCATTTCGGCCGAGGCCCCCGTGCGCAGCAGCGCCTGCGTGCGGAGCACCAGTTCCGGCCGACCCGTGCCGCCCGGCGCCGCGTTCTGGTCCCTGGACTGGCGGGCGCCCGACGCCACAGGCGCCGAGTCACCCAGACCCAAGTCGGCCGCCGTCAGCGCGGTGCGCGATGCCGCCGCAGTCACAGGCCGGGGCGCGAGCCGCAGTGCCGCCGCTGGCGCATCGCCCGCTGCCATGTCCACTTCGGCGGCCAGCAACCGGGCCTGCCGCATGGCCGGCGCATCGCTCTGCACGGCCTCGTCCAGCCCCTTCAGTCCATCGCGGGCCTGAGCCACGTCCTGCAACTGCACGGCGCTCAGCACGGCCGCGTACCAGCCGGCCGCCCGCTGCGCCACGGGGCGGGCGGCGAAACCCGCGCTGCGCGGCTCGGCCTCCCACTGGCGCCAGGCGTCCACGCCGGGTCGCATCAGCACCCGGGCGCGCGCCGCCATCATGGCGTGCTCCAGCGTGGGCGGTGGCGCGGCCTGCGCCCCTGGGGGAATGCGGGAATGCATGTCGGCAATGCGCTGGCTCGTCAGCGGGTGGCTGCGCAGATACGGCCAGCTGCCGTTGTCGTTGATGCGGTTGGCCTGCTGCAGCTTGTCGAACATGCTGACGAAGCCCTGCGGCGCAAAACCGGCGGGCGCCATCAGTCCGTAGCCGACCCGATCGGCCTCACGCTCCATGTCACGGGAGAAATTCAACTGGTTCTGGACGGCCAGCGCCTGCCCACCCACCATCATCGCCTGCGCCGCCTCGGGGTTCTTGCTGGCCGCCAACGCGCCCAGCACCAGAGCCCCCAGCATCAACGGCGTCTGCCGGTTCTGCTGCGCGATCAGGCGGGAAATATGGCGCTGGGTGACGTGGCTCAACTCGTGCGCCAGCACCGAGGCCAACTCGTCCCGCGTACTCACCACGCCGACCAACCCCAGATGCACGCCGAAATAGCCACCGGGCAGTGCGAAAGCATTCACCGTACGGTCGCGGCCCAGCAGCACCTCCCAGGCAAAGCGCTCCTCCAGCTCCTGCGACAGCTCACCCCGCTCGCGCGCCGCCTTCAGCAGCTGCTGAAAAAGCGTCTGCACGTATTCGTTCAGGATGGGGTCGTCGATGTAGTCCGGGTCACGGTACAACTCGCGGATGATCCGATCGCCGAGGCGGCGCTCGTCGCTGGTTGTCATGTCGGCGCCGTCGCCCATGGAGGGTAGGCTGCGTTGGGCATGGGAGGCGGCAGCCGGGACTAGCCAGAGCGGCCCGATCACAGCCGCAGCAAGAAGCGCTCGCCGCCACAGCGGCCAAACCCATCTTTGAACTAAGACCATGAAACATCTCCAATAAACGCCGCCGTGTTGGTACTGTACTCGGGCGCACATGGATCGCCGTATGATGCATTGTTTTCTGCCCACTGGCTGACCACGCGCGCCCCTCAAATCATGAGCCACTCCCCCGCTTCATCCCCCCTTACTCACTTTGACTCTCACGGTCAGGCGCACATGGTGAATGTGGGCAGCAAGACCTCAACGCATCGCATTGCATTAGCATCCGGACGAATTGAGATGAATAAAAAGACTCTGGATTTGATCAAGGGCGGGACGACCAAAAAGGGTGATGTATTGGGTATTGCCCGAGTCGCGGGAGTGATGGCGGCAAAAAAAACAAGCGATTTGATTCCTCTATGCCATCCACTGATGCTGACTCGAATAGCAATTGATTTCGAAGATTTCTTTTCTACCGAACGGTCAACCACAGGTATTGCATGCACGGCCACCGTCGAGACCTTCGGGCCAACCGGTGTTGAAATGGAAGCTCTGATGGCCGTTCAAGTAGCCTTACTCACAATTTATGATATGTGCAAAGCGGCCGATAGAAAAATGAAAATTCAAGAAATTTTGGTAGAAAGGAAAGTTGGCGGCAAGTCCGACATTGCGTCTGATTGTTCAGCATAGCAAATCACTCAAAACCATCGATTTCGACGTATTCTATAATTTCCCCTTTCGCATTTAATATCACAGCCCAACCATGTTTCTTAGTTGAGGTTAGAGGCAGATAAAAAAAATCACCTTGAGCATCGCGATTTAGTTCCAATCGCTCTTCGACGAGTCGCTTATTTTTTTCGTTAGAATTAATCAATCCCTCAATAGGTTTAGCCCTAGTCATAGCTGAAGCTTTTGCAGATTCATCATAACGAGTCCACCAATTCGGCCGCATAGCCTGCGTAACCCCTTGAATGGATAGCTGGATACTAGACAAATATTCTTCCGCAGTTCTTGCCGCCCGAAGACTCAAGACACTAACACCAAAGTTTGGAATTTTCCGCAGGCCTGCAGGGGCTGCCTCGAGCAAATCTTTTTGAATTTCGTTTGCGGCAATGATGGTAAATCGATCCACTTCATACACCAAAGCAACCGGTCTGGCTTGGTACATCGACCAGACACCATATGCGAGCGCGGACAATTGCACAACAGCTATGAATAACAAATCCCAAAGCAATTGACGTCTGCTTTTTGAGGGCTTGGCAATCAACAAGGTCAACAGGGGTCCGCAGACTAGGTCAACCCCGACCATCATGATAAATATTTTTTCGACACCAAGCAATTTCCACCAAGGAGTCGGATACCACCCCCAAAAAACCAAAGCGCAAGCCATTAGGGAGACAATCAGACTGCATCCCAAATGCACTAACGCGCACTTGCAAGCAAATTCTATTTTTGGTGCTAGGACATCTTTCTTTGACACAGCATTCGATGGGATAAGTTGGCAAAAAAAAGAGCGCCGAGGCGCTCTTTTTATCGTTACTAGTGACTTAACGGCATTCCGATGGAGCAAAACGTACTGGCAGCGTAGCAGCGAAAGGTGCGGCAGGCAGCGCTGCTGCAGTGCGGGAGGCGACACCTGCAGCATAGCAGTCCCAACGAATCGTTTGTGCCGGGGGGGTACTTGCGGTAGCGGTACCTGCCAAAACAGCTCCTCCAGAGGTGGGAACCAAAGACAAGCGAGCGGAGGCAGCAGGTTGGACATTAGTCAGATAGTTGACTGCGATCGCTCCGGTAGCCTGCGAGATGGCAATACCAGTGGTAGCAGTATTCAGACTGGCAATGGTTGCAGGCAGCGTCGCGTTAGCGCTCACGCTACGGGTGGCGGGGGTGCCTGTGTAACCCAAGCCAAAAGCATTGCCTGCCGCTGCGTTCTCCGTCACAGCGAGCTTAGCCGCTCCAGCCAAGGTAAGTCCTTCCGTCACTCGAGCGCGAACTGTGTAGTCCTGATAAGCAGGCAGTGCCACAGCAGCCAAAATACCAATGATCGCCACAACGATCATCAATTCGATCAGGGTAAAACCCTTGTGCAGATTGCGTTTCATAAAATTCTCCAAGAGTCAAATTTCAAAAGTAACCTGCCGAAGATTCACCAGGTTCGGCACATCATCAGCAGGTTGCATGCCAGGTCGTTGATTCATTGTTCAGGGCTACAAACAGCCGCAAAGGTCAACAAAAAGTTACATGACAGCGCTCAGCCTGAAGAGCCCGACAATTTTGTAAGAGCTTGCTGTCAAATTCGTCAGATCGTGGACGTAGCGAGCAGGAATTCCATCTCCGTCCCTGCCAGTTCGATGCGGTCGCCGCCTCTCAGCGCCGTGGCCTCCGCCCCCGTCGCCACCCCATTCACCCGCGCCGTGCTTTCGCCTTCCACATGAACCAGCATGAATTCGTGATGCCGCTTGTTGATGGACGCCACGGCCACCCCTGGCTTGCCGATGGTGGTCACCACCTTGGTCAGTACCACCTCGCGGCCCGCAGCCGGGCCGGTGAGCACGCGGATGGAAGCCGTGGGAGCGGGCGTGGCGCTGAGCGGCATGGCGCCGGACAGGGGCGCAGGGCGCGAGGACTCCGCTCGTGGCGGCACCATGCCGGGCCGGAACACCATCGTGCGCTCGAAGTTGTCGGCGGGTTCTGCTTCGTGGACGAAGCGGATCTTGTACTTGCCCAGATCGACCACGTCGCCGTTGCGAAGGCGCAGTCGCTGGATGGGCTGGCCGTTGACGTAGGTGCCGTTGGTGCTCTGCAGGTCTTCGATTTCCACGGTGCCGCCGGGCACGGGCATGTGCAGTGCGGCGTGTTCGCCGCTGATGGCCAGGTTGTCGATCACGACGTCGTTGTAAGGGCGCCGGCCGACCGTGGTGCGGTCCTTGGTCAGTGGGACTTCCTTGATCACCACGCCGTCGATGGAGACGATCATTTTGGGCATGGGCCACTACTCCTGGTTGTTATGTCTCTGTGGGGGGCGCTGGCGGGCTCTAAGTCACCTTGCGCAGGATGTGGCTTCATTCGCCCGCCCTGCCTTTGCCGAAAAGCCGCGCCAACAGGCTGCGGCTCTTCGGTGCGCTGCCGGGTGCGGCACGGCTCTGGACCAACAGCACGGTGATGTTGTCCCGCCCACCCATCTCGTTGGCCAGTTCGACCAATCGGGCGGCTTTCAAGGGCAAAGCAAGCGGCATGCTCAGCACGTCGGCTACGGCGGCGTCCGCCACCATGTCGGTCAGGCCGTCCGAGCAGAAAAGGAACAGGTCATCGGACTGGACCGGAAATTCGTTGATCTCGACCTGCACGGTGGCGTCCACTCCCAGCGCCCGGGTGACCAGGTTGCGGTAGCCCGAGGCGGCGGCCTCCTCCGGCGACAACAGCCCGGCGTCGATCTGCTCTTGCAGCCAGGAGTGATCGCGGGTGATCTGCTGCAGTGTGCCGCTGCGCCACCGGTAGCAGCGCGAGTCGCCGATGTGCCCCAGGATGAGCCGCTCATGCTGAAACACGCCCACGACGAGGGTGGTGCCCATGCCGCTGTATTCGGCGTGGGCCAGCGCGGCGCTCAGGATGGCGTAATTGGCGTTGGTGACGGCGGTTTCCAGCGCGCGGCGGAGGTCCGCGCCGGCGGCGTCGGGGCCCGCTTCGCGCAGCCAGCCCGTCATGTCCGAGCAGATGACTTCCGTGGCCATGCTGCTGGCCACCTCTCCAGCGTTGTAACCCCCCATGCCGTCCGCCAGGACGGCAACGCGCAGATCTTCCAGCACGGCCACGGCGTCTTCATTGTTGCCACGCACGCGGCCACGGTCAGACAGGGCGGAGAACTCGTACTCCAGCCGGCCAGCGCAGGCGGAAAGCTTCATGGGCGCTGCGGCCACGCCAACGCGTGGTTCACAGACGCAGCGATGCCGGCCGACTGATACCGGATGGCGAGTGAAAGCGAGGGGTGGGTGGACCGCTTCGGTGCCGCTGAAGAGTTGTGGAAATCCGCCATATCGTGCCTTGTTCGTCGCGCACGCATCATAGACGAGGGGGTAGGCGGCAGCAGCAGCCCATAGCGAAAACCGGCCCGGTATCGCGACAACGCGCAGGACCGGGCTTGATGAATGACGTCCGTCCGCGCGGTTGCGGCCGGACGAGCCGCTCAGGCGGCCGCGGCCGTGTTCCGGCGATGTGCCCGCGCCTGCATCCACTTGCCGCCGCCGACCACCAGCAGCGCACCCAGCGCGGCAGCCACGTAGTGCAGCCAGGGGTGGGCCATGGCGTAGCCATGCAGCGCGGCGTCGTTGGCGATGGTTTCGCCGCCCACCCAGCCGATCAGGCCAGCGCCCAGCAGAATGATGACGGGGAAGCGCTCCATCAGCTTGATCATCAGCGTGCTGCCGAAGATCACCAGCGGGATGCTGATGGCCAGGCCCAGGATCAGCAGGACCATGTTGCCCTGCGCCGCTGCGGCTACCGCGATGACGTTGTCCAGGCTCATCACCAGGTCGGCGATCAGGATGGTACGCACGGCGGCCATCAGTCCGCCATTGGGCTTGGCTTCGCCCTCGCCGTCGTCGTTGTCGGTCAGCAGCTGGAAGCCGATCCAGAGCAACAGGCAGCCACCGATGATCTGCAGGAAGGAGAGCTCGAGCAGCTTGGCCGCGACCACGGTCAGGACGATGCGCAGGAAGACTGCGGCACCCGAACCCCAGGCGATGGCTTTCTTTTGCTGGTGGGGTGGCAGCGAGCGGGCCGCCAGCGCAATGACGACGGCGTTGTCGCCCGAGAGGATGATGTTGATCCAGACGATCTTGACCAGGCCGATCCAAAAGTCGGCGGAATGCACGAATTCCATGGCGATTGCTCCACTGTTATGAATGCAAGAAGCGCCCGAAACCTGCGTTTCGGGCGCTTCTCTTATGGGAGCGCACAGTGTAGCCAAGGCCGACGGGCCGGGTCGTGCGTAGTTTTGCGTAGCCAGCCACGCTCCACGTCACGGCCCTTCCGGGGCCCGTCACTCCACACACCGGCAGGAGGCCGGCGCAGGCGGCTTACTTCAGCTGGGCCTTGAGCAGCTTGCCCAGTTCCGACGGGTTGCGCGTGATGATGAAGCCGGACTCTTCCATGATGGCCAGCTTGGCATCGGCCGTGTCGGCACCGCCGGAGATCAGCGCGCCGGCGTGGCCCATGCGCTTGCCGGGAGGGGCGGTCACGCCAGCGATGAAGCCGACGATCGGCTTCTTCATGTTGGCCTTGCACCATTGGGCGGCTTCGGCCTCGTCCGGGCCACCGATTTCGCCGATCATGATGACGGCGTCGGTGTCCGGGTCGTCGTTGAACGCCTTCATCACGTCGATGTGCTTCAGGCCGTTGATGGGGTCGCCACCAATGCCCACGGCGCTCGACTGACCCAGGCCGACCTCGGTCAACATGGCGACGGCTTCGTACGTCAGCGTGCCCGAACGGGACACGACGCCAATGCGGCCCTTGCGGTGGATGTGACCGGGCATGATGCCGATCTTGATTTCGTCAGGCGTGATCAGGCCGGGGCAGTTGGGGCCCAGCAGCAGGGTCTTCTTGCCGCCGGCGGCTTCCTTGGCCTTCATCTTGTTGCGCACTTCGAGCATGTCGCGAACAGGAATGCCTTCGGTGATGCAGATGGCCATGTCCAGGTCGGCTTCGACCGCTTCCCAGATGGCGGCGGCAGCGCCTGCGGGCGGCACGTAGATCACCGACACGGTGGCGCCGGTCTGCGAAGCGGCTTCCTTGACGGAGGCGTAGATCGGGATGTTGAAGATCGACTCGCCGGCCTTCTTCGGGTTCACGCCGGCCACGAAGCAGTTCTTGCCGTTCGCGTATTCCTGGCACTTTTCGGTGTGGAACTGGCCCGTCTTGCCCGTGATGCCCTGGGTGATGACCTTGGTGTCTTTGTTGATGTAGATCGACATGATGCGTGTCCTAGTCAGTCGGGGACGGAGCTAAACGATCCGCCCCCAAAGGTCATTACTTAACGGCAGCAACGATCTTCGTCGCGGCTTCGGCCATGGTGTCTGCGGCGATGATGGGAAGGCCCGATTCGGCCAGCATCTTCTTGCCCAGCTCTTCGTTGGTGCCCTTCATGCGCACGACCAGCGGCACGTTCAGGTTCACGGCCTTGCAGGCGGTGATGACGCCGGTGGCGATGGTGTCGCACTTCATGATGCCGCCGAAGATGTTGACCAGGATGCCTTCGACCTTGGGGTTCTTCAGCATGATCTTGAAGGCTTCGGTGACCTTCTCGGGGGTGGCGCCGCCGCCCACGTCCAGGAAGTTGGCCGGCTCGCCGCCGAACAGCTTGATGGTGTCCATGGTGGCCATGGCCAGGCCCGCGCCGTTCACCAGGCAGCCGATGTTGCCGTCCAGGCTGATGTAGGCCAGGTCGAACTTGGAGGCTTCCACTTCGGCCGGATCTTCTTCGTCCAGGTCGCGGTAGGCCACGATCTCAGGGTGGCGGAACAGCGCGTTGGCATCGAAGTTGAACTTCGCGTCCAGGGCCATCAGGTTGCCTTTGGAGTCGCAGTTCAGCGGATTGATTTCCACCAGCGACGCGTCGGTCTCCATGTAGCACTTGTAGATCTTCGCGAAGATGTCCACGGCCTGGTCGACGGAGGCACCCGTCAGGCCGATGGCGGCCGCGACCTTCTTGCTCTGCTCAGGCGTGATGCCGGTCTGCGGGTCGATCATCTCGGTGATGATCTTCTCGGGAGTGGAGTGGGCCACTTCCTCGATGTCCATGCCGCCTTCGCTGGAGGCGATCAGGGCGACCTTCTGCGTGGCGCGGTCGGTGACCAGCGAGACGTAGAGTTCGTTCTTGATGTCGGCGCCGTCTTCGATGTAGAGGCGGCGGACCTTCTGGCCTTCAGGGCCGGTCTGGTGCGTCTTGAGCTGCATGCCCAGGATGTCACCAGCGAGCTTCTTCACGTCGTCGATGCTCTTGGCCACCTTCACGCCGCCGCCCTTGCCACGGCCACCGGCGTGGATCTGGGCCTTGACCACCCACACGGGGCCGCCGAGCTTCTGGGCAGCTTCCACGGCTTCCTGAACCGTGAAGGCGGGGATGCCGCGCGGAACGGGCACACCAAAATTGCGCAAGATTTCCTTGCCTTGGTATTCGTGAATCTTCATGAGGTCTCTCTCAGGAAAGTATGGTGGTTACCCGTTTGCCATGATCAGATAGGGATGTCTGGCGCGGGCTCGAGGACATGGCAACCGACGACTGTATCATGCTGCGGCGCACCATCCATGTGGATATAACTTACGTGTCCGTCGCGGCCCGCCCGCTTTCATTGCAGGAGCAGATTGATGTCTAAAGTGTTTATCGATGGCGAAGCCGGCACCACGGGACTGGAGATCCGCGAGCGCCTGCAGGCCATGCCGCAGATCGAGCTGGTGAGCATCGCGCCCGAGCTGCGCAAGGACGCCGCCGCCAAGCGCGCGCTCATCGCCGGTGTCGACCTGGTGGTGCTGTGCCTGCACGACGACGCCGCGCGCGAGACCGTCGCCCTGGTCGACGCCATCACGGCCGAGACCAGCCGCACGATCCGCATCATCGACGCCTCCACCGCCCATCGCACTGCCGCTGGCTGGGTCTACGGCTTTCCGGAGCTGTCGGCCGATCAGGCCGAGGCCGTGCGCGGCGCGCTGCGGGTCTCCAACCCGGGCTGCTATGCCACCGGCGCCATCGCGCTGGTGCGCCCGCTGGTCGATGCCGGCCTGCTGCCCAAGGACTACCCGGTGGCCCTGCCTTCGGTCAGCGGCTACTCGGGCGGCGGGCGCACCATGATCGAGGCCTACGAGAAGGGCGAGGCCGCGCCTTTCGAGCTGTATGCGCTGGGCCTCTCGCACAAGCACCTGCCCGAGATCATGAAGTACACCGGCCTCACCCGCCGGCCCATCTTCACGCCCTCGGTGGGCAACTTCCGCCAGGGCATGCTGGTGCAGCTGCCGCTGCACCTCGACCTGCTGCCCGGCACGCCCAAGGCGTCGGACCTGCACGACGCGCTGGCCGCCCACTACGCCCGCAGCAACACGCCCGACCAGTGGGTGCGCGTGCTGCCCCGCACGGACGACGGCAAGATCGAGCCCACGGCCCTGAACGACACCAACCAGCTGGAGCTGCGTGTGTTCTCCAGCGACGAGCACCGCCACGCCGTGGTGGTGGCCCGGCTGGACAACCTGGGCAAGGGCGCCAGCGGCGCGGCGGTGCAGAACCTGAAGCTGATGCTGGGGCTGTAAGCCCACAGCGGGCCGCCGCAACGCGGCTCGTGATCCGGAAGACCACAAGAAGAAGACCGCCGATGCGCGGGCGGCTCGGGGAGGGCCGTGTTCCATGCCACGTCACGATCTCTTGCGCCACGCTCGCCGGATGGCCAGCCGCGCGCGCCTGTCCGCCGCGGCGGCTGCAACCACCGCTGCAGCCGCCCTCGCCCTGCCTGCCCTGGCGCAGACCCTGCCCACCGTGGACGTGCAGGACGCCCCTTCCGCCATCGACGCCCAGACCCGCTCGTACGGCCGCGAGGAACTGGCCCGCTACGGCGACGCCACCCTGTCCGACATCCTCCGGCGCCTGCCCGGCATCACGCTGGATGCGGACGGACGGCTGCTCCTGCGCGGCATGGGCGGCGGCTACACGCAGGTGCTGCTGAACGGGCGGCCCCTGTCCATGCAGGGCAACGGACCGATCCTGGACGGCCTCGGCGCGGAGGTGATCGAGCGCATCGAGATCGTGCGCGGCAGCACCGCCACCGACAGCGGGGAGGGCGTGGCCGGCACGGTGCGCATCGTCACGCGCGAAGCCCACGGCGAACGCATCCGGCGCGCCCGGGTGGAGGGCGGCCGCACCCAGGGCGGCTCCACCGGCCTGCTGGCGCTGGAGCTGGGGGACCGGCTGGGCGACGTGGACTGGGTCGTGTCCGGCCGCTGGCGCAACGAGCACACCGACATTCGCCGGCTGACCGAGTCGATGGGCTCGGCGGCGGACGGCTCGACCTATTACCTGGACCGCACCCGCCTGGACACCGCCGAGCGCCGGCGCGACTTCGTCACCCAGGGCGCACTGGCCTGGCGCGCCACCGCGCAGGACCAGCTCACCCTGCAATGGCTGGGCGAGCTGGGCGCATCGCGCAAGCACACGCCCGGCGTGTTCCAGCACGACGCCCCCTGGCCCGCGCCGTATGCGACGTCGCTCACGCGGGACGACGAGCCCCGCTTCTGGCACCTGGAGCCGCAACTGCGCTGGCAGCACCGGCTGGCCGATGGCGGCACCTGGACGGTGGATGCGAGCCAGTCCCGCTCCGGCTCGCGCAGCCAATGGGACACCGCCACTTTCGACGGCGCCGGCGAACTGCTGGACCAGAGCGACTGGCGCGGCAGCTCGCGCGAACGCAGCCAGCGCGTCGGGCTGAAATGGGAGCAGCCCCTGGCGGCCGGCTGGCGCTGGGCCGCCGGCACCGAACTGCTGCGGGAGCGCTATCGCGAAGACGCGCTGTCCGACGACGAACCCGAGAGCTCGCGGCTGCGCCGCCGCGCCGTGTCCCTTTTCGGGCAGGTGCAGTGGAGCCCGGCGGCCGACTGGCGCATGGAAGCGGGCCTGCGCCGCGAACGCCGGCACATCGACAGCGGCGACGCGGAGAACGCCCGGCAACGGCAGAACGCCGACCACCTCTGGCTGCCGTCGATCAATGCGACATGGCATGAGACGGCCGACCGCAGCTGGCATGCCGGACTGGCCCGCAGCTACCGCCAGCCGCGCCTGCGCGACCTGTCGCCCGGCGGGCGCAGCACCGGCGATGCCAACCAGCCCTTCTTCCCCGACACGCGGGGCAACCCGGCGCTGCGCGCCGAAACCTCCACCGGCGCCGAACTGGGCCTGCGGCAGGCCTGGGGCCGCGCCACGCCGCATGAAGAGCGACCGGGCGAGCTGCGGCTGGGCCTGTTCGCCCGCCACATCCAGGACGCCATCACGCGCCGGCTGTTCCAGGATGACGACGGCCGCTGGGTGGTGGCGCCGTTCAACATCGGCCGCAACCGCGTGCTGGGCGCCGAGGCCGAGGTGCGCTGGGACATGGACAAGCTCGCCCCCGATCACCCCTGGCGCGCGCCGGTCGTGCTGCGCGCGGACCTGACGCTGACCCGCTCGCGCGTGGCGAGCAACAGCCCCGGCGTGCCCGCACGGCTGGTCGGGCAGTCGCCGGTGGTGCTGGGCGTGGGCTTCGACGCCGGCAGCCGCCGGTGGCCGGCGCTGACGTGGGGCGCCACCCTGCGGGCCGAGGCCGGCTACACGTCGCAGCCCAACACCGTCGGCCACCTGCGCACCCGCCCGCTGGCCACGCTGGACGCCTATGCGCTGTGGAAGGTCGATGCCGCCACCCGGCTGCGGCTGCGCACCACGCAATGGGGTTCCGACTGGCGCACCCGCCTGACCACGCCGCTGCACGAGAGCGGCAGCCAGCAGGTGGACACGGTGCGGCTCTCGCGCCCCTGGACGGTGGCGCTGTCGCTGGAACGCGACTTCTGACCGTGGGCCTGCGCCGTGCAGCGTGGAGGAGCATGCGGCACGCCGTGGCGGCCGCAGCGGTGCTGCTCGCGACGCTGGTCAGCGCCCTCGCATCGGAGGCTGCGAGCGCTCCCGGGGCCACTCCCGCCGCCACTCCTGCCACCACTTCCGCCGCCACCCCCGCCCCACCCCCTGCGACGACCGCCACGCGCGCCGAAGCGCTGCTGCAGCGGGCCGCCGCCACCTTGCAGGGGGCGCCCGACCCGGCGGCCTGGGACGCACTGCGGCAGGCCCGCCGCCTGTGGTCCACCGGCCCGGGGCTGACGCCGCGCGAGCGCGCGCTGGGCCTGGCCCGCGCCGGGCAGATCGCGAGCTGGCTGCATGCGCAGCGCGGACAGCACGAACGCGCCGACGCCGAGGCACGGGCATCGCTGCGCATCGCCCGCCAGTGGCTGCCGCCGCACGGCGCAGAGGTGCTGGGCGCGCGGCAGGTGCTTTTCTCGCACGCCGTGGCCCGGCAGCAGTGGGCCCGGGCCCGGGCAGAACTGGAACTGCTGCGCCCCTGGCTGGCCGCCGACGAGGCGTGCGACGACCCGCTCTGCGCGAACGTGCTGGCCACCCGATCGCGCATGCACGCGGCGCAGCAGGATCTGGACGCCGCCTATGCCGCGGCCCGTGCCGCGCACCGCTTCAGCCTGCGCACCGGTGAGCCGCACGGGCTGGGCTGGGCCGAGCTGTCGCTGGCCAGCCTGGCCCAGCGCCTGGGCCGGCGTGCGGAAGAACGCGACTGGCTGCAGTCCGTGCTGCAGCGCGCGGACTGCGGCGAGCTGCCCGCCGACCACCCCGCCGTGCCGCAGGCGCGCAGCGCCTACCAGGCCTTGCTGGCCAGCGACGGCGGCACGGCGGCGCTGGAGGCCGCGCGCCGCCAGGCACGGGAGGCCACCGCCACCCTGCAGGCGCGCGAAGGCCTGCTGTCGCGCGACCGCGCCGGGCTGCTGCTGGACCGCGCCGCCCTGAGCCACCAGGCAGGCGACCTGGACGCCGCGCGCCGCGAAGCGGCCGAGGCCTGGGCGATCGGCTGGGCGACGCAGCACGTCGACACGCAGTGGCAGGCCGTCGAGCGGCTGGTGCGGCTGTCGCAGGGCCGGAAGGCGCCGTGGGCGGAAGCGGCCTACGGCAAGATGTTCGTCAACACCGTGCAGCAGCAGCGGGCCGGCCTGCGCAGCTTCGCACCCGACGCGCAGGAGCGCTTCGTGCAGCCGCGCCTGCCAGGCTATGAAGAGCTGGCCGACGCGCTCTTGCGCATGCAGCGCTGGGCGGAGGCCGAGCAGGTGCTGTCCCTGGTGCGCAGCAACGCGTACCACGCCCTGGTGCGCAGCGCGCCACCCCCGCTCACGCTGCCCTTCACTCCAGGCGAGCGGCCCGGCCAGCAGCGGCTGGCACAGGCGGGGCAGTCGCTGCGGCAATGGCACGCGCAGCTGCAGCGGACCGGGCGGCCGGCGGACGACGCCACCAACGCGCGGCTGCAGGCCGAACTGGAGGGGGCCGTGCAGGCGCTGCTCGACCTGGCCCGGCCGCCCGTGGGGGTTCAAGGCGGCCCAGGCGGCCCAGGCGCTCCAGGTGCCGCCTCCGCAGTGACGCGAGCCGCCCTGCCCCCTGCCCCCCCGCCGGGCGGCGGCATCACCCGCGTGGTCTACCTGCCCGGCCCCGATGCGCTCTACATCGCGGTGCAGTCGCAGGGCCAGGCCACCGTGCGGGAGGTTGCGGTGAGCGACGCCGACTTGCTGGACCATGTCGCCGCGCTGCGCCGCGCCCTGCAGAACCCGGGCGCCGACCCCTTGCCGGCCGCGCAGGCGCTGCACGCGCTGCTCTGGGCGCCGATTGCCGACCTGGTGCCCACGGGCGACCATGCCCCGCCCGTGCGGCTGCGCGCCGAAGGCGTGCTGCGTTACCTGCCGTTCGCCGTGCTGCACGATGGGCAGCGCTGGCTGGTGGAGCAGGCCACGCTCAGCCTCGACGGGGGCGGCGCGCTGCCCGATTCCGGCCCGCCGGCGCCCCGCTCCACCGCCGCGCCCCGCCAGGGCTGGGCCCTGCTGGGCGCCAGCCACGGCGGCGGACTGCCGGCGCTGCCGCAGGTGCCGCACGAGCTGCGCGGCCTGCAACAGCTGGCGCCCGGGCCGGCGGCCGCCACGCCGCTGTCGCTGGACGAGCGCTTCACGCCCGAGCGACTGCGCCAGGCGCTGGCCACGCGCCAGGTGGTGCACATCGCCAGCCATTTCGTGCTGACCCCCGGCCAGCCCGCGGGCGGATGGCTGCAGCTGGGCAACCACCGGCGGCTGACGCTGCAGGCCCTGGCCGGCCCCGCCTACCGCTTCGACGGGCTGGAACTGCTCACCCTCTCGGCCTGCGAAACCGCCTTGCCGTCCGCGCCCGGCACGGACGATGCCCCGCTGGAAAGCCTGGCCTGGCTGGCCCATGCGCGCGGCGCGCGCAATGTGCTGGCCAGCCTGTGGGCCGTGCCCGATGCGCCTACCGGCCAGCTGATGCAGCGCGTGTACCGGCAGATCGCCCAGGGCCAGCCTCCCGCCGCCGCCCTGCAGCGCGCACAGGCCAGCCTGCTGACGGAGCCGCCACCGCCGGGCCCAGGCCCTGCCGCCGCCCGCGGGCTGCGCCCGCTCGCCCCGGACGCTGCAACGGCAGAGCCGCGCCAGCGCCCGCCGTCGCTGCACCCCTACTACTGGGGCGCTTTCGTGGTGCTGTCAGCCACGCAGGATTGATTGCTATTTTTTTAATAGCAATAAACGCTGAAGGGACAAGCGCCCGAGGCACTTTTGATTCGAAATTGACGGAAGCCCCGCCTGTCGGCGGGCCGGGCCCGGTGCGCCGCCGGCCGATCGAACGCCCACCGCTCGCTCTTGTTTTGATAGCTGAACCACCAGTTGGCATGCGCGCCGGAGGCGGTCTGCATTCCCGTCCCCTGGCCAGGGCTCAGGTGGGCGGGCGGGCGCCGGGGTGGCCGTCCGTCACCTGCCAGCCTGCGCGCGCCTGCCAAGCGGGCGGCACGGCCGGCGACGCTTCTCGGGGCAGGCCGTCCTTCGGCACCGGGGCCACCTGCAGCACCAGCGACTCCTGCGCTGGCGACAGCCCCGGCGTGATGTCGAAGCGCCGATGCAGCCGGGCGGGCGCGCGCGGGGTGCCGGCATCGAAGCGGGTGCTGTCGCCCGCCAGCGCCGGGTAGAGCACCGTCTGGACGCCGGCGGCGTCCACATGCACCAGCAGCACGTCCACCGGCAGGCCGCTGGTGTTGTCCAGCTGCAGATCCAGCACCGCCCCGACCGGCAGCGGGCCCAGCGCGAGCAGGGGCTGCCGCGCCCAGTCCCACGACCGCGCGGGCGTGCCGGGCAATGACGATGCCAGCCGCACCCGCACGCCGGCCGGGAGCGCGGCCGGCGGGGGCGCCGCCGCGTCGTCCAGCCGCAGCGGTGCCTGCGGCACCAGCGTCCAGAGCGGCGCGAGCAAGGTGCCCTCGAAGCGCGGCGAGGGCCAGCCCGAGGCCGGCAGACCGGCCGCCGCCGCCCACTGGCGGGACCGCGCCGTCAGCCCCCGGGCCAGCGCCGCATAGTCGGGCAGCGAGCCAACGCCGGGCGCCAGGGCGGCGCACAGGGCGCTGGTGAACAGCCCGCGCACGATGCCATCGGGCCCGCGCCATTCGGGCGTGCGCTGGGTGGACTCGCAGGCCAGCAGGGCGATGTAGCCTGCGGGCCGGGCGCGGGCCGGGGGAAGCTGGTCGGGCAGTTGGGCGGGCACATGGGCGGGCGACCCGCTGGAGGCCGGGGCGGGCGTGCGCAGGCCGCTGCCCGGCAAAGGCTGCAGGGACTGCAGATCGGCCACGCGCAGGCCGCGCCAGGCCAGGTCCAGCACGCTGGAGCGGGTGGCCGACGCGGCATGGCAGGCGTCCACCGCCAGCACCACGTGGGCGCCGCGCGCCAGCCAGTCGTCCACGCACTGGCCGATTTCGGCATCGCTCACCGCGCCCTGCAGCGGCCAGGCGCTGCCGGCGGGCAGACGGGCGGCGTCCGAGGTGAGCAGGCAGGTGCGCTGGCCGTCCGGCTCGTTCGCCGGCGCCGCCGGGGCCGCCACCCGCACACCGTGCCCCGACCAGAACAGCAACACCGTGTCGCCCGGCGCCAGCCGGCTGCCCTGCGCTTGCAGCGCCTTCAACACCTCGGCCCGGTCGGGCGAGGGCGCCACGGTGCCGGCGACGCCGTCGGCCAGCACGGTGATGTGCTGCGGCAGGAAACCGTGGCCGCCCAGCACCTTCCGCATCGCCACCACGTCGTGCGCGGGGCCCTTGAGCCACAGCGCGGCAGGCTGGCGCGCGAGGGCCGAGACGCCGATCAGCAGGGCATGCCGCTGGCCGCCAGCGCCGCGGGCGGCATCGGCCGGTCGCGGCCACAGGCCGGCCCACAGAGCGCCGGCGCTCGGCAGGACGGCGGTGGCACCCCAGGCGGCGGCGGTGGCGGCGGTGGCGGCGGTGGCGGTGATCGCTTGGCGGCGTTGCACGGCGGTGGTGGAAGACGGGAGCGGTCGCGAGCGGGTAGGCGGGGTGGCGGGCAGGGTGGCGATTCAGGGCGCCTCGGCCTGCAGGACGGCCGGATGGGCGCGCGCGGCCTGCAGCGCAGCCACTGCGTCGGCGGCCGGCACTTCCAGCACCCAGCGGCCCGGCGCCTCCAGCACCAGGCGGTGGCCCGGATGGCCGGCCAGCAGCGCCGGCAGCGTTTCGGCCTGCGCTCCAGCGCGCAGTCGCAGTGCGATGCGGACGGTGGCGGGAGGCGGTGCCTCCTGCAGGGCCTCCACCCCGGCCCCACGCCAGGCCAGGTCGGCCGGCGGGTGGGTGTCGCGCCAGGCGATCCAGCCGGCCTGCGCCACGATCACCAGCGTGGCCAGCGCGCCGGCGGGCTGGGCGAACCAGAGCGCCCAGCCCGCCCGGGTCCGGGAGGGCCGGGCACGGGGTGCCACCGCGGGCGCGGGGCCGGCTTCGGCGCCGGGCACCCGGCCCGGGTCGGCCGGGCGGACGGCGGTCTGCGCGGCGGCCGCGCCCGACGGGGCTTGCCGCATGCGCGCGCGCAGTTGCTCCAGGCCGGCCTGCAGGGGTTCCCGGGCGGCCTCGTCGCGCAGCTCGGCGCGCATCTGCCGGAGCCAGCGCACCTCCTGCGCGCTGGCGGGGTGGCGCGCGACATGCGCCACCACCCAGGCGGCGTCCGCCGGAGGCAGTGCGCCGCTCAGGTAGTCGGGCAGCAGGTCGGCAAAGCGCCTGGCCTCGTCCTCGCCCGGCAGGCCCGGTGGGGCGTCGTCGGTCATGCGCGCCCCCCTTGCAGGCCCAGCCAGCGCTCCATGCACAGCCGCAGGTGGCTGCGGCCATGGAACAGGCGGGTCTTGACCGTGTTTTCAGGGCACTGCTGGATGCGCGCGATCTCGGCGAGCGGCAGGTCTTCCAGCGCCCAGAGCATCAGCGCCTCGCGCTGCAGCCCGTTGCGCAGCCGGCGCAGGCAGCCCAGCAGCCCGGAGCGGCGCTGCGCGGCGTCCAGGTGCTCGGCCGGGCCGGGGGCGTCGTCCGCATGGTGTTCGGCCGCGTCGTCGAAGCCTTCGCCCGTGATTTCGCGCCGGTGCCGCGCACCCCATTGCCGCAGCCTGTCGATGGACTTGTTGCGGGCCAGCGTGAGCAGCCAGGTGCCGAAGGCCACCCGTCCGTCGAAGCGGGCCGGGTCGCGCCAGAGGTCGTGAAAGACGTCCACCGCCACCTCCTGCGACAGGGGTTCCGCCTCGGGGCCGCACGGCGCGAGCTGCAGCCGCGCGAACAGCTGCACCTTGCCTGCCCAGGCGCGCCAGAGCATGGCCATGGCTTCTTCATCGCCGGCCTGGATGGCTGCAAGCAGCTGCTGAGGGGAAGGGGAAGCGGACATGGAAAGTGAAAGAGGCCGCGCGGTGGGCGGTGGGTGCCGGGCCGCACCCTGGCGGCGGCGTGCGAATGATAGCCAGCGGCCGGCGCACCCCCTGCGCGGTCCCGCAAGATTTTTTGAACCCCCGGGCCCTCCCGCGCGAACAACCCACAAGCCCGGCGGATTCCGCTGCCGGCCAGCCACCCCGGCGCCCACCGGTCGCCCCGGTGGTCCACCCACCTCGTTCAAGGATTTCGCCCATGCTGTTCTCCCGCTCCCTGTGCGCCGCCGTTTGTGTTTGTGCCTCTGCGTTGCTGGCCGCCTGTGGTGGCGGCTCCGGCGGCAGCGACAGCCCGGGCCCTGACACCGGAGCAGGGACCGGTGCCGGCTCCGGTGGCAGCGTCCCGAATCCCACGCCCGCGCCAGCCACCGCCAGCTTCAAGGCCTTCGGCCAGCTCGACCCGGCCAGCGCCATGGACGCACCCACGCCGGTCAGCAACGTGCCGGTGAACGCCAGCGGCATGGTGGACGGCGCGTTCTTCATCGGCACGCTCGCGGTCACCCTCACGCCTGCCAGCGACGGCGGCTACACCGTCAGCAACAGCGTCTACCACACGGTGCTGACGCGCGCGGGCCTGATCGAGCTGTGCAACGCCAGCGGCCCCAACGACGGCACCCAGGGCCTCAAAAGCCGCTACGTGCTGCTGCCCGGCACCGCCAACGCCGTGGCGGTCACCGCGCTCCAGGGGCGCTCCTTCAAGCTGTACGAAGACTGCGCACAGACGCCCCGCTCCACGGCGTTCTTCCAGGCCGACGGCACCGTGCTGGAGCGCGAGGCCGGTGGCGCGAGCGAGACGGTCTCCGCCGCCGAGGTGGCAGCCACCTTCGGCACCTCGGGCTTCACGAGCGCAGAGCGCACCTACATCGCCCGGGCCTTCCGGCTGGCGAACGGCAAATACGCCTTCGTCTCGCACGGGCTGCCGGGCGGCGCCCGCAATGCACGGGGCTATGTCGAGTTCTTCGTCGAGGAATGAGCGGCCGCCGCACCACGCCGGGACCGCGCGCCCCGACGGCACCCACCAACCCACCACCCACAACCCATCCAGCACCGACCATGACACACCGCTGCCGTATCCCCTTCGCCGCGCTCTGCGCCGGCACCCTGCTGCTCGCCGGTTGCGGCGGCGCGCCCGATGACAGCCAGGTCAGGACGGCCATCGCGGCGCAGCTCGAGGCCGTCGCGGGCAAGAGCGGCGCCGCTTCCGTCCAGCAGATGCTGGGAGACATCAAGCTCATCGGCTGCAAGAGCTCGGAACGCGGCGGCTACTTCTGCGACTGGACGTCTTCGCTGGGCGCGGGCAGCGGCCGCTTCGTGAAGACCGATGCCGGCTGGACGGTGGTGGCGCCATGACGACCGCACTCGAACACCCCGGCACCAGCGTGCAGGCGCTCACCGAACAGCTTGCATCAGCCGCGCCCCAGCAGGCCGCCGCCGCCGAAGCGGCCCTGGTGCGGCTCGCGGACGCGGGCGACCTGGCCGCCTGCGACGCGCTGGTGTCGGCCTACTCCGAAGGCCGGCCCGCCCTGCCCCCCAATCCCGTGAAGGAGTACCGCTACACCGCGCGCGCGGCGGAGGGAGGTTCGGCCTTCCACCGCTACTGGCTCGCGCACCTGCAGTACCACGCCAAGGACTACCCCGGCGCCTACGCCAACGCATCCCTTGCGCATCAAGAGAACATCGGCGCCGCCACCGACCTGCTGGCGCGCATGCTGCTGCAGGGCCAGGGATGCCATGCGCAGCCGCTGGCGGCGCTGGACATGCTGACGCACAGCGTCGAGTCCCGCAGCAACACCGATGCCGCCCTCACGCTGGCCATGCTGTACCTGGAAGGCCAGCACGTCGGCGCCCATCCGCAGGCCGCGTATGACACCCTGCACGGCCTGGCGTCCGACTTCGCGGTGATCGCCCACATCGACAAGCCGGCCTACGCCCGCTACTGCTACCTGAAGGCCTGGGCGCTGCGCGGCGGCGCCCAGGGCCAGGACGGCGAGACCTGGCTGCCGCTGTGCGAGAAGGCGGCCGCGCTGGGCCATGCGGACGCGAAGGCCAGCCTGGCGGCGCAGCACCGCCAGGACGCGGGCCGCCAGCGGGAAGCGCAATGGGAGGGCCTGCAGCATTTCACCGCCTTCGGCGGCCGCTGGATGATGTTCTACCGCGTGGCCCGGCTGGCGGAGCAGCACGAGAAGTCCCATCAGCACGTGGGCAGCATCAACGGCAATGTCTACACCACCACCAGCCGCTGGAACGTGCTGGTGTTCGCCGAGCGGGATGGCTCACGCTTCGAGGTCAAGGTGCCCCCGAAGGCGAAGGTGGTGCCGCAGCGCGACTACGCGGTGCTGTTCATCGGCCCGGCCACCGGGACCGTCGGCGTGCCCCGGCTGATTTGCGACCTGGGCACGGGCGAGTCGGTCGAGCCCATGGGCGATCTGGCATCGAACTACCGCGACGAAAGCTCCAAGGTGCTCAAGGTGCTGTCGGTATGGGCCTGGCTGGGCGCGATCATCGCCGTGGGCGTGTGCCTCAGCCAGCAGAGCGCGATGGCGCTGCTGGCTGCCATCGGGCTGCTGGTGGCGGGGGTGAAGCTCGGCAGCGCGCATCGCGGGCAGCACGACGATGCGCTGGAGCGCGTCCGCGCCTTTTTCAAGGAGCATGCCAAGGATCTGGTGCGATGACGGCGTGCGCGGCGGGGGCGGGTGCGGGTGCGCAAGAGGGGCCGCCAGCCGGCCCCCACGATCTGCGGTGGATCAGGCAGCACCGCCAGGCCGCGCCGGCACTCCTCCCGCGTCTGGCCGACAGCCGCGGTGCCCGGGCTGGTGGAGCGAAGCAGAGACCCGACGCGCTTCGCGCACGGTCGACTGGAGGCATCCTGGCGGGCCGGCCAGCGCTGGCCGCACGGGCGGCCCCGTCCCAGGCGATGGCCTCAGGCACTCCCGACCCGCTGGAACCACCCGCCCGGCAACCGCGCCACGCTGCCTTCCAGCTCCAGTTCCAGCAGCGCCACCTGCAGGCCGGCCGTGTCCCGGCCGGTCCGGGCCTGCAAGGTGTCCAGGCCGACGGGGTCGAAGCCGAGCGCGGCCAGCAGGTCGGCGTAGGGGCTGGCGCTGTCGGCGGCCGGGGGCGCGCCACCGGAGGACTCGTCCCCACTGCCGTCGCCCGTCGCCGGGTCATCCGCCGGGTCATCCGCCGTGTTGCCCGCAGGTGGGCCGCTGGGGACGGCATCCGCACTCCGTCCCGTCGGGCCGGCCGGCATGCGCAGCTCTTCCAGCACGTCCTGCGCGGATTCGACCAGCTTGGCACCCTGGCGGATCAGCGCATGGCAGCCGCGGGACTGCGGGGCGTGGATGGAGCCGGGGATGGCGAACACCTCGCGGCCCTGCTCGGAGGCCATGCGGGCGGTGATGAGCGACCCGGACGCCAGCGCTGCCTCCACCACCAGCGTGCCTTGCGACAGTCCCGAGATGATGCGGTTGCGCTTGGGGAAGTTGGCGGGCAGCGGCGGCGTGCCCAGCGGGTATTCGCTGACCAGCAGCCCGTGCTGGGCGATGCGCCGCGCCAGGTCCAGGTTGCGGCGCGGGTAGACGCGGTCCAGCCCGGTGCCGACGACGGCGATGGTGGCGGGCAGCGCGGGGTCGCCCGCGTCCTGCAGCGCGCCTTCGTGCGCGGCGGCGTCCACGCCCAGCGCCAGGCCCGAGACGATGCTGCAGCCGGCGGCGCGCAGCGCGCGGGCGAATTGGCAGGCGTTGTCGGCGCCCTGGGCCGTGGGGTTGCGGCTGCCGACGATGGCCAGGCAGCGCGCGGCGGGAAACGGCTCGCAGTCGCCGTGCACAAAACGCGGGGCACCGGTCACGTACAGCAGCAGTGGCGGGTCTTCGGTGTCGAGCAGGCTGCGCGGATACGCGGCATCGCCCAGCGTGAGCAGGCCGCGCGCCGGCGCCGGATCGCTGCCGGCAGCCGGGGCCGCGGCGTCGGCGCCGCCGTCCAGCCACTGCCGCGTGGCCTGCACCTGCGCCTCCAGGCCGTCGGGCACGCTGCAGAGCGTGCGGGCCTGGGCGGGGGTGACGCAGGACAGCAGGGCCTGTTCGGTCTGGTGAAAGATGGCCTGCGGCAGGCCGAAGGCGGCCAGCAGGCGCCGCGCGGCCGTGTTGCCCACGCCGGTGCTGAGCGTGAGCCGCAGCCAGGCGGTGAGTTCTTCGGTATCCATGCCCTGCATTCCCCTCCCCGCATCCGGCAGCGTGGCCCGCTGCTCTGGCTTGTTGCGTCGCCCCGGGTCGCCGTGGTGGCTACACCCTGCGCTGCGCTCGATAACTACTGCGGGTTGACCAGCCGGTCGCCCACGCGCACACCCTGCTCGACCTGCAGCAGCAGCACGTACGAGACGCGGTCGAAGGTGCGGAACACCATGGCCGTGCCGTTGGCTTCGCTGGGCAGGCGGATGGTGGCGCGCTGCTCGTCGGTCTTGTCCTTGATGCGCTGGCCCTGGGTGAGCACGGTCAGCACATGGCCGGCTTCGACGCCGTCGCGCGCGCCCTTGTTGATGGCGATGACCTGGTTCTGCGCCGCATAGGCCACGGCCGTGCTGCCGTAGAGCGAAACCACGCGCGCATCGACCGGCACCTGCGGGGCGCGGGGCGTGTAGCTGGTGTAGCCGGGCGGCGGCACCGGCAGCAGGCGGTCGCCAGCGCGGATCTCTTCCTTCGCGGCGCGCAGGTCCACCGTGGCGGGGATGACGTCGAGCGTGTTGCCGCCCTTGCCGTCGGGGGTCGATTCGACCGACTGGCTGCGCACCAGCTCGGCCCGGCCCACGTACTGCGCCTCGTAGCCCAGGATTTCTCCGCTGACCGGGTCCTTCATGGGGGTGGCGTTGCGGAACACGCGGTAGTCACGCGGCACCTGCGGCGCCAGCACCAGCGGGTTGCCCTGCGGGCCCAGCGCATAGGCGCGGTCGCCGCTGGCCATCAGCACGCGCTCTTCGGTGGTGGCCACCAGGCGGGGCGCCTGCGAAAGGGTGAGTTCGTCCACCACCAGCGGCTCGACCAGGAAGGGCTCGATCAGGTGGGGCTTCAGCGTGGGCAGCGCCGTGTTGGCCAGGCTGTCGTAGCGCGTGCGGGGCGACACGCGCACCGTCTCGCCCTCGCCGCTGCCGGCCCGGCTGGTGCGCAGGCGCGCATAGCCGTCGGCCTTTTCCAGGTAGAGCGTCTGGCCCGGGTAGATGAGGTGCGGGTTGGGAATGGACTGCAGGTTCATGCCCCACAGCTCGGGCCAGCGCCAGGGCCGCTGCAGGTACATGCCCGAGATGCCCCAGAGCGTGTCGCCGCGCTGGACGACATAGGTGTCGGGCGCGCTGGGCGAGAGCTCGGCCAGCGGCACGCCGCGGGCGGCGACCTGCTGGGCCGTGGCGCGCTGCGCGCCGGTGACGGGATACGAGGCAGTCTGTGCCCACGCGGGAAGGACGGACGCGCATCCGCTCAGGAAAGCCAGCGTGCCCAGCACGGTGCGGCGCGCGCGCAGGGGTGCCCTCATGTTGTTCCTCTTGTGTTGCATTGGGATAGCCAGACCTCGTTCGGCGGGGGCGGCTCGCGTGACGTTCTGTGACGCTTGCAACAGGCCCCGCGATATTCAAAACCGTTGGAGATTCTCTGCGCAAGCCCTTCCAGGGGCAACGATTATTGAGAGGCGATCCGCGCGCCTGCCAGAAAGTGGCGAAAATAGCGACATATTTTCGTTCCGCCATGGCCATTCTTCCCATCCTTCGATACCCCGACCCCCGTCTGCACAAGGTGGCAAAGCCCGTGCAGCAGGTGGATGACCGCGTGCGCGCCCTGCTGGACGACATGCTCGCCACCATGTACGACGCGCAGGGCATCGGGCTGGCGGCCACGCAGGTGGACGTGCACGAGCGCATCGTCGTCATCGACGTGTCCGAAAAGCATGACGAGCCCCTGGTGCTCATTAACCCCGAGATCGTCTGGTCCAGCCCCGAGCGTGTGACGGGCGACGAGGGTTGCCTGTCGGTGCCGGGCATCTACGACGGCGTGGAGCGTGCCGCAGCCGTGCACGTGCGCGCGCTGGACCGCGAAGGCCAGCCGCGCGTGATCGAGGCCGACGGCCTGCTGGCCGTGTGCGTGCAGCACGAGATGGACCACCTGCTGGGCAAGGTGTTCGTCGAATATCTCTCCCCCCTGAAGCGCAACCGCATCAAGACCAAGCTGGTCAAGCAGCAGCGCGAGGACCAGCGCGCATGACGGACGGCGCAGGCTGCCACCCACGGCCCGCGCACCGGCTGCAGTGGCCGGCGCACGCCCTGTGGTCGCTGCTTGCGGCGCTGACCGCGCTCGTGCTGCTGGCGGGCTGCGCCGCCGGCCCCTCGTCGCTCGCGGCCGGCACGCCCCGCAAGGCGGTGCTGGCGCAGCTGGGCACCCCCTTCACCGCCACTCCGCTGGCCGGCGGCGGCGAGCGCCTGGTCTACAGCACCGGCCCCATGGGGTTCTACGTGTACCACGTCGATCTGGACGGCTCGGGCCGCGTGGCACGCACCGAGCAGGTGATGACGTTCGAGCGGCTGGCCGGCATTCCGATCAACCAGTGGACCGCTGTCGACGTACGCGCCAACTTCGGCCCGCCCATGCGCATCGACCGGGTGTACAGCTTCGACGGCGATGTGTGGACCTACCGCTTCATCGCCGACATCAACCTGCGCCGCCTGGCGCATGTGCATATCGACCCCGCTGGCGTGGTGCGCCGCGTCATGTTCACCGACGAACTGTTGTCCGACGACGACCGTTCGTTCTGATTTTTCCGCTCTCCGGCCGCTGCCGCCCCGCCGACCCACGGCGCCGGGCGGCGCGGTCCGTTTTGGCCCCGTTTCGACCCGCTCCATGAAGATCGTTTTCGCCGGTACGCCGGATTTCGCCCGTGTCGCCCTGCAGCGCCTGCTGGACGCCGGCTTCACCGTCCCGCTGGTGCTCACCCAGCCCGACCGGCCAGCCGGCCGGGGCATGAAGCTGCAGGCGTCGCCGGTCAAGCAATGTGCGCTGGACCACGGCATCGCCGTCGCCCAGCCACGCAGCCTGCGGCTGGACGGCAAGTTCCCCGAAGAAGCCGCTGCCGCCCGCGATGCGCTGCGGGCCGCCGGGGCGGACGTGATGGTGGTCGCCGCCTACGGCCTCATCCTGCCGCAGTGGGTGCTGGACCTGATGAGCGCCGCACGGCCGCGCGAAGGCGCGAAGGCCCCCCAGGGGGGCAGCGAATCACGCACCGCGGGGAGCGTGGGGGCCCACGGCCTGGGCTGCCTGAACATCCACGCCAGCCTGCTGCCGCGCTGGCGCGGCGCCGCGCCCATCCACCGCGCCATCGAGGCGGGCGATGCCGAAACCGGCGTGACCATCATGCAGATGGACGCCGGCCTGGACACCGGCGACATGCTGCTGATGGAGCGCACCGCCATCGCGCCGACGGACACCACCGCCACGCTGCACGACCGCCTGGCCGACCTGGGCGGCCGCATGATCGTGGAGGCGCTGGAGCTGGCGGCCTGCGGCGGCCTGCGCCCTGAGCCCCAGCCGGCCGAGGGCGTGACCTACGCGCACAAGATCGACAAGGCCGAGAGCACCATCGACTGGTCGCTCCCGGCCGAGGTGATCGGCCGGCGCATTCGCGCTTTCGACCCCTTCCCAGGCGCCAGCACCATCGCGGGTGGCGAAGCCGTCAAGCTGTGGAACTATGAAATCGATAGCGGCGTGCGCTGCAACGATGAGCGCCCGGGCCGGATTCTGTCCATAGATTCTTCTGGCATTGCCATCGCCACAGGCGATGGCGCACTGCGCCTGACGTTGCTGCAGCGCGCTGGCGGCAAGCGGCTGGCGGCGGCGGACTTCCTGCGCGGCTTCCCGCTCGCGGCCGGCCAGATGCTGGGCACGCCGGAGGCACCGGCGGAAGGCGCCGCCGCATGAACACCGCCGTGGCCGCCGTGCGCACCACCGTGCGCGACCCGGCTTTCCGCTGGGGGCTGAAGGACATGCTGGCCACCTCCCTGGGCATCGGCGCCTGGGGGCTGGTAACCGGCGTGGCCATGGTCAAGACGGGGCTGTCCGCGCCCATGGCGATCTTCATGTCCCTGGTCGTCTATGCGGGCAGCGCTCAGCTGGCCGTGCTGCCGCTGATGGCGGTGGGCGCGCCGCTCTGGGTGGTGTGGCTCACGGCTTCGTGCGTGAACCTGCGCTTCATCATCTTCAGCAGCATGTGGCGCAACTACTTCCACCCGCTGCCGCGGCGCCAGCGGCTGGCGGTGGGGTACTTCAGCGGCGACGTGATCTTCGTCGCGTTCATGAAGCGCTTTCCCCAGCAGGAGCCCCGGCCCGAGCAGGTGCCCTACTTCTGGGGCGCGGCCTCGCTCAACTGGCTGTGCTGGCAGGTGCCCACCATCACCGGCATCCTGCTGGCCAACACGGTGCCGCTCTCCTGGGGCCTGGGCTTCGCGGGCGTGCTGGCGCTGCTGGGCGTGCTGCTCTCGATGCTGTTCGACCGGGCCAGCTGGATCGCCGCCGCGGTGGCGGCCACGGCGGCCATCGCCGCCTTCGCGCTGCCGCTCAAGCTCAACATCCTGGTGGCCATTGCCGCCGCCGTGACGGCCGGCCTGCTGATCGAAGCGGCGGACCGCCACCTGCGCCGCAAGCCCCAGGTGCTGCTGGTGCCGGCGGACGGCGCACTGCCGCCGGCCGAACGCGAGCGCGTGGAGCAGGGCGACGTGCCGCTGCGCGAGGAGCGCCACCCATGAGCTGGAGCTTCGACTGGTCGTGGGTGGAGCCCACCATCGCCTTCCTCGGGCTGGGCGTCATCACGCTCATCTCGCGCTCGTTCTTCATGATTCCGGAGCGCGAACTGGCCATGCCCGACTGGCTCAAGCGCGGGCTCAAATACGCCCCGCTGGCCGCGCTCACGGCGGTGATCGCGCCCGAGCTGTTCATGACCCAGGGCGAATTCATCCACACCCTGCGCGACGCCCGCCTGCCGGGCGCGCTCTGCGCCGCAGCCTATTACTTCTGGCGGCGCGACATCCTGGGCACCATCGTGATCGGGATGGCGGTGTACCTGCCGCTGCACATCGGCTGGGGCTGGTAGACGGCGGCGGGCGGGGGGCGGCTTTGCCGGAAGGCACCGCCTAGAATGCGGCGCTTCCGCTTCCCCAACCTCGCCGACTCCATGCACATCCTTCGCTTCTCCGATCTCTGCGCCCAGGGCCAGGCCCGCGGCCAACGCGTGTTCATCCGTGCCGACCTGAACGTGCCGCAAGGCGACGACGGCCGCATCACCGAAGACACGCGCATCCGCGCATCGGTGCCCTGCATCCAGATGGCGCTGGACGCCGGCGCCGCCGTGATGGTCACCAGCCACCTGGGTCGCCCGACCGAAGGCACGCTCACCACCGCCGACTCGCTGGCGCCGGTCGCCCAGCGCCTGGGCGAGTTGCTGGGCCGTGAAGTGCCGCTGGTCGCCGACTGGGTGGACGGCGTGCAGGTGCAGCCCGGCCAGGTCGTGATGCTGGAGAACTGCCGCGTGAACCCCGGCGAGAAGAAGAACCAGCCTGAATTGGCGCAGAAGATGGCGCAGCTCTGCGACATCTACGTCAACGACGCCTTCGGCACCGCGCACCGCGCCGAGGGCACGACCTACGGCATCGCCGAATACGCGAAGGTGGCCTGCGCCGGTCCGCTGCTGTCGGCCGAGATCGACGCCATCACCCAGGCGCTGGCCGCGCCGAAGCGCCCGCTGGTCGCCATCGTGGCGGGCAGCAAGGTGAGCACCAAGCTGACCATCCTGCAAAGCCTGGCCAAGAACGTGGACGGCCTGATCGTGGGCGGCGGCATCGCCAACACCTTCATGCTGGCGGCAGGCCTCAAGATCGGCAAGAGCCTGGCCGAGCCCGACCTGCTGGGCGAGGCCACCGCCGTGATCGAGGCCATGAAGGCGCGCGGCGCCGAGGTGCCGATCCCCACCGACGTGGTGGTCGCCAAGACCTTCGCCGCCGACGCGCCGGCCACCGTCAAGGCCGCCACCGACGTGGCCGACGACGACCTGATCCTGGACATTGGCCCCGAGACCGCCCAGCGACTGGCCGCGCAGCTCAAGGCCGCCGGCACCATCGTCTGGAACGGCCCGGTGGGCGTGTTCGAGTTCGCGGCGTTCGAGAACGGCACCAAGGCCATCGCCCAGGCGATCGCCGAATCGCCCGCCTTCAGCATCGCGGGCGGCGGCGACACGCTGGCCGCGATCGCCAAGTACGGCATCGAGAAGGACGTGGGCTACATCTCCACCGGCGGCGGCGCCTTCCTGGAAGTGCTGGAAGGCAAGACGCTGCCGGCCTTCGAGATCCTGCAGAAGCGCGCCAACGGCTGAGCCCGGAAATTCAGGCCCGATCGGCCTGCAGCGCCTGATCCATTAGCGCAGGCTGCTATCCAAAAAAAAAGAAGCCCGCACGGCCTGCGCCTGCGGGCTTCTTGCATGGCGGTGGTGCGAGAGGACGCCTTCAGCCGAAGAGGTAGGTGCCGCCCGTCCAGGCCAGATAGCCCAGCACGCCGAAATACGCCACGCTCAAGCCCAGGCCCAGATAGCCCAGCAGCACGAACAGGCCGTCGCGCTGCAGCAGCCCCACGGCCAGCAGCAGGATGCCCACGGCCGGCGCGGTGTTGGAAAACGGAATGGGCCCCAGGGGCGCCATCAGCAGCAGGCCGCCGAAGACGATAGCCGCGCAGTTCAGGCGGCGCAGCGCACCGGCCGTCATCGCCGGCCAGCGGGGCCGCAGCCAGTGGTCGACGCGGCCCACCAGGCCCGCGCCCTTGCGCAGCACCGGCACCAGCCGGGCGGTGTCGAGCGGGCGGTCGAGCACGCGGCGCGGCAGCCAGGGCAGGCGGTTCATGAAGAGGGCGCCGGCCAGCAGCACGATGGCCGCGCCGAAGACGGTGGACACGCCCGGGATCGACACCGGAATAAGGAACGGCAGCGTGGCCAGCGCGCAGACCAGCAGCATGCCCTCGCGCCCGCTGCGCTCGATCATCGTGCGCAGGGTGACGCTGTCGCCCGGCGTGCGCTCGATCTCGTCGATGAGCGAGGCCAGCAGCGCGCTCAGCATGGCGTGCACTGACGGCGCGGGCGGCGCAGGCGGCGCGGGCAGCCCCGGCGGTGCTGGGCGAATGGGGCGCGGCGCAGGGGGCTGAAGGGCATGGCGGCCATTCTGCCGACCACCGGCCCGCCGCCTGCCGCAAACCCCCGCGTGCCGCAGGCCCACCGCCCGGCGGGCGCAGCGGTTGCCACGGCAGGCGGCCCCTACAATTTGCGCATGACTTTCACCGACAAGCTGCGCGGCGCGACCGCGCAGAACGATTCCCTGCTGTGCGTGGGACTGGACCCGGAACCGCAGCGCTTTCCCGACCACCTGCGGGGCGACGCCAGCAAGATCTACGACTTCTGCGCGGCCATCGTCGATGCCACGGCCCACCTGGTCAACGCCTTCAAGCCGCAGATCGCCTACTTCGCCGCGCACAGCGCCGAAGACCAGCTCGAACGGCTGATGCGCCACATGCGCGCCACGGCGCCGCAGGTGCCGGTGATCCTCGATGCCAAGCGCGGCGACATCGGCTCGACCGCCGAGCAGTACGCCCGCGAGGCCTTCGAGCGCTACGGCGCCGACGCGGTGACGCTCTCGCCCTTCATGGGCTTCGACTCCATCGCGCCCTACCTGGCCTACCACGGCAAGGGCGCCATCCTGCTGTGCCGCACCTCCAACCCCGGCGGCGACGACCTGCAGGCGCAGCGCCTGGCCAGCGTGGACGGCCAGCCGCTGCTGTACGAACACATCGCCCGGCTGGCGCAGGGCCCCTGGAACACCAATGGCCAGCTGGGACTGGTGGTGGGCGCCACCTACCCGGCCGAGATCGAACGCGTGCGCGCCCTGGCGCCCACCGTGCCGCTGCTGATCCCCGGCGTGGGCGCGCAGGGCGGCGACGCGGCGGCCACCGTGCGCGCCGGGCTGCGCAGCGACGGGCCGATCATCGTCAGTTCGTCGCGTGCGGTGCTGTATGCCTCGGCAGGCGCCGACTTCGCCGCCGCCGCGCGCACGGCGGCCGAAGCCACGCGCGACGCGCTCAACGCCGCACGGCGCTAGGCGTCCACCCGCGCACCGCCGCCCATGCAGCTGAAGTGGCTGGACGACTTCCTGGTGCTGGCGGCGGAGCGCAGCTTCACCCGCGCGGCCGAGCTGCGCCATGTCACCCATCCCGCCTTCGGCCGCCGCATCCGCGCGCTGGAAGCCTGGGCCGGCACGCCGCTGGTCGAGCGCGATGGCGGCGGGCCGGTGCGGCTCACGCCCGCCGGCCAGGCGTTCGTCGAAACGGCCGGGCAGATGGCGCGCAACCTCGCGCAGTCGCACGGCGAGCTGCAGGCCATTGCCGGACGCCAGGCCCGCACCGTCACGCTGGCCACGGGCCGCACGCTGTCGCGCACCGTGGTGGCCGACCTGCTGGTGCGCCTGCGCCCGCAGCTGGGCGACGGCGAGCTGCGCATCATCACGCGTTCGCTGGCGGCGGCCGTCGATGAGCTGCAGCGCGGCGAGGCCGACTTCTCCCTCATCTACCACCACCCCACGCTGGTGGTGCCGCTGGACGCGCGCCAGTTCGCGCACCTGACCGTGGCGACCGACCGGCTGGTGCCGCTGGCCCGCGCCGACGCCTCGGGCGCGCCGGTGTTCCGCTTCGGCGCGGCCGGCAGCGACGCAGCAGCCGCCGCCGCCGTGCCCTACATCGCCTACAGCCGCAGCCTGGCGCTGGGCCGGCTGGTGGAAGACCATCTGGCCAACCACCGGGCCGCCCCGCGCCTGAAGCAGCTGGTGGAATGCGATTCGCCCGACGCGCACCTGGAATATGCGCTGCGCGGGCTGGGCGTGACGTGGCTGCCGTGGTCCATGGCGCATGCCGAAACCCAGGCGGGCCGGCTGGCCCTGGCCGGCGACAAGCGCATGGAGATCCGGTTCGACGTGCGCATGTATCGCCCCAAGCGCCGGCTGGGGCCGCTGGCCGAGGCGCTCTGGGCGCAGATGGCGCGGCGTTGAGGGGCTGGGCCCCGCTCGGGTTCCCATCAGCAATCCGGTTCTCCGTCACCGTGAACCCGGACGCCGCGAGCCGCCGGAAGGATCAGCCAGCCGCCCCGGACGAGGCGTTTTCCACAAGCCGGCACGGAACGGGCGGGACCGCCGTTCCCCTGCGCAAACAGCACCAGCCCGTGCCGTTTCGGCACCATGTTGCGGCGCACCCCTTCGCACAATCGGCCGCATCGCCTTCCCCTTCACGGAAACCCCCATGCGCCCCAACCTCGCTCCCTTCTCCTCTTCCCGCGTGGCCTTCGCCGCACGCCGCCACGCGCTGGTCGCGGGTGCCGCCGCAGCGCTGCTGCTGGCCGCTGCCGCACCCGCCGCGCTGGCGCAGCAGCCGGCTGCGGGTGCCTACCCGGTCAAGCCGATCACCATCGTGGTGGGCTACCCGGCGGGCGGCAGTACCGACCTGATGGGCCGGCTGGTGGGCACCGAGCTCGCCAACCGCCTGGGCCAGCCGGTGGTGATCGAGAACATCGGCGGCGCGGGCGGCGCCATCGGTGCGCAGAAGGTGGCCAGCGCCCCGGCCGACGGCTACACGCTGCTGGTCGGCGCCAGCAACGAGATCGCCATCAACAAGCTGGTGACCAAGAAGGTCAAGTACGACGTCAAGGATTTCACCGCCATCGGGCTGGTGGGCACGCAGCCGATGGTGCTGGTGGCCTCGCCCGGCGCCGGTGTGAAGAACGCGGCCGAGTTCGTGCAGAAGGTGTCGGCCAACCCCGGCAAGTTCAGCTACGGCAGCTCGGGCGTGGGCACGGCGCTGCACCTGACCGGCGAGATGGTCAAGGAACAGGGCAAGCTGTTCATGACGCACATCCCCTACCGCGGCGTGGCGCCGCTCACCAACGACCTGCTGGGCAACAACCTGGAGTTCGGCGTGTTCGTGCTCTCCAGCGGCCTGCCGCACATCAAGAGCGGCAAGGTGGTGGCCCTCGGCACGACCGAGGCCAAGCGCTCGGCCATCACGCCCGACATCCCGGCGCTGGCCGAATCGCCCCAGTTCAAGAACGTGGACATCAACATCTGGTTCGCGCTGATGGCCCCGGCCAAGCTGCCCGCGCCGGTGTACGACAAGCTGAAGAAGGCGCTGAACGAGACGCTGCAGTCGCCCGAATTCCGCAAGAAGATGGAAGCCGCCGGCTCGGTGGTGTCGTCGCCCACGGTGGATGCCGACAAGTACATCGCCGCCGAGGTGGCCAAGTACCAGAAGATCGTGCAGTTCGCGAAGATCGAGGAGTAAGCCCGCATGACCGCAGCTGCTGCACCCGCCCTGCACTTCGCCCTGCCCGCGCCCGACATCGCCGCCTGGCGCGCCGGCAACACCGGCACCGAAGGCGTCTGGCAATTCGACAGTGGCCGGCCCGGCCGCCACGTGATGATCAGCGCCCTGGTGCACGGCAACGAGCTGTGCGGCGCCTGGGCGCTCAAGGGCCTGCTGGAGGCCGGCGTGCGCCCGCAGGCCGGCACGCTGACGCTGGCGTTCTGCAACCTGGCCGCGTTCGACCGCTTCGATGCGGCAAACCACGACGCCTCGCGCTTCGTCGACCAGGACATGAACCGCCAGTGGAGCGACGACCGCATCGACGCGGGCGACACGCAGGAACGCCGCCGCGCCGCCGCGCTGCGCCCCTTCGTGCAACAGGCCGACTGGCTGCTGGACCTGCATTCCATGCACGAGCCCTGCGCGCCGCTGTCGCTCACCGGCATGCCGCCGCGCAACCGCGCGCTGGCCCGCACCCTGGGCGCTCCGGCGCATGTGGTGATCGACGCCGGCCACAAGGACGGCACCCGCATGCGCGACTACGGCCGCTTCGGCCTGCCGGATGGTGCGGCGGGTGGCGAAGCCGGTGACGCCTGCTCGCTGCTGATCGAATGCGGCTTCCACGGCGACCCGGCCAGCCGCGGCGTGGCGCAGGACCAGTGCGTGCGCTTCCTGGTGGCGGCCGGCACCCTGCAGGCCGCCGAGGCCGAGCGCCTGCTGCCCGGCTGGCGCCAGCCCGACGCTCCCGTGCAATGGGCGCTGGAAGTCACCGGCCCGGTGGTGGCGCAAAGCGAGCACTTCCGGTTCTCCGAGCCCTTCACCGGGCTGGAGGTGATCGCCCGCGCCGGCACGGTGATCGGCTGGAACGCCGCCAGCGCCGCCGAGGCGCAAGGCGGCGGCGGCGAGCCGGTGACCACGCCGTACGACGACTGCGTGCTGGTCATGCCCTCCACCCGCCAGGCCCGCGCGGGTGTGACGGTGGTGCGCTTCGCCCGGCGCTCGCCGCTCTGATCGCTGGCGCCACGCGATCTGCTATTGTTTCAATAGCTGCCGGCGCTTGATCCATCGGCGCCAGCGGCCGAAAACACCTCAACAATCAGCCACGGCGGCCCCGCGCCGCCACCCAGCGCGGCCCCAGCACCACGCAGGCCAGCGCCATCACCACGAAGGCCACGCCCGCCCATTGCCAGGGCGAGATCACCTCGCCCAGCACCAGCGTGCCGGCCGTCAGCCCCACCACCGGCACGCCCAGGCTGAACGGGGCCACGCGGTTGGCGGGGTGGCGCGTCAGCAGCAAAGTCCAGAGCCCGTAGCCGCCGATGGTGGCCACCCAGCCCAGGAACAGCGCCGCGCCCCAGCCCGCCAGGGGCAGCGCGGCCCAGGTGGCCGGCTGCAGCCAGCGGGCGGCGTCGGCGTCGGCCCAGGCCGACAGCGCGATGAACGGCAGGATGGGCACCAGACAGCTCCAGCCGACGAAGGCCAGCGGGTCGTAGCCCGGCGACTGCTGCTGTGCGCGCCGCACCACGATGTTGGACGCCGCCCACGACGACGCACCGCAGAGCGCCAGGCCCACGCCCAGCACCGTCACGTCGCCCGCGCTGGCTCCCGGTGAGGTGAAGTGCAGCCCGAAGCACGCGAGCCCGATGGCCGCCAGCCCCATGCCGATCACCAGCGGCCGGCCGGGCCGCTCGTGCAGCAGCAAAAAGGCCCAGAGCGCGGTGAAGAACACCTGCGTCTGCACCAGCACGCTGGCCAGCGCCGCCGTCAGGCCCACGTGCAGCGCCAGGAACACCATGCCGAACTGGCCCACGCCCTGGAACAGGCCGTAGAGCAGCACCCAGCGCCAGTGCACGGCCGGCGGCCGCACGAAGAACACCAGCGGCAGCGCCGCGCACAGGTAGCGTGCGGCCCCCAGCTGGAACGGCGTGAAATAGCGCAGCCCCCACTTCATCACCACGAAGTTGACGCCCCAGATGGCGACCACCACCAGCGCGGCCACCAGGTCGCGCGTGGGCAGCGGCGCGGGCGCGGCGCGGTTCATGGCCGGCTCCGGCAGGGGGGCGCGGAGCGGTTCGGAACGGGCGAGCAGGCGGTGAGACAGGGCATGGGCAGCGGCACGGCGACGCGAGAGCGGCGACGTGAAGGAAGGGGGAGCGTGGCGGCCCGGCGGGCCGTGGGGCGGGGAGCAGGAATTATTCCGCAGACACCGCCGTCCTGCAGCCCGCGCGTTCTTGACATGCATCAAACGGCTGCGGCCCGGCCGTTGCTACATTGAGTTACAGGTCGGCCGGATGCCATGCAGCCCGTGCCGCCTGACCTCCACCGCCGCCTTCGGGGCCCCATGCCTGCCAGCCCATTTCGGCCCGCTCGGGCCGGGCTGGCCCCACCAGGGCCCGTGGCCGAAACGCCCCCGAGTCGCGAGGGCGAACCGGCCGACCTGCCGCCATCGCCCCCAGGCCGGCTTCCTTTCCTGAACCAGTTCCACCCCGCCATGGCCCGACTCGCCCACCTGCCCATCCTCTCCAAGTTCCTGCTCCTGGGCCTGCTCGGCCTGCTGACCAGCGCGGTGCCCACCGCGCTCTTCGTGTCGCGCTCGCTGGACGCGATGGGCCATGCCCGCGAGGAAGCGCAGGGCGGACCGCCCCTGCTGGCGCTGCACAAGGCGGTGCAAGGACTGCAGGTGCACCGGGGCCTGTCCGCCGGCATGCTGGGCGGCAACGACACCCTGGGGGCTCGACGCCCGGCCGCCCGCGACGCCGTCCACCAGGCCTTCGAAGCCGGCAGCGCCCGCTTTGCCGACGCCGGCGTGCCCGCCGCCCAGGCCCAGGCCTGGCAACAGGCACGCCAGACCTGGCAGGCGCTGGAGCCGGCCGTGGCGGCGCGCAGCCTGGCGCCTGCGCAGAGCACGGCGCAGCACACGGCGCTCATCACTGCGCTGCTGCTGACCGGCGAGGAGCTGCGGCACGCCTACGGCCTGCAGCTGGAGCCGAACGCCGCGACGCAGGCGCTGATCCAGGCCACCCTGGTGAGCGCACCGCTGCTGGGCGAAAAGCTGGGCGTGATGCGCGCGCAGGGCTCGGGCTTTCTGGGGCAGAAGGAGCTGCCCCCGCAAGGCCGCGGCGTGCTGCTGGGCCTGCGCGAACGGGTGCAGGAGCTGCAGGGCGACACCATGCGCGGGCTGGACCGTGCGTTCACCGCCGACCCGGCCTTCGCCGCCGCCATGCAGGCGCCCACCCGCGCGCTGCAGTCGCAGGTGAGCGAAGCGCTGCAGCTGGCCGACCGCGCGCTGATCGACCTGCCGGCCGGCGAGCTGCCCAGCCGCTCGCCCCAGGAATACTTCGATACCTTCACGCGCGCCATCGACGCGCTCTACGCACTCAACACCCTCGCCATGGACAGCCTGCAAAAGCAGCTGGACGGACGCATCGCCCGGCTGCAGCGCACCCTGCTCTGGCAGGCCCTGCTGCTGGCGGGCATGGTGGCGCTGGCCACGGGGCTGATGGCGCTGTTCGTGCGATCGGTCACCCGCCCGCTGGCCCAGGCCGTGGCGCTGGCGGACGAGGTGGCGCGCGGCGACCTGTCGGGCCCGCCGGTGGCGCATGGCGATGACGAGGTGGGCCGGTTGATCGCCGCGCTGCTGCGCATGCGAGCGCAGCTCACTCTGGTGGTGGCCGGCGTGCGCGGCGGTGCCGAGGGCGTGGCCACGGCCAGCGCCGAGATCGCCCAGGGCAACCACGATCTGTCGGCCCGCACCGAGGCCCAGGCCAGCGCGCTGGAGGAAACCGCCGCGTCGATGGAACAGATGACCGCCACCGTGCGCCAGAACGCCGACAGCGCCCGCCAGGCCAGCCAGCTGGCGGGCCGCGCCAGCGACGTGGCCGCGCAGGGCGGCGAGGCGGTGGCCCGCGTGGTGCAGACCATGCAGGGCATCCACGCCGCGTCCGGCAAGATCGCCGACATCATCGGCGTGATCGACTCCATCGCCTTCCAGACCAACATCCTGGCGCTGAACGCCGCCGTGGAGGCCGCCCGCGCCGGCGAGCAGGGCCGGGGCTTCGCGGTGGTGGCGGGCGAGGTGCGTTCGCTGGCCGGCCGCTCGGCGGAGGCGGCGCGCGAGATCAAGGCGCTGATCGGCTCCAGCGTGCAGGCGGTGGAGCAGGGCAACACGCTGGTGGCCAGCGCCGGCAGCACGATGGAGGAGGTCGTCTCGGCCGTGCGCCGGGTGACCGACATCATGGGCGGGATCAGCGCCGCCAGCCAGGAACAGAGCCAGGGCGTGGCCCAGGTGGGCGAGGCCGTCATGCAGATGGACCAGGCCACCCAGCAGAACGCCGCCCTGGTCGAGGAAATGGCGGCCGCGGCCGCCAGCCTGCGCACCCAGGCGGACGAACTGGTGCAGGCGGCGGCCGTCTTCCGGCTGGGCGCCGCCTAGCAGCGACCGACGCGCCCGTTTTTCCGAACCGTCAATCGCTATTATATTGATAGCACCATCCTTCGATGGAACAAGCGCTGGAGGGCAATCGGGCATCAGGCGAACGGCGGCTGCGGGCAGGATTGCGGCTCGCCAGGTAACGTCTTGACACGCATTGGGGCTACAAGCCGGGCGGGCTTGTCCGAAAAGCCTGACAGCGCCCTTGCCGGGCGCCCGGGGCTGCGCCACTGCCGCATCCCATCGTCCCGCCTGAAAGCCCACCATGCACCCCATCCCCTCGGCTGACGCCTCCACGGCGCAGCTGCCCTGCCGCGCGCCCGCGGATTCCTCTCTCGCCAGCGCGCAGCCGGCCCATGCTGACCGCCATCGCCCGGGCGCCGCGCCGGCGGCACCGGGCCTGGCCGCCGCGCTGGCGTCTGCCCTGCTGGTGGCCTGCGGAGGTGGCGGCGGCGGGGGTGATGCGGACGCGGGCGCGGGCGCGGGCTCCGGGGCAGCAGCCGGTGCCGGCGCGGGTGCGGGTGCGGGTGCGGGGAGTACAAGCGGAAGCGGTGCAGGCGCTGGCAGCGGCGCGGGCGGGGGTTCAGCCACGGGCAGCGGGAGCGGTTCCGGGGCCGGCACGGGCACGGGCTCCGGCACCACCGCCACGCCCGCCAGCGACGAGGAAGCCGTGCGCTTCCTGCTGCAGGCGCAGTTCTCCGCCACCGACGACGACATCGCCGCGCTGCGGGCCAAGGGCTACGGCCGGTGGCTGGCCGAGCAGTTCGCCCAGCCCGTCGGCACCACCGGCACGGCCTGGCTGATGCAGCGCGGCTACGGCGTGGCGGCGGCCGACACGCGCTACGACAACGCTGCCTACCCGGCCGACTTCATGCTCTGGAGCCAGCTCTTCACCGAGCGCGACGCGGTGCGCAAGCGCGTGGCGCTGGCGCTCTCGGAGATCATGGTGGTGTCCATCACCGGGCTGGAGCAGCCCTGGCGCATCTTCCTGGCCTCGGGCTACTGGGACGTGCTGAACCAGCATGCCTTCGGCAACTTCCGCGCGCTGCTGGAGGCCGTCACCCTGAGCCCGGCGATGGGCGTCTACCTCAGCACGCGCGGCAACCAGAAGGAAGACGCCCGCACCGGCCGCCAGCCCGACGAGAACTATGCCCGCGAGGTGATGCAGCTCTTTACCGTGGGCCTCTATCGCCTCAACCCTGACGGCACCGAGCAGCGGGACGCGAGCGGCAATCGCATCGACACCTATTCCGCCGCCGATGTCAGCAACCTGGCGCGCGTCTTCACCGGCTACGACTACGACACGCGCCAGAACCAGCCCACCGCCCTGGGCGGCACCACGGTGACGGGCCTGCAGCAGGCGCTGCTGCCCATGGCGTTCAACGGCGCCCGGCATTCCGCGCTGGCGGCCAGCTTCCTGGGCACCACCGTGGGCGCGGGCACGGCCGGCGACGCGGCGCTGAAAGCGGCGCTGGACACGCTCTTCAACCACCCCAACGTGGGCCCGTTCATCGGCCGGCAGCTGATCCAGCGGCTGGTGACCAGCAACCCCAGCCCGGCCTACGTGGGCCGCGTGGCCGCCACCTTCGCCGACAACGGCAGCGGCACGCGGGGCGATTTGCGCGCGGTGGTCGCCGCCGTGCTGCTGGACCCGGAGGCACGCGGCGCTGGCGGGCTGGCCAGCCCGCAGTTCGGCCGCCTGCGCGAGCCCATGGTGCGCTTCGTGCAGTGGGGCCGCACCTTCGGGCTGCAGTCCGCTCGCGGCAGCTGGAAGATCGGCGACCTGAGCGACCCGGCCGCGCGCCTGGGCCAGAGCCCGCTGCGCGCCGGCTCGGTGTTCAACTTCTTCCGTCCGGGCTACGTGCCGCCCTCCACCGCCCTGGCCACGGCGGGCCAGGTGGCGCCGGAATTCCAGATCGTCACCGAGACCAGCGTCAGCGGCTATCTGAACTTCATGCAGAACGCCATCCGCTCGGGCTACTACGTCAATGCGCCCGACCTGCCGCAGAACGCCAGCAACGCGGCCAACGGCTTCGACATCACCTGCAGCTACGCCAACCTGCTGCCGCTGGCGGCCGACGCCGCCGCACTGGTGCGCAAGGTGGCGCTGCTGCTGTCGGCGGGACAGGTCTCCGCCGCCACGCAGGCGCGCATCGTGGCCGCGCTCAACGCCACGCCGGTCACGGCCACCAGCACGGCCGCCGTGCAGCTCAACCGCGTGGCCGCCGCCGTGCTGCTGGTAATGGCCAGCCCCGAATACCTGGTGCAGAAGTGACCGCCTCGACAAAGAACCCGCCATGAACTTCATCGACCCCGCCCGCCACACGCGCCGCGCCTTCCTGCGCCGCAGCGCCCAACTGGCCGCCACCGGCACCGCCCTGCCCTTCGCCCTCAACCTGGCCGCCCTGGGCGAGGCCGCCGCCTTCGAGGCCAGCGACTACAAGGCGCTGGTCTGCGTGTTCCTCTACGGCGGCTGCGACTACGCCAACACCGTGGTGCCCTACGACGGCGCCCGCTACGCGCAGTATTCGGCCATTCGCGGCGGCAACAGCGACGGCACGGCCGGCGGCATCGCCCTGGCGCGCGCCGCGCTGGGCGGCACGGTGCTGCAGCCGGGCACGGCCCTGGCGGGCGGGCTGCAGTACGCGCTGCACCCCGCCATGACCGGCATGGCCGGCCTCTTCAACGCCGGCCGCGCGGCGGTGCAGCTGAACGTGGGGCCGCTGGTGGCGCCGATCACGCGCGCGCAGTACGCGAGCGGCGACCGGCGCAACTACCCCGCCCCCCCGAAGCTCTTCTCGCACAACGACCAGCAGTCGGTCTGGCAGTCCCAGGGGGCCGAGGGCTCCTCGGTGGGCTGGGGCGGCAACCTGGGGGACCTGGCGCTGTCCTCCAACGCAAATTCGCTCTTCACCTGCATCTCGGCCACCGGCAACACCGTGTTCCTGGCGGGCGACCAGGCCCTGCAGTACCAGATCAGCCCCGGCGGCGCGGTGCCCATCAACGCCGTGAAGGGCAACGTCTACGGCTCGGCCGCCGTGCGCGGCCTGCTTGCCGAGCTGGTGCAGTCGGCCGGCAGCCACGCAATGGAAGCGGAATATGCCCGCGTCACGCAGCGCTCCCTCGGCGCGGAAGGGCAGATCACCGCCGCGCTGGCCGGCGCCCAGCTGTCCACCGCCTTCCCCACCAACAATTCGCTGGCCGACCAGCTCAAGGTGGTGGCGCGGCTGATCGCCGCACGCGGCGCTCTGGGCACGCGGCGGCAGGTGTTCTTCGTCTCGCTGGGCGGGTTCGACCTGCACGACAACCTGATCGCCAACCAGCCGGTGCTGCTGGACCGGGTGAGCAGCGCCATGACGGCCTTCTACAACGCCACCGCCGAGCTGGGCGTGGCCGACAAGGTCACCGCCTTCACCGCGTCGGACTTCGGCCGCACGCTGACGTCGAACGGCGACGGCTCCGACCACGGCTGGGGCAACCACCACTTCGTCGTGGGCGGCGCGGTGCGCGGCGCGGCCTTCTACGGCACGCCGCCGCCCATCAGCGTGGGCAACGGCAGCGGCAGCGAAGACCAGTGGCACGTGGGCCAGGGGCGCCTCTTGCCCAGCACCGCCGTGGACCAGTACGCCGCCACGCTGGCGCGCTGGTTCGGCGTGGCCCCGGGCGAGCTGGCGGGCGTGCTGCCGCACATCGGCAACTTCGGCGGCTCGGCCTATCCCACCGACCTGGGGTTCATGGGGTGAGGGCCTCGCCTGGGGCACCCGCGCTGGCGGGCGCTTCGTGCAGCAGCTTGAGGAAGTGCTGCAGCGCGGCCGGCGCGGGCCGGTCGAGCCGCACCACGCTGCCGTAGGCCGCCAGCCGGTTGCGCACGGTGTAAGGCAGCACGTGCAGCAGGCCATGGCGCTGGTAGCGCAGCGCAATGGAGGCCGGAATGACGGCCACCATGCTGCTGCGCGCGATGAGGTTGGTGGTGGTGAGGATGGACGCGGTCTCGATCAGGCCGCCCGGCAGCGGCTGGTGGTGCATGGCGAACTCCTGCTCCAGCACGTCGCGCATGGGGCTGCCGGCGGGCTGCAGGATCCACGGGTAGCCCAGCAGTTCGGCGAAGCGCAATGAACGGCGCCGAGCCAAGGGGTGATCGGTGGCCACCACCACCGACAGCACCTCTTCTGCCAGAGGACGAAAGCTGCAGTCGCCGCCGCTGCGGCCCGGCATGCGGCCGATGACGACGTCCAGCCGCCCTTCGCGCAGCCGCTCCATGAGGCGGTTGCTGGTGTCCACCGCGATCTCCACGGTCAGCAGCGGATAGGCCGTCTTCAGCCGCACCAGCGCATCGCTCAGGACCTCTGGCGCCGCGGCCATGATGCAGCCCACGAACAGCTTGCCCGCGCTGCCCAGGTGCAGCGCATCCAGCTCCCGCCGCATGGCCTCGACGCCGCCGCGCATGCCGCGGAAGTACTGCGTCACGCAGCGGCCGGCCGCATTCACCTGCAGGCCCCGGCCTGCGCGGTCGAACAGCGCATGGCCGAGGGCATCTTCCAGCTCGTGAAGCATCTTGGTCGCCGCGGGCTGGGTCATGCCCAGGTCCGCCGCAGCCGCGTGCAGGGTTCCCCGCGCCTCGATGGCCAGCATCAACGCGACCTGGCGCATGCGCAGGCGGTTGAGCAGGGGCATGGGAACGGGCAAAGGCGCGTCGCGTCGTGCTTGCATTTGATAACCCATGGCAATCAATTCATCAGTTCATTTCATTTTACGGAAGCAATCCCGGTCCCTAGGATGCCCCCCAACGAATGCCGCGACACGCACGAAGAAGGCATCGGAAAAACATCAAGGAGACAAAAGACATGCTGCGCCGTACCTCTGTGAGCGGGCTGGCTCTGGCCGCCCTGCTGGCCCCGCTGGCCGTCCACGCCCAGGAGTGGCCTTCCCGCCCCGTGCGCATTCTGGTGGGTTCGTCCGCTGGCGGCGGCACCGACGCCATGGCGCGCGCCGTGGCCGACCGGCTGGGCCCCATGCTCAAGCAGCCCGTGGTGGTGGAGAACCGGCCCGGTGCATCGAACACCCTGGCGGCCGATGCCACCGCAAAGGCCACCGACGGCCACACCCTGCTCATGGGCGTGGTCACGGCCCACGCCATCGCGCCGCACCTGCTCAAGCTGAACTACGACAGCAACAAGGATCTGGTGCCGGTGGCCTACGTGGGCGCCGTGCCCAACGTGCTGGTCGCCACCAACGGCCTGCCGGCGCAGTCCGTCAAGGAACTGGTGGCGCTGGCGAAGAAGGAGCCCGGGCGCATCAACTACGCCAGCAGCGGCACCGGCAGCACGCAGCACATCGCCGCCGAAACCTTCAAGGACGCGGCAGGCATCGACCTCACCCACGTGCCCTACAAGGGCAGCAGCGCCGCCCTGGTGGACCTGGTGGGCGGTCAGGTGCAGATGAGCTTCGACACCATGCCGTCGGTGATCGGCCAGATCAAGAACGGCAAGATGCGCGCCCTGGCCGTGACCACACCGCAGCGCAACCCGCAGCTGCCCCAGGTGCCCACCATGGCGGAGGCCGGCCTGCCGCAGGTGGACATCGCTGCCTGGTACGGCATCTACATGCCCGCGACCACCCCCAAGGCCATCCAGCAGCGCGTCAACGACGCGGTCAATCAGGTCATCGCCATGCCTGAGACCCAGACCCGCCTGGGCGCCGTGGGCGCGGAACTGAAGCCGATGAGCCAGGCCGATTTCACCGCCTTCCACAACGCCGAGTACCAACGCTACGGCCAGCTCATCCGCAAGAACAACATCCGCATCGACTGACATGACTACGACGAACTCCACCCTGCCCGTGGTGGCCCTGACGCTCGGCGATCCCGCCGGCATCGGCCCCGAACTCATCGCCCGCCTGCTGTCGCGGCCCGAGGCCACCCAGCACGCCAACATCGTGCTGGTGGGCGACGCCTGGCTGTGGGAAGAAGGCCAGCGCATCGCCGGCGTGCAGGTGGCCACCGAGCCCGTCGCCGCGCTGGCCGAGGTGCGCGGCCGCACCGGCACCCTCCGCCCGGCCTTCCTGCGCAAGGACACGGTGGCGCAGGCCGACGTGCACCGCAGCCGCGCCGAGGCGGCAGGCGGCCGCTCGGTGCTGCAGGTGCTCGACCTCTGCATGGACGCCGCCCAGGCCGGCGAGATCGACGCCATCTGCTTCGCGCCGCTCAACAAGCAGGCCATGAAGCTGGGCGGCATGCGCCACGAGGACGAGCTGCACCACTTCGCCCAATACCTGGGCGTGCAGGGCTACTTCTGCGAATTCAACACGCTGGGCGGGCTGTGGACCTCGCGCATCTCGTCGCATGTGCCGCTCAAGGACGTGACGCAGTACCTGAGCGTGGAGCGCATCGAGCAGGCGGCCGAACTGATCTACCGCTCGCTGCGCGCCAGCGGCGTCGCCGAGCCGAAGGTGGCCATCGCCGCACTCAACCCGCACGGCGGCGACGGCGGCACCTGCGGCCGCGAGGAAGTGGACATCATCGCCCCGGCGGTGCAGGCGCTGCAGGCCCGCGAGTGGCCGACGCCCGCCCCCTTCCACGGCCCCTTCCCGGCCGACACCATCTTCCTGAAGGCCCAGGCCGGCGACTACCAGGCCATCGTGACCATGTACCACGACCAGGGACAGATCGCCATCAAGCTGCTGGGCTTCTCGCGCGGCGTGACCGTGCAGGGCGGCCTGCCCATCCCCATCACCACGCCGGCGCACGGCACGGCCTACGACATCGCGGGCCAGGGCAAGGCCAGCGTGGAAGCGACCTGGCAGGCCTTCCTGATCGCCTGCCGCATGGGCACTGCGCAGCGCGCGACCGCCTAGTCAACACCCCAGCCCGGAGGCAAACCCATGAAAATTGTCCGCACGATCGCGGCGGCCGTGGCCGCTGCATGCCTGGCCGCTAGCGCAATGGCGCAAACCAAGCCGCTGCGACTCGGTCACGGCATCGCGGAAGAACACCCGCTGGGTCAGGGCGCGATCCAGTTCGCCAAGATTCTCGAGAAGCGATCCGGCGGCAAGCTCACGATGAAGGTCTACGCGGCCACCCAGCTCGGCTCCGAGGCGCAGATGATCGCCGCCGTGCGCGGTGGCGTGCAGGATCTGGTCATCACCTCCACCGCGCCGGTGGCCACGATGATCAAGGAATACCTGCTGTTCGATCTGCCGTTTCTGCTGCAGAGCGAACAGGAGGCCGACGCGCTGCTCGACGGCCCGGTCGGCACCAAGCTTCTGGCACTGGCCCAGCCCAAGAACATGGTCGGCCTGTGCTACTGGGAAAACGGCTTCCGCCAGGTGACCAACAGCCGGAACGAGATCAAGGACATGGCGGGCCTGTCGGGACTGAAGCTGCGGGTGATGCAGAACCCGGTCTACATCGACGCTTTCAAGACGCTGGGCGCCAACGCGATCCCCATGCCGTTCACCGAGCTGTACACCGCTATGGAAAGCCGCGCTATCGACGCCGAGGAAAACCCGATAGCCATCATCCATTCGAACAAGTTCTACGAAGTCCAGAAATACGTCACGTTAACCAACCACGCCTATGCGCCCTACGTGGTGCTGATGGCCAAGAGCACCTGGGACAAGCTCGACGCGCCCGGACGGGAGGCCTTGCGCGACAGCTGCGCCGAGGCGCGCGACTGGCAGCGCACGCTGAGCCGCCGCATGACGGCCGAGTTGACCGACAAGCTCAGGAAGGAAGGCATGACCGTCACGCCACTCGCGCCCGCCGAGGTGCAGAAGATGCGTGCACGCCTCGCGCCCGTGACCGAACGCTACACCACGGAGATCGGCGCCGATCTTGTAGACCAGGCCCAGCAGCAGCTGGCCCGGAGCCGCGCCGCCAAGTAACCCCTTCGTTCCCATCATCCAAGAGACCACACCATGAAGATCAAATCCGTCCGCGCCCGCGTCTATGAATGGAAGGGCAAAACCGTTCCGCCTCAAGGCAATTTCTGCTCCAACGCCATGGACCTGCTCTATTCCAAGAAGGAGACCATGGCCACCTTCCGCTTCCACTCGTGGACGGTGGTGGAGATCGAGACCGACGACGGCATCGTCGGCCTGGGCAACGTGGCGTTGGCGCCCCGGATCGCCAAGGCCATCATCGACGAATACCTCGCGCCCCTGGTCGTCGGCCAGGACCCGTGGGACTACGAATACCTCTGGCAGCGCATGTACCGCGCCACCCATGCCTGGGGCCGCAAGGGCGTGACCATGGCGGCAATCTCGGCCGTCGATCTGGCGATCTGGGACATCCTGGGCAAGAGCGTGGGCAAGCCCGTGTTCAAGCTGCTGGGCGGCCGCACCAAGGAAAAGATCCCCTGCTACTACAGCAAGCTCTACCGCACCGACCTGAAGGAAATGCAGGACGAGGCGCAGAAGTTCCTGGACCAGGGCTTCAAGGCCTTCAAGATGCGTTTCGGCTACGGCCCGGCGCACCTGCAGGAAGGCGTGAAGGAGAACCTCAAGTCGGTCGAGGCGGTGCGCGAAGTGATCGGCTACGACACCGACCTGATGCTCGAGTGCTACATGGGCTGGAACCTGGAATACGCCAAGCGCATCCTGCCGAAGCTGGAGAAGTTCGAGCCGCGCTGGCTGGAGGAGCCGGTGATCGCCGACGACATCGACGGCTATGCCGAGCTGAACCAGCTCACCAGCATCCCCATTTCGGGCGGCGAGCATGAATTCAGCCTGTACGGCTTCAAGCAGCTGCTGGACAAGAAGGCCGTCTCGGTCGTGCAGTACGACACCAACCGCGTGGGCGGCATCACCGCGGCGCACAAGATCAACGCGCTGTGCGAGGCCTACAGCGTGCCGGTGATCCCGCACGCCGGCCAGATGCACAACTACCACCTGACCATGAGCACGCTGGCCTCGCCCATGGCGGAGTACTTCCCCATCCACGACGTGGAAGTGGGCAACGAGCTGTTCTGGTACATCTTCGACGGCGAGCCGATCGCGGAGAACGGCTTCCTGCAGCTGCGCGACGACGTCCCCGGCCTGGGCCTGACGCTCAAGACCGAGTACCTGGACCAGTTCCAGATCACCGAGTGAGGCGCGCCGTGCGCCGCCTGTTCGCTGTCCCTCCGCAGCCATGTACAGCCATGCCAGGGCCGTCGACGTCAGCCCCTGCAGGGCAGGGCGACAGCGTGGGCACCGAACAGGCGCGCGCATTGCGCACCAAGTACGAAAAGCGAGAACGCCAGCCCTGGCGCGAGCCCGATACCGCGCGGATTCCCGCCGGCACCGGGGGCGAGTAGATCCGCCTTGGCATCGAGTGGATGAAGAACACCCCGAAGCACATCGGCAACCGGGCCCCGGATGCCACCAGGCACCTCAACGGGACCTGCGCCGCGCTGCGCACGCAGGGCTTTGCCGTCCCCGAAAACTTCAATAACCACAAGGACTACCTGCGCGCCAGGAACAGTCCGTTCACGAACATCAACGAGGACTGCTGATGATCGAAGTCCTGGACACCCGTTTCGCTGCGCGCTTCGCAGTCGATGCACGCCTGGAAAAGCTCTGCACCGGCGCCGTCTGGAGCGAAGGCCCCGTCTGGCTGCCCGGTGAGCAGGCCGTGCTGTGGAGCGACATCCCCAACAACCGCATGCTGCGCTGGTCGGATGCGGACGGTATGGCGGTATGGCGCGAGAACGTGGAATTCACCAACGGCCACACGCTGGATGCGAACGGCGACTTGCTGCACTGCTCGCACGGGCTGCGCGCCATCGTGCGCACACCCTTGAAGAACGGCCGTCTGCTGGCCGGTACGCCCGATGAAATCGTCGTCGACCGCTACCAGGGAAAGCGTCTGAATTCGCCCAACGACATCGTGGTCAAGCGCGACGGCACGATCTGGTTCACCGACCCACCCTACGGCATTCTGAGCGACCGCGAAGGCCATCAGGCCGAGCGCGAGCAGGCCGCGAACCATGTGTTCTGCTGGGACGCCGCCAAGCGCGAGCTGCGCGCCGCCAGCGATTGGGTGCAGGAGCCCAACGGCCTGGCCTTCTCGCCCGATGAGCGGCTCTTGTATGTGTCCGACACCTCGGCTGCCCTGGCCTCGCCCGGCCAGGGCCACCACCACATCGCCGTGTTCGACGTGCTGCCCGGCAACCACCTCGCCCACCCGCGCGTGTTTGCGCAGGTCAGTCCCGGCCTGCCCGACGGCTTCCGTGTCGATGCCCAGGGCTGGCTCTACACCAGCAGTGAAGACAGCGTGCAGGTCTATCACCCCGACGGCAGCCTGCTCGCGCGCATTGCCGTGCCCGAGAAAGTGGGCAACCTGTGCTTTGGCGGCGCAGGCCAGATTTTCATTGCGGCCAGCACCTCGCTCTACCGCATTACCCTGGAGGACAAAGCATGAGTTCCGAAATCCTGTTGCTGGTGGAAAAGTGCAGCCACTGCTTCAGCTACTACGATCTGGATAGCGGCCAGCGCCTATCCAGTGTGGCCTTGCCTGATTTCCCGCATGAATTCGTGGTCGACGCCGCGCACCGCTACGCCTACGTGGGCCACTACGGCGTGGAGACCTCGGGCCACCTGGGCGCGGGCGGCACCAGCATTTTCCAGATCGACCTGGCCGAACGCCGCCTGGCGCGCACCATCGATCTGGCGCCCTTCAATCGCCTGCACGGAATGCAGATGGACGATGCCGGCCGCCTCTACGCCCTGAGCGAAGACCGCGCCCAGCTCGCCGTGCTGGATCAACCCGCCACCGACACCGCGCCGCGCCGCGCAGTGAGCACCGGCGGCATCAAGTCGCACCTGTTCGCACTCACCCGCGACGGCCAGACCGCGTATGCAATGAACCTGCTGTCGCATACCGTCACCAAGATCAGGCCTCACGACGCCACCTTCGCCCCCGTGTCCTGCGCACCCGGCGACAAGCCCGAGGGCTATGCGCTCTCCGCCGACGAAAAAACGCTGTACGTCACCTGCCGCTGGAGCAAAAACCTCGCGGCCATTGACACCGCCACCATGCAGGTGATGTACACCGCGCCCAGCCGCGACGACGCCACCCGCCTCTACCTGTGCCGCGATGGCCGCCTGCTCGCCACCAATTACGGCGAGCGTTCCATCAGCGTGGTCGATCCGAACACGCTGATGGAGCTGGCCCACATCCCCATGCAGGCGCGTGCCATTGCCCTGAGCCTGCACCCCAGCCGCCCGCTCGCCTTCGTCAGCCAGGACGACGACCGGCTCGGCTACCTGAACCTGGACACGCTTCGGTTCGAGCGCTTCATCGCCACCCAGTGCGAGCCCGACGTGTCGAAAGTGTGGCAGCCATGAACAGCGCAGCCGCGACGCCCACCCCTCAACCCGTGATGCGGCTGGATGGCCTGTCCAAGCGCTTCGGCGGCACGCTGGCCGTCGATGGCGTGTCGCTAGACCTCTACGCCGGCGAAGTGCTGGCGCTGCTGGGAGAGAACGGCGCGGGCAAATCCACCCTCATCAAGATGCTGGCGGGGGTCTATGCCGCCGACAGCGGCAGCATTGAGCTGCTGGGCCAGGCCGAAGCCCAATGGCGCGCCAAGCCCAAGGACAGCCAAGGCATCGCCTTCATCCACCAGGACCTGGGCCTGGTGGAGTGGATGACGGTGGCAGAGAACATCGCCATCGGCATGGGCTTTCCCAGGCGTCGGGGTCTGGGCTTCGGCCTGATCGACTGGAAGGCCGTCAACGAGCGCGCCCGCCGCGTGCTGGCCCACGTGGGCTGCGACATCGACCCACTCCGTCGCGTGTTCACCCTCTCGCGCGCCGAAAAATCGCTGCTCGCCATCGGTCGCGCGCTGGACACGCAGGCCCGCGTCCTGGTGCTGGACGAACCCACCGCCAGCCTGCCCATGAGCGACGTGCAGCGCCTCTTTACCGTGCTGCGCCGCCTGCGCGAGGGCGGCGTGGCCATGGTCTATGTCTCGCACCGGCTCGACGAGATCATGGAGCTGTCCGACCGCGCCGCCGTCATGCGCGACGGCCGCCTGGTCGGCGTACGCAGCACGGCGCAATCGAGCACCGCCGAGCTGGTAGAGCTGATCGTGGGCCGCAAGATGGAAGGCGTCAGCGCCAAGGCCCGAGTGCCTGCCGCTGATGCGCCCGAGGTGCTGCGCCTGAACGGTCTCTGCAGCGCCAACGCCGGGCCGGTGAGCTTTGCTGCGCGGCGCGGCGAGGTGCTTGGCCTTATCGGCCTGCGCGGTGCGGGGCACGAGGCCGTGAGCCGCGCACTGTTCGGCCTGTCCGACATTGCCAAAGGCAGCATCCACCTGCTGGCTCGCCGCTACCACGCCCGCACCCCGGATGAGGCCATTGCCGCTGGCGTGGCCCTGGTCGCGGCGGACCGGCTGGAGGAAAACCTCGGCCCCGCGCTCTCGGTGCAGGAAAACCTGTTCCCCAACCCCGCATTGACGCAAGGCAGCCTGCTGACGCGCCGCCGCCCCGACCAGGAAGCGGCCACGGCGCGCGAGCTGATCCAGCGCTTCGACGTGAACCCGCCCGCGCCCCATGCCGACGTGCAGAACCTGAGCGGCGGCAACCAGCAGAAGGTGGTGCTGGCACGCTGGATGCACTTGGCCAAGCCGCTGCTGATCCTGGAGGAGCCCACCGCCGGCGTGGACGTTGGCGCCAAGCACCAGATCTACGAGCTGCTGCGCCAGCAGGCCGAGGCGGGCATCTGCGTGCTGGTGGTCTCCACCGACTTCGAGGAGGTCGCCAAGGTCTGCACCCGCGCCCTGGTTTTCCGCAGCGGGCAGGTGGCCAGCGAACTGATGGGAGAGCAGTTGGGCATCGCGCAGCTGCTCACTGCTTCCGCCGGAGAAATGCCAGCGCCAATGGCCCCGGAAGCGCTGGCCGTCTGAGTTTCAAGAGACAAAAAAGGAGATTCCCCGTGAGCACATCATCCATCCGCGCGACGGCGCTGGAACCCGATCCCAGCACTGGAGAGCGTAGCGGCGGCCTGCTAGGCGCCATCGGCCGCCAGGTGCCGGTCTATGGCCTGCCCGCGCTCACGCTGGGGCTGATCGTACTGTTCTCCTTGCTACTGCCCGCCACCTTTCCCACGCTGTTCAACCTGCGCTCCATCCTGAGCGACAAATCGGTCATCGCCCTGCTGGCGCTGGCCGCCACGGTGCCGATGATGACGGGCAAGATCGATCTCACCGTGGGCTACGGCATCGTGCTGTGGCACATCCTGGCGATCAGCCTGCAAACCCAGTTCGGCCTGCCCTGGCCCGCGGCGGTGCTCATCGTGCTGGCTTGCGGAGCGCTGTTCGGGCTGCTCAACGGCATTCTGGTGGAACAGGCGCAGATCGACTCATTCATCGCCACGCTGGGCACCGGCACCGTGCTGTACGCGCTGGCGCTGTGGCACAGCGGCGGGCGGCAGGTTTTGGGCGACCTGCCTGACGGCTTCGTGAACATCGCGGGCGGGGAGCTGCTGGGCCTGCCCGTCACCGCCTTCTACGTGCTGGCCGCCGCCGTGGTGCTATGGCTCATCAGCGAGCACACCCCCATAGGCCGCGCGCTGTACGTGATCGGTTCCAACCCCAAGGCCGCCGTGCTCAACGGCATACCGCTGCAGAAGTGCGTGATCGGGGCGTTCATGACCTCTGGCCTGCTCTCGGCCTTTGCCGGGGTGGTGCTGGCCTCGCGGCTACAGATCGGCCAGGCGGGCGTGGGGCTGGAATTCTTGCTGCCCGCGCTGGTGGGCGCCTTCCTGGGCTCCACCACCATCCGGCCCGGCCGCGTGAACGTCTGGGGCAGTCTGGTGGGCGTGGCGATCCTGGCCGTTGGTATCTCGGGCATCCAGCAGTTCGGCGGCGCGTTCTTCGTGGAGCCGCTGTTCAACGGGCTGACGCTGCTGGTGTCCATCGGCATCGCGGGCTACGCCCAGCGCAAGCGCGGCCAATCCATCAAGCGGCGCATTGCGCAGCAGCAGATGGCGCAGGCCCTCACCACGCCCACAGACAAAAAAGACTGATTTTTACAAGGAGACAAAGCAATGGCGACCTCATTCACACGGGCGTTCAAACCCCTGATCGCAGCACTGGCCCTCGGCGGTCTCGCCTGCACCGCACAGGCCGACGACTTCCTGGCCGCGGCCAAGCAGAAAGTGGCCGCCGCCACGGCCCCGGTCAACCAGTGGGACGGTCCCACCACCGGCCCCAAGGCCGCCCCGGGCAAGACCCTGGTCTTTGTCGCCTCCGACATGCGCAACGGTGGCGTGCTCGGCGTGTCAAAGGGCGTGGAAGAAGCAGTGAAGCTGCTGGGCTGGAAGATCCGAGTGCTCGACGGCCAGGGCTCGGTGCAGGGCCGCACCGCCGCATTCAACCAGGCGATTGCACTCAAGCCCGACGGCATTCTGCTCGGCGGCTTCGACGCCAAGGAGCAAGGCAGCGGCGTGCAGTCGGCGGGCAGGGCCGGCATTCCCGTCGTGGGCTGGCACGCGGCCAAGGACGCGGGCGCCGTGGACGGCCTGTTCTACAACGTGACGACCAATGCGCAGGACGTGGCCGACATCGCCGCCCTGTATGCCGTGGCCAAGTCGGAAGGCAAGGCCGGCGTGGTGATATTCACCGACTCGGCCTACTCGGTGGCGATCGCCAAGTCCAACGCCATGGCCGAGGTCATCAAGCGCTGCACGGGCTGCACGCTGCTGGGCGTGGAAGACACGCCACTGGCCGATACCTCCAACCGCATGCCGCAGCTCACCACCTCGCTGCTGCAACGCCACGGAGCCAAGTGGACGTATTCGCTGGGCATCAACGACCTGTACTTCGACTTCATCGGCCCCACGCTGCAAGCTGCGGGCGGCGAGGCTAAGGAGATGAAGAACCTCTCGGGCGGCGACGGCTCGGCATCGGCCTACCAGCGGATCCGCAGCCGGCGCTACAAGGCGGGCACCGTGCCCGAACCGCTGAATCTGCACGGCTGGCAGATGGTGGACGAGGCGAACCGCGCCATGGCGGGCGAGAAGCCCAGCGGCTACTCCACGCCCGTACACCTGGTGACGGCGGACAACATCAAGAACGACGGCGGCCCGAGCAACCAGTTCGATCCCGACAACGGCTACCGCAAGGCCTACCAGTCCATCTGGGGCCGCTGATCTTTTTTCCCATTCAACGAGGACATTACATGGCCGGACTCTCCCAGCCGCGCTATCGCGGCATCTTCCCGGTGGTGCCCACCACCTTCCACGAAGACGGCACGCTGGACCTGGCCAGCCAGAAGCGCTGCCTGGACTTCATGATCGCCAGTGGCGTCGATGGCCTGTGCATCCTGGCCAACTTCTCCGAGCAGTTCCTGATCGCCGACGACGAGCGCGAACTGCTCACGCGCACGGCGCTGGAGCACGTTGCCGGCCGCGTGCCGGTGATCGTGACCACCACCCACACCAGCACGAAGGTGTGCGCCGAGCGCAGCCGCCGCGCGCAGGACATGGGCGCGGCCATGGTGATGGTGATGCCGCCCTACCACGGCGCCACGTTCCGCTTCGGCGAGGCGGCCGTGCAGTCGTTCTACCGGGGGGTGTCCGATGCGATCGACATCCCCATCATGGTCCAGGACGCGCCCGCCGCCGGCACGCCGCTGCCGCCGGCCCTGCTGGCGAAGATGGCCCGCGAGATCGAGCAGGTCAGCTATTTCAAGATGGAGACGGCCGGCGCCGCGAACAAGCTGCGCGAACTCATCGCCCTGGGCGGCGAGGCCATCGAAGGCCCCTGGGACGGCGAGGAGGCCATCACCCTGCTGGCCGACCTGGAGGCCGGCGCGACCGGTGCGATGACGGGCGGCGGCTTCGCCGACGGCATCCGCCCCATCATCGAAGCGCACCGCGCGGGCGACCGGGACGCGGCCTTCGCCCAGTATCAGCGCTGGCTGCCGCTCATCAACCACGAGAACCGGCAGGCGGGCTTCCTCGCGGCCAAGGCGCTGATGAAGGAAGGCGGCGTGATCGCATGCGACGCACCGCGCGCGCCCTGGCCGCCCATGCACCCCGAGACCCGGCGCGAACTGATCGACATCGCGCGCCGGCTGGATCCGCTGGTGCTGCGCTGGGCACGCTGAGCGCACACCTACCCCCCTGCCGCCACCTTCCGGGAGGGGGCTCCCCGCACCGGTCCCTTTCCCTGCGGACCGCGTTTTCCTGGCAATGACAAACACGACAACAACGGAGACCACCATGAAACGACTCGCTTTTCTCAAGACGGTATGGGCTGCCCTGGCGCTGGGAGCCACGCTGGCGGCACCTGCCGCGGCGCAGACGGCGCCCACCAAGATCCGATTCGCCCATGCCGGGCCAGAGACGGCGTCGCAGCACCTGGCGGCGCTGGAGTTCGCGCGCCTCGTCAAGGAACGCAGCAGCGGCAAGCTGGAGGTGCAGGTGTTCCCCGGCAGCCAGCTCGGCAACGACTCCACGGTGATCGGCGCGGTGCGCGGCGGCACCATCGACATGATGATGGCCGGCAGCGGCAACTTCTCGGGCATGTCGTCCAAGTTCGACGTGCTGGACATCCCCTTCCTGTTCCGCAACCCGGCACACGCCTACGCCACGGTGGACGGCGATGTCGGCCAGCGCCTGGCGCGCGAACTGGAGCCGCACAACCTCCAGCAGCTGGCGTTCTGGGAGGTGGGCTTCCGCTCCATCACCACCAAGAACCGCCCGGTGACCAAGCCCGAGGACGTCAAGGGCCTGAAGATCCGCGTCACGCCCAACCCCACGCATATCCAGGCCTGGAAGCTGCTGGGCGCCAACCCCATCCCCATGCCGCTGGGCGAGCTGTACCAGGCGCTGGAGTCGGGCGCGGTGGACTCGCAGGAACACCCGGTGGACATCACCTACGCGGCCAAGTTCTACGAGGTGCAGAAACAGCTCACGCTGAGCCGCCACGCCTTCACGGCGATGCCGGTGGTGATGAACCGGAAGAAGTTCGACGCCCTGCCGCCCGCGCTGCAGCAGGTGCTGCTGGCGTCGGCCAACGACGCCAAGCTGTTCCAGCGCCAGCTCAACCAGAAGAACGAGCCAGGCATCCTGGCCGAGCTGCGCAAGCACGGCATGAACGTGATCGAGACCTTCGATCCGGCGCCCTTCCGCGCCATCGTGGGCGATGCGGTGCGCCAGTCGTTCGTGGCCAAGAACGGGCCGGAGCTGCTGAATGCCGTGGACGCGGTCAAGTGAAGGCGCAGGGAATCCCGACATGAAAACCCTCGTCACGCGCGCGGCCGAAGGGCTGCTGATCGTGCTGCTGGCCGTCATGGTGGTGCTGGTGTTCGGCAACGTCGTGCTGCGCTACTTCTTCAACTCCGGCATCGTCTTCTCCGAGGAGGTGTCGCGCTTCGTCTTCATGTGGCTCACGCTGATCGGCGCGCTGGTGGTGATGAAGGACAACGCCCACCTGGGCATGTCCAGCCTCATCGACCGGCTGGGCGAGCAAGGCCAGCGCATCTGCCGCTTTCTGTCCGACGCGCTCACGCTGGCCTGCTGCCTGCTGCTGGCGCACGGCACCTGGGCGCAGGTGGTGATCGGCATGGACAACGCCGCCCCCGTCACGGGCGTGCCCCTGGGACTGGTGTTCCTCTCGCTGCTGATCAGCAGCGTCGGCATGGCCCTGCTGCTGGCGCATTCGCTGTGGCGCCAGGTGACGGGCCGCATGCCGCGCGAGGAACTGGTGCCCCGCTCCGTGAGCGCCGGCGAATGACGGACGAACGCACAAGGAACACCCCATGACGATCGCCGTCTTCCTCATCGCGCTTCTGGGCAGCATGGCCCTGGGCATGCCCATCGCGTTCTCGCTGCTGGCCTGTGGCGTGGCGCTGATGGTCCACCTGGGCAATTTCGACACCCAGATCCTCGCGCAGAACCTGCTCGAGGGCGTGAACAACTATCCGCTGATGGCCGTGCCGTTCTTCATGCTGGCCGGCGAACTGATGAATGCCGGCGGCCTGTCGCGCCGGATCGTCACGGTGGCCGAGGCCCTGGTGGGCCACGTGCGCGGCGGCCTGGGCTACGTGGCCATCCTGGCCTGCCTGATCGTGGCCAGCATCTCGGGCTCGGCCGTGGCCGACACGGCCGCCGTGGCGGCGCTGCTGATCCCGATGATGCGCAACGCCGGCTACAACGTGCCGCGCGCCTCGGGCCTCATCGCCGCCGGGGGCATCATCGCGCCGGTGGTGCCGCCGTCCATCCCCATCGTGGTGTTCGGCGTGGCGGCGCAGCTGTCCATCACCAAGCTGTTCCTCGCGGGCATCTTCCCCGGGATCATGATGGCGCTGGCCCTGGCCTTCACCTGGTGGCTGTGCGCGAAGAAGGAGAACGTGGCGCCGGGCCGTCCCTTCGACGCGCGCGTGCTGGCGCGGGCGCTCTACGACGGCATCTGGGCGCTGATCCTGCCGGGCGTGATCATCGGCGGCATGAAGTTCGGCATCTTCACGCCGACGGAAGCCGCCGTGGTGGCCGTGGTCTACGCGCTGCTGGCGGGCCTCTTCGTCTACCGCGAGCTCAAGCTCCGGCAGATCCCGCACCTGATGCTGGTGGCGGCCAAGACTTCCAGCACCGTGATGTTCCTGGTGGCCGCCGCCCTGGTGTCGGCCTGGCTCATCACCATCGCGGACATCCCCTCGCAGGCCACGGCGCTGCTGCAGCCCTTCATGGACAACAAGATCCTGCTGATGTTCGTCATCATGATCCTGGTGATCGTGGTGGGCACGGCGCTGGACCTGATGCCCACGGTGCTGATCCTCACGCCCATCCTGATGCCGGTGATCAAGCAGGCAGGCATCGACCCGATCTACTTCGGCGTGATGTTCATCATGAACAACGCCATCGGCCTGCTCACGCCGCCCGTGGGCACGGTGCTGAACGTGGTGGCCGGCGTGGCCAAGACCAAGCTGGACGACGTCATCAAGGGCGTCTGGCCCTTCCTGCTGGCGCAGACCCTCCTGATGTTTCTCTTCGTGCTGTTCCCGCAGCTCATCACGGTGCCAGCCAGCTGGTTCCGCTGACCTGAAAGGTATTTCCCCATGACCCGCGAAACCCTCCTGCTGGTGCAGAAATGCGCCCATACCTTCAGCTTCTACGACGCCGCCAGCGGCCGCGCAGAAAAGCACATCGTGGTGCCCAACTTCCCGCATGAATTCGTCGTCGATCCGGTGCGCCAGCTCGCCTACGTCGGGCACTACGGCATCGAGACCGCCAGCCACCTCGGCGACGAGGGCGGGCACTCGGTGTTCGTGATCGACCTGCAGCGCCGCGAGCACGTGAAGACGCTGAACCTCTGGCCCTTCTACCGCCCCCACGGGCTGGCGGTGGACGGCCGGGGCCGGCTCTTTGCCATGTCCGAGGCACACAACGTGCTGCTGCGATTTTCCGAGCCGCTGCAGCGGCAAGTGCCGGACCTGGCCGTGCCCTCGGGCGGCTACAAGACCCACCTGTTCGCGCTGACGCGCGATGCCGAGACGGCCTATGCGCTGAATCTGCTGTCGAACACCGTCACCAAGATCCGGCCCAACGACCCGACCTTCACGCCGGTGGCCGTGGTGCCCGGCCCGGTGCCGGAAGGCAACGTGCTGTCGGCCGACGAATCGCTGCTCTACGTGGCCAACCGGGGCGACGACACGCTGGTGGCGATCGACACGGCGCGCATGGCGGTGGTGGCCTCGGGCAAGACCCGGCGCGACCCGAACCGCGTCTACCGCTATGTGGGCAGCGACGGGCAGGACCGGCTGCTCACCACCAATTCGGGCGAGCAGAGCCTGTCGGTGTTCGGCACCGACCTGAAAGAGCAGCGCTGCGTCGAGCTGCCGGCCAGCCCCCTGGCGCTGTCGTTCCACCCGAAGGAGCGCGCCGCCTACATCTCGTTCCAGGACGAGAAGGTGCGCCGCCTGAACCTGGACAGCTTCGCCTTCGAGCAGGAGATCGCCACGCTGCGCGAGCCCGACTCCTCCTACCTCTGGATCGCCTGACACAGCGCATACGCCCGACACCTCACGAGACCAGGAGACACGCATGCAACGACACCACTTCCTCCGCACCCTGGCGGGCTGCGCCGCCGCAGCGCTGCTGGCTGCCGCACCTCTTGCGCAGGCCCAGGCGCCGGCCATGAAGCTGCGCATGGCGCATTCGGGCGCCGAGACCGAAACCCAGCACCTGGCGGCGCTGGAGTTCGCCCGGCAGGTCAAGGCCCGCACCCAGGGCCAGATCGAGGTGCAGGTCTATGGCTCCAGCGCGCTGGGCAACGACAACACCGTGATCGGCGCCGTGCGCGGCGGCACCATCGATCTGGCGACATCGGGCACGCCCTACTACACCGGCATGGTCGGCCGCATGAACGTGCTGGACCTGCCCTACCTCTTCACCAGCACCGAGCACGCCTACAAGGTGCTGGACGGCCCCATCGGCCGGGGCCTGCTCGACGAGCTGGAAGGCCACGGCATGAAGGGCCTCGCCTACTGGGAGGTGGGCTTCCGCAGCCTGACGAATTCACGCCGCGCGGTGCGCGTGCCCGAGGACGTGAAGGGCCTGAAGATCCGCACCACGCCGAACCCGGCGCACATCAAGGCCTTCCAGATCCTGGGCGCCACGCCCACGCCCATGCCGTTGGCCGAGGTGTTCACGGCGCTGGAAAACAAGGCGGTGGATGGGCAGGAGAACCCGGTCAACATCGTGCGCAACAACAAGCTCTTCGAGGTGCAAAAGCACATGTCCCTCACGCGCCACGCCTACACCGCCATGCCGGTGGTGATGAACAAGGCGAAGTTCGCGGCGCTCAAGCCCGAGCAGCAGAGCGCGCTGGTCGATGCGGCCCGCGCAGCCGCCACCTTCCAGCGCGACCTGATCAAGAAGAGCGAGGCCGGTGACATCGCGTTCCTGCGGTCCCAGGGCATGCAGGTGGAGGAGAACGTGGACGCCGAGCCCTTCCGCAAGCTGGTGGCCGAGCCCACGCAGCAGATGTTCGCCGACAAGTACGGGCGGCAGCTGATCGACGCCGTGCTGCAGGCGCGTTGACATGAGCCTGGACGCGCATGACGAGCCAGCGGCCGACCCGCCGGTGGTCGATGCCCACCATCACCTGTGGAGCTTCGACGAGGGCCGCTACCCCTGGTTGCAGCAGGACTACGATGCCGGGCGCTTCTTCCTGGGCGAGCACCGCGCGCTGTGCCAGGATTTCCTGCCTGCGCACTACCGCGCGGCGAGTGCCGGCTGCAACGTCGTGGCGACGGTGCATGTCGAGGCCGAGCGCGACCGGGGCGAGCAGGTGGCCGAAACCGCGTGGCTGCATCGCCAGCACGCCGAGCATGGCTTTCCCAACGCAGTCGTGGCCCATGCCTGGCTGGACCGCCCGGAGACCGAGGAGCGCCTGCGCGAGCACCTTCGGTATCCGCTGGTGCGCGGCATCCGCAGCAAGCCCGTCACGGCGCCGACGCCGGACGCGAGCGTGCGGGGCCAGCCGGGCACCCTGCAGGACGAAGCCTGGCTGCGGGGCCTGGCCCTGCTGCCCGAGCTGGGCCTGAGCTGGGACCTGCGCGTGCCCAGCTGGCACCTGGCCGAGGCGGCCGAAGTGGCCGCCATGTTCCCGCGACTGGCCATCGTGCTCAACCACCACGGCTTCGCCTGGGACCGCAGCGAAGCCGGCATGCAGCGCTGGCGCCAGGGCATGGAGAGGCTGGCGCGCGAGCCCAACGTCCACGTCAAGCTGTCGGAATTCGGCCTGCGCGACAGCCCCTGGATCGAGGCCGACAACGGGCGCATCGTGCGCGAGACGCTGGACATCTTCGGCTGGGAGCGCTGCATGTTCGCCAGCAACTTTCCCGTGGCGGGCCTGCGCATCCGCTACCCGGAACTGGTGGCTGCCATGCGCCGCATGACCGCCTACCTCGGCACGGATCGACAACATGCCGTGATGTGCGTCAACGCGCTGCGCTTCTACCGGATCTGCCTATGAACGCCGACCTGCAGACCGCACGCGAGGAGTTCCTGGCTGCGCAGGACGACCGGCTGTTGCCCATCGTCGATGCCCATCACCACTTCTGGGATCTGGGCCGCAACCCCCACCCCTGGCTGCAGCAGGAGCCGCCCATTGCGTTCCGCTATGGCGACTACCGTGCCATCCGCTGCGACTTCCTGCCTGCTCACTACCAGGCAGCGCAGGGCGCGCACCGGGTGCTGCGCCATGTCTTGATGGAAGGCGAGTGGGACCCGCGCGACCCCATCGGTGAGGCGCAGTGGGTGGAAGATCTGGCCCGCCGGACGGGCAAGCCGCACGCCCTGGCCGCCCAGGCCTGGCTGGATGCCCCGGCGTGGGACGTGCAGCTGGCGGCCTATGCCGGCATGCCGCTGGTGCGCAGCGTGCGCCACAAGCCGCGCAGCGTGCCGCGCTGCGAGCACCAAGCGGGCTACGCCGCGCGGGGCTCCATGCGCTGCCCGCGCTGGCGTTCCGGCTATGCGCGGCTCGAAGGGGCCGGGCTGATGTTCGAGCTGCAGGCGCCCTGGTGGCATTTCGCCGAAGCCGCGGAGCTGGCGCGCGACTTCCCGCGCACCCGCATCGTGGTGAACCACGCCGGCCTGCCTGCCGAGCGCGACGCCGAATCGCTGGCCGCCTGGCGCGCCGCGCTCGAAGCGCTGGCGCGCGAGCCGCACGTCTTCCTCAAGATCTCGGGCCTGGGCGTGCCCGGCCGCCGCTGGACGCCGGAGCTGCAGGCCCCCGTGGTGCACGACGCGATCAGCATCTTCGGCTGGGAGCGCTGCCTGTTCGCCAGCAACTACCCAGTCGATTCGCTGGTAGCGCCACTCGACCAGATCTTTCAAGGCTTCAAGCAGCTGACAGCCGCCCGGCCGGCACATCAGAGGCTGGCCCTGTTCTGCGACAACGCGGCCGGGCTCTACAGGATCGACTGACTGCGCCGGCTTGCACAACCCCCACAGGAGACCACGACCATGCGCCCCTTCTGGAGAATCGCCCTGGCCGCCACGGCCATTGCCGCCAGCGCCCTGGCTGGTGCGCAGGAGATCAAGGCCCGCTTCGGCACCAGCCTGCCCGACAGCCACCCGCAGACCCTGGGCGCCCGCAAGTTCGCGGAACGGGTGGAGGCCAGGACGGCGGGCCGCATCAAGATTGCGGTGTATTCGGGCGGACAGCTGGGCAGCGATCTGCAGATGCAGGCCGCGCTACAGGGCGGCACACAGGAGTTCGCTGCGCCCTCGACCGCCACGTTGGCTGGGCTGGTCAAGGATTTCGGCGTGCTGGGCCTGCCCTTTTCGTTCGCCAGCGAAAGGGAGGCGGATGCCGTGCTCGACGGCCCCTTCGGCCGCAAGCTGCTTGGGCGGCTGCCCGAACGTGGCCTGGTGGGCCTGGCCTTCTGGGAAAACGGCTTTCGCAACGTGACGAACAACAAGCGCCCCATCGAGCGCGCCGAAGATCTGGCGGGCTTGAAGGTCCGCACCATGCAGAACAGCCTCTACATCGACATGTTCAGCGGTCTTGGCGCGAATGCAGTGCCCATGGCGGTCACCGAGCTGTTCACCGCGCTGGAGTCGCGCGCCGTGGATGCGCAGGAGAACCCGTACACGGTGGTGCATGCCCAGAAGTTCTATGACGTGCAGAAATACCTCTCCACCACGGGTCACGCCTACGACGCGCTCGCACTGATTGCCTCGAAGAAGTTCTGGGACCGGCTCTCGCCTGCGGACCAGCAGGCCGTGCAGGCCGCGGCTGCCGAAGCCACCGCGTACGAGCGCGCCGCGAGCCGCGCACTCAATGCCCAACTGCGCGCTGAACTGGCCCGGCTGGGTATGCAGATCAATGACGTCGCGCCCGAGGAACGCGCCCGCATGCGCACCAGGCTGCAACCCGTCATCGCCAAGTACACGACCGGCGCCGGGGAGGACACCGCGCGCGAGTTCTTCGCGGCGATCGAACAGGCACGCAGGCCTTGAGGCGCTCCCGGCCGCCATCAGGCGCCGCTGCACATCCTGCCGAGATGCCCCACGGCCTCGGATGCAGCGCCTGGCCCGGACCGCTCCGCCGGGTTGGGTGAGCCGTGATTGCCCCCTGAGCACTGCTTGTCGGCCACGCTTCGCAGCCAGCCCCCTCCGGCAGGCGTGCTCCCAGTCCGTTCACACCGTCCGGCTCAGGTACGGCTGCAGATACCGCCCGGTGTGGCTGGCCGGGTTCGCGGCCACGTCCTCGGGCGTGCCTTCCGCCACCACGGTGCCGCCACCGGCGCCGCCCTCCGGGCCCATGTCGATGATCCAGTCCGCCGTCTTGATGACGTCGAGGTTGTGCTCGATCACGACGATGGTGTTGCCCGCGTCGCGCAGCTGGTGCAGCACCTTCAGCAGCAGGTCGATGTCGGCGAAGTGCAGGCCGGTGGTGGGCTCGTCCAGGATGTAGAGCGTGCGGCCGGTGTCGCGCTTCGATAGCTCCTGCGCCAGCTTCACGCGCTGGGCCTCGCCGCCCGACAGCGTGGTGGCGGCCTGGCCCAGGCGAATGTATGACAGCCCCACATCCAGCAGCGTCTGCAGCTTGCGGGCGATGGTGGGCACGTCCTGGAAGAAGGCGTGCGCGTCTTCCACCGTCAGGTCCAGCACCTGGGCGATGTTCCTGCCCTTCCACAGCACTTCCAGCGTCTCGCGGTTGTAGCGTTGGCCGTGGCAGATGTCGCAGGGCACGTACACGTCGGGCAGGAAGTGCATCTCCACCTTGACCACGCCGTCGCCCTGGCAGGCCTCGCAGCGGCCGCCAGCCACGTTGAAGGAAAAGCGGCCCGGCCCGTAGCCCCGCTCTTTGGCGGTGTTGGTCTCGGCCATCAGTTCGCGGATGGGCGTGAACAGGCCCGTGTAGGTGGCCGGGTTGCTGCGCGGCGTGCGGCCGATGGGCGACTGGTCGACGTTGATGACCTTGTCGAAGTATTCGATGCCTTCGATGGCCTCGTGCGGCGCGGGCTCGTCGTGCGCGCGGTAGAGCTGGCGCGCCACGGCGGCGTAGAGCGTGTCGTTGACCAGCGTGCTCTTGCCCGAGCCCGAGACGCCCGTCACGCAGGTGAAGAGGCCCACGGGGAATTCGACGCTCACGTCCTTCAGGCTGTGGCCGCTGGCGCCCACCACGCGCAGGGCCTGCAGCCGGCCCTGGGTGGCGCGGTGCTCGGCCAGCCGCTCGGCACGGCGGCGGCTGGCATCGGTCTCGGGAAAGCGCGGCTTGCCCGAAGCCTTCCGGGGCTCGGGCGCGGCAGCCTGTTCCAGCACCGGCAGCCAGGGCGTGCGCCGCGCGGGCACGGGAATGGTGCGCGTGCCCGACAGGTACTGGCCGGTGAGCGATTCGGGATGGGCGCGCACTTCGTCGTAGGTGCCCTGCGCCATCACGCGGCCGCCGTGCACGCCGGCGCCCGGGCCCATGTCCACCACATGGTCGGCGGCGCGCATCATGTCTTCGTCGTGCTCGACCACGATCACGCTGTTGCCGATGTCGCGCAGATGCTGCAGCGTGGCGATGAGGCGGTCGTTGTCGCGCTGGTGCAGGCCGATGCTGGGCTCGTCGAGCACGTACATCACGCCCGTCAGGCCCGAGCCGATCTGGCTGGCCAGGCGGATGCGCTGGGCCTCGCCGCCCGAGAGCGTCTCGGCGCTGCGGTCCAGGCTCAGGTAGTTGAGGCCCACGTCGTTCAGGAAAGTGAGGCGCGTGGCGATCTCGCGCACCACCTTGCCGGCGATCTCGGCCTTGGCGCCGGTGAGGCTGAGCGCGTGGAACCAGGCCAGCGCCTCCGACAGCGTGGCGCGGCTCACTTCATAGATGGCGCGGGACTGCTCGCCCTCGCCCACCCGCACATGGCGCGCCTCGAGCCGCAGGCGCGTGCCGTGGCAATCGGGGCAGGGCTGGGTGCTGCGCAGGCGCGCCAGGTCGTCGCGCACCACCACCGAATCGGTCTCGCGGTAGCGCCGCGCCATGTTCGGCAGGATGCCCTCGAACGGGTGCTTCTTGATGACGGCCTTGCCCTTGTTGGCGCCGCTGTCCAGGATGTAGCTGAAGGCGATCTCTTCGTCGCCGGAGCCCTGCAGCACGGCGTGCTGCACCCGCTCGGGCAACGACTCGAAGGGCGCTTCCACATCGAAGCCGTAATGCCGGGCCAGGCTCTCCAGCATGGCGAAGTAATAGCCATTGCGCCGGTCCCACCCCTTGATCGCGCCGCTGGCCAGGCTTAAAGAAGGGAAGGCCACCACGCGCGCGGGGTCGAACACCTCCTGCTGGCCCAGGCCATCGCAGGTGGGGCAGGCGCCCATGGGTGCGTTGAACGAAAAGAGGCGCGGCTCCAGCTCGGGCAGCGAAAAACCGCAGACCGGGCAGGCGAATTTGCTGGAAAACAGGTGCTCGGCGCCCGAATCCATCTCCAGCGCCAGCACCCGGCCGTTGCCGTCGGCGCCGCTCGCGCCATGGCCCACGCGCAGCGCGGCCTCGAAGCTCTCGGCCAGGCGCTGCTGCGCATCGGGGCGCACCTTCAGCCGGTCGATCACCACGTCGATGTCGTGCTTCTCGGTCTTCTTCAGCTGCGGCAGGTTCTCCACCTCGTGGATCTGGCCGTCCACGCGGAAGCGCACGTAGCCCAGCGCCTGCATCTGCGTGAAGAGCTCGGTGAACTCGCCCTTCTTGTCGCGCGCCACCGGCGCCAGCACCATCAGGCGCGTGTCCTCGGGCAGCGCCAGCACGCTGTCCACCATCTGGCTCACCGTCTGCGCCGACAGCGGCAGGCCGTGCTCAGGGCAATAGGGAGTGCCGGCGCGCGCGTACAGCAGGCGCAGGTAGTCGTGGATCTCGGTGACCGTGCCGACGGTGGAACGCGGATTGTGGCTGGTGGCCTTCTGCTCGATGGAAATGGCGGGCGAGAGGCCTTCGATCAGATCCACGTCGGGCTTGTCGAGCCGGCCCAGGAACTGCCGCGCATAGGCCGACAGGCTCTCGACGTAGCGGCGCTGGCCCTCGGCATAGAGCGTGTCGAACGCCAGGCTGGACTTGCCCGAGCCCGACAGCCCGGTGATCACCACGAGCTGGTTGCGCGGCAGGTCCAGGTCGATGTTCTTCAGGTTGTGCGTGCGCGCACCGCGGATGCTGATGCGCTGCTCGCGCAGGGCGCGGGCGAGGTAGGTGCCGCTCTCGGGCTGGGCCGAAGGGGCGGCGTCATCGTGGGCAGGAAAAGTCACGGCAGCAGGCGATTCAAAAGGGCAACCGGCCATCATAGGTGAGCGCCCCAGCGCGTGCTGGCCGTGGCCATCGGCCTGGTCGCCACGCCTGCCGAGATGCTATTAAACATATAGCTACAAGCGCCGATGGAATAAGCGCCACAGGCTGTTTTGATGCAAAAACCCCACCCAGGTGCCGCCGCGCCCGGGACGATGCGCGAGAATCCCGGCTTCTCCTGGCCCCACGACCTTCGCCACACCAGCGCGCGCACCGTGCAGCAGCAACCTTCCACGCCCTCTTCCCCGGCGGCTTCCCCCTCCCCCGCTGGAACCTCAGCCACCACCATGACCCCGCTGGAGCGCCGCTCCAGCGTCAGCCTGGCGTTGATCTTCGCGCTGCGCATGCTGGGGCTCTTCCTGGTGCTGCCCGTGTTCGCACTGGAGGCGCGCAAGTACCCGGGCGGCGACGATCCGGCCCTGGTGGGGCTGGCCATGGGCATCTACGGCCTCACCCAGGCCGTGCTGCAGTTGCCGCTGGGCCTGGCGTCGGACCGGTTCGGGCGCAAGCGGGTCATCGTGCTGGGCCTGCTGGTGTTCGCCGGCGGCAGCCTGCTGGCGGCGCTGGCCGATTCGCTCACCGGGCTGCTCTGGGGCCGCGCGCTGCAGGGCGCGGGCGCCGTCTCTGCCGCCGTCACGGCGCTGCTGGCCGATCAGACGCGCGACGGGGTGCGGACGAAAGCCATGGCGCTGGTGGGGGGCAGCATCGGGCTGATGTTCGCCGTGGCGCTGGTGGCCGCGCCGCCGCTGGCGGCGCGCTTCGGTTTGGCCGGCATCTTCGGGCTGACCTGCGCGCTGGCGCTGGCCGGCATTGCGGTGGTGCTGTGGGTGGTGCCGCCCGAGCCTGCACGCCATGCCGACCTGCCGCGCGGCCGCCTGGCCGACGTCTGGCGCCAGCCGGAGCTGCTGCGGCTGAATTTTGGCGTGTTCGCCCTGCACACGGTGCAGCTGGCCATGTGGGTGGCCGTGCCCGCCCTGCTGGTGCAGGCGGGGCTGCCCAAGAACGCGCACTGGCATCTCTACCTGCCCGCCGTGGTGCTGTCGTTCGCGGCCATGGGGGGCCTGTTCGCGCTGGAACGCGCGGGCCGCCTGCGCGGGGCGCTGCTGGGCGCCATCGGCCTGGTGCTGATCGTGCAGGCCGGCCTGGGCTGGGCCGCCGCGGCTGGCACGCCGGCCAGCCTGTGGGCGCTGGGCGGACTGCTGTTCCTCTTCTTCTGCGGATTCAACGCGCTGGAGGCCAGCCAGCCCAGCCTGGTGTCGCGCACTGCGCCACCCGCCGTGCGCGGCGCGGCGCTGGGCACGTACAACACGCTGCAGTCGCTGGGGCTTTTCGCGGGCGGGGCGCTGGGGGGCGGCGTCTTGCGCTGGGGCGGTGCGCCGGTGCTGTTTCTGGTGACCGGGCTGCTCTGCCTCGGCTGGCTGGCGGTGGCCTGGGGCATGCGCCCCGTGCCGCCGCAGGCTGGCCGGGGCCGCCATTGATGCGCTTGCCCGCTCAGCGCGCTGGCGGCGGGCGGCCGGAGCCGGGCGCGTCAGCCGACTCCGGTTGGACCGACGCAGCAGGGTCGGGCGGATCGGGCAGGTGCGCGGCGCTCAGCATCGAGGCGGCCAGCGTTTCGTAGAGCGGCCGCGCCAGCATGCGCGACACCAGGCTGGCCAGCATGGCCGAGGCCATGAGGCTCAGCACCAGGGCGTGGCCGTCGACCATTTCCATCACGATGATGAACGCCGTGAGCGGCGCCTGCGTGACCGCCGCCAGAAAGGCGGCCATGCCCATGGCGATGAGGGCCGGCGCAATGGAGGGCGCGATGTCGCCCCCGGCCAGCAGCGCCACGTTGTGGCCCACGCCCGCGCCGATGGACAGCGACGGCGCGAAGATGCCGCCCGGCACGCCCACCCAGGCCGAGAGCCAGGTGGCGATGAATTTCAGTGTGACGTAGAAGGCCGGCACGTCGGCTTGGCCGGCCAGCATGTGCTTGACGGCTTCGGACCCCGCGCCAAACGTGGCCCCGCCCGTGACCAGCCCGATCACCGCGATCGCCAGGCCGCCCGCCGCCGCGAACCGCACCGGCCAGCGCGCGCGCCAGCGGTTGAAGCGGTCGGGCGACCCCGTGAGCGATGCGGCCATCAGCTTGGCGAACAGCCCGCCCAGCACGCCGCAGGCGAGCGACACCGCCAGGCCCGGCAGCAGTGCCTCCCAGCCCAGCCGGGGCACCTGGATGCGCCCGAAGTAGCTGAGGTTGCCGAACGCCGACACGCCCATCAGGCCGGCCAGCACGATGGCCGCGATGATCAGCCCGCTGCTGCGCGATTCAAGCTTGCGGGAGAGCTCCTCGATGGCGAACACCACCCCCGCCAGCGGCGCGTTGAACGCTGCGGCGATGCCCGCCGCGCCGCCGGCCACCAGCAGCGCGTGGGCGGTGATGCCCGAGCGCGGACCGAACCAGCGGCGCGCGTGGTGCATGACGCCCGCCGCGACCTGCACCGAGGGGCCCTCGCGCCCGATCGACAGCCCCGCCATGAAGCCCGCGCTGGACAGCAGGATCTTGGCAGCCGAGAGCCGCAGCGACACGAAACGCCCGCGCTGCGGTTCGGTGAGGCCCGGCTCCAGCGCCGCGATCACCTGCGGGATGCCCGAGCCGGAGGCACCCGGCACCCAGCGACGCGTGGCCCAGACCACGGCCGCCGTCACCGCGGGAGTCCACAGCAGCACGGCCCAGCCGTGGCCCGAGTGGAAGATGCGCTCGAACACGCCGAACGCCCATTCCGCCAGCATGGTGAACACCACGACGCTGAGGCCGGCCGCCACGGCGTAGGCCAGCACGATGCTGCGGTCGAGCCAGCGCCGGCCGTCGCGCAGTTCCGAGCGCAGGTTGTCCAGGAAGTCGGGTTCTCGTTGCATGGCGAAGAGGGAGGCCGGCGCGAAGCTGTCCGGAAGAAAGCGCGGGTGGGCGGCGAGGGAGAGGACCATTGTGGCACCCGATGCGGCGCCGTCCGCTGCGCCCGGGGCGGGCGCGCAAGCCTTGGCCGCTTGGGGCACAATCCCCGATCCCTCTTCGCGGCGCCCCCGTGGCCGCCGCGCAGGCCGTAGTGCCTTTCCACCACCATTCTCTACAGGCCCCGTTCACACCATGGCATCCGTCAACAAAGTCATCATCGTCGGCAATCTCGGGCGCGACCCCGAGATGCGCACCTTCCCGAGCGGCGACCAGGTCGCCAACGTCACCATCGCCACCACCGACCGCTGGCGCGACAAGAACACCGGCGAGAACAAGGAAGCCACCGAGTGGCATCGCATCGTGTTCAACGGCCGTCTGGCGGAGATCGTGGGCCAGTATTTGCGCAAGGGCTCGCAGGTGTACGTGGAAGGCTCGCTGCGCACCCGCAAGTGGACCGACCAGGCCGGCGTGGAGAAATTCACCACCGAGATCCGCGCCGACACTATGCAGATGCTGGGCAGCCGCCAGGGCATGGGCGGCGGCCAGGGCGGTGGCGGCGGCGGTTATGACGACGGCGGCTACGGCGGCGGTGGCGATGACGGTTATGGCGGCGGCGGCAACAGCGCCCCACCGGCCCGCCGCGCTGCGCCCCAGGGTGCCGCGCCCCGGCCCGCGCCTGCGCCGCGCCCTGCGCCCGCTCCCGTCGCCCAGCCACCGCGCGCCGCGTCGGGCTTCGACGACATGGACGACGACATTCCGTTCTGACGAACGACCGGCAGGCCAGCGCCGGCCTGCCCCGCGAACGCCCCGCATGCCTGCCGGCCTGCGGGGTTTTTTTCTTCCACGCGCCGCCGTGCCAGGGCGCTGGAGGGCCGCGCTGGCGCAAGGCCAGGGCATTTCAGCGCAGCCTGGGCACGGCGCACGGCCGCCCGCGCGGCGCCGGTCAATCCTCCCGCGCCCGGTACAACGCGTCGTCGAGCGACAGCGGCCGGGCCAGGTAGTAGCCCTGCGCATAGTCCACGCCCAGCTGGCGCAGCACGTCCAGTTCGGGCGCCTTCTCGACGCCTTCGGCCACGATCAGGCTGCCGATCTCGTGCGCGAAACTGATCAGGCCCTTGGCGAGGGCCCGGCGGTGGTTGTCGCGGTCGATGGACTGGGTGATGCTGATGTCGAGCTTGATGACCTCGGGCTGCAGGTTGAGGATGTGGCGCATGCTCGAGTAGCCCGCGCCCGCGTCGTCCACGGCCAGCACGGCACCGCGGGCGCGGAACGGCTCCAGCGCCTCGGCCAGTGCCACATAGTCGGTCACGATGGCGTGTTCGGTGACTTCCAGCACCACGCGCGACAGATCGGTGCCGTCGTAGAGCAGCGGCTCCAGCGTGCCCGAGATGATGAGCGCGGGCGAGCAGTTCACGTTGAGCTGCACGCTGTCGGGAAAGGCGGGCAGGGCGGCCAGGGCCTTGCGGATGGCCAGCAGTTCGAGCTCCATGCCCAGCCCCACGCCGTGCGCCGCATTGAACCAGTGGTCGGGCGGGCGGCGGGGCTCGACGTCGAACCGCGAGAGGCATTCGAAACCATGGATGCGCCGCCTGGCGATGTCGTAGACCGGCTGGAAGACGATGCGCAGGCTGTCTGCGGCCATCGCCATGCGGACGTCGCGCTCGACGTTCTCCTGCTGCAGCTCGTGCTTGGCTTCGGCATCGAAGTAGAAGCCCAGGAATTCCGCGAAGGCGTGCAGCACCTCCATGTCCCGCTCGGTCAGCGACTGGACCGGCTGGTAGCTGAAGCAGCAGAGCGTGCCGTAGACACGCCGGTTCTCGAGCAGGATGGGCGCGCTCAGGTGCGAGCCGATGGGGATCTCCGCCGTTTCCGGAATCTCCACCGCGCCCGGAACGCGCGCGGTGTCGGGGATAAAGCCGGGCAGGTTGCCTTCGAAGACCTTCTGGCAGTAGCCCACCGACAGCGGAATCACCTGGCCCTGCCGCAGCACGCATCCCGGCTCGGCATTCAGGTGGTCCAGTACCCGGTCGGTTTCCCGGAACCGGGAGATGAATGCGACGTCCATCGACAGATGGCGCCGGACCACCTGCAGCACCCGGTCCAGGCCGGCCGCGCCCACAGAGTGCTCGAAAAACGGAGCCAATGGATCTTTGTAATCGGGCTGGTTTCCATGTAACGGCATAGGAACCTTCAGATCGGACGACAGGTAGCCAGATAGTCCTTAACAAACACTTCCAAAATTTGTAAGGAAATCAGCTATCTGCAGATACTCGCATACCGATAAGACATGCTGAAACAGATGTGTCGCGATTCCGTCAGGCAGGCGGTGCGGTGGGCCTCCGGGTCAGCAGGGCAGGGCACGCAGCCTGCGGGACCGGGGAAGGCAAGAGGGGCCCGTGCCGCGTCGCGCGGGGACACTGTGCGGCGACGGGCCCGGCGCGTCAACCGGCGAACTCGCCCAGCATGTCCAGCACATGGGCCACCGCCACGTCCGGCGTGGGCAGCTCGCGGAAGGCCAGCGCCATCGGGCGCATCAGGGGCGGATCGAGATGGCGCACCTGTACGGCCGGCGCCGCGTCCGCTGAGCGCTGCCCGGCTCCATCGCCAGGCCCGGATACCTGCGCCATGTCCAGCACCTCCTCCAGCGGCAGAACGGCTGCGCTCTGGCAGGCTGCCGCCAGGCTTTTGAGCGCCCCCGGGTAGCTGAGCGTGAGATAGGGCCGGGGATGGAGCCCCGCACGGCCGAACCAGCCGGCGATCAGCCCATGCATCTGCGTCGCGGGCGCAAACGACGCCCAGCGGCGGCCGGCCAGCCACTGCGGCGTGACCTTCTCGGGCGCGTCCCATTCCCCGGGCAGCAGCGCCACCATCGGGTCATTGCGCCAGGGCCGCACCGGCACCTGGGCTGTTGCAGCCTGCGGGCTGGCGACGATGGCGACATCGAGGGTGCCGGCTTGCAGCCTTGCCATGGCGTCAGCCGATCCAACGGCTTCCAGGCGAACCTCCACGCCCGGCGCACGGCGATGCAGCGCCTGCAGCATCAGCGGCAGCAGGCGGGTGCTGACGCCGGCTGAAACGCCCACCCGGACCACCCCTTCACGTCCGGCAGCCCGGCGCCGCACCCGGTCGGCCAGCTCGTCGCTGGCGGCCAGCAGCCGGCGCCCGTCTTCGACGAGCACCTGGCCAGCCGGCGTCAGTTCGGCCTGCCGGCGCCCCCGCACCACGAGCAGGGCGTCAAGGCGCGATTCGAGTTCCTTGATGTGCAGGCTCACGGTGGGCGGCGCCAGGTGCAGGGCCTGCGCGGCGGCGGCGAAGGTGCCCAGGTCGGCAATGGCCACCAACGTCTGCAATTGGTCGAGATTCAGGTTACGCATCAGATATTGTGAATCTGGCAGTCATTGAATTCAACTTTACAGAAGATGAGGGGGTGGCGAGCATGCCTGCATGTCCAGCCCCGAGAAGCCCAGCCCCTCCGTCCCGCATGCCTCCCAACCCGAGGCCTCTTCCCCTGCGAGCCCTCGCCAGGGGTGGAGGGCCTGGCTGCAGCGCTGGCGGGAGGCCTGCGCGCGGGCAGAGCAGCGCATCACCGCAGGTTTCCGGGTTCCACCCGGCGGCGGTTGAGCCAGCAGTAGAATGCCCCGCCTGCCGGCCCCTTCCTACCCGGCCACACGCCCCGCGCCCACCGCCAACGGCCGCCAGCGCAGCCAAGCTCCCAGGCATCGATCGAACGTACTTTTTCCAACATAGATCACACGCCAGGAGAGAACCCATGCGCACCCCACCCGAAGACGTTACCGACCCCGTGATCGACCCTTCCGACGATCCGAATGCCGAACTGCCAGAAGGCCAGGACATCAACGACCGCCTGAGCGCGGAAGACGACGTGGCCGATTCGTTGAACGACGTGTCGGCCCATGCCTTCGACGACATGCCCCAGGACGGCCCGCTGAATTTCGACGACGGCACCGACATGGGCCACCCGCGCGGCAACACGGCGCGCGAGGGCGGCACCTGGGAAGCGGAAGGCGCCGACGCCGGCGATCTCAAGCCACCGTCGGAGATCCTGTCCGACACCAACGGCCCCAGCGACAAGGACAAGGGCCGCGGCTGAACGCCTCACGCCACCGGCGCATGCGCCCGGCCGGTGGCAGGCCCGCCCCGCCGGCTAGGCGTACTTGCCGGTCAACCCGCCATCCACCACGAGTTCCGTGCCGGTGATGTAAGCCGCTGCGTCCGACGCGAGGAAGGCGCAGGCATGCGCCACCTCCCAGGCATCCCCCATCCGGCCCATGGGCACCTGTCGGGCGCGGGCGGCGCGGGCCTTGTCCAGGCTGGTGCCTGAAAACATCTTGGCGACCGTAGCCGCGATGCGCGGCGCTGCGGGATCTGCTGCCGCGCGGGATGTGAGTCCCCGCAACGCAACGGGCGCCCGAAGGCGCCCGTATTGCTTCTATTTCGATAGCTGAAAGCGCATCATTGACAAGCGCTGCAGCCCGATACGGCACTCAAACGGAGTGCCGCACCGTTCAATGCACCACCATCAACGTGAACGGCCATACGTAGGCCTGCAGCGTCACGTACAGCCCCACCAGGCAGGCCAGCGCGATGGAGTGGAAGAACACGTAGCGCAGGATGTCGCCTTCGTGGTTGAACCAGCGCGTGGCGGTGGAGGCCACCACGATGGACTGGGCGTCGATCATCTTGCCCATCACGCCACCCGAGCTGTTGGCCGCGCCCATCAGGTTGGGCGACAGGCCCAGCTGGTCGGCCGCCACCTTCTGCATGCCGCCGAAGAGCACGTTCGAGGCCGTGTCCGAGCCGGTGAGCGCCACGCCCAGCCAGCCCATCAGCGTGCCGAAGAAGGGGTAGAACACGCCGGTGTTGGCGAAGGCCAGGCCCAGCGTGGTGTCGGTGCCCGAATAGCGGGTGAGGGTGCCCAGCGCCAGCATGAGCACGATGGTCAGCAGCGAGAAGCGCACCAGCCATACCGTGCGCAGGAAGGTGCGCACGATGGCCACGGGGTTGTACTTCATGAAGATGGCGCTCACCACCGCCGACACCAGGATGGCGGTGCCGGTGGCCGACAGCAGGTTCAGCGTGTAGACCGCGCCTTCCTTGGTGGGCACGGGCACCACGGGCGGCACCTTCTCGATCAGGTTGTGCAGGCCGGCCATGGGGAAGGCGGGCGCGAACAGGCCGTTGAGCCAGGCCTTGACCGGCGGCAGGCCCCAGATGAAGACGAACACCGAGAGGATGACCCAGGGCGTCCACGCGGCGATCAGTTCGGCGCGGGTGTGCTGGGCGACGGCTTGCGCGGGCTTGGCTTCGGCGGCGCTCACGTCGCGGCCGCGCAGCGAGGGCGAGGTCCACACGGTCTTGGGCTTCCAGACGCGCAGGAAGGCGACCAGCGACGCCATCGACACGATGGCGGCGATGATGTCCACCAGCTCGGGGCCGATGTAGTTGGCCACCAGGAACTGCGGAATGGCGAACGACAGGCCGGTCACCAGGATGGCAGGCCAGATCTCCTTCATGCCCTTCCAGCCGGCGAAGGCCCAGATCAGCCAGAACGGCACCAGCAGCGAGAAGAAGGGCAGCTGGCGGCCGATCATGGCCGTCACTTCCATCAGGTCGTAGCCGTGCACCTTGGCCAGCGTGATGACCGGCGTGCCCAGCGCGCCGAAGGCCACCGGCGCCGTATTGGCGATGAGCGACAGCCCCGATGCGGCGAGCGGCGAGAAGCCCAGCCCGATCAGGATGGCCGCCGTGACGGCCACCGGCGTGCCGAAGCCGGCCGCGCCCTCGAAGAACGCGCCGAAGCTGAAGGCGATCAGCAGCAGCTGGATGCGCCGGTCCTCGGTGATGCCCGAGAGCGAATCCTGCAGCACCTTGAAGCTGCCGTTCTGCTCGGTGAGCTGGTGCAAGAAGATGATGTTCAGCACGATCCAGCCGATGGGCAGGAGGCCCGTGAAGCCGCCGTAGAGCGCCGCGCGACCGGCCATTTCCGCCGGCATGCCGTAGGCGAAGACGGCCACCAGCAGCGCGGCGACCAGCCCCATACCGGCGGCGATGTGCGCCTTGATGTGGAAGAAGCCGAGCGCGGCCAGCATGACCACCACCGGGATCGCGGCCAGCGCGGTCGAGATGATCATGTTGCCGAACGGGTCGTAGATTTGCTGCCAGGTCATGGTGTTGTCTCCGGTGCTTTGGTGTGCCTAGTGCATTGATCGGTGAACGGCAGAGACCCGTCTTTCGGAGGCGCCCACGGGCCGCCGCCACGGTTTGGCTGACGCGAAGCGCACGACTGTAGGAACAAAGTTCCGCGCCGTGCGTGAAATCCAGTCTAGGCGCGATTGAGACGATTTCAAACCCGTCAGGGCGGCGTAAGGAGCACCCTGCGGGCCGGTGCCGGAAGGTGGAATGTCGATCGGCGCAGGCGCAGCGGAGCGCCCCGAGCGGCGCGCCGGGCAGTGGGTTTTGACGGTCGTGGCAGGCGTGGCGGGCGGCCCGCGCCGCGCCGTCGCTGGCAGGGAAGACTCAGCCGCGGGCGGCGATCACGCCGCCGCCCAGGCAGACCTCGCCGTCGTACAGCACGGCGCTCTGGCCCGGGGTGACGGCCCATTGCGGGTCGGCGAACTGCAGCGTGAAGCTGCGGCCATCGCCATCGCCATCGCCATCGCCATCGCCGTCGCCGTCGCCGTCGGCAGCGTCGGTGAACGTGCACGCCGCGTCCTGCTGGCGGTAGCGCGTCTTGGCCGCAAGCGCGCCGGCCTGGGGCGGGTGGCCGGCCACCCAGCTGGCGTCGGCTGCCTGTAATGTGGGCGACAGCAGCCAGGGGTGGTCATGCCCCTGCACCACGCGCAGGGTGTTGGTGTCCAGCTCCTTGCGGGCCACGAACCAGGGGGCATGCTCGCCCGCGCCGCGCTGCGCGCCCTTGTCCTTCACGCCGCCGATGCCCAGCCCCTGGCGCTGGCCCAGCGTGTAGAACGACAGCCCCTGGTGGCGGCCCAGCACGCGGCCGCGCTCGTCCTTGATGGGGCCGGGCTCCTTCTGGATGTAGCGGTTGAGGAATTCGCGGAACGGCCGCTCGCCGATGAAGCAGATGCCGGTCGAATCCTTCTTCTTCGCGTTGGGCAGGCCGATTTCTTCGGCGATGCGGCGCACCTCGGTCTTGTGCAGCTCGCCCACCGGGAACAGCGTCTTGGACAGCTGCGCCTGGTTCAGCCGGTGCAGAAAGTAGCTCTGGTCTTTCGACGGGTCCAGCCCCTTGAGCAACTCGAAGAGCCCCGTGGCCGCGTTCTGCCGCACCCTCGCGTAATGCCCGGTGGCGATTTTTTCGGCGCCCAGGCGCATGGCGTGGTCCAGGAAGGCCTTGAACTTGATCTCGGCATTGCACAGCACGTCGGGGTTGGGCGTGCGGCCGGCCTGGTATTCGCGCAGGAATTCGGCGAACACACGGTCACGGTAGTCGGCGGCGAAGTTGACGTGCTCGATCTCGATGCCGATCACGTCGGCCACGGCGGCGGCGTCGACGAAATCGACGTTGGAGGAGCAATATTCGCTGTCGTCGTCGTCTTCCCAGTTCTTCATGAAGATGCCGACCACCTCATGCCCCATCGCTTTGAGCAGGTGCGCCGTGACCGCGGAATCGACCCCGCCCGACAACCCGACCACCACCCGATGCTTGCTGCTGTTCATGGGGCGGGATTATCCCCGTGGCGGGGAAGCGATGCGGTCACGGGGACTTGGCCCACCGCCTGGAATGCACTATTCAATTGATAGCACGGTACGGTGCCGCATCAAGCGCTGGCGCCCGATTCGGCACTGCAGGGCAGGCGGCCACTGTTCCATGGAGCGCACCACAGCGTCGCGCGTGCAGGCACTGGCGCAGCGGCAAGGCGGCCCCATATGCTTGTGCATGGCCCGCATCCTGCGGGCCCCACGCCCGTCACCAGGAGACCCTGCCATGACCACCGCTTCTGCCACCTCGCCCGTCCTCAGCCGCCAGCCGCTGACCGGCGGCCTCTGGCCCACGCTCGACCCGTTCCTCTTCTGCGCCCACCACGACGACGCCTATCCCGCCGGCACGCCCGCGCTGGGCCCGGCCGCGTCGCTGGCGGGTCGGCAGATCGGCCAGGACTTTTCCGGCAAGGACGGCTGGAGCATGTACCACGGCGACGTGGTGCCCGGCTTTCCGCCGCATCCGCACCGCGGTTTCGAGACGGTGACCATCGTGCGCGAAGGCCTCATCGACCACAGCGACTCGCTGGGCGCATCGGCCCGCTTCGGCCAGGGCGACGTGCAGTGGCTCACCGCCGGCCGCGGCGTGGTGCATGCCGAGATGTTCCCGCTGCTGGACGCCGCCGGCCCCAATCCGCTGGAGCTGTTCCAGATCTGGCTGAACCTGCCCGCGCGCCAGAAGATGGTGGACCCGCACTTCACCATGTTCTGGTCCGAGCGCATTCCGCGCCTGGTGCTGCGCGAAGGCGCTGGCAGCGAAGGCCCTGCCACGCATGTCGCCGTGATCGCCGGCACGCTGCAAGGCGCCGCGCCGCTGGCGCCGCCGCCCGGCTCCTGGGCCGCGCAGGCGGCATCGGACGTCGCCATCTGGACGATCCGCATGGAACCCGGCGCCCGCTGGACGCTGCCCGCCGCCGCCGGCGAAGGCACGCGCCGCATGCTCTACCACTTCGCGGGCAGCGGCGTCACCGTCGCGGGCGAAGCCACCGGCCATGCGTCGTTGGAACTGCACGCCGGTGCGGCCGTGCAACTGGTCAACGCAGGCGCCGAGGACGCCGAATTCCTGCTGCTGCAAGGCCGCCCGCTGAACGAGCCGGTGGCGAAATACGGCCCGTTCGTGATGAACACGGAGCAGGAGATCATGCAGGCGCTGCAGGACTACCGCCGCACCGAATTCGGCGGCTGGCCCTGGGGCGACGCGGCCCCGGTGCACGGCCCCGAGCCCCGCCGCTTCGCACGCCGCCCCGGCACGGCGGCGGACGAGCTGCCCACCGAGGCCGGCACAACCGCCTGAGGCCCTGGCGCGCCCTCGCGGCGCGTCCGGCCCCACGCCCGCCCTCGTCTTGCCGCCATGGCCGACAATGGCGGGCTCCTTTTTCTCTTTTCAGACCTCCCAGGACCGCCACCCATGCAGATCGCCAAGGACACCGCCGTCACCCTCAGCTACAAGATCACCGACCCCGCCACGGGCAAGCCGCTGGATTCGGGCAACGTGGCCTATCTGCACGGCGGCTACGACAACCTCTTCGCCAAGGTCGAAGAAGCGCTGGAAGGCCAGTCGGTCGGCCACACCGCCACGGTCGATCTGGCCGTCGCCGACGCCTTCGGCGAGCGTGACGAGAGCCTGGTGCGCACCATTCCGAAGAGCGAGTTCCCGCCCGGCGTGAAGGTCGGCGGCCAGCTGCGTGGCGTGGGCGACGACGGCCAGCCGGCGGTCTTCAACGTGGTCAAGATCAAGGGCCCCGAAGTGCACCTGGACGGCAACCACCCCCTGGCCGGCCACGCGCTGCGCTTCACCGCCAAGGTGACCGAGGTGCGCGCCGCCACGCAGGAAGAGATCGCCCACCGCCATGTGCATGGCGGCCACGGGCATCACCACTGATCCGGCAGGGGAACCCGGCGGGCGGCCCTGACGCCGCCCGCTACTCATTTCATAGCTGCCGGCGCTTGCCCACCCAGCGCCAGCGCCTCAAAAGCATCTTGAACCCCACGCAACGGGTGCTCAGCCCCGCGCCTTGATCGCCGTCTGCGTGATCGCCCGGCCCAGCGCCTCGAAGGCGCGGCCGGCCTGCTTCTGTTCGTCCAGGCCCTCGGCGCAGGTGGCCACGACGATGGCGCGCTGGCCGCCGTCCTGCGGGTCGATCACGCCCATGTGGCAGGCGCGCTGGTGCTGCGTGCCGGTCTTGTGGATGAAGCGCACCGTGCGCGGCAGGCCGGCCTCGAGCCGGTAGGCGTCGTAGGTGTCGAACTTCAGGTCCTTGTAGAGCAGTTGCTGGTGTTCGGCGTTCACCAGCTTGCCGCGCACCAGGCTTTCCAGCAGGCCGCCGTAGGCCACCAGCGTGGCGGTGTTGTCGCCGCTGCGGTAGAAGCGGGCATAGGCCTCGTCCATGGTTTTGACCTGCAGCTGCGCCTGCGGCACGTCGAGCGCGCGGGCCAGGGCCTGCACGCGGCGCGGGCCCATGGGGGCGCCGGCGATGCGCACCAGGTCGGTGTGCGTCAGCTGCCGCGCCTGGGGGCTGAACTCGCTGTAGACGCCGTAGCGCACTGCCGAGAAATCGGTGATGCGGCCGGCGCCGGCGCCCAGCAGGGTGCGGGCGCGCTGGGCGATGGCGTCGGGCCCGGCGGAGCGCATGAGCATGTTGGCGGCGGTGTTGTCGCTTTCCATCAGCATGCGGCGCAGCAGGTCCTTCACGTCGTGCCGGGTGCCGTTCTCCTGCCACACCACGCCGCCCGAGCCATCCACCTTGTCGCTTTCCTGCAGGGCCAGCTCCTGGTCCATGCGCAGGCGGCCCTGCTCCACGCTCTGCAGCACGGCGATGGCAATGGGCAGCTTGGCGGACGAGGCCAGGTACCAGGGCCGGTCGGCCTGGTGGGCGAACAGTTCGCCCGTGTCCAGCCGCTTGATGTAGACGCCCAGCTGGCCGGGCGTGTCGCGTTCGATGCGCTGCACCTGCTGGCCCAGCGCGGCCACCCAGGCGCCCGGGGCACCCATGTCGCCAGCGGGGGCCGCCTTCTGCGCCGCGGGCGTGGCGGGCTGCGGCTTCGCCTGGGCCTGCGCCGCGTCAGGGCTCGTCGCCGCGCAGATCGTCATCCACAGCAGCAGGCCCAGGGGCAGGGCGCCCCGTGACGGCGGGCATGGGCAGGGCGTCCGGCGCGCGCTGGTGGGCGTTGGCTGGGTAGGCGGGCACGGCTTGGCAGGGGGTTTCATGGGGTTTTCCGTGGGACAGCAGGCCGGACTGGCAGAGCGCGATGCCCACCTGCCGCAGCGTGCGGTCGGATCGGGCGGTGGAGGGTTCGCCCCGGGTACAGGCGACGACGATGACGCGGGCTTCCCGCGGCTGCTGCGCCGTGGGCGTGACGATGACGAGGCCGGAATCGCAGGTGCGGGCCCGTTGCGTGCCGGTCTTGTGCGCAAAGCGCGTGCCGCTGGGCAGCCCGGCCTTGATGCGCTGGGGGCCGGTCTTCACGCGCTCCATCACCCCGAGCAGGTAGCGGGTGTGGGTGGGGTTCAGCAAGCGGCCCTCGACCAGCTGCGCCAGCAGTTCGCCATAGGCGTCGAGCCGGCCGGAGTTGAGGCCGGTGGCGTAGTAGGCCTCGAACGCGTCGCCCACGCCGATGGGCGCCAGGCTGGCGGGCGGCACGCGCACCAGCCGCGCCAGCGTCTCCTTGACCTCGCGGTCGCTGCGCTGGGCCTTGAGCGTCAGGAAATCGGTGCCCGACAGGTGCACGGCCTCGGGCGTGAGCTGGCTGTAGGCATGCCGCCGCACGTCGGCCAGCGTGGTGATGCGCTCCAGCCCGCCGGGAACGGCCTCTTGCGCCACGGCATTCACGGCGGGCTGGCCGACCAGGCCGATCAGCATGTCGCTGGCCGTGTTGTCGCTGTAGATGATCATCTGCTCGAGCAGCCAGCGCACCGTGAGCGCCGTCCCCACCGGCTGGCGCTTGGCGGGCCCGGCGCCGTCCACGTAGTCGGACCCGCGCAGGGTGAGGGGCGTGTCGAGCGTGAAGGCGCCGCGCTCCACCCCCCGCAGCACGGCGATGGCGACCGGCACCTTCACCGACGAGGCGAGGTACCAGCGCTCGCTGGCATGGAACGACATCGATTCGCCCGTGTTCAGGTCGCGCACGTAGACGCCGAACGGCGTGGCACCGCCGGCGGCAGCGCGTTCCAGCTCGCGCTGCAGCGCGCGCGCCCAGGCCGCCGGGCGCTGCGAGGCCGATGCCTGCGCCGCGCCCTGCCAGACCGGGGCCGCAGGCGGCATGGCTCCCGCACCGGCCGCTCCAGTCACAGGGGATGGCAGCGGCGACGGGGTCTGGGCCAGTGCGGCCGGGGCCAGGCCCTGCAGCACGCCCCACGCCAGAACGACGAGGGCGGGGCGCAGGGCGCGTGACAGGGCACGTGACAGGGCGGAGGGCGATGGGCGCGTGGACGAGGTCAAGCACATGGGCAGCGTGTCGTGGCTCCGGGGATCGAACCCGGAGAAGCAAGTACGGCTGCCTACCGTAGCCTGCGACGCCCTGGGGATGCGTAGCGCCGCAGGCGGGTCGGCTGTCGGACAGGGGCGCATGGCCCTGGGCCAGCAAGTTCCACCCACTGTTTTTATACTCAGTGGTTCATGCCGGAATTCCAACCCACCCGCACCCACCGCACCCGTTTGATGCAGATCTGGCGCTCCGCCGGCTGGCCCTGCAAGGACGCGCTGGAGATCGACCTGCTGGCCGCCCGGCTGGTGGCGCAGCACACCACCCGCGAAGGCCACGAGGTGCTGCGCCTGACCGACGCCGGCATCACGCTGCTGGCCGAGGCGCGCCAGCGCGGCCTGCGCTCGCTGTCTGCGCACGACCGGCTGGCCGAGCGCTTCGCCGGCCATCTGCTTTCGGCGGGGCGCATCGTCTGGCGCGAGCTGCCGCTGCGCGCCGCGCTGGAAGCGCCCGTGGCGCCCGCCGATGCCGTACCCCGGCCGGCTCCCGCTGGCGCGCCCCGGCTCTGGGCCGACGAAGACGCGGACGGCGCCTCGTCCGGGCGCGCGGCCCAGGTCTGGCGCATGGCCCGGCCCGACCTGTTTTCGGTGCGCAATACCAGCGTGCCCGCCTACCTGCAGCCCATGGTGCACGAGGTGAAGGCCAGCCGGGCCGATCTGCTGTCCGACCTGCGGCACGCCGACAAGCGCCAGGCCTACCAGTGGCTGTGCGAGGAGTGCTATTACGTCTTCCCGGTCGGCATCGCCACGCCCGAGGAAATTCCCGAACAGTTCGGCGTGTGGGTGCTGCACGGCAAGGTGCAGGACCTGGGCCAGCCCGGCGACGCCAGCCGCTTCGAGCTATTGCGGCCCGCGCGGCATGCCCGCTGCACGCTGCCCTTCGCCGTGTGGATGACGCTGTGCAAGGCGACCCCGGTGCGCGGCCAGGGCGAGCCGGCACAGGCACAGCTGGGGGAGGGCCTGCCCGGGCCTGAGGCGGCGGGCGATGCCGACGCCGGGGAAGACCTGGTGGCGCTGGCCGACGCCGCGACGCCCTGCGGGCCACCGCGGGCGGCCGAGGCTGAGCCCACGCCGCCACCGGAAAGCGCCGTGTGACATACACCGTCGCGGTGCGGGAGCTGTGCGAGTTCACCGCCAAGGCGGGCGACCTGGACCTGCGCTTCACGCCCGCGCCCACTGCGCTCGAAGGCATGGCCGGCCATGCGGTGGTGGCCGGGCGGCGCGGCGCGGGCTACGAGCGCGAGGTGACGCTGGCCGGTGACTGGCGCGAAGGCCTGCGCCACCTGCGCGTGCGAGGCCGGGCCGACGGGTTCGATCCGGCGGCCGGCCGGCTGGAAGAGGTCAAGACCTTCAAGGGCCGGCTCGACCGGCAGCCCGCATCGCACCGCGCCCTGCACTGGGCGCAGGCCAAGGTCTACGGCTGGCTGTTGTGCGAGGCGCGTGAGCTGGCCGCCATCGATGTGGCGCTGGTGTACTTCGACATCGGCAGCCAGCAGGAGACGGTGCTTACCGAACACTGCAGCGCCGAGGCGCTGCGCGCGCATTTCGACACGCAGTGCCGCCGCTTCGTGGCCTGGGCCGAACAGGAGGTGGCGCACCGCGCCGCGCGCGACGCCGCCCTGGCCGCGCTCGCGTTCCCGTTCGGCGCCTTCCGCACCGGCCAGCGCCCGCTGGCGGAGGCCGTCTACCGCGCCGCCACCGCCGGCCGCTGCCTGCTGGCCCAGGCGCCCACCGGCATCGGCAAGACGGCGGGTACGCTGTTTCCGCTGCTGAAGGCGGCCCCGGGCGAACAGCTGGACAAGATCTTCTTCCTGGCCGCCAAGACGTCGGGCCGTCAGGTGGCGCTGGACGCGCTGGCGCGCATGGCGGCGCCCCCCGCCCCCCCGGGCGGCAGCAGCGCGGCGCCGGCCCTGCCGCTGCGCGTGCTGGAGCTGGTGGCGCGCGAAAAAGCCTGCGAACACCCCGGCCAGGCCTGCCACGGCGACGCCTGCCCGCTGGCGCGCGGCTTCTACGACCGGCTCCCCGCCGCCCGAGCCGCGGCGCTCGACCCGCTGGCATCCTCCACCTCCACCTCCACCTCCACCTCCACCTCCACCGGACCGCTGGCGCTGGACCAGGCCCACGTGCGCGAAGCCGCGCTGGCCCACGGCGTGTGCCCCTATTACCTGTCGCAGGAACTGGCGCGCTGGGCCGACGTGGTGGTGGGCGACTACCACTACTACTTCGACCTGGGCGCGATGCTGCATGGCCTGGCCCAGGCCAACCAGTGGCGCGTGGCCGTGCTGGTGGACGAGGCGCACAACCTCGTCGAGCGCGGCCGGCGCATGTACACGGCCGAGCTGCTGCCCGGCACGCTGCACGATGCCCGCCGCTCGGCCACCGCAGCGACGGTGCCCGCCGTGAAGAAGGCGCTGGACCGCATCCGCCGCGCCTGGGTGGCGCTGGACAAGGCGGTGGAGGCGGAAAGCCTGGCGCCGCCCGCAGGTGCCAGCAGCTACGTGGTGCGGGAAGACGGCTTTCCGCCCAAGCTGCTGATGGCGGTGCAGCAGGGCAGCAGCTTGCTGGGCGAGCATTTCGCCGAACACCCCGAACAGGCCGACGGCGCCCTGCAGGCTTTCTATCTCGAGGCCCTGCAGACGCTGCGCATGGCCGAACTGCTCGGCACGCATTCGCTGGTCGACGTGCAGCGGCCCCGAGGCGCGGCGCCGGGCGGCTCCACCATATGCGTGCGCAACATCGTGCCCGCGCCCTTCCTCGCGCCGCGCCTTGCTGCCGCCCGCACCGCCACGCTGTTTTCGGCCACGCTGGCGCCCACGCGCTACTACGCCGACCTGCTGGGCCTGCCCGAAGGGCATGCGGCCACCGAGGTCGCCTCGCCCTTCGCCGCGACGCAGCTGCAGGTGCGGGTGGCGCGCCACATCTCCACGCGCTGGGCGCACCGCGCCGCGTCGGCGGCGCCCATCGCCGACCTGATGGCGCGCCAGTTCACCGAACGGCCCGGCAACTACCTGGCGTTCTTCAGCAGCTACGACTACCTGGCCCAGGTGGCCGAGGCCTTCGCCCGGCGCCACACCGCGCTGCCGCACTGGTGCCAGTCCCGCCGCATGCAGGAGGCCGAGCAGCGCGCCTTCCTGGCCCGCTTCACCGAAGACAGCGAGGGCATCGGCTTCGCCGTGCTGGGCGGCGCGTTCGCCGAAGGCATCGACCTGCCCGGCCGGCGGCTGATCGGCGCTTTTCTCTCCACCCTGGGCCTGCCGCAGATCAACCCGGTGAACGAGCAGATCCGCGCACGGATGGAACAGCTGTTCGGGGCGGGCTACGACTACACCTATCTCTATCCCGGCCTGCAGAAGGTCGTGCAGGCTGCCGGCAGGGTCATCCGCACGCCCAGCGACGAAGGCGTGGTGCACCTGATCGACGACCGGTTCGCGCGTGCGGAAGTGCGCAGGTTGTTGCCGGGGTGGTGGGCCCCTCAGCACAGCTGACACAGGCTTTAACCAGTCGGCCCGTGTTTTCGCCGGATCGAGGAAAGCGGCAGGCTATCGGCAATTATTTACTTTTGCAGTGCTTTACGTAAGATTGCTGTAACCACCGTTAGGCTGAATTCTCTTGAAAATATTTATTCCAAGAGAGGGCCTGTCATGAAATTCCTTTTTGGCCTCATTTTGAGCGGCGACGTCCGCTGCTGCTTACAACCCAGGAAACTGCCAGACCAAACCACTTGGTCTAAATGACTGCGTCCCTGGCACATAAATACCAGCAACCGCCATTGACGAGGGATACGCCTCCATTCATTCCGGCAGTGTTCAGGGACGAAACCCATTCTTCCTGCATGGCCCTGCTTTCCGATGAATTCAGGTAATCGCCTGGTTTTAAAGCACCTCATTACTCACGAAGGGCCTGACGACCCACCAGACCTCGCTCCTATCGCAGGCAATTATCGTCACGTTTTTTTGAAGCATCCGATACCGCTTCTTGGCTTTCATAATATGAGGGAGAAAATTGATGACCGCAAAAAACCAGTCCTTGGTTGCTGGTGCTGCTGTGGGCCTCACTGACCGCAGGCTGCGGCGGTGGTGGCGATAGTAGGGAGCCTGCTGCACCAGCACCAGCACCAGCACCTGCACCAGCACCTGCACCGCTCAAGCTCGAATTGCTTACCGGCAAAGCGTCCATCGATTTCGACCTATGCGCGCAATCCGATGGCAAGCTAGGGAAGGTCTGCAAAACCCCTTCCCTGCGTCCTGTGCCAGATGAACCGGGGGTGATTTTTCGTAATGCGCGAGATCAGCCTGATTTCCCGCGCGCAATGCCCGTTCNGGAAGGTCTGCAAAACCCCTTCCCTGCGTCCTGTGCCAGATGAACCGGGGGTGATTTTTCGTAATGCGCGAGATCAGCCTGATTTCCCGCGCGCAATGCCCGTTCGGCAGGCAGATTTGGCGCGTGCAGCGGCCCTTCGGCGCATTCCGGGCGCACTCATGCCTGCACCGCCAGCAATTGCCGGCGGGCCATCCACACATTGCCCAGCGCAAACATCACCTGCAGCCGCGCCGTGTTCTTGGCCAAGCCCCGGTAGCGCACCTTGGCATGACCGAACTGCTGCTTGATCACCCGGAACGGGTGCTCCACCCTGGCCCGGATGCTCGCTTTGATCTGCTCGAGTCGCTCGATGGCCTGGGCCAGTGGCCGGCGCCTGTCCAGCACCGCACGTTTGCCCGGGCGCATGGCGATATGCCAGTTCACCTTCAGGCCCCGGGCTTCGGGCCGCTTGTCCACTCCCTGGTAGCCCGCGTCGCCAAAGGCATCCTTCTCCTGCCCGTGCAGCAAATGCGTGGCCTGGGTGACGTCGCTGACATTGGCCGCTGTGCCGATGACCGTATGCACCAGGCCCGACTCGGCATCCACGCCGATATGCGCCTTCATCCCGAAGTGCCACTGGTTGCCCTTCTTCGTCTGGCGCATCTCCGGGTCGCGCTCACCCCGGGCATTCCTGGTCGAACTGRGCGCGGCAATCAGCGTGGCATCCACCAACGTTCCTGTCTTGAGCATGAGCCCTTGCGCTGCCAGATGCGCGTTGATCGTTGCGAGAATCTCCGGGGCCAGCCGCTGCTTCTCCAGCAAATGGCGAAACCGCAGGATCGTCGTCTCGTCCGGCAACCGGGCCCTCCCCGAGAGCCCCGCGAACTCCCGGTACAGCGGGCGTTCGTGCAGTTCTTCCTCCATGGCCGGGTCGCTCAGGTTCCACCACAGTTGCAGGCAGTGGATGCGCAAYATCGTCTCCACGGCAAATGGAGGGCGTCCACCCAGCGCCTGGTGCGCGCCGCGCGCATGTGGCTGGATCAGCGCCACCAGCGYCGCCCATGGCACCACGCGGTTCATCTCTTCAAGGAAGATCTCCTTGCGGG
>NZ_LMOV01000027.1 GCF_001424265.1 Acidovorax sp. Leaf160
AGGGTCGCCCTTTCTTTGGTGACTTTCTTTCGGCGAGACGAAAGAAAGTTACTCGCCCGCCGGGGCGAAATCCCGGCCCCGGAAAGCAAAGGCCCAGCACCCGCCAGCACCGCCCCGGCAAGGCAAAGAGGCTCCGGAAAACTCATCCCGAACGGCCAGGACGCCGCCAACCGGCCCGTCCAAAACTATCAAAAAAGATAGCAGAAGACCCCATCACACCCAGCGCAGCCCCCCCAAAACACCCAAAGAATCAAGGAGAAGAAGAAGCCAGCGCCTTCTCGATCCGCCGCCGATTCACCGTCGTCTTCGGCACATGGAACGGAAACCAGGCCCGCACATCCTCCTCCAGCCCGATCCCATGCATGTAGTTGTAGATGGCCTTCTTCAACCCCAGCCCCAGCGCATCGTGATCCACCCCCGTCGGATCGATGAACCCCACGTCGTTCCTGGCGAACGCCCCGGCCGGAAGCGGCGCAAGCGTCACCCCGTATTCCTCGGGGTTCTTGCCGACGGGTGAATGCACCGTGCAGGCAAAGCGGTGGAAGAAGCCGCTCTGGATGCAGCCGTTGGCGAAGAGCTGCCGCACGTATTCCAGCGCGTCCACCGTGTCCTGCACCGTCTGCGTCGGAAAGCCGTACATCAGGTAGGCATGCACCAGGATGCCGGCGTCCGAGAACGCCTTGGTCACGCGTGCCACCTGGTCCACCGACACGCCCTTCTTCATCAGCTGCAGCAGCCGGTCGGACGCCACCTCCAGCCCGCCGGAGATGGCGATGCAGCCGGCATCGGCCATCAGCTCGGCCAGATCGGGCGTGAAGGTCTTCTCGAAGCGCACGTTGCCCCACCAGCTGATGCCGGCGTTGCGCGCGATGAGTTCGGTGGACAGCGCCTTGAGCGCCTTCGGCGGCGCGGCCTCGTCCACGAAGTGGAAGCCCGTCTGCCCCGTCTCGGCGACGATCGCCTCGATGCGGTCGGCCAGCACCGCCGCGCTGGCGCCTTCGTAGCGGCCGATGTAGTCCAGGCTCACGTCGCAGAAGCTGCACTTCTTCCAGTAGCAGCCGTGCGCCACGGTCAGCTTGTTCCAGCGCCCGTCGCTCCAGAGCCGGTGCATGGGGTTGAGCATGTCCAAGAGCGACAGGTAGCGGTCCAGCGGCAGGCCGTCCCAGGTGGGCGTGCCCACCTCGGCAAACGCCACGTCGGCTTCCATCATGTTCACGTACTGCACGGCGCCGTCATCGCCCCGGATGAACGTGCGCACCAGGCGCTGCTTGCCGCGGCGGCCTTCCAGGTGTTCCAGCAGCGCCAGCAGCGGGCGTTCGCCGGCGTCCAGCGTCACGTAGTCCACAAAGTCGAACACGCGCGGATCGGCCAGCTCGCGCAGCTCGGTGTTCACGAAGCCGCCGCCCAGCACCGTCGCGATGTGCGGGTGCCGCGCCTTGATCGCCTGCGCGATGCGGAAGGCGGCATAGACCGAACCCGGAAAGGGCACCGACAACAGCACCACGCTGGGCTGGTGGCGCTCGATGGCTTCGTGGGTGAGCTGCACCAGCATCGCGTCCACCAGCGTGGGCGGAGCGGCAAGGGCGTCCGCCAACGGGTCGAAGGTGGGCTGGCTGCCGGCCAGCGATTCGGCATAGCGCACGAACTCGAAACGCTCGTCCACGGCATCGCGCAGCACGTCCGCCAGGTCGTTCAGATACAGCGTGGCCAGGTGCTTGGCCTTGTCCTGCAGGCCCAGGGCGCCGAAGGCCCAGCCCAGCGGGTCGCCGCCCTGGTCGTCCACATAGACATCGAGCGTGGCGAAGCGGGGACCTTCGGGTAGGTAGTGGCGGCCGGCGATGCGGTGCGCCAGGGTGCTGTCGCGCCCCTGCAGGAAGGCGATGGCCGGCCCGATGGTGGCGAGATACCGCGCCTGCTGCGCCTCGAACGACTGCACGGCCGGGCTGCGCCGCGAGGGGGGAAGGGCCGCCACCTGCGCCGCCACCTGCTGCAAGCCTTCGGGCGACAGCAGCCGCAGCACCAGCGCCAGCGCCAGGTCTTCTTGAAACGCGGTGACGCCGCGCGAGCGCAGAAAGCCCGTGAGGTAGGCGGTGGAGGGGTAGGGCGTGTTCAGCTGCGTCATCGGCGGGATGACGGCCAGCACGCGGGAGGCGGAATCAGGCATGGAGAGCGAGGGCGGCAAGGCCCCCGATTATCCCGGCCCCCGGCCGGCCCTGTGCGGGCCGGGTTACTGCCCCGCCGCCGCGCGGGCCAGCGGCAGGGCCGGCGGCCCTATGCCGCCGCCCACTGCCGGTCCAGCCCCTGCAGCGTGGCGGCCAGCACCTGGGTGCCTGCCAGCACCTGTTCCGGGTCGCTCCACTCGCGCGCGCAGTGGCTGCGGCCGCCGCGGCAGGGAATGAACACCATGCCCATCGGGGCGGTGCGGGCCAGGGGGGCGGCGTCGTGGCCGGCGCCGCTGGGCATGCATCGGTGGGCATGGCCGTGGCGGCGCGCGGCCTGCTCGATGGCGGCGATCACGCCCTCGTCGGCGCGGGTGGGCTGCGTCAGCGTCTGGGTGCGGGCGCTGGCGGCAACGCGGCAGCGCTGCAACTCGCCTTCCGCGCTGCGCAGCAGTTCATCGGCGAAGCTGCCCAGCACCTCGGGGTCGTCGCTGCGCACTTCCAGGCTCATGCGCACCAGCCCGGGCACGGTGTTGGTCGAATTCGGCTCCACGGCCAGGCGCCCCACGGTGGCGACCACGTAGCGGTGCGCGTGGTTCAGTGCCCGGGCGCGGTGGTGGGCCAGCGTGATGAGGGCCGCCGCGCCGGCCAGCGCATCGCGGCGCAGGGCCATGGGCGTGGTGCCGGCATGGTCGGGCTGGCCGGTGACGGTGATCTCCACGCGGTGGATGCCGACGATGTGCGTCACCACGCCGATGGCCAGATGCTCCTGTTCCAGCACCGGGCCCTGCTCGATGTGCAGCTCGACGAAGGCGGCCAGGCTGCCGGGCTCGCGCCGCGCCGTGTCGATCCGTTCCGGCATGCCGCCGATGCGGCGCAGGGCCTGGGCCAGCGTCTCGCCGAGCGGGTCGGTGGCCTGCAGCAGGGGCAAGTCCAGCAGGCCCGCCATCGCGCGGCTGCCGACGCAGGAGACCCCGTGGTCGGTGGGCTCCTCGGCCAGGAAATCCACCACCTCCAGCGGGTGGTGCCAGGTCTGGCCGGCGTCGTGCAGCGCATGGGCCACTTCCAGCGCCGCGACCACGCCCAGGATGCCGTCGAACCGGCCGCCCTGCGTCACCGTGTCGCTGTGGGAGCCGCTCATCAGCGCCGGCGCGCCGGGCATGCGGCCTTCGCGCCGGCCGATCAGGTTGCCTGCCGCATCCAGCCGCACCGCCAGGCCGGCGCTGGCGAATTCCCCCTGCAGCCAGGCCCGGGCGGCGATGAATTCGGGCGAGAACGCGCGCCGGGTCCAGGGCAGGTCGGGACGGGTGAAGCCCGACAGGGTCTCCAGGCGCCGCCAGAGCCGGTCGCCGCGCAGGGGCAGGGTGGGCAGCGCCTCCTGCAGCGGTTGCAGCAGCAGCGCGGCGGCAGCCGGCTGCTGCAAGGTGGGTGCAGGAGGGGCGCCCGCAGCGGCGCGGGCGGGGCTGGGTGGGGCGGTGGAAGTGTCCATGCGGCGGATCGTGCCGCGCTATGCTCTGCAGAGGAACCTGGGGTAATGCATGCAAAGCATAAAATTTTCTTTGCCTTCCGATCTGCCGCTGGAGCCCCTGCGCGCGTTCGACCTGGTGGTGCGGGAAGGCACTTTCTCCGCCGCCGCCGAGCGGCTGGGGCTGACCCAGCCCGCAGTCAGCCTGCAGGTGCGGCAGCTGGAGCGCCGCCTGGGCGTGCGCCTGCTGGAGCGTGTCGGCCGCAGCGTGCGCCCCACGGCCGCCGGCGCCGAGCTGCTGCTGCACGTGCCTGCCATCGCCGCCGCGCTGCAGGCCGCGCTGCGGGCGGTGGGCTCGCATGCCAGCGAGGCGGCGGGCCGCGTGCGGCTCTGCACCGGCCTCACCACCTGCCTCTACCTGCTGCCCCCGGTGCTCCACCGGCTGCGGGCGGCCCATCCGCGGCTGGAGGTGGTCGTCAGCACCGGCAACACCGAGCAGTGCCTGCGCGGTGTGGAGTCCAACACGCTGGACCTGGCGCTGGTCACGCTGCCCGTCGCGTCGCGCGCGCTGACCGTGGTGGACGTGCTGCAGGACGAACTGGTCGCCGTGGGCCGCATGGGGGGCACCCCCGCGCTGCCGGCACGCTGCACGCCGGGCGCGCTGGCCAGCCTGCCGCTGCTGGCGCTGGACGCCGCGGCCACCACGCGGCAGATCGTCGATGCCTGGCTGCGCAGGAGCGGCGCGGTGCCGCGCCCGCAGATGGAATTCGACAGCGTGGAGGCCATCAAGGCGATGGTCTGCGCGGGCCTGGGCGTGGCCATCCTGCCGCGCATGGCGGCGAGCGGACCGGGATTGCCGGACGCGCTGGAGGTGCGTCCGCTGGTGCCGCGGCTGCAGCGCCGCATGGGGCTGGTGCTGCGCAACGACAAGCCGCTGAACCGGGCCCTTCAAGCGGTGGTGCAGGCCATCACGGAAGCGGGCCGGCCCGTAGCCTGAGCGCGCCGCCCGCTGCGGCCCGGGCGCCATGCGGCCTGCTGCGGCCTGCTGCGGCGTGGGGGCGGTCAGGCGCCTTTGCGGTCAGGCGCTCAGACGCTCTTGCGCGCCTGCTTGATCCGGTACATGGCCTGGTCCGCCAGTCGCAGGGCCTCTTGCGCGTCCTGCACCGCGCCCGGTGCCACGGTGACCACGCCCACGCTGGCGCCCGGGTAGTCGAGCGTGGCGCCCGGCAGCGCAAAGCGCCCGCGGGTGGCTTCGGCAATGCGGTCGGTCCAGCCGCCCTGCGTGACCGGGTCGGCGCCGCCCGAGGGCGACCCCATGCCCGCGAGGATGAATTCGTCTCCGCCCAGCCGGGCCGCGATGTCCTCGGCGCGCAGCGCGCGCTGGAGCCGCTCGGCCATCGCGATCAGCAACTGGTCGCCCACGTCGTGCCCATGGCGGTCGTTGACGGCCTTGAATCCGTCCAGGTCGATGAAGGCGATCAGCACGCTGGCCTGCTGGCGCTGGCCGTAGGCCAGCATGCGGGTGAGCGTCGCCATCAGCGCGCGGCGGTTGGGCAGGCCGGTGAGCTGGTCGGTGGAAGCCGCTGCGGCCAGTTGGTCGTTGGCGGCCACCAGCTGGCGGATGAGCTGTTCACGTTCGGCCTGCTGGGCGATGAGGTGGGCGAACAGCCGCAACGCCTGCTCCGTGTGAGGCCGGTGCGGCCGGGCCTCGCCGTCCACGGCGCAGAGCGTGCCGTACAGCCCGCCGTCGCTGGTGCGCACCGGCACGCCGGCATAGGTCTGCAGGCCGATCTCCTGCGCCACCTGGAGGTCGGGCCAGCGGGCCAGGACCTGGTTGGTGAAGACCACGCTGTCGTCCTGCGCGCGCTTGCAGGGTGAATCGTTCCACTGCAGCGAACGGTCTTCGGGAATCTGCAGGTTGCGGGAATTGTGCGCGTACACGATGTGCTGCACGCCCTTGGCTTCGTCGACGGAGGTGAGGAATGCGGACTCCAGGCCGGTGACCGCCTCCAGCATCTCCAGCAGCGGACGCGTCAGCTCCTCCAGGGTGCGGGCCTTGGAAACGGTGTCGGACAGCTGATCGATGAACGGGTTCATGGCCTGAAATTATCGCCATCGCGGCGGACCGCGGGTGGGTTCAAACCCCATCGGGCTCCGCTATGCTGGGTGCATGACCGACCGCCACGCCTCCCTCGATGTCGCGGCTCCCGTGACCGACGCAACTCTCTCGCAGGTCGTGGCGGGCCGGTTCCGCAACCAGGCGCCCCGCCATGCCCTGGGCCTGGCCAGAACGGTGGCGGTCTTCTGGAAGTTCGCGACCGGCCGCAAGCCCGCCGGCACCGTGCCCGGCGGGCCCATCGCGGTGCGGCCCCTGGCGCGCGCCGACCTGCTGGCCGCACCCGACATGAGCCTCTGGCGGCTCGGCCATTCCACGGTGCTGCTGAAGCTCTCCGGTGGCTTCTGGCTGACCGACCCGGTGTTCTCCGAGCGCGCGTCGCCGGTGCGGTTCGCCGGCCCCAGGCGCTTCCATGCGCCGCCCATCGCCATCGACGATCTGCCGCCCATCACCGGCGTGGTGCTGTCGCACGACCATTACGACCATCTGGACCACGCGGCCATCCGCGCGCTGGCGCCCCGGGTGGCGCATTTCGTGGCGCCGCTGGGCGTGGGCGACCGGCTCATCGCCTGGGGCGTGCCCGCGCACAAGGTGCAGCAGCTCGACTGGTGGCAGGGCACGGCCATCGCGGGCGTCGAGCTGGTGGCCACGCCGGCCCAGCATTTCTCGGGCCGGGGCCTGTCGGACGGCAACCGCACGCTGTGGGCGTCCTGGGTGCTGCGGGCGCAAGGGCGGCGGGTCTTCTTCAGTGGCGACAGCGGCTATTTCAGCGGCTTTCGCGCCATCGGCGAGCGCTACGGCCCCTTCGATCTGACGCTGATGGAAACCGGGGCCTACAACGAGGACTGGCCCGACGTGCACATGCAGCCGGAGCAGAGCCTGCAGGCCCATCTCGACGTGCGCGGCCGCCAGCTGCTGCCCATCCACAACGGCACCTTCGATCTGTCCATGCACCCCTGGAACGAGCCGTTCGACCGCATCGAGGCGCTGGCGGGTCAGCAGGGCATACCGCTGCTCACGCCCGCCATGGGCGAGCGCGTGGACATCGCCGCGCCGGCCGCCACGCCGCGCTGGTGGCGGGCCGGGGCCGCGTCCGCACCGACACCTGCCCCTGCCCCTGCCCCTGCCCCTGCCCCTGACGCCGCACCTGCCGGCTGACGGTTTCAGGCCGCCGCTCCATCGCCGGTGGGCAGCCGCATCACGCCCGTGTGGAAGTCGTACTCGAACACCTCCCCGTGGCGCGCCCAGGTGATGGCCGTGCGCAGCACGCTCTCGGCCTCGGCGGCGCCCAGCTGCTCGGCCAGCAGGCGCAGGAAGGGCGCCTCGGGCAGCTCGCCCTGGGCTTCCTGCTCCAGGCTGTGGCGGATATGGGCCACCAGCGGCACGTGGGCCAGCAGCTGCTGGCCGAAGAGCTGCTGGCGCAGGGCATGGCCGCCGTCCACGTAGCGGCGGCCCAGCGGGGTGATCTGCAGGTCGCCCACCTCCAGCGTGGCCAGGCCCAGCTGCGACACGGCATGCGCCAGGGGCAGCAGTTCGGCATCGGTCAGGCTGGTCTCCTCGGCCAGCTGCGGCAGGTCGGCGCGGCCGTCGAAGGGCGGCTCGGCCAGCAGCTCCAGCAGACCGTCCATGCGCGCCACGTCGGCCTCGGGCAGCCGGTCGGTCAGGCGGGCGGGCGACGGCTGCTCGGACGTCGCCTCGCCGGCCACGGCGGCACGGCGCGTGGCGCCTGCGGTCATCAGCGCATACACCTCGTCGATCAGCGCGCGCACCTGCGGGCTGTCGGCCTCGCGCGGCTGCGGCAGCTGGATGGCCAGCTGGCAGCGGATGCGGCCCGGGTCGCTGGCGAAGATCAGCACGCGGTCGGCCATCATCACGGCTTCCTCGATGTTGTGCGAGACGACCAGCATCGCCTTGGTGGGCATGGTGCCGCTGCGCCAGAGCTGCAGGATGTCTTCGCGCAGCCGCTCGCCGGTCAGCACGTCCAGCGCGGAGAACGCCTCGTCCATCAGCAGCACGTCGGGCTGGGTGACGAGGGCGCGGGCGATGCCCACCCGCTGGCGCATGCCGCCCGACAGCTCGCGCGGCAGCGCGCCCTCGAAGCCCGCCAGGCCGATCAGGTCGATGGCGGCTTCGGCCCGCGTGGCGCGCTCGGCCTGCGGCACGCCGCGCGCCTCCAGGCCCAGCTCCACGTTCTGCTGCACCGTCAGCCAGGGAAAGAGGGCGAACGACTGGAACACCATGCTGATCGCGCGCGCCGGCCCGTGCAGCGGCTGGCCGCGGTAGCGCACGCTGCCCTCGTCGGCGGGGACCAGGCCGGCCATGATGCGCAGCAGCGTGCTCTTGCCGGAGCCCGACTGGCCCAGCAGCGCGACGATTTCGCCTTCGCGCAGTGTGAAGTCGACACCGCTCAGCACGGGGCGTTCGCGGCCGTCGGACGAGCGGAAGGCCTTGCCCACGCCCTGGAGTTCGATGATGGATTGCGTCATGGTGGCGGTACGTTCATTCGGCGGACAACGTTCGGGGCGGTTCAGAAATGCATGCGGTCTTCGGCCAGGCGATAGAGGCGCCGCCAGAGGAAGTGGTTCAGCCCCATCACGAAGACCACCATGGCGCCGATGCCCAGCGCGATGCGCGGGAAGTCGCCGCTCGCGGTCATCTGCGCGATGTAGCTGCCCAGCCCCTGCGCCTGCAGCGTGGTGTCGCCCCAGGTCACGTATTCGGCCACGATGCTGGCGTTCCACGAGCCGCCGCTGGCGGTGATGGCTCCGGTCACGAAGCTCGGGAACACGGCGGGCAGCAGGTAGCGCTTCCACTTGAGCCAGCCCGACAGGCCCAGGTTCTGCGCGGCCAGGCGCAGCTCGTTGGGAATGCTCGATGCGCCCGCGATCACGTTGAACAGGATGTACCACTGCGTGCCGAGGATCATGAGCGGCGACAGCCACACGTCGGGGTTGAGCTTCCAGTGCAGCACCAGCATCACCGCCACCGGAAAGAACAGGTTGGCCGGGAACGCAGCCAGGAACTGCGCCACCGCCTGCAGCCGGCCCGCCCAGCGCGGGTTCATGCCGATCCACACGCCGATCGGCACCCACACCAGGGCCGCCAGGGCAATCAGCACCAGCACGCGCACCAGCGTGTAGCCGCCCAGCATGAAGACATGCCCCACCTCGTGCCAGCCGACTTCGGTGTGGACGAACTGCACCAGCCGGGCGATGGCGAAGAGCACGCCGGCGGCCAGTACCGCGTCCCACACCCGCTCGGCGCGGGCCGACGGCGCCGCCGGACGGGCGCGGATCGAGGTGCCGTCGTGGCTGCGCCGGAACAGCGTCAGCGTGCGGCCCAGCTGCCGCTGGCACCAGCCCGCCAGGGTCTGCGTGGCGCGCGCGCGGCGCAGCCAGTCCAGCAGCCACGAACGGGGCGCCGCGTCGCCGCTGCCTTCCTCGAAGCGGAACTTGTCGGCCCAGGCAACCAGCGGGCGGAACAGGAACTGGTCGTAGAGCAGGATCGCCGCCAGCATGCAGCCGATGGCCCAGCCGATGGCGGGCAGGTCGCGCGCCTCGATGGCCAGGGCGATGTACGAGCCCACGCCCGGCAGCTTGATGTCCTGGTGCGACACCGAGATGGCCTCGGACGCGACCACGAAGAACCAGCCGCCGGACATGGACATCATCATGTTCCACAGCAGCCCTGGCATGGCGAAGGGCAGCTCCAGCCGCCAGAAGCGCTGCCAGCCCGAGAGCTGGAACACGCGCGCGGCCTCCTGCAGCTCCGCCGGCACGGTGCGCAGCGACTGGTACAGGCTGAATGCCATGTTCCAGGCCTGCGAGGTGAAGATGGCGAAGATGGCCGCGCATTCCACGCCCAGCAGGCTGCCCGGAAAGAGCGCGATGAAGCCCGTCACCGTGATCGACAGGAAGCCCAGGATGGGAATGGACTGCAGGATGTCCAGCAGCGGCACCAGCACCCGCTCGGCCAGCCGGTACTTGGCCGCCAGCACCGCGAACACGCAGGCGAAGACCAGCGAGGCGCCCAGCGCGATGAACATGCGCAGCGTGGTGCGCAGCAGGTAGTAGGGCAGCTGCCAGGGGTCGAGCGAGATGGGCAGCGCCTCGCCCAGGTGGAACGGCTGCGCCATCTGCGCGGCGCCGTAGGCCAGCAGCACGATGGCGGCCAGCACCAGGGGCAGGAGCGCCCAGTCCCAGCGGTTGGGCGGCGCGTCCACGATCTGGCGGGGAAGGAATTCGCGGCGTTGGGGCGAGGTCATGGCAGGGCCGGCAGCAAAAGGCGGAACAAGGGTGGCCGCGCCGGGCGAAGGGCCGCGCGCCGCACACGGAGCCGGCCGAGGGTAAACCCGTTCTTTGTCGATTGTGTGTAGGCCGCGCGCAGGGCGCGAGGGTGCTGCCCTGGTGCCCCTTGTGGCCGCTGGAGCAGGCGGGCGCCCTGCCCTGCCGCCTGGCCCTATCGCCCGCCCTGCAGCCCGCCCGCCGGGGCGCCGCGCCCCGTCAGCTGCCGGGTGATGGCCGCCTGCAGCGGCGGCAGCCGGCGCGCGCCCTGCAGCACCCATTGCCGCAGCAGGCGGGGCAGGGGCCGCGCGTCGGTATAGAGCCGCACGATGGCGTTGGTGCCCTGGTAGATCGGCAGGGCGTGGCGGTGGTGGGCACGGGCGTAGCCGGCCAGCACCGAGGCGGCGCCGATGTCCTGGCCCCGCGCCCTGGCGGCGGCGAGCACCCCGGTCAGCGTCTCGACCCCCGCCAGGCCCAGGTTGTAGCCGTGCGCCGTCACCGGGTGCATGCCGACGGCGGCATCGCCCAGCAGCGCGCAGCGCGGCCCCGCGAACCGGTGCGCGTAGACGGCCACCAGCGGATAGGCATGGCGTTCACCCAGCAGTTGCATGTCGCCCAGGCGGTGCCGGAACTGCGCCTGCACCTCGGCGGCGAACGCGGCGGCGCCCTGCGCCATCAGCGCCGCTGCATCCGCCGTGCCGGTGGTGACGACCACCGAACACTGGTGCGCGCGGCTGAGCGGGTCGTCCGGCAGCGGCAGCACGGCCAGCGTGCGGGTGTAGCCGAAGCACTCATGCGCCACGCCGCCATGGGCCTGCGCGTGCCGCATACGGCAGACGATGACGCTGCGGCCGAAGTCGGTCATCTGCGCGCCGATGCCCAGTTGCCGCCGCGTGGCCGACAAGCGACTGTCCGCGGCGACCACCAGCGGTGCCCGCAGGCGCGTGCCCTGCCCGCCGTCGCCGGGCAGGCGCCAGTCCACCTCGGCATGGGTGGCGAGCGTGGCCACGCGGCCGACCTGCGCGCCGCAGACGATGCGCACCCCCGGCGTGGCCCGGGCCGCCTGCCAGGCCGTGCGGCGCAGCGCGTGGTTGGGGACGATCCAGCCCAGATGCCCGGCGCCGCTGCCGTGCGCCGCCAATTCCAGGGCCGGCCGCTGGCCCACCGGGCCGTCGTGCACCTGTGCTGCGCCGATGCGGCCGATTTCATGACGGGCCAGGCGTTGCCAGCTGCCCAGCCGCCGCAGCAGGTCGGCGCTGGGGTGGGTGAGGGCGATCTCGCGGCCGTCGGGCGCGGGGTCGGCGAGCGCTGCCTCGTCCTGCCGGTCGAGCACCGTGGCCTGGAAACCCGCCCGGCCCAGCGCGGTCGCCAGCGACAGGCCGGCCGGGCCGGCGCCTACGATCAGCACGTCGCAGGCGGGGGTGCCGTCGGTGCTGTCGGTATCGGGCCGGTGGCTGCGGGGTGTTGGTGGATCGGAGGGCATGGCGGGTTCCGGGTCGGGGGGGCTGCGCGGGGCGGGCGGGCGGCCATTGTGGAGTGGCTCTGGGGGCAGGTCTTGATGTGCCGCAAGGGGTGGTCGGGCACGGTCAGGCGCGCTGCGGGGGCGGTGCTGGCGGGGGCTGGGCCTTTGCTTCCCGGGGCCGGGATTTCGCCCCGGCGGGCGAGTAGCTTTCTTTCGTCTCGCCGAAAGAAAGTCACCAAAGAAAGGGCGGCCCTGCTGTGCGTGTCCCTTCGCTGCGCTACGGGCAACCTGCGATGCTCGCGCGTGAAGGGCTGCCGCAGAACTCACTGCGCGCTTTCAGCGCTCCGTTCAGACAACTGCGGCAAGTCAGAGCTTGAAGCATGCGTGTCCTGCGGCACGCATGCGCCCTTCACGCGCTGCGCTTCTCGGCACGCACAGAAGGGAACCCGAAGGCCCGATCCGGGCCGTCGCTGCGTTCGGCCTGGCGGGCGCGGCGCGTAGCGCCTGCGCGGGAGCGAGGGTCGGGATAGCGGAGTGGGGGGCCCCATGTCCTGGCGAGCGAGGCCTCGCCGCGCTGGTCCGATATGCCCGGCGGGATTTGCTATGAATTAGATAGCTGGATGCGTTGATGCATCCAGCGCTGGAGGTCGGAATGGCCTCAAAAACGCCCGCGCCGGCCACCGGCGTGCCGGTGGCCGGTCGGGTGCCATCACACCGGCACGCCTTGCCGCGCCGCCAGCCAGCCTGGCGCGTCCTGCAGCACCACCGGGCGCAGGAAGCGGTCCAGTGCCGCGTAGCCGACCGAGGTGGTGAAGGGGGCTGTGGATGCCGGGAAGGGGCCGCCGTGGTGCTGGGCGGCGGTGACGGCCACGCCGGTGGGCACGCCGGTGAAGAGCACGCGGCCGGCCACCTGGGTGGCGGCGCGCACCAGGTCGCGGTGCTCGGCCGTGTCTTCGTCGGCGCCCCAGACCGTCACGGTGAGCGAGCCGCCCACGGCCTTCAGCACGGCGATGGTCTCGGCGACCGAGGCCACGCGCACCACCAGGGCGGCGGAGCCGAAGACTTCTTCGTGCAGGTGGTGGTCGGCGATGAAGTCGGCTGCCTGCACTTCGGCCAGGAAGGGGCGGGGCGTGGCGCCGGCCTCGGCCACGTCGCTGACCAGGGGCTTGAGGCGGGCGTGGCCCTTCCAGGTGGCCACGCCCTTGTCGAAGGCGCCGCGGATGCCGGGCGTGAGCATGGCGTGCGGGGCCAGCGCGGCCAGCTTCTCGGCCAGCGTGGCGACGAAGGCGTCGCCGGAGGCGTCCTGGCGCACGACGATCACGCCGGGGCTGGTGCAGAACTGGCCCGCGCCCAGGCAGATGGAGCCGGCCAGCGTCTCGGCCAGCGCGGCGCCGTGGGCCTGCAGTGCGGCGGGCAGGGCGACCAGCGGGTTGACGGAGCCCAGTTCACCGTAGAAAGGGATGGGCGTGGGGCGTTCGGCCACCACCTTGGCCAGGGCCGTGCCGCCCTTGAACGAGCCCGTGAAGGCCACCGCCGCGATGGCGGGCGCCTGCACCAGCGCCACCCCGGCATCGATGGAGCCGCCTTCGACCAGTTGGAACACACCGGCCGGCAGGCCGCGCGCGGCCACCACCTGCTGTGCCAGGGCCACGGTGCGGCGGGTCAGTTCGGGGTGGGCCGGGTGGCCCTTGACGACCACCGGGCAGCCGGCGGCCAGCGCCGAGGCGGTGTCGCCGCCCAGCACCGAGAAGGCGAAGGGAAAGTTGCTGGCCGAGAACATGGCGACCGGGCCCACGGGCACGCGCACCCGCAGCATGCGGGGGCGGCCTGCGGGGGGCGCACCCGCCACCGCCGGGTCGTCGATGGTGGCGTGGGCATCGCCGCGCTCGATCACGTCGGCGAAGCCGCGCAGCTGGAAGGCGGTGCGGTCCAGCTCGCCGTTCAGGCGCACGGGTCCCAAGCCGCTTTCGCGGTCCGCCACCGGCACCAGGGTCTCGCGCTGCGCTTCCAGCGCACTGGCCAGGTCGCGCAGCAGGGCGGCGCGGTCGGCGGCCGAGGTGGCGGCGAAAGCGTCGGCAGCCTGCGCGGCGGCGGTGACGGCGGCCTCGATCTGGGCGGGGGTGGATTCGGGCCAGGCTTCGCCATGGGGCTGGCCGGTACGGGCGTCGATGGACTGGAGGGTATGTGGGCTCATGGCGTTGTCTGATGTCTGATGAGTGGCGGTGCGGGCGGAGCATAGCCTGTCCGCGCCGGGCAGCGCAAGTTGCACGCCGGCCGGCGTTCCAGACACCGGGCCGCTTCTGCCGACGCCGGCTGGGGTGCGAATTCCTACGTGGCGCGGCCAGCGCCGTCGCTAGAGTGAACGTTTCTTTAACCGACCCAGGAGTGACCCATGCGCGTGGACATCTATCGCCGAACCGAAGCCGAAGGCAAGTTCTCTCATCTGGTGGTGCCCGAGGGCCGCCCCATTCCGCAGGAGGCGATCAACACCGACTGGGAGAGCGAGATGTCCGGCCAGGAACTGGACGAGTCCGCCGCGCACTGGGACGATTTCGGCATCGCCGAACCCGGCCGCCAGATCAGCGAGAAGGGCTATGCCATCACCAGCGTGAAGGAACAGACGGACTGACATGCGGTTTCCGGGCGGGCGCGGCTGCATGACGAGCCCGGTCGCCCGCTGCAGGACGATCCGTTGCGTGCCCGCCCGCTCCAACCCCCGCCGTTCCGCACCTCACACGTTCCGCACCTCACACGTTCCGCACCTCACACGTTCGGGCTGGGCCTGTCCAAGCCCGGCCATGTTTCCCAATGCCCGGATGACTTCCCGGCCTCGCGCGCACCGCCTGTCCGGTGCGTGACGCCCCGCCGACCCGCCCCGTTGTCTGCCGCGCCGCCGCGCTGCTACGCTGCGTCGCCATGGAGACAAAAAACCCTTCCCCCTCGCACGCCGGTGCCCAGCCGGTCGCCGCCCCACCGCCCTACGTCCCGCAGATCCGCCTGTACCAGGAGTGGCTGCAGCGCGAGCGCGGGCTCTCCTTCGACGACTACGACGCTCTCTGGCGCTGGTCCACCACCGACCTGGACGCCTTCTGGCAGAGCATGTGGGACTACTTCGACGTGCAGTCGCCCACGCCGCACACCGCCGTGCTGGCGCGCAATGCCATGCCGGGCGCGCAGTGGTTCCCCGGCGCGCAGGTCAACTACGCGCGGCAGGCGCTGCGGCATGTGGACGCGGCCCATGCCGCCGGACAGCCCGCCGTCATCAGCCGCAACGAAACGGGCCGGCACCGCGAGCTGAGCTGGCCCGAGCTGCGCCGCCAGGTGGCGGCGCTTGCGCTGCACCTGCGCCGGCAGGGCGTGGGCCCGGGCGACCGGGTGGCGGCCTACCTGCCGAACATTCCCGAGACCCTGGTCGCCCTGCTGGCCACCGTCAGCCTGGGCGCGGTCTGGAGCGTGTGCGCGCCCGACATGGGCACGTCCGCCGTGCTGGACCGCTTCCGCCAGATCGAGCCCAAGGCGCTGATCGCCGTGGACGGCGTGACCTACGGCGGGCGCGCGCTGGACCGCACCGGCGTGCTGGCCGAGTTGCGCGCGGGCCTGCCCACGCTGCAGCACGTGGTGGTGGTGCGCCAGTTCGATGCTACTGAAAATATAGCTGACTGCGTAGACTACACCAGCGCTACAGCACAAAACGATGCAGAAGTGGCGGCCTTCGAGCCGCTCTGGGTGGCGTTCGACCACCCGCTCTGGATCGTCTATTCCAGCGGCACCACCGGCCTGCCCAAGCCCATCGTGCACGGCCATGGCGGCATGGTGCTGGTGGCGTTGCAGCTCAAGTGCCTGCACAACGACATCGGCTGCAGCTACGAGCCCAATTCCTGGGGCGAGCGCTACCACTGGTACAGCTCCACCGGCTGGGTGATGTGGAACGCGCAGGCCAGCGGGCTGCTGTCGGGCACCACCTGCGTGATCTACGACGGCAACCCCGGCGGCAGCAAGGAGCGGCCCGACTGGGGCGTGCTGTGGCGCTTCGCCGCCGATACCGGCGTGACCTTCTTCGGCGCCGGCGCCGCCTTCTACGCCAACTGCATGAAGGCCGGGCTGGAGCTGGCGGACTGCGGCGACCTGCGCCGCGTGCGCGCCCTGGGCACCACCGGCTCGCCGCTGTCGGCGGAGGTGCAGGAATGGGGCAGCCGGCAGTTCGCTGGCATGGGCACGCCCGACATCTGGTGGAACAACATCTCGGGCGGGACGGACTTCTGCGGCGCCTTCATCGGCGGCCACCGTGAAATGCCCCAGGTACCCGGCGAAATGCAGTGCCGCATGCTCGGCGCCGCCGTCGAGGCCTGGGACGCCGAGGGCCACCCGGTGGTGGACGCCGTGGGCGAGCTGGTCTGCACCCAGCCAATCCCCTCCATGCCGCTCTACCTCTGGGGCGACACGGACGGCAAGCGTTATCTGGCCAGCTACTTCGACATGTACCCGCCGGGCCACGGCCGCCGGCCCGGCGGCGGCGACGGCCCGGCCGAGATGGGCGCCGTCTGGCGGCATGGCGACTGGCTGAAGGTCACCTCCCGGGGCAGCTGCATCATCTACGGCCGCAGCGACGCCACCATCAACCGCCACGGCCTGCGCATGGGCACCAGCGAGCTGTACAGCGCCGTGGAGGCGCTGCCCGAAGTGCTCGACAGCCTGGTGGTCGACCTGGAATACCTGGGGCGCGAGAGCTTCATGCCGCTCTTCGTGGTGCTGCGCGACGGCGCGGTGCTGGACGACGCGCTGCGCCAGCGCATCGCCGGCGCCATCCGCACGGCGCTGTCGCCGCGCTTCGTGCCCGACGACATCGTGGCCGTGGCCGAGGTGCCGCGCACGCTGACGGGCAAGAAGCAGGAGCTGCCGGTGAAGAAACTGCTGCTGGGCCAGCCGCTGGAGAAAGTGGTCAACAAGGACGCCATGGCCAACCCGGGCAGCCTGGACTGGTACGTGGGCTACGCGGCGGCGCGGGGCTAGCCGCAGGCCGCCCGGCTCACGCCGGCCAGCGCAGCGAAAAGGCCGAGCCGCCCGGTGCGGAGGCGGCCCAGACGGCGGCGCCCCCATGCGCCTGGGCGATGGCCTGCACCACCGCCAGGCCCAGACCGCTGCCCGCGCCCGGCCGGGCCGAGCCGCCCCGCTGGAAGGCCTCGAACAGCCGCTGCGCCTCGGCGGGCTCCAGGCCCGGGCCGGCGTCCTCCACGCACAGGTGCCAGTCTTCGCCTTCCTGCCACGCCCGCACGCGCAGGGGGCCCGGCGTGGCGTGCCGCAGCGCGTTCTCCAGCAAGGCCAGCAGCGCCTGGCGGATGCGCACCGGGTCGCACAGTGCATCGCCGGGCTGCAGTTCCAGCGCCACCGCGAAGCCCGCGGCCTGCAGCGACGGCTCGTATGCCTGCACCACCGCGCGCACTTCCGCCGCCAGGTCGGCCAGCTCCAGGTGCAGCTCCAGGTGGCCGCTGTCCTTCAGGCCCAGCAGCCGCAGGTCTTCGATCAGGCGCGCCAGGCCCTCCACGTTCTTCAGCAGGGCCTGGAACTGCGCCGGCGTGGGCTCGAAGACACCCTCCGTCAGGCCTTGCAGGCGGCCGCGCAGGATGGTCACGGGCGTGCGCAGTTCATGGGCGATGGCCGCATTCCAGAACGCGCGTTCCTGCGCCATGTGCTGCAGCCGCTCGGCCATGCCGTTGAAGTCGCGCACCAGCTGCGCGGTTTCGCCCAGCGCCGGCTCGGCGTTCGCCGCGCGGGCCGAGAGGTCCCCTCCGGCGATGCTGCGCAGGCTCTCCGCCACCGAGTTGAGCGGCGCCACGATGCGCCGCGACAGCTTGACGGCGGTCGCCACCGCCAGCACCAGCGCCACCAGCACCGTGGCGAACATCCACGCGGCCTCGATGGGGGAGGGCATGAGGTCGTAGGAGATGCTGGAGGGCGAATAGGCCGTCAACAGCCCATAGAGCGCATACGAGCCCAGCAGGAACAGCAGGGCGATGCCCAGGGCCATCACCGCCAGGGTGACGACCAGCTGCCGGCGCAAGCCGTACGCGGGCGTCATGGCGTGATGCCCAGCCGGTAGCCCACGCCGCGCACGCTGGCCGGCACGCCCTCCAGCGAGATCAGCTCCAGCTTCTTGCGCAGCTTGCTGATGTGGCTGTCCACCGTGCGCTCCAGCGCGTCGCTCTCGGGCAGGCATGCGGCCATCAGCTCGGCCCGGCTGAAGACCCGCTTGGGTGCGCGGGCCATGTGGGCCAGCAGGTTGAATTCGGTCAGCGTCAGGGCCAGCACCTGCCGCTCGCCGTTCACCTCCAGGCTGGCCTCCAGCGTCTCGGGATCGATCTGGAAGCCGCCCACGCGCAGCACCTTCTGCGTGCGCCGCCCGCCCTGCGAGGCGGTGCGCCGCAGCACCGCCTGCACGCGCGCCACCACCTCGGCCGGGTTGAACGGCTTGACCACGTAGTCGTCCGCGCCCAGCCGCAGGCCCATCAGCTTGTCGATGTCCTGGTCCAGCGCGGTGAGCATGATGACCGGCGTGTCGCCGCGGTGGCGCAGCTCGGACAGCACCTGCCAGCCGCTCACCTGCGGCAGATGCACGTCCAGCAGCACCAGGTCGGGCTTGAGCGCCAGGTGCAGCGCCAGCGCCTGGCGGCCGTCGGCGGCGTGTACGGCGCGCAGCCCGCTGCGGCGCAGATAGGCGCCGAGGATGTCGGCGATCTCGGCCTCGTCCTCGGCCAGCAGCACCACGGCGCCCGTGCAGGCAGGGTCGGTCAGGGGTAGGTCGGCAGGGTCCATTCGGCGAATTGTGCCGGCTGCTGCGCGGCCTGGAACGCTCCATACAACTTCCATGGTGCGTCCAAGGCGCCGCCACCGGGCCCTCGCAGAATCGTCGTCCTCGCAGGCGCCAGGGCGGTGCCTGCCACGACGGTACGGAGGATGAATGAACGCCATGTCGGATGCAAGGGGAAGGGCCGCAGGACTGTGCTGCCTGCTGGCGGCGGTGCTGGCGGGATGCACTCCCGCCGCGCCCGAGGCGCCTGCGGCGCCGCCCCAGGTCTCGGTGACGGAGCTGCAAGCCAGCGCGGTGACGGTGCGCGAAACCCTGCCCGGCCGGGTCGCGGCGTTCCGCTCGGCGGAGATCCGGGCGCAGGTCGGCGGGATCGTGCAGCGCCGCCTGTTCGAGCAGGGCGCGGACATCGCCGCCGGCCAGCCGCTCTTCCAGATCAACCCGGCCCCGTTCCAGGCCGACGCCGACATGGCGGCGGCCGCCCTGCAGCGCAGCCAGGCCGCATGGCGCCGGGCGCAGAGCCAGGCCGCGCGGCTGGAGCCGCTGATGCGGGCCGACGCGGTGAGCCGCCAGGAATACGAGGAGGCCGCCTCGCAGCGCGACCAGGCCGCCGCCGAAGTCGCGCAGGCCGAGGCCTCGCTGGCACGCCGCCGGCTGGACCTGCGCTTCGCGCGGGTCGATGCGCCCATTGCCGGCCGCATCGACCAGGCCCTGGTCACCGAGGGCGCGCTGGTGAGCGCGGCGGATACCGCCCCCATGGCCCGCATCCAGCAGATCGACAAGGTGTATGTGGACGTGCGCCAGCCCGCCGCGCTGTGGGATGCGCTCCACGCCCAGCAGGGCGCGAACCCGCCGGTCGTGCTGCTGCGTCCCGACGGCCGGCCCTACCCGATGGCCGGCCGCGCGCTGTTTTCCGCCATCAACGTGGACCCGTCCACGGGCGACGTGCTGCTGCGCGTCCAGGTGGACAACGCCCGCCGGCTGCTGTTGCCGGGCATGTTCGTGCAGGCCCAGGTGGTGACCGCGCAGTACCCCGAGGCGCTGCTGGTGCCGCAGCAGGCGGTGCAGCGGGTGGAAGGCCGCCCCCGGGTCTGGACGCTGGAGGCCGGCGACGTGGCCCAGCCCGCCGACGTGCAGCTGGGCGAGGCCGTCGGCCAGCAGTACCGCGTGGTCGGCGGCCTGCGCGCGGGCCAGCGCGTGGTGGTGGAGGGCGTCGAGCGGCTCACCGCCGGCGCGCGGGTCGCGCCCCGGCCCTGGCAGGGGCCCGCGGCCGTTCCCGCAGCCGCTCCCGCAGCCGGGGCAGCCGCCTCGGCCCCGCGCTGACTTCCATCCGCACGCAGAGCAAGAGCCCAGGAGCCTTCCATGCCCCAATTCTTCATCCGGCGACCCGTGTTCGCCTGGGTGGTGGCCGCGTTCATCACCCTGCTGGGCCTGATCGCCCTGCCGCAGCTGCCCATCGCCCGCTACCCGTCGGTCGCGCCCCCGGCCGTCACGGTCTATGCCACCTACCCCGGCGCCACGCCGCAATCGCTGAACGACTCGGTGGTCAGCCTGATCGAGCGGGAGCTTTCCAGCGTCAAGAACCTGCTGTATTTCGAATCTTCGGTGGACACCTCCGGCTCGGCCCAGGTCGTCGCCACGTTCAAGCCCGGCACGAACCCCGAGCTGGCCCAGGTCGACGTGCAGAACCGGCTCAAGGCCGTCGAGCCCCGGCTGCCGCAGGCGGTGCGCCAGAACGGCCTCAGCGTCGAATCCTCGACATCGAGCTTCCTGATGATCGTCAGCCTCGTGTCGGAGGATGGCCGGCACAGCGAGCTGGAACTGAGCGACTACCTGGCCCGCCACGGCGTGGAGGAGATGCGCCGCATCGACGGCGTCGGCCGCGTGCAGCTGTTCGGCGCCGAGCAGGCCATGCGCGTGTGGGTGGATCCGGCCCGGCTGACCGCCTACGGCCTGTCGATGAACGATCTGTCCACCGCCATCACCCAGCAGAACGCGCAGATCGCGCCCGGCCGCGTCGGCGATGCGCCGAGCCTGCCGGGGCAGCGCGTGACCCTTCCGCTCACGGTGCAGGGGCAGCTCTCCACCCCCGAGCAATTCGCGGCGGTGGTGCTGCGCGCCAACCGCGACGGCTCCCGCGTCGTGCTGGGCGACGTGGCGCGAATCGAGCTGGGCGCGCAGTCGTACGGCTTCGCCACCCGGGACGACGGGCGGGCGTCGGCCGGTGCGGCGGTGCAGCTGTCACCGGGCGCGAATGCCGTGCGCACGGCCGAGGCGGTGCAGAGCCGCCTGGCGGAGCTGAGCGCGTCGCTGCCGGCCGGCATGCGCTACACCACGCCGTTCGACACCGCGCCGTTCGTGAAGATCTCCATCGAAAAGGTGGTCCACACGCTGCTGGAGGCGATGGCGCTGGTGTTCGTCGTGATGTTCGTCTTCCTGCAGAACGTGCGCTACACGGTCATCCCGGCCATCGTCGCGCCCATCGCCCTGCTGGGCACCTTCGCCGTCATGCACGTGGCGGGCTTCTCCATCAACGTGCTGACGATGTTCGGCATGGTGCTGGCCATCGGCATCATCGTGGACGATGCCATCGTGGTGGTCGAGAACGTGGAGCGGCTGATGGCCACCGAAGGGCTGGGCCCGCGCGAGGCCACTGCAAAGGCCATGCGCGAGATCACCGGGGCCGTGGTCGGCATCACGCTGGTGCTGACGGCGGTGTTCATTCCCATGGCCTTCGCCAGCGGATCGGTGGGTGCCATCTACCGGCAGTTCGCGCTCTCCATGGCGATCTCCATCCTGTTCTCCGCCTTCCTGGCGCTGACGCTCACGCCCGCGCTCTGCGCCACGCTGCTCAAGCCCGTGCCGGCGGGCCACCATGAGAAGCGCGGCCTCTTCGGCGCGTTCAACCGGCGCTTCGCCCGCATGACCGATCGCTACGGCCACGGCGTGGCCGGGCTGCTGCGCCGGCCCGGGCGGGTGATGCTGGGCTTCGTGGCCATCGTCGCGCTGATGGGCTGGGCCTTCGTGCGCCTGCCATCCGCCTTTCTGCCCGAGGAAGACCAGGGCTATTTCATGACCTCGTTCCAGCTGCCCGCCGACGCCACCATGGAACGCACGCTGGACGTGGTGAAGCAGTACGAGGCGCATGTCGCCGCGCGGCCGGGCATCGCCACCAACCAGTCGGTGATCGGCTTCAGCTTCTCCGGCTCCGGCCCCAACTCCGCGCTGGCGTTCACCATGCTCAAGGGCTGGAACCAGCGCGGCGGGGCCACCGCGCAGCAGGAGGTGGCGCTGGCGCAGCAGGCCATGTCGCACACCCGAGAGGGCACGGTGATGAGCGTCATGCCGCCCGCGATCGACGAGCTGGGCACCTCGTCAGGCTTCAGCCTGCGCCTGCTGGACCGCGCAGGGCAGGGCCAGCCGGCGCTGCAGGCGGCGCAGAACCAGCTCATCGCGCTGGCGGCCCAGAGCCCGCTGCTGACGGGCGTGTATGCCGACGGCCTGCCGCCGGGCACCACCGTGCGGCTGGACATCGACCGCCAGAAGGCAGCGGCGCTGGGCGTGCCCTTCGCCACCGTGAGCGACACGCTCACCGCCGCGCTCGGGTCGCTCTACGTGAACGACTTTCCCAACCGGGGGCGCATGCAGCAGGTCATCCTGCAGGCCGATGCCAAGGCGCGCATGCAGCTGGCCGACGTGCTGAACCTGACGGTGCCCGGCAGCGGCGGCGGCATGGCGCGGCTGGCGGAGATGGTGATGCCCGTCTGGAGCGAAACGCCGCTGCAGCTGGCCCGCTACCAGGGCTACCCCGCGGCACGCCTGTCGGGCAGCGCCGCTCCCGGCACCTCCAGCGGCGCCGCCATGGCGGAGATGGAGCGGCTGGCGCGGCAACTGCCGCCCGGCTTCGCCCTCGCCTGGACGGGCCAGTCGCTGCAGGAGCGGCAGTCGGCCGCGCAGGCTCCGCTGCTGATGGCGCTCTCGATGCTGGTCGTGTTCCTGGTGCTGGCCGCGCTGTACGAAAGCTGGTCGATTCCTGCGGCGGTGATGCTGGTCGTGCCGCTCGGGCTGATCGGCGCGGTCGCCGCCGTGCTGCTGCGCGGCCTGCCCAACGACGTGTTCTTCAAGGTGGGTCTGATCACCGTCATCGGCCTGTCGGCGAAGAACGCCATCCTGATCGTCGAATTCGCCCAGCAGCTGCGCGGACAGGGCCACGGCCTGGTGGATGCGGCCGTGACGGCGGCACGCCTGCGGCTGCGGCCCATCCTGATGACCTCCCTGGCCTTCGCGCTGGGCGTGATCCCGCTCATGCTGGCCGGCGGTGCCAGCAAGGAGACCCAGCACGCCATCGGCACGGGCGTCTTCGGCGGCATCGTCACCGCCACGGTGCTGGCGGTCTTCTTCGTGCCCGTGTTCTTCGTGCTGGTGGCGGGCCTGCGGGAGCGCTGGAGCGGCAAGCGGCCCGCGCCGCCGGCCGCTGCCGTCGCCGACGCGCAAGGAAAGGTCTGACCATGCGCCTCGCGATCTGCCTTCCCCTCGCCGTGCTGATGGCGGGCTGTTCCCTGGCGCCCGCGGTGCAGACCCCGCCGCCGCCGGTGCCGGCCCGGTTTCCTCACCAGGGTGCCGGGCCCGTAGACGCCGCCACCGTGGCTGCCGCCGACATCGGCTGGAAGCGCATGTTCGGCGACCCCCGGCTGCAGCGCCTGATCGAGCTGGCCCTGGAGCACAACCGCGATCTGCGACTGGCTGCGTTGAACGTGGACGCCTTGGGCGCGCAATACCGCATCCAGCGATCGAGCCAATGGCCCGGTGCGTCGCTGGAGGCTTCCACGTCGCGCGAGCGCGCCGGCGCGACCGGGCAGGGCGCCCCGGGCGCGGCGGCGCAAGCGGCCACCAGCACGCGCCACGCGGTCGGCCTGGGCCTCAGCGCGTTCGAGATCGACCTGTTCGGCCGCCTGCGCTCCCTGTCGGAGGCGGCCTTCGCACGCTACCTGGCCAGCGAACAGGGCCGGCATGCCGCGCAGCTGACCCTGGTCGGCGCGGTGGCCGACGCCTACTTCGCCGAACGCCTGGCGCAAGAGCAGTCGCGGCTGGCGGCGCAGACCCTGTCGGACTGGCAGCAGTCGCTGCAGATCGCGCGGCTGCGCTCGCAGGCCGGCCAGCGCAGTGGGCTGGACGTGGCCCAGGCCGAGGGCCAGGTGGCCTCGGCCCAGGCAGACATCGAGGCCCGCCAGCGCGAACAGGCCCGGGCAGGCAACGCGCTGCAGCTGCTGGTCGGCCTGCCCCAATGGCCTGACGACCTGCCCGACGGCCTGCCGCTGACCCAGCCGGCGGTGCTGACACGCCTGCCCGCGGGCCTGCCGTCGCAGCTGCTGCAGGTGCGCCCCGACATCGCGCAGGAAGAGCAGCGGCTGCGCGCCGCGCATGCCGATATCGGCGCCGCCCGCGCCGCGCTGTTCCCGCAGCTGTCGCTCACCGCGTCGCTCGGCTACGCCAGCCCTGCGCTGGGCAGCCTGTTCGATGCCGGCAGCCGCACCTGGCGGTTCACGCCGCAGATCACCCAGCCGCTGTTCCAGGCCGGGCGCCTGCGCGCCGAGGTGCGGCTGGCCGAGGTGCGCAGGTCCGAAGCCGTCGCCCAGTACGAGCGCGCCATCCAGACCGCCTTCCGCGAGGTGGCCGACGGGCTGGCGGGCAGCGCCACGTACGAGCGCCAGGTCGAAGCCCAGTCGCAGGTGGTTGACAGCGCCGAGAGGCGGCTGGCGTTGTCCGGGCTGCGCTGGCGCGCGGGCCTGGACGGGCGGCTCGAATGGCTGGACGCGCAGCGCCAGCTCTATGCCGCGCGCCAGGCGCTGCTGGACTTGCGGCGCGCCGAACTCGGCAACGCCGTGGCGCTCTACAAGGCGCTGGGTGGCGGCCTGTGCGACCAGGGGGCGCGACGGGCCCCCGCCAGCCTTGCGGAGGGCCGGCGGTGACGGCTGCGCCCCTTCACGTGCCTGACCATGACCCCGGCCCCCGTTGGGGCTGGCGCTTCGGGCTGGTCTTCGGCGGACAGGCGCTGTCGCTGATCGGCTCGGCGCTCAGCCAGTTCGTCCTGCTCTGGTGGATCACGGACACCACGGGCAGCGTGTCGGCCCTGGCGACGGCGGGGCTGGCCGCCCTGCTGCCGCAGGCGCTGCTGAGCCCGCTGGGCGGCACCCTGGCCGACCGCTTCAGCCGCCGCCTGCTGATGATCGCGGCCGACGCCATCAGCGCCCTGTGCATGTGCGTGCTGATCGGACTCTTCGCCGCCGGCCGGATCGAGCTGTGGCACGCCTATTCGATGATGGCGGTGCGCAGCGCGATGCAGGCCTTCCAGATGCCGGCAGCCACTGCCAGCGTCACCATGCTCGTGCCGCGGCACTTCCTGGCCCGTGCGGCCGGCCTGAACCAGATGCTGCAAAGCCTGACGCTGGTGGCCGCCGCGCCCCTGGGCGCGCTGGCGGTGTCGCTGCTGCCGATGGGCTGGGCCTTGGGCATCGACGTCGCCACCGTGCTGCTGGGCATCGGTCCGCTCCTGTTCCTGCGCATTCCGCAACCCCGGCGGGCGCCGGGCGCCGCCTCCAGCCTCTGGCAGGAGCTGCGCGAAGGCGTGTACGTGGTGTGGCGTTCGCCCGGCCTGCGCCGGCTGTACGCGCTGCTCGGCGCCGCGATGATGGTGGTCATGCCGACCTTCACCCTGGTGCCCTTGCTGGTGAAGACGCATTTCGGTGGCGGCGCCGCGCAGGTGGGCTGGATGGAGGGGCTGGCCGGCGGCGGAATGATCCTGGGCGGCCTGGCGGTGGCGGCCTGCGCGCCCCGCCGCCAGATGCCGTGGATTCTCTGGGGCCTCGGGCTGTCGTGCGCGGCGGTGGCCTTGGCAGCGCTGATGCCCAGCCGCCTGTTCTTCATGGCCGTGGTGTGGTGGACGGTGAGCGGCATCGCCTTCGCGATGGGCAATGCGCCGCTCACGGCCCTGCTGCAGACCATCGTCGCACCGCAGCTGCAGGGCCGGGTGCTGTCGCTCATGCAGATGGTGGCCGGCCTGGCATCGCCCGTGGGGCTGGCCGTGGCGTCGACCGCCGGGGACTGGCTGGGCGTCCGATGGCTGTTCGTCGTCACCGGCGCGCTGGGCGCGGCGGTGATGTGGACGGGTTTTTTCTCGGGGCCGCTGGTGCGGCTGGAAGATGCCGCGCCGGCCCCTGCCGGTGGCGCGCGCGACGCGGGCGAAGCCGGGCGGCGCTGAGGACCGGCGGGGAAGACGGGGCTGCAGGGGCCGAGGAGGGCCGAGGGCGGGGGGCGGCGTCGTCGCAAAGCTATCATCCGCCAACCCCCGCGCACCGCCATGATCCCTCCCACGCCCCCCGCCGCCGGCGCGCACGACGCCGTGCCGGTTCCCGACTTCGCGCGGCCGGGGCGGTCGTTTGCGGGATACAACGTGGCGGCGGTGCTGTACGAAGGCCCGCGCTCGGTGGTGCTGCGGTGTCGGCAGGCCGACGGCCAGCCGGTCGTCGTCAAGCTGCTGCGCTGCGAGCGGCTGGGCCCCGGCGAGGTGGCGCGCTTTCGGCGGGAATACGAGCTGTCGCGGCAGGTGTCGCACGAGCGCGTGGTCAGCGCCAGCGCCCTCGGCAGCCACGACGGGGTGCTGTTCATCGCCATGCCCGACGACGGCGCCGCTGCCCTGCGCGACTGGCTGCGCGCCGGGCCGCTGCCCATTGCGCAGGCGCTGGACATCGCACTGGCGGTGGTGGACGGGCTGGAGGCCATCCACCTGGGCAACATCGTGCACAAGGACGTCGCGCCCGGCAACATCATCGCCCGGCCCGGCGGCACCGTGCGGCTGATCGATTTCGGCATCGCGGCGAACGTGTCGGTCGAGCGCACGCAGGCCGTGAGCCTGCGCGAGCTGGAAGGCACGCTGTCCACCATGGCGCCGGAGCAGACCGGTCGCATGAACCGCGACCTGGACTACCGCGCCGACTTCTATGCACTGGGCGCCACGCTCTACGAACTGTTGACCGGCGCACCGCCTTTCGGCGCCATCGACGACCCGCTGCGCGCGGTGCACGCCCATCTGACGCTGCTGCCGCCGCCCCTGCAGGCACGCTGCCCCGGGGCGCCCGCGCTGCTCGGCGCGCTGGTGGACCGGCTGCTGGCCAAGGAGCCCGAGTCGCGCTACCAGAGCCACCACGTGCTGCGCCGCGACCTGCAGCGCATCCGCGCGTCGCTGGAGGACCCGGCCGCGCTGCAGGGGCTGGTGCTGGCGCAGGGCGATCTGTCGGAGCGCTTCCAGACGGCGGGCCGGCTCTACGGCCGGGCGCCGGAGGTGCGCCGGTTGCTGGCCGCCTTCGATGCGGCGGCCGGCGGCGCCGCCCGGCTGGTCACCCTGGCGGGCGCGCCGGGCGTGGGCAAGACCGCCCTGGTGCAGGAAGTGCAGCGCACCCTGCTGGCGCGGCAGGGCCACATGGCCAGCGGCAAGTTCAACCAGTTCGGCCAGCCCGCGCCCTGCGCAGCCTTCGTGCAGGCGCTGGCGCAGCGCACCCGCCAGGTGCTGGCGCTGCCGCCCGACGAGCGCGGCTTCTGGAGCGCGCGGCTGCAGACGCTGCTGGGCGCGAACCGGGCGCTGGCGCAGTCCACGCTGCCCGAGCTGATGGCGCTGCTCGATCCCGCCCTGCCGGACGAGCACATGCTCGGCCCGGTCGAATCCGAGAACCGGTTCGTGCGCACCATGCAGCTGTGCTTTGCCGGCCTCTGCAGCGCGCAGTCGCCCCTGCTCGTCTTCATCGACGACCTGCAGTGGAGCGACCGGCTCTCGCGCCGCCTGCTGCGGGAGCTGGTGCTCGACGACAGCCTGCGCCACCTGCTGGTGATCGGCGCCTACCGCGCGGACGAGGTCGTGGGCGACCACCCGCTGGTGCAGGACCTGGCCCTGCTGGCCGCGCAGGACGAAGCCCCGCAGGATCCGCCGCAGCCGCAGGATCGGGAGCCGTCCAGCACGGCACCGGCACCGGCGCCTGCTGCGGCGCAGAGCCGCTACCTCGCGCTCCGGCTGGGGCCGCTGTCGCCCGGCGACGTGGCCCAGTGGTTGGCCGACGCCCTGCAGCGCCCCCAGCCCGAAGTGCAGGCGCTGGCGCAGCTGTGCCATGCGAAGACGGGCGGCAACCCCTTCTTCCTCGGCCGCTTCCTGCACGACCTGCACCAGCGCGGCCTGATCTGGCTCGACCGCGCCGGGCCCCGCTGGAGCTGGGACACTGACCGCATCCGCCACGAACATGTGGCCGACAACGTGGTGGCGCTGATGCTGGAACAGCTGCGCCGCCTGCCGCCCGATACCCGCGACGTGCTGGGCACCGCGGCCTGCCTGGGCAACCGGTTCGACCCGCACCTGCTGGGCGTGGCCAGCCTGCGCTCCACGCCCGCCGTGGCCCGCGCCCTGCACCCGGCGCTGGAGGCCGGGCTGGTGCTGCCGCGCGACGCCCGCTACAAATGGCTGCCGGTGCTGGACGCGCAGGAAAGCGAACAGGTGGAGGCCGAGTTCGCCTTCGCCCACGACCGCGTGCAGGAAGCGGCCTATCTCCTGTCGTCGGCCGAGACGCGGCCGGCCCTGCACCTGCGCATCGCCCGCCTGCTGCGCGATGCGCGGCCGGGGCAGCAGCCCGACTTCGCGGTGGTCAACCACTTCAACCTGGGCCAGGCGCTGCTGGAGTCGCCGGCCGAACGCGCCCTGCTGGCCGGCTACAACGCCCGCGCCAGCCAGCAGGCGGCCGAAGCCGCATCGTTCGACCTGGCCGCGCATTACGCGGCACAGGCCGTGGCGCTGGGCGATGCCGCCAGCTGGCTGACCGACCCGGCGGGCCTGCTGGCGCTGCATGTGCATGCCGCCCGCATGGCCGCCCTGACCGGCGACGCGGCCCGCATGGAGGCGTTGATCGACGCCGCGCTGCCGCATGCCGCCACGCCGCTGGACCGGGCGCGCCTGCTCGACGTGCGCATCGAATCGTTCTATGCCTCGGGCCGGCTCGACGACACGCTGGAACTGGGCCTCGGCGTGCTCGCGCTGCTGGGGGCCTCGCCCCCGGCGGCCGCCTCGCCCGCCGACGCGGTGCAGCTGGTGACCGACGTGCGTGCCGAGATCGAGGCGATCGGCTTCGACGCGCTGGCGGCGCGGCCCGTCATGACCGACGCGCTCTGCCTGCAGCAGCTGTCGGTGGTCGCCAAGATGACCGCGGCCGCCTACATCGCGCGGCCGGCGCTGCTGCCGCTGCTGACCGTGCTGCAGGTGCGGCTGATGGTGGCGAACGGCCATGCGCCGGTGGCGCTGTCGGCGTATTCGGTGATGGGCCTGATGGTGGCCGAATTCCTGCAGGACTACCCCTTCGGCTACCGGCTCGGCCGCCTGTCGATGGACCTGGTGGACCGCCAGGGCTGGCGCCATGTGCACGCGCACGCCGGCTTCTCGTTCAACGCCTTCCTGCGCCACTGGATCGAAGGCATCGCCAGCGGCCTGCCCGGGCTGATGGCGGTGCACCGCAACGGGCTGGAGACGGGCAACCTGCGCCATGCGGGGCTGGGCCTCTACGTGCATGGCTATCACGCGCTGCTGGCCGGCATGCCGCTGGCCGACCTGGAAGCGCAGCTCCAGGCCGATGCGGCCACGCTGCAGCGCATCCGCCAGCCGGTGGCGCACGACTACCTGGGCGCGCTGCTGGCGGTCGTGCGCGTGCTGCGCCGGCCCGCGCTGGAGGCCGAGCCGCTGGAGCAGCCCGCGGCCGGTTTCTCGGCCCGGGCGCTGGAGCAGACCTATGCCGCCCGCGCGGATCAGACGGGCGGCATGTTCCTGCACGCCTGGCAGTGCATGCTGCATGCGCTGGCCGGCCGCGCCGACGAGGCCGTGGCGGCCGGCGACGCGGCGCAGGCGCTGTTCGCCGCCGGGCGCGGCATGGTGATGGTGCCCTTCAGCGTGTTCTTCTCCGCCATGTCAGCGCCGCGCAGCGGCCGCGCCGATGCCGCCCCGCGCTGCAAGGCCGCGCTGCACCGTCTTGAGCTCTGGGCCCACACCTGCCCCGACGTGCAGCCGCTGGCGCACCTGCTGCGGGCCCGCATGGGCGCCGGCGGCATCCGGCCGCCCGGCCCGCCCATCGACGTGGCGATGGAGATCGACGCCGCGCAGCGCAGCGCGCAGGCGCTGGACAACCTGTTCCTGCAGGCGCTGGTGCACTGGGCCGTGACCGAGCCTGCGATGCTGGCCTACCTGCCGCAAGCCGCCGCGCGCGCCGAGCAGGCGCAGGCCCGGGCGCTGTTCCTGCGCTGGGGAGCTCCTGCGCTCGCCGCGCTCATCGAGGACACCGCGCCGGCCACCGCCGGCCCGGCGCAGCGGTCCGCCTCGGTCGCGCTGCCGCGCGGCGCTGTGTCGGTGGCGCCCGGAGGTGCGCTCGACCTCTCCACGCTGATGAAGGCCGTGCAGGCCGTCACCGCCGAAATCGCGCTCGACGCGCTGCTGCACCGCCTGCTGCAGGTGCTGCAGGAAAGCGCGGGCGCCAGCCGCGCGGCGGTGGTGCTGGGCGACGGCAGCCGCTCGGGCGCGGAATGGTCGCTGCGCGCCGACAGCGCGGGAGCGGCCGGGGCCGGGGCCGGCGCGCCCGCCGAAGGGCTGCCGCTGGAAGAGGCCGGCGCGCGCCTGCCGCTGGAAGTGCTGCGCACGGTGCTGCACCTGGGCGCGCCGGTGCTGATCCCCGACGTGGCGCAGGCGCATGTCTGGCGCCGGCTGCCGTATTTCGGCGGCCGTTCTGTGCGCTCGGTGCTCTGCGTGCCGCTGGTGCGCGTGGGCAGCACCCTGGGCGCGCTGTACCTGGAGAACGACGCCCTGCCCGGCGTGTTCTCGCAGGAGCGCATCGAATTCCTGGAGTTGCTGTCGGGCAACGTGGTCAACGCCATCGACAACGCCCGGCTCTATGCCCAGTGGCGGGGGCTGGCGCAGACGCTGGAGCAGCGCGTGGCCGACCGCACCCGGGCGCTGGCCGAAAGCGAATCGCGGCTGCTCTCCATCCTGCACAACGCGCCGCTGCCGATGATCGTGACGCGGCTGGCCGACAACGCCTTCGTGTACGCCAACGAGCGCACGGCGCAGCTGGCCGGCATGGACCTGGCGGAGCTGATGGGCCGCGAGCCGCGCAGCCTCTACCGCAACCCCGGCGAGCGCGAACGCATGATCGCGCAGTACCAGCGCGACGGCCTGCTGCGCGACTACGAGATCGGATTGATCGCCGCGCAGGGGCGCGAATTGTGGGTGTTGCTCTCCATGGTGCCCATCACCTATGACGGCGCGGCCTGCGCGCTGTCCACCATCGTCGACATCACCGAACGCAAGGCCATGGAAGACGCGCTGCGCGTGGCGGCCACCACCGATGCGCTCACCGGCACCGCCAGCCGGCGCAACTTCATGGATCGCTCCCGGGTGGCCGTCGCCCAGGCGCGCCGGGCGGCCGCTGGCAGTGCCGCCGCAGCGCTGTCGATGGTGATGCTCGACGTGGACGACTTCAAGCTGGTCAACGACCGGTATGGCCATGCGGCGGGCGACGCCGTGCTGCGCGCCGTCACCGCCACCTGCATGGCGCGGGTGCGGGCGGGCGATCTGGTCGGCCGGCTGGGCGGGGAGGAATTCGGCATCCTGCTGCCCGCCACCGCGCTGCACGAGGCCGAGTTGCTGGCCGAGGCCCTGCGCGCCGCCATCGCCGCGACCACCGTGGCGGTGGAGACGGTGGCGTCCGGCATGCGGCCGCCCACGCCGGCCCCGGTGCGGGTCACCGCGAGCTTCGGCGTCAGCACCCTGGCTGCCGGCGATACGCTGGACAGCCTGCTCGCACGGGCCGACGGCGGACTCTACCGCTCCAAGCAGCAGGGCCGCGACCGGGTGAGCAGCCTGCCCGCACCGCCTGTGCAGGACGCGCCGGGTGGCGGCAACGGCATGAACGAAGCGCAGGGCGCGGCCGGTGCGGCCGGTGCGCCCGGTACCGCCGGCAGCGCTGCGCCGCCCCCCTCGCCGTAGGATTCGCCTGACGGGCGGCGCCATGCCCGCGTTCCATAATGGCTCGCACCGCCGGTGGCAGCGTCCGTTTTGCTGCCCGGCCGCCCACCGCCCATGCAAGGAGCTTCATGAACGCACCCGCCCCCAAGCGCTTTTCGATGATCCGCGAGTTCCATCTCGCGGACTGGTTCACGCTGGGCAATGCCGTGTGCGGCGTCGGGGCGCTGTTCTCCTGCATGACCTATCTGGCGGCAGGCGACGTGCGGCACATCTACTTCGCGGCGGCGCTGGTGCTGGCCGCGCTGATCTTCGACGTGCTCGACGGGCGCATCGCCCGCTGGCGCCAGAAGTCGTCCGCCATGGGGCGCGAGCTGGACTCGCTCGCCGACGTGATCTCCTTCGGCGTGGCGCCGGCCATCATCGCCTACGCCTGCGGCATGCAGGGCCTCTACGACCGCATCGTGCTGGCGTACTTCGTGGCCTGCGGCGTGTCGCGCCTGGCGCGCTACAACGTCACGGCCGAGACGCTTTCCGAAGGTTCCGGCAAGGTCAAGTATTTCGAGGGCACGCCCATTCCCACCTCCATCCTGCTGGTGGGTCTGCTGGCGCTGGCGGCGTCGGTGGGCGCGGTGGGCGATGCACTCTGGTTCGGAGAAGTGCGCATCGCCGGCTTCCTGCTGCATCCGCTGGTGCTGGTTTTCGCGATCTCCGGCTCGCTCATGATCAGCCGCATCCGCATTCCGAAGCTGTGACCGCGTCCCGCTGGGCGGAACGCTGCGCGATGCTATTCATTTGATAGCTTGAACACCCCGAGAATCGGGCGCAGGCACCTTCCCGGGGTCCGAGTCCGGCGCTCTGGCGCCGACGCAGCGCTGCAGGACACGTCCGGATGCAGCCCGCGCATCGGTGCCGGGTACACTTTGCGGCTTTCCGGCACCGCCCCTGGCACATGCCGCGCGCCACGCCGGTCCCTCTCATCTTCCGCGCATCCACAAGCTCCATGGCCGTTGACACGGCGGGCGCCGCCCGCACCAGCTTTGACCTCAAGAGCGCCCAGCTGCCCGTGGTGGCCGTCGCGCTGCGCACCACCGACGCCGCCGTGCTGGCCGCAGACCTGGCAGCGCGGCTGGCCGACGACCCCGAATTCTTCGACAACGACCCGGTGCTGATCGACCTGGCCGGCGTGCGCGATGCGGCCGAGCCGGTGGACTTCGAGGCGCTGACCGCATCGCTGCGGGCCCTGCACACCCAGCCCGTCGCCGCGCGCGGCGGCAGTCCCGAACAGATGGCGGCCGCGCTGGCTGCCGGCCTGGTAGCGGCGCCGGAGGCCGCCGCGGCCCGCGCTGCCGCACCGGTCGCCCCGGCCCGCGAGGTGGTGCGGGAAGTGGTGCGCGAGGTGGAGGTACCCGCCCCGGTACCGGTGGCCGGCCCGGCCACCGTGGTGGTGGACAAGCCGCTGCGCTCGGGCCAGCAGGTGTATGCGCGCGGCGGCGACCTGGTGGTGATGGCGGTGGTCAGCTTCGGCGCCGAGGTGATCGCCGACGGCAACATCCACATCTATGCGCCGATGCGCGGCCGGGCGATCGCCGGCGCGCGGGGCAATGCCGAGGCGCGCATCTTCAGCACCTGCCTGGAGCCGCAGCTGGTCTCCATCGCCGGCATCTACCGCACCACCGAAACCGAGCTGCCCGAGAACGTGCGCGGCAAGCCGGCCCAGGTGCGGCTCGAAGGCGAGAAGCTGCTCATCGAGCCGCTTTGAAGCCCACCCCGATTTTTCGACTTAGAACCTATCCGTAGCTTCGGATCACCAACGCAGGGAATCAGCACACCATGGCCAAAATCGTCGTCGTGACCTCCGGCAAGGGAGGCGTGGGCAAGACCACCACCAGTGCCAGTTTTGCATCGGGCCTGGCCCTGCGCGGCCACAAGACCGCCGTCATCGACTTCGACGTCGGCCTGCGCAACCTCGACCTGATCATGGGCTGCGAGCGCCGGGTGGTCTATGACCTGATCAACGTCATCCAGGGCGAGGCCAACCTGAACCAAGCCCTCATCAAGGACAAGCAGTGCGACAACCTGTTCGTGCTGGCTGCCAGCCAGACGCGCGACAAGGACGCGCTGACGCAGGACGGCGTGGAGAAGATCCTGAACGACCTGGCGGCGATGGACTTCGAATACATCGTCTGCGATTCCCCTGCCGGCATCGAGAGCGGTGCGCTGATGGCGATGCATTTCGCCGACGAGGCGCTGCTGGTGACCAACCCGGAAGTCTCCTCGGTGCGCGATTCCGACCGCATCCTGGGCATGCTGGGCAGCAAGACCAAGCGCGCCATCGAGGGCAAGGAGCCGATCAAGGAGCACCTGCTCATCACCCGCTACAACCCCGGCCGTGTGCAGGACGGGCAGATGCTGAGCCTGGAGGACATCCAGGACATCCTGCGGATCGATCTGATCGGCGTGATCCCGGAATCGGAAAGCGTGCTGCAGGCCTCCAACCAGGGCACGCCGGCCGTGCACCTGCAGGGCTCGGACGTGTCCGAGGCCTACAAGGACGTGGTGGCCCGCTTCCTGGGCGAAGACAAGCCGCTGCGCTTCATCGATGCGCAGAAGCCCGGCTTCTTCAAGCGCATCTTCGGCGGGAGGTAACAGGCATGGCATCGTTTCTCTCCTTCCTGCTCGGCGAAAAGAAGAAGACCGCCAGCGTCGCCAAGGAGCGGCTGCAGATCATCCTGGCGCACGAGCGCAACGGCCGCAACGCCGCCGAGCCCGACTACCTGCCGGCGCTGCAGCGCGAGCTGGTCGCCGTCATCTCGAAGTACGTGAAGATCAGCCCGGACGACCTGAAGGTGCACCTGGAGCGCCAGGACAACCTGGAAGTGCTCGAGGTGAAGATCGAGCTGCCCGACGCGGCGAAATAGGCACAGCCCTCGCGCCGCTACAGGTCAAATCGGCCTGTAGCGCCCGTGAATGCTGGGCTTGTTGCTATTATTTTTGATTTTCGCTCGCCAGCTGCGGCGCGGCGCCCAGGGGCAGTTCGGCGTAGAACATGCCGCCGTGATAGAGCAGCGGCGAGACGCCCGCCAGGTGGCTGCAGCGCTCGACCTCGCCCACGAAGATGGTGTGGTCGCCCTCCACGTACTGGCTGCGGTTGAAGCACTCGAACACCGCCACGGCGCCTGCCAGCACCGGCGCGCCGGCCACGCCCGGCGCGTGGTCCACACCCGCGAACCGATCGATGCCGCGCGTGGCGAAGCGCTCGGCCAGAGCCTGCTGCCCGGCCGCCAACACGTTGATCGCGTAATGCGAGCCCGCTGCGAACGCCGCCAGCGACGACGCCCGGTGCGCCAGGCTCCACAGCACCAGCGGCGGATCGAGCGAAACCGAATTGAACGAGCTGGCCGTCATGCCCACCAGCGTGCCGTCGGGCGCGCGCGCGGTGACGATGGTCACGCCGGTGGCGAACATGCCCAGGGCGTCGCGGAACTCGCGCGGTGAAAAGCCCGGTGGACGGGCGGCGAGGGGAGCAGGCGTTGGGGAATTCACGGGTGGCGTGTGGCGGCGCGACATGCGCGGCGGCAGGGAAAAGGGGGTGGGCTATTATGGTCCGGCGGCCCCGCCCCCACGGCGCGGGCCACCGGCTCCCCACTCTGTAGTCCATGGCTCTTCTTCCCCACTTCACCACCCTCGGCTCCGGCCCGACCGTCCTCATGCTGCACGACGCGGACGGCAGCCATCTCAGCTTCGCTCCCCAGGTCGAAACCCTCGCCAGCGCCGGCTACCGCGCCGTCGCGTGGGACATGCCCGGCTACGGCCACAGCGCGCCCATCGAACCCTATGGCTTCATGGGCCTGGCGCAAAGCTGCACGCGGCTGATGGAGGCGCTGCAGGGCGGCGCCGTCACGCTGGTCGGCCACGGCCTGGGCGCCATGCTGGCGCTGGAAGTCGCCCTGCGCCAGCCGAAGCTGGTGCGCCAGCTGGTGCTGTGCGCCGGCGGCCGGGCGCTCGACGCCGCCAGCGAGGCGGCCTGGGTGGCGCCGCGCCTGGCCGCGCTGGAGTCGGGCCAGGGGATGGACGCCATCGCCCAGAGCCTCGTGCCGCGCTACATCGGCACCGGGTCGCTGCCCGAGGGCGTGCGGCTGGCCAGCCACGCGCTGAGCCAGGTGAATCCGTCGGCCTGGCGGCGCGCGCTGCAGGCCCTGCCGACCTTCTCGCGCGGCGCTGCCGAACTGGCCAGGGTGCAGGTACCCGTGCTGATCGTCGGCGGCGCGCAGGACCGCTGCACTCCGCCCGAAGCCCTGCAGGCGCTGGCCCATGTGCTGCCCGATGCGCGCCATCTGTCGCTGCCCACCATCGGCCACTGGCCGCAGCTGGAAGACCCCGAGAGCTTCGATGGCGCACTGCTCGACTTCCTGGCCGAATCGTCGGGCCGGGTGCTGCACTGATGCGGCCGGGCGAGGTGTCGGCGGCGCCAGCCGCTGGTGGTGGTGCGCCACGCGGTGAGCACGCGCCGCTCGCCGCGCCGCCGTCCGCAAGGCGCTGGGCCGGGCCCGCAGCGGCCGCCGTGGCCGCGATCGCGCTGGCCTGGGGCGGCTGGCAGCTGCGGCCATCGCTGCAGGACGGGCAGGGCACCACGCGCGGGCCCTTGGGCGCCGCGCTGTTCGCCGAAGGGGCGGACGCGCCACTGCAACTGCTCGGCCCCCGCGCCTTGCCCCAAACCGCCACAGTCGCAGCTGCAGTCGCAGCCCCCGCCTCGATGGCGAACGCGCAGCCGCCCGGAACAGGCGGCCGGAGCCTGACGCCGAAGCGGGCGGACAGCGCCGCGCGCCCGGCGCAGCCGCTGCAGGCCGCGTCGCCCGAGGCCGCAGCCGCCGCCTGCCAGCGCTTTCTCAAGCGCCTGCCCACCATCGACGCGGCGACCTGCGCCGCCACGCGGCTGGCCGACAGCGGTGCCGCGTCGGTCCAGGGCACGCCGCTCTACTGGCGCGATGTGGGCCCGCCGGCAACGCCTCCGGCCAGCGCCCGCGCCGGCGGGGCCGCCGAACCGCTCCGGGTGCTGGTGGTCGGCGCCATGCACGGCGACGAGCTGACGTCGGCCGCGCTCGCACTGCGGTGGGTGACCCTGGCCGAAAGGCAGGTGGGCGATGCGTCGTCCACGCTGCCAATGCACTGGCGCTTCATTCCCATCCTGAATCCGGACGGCCTCCTCGCCCGGCAGCCCACGCGCGTGAATGCGCGCGGCGTGGATCTGAATCGCAACTTCCCCACGCCGAACTGGGAGCGCGACGCGCCCATCTACTGGGAAAAGCGCACCCGCCGCGACCCGCGCCGCTGGCCCGGGCCCGAGCCCCTGTCCGAGCCGGAATCGCGTTTTCTCTACGACCAGATGGAACAGTTCGCCCCTGACCTGGTGGTGAGCATCCATGCGCCGTACGGCGTGCTCGACTACGACGGCCCGGTGCCCCCGCCCAGCCGCCTCGGCCGGCTGCGCCTGGACCAGCTGGGCATCTTCCCGGGCTCGCTGGGCCACTACGGCAGCGTGCGCCAGGGCATGCCGGTGGTGACCATCGAGCTGCAGCACGAGCTGCGCATGCCCGAGGAAGAGCAGGTGCGCCAGATGTGGCGCGACCTGCTGCGCTGGATGGGCACGCATCTGGCGCGCGACGGCACCGGTCGCACGGCGTCCTGATCCGGTGGGGGCGGGGCCCGCGCGGGCCCCTGCCTGGGCCTGTGGCGATTTCCGGTGGCCACATGACGGTGCCAATCAGCGCTGGATTTCTTCGCCATTGCACAGCGCGCAGGATCTGCACGCTGCATTCGACGAATAACGGTGGATGTCTAACGCTTAACGCTTGGCGATTAATGCATCCGGCCATCGCGGAGCGCGATTATCTGTAAATCAAGGTTGTTCAATCATTGTTTGCAATCTGGCTTGATTGTGAATAATCCATAACGCTGGAAAAGCGCTACATCAAAATACATCGCGACACAACAAAATCGTCCGCATTCATACGCCGGGAGAATTTCCATGGATATGCGGACGGTTTTGCCATGTCGCTACCGCGTGCTGGCTTGGGCGGCGCTGGGCATTTTCAGTTCGGCCGGCGCATGGGCCGCGGCCGGCGCGCCGCTGCCCCGGTGCGCGGCCGGTTCGGACTCGTTCTACCTGATGCGCTACATCGAGCCTGGAACCCCGGACACGGCGCCCCAGACCATTCTGCAGCTGTCCACCGTGCCCCCGAACGCCGGGGACCCCGTCGCCAGCACCGTGGTCTGGAGCGGACAGACCGCGCCCACTCCGTCGCCCCGGGACCTGTCGCGCAACGCGGGCGCGACGGTGGCGGCGGGCATGGGCAAAGACGGGTATATCTATGCGATGCGGGCTATCGGCATCAACGAACCTGGCTGGGACTTGCAGGGCCGTACCTGGCGAGAGGAATGGAAGACGCACACGCGGCATTATGAAATGCTGCGTTATGGACGCGACGGCGTGGATAATCTGGGTATTGTCCGCGGGCTGGGTGTTTATCAAACCGATTCCAGCGACGACGGCACGCGCGTCGATGGTGCGACCGATGCCCGGCTGGGCCCCAATTTCAATGCCGCCGACATCGACCCCGTCTCTGGCCACATGATTCTGGCCAGCTTCCAACAGGGCGGGGCCTTGAACCAGCTGTTTCGCATCGACGTCACGCAATCGCCGCCGCAGTATGTGAGCACCATCACGCTGAGCAAGAACATCCCCGGCGCGCAGTCGGGCGACTTCGCCATCGACGCGGCGGGCCAGTATGCCTACGGAGTCGCCAAGGCGCGGGGCACCTTCGGCAATTCGACCAGCTACCGCATCGAACTCGCCACCGGCGCCGTCACCGACCTGGCGCCCAACCTGGGCATCTTTCCCTACGGGGCGGCAGCGCGGCTGCCCAGCGGCAAGTTCGCCTTCTACAACACGTTCCAGACGAATGTGATGACCGTGCCCGGCGGCACGCTGGAGGGCCGGCACTCCACGGAAACCTCCGACGGCAGCGACGGTGCGGCCTGCCTGCCGAAGATCAAGGCACGCCTGGAATGCACGCCCACGTCGCTGGTCGATGCGGACGGGAACGTCTCCACCTGCACCGTCACGCTGGATCAGCCCGCTCCTGCCGGCGGCCTGGAAGTCGCCCTGACGTCGCCCACCGACAACCCGCGCTACAGCACCACCTGCGGCGCTTCCGTCCAGGTGCCGCAGGGCGCCACCTCCGCGCAATGCACGGTGACGGCCACGCCCAATACGACGCCGGGCGACGGCGAGGTCACGGCGACCGTGGCGCTGGCGACGCCGCCGGCTTCCGGCGACTACGAGCTGGACAGCCCTTCCAGCGCCGACGTGCTCGTGCGCAACGACGACAAAGATGCCCCTGTCGGTCCGACCAAGAAGACACCGCTGCCCACCCTCGGGGAGTGGGCGGTGATCCTGCTGTCCATGGCGATGGCCGGGCTGGCGATGCTGCGGCTGCGCCGCACGGCCAAGCCCTGACGGCTGCAGCAGCGCGCGGTGGGGAGGCCGCCAAGCCGCCTGCCGCCTGCCACCCTGCGCGGGGGCGAAAGGCCGGTCAGGAAGAAAAGCGCGGTGGCGCCGCAGCCTGGCAGCGCGCCCGGTCGCGCATCGGATCAGCGGCGCTGGTTGCGGTAGGCAGCAGCTGCCATCTCGGCCAGGAGAGGCGCCTGGCTCGATGGCTCCTGCTTGGGCTTGTCGATCAGGAAATCGTCCCGGTTCCTGCCCTGGATCCAGGCCGGGGGCTTGCCTCGGCCGGTCCAGGTTGCGCCCGTCTTTTCGTCGAGGTATTTGGCGGCCACCTTCTTGGCGGCCGGTGCCTTCCACGGGAAAACCTGTTGGGCGGTGAAACCGAAGTCGTCGATCCAGGCATGGATCTGGGCCAGCGCGGCCTTGGACTCCACCGCGCGGGCCTGCGCGATCTGCGCTTCCAGTTCGGCGCGGGCGGCCAGCAGTTGCTTCAAGTCAGTGGTCATCAGGGGTGAGGAAGAGTTCTCGAAAAACGCGCCGGGCTGCGCGAGCCCCCGGCTCCACCGAGGGCGGGGAGCGCGTCCGGGCGGGCGCTGCGCCGTTCATGGGCCGGGCATCACGGCTCCAGCCGCTGCGGCACGTCGAAGCGGCGATTATCCCGCCGGCCCATGGGGCGCGGCATCGCTGGAGCAAAGTCCGCACGGAATGTCCGGGTGTGGGTGCCTGCCTGAATTCCGCAGGCCACCCCACGTCATCTCGCGCCCGCCCACGTCACCGGCGGCCACCTGGCTGGCGGATGGACAATCCGGGCAGCTTCCTCGCCCGCCCGTATGAGCCAGTCCCTGCACCGCCGTGATCTGATCCGCCTTGCCACCGCCGCTGCGGCCGCCGCCCAACTGCCGCGATGGGGCTGGTCGGCCACCTTCCGCCAGCGTGAGCTGTTTCCGCTGGGCGTGGCAAGCGGCGCGCCAGCCCCTGACGGCTTCGTGCTGTGGACCCGGCTGCTGGCGGGCCCCGTGCCCGGGGCCGCGCTGGCAGCCGCTCCAGGCGAAGCGCCGGCATCCCCCGGCGCCGACGCCGGGCCCACCGCTTCGCGCGATGCCTTGCCCGACATGCTGACCGTGCGCTGGGAGGTCGCCGAAGACGAGGCGTTCCAGCGCATCGTCCGCCAGGGCCAGGCGCAGGCGCTGGCCGTGCTGGGGCATGCGGTGCACGTCGAGGTGGCGGGCCTGGCGCCCGGCCGCTGGTACTTCTACCGCTTCATGCACGGCGATGCCGTCACCCGCACGGCCCGCACCCGCACCGCGCCGGCCCCGGGCGAGATGCCGCGCAAGACCCGCCTGGCCTTTGCCTCGTGCCAGCGGTGGGAGCATGGCCACTATGCCGCCTACCGCCATCTGGTGCAGGAAGACGTGGACCTGGTGCTGTTCCTGGGCGACTACATCTACGAGTACGCACTGCCCCACCGGCCGCCCGATCCTCCGTTCGTGCGCACCCACGCATTGCCGGTCGCCACCACGCTGCAGGATTACCGCGACCGCTACGTCCTCTACCGCAGCGACGACGCACTGCAGGCCGCGCACCGCGCCTGTCCCTGGCTCGTGACCTGGGACGACCACGAGGTGCAGAACGACTACGCCGGCCGTGATGGCATGGGCGCGCCTGCCGACTTTCTGGCGCGGCGCAATGCGGGCTACCAGGCGTTCTACGAGAACATGCCGCTGCGCGCCTCGGTGCTGCGGCGGGGGCTGGCCGGGCTGGGCACCCTGGATGCGGTGCGCATCCACGACCGGCATGCCTGGGGACGGCTCATGGATTTCCACGTGCTGGACACGCGCCAGTACCGCGACCGGCAGGCCTGCCGCGTTCCGGGCGGCGCGGCGGAGGGATCTGTGTCGCCCCGGCGCTGTGGCGAGTTGCGTGCACCATCGCGCTCCATGCTGGGCGCCGACCAGGAGCGCTGGCTGGCAGAGGGGTTGGCGCAGGATGCGGCCGGCGGCGTGCGCTGGAGCGTGATCGCGCAGCAGACGCTGTTCTCGCAGCGCAACACAGCGCAGCCGCCCGCCGAGCGCTACAGCACCGACACCTGGGACGGCTATCCCGCCAGCCGCCAGCGCGTGCTGGACGCGGTGCGGGCCGCCGGGCCGCGCAACACCATCTTCCTGGGTGGCGACATCCACCAGAACTATGTCTGCCGCGTGCTGGCCGACTTCGCCGATCCCCGGTCGCCGGTGGTGGCCAGCGAGTTCTGCGGCACCTCGGTCACGTCGCTGAGCCGTGTGCCCCCGGAGCGGGCCGCGGAGATCGTGCGCCGCCAGCCGCACATCCTGCTGGCCCGGCCCGAGCAGCGCGGCTACGGCGTGGCGGAGGTGACGCCCGAGCGCTGGACCACCACGCTGCGGGTGGTGGACGACGTGGCACGGCCGGACAGCGGCATCGCCACGCAGGCGCGCTTCATCGTGGACGACGGTGTGCCGGGGCCGCGCCCGGCGTGAGAGCCCGGGGCCGTGGCGATCAGGTCGCCAGCGCCGTGGCCGGCGCGCCGCGCCGGGGCGTATCCACGCCCATGAAGCCGAACGCCATCTCCGGGCGCGCGCCGCTGATCAGCTCGGCCATCGCCTTGCCCGAGCCCGCACCGTGCGTCCAGCCCAGCGTGCCATGGCCGGCGTTGACCCAGAGCCGCCCCAGGCGGGTCTTGCCGATGAACGGGATGTTGGTAGGCGTGGCCGGGCGCAGGCCCGTCCAGTACTGCGGGTTGCCGCCTTCCTCGGGCGTGCGCGTGTCGCATACGCCGGGCAGGATTTCCTCGATGCGGCGCGACAGCATGTGGCAGCGCGCGCGGGCCAGCGGGCTGTCCAGCGACAGGTCGTAGCCGCCCAGCTCGATGGTGCCGGCCACGCGCAGGAAGTTGCCCAGCCGGCTCATCGCGATCTTCTTGCCATCGTCGATGGTCGAGACCAGGGGTGCGCCCTCGGGCTTGAGCAGCGGGAAGGTGGCGCTGTAGCCCTTGCCCGGGTAGATCGGCAGGCGCACGCCCACCGTGCGCAGCAGCGGCGCGCTGTAGGAGCCGCAGGCCACCACGATGGCATCCGCCGTCAGGGTCTTGAGGTCATTCGTGCCCTGGGCGCCCGTATTGCGGGGGGTGACTGCTACTGATTCGATAGCGTCGCCGGCCTGGTTCAGGCGCACCACGTCGTGGCCGTAGAGGAACTGCACGCCGCGCTCGGCGCAGCGCCGGGCCAGCGCCTGGGTGAAGACACGGGCGTCGCCGCTCTCGTCGGTGCGGGTGTAGGTGCCGCCGGCGATGCGGTCGCCATAGGCGCGGAACGCCGGCTCGATCTGCAGCAGCTCGTCGCGGCTCACCAAGCGGCGCTGCACGCCGTGGCGGCGCATCAAGTCCACCGCATGGCCGGCGGCGTCGAACGACGCCTGGTCGGTATAGAAGTGGGCGATGCCGCGCTCCAGCCGGTTGTATTCGATGCCGGTGGCGCGCACCACGTCCTTCAGCGCGGCATGGCTGTAGGCGCCCAGCGCTACGATCTGCTGCACGTTCCGCTCGAAGGCCGCGTCATTGCACTGCGCCAGGAACTTCAGGCACCAGCGCCACTGCTCCAGGTCGAGCTGCGGGCGAAACAGCAGCGGCGCTTCCTTGTCGAACATCCATTTCAGCGCCTTCCACGGCGCGCTGCGGTTGGCCCAGGGCTCGCAGTAGCTCACCGAGATCTGCGCCGCGTTGGCGAAGCTCGTCTCCAGCGCCGCGTCCGGCTGCCGGTCGACGACGGTGACTTCGTGGCCGCGCTCGAGCAGATGCCAGGCGGTGGAAATGCCGATGATGCCGGCGCCAAGAACGAGGGTTTTCATGGCTGGTCAGTGTGCTGCGCGCCGGCGGGAAATAAAAGCAAAATTAAACTTGCTCCGATTTCATCAGCCCAACTTATTGAAGAGCCCGCCATGAGCACCTATGACCCCGCCGCGCTGGAGTGCCTGGCCGCCATCGTGGAAGAGGGCGGTTTCGAGCGTGCCGCACAGCGCTTGAACGTCACCCAGTCGGCCGTGTCGCAGCGGCTGCGCGCCCTGGAGGCGCAGGTCGGCTCGGTGCTGATCGTGCGCAGCCGGCCGCTACGGCCCACCACGGCCGGCCAGCTGCTGCTCAAGCACACGAAGCAGCTGCGCCTGCTGCGCGCCGATCTGGAGCGCGACCTGCAGGAGCTGGCGCCCAGCGCCCCGGGCGGCGGGCGCGAGGACGAGCGCATCTCCATCGCCATCAACGCCGACAGCATCGCCACCTGGGCGCTGGACGCGCTGCAGGGCCTGGTGCGCGAACGGCTGCCGCTGGAGATCATCGCGGATGACCAGGACTTCACCCAGGAATGGCTGCGCTCCGGCCAGGTGCTGGGCTGCGTCACCACGCTGGGGAGCGCGCTGCGCGGCTGCAAGGTGGTGCCGCTGGGCGCCATGCGCTATGTGGCCATCGGAGCGCCCGACCTTGCCTACCGCTACCTGCCCCAGGGTCTCACGGCGTACAACTTCCGCGACGTGCCGTTCATCGCCTTCAATCGCAAGGACGACCTCCAGGCTGAATTCGTCGCCCGCACATTCGGCCTCAAGCGCGTGGCGCTGAACCACCTGTTCGTGCCCAGCTCCGAGGGCCAGGTGCGCGCCGTGGCGGCTGGCTGGGGCGTGAGCGTGGTGCCCGAACTGCTGGCCCGCCCGCTCCTGGCCGATGGCCGGCTGGTGGACCTGGCCCCGGGCCAGGCGCTGCCCGTGCAGCTCTACTGGCACTGCTGGAACCTGGAGTCGGAGGTGCTCGACGCCCTGACCGCCGCCCTGACCGGCGCTGCCGCACGCCAGCTGGCACCGCCGGTGTGACCGCGATTCCGCGTGCGGCCTGCCCGCCGTGCGCGCAGCTGTCTCCCGGGTGCAACAAAATGTATCTGACTGTAGGGTTTTGACAGTTCAGTGACAGAGGCTATCGATAAGATTGGGGTGATGAATATCCCGCAGCTTCGCCGCTCCTTCAAAGAGCAGATGCACCAGGCGCGCGAGGAAGCCATCGTCACCGCTGCCAGCCGCCTGATGGGCAAAAAAGGCTTCGAGGCCATGACCGTGGACGACGTGGCCTGCGCCGTCGGCATCGCCAAGGCCAGTCTGTACAAGCACTTCGCCGGCAAGGACGAGTTGTGCGCCGCCGCCATGGTGCACGTGGTGGAGCGTGCCGAACGTTTTCTGCAGGAGCTGCCGGCCAGCCTGCCGCCGCTGGATCGACTGCGTGCTCTGCTGCGCTGGCTGCTGGAATTGCAGCTGACCGACGAGATGCCGCTGATGCTGAGCCGCAACTCCGGCCTGGCCGGCCCGCTGAAGGCCTGCGAGGCCTACCAGGCCGCCCTGCGGGACCTGCACGGGCTGGTGATCGCCTGGATCGAGCAGGCGCAGCAGGCCGGCCAGATCAACGCGGCGCTGCCGCCGGACGTGGTGATGTCCGCCATCTTCGCCCGATCGGCCGACCCGATGCTGCGGCTGCTGCGCGACCGCGGCACCTACAGCGACGCGCAGATCGTCGACTGGGCCGTGGACAGCTGCCTGTCGGGCCTGGCGGCGCGGGGCTGACCCCACGGCGTCCGCCGGGCCGGGCCGCGCCGCCGCCTCACACCGTCACGGTTCCGTGCGGCTGAAAGGCCACCTGCTCGCCCTTGCGCGCATAGCCCAGCGGGTTCGCCACGACGCGGCAGCGCCAGGGCGAGCCGTCCGCATGCGTGCCCTGCACGGTGTAGTCGCTGGGCGCGTGCAGATGGCCGTGCAGCCACAGGTCGGCTTGCGGCAGCAGGTCATCGAGCGCATTGCAGAAACCGGCCGTGCCCGGCACCAGGCCGTAGCGCGGGTCGGCGCTGCGCAGGCTGGGTGCGAAATGGGTGACGACCACCGTCGGCCCGCCCGCCCACGGGGCGGCGAGCGCCTCGCGCAGCCAGTGCTGGCAGGCCAGCGATTCCTCGCGCATGGGCTGCGCCAGGAAGGGCTCGCCCGCCCGGGTGCCGCCGGTCTTGCGCAAATAGAAATTGGCGGCGCGGAAAGCCTTTTCGCGCTGGCGCAGGCGCCGGGCGACGTCCGCGCTGCCTTCCTGCTCGGCCAGCGCATCGAAGTCGCTCCAGAGCGTGGTGCCGACGAAGCGCACGCCCTGCAGCACCACGGTCTCGCGCTCCAGCCAGATGATGCCCAGGCGCTCGCAGGTGCGGCGCAGGCGGTTCTGCGCGGCGTCGAAGTCCTGCGCGTCGTACTCGTGGTTGCCTGGGACGAACAGCACCGGCACCGGCCAGCCTGCATGCTGGGGCAGCGGGGAGAAGCGCGCCAGGCCGAAGTCCTCGTCTGCGAGCATCGAGCCTTCCTGGTAGGAGCCGATGTCGCCCGCCAGCACCAGCACGTCGGCGCCCGGCGCGGGCGTGGCGGTGAAATGCGGATGCGTCTCCAGGTGCAGGTCGGACAGCAGTTGAATCTTCATGCGTCCGATTGTGGCGGGCGCGCGGAGTCGTGCGGCGCACCGCTGCGCAAGCCCGACCGTTCCATCGCCTGCCGCAGCCAGCGGTGCGCCGGGTCGTGCCTGCGGCCGTGGTGCCACAGCGCATCCACATGCACGGTGGGCAGCGGCATGGGCAGGGGGCGCCACACCAGCTCGTCCTTCAGGCTGGCCACGCCGACGAAATGGCGCGGCAGCACCGTCAGCAGATCGCTGGCCGCCACGACCCGGCCGGCCGTGAAGAACTGGTTCACGGTGAGCACGATGCGGCGCTCACGCCCCAGCGCCGTCAGTGCCTCGTCGATGAAGCCGTAGGGGCGGCCCGAGAAGCTCACCAGCAGGTGGCGTGCCGCGCAGAACCTGTCGAGCGTGAGCGGCACCTGCGCCAGCGGATGGCCCTGGCGCATCACGCAGACGTATTCGCCGTCGTAGAGCCGCGTGCTTTCGTACGCGACCAGGTTGCCGGACTGCGCGCGTGCCGTCAGGTCGGCCATCACGGCGGGAAAGTAGCCCACCGCCATGTCGGCTGCCTCGTCGTCCAGCAGGCGGCGCGGGTCGCGCGTGGTGAGCGGCACCACCCGCAGCGACACGCCGGGCGCCTCGCGCTCGACGATCTCCACCAGCGGCGGAATCAGCGTGGCACCGGTGGCGTCGGCCATGGCCAGCACGAAGGTGGTGTTGGCGGTGGCGGGTTCGAACGCGCCGGGCGCCAGCGACTGTTGCAATTGCGCCAACGCGGCCCGCACCGCCGGCCAGAGCGCCAGGGCTCTCGGCGTGGGCTCCACGCCCTGGCCCCGGCGCACCAGCAGTTCGTCGCCCAGCGCGTCGCGCAGCCGGCGCAGCGCGTTGCTGACGGCCGGCTGGGTGAGCGACAGGGTCTCGGCCGCGCGAGTGAGGTTGCGCTCGGACATCACCGCATCGAAAACCCGCAGCAGATTCAGATCGAACGTGCGGAAGTTGAGCGGCTGCATGGGCAGATCATCACGGATGTGAATGGCTGGGATTCAAAATATAAAGTGGAGTCTATTTGGGGTAAACCCTAAGATACGTCCCATCAGCCCGGCAACTTCGCCACAAGCGGCTTACAAAGGGTACTCATCATGACCAGCTTCGTCCAAATCGACTATCGCACCGAACATCCTGGCGTGGAACGCGCTGAAAACGCCGTCGCCACCGTCAAGAACGCTTTCTCCCACTTCAACGGCGCCCGTGCCGGCGCGTCGCTGCTGCTCGCCGCCGTGGTGGCGTCCCTGCTGGTGGTGGCCAACCAGGTCATCGACACCTGGGGCGAAGGCCACCTGCTGGCCGCATGGATGGTGCTGTGGATGGTGGCCTTCGTCGCGCTGGCCCTGCTGGCCGGCCCGGCCCGCGGCGTCGTCGCCAGCCTGCGCACCCAATACGGCAACTGGGCCGAAGCCCTGCGCCGCCAGGAAGAAGACGAGCGTACCTGGAACGCCGCCCTGCGCGACGCGCGCATCATGGCCGACCTGAGCCGCGCCATGAACGGCATGGCCGTGGACAACATCCGCCGTTACTACTGATCCCGCCGGGCCGCAGAGCCCGTAGATCCGAAAAGAAGTTTTCAGGGCACCGCAAGGTGCCCTTTTTCATGGGCGCTGCTGAGCATTTGCTATTGAAAAGATAGCTGCATGCGCAGGCTGCGAGAGCGCTGCAGCGCAAAAAGGCGTTGAAAGCTTGAAGGAAAAGAGGCCGCCGGAGCGCGGCCCCTCCGCGCTGGCGGTTCAGCCCAGCAGGCAGTCCGCCACGCGGGCCAGCATCCCGGCCACGTCCGCCACGGGCACCGCGCCGGGCAGGGCCACGTCGCCGTGCATCACGAAGACAGGCGTGCCCCATTTGAGGCCCATGGCCATTTCCGAGAGCGTGCCCATGTTGCCGCCGATGGCGACCAGGCAGATGGCGCTGCGGGCGACGAGGGCGTTGCGCATCTCGCCCATGCCGGTGGGCAGGGCCACGCCCAGCCAGGCGTTGGCGTGGCGCTCGTCCTCCTCGGGCAGGATGCCGATGGCCAGGCCCCCGGCCTCGGCCGCGCCCTGCGATGCGGCGGCCATGACCCCGCCGCGCCCGCCGCAGACGATGGCCAGGCCCGCGCCGGCCAGCGCCCGGGCCACCTGGCGCGCGGCGCTGCATTCGCGCTCGCCGCCGTCGCCCGGGCCGATGATGCCCACCGGCCGCCGGTGGCGCCGCGGTCCGCGCTGGCGCTCGGCCAGCTGCTGCAGGGCTGCGCGCACGGCGGGCGGCAGGGTGTCCAGGAAGGCGCCTTCGTCGGCGGCGCCTGTCGATGTCTCAGTGCTGTGTGCTTGCATGCTTGGTCCGATCGCGCCGGCGCGCCAGTGCGTCGCCCGCCCCCATCACGATGACGCACAGCGCCATCAGCAGCAGCGAGAGGGCCGCCGCCACGCCGAAGTCGGAGCCGCCGTCGCCCACCTGGGCGTAGAGCATCAGCGGCAGGATGTTGAGCTGGGTGCCGGCCAGGGCCAACGCCGTGCCGTAGGTGCCCATGGCGATGGCCGCCACCAGGCAGGCGTTGGACAGCACCGAGGGCGCGACCTCGGCCAGCACCGTGTCGTTGAAGGCGCGCCAGCGCGTGGCACCCAGGGTGCGCGCGGCCAGCATGGGGCGCAGGTCGAGGTTGGCGAACACCGGGTAGAGCGAGAGCGCCACGCGCGGCACCAGGTAATAGGCATAGGCCAGCCCCAGGCCACCCGCGCCGTAGATCCAGCCGCCCACGCGGGCCGGGTCGGCGCCCAGGCCGCCGAGCAGTTGGGTGACGAAGCCGGCGCGGCCGAAGGCCAGGATGAAGCCGTAGGCGATCACCAGGCCCGAGAACGCCAGCGGCAGGCCCAGGAGCGCCATCATCCAGCGCCTGCGCGCGGCCGGCTGGCGCGCCAGCTCGATGGCCACGGCCGTGCCCACCAGGGCCGAGACGCCGCCCGCCGTGACGCCCAGCGCCAGCGTGTTGCGCAGCGCGCCGGGCAGCAGCGGGTTGGCGAAGAGCCGGCCGAAGGCGCTGCCGCGCTCGGCGAAGGCTTCGGGCACCAGCGCGGCCAGCGGCAGCGCGAAGAAGAGCGCCATGAAGGCCCAGGCGGGCCAGGCACCGAAGCGGCGGATGATCACGTCAGGTCAGATTCCGCGCGTCACTTGCCGGCCAGCGCCACCTGGGCCCAGAGCTGGTCCACCTCGGCCTTGCGGGCGGCGGCCTTGACCACGTCCAGCGGGCGGATCTGCGGGGCGGCGGGCATCTTGGCGGCGATGTCGGCGGGCAGCGGCGTGCCGGGCACGGCCGGGCGCACGAAGCCCTGGGCGAAGAGCTGCTGGCCGGCGGTGCTCATGATGAAGTTGAGCCACAGCTTGCCGGCGTTGGGGTTGGGGCCGTTCTTGACCAGGCTGATGGCGTAGGGCGCGGCCACGCTGGCCTCCTTGGGGATGACCACGGCGCAGTCGTCGCCCATGCCGTCGGCGTACTTGGCCTTGAGGCCGTCGTTCTCGTAGCCGATCCAGACGGGGATTTCGCCCTTGAGGAACTTGGCGTAGGGCGTGGTGCCTTCCACGCGCTGCACGTTGCCCGCGGCATGCAGGCGGCCCAGGTAGTCGATGCCAGGCTTGACGTCGTCCACGCTGCCGCCGTTGGCGTAGGCGGCGGCGAAGGCCATCACCTGGCCCACGCCGGTGCTGCGCGGATCCAGGTAGGTGACGGCGCCCTTGTACTCGGGCTTGAGCAGGTCGGCCCAGCCGGCGGGCACGTTCCTGACCAGCTTCCTGTTGACCAGGAAGGCGATGTTCAGCGTGTGGATGGTGAACCAGCGGCCTTCGGGCTCGCGGAAGACCTCGGGCAGCTTGTCGAAATGCAGCGGCTTGAAGGGCGCGACCACGTCCTTCTTCACCGCATCGACGGCCGAGGCTGCGAAGTAATACGCCGTGTCGGCCTGCGGGCGGCGGCGCATCTTCTCCAGCGCGACCACGGTGGCGGCCGAGCCCAGGTCGTTGTAGGTCAGCTCGATCTCGGGGTAGCGCTTCTTGAAGTCGCGGAACAGCGATTTCCAGTTGGCCCATTCGGGGCCGGTGTCGAAGGAGACGCACAGGCCCTCTTTCTTCGCCTCGTCGTACAGGGCGCGCTCGCCGGCATAGAGCTCGGCGCCCTCGAAGGCGAAGGCGGCGCGGGGCGCGAGCCAGGAGGCCAGGGGCAGGCTGCCGGCGGCCTGGAGGAGATATCTGCGTTGCATGGGGAAAGCTCCTGGATGAAGGGAAAAGACGGGGGATGAAGACGAAGAGCGCGGCCGGTCAGTCGTCCAGCAGCTGCAGGTGCTCGGGCGCGATGGCGACGGCCTCGCGGGCCGGCTGCGCGCCTTCGCACAGCAGCGGCCGGGGCGCGCCGGCGATGGCGAAGTCGTAGCGCGTGACCGCGCCCAGGTAGCGCTGGGCGCCTGCCGTGCCGGCCAGGCGGTTGGGCGTGCCCGGGGGCGGGTCGGCGCGCACGTGCTCGGGCCGCACCAGCACATGCACGGCCTGGCCCGCGGCGCGGCCGGCGGTGGGCACGGCCAGCTCGGCGAAGCCCGCGTCCACGCGGCCTGCGGCGCTCACGCGGGCGGGCAGCAGGGTCGAAAGGCCCACGAATTCGGCCACTGCGCGGCAGGCGGGCCGCTCGTACAGCGCGCGCGGCGTGGCCATCTGCAGCAGGCGGCCTTCTTTGAGCACGGCCACGCGGTCGGCCATGGCCAGGGCTTCTTCCTGGTCGTGCGTGACCAGCAGCGTGGTGGCGCCGAAGCGCTGCTGCAGGCTGCGGATCTGGTCGCGCAGATGGCTGCGCACGCTGGCGTCCAGGGCCGAGAGGGGCTCGTCGAGCAGCAGCGCGCGCGGGTCGATGGCCAGGGCCCGCGCCAGCGCCACGCGCTGCTGCTGCCCGCCCGAAAGCTGCGTGACGGCGCGCTGCGCGTGTTCGGCCAGGCCCACCACTTTCAGCAGTTCCAGGGCGCGGCGGCGGCGCTCGGCGGCCGGCACCTTGCGCAGCGTGAGGCCGTAGGCCACGTTGTCCTGCACGCTCAGGTGCGGAAAGAGCGCGTAGCTCTGGAACACCATGCCGATGCCGCGCTGGTGGACCGGCGTGCCTGCCATGTCCTGCCCGCCCAGCACGATGCGCCCGCCGTGGCCCGTCTCCAGGCCCGCCACCAGCTTGAGCAGCGTGGACTTGCCCGAGCCGCTGGGCCCGATCACGGCCACCAGCTCGCCGGCCGCCACGTCGAAGGAGACATCGTGCAGGCCCTGCGCGGAGCCGGGATAGCGGTAGCTGACCTGATCGAAGACGAGGCTCATGGGGACTTGCGGAAAACGGTGGACGACAGCAGCGCCGCGATGCCGGCAAGCAGCAGCAGCACCACGGTGGCGGCGCAGGCGAAGCCCGTGGCGCCGTAGAAGGCCTGCAGCAGCACCACCGGATAGGTGCGGTTCTGGAAGCCCGCCAACAGGTTGGAGAAGTTGAATTCGCCGATCGAGAGCGCCGCCACCATCACCAGGCCCGACAGCAGGCTCTGTCGCAGGCTGGGCAGCACGATGCCGGTGAAGCGCTGCCATTCGCCCGCGCCCAGCGTGGCCGCGGCCTGCTCCAGCCGCTCCAGGCCCAGGTGGCGCAGGTCGGTCAGCAGGGCGTTGGTGAGGTAGGGAAGGGTGGCGATGGCGTGCGCTGCCACCAGGAGCGGCGTGCTGCCCAGCCAGGGCAGCGCGTCGGTGTTGAAGACCAGCAGGTAGCCGAAGCCCAGCGTGATGGCCGGCACCGCCACCGGCATGGCCGACACGAGCCGCGCCGCCATGCCGCCGCCGCGCCGCGCGCCGTGGTAGAGCGCGTAAGCCAGCGGCAGCGCCAGCAGCGCGTCGATGGCGCAGGCCGAAAGCGCCACCACCAGGCTGTTGCCGAAGGCCTTGCGGAAAGATGGGTCCTGCCACAGTTCGGCATACCAATGGCCGGTGACGCCCGTCGGCAGCAGCGTATTGGTCCAGCTCTGGCCGAAGCTGCCCAGCACCAGCAGGCCCATAGGCAGCAGCAGGTAGAGGCCGTAGAGAAGGGTGATGCCGCGAACCAAGGGCGCTGCTTTCGTGCGGGGAACGGTGGGGTGTGTGGGGCCGGTGGCCGTGCAGCGGAATCGGATACTTTCCGGCAGCGACTGAACGGCAGTGCATGTGCCGGAATTTTATGAATCAAGGCTTGGGCTTGCGTGAAGCTTGTATGACAAAGCTTGAGCTTTTGGAAAGTATCATGCGTTCGTCTGGGCACCGCAGCCCGGCGTGTTGCCCGCCACCAGGAGGAGTTCCGTGAAGCGCGATTGCCCCACCATCCAGGAACTGCTGGCCTTCGACGCCGTGGCCCGGCACGAGGGGCTGACCCGCGCCGCCGAGGCGCTGTGCCTCACCGTGAGCGCGGTCAGCAAGCAGATCGCGGGGCTGGAGGCCTTTCTGGGCGTGCCGGTCCTGCGCAAGCAGGGGCGCGGCGTGCAGCTCACGCCGCAGGGCCGGGCCTACTGGCAGAAGATCGCCGGCCCGCTGCGCGCGCTGGAGGCAGCGAGCTTCGAGGCACGCGCGGGCGGCGGCGATGCGGGCGTGGTCACGCTGGCCAGCGTGCCCACCTTTCTCACGCGCTGGCTGATCCCGCGCCTGCCGGCCTTCAGCCGCCGCCATCCGCAGGTCACGCTGGGCTTCAGCCGGCACCTCGCGCCCACCGAGAACCTGCCGCCGCAGGTCGATGCCGCCATCCGCTACAGCCCGGCCGAACTGCCCGGCGTGGTCGCCGAATACATCGCGGGGCGGGAATTCGTGCCGGTCGCCTCGCCCGCGCTGCTCGAAGGCCCGCACCGCATCCACACGCCCGCCGATCTGCTGGGCCATACGCTGTTGCACCACGAAGAGGCCGCCACCGCCTGGCCGCGCTGGGCGGGCCAGCACGGCGTGGCCGAGAGCTGGGTGGCGGCCGGGCCGCGCTTCGCCCAGTATTCGGCGCTGATCCAGGCGGCGCGCAGTGGCCTGGGGCTGGCCCTGGTGCCGCGCGTGCTGGTCGAAGACGAGCTGGCCGAAAGCACGCTGCGCGTGCCTTGCGGCGAACCGGTGGTGGTGGAGCAGGGCCACTACCTCTGCTACCGGCCCGACCGCATGCATCTGCCGGCCTTCGCGGCCTTCCGCGCCTGGCTGCTGGACGAGGCCGCGCGCTCGCGCGGGCCGCTGGGGTGAGGCGCGGCGCCTCGCCTGGCCTGGGTCGCTGCTGTGCTATCGAATCAATAGCTGCGGGCGCTTGTAGGCCCTGCGCCAGCGCATGAAAAAGCCCCGGCCACTTGCGTGGTGCGGGGCTTGTGAGAACGTGAACACGTTCTGAGGGGCGCTGCCCGCGCGGGGCGGGCAGGGCCGGGTCGGCGCGGCGGTATCAGGCGTTCAGGCGCCCAGGCGCTCTTCCAGTGCGGCCTTGGTCTTGAGCATCTGCGCGGGCAGGTGGTAGGCCAGTTGGTCGAAGTGCGCGGTGTGCAGCTTCAGCTCGTCGGCCCAGGCCGCCTTGTCGATGCGGGTCACGGTGTCGAACTGCTCGCCCGTGAAGTCCAGGCCCGTCCAGTTGATCTCGCCGTATTGCGGCGCCACGCCGAAGGCGGTGGCCTGGCCGGCGGCGCGGCCTTCGATGCGGTCGATCATCCACTTCAGCACGCGCATGTTCTCGCCATAGCCGGGCCAGACGAACTTGCCGCCTTCATCCTTGCGGAACCAGTTGGTGGTGTAGATGCGCGGCAGCGTGGCGCCCGAGGCGGCGATCTTCTCGCCCAGGTTCAGCCAGTGCTGGAAGTAGTCGCTCATGTTGTAGCCCATGAAGGGCAGCATGGCGAACGGGTCGCGGCGCACCACGCCCTGGGCGCCGAAGGCGGCGGCGGTGGTTTCGCTACCCATGGTGGCAGCCATGTAGACGCCTTCCTGCCAGTCGCGGGCTTCGGTCACCAGCGGCACGGTGGTGGAACGGCGGCCGCCGAAGATGAAGGCGTCGATCTTCACGCCCTTGGGATCGTCCCAGGCTTCGTCCAGCGCGGGGTTGTTGGTGGCGGCCACGGTGAAGCGGGCGTTGGGGTGGGCGGCCTTGGCGCCGGTTTCCTTGGCGATCTGGGGCGTCCAGTCCTTGCCCTGCCAGTCGATCAGGTGGTCCGGCAGCTTGCCGGTGTCCTTTTCCATGCCTTCCCACCACACGTCGCCGTCGTCGGTCAGCGCGACGTTGGTGAAGATCACGTCACGGTCCAGGCTGGCCATGCAGTTGGGGTTGGTGTGGTAGTTGGTGCCGGGGGCCACGCCGAAATAGCCGGCCTCGGGGTTGATGGCGCGCAAGGAGCCGTCGGCCTGCGGCTTGATCCAGGCGATGTCGTCGCCGATGGTGGTGACCTTCCAGCCTTCGAAGGCCTTGGGCGGAACCAGCATCGAGAAGTTGGTCTTGCCGCAGGCGCTCGGGAAGGCGGCGGCCACGTGGTATTTCTTGCCCTCGGGGTTGGAGACGCCCAGGATCAGCATGTGCTCGGCCAGCCAGCCCTGGTCACGGCCCATGGTGGAAGCGATGCGCAGCGCGAAGCACTTCTTGCCCAGCAGTGCATTGCCGCCGTAGCCGGAGCCATACGACCAGATCTCGCGCGTCTCGGGGTAGTGCACGATGTACTTGGTCTTGTTGCAAGGCCAGGACACGTCCTGCTGGCCGGCCTGCAGCGGCGCGCCCACGGTGTGCACGCAGGGCACGAAGTCGCCTTCCACGCCCAGCACGTCGTACACCGCACGGCCCATGCGCGTCATGATCTTCATGTTGACGGCCACATAGGGGCTGTCGGACAGCTCGATGCCGATGTGCGCGATGGGCGAACCCAGCGGGCCCATGCTGAAGGGCACGACGTACATCGTGCGGCCGGCCATGCAGCCGTCGAACAGCGGCTGCAGCGTGGCGCGCATCTCATCGGGCGCCATCCAGTTGTTGGTCGGGCCGGCGTCTTCCTTCTGCGCCGAGCAGATGTAGGTGCGGTCTTCGACGCGGGCGACGTCCGACGGGTCGGACCAGGCCAAGTAGCTGCCGGGACGCTTGGCGGGGTCGAGCTTCTTGAAGGTGCCGGCGTCCACCAGCTGCTGGCAGAGGCGGTCGTACTCTTCCTGCGAGCCGTCGCACCAGTGGATGCTGGCGGGCTTGCAGAGGGCGGCCATGTCGGCCACCCAGGCGATCAGCCGGGCGTTCTTGACGTATGCGGGGGCCTGGATATCGAGGCCTTGCATGGTGGGTGCGTTCATCGGGAGCTTCCTAAGGTTGAAAAACAGTTTTTTCGAAGGAAGCGCACGCACCGTCCAAGCGGTGGTCGGCCTGCCGGCGCACGCTGTCGAGACTCCTGAGCGCTGCCTTTGAAAAAACGGCTGGATGCTCAGTCGGCGGGTGAATGGAGCGGCGGCCGGTGCGTTCAGGGAGCTCCGGCGCCGAGCCTTCCACGGGTCGGCTGGGATGACGATTTTATGAACCCACCCCCCGCGTGTCTGTCAGACACCGGGGAAATCCATGCAAAAGATGCATGGGGTTATGCCGTTGATTTTCAGGGAGCGAGGTCACGCGCAGGCTGTGCCTGGGCTTTCACCCACTGCGCATGCCCCGCGCTACGCAGCGCGCAGGCCGGGCACTCGCCGCAGCCATGGCCCCAGGCGTGCAGCGTGTCGCGCACGCCGTGGTAGCAGGTGTGCGACTGGCGCACGATGACGTCCACCAGGGCATCGCCGCCCAGCTGCCGGGCCAGCTCCCAGGTGTCGGCCTTGTCGATCCACATCAGGGGCGTCTCGAAGGTGAAGCGCTGGCCCATGCCCAGCGACACGGCCACCTGCAGCGCCTTGAGCGTGTCGTCGCGGCAGTCGGGGTAGCCGGAGAAGTCGGTTTCGCACATGCCGCCGACCAGTGTGTGCAGTCCGCGCCGGTAGCCCACGGCGGCGGCCAGCTGGAAGAACAGCAGGTTGCGCCCGGGCACGAAGGTGTTGGGCAGGCCGGCTTGGGTCATCTGGATGGCGGTGTCGCGCGTCAGGGCGGTGTCGCTGATCTGACCCAGCACGGCCAGGTCGACCATGTGGTCCTCGCCCAGCCGGCCGGCCCATTGCGGGAAGCGCTCCCGCACGGCGGCCAGCACCTCGGTGCGCGCCGTCAGTTCTACCTGGTGGCGCTGGCCGTAGTCGAAGCCAATGGTCTCGACCTGTGCGAAATGGGTCAGGGCCCAGGCCAGGCAGGTGGTGGAGTCCTGTCCACCGGAGAAAAGAACGAGTGCGTGGCCAGCTCTCATGGCGGTGATCCTCTTGTCAAAAAAACGGGCGGGTCGGAAAAAGAAAAAGCCCCGCTGGGCGGGGCTCCGGGCGTGGCCAGGACAGGGTGTGTGGGTGGTCAGGCCATGTAGATCGCGATGAACGCCAGCAAGAACATGATGACCGCGCCGACCGCGGGCAGCACGATGGGCATGAGCGGCACGATCGCCTCGATGGCGTCGGGTGCGTGCGTTTCGCCGGCGTGGGGTGCCGTGGTGCTGTCGTGGGCCATGCGGTTGTCTCCTGCGGTGGTCTGCCTAAAAGTTACGCAATTCTAGCCAAGCCGGGGCCGCGCCGCATGCGGCCTTTCCCGGAGGGCCGGGCCGCCGGGCGGCAGCCGCCGTGCCGTGCCTTGCCTTGCCTTGCCCCGCGCCAGGGCGCCGATGCGCGTCAGACCAGTTTGCGGTCCGCCGCAGCCGGGGGCACCCACTGGTAGAGCCAGGTTTCGGTGATGGGGCGGCCGTTCTCGCGCAGGAAGAGGCGGATGGTGATGGGCGCCGTGCTGTCGTCGTCCGGCCGCACGTCGAACATGGCGCGCCAGCCGTTGACGGCGTCCAGCGGCCGGGCCGAGGTGATCTCGATCTGGCCCCGGCTCACGGTGATCACCGGCTCCACCTTGGCATCGCGGCCCAGGCCAGCCAGGCTCTCGCCCGCGAAGTCCACGGCAAAGCGCCACGAGAAATACTTGCGCGGCTGGCCCACCACGCCGCCCAAGCCGGTGCGGGTGGCCACGCAGGGCGCCAGCGATGGCCGGGCCGGCGCCTCGGCGCCCCAGAAGAGGCGGTAGCCGATCAGCCATTCCTCGCCGGCCTGCGGCTTGCGCTCGGGGTTCCAGAACGCGACCACGTTGTCGAAGGTCTCGTCGACGGTGGGGATCTCCACCAGCTGCACCGAGCCCTTGCCCCAGTCGGCCTTGGGTTCCACCCATAGCGAAGGGCGGCGCTCGTAGAACACGCCGTCGTCCTGGTAGTGGTCGAAGTTGCGGTCGCGCTGCAGCAGGCCGAAGCCGCGCGGGCTTTCGTCGGCGAAGGCGTTGAACTGCAGGGTCGGCGGGTTGGTGATGGGCCGCCAGACCCACTCGCCGTTGCCGCGCCACATCTGGAGGCCGTCCGAGTCGTGGATTTCCGGGCGCCAGTCGTTGGCCATGCGACGGTCGTTCTCGCCGTGCTGGAACATGCTGGTGCAGGGCGCGATGCCGAGCCGCTCGATGGCCTTGCGCGGGTAGAGCGCGGCGTCGATCTCCATCACCTGGGTGTCGCCGGGCGTGATGGCGAAGCGATAGGCGCCGGTGATGCTGGGCGAGTCGAGCATCGCCAGCACCACGACGGTGTTGGAGCCCGGCGCCGGCCGCTCCAGATAGAAGGCGGTGAAGTCGGGGAACTCCTCGGGCCGCTCCATGCCGGTGTCGATGGCCAGGCCCCGGGCCGACAGGCCGTACTGCCACTCGCCGCCGACGGCGCGGAAGTAGCTCGCGCCCAGGAAGGCCGCCACATCGCGCACCGGATCGGTGTGGAAGTTGAGCCGGAAGCCGGCAAAGCCCAGGTCCGGCGGCAGGTCGCCCGCTTTCAGGCCGCTCTTGCCGTAGTCGAACATGGCCGGGTCATAGGCCAGCTCCTGGGCTTGGCCGTTGACCAGTTCGTACATGTGCACCGGCTTCTTGAAGAACAGGCCCAGGTGGAAAAACTTGGCCTGGAAGCGCAGTTTTTCATCGGCCCACAGCGCATGGTCGGCCTGGAACTGCATCGACTGGTACTGGTCCCAATCCAGCGCCGACACCGACGGCGGGATGGTGCCCGCAGCCGGTGCGTAGGGTTTGGCGGCCAGCGCCCGGGCCTCGCCCTTCAGCGCGGCGAAGTCGAACGCGCGGGGCTGGCCCAGCGGCTTCATCGCCGCAAAGGCCTGGGTCCAGTTCAGGCCCAGGCTGCCGGCCGATGCCAGTGCGGCGCCGCGGCCGAGAGTGCGCAGAAAGTGGCGTCGTTGTGGTTTTTGCATGGGTGCGCAGTGTGCCGAAAACCCGGGGGGCGGATGCAACGGCATGTGAAAGATCGGGGTTTTGGCGCCGATTGCCGGCGTTTTCCTACAGGAGCGCGGCGTTCGGCCCATGGTCACGCGCGCAGGCGGGGTGGACCGCGGCAGGGCGGCCTGCGCGCGCCCCGCCCGCCATGCCCGTCACATCAGTTCCACCTGCATCTGCGCGCTGCGCAACTGCTCCATCACCTGCTGCGCATGGGCGTGGCCGCGGGTCTGCAGCACCAGCTCGATCTCCACGTTCTGCGCGGCCAGCATGGTGAAGGCGCGCTGGTGGTGCACCTCTTCCACGTTGGCGCCGGCCTCCGCCACGGTGGCGGTGATGCGCGCCAGCGCGCCGGGCACGTCGCGCACGCTGACCCTGATGCGCGCCAGCCGGCCTGAACGCACCATGCCGCGCTCGATGATGGCCGCCAGCAGCAGGGGGTCGATGTTGCCGCCGCAGAGCACCAGGCCGATCTTGCGGCCCCGGAAGCGCTCCGGGTAGCGCAGCAGCGCGGCCAGGCCTGCGGCGCCGGCGCCTTCCACCAGTGTCTTTTCGATCTCCAGCAGCATCAGCACCGCCTGCTCGATGTCGCCCTCGTCCACCAGCACCAGGTCGTCCACCAGGCGCGTGATGATCTCCTGCGTGATCTTGCCGGGCCGGCCCACCGCGATGCCCTCGGCGATCGTCGAGGTGCCCTGTTCGTAGTGCGTTCCCTTGATGGCGTTGACCATGGCCGGGAAGCGCGAGGTCTGCACGCCCACGATCTCGATGGCCGGGTTCAGCGCCTTGGCGGCGGTGGCGATGCCGGCGATCAGCCCGCCGCCGCCCACGGCGATGACCAGCGTGTCCAGGTCGGGCACGGCGCGCAGCATCTCCAGGCCCAGCGTGCCCTGGCCGGCGGCCACGGCCTCGTCGTCGTAGGGGTGCACGAAGGTCAGCCCGCGCTGCTCGGCCAGCGCATAGGCATGGGCGCGGGCTTCTTCCAGCGTGTGGCCATGCAGCACCACTTCGGCGCCGAAGCCGCGCGTGCGCTCCACCTTCACGCCGGGGGTGAAGCGCGGCATCACGATCACGGCCTTCAGCCCCAGGCGCTGCGCGTGGTAGGCCACGCCCTGGGCGTGGTTGCCGGCGCTCATGGCGATCACGCCGCCGGCCCGCTCCTCGGCCGACAGCTGGCTGAGCTTGTTGCAGGCGCCGCGTTCCTTGAAGGTGGCCGTGAACTGCAGGTTCTCGAACTTGAGGAACACCTGCGCGCCGACGATCTGCGAGAGCGTCTGCGATTCCACGCACGGAGTGTCGAGCACCTGGCCCTGCAGGCGGGCGGCGGCGGCTTGGATGTCTTGGAGGCTGAGCATGGGCGGTATTGTGGTGCAGGCGGCTGGCGTGCGGATAGTGTGTTGCATGCTATTAAAGTAATAGCAATAGGTCTTTGCTCAATGGGCGCGGGAGGCCTATATGGCGCTTATTTGCGGGGCGCGGGCCGCAGGTGCGACAGCGGCAGCGCGCCGCTGGCCTTCACCTCGCCCAGCGAGAAGCTGGTGTGCATGTCCTTCACGTTGGGCAGGTTCAGCAGCACGTTGCGGGCGAACTGCGAGAAGCTGTCCAGGTCGCGCGCCACCACCTGCAGCTCGAACGTGCCCGTGCCGCTGATGTAGTGGCAGGCCACCACCTCCGGAATCTGCGCGATGGCCTGCTCCATCTCGCGCGTCAGCCCGCCCGTGCTGCGATCGGCATCGAGCCGCACGAAAGCCAGCACGCCCAGGCCGATCTTGTGGCGGTCGATCTCCGCCCGGTAGCCCTTGATGAAGCCGGCCTGCTCCAGCGCCCGCACCCGGCGCCAGCAGGGCGCCGCCGACAGGCCCACCCGCTGGGCCAGCTCGGCATTGGTCAGCCGGGCGTCCGTCTGCAGTTCCTGCAGGATGGCGAGGTCGTATTTGTCCAGTTCTTCCATTCCGCGATTGTTTCAAGAAAGGATCTTTCTGGAACGAGGGTAAACACGGCACGATTGAGAAAGGACATATCCGGCCTGGGTGCCTAAACTGCCTTGAAGCACCAGGGCGCCTGCCGACCCGGCGCGTGCCCGACCCCAGCGCCCACGAAGCGCCGCCCACCACGATAGGAAAAACCCCATGAACGCCCCGCTGCCAGAGCACATCCGCCGCGCGATCGAGACAGTGACTCTTGACGACAAATACGCGCTACCTGAAGGCCGCGCCTTCATGAGCGGCGTGCAGGCCCTGGTCCGCCTGCCCATGCTGCAGCGCCAGCGCGACGCCATGGCCGGCCTGAACACCGCCGGCTTCATCAGCGGCTACCGCGGCAGCCCGCTCGGCACCTACGACCAGGCGCTGTGGTCGGCCAAGAAGCACCTGGCGGCCAACAACATCGTCTTCCAGCCGGGGGTGAACGAAGAACTGGGCGCCACCGCCGTCTGGGGCACGCAGCAGCTGGACCTGTACCCCCAGTCGAAGAAGTTCGACGGCGTGTTCGGCATCTGGTACGGCAAGGGCCCGGGCGTGGACCGCTGCTCGGACGTGTTCAAGCACGCCAACATGGCCGGCACCTCGAAGCACGGCGGCGTGATCGCCATCGCGGGCGACGACCACATCAGCAAGAGCAGCACGGCGCCGCACCAGAGCGACCACATCTTCAAGGCCTGCGGCCTGCCGGTGTTCTTTCCCAGCAGCGTGCAGGACATCCTGGACATGGGGCTGCATGCCTTCGCCATGAGCCGCTTCTCGGGCGTGTGGTCGGGCATGAAGACGATCCAGGAGGTGGTGGAGTCGTCCAGCAGCGTCTCGGTGGACCCGGACCGCGTGAAGATCGTGCTGCCCGAAGACTTCGCCATGCCGCCCGGCGGCCTGCACATCCGCTGGCCCGACGCGCCGCTGGAGCAGGAAGCGCGGCTCATGGACTACAAGTGGTATGCGGCCCTCGCATACATCCGCGCCAACAAACTCAACTACAACGTCATCGCCGGCCCGCAGGACCGCTTCGGCATCATCGCCAGCGGCAAGGCCTTCAACGACACGCGCCAGGCGCTCATCGACCTGGGGCTGGAAGACGATGTCTGCCACCAGCTGGGCATCCGCCTGCACAAGGTCAACGTGGTCTGGCCGCTGGAGGCGACGATCACCCGCGACTTCGCGCAGGGGCTGCAGGAGATCCTGGTGGTCGAGGAAAAGCGCCAGGTCATCGAATACCAGCTGAAGGAAGAGCTCTACAACTGGCGCGCCGACGTGCGCCCCAACGTGCTGGGCAAGTTCGACGAGGTGCCGGGCGACAACTCCGGCGGCGAGTGGAGCATGCCCAACCCCAGCCAGAACTGGCTGCTGCGCCCCAAGGCCGACCTGACCCCCGCCATCATCGCCCGCGCCATCGCCAAGCGCCTCAAGAAACTGGGCGTGCCGGCCGACGTGGCCGCGCGCATGGACGAGCGCCTGGCCGTGATCGACGCGCGCGAGCGCGGCATGGCCGAGCTGAAGGCCGAAACGGGCGACCGCACGCCCTGGTTCTGCAGCGGCTGCCCGCACAACACCAGCACCCGCGTGCCCGAGGGCTCGCGCGCCGTGGCCGGCATCGGCTGCCACTACATGGTCAACTGGATGCCCGACCGCAACACGTCCACCTTCACGCAGATGGGCGGCGAGGGCGTGACCTGGGTGGGCCAGGCGCCGTTCACCACCGAGAACCACGTGTTCGCCAACCTGGGCGACGGCACCTACTTCCACAGCGGGCTGCTGGCCATCCGCCAGAGCATCGCGGCGGGCACCAACATCACCTACAAGGTGCTCTACAACGACGCCGTCGCCATGACCGGCGGCCAGCAGGTGGGCGAGCGGCCCGAAGGCCATTCGGTGCTGCGGATCATGGCCAGCCTGAAAGCCGAGGGCGTGGCCAAGCTGGTCATCGTGACCGACGAGCCGCAGAAATACAGCGGCGTGGCGCTGGCCGACGGCGTGACGGTGCACCACCGCGACGAGCTCGACCGCATCCAGCGCGAACTGCGCGAGATTCCCGGCTGCACGGCCATCATCTACGACCAGACCTGCGCCACCGAAAAGCGCCGCCGCAGGAAGCGCGGCACCCTGGCCACGCCCGACAAGACCGTCGTCATCAACGAACTGGTGTGCGAGGGCTGCGGCGACTGCTCGGTGCAGTCCAACTGCCTGTCGGTCGAGCCGGTCGAGACCGAATTCGGCCGCAAGCGCCGCATCAACCAGAACAGCTGCAACAAGGACTATTCCTGCGTGAAGGGCTTCTGCCCCAGCTTCGTCACCGTCGAAGGCGGCAAGCTGAAGAAGCCGAAGAAAGAAAAGAAGGGCGACCTGTCGCTGCTGCCGCCGATCCCCGAACCCGTGCTGCCGGTGGCCGAGAGCGCCTGGGGCATCGTGGTGGCCGGCGTGGGCGGCACGGGCGTGATCACCATCGGCTCGCTGCTGGGCATGGCCGCGCACCTGGACGGCAAGGGCGTGGTCACGCAGGACTCCGCCGGCCTCGCGCAAAAGGGCGGCGCCACCTGGAGCCACATCCAGATCGCCAACCGGCCCGACGCCATCTACACCACCAAGGTGGACACCGCCAAGGCCGACCTCATCATCGGCTGCGACCCCATCGTCGCCGCCACCAAGACCACGCTGGCCGCCATGCAGCCCGGCCGCACGTACGTGGCGCTGAACACGCATGGCACGCCCTCGGCGTCCTTCGTGCACAACCCCGACTGGCAGTTCCCGGCCGGCAGCTGCGAAGCCGCCATTGCCGGCACCGTGGGGCAGGGCGGCATGGGCGCGTTCGACGCCGACCAGGTGGCCGTGCAGCTGCTGGGCGACAGCATCTACACCAACCCGCTGATGCTGGGCTACGCCTGGCAGCAGGGCCGCGTGCCGCTGTCGCATGCCGCGCTGATGCGGGCGATGGAGCTGAACGGCGTGCAGATCGAGAACAACCAGGCTGCCTTCGAATGGGGCCGCCGCTGCGCGCACGACCTGGCATCGGTGCAGGCGCTGTTCAAGGCCGCGCAGGTCATCCAGTTCGTGAAGAAGCCCGGCCTGGCGGAAATGGTCGCCCGGCGCGTGGAGTTCCTCACCGCCTACCAGAACGCCGCCTATGCGGCCGAGTACCAGGCCTTCGTCGGCAAGGTGCAGGCGGCGGAAGCGCGGCTGGGCGCTTCGCCCGCCACGCGGCTGACCGAAGCCGTGGCCCGCTACCTCTTCAAGCTGATGGCGTACAAGGACGAGTACGAAGTCGCCCGGCTGCACACCGACGCCGCCTTCGCCGCGAAGATCGACGGCATGTTCGAGGGCGACTACCGCGTGGTGCACCACCTGGCGCCGCCGCTCACGGCGAAGAAGAACGACAAGGGCGAGCTGGTCAAGCAGGCCTACGGCCCCTGGATGCGCCGCGCCTTCGCGGTGCTGGCCCGGCTCAAAGGCCTGCGCGGCACGGCGCTCGACCCGTTCGGCCGCACCGAGGAGCGCCGCACCGAGCGCGCGCTGATCGGCGAGTACCGCGCCGCCATCGACGAGGTGATCGCCGGGCTGACGGCCGACCGCCTGCCGCTGGCCGTGGAGATCGCCAGCCTGCCCGAAGGCATCCGCGGCTACGGCCACGTCAAGGAGCGCCACTTGAAGGCCGTGCGGCCGCAGTGGGCGGGGCTGATGGCGCGGTGGCGCAACCCGCAGGCCGAACGCCTGACGGCCTGACGGCCTGACGGCCTGAGCGCGCGGCCAGGATGGCCCGACCTGATCGGTAGCGGCGCCGCGAGGCCCGCGTACCGCCACGGCGCAGAGCGGTTCCGGTGCGTGGATCTGCCGGATTTGCTATTAAAATAATAGCAGAATGCGCTTGATCGACGGGCGCTGCAGGCTGTTCTGGCGAGAACTCTTTGCCCTGGCCGGTCGCCGTCCTGGCCAAAGCCCGGCAGGGCGCGGGTTAAGGCGGGCCCCTTTCGGCGGCGCCGAATACAATGGCTGGTTACGCCCGCCGAGCCGCGTTGGCCGCAGCGCGGGCGTCCGAATCGACCCCTCACTCCGTGGAGCTTCCCGCCGTGTTCATTTCTTCCGCCTTCGCCCAGACCGCCCCTGCCGCCACCGCCACCGGCGGCGGCCTGATGGGCTCGCTCACCGGCATGCTGCCGCTGGTGCTCATGTTCGTGGTGCTGTACTTCATCATGATCCGCCCCCAGATGAAGCGCCAGAAAGAACACCGCGCCATGATCGAAGCCATCGCCAAGGGCGACGAGGTGGCGACCTCCGGCGGCCTGCTGGGCCGCGTGTCGCGCCTCTCTGAAGGCTATCTGCACCTGGAGATCGCCTCGGGCGTGGAAGTGCAGGTTCAGCGCAGCGCCGTGGCGCAAGTGCTGCCCAAGGGCACGGTGAAGTAAAGCACAACCCCCTGAGCGGCTGCGCCGCTTCCCCCTTCTCTCATCACTGCGTGATGGGAAGGGGGACGGCGCCAGTGGCCTGGCAGAGCCAGTTCCACGGCGCCCGCTGGCAAGAGGGGGCTCGGCGCACGCAGCGCCTGGATAACTGAGTAAAGAGCGCGATCATGAACCGTTACCCGGTCTGGAAGTACGCGATCCTGGTGATCGTCCTGCTGGTGGGGGTGCTCTACACCCTGCCCAATTTCTTCGGTGAGGCGCCTGCGGTGCAGGTCTCGTCGGCCAAGGCGACTGTCAAGGTGGACACGGCCGTGCAGCAGCGCGTGGAAGCGGCGCTGAAGGCGGCGGGCGTCACCGCCGACCAGATCGTGCTGGAAGGCAACTCGGTGCGCGCGCGCTTCGACACGCCCGACAACCAGCTCAAGGCCAAGGACGCCATCCAGCGCGCCCTGGTCCCCGACGCGAACGATCCGCCCTACATCGTGGCGCTGAACCTGGTGTCGCGCTCGCCCGCCTGGCTGACCGCGCTGCACGCGCGCCCCATGTATCTGGGACTGGACCTGCGCGGCGGCGTGCACTTCATGCTGCAGGTGGACATGCAGGCCGCGCTGACCAAGCGGGCCGAGTCGCTTGCCGGCGACCTGCGCACCACCATGCGCGACAAGAACATCCGCCATGGCGGCATCAGCCGCGACGGCCAGACGGTGGACATCCGCGTGCGCGACGAAGCCACGCTCACGGCCGCGCGCAACCTGGTCTCCGACCAGTTCCAGGACCTGCAGACCACCAGCACGCCGGACGGCAGCGGCTTCTTGCTGCGCGCCACCATCAAGCCCGAAGCGGTGCGCAAGGTGCAGGAGCAGGCGCTCAAGCAGAACATGACCACGCTGCACAACCGGATCAACGAACTCGGCGTGGCCGAGCCGGTGATCCAGCAGCAGGGCCTGGACCGCATCGTCGTGCAGCTGCCCGGCGTGCAGGACACGGCCAAGGCCAAGGACATCCTGGGCCGCACCGCCACGCTGGAAGTGCGCATGGTGGACGAGGGCGCCGATGCGCGCTCCGCCGAAATGGGCTCCGGCCCCGTGCCGTTCGGCTCCGAGAAGTACCTGGACCGCAACGGCCAGCCGATCATCGTCAAGAAGCAGGTCATCCTGACCGGCGAGAACCTGACCGACGCGCAACCCGGCTTCGACGGCCAGACGCAGGAAGCCACCGTCAACCTGACGCTCGACGCCAAGGGCTCGCGCATCTTCCGCGACGTCACGCGCGAGAGCATCGGCAAGCGCATGGCCATCGTGCTGTTCGAAAAGGGCAAGGGCGAAGTCGTCACCGCGCCGGTCATCCGCAGCGAGATCGGCGGGGGCCGCGTGCAGATCTCCGGCCGCATGACCACGGCGGAAGCCAACGACACCTCGCTGCTGCTGCGCGCCGGCTCGCTGGCCGCGCCGATGGAAATCATCGAGGAATACACCATCGGCCCGAGCCTGGGCGAAGACAACATCCAGCGCGGCATCCACAGCGTGGTCTGGGGCTTCGTCGCCATCTCGGTGTTCATGTGCATCTACTACGCGCTCTTCGGCGTGATCTCGTCCATCGCCCTGTCGGTGAACGTGCTGCTGCTGCTGGCCATCCTGTCGATGCTGCAGGCCACGCTGACGCTGCCCGGCATCGCCGCGCTGGCGCTGGCGCTGGGCGTCGCCATCGACTCCAACGTGCTGATCAACGAGCGCATCCGCGAAGAACTGCGGGCCGGCGTGGCGCCGCAGGCGGCCATCCATGCGGGCTACGAGCGCGCCTGGGCGACCATCCTCGACTCCAACGTCACCACCCTGATCGCCGGCCTGGCGCTGCTGGCCTTCGGTTCCGGCCCGGTGCGCGGCTTCGCCGTGGTGCACTGCATCGGCATCCTGACCAGCATGTTCTCGGCCGTGTTCTTCTCGCGCGGCCTGGTGAACCTCTGGTATGGCCGCAAGAAGAAGCTCAAGAGCGTGTCCATCGGCCAGGTGTGGAAGCCGGCGTCCGATGCGGTTCCTGGCACCGGCACCGTTGCCAAGAACGTCTGAGGGAGCAGATCCATGGAATTTTTCCGCATCAAAAAAGACATCCCGTTCATGAAGTACGCGTTGGTCCTCAACGCGATTTCCTTCCTGACGTTCGCACTGGCGGTGTTCTTCCTGGTCACCCGCGGGCTGCACCTGTCGGTGGAGTTCACCGGCGGCACGGTGATGGAGGTGGCCTACACGCAGACCGCCGACATCGGCAAGGTGCGCGACACGGTCACCAAGCTGGGCTATCCGGAAGTCATCGTGCAGAACTTCGGCACATCGCGCGACGTGATGATCCGCCTGCCGGTGCAAAAGGGCGTCACCTCCGCCCAGCAGAGCGAGCAGGTGCTGGGCGCCCTGAAGGCGGCCGACCCCGATGTGACGCTGCGCCGCACCGAATTCGTCGGCCCGCAGGTGGGCGAGGAACTGGTGCACGGCGGCCTGATGGCCCTGGGCGTGGTGGTGCTGGGCATCGTGATCTACCTGGCCTTCCGCTTCGAATGGAAGTTCGGCGTGGCGGCGGTGATCGCCAACCTGCACGACGTGGTCATCATCCTGGGCTTCTTCGCGTTCTTCCAGTGGGAGTTCTCGCTCGCCGTGCTGGCGGGCGTGCTGGCGGTGCTGGGGTATTCGGTCAACGAATCCGTCGTGATCTTCGACCGGATCCGCGAGGCCTTCCGCAAGTACCGCAAGATGAACACGCACGAGGTGATCGACCACGCCATCACCAGCACGATGAGCCGCACCATCATCACCCACGCCTCGACCGAGGCGGTGGTGCTGTCGATGTTCTTCTTCGGCGGCCCGAGCCTGCACTACTTCGCGCTGGCGCTGACCATCGGCATCCTGTTCGGCATCTACTCGTCGGTGTTCGTGGCTGCGGCCATCGCCATGTGGCTGGGCGTGAAGCGCGAAGACCTGGTGAAGACACCGGCGCGCAAGGAAGGCGACCCGAACGATCCGAACGCCGGCGCGGCGGTCTGACCTTTTCCCGTTCTTCCCCAGTGACCGTGCTCGCCCAGCCCTCGTGGGCGTGCCGGTCCAGCGGCCGCGCCGCACCCGGCCGGCGCGCGCCGCTGAGCCGGCATTCCGCGTGCGAGGGTTCACCACGCTTTCGGCCGCGCGGCCCGCGCGACTAAGATCGAACGCGTATGCCCGCCGCCACGTCGCCTCCCGTCCCGCCACGCCGCCTGACCCGTCTGGCACGGCACCGGTTCGCGGAGGGTCTGTGCGCCGGGCTGGCGGCGCTCGACCGGCGGCTGCTCGAATTCTTCAACGAGATGCCCTCCCTCACGGCCTCCCAGGCCGTGGTGCAGAACCACCGCGAGGCGGGCAGGCGCTACCAGCTCTTCCGTGCGAAATGGATCGAGGGGCTGGCGCTGGCCTGGCGCAGCAGCCTGGCGCCGCTGGTCACCACCTCGTCCGGCCCCCTGTCTTTCGCCCCTGACAGCCTGGAGCTGGTCAGCGACGATGTGGTCGAGAACAAGATTTTCGCCTCGCGCATGGCGCTGGTCGTGGCGGAACATGCCGGCAGCCACTACGACATGCTGCGCCAGCTCGTCCTGCAGCTGGAGGGGCAGGAGCCGGACGCCCACGACATCCTGCGGGCCGACGTGCTGTGCCTCGCCGTGCTGGACCAGTGGGTGCACGTAGGCCTGCCGCGGGCGGACCTGCAACTGGTCCTGGACCCGCTGCAAAAGGGGCTGTCGGAACTGCTGCAGGCACAGTGCCAGGAGACCGTGGCCTTTCTCAACGCCCAGGGCGTGCATGCGGACGGCGACCTGCGCGCCCGCGTGCGCCGCGCGCCCGAGGCACCCGCCACCGGCGCAGCCCCGATGGCGCCGCCGCAGTCCGCGGCGGGGGGGCTCGCCAGCCAGATGCTGGCGGCCTCGCGGGAGGCCATCGCCGCGCGGCGTTCCGGGTACAGCCAGGCGAGCGCGCTGGGCGGGCAGGTGCCGGGCTCGTTCGCGACGCCGCTGGTGCGGGCGCGACAGCGTGCCCAGGGCGTGATGAGCCAGCTGCGCCGGCTGCTGATCCAGCCCGGCACAGGGATCGACCCTGCGGCCTTCGGCGCGGTGGCCGCGCCCGGCGCCACCCGGCCGGCCGGGGTGGCCGGCGGCGCCCTGGCCACACCCGCCTCGGCGGCGCTGGCGCAGGCGCTCGCCGCGCAGCGCATGCAGGCCGACAGCTACTACGGCGGCGGTGGCGGTGGCACCCTGGTGCCCGATGACAGCCCGGTCGCCGTGGTGCGGCTGGCGGGCGAGGTGCGCGAGCGCTCGGCGGAGCTGAAGAAAAAAGCCGGCACGCCCAGCGAAAAGGCGATCATCGAAGTGGTGGCGCTGATGTTCCAGAGCATCCTGAGCGAGGACCGCATTCCGCCGTCGGTGCGGGTCTGGTTCGCCCGGCTGCAGGTGCCGGTGCTGCGCGTGGCGCTGGCCGAGCCCGAATTCTTCAGCAACCTCAGCCATCCCGCGCGGCAGCTGATCGACCGCATGGGCGCCGTGGTGCTGGGCTTCGACGCTTCGGCCATCAGCGGCAGCGCCATGGAGGCCGAGATCCGCCGCGTGGTGCAGGTGATCGAGCAGTATCCCGAAACCGGCCAGCGCGTGTTCCAGCTGGTGTATGACGAATTCGAGAAGTTCCTCTCCCGGTTCCTGACCGAGAAGCAGACCACCGCCCGGCTGGTCACCGTTGCGCAGCAGGTCGAGCAGAAGGAGGCGCTGGCGATCCAGTACACCATCGAGCTGCGCACCATGCTCAAGGACATGCCGGTGCGCGACGAGCTCCGCGAATTCCTGTTCAAGACCTGGGCCGAGGTCCTGGCGATGTCGGCCGTGCGCGATGGCCCGCAGCATGCCGACACGACCGTGCTCAAGCAGACGGCGGCCGACCTGGTGTGGGCCGCCAGCGCCAAGCCGCAGCGCTCGGACCGCGCCAAGGTCATTCAGGCGCTGCCCTCGCTGCTGCAGCACGTGCGGCGCGGGCTGGCGCTGATCGGCACGCACGGCGAGGCGCAGGACGCACAGGTGAAGGTGCTGACCGACACGCTCACCGACGCCTTCCTCTCCAAGACGGCCTCCATCCCGCAGGTGCAGATCGACGCCATCGCGCGTCGGCTGGCGCACTTGGAGGACTACCTCACCGATGCCACGCTCGGCGAGATGCCGCTCAACACCGACAGCATCGAGATGCTGCTGGGCATCGATGCGTCGTCGATCCATGTGATGGCGGACAACGGCACGGCGGTGCAGCCCGAGATGCTGGCCTGGGCGCATCAGCTGCCGCTCGGCAACTGGTACACGCTGGACCACAGCGGCGTGTCGGCCCAGGTGCAGTACATCTGGCAGAGCGAGCGCAAGCAGCTGCACCTGTTCGCCACCACCGATGGCAGCAGCTACCTGCTGCAACTGCAACGGCTGGGCGCCTATCTGCAGGCCGGCCTGCTGGTGGGGCAGGACGACGAAGGCATCACCACCCGCGCCACGCGCGACGCGCTGGCCAAGATCGACGCGAACCCGGAGCGCCTGCTGAGCTGAGCTGAGCGGGTTCGCGGCGCGACGGCCGTTCGCCGCTACTGCTTCGGAATGCCGGTCCGGTCGATCACACCGCTCCAGCGGCGGATCTCGCCCGCCAGCAGCGTGGCCAGCTCGGCCGGCGTGCCGCCCCGGGGCTCCACGCCCAGCCCCTGCAGCTGCCGCCGCAGCGCAGGCCGGGCCAGCGCGGCCTGGACTTCCCGGTTCAGGCGGGCGATCACCTCCGGCGGGGTGCGGGCCGGTGCCGCCAGGGCGTTCCATGAAGCCACGTCGAAGCCCCGGGCCGCGGCATCGCTTTCGGCCACGGTCGGAACCTCGGGCAGCGACGCAAAGCGGCGTGCGCCCATCACCGCCAGCGCGCGCAACGCCTTGCCGGTCACCTGCGGCATCACCGGCGCGAGGATCTCCACCGCCGCATCGACCTGGCCGCCCCGCAGCGCGGTGACCACGGCGGGCGTGCCGTTGAAGGGCACCACCTGCACTTCGATGCCCAGCGTGCTCTTGAGCCATTCGGCCGCCAGCTGCTGCGTGCTGCCGATCTGGACGGTGCCGACGTTGAGCTGGCCGGGCCGGGCCCTGGCCTCCGCGATCAGCGCCTGCAGCGAGGCCAGCCGGCTGTTCGCCGCCACCAGCACCGCCAGATCGAACGTGCCCAGCGTGGAAATGGGTGCGAAATCCTTCAGGGTGTCGTAGGGCAGCGTGGCGAAGAGGCCGGCGCTCACCGCCGTGCCGTTGGACATCAGCAGCAGGGTGTGGCCGTCCGGCGGGGCCGTGGCGACTGCGGTGGCGGCGACCACGCCGCCGGCGCCGGGTTTGTTGTCCACCACGATGCTCTGGCCCATCGAGGCGGCCATGGCCTGCGCCACGCTGCGCACCGTCAGGTCGGCCACGCCGCCCGGGCCGAACGGCACCACGATGCGGATCGGCCGCGAGGACAGGGGTTGGGCCCAGGTGGGCCGGGAAGCCAGGGCCAACCCCAGCAGGGCGCCGCAGGCCTGGCGTCTTTGAATGTGCATGGAAGAAAGCCCTCGGGGTCGCGGCACGGTCGGTGAAGAAAGCTCCGTTCGGGCTGGACAGGTCTGCGCCAGGGCCGGCCGCGGACCGGCACGCCGGCAGGCCAGCGCAGCGACATCGGCGGGGCCGGCTGGCACTGGGGTTGCAGCGCCGAAGTGGAGATGGAGACGGACAGCGGAAACAAGGAGCGCCGGCCGATGTCAGCCGCACTATGCCGGCGCCCTGCGGGCCTGGCTAGCACCACCCCGCGCTGGCTGTTATGCCGCAGCGGCATGGCATGGCATGGCATGGCATGGCATGGCATGGCTGGCTGGCTTGGTCCGGCTGTGGCGGGGCTGCACGCAGCACCGCGCCGCGTGCACCTGCGCAAGCGCGAAGCGGCGTGCTCGCAGGTCCGCACCACCACTCCGGCCATCGCTGCCGCCTGCGCGAGGCCTGACCTCAATCCACCCCGGCGTCTTCGTCGTCGTGACGGCCTGCGGTGCCGTTCAATACCTTGCGCACCGTGTCTCCGCCAAAGCCCCGCGTCATGAGGAAGCGCGTCTGCCGCGCGCGTTCCTTCAGATCCTGCGGTGGACCGTCGAAGCGGCGGCGCCAGACCTCGCGGGCGCGGTCGAGCTCGGTGTCCTTCAGGCGCTCGGCGGCGGCGCGCACCAGCGCTTCGTCCAGGCCCTTGCTGCGCAGTTCCTGTAGCACGCGCTGGGTGCCCAGCCGGGGCGCGCGGCGGTGCACCACCGAATCGGCGACGCGGGCCGGATTGATGAAGTCCTTGGCCTCCAGCTCGTCGAGCACGGCGGCCAGGTCTTCGCCCTCCTGCACGTGCCGGGCCAGCTTGGTCTGCAGTTCGGCGCGGGAATGCTCGCGCTGCGCCAGCAGTCGCAGCGCGCGGCCCTTGAGCGATAACGTGGTGAAACCCATTTGCTATTAAAAAAATAGCTGCAGGCGCTTGTCAATCAAGCGCTGCAGCCTGTTTTCATGCCAGGAATGGGTCGGCCGCCAGGGCGGCCGGCCCCTCCAGGCCGGGTTACTTGTCCGCCTTGTCGGCCTTCTCCGCCTTGGGCGCCTTCTCGGGCTTGCCGTCGGCGGCCGGCGTGCCGCCCGGCAGCAGGGCGATGCCCAGGCCTTCGCGCACCTTGTTCTCGATCTCGACGGCGAGGTCGGGGTTCTCGCGCAGGAATTCACGCGCGTTGTCACGGCCCTGGCCGATCTTCTCGCCCTTGTAGGCATACCAGGCGCCGCTCTTTTCAACGATGCGCGCTTCCACGCCCATGTCGATGATCTCGCCCTCGCGGCTGATGCCTTCGCCGAACAGGATGTCGAACTCGGCCGTCTTGAACGGCGGGCTGACCTTGTTCTTCACCACCTTCACCTTGGTTTCGTTGCCGATGGCTTCGTCGCCCTTCTTGATGGTGCCGGTGCGGCGGATGTCCAGCCGCACCGAGGCGTAGAACTTCAGCGCATTGCCGCCGGTCGTGGTTTCGGGGCTGCCGAACATCACGCCGATCTTCATGCGGATCTGGTTGATGAAGATGACCATGCAATTGGTCTTCTTGATCGTGGCGGTGAGCTTGCGCAGCGCCTGGCTCATCAGGCGGGCCTGCAGGCCCGGCAGGGCGTCGCCCATCTCGCCTTCGATTTCGGCCTTGGGCGTCAGCGCGGCGACCGAGTCGATGACGATCAGATCGACGGCACCCGAGCGCACCAGGCTGTCGACGATCTCGAGCGCCTGCTCGCCGGTGTCGGGCTGGCTGATCAGGAGGTCGGACAGTTGCACGCCCAGCTTCTGGGCGTACTGCACGTCCAGCGCATGTTCGGCATCGACGAAGGCGCACTGGCCGCCGATCTTCTGCATCTGCGCGATAACCTGCAGCGTCAGCGTGGTCTTGCCCGAGCTTTCCGGGCCGTAGATCTCGACCACCCGGCCGCGTGGCAGACCGCCCACGCCGAGGGCCACGTCCAGCCCCAGGGAGCCGGTGGAGACGACTTGGATGTCCTCGATCACTTCGCCTTCGCCCAGGCGCATGATCGTTCCCTTGCCGAACTGCTTCTCGATCTGCGCCAGAGCGGCTTGGAGGGCCTTGGCTTTCTCGGTGTTGACGGGTTGGGCGGGGTTGGGGTTCTTGACGGCGACGTCCATGGAAAACTCCTGTGAAAACAATGGGTTATGCGTTTCATCCCGGGCGCCGCGGGTGGCGGGCTGGATGCTTGAACAGTAGTTTATGGCGCGGTCGTTTTATTTCAAACACTATTTTGGTCAGTTTGGCTGACAATATCGGGATGGTCGATTTCGCTGTTTTTCCCTCCGCGACCGCATCGGACGACGGCTGGCGCCAGACGCATCTGGGGCGGTTGCTGGGCCACGCCATGCGCCGGTTCGACGCCCGCGTGCTGCAGCTGATGGCGCACGACGTGGAGGTGCCGCTGGCCCTCTCCAACCTGGCGGCGCGCGACCAGGTCAGTGCCGCGCACATCCACATCACACGCCATCTCGCCCTCGAAGGCGACCGGCTGACCGACCTGGCCCGGCGCGCGGGCATGACCAAGCAGGCCATGGCCAGCCTGGTGGACCAGTGCGAAGCCTGGGGCCTGGTGCAGCGCCTGCCCGACCCGGCCGACGCCCGTGCCCGCCGTGTGTGCTTCACCCAGACCGGCCTGGCCTGGCTGCAGGCCTTCCGGCGCGCCGTGGCGCAGACCGAGTCGGAATTTCGGGAAGCGGTCGGGCAGGACGTGGCCGTGGTGGTGGCCATCGGGCTGGAGGCGTATGCAGGGGCCGATGCCTGGATGGACTGACGCGCCAGGCACTGCCCGCTTTGCGCCAGTCACCCCTCCAGGTGTCTACGAATTGCCACGCTGCAATGGCGCGCTCGCGGAAAGTGCACCGTTACCTGTGAGGATGTGTAATAAGTGGCACATCTCCCACGGGCCTTGCCATGAATCTCCACCACCTTCGCATGGGCGCCAAGCTGGCGCTCGCCTTCGCCATCACCACCCTGATCACCATCGTGCTGGGCGCGGTGTCCTGGAACCAGATGGTGCGCATCAACTTCAGCGCCGAGGAACTGGGCGACAACTGGCTGCCGAGCATCCAGGCAGTCGGCAATATCCGCGTGATGGCCAACCGGCTGCGCCGGGCTGAAAGCGAGGCGCTGCTGCAGACCACGCCGGCCGGCCACGATCGGCTCAAGGCCGAGCTGGAAAAGCGCCGCGTCCAGCTGCGAGACGCGGAGAAGGTGTACGAGCCCCTCATCAACGAGGGCGAGGAGCGCAAGGCCTACGGGGTCTACCAGGCCGACCGCGACGAATACCTGAACGTGCAGCGCCGCATGATGGAGCTGCCTTTCGATGCGCGGGATGGCAAGGTGGAGCTGTTCCTGGGCGAGTCCGACAAGCGCTTCGAGGCCATGGTCCAGGTGCTCGGCCAGCTGGCGGAGATCAACCGGCGCGGGGGCGACGATGCCCACAAGGATGCGGAGCGCGTGTTCGTCCGCGCGCAGGTCATCCTGCTGGTCATGCTGCTCGCGGCCGTCAGCGTGGCGGTGCTGCTCGCCTGGTGGATCACGCGCCAGATCACCCGCCCCCTTGCGGCGGCCGTGCAGGTGGCGCGCGGGGTGGCTGCGGGCGATCTGTCGATGGACATCGCGGTGCAGGGCAAGGACGAGGCCGCGCAGCTGATGCAGGCGCTGAGCGACATGCGCGCCAGCCTGGCGCAGGTGGTCGGCTCGGTGCACGGCGCGGCCGGCGGCGTGGCCACGGCGAGTGCGGAAATCCAGCAGGGCAACAACGACCTGTCGGGCCGCACCGAGCAGCAGGCCTCGTCGCTGGAGGAAACCGCCGCGTCGATGGAGGAGCTCAGCTCCACCGTGCGCCAGAACGCCGATGGCGTGCAGCGCGCCGCCCAGCTGGCGACCGAGGCCTCCGCCGTGGCGCAGCGCAGCGGCGAGGCCGTGAGCGGCATGGTCGGCACCATGAAGAGCATCGAGGAGGCGTCCCAGCGCATTGCCGAGATCATCGGCGTGGTGGACGCCATCGCCTTCCAGACCAACATCCTGGCGCTGAACGCGGCGGTGGAGGCGGCGCGGGCGGGCGAGCAGGGGCGCGGCTTCGCCGTGGTCGCGTCGGAGGTGCGCACGCTCGCGCAGCGCAGCGCCGACGCCGCCAAGGAGATCAAGGGCCTGATCGGCACCAGCGTCGAGCGCGTCGGCCAGGGCTCGGCCCAGGCCCACCGGGCGGGCGACACCATGCGCGAGCTGGAGCAGTCGATCCAGCGGGTGGCGACCATCGTGGCGGAGATCAGCATCGCCACGCGCGAGCAAAGCGAAGGCATCAGCCAGGTCGGCGAGGCCGTGGCGCAGATGGACCAGGTGACGCAGCAGAACGCCGCCCTGGTCGAAGAGAGCGCGGCAGCCGCGTCGAGCCTGAAGATGCAGGCGGACCAGCTGGTGCAGGCCGTGTCGGTGTTCAAGCTGGCGGCGACCCAGGGCTCGGCAGCGCCGGTGCCGGCGCGGCCCCCGATGCTGCGCTGAGGATCCGCCCGCACCCGCCGGTCGCTGGCGGCCTAGAATCCGGCGCAAAGCGGCATGGCGACGGCGCCTGACACAGCACAAGGCCGCAGCAGGAGACAACGACACATGCGCATCCTTATCGCCGAAGACGACCAGGTGCTGGCCGATGGCCTGCTGCGCACCCTGCGCGGTTCGGGCGCGGCGGTGGACCATGTGGCGAGCGGCACCGAGGCCGATGCCGCGCTGATGGCCAACAGCGAATTCGACCTGCTCATCCTCGACCTCGGGCTGCCGCGCCTGCACGGCCTGGAGGTGCTCAAGCGCCTGCGCAGCCGGGGCTCGGCGCTGCCGGTGCTGATCCTCACCGCGGCCGACAGCGTGGACGAGCGCGTCAAGGGCCTGGACTTCGGAGCCGACGACTACATGGCCAAGCCGTTCTCGCTGCAGGAGCTGGAAGCGCGTGTGCGGGCGCTGACCCGGCGCGGCATGGGCAGCACCACCAGCGTGATCCGCCACGGCCCGCTGGTCTACGACCAGGCCGGCCGTGTGGCCACCATCGACGGCCGGATGGTGGAGCTGTCGGCGCGCGAGCTGGGCCTGCTGGAGGTGCTGCTGCAGCGCGCCGGCCGGCTGGTCAGCAAGGAACAGCTGGTGGACCGGCTCTGCGAGTGGGGGGAAGAGGTGAGCAACAACGCCATCGAGGTGTACATCCACCGCCTGCGCAAGAAGATCGAGAGCGGCCCGATCCGCATCGCCACCGTGCGCGGGCTGGGCTACTGCCTGGAGAAGGTGGCGCCCGACCGGGTGGTCGCCTGACGGGTTGCGGATCTGTTGCTATGAATTCAATAGCTGCTGGCGCTGGATGGACGGGCGCTGCGGCATGAAAACACCTTGAAGAGCGGCGGCAGGGCCGGCGCCATGAAAATCTTCCAGCGCGAGCAGCGCTCCCTCTTCGGCGAGATCCTCGACTGGATGCTCACCCCCCTGCTGCTGCTCTGGCCCGTCAGCCTGGCGCTGACCTGGCTGGTGGCGCAGGGCCTGGCCAACAAGCCGTTCGACCGCGCCCTCGAATACAACGCCCATGCCCTGGCGCAGCTGGTCACCGTGCAGGGCAGCCGCGTGCAGTTCAACCTGCCGCAGCCCGCCAGCGAGATCCTGCGCGCCGACGAGTCCGACATCGTCTACTACCAGGTGGTGTCGCCCGACGGCAGCCACCTGTCGGGCGAACGCGAGCTGCCCCAGCCGCCCGACGAAGACCGGCCGTTTTCCGGCGAGGTGCGGCTGCGCGACGCGGAGCTGCGCGGCGTGGACATCCGCATCGCCTACCTCTGGGTGCGGGTGCCGCTGCCCGGCGCGCCGGCCGTGCTGGTGCAGGTCGCCGAGACGCGCGAGAAACGCAGCGTGCTCGCCACCGAAATCATCAAGGGCGTGATGCTGCCGCAGTTCGCCATCCTGCCGCTGGCGGTGCTGCTGGTGTGGCTGGCGCTGGCGCGCGGCATCAAGCCGCTGTCGCAGCTGGAAGAGCGCATCCGCGCGCGCAAGCCCGACGACCTCTCGCCGCTGGACCACAAGGCCGTGCCGATGGAAGTGGCGCCGCTGGTCGACTCGGTGAACGACCTGCTCGGCCGGCTCAACGACTCCATCGCCACGCAGAAGCGCTTTCTGGCCGATGCCGCGCACCAGTTGAAGACGCCGCTGGCCGGCCTGCGCATGCAGGCCGACCTGGCGCAGCGCGAGGGCTCGGACACCGAGGCGCTGCGCCGCTCGCTGCAGCAGATCGGCCGCAGCAGCATGCGCGCCACCCACACCGTCAACCAGCTGCTGGCGCTGGCGCGGGCCGAAGGCGGCACCGGCATGGTCCGCCATCCGGTGGACCTGGCGCAGCTGGTGATCGAGGTGGTGCACGACTGCGTGCCGCGCGCGCTGGAGCTGCGCATCGACCTGGGCTACGAAGGTGCCCAGCCGGGCACGCCGGGCGTCTGGATGCAGGGCAACGCCACGCTGCTCAAGGAGCTGGCGCGCAACCTGCTGGACAACGCCATGAACTACACGCCCTCCAGCGCCGAGCACCCGGGCGTCATCACGGCCCGCGTGCTGGCCGACACCTTCGGGCAGGTGCTGCTGCTGCAGATCGAGGACTCCGGCCCGGGCGTGCCGGCCAGCGAACGGGAGCTGGTCTTCCAGCCCTTCTACCGCGCGCTCGGCACCGATGCGGACGGCTCCGGCCTCGGCCTGCCCATCGTCCGGGAGATCGCCCGCCAGCACGGCGGCACGGTGCGGCTGGACGATGCGCATCCGGGGCACACACCGCCCGGCGCGCGCTTCACGGTGCAGTTCGCCTCCCAACCCGCGCCCGATCGCGCCGGGCGATCGCCGGCGCCAGCAGGGCCTTGAAAAGCGCCGCGCCGCCCGTGCGGACGAGCTGCCAGCGGCAACGAAAAAGCCCGCGCATCGGCGCGGGCTGCTTAACCGGGCCGCCTGCCCCGGCAGGGGCGGGCAGAGCACCAATGCGCGATCAGTTGGTCATGGGGACGGTGCGGCTTTCGTAGACGGAGGCCACGGCGCTGGTTTCGCCGCCCAGGCGACGGACTTCGGCGACGTACTCAGGGCCGCTGCGCAGGCGCTGGTACTCGGCGTAGCGCTGTTGGTACATCGGGTCGGCGGCGGGCGAGCCTTCACCCACCTGGTACATGCCCAGGCCGGCCTTCTGCCACAGGTTCCAGTCGGCCTGCACTTCCGCGCGGGACACCTGGCGCGAGGTGTCCGACACCATGGCCACCGGCACGGGGCCAGCCCAGACTTCCTGGTTCACGGGGCCGGTCATGGCCGGGCCGGCGAAGGCGGCGCCGGAACCGGCGATGGCGAGGGTGGCGGCGGCGATGAGGTGCTTGCTGTTCATGGTCTCGAATCCTTTAAAACATTGATCGGTGAGATCGGTGGGTACAAAGGTTGCAATCAAAGGGGTTGCCGGTGCGGTGGATCGGGGTTAGTGACCATTTGCCGTGCCGGCAGCGCTTTTGGCTGCGAGGGAGTTCAGTGTCTGCCGCCCGAAAGCGCCGCCGTGTGCGAATCCGCAGAGATTGGTGTCGGGCCCTGTCCGACGGTTTTGTGCGCTGCAGCGACGGCCCGTGTCCGCCAAGCGTCCGTTTCTCCAGTGGCGCAAACGCCGCCGCCGGCGGGCCGGGAAAGCAGGGAGCTTTCCCGACCGCGCCGGCGGCGTCATCACGTTGTCACAGGCTTTTGGCCAGCCGTTGCAGTCCGTGCGATACGACTTGAGACGCGCTCGAATCGTTCGTTACCGAAGGCCCGACCGCTGCGCCCGGTGACCGTGTTTTTCGCGCTTAGTGCGCAGAAGTCTGGACGGCCGTGCCGGCGGTGCTGACGCTGCCGCCCAGCCGCTGCACTTCGGCGACGTACTCGGGGCCGCTGCGCAGGCGCTGGTAGGCGGCCAGGCGCTGTGCATAGGCCGGGTTGGCCACATCGTTGTGGTCGCCCGCGTTCAACTCGTTCAGGCCCGCGCGGTTCCACAGGTTCAGGTCTGCCTGCACTTCGGCACGCGACAGCGGGGCGCCCGAGGCCACGGGCTGTGCGCCGAACCAGACTTCCTGCGAAGGAGCCGCTGCGGAAGCGGTGCCCGCGAAGGTGGCGGCGGCCAGGGCGGCGATGGCGATCAGGTGTTGGGTGTTCTTCATGACAGTGCTCTCTTTCAGTGACTTGCAGGGCGTGATTGCCGACTGCATGGACTGAAGTGTGGGCTTTTGCGGCGCTGGCGTATGTGCGCAAACGCACAGCTTTCGGCAATCGGCCCGCCGCGCCAGGGCGGCCCGCAGCCGCTGTCCAGCGGGCTGCAGCCACTGTCAGGCGGGTGGCCACTGGCGCGCTGGATGCGGCACGTGCAGCACGTGCAGGGGCTGCGAGCGCCCGCGCACCGTCACCTCCACCGGCGTGCCCAGGGACTGCTCGGCGCCGGCGCCGCGTGCCGCGTCCAGCGACAGCACCAGGCGCGCACCGGCCACCTTGGAATAGTCCTGCAGCCGGCTGGCAGTGTTCACCACCTCGCCCACGGCGCTGAAGGTAGTGGCTTCGCCCCAGCCCACCCGGCCCAGCGCCACCCGGCCCGCATGCAGGCCCATGCCGAAGTCCAGCGCATGGCCGAACTGCGCGGCGAAGCTCTCGCCCCAGGCGTCCATGCGCTCCTCGATCAGCGCCGCGGCCTGCACGGCCTGGCGGCAGGCGGTGGGCAGGTCGGTCTGCAGGCCGAAGATGGCCATCACGCTGTCGCCCACGAACTGGTTGGCCAGGCCGCCGCTGGCCTGCACGGCGGCGCCCACGCGGGCGAAATACTGGTCCAGCACCCAGGCCAGATCGAACGGCCACTGCCGCTCGGCCAGGCCCGACCAGCGGCGCAGGTCGACGAACAGGATCGCCACCTCGCGCTCTTCGTGCCCGGCCACCGCCGGGGCGTGCCGGGTGGCCGCGTCGGCCGGCAGCAGCGGGATGACGCTGGCGTCGCCACGCGGGCGCAGCTGGCAGGCCAGCCGCACGTCGGGCGGGGCCTGCACGCGGGCCAGGGTCTGGCGCTCGTCGCGGCCCGGCGCGGGCAGGTCGCCCGGGGCGGCATGCACCCGCACGCGGCAGGTGGAGCAGCGCGCCCGCCCGCCGCAGCGCGACAGGTGGGCGATGCCGTGCGCGCGGCTGGCCTCCAGCACGCTGAAGCCGCGCGGCACCTGCACGGCGCGGTCGGGGTAGCGCAGGGTGATGGGCCCGCCGCGGCGCCACTGCCGCGTGGCGTCCCACGCCCAGCGCAGGGCCAGCAGCGCGGCCAGCCCCAGCAGCCAGCCCATGCGCAGCCGATCGGTCAGCGCGCCAGCCGCGGCGGCACCTTCGGGCGTGGGCCGTGGCGAGGGCGGCAGCGCCAGCCATTGCAGCTCGCGCGCCAGGGCCAGCACGCCCAGGGCCGCCAGCACCGGCAGCAGCACGGCGCCGGTCAGCAGCAGCGGCTGCCAGCGGCGCCAGAAAGGCCGCGCGCGCAGCGCCAGGTGCAGGCCCAGGCAGCCGTGCGTCCAGCTGGCCGTCAGCAGCAGCCACTGCAGCGTCAGGCCCTCCGGTGTCCAGATGGCGCGGACGATGCGCGCATAGGTGGGCTCCACGCCCAGCCAGTCGTGCGTGAAGCGCGTGCCCACCGCGTGGCCCGCCAGCAGCAGGGGCAGGGCCAGGCCCAGCGCCAGCCGCAGCGCCTCGATGGCCGGCATGCGCAGGCTGCGCCGCTGCCAGACCGCCACGCAGGCCATGGCCAGATGCGTGGCGAGGGCGCCGTAGAGCACCAGGGTGCCCGGCAGCGTGGCCCAGCCCGCATGCACGGCCGCGCGCACGGCTTCGGCCGCCGCCAGCGACACCAGCCCCACCGCATGGTTGGCCAGATGCAGGGACACGTAGATCCACAGCACCAGCCCGCTGGCCCAGCGCAGGTTGCGCAGGGAGGGCCAGGCGAGGCGGCGGGACGAAGGGGCGGAAGCGGGCATGCGGCGGGCAGGGCGTTCGGGCCGGGCGCCAGCGCGCACGGAGGGAGCGTGAGCATAAGGCTCCGCTGCGCCAAGTCCCTCGCCGGCAGGGGCTGGCCCCTCGTTGCCATAATCCGCCCCCGGCCGTCCGGCCGTGCCTTGTACCCCGCTGCGCCGCCATGACCTCTGCCCCACCCGTCCGTTCCAGCCTGGCCCTGCGCCGCATCGACCTTTTCGAGGGCCTGGGCGACGCCTGCCTGGACCAGATCGCCGCGGCCTGCGACTGGCGCACGGTCGAGGCCCGGCGCCCGCTCTTCACCCGCGCGTCGGACGGCGGCGAGGTGTACTTCCTCGTCGCGGGCCGGGCCCGCATCACCACCTACTCGGCCAACGGGCGCGAGGTGGCCTTCCGCGACTGCGAGGCCGGCGAACATTTCGGCGACCTGTCGGCGCTGGACGGCCAGCCGCGCTCGGCCGACGTGGTGACGCTGGAGTCGTCGCTGGTGGCCTGCATGGCGCCGCAGGCCTTTCTGGCGCTGCTGCAGCGCGAGCCGATGCTGGCGATGCGCATGATGCGCAACCTGACCCGCCTGGTGCGGCGGCTGACCGAGCGGGTGATCGACCTCAGCACGCTGGGCGTGCACACGCGGCTGCACACCGAGCTGCTCGGCCTGGCCCGTGCGGCCGGCGTCGCACCCGACCACAGCGCCCGCATCGACCCGATGCCGCCCCACGCGGCGCTGGCCGGCAAGATCAGCACGAACCGCGAGCAGGTCACCCGCGAGCTGGGTGCGCTGACGCGGCGCGGCGTGCTGAAGAAGGAGGGCGCGCACGCCGTGCTGGTGCCCGACGTGCGTGCGCTGGAGGCGCTGGTCGCCGCAGTGCGCGGCGACTGACGCCGGCTGCCTCCGGTGGCGGGTTACCGGTCGTGATGCAGGTAAGACGCCTGCCTGGGCAGCAGCAGGCTCACCAGGAAGGCGATCACCATCATGCCGGTCACATACCAGTAGAAGTACGACTCGTGGCCCATCGCCTTCAGGCCCAGCGCCACGTATTCGGCGCTGCCGCCGAAGATGGCATTGCCCACCGCGTACGACAGGCCCACGCCCAGCGCGCGCACCTCGGGCGGGAACATCTCGGCCTTCACCACGCCGCTGATCGAGGTGTAGAAGCTCACCACCGCCAGTGCCAGCGTGATGAGCACGCCGGCCACGAGCGGGCTGCCGACGTTCTGCAGGTTGCTGAGCACCGGCACGGTCATCAGCGCGCCCAGGGCGCCGAACAGCAGCATGTTGTTGCGGCGGCCGATGCGGTCGGAGAGGGCGCCGAACACGGGCTGCATGCACATGTAGATGAAGAGGCAGGCGGTCATCACGTTGCTGGCCGTCTTGATCGACATGCCGGCCGAGTTGACCAGGTACTTCTGCATGTAGGTGGTGAAGGTGTAGAAGATCAGCGAGCCGCCGGCGGTGTAGCCCAGCACCACCAGGAAGGCGCGCTTGTGGTGGGTGAACAGCTCGCGCATGGTGCCCGCGCCCTTGGCGGTGCTGTGCTGCTGGCTGGCCGTCTCGGTCAGCGTGCGGCGCAGGGCCAGCGCCACCACGGCGGCGACCGCGCCCAGCACGAACGGAATGCGCCAGCCCCAGCTGCGCAGGTCGGCCTCGTCCAGCGTCTGCTGCAGCAGCACCACGACCAGCACCGCCAGCAACTGTCCGCCGATCAGCGTGACGTACTGGAACGACGAGAAGAAGCCGCGCTGGCCGCGCATGGCGACCTCGCTCATGTAGGTGGCGGTGGTGCCGTACTCACCGCCCACCGACAGGCCCTGCAGCAGCCGCGCGGCCAGCAGCAGCGCGGGCGCGGCGGCGCCGATCTGCGCGTAGGTGGGCAGGCAGGCGATGACCAGCGAGCCCGCGCACATCATCGTCACCGACACCACCATCGACGTCTTGCGCCCCTTGCGGTCGGCCAGCCGGCCGAACAGCCAGCCGCCCACCGGGCGCATCAGAAAGCCCGCCGCGAACACGCCGGCGGTGTTGAGCAGCTGCACCGTCGGGTCGGACTTCGGGAAGAAGGCCGGCGCGAAGTAGACCGCGCAGAAGGCATAGACGTAGAAGTCGAACCACTCCACCAGGTTGCCCGACGAGGCGGCGAAGATGGCGAAGATGCGCTTGCGCTTTTCCTCGAAGGTGTAGGGGTGCTGATCGGTGGCGGCGTGCGCCGTTGCGGTGGTCGTCATGGATGCGGTCCTTGTCTCGGTCTGCCTTTGTGTGCGTGCGGCCCGAGTCTGCGGGGCCGGGCGCCGGCTGTCGTCCGTAGCGGGCCGGCATGCGTCTGCGTACCGCTACGCAAGGGTTAACACTGAGAAGGCGTGCAGAGGCGAGCCGTCCGGGTGGAAAGCGCCTGAGCGCCCTGCCGGGGTGCTAGAGCCCGTGCTCGCGCAGGAAGCGGTCCAACTGGTGGCTGTTGGCCAGCCCCAGCTTGGCGAAGGCGTGGGCGCGGTGGGTTTCCACCGTGCGCTGCTCCAGCGGGGCGAGTTCCTGGGCGATCTGCTTGTTGGGCTTGCCCTCGGCCACCAGCCGGGCCACCTGCATCTCGCGCGGCGTGAGCTTGTCCCAGAGCGCCTGGGCGGCCTGCCGGGCCTGCCGGCGCGCGGCGATCTCGCCGGCCCGCTGCAGCGCGCGGCCCACGGTGTCCAGCAGCCGCTCGTCGTGGCAGGGTTTCTCCAGCCAGTCGAAGGCGCCGCTCTGCACCGCGGCGACGGCCATCGGGATCTCGCCGTGGCCCGAGAGGAACACCACCACCAGCGGGCTGTCCTGCGCCTGCAGCGCGTGGAACACCTCGAGCCCGCTCATGCCGCCCAGCCGCAGGTCGAGGATGGCGCAGCCCGGGCGCTGCAGGTCGGCGCCGGCCAGGAAGTCCTCGCCCGAGGCGAAGGTCTGCACCGCATGGCCGCGCGACAGCAGCAGCAGGCCGAGCGAGCGGCGCACGGCCTCGTCGTCATCCACGACGCAGAGGTGGTTGGCAGGGGCTGAGGGGGTGGCGGTCATGGCGCGTCGGTTTCCAGTTCCAGGGTGAAGACGGTGCCGCCGCCGGGCCGGTCGGCGAACGACAGGCGGCCGCGGTGGGCTTCGGCGATGGTGCGGCAGATGTTCAGGCCCAGCCCCAGGCCGGCGGGCTTGGTGGTGAAGAACGGCGCGAACACCTGTTCGGCGAGGGCGGCGGGAATGCCCGGCCCCCGGTCCGTCACCCGGATGCAGAGGCGCCCGCCGCAGGCTTGGGCGTCGATGTCCACCGTGCGGTCCTGCGGCGGCGTGGCCTCCATGGCCTGCAGCGCGTTGGCGATGAGGTTGAGCAGCACCTGCTCCAGCAGCACCCGGTCGCCGCGCACCGGCGCCAGGCCCGGCGCGATGCGCACCTGGGCGCGTGCGCCGCGCTGGCGCATGTCGCCGCGCACCAGCGCCAGGGCGTTGGCCACCAGCGCGTCCACCGCGCAGGCTTCCGTGCCGGCCGTCTGCTGCCGCACGAAGCCGCGGATGCGGCGCACGATCTCGGCACTGCGCTGGGCCTGGGCCATGGTCTCGTCCAGTGTGTCGGCCAGCAGGTCGGCGCGGCCCTGCTGCGCGAAGGCCTTGGCGGCGCTGGCGTAGTTGCTCAGCGCCATCAGCGGCTGGTTGAGTTCATGCGCCAGGGTCGAGGCCATCTCGCCCAGGCTGGCCAGGCGCTGCGCGTGCTGCAGCTGCTCGTCGTTCTGGCGCTGGCGCTGCTCGGCGCGCTTTTGTTCGGTGATGTCCACCACCGAACTCATCCAGCCGGCATGCGTGCCGTCGGCCCGCACCAGCGGCGCGGTGTAGACCATGGTGATGACCTCGCGGCCGCCCCGGTGCATCAGGCGCGATTCGAACCCCGACAGCGCCGGCTCTCCGCGCATCATGGCCTCGTAGTGCTGCCAGTGCTGCGCCACGTCGTCGGGGTGCCAGTACGGGTAGGGCGGCAGCCGGCCCAGCAGTTCCTCGGCGGCGTAGCCCGTCATGGTGCAGAAGGCGGGGTTGACGTAGGTGATGCGGCCCTCGGCGTCGCGCGCGCGCATGCCGACCAGCAGCGAATCTTCCATCGCCTTGCGGAAGGCATGGGCTTCGTCCAGCGCCTGCGTGCGTTCGCGCACGCGCAGCTCCAGCTCGCGCCGGGCGTTGCGCTGCTCGGCGAAGCGGCGCTCGCGCAGCTGCCAGTAGAGGCCGCCCAGCAGCAGCACGGCCGCAGCCAGGGTGCCCAGCAGCCAGGCGCGCTCGCCGGCCCGTGCCACCTCGGCATGGTCGGACAGCATGGTGAGCGTCCAGCCCAGCTCCGGCAGCGGCTCGTCCACGGCCAGGAAGCGGCGCGACTTGCCGCCAAGCTCGGTGCGCACCAGGTAGCCGGCTTCGCCCCCTTCGCCTGATTCGCCCGGTTTGCCCGGTTCGCGATCGACCCGCCACGGCAGGGCCGGAAAGCCCGGGCGCGGGCCGTACTGCTGCTCGCTGCGCATGCGGTCCATCTCGGCCGGCGGCACGGCGCGCAGGGCGTGGTACAGCCAGCCGGGCACCGAACTCAGGAACACCAGGCCGCGCGCATCCGACAGCAGGATCGGATCGCGTGCATAGGCCCAGGCCGCCTGCTGCGGGTGCAGGCTCACCTTGACGGTGACCACGCCGCGCACCGCGCCGCTGTCGCTTCGCACGGGCGCGGAAAGGAACAGCCCGGGCGCGCCGGTGGTCTGCCCCACGCCGTAGAACATGCCGCTGCGGCCGGCCAGCGCATCGACGAAGTACGGCCGGTTGGCGTAGGAGTGGCCGACGAAGCTCTGCGGCGTGTCCCAGTTGCTGGCCGCGCGCGTCACGCCGTCCGCGCCGATCAGGTAGAGCGCGTCGGAGCCCGCTTCGCGGTTGACCTCGGCGATGTAGCGGTTGGCGCGGGCCTGCGCGGCGGCGTCCCGGGGGCGCTCCAGCGCGGCGCGCAGGTCGGGGTGCAGCCCGGCCGTGAAGGGCAGGTGCCGGTACTTGCCGGCCGCGTCGCGCAGGGCCAGGGCATGCACTTCCATCGACCGGCGCACGGAGTCGGCCTGCAGGCGCGCCTCGCGGCGCTCCGCCCAGGCGGCGGCCAGGCCGATCAGCAGCAGCGCCAGCCCGAGGGCGGCCGCCCACAGGGCGACCCGGCGCAGGCCGGACGCCGGCGCTCGCATCACGCGCCCCCCGGGTCGGGCGCCCGCCGGGCCGGCGCGTTCAGCCCCAGCAGCCAGTCGCGGAACCGGACCAGCGGCGCCAGGTGCGCGCGCGCTTCCGGGTAGCAGAGCCAGTAGCCCATGTCGCTGGTGTAGCCGCCCCCGGCCAGGGGCTCGGCCACGGTGCCGGCCGTGATCTCGTCCTGCACCAGGCAGCGGGGCACCAGGGCCACCCCCATGCCCACCGACACCGCGCGAATCAGGGTCTGGAACTGGTCGAACTGCGGGCCGGCCAGGGTGTCGGGCAGGGGCACGCCGTGCGCCTCGCTCCAGTGCTGCCAGTCCCCCGGCACGGTGGCGTGCCGCAGCAGCGTGCAGCGCGCCACGTCCCGCGGCCTGCGGATGTCCCCTTCCGCCAGTTCCCGGCGCGGCGCGATCAGGGCCACATCGTTGCCGGCCAGGTAGTGCGAGCGCGCCCCCGGCCAGTGCCCGTCGCCGAACAGGATGGAGCAGTCCAGCTCCGGGTCGGAGAAGTCGTAGCCATGCACGAAGGGTACGAAGTGCAGCGTCACCTGCGGATGCAGCTGGTGCAGCTGGGGCAGCAGCGGAATCAGCCATTTGGCCGCGAAGGTCGGCAGCACCGACAGGTGCAGCGCGCCGCCGCCGTCGCTGCTGGTGATCAGCTCCAGCGTGGCGGCCTCCAGCCGCGTCAGCAGGGCGTTCACCGCCTTTTCGTAGCGTTCCCCGGCGGGCGTGAGCGACAGCCGCTTGCGGCTGCGCTCGAACAGGTCGATGCCCACCCAGCGCTCCAGCTCCTGCACCTGCTTGCTGACGGCGCTCTGCGTCAGGTGCAGCGCCTCGGCTGCGCGCGAGATGCCGCCGAACCGGGCGACGGTGCAGAAGGCGCGCAGCAGGTGCAGCGGAGGGTTGAGTCGGCGAAGGGACATGGTGGGCGGGCGGTCGGGCGCGTGGGCAGGGGAGGCTATCGATGCGGGTCAGTGTCTGCCCGATTGAAATCATTCCGGATTGGAATGTTATCAGGCACAAGCATTGCTTTTTGATTGGCACCGACTCCGGTAATCTGCGTCTCATATTCAAAGGAAGATCCCTATGCAACGCCGTCATCTTCTGGCCGCCATGGCCGCTGCTTCTGTCGCTCCTGGAATGTCCTTCGCGCAAGACAAACCTCTGCGCATCGTCATTCCCTTCCCGCCGGGCGGTGCCACCGACATCGCCGGCCGCGCCCTGCAGGAGCCGCTGCAGCGCCTGCTGGGCCAGACCGTGGTGGTCGAGAACCGCGCCGGCGCGGGCGGCTCCATCGGCATGGCCGAGATCGCCCGCGCCCCGGCCGATGGCCTGACCTTCGGCGTCGCCACGCTGTCCACCCACGGTGTGAACCCGGCCGTCTACGCCAAGCTGCCCTATGACCCGATCAAGGACTTCGTCGGCGTGACCGAGATCGTCAAGGCGCCCGGCATCGTGGTGGTGAACCCGCAAGTGCTGCCGGTCAAGGACTTTGCCGAGCTGGTGGCCTACCTCAAGGCCAATCCCGGCAAGATCTCGTATGCCACGCCCGGCAACGGCACCATCGGCCACATGTGGGGCGAGCTGTTCAAGAGCAGCACCGGCACGGCCATGGTGCACATTCCCTACCGCGGTGCGGGCCCGGCCATCAACGACGTGCTGGGCGGCCAGGTTCCGGTGTATTTCGACCAGGTGGCCTCGTCGCTGCCGCACGTCAAGGCGGGCAAGCTGAAGGCGATGGCCGTGTCGTGGCCCGCGCGGCTGGACGTGCTGCCCGATGTGCCCACCTACGCCGAGCTGGGCTACAAGCAGGCCAACGAACCGTCGTGGTTCGGCCTGGTGGCCCCGGCCGGCACGCCGCCCGCCGCCGTGCTGCGCGTGCAGCAGGCCGTCGCCGCCGCGCTGAAGGAGCCGGCCGTGCGCGACCGGCTGGCCGGGCAGGGCCTCTATGCCTCGGGCACCTCGCCGGCCGACTTCTCCCAGCAGATCGTGCGCGAGATCGACAAGATGAAAAAGGTGGCGGCCTATGCCAAGATCAAGATCGAATAACCCTTCCGCTGGAGCGATGTGCCTATGCAAGCCGTGCTGAAACTCATCCACAGCCACTACCAGCAGGCCGAGCCCGGCGCAGCCGGTGCGCCCTGCGCGCCGCCGGCCCAGCGCATGGTGAGCGTCGTGCCCGGCCGCACGCCGGTGGTGCTCGACTCGCCCCACAGCGGCACGGTCTATCCGGACGACTTCCGGGCCGCGCTCGCGCTGCCTGTGCTGCGCCGCGCGGAAGACACCCACGTCGAAAAGCTCTACAGCTTCGCGCCCTCGCTGGGCGTGGGCTGGGTGGAGGCGCACTTTCCGCGCATCTACCTGGACGCCAACCGCGACACCACCGAGCTGGACGTAGGCCTGCTGGATGGCGAATGGCCCGACGCGGTGACCACCGATCCGGTCGTGCTGCAGAAGGTGCGCCTGGGCAAGGGGCTGATCTGGAAGTTCACCGACGAGGGCGTGCCGATCTATGACCGCGCGCTGGGCGTGGACGAGATCCGCGCCCGCATCGACCGCTGCTGGCGCCCCTACCACCAGGCGGTGGCGCGCGAGATCGACGCGGCGCATGCCCGGCACGGCTACAGCATCCACATCAACTGCCACTCCATGCCGGCCGTGGCCGCCAGCCACGCCACGCTGCACCCCGGGCTGGCCCATGCCGATTTCGTGGTGGGCGACCGGGACGGCACCACCGCCGACCCACGCCTGTCGCAGCGCATCTGCGCGTTCCTGAAAGAGCGCGGCTACAGCGTGGACTACAACCACCCGTACAAGGGCGTGGAACTGGTGCGCCGCTACGGCCAGCCGGCGCAGCAGCGGCACAGCATCCAGGTGGAGATCAATCGCAAGCTCTACATGGACGAGCAGACGCTGGCGCTGGACGCAGCCGGCTTCGAGCGCCTGCAGCGCGACCTGCGGGCGCTGGTGGAGATGCTGCTGGCGACCGACCCGCGCGGGTGACCGGCGGCGGCGCTCGCACGGCGCCTGCCGCTCAGCGCCGCTGCAGCGCCGCCAGCAGCGAGGCCGATACGATCAGCGCCCCGCCCAGCAAGGTGCGGGGCTGCAGTTGCGCGGCGGACAGCACCACCGACGACACGCTGGCGAACACCACCTCCGACAGCAGCACCACGGCCGTGGTGCCCGCCGCCAGCCGCGCCGCGCCGAACTGCAGCGCCCAGTTGCCCAGCAGCAGCAGCACGGCCAGCCAGGCGGCCGTGACCACCCACGTCGCGTTGGGCGCGGGGAAGGCCTCCACCACGCCCACCTGTAGACCGATGCAGGCCACCGCGGTCGCCATCAGCATGCAGCCGCCGAACATGGCGAACATGCGCGCCTGGCCGGGCACCGCGCTCAGCCGCCGCAGCGTGACGTTGGTCATGGCGAACATGAAGCCGCCCAGCAGCGCCAGCCCGTCCGCCATCGACAGGCCCTCGAGCAGCCGCGCCAGCGTGGCGCCGGGCGGCACCAGCACCAGGGCCAGCCCGGCGAACGCCAGCAGCAGCCGGGCGATGGCCATTGGCGTGGGCCGTTCGCCCAGGACGCGCCAGGCCAGCAGCACGGCCCAGGCCGGCATCAGGTAGAAGAGCAGGATCACCCGCACCACGTCGCCCACCGTCACGGCCCAGTTGAAGGCCACGTTGTTCAGCCCCGAACAGACCGCCAGCAGCCACAGCTGCGGATGCGCCCGCACCTGCGCCCAGATGCCCGGGCGCAGCGCCAGCAGGGCCAGCAGCACCCCGCAGTACATCACCGCCGTGGCCCAGAGCGGGTGCAGCCCGGCGCCATGCATCAACCGGAACGGCCACCAGGCCAGGCCCCAGACCAGGGCGTTGAACAGCAGGGCGCCGATCGGCAGCAGCGGAGACGGGTTCATAGGTCGAATACGGCGCTGGCGCACGATGTGTCGGCGTGGTCAGCTATTGAATTTATAGCAAGCCCACCCCTGTGGGCTGCCTGGGCTGCCAGCGGCCGCGGGCCGGTCAGTGGTGGTGGTCGTGCCGCGCGATGTGCAGCAGGTGCGCCACCTCTTCGGGGTGGTGCGTGCAGTTGTGGCGGTGCCAGCGCTGGATCAGCCACATCACGCCGGCCACCACCAGCCCGAACGCCGTGATGGCGCCGAACACCGACAGGCCCATCTTCAGCGACAGGCTGTAGAACGCGCCCAGCGCCAGGATGCAGGCCTGCTCGTTGAAGTTCTGCACGGCGATGGAGCGGCCCGCGCCCATCAGGTTGTGGCCCCGGTGCTGCAGCAGCGCGTTCATCGGCACCACCAGGTAGCCGCCCAGCCCGCCCAGCAGGATCAGGAACGGGATGGCGATCCAGATGTTCTTGATGAACACCATCAGCATCAGCAGCAGGCCCATGGCGATGCCCAGCGGAATCACCTTGGTGGCCGCGTCCAGCCGCATGCGCATGGAGGCCACCACCGCGCCCACGGCCGTGCCGATGGCCACCACGCCGGTCAGGGCCGAGGCCTGCGTGGTGTTGTAGTTCAGGGCCGCTGCGGCCCAGGCCAGCACGATGAACTTCAGGTTGCCGCCCGCGCCCCAGAAGAGGGTGGTGGTGGACAGCGAGATCTGGCCCAGCTTGTCGCGCCACAGGCGGCTGTTGCAGGACCAGAAGTCGGGCAGCATGGCCAGCGGGTTGGCGGGCATGCGGCGCATCTCCACGCCGGTGTGTGGAATGCGCGTGTTGAACCAGGCGGCCACCAGGTACAGCAGGATCATCGCCGCCACGGCCGCCTCGGCCGGCGTGTCCACGCCGGTGTCCAGGCCCGGCAGGTCGAACGCCAGCAGGTGGCCCGACACGGCCGGCCCGATCAGCTGGCCGCCCAGCAGCACGCCCAGGATGATGGAGGCGATGGTCAGCCCCTCGATCCAGCCGTTGGCCTTGACCAGCTGGGAGGCGGGCAGCAGTTCGGTGAGGATGCCGTACTTGGCGGGCGAGTAGGCCGCCGCGCCCAGGCCCACCACCGCGTAGGCGAGGAGCGGGTGCGAGCCGAACAGCATCATCAGGCAGCCCACCACCTTGATGGCATTGCTGAAGAACATCACCCGGCCCTTGGGCATGGCGTCGGCGAAAGCGCCCACGAAGGGCGCCAGCACCACGTAGAACAGCGCGAACATGGGCACCAGCGCGGCGCGCTGCCACTCCGGGGCACCGCCGGTGCGCAACAGTTCGACGGCGGCCACGAACAGCGCGTTGTCGGCCAGCGAGCTGAAAAACTGCGCCGACATGATGGTGTAGAAACCGCGCTTCATCGAATGGCTGGGGGCTGCATCAGTCGGGCTGATGTCCTGTGAAATATCTCAACTTGCAACAAACGAGCGGCGGTTATATCACGCACCCCCGGGCGCCCAGTGCCAGAATTCCGACCTTTCTCCCCGTAGAAATACCTGCCATGCCGCGTCCCATTCTGGCCACCGTCCACCCTGCTGCGCTGCAGCACAACCTGGCGCGCGCACGCCGTGCCGCGCCCGACGCGCTGGCCTGGGCGGTGGTGAAGGCCAATGCCTATGGCCACGGCATCGAGCGCGTGTTCGACGCCCTGCGGTCGGCCGACGGTTTCGCCCTGCTGGACCTGGCCGAAGCCGAGCGCGTGCGGGCCCTGGGCTGGCGCGGCCCCATCCTGCTGCTGGAAGGCGTCTTCGAGCCGCGCGACCTGGAGCTGTGTTCGCGCCTGGGCCTGTGGCACGCGGTGCATTGCGACGAGCAGATCGACTGGCTGGCCGCGCACAAGACCCAGGCGCCGCACCGCGTCTTCCTGAAGATGAACAGCGGCATGAACCGGCTGGGCTTTCCGCCCGACCGCTACCGCGCCGCCTGGGCGCGGCTCAATGCGCTCACCCAGGTCGACGAGATCTCGTTCATGACCCACTTCAGCGACGCCGACGGCCCGCGCGGCACGGCGCACCAGATGGCCGTCTTCCGCACCGCCACGCAGGACCTGCCGGGCGAGCGCAGCCTGAGCAACAGCGCCGCCGCGCTGCGCCAGGGCGGCGACGCGGCGGTGCGCGCCGACTGGATCCGCGCCGGCATCGTCATGTACGGCAGCGCCCCGGACCACCCGGAGCGCACCGCCGCCGACTGGGACCTGCAGCCCGCCATGACGCTCGCCACGCGGATCATCGGCGTGCAGCACCTGCAGGGCGGCGACACGGTTGGCTACGGCTCGCGCTTCACCGCGGACGGGCCGCTCACCATCGGCATCGCGGCCTGCGGCTATGCCGACGGCTACCCGCGCCATGCGGGCGACGGCACCCCCGTGCTGGTGAACGGCGTGCGCACCCGGCTGGTGGGCCGCGTCAGCATGGACATGATCACCGTCGACCTGACCGGGGTGCCCGATGCCGGTGTGGGCAGCGAGGTCACCCTGTGGGGCCGCGCCACGGGCGGCACGGTGCTGCCCATCGACGAGGTCGCCCACGCGGCCGGCACGGTGGGCTACGAGCTGATGTGCGCGGTGGCGCCGCGCGTGCCGTTCGCGGTGGACTGAGGCGCAGCAGCGTGGCCCGCAAGCCGCTGCCCGCGCGAAGCGGTCCGTCCCCGGGCCCCTCCCGCTCTGCATCGAACTGGCGCCGCATCCAGGTACCGCGCCAGGCGCTGGCCGAGCAGCTGCAGAGCCGCCACCGCCTGCGCCTGCACGGCTGGTGCATCGGCAGCTTCATCCTGGCGCTGATGTGGGCCACCTCGCACCTGCAGATGGTGGCGGGCGTCGATTCGCTGGCCCTGCGCTATCTGGTGACGCTGGGCGTGGGCTACGTCGCCCACCTGCTGGTGCTGCGCGCCTGGGCCGCCCGGCTGGTGCGGCCGCGCCGCGACGGCGACGGCGGCGACCCGGCCGCCGACTGGCTGCCCGACTGGCCCGGCCCGCAGCCGGCCGGTGGAGCGCCAGGCAATGGCCCGCCGCAGGCCGGCGGTGGTGGCGACTTCGCGGGTGCCGGCGCCAGCGGCGACTTCGGCAGCTTCGGCGACCACGGCGCCGTGGGTGACGCCGCGGTGGGCGGGATGGGCGGGGTGGGCGACGGTCTGGGTGACATGGCGGGCGGTGCGCTCGAGGTCGCAGCGGGTGCCGATGAAGGTGCCGTGGTGGTCGTGCCGGTGGTGGCCATCTTTCTCATCGGCCTGGCGATCGCCTTCGGGGCGGGCGCGCTGGCCTGGCTCTATTTCGGCTGGGAGGTACTGCTGGCCGTGGCGGTGGAGCTGGCCTTCTCGGTGGCCACGGCACGGGCCGCGATGGGCGCCGAGCGCGCCGGCTGGCTGGGCACCGCAGTGCGGCTGACCTGGAAGCCGCTGCTGGGGGCGCTGCTGTGCGCCGTGGCGCTGGGCGCGGCGCTCGACGGCTTCATGCCGCACGCGCGGTCGCTGCCCGAAGCCGTCCGGCTGCTGCAGGGGCGCTAGACGCAGCCAGGCCCCTTCGGCAGCGGTTGCGGCAGCCCCAGCGCCAACGGCGGCGGGGCAGGCCCGGTCGCCCCAGGGGGCATATGGTTACAACCAGAAAATGGTTCCGTCCCCATGGACGGGGCGGCATAGTGGCGCACCTGCTGTTCAACCCCCACAGAAAGCCACTGTCCGACATGCGCACTTCGCACGCCCTGCCCAAGACCCTGCTCGCCACGGCCGCCGTGGCCGTGTTCACCGCCTCGGCCGCACTGCTGCCGCTGTCCGCCGATGCCGCCACCTTCCGCTTCGCCCGCTCGGCGGACGTGTCCTCCTGGGACATCCACGCGCAGAACGTGGGCGTGAACAACGCGCTGCATTCGGCGGTGTACGAAACCCTGGTCGAATACAACAGCAAGACCTTCAAGCCCGAGCCGCAGCTGGCCACCGGCTGGAAGCAGGTCACGCCCACGCAGCTGCGCATCAGCCTGCGCCCGGGCGTGAAGTTCAGCGACGGCTCGGCGCTGACGGCGGACGACGTGAAGTTCTCGCTGGAACGCGCCAAGGCCAAGACCTCGAACTACGCCGTCTACACCCTGGGCATCGACCGGGTGGAGGTGGTGGATGCGAACACCCTCGACATCTTCTCCGACGTGCCCAACCTGGTGCTGGTCAACCAGCTGACCGAGCTGCGCATCATGAGCAAGCCCTGGGCCGAGAAGAACAACGCCCTGCTGCCCAAGGACATCAAGACCAGCGACGAGCCCTACACGCACCGCAACACGCTGGGCACGGGCCCGTTCGTGCTCAAGTCGTGGACGGCCGACCAGCGGCTGGTGCTGGCCGCCAACCCGAACTGGTGGGGCCGGGGCAAGTTCGCGGGCAACGTGACCGATGTGGTCTACACGCCCATCAAGTCGGACGCGACCCGCACCGCCGCGCTGCTGTCGGGCGAGGTCGACTTCGTGCTCGACCCCAGCCTGCAGGACGTGCCCCGCATTCGCCAGCAGCCGGGCCTGAAGGTGCTGGACGGCGCCGAGAACCGCACCATCTTCCTTGGCATGGACCAGTTCCGCGACGAGCTGCAGAACTCCAGCGTGAAGGGCAAGAACCCGCTCAAGGACGTGCGCGTGCGCCGCGCGCTCTACCAGGCCATCGACATCAACGCCATGCAGCGCGTGGTGCTGCGCGGCCTGGCCCAGCCCACGGGCGCCATCGTGGCCCGGCAGGTCAACGGCTGGACGCCCAAGGCCGACGTGCGCTGGCCCTACGACCCCGCCGCCGCGCAGAAGCTGCTGGCGGAGGCCGGCTACCCGCAGGGCTTCGAGGTCGACTTCGCCTGCAGCGCGGGCCGCTACATCAACGACGAGCAGCTGTGCCAGGCCATCACCGCGCAATGGGCCAAGGTGGGCGTGAAGGCCAAGCTGCGCTCGCTGCCGTTCGCCACCTATTTCCCGATGATCCAGCGCAACGAAGCCAGCATCTACCTGCTGGGCTGGGGCGTGCCGACCTTCGACGCGTTCTATTCGCTGCAGTCGCTGATCCGCTCGCCGGGCGCGGGCGGCGACGGCAACTTCAACCTGGGCCGCTTCAGCAATCCGCAGCAGGACGCGCTGATCGAGCGCATCAAGAAGGAAACCGACACCGCCACCCGCAACGGCCTGATCGAGCAGGCGCTGGTGAAGGACCACGAGCTGATCTCGCACATCCCGCTCTATAACCAGGTGATTCCGTGGGCGGCGACGCAGAAGGTGGAGATCGTCCACCGCGCCGACAACCGCATCGACTGGCGCCTCCTGAAGGTGAACTGACCGGCCGGGCCCGCCCGTTACCCCGGCAGGCACGCGCGCAGGGCGCTGCCGGGGCCGGCCGCTAGGCCGCCAGCGCGCGCTGCACGGCGGGCCGCGCACCCACGCGCTGGTGGTGCGCCTGCACCTTCGGAAAGCGGGCGATGTCCACGCCGTCGCTGCGCAGCCAGCCGGCCACGGTGAACAAATACCCGTCGGCCACCGAGTACCGGTCGCCCAGCACCCAGGGGCTCTGCAGATAGTGCCGCTCGATGAGCGCGAAGCCTTCTTCCATGTTCTGCGGCACCTTGCGCTGCATGGCGGCGATGGCCTCCGGCTCGTCCGCCCAGCGGCTGGCACGCGGGCGGTGGGCGTGGGCGACGTGGACGGTCGAGGCGAGATAGCCGTGCAGCTCCTGCATGCGCGCAAAGCCGAACGCATCGGTGGGCGCGAGCTGGGCGGCTGGAAAGCGCTGCGCCACATAGGCCAGCAAGGCCGGGGTTTCCGTCAGCACACCGGCGTCCGTCGCCAGCGCCGGCACGCGGCCCTTGGGGTTGATGGCCAGGTAGTCGGCCGACTGCTGCTGCCGCGCGGCGAAGTCCAGCAGCTGCAGCTGGTAGGGCGCGTCGGCTTCTTCCAGCGCGATGCGCACGGCCAGCGCGCAGGTGCCGGGGGCGTAGTAGAGGGTCAGGGGTGCGGAAGTCATGTCGGTCGGCTCCATGGCGGTGGGGTGGGGCGGGTGTCCGGCTGCGATGCTATCGAAAGAGAAGCGCAGTGCCCGGATGGATCCGGCAGTTCACGATGCTTCGGTGTGCAACGATCCGAATCGCCTGGGCGGCTTGCTATGGATTCAGTAGCGGATGAATCCCTCGATGCCGTGCCGGTCGCCCGCGCTGCTCCCGCCCCAACGGCAAAGCCCCGCAACGGCAGGACTGCCGTGCGGGGCCGGGCACTGCGCGGGCCTGGGAAGGCCTGCGCCGCGTCGGTCACGATCAGTTGGTGCGGGGGGCGCTGGCCGGCTGCGATGCGGGCATGGCCGGCGTCGTGGCGGTGCCGCCGAAGGTCGGGGCTGCGGTGCTGCTGGTACCCGTGGCCGAGCCGGCACCCATGCTGCTCGATCCGGTGCCGGTCGTGCCGGTGGTGGCATCAGGCGTCGGCGTGGGGGGCGTGGACGGTGCGGGCGTCATCGGCGCGGGCGTGGTGCCGTTGGCGGGCTCGCCCGGCTTGTTGCGGTCGCAGGCCGTCAGCGCCAGGGCGGACACCAGCACCAGGGGCGCGGCCACCAGCCAGCGCGACGCGGTGCGGGGTGTGTTGGAAGAATTCATGGCTCATCTCCTTGGAATAAAGGTCGCGGCGAACCGCCGCTGGAGCCGCCATGCTAGGGAGCGCCCGGTCTGCGGGGGGTAGGATAGTGCTGACATCGCATTTGCTTACGTCCTGCCCCGTTTCCTCCCGGACTTTTCACGGGCTGCGGCGCCGCCCAGCCCTTGCCGCCTTTGCAGCCCTGGCACACCCTTGCAGATCCGGCAGTCTGATCGCATCTGGAGCTGCACCGTCCGTGCCCGCCCGTCCGCCTCTGCGCCCGTCCGTTCCTTGAGCGGCGGCACTTCTGGATCACCTTCCCCATGGCCAAAGAAAAAACCCTCTTCACCTGCACCGCCTGCGGCGGCACCAGCCCGCGCTGGCTGGGCAAATGCCCGGCCTGCGGCGCCTGGAACACGCTGGTCGAGACCGTGGCCGAGGCGGGCCCCGGCAAGAACCGGCTGAGCGCGCCGCAGTACGCCGGGCTGGCGCAGGCGCAGGCGGTGATGCCGCTGGCGGCCATCGAGGCCAGCGACGTCGCGCGCACGCCCAGCGGCATCGACGAGCTGGACCGCGTGCTTGGCGGCGGCATCGTCGAAGGCGGCGTGGTGCTGATCGGCGGCGACCCGGGCATCGGCAAATCGACGCTGCTGCTGCAGGCGCTGGACGCGCTGCAGCGCCTGGGCCTGCCCACGCTCTACGTGACCGGCGAGGAAAGCGGCGCCCAGGTGGCGCTGCGCTCGCGCCGGCTGGGGCTGGACCACAGCCAGGTCAACGTGCTGGCGGAAATCCAGCTGGAGAAGATCCTCGCCACCATCGAGGCCACCCAGCCGGCCGTGGCGGTGATCGACTCGATCCAGACCGTGTATTCCGACCAGCTGACCAGCGCGCCGGGCTCGGTGGCGCAGGTGCGCGAATGCGCGGCCCACCTCACGCGGGCGGCCAAGGCCACCGGCGTGACCATCGTCCTGGTGGGCCACGTGACCAAGGAAGGGGCGCTGGCCGGCCCGCGCGTGCTGGAGCACATGGTGGACACGGTGCTGTATTTCGAGGGCGACACGCACAGCCAGTTCCGGCTGGTGCGGGCCATCAAGAACCGCTTCGGCGCGGTCAACGAGATCGGCGTCTTCGCCATGACCGAGAAGGGCCTGAAGGGCGTCACCAACCCCAGCGCCATCTTCCTGAGCCAGCACAGCGAGCCGGTGCCCGGCAGCTGCGTGCTGGTCACGCTGGAGGGCACGCGGCCCATGCTGGTGGAGATCCAGGCGCTGGTGGACGAGGGCGGGCCCAGCCCGCGCCGCCTGTCGGTGGGCCTGGACCGCGACCGTCTGGCCATGCTGCTGGCCGTACTGCACCGCCATGCCGGCGTGGCCTGCATGGACCAGGACGTGTTCGTGAACGCCGTGGGCGGCGTGCGCATCAGCGAGCCGGCGGCCGACCTGGCGGTGATGCTGGCCATCACCTCCAGCCTGCGCGGCAAGCCGCTGCCCAAGGGATTCATCGCCTTCGGCGAAGTCGGGCTGGCCGGCGAGGTGCGGCCCGCGCCGCGCGGCCAGGAGCGGCTGAAGGAGGCGGCCAAGCTGGGCTTCAGCGTGGCGGTGGTGCCCAAGGCGAATGCGCCCAAGAAGCCCATCGAGGGCTTGACCATCCATGCGGTGGAGCGCGTGGACCAGGCCATGGAAGTGGTGCGCGGCATCGGTTGACGGGGGCGGCGGGCGCCAGCGGCGGCGCCGGCAGCGCTACGCAGCATCCACACCGGCGCGCGGCCCGGGCTGCGAGACAATCGCCGCCATGAACCTGCGACGCATCGCCATTCCCCTCGGTATTCTCGTGCTCTGTTTCGCCGCCTGGCGCGCCATGGGCTGGCAAGGCCTGTTCGCCGTGGGCGGCGGCCTGCTCATGTGGGCGCTGCTGCATTTCACCCGGCTCATGAACGTGATGAGCAAGGCCGCCAAGCGGCCGGTGGGCCATGTGGGCAGCGCCGTCATGCTCAACGCCAAGCTGCGCGAGGGCGTCAACCTGATGTACGTGGTGGCGCTCACCCGCTCGCTGGGCCAGCCGTTGACGCCCGAGGGCACCGACCCCGAACGCTACCGCTGGACGGACGGCACGCAGTCGCATGTGACCTGCGAATTCCGCGGCGGCCGGCTGGCGCAGTGGGAACTGGTGCGCCCCGCGCCGGACGCAGCCCCCGTGGCGGTGGCCGACCCGGCGGACGGGCCGCGCTAGCAGCCCCGCCCGCGCGGCGCACCGCTGCGGCGCACGGACCGCTGCGGCGCCAGCCATCGCCCCTGCCGGCCTGCGCCTGCCGGGCCGCGCCTGCCGGGGCGCCCCGCGTGGTGGCGGCCGCCCCACCGTCGCCTAAAATCGCAGGTTTTGCGACTTCCCGCTACCACACAAGGATGACGATGAGCCCCGTAGTTCCCTCGATGGCCGACCGTGACGGCAAGATCTGGATGGACGGCCAGATGGTCGACTGGCGCGACGCCAAGATCCATGTGCTGACCCACACCCTGCACTACGGCTGCGGCGCGTTCGAAGGCGTGCGCGCCTACAAGACCGAGCAGGGCACGGCGATCTTCCGCCTGGAAGAGCACACCGAGCGGCTCTTCAACAGCGCCAAGATCCTGCGCATGAAGATTCCCTTCACCCCGCAGGAAGTGAACGAGGCGCAGCGCGCCGTGGTGCGCGAGAACCAGCTGGAGTCGTGCTACCTGCGTCCGCTGACCTGGATCGGCTCGCAAAAGCTCGGCGTCTCGCCGCGCGGCAACCAGATCCACCTGATGGTGGCCGCCTGGGCCTGGGGCGCCTACCTGGGCGAGGAAGGCATGCGCCGCGGCATCCGCGTGAAGACCAGCAGCTACACGCGCCACCACGTCAACATCACCATGACGCAGGCCAAGGCGGTGAGCAACTACAGCAACTCCATCCTGGCGAACATGGAAGCGCTGGACGACGGCTACGACGAGGCCCTGCTGCTCGATGCCTCCGGCTTCGTGTCGGAAGGCGCGGGCGAGAACGTGTTCGTGGTCAAGAACGGCGTGGTGTACACGCCCGATCTGTCGGCCGGCGCCCTGAACGGCATCACGCGCAACACCATCTTCCACATCTGCAAGGACTTGGGGATCGAGCTGGTGCAAAAGCGCATCACGCGCGACGAGGTGTACATCGCCGACGAGGCCTTCTTCACCGGCACCGCCGCCGAAGTCACGCCCATCCGCGAACTCGACCGCATCGAGATCGGCGCGGGCTCGCGCGGCCCGATCACCGAGAAGATCCAGGCGGCCTTCTTCGACATCGTGAACGGCCGCAATCCGAAGTACGCCCACTGGCTGACCCGGGTCTGATCCCGCTTCATTTCCTGCCTGCCTGCCTGCACAGACCGAACCCCCACCATGACGCAAGCCACCATCGAACTGCTCGCCAAGGACCTGAATCCACAAGGCGGCGTCTTCTGCCCCAGCCCCAAGGCCGACATGAAGATCTGGAACACCCACCCGAAGGTGTATCTGGACGTGGGCCAGACCGGCGAGGCCAAGTGCCCGTACTGCGGCACCGTGTACCGACTGAAAGCGGGCGAAACCGTCCGTGCCGGCCACTGATCCAACGCCAGGGTTCGGCCGCGTGGCCGAAAGGGCTCTGATCCGCCGCCTGCCGGGCGGCTCCACGCGGCGCCTTCGGGCGCCGCTTCGCACCACCGGGCCGCGCCCCGCGGCACCGCCGGGCGCCGTGCGGGCGGCCCGCTTTGCCATCGGCCTGCGCGCCGCGCTCGCGCGGCGCTTCCACGCTGCGTTTCTTCCTGCCCGCGTGCCCGCGATGCCTGCATCGCCCTTCCGATGAACTCCGCTTCCCTTCTCTCGCTTCTCGGCCCCGAGCCCTGGCCACGCCGGCTGGTCACGCTGGCCGCGTTTCTCGTGCCGGCCCTGGCGCTGACCGTGGCCTCCGGCTACTCCTATGGCGCGATGCTGCTGCTGCTGGGCGCGCTGGCCACGCTGCCGCAGTGGCTGCGCCACCGGCCGGACACGCACACCCTGGTGCTGGCCTGCGTGATCGCCTGCATGGGCGGCTTCTGGTTCATCCTGGCGGCGCCCGAGCCTGGGTGGAACCAGTTCGACCGGCCGGTGAAGTTCTTCCTCGGCGCGGTGTGCCTGCTGTTCGTCACCCGCTACCCGCCCCGGCCGGCGGCCTTCTACACCGGCCTGCTGGTGGGCTGCATCGGCTGCGCCGGGGTGGCGCTCTGGCAGGTGTACGTGGAACACCAGTCGCGCGCCTCGGGCTTTCCCACCGGCCGCACCAACGCCATCCAGTGGGGCAACCTGGCGATGCTGCTGGGCGCCATCCTCGCCGTGCAGACCATCGCCCTGCGCCGCCAGCTGGGCCGCTGGCGCGTGACGCTGGCCGGCCTCGCCTCGCTGGGCGCGGTGAATGCCTCGGTGCTGTCGCAGTCGCGCGGCGGCTGGCTGGCCCTGCTGCTGTGCATCCCGGTGGTGCTGCTGCTGCTCTACCAGCTCAACCGCAGGGAGATGTGGCGCTGCCTGGGCGCCACGGCTGCCGCGCTGCTGGTGATGACGGTGCTGAACCACCAGATGCTGGCCCAGCGCTGGGAGGTCATGGAAGTCGAGGTGCAGGGCTACGAGGCCCAGCGCGCCGCCGACAACTCCGTCGGCCAGCGCCTGGAACACTGGCGCTTCGCCTGGGACATGGGCCGCGAGCGGCCGCTGCTGGGTTGGACCACCCGCAGCTACATGGAAGAAAAGGAAAAGCGCGTGGCGGCCGGCCTCTACCAGCCTTCCATCACCGAATACGTGTACGTCCACAACGAGGTGCTCGACGTCTTCGTCAAGGCCGGCGCCGTGGGGCTGGCCTGCCTGCTGGCCCTCTACCTCTGGCCGGTCTACCTGTTCTGGCCCAGCCGGCGCCGGCTGGCGCGCCACGCGGCCATGCCGGCCGACTGGCAGGCGGGCCTGCTGGCCCTGCGGTTGGGCGGGCTCTGCGTGCCGCTGCTCTACATGGGCTTCGGGCTCACGCAGGTGTTCTTCGCGCACAACAGCGGCATCATGGGCTACCTGTTCCTGGTGATGCTGCAATGGGCCGCGCTGCTGGGCCTGGAACGCCAGTCCGCCGCCGCCCAGGCCACGCCGGCATGACCGCCCGATCCGCCGGCGCCGCGGTGCGGCCCAGGGTGCTGCACTTCGTCACCGGCGGCTTCTCCGGGGCGACGCAGGTGGCCGTCGACCTGGTGCGCGCGCATGCGGCCTCGGGCCGGTTCCAGCCCCTGCTGGTGCTGCGCCGCAAGCGCACCACGTCGCCCGAACGCGTGGCCGCGCTGCGCGCCGAGGGCATCGACGTGCGCATCGTGCCCGGCTGGGCGCACCTGGCCACCGTCTGGCAGCTGGCCGCGCTGTGCCGCAGCTGGCGCCCCGACGTGCTGGTCGCGCATGGTTTCAGCGAACACCTCTGGGGGCGCTACGCGGGCCTGCTGGCCGGTGTGCCGCACCTGGTGCATGTGGAGCACAACTCGCGCGAACGCTACAGCGCCTGGCGGCTGCGGCAGGCGCTCTGGCTCAGCGGCCGCACCGACGCCATCGTCGGCTGCTCGGAGGGCGTGCGGCGCAGCCTGCTCGCACGCGGCTTTCCGGCGGCCACGACCGAGGCCATCTCCAACGGCATCCGGCTCGAACCCTTCGCCGGCGCCGATGCGCGCCCGTGGAGCGAGCGCGAGCCGGCCATCGTGATGTCCGCCCGCTTCGCCCGGCAGAAAGACCACGCCACCCTGCTGCGGGCGGTGGCGCTGCTGCGCACGCGCGGCCTCACGCCCCCCGTGCGGCTGGCCGGCGGCGGCAAGGCCGGCGCGCGCCGCCAGGCCGAACAGCTCGCTTCGCAGCTCGGCCTGCAGGATCAAGTGGAGTTCCTGGGGCATTGCAGCTCGGTGCCCGACCTGCTCATGCGGCACCGCATCTGCGTGCTCTCCACGCACTATGAGGGCATGCCGCTCGCGCTGATCGAAGGCATGGCCGCTGGTTGCGCGGTGGTCGGCAGCGACGTGGTGGGCGTGCAGGACGTGGTGGAGCCCGGCCGCAACGGCCTGCTCGCCGCGGAAGGCGACGCGCCGGCGCTGGCCGACGCGCTGGAGCGCCTGCTGACCCGGCCCGCCGAGGCCGAGCGCCTGGCGCACGCGGCGCGGCGCGATGCACTGCGCCTCTACGGCCTGCCCACCATGACGGCGCGCTACGAAGCCCTGCTGCAGCGGCTGCTGGCGGACACGCCGGGCGCAGGCGCATCTTCCGGAGCCCCGCATGACGATGCCTGACACCGGCCTGCAGCCGCAGACGCAGCCGCAGCCGCAGACGCAGCCTTGGCTGAGCGTGCTGATTCCCGTCTACAACGTCGAGCCCTACCTCACCGCCTGCGTGAAGTCGGTCGTCGAACAGTCGGTGGACGATGCTGCGGGCGTGGAGTTGCTGCTGCTGGACGACCGCTCCACCGATGGCTCCGCGCAGCTGATGCAGGACCTGGCCGAGCGCTGGCCGGGCCGCCTGCGCCTGCTGCAGCACGACGCCAACGCCGGCCTCAGCGCCGCGCGCAACACCCTGATCGACCACGCGCGGGGCGACTATCTCTGGTTCCTCGACTCCGACGACAAGCTGCTGCCCGGCGCCATCGACGGCCTGCGCCGCATCGTGCAGCGGCATGCGGTGGACGTGGTGCTGTGCGACTTCCGCGTGTGGCGCAAGAAGGAGCGCCTCAAGCACGTGCTGCGCGGCGAGCGCCACCGCGCCACGTTCGACGGCGCCTCGGGCGGGCCGCAGCCAGGGGGCGACGCGCTGGCGGCCGGCCTGATGATGACCGGGCAGCTGCATGCCTGGTCCAAGATCTCGCGCCGCGCCCTCTGGGCGGGCGGCCTGCGGTTTCCGGTGGGCCGCTATTTCGAGGACATGGCCACCATGCCGCTGCTGGCCCGGCGCGCGCAGACCTTCTACTACGCGCCCCGCGCGTGGGTGGCCTACCGCCAGCGGGAAGGCAGCATCCTGGCCAGCACCGACGTGCGCAAGGCGTCCCACCAGTCGGCGGCGCTGGCGGACTTCGCCGCGGACTGCGGCGCGCAGCCCGCGAGCGCACCGCTGCGCTTCGCGCTGGCGCACCAGAGCGCCCGCAACCTGACCGGCGCGCTGCGCAGCCTGCAGCGCATGGCGGGCGACGCGCCCCTGGCCGTGCGGCAGGCCGCGGCGGATCGGTTCCGCGCCGACTTCGACCGCCAGTCGCCCCTGACCCTGGCCGCGCTGCGCCGGCAGTACCTGCGGCGCGGCTGGTGGCTGCGCGCCCTGCGGCTGGGCCGCTGGTACGCTTGGCGACCCCGATGACGACCGCCACGACCGCTGCCTCCGTGTCCGCCTCCCACCTGAGCTTCAAGAACCGCGCCGAGCTGTGGCTGGCGCGGGCCGTGCGCGGCTATTGCCGGGCCACCGGCCGCACGCTGGAGCCCCACCAGCCGCAGCCCCTGCGCTGCTACCCGATCGGCACGCCCGTGCCGCTGGCGGCCTCCGCACCGATCCCGCGCGTGGTCTGGACCTACTGGAACAGCCCCACGCTGCCTCTGCTGGTGGAGCGCTGCATCGCCAACTGGCGGCAGATGAACCCGGGCTTCGACATCCGCGTGCTGGACGACGCCAAGCTGCGCGAGTGGGTGCCCGAGCTGCCCGAGGCCCTGGCCCGCGTCGCCCCGGCCCGGCGCTCCGACTGGATCCGCCTGCGCCTGCTGCGCGACCACGGCGGCATCTGGATCGACGCCAGCACCATCCTCACGCGCTCCCTCGACTGGGTGATCGAAGCGCAGCAGCGGGAAGGCGGCTGCGACCTGGTGGCCTACTACCTGGACCGCTTCACCACCGATGCCCACCAGCCGGTGGTCGAAAGCTGGTTCCTGGCCGCGCCGCCCGGCAGCCGCTTCGCCGCCGATGCGTTCGCGGAGTTCGACGCCCACTGCCTGGAAAGCACCGGCGAGGCCTACATCGAGCACCTGCGCGCGCAGGGCGTGTTCGACCAGGTGCGGCAGGCCATCGACGCGCCCGCCTATCTCAGCATCCACCTGGCGATGCAGTACGTCATGCGCACGCGCGGCGGCTATCGGCTCTGCCTGGCCTGCGCCGAAGACGGCCCCTTCCAGCTGCATGTGCTGGGCCAGTGGCGCCGCACGCCGCTCAAGCTCCGGCTGCTCTTTTCCCGCGTGACGGGCGAGCTGCCGCCGGTCATCAAGCTGCGCGGGCCCGACCGCCGGCGGCTGGACGACTACCTGGCGCGCGGCCTCTACCTGCCGGGCAGCGTGGCTGACCGGTTGCTGATGAACCCTCGGCCGGACGGATCGGTTTAGCTATTTAATTGATAGCATTATGCGCTTGATGGGTAAGCGCTGCAGCCCGTTTTGACCCTCAATGCGCTGGCGGTGCCACGGCCTGCGCCCATTCCTGCGCCAGCAGCCCCACCAGCTCCGCAGCCGGCAGCGGCCGCGCTGCCGCCACGCCCTGGCCCGCCCAGAGCGCCACGCCATCGGCCCGGCCCTGCGCTGCCGCCGCGCGGCGCAGCGGGCCCATCAGCGCGTTCTGTACCGGATAGGCCGGCACGCTGGCCTCGCAAGCCGCCAGCCGGTCCATGGTGGCGTTGACGATGCCGCGCGCCGGCCGGCCCGAGAACACCCGGGTCAGGCGCGTGTCGGTGTCGCCCGCCCGGGCCAGCGCGGCGCGGTAGGCGCTGCCGATGCCCGACTCCGGGCACACCAGAAAGGCCGTGCCCATCTGCACGCCCTGCGCGCCCAGCGCCAGCGCGGCGGCGATGCCGCGCCCGTTCATGATGCCGCCGGCCGCGATCACCGGAATGCGCACGGCGTCCACGCACTGCGGCACCAGCGCCAGCGTGCCCACCTGGCTGGCGGCGAAGTCGGCGAGGCTCGGCCCGCCAGGTGCGGCCGACCCGGCGCGGCCCACCTGCAGGAAGGTGCCCCGGTGCCCACCGGCCTCCACGCCGCTCGCGCACACCGCGTCCGCGCCCACGGCGGCCCAGGCACGGGCCTCGGCCACGGTGGTGGCGGTGCCCACCACCACGCAGCCGGCGGCGTGCAGCCGCTCGACCTGCGCTGCATCGAGGATGCCGAAGGTGAAGCTCGCCACCGCCGGGCGCGCCTCGACCAGCGCCTCGAACTGCGCGGCGAAGTCTTCGCACCACTGCGCGGGCACGGCGGGCTCCAGGCCGTATTCGGCGTAAAGCGGGGCCAGCCGCTCCAGCGCCGCGCGCAGCGTGGCGTCGTCTGGCCGGGGCGTTTCCAGCACGAACAGGTTCATGCCGAAAGGTTGGTCGGTCAGCCGGCGCACTTCGGCCGCCGCTTCGCGCATGGCGGCGGGCGAGCGCATGCCGCAGCCCAGCTGCCCCAGCCCGCCGGCGCTGGAGACCGCTGCGGCCAGTGCGGGCGTGTCGGCACCCGTCATCGGCCCCTGGAAGATGGGCAGGGCAAGGCCGAGGCGGTGGGTGAAGGGGAAGGGCGGAAAGCTGCGGTGCTGGGTCATGGCGGCGGTGGGTGAAGGAAGTGGATGGTGGGCGGTGGGCGGTGGGCGGTGGGCGGTGGGCGGTGGGCGGTGGACGGGGGCGGTGGGCGGCGGATCGGGCTGGCTGCAGCGTTTGCCGAGCAGTGCCGCGAACCCGTTCGGGCTGAGCCCGTCGAAGCCGAGGCAGGGGGCGGACCAGGCCCTTCGACAAGCTCAGGGCGAACGGATGAACGGATGAACGGATGAACGGATGAACCGGTAAAACGGGCAAATGGCTCAAAGCGAAGTGGCGAACGGATCAGCCTGATCCTGCAAGGCTGCGAGCAGCGCATCGAATGCGGCCGACTGGTAGCCGCGCCGGCGCACCAGCACCGTGTCGCATTCGGCGAGCGGCAGCAGGCGCAGCGCGGGTGGCTCGCGCATCAGGTCGATCACCGCCTGCGGCACCACGCCCGCGCAGCGGCCGGCGGCCACGCAGGCCAGGATGGCGTGGTAGGAGGCCAGCTCCAGCACCCGGGGCGCGGCACCCTGAAAACGCCCATGCAGGTGCTGGCGCATCCAGTCCTCGCCCAGGCGCCGGTAGGTGCAGGCGCGGGTGAAGGCCGCCAGCGTGCCCACCTGCAGATCACCGGGACGGGCGACCGGCGGGTGGCTGGCGGGCAGGGCGATGCAGAGCGACTCGGTGAACACCGTGGTGCGGTCGAGCGGCGCCTCCGGGTCCACGCCCGGCGGGGGCCAGGCGACCAGGGCGCAGTCGCTGGCATGGGCCAGTACTTCGTCCACCAGCGTGCCGGAAGCCCCGGTGCGCAGCTCCAGCTGCACCTCGGGCCACCGGGCGTGCAGCCGTGCCAGCGGCGCCGGCAGGCGGGCCGCGGCGGTGCTTTCCATGGCGCCCAGCCGCAGGCGCCCGCCCGGGCGGCCGGGGCGCACGCTCTGGCGTGCTTCCTCGGCCAGCGCCAGCAGCCGTTCGGCATGGCGGCAGAGCGATTCGCCGGCCGGCGTCAGCAGCATGCGGCGGCCTTCGCGCAGGAACAGCGTGGCGCCCAGTTGCTCTTCCAGCTGCTGTACCCGGGTGGTCACGTTGGACTGCACCCGCCCCAGCCGCTCGGCGGCGCGCGTCACGCTGCCTTCCAGTGCCACGGCGCGGAAGATTTCGAGTGCGGACAGGTCCATCGGTAGATTCTCTTCGTGAGATGGTTGATGCAGATAATAATCTTCAAAAGAGATTCATCCAAGCGCCTGTTCCATGCCCCCACCACCGCTCTCCCTCCGCCCCCTGGCGGTAGCCCTGGCCGGCATGCTCGCGCTGGCGGCGGCCATGGGCATCGGCCGGTTCGCATTCACGCCGCTGCTGCCCATGATGCTGCGGGACGGCACCGTCTCTTTGGCGGGCGGCAGCTGGCTGGCGGCCGTCAACTACACCGGCTACCTGGTCGGGGCGCTGGCCTGCATGGCGCTGCCCTGGGTGGCGCCACGCACGGCGCGCGCCTGGCAGGGCGCACGGCTGGCGCGCTGGGGGCTGGCGGCGACGGTGCTGCTGACCTGCGCGATGGCGCTGCCCGTGGCGGCGGCCTGGCCGGCGCTGCGGGGCGCGGCGGGCTTCGTCAGCGCGGTGGTGTTCCTCAACGTGTCGGCCTGGTGCATGGGGCGGCTGACGGTGCTGGGCCAGCCCGCGCTGGGCGGGCTGATCTTCTGCGGCCCGGGGGTGGGCATCGTGCTGACGGGGCTGTCGGCCAGCGCCATGGTGGCCGCGCACTGGCCGGCCGCGCTGGGCTGGGCCGCCTTCGGGGCGCTCAGTGCCGTGCTGGCGGCGCTGGCATGGCCGGTGCTGCGCGGGGCCGCGCTGGGCGAACGTGCTGCCCAGGCTTCGGGCGCCGGCAGCACCCACCATGCACTGCCCCCGCCGGGCGGTGCGGCGGCCCGCGGGCTGCTGACGCTGGGGTATGCGCTGGCCGGCCTGGGCTACATCGTCACCGCCACCTTCCTGCCCGTCATCGCCCGCGCCGCGCTGCCGGCCGGCTCGCCCTGGCCCGACCTGTTCTGGCCGCTCTTCGGCGCGGGCGTGGCCCTGGGCGCGGCGCTCTCTACCCGCACGCCGGCGGCGTGGGACCGGCGCTGGCTGCTGGCCGGCTGCTATGCCCTGCAGGCCGGCGCCATCGGCCTGGGCCTGGTGTGGCCGCAGGCGGCCGGCTTCGCGCTGGGCAGCCTGCTGCTGGGGCTGCCCTTCACCGCCATCACGTTCTATGCCCTGCAGGAAGCCCGGTGCCTGTGGCCCGGCGCGGGCGACAGCTTCGCCGGCCTGCTCACGGCCGCCTACGGTGTCGGCCAGATCGCCGGGCCGCCGATGGTGGCGTGGATGCTGCACCACGCGGCCACGCCGGGCCAGGGCTTCGTCTGGGGCCTGTCGGTGGCGGCGGGGGCGCTGGTGCTGGGCGCGGGGCTGTGGGCGGCGATGGCGCGGCGCTGGCCGCTGGCCGCCGGAGGGGATGCGATGGCGGGCGCGCGATGAGGGCGGCTGCCCTCAGCCGCCCCGCGGCAGGCTGAGCACGAAGCAGGCGCCCGGCGCGCCGTCGGGCCGGTCGGTGCAGCGCACCGCGCCATCATGCCGCTGGGCGATGGAGCGCACCAGGGCCAGCCCCAGGCCCACGCCGCCGGAGCGCTCGCTGGCGCCGGGCAGGCGGTAGAACGGCTCGAAGATGCGCTCGCGCTGGTCGGGCGGCACGCCGGGGCCGTGGTCGCACACGCTCACCTCCACGCGGTCGCCCGCGGCGCGCAGCGTCATGGTGATGTCGCCCTGGCTGTAGCGGCGGGCGTTTTCCAGCAGGTTGCGCAGCGCCCGGCGCAGCAGCTTGGCCACGCCGCGCACTTCCAGCGCGTGTGCCGGCGTGCCGGCATCGGCCTGCAGTTCGGCATCCACCCGCACGCATTCCTCGGCCGCCAGACCCATCAAGTCCACCGCCTCGACGGTGCCCACGTCGGCCTCGCGCGCGTCCAGCCGGCTGGCCAGCAGGATCTCATCGACCAGCTGGTCCAGCTCGGCGATGTTGCGCAGGATCTCGGCGCGGAAGTTGGGCGAGGGCGCGTTGCCCTGCATCAGCTCCAGCCCCATGCGGATGCGCGTGAGCGGCGAGCGCAGCTCGTGCGAGGCATTGGCCAGCAGCGATTTGTGAGAGGCCACCAGGGTCTCGATGCGCGCGGCGGCGGCGTTGAACTGGCGCGCCAGATCGGCCACCTCGTCCTGCCCGCGCTCGGCCACGCGCACCGACAGGTCGCCTTCGCCGAAGCGCTGCACGCCGCGCTGCAGGGTTTCCAGCCGCTGCAGCAGCCGGCGGATGATCGGGAACACGCCCACCGTGACGGCGATGCCCACCAGCGCCAGCACCCAGATGAAGCCGAACGGCGGGCTCAGCCAGAAGGCCGCGTCGTAGCGGCCGGGGCGGGCCGGGCGCGGACGGGGCGACATCTCCAGCGTGTAGGCGGCGCCGTCCAGCCCTTCGAGCATGAATTCCAGCCCTTCGCCGGGCTCGGTCGGACGGCGCAGCGCCTGGCCCTTGAGCTTGGGGTGGCCCTGGGCGTCGCGCAGCACGAACTCGCGCCCGGGCGGCTGCTGCGCCGCGGTCTGCTGGGCGTTGTGCTCGGCCGCGATGCGCCAGGCGAGACCCACCAGCAGCGCGAACACCGCCACGCCGCCCACGACGGCAAGCCAGATGCGCAGGTAGAGCCGGCGGGAAAAGGGGCTGACTAGCGACATGTCTGCGGTCCGGAGCAGTTCGCAACCGATGGCGGCCCGCCGATGTCGCGTGGCCTTCCGTGTCCGAACGCCGCAGAGCAGGCGACGCCAGCGGACGCCGTGGAACGGGCGCTGCCAGGCCGCTGGCGACTCAGGGGGTGCTGCATGGCTAGTCTTGCTGCTTGGCGAAGACGTAGCCCACGCCACGCACCGTGAGGATGCGGCGTGGGTTCTTGGCGTCCTGTTCGATGGCGGCGCGGATGCGGCCCATGTGGACGTCGATGGAGCGGTCGAAGGCCTCCAGTTCGCGGCCGCGCACGGCTTCCATGATCTGGTCGCGCGTCAGCACGCGGCCGGCGCGCTCGGCCAGGGCGACCAGCAGGTCGAACTGGTAGGAGGTGAGTTCCGCCGGCTGGCCGCCGACCGACACGGTGCGGGCATCGCGGTCGATCTCCAGCGTGCCGAAGCGCAGCAGCTGCGGCGCGGGCCGGGCGCCGTTTTCACGGCGGCGCAGGATGGCGCGGATGCGGGCCAGCAGTTCGCGCGGCTCGAAGGGCTTGGGCAGGTAGTCGTCGGCGCCCAGCTCCAGGCCGATGATGCGGTCCATCGGGTCGCCCTTGGCGGTGAGCATGAGCACCGGCACCTGGGCCGCGCCACCGGGCAGCGCGCGGATGCGGCGGCAGACTTCCAGGCCGTCCATGTCGGGCAGCATCAGATCGAGGATCACCAGGTCGGGCAGGGCGGCGCCGCCATCGCCCTGCAAATGCGCCAGGCCGCTGCCGCCATCCGCCTTGTGCGTGACCTGCAGGCCCGACTGGGCCAGGTACTCGCCCACCATCTCGGCCAGGCGGGCGTCGTCTTCGATCATCAGCAGTTGGGAACTCATGGCGGGGCGTTGTCAGGTGGTGGGGTGGGCGGGGAGGCTCATGGTCGCGCCTGGCTATCTCGGCCCGTTGAAGTCTCTGTAAAGTTAGGTAAACCGGGATTCCTTGCGATCCCTGCGCGCATTGCGCCGGGCCGGTCCGCTCGCCCCGGTCTCACTTCGTCAGCACTGGCGGCACCGGGGCCGGGGCGGCCGGGACGAAGTCGATGGCCTCCGCCGGCACGGCGCGAATCGGCGTGCCGAAACTCTTGAGCGACGGCAGCGTGGCGTTGTGATGGGTGCGTATGGCGTCGGCGCCGGCATGGGGCTTGTCGTGCGTGGTGTGTGCGTCGGACGCCAGGGTGACCGGAAAGCCCAGCGCGGCGGCGCGGCGCACGGTGGTGTCCACGCAGAACTCGGTCGCGTAGCCGCAGACCACCAATTCGGTCGCGCCACAGCCCAGCAGCTTGTCGGCCAGGTCGGTGCGCAGGAAGGCGTCGGGCGTGGTCTTGCGCACGAAGGCATCGCTTTCCTCGTCCACCTGCAGGCCGGACTGCAGCTGCCAGCCCGGGCTGGCATGCACCAGCGGGCCGCCGCTGTCCTCGGCCTGCTCGTGCTGCACGAAGACGACGGCGGCGCCCGCCGCGCGCGCCCGGGCGGCCAGCGCATCGATGCGGGCGATGACGGCGTCGGCGTCGGCCGGGCGCGGGGCTGGGTCGAACAGGGCGGCTTGCGTATCGATGACGAGCAGGGCGATGGACATGGTTTGCTACTACTTTTATATCTGAATGCGCTGATGCATCAAGCGCGACTGGCCATTTTGACCTTGGAGGCCAGTGCCACCAGCAGCAGCACCGGCAGCCCCAGCAGCGCGGTGGCCACGAAGAATTCGGGGTAGCCGTACGCATCGACGAAGCGGCCCGAGAAGCCGGCGATCCACTTGGGCGCCAGCAGCATCATGGAACTGAAGAGCGCGTACTGCGTGGCCGAATATTGCACGTTCGTCAGGCTCGACAGGTAGGCGATGAACGCGGCCGAGGCGATGCCGCCCGAGAGGTTGTCGGCCGACACCACCAGCATCAGCAGCGTGACGTCGTGGCCCTGCGTGCTCAGCCAGGCGAACAGCAGGTTGCTGAGCGCGCTCAAGGCCGCGCCCAGCATCAGCACGCGCATGACCCCCAGGCGCATCGACAGCACCCCGCCCACGAAGGCGCCTGCCAGCGTGGCCAGCACGCCGAACACCTTGCTGACGGCGGCCACCTCGTCCTTGGTGTAGCCCATGTCCACATAGAACGGATTGGCCATGATGCCCATCACCACATCGCTGATGCGGTAGACGGCGATGAGCGAGAGCAGCAGCGCGGCCTGCCAGCGGTAGCGGCGGATGAAGTCGGCGAACGGCTCGATCAGCGCGCCGCGCAGCCACTCGGCCGCATTGCGCGCGGGCGGCAGGGGGCGCGGCGCGGGCTCGCGCGAGAGCAGCACGGTGAGCGTGCCCACCAGCATCGACGCGGCCATGACGAGGTAGGCCACCTGCCAGGCGCCGTGCTGGTAAGTGCCGGCGGCGGCGGGCGATTCGGCCCGCGCCGCCACCCACAGCACGCCCGCACCGGCCCAGATCATCGCCAGCCGGTAGCCCGTCTGGTAGGTGGCGGCCAGCGCGGCCTGGCGGTCGGCGTCGGCCGATTCGATGCGGAAGGCGTCGAGCGCGATGTCCTGCGTGGCCGAGCCGAAAGCGACGAAGAGCGCGCACCACACCATGGGCGCCAGCGCCACGCGCGGGTCGTTGAAGGCCATGCCGGCCAGCCCGCCCATGACCAGCACCTGCGACAGCAGCAGCCAGCTGCGGCGCCGGCCCAGCGCGCGTGTCAGCCAGGGCAGGGGCAGCCGGTCCACCAGCGGCGCCCAGACCCACTTGAACGCATAGGCCAGCCCGACCCAGCTGAGATAGCCGATGGTGGTGCGGTCCACCCCCGCCTCGCGCAGCCAGAAGGACAGCGTGCCCAGCACCAGCAAGAGCGGCAGCCCGGCCGAAAAACCCAGCGCCAGCATGCGCAGGCTGGCGGGCTCGCGGTAGACGCGCAGGGCCTGGGCCCAGCTGCGGCGGGGTGCGGGGGACTCCGCGGCCGGCGAGGTCGGGGGCGTCTGGTCGGAGGGCAGCGGGGCAGGCGGGGGCGTCGAAGACATGGCGGGCAGGGCGGGAGAGGAACGGGTGTGCCGGGCCCGCGAAGGCTGATGGCGGGCGTGGTCGGGACGGGCCGTGGACAGATCCGGCAGGCCGGTTGGCTGGCACAGGCGCAGTGGACGGCGATTATCGGCCTGCACCGCCTCGCGCCGTGGGCGACGGCCGGCCAGCGCCGGGTGGCCCCCGGTGGTGGGAGGCGAGTGGCTCCGGTGCGCCCGCGTCGGGCGTGCTGTCCATCACCCGCCCGGCCCGGGGGTGCCTGCCGGTGGCATTCCCGTCGCCGGGGCACCGCCCCGGCGGGCGAGGTAGTCGGCCAGCAGCGCTGCGGCGGCCGGCAGGCCGTCGCCTGCGCGGGCACAGATCGCAAAGCGGCGCCGGGCCCAGGGGTCGGCGAGCGGCACCACCCGCACGCCGCTGGCGGCGGCGAAGGGCTCGGCGACTTCGCGCGGCACCACGCTGATCGCGAGGTTGGCGCGCACCACGCGCAGCGCCGCGTCGAAGTTGGAGACGAACACCCGGTGCAGCAGCGTGCGCCCCTCCAGCGCGGCGGCGCGCGACAGCAGCACCTGCACCGCGCTCAGCGCCGGCATGCTGACGAACTCATAGCCCAGCACGTCGGCGAAGCGCACGCTCTCCAGCGCCGTCACGGGGTGCGAGGGATGGGCCGCGATGGCGAGGTGGTCGCTGCGGTAGGCACGCGTGTGCAGGCCCTGCAGGTCGGCCGCGTCCCAGCAGATGCCCAGCGAGGCGCTGCCCTCGCGCACGCCGCGCACCACCTCCGGGCTCACGCGCTCTTCCATGCTCACCTGGATGTCGCGGTGCGCGGGCTCCTGCAGAAAGGCGGCCACGTCGTCGGCCAGCGATTCGGCCATGACCGAGGCGGTGACCAGCATGCGGACATGGCCGCGCACGCCCGTGGCGAAGCCAGCCATGTCCCGCTCGATGCGGCCGGCGGTGGCGAGCATCTCGCGCGCGTGCTCCAGCAGCGTCTCTCCGGCCGGGGTGGGGGCCACGCCGTGGCGCTTGCGCACCAGCAACTGCGTGCCCACCGTGTCCTCCAGCTGCGCCAGGCGCTTGCTGACGGCCGAGCCCACGATCGATTCGCGCTCGGCCGCGCGCGCGATGTTGCGTTGCTCGCAGACGGCCACGAAGAGCCGCAGGGTCAGCAGATCGAGGGAGCGCATAGGGTGGGGTGAAGATGTTCCATTCGGGAAATTCTGGACTTCCCAAATTGAGATCACGGAGTGTGCGGGAATTTCTAGAATGGTTGCGTCCCTTTTGCACGCAGGCCCGGTCCGCCGGGTAAAGCCCATGCCCGCCACCGATCCGACCGCAGCCGCGCCTTTTGCCCCGTCTTCCGCCCTGCCGTCCGGCGCAGCGGCATCCGTGGACCCACCGGTTCCCACGGGCGCCGCTTCCGGCCGCCCGGCAGGCCGGCCCAGCGCCCAGGTGCGCGAAGTCGGCTTGCGCGATGGCCTGCAGAGCATCGCGGCCACCGTCCCCACCCATCGCAAGATGGCCTGGATCGCCGCCGCCCACGCGGCCGGCCAGCGCGAGATCGAGGTCGGCTCCTTCGTGCCCGCGCGCCTGCTGCCGCAACTGGCGGACACGGCCGAGGTGCTGGCGTTCGCGCGCACGCTGCCCGGGCTGGTGGCGTCGGTGCTGGTGCCCAACCTGAAGGGCGCCGAACGCGCGCTCGAATGCGGCGCGCACCTGATGGTGGTGCCGCTCTCGGCGAGCCATGCGCACAGCCTCGCCAACCTGCGCAAGACGCCCGACGAGGTCGTGGCCGAGGTGGCGCGCATTCGCGCCGCGCGCGACGCGTCCGGCAGCCGCACGCTGATCGAAGGCGGCGTGGGCACGGCCTTCGGCTGCACGCTGCAGGGCGACGTGGCCGAAAGCGAAGTGCTGCGGCTGATGCAGGCACTGCTCGATGCCGGCGCCGACCGCGTGAGCCTGGCCGATACCGTGGGCTATGCGGATCCGCAATCGGTGCTGCGGCTCTTCGGCAAAGCGCGTGCGCTCGTCGGCGACCGCCTGGCCTGCGCGCATTTCCACGACACGCGCGGCATGGGCCTGGCGAATGCCTACGCCGCCTGGCAGACCGGCGTGGCGCGCTTCGACGCGAGCCTGGCGGGCATCGGCGGCTGCCCGCATGCGCCGGGCGCGAGCGGCAACGTGGCCACCGAAGACCTCGCCTTCATGCTGGAACGCATGGGCGTGGACACGGGGCTCGATCTGCCCGGCCTGCTGGCGCTGCGCGAGCGCGTACGGGGCTGGCTCGATGGCGAGACCCTGCATGGGACGCTCTGGCGTGCGGGCCTGCCCAAGGGCGGCCTGGTGGCGCACCCCGAAGCCCTGGCCGAACCCGTCTCCGCCTGATCGCACCGCACCGCCTCCCGTCCTTCGTTCCCTCTTCGTCCTCGCGCATTCCCATGACTTCTTCCGCCACTTCCGCAAACCCCTCCCCGGAACGCACCCTGCCATTGGCCGGCCTGCGCGTGGTGGAGTTCACCCACATGGTCATGGGCCCGACCTGCGGCATGGTCCTGGCCGACCTGGGCGCCGAGGTCATCAAGGTGGAGCCGGTGGAGGGTGACCGCACGCGCCACCTGCTGGGCGCGGGCGCGGGCTTCTTCCCGATGTTCAACCGCAACAAGAAAAGCATCGCGATCGACCTGCGCAGCGCCGAGGGGCTGGAGGTGGCGATCCGCCTCGCCTCGTCGGCCGACGTGGTGGCGCAGAACTTCAAGCCCGGCGTGATGGCGAAATACGGCCTGGATTACGCCGCCCTCTCGCGCTTCAACGAAGGGCTGGTGTACGTCAACCACACGGGCTTCCTGCCCGGGCCCTACGAGCACCGCACCGCGCTCGACGAGGTGGTGCAGATGATGGGCGGCCTCGCCTACATGACGGGCCGCCCCGGCGACCCGCTGCGCGCGGGCACCAGCGTGAACGACATCATGGGCGGCATGTTCGGCGCGATCGGCGCGATGGCGGCGCTGATGCAGCGCGCGCAGACCGGCCGCGGCCAGGAAGTGGATTCCGCGCTGTTCGAGAACAACGTCTTCCTGGTGGGCCAGCACATGATGCAGTACGCCGTGACCGGCCAGCCCGCGGCGCCGATGCCCGACCGCATCTCCTCCTGGGCCGTATACGACGTGTTCAGCGTGAAGGACGGCGGCCAGATCTTCCTGGCCGCAGTGAGCGATGCGCAGTGGCGCACCTTCTGCACCGCCATGGGCTATGCCGACCTGCTGGCCGACCCTGCGCTGGCCCTCAACAACGACCGCGTGCGCACCCGCGACACGCTGCTGCCCGAGTTGCGGCGCCGGCTCGCGCAGCACACGGCCGAAGAACTCGCCGCGATCTTCGAGCGCCACGGCCTGCCGTTCGCGCCCATCCTGCGGCCCGAGCAGCTGTTCGACGATCCGCACCTGAATGCCACCGGCGGCCTGGCCGACGTCACGCTGCCCGATGGCGAGCGCGCCGGCGAGCGCGCGCGCGTCACCCTGATGCCGCTGCGCATGGGAGGCGAGCGCCTGCCCGTGCGCACCGATCCGCCCCGGCTGGGCGAGCACACGCGCGAACTGCTCGAAGGGCTGGGCTACGCGCCCGGCGCCATCGACGCGCTGCGCGAGGCCCGTGCCGTGGCCTGACGGCCGACCGCTTTTCCGGGCCCTTTCGACGAGCGCGGCGCCAGTCCGCGCGGCCCACCCACCACGATGGAGACATGCGCATGCCGATCCTGCCAACCCCCCCGGCGGCTCCCCACCGCCACCGCCCTGATGCCGATGCCGAGGCCGATGCCGAGGCCGGTGCGCCCACAGCGCACGCTGGTGCCGCTGCAGGCGCCGCCACAGCCCTGACCCGCCGCGCCGCCGTCACCATCGGCGCCGCAGCCCTGGCCGCCGCCTGGAGCGGCCTGCGGCCCGCCCGGGCGCAGTCCCACCCGGACAGGCCGCTGCGCATCATCCTGCCGCTGTCCGCCGGCTCCGGCGCCGACGGTGCCATCCGCGCGATCAGCGCCAGCCTGGCGAAGGCGCTCGGCCAGCCCGTGGTGATCGAAAACCTGCCCGGCGCGGGCGGCATCACCGGCACCGCGCAGATCGTGCGCGCGCCCAAGGACGGCTCCGTCATCGGCGTGGTCTCCAACAACCACGTGGTGAACCCCAGCGTCTACAAGAACATCCCGTTCGATTCGCTCGCCGACATCGCGCCCATCACCATCCTGGGCGCCACGCCGTTCGTGCTGGTGGCGAACCCTGCGGTGCCGGCGGCGAACGTGCGTGAGCTGATCGCCTATGCGAAGGCGAAACCCGGCGTGCTCAACTACGGCTCTTCCGGCAACGGCACCATCCTGCACCTGGGCGCCGCGATGTTCGCCGACCAGGCGAAGCTGGACATCAAGCACATCCCCTACAAGGGCATGGGCCCTCTCATGAACGATGTGCTGGGCGGGCAGGTGCAGCTTGCCGTGGTGGCTGCGGCGCCTGCCGCGCCGCACATCAAGTCCGGCGCGCTGCGGGCGCTGGGCGTGACCACCGCCGCGCGCGTGCCCACGCTGCCGGCCGTGCCGACGATCGCGGAGCAGGGCCTGCCGGGCTTCGAGCTCGATGGCTGGATCGCGCCCGTGGCGCCGGCCGGCATCCCCAAGGCCGAGCTTGCGCGCCTTTTTGCCGGCTTCAAGGCCGCGATGGAGATGCCCGAGGCACGCGATGCGCTGATCGCCCAGGGCTACGAGATCAAGCTCACGCCGCCCGAGCAGGCCGCGGCCTTCTTCCGCAGCGAGGCCGCGCGCATGGCGCAGGTGGTGAAGAGCGCGAACCTGACCATGGATTGAGTCGGCCGCGCTCCAGGCGCCGCCACCGCGCCGCGCCGCGCCATCCAGGCACCGGCGGCGCCACCGCGCGGGCCGGCCCACGGGCCACCCGTGTGTGCTGGGCGAATGGGGGCTTTCCGTCGCGAACGGGTTCTTTCCGAAGCCCAGGCCAGGCTCTTCGAAGGCAGGCCGTGCTGACGATTCAAGAAGGTCTCGGCCTGCCAGCCTGTCTGGCCTCCTGCCGACAGATCGCGTGCCGAGACCCCCGTATCAGGCCGCAGGCGCCATCTGCAGCGGCACCACCAGCGGCTCGGCCGGAGCGGCCGGAGCGGCCTGCACCGGCTCGTCGGGTTGCGTCGCGGTGCTGACCAGGAACGCTCCGGCTGCCTCGGCCGCCATGGGCCGTGCGAACAGGTAGCCCTGCAGCAGGTGGCAGCCCCAGTGCTTGAGCAGCTGCGCCTGTTGTACCGTCTCCACGCCTTCCGCGACGATCTCCAGGCCCAGGTCGAAGGCGAGCCCGATGGCGGTGGCGCACACCGCCTGGCCGCGTCCGCTCAGGTCCACGTCGCGGATGAACGAACGGTCGAGCTTGAAGGCGTGCACCGGCAGGCGGCGCAGGTAGGTGAGCGAAGAGTAGCCGGTGCCGAAATCGTCGATCGAGAGCCGCACGCCCAGGGCGCGCAGGGCGGCCAGCCGCTCGCTGGCGCGTTCGATCTGCGGCATCAGCACCGACTCGGTGATCTCCAGCTCCAGATCGGCCGGCCGCAGGCGGTGGCGCGCCAGCGTGTCGGTGATGAGCGTCTCCAGCCCTTCGTCTTCGAGCTGGTGCGCCGACAGGTTGACGGCCATGCGCAGGCCGGCGTGGCCTTGCTGGTGCCAGGCGGCCAGTTGGCGGCAGGCCTCGTTCAGCACCCAGGCGCCCAGGGCGTGGATCACGCCGCTGGATTCGGCCAGCGAGATGAAGCGCAAGGGCGACACCAGGCCGCGCGCCGGGTGCTGCCAGCGCACCAGCGCTTCCATGCAGGCGACCTGGCCGGTTTCGCCGTTCACCTGGGGCTGGTAGTGCAGCAGGAATTCGCGGCGTTCCAGCGCGTGGCTCAGCGCGTCCTCCAGCTCCATCTGCTCCTGCAGGTGGTCCTTCAGGGCCGGCGTGAAGGTCTTGAGCGGCCCGCCGCTGCGGCCGGTGCTCTTGGCGTCGTGCAGGGCCAGCTCGGCGGCATTCACCACCGCCTCGGCCGTGACGCCGTCGCCCGGGAAGCGCGCGACGCCGGCACTGGCGCGCACGTTCAGCACCTTGCCCGACACCGCGACGGGCAGCGCGAAGGCGTTGTCCAGCTGCGCATAGCGCTGGGCCACGGCCTGCGGCGCGATGCCCGTGCAGACCACGACAAAGCTGGCCCCGTGGCCGCGCGCCAGCAGGCCCTGGCCCTGCACGGCCTGCTGCAGGCGGCCCGCCAGCTGGGCCAGCAGCGCATCACCCGCGGCATGGCCGTGGGTGGCGCACAGCAGGTCGAAGCGGTCGATATCGAACACGAACACCGCCAGCGACGCTGCATTGCGCTGGTGTTCGTCCAGCACGGGAGTGAGCTGACGCAGCAGGCCGGCCCGGTCGCTGAGGCCGGAAAAGCGCGTGTCTTCCGCATCCGGCGCGCGGCGCGCCAGGCGGGCGGCGGGCTGCAGCGCGGGCGGATTCTGCGGCGCTGCGGCCTGCGCCGGCTGGGGCTGGGGCTGGGGCTGTTGCTGCTGCTGGGCCGCAGGGCGGGCGCGCGGCGTCAACGGCTGGTCCTGGGGCTGTGGCGCGGGGGCGACGCTGCCTCCGTGCGCCCGGCGCCGGCGCGAACGCACCCGGGAATGCAGCCGGCCGAGATCCTCCATCACCACCCAGAGGAAACCCACGCTCATCACCAGGAAGGCGAAACCCGACACGTAGGGCAGGGACAGCGCCCCGGTATCCGACAGCAGCGCCAGCATGGCGCTCGTCGCCATCAGACCCATGCCCACCCAGGGCAGCCAGCGCCAGTGGGCACGGTCCGGGCGGACGGTGTCGCCCGGGCGCAGGCCGGGCAGGGCGGCGGCCATCAGCCCGAGGGTCAGCACGCGCAGCAGCTGGTAGGGCATGTCGGCAGAGCCGGAGAGCAGGCGGATCGACTCGCCCCAGGGCAGCGTCACCAGGCGGTCGCTGGCGAGCTGGTTGAACCGGTAGCCGTAGTCGGCGGTGAAGTTGTGCACCACCAGCACCAGCGTGACGGCCGCGGCCGCGCCGGTGAGCCGGAGCCGCGGGCGGCGCGTGCCCAGTAATTCGAACAGGTAGACGATGACCGGCGGCACCAGCAGCGACCAGAGGTTCAACCAGCGGTGCGCCTGCAGCGCGGCTGCCGTGTCGGGTGCCGCGTACTGCAGCGCATTGCCCATCTGGAACAGCGCGAACAACACGCAGAGCACCCCATAGCTCCACTGCAGCCGGGGCTGGGTGCTGTGGCGCGCAAGCACGACGGAGTACCCGGCACCCATGAGCAGGAAGCCGACTGAAATCAGATACGCCGTGACGAGGGGGCTTTCCATGGGGACGGCACGAACGAGCGTACCGATTACAAAATATGACATTTCATTGTGCCCGAGTTGTGTGAAGTCAGGTGTCCCTGCTAGCAAAGCTGTACAGCAGCTGGCGACCCCGTCCTACAGCCCGGGGGGTACCATCCTCCCGATGACCCCCTGTTCCAGCCCCCCGGCATGCTCGGTACGCAGCTACAGCGGCGAATACGCCGTGCATGCGCACGACCATGCGCAGGTGGTCTATGCGGTGGCGGGCCGCATGGAGATGGAGGTGGACGGCCGTGGCCTGTGGGTGGACCGGGCCAGCGGCATCGTGGTGCCGGCCGGGGTGCGGCATGGATTCTTCGCGCCGCCGGGGGCGCTCTTCTGTGTGATCGACCTGCCTTCCGCCGCAGGCACCGAGCGGCTGCGGCGCTTCGCCGTGCCGGAGCGGGCACGGGCGTGGATCGACGCAGCCGGCGTTCTGGCCCCGTTGCCCGCCTCCGCGCCGCAGGCGGCGCACGACGCGGCGGGCCTGGCGCCGCCCGCGCCGGACTGGCCCAGCGGCGTCGCCCGGGCCTGGCTGGCGCCCACTCCGGCCCTGGCGCCGCAACTGGACGGCCTGCTGCACGCGCCGCGCGTGCTGGCCCGCCGGGCCGTGCCGGCCGAGCGGGTCGAGCAGGCCGTGCGCGGCGCACTGCACGAAGCCTGGCCGACCGCCCGCCTGGCGGCCCTTTGCCACCTCAGCGTGCCGCGCTTTCACACCCGCTGGATCGAGCTGACCGGGGCCACGCCCCAGGCGTGGCTGCGGGGCGTGCGGCTGGATGCCGCCATGCGCTCGCTCGCCGGGGGGCAGCCGCTGGAGCAGGTCGCGCTGGCCTGCGGCTATGCCACTGCGTCGGCGCTGGCGTCGGCCCTGCGGCGCGAGCGCGGGGTGGGCGCGCGCCAGCTGCGCCGGCGCTGAAAGCGTGTTCCCTGGCTTGTCGGGAGGGGCCGCGGGCCCGAAGGGTGGAGGGCCGGTCGGGCGATGGGAGGGCCGATGGCTCCCCAGCGCCCCTGAAAAGAACGGCGCGACCGTTCTCAGGTTGAGCGTTGCGCGACATTCGCGGCCGGCCCGCCGTGGCAACCTTGCGACATGGCCGCTCCCCGCCCCTCTGATCTCCGTTCCTCTGCTTCCCGCTCGCCTTCCCATGGGTCCGCCGCCGCCGAAATGGCGGCCGGCTCCGTCCGCCCCGGGGTGGCCGATGGCGCTCGCCCGTCGCCGGACGCCGTGCGCCACGGCGCACGCGGCGTGGCCATGGTGCTGCTGGCCGCCATGCTCTGGGGCACCACCGGCACCGCGCAGAGCCTCGCGCCCGCAGGCCTGTCGCCGTATTGGGTGGGCGCCCTGCGGCTGGCGGTGGCGGCGGCTTTCTTCGCCGTGCTGGCGGGTGCGCTGCGCCAGCGCGGCGGCACCCTGGCGTGGCCGCGCGTGCTGGCGGCGGGCGCCTGCGTGGCGGTCTACAACCTCAGCTTCTTCGCGGGCGTGAAAGCCAGCGGCGTGGCGCTGGGCACGGCCATCGCCATCGGCAGCGCGCCCATCTGGGCCGGCCTGCTGCAGACCGTGCAGCTGCGCCGCTTGCCCGCGCCCGCCTGGTGGGCCGGCACGTTGCTGGGCGTGGCGGGCGGTGTGGCCATGGCGCTCGACGGCGCCGCCAGCGGGCGCGGCGGCGCCACGGTCGGCGGTATCGCCCTCTGCCTCACGGCGGGGCTGACCTACGCGGCCTACACGCTGCTGAACAAGCCGCTGGTCGAGCATGCCGGCGCGGCCACGGTCAACCTGGCCGTCTTCGCAACGGCAGCCGTGCTGTCGGTGCCGGCGGCCGCGTGGCTGGCCGGCCCGCTGGCCCTGTCGGCCGGCACCTGGCTCACGGTGGGCTACCTGGGCCTGGTGGCGACGGGGCTGGCCTACTTGCTGTTCACCAGCGCCCTGCGGCATATCTCGGGTGCCACCGGCGTCACCCTGGCCCTGGGCGAGCCGGTCACCGCCTTCGTGCTGGCCGTCGTGGTGGTGGGCGAAACACCCTCCCTGCTCTCCGTCGCCGGCCTGGTGGCCGTGCTCTCGGGCCTGCTGCTGGTGGTGTGGGCCGAGCTGCGGACGGCGCGCTGACAGCCGGCACTGGCGGCAGCGTGGCTCGGCTGCCTACAGCCGGGCGGGCTGGGCGCCACTAGACTCGGGCGCCATGAAAAACGACCAACTCTCCGCAGCTTCGGCCCCTTACCGCGACGGCGACGGCGGCGGCGCCGGCCACGACGCCGGTTGCCGCCTGTGCGCCTTGCGGCAGAGCCACGGCGCATGGAATGCGCGCCGCGGCTTTCTGCTGGCGGCGGGCGCGGCGCTGGCCGGCCCGGCGCTGGCGCAGGTCGACGTGGGCTCGTCCTCCGCCATGCGGCAGCTGGTGCCGGCCGAGGGCCTGGAGCAAGCCGCCACCCAGCAATACAGCAAGATGCTGGAACAGGCCAAGGCGCAGCGCGCGCTGGCGCCCGATACCCATCCGCAGCTGCAGAAGCTGCGCGGCATCTCGCAGCGGCTGATTCCGTTCAGCCCGCAGTGGAACAGCCGCGCGTCGTCGTGGAAGTGGGAAGTCAACCTGATCGGCAGCAAGCAGATCAACGCCTTCTGCATGCCGGGCGGCAAGATCGCCTTCTACACCGGCATCCTCGACCAGCTGAAATTGACCGACGACGAGGCCGCCATGGTCATGGGCCACGAAATGGCGCACGCCCTGCGCGAACATGCCCGCGCCCGGCTGGCCAAGACGCAGGCCACCAGCATGGGGCTGTCGCTGGGCGCGCAGCTGCTGGGCCTGGGCGACCTGGGCAACGCGGCGGCCAATCTGGGCACCCAGCTGATCACGCTGAAGTTCAGCCGCACGGACGAAACCGAGGCCGACCTGGTGGGGCTGGAGCTGGCCGCGCGCGGCGGCTTCGACCCGGACGCCTCGGTGAGCCTCTGGCGCAAGATGGGCGAGGCCACCAAGAACCAGGGCGGGCTGGCGTTTCTCTCCACCCACCCCAGCGGGCCGGACCGCATCCGCCAGCTGGAAGCCAACGTGCCGCGCGTCGAGGGGCTGTACCAGGCCGCCAAGCGCGGCTGATCGCTGGCGCCTCCCCCGCAAGGCGGTGTTTCATGCAAAAAGAGCTGCTGGCGCCCACCATCGGGGCGCCAGCAGCTCTTTTTTTGATAGCGTGCTGAACGGCGCCGTTCAGAACAGCCGCACGATGGCCGGCACGCTCAGTACCGCCGTGTAGTAGCCCATGAACTGCACGCCGGTGTTGAAGCCGAAGTTGCGCGACAGCAGGCCGCCCAGCAGGCCCATGGTCAGGATCACGAGCAGGCCCAGCAGCTGGCCTTCCCACACGCTGATCACGATGATCAGGCCCACGAACGTGGCGATGATGGCCTCATGGCTCACCCGGCGCGACACGAACAGCGCCGCGCGCCGCGCGAAATTCATCGCGAACGGGTACGACACCACGGCGGCCAGCAGCACGGCCAGCATGCCGTAGCCCAGGAACTCCCAGTGGTTCAGCAGGTTGTGCAGGTTGTGCGTCTGGCCGGTGGCGGCATCGACGGTGAAGCGCGGCGGCGCGTTGAAGAGCGGCGCGGCCGGGCCGGCGGCCACGGGGCTGAGCGGCAGGCCGAAGGCGATCAGCGGGATCAGCGCCTCGGCGATGTAGGTCGCCTCGGTCACGCCGTTGCGCGCGCTCAGCACGGTGGTCAGCCGGTGGTAGGCGTGCTTGATGCGCGAGCCGACCAGCTCGCCCAGCACCACCGTCATGGCGACCGGGCTGAACACGAAGGTGGCGCTGGAGATGGTCGCGGTGATCAGCGTCCAGCGGGTCTGCACGCGGTCCATCACCTTGAGCGGGTTGGGGAAGTAGCCCGACCAGCCCTTCACGTCCGGCGCCAGGTTGAACTGCCGCACCTGGTCGCGCAGCATGCGCTGGCGGCCGGCGGGGGCGATCACGGTGAACAGGTCGGCGATCAGCGGGCCGATGGCGATGCCCAGGAAATAGCTGATGCTGAGCTTCACCTCGTACTTCGCCGTCAGTGCCTGCAGCGCGATGATCACGACCACGAACGGCACCAGCAGCGCCACCGAGGCCCAACGGCCGGCCGAGAAGTAGGCGATCAGCAGCGCGGCGGCCAGGAAGATCCACGGCGCCGTCTTGGTGATGGCGGCCCCGAACGGCGCCAGCATGACGGCGAACAGCACCGCCAGCGGCACGGCGACGAAGGCCGCGACGATGGCGCCCGACACCATCTTGCGCAGGGCGATGTGCGGCACGCCCAGCTTGCGCAGCATGTTGGCGTCCTGCAGCAGCGGCGTGGCCAGCGTGTCGCCCGGTATGCCCAGCAGGGCGGTGGGCACGGCATGCGTCATGTGCTTGGCGACCGCGCCGGCCAGGAAGAAGGTGAACACGCCGGCGGGCGGCACGCCCAGCAGCACCACCAGCAGCGTGAGCGGTGCCAGCGTGGTGGTCTCATCGGTGCCCGAAACCAGGCCGATGGCGGCGAACACCACGGCGCCGATCAGCCCCATTCCGGCGGCGACGGCAATGTCGTTGAGCAGTTGCGGATCCATGTCTATCGACTCCTCTGCGTCAACGCGGCGCAGGGCCGGGGGCCGTGGTCTGCGGGGTGGGGTTGGTGGGCGTCGGCGTCGGCATCGGCATCGGCGCCGGCGCCGGCGTCTGCGCGTTGTCCAGGAACAGGTCGTAGAGCTTCAGCTCCTTGAGCTCCTGCACCACCACCGGCGGCAGGTCGGCGATGGAGCCCAGCCCGCCGGGCTGCGCGGCCAGCTCCTCCAGCACCTCGCGGCGCCAGGCCGGGTCGGTGGAGATGTCCTGCTCGGTCACCTCGCGCTTCGGGGGAAACGCCCGCGCGCAGATCACCCCGGCCGTCACGCAGCCGGCCAGGCCCGCGAGCATGGCGTAGGCGTGGGCCAGCTGCTTCGATTCGACCATCGTGGCCAGCCAGCGGCTGGCCAGGTAGAAACCGACCACGCTGATGCCGATGCCGATCGCGATGGACCAGGCCAGGTGCCGCAGGTCGACGGTGTCGCCCCAGACTTCGGCCAGCCGCCAGCCGGCGGGATTCGGGGTTGCCATGGTGTTGTCTCCTTCGTTGTGGTGTGTCGTTGTGGGAGGGGAAAACTGCGGGCGGCCGGGCAGCCGTGGCGCCCGCAGGCCGTGACCGGGCGTTCCACCGCCGCCCGGCCGGCAGCCGTGCGGAACGCTCAGGCGCCGGCGCGCAGTTCCTGCAGCACTTCCAGCGCGCGGTCGGTGCGCACGTCGTGCTCGGCGGCCAGGCGCCTGGCGACGGCGTCCACCTCGTCGCCCGTCGCGCCGGCCACCAGGGCGATGTTGCGGGCATGCAGGGCCATGTGGCCGCGCTGGATGCCCTCGGTGGCGAGGGCGCGCAGGGCGCCCATGTTCTGCGCCAGTCCCACGGCCGCGGCGATCTCGCCCAGTTCCTGCGCGGTCTTCACATCCATCATCTTGAGCGCCAGGCGCGCCAGCGGATGCGTCTTGGTGGCGCCGCCCACCAGGCCCACGGGCATGGGCAGCTCGATGGTGCCCACCAGCGCGCCGGAGCGGTCCTTCTCCCAGCGCGTGAGCGAGGTGTAGTGGCCGCCGCGGCAGGCGTAGGCATGCGCGCCGGCTTCCACCGCGCGCCAGTCGTTGCCGGTGGCGACGATGACCGGGTCGATGCCGTTCATGATGCCCTTGTTGTGCGTGGCGGCCCGGTAGGGGTCGATGGCGGCGAAGGTGTAGGCGTCGAGGATGCCTTCGATGATCTCCTCGCCGCTGCGCTCCTGGGTCGCCAGCATCCCGGCCGTGAGCCGCACGCGGGCGCGCGCCAGCCGCAGGTCGGCCAGGTTGGAGAGGATGCGCAGGCGCACCGCGCCGCCGGTGATCTCCTCCACCAGCGGCGCCACCGATTCGGCCATGGTGTTGACGGTGTTGGCGCCCATGGCGTCGCGCACGTCCACGATCAGGTGCATGACGATCATCGCGCCGCGCGGCGAGTCGGGGAACACATGCACCTCGATGTCCTTGCAGCCGCCGCCCAGGCCGATCAGCACCTTGTCGCGGCTGTTGGCGCGCTCGATGATCCGATCGCGCGCCTGCAGCACGGCGATGCGCGCGCCGTACGGGTCGGTGATGCCCACAACCTGCACCTGGGCGCGCATCAGCGGCAGGGTGCTGGAGGTCTGGAAGCCACCGCCCTCGCGGGCCAGCTTGGCCATGTACGAGGCGGCGGCGACGATGGAGGGCTCTTCCACCGCCATCGGGATCAGCACGTCGCGGCCGTTGATCTGGAAGTTGCTGGCCACGCCCATCGGCAGCTCGAACGTGCCGAACACGTTCTCGATCATGCCGTCCGCCAGTTGCGGGGGCAGGGCGCCGGGCTGGCGCACCAGCGCACGCTCGGCGTCGGTCATGCCGCAGGCGTCGGCGAGGAAGTCCCAGCGCTGGGCGGGGGTGAGGGAGCGGAACTGGGGCAGGCGCGAATCGGCAACCATGAAGGCGATCTCCTGAAAGTCATGAATCCATCGGATCGCGGGACTGTAGGCAAGGTGTACCCTTTTAGAAAGGTACAGTTTGCGGGAACAGTACCATCGCAGTGCAACATGAACGGGAACGGGGAGTGGGCATGGAGAAGCCAGACAAGCGGGCGCGTTCGGCCCCCATTGCGGGCCAGCTGGCCGACCTGATCGGCCAGCAGATCGCGGACGGCGTCTACCGCCCCGGCGACAAGCTGCCGTCGCTGCGCGAGCTGGCGCAGCTGCACCGCTATGCCAAGAACACCATCGTGGCGGCGTTCGACCTGCTGGTCTCGCGCGGGCTGGTGGAGCCGCGCCGGGGCTCGGGCTTCTACGTGCTGGGCACGGCGCGGGCCGCGCAACGGGCGCAGGAAGAGTCCGGCCAGCTGGGCCGCGCGATGGACATCGTCTGGCTGATGCGCGAGCAGCTCAAGACCGAGCCCGATGCCGTGGCCGTGGGCGACGGCTTTCCGCCGGTCGAATGGCTGGCCGACATGCGGCTGGACCGGTATCACCAGAAGGTGGTGCGCACCGGTCTGGGGTCGCTCTTCCGCTACGGCAGCCGCTACGGCTACGCGCCGCTGCGGGACAGCCTGGTGCGCAAGCTGGGCGACTTCGGCCTGCAGGCCACGCCCGGCCAGCTGGTGCTGACGCACGGCGCCAACGACGCGATGGACCTGGTCATCCGCTACTTCGTGCCGCCGGGCGCCACGGTGCTGGTGGACGAGCCCGGCTACTACCCGCTGTTCGGCAAGCTCCAGCTGGCCGGCGCGCGCGTGATCGGCGTGCCGCGCATGGCCGACGGGCCCGACGTGGCGGCGCTCGAAACCCTGCTGCTGCAGGAGCGCCCGCGTTTGTTCTTCACGCAATCGCTGGCGCACAACCCCACGGGCTCGGACATCACCGCCGCCAAGGCCTACAAGGTGCTGCAGCTGGCCGAGCGCCACAACCTGCTGATCGTGGAAGACGACCCGCTGGCGGACTTCAAGCCCACCTCGGCCGTGCGCCTGGCCACCCTGGACCAGCTGGAGCGCACCATCTACATCGGCAGCTTTTCCAAGTCGTTCTCGGCCGCGCTGCGCGTGGGCTTCATCGCCTGCAACGACGCGCTGGCCAGCGACCTAGCCGACCTGAAGGCGCTGATCCACGTGAGCGGCTCGGAGTACTGCGAGCGCATGGTGGACGTGATGCTGCGCGAGGGCCACTACGCCCGCCACCTGGTGCGCCTGCGTCAGAAGCTGGGCCAGGCCACGGCCCAGGCGCTGGCCTGGCTGGACGGCGCGGGCTGCGAGGTGTTCGCGCGCAGCGCGCAGAGCCTCTACCTGTGGGTGGCCTTCCCCGGCGTGGCGGATTCGCTGCCGCTGGCCGAGCAGCTCATGGCCCGCAAGCTGACCATGGCGCCCGGCCGCGTGTTCCAGGTCGATGCGGCCGTGCCATCGCGCTGGTCGCGCTGCAACGTGGGCGCGATGGCGGACGCGCGCTTCGCGTCGGCAATGGCCGGCGTGCTGCCCCAGGCCGGTGACCGGGCGGGTTCGCCCTGAGCTTTCCCGGCGATGGGGCTGCCAGGATTCGAGTCAAAATGGCCGCGGGCGCTTGATATAACTGGGCTTGTAGCTATAAAAATAGGAGCAAAAGGCTGGCCCGCGCCCCGCCGCGTCAGGTATTGCCCACGTAAGGGTTGCTGCGCCGCTCGCGTCCGAACGAGCTCTCCGGCCCGTGGCCGGGAATGAACACCGTCTCGTCGCCCATGGGCCAGAGGCGCTGCACGATGCTGTCGATCAGCTGCTGGTGGTTGCCCTGCGGAAAGTCGGTGCGGCCGATGCTGCCGGCGAACAGCACGTCGCCCACGAAGCAGCGCTGGATCTGCGGCGCATGGAACACCACATGGCCGGGCGTGTGGCCGGGGCAGTGGCGCACATGCAGCGTCTCCTGCCCGATTTGCACCGTATCGCCGTCCTGCAGCCAGCGTGTGGGCGTGAACGAGCGCGCCGGCGGAAAGCCGAACATCGCGCTTTGCTGCGGCAGTCCATCGATCCAGAACTGGTCGCCCGGGTGCGGGCCGGTGATGGGCAACTGGTGCGTCTCTGCCAGCTCGCCCGCGCCGCCCGCATGGTCGATGTGCGCATGGGTCAGCCAGATCTGCTGGAGCGAGAGACCCCGCTCGGCCACGGCGGACAGCAGCCGGTCGATGTCGCCGCCCGGGTCGACCAGCGTGGCTTCGGAGGTGGCGTCGCACCAGAGGAGCGAGCAGTTCTGCTGGAAGGCGGTGACGGGGATGGTGTGGTAGTGGAGCATGGGGCGGGTCGGCGTGGTTGTCCCGAACGGGGCGATGGGCGAGGGGCGATTGGGGGCGACGGTGGGGTGGCGGTTGCTGGGGCCGGCTTGCGGATTTTCCATTGTCCGTGAGGACGGCACGGCGCCTGCCGATCACCCGTGCGCTACCCGTGCGCTGATGGCGTGCCGGCGTCTTTCAAACTCTGCAGCACGGAGCCTACGCCGTGCCCGGGCGGCGCCGCCGATGCTTGGCGGAGCCGGAGTGTCCCGGCGCCGACCACTCATCGACCATGAACATTGCTTGCCTTGGCTGGGGTTCTCTCATCTGGAAATCGGGGGTGCTTCCGGTGGCGTCCGAGTGGCACGACGATGGCCCACGGCTTCCCATCGAATTCGCGCGCGAAGGCGATCACGGCGAGCTGGCGACCGTCCTCTGCGCTGGCGCAGAGGAGCAGGCCGTATGGTGGGCGATGCTCTCGTCCACCGACCTGCGCCAGGCCCGCGAGCTGCTGCGCCAGCGCGAAGAGATCGACCCTGACCACCCCGAATGGGTGGGCGATACCGAGACGGATCGGCAGGGAGCGGCCGGCGAAGCCATTCGCGCCTGGGCGCGTGCCAAGGGCATCGACGCCGTGGTCTGGACCGCTCTGCCACCGCGGTGCGACGGCACCCATGGACAGGTGCCTTCCGAGGACGATGCAGTCCGGTATCTCGACGCGCTGACCGGCAAGGAGCGGGCGCACGCCGAGCAGTACGTCCGGCGCGTGCCGGCGGTGATCGCCACCCGCAACCGTGCGGCGATCGAACGCGCGCTGGGTTGGACGCCGGCGCCCTTCGATTCGTGACCAGCGCCGGCCCGCGCCCGTCTTGTGGCGAGGCCCATGCCCAGGCCCAGCCCAAGCCTGGGCATGGAAGACATCACCTCACTGAACGATGCCACTGAATGGATGCAAGCCCATGACCGAGTCACTCCAGCCTTGGCCCCGAAGCGGGCGGGCTGTCGCGCCGGATGCGACCGCGCTCATCGTCACGCTGCAAATGGATCCGGCAGCCTCGGCGCGATTCACCGCGCTGCGGCACCAGCATTTCCCTGTGCATCGGAACTGGCTGGACGCGCACATCACGCTGTTCCATGCGCTGCCCGTCGGCTCCCTGGTTCAGGTGTTGCGGGATGCGCAAGCGCTCGCATCCATCACCGAGCCGTTCGGGCTGCGTGTGGACCGGGTGCAGTTTCTGGGCGCCGGCGTGGCCTATGCCTTGTCGTCCGGGCAGGCGGTGCGGCTGCGCAGCGCGCTGGCCGAGCGCTGGTCTTCGCTTCTGGGCCCGCAAGACCGGGCCAAGCGGGGAGCCCTGCACATCACGGTGCAAAACAAGGTGTCGCCTGCCGCCGCCAGGCAGCTGCACGGCGAACTCGAGCAGGCGCTCGAGCCGCACGACATTGCCGCCGTGGGCCTTCAGGTCTGGTACTACGTCGGCGGTCCGTGGCGGCACGCAGCGACTTTTCCGTTATCGGGCAGGGCAGGAAACCAGGTCGTCGGATCTGACGCCCTCGCGCACTCAGCCCCTCAGAAATCCACCTTGAGGGTGACGCCCAGGGTCCTCGGGGAGCCCACCGTGGCCACGTAGGCACCGTTGGCTGTGGCCGTCACCGCCGGGAAGTACCGCTTGTCCAGCGCATTGCGAACCCACAGCGACAGATTCCACAGCCGGCCCCCTTCCGCCAGGTCCCAGCTGCTGGCCACGTTGAACACGCCGTACGAGGGCGTGCGGGCATAGGTCGAGGCGTCCAGCGTGCCGTCCTTGCCGGACTGCCAGGCATAGGCTGCTGTCACGGCATGGATGACCGAGGGCGACCAGCGGTAGCGGTATTCCCCGCCGGCCCGGAACATCCAGCGCGGCGCACCGGCCACCTGGCGGCCCGACAGGCTGCAGCGGGCGGCCGGCTGCGCCAGGGCGGTCTCCGGCGGGCAGGGCGCATTCTCGTAATTCGCGTAGCGCGCATCGTTGAAAGACCCGTTCGACCAGAGCGTCAGCCCCCGGGCCGGCCGACCCTTGACTTCGAGCTCAACGCCCCTCGACCGGACATCCCCCGCATTGGTCAGGATCTGCACGAAGTTGCCGACCCCTGCGCCGGACGGCACCAGGTAGGCGGTCTGGTAGCCGCCGACCCTGGCCGCGAAGACATTCAGGTTGACGTGCAGCCGGTCGTCGAGGAAGCGACTCTTGAAGCCGACATCCAGGCTGTCTATCCGTTCGGGGCCGACCATCAGCGACTCCACGCCCAGGGGGCCCGGAGCGGCGCCCGGCCCTGCGAGATTGATGCCGCCGGACTTTTCCCCATGCGACAAGCTCACGTATCCCAGCAGTGCCGGCTCCCACTGGTAGCTGGCGCTCAGCAATCCGGAAGGGCTGAACTGGCGCGTGCGCAGCGGGCCGGTGTCGTAGGCGCCCAGTACCAGCGGGTTGTTCCGCAGCCTGGCGGTGGCCGGCGAGCCGCCGATGGAGTCCCCCCGGTGGATGCGCGCCTCCTTGGCTTCCTGCGTGATGCGCAGCCCCGCAGTGATGTCCAGCCGGTCCGTGGAGTGCCAGGTGGCCTGGGAGAACAGCGCATGGCTTTGCGTGTCCAGCGAACCGTGGTTGATGCTGTAGGCATTCGCAAACACCGGGGTGGGCGTGCCTTGCAGCACGAGATCGGCGCGGGGTCCGAAGTCGGTCCATCCGGCATTGCGGGTCCGTTGGCGCAGCAGGTAGGCACCGACGACGTAATCCAGCGCTCCACCGGGCGGGCCAGCCAGCCGCAGTTCCTGCGATACCTGCTGCTGCCGCAGGGCGCTGCCTCCTTCCAGCAGCACCGGAATGTTCAGGCTGTCGTTGGTGATCCGGGTAAAGCGCCAGCCGCGTGCGGCGGTGATGGATGTGATCTCCGCGCCCGAGGCCAGGCGCCAGCGTGCCTGGGCGGAGAGCGCGTTCTGATCGCTGCGGGCAGATTCCTCTCCGTCCACGTTGATCTCGCGCCGGCGAGGGTCGGTGACGATGCCGGTCGCGCCGCCCGCGATCGCCCGCGCCAGGGCCAGGCCGGGGCCCAGGCCATAGGTCACTGCCGTGCCGCTGCTGCCGCGCTCGCGGTGGTGCTCCGCAATGAGGCGAAGCTCCCATCCGGCGCCCTCGCGCGCCAACAGTTGTGCGCGCACCCCCGAGCGATCGCTGCCACCCAGCTGCTCTCCGTTGTAGAGGTTGGTGATCGCCCCGGGCTCATGGGAGTCGTACACCAGCAAGCGGCCTGCCGCGTCTTCGGCCAGCGGGCCCGACAGGATGGCTTGTGCCTGTCGCAGCCCGCGTGCACCGGTCGTCCACCGGACGCTTCGCTCCGGCTCGAAGGCTGGCGGCCTGGTGTGCACGCTCAGAACGCCTGCGGTGGTGTTCTTGCCGAAGAGCGTGCCCTGCGGCCCCCGCAGCAGGGCCACGCTTTCCACGTCCAGCAGGTCGAATGCGGCCATGCCCGCGCGGCCCAGGTAGACGTCGTCGATATAGACCCCGGTGCTGCCCTCCAGGCCGTCGTTGCTGGGGTTCAGGCCGATGCCCCGCACGGCGATGGTGAGGCGGCGCGCGTCGGGTGTGGCGATGTTCGTGCTCGGCAATTGCTGCGCCAGGTCGTCCAGGCGCTGCATGCGCAACGCGTCGATCTCGCGCTCCCCGACCACCGTGACGGGCACGGGAACGGACTGCACTGGCTCTTCGTGACCACGGGCGTTCACGGTCACGGGCGGCAACTCCCCTCCATCCAGCGGCTGTGCGGCGGCCACGGAGGGCGGCATGCCAACGGCCATGCTCCACAAGAGGGGCGCAAGCGCGAAGCGGCGAGAGATGGCGGTGGGCGAAAACGGCATGGAAGCGGGGCAACAGGTCACTGTCTCAACAGGCGGGCACTGATCGGCCCGGGCGGCTCATGGCTTTTCCGGCGTGGGGCCGAAGACGGGCAGATCCAGGCGGAAGGTGGCACCGTGCGGGCTGTTCTCGGCCAGCAGCACGTCGCCGCCGTGGCGCCTGGCAATCTCGCGTGCGAGATGCAACCCCAGGCCCGAGCCGGCGACGGTCGCCACCGTGTCGGAGCGAAAGTACTTGTCGAAGATGTGGCCGAGGTCCGCTGCCGGAACGCCAGGCCCGCCATCGGCGACATCGATGCGGACAGTGCTGCCGACACCGGCCAGCGTGACCGACACGCTGCTGTCCGGTGGTGAGTACTTGAGTGCGTTGTGCATCAGGTTCTGTAGCGCAATCTCGATCAGGGCCCGGTCCGCGACGACCTCCAGCGGGCCCTGCGTGATGGGGCGAAGCCGTTCCGCCCCGGCGTGGTTGAACCCTTGGCACAGTTGATGCACGACGGCCTGCAGGTCGATGGATTGCAGCCGCAGGGAGCGCTCCTCAAGGCGGAGCTGGTCGGCCATCAAGATGTTCTCGATCAGCAGGGACAGGCGGAGCACCGACCGGCGGATGCGCTCGGTCCTGCGCTGTACCGTCGACTCCCGGCCGAACCTGGACAGGTCCAGCGACTGGGCTGCCGCGTCGATGACCGCCAGCGGCGTACGGAATTCATGCGAAACCATGGAGACGAATTCCTGCTGCTGGTCCGCCATCCGGCGGGTTTCCTCCAAGGACTGCCGAAGTCGTGCCTCCAGCCGACCGCGCTTGCCGATCTCGTCGCGCAATGCGGCATTGGTGCCCGCCAGCTCGGCCGTGCGACGTGCCACGGTGGACTCCAGCGCCTGCTCGGCGGCAGCGCGAGCCGACAGCGCCAGCTCGCGTTGCCGCAGCACTTCCCGCTCGGCACGCCGCGTGCGGTCCGCGACGGCGACGTTCAGCAAGATGAGATGGACCAGGACTCCCAGCAGGTAAAGGTGCTCGGGGGCAGCGCCCGGAATGGCGTCGCCCAGCCACAACTTGACCAGGTTGTAGAGCCCGATCAACGTGCCGACGGAAAACGCTGCCGCGGGCAGCAGGTATTGCACCTGCCTTCGGACGGCGATGAGATAGAGCACGAAAGCCGCACCGAAGACGGTCGATGCTGTCGCCACCAGGCTGACCCAAGGGCCGATGGGTACGTGCAGGGGCGTCAGCGCCAGCCCGAACGCCACCAGGTTGAACGCAGCGACGGCCATGAAGCATCGGGAGGCGGGTGGCCAATGCCTGCGGAAGCCGAACAGACGCGCCATGAACAGGGTGGCCACCGTGTTGAAGAGGCAATTGACGGCCAGCACCGCTTGCGCGACACGGTCCGGGCGCGTGTCCAGCGCCCACTCCGCGAGGTAGCCCAGACGCGCCATGGCCAAGCCCGCGATGGCGATGACGTAGAGCGCATAGTGTCCGTACAGCGTGTCTCTGAGCCACGACATGAAGATCAGGTTCATGCAGACCGACAGCAGCGCAGCGCCCAGCAAGACACCGATGGCCGTGTAGTCGCGCTTCTGGAAGCGCTCGAACCCCGCGGGTTGCCAGATGTCGATTTCAGCCCGCAGCGGGACGCCCGCATTGCTGAGCTTCAGGTAGTACGCGCGCGGCTCGGGTGCGACATCGACCGGAAAGACGAAGTGGTGATCGGGGACGGCGCGGCCCGTGAAAGGCTGGCGGTCGCCCAGCCGGGTTTCAGCGTAGCCGCCGTGGCCGTCCGGCGCATAGAGGGTTGCGTCGTTGATGCGCGGAGGGCGCAGCCGCAGCAGCCATCTCGCCCCGGACTCGGACGCCCGCTGCAAGGTGAAGCGCACCCACACCGTCTCCCGCGTGAAGCTCTTTTCCACGGCGCCCGGCAGCTGGACGAAGCGGTCCTGCTGCGCGCCGTGGGCCACGTCTTCCAGGGTCTGTGCCCCGGACGGATCGGTGTGCATCCACAAGGCACCGGCAAGCTCTTTCGGTGCCTCCAGGCCCTCGCTGGCGCCCAGAACCACCGCATGCGCGGGGGACATCGCCACCACGGCGGCTGCCAGGGCCAGCGCAAGACAACGCAGCACCCGGAAATGCCAGCAGACGAGGGCAACAGGGGACAGATAGGGCGGCATGGAATGGCCGTGCATGCCGGCCAGCCGGGGCAGAGCGTAAAGCGTGCGAATCTACAATTATTGTCATGTCATCGGCAAGCCTTCATCTCGCCTCGCGCATCTACGTTGTCGAGGACGACGACGATCTCCGCGACGAAATGGTCTTCTCACTGGGGGAGCTGGGCTTCCAAGCCGAAGGTTTTGCGGCCGCGCCAGCGTTCTACAAAGCCTTTGCGTTGGCGCCGTGCGACATCGCGGTGGTGGACATCGGCCTTCCCGGTGAGAGCGGCTTGTCGATCGTGGCTCACCTGCGCAGCATCCGCGGCGTGGGGCTCGTGCTCGTCACGGCCCGCGGCCAGCTGGAGGACCGCCTGAACGGCCTGCGGCAAGGTGCCGACGCCTACCTGGTGAAGCCGGTCCACCTGGAAGAGCTCGCCGAGACGCTGAACGCCCTGGGGCGGCGGCTGCACCGTGACCAGCCTCCCCCTGCGCCGAGGCAAGCGCCCGTGCTTTCCGCTGCATCGGTGTCGGCGGCGACGGTACCAGAGCCCCCGCACCTCAATGAATGGCGGCTCCTGGAGGGCAACTGGGTCTTGTGCGATCCCGAGGGGCGTCGCATGAAGCTGACCACCACGGAGCGCGTCTTCGTTGCGCGCCTGTTCAAGAGCAGGGGGAGCGCGGTGAGTCGGGACGACCTCATCCGCGCCTTGGGCGGCGACGTTTTCGACTTCGATGGACACCGCATCGACGCCATCGCCAGCCGTGTCCGGCGCAAGGCCGAAAAACAGGGCATGCAGTTGCCCCTGCATTCGGTCCGTGGCACGGGATACGTGCTGGTGCGCTGACACCCACCGCCGCGTTGCCAGGCGCGGCCCTGCCGATCCCGTGGGCATGAGGGAATGAGGGCACAAGGGCACAAGGGCGCGTGCCTGCCACTGATTGCCGACTTTCCACACCGATCCATCGACGCCCGTGCCCGAGGGGCGGCGGTCAGGAACGGTCAGGAACGGTGATGAAACATGGATGAATGCCGCGGGCCTTCTCGGGAGACTCGGCGCCGTTGCACGCTCAAGGCTCTCATTCCCGATGGACACTCCACGTCACCTGGCGCAGTTCGACCACGCCGTCGCTCCGCAAGTTCCTCCTGAAAATCCTTATGTGAAAGCCCGCAGCTGGGCACTGGCAGCGGGACTCTTGCTCCCGCTCCTGGGCTTTTCCTCGGCTGCCATGGGACAAAGTGCCGACCTGGTGCTCGCGCAGCACGTGGTCGCCCCCGATCCCGTGCCCGCTGGCGGGATCGCCAACATCACGATGACCGTGCAGAACAACGGCACGAGCGCTGCGAGCAATGTGGTGCTGACGGACAGCATTCCCGCCGGCTCGACCTTCGTGAGCATGACCGCAAGCGATGGCGGATCGTGCACAGCGGCACCGCCCTACGAATGCGCATGGGGCTCCCTGCCGTATCCAAGCAAGCGCACCGTCACGCTGCGCGTCCGGCTGCCCTCCGCGACGGTGTGGACCAACTCGGCTTCCATCGATGCGTCGACGCCGGATTCCAACGCTGCGAACAACTCCCTGACGCGAAACATCACCGTGGTGGCCGCCGCCGACCTGGCGATCACGGCCACCAGTTCGGTCGGCGCGGGACCGGTGGCCGCCGGCACTCCCTACACCTACAGCCTTGCCGTCGGCAATTCCGGGCCGGACCCACTTCCGGCCGGGCAAGCGCCGGTCGTCACGTTCAACGTGCCCGCAGGCTCGTCCGTGCGGGGGGTGCCGACGGGCTCCGGCTGGTCGTGCCAGCCAGCCAGCGGCTACCCAAGAACCGCTCCGGCCGAAGGCGCGCCGGGCGCCCAGATCACCTGCTCCCGCGACGACGCCCTGGCTGCAGGCTCCAGCTATCCCCCCATTTCCGTCCCTGCGGTAGCCAACGTGACGGGCAGCGTCGCTGCGACTTTCGATGTGCGCTCCGACTTCCCTGATGGAGACACCGGGAACAACACGGCGACCGTGCCTGTGGCTCTCAGCGCCGGCACGGACATGAGCATCGACAAGACTGCCAGCCTGAGCGCAGTGGGAACCGCCACGAGGGCGACCTACACGCTCACGCCGCGGCAGCAAGGCGGGAGTGCGCCCACGGGCGTCACCGTGCGCGACGCATTGCCCGCCGGGCTGGCCTACGTGTCCCACAGTGCTCCAGCTCCCTGGACCTGCGACTTCAGCGCGACGCAGACGGATGCGCTGACTTGCGTGCACCCAGGCACGTATGTGGGTGGCCCCTACACCGCGCTGCCTGCGATCACCCTCGTGGCCGAAGTGACAGGCGTGGGCGACATCCCGAACACGGGCGAGGTGACGGCCGATCAGCCGGATCCGACCGGCAGCAACAACACCTCCACGGTGACGGTGAACAACTCGGCCGACCTGGGCATCGCCAAGACCTCGGACGTCAACCCCGTCGTCGTGGGCGCACCGTACAACTGGACCATCGTCGTGCGCAACTACGGCCCGATGCCGGTGTTGGCCGGCCAGACGATTCGCGTGCAGGAAAACCTCCCTGCGGGCATGGTGGTACGGACTCCTGTCACCAGCGCGGGGTGGACTTGCACGGGTGCCTATACCGCTGACAACGCCCCTGTCAGCTATCCCACGAACGGCGATGCCGTGACCTTGTCCTGCTTGAACCTGCGAACGGCCAATCTGGGATTCAACGCGTCTTCCGGCACGGCTGCACCCAACCTCGTCGTGCCTGTGTCGAATTCAGTGCCCGGCGCGGTCGCCAACTCCGCATGCGTGAGTCTGAGCGGCGCGGGCCCGCGGGAGGCTGGCGATGGCGGCGGCTTCCGTACCAATTGCGTGTCGACCGGAACGACCGGTACCGAATCCAACGACTCGGCGGATCTTCAGATCACGAAAACCGCCTCGCAGGCTTCGGTGGTGGTCGGGCAACCCCTTGCCTACACCTTGCAGGTCACGAACCGCTCGACAACCAACGCCGCAACGCAGGTACACGTCTACGACACCGTGAACGATCTGCTCACCAGCGCCGGATCGCCAGGCTTGGTGTCCATCATTGCTCCAGCGGGCGACTCCTGCACTCCAACTGCGCCCAGCAACACGGGCTCAGCAAGCATTGACTGCAATCTGCACACGCTGGCCGCGGGTGAAACCAAGACGGTGACCATCACCGTCGTGCCGAACAACACGACGGCGGCTCCGCTGGCGCGCACCAACACCGCAACGGTGAACTCCCTCGACATCGGCGACCCCATCCGGGGCAACAACAGCGCTTCCGTGACGACGAGCATCCTGCCCCGCGTCGATGCCACGGTGGCCAAGACGGTCAACCCCAGCAGTGCCGTTCGGGTGGGCCAGCCGATGGTCTACACCGTCACTGCGCGCAACGCCGGCCCCTCCACGGCCAATGAACTGGTCATCACCGACGTGATGCCGGCCAACACGACGTTCATCAGCGTGGGCACGCCATCCAACGGCGGGGTGTGCTCGTCCGTTCCCACGGTGGGCGCTGGCGGCACGCTGTCGTGCCGCTGGACGAACGTGGCCGGCAACAGCAACCGCACGGTGACGTTCACCGTGCGGCCGCTGGCCGCCGCGTTGAACACCACGATCAACAACGTGGTGAACGTCGCAGTCGGCGCCGCCGATACCGAGACCGACACCACCAACAATTCGGCGAACGTCAGTGCGACCATCACCGATTCGCTGGTCGATATCCTGGTTCAGAAGACCGACACCGTGGATCCGGTCCCTCTGGGCGGTGAGACCACCTATCGCATCAACATCCGCAATGCGGGCCCTTCATACGGCACCAACCTGGTGTTGGTCGATACCTTCCCGAACGCGGGGAACACGGCCCGCTTCAGCTACCAGGGCCAGCTGACGGCGTCGGTGGCCGGCGCCACCGTCACGCCGGCATGCACCGAGCCCGCCATCGGCGCGATGACCGGCACGCTGCGCTGCACGTTCCCCACTCTGGCCGTCGGCGTGGCCAACGAGGTCGTACTGACCTACCGGATGCGCGCCGAAAGCATCATCACGGCGGGTGACTATTCGGGCACGCAGGGCAACAAGGCCGTGGTCTCGGTGGACGAGGTCGAAGTCCAGCTGACCAACAACGAGGTGAACGAGGACACGACGACGAGTCGCGCCGGGCCCGCGCCAGGGGATGCGATCGATCTCGGCATTTCCAAGACCGTGGCGCCAGGCCAGGCGCTGCCAGGTGCCGAGTTCGACTACACGCTGACGGTGACCAACCACCAGGCGGCAGGAAGTGGCCGTGACGTCGTGGCTGCCAACGGCGTCCAGGTCACCGATACGCTGCCAGCCGGGCTGTCATTCGTCTCGGCCGCAGGGTGCTCGTACGCTGCGGCCACCCGCCAGCTGACCTGTGTCATCCCGAGTCTGGCTGCCGGCGCAACGACGGCCTTCACGTTGCGCGTGAAGGTGGACTCCCCCTACACCGGCGACGCCATCCTGAGCAACACGGCCTGTGTCGACATGCCAGGTGATCCGGTGAGCGCGAACAACTGCTCCACCGTCACCCAACCGGCCGGAACCCCTCCCGTGACTCCCGTCCCCACCCTGTCGCAGTGGGCGCTGATCGTCCTCTCCCTCCTGGTGGGCGCGCTGGCGATCCGGCGCAGGGGACTCATCGCCCCTCCGGCGCGTCCTTGAGTTCGTGGGATGCATCACGAAGGCCCCGCAGTCCCCGGCTGCGGGGCTTTTCTGCCGGGGAAGCCTCTGCCCAGTCGCTCGCAGCGCAGCTGGAAGCGGCAGAGCCCCCGGCAGCGCATTGCTGGTCGTCGATCGCAGCCGGCGGGTGGGTGCCGAACGAAGGAGTGACCATCCGCCGGGTCCTACATCCGTAGCGGCAGCCCCGCCATAAGTTGGGCCGACGGACATCGGAGGCCCACCATGACATTCACCCCCCTCGCGGCCACGCTGCTGCTGGCCGCCGCCGCCGCCGCCGCTCTCGCAGCGTGCGGCGACAGGAACACCGCATCGAATGTGGCCGCACCCGGCGCGCCGGAAACCGTGAAGACCCGGGTCCTGGAAGCTGGCGCGATGGCGCTTCAGAACAAGCCGCCGGTCGAAGCCATCAATACCTACCTGAACGGCTTTCACTTCTACAACGGCCGCCCCGGGGTGCAGATGGAGGCCCATCACTACTGCTCCATCCTCAACGAAGACGTGACGCAGTGTGTGATCTTCGACGGCAACCAGCAGGACGCCAAGATCATGGGTGTCGAATACATCGTGAGCGCCACGCTGTTCGCGGCCCTGCCTGCCGAGGAAAAGGCCCTCTGGCACAGCCATGTGCACGAGGTCCAGTCCGGCCAGCTCGCCGCACCCGGAATTCCCGATGTGGCCGAGAAGGAGCTGATGAAGAAGCTGATCGGCACCTACGGCAAGACCTGGCACACCTGGCACACCGATGTCGACAAGCCACTCCCGCTCGGCGTTCCCCAGTTGATGATGGGCTTCACCGCCGACGGGCAGACCGACCCGGCCATGGTGGCGGCGCGCGACCGGCGTTTGGGCATCGACAGCGCTGAAAAGCGCAAGGGCCGCGAAGACCTGGCCACCCCCGCCATCGACCCGGGTGCGGATGCCTGGCAGAAGGGCCGGGTCGTGCAGCTTGCCGACCCCACCGGCAGCCAGCACGCGCACGAAGCGCCCACCCGAGGCGCGGGCAACCAGGGGCCTGACGTCAACGCCCGGTCCAACAAGCCGTAGAGGCGCAGCTTGGAGCCGGCCTTGCGGGTTGACGGGTGGGGCGCCCCCGGCCGCGCCTGCAGGCGTGCGGCGCCTGCCGGCACCTTCCTACGGCGTGGGATGCGGATCGGCCTCTAGGCTCACCCTTTCTGTTGGAGGAGCGCGCATGTGCAACACCTACAAGCCACCGGCTGACGCGAAGGCCATCGAACAAAGCTGGGAGATCAGCAACGGCCGGGGCAATGGCCGTTGGTGGGACGATGTGCTCTACCCCCATGGCAACGGGCCGTTCGTGCGCCGCGCGAAGGCTGACGCGGGCTTTTCGCGCGAGCTGGTGGTGGGGCAGTGGGGCCTGATCCCCTGGTTCGCGAAGGAGCCCCGGCCGAAGTACCCGACCAACAACGCGCGCAGCGAGGAGCTGGCGCAGAAGGCGAGCTACAAGGACCCGTGGGCGCGCGGGCAGCGCTGCATCATTCCGGCCGAAACCTTCGACGAGCCGAACTGGGAAACCGGCAGGAACGTGTGGTGGCGCTTTCGCCGCGCGGACGGCGAGCTGTGGGGCCTGGCCGGCCTGTGGAACACCTGGACCGACCCCGCCAGCGGCGAGGTGCGCGAGAGCTACACCATGCTGACCCTCAACGCCGACGCCGACCCGCTGATGCGACGCATGCACAAGCCGAATCCGAAGCGGGCGGCCGACCAGCAGGACCAGCGCAGCGTGATCGCGCTGTCGCCCGAGGACTACGACCAGTGGCTGTCCGGAACGCTGCGGGACGCACAGGCGCTGCTGCGGCTGGCTCCGCCCGACGTCTATGACGCCGGCCCCGTGGAGGCCGAGGTTGAGCCGCCGTCAGCACCGGCCAACGCGCCGATGCTGTTCTGATCGTGCGGGTGCTGCGGACGGGCCGGCCGGGTCAGAGCGGAATTTCGCCTTCATGGGGGCCATTCCAGTAGTGCATGCGGTTGGCGTGCACCTTGATCATCACGACCCCGGGCGTGTCCACGCCCTGCTCGAACCACTGGTCCAGATCTTTCGTCCAGTGTTCGGCGAACTGCGCCTTGTCCCGGATCAACTCGGCATGCCCTTCGATGGCGATGAACAGTCCCGGGCCGCCCGAGCGATCTGCCGTGCCGGAGAAAGTCAGCCCCACCTTCGCATCGCGTTCGATGTCGCCCACGGTGCGTGCGTCCTCGAAGGTGAAGAAATAGCTGTCGCCCCGGTACTCGACCTCGCCGTTGTTGCTCATGGGGCGGCTAGCGATCTCTCCGCCTTCGGTGCGGGTCGAAAGCATTCCGAAATCGATGCGGCGCATTGCGTCGGACAGGGTTTGCAAGCTCATCTCAGCCATGGGGTTCTCCGAAGACGTTGGAACAAGACCGCCCATTAGCCGGGGGTTCGGGCTGGCACGCTGTAGTCCCGCAGCGCCAAACCGGCGCAGCCGATTTCGCCCGTTCGCCTGACCGGCGCCGTGGCGCAGTGGAGGCGCACCGCAAAGGACCCGCCGATGCCTGACACGCCGATGCCTGACACCGTTCGCCAGGCCGTCGCCGTAGCATGGGCGGTCACCTCCCAGCGACCTCCCAGCGACCTCCCAGCGACCCTTTTCACCAGCGGATCAGATGAAAAAAGTACTTGCCACCGGCATGGCGCTCGCCACCCTCGGCCTCGGCCTCCCTCTCTCCGCCGCAGCGCATACCGCGGGCGCCTTCATGAAGAATCCAGCCTTCAGCGGCGCGCCTCCGCAGCAGTGCGTCTCGACCGTGGAGATGCAGCACTGCGCGGCCCACGAACTGCGCGTTGCCGATGCCGAGATGAGCCAGCGCTATGCCGAAGTCCGCGCCAGCCTGGGCGCAGCGGCGCAAAAGAAGCTGTTGACGGAACAACGGGGCTGGTTGAAGTCGCGGGACCGCGACTGCCTTGCCCAGGGGCGCGATGGCGGGTCGATGGCATCGATCGCCGTCGCCCGCTGCTGGGTGGAAGTGACGAAGGAGCGCGCCGCGTCGCTGGAAGCCAGGCTTGCGCCAAAAGCCACGGCGGAGGGGCCGTGGCCCGCCGCCGCCTTCCTCGGCCGCTGGCGCGGCGGCGAGGGCACGGTGATGAAGATCTCCCGCAAGGGCGAAGGGTTCTCCATCGAGAACCAGTGGGGGCTGGACGCGGGGATGCGCGGCACGTTCGCTGGCACCCTCACGGCGGCCGGACTTCGCTTCGAGCGCGGCGGCGTCGTGGAGACGGCCCGCCCGGGCCCGGGCGATTCCGTGAACCGCAGTGCCTTGCGAGGCAAGAGGGATTGCCTCGTGGTCTCCCAGGATGAAGGTTACTGCCGGTACTGAGCTGCAGACCGCTCAATCCAGCTGCAGTCCCGCCTCCTTCGCTGCCTTGGGCAGCACCGCCAGCTCGCGCTGCAGGACCGCCGCAAATGCCTCGGGGGTGTTGTCGGAGGCCGGGGCCACGCCGCCGAGGTCCAGCAGGCGCTGGCGGAACGCGGGCTCCGCGGTGATCTTGGCGATCTTTTCCCCCAGCAGCTTGACGATGGGCGCGGGTGTCTTGGCAGGTGCCACCACGCCGAACCAGACGTCGAAGTCGACTCCGCCGGGCACGCCCTGCTCCGTCAGGGTGGGGATGTCCGGCCACAGTTCCGAGCGGCCCTGCCGCAGCTGACCGAGCGCCCGGAGCTTGCCCGACTGGATGAAGCTGCGCACATCGCCCGTGCCCAGCAGGCCCCAGGCCACCTCGTTGGCCATCAACGACTGCACCAGCGGCGCGCCGCCCTTGTAGGGCACATGCGTGAAATGGCCGCTGGCGTGGCTGTTGACCGCTTCCGAGGCCAGATGCGACAGGCCGCCGGCCCCTGCGGAGCCATACGCCATGCCGCCCTTGCCCGCCTTCCTGCCGGCCTCCAGCAGTTCCTTCACGTTCCTGTAGGGCGACTTTTCCGGCACGACCAGAATCAGCGGAGCCAGGGAGACGCGGGCCACCGGCACGAAGTCCGCCGCGGCGAAGCCCGGCTTCTTGTAGATCTCGGGGTTGATCGACAGCATGCCCGTGAGCGTGATGGCCAGCGAGTAGCCGTCGGGGGCGCTCAGCGCGACTTGGCTCATGGCGATGTTGCCGCCCGCGCCGGGGCGGTTCTCCACGATGATCGGCTGCCCCAGCTCTTCCTGGAGCCGTGGCTGCAGAGTCCGCGCAGCCACGTCCGTGGCGCCTCCGGCGGGGTAGGGCACGACCAGGCGGATGGGCTTGCTCGGGTAGTTGCCCTGGGCCAGCCCGGCCGAGGTGAGTCCGAGCGAGAAGGCGGCTGCGAGGGCGAGGCGGCCGAGAAGATGAATGCTGCGCACGATGCTTGTCTCCTGGTTTTCTGACGTGGGGAAGGTCGGGGGGGGGCGGCCGGGCGCCGCCCGGCTGGCGTCTCAATGCGGCGCGGCGTTTTCGTACTGCGCCTGGCGTTCCTCCAGCGCATGCCAGCCGATCAGCGCCTTGAAATCGGCCATGGTGGTTTGGGGAAACGGCAGGTCCGCGTAGTCACCCGACCGGCGGCGCGCCAGTTCGGCCAGGTTGGCCTGCACCCCATGCACGATGGTCAGCAGGCTGGCGATCGGATAGGACGCAAAGGCCGCCACGCTTTCGATCTGCGCGCGCGTGAGGCTGGTCATCCACGTGCCGGCCATCAACTGCAGCGAGAGGCGCCGCCCGCACACTGCGTGCAGTTCGACCAGCTGCTCGTAGCGTTGGAAGGTGCGCGAGATGGGCTGGATCAGGTCGGCGCCGGCTTCCGCATAGCGGGCGGCGCGGTCCAGCGCCTCGCCAGGGTCCATCGCGTCGGTGCGGGCCACGATCAGCAGGTTGGGGTCCTGGCGCGCGTCGAGTGCCGCCTTGATGCGCGCCAGAGCGTCGTTCACCGACACCAGGGTCGATGTGGTCGTCGCCGCGGGGCAGCGCTTCGGGCTGATCTGGTCTTCGATCTGCAACGCGGCCGCACCGGCCTTTTCGAACTCGCGGACGGTGCGGCCCATGTTGAGCACGCTGCCGTAGCCGGTGTCCGCGTCCACGAAGATGGGCTTGCGCACCACGTTCGCCATCCGGTGGACCGTGGCCACGTTCTCGCTCATGGTGTAGAGCTCCATGTCGGGCTGCCCGAGCAGCGCCGCGGAAATTCCGAAGCCGGTGCTGAAGATGCCGTCGAAGTCGGACTGGTCGACCAGCAAGGCCGACAGCGCGTCCTGCGCGCCGCCAAACCACAGGGTCGAGCCGCTTTCAATGCGTTGCCGCAGCGAGTGACGAGAAAGGTTCATGTGGGTACTCCAGAAATCGGGCACCCCCGTGGTGCCGCTTGATCACGCGCGTCCATCCCCGAGGCGTCATGCCGGCTCGGGCGGTGTGGCCCGCCGGGCCGGGCGCATGCGCTCCTTGAGATACGGAATCAGGCCGCCTGCCTCGAGCATGCCCCGCTCGGAAGCGGAGAAGGGCTGCAGCGCCAGCGTCTGGCCGGTGCGCAGGTTCTGCACCTCGCCTGCGGTCCAGTCCACCGTGAGCTCGTCTCCGCGGGCGGCGGCGGCACGGATGCCGGGGCAGGTGACGAGCGGAAAGCCCATGCTCATCTCGCCCCGGAAGAACCCCGGCGAGAAGGACTCGGCGATCACCGCCGAGATGCCCAGGCGCCGCATGGCCCGCATGGCGGGGTAGTGCGGATGCCCGTAGCCGAAGTTCTCGCCGCCCACGAGCAGGTCGCCCCGCGCCACGGTGGCGGCAAACCCGGCGGTGTAGTCGGCCATCGCCAGCGCGGCCAGCTCGGACACGTCGGTGATCTTGATGTTGCGCACACCGACGATCAGGTCGATGTCGTAATCGTCTTCCTCGAAGACCCAGGCCACGCGGCCTCGCAGGTTGTGCAGGCTCATGCCGCAGCTCCCGCGGCGTGGGCCGTGCCGGCGAGGTACGGCCGGGGGTCCGCGATGCGCCCCTCCAGTGCGGAGGCGGCGACCACCGCCGCATTGCAGATGTAGATTTCCGAATCCACGCTGCCCATGCGGCCTGGGGTGTTCAGCGTGCCCGTGGAGACGGCGCGCTGTCCGGCACTCATGGTGGCGATGCGCCCGAAGCAGTAGTCGCAGCTGGGCGAGCTGATGAAGGCGCCCGCTTCCACCAGGGTCTCGATCAGGCCCTCCCGCGCGGCGGCCGCCATGATGGCTCTGGAGGTGGGCACGACGTGCAGCTGAAAGCCCGGCTGGATCTGCCTGCCACGCAGCACCTGCGCCGCGATGCGCAGGTCCTCGAGCCGGCCGCTGGCGCAGGAACCCAGGTAGCCGGTGTGCACCTGCACGCCGGTGTAGTCCGCGAGATTGCGCGTGTTGGCCGGGCTGGGCGGCACCACGACGATCGGCTCGAGACCGGAGACGTCGATGGTCACGACGCGTTCATACACGGCGTCGGGGTCGGGATAGACCGGCTCCATCGCGATCTTCGAGCGCCCCTGCACGTACTCCAGCGTCTTTGCATCCGGCGCAATCAACATGGTGTTCGCGCCCAGGAACATGGCCTGGCCGCAGATCACCTGCCTGCCCTCGATGCTCATGGCGTCGATGACCGGGCCGCTCAGTTCCACCACCTTGAACCGGCAGGAGGCCGGCCCCATGACGCGCACCATGTGGTGGAACACGTCCCTGGCCATCACGCCGGGTTGCAGGGTGCCGGTCAGTTCCACCTTGATGGTGGCCGGCACGGTCAGCGTGAGGTGCTCCGTGGCGAATGCCTCCACCACGCCTTTCCGGGCGCCGAAGGCATAGGTGCCGAACGCACCCAGCTGGCTGACGTGGCCATCGAAATGCACGGCGAAGGCGCCCGGCGTCGCGTAGCCCAGTTCCGCTGCCACCTGGTGGCCGATGCCTTCGCGCTCATGCACCGGCACGCCCTGTTCCTTGCCCCATGCGCGGGTGATCTGGTGCAGCTCTTCCTCCTTGGGCGCGGTGGCCGGCACCATGTGGTCGATGAAGAGCACGAAGCGTTCGGGGCTGGAGACTTTCTCCACGCCGAAGTCTTCCCGTGTTTCCTTGAAGAACACGTCGGTGTAGCCCGGAAAGTCGTACGTGATCACGAAGTCCGGGCGGGCCGTGATCTCCTGGCCCGGCACCACCTGGGCCTGGCCGCAGGCGCGGGCAAGGATTTTTTCGGTCATCGTCTGGGGCAAGTGCATCTCCTGCTGGCATCCACAATGTGGCAATGAGTTCTGCGTCTAAAGTGTCATTACATGGCCGATGCGAGTTGGCCTTTTCAGGTAGAACCCCAGTTATTGCCACACTGTGGAAACAAAATATGCCCCAGCCACCCATCCCCCCAGACAAGGCTCCTGCCGAGCGAAGCGCGCGAACCGGAACGCAGAGCATCGAGCGGGTGGTCGGCATGCTGCGCGTGGTCGCGTCCCGCGGGCGGGGCGGCATGCGCATCGCGGACGTCGTGAACGCCAGTGGCTTGCCGATGTCCACCTGCTTTCGCATGCTGCAGAGACTCGAGGCCGAGGGCCTGGTGGTCCGCGATGCGATGACCCGCAAATACCACCTGGGCCCGCTGCTGCATGAGCTGGGCCTGCTGGCGCAGCCCCGCTACCAGCTGGCCGAACTGTGCGAGCAGGCCATGCAGGCGATTGCCGACGAGACGCAGGACACCGTCTACCTCAGCGAGCGAAGAGGGGTGGAGTCGATCTGCACCCACCGGGTTCTGGGCGACTACCCCATCAAGGCGCTGACGCTGGACGTGGGAATCCGCCGCCCCATGGGGGTGGGCGCCGGCGGCCTCGCGATATTGAGCGGTCTGCCTGACACCGAGGTCGAGCAGGTCATCGAGGCCAACGGGGCCCGCTACTCCAAGTTCGGCGCCTTCCAGCCCGGGTTCCTGGAGCAGGCGGTGGCCGAAACGCGGAACCAGGGCTATGCGTTCCTCGACAGTGCGGCGACGCCCGGGACCGCTGCCGTAGGGGTGGCCTTCCCTTCCGGCAGCCCGATGGCCGCCCTGAGCGTGGCAGCGATATCCAGTCGCCTGGGGCCGGAGCGGCGCGCCCAGGTGGCGAAGATCATTGCCAGACAGGTCCGGGCGGTCTGCGCGCTCCTGCCATCGGCGGCCGCAGGCGAACAGGTGTCGGCTGCCAGGAATCGAGCCCCCGGCAGGTAGCGCTGCATTTGCCGCTGGCGGTCTGATGTCCAGGCCCGGTCCACTGGCGGCCCACGGCGGCGCTGGTGTGGAAAGCGGCTTTTCCTGACACGCGGGCATGCGTCTTCGGACACTGCGGCGCCTATGATTGCCAATGCAACCAATTGTTAGCCGTCGCAGATCGGAACGCTCCGCCACGCCCCACCCACCCAAAGCCTCGCAGGGGGCATGAGGCTTTTGCATGCCACGGATCATGATCCGCCATAGACGCGCTCTGCGTGCCCTGGGCGTGACCCTGCTGGAACTGATGATCGCAGTCACGGTCGTCGGCTTGCTGATGGGGGTCGCCGTGCCCAGCTATCACGCCTACCTCGATCGCACGAAGATCGCCGTCGCGAAGAAGGACATCCTGGAGATCAGCTACAAGCTGGAGCGGGCGCTCTACTCGACCAATGCCTATCCGCGGACCTTGGCGGAACTGCCCGAAACGCGGCTGGACCCCTGGGGGAACCCATACCAGTATCTGTCCATGGAAGGCGCCAAGGTGGGCGACAAGCGCAAGGACAAGTCGCTGCACCCGCTCAACAGCGACTACGACCTCTACAGCATGGGCCCCGACGGCCGAAGCCAGACGCCGTTGACCGCCAGGGCGAGCCGTGACGACATCATCCGTGCCAACAACGGCGGCTTCATCGGCGTGGCTGAGGACTATTGACGCATGCGGCTGACCGCAGCGCACGCCATCCTGCAAAGCCGCGTGGGCCGGCAGCTGCTGGCCACCTTCTTCGTGCTGGTGGCCCTGCCGGTGGTGACCGTCTCGCTGCTGGCCTACCAGCTCACCGAATACGCCTTGCAGCAGTCGGCCGCGCAACTGGGCAGCGAGCTGGCCAAGACGGTGGGCATCCAGGTCATCGACCGCCTGCGTGCCGGCGAACGGCTGCTGACGCGCGTCGCGTTGTTCGAGGGGGACGGGGCCGGGCCCGTCATGCTCGATCCGGGGCTCGAAGGCGTCTTCTCCGCTGTCGAGCGGCAGGCCCGGACGGCGCTGCCCGAGCCCGTGCCGCATCCCCCGACCGCCTTGCACATCACCGGCGCTGCCCAGCCGGAGGCCGCGCCCACGGTGGAGATGGTGGTGACGGCGGGTGGCGTGGTGGTGCGTGGGCGCTTCACTGCCGAGCATCTATGGGAGAACGCCCAATCGGGCACCCACCGCATCTGCTTTTCCGGGCCGCAGCTCGCAACGCCCTTCTGCCAGGGGGTGGAGCAGCAGAGCGCCCAGGCCGTGCAGACGCAGCGCGAGATCTTCTTCGCTCCCTACTTCGACTCGCCCCCCTGGACCGTCGTCACCACCGTGCGGCCGGACCTGCGGCGCTACTTTCCCATCGGGGTGGCGGCCTTGGTCGGCAACGTCGCGGCCATCGCCTTCTTGCTGGCATTGATCGCCAGCTCGGTGGTGCTGCGCCGGCTGACCCAGCCCCTCGATGCGCTCACCTCGGGCACGCGGGCCGTGCTGCGGGGCGACTTCACCGGCCAGGTCCGGATCCGCGGCAAACGCAGCGAGTTCACCGACCTCGCCGATTCGTTCAACGTCATGGCCGATGAGGTGGGACGCGATCTGGCGCTGTTCCGGGTCCTCGCGCAGATGGACCAGGCCATCATCGAGCAACAGCCGTTCGACGAGGTGGTGCGGCTGATGCTGCTGCATCTGCAAGCGCGGCGCCAGGACGGCGCGACCGGCGTGGTGCTGTGGTCGAGCGAGGCGGCCTACCCCCGGCTGCTGACGCTCGCGCCGGGCGGTGAAGCGCTGCAGCAGGAGGGCATCGACGTGGACTCCGCCGAGGCGGCCGGCCACCCACTCGCCGGACACGATCTGCCCGTCGCGCAGCTTGGCGGGCAGCGGGTGTGGCTGCGGCTGCCGCAGCCGCCGGCTCCCGGCAGCCGGGCCGAACGGGAGCTGGGTGCCTTCCGCCAGCGGCTGGCCGTCGCCCTGCATGCCGAGCAGCATGAACGGCAGCTGCGCGAGCGCGCCACGCACGACAGCCTGACGGGCCTGCTGAACCGGCTGGGGCTGCTCGAAGCGATCGAGCAGCAGATCCGGGCGGCAACGGATGGCACGGCGCAGCCGCCCTTCGCCGTGGTCTACATGGACCTCGACGGTTTCAAGGAGATCAACGACGCCTTCGGCCACTCGGTCGGGGACCGCGTGCTGCGGGAAGTGGCCAGCCGGCTGCACCGGGCCGCCGGCCCACGTGCGCTCGCCATGGCCCGGCCGGCCGGAGACGAATTCGTCTTCGTGCTGCCGGCCGATGCCGCGGGCCTGTTCCGGGCGGACATCGATGCGGTGATGCAGTCGCTGCGCCAGCCTGTCAGCGTGCCGCCGCACCTGCTCGATCTGGGCGCCAGCCTGGGCGTGGCGCTGTTTCCGGCGCACGGGGCCACGCCGGACGAACTGCTCGGCCATGCCGACCTGGCCATGTACACCGCCAAGGCCGCTGGCCGCAATCTGCTGGTGGAATTCCAGCCCGCACTGGCGGCCGGTCAGGCCGAGCGGCTGGCGCTGCGCCACGACCTGCACCATGCACTCGCCGCCCAGCAGATGTTCGTGGTGTTCCAGCCCCGGGTGGGCGCGCGCGACCGCCACGTGGCCTCGGTCGAAGCGCTGGTGCGCTGGCGCCACCCCGAGAAAGGCATGGTGCCGCCCGACACCTTCATCGCCATGGCCGAGGAGTCCGGCCTGATCCTCGAATTGGGCCTGTGGGTGCTGCGCCAGGCACTGCAGCAGCTGGCCCGATGGCGGGCCGATCCCCGGGTGCCGGTGCGCCACCTGTCGGTCAACCTGTCTCCGGTGCAGCTGGCCGACCCGGGCTTTCCCGCAGCGTTGCATGCGCTCATGGACGAATTCGCAATCGAGCCCGGCGAGCTGGAGCTGGAGATCACCGAGGGCGCGCTGATCCAGGACGTGGACGTCGCGGTGGAGCGGCTTTCGGCGCTGCGCGCGCGGGGCGTGGCCATTGCGCTGGACGATTTCGGCGTGGGTTACTCCGCCATGCGCTACCTCAACCGACTGCCGTTCGACACGCTCAAGATCGACAAGAGCTTCGTGTTCGCCTTTGGCGTGGACCGGCCGGCGCTGGCCATTGCCACCGCCATCGTCGCCCTGGCCAAGGCGCTGGACAAGCGCGTGGTGGCCGAAGGGGTGGAAACGCAGATGCAGGCCGACCTGCTGCAGGCGCTGGAAGTGAACGAGCTGCAGGGCTATCTGTTCGGCAAGCCGCAGACCGCGGCCGAGCTGGCGCGCCTGTGGGGGGCGGTTGACGGCGTGCCGCCCAGCCCAGCCTGACCGGCGGCGTTGCGCCGCAGAGGCCGCCTTTCGCCGCCCCGGCATGCGCCATGGCCTGCTCGACTCCTGCCTGACGAAAGCGCCTGCCGCCTTCGACAAGGGCTTGGCATTTCTTCCTACGCCCGGGGCTGCCCCACGGGCGCCTCATACGCCTTATTTCTCACTCTACAGACCATGAACTCCGTCGAAATCGAAAGAGATGCTCCAGACATCCTTCCAGGTGCCGGCATCACCAGCGAGGAACCGGTTCCGGGCGCGGCCTACAAGCGCACGCCGCTGCAGCAGCTGCGCCCCTGGGACCACCAGGAACTGGCCGACTCGCCCTCCGGCAGCTCCCACCGAACGGGAAGCGGCAGGGCGGTGCAGGGCGCAGGCGCACCCGCCATGTCGCCGCTCGGCACGCTGGTGCTGACGGCCCTGGTCGCCGTGATCGGCTTGGGCCTGATGCGGCGCCGCTGACTGGAGGGGCTGGGCACCAGCCGCTCTCAATGGCCCCGCTTTGCCGCGGTGCGGAGAGGGCACCGCGCGCCTTCACCGCTCAGCGGTTGCGCGATCGGCGGCCCGCTGCTGCGGGGCTGGGCTGCGGGACCGGCGGCGGCGGCGCTTTCGCCGACTGCAGGATGCAGTCCCTCAGCGCCTGCGCCATCGGGCTCGGCACCCGGTCGCGCCGCTGCAGCAGGCCCAGCGTGCGCCAGACCTCCGGGCTGCACAGCGGCACACCCCGGACCCGGGAATAGGCCGGCCCCAGCGCCAGTTGCGGAATCGCCGCCAGCCCCAGCCCGGCTTCCACCAGCGCCAGCGCGCCGGAGACGTGGTTGCATTCGTACCAGGCCACCGGCTGCTCCGGCAGCTCGGCCATGACCTGATCGAGGAACAGCCGGTTGCCGCTCTGGTGCGACACCGACACCAGCCGCTGGCCGGCCAGCTCCGCCCAGGCGACCCCGGTGCGCTCCGCCCACGGGTGCCCGGGCGGCATGGCCAGCACGTAGCGTTCGCGCATCAACGCGTCAAAGCGCAGCGAAGACTCCTGGCTGCCGGTGAAGCTCACGCCGAAATCCGCCTCGCCCCGCAGCACGGCGTCCAGCACCTGCCGCGCGTTCTCGTCGATCACATGCACCTGCACCTCGGGCTGGGCCGTGGCGAAGGCCTTGAGCACCTGCGGCAGCAAATTGCTGGCGACGGAGGGAATGCAGGCCACGGTGACCCGGCCCCGGCGCAGCTTCAACTGATCGCCGACCCTCTGCACGGCGTCGTCCAGGCCGTTCAAGGCCGCGCGCGCTTCCTGCAGGAACTCCCGCCCCACGGCCGTCAGCGCCACATGGCGGGTGGTGCGCTCCAGCAGCCGGATGCCCAGGGCCGCCTCCAGGCGCTCCACGCGCCGGCTCAACGCGGGCGGCGACAGGTACAGCGCCTCTGCCGCCAGGCGAAAGCTGCCCGTCTCTGCGGTGACCACGAAGGCCATGAGTTCGCCCATGTCGAAATTGATGCGCCGCATGCAACAAATCATCCGTAAATTGCAATTCACATAATATTACGGCGTCCCTAGGATGGCGACCTTTCACCAGGCCCCTCCCGTGCGGGCCGATACGGAGACAACCCCCATGCAAAGCCGTACATGGCTCGCCGCAGCCGCGCTCGTCGCTGGCGCTCCCCTCGCGCTCACCGTGGCGCACGCCCAGGACTTCCCGCCCAAGAAACCCGTGACCATGGTGGTCGGTTTCGCTGCCGGCGGCTCCGCCGACATCGCGGCGCGCGTCATCGCCAAGAAGCTGGGCGAGAACATCGGCCAGACCGTGGTGGTCGACAACAAGCCCGGTGCGGGCGGCAACGTGGCCCACGCCCAGGTGGCCAACGGCCCGGCCGATGGGTCCATGCTGCTCTTCGGCTCCATCGGCCCGCTCAGCATCGCCCCGCATTTCATGAAGGTCGGCTACGACCCGCTCAAGAGCTTTGCGCCCATCACCATGGGCGTGACCTTCCCGAACGTGCTGGTCACGCCCGCCAGCACGGGCATCAAAACGCTGGCCGAATACGTGGCCCGGGCCAAGCGCGAACCCGGCAAGCTCGACTTCGCCTCCACCGGCCCCGGTTCGGCTTCGCATCTGGCGGGCGAGTTGCTCAACGACGTTGCCAGGATCGACACCGTGCACGTGCCCTACAAGGGTGGCGCACCGGCCCTGCAGGACGTGCTCGGCGGCCGGGTGGCTTCGTTCTACGCGGCGCCGCCCACGGCGCTGCCGCACATCGAATCGGGCAAGCTCATTCCGCTGGCGACCACCGGTCTGACCCGTCCGGCCTATCTGCCCAACGTGCCCACGGTGGCCGAGACCTACCCCGGCTTCAACGCCACCAACTGGTATGCGTTCGTTGCGTCCTCCAAGACGCCCAAGCCGCTGCTGGACCGCTGGAACACCGAACTGGTGAAGGTGCTCAATACCCCCGAAGTGCGTGACAACCTGCTCAAGCACGGACAGACGGCGGCGCCCGGTACCCGCGAGGAGTTGGCCAAGTTCATGGCTTCCGAGTACGAGAAGTGGGGCCGCATCATCACCGAGCGCAAGATCACGGCCGACTGAAGCAGGCTGGGCTCCACACGCAGACAACAACACGACAGGAGACAAGCCCATGCCATCCATCCCGACCATTGCTTCCCGGCCTCTCGCCGCCCCCTTCGCCCAACTGCGCCGGCGTGCGCTCGGCGCCCTGATGGGCGTCGCCGTCAGCCTGGGCGTCGCCCTGGGCGCCGCAGCCCCGGCCACGGCGCAGGCGGCGGAGATCCGCGTCGTCACCTCCGGCGGCTTCTCTGCCGCCTACGACCAGCTCATACCGCTGTACGAGCAGGCCACCGGCCACAAGGTGACCACGGCGCGGGGCGCTTCCATCGGCAACGCGCCGGACTCCATTCCCAGCCGCATGGCGCGGGGCGAGCAGTTCGACATCGTCATCCTGGCCGACTCCGCGCTCGACCAGCTCATCGCGCAGGGCAAGGTACAGCCAGGCAGCCGCGTCGATCTGGCGCGGTCCATGATCGGCATGAGCGTGCGCAAGGGCACGCCCGTGCCGGACATCAGCACGGTCGAGGCGCTGAAGCAGACCCTGCTCGACGCGAAGTCCATCGCCTATTCGGCCAGTGCCAGCGGCACGTACCTGTCCACCGAACTGTTCCAGCGCCTGGGCGTGGCCGAGCAGATCAAGGACAAGGCCACCAAGATCTACAGCGAGCGCGTGGGCGCCGTGGTGCTGCGCGGCGATGCGGAGATCGGCTTCCAGCAGGTCAGCGAGTTGCTGCCGTTCAAGGAGCTGCAGTTCGTCGGCGCGCTGCCGGACGAAGTGCAGCAGCGCGTGTTCTTCTCGGCCGGCCTCGCCACGGGCGCGCCGCAGGCCGACGCGGCCCGCCACCTGATCCGCTTCCTGGCCGCGCCAGCGGCTGCTGCCATCGTGCGCAGCACCGGCATGGAGCCTGCCGCCACCACGGCGCGCTGACACGTCCCGCAGCGAGGGCGTGCCGGCCTGACCTGCGACCCCGGAGCCCTCGCCGGTGCTTTGGGGCTTGTCCGACATCGGCCCCGCCTGGAGCGTGCGTAAGTTGAAGGCCATCTGCACTACCGCAAGAGGCCCCGCATGAACGCACCCCATCCCTCCGGCCCCGCCAAGGCCACCCCTGCCGCCACCCCCGCCGCCAACTCGGCCGCCACCTCTGCCGCTTCAGCCACTTCCGCGCACCCGTCCCGCAGCGGGCCGCAGGACGGCAATCGCGACAGCCGGCGGGTCTTTCGCATGGCGATCGTCATCGCCCTCGCCGCGCTGGTAGCCGTGGTGGCATTCAACCTGATGGCACCCAAGAACCGGCTGCAGGCCCCCGCCGGCACCGGCAGCGATGCGGCCTTCACCCAGGGTGCCCAGCAAAGCGGTGTCCCACCAGCCGGGCGCACTAACGCGGTGGATGGCAGCACGCCACAGCGGGGCGACACGCCCACGCCCGCCGGCCGCGAATCGGTCGGCGCCCCGGTGGGCAGCAGCCCGGCGCCCGCTCCCGCCGCGCCGCAATGAGGGCGCGTGCCCTGCAGTTTCAATCGACCGGAGCCAAGCCATGACCTCTCCCGATGTTCCCTCCAACCCGTCCTCTTCCGAAGCCGCCGGCACACCGGTGCGCGGTGCCGATGAGTCGCTTTCGCTAGCCCGATCGGTCGCGGGGGAGGAGGACCCCGGCGCCTCGCTCGACGCGCCCACCCATGTCCCGCCGCCCGCGCCAGGGCACCCCGCCGCGCCAGCGGGCGCCGCCGAGCGTCCGGGAACCGCCGCGGCTGCGCCCCCGCCGGCCCCGTCCGGCGCCATGCGGCCCGGCGACGAAGCCCCCACCGGCACGCCCGGCACGGGCGAGACGTTGTGCCGGGCCTGTGGGGGAAGCGGCCGGCGCGACGATGGTTCCCCGTGTCCGGAATGTGCCGGGCAGGGGCGTGTGACCGTCGGCATCGGCGGCGGCTGAGCCGGCGCCGGATCTCCACGGCACACGCATGCCGGGCCCGCCCCGGCATGCCGCGCGGCACCCGCGAGATGAGCGCGCTGGTCCTACAAACATCGCGCCGCAGGCTTCCTGAGCATGAATGACTCCCACCCATTCACCACGCAAGGAAACCCCCATGGAACCCACCACACAAGGCGGCAACCGCACCGGCGCAGCCACCGCTCCAGAAGGCGTGACCGCCATGCTCTACATTGCGGAGCGCTGGTCGCCGCCGAAGGCGGCCGACGTCAGCCTGGCCGACGAAGACCGGGGCCGCTACATCGCCGCGTCGGACGCCCTCGGCTCCGTGCCCCCACCGCCCACGTTCAAGGGCATGGTCAAGGCGGGCATGGACAAGATGCTGGGCCAGCGCCCTGAAATGCTGTTCGACAAGATCGGCGAGCGCATCGCCTTCGAGCGCGGCGGCACGCGCCTGTACGACGCGCTGCTGCTGAAGTTCGACGTGCTGGCCAGCACCACCGGCGTGCCCGACCTGCCTTTGCTGGAAGGCGGCGTGCGTGCCGACAGCCCGCGCGCGGCGCTGCTGCGCATCCGGGCGCAGGAGCACGCGCATTTCCTGATGCTGTGCGAAGCCATGCGCACGCTGGGCGGCGACCCCACGGCGCAGACGCCCTGCGCCGACGTGGTGGGCGTGGCCTCGATGGGGCTGATGCAGGTCGTGACCGACCCCCGCACCACGCTGGCGCAGTCGCTGAACGCCGTGCTGACGGCCGAGCTGACCGACACGGCCGGCTGGGACCTGCTGGTGCAGCTGGCCGTGCAGTCGGGCCACACCGACCTGGCCGAGCAGTTCGGCCTGGCACTGGCCGAGGAGGCGCAGCACGTCAACACCATCACCAGCTGGACGGCGGCGCTGGCCAGCGCGCAGATCGTGACCCCGGCCACGTAGGCCGCCGAAACCGTGACGCCCCCGGGCGCCGACGCCACTGCGCGGCGACCGCTCCTCTCCGAAACCCATGCACTCACATCCCAAGGAACACCCATGACCATCCATCTGCTGCAGGACAAGGGCACGCCGCTCGGTCGCCAGACGCTTTCGTGGAAAGACATGGTGGGCAAGCCCATCAGCAAGCTCGACGACGACGCCTTCACCCGCGTGCGCGCCATCCTGATGAACGGCCAGGAACTCGATTCGCTGCGCACCAAGCAGGTGGCGCTGCGCATGAACGCCGACGCCCGCGTGGCGCTGGCCCAGCTGATGCGCGTCGAGCAGCACCAGGCCACCACCATCAACTGGCTGATCGGCGCCGACCACTCGCCGCTGGAAACCACCATCGGCTACGAGCAGACCGCCATCGAGGTCACCGCCGCTGTCGCGCAAATGGAGCCCGACCCCTATCTGGCCCAGGGCTACCGATACGCGCTGCTGGAAGACTTCGACCACCTCTACCGCTACAGCGCCATGCTCGACCGGCTGGAAGGCAAGGACCCGAACAACATCACCCAGGGCTACACGGACATCGTGCCCGCGCGGCCCACCTGGGTGCACCACCGCGCGCCGGAACACGACCTGCTGGAGCCCTACGGCGCGGATGCGGAACTGGCCACCAAGCTGCATGCGCTGACGCTGACCGGCGGCGAATACCAGACGCACGACTACTACATGAACATCGGCCCGCTGTTCGCCGACCCGCTGGCGCGCCAGCTCTACGCGGAGATCGCCTCGGTGGAGTCGCAGCACATCACGCACTACGGCTCCATGCTCAACCCGCACGAAACCATCCTGGAAAAGCTGCTGGTCAGCGAAGCCTCGGAAGTCTGGAACTACGCCGGCTGCGCCGCGCAGGAAACGAACCCGCGCATCCGCGCGCTGTGGGAGCGGTTCCTGGACTATGAGCTGGGCCATCTGCAGGTCGCCATACAGCTCTTCAAGGACATCGAGCGGCGCGATCCGGCCGAGGTGCTGGGTGACGGCCGGCTGCCGCGCTTCATCGAATTCCGCAGCCAGCGCGACTTCGTGCGCCGCGTGGCGCAGGAGGAAAGCACGATGCGCAAGGACGGCACCGTGTTCGTGCCTGAAGCGGAAGAGGGCGTCTCGTCGCTGGCCTACCGAGACGCGGTGAACGCGGGGGGATCGCCGTCGCGCAATGTCTCGGCGACCTGGTCGTGGATGCCGGGAACCGAGCTGGTCCGTGACGAGGCGCCACGCCGCCATGCGGGCTGAGGGCGAGCGTCCGTGACGAAGGCCCTGGCCGGCCGGACGAACGAACGAAAAAACAGCCGGCAGGTGTTGCGCCTGCCGGCTGTTTTCTTTGGCTTCCAGGCACGCGACGCGGTCTGCCCCACGCGGCGCGCATGCCGGGGTCAGCCGGCGGCTTCGGCTTCCAGGTTGATGGCCGACTCGGCGAACACCGACAGCTTCTTGTCGGTGGCCTTTTCCTCTTCCAGCGTTTCCTTCAGGAGCTTCGCCGCTTCGGTGAAGCCCAGGTGCTTGGCGAAGGTGGCGAGGGTGCCGTAGCTCGCGATCTCGTAGTGCTCGACCTTCTGCGCGCAGCCGATCAGCGCGGCATCGCGCACGGCGCTCTTCTCGCCCTCCGAAATGGCGTCCTGCGCTTCTTCCACCAGGCCTTCCATGGCCGAGCACTTGATGCGCTTGAGGCGGATCTCGCACAACTCGACGATGCGGTCGATGCGCTCGATCTGGCCCCGGGTTTCTTCCAGATGGGTTTCGAAGGCGGCCGCCAGCTCGGCGTTCTGCGCGGCGCGGGCCATCTTGGGCAGCGCGCGGGACAGCTGTTTTTCGGCGCTGTAGACGTCCGACAGGTCGTGAATGAAGAGGTCTTTCAAGGTCTTGACGGTCATGCTCGGTCCTTCAGTGGAAAGGGTGGAAAACGAAGTGAAGACCCAGCCTAGGAACGCTGTTTTCCAGCAGATGTAGGACGTGATCGCCTGGGCGGGCCGTGCCGCGCAGCGGCAGCGACCCGCCCGCTGCAGCGCCTTCTCAGCGATCGCGGTCGCCTGGCGCGGCAGTGCGGCTGGCTGAGGCGCCGGCAGATTCCGGCACCACCTTGGTGGCGACCACCGCCACCGGGTCGCTGGCTGGAAACGTGTCGCTCACGGCGTCGTCCAGCGTGTCTTCGGTGACGTGCTGGACCTGCACGTTCGTGCCGCGCGCCGGTGGGGCCGCTGCCGGTGCAGGGTCGGGGTGGTGGTCCTTCGTTGGAAAAGGCCAGGGCTGGCGTGGCGTCATGGTGGGGCCTCCGGATCGGATGCGTGGATGGAGCGTGGAGTGGGAAATGGAGCGCTTTCCCGGAATGCGCTTTCAGACTGCGACGCGGCGCAAACCCGGTGCTGTAGGAAGACCGCGCGGCCCGCTACCGGCGTGCAGCAGCGCCAGCCCCGGTGGGCTCGGCCTCGGCCTCGGCGTCGCGCCGCGCACGCACCCGCAAGGCCCAGGCTCCCAACGCGAGGCCCACGCCGAAGGCCGCATAAGTGCCGGCCAGCGCGTTGCGCGACAGATGGTGCTGAAAACCCGGCGTGAACCGCTCCGGCGTGCAGCGGAAGTCCACGAAGCACGCCAGCACGCTTGTCGCTGCCGCACCGGCCGTGGCCAGGTGCAGGCGATGCGCCTGGGGGTGGCTGCGCAGCGCTGCCGCGTGCACACAGCCCCAGAACACCGAGGCACCGTGGTGGATCGCATAGCCCAGCGCTGTGTAGCGCCCGCTGGCGCGATGCTCCCGCAAGGCCCTGTCGCCCCACCGCCACTGGCTCACCGCATTGAGCGGGGTGGCGGCACTGCGGGTCTGCCGGCTGCCGGCCCAGGCCAGCGCCAACGCCGACAGCACGCTGGCGAGGCTGCCCGCCACCAGCCCTTCCCAGGCGACGTGGGGGCGGTCCGCTATACCGTGTCGGCATGCCAGCCGGTGCGTGGAGGGCAGGTCGCTGCGCGGGCTGGAAGCGGCCGGAGGAGGGCGGCAGATCGCTGGCGTGGTCATGGCGCAGAGCCTGCGGCGCGTAGCCGAAGGCGCTGCTGGCGTCAGCGCCTCGTTCGCCCGTAGGCGGCGGCGTACAGACACGGCCGCGCTGCGCCGACCCTGCCTGTCGCTCGGCGACCCGTAGCTTGAACGCTCACCAACTGCCGGTCCACCCAGCCGCACCGCGCGGTATCGGGCCGCCCCGCCACCTTGCCTTGCCCCTTCTGGTTGCGCGCACCGCCATGGAATATCTCTTCGCCAAGTGGCTGCACATCCTCTCGTCCACCCTGCTGTTCGGGACCGGCATCGGATCGGCTTTCTATCTGCTGGTGACGGTGCTCAGCCGCGATGTGCACCTGATTGCGCACCTGTCCCGCTGGGTGGTGCGCGCCGACTGGCTGTTCACTGCCACCACGGCCATCGCCCAGCCGCTCACCGGGTTCTGGCTGCTGCGGATGATGGGGCTCACGCCCGCCACCGGCTGGGTGGCCTGGTCGCTGGTGCTCTACGCCCTGGCCATCGGCTGCTGGCTGCCGGTGGTGTGGCTGCAGATGCGGCTGCGCGACCTGGCGGACGAGTCGGTGCGCCGGGGCGAGTCCGCGCCCTCGCAGCGGTTCTGGCGCTACTTCGGCGCCTGGGCGCTGCTGGGCGTGCCGGCGCTGTTCGCATTCCTGGCCATCTTCTGGCTGATGGTCGCCAAGCCGGATGCTCCCTGGTGAAACATGCCCAGAGCCCCTGTTTCACGGGGCATCCAGCTACCGTCCTGATAGCAAGCTGCCCCGGGCGATGCCGCCCCAGCCTTGCAGGGCGCCGCGGCGCTCAGAGCGGGTAGTCGTAGTCGATGGTCAGCGGCGCATGGTCGCTGAACTTCACGTCCTTGTAGATCGCGGCGCTGCGCGCGGTCCGGGCGATGGCGGGTGTCGCCAGGTGGTAATCCAGCCGCCAGCCGACATTGTTCAGATAGGCCTGGCCGCGGTTGCTCCACCAGGTGTAGGCCGCGTCGGTGGTGTCCGGGTGCATGTGACGATAAACGTCGATCAGGCCGCCCGTCGGCTCAGTGGTGTGCAACAACTTTGTCATCCAGTCGCGCTCCTCGGGCAGGAAGCCGCTGTTTTTCTGGTTGCTGCGCCAGTTCTTCAGGTCGATCTGCTGGTGCGCGATGTTGACGTCGCCGCACAGGATGAACTCCCGCTCGGCCTTCAGAGCCATCAGGTGCGGGTGGAATTCGGCCAGGAAGCGGAACTTGGCCAGCTGCCGCTCCGGGCCCGACGAGCCGCTCGGAAAGTACGCGCTGATGATCGACAGCTTGCGGGCCGGGGTGTCGAAGCGGGCTTCGACATAGCGGCCCTCGGCGTCGAACTCGGGCGAGCCGTAGCCGATGCGCACGTCGCTCGGTTCGTGCTGCGAATAGATGCCCACGCCCGAGTAGCCCTTCTTCGTCGCGAAATGGAAGTGGCCCTTGAGGCCCGCCAGCTGCTCGAAGCGGTTCTGCATGTCGGCCGACTGGGCCTTGATCTCCTGCACGCAAATACAATCCGGCCGGGTTTCGGCGATCCAGGCTTCGACGCCCTTGGAGGTGGCGGAACGGATGCCGTTGAGGTTGAGGCTGGTTAACTTGAACAAGGATGAACTCATGGTGACAGACAAGGCGCAGCAGACGGAACAAGACCGGCTGGCGCAGGATTTCGTGGAGTTCGCCGAAGCCTCCGGCGTGCTGCGGTTCGGCGAATTCAAGACCAAAGCGGGCCGCATGAGCCCGTATTTCTTCAACGCCGGCCTGTTCGACGACGGCGCCAAGATGGGCCGGCTGGCGGAATTCTATGCAAAGGCGCTGCTGGCCAGCGGCATCGAATTCGACATGGTCTTCGGCCCCGCCTACAAGGGCATTCCGCTGGCCGCGACCGTGGCCGTCGAGCTGGCCCGGCTGGGCCGCAACGTGCCCTTCGCCTACAACCGCAAGGAAGCCAAGGACCACGGCGAGGGCGGCACCCTGGTCGGCGCCCCGCTCCAGGGGCGGGTGCTGATCGTGGATGACGTGATGTCGGCGGGCACGGCGGCCCGTGAATCCATCGCGCTGATCCGCGCTGCGGGCGCCACGCCGCACGCCATGGCGATTGCGCTGGACCGGCAGGAAAAAGCCACCGAAAACGGCCAGGATGTGGAGCACAGCGCAGTGCAGTACGTGCGCGACCAGCTGGGCATGCAGGTCTGCACTATCGCCACGCTGGCCGATTTATTGCAGTATCTGGACCGGGACGGGGGCTCTGCCGGCACGGCGGCCCACCGCGACCGGGTGCTGGCCTACCGCCAGCGTTACGGCGTTGGTGTGGCCTGATCTGGTGCCGGGTGGGCCTCCGCGTCCCGAACCGCATCCAACCCACCACTGCCCCCACCCGCCAGACTGGAAATGGCTTTGAACGACGCCTCCGCCCATCCCACGCAGACCGTGCCGACGGCAACGACGTGGCGGCGCGCCCGCCCCACTGCCATGGCGGCGGGCATCGTGGTGGCGGGCGGGCTCTGGGCCGGCCCGTCGTGGGCTGCCGACCCGCCCGGCGCTTCGGCTGGCTCGGTGTACAGCTGCGTCGATCGGACGGGCCGCCGTTTGACGGCCGACCGGCCGATTCCCGAGTGCACCGACCGCGAGCAGCGCGTACTGGACCAGACCGGCGCCGAGCGCCGCCGCCTGGGGCCCACGCTCACCGAGCAGGAGCGCGCCGTGGTGGAGGCGCAGCGCCAGCGCGAGGCCGCCGAGCGCTCCCGCGTGGCCGAGGAGCGCCGCCGCGAACGGGTGCTGGTCAACCGCTACCCCGACCAGGCGGCGCACGATGCCGAGCGCGCCGCAGCGCTGGCCCAGGTGGACGAAGTCACCGCTGTCGCGCAGAAGCGGGTCGATGATCTGCTGCGCGATCGCAAGAAGCTCGACACCGAGATGGAGTTCTACCGCAAGGACCCGAACAAGGCGCCCATGGTGCTCCGGCGCCAGATCGCCGAGCAGGACGATGCGCTGGCTGAGCAAAAACGCTTCGTGATCGCGCAGGACGCGGAAAAGCGCCGGGTGAACCAGCGCTTCGATGCGGAACTGGCCCAGCTGCGGCCGCTGTGGGCTGCGCGAGCCGCAGCGCAGGCCGGCGCGCCGCTGGTGCTGCCGCCACTGCGCTGACCCTCCACCGTTCGCCTCGCGCTACGCGGTTCGGGGCGCCGCAGCGGGCGGCAGGGCCGGCAGGCGCCGGCCGTGCCGACGATCAGCCGGCGGCGGTGGCCGCCGCCAGCCGGGCACGCAGCAGGTCATTCACCTGCTGCGGATTGGCCTTGCCCCGGCTGGCCTTCATGGCCTGGCCCACCAGCGCATTGAAGGCCTTGTCCTTGCCGGCCTTGAACTGGGCGACGTTGTCGGGGTTGGCGGCGATCACCTCGTCGATGATCTTCTCCAGCGCGCCGGAATCGTTCATCTGCTTGAGGCCCTTGGCCTCGATGACGGCATCCACATCCTGGCCTTCGCCCGTCCAGAGCGCCTCGAACACCTGCTTGCCGGCGTTATTGGAAATGGTGCCGTCGGCGATGCGCGCCACCAGCTTCGCCAGCAGCGCGGCGCTGACCGGCGCGGCGGCGATGCCAGCGGCTTCGCCGGCATTCACACGGCGCGAAACCTCGCCCATGATCCAGTTGCTGACCAGCTTCGGCTGGCCGCTGGCCCGAGCCGCTTCCTCGAAGTAGGCGGCCATCGCCTTGGACTGCGTGAGCGTGGCCGCGTCGTACGCGGGCAGGCCGTAGTCGGCCACGAAGCGCGCCGCCATGGCGCGCGGCAATTCGGGCATGCGGGCCCGCTCTTGCTGCACCCACTGCTCCGAGATCCGGAGCGGCGGCAGGTCGGGGTCGGGGAAATAGCGGTAGTCGGCCGCGTCTTCCTTGGTGCGCATGGCGCGCGTCTCGCCCGTGTCGGGGTTGAACAGCACGGTCGCCTGCTGGATCGCATGGCCGTCCTCGATCTGCTCGATCTGCCAGCGGATCTCGTAGTCGATCGCCTGCTGCATGAACTTGAAGCTGTTCAGGTTCTTGATCTCGCGGCGCGTGCCCAGCGGCTGGCCCGGCTTGCGCACCGAGACGTTGGCGTCGCAGCGGAACGAGCCTTCCTGCATGTTGCCGTCGCAGATGCCGATCCAGGTGACGATCTTGTGCAGCTCGCGCGCATAGGCCACGGCCTCTTCGCTGCTGCGCATGTCGGGCTCGGTCACGATCTCCAGCAGCGGCGTGCCGGCGCGGTTCAGGTCGATGCCGCTCTGGCCGATGAAGTCTTCGTGCAGCGACTTGCCGGCGTCTTCTTCCAGATGGGCGCGCACCAGCTTCACCGTCTTCTGCTCGTCGCCCAGGAAGAACGACACCTCGCCGCCCTGCACGACCGGAATCTCGAACTGGCTGATCTGGTAGCCCTTGGGCAGATCGGGGTAGAAGTAGTTTTTGCGGGCGAAAATGCTCTCGGGCGCAATCGTGGAGCCGAGGGCCAGTCCTAATTTGATAGCGCAGGCCACCGCTTCGCGGTTCATCACCGGCAGCGTGCCGGGCAGGGCCAGGTCCACCGCGCAGGCCTGGGTGTTGGGCTCGGCGCCGAACGCCGTGGGGGCGCGGCTGAAGATCTTCGATTGCGTGGCGAGCTGGGTGTGGGTCTCGAAGCCGATGACGACTTCGTAGCCGTGGATCAATTTGGGGGTCGTCATGTCACAGGCCTCCTGGTGCGCGGAGGTGGAAGTCGGTGGCCTGCTGCAGGCGGTGCGCGGCGTTGAGCAGGCGGCTTTCCTGGAAGTAGTTGCCGATGAGCTGCAGGCCCACCGGCATGCCGCCTTCGCCGAAGCCGGCCGGCACGCTCATGCCGGGCAGGCCGGCGAGCGAGGCGGGCAGGGTGAAGATGTCGGCCAGGTAGTCGGCCAGCGGGTCGTTGCCGTGCTCGCCCAGCTTCCAGGCCACCGTGGGGGCCACGGGGCCGGCGATGACGTCGCACTGCTGGAAGGCGCTCTGGAAGTCGTCCGCGATCATGCGGCGGATCTTCTGCGCCTGCAGGTAGTAGGCGTCGTAGTAGCCGTGGCTCAGCACATAGGCGCCGATCATGATGCGGCGCTTGACCTCGTCGCCGAAGCCTTCGGCGCGGGTCTTCTTATACATGTCCACCAGGTCGGTGTAGTCCTTGGCGCGGTGGCCGAACTTCACGCCGTCGAAGCGGCTCAGGTTGGACGAGGCCTCGGCCGGCGCGATGATGTAGTACACCGGGATGGACAGTTCGGTGCGCGGCAGCGTGATCGGCACCAGCTTGGCGCCGAGCTTCTCGTATTCCTTGAGGGTGCCGTCCGCCGCAGCGCGCACGTCGGGCGCCAGGCCCTCGCCGAAGAATTCGGCCGGGATGCCGATGCGCAGGCCGTCGATGGAGTCGTTCAGCCGGGCGCTGAAGTCTTCGGCCGGCACGTCCAGGCTGGTGGAGTCGCGGTCCAGGTCGGGGCCGCACAAGGCCGACAGCAGCAGGGCGCAGTCCTCGGCCGAGCGGGCCATCGGGCCGGCCTGGTCCAGGCTGGAGGCGAAGGCGATCATGCCGTAGCGGCTGGCGCGGCCATAGGTGGGCTTGATGCCGGTGATGCCGCAGAACGAGGCCGGCTGGCGGATCGAGCCGCCGGTGTCGGTGCCGGTGACGGCCGGGGCCAGGCGCGCGGCCACCGCCACGGCGCTGCCGCCCGACGAGCCGCCCGGCACGCGGGCCGTGTCCCAGGGGTTGCGCACCGGTTGTGGCGCATCGAACCCCACCGGGGCGATGGCGGAGTTCTCGTTGGCCGAGCCCATGGCGAATTCGTCGCAGTTGAGCTTGCCCAGCGTCACCGCGCCGGCCTCGGCCAGCCGCGTGACCACGGTGGCGTCGAAAGGCGAGCGGTAGCCGGCCAGCATCTTCGAGCCCGCCGTGGTGGGGAAGTCGCGCGTGACGAAGATATCCTTGTGCGCGATGGGCACGCCCGCCAGCGGGCCCGCCGTGCCGGCGGCGATGGCGGCGTCCTGCGCGCGGGCCTGGGCCAGGGTGGCTTCTTCGTTCACGGAAACGAAGGCGCCCAGCGGCTGGTGTTCCTGCGCGCGGGCGAGGAAGTGCTGGGCCGCCTCGACGGCGGACACCTGTCTGGCCGCCAGCTGGCGGGCCAGGTCGGCCACGCCGAGGTCGTGCAAGGGTGCGTTCTGGATGTCGGTCATGCTGTGTGCGTCCTCACTCGATGACCTTGGGCACCAGGAACAGCCCGCGCTCGACGGCAGGGGCGCTCTGCTGGTTGGCCTCGCGCAGGTCGGGCTCGCTGGCCACGTCGTCGCGCAGGCGCAGCGCCACTTCCTGGATGGCGGCGATCGGGTGGGGCAGCGGGGTGATGCCGGTGGTGTCCACCGCCCGCATCTTCTCGACGATGCCGAAGAAGCCGTTGAGCTGGGAGAGCATGCGCTCGCTGTCTGCGGGGCTCAGTTCGAGCCGTGCCAGATTGGCGATGCGGCCGATGTCCTGGGGTGTCAGTGCCATAGAGAGGAAAAGGGGCGAGCAACCGGATGTAAAGCCCAATTCCGGGTCGCGCCATGGAGAGTTATTCACAGGGGATGCGGTATTATCCCGCCTTTGCCGCAATCGCCTCTCCAACGCCGGTCATTGTGCGAAAAAAGTCCACAAACACACCCTAAAACCCGGCGATGGCAGGCCGACGCGCATGCCGTGCCCAAGAGGAATATTGAATGTTCGGAGCCTTTCGTCGGTACTTCTCCACCGACCTTGCCATCGACCTTGGCACCGCCAACACCCTGATCTTCGCCCGCGACAAGGGCATCGTGCTGGACGAACCCTCCGTGGTCGCCATCCGCCATGAAGGCGGCCCGCACGGCAAGAAGGTCATCCAGGCGGTGGGCCGCGAAGCCAAGGCCATGCTGGGCAAGGTGCCCGGCAACATCGAGGCGATCCGCCCGATGAAGGACGGTGTGATCGCCGACTTCGTGATCACCGAGCAGATGATCAAGCAGTTCATCAAGATGGTGCATCCGCGCACGCTGCTCACGCCCAGCCCGCGCATCATCATCTGCGTGCCCTGCGGCTCGACCCAGGTCGAGCGCCGCGCCATCAAGGACGCGGCCGAGGCCGCCGGCGCCACCGCCGTCTACCTGATCGAGGAACCCATGGCCGCCGGCATCGGCGCCGGCCTGCCGGTGTCGGAAGCCTCCGGCTCCATGGTGGTCGACATCGGCGGCGGCACCACCGAGGTCGGCGTGATCTCGCTGGGCGGCATGGTCTACAAGGGCAGCGTCCGCGTGGGCGGCGACAAGTTCGACGAAGCCATCATCAACTACATCCGCCGCAACTACGGCATGCTGATCGGTGAGCCCACGGCCGAAGCCATCAAGAAGAGCATCGGCTCGGCGTTCCCCGGCTCCGAAGTGCGCGAAATGGAAGTCAAGGGCCGCAACCTGTCCGAAGGCGTGCCGCGCAGCTTCACCATCTCCAGCAACGAAGTGCTGGAAGCCCTGACCGATCCGCTCAATCAGATCGTCTCGGCCGTCAAGAACGCCCTGGAACAGACGCCCCCCGAGCTGGGCGCCGACATCGCCGAGCGCGGCATGATGCTGACCGGCGGCGGTGCGCTGCTGCGCGACCTGGACCGCCTGCTGGCCGAGGAAACCGGCCTGCCCGTGCTGGTGGCCGAAGACCCGCTGACCTGCGTGGTGCGCGGCTGCGGCATCGCCCTGGAGCGCATGGACCGCCAGGGCAGCATCTTCACCAGCGAGTGATGGAGCGGCGCCAACCCCCTGAGGCGCTTCGCGCCTTGCCTACTCTCCCGCATCGCTTGGCGACGCGGGAAGGGGGGCAACGCCAATGGCCGGGCCAAGCCCGTTCCACGGCGTCTGCTGGCGGTGGCGCTGCCGGCGTTGGCGTTCTGACGGCGTGACGGCGCGCGGCGCCGTCGGTACCACACGATTCCTCCGATGCCTCTGGGAACCCTGGAACGGTCTGCGCCGTCCTTCTTCCGGCAAGGGCCGTCGCCGCTTTCCCGCCTTGTTCTCTACAGCGCCCTGGCGCTGTTTTTGATGGTGGCCGACGCGCGTTTCGGCGTCACCGAGCCGCTGCGCAAGGCCGTCTCCACCGCGCTCTACCCGCTGCAGTGGGCGGTGCTGCAGCCCGTGCAGTTCGCCGGGCGGGGCGCGGGCTACTTCCAGTCGCTGGAAGCCGCCGAGCAAAGCCGTGACGAGGCCCAGCGCAAGATGGCCCAGCTGTCGCAGCGCGTGAACCAGGCCGAAGACCTCGAGCAGGAAAACGCCCGCCTGCGCAAGCTGCTGGAGCTGCGCGAGCGCCTCACCACCCCGGCCCAGGCCGCGCAGGTGATCTACGACACCGCCGACCCCTACACCCGCCGCGTGATGATCGACCGGGGCCAGACGGCCGGTGTGGAGCTCGGCTCGCCCGTGCTCGACGAATCGGGCGTGCTGGGCCAGGTGACCCGCGTGCACCCCTTCCTGAGCGAGGTCACCCTGCTCATCGACCGCGACCAGGCCATTCCCGTGATGAACATCCGCACCGGGGCGCGCAGCGTGGCCTACGGCGACCCCATTGCGGCCCACGGCGGCGGGATCGAACTGCGCTTCATGCCCGGCAACGCCGACGTGCAGGAGGGCGACCTGCTCACCACCAGCGGGGTGGACGGGCTCTATCCCCCGGGCATGCCGGTGGCGCGCGTCGTCGGCGTGGAGCGCCGGGCCGATTCCGCCTTCGCGCGCATCTACTGCGCGCCGCTCGCCCAGATGCAGGGCGCCCGCCACGTGATGGTGCTCAAGCCGCTCTCGGCCGAGCTGCCGCCTAAGCCTGCGCCGGCCGAAACCCCTGTGAAACGGAAGGGCCGCCGATGATCATGCCCAAGGGCCAGCCGCTGCTGATGCCGGCCCGCCCGCTCTTCATCGCCCTCAGCCTGATCGCCGCGCTGGCCTTCAACATGCTGCCGCTGGGCCGCGTGGTCTGGACGCCCGACCTGGTCATGGTGCTGCTGGTGTTCTGGGGCGTGCACCAGCCCCAGCGCGTGGGCATGGGCGTGGCTTTCGCCATGGGGATCTGCATGGACGTCTACCAGGCCGCGCTGATGGGCCAGCACGCCCTGGCCTATACCGCGCTGATGTACGGCGCCATCTTCGCGCACCGCCGCCTGCTGTGGTTCAGCGTGCCTTCGCAGGCGCTGCAGGTACTGCCGCTCTTCGTGGTAGCCCACGCCATCGAACTGCTGGTCCGCCTGCTGGCGGGTGGCATCGTGCCCGGCATCGAGGGCCTGGCGGCACCGGTGCTGGAAGCCGCGCTCTGGCCGCTGGCCAGCTGGGTGCTGCTGGCGCCCCAGCGGCGCCCGCCCGACCGCGACGAAAACCGGCCGCTGTGAGGGTGGGGTCGAGAGTGCGCGCGACGGCGATCGGGACGAACGTGACGGCCAGGCCGGTGCCCGGGGGCGGGGTGCGCCCATGACCGAGCTGCGCAACAACGAAGCCGACGCCTCGCGCTTCCGGCTGCGCGTGGTGGTAGTGGGGCTGGTCGTGTTCCTCGCCTTCTGCCTGATCGTCTCGCGCCTGCTGGTGCTGCAGGTGGCCCGGCACGACGACCTGGCCGCCCAGGCGGAGAGCAACCGCACGGCCGTGGTGCCCATCGTGCCCAACCGCGGCCAGATCATGGACCGCAACGGCGTGGTGCTGGCGACCAACTATTCGGCCTACACGCTGGAGATCACGCCGTCGAAGGTGGACGATCTGGAGGCCACCATCGACGAGCTGTCGAAGGTGGTGGAGGTGCACCAGCGCGACCGCCGCCGCTTCAAGCGGCTGATGGAGGATGCGCGCAGCTTCGAGTCGCTGCCCCTGCGCACCCGGCTCACCGACGAGGAGGTGGCGCGCTTCACCGCGCAGCGCTACCGCTTCCCGGGCGTGGACATCAAGGCGCGCCTCTTTCGCAACTACCCGCTGGGCGAGGTCGCGAGCCACGCCATCGGCTACATCGGCCGCATCAACCAGCGCGAGAAGGAACGCATCGACGATTCGGAAGACGCGGCCAACTACCGCGGCACCGAGCACATCGGCAAGCTCGGCGTGGAGCAGAGCTTCGAGACCACGCTGCATGGCCAGACCGGCGTGGAGCGCATGGAGACCTCGGCCGGCGGCCATGCCGTGCGGCGCCTGGCCAGCCACCCGGCGACGCCCGGCAACACGGTGATGCTGTCCATCGACATCAAGCTGCAGAAGCTGGTGGAAGACATGTTCGGCGACCGCCGCGGCGCGCTGGTGGCCATCGACCCGCGCAACGGCGAGGTCCTGGCGCTGGTCAGCAAGCCCACCTTCGACCCCAACCTGTTCGTCGAAGGCATCGACACCGAGAACTGGCAGGCGCTCAACGAGTCCATCGACAAGCCGCTGCTCAACCGCGCGCTGCGCGGCACCTACCCGCCCGGCTCGACCTACAAGCCCTTCATGGCGCTGGCGGCGCTCGAACTCGGCAAGCGGCCGGCATCGCAGGTCTACAACGATCCGGGCTTCTTCAACTACGGCGGCCGCACCTTCCGCAGCCACGAAGGCGGCCTGGGCGGGGTGGACATGCACCGCGCCATCCAGTTCTCCAGCAACACCTACTTCTATTCGCTGGCGGTGGAGATGGGCGTCGACACGATCCACGACTTCATGAAGCCGCTGGGCTTCGGCCAGATCACCGGCATCGACCTGGGGGGCGAGGTGCGCGGCGTGCTGCCCAGCACCGAGTGGAAGCGCAACACCTACAAGCGGCCCGAGGCGCGGCGCTGGTATTCGGGCGAAACCGTCTCGCTCGGCATCGGCCAGGGCTACAACAACTTCACCATGCTGCAGCTGGCGGTGGCCGAAGCCACGCTCGCCAACGGCGGCACCCGCTACAAGCCGCACCTGATCAAGGCCATCCGCGACACCGTCACCGGCCAGGTGACCGAAGTGCAGCAGCCGCCCGGCGAGCGCCTGGGGTATTCGCAGAAGAACGTGGACATCGTGCGCAACGCCCTGGTGGCGGTGAACAAGGGCGGCACCGGCACGCGCGTGTTCGCGGGCGCGCCCTACACCTCCGGCGGCAAGACCGGCACGGCGCAGGCGGTGAGCCTGGGCCAGAACGTGAAGTACAACGCCCGCGCGCTGGAAGAGCACCAGCGCGACCATTCCCTGTTCGCCGCCTTCGCGCCCGCCGAAAACCCCCAGGTGGCCGTCGCGCTGATCGTGGAGAACGCCGGTTTCGGCGCCGCTGCGGCAGCGCCCATCGCGCGCCGGGTGTTCGACTACTGGCTGCTGGGCGACTACCCGAGCGAACAGGACCTGGCTGCCGTGGTCAAGGGCCAGGCCAGCGCGCCCATCGGCACGCCGCGCCGCGCGGCGGACATTCCCGTCGCCACCCGCTGACGGAATCTACGGACCGCTGGTTCGCCGGTCCAGCCGGTCGCTTCTGGCTGGCCCCCGGCCTCCGTCAGGTGCGGGGGGCCGGCGACATGGCCCCATCGACCTGCTCAGGCGCCGATGCGCCGTGGCGGCTGCCACTGGCTGACCACCAGCGCCAGCACGATCAGCGCCGCGCCCGCAATGCCGGCCCCGCCCAGGCGCTCGTCGATCAGCCACCAGGCCGTCAGAGCGGCGAACACCGGCTCCAGCCCGAACACGATGGCGCTGCGCATGGCGTCCACCCGCTGCTGGCCCCAGGCCTGCAACGTCACCACCAGCACGCTGGCGACCACGCCCAGGTAGACCAGCGCCGCCCACGACGCAGCAGGCAGGGCGGCGAGCGTGGCGACCGACGACGCCATCCCGCCGTGGCGCGCCAGCAGCAGCACCGCTGCCGCGGCAAACATCACCAGCGCCTGCGACGCCGCCATGCGGGTGGCACGCAGCGGCTGGTGCGCGGTGCGGCGGGCGCATTCCTCCAGCGTCAGGATGTAGATGGCATAGAACAGCGTGCTGGCCAGGGTCAGCGTATCGCCCAGGTTCCAGGGCTCGTTCTCGTGGAACATCAGCACCATGCCGCCCAGCGCCAGCACGCAGGCGGCCCACAGCATCCAGCCGTAGCGGCGCCCCAGCACGGCCATGGCCAGCAGCGGCACCACCAGCACGTTCAGGCCGGTGACGAAGGCATTGCGGTTGCTGCTGGTGCGCGCGAGGCCCTCGATCTGCAGCCAGAACGCGAGGAACAGCAGCCCGCCCAGCAGCAGGCCCCAGCGCAGTTCGGGGCGGCGCATGCCGCGCCAGAGCGGCGCCAGCACCACCAGCGCGATGGCGAATCGCAGCCAGATCAGCTGCAGCGCGTCGAGCTGCGCCGACAGCAGTTTCATGGCGGGAAAGGTGGTGCCCCAGACCAGGGTCACCAGCAGCAGGGCCAGCAGGCCTCGGCGTTCAGCACGCATGCGTTGGTTTCGTGCCGGGCAGGCCGGCGATATCAAAAGAGGAGCAGGTGGCGCCGATCTGCCAAGGGTTTTCAAGGGAATCGGACATGAAACCCTGGTGTGACCAGCGCAAGCAGCTCACATTTCAGGAGCAAATGCCCTGCGGACGGGCATTCGGGGGCGTCAAGCGCCGCAGGGCCCTTCTCAGGCGCTCATGCGGCCGATGAAGGCGCGGATTCGGTCGTTGGCCGGGTTGCTGAAAAATTCGGCCGGCGGCGCGTCGTGGGCGATGCGGCCCTGGTCGAAGAACATCACGCGGTCGGCCACCTCGCGCGCGAACCCCATTTCGTGCGTGACGACGATCATGGTCATGCCGCCGCGCGCCAGCTCGCGCATCACGTCCAGCACTTCCTGCACCATCTCGGGGTCGAGCGCCGAAGTGGGCTCGTCGAACAGCATCACCTTGGGCTCCATGGCCAGGGCGCGGGCGATGGCCACCCGCTGCTGCTGCCCGCCCGACAGCTGCCAGGGGTACTTGAGCGCGTGGTCCTGCATGCCCACGCGGCGCAGCAGGGCCATGGCCTTCTGGTTGGCCTGGGCACGCGGGGTGCGGCGGATGCGGCGGGGCGCCAGCGTCACGTTGTCCAGCACGCTCATGTGGCCGAACAGGTTGAACTGCTGGAACACCATGCCGACCTCGCTGCGCTGCTGCTGCAGCGAGCGCTCGTCGTCCGTCACCTCGGCGCCGCCGATGGTGATGGTGCCGCTGTCGTGCGGCTCCAGCCGGTTGATGGCGCGCAGCAACGTGCTCTTGCCCGAGCCGGAGGCGCCGATGATGACCGTGACCTCGCCGGTGTTGAAGGCCGTGGAGACCTCCTTCAGCACCTGGTGCGTGCCGAACGCCTTGCAGACCCGATCGACGACGATGTAGTGGTTGCCGGTGCTCATTTACTTGACCCGTCCTTCCACGTCGAAGCGGTGCTCGATGGCGTTGGACACCTGCGTGACCAGCGTGGTCAGCAGCAGATAGGTGACGGCCACGGTGGTCAGCGTGGCGATGGGCTGGAAGGTGGCCGACTGGATGCGGTTGCCCACGTTGGTCAGCTCCACCACGCCGATGGCGTAGGCCAGCGACGAATCCTTCAGCAGCGCGACGAAGTTGCTGACGAGGGGCGGCAGCGAGATCTTGAACGCCTGCGGGAACACCACGTCGAAGAACACGTAGGTGCGCGACAGCCCCAGCGCGCGGGCGGCTTCGGTCTGGCCGCGCGGCACGGCCAGCAGGCCGGCGCGAATGGCTTCGGCGTTGTAGGCGCCCACGTTCAGGCCCAGCGCCACCACGGCCGCGGCGAAGTCGGGCAGGTTGGCGCCCGGCACCAGCACCGGCAGCGCGAAGTAGACGAACAGGATCTGCACCAGCAGCGGCGTGCCGCGAATGGCCCAGATATAGAAGCCCGCCAGCCAGCGCAGGCCGATGAAGCGCGCCGTGCGGGCGAGTGCCGCCGCCGTGCCCAGCACCACCCCGACGGTGCCGCTGACGAGGGTCAGCCACAGCGTGGTGCGGGCACCTTCGGAAAACGCCTGGGCGTTGTTGCCGATGGGTTCAGGGAAAAAGGAGAGCGCCCAGCCCAGCAGGGACAGGGCCAGCACCATCAGGACGAGGGCCGAGACCAGCGTGGCATTGCTGCGTTGCTGGCGGCTCCACTGCGTGGGCCAGATTGCGGTCAGCATTTGATGAAAATGAGGCCGGCGCCCGCAGCGTGAGCTACGGGCGCCGGTAGGTCCTTACAGGGGCGTTTACTTCGTGCAGCGCACGTCTTCGTTGAAGTACTTCTTGGAGATGGCGGCGTAGCTGCCATCGGCCAGGGTTTCAGCGAAGGCCTTGTTCCAGGCTTCGGCCAGGCCGGTGTTGCCCTTGGTGACGGCCGGAGCGATGCGCTCGACGAACAGCATGTCGCCCATCTTGTAGCCGGCCTTGGCGTTCTTGGCCGCGGCTTCCTTGGCGACGAACTTGTCGCTGACCCAGGCGTCCACGCGCTTGGAGATCAGGGCGCGCTGGGCGTCGGTGTCCTGCGGGAAGTTCTTCACTTCCTTCACGCCGGTCAGCTTCTGCACGTTCTCCAGGTAGCTGGTGCCGGTCTGCACGGCCACGACCTTGCCCTTCAGGTCGTCGGCGGTGCGGGTCTTGCCGTCGATGGAGACGATGATGCCGCCCGAGCAGTAGTGCGGGTCGGCGAAGGTGACGGCCTTGGAGCGCTCCTCGGTCACGCCGTGCGATGCGATCACCACATCCCAGCGGTCTTGCGGCAGGCCGGTCAGCAGGGCGTCGAAGCCCAGCGTCTTCCATTCCAGCTTCAGGCCCATCTTCTTGACCACGGCTTCGGCCACTTCGACCTCGAAGCCGGTGAGCTTGGTGCCCTGGAAGAAGTTGAACGGGGCGAACTGCCCTTCGGTGGCGATGATGATCTTGCCGTCCTTCTTGATGGCGTCGATCGTGCGGGCCTGAACGGAAAAGCCGGCACAGAGGGCCACGGCCAGGGCAATCGTCTTGAGCATCTTCATCTGCTGTTCCTGCGGGGGGATGGTTCCAGGTACAAAAAATCCGGCTGGGGCGGTGGACCGAGCCGGAGCGTTGTCGTGCGCTTGTGGAGGGGCGTCTTCGGGGTTCGAGACGGCGTCACGGAGTGGTCGCATTATAGGGATGCGGCCTTGCCGGGGGGCACTGCCGCAAACCCTGAGCGCCTGTCAAGCAAGGTCAGTGCCTGCGCCGGATCAGCGTGGATTTGCCGAACAGGCTTTCCAGCAGGTCCACGGCCAGTTCGGCCGTCTGGTTGCGGATGTCGAGCGCCGGGTTCAGCTCCACCAGATCGGCAGAGCGCAGCGCGCCGCTGTCGGCCAGCATCTCCATGCACAGCTGCGTTTCGCGGTAGGTCGGGCCGCCGCGCACCGCCGTGCCCACGCCGGGCGCGACCGACGGGTCCAGGCAGTCCATGTCGAAGCTCACATGCAGGTGGGTGTCGGCATCCACGTCGGCCAGCGCGCGCTCCATCACGGCGCGCATGCCCAGCTCGTCGATGGCGCGCATGTCATACACCTCGATGCGGTGTTCGCGCACGAATTCCTTTTCGCTGTCGTCCACGCTGCGCACGCCCACCAGGCCGATCTGGCCGGCCTCGAGCGCCGGCACGCCGGCCAGGCGCGTCAGTCCGGCCGGGCCGTGGCCCAGCAGGCAGGCCACCGGCATGCCGTGCAGGTTGCCGCTGGGCGTGGATTCGGGCGTGTTGGCATCGGCATGCGCATCGAACCACAGCACCTTCAACCGCCGGCCGTGGTTGCGGCAGTGTTGGGCCGCCGCGCTGATGGAGCCGATGGCCAGGCAGTGGTCGCCGCCCATCATCAGCGGCAGGTGGCCGGCTTCCAAGTCGGCCAGCACGGCGGTGTAGACGGCTTCGTTCCAGGTCGTCACCTCGGCCAGGTGCCGGAACCCGCTGGCCGGCTGGGCCTGCGGGTTGCCCGGGCCGGCCAGGTTGCCCCGGTCGATCACCTCGAAGCCGCGCCCGCGCAGGGCACGCGCGATGCCGGCGATGCGCAGCGCGTCCGGCGCCATGCTGGCGCCCAGCACGCTGGCGCCCACGTCGGTCGGCGCGCCGATCAGGGTGAGGGTGGGATTCGGTGCATGCATGGCCGGGCTCCGTGAACGAGGGAGGGGTGGATCGGGATCAGCGCAGGAAGGCGTCGTAGCCGGTCTTGAGGATCAACGCGCTGACGACGAAGATGAAGATGCCGCGCACGAAACCGGTGCCGTGCTTGAGCGCCATGTGCGCGCCCAGCACGCTGCCCACCACGTTGGCCACGGCCAGCGGCAGCGCCAGGTGCCACCACACGTGGCCCTTGGCGGCAAAGAGGATCAGCGCGGCGACGTTGGTCGCCAGGTTCAGCAGCTTGGCCGACACCGAGGCGTTCAGGAAGTCGTAGCCAAGCAGCCGCACGAAGAGGAACACGAAGAAGCTGCCCGTGCCCGGCCCGAAGAAGCCGTCGTAGAACCCGATCACCAGCCCGATGCCGCAGGCCGCCAGGGTCTCCGCCCGGCCGGCAAGCCGGGGCGCATGGTCGCGGCCCAGTTCCTTCTTGATTAGCGTGTAGATCAGCACCAGCAGCAGGATGAGCGGCAGCAGCCGGCGCAGGAAGTCGGCCGAGATGATGGTCACCGTCCACGCGCCGGCGAAGGCACCCGCGAAGCCGGTGGCTGCCGCCGGCAGCATGGCCTGCCACGGAATCCGCACGCGGCGGCTGTACTGCCAGGTGGCGATGCCCGTGCCCCAGAAAGCCGTGCCCTTGTTGGTGCCCATCAGCGTGGCGGGCGCAGCGGCGGGGAAGGTGGCGAACAGGGCGGGCAGCAGCACCAGTCCGCCGCCGCCCACGACGGCATCGACGAAGCCGGCCAGCAGCGAGGCCAGCGAAACAATGATCCATTCCATAGGGCGGCGATTGTCGCACCGCCGTCCGGACGATTTGCTATGAAATAAATAGCGTCATGCGTCCGTCATACGGGCGCGGGGGGCGCGCCGGCGGCTGGGGGGAAGTGCGTTCCGGCGGGACTGGTCGAAGCCGGCCCGCCGGAAAAAGAAAAGGCGCCGGGATCGCCGGCGCCTTGGAAAGGAATGCATCTCAAGGGGATGCTTGGGTCATGTCTTGTTGGAGTTGCTAGGGTTGTCTCCCCGGTCCCCTCGTCTTGCACGCCGGGGCGCGCTATCGAGTGCGTGGACTGTAACGGCGCGCACTGCGCTGGTGCATCAGTGGTTTCCCGCAGGTGGCGGGTGGCACGAAGCGCCGCGCAACGTCCCGAAAACGGGGCGAACGCGCACCGCAAAGGTTCGCGGCCCCTTCTTGGCATGCGATATGCGAGGGCTCCGCTGTCACACGGAGTCATACCAATGCACCAGGCAGCAAGGCGGCTGATCGGACCGAGGGCACGGAAGGCGGCGGCAAGCACGGCCGCACTGGCGGGCAGCGCATGGATCGGCGCCGCGGTGGCGCAGACCGAGGCGGCCGCCAGCGCGGCGCCGGCACTCGTGCGGCCGGGGCTGGTGACGGTGTCGTCGCTCAGCGGCGCGGACACCGCCTGGATGATGACCGCCACGGCGCTGGTGCTGCTCATGACGCTGCCGGGCGTGGCGCTCTTCTATGCCGGCATGGTGCGGCGCAAGAACGTGCTCAACACCCTGGCCTGCGTGGTGGCCATCGCTGCGCTGGTCAGCCTGCTGTGGTTTGCGGGCACCTACTCGTGGGCCTTCACGCCCGGCTCCGCATGGTGGGGCGGGCAGGCGCGGGTCGGCTTCGGCGGGCTGGACTTCGACCTGGCGGGTGGCCTGGTCGCGGTGAGCCACATCGCACCGCACATCCCGGAGTCCGTGTACGCCCTGTACCAGCTCACCTTCGCCGTCATCACCGCCGCGCTGGTGGTCGGCGCCTTCGTCGAGCGCATGCGCTTCGCCGCCATGCTGGTGTTCATCGGGCTCTGGTCCGCGCTCATCTACACGCCCATCGCACATTGGGTGTGGGAGCCGGGCGGCTGGCTGGCGCGCATGGGGGTGCTCGACTTCGCGGGCGGCTCCGTCGTGCACGTCAACGCCGGCATGGCGGGCCTGGCCTGCGCCTGGTACCTGGGCCCGCGCCGCGGCTACGGGCGCGAGGCGTTCGAGCCCTACAACCTCGGCTTCACCATGGCGGGCGCGGCGCTGCTCTGGGTGGGCTGGTTCGGCTTCAATGCGGGCTCCGCCGTGGCGGCGGACGGCCGGGCGGGCCTGGCGATGGTCACGACGCACATCGCCGCCGCGGCGGGGGCCATGTCGTGGATGCTGACCGAGGCGCTGCTGCGCGGCCGTGCGTCGCTGCTGGGGCTGTGCTCCGGCCTCGTCGGCGGGCTGGTCGCCATCACGCCGGCCGCCGGCTTCGTCACGCCGCTGTCGGCGCTGTGCATCGGCCTGGCGGCGGGGCTGGCCTGCTACTGGGGCGCGACCGGCATCAAGCGGCTGCTGCGCGTGGACGATTCGCTCGACGTCTTCGGCGTGCACGGCATCGGCGGCATCGTCGGTTCGTTGCTCACCGGCCTGCTGGCCGACCCGCGCATCGGCGGCGTCAGCGGCAGCGTGGTCACGCAGGCGCTGGGCGTCGGCGCCGTCATGGCTTTCAGCCTGGCGGGCACGGCGCTGCTGCTCTGGCTGGTGGACGCCGCCCTGGGCCTGCGCGTGCCCGAGCGCGACGAGCTGGCCGGGCTGGACCTGGCGCTGCACCGCGAGCGCATCGGCGGTTGAGCGCGCACCGCCGCAATCCCAGAGGACTTCCATGCGACACAGTGAACGACTCGCCATCGCGGCCCATCTGCATGTGCTGCTGCGCCGCAAGACCGGGCGCGTGACCGACACCGAATGGATGGCCGCCGACAGGGCCTATGCGCTCGAGATCGTGCGCTTCTCCCGCGAGCGCGCCCAGAGCGACGGCCTGCCCGAGCTGAACGAATGGGCCGACAAGCTGGAGGCGGCCACCTACCAGGCCGCCGCCGCGCCCGCCCCGCGGCGCCCGCTGGCGCAGGCCCTGGCGCCGCAGCCCCCGGAGCGGCCGCCGGTGCCCGACCGCTACGTGGGCGGCATCCGCTGAGCGGCCGGCGCGCCCGTCCGGGCGGGCATTCCCACCATTGCCGCCATTGCGGCCATTGCCGCCATTGCCGCCAGTCTCGGCGCTCCGACTACCTCGCGTCGGCGCGGATCCACTCCGCCGCCTTCTCCGCCATCATCAGCGTGGGCGAGTTGGTGTTGCCGCTGGTGATGGTGGGCATGGCGCCCGCATCGACCACGCGCAGCCCCGCAATGGTGCCGCCCCGCCCGTCGCGCACCCGCAGGCGCGAATCCAGCACCGCCATCGGGTCGCCGTCCCGTCCCATGCGGGTGGTGCCCACCGGGTGGAAGATGGTGGTGGCGATGTCGCCCGCCAGCCGGGCCAGGTCTTCGTCGCTCTCGTACTGCGGGCCGGGCTTCCATTCGGTGGGCTCGTAGCGGGCCAGCGCCGGCTGGGCGGCGATGCGGCGCGTGACGCGCAGGCTGTCGGCCGCCACCTGGCGGTCTTCGGGGGTGCTGAGGTAGTTGGGCGCGATGGCCGGCCCCTGGCGGAAGTCCGCGCTCTTGATGCGGACCGTGCCGCGGCTGGTCGGGTTCAGGTTGCACACGCTGGCCGTGAACGCCGGGAAGGCATGCAGCGGTTCGCCGAAAGCCTCCAGCGACAGCGGCTGCACGTGATATTCCAGATTGGCGTAGGGCTGGCTGGGGCTGCTGCGGGTGAAGGCGCCCAGCTGCGAGGGCGCCATGCTCATCGGGCCGCTGCGCTTGAGGGCGTATTCGAGGCCAATCTTCGCTTTGCCCAGCCAGCTGCCCGCCAGCACGTTGAGCGTGGGCACGTGGTTGACCTTGTAGACCGCGCGGATCTGCAGGTGGTCCTGCAGGTTGCCGCCCACGCCGGGCAGGTCGGCCACCGCGTCGATGCCGTGCCGGGCGAGCAGCTCTGCCGGGCCGATGCCCGAGAGCTGCAGCAGCTGCGGGGAGTTGACGGCGCCGGCACTCAGCACCACCTCGCGCATGGCATGGGCCTGCACCATCTCGTCGCCCGTCCACACCTCCACGCCGGTGCAGCGGCGGCTGCCGTCACCTTGCGTCTCGATCAGCAGCCGGGTCGCTTGCGCGGCGGTCCACATCTCGAAGTTGGGCCGGCCGTAGCAGGTGGGGCGCAAGAAGGCCTTGGCGGTGTTCCAGCGCCAGCCGGCCTTCTGGTTGACCTCGAAATAGCCCACGCCCTCGTTGTCGCCGCCGTTGAAATCGTCGGTGGCCGGAATGCCCGCCTGCTGCGCGGCCTGTGCGAAGGCGTCCAGCACGTCCCAGCGCAGGCGCTGCTTTTCCACCCGCCATTCGCCCAGTCCCCCGGTGGTCTTGCTGCCGTGCAGCTGGCGGAAGCGTTCGCTCGCGGTGTCCGGTTTGTCCAGGCGCCAGTGGTCTTCGTGGCGGCGGAAGGCAGGCAGCACGTTGTCCCAGCGCCAGGTGTCGTCGCCGGTGGCCTGGGCCCACTGGTCGTAGTCGCGCGCCTGGCCGCGCATGTAGATCATGCCGTTGATGCTGCTGCAGCCGCCCAGCGTCTTGCCGCGCGGGTAGCGCAGGCTGCGGCCGTTCAGGCCGGCCTCGGGCTCGGTGTGGTAGAGCCAGTCGGTGCGCGGGTTGCCGATGCAGTAGAGGTAGCCGACCGGGATGTGGATCCAGTGGTAGTCGTCCTTGCGGCCGGCCTCGACGAGCAGCACGCGGTAGCGCCCACCCGAGCTCAGGCGGTTGCAGAGCAGGGCGCCGGCCGTGCCGCCGCCGATGATGATGTAGTCGAAAGTGGTGTCGCTCATGGCGGGCGGAAGAGGGGGCGGAAGACGGAAAGGAAAAGGCGGGCGGAAAGAAAAGATGGGGCGGCAGGCGGAGCGCCGGGCGAGGGGCGCCCTGGCCGCTGCCATTGTGCGGAACGCCGCTGGCCTGTCGATAGGGGAATGGCGTATTGCTATTAATTCAATAGCATTAAGTGCTTATGGGTCGGTCGCCCCAGGCCTTTTGTGATGGTTTTTTCAAGCTCCGGCACGGCGAGCCGCTGCCCGGCGCCCCGGCGGCGCGGCGCGCGACTTTGGCTGACGTGGCAAGCTGTTGCACTCAGCTACGATCCCGCACCGATGACCGACCGCCAACCCAGCATCACCCGCACCGACGCGCCAGAAGGGCCGTCCGCCGTGCTGCACGGGCGCTGGGGCGCGGCGGAGCTGGGTGAGCGGCGCCGCTGGCGCAAGCTCTCCGCGCAGCTGGCCGAATCGCCGGCAGCCGCCGGCCTGGGCTGGGACCTGCGCGAGCTGGACTGGCTCGACCACGTGGGCGCCCAGCTGCTCTGGAACCACTGGGGCCGCGACTGGCCCGAGCGCATCGCGCTGACCGATGCGCAACGCGACATCCTCCAGCGCATCGAGGAGTTCAGCACCGAGGAAGCGCCCGCCGAGCGCTGGAGTCTCGCCGAGCAGGTCGACACGCTCGGCGCCAAGGTGATGCACGGCGTCGGCCACGGCCGCGACCTGCTCACGCTGATCGGCCAGCTGGTCATCGACCTCCTGCGCCTCGTGCGCAACCCGCGTCTCATGCCCTGGCGCGATGTGTCGGGCCACCTCTACAGCATGGGCGCCACGGCGCTGCCCATCACCGCGCTGGTGGGTTTCCTGATCGGCGTGGTGCTGGCCTACCTGATGAGCCTGCAGCTGCGCCAGTTCGGCGCGGAATCGTTCATCGTCAACATCCTGGGCATCTCGCTGATCCGCGAACTGGGCCCCATGCTGGGCGCCATCCTGGTGGCCGGCCGCTCGGGCTCGGCCATCACCGCGCAGATCGGCGTGATGCGGGTGACCGAAGAGCTGGACGCCATGCGCGTCATGGGCATCGCCCACGGCCTGCGGCTGGTGCTGCCGCGCGCGGTGGCGCTGGGCATCGCCATGCCGCTGATCGCGCTGTGGACCACGCTGGCCGCGCTGGGCGGCGGCATGCTGGCGGCCGACGTCGCCATGGGCATCTCGCCCGCCTATTTCGTGCAGGCGCTGCCGGCCGCCGTGGCGCCGTCCAACCTGTGGATGGCGATGGCCAAGTCCGCCGTGTTCGGCGTCGCCATCGCGCTCATCGGCTGCCACTGGGGCCTGCGGGTCAAGCCCAACACCCAGAGCCTGGGCCAGGGCACGACGGCCTCGGTGGTGAGCTCCATCACCATGGTCATCGTGGTGGATGCGCTCTTCGCCATCGGCTTCAAGAACCTCGGGATCTGAGCCAGACGCCATGACCGACGACGCCCGCCTGTCCCACCCCATTCCCGATCCGGCCCCCGGTCCGGCCACGGCCGCGCCCGCGCCGCCGCCCGCCGATGCGCCGGCCGTGGTCGAGGTCAAGGGCCTGGCCACCGTGTTCGGCAAGGGCGACGAAGCCTTCACCGTGCACAAGAACCTGGACCTCACCGTGCAGCGCGGCGAGATCCTCTCGGTGGTCGGCGGCTCGGGCACCGGCAAGACGGTGCTGATGCGGCACATCCTCGGGCTGACGCAGCCCACCGAGGGCAGCGTCACCGTGCTGGGGGAGCCCGCGGCGCGGCTCACCGCCCGGGGCGCGGCCAGCCGGGTGGGCATGCTGTTCCAGCAGGGTGCGCTGTTTTCGGCCTTCAACGTGCGCGACAACATCGCCTTCGCGCTGCGCGAGCAGGGCACGCTGCCCCAGCGGCTGGTGTGCGATGCGGCCATGGTCAAGCTGCAGATGGTGGGCCTCAAGCCCGAGCACGCCACCCGCATGCCGGCCGATCTGTCGGGCGGCATGATCAAGCGCGTGGCGCTGGCGCGCGCGCTCATCATGGACCCGCCGCTCTTGATCCTGGACGAGCCCACCGCCGGGCTCGACCCGAACAGCTCCGACGACTTCTGCGAGCTGCTGCGCGAGCTGCACGCCTCGCTCGGGCTCACCGTGATCATGGTCACGCACGACCTGGACACGATCTTCGCGCTCTCCACCCGCGTGGCCGTGCTGGCGGAAAAGCGCGTGATCGCCAGCGGCACGCCGCAGGAGGTGGCGCAGGTCGACCATCCCTTCATCCACCAATTCTTTCTCGGCGAACGCGGCCGGCGCGCCATGGCCCCGGCGCCCGTGGCGGCACCCGCATCGCCAGACACTTCCAAGGACGACTGATGGAAAACAAGTCACATGCACTCGCAGCGGGCATCTTCGTGGTGGTCGTGGCGGCGCTGCTGGCCGGCCTGGGCCTGTGGCTCACGCGCGACCGCACCGACTACACGCTCTATGAGCTGTCCAGCAAGGACAGCGTCAGCGGCCTGCAGCCGGAGGCGGCCGTGCGCTACAAGGGCGTCGCCGTGGGCAAGGTTACGCGCATCGGCTTCGACCCCAAGATGGCGGGCAACGTGCTGATCCGCATCGCCGTGAACGAATCGGCCCCCATCTCGCCGACCACCTTCGCCCAGCTGGGCTACCAGGGCGTCACGGGCCTGGCGCACATCCAGCTCGACGATGCCGACGCGCCCATCCAGCCGCCGCCCCCCGGTGACAGCGGCCTGCCGCGCCTGACGCTGAAAAGCTCCTCCTTCAGCCAGATCGCCGAGCAGGGGCCCGCCATCCTCGCGCAAGTGCAGGAGGCCACCGAGCGCATCAACAAGCTGCTGGGCGACGAGAACCAGGCGCGCCTGGCGCTGACGCTGGACAACCTGGCCAAGGCCGCCGGCAGCGCCAACACGCTGGTGCAGCGCATCGACAACACCGTCGCCACCAAGCTCGACCCGGCGCTGGCCACCGTGCCGGCGGTGGCGCAGGACGCCCGTGCCACGCTGCAGTCCCTGCGCACGGCGGGTGACAACGCCGCCGCCGCCGCGGGCGAGGTGCGCAGCGCCGTCGCCAAGCTGAGCGTGGAGGGCGGGCCGATCGACAAGATCGCCGACAGCTCGCAGTCGCTGTCCGACGCGGCCGACCGCTTCGGCCGGGTGTCGCTGCCGCGCCTGAACAACGCGGCCGACGAAGCCGCCCGCGCCGCGCGCCGACTGGGCCGCACAGCCAGCGGCATCAGCGACAACCCGCAGTCGCTCATCTACGGCAACGGCAGTGCCTCGGCCGGCCCGGGCGAACCCGGCTTCGTGCCGCCGACCCGCCTGGCACCTGCGCCGTGAAGCCCGGCCGGCAGCAGAACGCAACTTTCCCGAGAGTGGAGTCAACCCGCATGCTTACTATCAAAAACAGAGCAGGTCGCGCTGATGGAATGGGCACTGGAGGCATCATCGGCTTGTGTCTTGCGGCGGCACTGGCCGGCTGCTCCGTGCTGCCCACGCCGCCCACCCGGGCGGAGGTGTACGACTTCGGGCCCGGGCTGACCGTTTTCCAGCCGAACGCCGCCGCCCCTGCGGGCCAGGCCGCGCAGGCCACGCTGACGCCCGGCAGCGCCCCGGCCAGCACCGGCATGCGGGTACCGGTGGCGCTGGCCGAGGTCGCCACCACCGGCGTGCCGGAAGGCAGCACGGCCGTGCTGTACCGCCTGGCCTATGCCAACGCCCAGCACCTGCGCCCCTACACCCAGGCCCGCTGGAGCCAGCCGCCCGCGCAGCTGGTGCAGCAGGCCCTGCGCGACCAGATGGGCCAGCGCCGCGCCGTGCTGCTGGGCGAGGAAGGCATCGCCCAGCTGCTGGACGATGGCCGCCCGCCGCTGGTGGTGCGCGTGCAGCTGGAGGAATTCAGCCAGGTCTTCAGCGCCCCCGCCAGCAGCGGCGGGTTGGTGCGGCTGCGCATCTCGCTGGGTGAATCGACCACGGCCGGCGAGAAGCTCGTCGCGCAGCGCGTCTTCACCGTGCAACGCCCCGCCGCCACGGCCGACGCGGTCGGCGGCACGCGGGCGCTGGCCGAAGCCACGGCGCAGGCCGCGGCCGACGTGGAGCAGTGGCTGGAGCAGCTGGGCCGCTGAACGTCCGCAGCGGCGTCCACCCTCGGGGCGCCGTCGTCCGGCAATGGCGCCTTGGCGGCAAGGGCCTCGCGAGCCGGTCACAATCCCGGAGTCCTGGCCGCCCCCCGGTGGCCCGCCTTCTGCATCTTCGGGAGTCTTTCCAATGAGCATCGATCTCGCACACATCAACGCCACCCTGGGCCGCGATGCGCAGGGCCTGGTGGACTGGGCCATCGGCCTGGGCCGCCCGGCCATCGTGACCACCAATTTCCGCCCCTTCGAGGCGGTGATCCTGCACCTCTGCACCCGTGCCCGGCCCGACATCCCCGTGGTGTGGATGGACAACGGCTACAACACGGAAGCCACCTACCGCTTCGCCGACGACGTGACCAGGCAGCTGGGGCTGAACCTGAGCATCTATCTGCCCCGCCGCTCGCGCGCGCACCGCGAGGCGGTGGAAGGCCCGGTGCCCGCGCTGGACGATCCGCGCCACGCGGCCTTCACCGAAGAGGTGAAGCTCGAACCCTTCGCGCGGGCGTTGCGCGAAACCGCGCCGCAGGTGTGGTTCACGGCACTGCGGGCCACCGACACGGCGGTGCGCGCGCAGATGGACCCGGTGAGCATCAACCCGGACGGACTCGTCAAGGTGGCGCCGCTGCTGCACTGGTCTTCCAAGGAGCTGTACGAATACCTGCAGGCCCACGGCCTGCCCAACAACTTCGACTACGTCGATCCGACCAAGGGCGAAGACAACCGCGAGTGCGGACTGCACCTGTCGCATTGAATCGCCGGTCCGGCGGGTTCCTGAAGGCGTGCCGCGGGCACGCCTTTTTTGTGCCTGCCTTATCCGTAGGCTTGAACTGACGCCGGCTGCGTGACCGCACCTACGCTCCTCTTTCGAGCGCACTTCTACAGTGCGTGCATCGCGTCCAGACCCGTGCTTCCCTATGTCGGGGAAGCGGAGGAAGCGACAACAACCGCAAAGGAGATGGCCATGAACGAAGACACCGTCAAGGGCAACTGGAAGCAGTTCACCGGCAAGATCAAGGAGCAATGGGGCAAGCTGACGGACGACGATCTCGACGTCGCTGCCGGCAAGCGCGACCAGCTGCTGGGCAAGCTCCAGGAACGCCACGGCCTGGCCAAGGACGCCGCGGAAGAACAACTGAAGTCGTGGGAAGGCCGCAACCCGGACTTCCGCTACGACCGTTGATGGATTCCACCCGCCGGGTCCACGGACCTGGCGGGAAGCCGGCGGCGCAACCCGTCGCCGGTGGAGTCGCCTGGTATTTCATCCACCTACAACAAGCCCGAGCCCTGTAGCCGCTGCCAGTGCAGCAGGCGAACGGCCAAGGCACCAAAACTTTTCAGACCCGAGGAGAACTCCTATGAAGCACGCACGTCACCTGATCGCTATCGTCGCCGCCGGCATGCTGGCCACCTCTGCCATGGCCATGACCAGCGCCGAACACAAGGCCGCCAAGGACCAGATCTCCGCCGACTACAAGGCCAACAAGGCCAAGTGCGACGCGCTGACTGCCAACGCCAAGGACATCTGCATGAAGGAAGCCAAGGGCGCCGAGAACGTCGCCAAGGCCGACCTGGAAGCCCGCTACAAGCCCAGCGACAAGAACACCTACAAGGTGGCAGAAGCCCGCGCTGACGCTGACTACGCCGTCGCCAAGGAAAAGTGCGACGACCTGAGCGGTGATGCCAAGAACGTCTGCCAGAAGGACGCCAAGGCCGCGCACGTGACCGCCAAGGAAAACGCCAAGGTCGCCCGCGCCCAGGCCAAGCCTGCCGACACCGCTGCCAAGAAGGAAGCCAACGTCGCCGAAGTGAAGCAGGAAGCCACCGCCGAAATGCGTGAAGCCCAGTACAAGGCTGCCAAGGAGCGCTGCGACACGATGAGTGGCGATGCCAAGGACAAGTGCGTGGCTGACGCCAAGCGCATGTACGGCCAGTAATCCGCCAGGCTCTCCGGCAACTGCGCCTGTCACCACAACGAGACGCGGAGCGTTCGCGGCCCAGCGCCGCCATCGCTACCGCGCCCGGAGGCCCCGCCCATGCGGGGCCTTTTTTTTATGCGCGCGCGGCAGGGGTGCAGCGGGTTGCCCGGAAACCGTCTGCGTCCCAGGAACCTGATCTGGCGCAAGGCTGGCGCCGCCGCTGCCGCCTAAGCTGGTGTTCGCCGCCGCTTCGGGCCGGCATCAGCAAAGGATGGTGAACGGGATGACGCGATTGGAATGGTCGGACAGGCTGGCACTGGAGCTGCCAGTGATGGATGCCACGCACCAGGAGTTCGTCGAACTGCTGGCGGCCGTGCAGGAGAGTTCCGATGGCCGGCTGCTGCCGGCCTGGCAGGCGCTGGTCGAACACACGACGGCGCATTTCGGGCAGGAAGACCGCTGGATGCAGGCCACCCGCTTCGCCTCCGGCAACTGCCATGCCCTGCAGCACCGCGTCATCCTGCAGGTGCTGGGCGAGGGCACCGAGCGGGCGCAGGCCCACGGCGAACTCCACGTGCTGCGGACCCTGGCCAGCGAGCTGGCGGCCTGGTTCCCGCAGCACACGCAGACGATGGACGCCGCCCTGGCGCTGCATCTGCGGCGCGTGGGCTTCGACCCGGCGACGGGCCATGTGCTGGGGCCCGCCCAGCTGCCCGCCGCGCCGATCGAAGGCTGCGGGGGTGCCTGCTCTACCGCCCCCGCCCGTGCCCCCGCCCGTGCCCGTGCCCGTGCCGCCACTGCATCGGCTGTGGATCGAACGGTGCCCGCCTGAACCGACGCGAAGAGAAGCGAAGCGCGGCGGCCGTTTCAGCGGCTGGCCCCGCGTGGCAGCCGCAGGCCGGCCATGCGCCATGCCAGCAGCCGGAGCGCCCGCCGCAGCGCGGCCGACCGGCCCCCCTGCGGCGGCGTTGCGTAGGCCGCCTGCAGCACCTCCTGCTTCACGCCACGCAGCGCCGTGCGATCGCGCGCCGCCAGCGCGGCCAGCAGCCGGTCGTGATAGCGCTGCACCCGCGCGGCCTCGGCCGCTGCCAGCGTACCCGTGTCCTGCGATGGCGTGGGCGTCGTCATGCGGCCCCCTGCGGGGCAGGCGCGGCGTCGGCGCCGCCGGAGCGGCCCATGCCATACCAGTCCACCCGGCGGGTGAGCACCATCACGGCGCCCAGCACCAGGAAGAGCGCGATCGATCCCACCACCAGCGCGGTCTGCTCCAGCTGCAGCAGCACGTAGAGCAGGCCATACAGCACGGCAATGCCGGCGGCGAACGGCAGGCCGCGCCGCGCGCTGCCCAGCATGTGGCTGGCGTAGTAGCCCAGCAGCAGCACGCAGGCGCCCGCCGCCACCGCATACGAGAGCCCGAACGAAAGATGTTCCGACAGGCTCACCAGCAGGAGGAAGAAGCTGCACAGCGCCGCGCCCACCAGCAGGTACTGCACCGGGTGCACGCGCACCCGGCCCGCCGCCGCGCGGCCCGGGGTGGCCGATGCGGCCTGCTGCGGGCCACGTCCCATCAACTCGAACAATCCCACCGCGACGAAGGTGAGCGCGATGAACAGCACGCCGTACTTGGTGGCGCGGTCGGACAGGGAATAGGGATTCACCGGGTCCACGAAGGCCACGCTGAAGCTGTCGGTGCAGCCGCCCCGGCGGCCGTCGCCTGCGCCGGAGGCGCTCTCCACCTCGCCCTCGATCGCAGAGCCGTCCGTATCCGCCAGACACAGGCGCCGGCCCTGCGCCACGTCCTGCTGCGCCGTGGTGGCCAGCGACGACAGGCGCCAGCGCGCGGTGAAGCCGTCGGCCTGCAGATCGCGCTCGGCGGGCAGGAAGCGGCCGGCGAACGAGGGGTGCGGCCAGGCGCTCTGCATCTGCACGTCGGTGGTGTCGCCCAGCGGCACGATGGACAGCTGCTCCGTGCCCAGCAGTTCCAGGTCCACCGACACCTCCAGCGGATCGGCCTGGCCCCGCAGCGCCTCCGGCAGCATCGCGTGCAGGCCGCGCGTGAACACCGGGTGGAACGTGCCCGGCTTGAGCGCCAGGTCCTGGCTCAGCCCCAACACCTGCGCCCGTGCCATGCGGATGCCCCGCGCGTCGGCCACCGCCAGCATCAGGATGGGGGCGCCGCACTGCAGGCGCGAACCCTTGACCGTGCCCTGCGGCACCAGGGCGGCCAGCGACGCCCACTGCGCCGTCACCTGCGCCTTCAGGTTGAACGCGTTGACCTTGTGCAGCCCGCGGGCCCGCTCCTGCATCAGCGCAGCCGTCTGCATCTGCAGCCGCGCAGGCATGGCCGTGAGGCGGAATTCCCGCCGCTGCTCCTCCACGCGCCGATCCGCGCCCTGGCCGCTGGCGACCTCCCAGCTCTCCACGCAGGCGCTGTGCAGCATCGGCCCCAGCAGGGTCTGCGGGCCGGCCAGGCTCTGCGCCACGCTGCGCGCCGCGTCGGCCCGGTAGCGCTGCCGGTCGTGGACGACATCGGCGATCAGGCCCAGGCCGATGAGCAGCAGGGCGGTGACGACCGCCAGGGCGGCGATCTTGGTGAAAAGAGGGTGCTTGAACACGAGGGGCTCCGGGTCGATCAACGAAGGCGCCAGTGTCGAAAGCCACGGTGAGGAGACGATGAGGTGTGTGAAGCGGGCGTGAAGTCCGCCGCCTCGTTTTATCGGGCGAATGCAAAGGCTGGATAAAATATCGAAAACCTGATAATTGGCGGTAAAAATGATCGCGTATCCCAGGAAACAGCTCGCGGCGGAAATGGTGGCAGCGCTCCGGGGCGAAGCCTTGCTGGGCGATGCCCACAACGGCTTGTTCGTCGCGGCGCCCCGGCGAACCGGCAAGACCACCTTTTTGCAGGCCGACCTGACGCCAGCCCTGCAGGGCGCCGGGGTGGTCGTGGCCTATGTGGATCTTTGGGCCGACCCCCGGCGCGACCCCGGCCTGCTGATCGCGGAGGTGATCGGCCGTGCGCTGGAGCCGCATCTGGGTGTGGTTGCCCGGGCCGCGCACAAGGCCGGCCTGGACAAGGTCAAGGTGGCAGGGGCGCTGGAGATCGACCTGCGCAGGATCGGCCAGGTCGACGGCACGACCCTGGCCGAGGCCTTGCGCCTGCTGCACACCGCCTCCGGCAAGCCGGTGGCGCTCATCATCGACGAGGCCCAGCACGCGCTGACCAGCGAAGCGGGCGAAGCCGCCATGACGGCGCTGAAGTCGGCGCGCGACCAGCTGAACCGGCCCGGGCAGGTCAATCTGATGCTCGTGATGTCCGGCTCCGACCGTGACAAGCTGATGCGGCTGGTGAACACCTCGGGCGCAGCCTTCTACGGGTCACAGGTGCAGCGCATGCCGTCGCTGGGACCGGACTTCATCGCCCATGTCGCAGCACTGGTCGAAGCCCAGCGGCCTTCGCTGCAACCCGTCGACCAGCAGGCGCTCGCGCAGGCATTCGAGGTGTTCGGCTTCCGGCCCCAGTTCTTCATGGCGGCGCTGGGGCAGGTGCTCAGCCCGCTGGCGACCGTGTCGGGGCGGTTCGAAGGCGCGTTGATGGAGGCAGCTCGGCAACAGCAGGGGCGGGACGAGGCGCAGATGGAATCCGACTTCCTGGGGCTGAAGCCGACGGAGCAGGCCGTGCTCTGGCGCATGCTGGAGCAAGGGTCGAAATTCCGGCCCTACGACGGCGAGGCGCTGCGGTTCTACCGCGCTGCCACGGGCCATCCGGTCAGCGCCGCCCAGGCGCAGAAGGCACTGGAGGCCTTGCGCCAGCGCACGCCCGCTCTGGTGTGGAAGTCCGCCCGCGGCGAGTACGCGGTGGAGGATGCCGGGATGCACCGCTGGTACACCGAGCGGGTGGCGGCCGGTGCCTGGCCCCCGACCTCGCCACAGGGATGGCTGGCCCTGGACGATGCGGACTGATTGATCCCGGCCCGTAGGGCCTCGCCCGGGCAGGCGCCGCCCGGCCGCGTCAGGGCGGGAAGTGCAGGCGCGCCGTGAAGCCCCGCTGCTGCCCGGCGGGGATCTCCAGCCCACCCCCATGCAGCGCCATTACCCGCCGCACGATCGCCAGCCCGAGCCCGGAGCCGCTGCGCGAGCCGTCGGGCCGGGCGGTGGTGAAGAAGCGCTCGCCCAAGCGGGGCAGGGCGTAGTCGGGCACGCCGGGGCCTTCGTCCTGCACCGTCACCGAGGCGCCTGCCACCTGCACCCGCACGGTGCCGCCTTCCGGAGAGAAGTCGATGGCGTTGTCGACCAGGTTGCCGATGGCCAGGGTGACCAGTTCCGCCTCCCATGCGCCGCTGGCGCTGTCGCCCGCGAGCCGCAGCGCCACGCCGCGCTGGCGGGCGCGCGCCGTCGCCTGCTGCAGGGCGCGCTCGGCGCATTCGCGCAAGGGCACCGGCGCGGCGGCCTCGGCATGCTGGCGCTGCTCGAGCTTGCTGAGTTCCAGCAGCCGGTCGATCAGGCGCTGCAGGCGCTCGCTCTGCGCGACCACCTGGCTGGCGAACAGCGCGCGGTCCTCCGGCGGCAGCTCGTCCTGCAGCAGTTCGCCGGCGCCGCGGATGGCGGCCACGGGGCTTTTCAGCTCGTGCGTGAGGGCGCGCACATAGCCTTCGATGTAGTCGCGCCCCTGCAGGCGCTCGCGCATGCGGTCCATGGCGCGGGCCAGGTCGCCCAGCTCGCCCGGCACCTGCGGCACGGGCGGCGGCGGGGCGGCCGAATCGCCAGGCGCCTGCACGCTCAGGGCGTAGTCGCGCAGGCGGCGCACATGCCAGACCGTCCAGACGGTGACGGCCACGCCGACCAGGGCCGACAGCACCAGCAGCAGCACGCCGCCGCGCAGCACCTTGTTCTCCGCCCGGTCGATGAAGCGCTGCACGGCGCGCGTGGGCTTGGCGACCGTGAGCACGCCCGCAATGCGGCCTTCGACCCGGATGGGCGCGGCCACGTACATCACGCCGCTGGTCTCGTCGCTCGCCACGTCGCGGCTGGCGCGGGCGCCGTATTCGCCGCGCAGGGTGCGGGCCACGTCGCGCCACCGGGAATAGTCTTCGCCTACCGCCTTGCGCTCGCTGTCGAAGACCACCCGGCCGGTGGCGTCGGTCACGTAGATGCGGAAGTCCAGCGTCTGCTTGGACACGCCCCAGATGGCCGCGTCGATGGGCCGGCTGGCATAGGCGCGCACGTGGCGCGCGAAGGCGCTGTCGGGCGCGCCCGGGGCGTCGGCCCGCAGCCGGCCCGCGGCCAGGTCGTCGGCCGCCAGCTCGGCCAGCAGGTTGGCGGTGTCCACCATCATGTCTTCCATCACCTCGCGCACGCTGGGCTTGATCTCGGCCGTGAAGACGCGCAGCACGAAGAACGCGGCAATGCCGTTGATCAGGAAGAAAGCGAACAGCAGGCGGATGCCGAGGCGCATGGGTTCAGGCGGGGCGTGAAGTGTTAGCTACTAAAATAATAGCTAGAAACCCTTGATGAATGGGCGCTGGAGGCCGATTTGACTCATATTCCATGCCGCGTTCAGGCCTCCAGGCTGTAGCCCATTCCCCGGTGGGTGGCGATGTACTCGCGCGCCGGGTCGGCCTCGCGCAGCTTGGCGCGCAGGGTCTTGATGTGCGTGTCCACCGTGCGGTCGGTGCTGTCGCTGTCGTCGCCCCAGGCGGCAGCCAGCAGCGCGTCGCGCGAATGGATGCGCCCGGCGCCGCCCGCCACCAGCGCGGACAGCAGGCGGTACTCGCGCCGCGTCAGCGCCAGGGGCCGGCCGTGCAGGTGCATGCGCTGGCCGGCGGCATCGTCGCGGAAGGGGCTGCTGGCGGCGGCAGCGCCTGCGGCGGAGCCCGCCAGCGGCGCCGCCGCGGGCCCGGCGCGCCGCAGCAGCGCCTTGACGCGCGCGGCCAGCTCGCGCGGGCTGAAGGGCTTGGGCAGGTAATCGTCGGCGCCCAGTTCCAGGCCCAGCACCCGGTCGATCTCCTCGCCCTGGGCGCTCAGCACCAGCACGGGCAGAGCCTGGCCGGCCTGGCGCAGCTCGCGCAGCAGCTCCAGCCCGTTGCCGTCCGGCAGGCCCACGTCCAGCACCAGCAGGTCGAAGGCCGTGCTGCTGCGCAGCTGCGACCGCGCATCGCGCAGCAGCAGGCTGTGGCGGGTGGCCAGGCCTTCGCGTTCCAGCGCATAGGCCACGGTGCGGGCGATGGCGGGGTCGTCCTCGACCAGCAGGATGTGGGCAGGCATCGGCGGGCGTTCCGCTGCGTCAGCGCGCGACCAGCACCGGAAAGAGCTTGCCCAGCCCGTCGGCCATCACCTCCACCGCCAGCGCTGCGAGGATCAGCCCCATCAGCCGGGTCATCACGTTGATGCCGGTCTTGCCCAGCACGCGCGCGATGGGGTCGGCCAGGGAAAAGCACAGCGCCGTGGCGATGGCGATGACCACCCCGTAGCCCACCAGCGCGGCGTGCTGCCAGAAGGTCTGGGCGCGGTCGGCGTAGATCACCACGGTGGACATGCTGGCCGGGCCCGTAAGCAGCGGAATGGTGAGCGGCACCACGGCGATGCTGTCGCCCTGCGCCGCCTTCTCCGCGCCGGCCTGCAGCTCGTTGGTGAGCGGCTTGGCTTCGGCCGGCTGGGCGTTCAGCATGTTCAGCGCGCTGATCAGCAGCAGCATGCCGCCGCCCACCTGGAAGCTCTGCAGCGAGATGTTGAAGAACGCCAGGATCTGCAGGCCCAGCAGCGCGCAGGCGGCGATCACGCAGAACGCGCTGAACGAGGCGACCTGGATGGTGCGGCGCCGCTCGGCCGACGAGAAGCCCGCCGTGTAGTGGATGAAGAACGGCACGATGGCCAGCGGGTTGACGATGGCCAGCAGGGCGATCAGGGGTTTGAGCGATTCCATCAGCGGCCTCCGGAGACTTCCATGAGCGTCATGGTGGTGTAGGGCGAGGCATCGCCCATCAGCCACACGATGGCCTCGGCCACTTCGCCCGCCGTGCCGCCGCGTCCCATCGGCACCAGGGGGGCCAGGTCGCGCACGCGGTCGGGCAGGCCGCCGCTGGCGTGGATCTCGGTCTCGATCAGCCCTGGCCGCACGGCGTTCACGCGGATGCCCTCGGCCGCGACCTCGCGCGCCAGGCCCACGGTGAGCACGTCGATGGCGCCCTTGGCGGCTGCGTAGTCCACGTACTGGCCCGCCGCGCCCAGCCGCGCCGCCGCGCTGGAGACGTTCACGATGCTGCCGCCCGCGCCACCGTGCCGGGTGCTCATGCGGCGCACGGCCTCGCGGGCGCAGTAGAAGCTGCCCAGCACGTTGATGTCGAACATGCGGCGCAGGCGCTCGCCGCCCATGTCGTCCACGCGGGCAGGCACGTCCACCACGCCGGCGTTGTTGACCAGGCAGCCGAGGCGCCCGAGCCGCTCGTCCACCGCCCGGAACATCGCCACCACGTCCGCTTCCACCGCCACGTCGCCCTGCACGGCGATGGCGGTGCCGCCGGCTTCGGCGATCTGCCGCACCACGGCCTGCGCGGCCGCCTCGTTGCGGGCGTAGTTGACGGCCACGGCCCAGCCCTGGCGTGCCGCCAGCAGCGCGGTGGCCGCGCCAATGCCCCGGCTGCCGCCGGTGATCAACGCCACGTGGGGGGAATCGCTCATGTGCTGGCTCCTTCTGCAAGAATGCGGGCGCCCCGCGCGGGGCGCCTGCTGCCCGGCATTACAGCATTGCGCGGCGCCGTCCGGCAGCGTTCGGGGCAGCCGGCGGACGATGATTCCGTGTTGTCCGCGTGCGGGCGTTCCTCGTTCGGTCGCACGGCGCTTCCGGCGCGGCACCAACGCGCTACCAACGCGCCACCCCTTCCCGCTGTCATCGCTAATCTCTCTATCCATCTATCTCTACCGCAAGGAGCCACACCCATGGGTCAGTTCGTCGATCTCACTTCCGCCGATGGTTTCACCGTGCCCGCCTGGGTCGCGCTGCCCGAGGGCACGCCGCGCGGCGGCCTGGTGGTGGTGCAGGAGATCTTCGGCGTCAACTCGCACATCCGCGACGTGGCCGACCGCTGGGCCGCCAAGGGCTACGCCGTGGTGGCGCCCGCCATGTTCGCGCGCGTCGAGCCGGGCGTGGAGCTGGGCTACACCGACGCCGACATGAAGGCCGGCATGGAGCTGAAGTCCCGCGCCGAGGCGCTGCCGGGCGCGGGCGTGCTGCCCGACATCCAGGCCGCCATCGATCACGCTGCCAAGCTGGCGGGCGAGCAGGGTGGCGGCAAGGTCGGCATCTTCGGCTTCTGCTGGGGCGGCCTGCTGACCTGGCGCGCCGCCTGCGAACTGCAGGGCCTGTCGGCCGCCATCTGCTACTACGGCGGCGGCATGACGATGGGCGCGGAAGTCGACCGCCAGCCGCGCTGCCCGGTGATGGCGCATTTCGGCCGGCGCGACCATTTCATTCCGGTCGATTCGGTGGAGGCCTTCGGCCGCGCCCACCCGGAAGTCGAGGTGCACCTGTACGACGCCGACCACGGCTTCAACTGCGACCAGCGCGGCTCCTACGACGCGGCAGCGGCCAGCACGGCGGCGGATCGCACGCAGGCTTTCCTGGCCCGCCACGTCGGCTGAGAACCGGGGCTGAGCGCGGCGTCGGGCGGCGGGGCGCCGAGTGCGTCAAAATCACGCCCATGAACGCGCTCAACATCGCTGAATACACCCAGACCCTCGGCTTACAGGCAAAAACGGCCTCCGCGCTGATGGCGCGGGCGCCGTCTGCTATTAAAAACAAAGCATTGCTGGCGCTGGCCCGGCTGCTGCGGGGCAGCGTCGGCGCCCTGCAAGAGGACAACGCCCGCGACCTGGAGCGCGCCCGCGCCGCAGGCCTGGCCGAGCCCATGGTGGACCGGCTCAAGCTCAGCCCCAAGGTGCTGGAGACCTGCGCCCTGGGCTGCGAGCAGCTGGCCGCCATGCCGGACATCATCGGCGAGATTCTGGGCATGAAGCAGCAGCCGAGCGGCATCCGCGTCGGCCAGATGCGCGTGCCGATCGGCGTGTTCGGCATGATCTACGAGAGCCGCCCGAACGTGACCATCGAGGCCGCCAGCCTCAGCATCAAGAGCGGCAACGCCTGCATCCTGCGCGGCGGCTCGGAAGCCATCGACTCCAACAAGGCGCTGGCGCGCCTGGTGCAGCAGGCGCTGGCCGAAGCCGGCCTGCCCGAAGACGCCGTGCAGCTGGTGCAGACCACCGACCGCGAGGCCGTGGGCCAGCTCATCGCCATGCCGCAGTACGTGGACGTGATCATCCCGCGCGGCGGCAAGGGCCTGATCGAGCGCATCAGCCGCGATGCCAAGGTGCCCGTCATCAAGCACCTGGACGGCAACTGCCACACCTATGTGGACGACCCCTGCGACGTGGCCATGGCCGTGAAGGTGGCCGACAACGCCAAGACGAACAAGTACAGCCCCTGCAACGCGAGCGAGGGCCTGCTGGTCGCGCGCGGCGTGGCGGCCGAATTCCTGCCGCAGATCGGCGTGGTCTATGCCGCCAAGGGCGTGGAGATGCGCGGCTGCCCCGAATCGCTGGCGCTCCTGGCCGACGTGCCCGGCGCATTGCTGGTGCCGGCCACCGAGCAGGACTGGGGCGAGGAGTACCTCGCGCCCATCATCAGCATCAAGGTGGTGGAAGGCGTGGACGAAGCCATTGCCCACATCAACCGCTACGGCAGCCACCACACCGACGCCATCCTCACGCGCGACCACATGCATGCCCAGCGCTTCCTGCGCGAGGTGGACTCGGCCAGCGTGATGGTCAACGCCAGCACGCGCTTTGCCGACGGCTTCGAGTACGGGCTGGGCGCCGAGATCGGCATCAGCACGGACAAGTTCCACGCCCGCGGGCCGGTGGGCATCGAGGGGCTGACCTCGCTCAAGTGGGTGGTGCTGGGCGAAGGCGAAGTCCGGGCCTGATGCCGCGCTTGATCGGCTTGCTACTGATTCGATAGCTGAACGCGCCCGTCGTCACTGCCTCAGAGGCCGATTCTTCATGAAAATCATCATCCTCGGCGCGGGCCGCGTGGGCTACAGCGTGGCCGAGAGCCTGGTGTCCGAGCGCAACGACATCACCGTCATCGACACCGATGCCGAGCGCCTGCGCGACCTGGAGGCGCGCTTCGACCTGCGCGGCGTGGTCGGCAACGGCATCGACCCCGAAGTGCTGGCCGAGGCCGGCGCGCGCGACACCGACCTGCTGATCGCCTGCGCCGCGCAGGACGAAACCAACCTGGTCTGCTGCAAGGTCGCGCAGTTGCTGTTCAACGTGCCCACGCGCATCGCCCGCGTGCGCTCGTCCGGCTTCGACACCGAGCAGGGCCGCCTGCTGCTGGGCAAGGACGGCTTCGGCGTGGACCGCATCATCTGCCCCGAGGAATCGCTGACCCGCTACATCGGCAAGCTGGTCGAGTTCCCGGAGGCCCTGCAGGTGCGCCAGTTCGCGGGGGGGCGTGCATGCCTGGTGTCGGTGCGGGCCCGGCTGGGCGCGTCCATGGTGGGCATGAAGATCGCCACCATGCGCGAGATGGCGCCCGAGGTGGCCATGCGCATCGTGGCCATCTACCGCCGCTTCCCGGAAGAGCCAGACCGCTTCATCCCCTGCGACGGCGCCACGCGCGTGGAGCCGGGCGACGAAGTGTTCGTGCTGTCCGCGCGCGAACACATTCCGCAGGTGCTGGCCGCGCTGCACCGGCGCGGCGACCAGGCCGCGCGGCCGGTGCGCCGCATCATGGTGGCCGGCGGCGGCCGCGTGGGCCAGCGGCTGGCGCGGCAGCTGTCGCAGCAGGGCGGCTTCAACGTGAAGATCATCGACGAGGACGCCGCCCGCTGCCAGGCGCTGGCCGCGCAGCTGCCCACCGGCATCCTGGTGCTGAACGGCGACGCGACCGACGAAGACCTGCTGGGCGACGAGGGCATCGAGGAGGTGGACCTCTTCCTGGCGCTCACCGACGACGACGAGAACAACATCATGGCCAGCCTGCTGGCCAAGCGCATGGGCGCGCGCCGGGTGCTGGCGCTCATCAACCGGCGCAGCTATGCCGACCTGATGCACGGCACGCAGATCGACATCGCCCTGTCGCCCGCCCAGGCGCTGCTGGGCGAGCTGCTGGCCTACGTGCGGCGCGGCGACGTGCAGGCCGTGCACAGCCTGCGCCGGGGCGTGGCCGAGGCGCTGGAGATCGTGGCGCGCGGCGACCGCAAGAGCTCGCGCGTGGTGGGCCGCAAGGTCAGCGAGATCCACCTGCCGGCCGAGGTGCACATGGGGCTGATCGTGCGCGGCCTGCCGGAGGCGCAGGGCGCCGAGCCCATCCCCGAGCAGGAGCCCGAAGTCATCATCCCGCGCAGCCACACCGTCATCGAGAGCAACGACCATGTGGTGTTCTTCCTGCCGCACAAGCGTCTGGTGCGCGACGTGGAAAAGCTGTTCCGCGTCAGCGCCACGTTCTTCTGACACGCCCGCCAGCACGCCGCGCGCCGTCTTCCTCTTCCTGTCCGACTTTCTCCTCCTTCGCTCAACCTCCCATGGCGGATCTCTTTCCCGTTCTGCGCGTGCTCAGCGTGCTGCTGGCGATGTTCGGCGCCTCCATGGCGGTGCCGCTGGCGGCGTCCTGGCTGACCGAGGACGGGCTCTGGCTGACCTACGTCGGCTCGGCGGCCATCACTTGGTCGGTGGGCGCCATGCTCTGGCTGCAGACGGGCCACCACCGGCGCGAACTGCTGCCGCGCCACGGCGTGATGCTGGTGTCGATGGTGTGGGTGGTGCTGCCGGTCTTCGCCGCGCTGCCGCTGCTTTTCGCCACGCACGAACTGGGGCGTCCGCTGTCGTTCACGCATGCCTATTTCGAGGCGGTGTCCGGTCTCACCACCACCGGCGGCACGGTGATGACCGACCTGGACGACCTGCCGCTCTCGGTGAACCTGTGGCGCACCTTCATGCAGTGGATCGGCGGCATGGGGATTCTGATCCTGGCCGTGGCGGTGCTGCCGCTGCTGGGCGTGGGCGGGGCGCAGCTCTTCAAGGCCGAGGCGGCCGGCCCGGTCAAGGACACCAAGCTGACCCCGCGCATGACCGAGACGGCCAAGGGCCTCTGGGGCGTGTACGTGCTGTTTTCGGTGGTCTGCGCGCTGGCCTACTGGGCGGCCGGCATGAGCCCGCAGGACGCGCTGATGCACATGTTCGCCACGGTGAGCCTGGGCGGCCTGTCGTCGCACGACCTGAGCTTCGCCTACTTCTCGTCGCCGCTGCTGGAGGCCATCGCCGTGGTGTTCATGTTGCTGGCCAGCTGCAACTTCGCCCTCTATTTCATCGCGGTGCGCAAGCGCCACCTGCGCGGCTTCTGGCGCGACGCGGAAATGCGCGCGACCATGGTGGCGCTGATCGGCGGCGGGCTGGTGGTGTCGGTGCTGCTCTGGGCGAAGAACGTCTATCCGCTCTCGGACGCGCTGCGCTACGGCATGTTCCACGTGATCTCGGTGGCCACCACCACCGGCTTCGTCACCACCGACTACCTGGGCTGGCCGGTGTTCGCGCCGGTCTTCATGCTGCTGCTGTCGGGCGTGGCGACCAGTGCCGGGTCGACCGGCGGCGGCATCAAGATGGTGCGCATGCTGATTCTGCTGAAGCAGGCGCGGCGCGAGATGACGCGCATCGTGCATCCGCGCGCCGTGCAGCCGGTGCGGCTGGGCGAGGCGGTGGTCGACCACCGCATGATCTTCTCGGTGCTGGCCTTCATGCTGGTGTATGGCGCCACCGTCGTGACCCTCAGCATGGTGCTGCTGCTGACCGACCTCGATCCGGTCACCGCGTTCTCGGCCGTCCTGGCCAGCGTGCATTGCATGGGCCCCGGGCTGGGCCAGCTGGGCCCGGCGTCCTCCTACGCCGTGCTGACCGATTTCCAGCTCTGGGTCTGCACGCTGGCGATGCTGCTCGGGCGGCTCGAGATCCTGAGCTTCATGGCACTGCTGACACCGGCTTTCTGGCGCCGCTGAGATCCAGCGCGGCGCAGGCCACGTATGGGTGGGGACAGCGGGGCCGCATGCCGGGTTGCGGAATGGCGCAGCGGCCCCATCTCCCTACAATCTTTCGTCAGCGTGCGCCCCCGGGCGGGCGTCTTCCCTTCCTCCCACAAGGGGTTTCATGGTTCCGCACCTCATCACCGCCCTCACGGGGCCGATCAACGAACTCGAACAACGCATCCTCGACTCCATGCCCGCCATCGAGCGCTGGTTTCGCCTGGAGTGGATGGAGCACACCCCGCCGTTCTACACGTCCGTGGACATCCGCAACGCCGGCTTCAAGCTGGCCCCGGTGGACACCAACCTCTTTCCCGGCGGCTGGAACCACCTGACCAACGAGATGCTGCCGCTGGCCGTGCAGGCGGCGATGGCGGCCATCGAGAAGATCTGCCCCGAGGCGCGCAACCTGCTGATCATTCCGGAGAACCACTCGAACAACACGTTCTACCTGTCGAACGTGGTGCAGCTGCAGCGCATCTTCAACATGGCGGGGCTGAACGTGCGGGTCGGCTCCATCAGCCCGGAGATCAAGAAGCCCACGCTGGTGACGCTGCCCGACGGCGAGACCGTCACGCTGGAGCCGGTCATCCGCACCAAGCGCCGGCTGGGCCTGAAGGATTTCGACCCTTGCACCATCCTGCTGAACAACGACCTCTCGGCCGGCCCGCCAGGCATTCTGGAAGACCTGCACGAGCAATACCTGCTGCCGCCGCTGCACGCGGGCTGGAGCGTGCGCCGCAAGAGCCGCCACTTCCAGAGCTACGAGGAAGTGGCCAAGCGCCTGGGCAAGCTGCTGGGCATCGACCCCTGGCTGATCAATCCGCTCTCCAGCCGTAGCGAGGGGGTGGACTTCCACACCGAAGCCGGCCTGGAGCAGCTGCGCGGCGCCGTGGACGCGCAGCTGACCAAGGTGCGCCGCAAGTACAAGGAATACGGCATCAATGAAAAGCCGTTCGTGATCGTCAAGCCCGACAACGGCACCCAGGCCATGGGCGTGCTGACGGTGCGCGACGCGAAGGACCTGGACGCGCTGGTCGGCCGTAAGCCCCGTGGCAAGAGCGCCATCGTGAAGGACGGCCAGGCCGTGCACGACGTCATCATCCAGGAAGGCGTGCTGACCCGCGAGCGGGTGCACGAAGCCGTGGCCGAGCCGGTGGTCTACATGATGGACCGCTACGTGGTGGGCGGCTTCTACCGAATGCATGCCGAACGCGGCGTGGACGAGAGCCTGGCCGCGCCGGGCGCGAGCTTCGTGCCGCTGGCCTTCAAGCACAGTACCCATCTGCCCCAGCCCGGCGCCCGCCCGGGCGCCAGCGCGCCCAACCGCTTCTATATGTATGGCGTGGTGGCGCGCCTGGCCATGCTGGCCGCCAGCTACGAGCTGGAGGCGACCGACCCCGAGGCCGAGGTGTACGACTGACGGTGGCCGCCGGGCCCATGCCCGCCGGTGAAGCAGCGGCCCAACGACCCAGCGGCCCAACGACCGAATGGCCATCCGGGCTGAGCCTGTCGAAGCCGGGGCGGGGGCGCTGTGCGGCAGGGGGCTGGCCGCGGCGCCGTGGTGGACTTGCAACAATTTGTCGCTTCGGCTGACACGGGCCGGCTGCCTGTGTAAACGGCCCGGAGCACAATAGCGGTCCCGCAAGAATCGGAACCCGGCCGCGCCGTCGCGCGCCCCCCGGCCCCACCAGTGCAAAGCTCCAAATCCTCGCTCGCAGCGCTCACGCTGGGCGCCATCGGCGTCGTCTATGGCGACATCGGCACCAGCGTCCTCTACGCAGTCAAGGAAGTCTTCGGGTCGGGCCATGTGCCCTTCACTCCCGGCAACGTCTACGGGGTGCTGTCCATCCTGTTCTGGACGCTCACCGTCATCGTCTCGCTCAAATACGTGGTGCTGGTGCTGCGCGCCGACAACAAGGGCGAGGGCGGGCTGATCGCCATGCTGGCGCTTGCGTCGCAGGCGGTGAAGGACAAGCCCCGGCTGCGCTCCGTGCTGCTGGCCGTGGGCATCTTCGGTACCTGCCTTTTCTACGGCGACGGCGTCATCACGCCGGCCATCTCGGTGCTGTCGGCGGTCGAGGGGCTGGAGGTCGTCTCGCCGCACTTCCGCCGCGCCGTGATTCCGCTCACGCTGGTGGTGCTGTTCTGCCTGTTCGTCGTGCAAAAGCGCGGCACCGCCGGCATCGGCCGCTACTTCGGGCCGGTCACGCTGGTGTGGTTCGCCTCCATCGCTGCGCTGGGCATCCCCCATATCGTGGGCCACCCCGAAATCCTCGGCGCCCTCAGCCCGCACCACGCGCTGGGCTTCATCTGGGCCAACCCGGGCATCAGCTTCATCATCCTGGGCGCGGTCGTGCTCTGCGTGACCGGGGCCGAGGCGCTCTATGCCGACCTGGGCCATTTCGGCAAGAAGCCGATCCGCCTGGCCTGGTTCAGCGTGGCCATGCCGGCCTTGACGCTGAATTACTTCGGCCAGGGCGCGCTGCTGCTGGCCGAGCCCGAGGCAGTGAAGAACCCCTTCTTCATGATGGCGCCCGACTGGGCGCTCATCCCCCTGGTGGTGCTGGCCACCATGGCCACGGTGATCGCCTCGCAGGCACTCATCACCGGCGCCTTCAGCGTGACCAAGCAGGTGATCCAGCTGGGCTACCTGCCGCGCCTCAATATCCAGCACACCAGCGTGCGCGACACCGGCCAGATCTACATGCCGTTCGTCAACTGGGGGCTGTTCGTCGCCATCGTGCTGGCGGTGGTCATGTTCCGCTCCAGCAGCAACCTGGCGGCGGCCTACGGCATCGCCGTCACGCTCGACATGCTGATCACCACCGTGCTGACGTTCTTCGTCATCCGGTACGGCTGGCGCTACCCGCTGGCGCTGTGCATCGCGGCCACCGGCTTTTTCTTCCTGGTCGATCTGGCGTTCTTCACCTCCAACCTGCTCAAGCTGTTCGAGGGCGGCTGGTTCCCGTTGATGATCGGCACGACGCTGTTCGTGCTGATGATGACCTGGAAGCGTGGGCGTGAGCTGCTCAACGACAAGCTGCGCGAGGACTCCATCGACCTGCGCGACTTCCTCACGGCGGTGTTCCTCAGCCCGCCTACGCGGGTAGACGGCACGGCGGTGTTCCTGACGGCCGAGCCGGGCTCGGTACCGAACGCGCTGCTGCACAACCTCAAGCACAACAAGGTGCTGCACCAGCAGAACCTGTTCGTCACCGTGCGCAGCCACGAAACCCCCTGGATCGGACTGGAGAAGCGCCTGCAGGTGGAGCCGCTGGGCAGCGACTGCTGGCAGGTGGTGGTGCACTACGGCTTCAAGAACGACCCCGACCTGCCCCGCGCCCTGGCCGCCATGCGCGGGCGGGGCTGCGAGCTGGACGGCATGACCACCAGCTACTTCCTGTCGCGCGACGTGGTGATCCCGACCATCGGCAGCGGCATGGCTCCGTGGCGCGAAAAGCTCTTCGCGCAGATGCACCACAACGCCAGCGGCGCCGCCAGCTTCCTCAACCTGCCGAGCAACGCGGTGGTGGAGCTGGGCTCCAAGATCGAGATCTGAGAAACGCTGTGATGGAGCGGGGCGGAGAATAGTGGTGTTTTCAGGGCCGGGCGCTTGTCTAATCTGAGCTTTCAGCTATTGAATCAATAGCAATGGTGGGTCGGCGGCCACGGTCCCGCCCCGCCGTACCTTTTCCCTGTTCATGCGCTCGTTCTTCAAAGACCTCAGCCTGTCCACCTTCACCGCCGGCTTCGTCGCCGTGCTGGTGGGCTTCACCAGTTCGATCGCCATCATCTTCCAGGCGGCGCAGGCGTTCCAGGCAACGCCGGCGCAGATCACTTCGTGGATGTGGGCCCTCGGGCTGGGCATGGGGCTGTGCTCGCTGCTGCCTTCGCTCGTTCTGCGGCAGCCGGTGATGGTGGCCTGGTCCACGCCCGGGGCGGCGGTGCTGGCCACGGCGGGGGCGGCCGGGGGCTTCGGCATGGGCGACGCGGTCGGGGCCTTCATGGTCAGCGCCGCGCTCATCACGCTGGCGGGGGCCACCGGCTGGTTCGAGCGGGTGATGAACCGCATCCCCCTGGCCGTTGCCTCGGCCTTGCTGGCGGGGGTGCTGGCCCGCTTCGGCATGGACGCCTTCGTCGCGGCGAAAACCGACCTGCCCTCGGTGCTTGGGATGCTGGGCAGCTATCTGGCCACGCGCCGCCTGCTGCCCCGCTACGCCGTGGTGCTGACGCTGGCGGCGGGCGTCATCTTCGCGGCGGCGACGGGGCGCATGCACTGGTCGGGGGCGGCCATCGGCCTGGCCATGCCGGTGTTCACCGCGCCCACCTTCAGCTGGGCGGCAGTGGTCAGCCTGGCCTTGCCGCTCTTCGTGGTCACCATGGCGTCGCAGAACCTGCCGGGCGCGGCGGTGATCCGCGCCTCCGGCTATCCGCTGCCCGTCTCACGGCTGATCACGATGACCGGCGCGGCCACCCTGGCGCTGGCGCCGTTCGGCGCCTTCGCGCTCAACCTCAGTGCCATCACGGCCGCCATGTGCATGGGGCCGGAGGCGCACGAGGACCGGGCGCGGCGCTATACGGCCGCCGCCTGTTGCGGCGTGCTGTACGTCGTCATCGGCATCTTCGGCGCGGTGGTGACGGCGTTGCTGACCGCCTTCCCGCGTGAACTGGTGGTGGCCATCGCCGGCCTGGCCCTCCTGGGCACCATCGGCGGCGGATTGGTGCTGGCGTTGAAGGATGAATCGCACCGCGAGGCAGCGCTCATCACCTTTCTCGTCACCTTGAGCGGCGTGACCCTGGCGGGCGTCGGCTCGGCCTTCTGGGGCGTCGTCGCCGGCAACATCGCGCTAGTTGTGCAACAGTACGGCAGATCGCCCGCCCAGGGTGCCTAAGCCCATCAAGTCTCTGGAACCATGCAGCTTCTCTTCATCGCCGATCCCATCGAACAGTTCAAGATCTACAAGGACACGACCTTCGCCATGATGCGTGAGGCGCAGCGCCGCGGCCACACGCTGGCCGTGTGCGAACCCGCCCAGGTGCACTGGGAGCGCGGCCAGCGTGTGACCGCCACCGTACGCGACATCCGCCTGACCGGGCATGCGGACGACTGGTTCGTCGCCCAGCCAGCCCGTGCTGTGGCACTGGCCGACTTCGACGCCGTGCTGATGCGCAAGGACCCGCCCTTCGACAGCGAGTATTTCTATGCCACCCATCTGCTGGAGCAGGCGGAGCGGGACGGTGCCAAGGTCTTCAACAAACCCCGCGCACTGCGGGACCACCCCGAGAAGCTCGCCATCATGGAGTTTCCCGAGTTCATCGGCCCGACGCTGGTGACGCGCGACGCCCAGGACATCCGGCGCTTTCATGCCGAGCACGGCGACATCATCCTCAAGCCGCTCGACGGCATGGGAGGCATGGGCATTTTCCGCGTCGGCAGGGACGGCATGAACCTGGGCAGCATCATCGAGACGCTGAATAAAGGCGGCGCAGAGAGCGTCATGGTGCAGAAGTTTCTGCCGGAGATCGTCGAAGGGGACAAGCGCGTCCTCATCATCGGAGGAAAGCCCGTGCCTTACTGCCTGGCGCGCATCCCCCAGGGCAGCGAAGTACGGGGCAACCTCGCCGCGGGCGGCAAGGGCGTGGCCCGTCCCCTGACGGCACGTGACCAGGAGATCGGCGAGGCGATCGGCACCGTACTCATAGAGAGAGGCCTGCTCCTTGCAGGCGTGGACGTCATTGGCGACTGCGTGACCGAGATCAACGTGACCAGCCCCACGTGCTTCCAGGAGATATTCGACCAGACCGGATGCGACGTGGCGGCGCTGTTCATCGACGCGCTGGAAGCAGCCATCGAAGAGGCTCGCTGAGCGCTCGCCCAAGTTTTTTGCAGAAACTTCTCTGCAGGTCGCCAAACCGTCATATACTCGTGGGCTTGGCGCTGCAGATCTTCTTCGGAAGTTCTGGGGAGTCGGGAAAAAAGATTTCGGTTTTGAGTTGCGGCAGGTTGAAAAACCGGTGTAGAATTCAAGGCTTCGCTGATGAGACGGATTGCTGGAAACGGC
>NZ_LMOV01000028.1 GCF_001424265.1 Acidovorax sp. Leaf160
CGCACAGCAGGGTCGCCCTTTCTTTGGTGACTTTCTTTCGGCGAGACGAAAGAAAGTTACTCGCCCGCCGGGGCGAAATCCCGGCCCCGGGAAGCAAAGACCCAGCACCCGCCAGCACCGCCCGGGCAGCGCGCAAAGGCTTAGACAAGCTCAGCCCGAACGGCCAGCAGATCAGCAGGTCGACAGTCAACGAGATCGATGACCGCCTGCCAGGCGAGGCCCCACGCTAAAGCTGAAACCCCACAGCCCGCACCACCCCTTCCGCCACATCCCGCCCCCAGGACGGCCTGCGCCCCCGATAAGGCGCTGCCCGAGCGATCTCCGCCCCACACCAGTCCGCCAGCCAGCGCACCTGGGCGGGCGAGTAGAACGCCGCCATCGCCTCGTAGTTGAGGAACAGGCTGCGCGCATCCAGGTTGAGCGACCCGCACAGCGCGACCTCGTCATCGATCAGCACCGCCTTGGCATGCACCATGTGCGGCGCCAGCCAGACCTGCGCGCCGGCGGCAGCCAGTTCGCGCAGCGACCGCTCGCGCGCCCAGTCGGCCAGGCGATGGTTGGAGCGCGCGGGCACCAGCAGGGTCACCTGAACGCCGCGGCGGCAGGCCAGGCACCAGGCTTCCAGCAGTGCGTCGTCCGGCACGAAGTACGGCGTGAAGGCCACGATGCGTTCGCGGGCATGGTAGGCGGCGGCCACCAGCAGGGCATGCACGGTGTCGTCGGCGTGGTCCGGGCCGCTGGGCAGCCACTGGGCGAGCGGGCCCTCGGGCGGCTCGGGCACCGGCGCCAGGGGCAACACGGTGCGGGGCGCGCGGCCGCTGGCGGCATGCCAGTCGGCTGCGAATTGCAGCGCGGCCTGCACGGCGAGCGGGCCCTGCGCCACGTAGCTCAGGTCGATCCATGCCGGCACGCCCGGGCGGTCCAGGAAATATTCGCAGGCGAGGTTGCGGCCACCGCTCCAGAGCCGCTCGCCGTCGGCCACCACCAGCTTGCGGTGGTTGCGCAGATTGGTGCGGCCACGCAAGGGGTTGTGCAGCACGGGCATGAAGCGCTGCACCTGCACGCCGTCGCGCCGCAGGCCCCGCAGCAGGCGATGGGGCATCTGCAGGCTGCCGACCGCGTCGACCAGCAGGCGAACGGCCACGCCCCGCTGCACGGCCCGCAGCAGCCCCTGCGCCACCAGCCGGCCGATCTCGTCGTTGGCGAAGACGAAGGTGCAGACGTCCAGGCTGCGCTCGGCGCCATCGATGGTGTGCATCAGCCCGCGCAGGGCGGCGGAGCCGTCGGCGTGCATGTCGACAGCGTGGTTGCGCTGCGCCGGGGCCAGCTCCATGCAGGCCAGCAGTTCCGCAGCCCAGGCGGGTCCGCCTTGGGGCAGCGGCGTGGAGGAAGCCAGCCGTGCATGCCGCACCGGCCGGCCGAACTTGCGTGTGCCGACCAGCAGGAAGAGCGGCACGGCGAAGTACGGAAAAGCGATGATGGCCAGCACCCAGCCCATCGCCGCCGAGGGATGGCGCCGCTGGTAGCCGATGCGGGTGGCCATGACGTAGATCAGCAGCCCCACGGCCACGAATACCGCATGGCCCAGGCCCGACAGCACCGCGACGCGGATCATGCGCAGCCGCCGCCGCCCGCGCGCAGCGCGGAGGGCTGGAGTTCAGGCGTGTCCACCGCCACCAGGGTGGCATGCAGCGGCAGGCGCACCGCGATGCGCAGCCCGCCCAGGCGGTCCGAGCGGCCCAGCTCCAGCGTGGCCCGGTGCATGCGCGCGATGGTCTGCACGATGGACAGGCCCAGGCCACTGCCCGCGATGGGGCGGCCCTGCGCATCGGCCTGCGCAGCGCGGTGAAAGCGCGCCAGCACCTGCGCACGGTCTTCCTCGGCGATGCCGGGGCCGCTGTCTTCCACCACCAGCTGCAAGGCGGCCGGCTCGCCGTGGGCGTGTGCGTCGGCGTTTGCGTCGGCGTCGGCCCCGGGTCCACTGCCCTCACCCACCGCGGTCACGCTCACGTCCACCGTACCGCCCGCGGGCGTGTACTTCAGGGCGTTGTCGATCAGGTTGCGCAGCAGGATGCGCAGTGCCTCCGCATGGCCCGGCACGGCCACGGGGTCGGCACGGCCCAGGCCCAGGTCGATGCCGCTGGCCTGCGCCTGAGCGGCGGCGTCCACCACGGACTGGCGGGCCAGATCGGCCAGCACCACGGGCTGCGCGGGAGTGCCCGCCGTCAGCCGGGCCTCCTGGCGGGCCAGGGCCAGCAACTGCTCCACCAAGGCCGTCGCGCGGTCGATGCCGGCGGCCAGCCGCCCGACCGCCCGCTCCCGCGTGGCCTCGTCGGGCGCGCGCTGCAGGCCCTGCACCTGCAGCTTGAGCGCCGCAAGAGGCGAGCGCAACTCATGGGCGGCGTCGGCCACGAAGTGCTGCTGCGCCTCGAACGCCCGCTGCACGCGGCCCAGCAGCAGGTTCAGCTCGTCGACCAAGGGCCGGACCTCGGCGGGCAACGCGTTCCCATCGACGGGCGAGAGGTCGTCCGCCTGCCGCCTGGCGACCTGGCGGCGCACGCGCTCGACCGGGGCCAGCGAACCGCTCACTGCCCACCACACGGCCAGCGCCAGCAGCGGCGCGAGCAGCGCGATGGGCGCGGCGGTGCGCAGCGCCAGCGCCCGCGCCATGTCGCGCCGCGTGGCCATGTCCTGCGCCACCTGAATCACCTGCGCCCGGGTCTGGACCGACAGCACGCGGTAGGTGGTGCCGTTGGCGTTCACGTTGGAGAAGCCCAGCACGGCGCGCTGCGGCAGGGCGGCCCCCACCGCCGATTCGTACACGCGCAGGCCGTCGGAGGACCACACCTGCACGACGAATTCATGGTTCTCCACTTCGCCCGGCGGCAGCGGCGCATCGCCCGACGGCAGCGAGGGCAGCCCGGGGCGCAATGCCTGCGCCATCTGCTGCATGTGGTAGTCGAACAGCAGGTCGGCTTCGGCCAGCGCAGCGCGATAAGCCAGCCCGACCTGCGCCAGCGCAGCGCATGCGATGGCGGCCAGCAGGAACCAGAGCAGGCGCGCGCGCAGCGACGGTGCGCGGGCGCCCGCCCCTGAGGGCGAAGACGCGGGTGCCGGGGCGGGCGCGCCGGGTGCGCCGGGTGCGTCCGCGTGGGCGCCGTGGGCGCTGTTGGCACTGCGGGCGGGCCCGGTCATGCCTTCGGAACCATGTAGCCCACGCCGCGCACGTTCAGCACCAGTTCGGCGCCCAGCTTCTTGCGCAGGCCGTGGATGTACACCTCCACGGCGTTGCTGCTGATCTCCTCGCTCCAGCCATAGAGCTTTTCTTCCAGTTGCTGGCGCGACAGCACCGCGCCGGGCCGCGCCAGCAGCGGCTCCAGCACCGCCCATTCCCGGGCCGACAGCACCACGGCCTGGCCCTGCACGGTGACTTCGCGGGTCGCAGGGCAGATGACCACGCCCTGGTGCTCGTACACCGGCTCGGCCCGGCCGGCCGCTCGGCGGGTGAGCGCGCGGATGCGCGCCAGCAGCTCGTCCATGTCGTAGGGCTTGAGCAGGTAATCGTCGGCACCCGCGTCGAGGCCCTCCACCCGCTGGGCGACGGCGTCGCGGGCGGTGGCGATCAGCACGGGTGTGCGGTCCTTGCGGGCCCGCAGGTCGCGCAGCACGGACAGGCCATCACGGCGCGGCAGGCCCAAATCCAGCAGGACCAGGTCGTAGGTCTGGGTGCGCAATGCCGTATCGGCCAGGGCGCCGTCGCGCGCCCAATCCACGGCGTGGTGATCGGCGCGCAGCAGGTCGTGCACGGCTTCGCCGATCATGGGGTCGTCTTCCACCAGCAGAAGGCGCATGGGACAGGATTCCGGTCAGAAGTCAAGGCGCCCCCGCCGGGGCGCTGGACAGGGGGCCATCAATACGGCGACGGCGGCAGCGGCGGAGGTGGCGGCTGCGGCGGCAGGGTCGGTGCGGGCGACAGTCATGCCGCCAAGGATAGCGGCTGCGATGTTCCCGCAAGGCAGGACGGCGCCTCGGCAGCGGCTTGCCGAGCCGCCGCCCGGGGCCCGCCCCGTCACCCCAGCCGCACGGGCACGAAGATCTTGTTGCCGTCGCGCTCGATCAGCAAGGCCACCGACTTGCCGGACTTGGACACCGCCTCGCGTACCTGGTCGAGCCCCTGGGCCGGCGTCCCGTTGACGGCCAGCAGCACGTCGCCGGGCGCCACGCCCGCCTGCGCAGCCGGGCCGCGCACCTGCTCGATCAGCAGACCGCCCTCCACGCCTGCCTCACGCCGCTCCTGCGGGGTCAGCGGCCGCAATGCCAGGCCCAGCTGGCCCTTGCCCACCCCCTTCTCGCCCGCGGCGGCCTGGGCCGCCTTCCTGTCGCTGGCGTCGCCCAGCGTGGCGACGATCTCTTCCTTCTTGCCGTGGCGCCACACCTCCATGCGCGCCTGGCTGCCGGGCGCCGCCTGGCCGACGAAGGCCGGCAGGTCGCCCGAGGCCACGATGGGCTGGCCGTCGATGCTGCGGATCACATCGCCCGACTTGAGCCCCGCCTTGTCGGCCGGCCCGCCGGGCTCCACACCCGCCACCAGAGCGCCCTCAGGCTTGTCGAGCTGGAACGAGTCGGCAAAAGCCTGGTTCACTTCCTGCACCGACACGCCGAGCCGCGCATGGCTGGCCTTGCCGGTGGCGAGGATCTGGTCCTTCACCTTCGCCGCCACCTCGATCGGAATGGCGAACGAAACGCCCTGGTAGCCACCGGAGCGGCTGTAGATCTGCGAGTTGATGCCCACTACCTCGCCGCGCGTGTTGAACAGCGGGCCGCCGGAGTTGCCCGGGTTCACCGCCACGTCGGTCTGGATGAAGGGCACGAAGCTGTCGTCCGGCAGGGCTCGGCCCTTGGCGCTGACCACGCCGGCCGTCACGCTGTTCTCGAAGCCGAAGGGCGAGCCGATGGCGAGCACCCATTCGCCCACGTTCAGCGCCTGCGTGCTGCCCAGCTGCACCACGGGCAGGTGGCTGGCGTCGATCTTCAGCACCGCGATGTCGGTCTTGGGGTCGGAGCCCAGTACCTTGGCGCGGAACTCGCGCCGGTCGGTCAGCTTGACCGTGACACTGCTGGCGCCCTTGACCACGTGGGCGTTGGTGAGCACCACGCCATCCGGGCTGACGATGAAGCCCGAGCCCTCGCCCTGCATCGGCACTTCGCGCTGGGGCTGCATGCGGCCGCCGCCACCGGGCATGCCGAAGCGCTTGAAGAATTCGTAGAACGGATCGTTCGGGTTCATGCCCTGCGCACCGCGCTGCTGCGCGGCCGGGGTGTCGTCGTCATCGTCGTCGCCCTCGTCCCCCGCGCCGCCGAGCGACGTCTTGGTGGTGCCGGTCACGCTGATGTTGACCACTGCGGCGCCATTGCGCGCCGTGATCTGGGCGAAGTCCGGCATCGCCACGCCGCCGGAGGGCAGGCCACCGGGTGCCGCCGCCGCCGCGACAGCCACCGGCTGCGGCACCGCGGCGTGCCCGGGCCGCATGTTGGTGACGAGCCCTGCGCCGGTCGCACCCACGGCGCCCGCAGCGATCAGCGCCAGGGTCAGGCGGCGTGGGGTGGAGAGAATGGAGTTCATGGCAGACCTTTCGGTAGGTTGTTGCATGAACGCCAGTGTCGGCAGCGACACTTAGGCCGGGCTTAGGCCGGGCTTAGGCCGCGCCTGGGCCGGGCCTGGGCGGCGGGGCACGGAAACCATCCGGAAAGCCGGACGGGCCACGGCAGGCGCCGCCACGCCGGGGAGACGAAGCCCGCAGGCCGGAAGGCGTCTGCCAGGACGCTCCCACGGCCGGCGCGCAGGTGCTGTGCCGCTATTGCGAGAACATCTCCCGCTTGCGCGCCTCTTCCTCCTGGCGGCGGCGGTTTTCGACGCAGACGGGATAGCTGCCCGCACCGGCCGCCTGGCATTCGCGGTGAATGCACATGGGGCGGGTGAGCACCGAGGCGCTGGCACAGGTCTCGCTGGGGTTGGGCGGCCGGGCCGGCCGGCTCGGTGCGGCAGGTGCGGGAGTAGGTGCGGCGGGCGCGGCAGGGGCGGCTTCCGCAGCGGGCGCCGTGGTGGCGGGTGCCGCTGCCGCGACCGGCGTCTCGCGCCGGGTCGCGGGCTTGGCCGGACGCGGGGCCGGCGCGTTGACGAAGGCGGGCGCCGGAGCCTCGGCCGAAGCCACTTGCGCCGCGGGCGTGGCGGCGGCGGGCGCCGCGGCTGCGGCAGAGGCTGCCGGCAAGGCAGCGGAGGCCGGGGCCGTGGCCGCCTCGGCCATCTCGGTGATGATCTGGTCGTCGGGTGTGCGGGGCGGCTGCTTGGGCGCTGCCCGCCACCAGAAGATCAGGGCGATGGCGGCAACGACCAGCAAGCCCAGCAGGGCGAAGACCATCTTCCGAGACGGCGCCCCCTGGCCGCCACCCGCCACCGTTGGTGCAGTGGAAGCAGGCGCCTCGGGCGGTACACCGCCCCTCGCGGCAGTGCGGGCCGTGGGCGCGGATGCCGGGGGCTGCGGCGCGGGCACCGGAGGCGCGGGTACAGGCGCAGGCACAGGCACAGGCGCAGGCACAGGCACAGGCACAGGCACAGGCACAGGCACAGGAACAGTAACAGGCGGCGCCAGTGGAGCGGAAGCGGGCTCGGGGGCGAGGACCAGATCGACATCGACGGCAGCGGGAGGCAGCGGCTGCGGGTTGGCCCCAGACGCCGCAGGCGTGGAGGGCACCAGCGGCTCCGGAGCCGGCACGGGGGACGGCACGGCGGCTGCCGCGCTCGCCACCGCTGCCTGCTCTGCCAGCACCTGGGCCAGCGGCTGAGGCACCCGGGTCGTGGACGTCGCTGCCAGGTCCTGCGGCATCGGCGCAGGGGGCGCCCGGCCGTCGGACGCCCCGGGATCGACCCAGATGCTTCCCAGCTCGGCCCGGAAGTCGAATTGCTCCAGCCCCCCGGTTGGCGCCTGCAGCTCCAGCAACTGCGAGAAAGCGTCGATGGACTGCGGCCGGTCTTCGGGGCGCAGCTGCAGTGCCTGCGACATGGCGTGCACGAACGGGGCGGAATACGAGACGCCGAACTGCTCCTGCACGGTGCGCGCCACGCGGTCGAACGGCACCATGCGGTCGCGGATGGCGCGCAGCGTGGCGGGCAGCGGCGTGTCGTTGCACAGGCAGCCGTGCATGACGGCGGCCAGCGAATAGAGGTCGCTCCACGGCCCCTGGCGCAGGTCGCTGCCGGCGTCGGTGTATTGCTCGATGGGGGCGTAGTTGACCTTCAGCACGGCGGTGTGCTGGCGGTCGCGGTCGCTGATGGCGCGGCGGGCGGCGCCCAGGTCCAGCAGCACCGGAGGACCCACGTCCTGCAGGAAGATGTTGTCGGGCGAGACGTCGCGGTGCAGCATCTGCGCGTCGTGCAGCACCCGCAGGGCACCCAGCACCGACCACAGCACCTTGCGCAGCCACGCCTCCGGCGGCGGCGTGCGCATGTGGGCGCGGGCCTGCTTGAGGGTCATGCCGCCATAGAGCGGCATGACCATGTAGGCCGTGTGATTGGCCTCCCAGAAGCGGAACACCTTGACCAGCGAGGGGTGGTCGTACTGCGCCAGCAGCCGCGCCTCGTTCACGAAAGAGGCCAGACCGGCCTGGTAGGACTGCTCGTCGGCCGACGAGCGCACCCAGAGCGTCTGCCCCTGCGTGCGCCCCGCCAGCGACGACGGCAGGTATTCCTTGATGGCGACGAAGCGCATCAGGGAATGGTCGAAGGCGCGGTACACCATGCCGAAGCCGCCCACGCCCAACAGCGACAGCACCTCGAACTCTCCCAGGCGCGCACCGGGCTGCAGCGCATCGACATGGTTCACGGCGCTGGCAGAAAGGGGACTGGACATGGTGGGAGGGACGGAAGGGGCGTGAAACGAAAAACCGGGCGCCCAGGGGCGCACACCGCCCATCGTAGCGTGCGCTGCACAAGACGGGCGCGCCATCATGGCGGAAGAAGCGCCGCGCAGGCGACAAAACCGCCTTCCGGCGTGGAAAGCGCGTTCGGCGGGGCGCCCGGCGGCCGCGCTGGTTACCATTGGGCGATGTTCAGTTATCGCCACGCCTTCCATGCAGGCAACCATGCGGACGTGCTCAAGCACACCGTGTTGATTGCCACCCTGCAGCATTTGACCCAGAAAGACGCGGCGCTGACCGTGCTCGACACCCATGCGGGGGCCGGTCTCTACCGGCTGGACGGCGACTATGCCAGCACCAGCGGCGAGGCGGCCGACGGCATCGCCCGGCTGCTGGCACCGGCACCGGCTGACGCCAAGGGGGCGGCATCCGCGCCGCTGTCCCCTGCCCTGCAGGCCTATGTGGACGTTGTGCGGGCCTTCAACCAGGGCACGCAGACCCGCGTGTACCCCGGCTCCCCCTTCATCGCCCAGCACCTGCTGCGCAGCCACGACAAGCTCAAGCTGTTCGAGCTGCACCCGACCGACCTGCGCTCGCTGGCCGGCAACGTGGCCCAGCTCGAAGCCGGCCGCCAGGTGGCCGTGCTGCACGAGGACGGGTTCGAGGGTGTGAAGAAGTTCCTGCCCCCGCCGGCCCGCCGCGCGCTCCTGCTCTGCGATCCCAGCTATGAAATGAAGAGCGACTATGGCCGCGTGCTGGACATGGTGGCCGACTCGCTCAAGCGCTTCGCCACCGGCACCTATGCCGTCTGGTACCCGATCATTCCGCGGCCCGAGGCGCACGACCTGCCGCGCCGCCTGAAGACCATGGCCGTGAAGGCGGGCAAGCCCTGGCTGCACGCCACGCTGACGGTGAAGAACAGCAAACTGGTCGAGAACGCCGAAGGCGAGAAGCGCCGGCCCGGCCTGCCCGCCAGCGGCATGTTCCTCATCAACCCGCCTTTCACGCTCAAGGCCGCGCTGAAAGACGCCCTGCCGCAGATGGCCGAACTGCTGCAGCAGGACCGCCACGCCGCGCACAGCCTCGAATCGGGCGGCTGACCGGCCCCGCTGCCCGCGGCTGGCGCCCCGGCCAGCGGGGCACGGACGCCATCCCGCCCATTCCCCCATCCCGGCCGTGCCGCCTGCGCGGCTCAGTCCGCCTGGTCCTTGTCCGGGCAGCCGCCATCGTCCTCGGCGGCCAGCGCCGTGATGGCCACCGACTTGGTGCCCAGCCCCAGCATGCCCAGCTGTTTGGCTGCGGCCTGGCTCAGGTCGATGATGCGGCCGGCCGCATGCGGCCCCCGGTCGTTGATGCGCACCTGCACCGAGCGGCCGGTCGAGAGGCTCCGCACGCACACGCGCGTGCCGAACGGCAGAGTGGGATGGGCGGCGGTGAGCGCATACATGTCGAAGCGCTCGCCGCTGGCCGTGCGGCGCTTGTGGAACCGCGCGCCATACCACGACGCCATGCCCTGCTCGTCCGGCTCGGCATCTTCACCGGCGTCCGGGCCGCGCAGGCCCTCGCCGGGCTTGTCGCGCTCCAACGAATACATGCCGTTCGGCCCCGGCACGCCTGCCGGCGCAATGGACGGCACGACGGTGGAAATGGGCGGCAGATCGGCCTCGCGCTGCGCCGGGCGGCGCCCGGGGGCCGCGGCTGCAGCGTCGGCAGCCGCTCTGGCCGAAGCGCCTTCTCGGGAGGCTGAACCGGAACCGGAACCGGAACCGGCGTCGGCAGGCGCAGCGGCAGCGCTCCTGGGCGGCGCGATCAGCGTGCGCAGCGGCGCACGGGAGGGCGCGGCTGACGGGACCGCTGCGGCAGGGCTGTCGCCGTCCCCGGCTCGGTCGCCGCCTGGCACCGGCGGCGCCGAGGGCACCGCGCATGCCGTCAACACAAAGACGCTGGCGAGCACGGCGGAGCGGCGCAGCGTGCGCGGGGAAAGGCTCACCAGCAGATGACGAAGACCGGCGACCGCGATGCGCCTCATGCGGTCCGCGCCGGAAGGTGGGCTGTGCGGCGGGCGCCGACACGCCACCAGGGGGCGTTGGAATTTTTCATCGGCGCGATGTTAGCCGAGCCTTTCGGGGCCGCGTAACGAGTCGCAGCCGGGCGCGAAGGGCGGGCCGTGTGGACTGCCGGGTGCGCAAGGCCGTCGCCCCGCTGGCCCGGAAAACCCGGCGCCGATCCTGCTTACAGGCCCAGGCGCCGGCACAGCTCCAGCGTGGCCCCGCTCTGGTTCATGGTGTAGAAGTGCAGCGCCGGCACGCCGCGCGTGCGCAGTTGCTCGCACAGTTCGGCAACCACGTCCAGGCCGAAGGCGCGGATGCTGGCCACGTCGTCGCCGAAGCCCAGCAGGCGCAGCCGGATCCAGCGCGGGATCTCGGCGCCGCAGGCGTCGGAAAACCGCATCAGCTGGGTCGAGCCCAGGATGGGCATGATGCCGGGCACCACCGGCACGTCCAGGCCCAGGCGGCGCGTCTCGTCCACGAAGCGGAAGTAGGCGTCGGCATTGAAGAAGTACTGGGTGATGGCCGAGTCGGCCCCCGCCCGCACCTTGGCGGCGAAGGCCTGCAGGTCGGCTTCGGGCGAGCGGGCCTGCGGATGCACTTCCGGATAGGCGGCCACCTCGATGTGGAAGTCATCGCCCGTCTCCGCGCGGATGAAGGCCACCAGGTCGCTCGCATAGTGGAAGGCGCCGCCCGCGCCGTAGCCGCTGGGCAGGTCGCCGCGCAGCGCCACCAGGCGCTTGACGCCCATGGCCTTGAGCTGTGCGAGCTGGGCGCGCACCGTTTCCTCGGTGGCGCCGATGCATGAGAAATGCGATGCGGCGCTGACGCCTTCGGACAGGATCTCGCGCACGGTGCCGAACGTGCCTTCCTGCGTGGAGCCGCCGGCGCCGTACGTCACCGAGCAGAACTCGGGTTGGCGGGCATAGAGCTGCTGGCGCACGGCGCGCAGCTTCTCGGCGCCCTCGGCCGTCTTGGGCGGGAAGAATTCGAAGCTGACCGGCAAGGCAGCGGACACGGGAGGGGAAGCGGGGCGTTGGCTCATGCGGCGCTCCTGGCATGGATGAAGAATTCGCGGTTGCCATCACCGCCATCGATCGCGCTGTCGTGCCAGCCGACCACGGTCAGGCCTGCGGCGGCGCAGCAGTCGCGGATGCGCTGCTCGACCACCGGGTAAAGCGTTTCATCGCGCACGATGCCGCCCTTGCCGACCTGGCCTGGCTGCAGCTCGAACTGCGGCTTGACCAGCATCAGCAGCTCGCCGCCGGCTTTCAGCAGCGGCGCCACGGCGGGCAGGATCAGGGTGAGCGAGATGAACGACACGTCGCCCGTCACCAGGTCGAAGACGGGCGTCACGTCGACGGACTCCAGCCCCGCACGGCGGCGGCGCACGGTGGGCAGCGTGCCCTGCGCGCGGGCCCGGGCCTTGGCCGACCGCTCGGCCTTGAAGGCTTCCACGTCGTGCTCCTTGGCATCGTCGCTGTCGTCGTAGTCGTCATCGACCATGCCGCCGTTGCGCATCCAGCTGTAGGGTGCCTCGGGCTGGGTATCGTTGTCTTCCGGTTCCTGCTCCACCTGTTCGGAAAGCGCTTCCTCGCAGGCATCCTGCAGCGACTCGGCGGTGATGGAGCGGGCGTTGAGGCCTTCCACGGCAACGACGCGCGGGTCCTGCCGCAGCCGGTCGTGCAACTGGCCGTGGCCCACGTCCACGCCGATCACCTGCGCGGCCCCCTGCTGCAGCAGGCAGTCGGTGAAGCCGCCGGTGCTTTGGCCCACGTCCAGGCAGCGCCAGCCGGCCACGCGCAGGCCCGTCGCCTGCAGCGCGCCTTCGAGCTTCAGGCCGCCGCGCGAGAGATACCGCGCCTCGGCCTGGTCGAGCAGCTGCACTTCGGCGATCTCGGGAATGTCGTCGCCGTTCTTGGCGACCTTGTTCCACGGCAGGCTGGCCGCCAGCCGCCACTGCACGCCGGCGGCGATCAGGCGTTGCGCCTGCGACCGGGTGGTTGCGTGGCCCTTGTCCACCAGGTAGACGTCTGCGCGCATGCGCCCATCCTTTTTTCAGAGTCAAAAGTGCCACCGGCGCTGATGAATAAAGCGCCGGTAGCTATTATTTTTATAGCAAACAGCTTGCGCCGGCAGAGGCTGCCAGCGCAAGCAGGTGCTTAGTAGCGGTAGGTGTCGGGCTTGAACGGGCCGCTCTTGCTTACGCCGATGTAGGCGGCCTGGGCGTCCGTCAGCTCCGTCAGCATGGCGCCGACCTTCTTCAGGTGCAGGCGTGCGACCTTCTCGTCCAGCAGCTTGGGCAGTACGTAGACCTTGCCGGCTTCGTACTGATCGGGCTTGGTGAACAGTTCGATCTGCGCGATGGTCTGGTTGGCGAACGAAGACGACATCACGAAGCTGGGGTGGCCCGTACCGCAGCCCAGGTTCACCAGGCGGCCCTTGGCCAGCAGGATGATCTTCTTACCGTCGGGGAAGGTGATGTGGTCCACCTGCGGCTTGATCTCTTCCCATTCGTACTTCTCGATCGACGCGACGTCGATCTCGTTGTCGAAGTGGCCGATGTTGCAGACGATGGCCTGGTCCTTCATCGCCGCCATGATGTCGTGCGTGATGATGTCCTTGTTGCCGGTGGTGGTCACGAAGATGTCGGCCTTGTCGGCCGCGTATTCCATCGTCACCACGCGGTAGCCTTCCATGGCCGCCTGCAGCGCGTTGATGGGGTCGATCTCGGTGACCCACACCTGGGCCGACAGGGCACGCAGCGCCTGGGCAGAGCCCTTGCCCACGTCGCCGTAGCCCGCCACCACGGCCACCTTGCCGGCGATCATGACGTCGGTGGCACGCTTGATGCCGTCCACCAGCGATTCACGGCAGCCGTACAGGTTGTCGAACTTGGACTTGGTGACCGAGTCGTTCACGTTGATGGCGCGGAACAGCAGCGTGCCCTTGGCGGACATCTCGTTCAGGCGGTGCACGCCGGTGGTGGTCTCTTCGGTCACGCCGATGATCTCGGCCGACTTGCGGCTGTACCAGGTGGCGTCTTCGGCCAGCTTCTTGCGGATGGCCGCGAACAGGATGCGCTCTTCCTCGCTGCCGCCGTCGCCGGCCACCAGCGATGCGTCCTTCTCGGCGCGCTGGCCCAGGTGCATCAGCAGCGTGGCGTCGCCGCCGTCGTCCAGGATCATGTTGGGGCCTTCGCCGGCGCTGCCCTTGGGGCCGAAGTCGAAGATGCGATGGGTGTAGTCCCAGTAGTCTTCCAGCGATTCGCCCTTGATGGCGAACACCGGCGTGCCGCTGGCGGCAATGGCGGCCGCGGCATGGTCCTGCGTGGAGAAGATGTTGCACGAAGCCCAGCGCACGTCGGCGCCCAGGGCCTTCAGGGTTTCGATCAGCACGGCGGTCTGGATTGTCATGTGCAGCGAACCGGTGATGCGCGCGCCCTTGAGCGGCTGGGCCGCGGCAAACTCCTCGCGGATGGCCATCAGGCCGGGCATTTCGGTTTCGGCGATCTTGATTTCCTTGCGGCCCCAGGCGGCAAGGGAGATGTCGGCGATGGCTTGGTCGGCCTGATCGGCCTGGGGCTTGAGAACTGCGCTCATGGTTTTCTCCAGTCAAGGATGGCAATGAAAACCACGCAGGTCCGGCGACGGGAGATGGGAGGCAGTCGCTCACCGCACCGAAACCAGCGTGGGTGAGCGTCGTTGCGAAGGAACCGGCTTCCGAGCCTCACGCCCCGCTGTGCTGGGGACGCTGCAACGCTCCTCGGAAAGGCGCGTATTGTACAAAAAGCGCGGGCCAGCCGGGGCCCGCCAGGCCGGTCAGCGTGGGGCACTGCCGCAGAAGGCGCGCGTTGTCCCGGCCCTCAGCCGCAGCGTGAAGAAGAGAGCGAGCCCCAGCAGCAGCATGCAGAACAGCACCACGGCCGGCCACTGCCCTCGCTCCCAGAAGCCGCCCGCCACCACGCCCAGCACGCTGGAGGCCATGTAGTACGCCAGCAGGTACATCGACGACGCATGGCCCTTGGAATGCAGCGCCGACGCGCCCACCCAGCCGCTGACCACCGCATGCCCGCCGAAGAAGCCGAGCGTGAGCAGGCAGATCCCGGCGATCAGCGTGGCCAGGTGCGACGGCAGGGTGAGCAGCACGCCGGCGGCCATGAGCGCCACGCAGCCCAGCAGCACCACCGGGCGCCCCAGCCGGTCGGCCAGCGCGCCGGCCCAGGGCGACGCGCACATGCCCAGCAGATAGGCGCAGAAGATCAGGCCGATCTCCGCCTGGCCCAGCCCGAAGGCAGGCGACGACAGGCGAAAGCTCACCAGGTTGAAGACCGAGACGAGCGGCCCCACCAGCAGGCAGCCGACGGCGACCAGCAGTGGCAGCACGGGGTTGCGCAGATGCTCCCGCCAGATGGCTGCGTTCTGCCGCACCCCCATGCCGGCCGCGCGCACGAAGCGGCGCGAGGGCGGCAGCAACAGCACGAAGCCGATGGCGACCAGCAGGTCGAGCACGCTGACGATGACCATGGCTTCGCGCCAGCCGAAGGCGTCGGTCAGCAGCCCCACGCCCACCCGGCCGGCCATGCCGCCGAACGCGGTGCCGCCGATGTAGAGGCCCATCGCGTAACCTAGTCCCCGCGCATCGATCTCCTCGGCCAGATAGGCCATGGCCACGGCCGGAACGCCGCCCAGCAGCACGCCCTCCAGCGTGCGCGCGGCCAGCAACAGGGACCAGTGCGGCGCCAGGGCCGCGAGCAGGTTGCAGAGGGCCGCCAGCGCCATCGAGCCGAACATCAGCCAGCGCCGCCCCACCGCCTGGGACACCGCACCCGCCACCAGGATCGAGACCGCCAGTGCGGCCGTGCTGACCGACAGCGCCACCGAACTGGCGGCCGCGCCGATCTGGAAATGCCGCGCGAACTCCGGCAGCAGCGGCTGGACGCAGTAGAGCAGCGAGAACGTCGCGAAACCCGCGAAGAACAGCGCGATGGTGATGCGGCGGTAGGCCGGCGTGCCCGCCACCGCGCCACCGGGCAGGGCGGAATCTGCGGCCGGTGCGGCAGGGGCGGCGGAAGCCGTAGATGCAGCGGAGGGCGGAGGGATCGGTAGGTCGGTGGGGGAGGTTGTCATGCGGATCGCCACGGCGGAGGTCGGCCGCGATTCTGCGCGGGCACTCCGGCGCTGTCCAATCCGAAGGCGACCGATGCGGCGCCGCTAGAATCCCTGCGACTCATGGGGCCTGTGGCGGTGCGACCGCGCACTGCGCCCACGGCCCTTGCGCGACGGCCACGACGCCGCACGCCCCCTCCATTGCCATCCGAGCCCGCCCTTGTCATACGCCCCAGAAACCCGGCGCCGCCGCACCTTCGCCATCATTTCCCACCCTGACGCGGGCAAGACCACGCTGACGGAAAAGCTGCTGCTGTTCTCGGGCGCGATCCAGATCGCTGGCGCCGTGAAGGGCCGCAAGGCCAGCCGCCACGCCACCAGCGACTGGATGGAAATCGAAAAGCAGCGCGGCATCTCGGTCGCCTCGTCGGTGATGCAGATGGCGTACCGGGACCATGTGGTCAACCTGCTCGACACGCCCGGCCACAAGGACTTCTCGGAAGACACCTACCGCGTGCTGACCGCGGTGGATTCGGCGCTGATGGTGATCGACGCCGCCAACGGCGTGGAAGCGCAGACGCGCCGGCTGATCGAGGTCTGCCGCCAGCGCGACACGCCCATCATCACCTTCGTCAACAAGATGGACCGCGAGGTGCGCGACCCGCTGGACATCATGGACGAGGTCGAGCGCGAGCTGGGCATGCCGTGCTGCCCGATGACCTGGCCCGTGGGCCAGGGCAAGAACTTCGGCGGCATCATCAACCTGCGCACGCAGGCCATGACGGTGTTCGAGAGCGGCAGCGAACGCCGCCCGCAGGATTTCGAAGCCATTCCCCTGTCGGACGAGACGGCCCTGCGCGCCCGCTTCGGCGCTGAATTCGATGCCGCGCTGGAGAGCATGGAGCTGGCCGTGGGCGCCTCGCCCGCCTGGAACCAGGAAGCCTTCCTGGCCGGCAAGCTCACCCCGGTGTTCTTCGGCTCGGGCGTGAACAACTTCGGCGTGATGGAGGTGCTGGACGCGCTGGTCGACATGGCCCCCTCCCCCGGGCCGCGCGTGAGCACGCTGCAGGTCAACAAGCAGCCGGTGGTCAAGACGATCCAGCCGGAGGACGAGGGCTTCTCCGGCGTGGTCTTCAAGGTGCAGGCCAACATGGACGCCAACCACCGCGACCGCATCGCCTTCGTGCGCGTGGCCTCGGGCAAGTACACCCCGGGCATGAAGCTCAAGGTGCAGCGCACCGCCAAGGAACTGCGGCCCACCTCGGTCGTCACCTTCATGAGCCAGCGCCGCGAGGCGGTGGAAGAGGCGTATGCCGGCGACATCATCGGCTTCACCACCCACGGCGGCGTGCAGCTGGGCGACACCATCACCGATGGCGCCAGCCTGCAATTCACCGGACTGCCTTTCTTCGCCCCGGAAATGTTCATGACCGTGGTGCTGAAGAACCCGCTGCGCACCAAACAGCTGCAGCAGGGCCTGGCGCAGCTGGGCGAGGAAGGGGCCATCCAGGTGTTCAAGCCCGATGCGGGCGGCAACATGCTGCTGGGCGCGGTCGGCCAGCTGCAGTTCGAAGTCGTGCAGCACCGGCTGAAGACGGAATACGACGCGGACATCCGCCTGGAGAACTGCCAGTACACCGGCGCCCGCTGGATCACGGCCGACACTGCGGCCGACCTGCGCGCCTTCACCGACGCCTACCCGCTGCGCCTGGCGCATGACGCGGCGGACACGCTGGCCTACCTGTGCACCAGCCCTTACGACGTGCGGCTGGCGCAGGAGCGGTTCCCGAAGATCCACTTCCATCCGCTGCGCGAGCATGCGGGGCTGGCACTGCAGGCGGCGGGTTGATGACCGCCTTCGTCGCGAGCGGACACCCGATCCCATGAACGACAAACTGGTTTTCGCTGCCCAGCAATACACCTCGCTGCTGGTCTTCGCGATCGCCTTCTGGGGGCTGGGCAGGACGGCCCTCGCCTGCTGCAACACGCGTGCCTACCCTGTGGATCGCTGGCTGCTGCAGGGGCTGGCCATCGTGCTGGGGCTGGGCCTCGCCACCGTCGCCTTGCAGAGCATCGCGGCCGCCGGCCTGTTGCGTCGATCCAGCATCAACCTGCTCCTGGCGCTGGGCTGGGCCCTGGCGCTGCTCCAACTCGCCCGATCCGTGCGGCACGGCCCGGCCACGGCAGCGACAGCAGCAGCGGCAGCACAGCCCCTGCAGGTCTGGCCCTATGCGCTGGTGCCGCTGGCGCTGGTCGTTCCCCTGGCCGTGTCGGCGCTGCACCCGCCCTACCGCTGGGACGAGCTGATGTACCACCTGCCGCACGCGCGGGAGTGGGCTGCCACGGGGCGCCTGCAGATCAACGAATGGCTGCGCTATCCCTACGCACCCGCCAACCTCGGGCTGCTGTACGCCGCGGGGCTGATCATCCGCGGCGACGTCTTTACCCATCTGCTGCATGCGCTGACGGGCGCCATGGTGGCGCTGCTGGTCTTCCGGCTGGCACTGCATCATGGTGGCCGCCTTGCGGCCTGCCTGGCTGCCAGTTTCTGGATCCTGCTGACGCGCGACGAGTTCGCGGCAGCGCATGTCGACATGGGAGTGAGTGCCTTCGTTTTCGGCGGCCTCATTGCGCATCTCCAGTGGGAACGCCACCGGGCCGACCGCGCATGGCTGGTGCTTTCCGGCCTGCTGCTGGGCTGTGCCGCGGGCTCGAAATACCAGGCGCTCGGGCTGCTCCCGTTCTTCTTCGGCTGCATCGCCATCCAGCCGCACCGTGTTCGTAACCTGCTGCTCTGGTCGGTGTCGCTGGCCATTCCATGCATCTACTGGTACGCGCGCAACTTCCTTCTCACCGGCGACCCCTTCAACCCGCTGGGTGGAAGCGTCTTCGGGTACGGCAACTGGAGCGCGGCTGACATGCGCTACCAGCTGTTCGACCTCAAGAACGCTGCCAACTGGCCTGAGTGGTTTTTGTGGCCCGCCGCGCTGGCGCCGCTGTCTGCTGCGCTGCGCCGCAACCCTGCCGCGCTGCGCCTGCAGATCTTTGCCGCGTTCGGCTTCGCGGTGTGGCTGGTGACATCCCATTACGACCGGTACCTGATGCCGGTCTTTCCGGTGCTGAGCGTGCTCAGTGCGGTCGTGATGGTCCAGACCCTGCAGTGGGTGACCGGCCGGCTTCCCTCCGTGATGTCCGAAAAGGCATCGAGTCCGCGCGCGCGCCGTGCAGGCGGGGTGCTGGTCGCCGTGGCGGTGTCGATTCTGTCGGTGAACTGGTGGATCAACACCGTGCCGAAACAGTGGCGCAACGTGGCAGCGAACGAGGCAGAGCGCAATCAGATCCTCATGGGCAGCGTGACGTCGTACGGGCTGGGCCAGACGATCCAGCACCAGCAGCTCGGCAGAACGTACCAGTGGGGCCTGGAAGGTGCGATCTACTACTTGCCCAATCCCGTCTATGGCGACCATTTCGGGCCCTGGCGCTACCGCGACATGGACGGGCTCTCGGCTCGGCAGCTGGCCGAAAAACTGACCTCCCAGCATTACGAGACCTTGCTCGTCCATCGGGCGACCGTACCGGGCCTGGAAGCGAAACCTGAGTTCACCCGCTATTTCACGCCCATCGCCGAGTCCAACGGGGACAAGGCCTACAAAGTCATTCCAGGACCCTATGCCGATCAATCTTGACGCCTCGCCCCGCGACCTGTCCGCCACGCGCATCGCCGTGATCGTTCCCTGCTACAACGAAGCACTGGCGATCGGTCAGGTACTGACAGGCTTCCGGCAGGCACTTCCGCATGCGGCGCTGCATGTCTTCGACAACAACTCCACGGACGACACCGCTGCAGTCGCCCGTGCGCATGGCGCCGAAGTCACCCATGTCCGCCTGCGGGGCAAAGGCAACGTGGTGCGCCGGATGTTCGCGGACGTGGAGGCGGACATCTACATCATGGTCGATGGCGACGCCACCTACGATGCGTCTCAGGCGCCGCACATGGTCTCGATGCTCCAGCAGCACAAGCTGGACATGGTCATCGGCAGCCGGGTCGACGACGGAACGAACCATTCCACCTATCGGCCAGGCCACCGCCTCGGCAACCGGCTGTTGACCGGATCGGTGCTCTGGATCTTCGGCGGCCACTTCACCGACATGCTGTCGGGCTACCGGGTGTTCTCTCGGCGCTACGCCAAGTCGTTCCCGGCCTCCGCGCAGGGTTTCGAAACGGAAACCGAACTGACCGTGCATGCGCTGGAGCTGCGGATGCCCTACGCAGAGCACCCCACGGCCTACAGCTCCCGGCCGGAGGGCTCGACGAGCAAGCTGTCGACCTTCAAGGATGGCTGGAGGATTCTCAAGACCATCGCCAAGCTGGTGATCAGCGAAAAACCGCTGGAATTCTTCGCACTGCTGGCCCTGCTGCTGGCGGTGATCTCCATCGGCATGGCTGTGCCCATTGCGCTGACCTACCTCGAATACGGCGTGGTGCCCCGCCTGCCCACGGCAGTGCTCACGACCGGGATGATGCTGTCCGCCCTGCTGTCGCTCGTCTGCGGCGCGGTGCTCAACACGGTGACGCTCGGCCGGCGCGAGGCCAAGTGGCTGGCCTACCTGGCGACCCCTGCATCCTGATCCCTCCAACCCATGCCGAACCTCTTCACGCAGGAACCCGCCACATCGTGACCACCCAAGCGAAGGACGGAAAGTCCTATCGACAGTTCATCTCCTTTTGCATCGTGGGGGCTGCCGGTTTCCTGGTCGATGTTGGGCTGCTCTACGTGTTCTCGCCCTGGGTCGGCTGGTATGGCGGTCGCGTGCTGTCGTTCATTGGCGCAGCGACGGCCACATGGGTGATGAATCGGAGTTTCACCTTCTCGCCCGACACCGCCGGCCACCGCTACAGCGCCTGGCAACAGTATTGGCGCTACATGGTCGCGATGCTCGGTGGGGCTGTCGCCAACTACGTTGCGTACGCCACGGTGCTGATGCTCGTCCATGCCAGCTGGGCACCGGTCGCGGGGGTCGCCGCAGGCAGCGTGTGCGGCATGGCCATCAATTTCCTCAGTGCCCGAAAATTGGTTTTCGGAACCAAGCGGCCGCCATCGACATAGTTTTCGCCACAGGCTGCTCCACGTTCAGACCGCTGGCCGGCATCGCTGGTCACGGGCAGGCTGCCGGAGCTGTTCACCATGCACATTGCCGTTGCCATTCCCTGCTACAAGGTCACCCAGCGTGTGCTCGGCGTGATCGAAGCCATCGGGCCCGAGGTCAGCGTGATCTACGCGGTGGACGACGCCTGCCCGGACCACAGCGGCGCCTTCATCCGGTCGCATTGCAGCGACCCCCGGGTCCAGGTGCTTTTCCATGCGGAGAACCGCGGCGTCGGGGGGGCGGTGGTCTCGGCGTATCAGCAAGCGATTCTCGACGGCATGGACATCGTGGTGAAGATCGACGGCGACGGCCAGATGAACCCGGCCCTGCTGCCGCTGTTCGTGCGCCCCATTGCGACGGGGCGTGCCGACTACACCAAAGGCAACCGCTTCTTCCGCCCGGAGTCCGTCCGCGGCATGCCCGCGATGCGGCTGTTCGGCAATGCCGTCCTGTCGTTCATGACCAAGCTCAGCTGCGGCTACTGGACCATCATGGACCCCACCAACGGCTACACGGCGGTGCACACGCGCGTGCTGCGCGAGTTGCCGCTCGACAAGCTGGAACGTCGCTATTTCTTCGAAACGGACATGCTGTTCCGCCTCAACACCCTGCGGGCGGTGGTGCGGGACGTTCCCATGGACTCGGTGTATGCGGACGAGGAATCCCATCTCAAGGTGCGCAAGGTGCTGCCCGAGTTCCTGACCAAGCATGCGTCCCGGCTCGCCCGCCGCTTCGCCTACAACTACTTCATCCGCGACTTCAATGCGGGGTCGATCTATATCCTCGCCAGCTGTGCACTGTTGAGCTGGGGCCTCCTCTTTGGCGGATGGCATTGGGCGCGCAGCATCCACGCCGAGATCCCCGCCACCAGCGGAACGGTGATGCTGGCGGCCTTGCCCATCATTGTGGGCATCCAGTTTCTGGTGGCCTTTCTTCACCACGATGTCAGCAGCGTGCCCACCGAGCCGCTCAGCCCGCAACTGGCAGACGATGCACTGAGTCTGCCGCCCTCCTTGCCGGGCCGGTGACCCCGCGCTTCGTTCAAGCGCGCACCGGCTCCGGCACCGGGCACCCGGTTCCGGTGCCGCCGTCCCGCCCCTCCAACCGCTCTCAGGACACGTTCATGCTATCGACCTGGATCCGCCTCACCTGCTGCGGCCTGCTTGCCCTCCCGGCCTCCCTGTCCCTGGCCCAGCCCGCCTCCACCTCGTCACCTGCGGGTGAGTCCGTCATGTGGATTACCCCCAGCATCGGGGGCATGGCCCTGTGCGACAAGGCCATGGACGATCCCAAGATCACCGATCTGGCGGTCGCCGACCAGGAGTGCCGCAAGCGCAAGGCCGACGGCGCCGTGGCGGCCGTCACACGCCTGCTCGACACCCTGGAGCCCGGAGGACCGCAGGGCCGGGTCCAGGTCGGATACACCGCCACGCTGCAGCTGCTGGACCTCTACCGCAAGACGCCCAAGGGCTGGGAGATCGACCAGGAGCGGCTGAACAGCATCTTTCGCACCATCGAGAAAATCAAGCGTCCCGTGGTGCTGTACCTGTCCTCCAGCCATTTCGACTCCCAGGGTCCGATCACGGAGGAACTGATCAAGGATCCGCGCAACCTGCTGCAGCTGAAGAACGGCAAACCGCTGGAGCTGGGGTACTTCGGCTACCGGATCGTGCCCTACACGCTGCTGGCCGATCCGACCATTCCGGTCAATCGCTACCGTTTCGAAGCGGTGCGGCACGTTGCGAAGCGCATCAAGGCGATGCCCGAGGCAGTACGCAAGCGCGTCATCGCGATCACGCTGGCCGGCGAGCTGCATCACCTCTTTCCCGACTTCGAACACGGCATGGGAGCGTATGCCGACATCCAGGTGACCGACTACAGCCCAGGCTCGGTGGCGGGCTTTCGCAGCTGGCTGCAGAAGAAATACGGCACCGTCAGCGCCATGCAGGAAAAGACCGGGCTGGCCTACGCCTCGTTCGACGTGATCCAGCCGCCTGCGAAAGACATTCGCAAGGAAACCCTCTCTACCTTCGGGGACCACTACGACGCCTTCGCGGACGGCACGCTGCCTTTCACCGGCTGGCTCTGGGACCCGCTCAAGAAGGTCACCCGGCTCGATCTCTACGTGGACGGCAAGCTTCTGGCGGAGGTGCCCTACGGCATGAACCGCCTGGACGTCTACCGCGCGGAGGCTTCCATCACCAGCCCCAACACCGGCTTCCGCTACGACCTCGACTACAGCCAGATGCGTGTGGGCAAGCACCGCGTGCAGGTGGTGGCCATGTCCGGCGGCAGCCGCTACCTGGTCGGCGAGCGCGACTTCGTGATCGTGCCGCGCGACCAGAGCAGCGTCCCGAACACGACCCCGGTGTCCGTCAACGGCCTGAAGGGCGTGGACAAGGTCGAAGGCGTGCGGTCCTGGCTGGATCTGCCCAAGTCGCTGCAGGACGTCTATTTCAACCCCCTGGCGCGGGACTGGAATGCGTACCGCGAGGTGCAGGTTCGAGACTTCACGCAAGCCTTCCACGACGTCGCGCTGAAAGCCGGACTGCCCCGCGACAAGCTCTACTCGCACCAGATCGTGCCCCAGGTCAATTCCACCTGGAACCCACAGCTCTTCGCAGCAGATCTGAGCCTGGCCGCCGACGTGCCATGGAAACAAGGCCTGAACATGTACGGCGGCGCCACCGACAGCGCCTGGATGCGCAAATTCCTGGCAGATCGCAAGATCAGCGACTACGGCGTGCCGGAGTTCAACCCCCAGCAGTGGAAGACCCCAGGCGTGCATCTGGCCGCCTTGCAGAGCCACTTGAAAGGCGGCGCGCGGTTCGTGAGCCCCTATTACTTCTCGATCATTCCCGATAAGTTCAAGGCGGGCGTGGAACACAGCGTGAATCGCATGGAGATCGGCCCGACGAATCCCAAGGACGGGTCGGACGCTCTCTACCAGGCCATCATCGAATTCGCGCGTCAATGACCACCCCTCCGGCACCGCCGGTCGCCCACGGCGAGCCCCTGGCCCGCCGCATGCCCGCCCTGGACGCCCTGCGCGGACTGGCGGTGGTGCTGGTGCTGATCTACCACCTGCACGAATACGTTCCCCTGCTGTGGGGCGGTCGCACCGCCTTTCCCATCGGAGGTACAGCGTCCCGCTCGCTGGGCTTTCTCTGGATCGGGGTGGACCTTTTTTATGTGCTGAGCGGGTTCTTCATCGGGATGGCGGTGCTGCGCCCCCGTGACTGGCAGCCGATGGCCTTCATCCGGGGCCGTCTGACACGCATCCTGCCGGCCTACTACGTGTCCCTGGTGCTGATCGTCGCCGTGCTGGAGCCGGCCCTGGCATCGCAGCTCAAAGGCTGGATCAACATCCTGCTGCATGTGCTCATGCTGCACTCGCTGCAGGAATGGACGATGTTCTCGATCAACGGGCCCTACTGGACCCTGGGCATCGAGTTCGGGTTCTACCTGCTGATGCTGGCGCTGGGGCCGGTGCTGCGGCTGCGCCGCGGCTGGATCGTTCTGGTCCTCATGTGCGCGGTCTGCTTTCTGTGGCGGGTCAACCTGCTGGTCGGCGTGGCGCCCGGGCAGCGATTCTTCTGGGGCGTGCAGATCTTCGGCATGCTCGATGAGTTCGCGCTCGGCATCGCCCTGGCCATGCTGCACCACCGGGGCTGGTTGGACCGGCTGGCGGACAGGCCGATCCGGGCCGGCGGCCTGCTGCTCGTGCTGGGCTGCCTGCTGATTGCGGGCTGCTTCTGGTACTTCCTCACCATGACCATCGACTACTGGTCCAATCCGTGGACGGTGCTCTTTTCCCGCACGGTGCTGTGCCTGGGCTTCTCCCTGTGGATCGCCGCATTCCTGGTGTTGTCGCGCGAACGCTGGTTCAACCGCTGCGCCCAGGCAACGGGCCTGCCCTGGATCGGCAAGGTCAGCTTCAGCGTCTATCTCTACCACGTCCCCGTGATCCTGGTGATGCACCGGGCTGCGGAAACCTGGCTGCCCGGCCCCGGCTGGATGGCTTCGGTCGTGGCCATCACGCTGCTCGTGTCCTATGCCAGCCACCGCTGGGTCGAACAGCGCTGGCATCGAAGTGCCTGAATTACCAACCGCGAGGCGTGCTGCGCCCCCCACGACATCCTCCATGCTTGCTCTCGACCAATGGCCCGCTGCGGCCGCGCGCGCTATCCACGGCGTATTCACCGACATCGACGACACCCTGACGACCGAAGGCGTCATCACCCGCGACGTGATCGACGCCATGGCCTCGCTGCGCGCGGCCGGCGTGCTGGTGATTCCCATCACCGGCCGCCCGATCGGCTGGTGCCAGCCGTGGATGGACGCGCCGCCCGGCGCGGCCTTGCCGGTCGATGTCATGGTGGCGGAGAACGGAGCGGTCGCGTTCTCCCGCGCAGGGGTCGGTGGGCAGGCTGCGCTGGCAGGACAAGGTGCCACGCACGCCGCAGGGCCATCGGCAGGCGGGGGCGGCCTGGTCAAGCTCTACCAGCAAGACGGCGCGACGCGGCAGGCCAACCAGTCCCTGCTGCCGCGCATCGCTGCCCGCGTGATGACCGAAGTGCCCGGCGTGGAATTGAGCCGCGACAGTGCCGGCCGTGAAACCGACATCGCCTTCGACTACGCCGAGTTTGCGCGCCACCCGCCCGAGGTGGTGGACCGGGTGCTGCAGGTGCTGCGCGACGAAGGCATGCGCACCACCGTCAGCAGCATCCACATCCACGGCTGCTTCGGCGACTTCGACAAGTGGCAGGGGGCTCGCTGGATCGTGCGCGAGCTGTTGCAGCGCAACCTGGCGGATGAGCTCGACCGCTGGGTGTTCGTCGGGGATTCCGGCAACGACCAGCCGATGTTCCAGCATTTCATCCACAGCGTCGGCGTGGCCAACATCGCTCACGTCGCCGACCGGCTGACGCATCTGCCCCGCTACATCACGCAGCAGGCGCGCGGGGCCGGCTTCTGCGAAGTGGCGCAGGCGATTCTGGCTGCGCGCTGACAGGCGCTCCCCGCGCCCGCGACCGACCGTGCGGCCAGGTATGCCGTTCGTCGCGGCTTGATGCAACTCTGACGCAGACAGTTGCGCCAGAGGGGCCTGAGCTGCGCTAGAGTTCCGTATGGACCCGATCAACACCCTCAGACAATGGCAGGCCTTTGACCGTTCGCGCCCGACCCTGCCCGGCGAAACTCTCCTGGTGGCCGGCGTCGGCCTGGCACTCATTGCCGTGTCGTTGCGCTCCGAACATCGCGGCACGGCCGCGGTGCAGGCGGCGGCTGGCGGCGCCCTGCTGCTGCGCGCGGCCCGGGGCTGCGAATATCTGACCCAGCTGCCCCAGCCCCGCCCTGCGCCCGCGTGGGACGCGCACCTCGAAGACGCGCGCGCGTTGGGCCTGGACTGAACCCCTCCGCTCTGGCTGGGCGTGCCGCCTTGCCGGCTGCAACGCACCTGCGCGAGCAAAAGCATGCAGGCGCCTCCTGCATAAGCTATCTGCGCCAGCGTGGCGGGCGCCGCTGCACGCGCCCTGTGGGCACCGCCGTGCCATCGGCATGGCTGCATGAGGTCTTCTGATGGGGTGGTCGCCGCAGCGGGCCCTGTCGGCGGCGTCCTCTGCCCCCAGCCGTCAGCGGTCAGCGCGGAGCGCTCAGCGCCCAGGGAAACTCAGATCCCACGGGGCATTCGCACTCGCAAACGCCCGCCTCGCTTGCCATGCCATCGATAGCCCGCCCAGCCCGGCGGCTCAGGACGCCTTGGCCAGTCCCAGCTTCTCGACCAGCGCCTTCTCGCGCGCGAAGGTCGTTTCGGCAAACTTCTGATAGGCCGACGTGCTCATGTAGATGGGCACCATGTCGTAGCGGGCCAGAGCGGCGCGGTAGCTCTCCTGCTCCATGGCCTGCTTGAAGGCATCGTGCAGCCGGCGAACCACATCGGGCGGCGTGCCCCGGGGAGCGCCCAGGCCGAACGGCGAGTTCTGCACCACGTCGATGCCCAGCTCTTTGAGCGTGGGTGCATCCGGAAACTTGGCCAGCCGCTCTGCGCCCCAGGTGTTAAGCACCCGCAGCTTGCCGGCTTCGACCTGTGGGGCGAAGCCGGTGGAATCGGCAGCCGCCATCAGTTGGCCGCCCAGCGTGGCCTGCATCAGGTCGGCACTGCCCTTGTAGGGGATGTGCAGCAGCTCGATGCCCAGTTGCTGCGCAATGAGTTCCATCGTCAGGTGCGGGCTGGTCAGCGTTCCGGTGGAGCCATAGCTGAGCTTGCCGGGGTTGGCCTTCGCGTAGGCCACGAAGTCAGCCCAGGTCTTGAACGGGGAGTTGGCAGGAACGACCACGCCGAAGGCGTAGCCCGTCAGATTCAGCACATAGCTGATGTCCTTGACCGGGTCCCAGTTGATCTTGGTGGTGTAGGGCAGCCGGAACACGCCCAGCGGGATCTGCGCCACGGTGTAGCCGTCGGGTGCCGAGGTCTGCAGCGCCTGCGCGGGCAAGGTGCCGCCCGCACCCGGCTTGTTGTCGATGATGACCGGCTGGCCCAGCACCTTGCCTGCCTCCTCCGCCAGCATCCGCATGGTGATGTCGGTGGGGCCGCCCGCCGGGAACGCGACGATCAGCTTGATGGACTTGGTCGGGAAGGCCTGCGCGCGAGCGACGAAGGCAGGAGCGGCCAGGCTGGCGGCGGCCAGTTGCACGAGTTGGCGACGATGCATGGATGCGGAATTCCTTGTGGAAAATGGCGGAAAGAGATCCATCCATTGCACCGTATTGCCGCGGTGTTTCGCACACCGTAAACCCTGGCACCTGTCCCGAACGTGTCAGCGGTGCAGGCAGCCGATCGCAACCGTTCGCTCCCCATCCCCCATCCAGCCTCGGCCCAACGCTATTAACTCAGGAGCAAAGAAGAGACGCGCGCCGTGCAGAATCCGCTCCGGCATGGGGTCTTTGGGGCGGGCCGGCGCGCGTTCCTACAACCCCCGCCGGAAGGTGCCGACAGTTTGGCTCCGCGTCACCACCTAACTTCGCCACACGGGCTCAGAGGCGTCGAACGCAAGCCCTCCCCACCCGCCCGCCCTCCCCCGCCCCGTTTCCTGAAAGGAAGCTCCCATGTTGTCGCACCGTGTCGCGCCCACCGCCATGGGGCTGCTGCTTGTGTTCGTCGGGCTGGTCGTGGGCACGGGCGGCGTCTGGCTGATGGCGCTGGGCGGTTCGTGGTACTACCTGCCTTCGGGCCTCCTGATGGTCCTGACCGGCCTGCTGCTGCTGCAGGGCAGCCCTTCGGCGCTCTGGGTCCATGCCGCTCTGCTTGCGATCACCCTGGCCTGGTCGCTGTGGGAGACGGGCTGGGATGGCTGGGCGCTGGTCGCCCGGGGCAACGTGGTGTGGCTGATGGGGCTGGCGATGCTGACCCCATGGTTCCTGCGGGGCCTGGACGCGCCCACGCCGCCCATGGCCCGCAAGGGCCTGGGCACCGCACTGGCCAGCTTTGCCCTCGTGGGGGTGACGGCCACGCTGGCACCCGCAGTTGGGTCCGACCGCCTGGCCCACGCGCCTGGTACGGCGGCCCAGTCCGCTGCGTCGGCACACGCCGGCCTGGCCCTGACCGGACAGACCGCCCCCGCTGCGCTCTTCCAGGATGGCTGGGAGCGGGTCGCCCCGACGCGCCATGCCGATCTGCAGGCCGCAGAGCCTGAGCTGTCCTCGCCGCTCGCCGAACCTTCGCACTGCCCTGGGGCCTTGCTCATCCCTACCTCGCAGGGGCGCCTGGTCGCTTTCAATGCGGCCGACGACGCGGGCTGCAGCGGTTTCGGCAATGAAGATTCCAGCGATGGCGACGGCGTGGACGTCATCGAATTCCCGCCCTTCCGCGGCTTCATCGACAACGTCAACTGGCGTGCAGCAGCGCAGGCGCTGCACCGCAACATCGAAGCGCATCCTGCCCTCCTGCTCAATCCCTCCCAGGAGCGGGCATCCATCGCGCAGGCAGCTGACCGTACCACCCCCGACCTTCCCGCCGAGCGCAGGCCCATGACCGGCGCCGCGATGTGGGGCGTGACGCTGCTCGACCAGCTTGCCTGCCGCATCGCCTTCGAGACGCTGCGGTTCGAAGGCCGCTTCACCCGGCCCATGGCCCTGGGTCTGTCGCTGCAGACGCCCCAACTGGGCGGACGCGAGCTGGTGGTTTCCGGCCCGGCCATGTTGATGTTCACGGCCGAGGTGGTGGCATTGCCGCCCGGCATGGCGCGTCGTGCGGAGCTGCTGGCCGAGGCGGATGGAGGAGATGCGTTGGATGGCCTGCGCCATGCGGCGCTGGTGGATTCTTCCGGCGCTGCTGCGCCCTCGGGCGCCCCACTGGGCACCGGGGATTCAGGCGCGGACACCACGCTGTACGCCGTGCGCCTGCAACCTTTTCTTTCCCCCATCGGCCTGCCCTGCCAGGCGCCGCCCTGGCAGTTGCAGCCAGCGCCCGGCGCGCTGCAAGCCATGAAGCCTGCCCCGCTCATGCCAGCTTCGCCTTTCTACACACGGTCGGGCCAGCCGATGGCGGCCGCGCCATCGGACGCGTCTGCCCTTTAATCAGAGCGGGCGAACGAAGGGTTGAGATTTCGCACGATGGCGCGAACGGCTTTGCGGCTGGGCCTTCTCCATCGCTGCGCAGCGTGCTGTGCATTCACGGCCCACGCGGAGCCTCGCTGGACTCGAGCGTGTCCATCTGCAACGGCTGCGCGTCGCAGCCCGTGCCGGCCGCGATCCAGCGCCGCGCCAGCGCCTTCAGCCATCGCAGGGCCCACGGGCGCCGCAAGCCGGTGCCTCGCGCCGGATCGCTGAGCAATCCACACCAGTAGCGCTGCGCTTCCTCGTCCCAGCGCAACACCGCGCAAGGCCCGCGCCGCTTGCGCGAGACGATCATGCCTGCCGGGCAGGGCTCCGCGAGGCAGCACAGGCCGCAGCCGTTGCAGGGTTCGCCCGGTGCCGGTTGCCGGGGGGCGCCCACCCGCCATTGCACAGGTTGCCAGCCCCCGGAAGAAGGCTGGGCGTGACCGATGGAGGCATCGTCATGCATGGCGAGGCGGAGAGCAAAGCGGCAGGGAAGAGCAACGCGAGGACGTCTGGTCGCTGAGGACTTGTGCGCCCCACGCAAAGCCGAGGGGAAGCTTCAGCTTTGCGGGATGCCTAGCGGTCCTGAGCAGCACGTTCGGACACCCGGACACTCAGGGCTGCCGGGCTCGGATGTACGTCCTTCGGCGGGCGGCCTGCTGCGCGAAGCTGGCGCCGCAGGACCGGCTTCGTTCCGCGCCGGCATGCAGCTCGGTGCCCAGCTGCAGGCAGTGCAGCAGCCGGGCACAGGCGATCAATGCTGCAGGATCTTGTTGAGGAATTCCTTGGTGCGTGGCTGGCGCGCGTCCGGGTTGCCGAAGAAGTCTTCCTTCGTGCAGTCCTCCAGGATCTTGCCGCCCACGTCCATGAAGATCACGCGGTGGCCGACCTTGCGGGCGAATCCCATTTCGTGGGTCACGCACATCATGGTCATGCCTTCGTTGGCCAGGCCCACCATCACGTCGAGCACTTCGCCCACCATTTCGGGGTCGAGCGCGGACGTGGGTTCGTCGAACAGCATCACGATGGGGTCCATCGACAGGGCGCGGGCAATGGCCACGCGCTGCTGCTGGCCGCCCGACAGCTGGCCCGGGAACTTGTCCTTGTGCGCCGACAGGCCCACGCGGTCCAGCATCTTCAGGCCGCGCACCTTGGCGTCGTCGGCGCTGCGGCCCAGCACCTTCACTTGCGCGATGGTGAGGTTCTCGGTCACCGACAGGTGCGGGAACAGCTCGAAATGCTGGAACACCATGCCGACTTGGCTGCGCAGCTTGGGCAGGTTGGTCTTGGGATCGTGCACGGCCACGCCGTTGACCCAGATCTCGCCCTTCTGCACCGGCTCCAGCGCGTTGACGGTCTTGATCAGCGTGGACTTGCCGGAGCCCGACGGGCCGCAGACCACGACCACTTCACCCTTCTTGATGGTGGTGGAGCAGTCGTTGAGCACCTGGAAGCTGCCATACCACTTGGAAACGTTCTTGAGTTCAATCATTTGCTTTATTCCTCACTCGCTCGAATCACTCTCGTGTGTTCGCTCGGCTTTCGTTGGGGGTTCGTGGAGGGGCTCAACGGATGATGGCGATCTTGCGGTGCAGCCGCTTGACGAACCACGATAGCGCAAAGCACATCACGAAATACACGACCGCGGCCAGCAGGTACGCCTCGATGGGCCGTCCGTAGTTTTTGCCTGCCGTCTCGAAGCCCTTGAGCATGTCGTAGGCGCCGATGGCATAGACCAGCGACGTGTCCTGGAACAGGATGATGGTCTGCGTCAGCAGCACCGGCAGCATGTTGCGGAAGGCCTGCGGCAGGATCACGTACTTCATGTTCTGGCCATAGGTCATGCCCATGGCCTGGCCGGCGAACACCTGGCCGCGCGAGATCGACTGGATGCCCGCGCGCATGATCTCGCTGAAGTAGGCCGCCTCGAAGGCGACGAAGGTGATCACCGCGGACATCTCCGCGCCGATGGGCTTGCCGATCAGGAACGGCACCAGCAGGAAGAACCACAGGATCACCATCACCAGCGGAATGCTGCGCATGCCGTTGACGTAGATGGTGGCGGGCACGTCCAGCCACTTCTTGCCCGACAGGCGCATCAGCGCCAGCACGGTGCCCAGCAGAATGCCGCCGATGGTGGCCACGATGGTCAGCACGATGCTGAAGTAGAACCCCTTCAGGACGAACTTGCTGATGATGTCCCAGCTGTAGAAGGAGAAGTCGAGATTCATCATGTCAGTGGCCCCCTGCGCCGCTGGACGCGATGAAGCCAGGCACCCGCGAGCGCTTCTCGATGAACGCCATGATGCGGTTGATGGCGAAGGCCGAGATGATGTAGAGGCCCGTCACCGCCAGGTAGATCTCGATGCCGCGCGAGGTTTCCTCCTGCGCCTGCATGGCGAACATGGTCAGTTCGGCCACCGATACGGCGAACGCGACGGACGAGTTCTTGAAGATGTTCATCGTCTCGCTGGTGAGCGGCGGAATGATGATGCGGAACGCCATGGGCAGCAGCACGTAGCGGTAGTACTGCACCGTGGTGAAGCCCATCGCCATGCCCGCGTAGCGTTGACCACGCGGCAGCGCCTGGATACCGGCGCGCACCTGTTCGGCGATACGCGCCGAAGTGAAGAAGCCGAGCGCCAGCACCACCAGCACGAAGCCGGAGACACCCTTCATCGCAGGAAACACCGCCGGCACCACGTGGTACCAGAGGAAGATCTGCACCAGCAGCGGGATGTTGCGGAACAGCTCCACCCATGCGTTGCCGAAGCCGACCAGAAACTTGTTGTCCGGCAGCGTGCGAATCGTGCCGATGATGGAGCCGGAGACGAGGGCGATCACCAGCGCGAGCAGGGCGACGGACACCGTCCAGCCCCATGCAGAGAGCATCCACTGCAGGTACGTCGGGTACTCACCGCCCGGATCCTGCAGGAACACCTGCCAATCCCAATTCGATCCCATGGGAATTCCTTCTTTGAATGGTTTTGTCTTCCACCGTGCCCCGCCAGCCAGCTGGCCTGCTTACAAAAAACGCCCACTCGCGTGGGCGTTCTTGGCGGGGACGGGCACCGGGGGTGCTCAGTCCTTCAGCGTGTACTCTTCAGCAGGCTTGTCGTTCGGGTTGGCCCAGGCTGCCTTGGTGGCTTCGCTGGCTGGCAGGCCGATCTTCACGTTGTTCGGCGGGATGGGCTGCATGAACCACTTGTCGTAGAGCTTGGCCATTTCGCCGGACTTCATCATGCCCTTGATGCTGTCGTCCACCACCTTCTTGAAGGCGGGGTCGTCCTTGCGGATCATGATGGCGATGGGTTCCACGCTCAGCGTTTCGCCGACGATCTTGAAATCGGCCGGGCTCTTCGACTTGGCGATGTTGGACGCCAGGATGGAGCCGTCCATGATGAAGGCGTCAGCGCGGCCCGATTCCAGCAGCAGGAAGCTGTCGGAGTGGTCCTTGCCGAACACTTCCTTGAACGACAGGCCGTCGGCGCGCTTGTTCTTGCGCAGCGTCTGCACGGACGTGGTGCCCGTGGTGGTGGCCAGGGTCTTGCCGTTCAGGTCCTTGATGCTGGCGATGCCGGAGTTGGCCTTCACCGCCATGCGGACTTCTTCCACGTAGGTGGTCACGGCGAAGGCCACGTCCTTCTGGCGCGCCTGGTTGTTGGTCGTCGAGCCGCACTCGATGTCCACCGTGCCGTTCTGCACGAGGGGGATGCGGTTCTGCGACGTGACGGGCTGGTACTTGGTTTCCAGCTTGGCCAGGCCCAGGTGCTTTTGCACATCGGCGATGACCTTGGCGCACACGTCGTAGTGGAAGCCGGTGTACTTGCCGTCGCCGAGGGTAAAGGAGAGGCCCGAGGATTCGCGCACGCCTTCCGTGATCGTGCCGGACGCCTTGACCTTCGCCAGCGTGTCGCCGGCCTGTGCAAAGGCGCTGCCTGCGGCCAAAGCGGTAATGGCCACAGCCAACAGATGTTTCTTCATGGATATCTCCTTAACTTGCGAACACAAAACAGAGGCTTTCATTCTAGAGGTCGGTTTCCAGCGGGCAACCCGCATAAACCAGCCTCCCGAACAGGGGTGCCCGGCCATCACTCAGCCGGTCAGAACGGAACTTGGTCCGTCGGGTATTTCCAGAAATCGCGCAGCAAATAGCTGACCGGCAGATTCAATGCGCGGTTGTAGGGGGCAATGGGCTGCGCGAACCATTTGTCATAGATGGAGTAGATCTCGCGGCTGGTGATCAGCCGGCGCATTTCGTCGTCTACCAGTTTCTTGAATTCCGGGTCGTCCTTGGACAGCATGATGGCCAGGGGCTCGGTGGTGACGAAACGCCCCACCACCTTCAGCGACTGGGGGTCCGGCCGCTGGGCCGCCAGGCCGAACAGCAGCACGTCGTCCATGACGAACGCGTCAGCCTCGCCCTTGTCCACCATCTCCACCGCCTTGCCGTGCTCGGGTGCCTCGAGCAAGGTGACGGCCATGTGCCGTTCGCGGATCAGTTGCTGCATGGCCTTGAGCGGGGTCGTGCCCTGGGTGGACACCACCTTGCGGCCCTCCAGATCTTCCAGCCGGTCGACCGGGCTGGCGCGCCGCACCAGCAGGCGTGCGCCGGTGATGAAGTGGGGAATGGTGAAAGCCACCGCCTGCCGGCGCTCGGCGTTGTTGGTCGTGGAACCGCATTCCAGATCGGCCTGGCCCTTGCGGATCGCATCGATGCGCGTGGCGGGGGTCACCTGCAGGAATTCGACCGGCATGTCTTTCATGCCTGTCTTCCTGCGCACCACTCCGGCGATGCGCAGGCACAGATCCATGGCGTAGCCCATGGGCTTGCCCGCCTGCACGTACGAGAACGGAACCGCCATTTCACGGTGCGCGATCACCAGCTTGCCGCCGCCTTGCACCTTGGCAAGCACCCCTTGCGCGGAAGCACCCAGCGCGCAGCCGAGTGCAAGCACCGTGCCGCCAAAGAGTTTCCAGAACGTGAGATTCATGAAAGGGGTTTCGAGATGTGAAGGTGCCAGCAGAAAGCAATCTCTGCGCCAGTTATGGGAGGCTGCGGCAGATTGCCGGGGTGCTTCATCGCGGAGCCGACTGTAAGTGCGGCGGGGCGCAGTTTCCAATGCCAATTGCGAGCCAATGTTATGCGCAACCCACATACTTCGGGTTAACCCGGGGCATAACCTTGCACCTGAGCAGAAGGGTCATTCCGCTGCGCGGAAGACAACGAACCGCAACGGAGGGTTACGAACGATTGCCGTCGGTGGTCAGCGTCTGCAGATAGGTCCAAAGAGACTGCGCCATGCCCTTAGGCTGCTCTTTCGCCGATGGTTTCTCGCGGTAGGCGCGCACCTCCATCACCATTTGCAGATCGTCCACCCCCGGCGGTGCGGCGCTGACCAGCCGGCGCGAGCGCAATTCCTTTTTCACGGCGCTGTGCGGAAGGAAAGCCACGCCATGGCCTTCCAGCGCCATGGCCTTGAGGCCCTCGGCCATGTCGGTTTCATAGACCCGGTCGAGGTGGATGGCCGCACTCGACTGCTTGAGGATCAGTTCCGTCACGCGGCCCAGGTAGGCCCCGGGCGCATAGCCCAGGTAGGGCAGTGGCTGCCCGGGCCGGCCCGGCAGGCTGAAGAGCGGCTGCCCGTCCGTGCCCGCCTTGGCATAGGGCGAGATCACCTCCTGCCCCAGCGTGACCATCTCGTAGCGGTCGGCATCCAGCTGGAAGGGCTGCGAAGGGTGGTGGTAGGCGATCAGCACATCGCAGCCGCCTTCCACCAGCCGCAGCACCGCGTCGTGCACGTTGAGCGCGATCAGCCGGCTTTTCAGCGGCCCGAACTTGTCGCGCAGCCCCGACACCCAGGCCGGGAAAAAGGTGAAGGCCAGCGTGTGCGGTACCGCGAACTCGATCATGTCCTTGCCGGCACTGGTGTGCGCACGCAGCATCGCGCGGGTGTTCTGCAGCGCCTGCAGCATTTCCAGCGACTGGTCGTAGAGCGTCTTGCCAGCCGGGGTCAGCCGCGTGGGGTAGGAGCTGCGATCCACCAGATCGGTGCCAGCCCAGGCTTCGAGCGCCTGGATGCGACGTGAGAAGGCCGGCTGCGTCACATGCCGCAGTTGCGCCGACCGGCTGAAGCTGCGGGTTTCCGCCAGACTGACGAAGTCTTCGAGCCACTTGGTTTCCATGGCGCGCATTATGTTCGCGCGGGTACCCCCGGCAAACCGATGCTGCAGTGCGGGAACACCCCACGCGGCGGCACGCACCTTTGGTTGCAGAATGGCGCTGGCGCCCACCGCGCCGCTTTGTTGTCCACGCCGCCGGTCCACGACACCGGCTGGCAGAGCGACCGTGTTGCTTGCCGCCTTGCTGCGCTCTGCGTTTGTCCGACCCTCTGCCTGTCTGTTTTTTCTCCATGCCCGCACATCCCCCGTCCGGCGATACGCCCGACGCCTCCGTGGCCCCTGACCGCGCCCCCCGCGTTCCCGGCGACCCCCACGCCCCGCCCCGTTCCCTGCGCATCGAAGACTGGCTCACCGTGATCGTGATGGCGCTGCTGGCCCTCATCACCTTCGCGAACGTGCTGGTGCGCTATTTCACCAATTCCTCGTTCGCGTGGACGGAAGAGATCTCGGTCTTTCTGATGATCGTGCTGGCGCTGGTGGCCGGCTCCGCCGCCGTGGCGCGCGACCGGCACATCCGCATCGAATGGTTCGCCGAGCGCGGCTCGCCCGCGCGGCGCCGCTTCCTGGCGCAGTTCGGCGCGGCCCTGGTGGCGGTGCTGTTCGGCGTGATCGCGGTGCTGAGCGTGCGCGTGGTGTACGACGACTTCCGCTTCGACGAAACCTCGCCCGGCATCGGGGTGCCGCAGTGGTGGTATTCGATCTGGCTGCCGATCCTGTCGCTGCTGATCACCTGGCGCGCCATCGGTCTCTACATCCGCCAGGGCCGCCGGCCCGACGCCTTCTTCATGGACGCCGACGCCCAGGGCCTGCCACCGGAGCGCCAGCCATGATCGCCACGCTGCTCTTCGTGGCCTTCCTGGTGCTGATGTTCGTGGGCGTGCCCATCGGCGCGGCGCTGGGCCTGGCGGGTGCCGCCGCCATCGCGCTGGCCAACCAGGAAACCCAATGGCTCGGCCTGCTGGCCGTGCCGCAGAACTTCTACGCCGGCCTGGGCAAATATCCGCTGCTGGCCATTCCCATGTTCGTGCTGGTGGGCTCGATCTTCGACCGGTCCGGCGTGGCGCTGCGCCTCGTCAACTTCGCCGTCGCCATCGTCGGGCGCGGCCCGGGCATGCTGCCGCTGGTGGCGATCGCCGTCGCCATGTTCCTGGGCGGCATCTCGGGCTCGGGCCCGGCCAACGCCGCCGCCGTGGGCGGCGTGATGATCGCGGCCATGAGCCGCGCGGGCTACCCGGGCAGCTTCTCGGCCAGCGTGGTGGGCGCGGCTGCGGCCACCGACATCCTGATCCCGCCTTCGGTCGCCTTCATCATCTATTCGGTGCTGGTGCCGGGTGCCTCGGTGCCCGCGCTGTTCGCGGCCGGCATGATTCCCGGCGTGCTGGCCGGCATCGCGCTGATCGTGCCCGCCGTTTGGCTGGCGCGCCGCCACAAGATGGGCGCGCTGGAGGCTTCCATGCCCCGGCCCGCCTTCTGGAAGAGCCTGCGCGAAGCCTCCTGGGGCCTGGCCGCGCCGGTGCTGATCCTGGGCGGCATGCGCGCGGGCTGGTTCACGCCGACCGAGGCGGCCGTGGTGGCCGTGTTCTACGGCCTGTTCGTGGGCATGTGCATCCACCGCACCATCGGCATGCGCGACCTGTTCCCCATCCTGCGCGAGGCGGGCGAGCTGTCGGCGGTGATCCTGCTGGTGGTGTCGCTGGCCGGCATCTTCGCGTTCTCGCTGTCCACGCTGGGCGTGATCGACCCGGTGGCCAAAGCCATCGTGAGTTCCGGCCTGGGCGAATACGGCGTGCTGGCGCTGCTCATCCTGCTGCTCATCACCGTGGGCATGTTCCTGGACGGCATCTCGATCTTCCTGATCTTCGTGCCGCTGCTGCTGCCGATCATGAACCACTACCAATGGGACCCGGTGTGGTTCGGCGTGATCCTCACGCTGAAGGTGGCGCTCGGCCAGTTCACGCCACCGCTGGCCGTGAACCTGATGGTGTCGTGCCGCATCGCCGGCGTGCGCATGGAATCCACCGTGCGCTGGGTCGGCCCCATGCTGCTGGCCATGGGCCTGGTGATGCTGCTGGTGATCGCCTTTCCGCAGCTCGCCCTCTGGCTGCCCGCGCGGCTGGGCTATTGATCGATTCGAATCCACAAGGAGACTGAGACCATGAAACTGCGCACCTTCCTCACCACCGCCGTGGCCGCTGCCGCCGCCCTCGCCTTCGGCGCCACGCCCGCCCTGGCGCAGGGCAGCGGTGCCACCAACTACAAGAGCGAATACCGCATGTCGCTGGTGCTGGGCACGGCCTTCCCCTGGGGCAAGGGCGGCGAGATCTGGGCCAACAAGGTACGCGAGCGCACGCAGGGCCGCATCAACATCAAGCTCTATCCGGGCGTCTCGCTCATCCAGGGCGACCAGACGCGCGAATTCAGCGCGCTGCGCCAGGGTGTGATCGACATGGCCATCGGCTCCACCATCAACTGGTCGCCGCAGGTCAAGCAGCTGAACCTGTTCTCGCTGCCCTTCCTGTTCCCCGACTACGCCGCCGTCGATGCCGTGACGCAGGGCGACGTGGGCAAGTCCCTCTTCCAGACGCTGGACAAGGCTGGCGTGGTGCCCCTGGCCTGGGGCGAGAACGGCTACCGCGAGATCTCCAACTCCAAGAAGGCCATCAAGAGCCCGGCCGACCTGAAGGGCATGAAGATCCGCGTCGTCGGCTCGCCCCTGTTCCTGGACACCTTCACCGCCCTGGGCGCCAACCCCACGCAGATGAGCTGGGCCGATGCCCAGCCCGCCATGGCCAGCGGCGCCGTGGACGGCCAGGAAAACCCCCTGTCGGTCTACATGGCCGCCAAGCTCTACACCGTGGCGCAAAAGCACATCACGCTCTGGGGCTACATGAACGACCCGCTGGTCTTCGTGGTCAACAAGGACATCTGGAACAGCTGGACGCCCGCCGACCGCGAGATCGTGAAGCAGGCGGCCATCGACGCCGGCAAGGAACAGATCGCCATCGCCCGCAAGGGCCTGGTGGAAGCCGACAAGCCCCTGCTCAAGGAAATCGCCGGCCACGGTGTGACGGTGACCCAGCTCACGGCCGAGGAGCGCGAGGCCTTCACCAAGGCCACCCGGCCGGTGGTGGACAAGTGGAAGGGCCCCATCGGCGCCGACCTGGTGAGCGCGGCGGAAAAGGCGATTGCGGCGCGCAAGCCCTGAACGGCGCAACCTCCCGGCCCCAAGCCCTGCACGCGCGGGGCTTTTTTTCGTGCCGTCAACGCACCCGGGGCGGGTGCTTGATGGCGTTCTTGCGCAGCTTGCGGGTGACGGCGGCCTCCAGATCGACACCCGTGTGATCGGCCAGCTGCAGCAGGTAGAGCAGCACGTCGGCCATCTCCTCGCCCACCCGCTCGCGCCCTTCGGCCTGCTGCGCCAATGACCGAGACTCTTCGGGCGTGAGCCACTGGAACAGCTCCAGCAGTTCCGCCGCCTCCACCATCAAGGCCATTGCTAGGTTCTTGGGCGTGTGGAAGGGCTGCCAGTCGCGGTCGGCGGCAAAGGAGCGCAGTTGCGCCTGGAGATCGTCTATGTCCATGGTGCTTCCCAGATCACTCACTTTTTCATAGCAGCTGGCTTTTGATCCACCAGCGCCAGAGGCCATTTTCATTCCAAATTTTCACCCGCCGCGGCCACGGACGCTGCAATGTCCGCCATCGATCGGAACAGCACCAATGGGTCGTCGCGCGACGCCGCAAACCCCCGCCGCAACCAAAATGCCGCCGCGCCCTCGTCCACCGCATGCACGACCAAGGCACGTCCGCCGATGAGCCGGGCCGCCGCCATGCTGCGCTGCAAGGCGTGCTTGACCAACCCCGTGCCGACGCCCTGGCCCGCCCAGCGGCTGTCCGTGGCCAACTGGCCGAGCAGCAGGCAGGGCACGGGATCGGGCGGCTGTCCGGTGCGGATGGATCGCGGCAGCTGCGCGGGCAGTACCGCTGTGGGCGACAGGCCATAGAAGCCGACCACGCGCCCCTCGACATGCACCACGACCACCGCCGTGAAGCCTTTCTGCTGATGGGACAGTGCGCGGGTCTGCAGCCACCGGTCCAGCGCGGGATGGCCACACGAAAACGAGGCCACCTCATGCTGCGCCGTCAGGGCCTGCGGCCCCTCGATCTTCACGAAGCGCGTTCCCAGGGCGCGGGGCGCTGCAACACCTCCACCATCTCGGGCACCGCCGTGCCGGGCGTGGCAAGCACCGCCAGGAATTCCTCGAAGCCCTCAGGGCTCATGCGGATGGGCAGGGATTCGAGCAAGGCCTCTTCCGCCGCACGCACCGCCGCATCGCGCATGAACTCGGTCCGCGAGCGCCCGCGCAGCATGGCGGCCCGGTCGATCATGGCCAGGTCGCTCACCGCGAGGCGCAGCGAGAGGGGGTGGTTGGCAAGTGGGGTCATTCACGGATTCTATTAGCGTATTGCAAATAGCACTACAAGCCGGTCATACCGCAGATGGTTCTACGGCGCCTGGCAAACCTTCAGCCCCGATCTGGTGCGGGCGCTACTGCGCTACGGCGCTACTGCCCGCCCTGACTTTCGTGGCGCTGCAACGCCCACATGCTCGCGTACCGCCCGCCGCGCGCCAGCAGTTCGGCATGCGTGCCGCGCTCGATGATCTGGCCCGCGTCCATCACCAGGATCTCGTGCGCATCAACCACGGTGGACAGGCGGTGCGCGATCAGCAGCGTGGTCTTGCCTTCGGCCGCGCTCTGCAGCTCGGCCTGGATCGCGCGTTCGTTGGCGGAATCGAGCGCGCTGGTGGCCTCGTCGAAGATCAGGATGGGCGGGTCTTTCAGCAGCGTGCGGGCGATGGCCACGCGCTGCTTTTCGCCACCCGAGAGCTTCAGCCCCCGCTCGCCCACCGGCGTGGCGTAGCCCTGCGGCGTGGCGGCGATGAAGCCGTGGATGCGCGCCGCCTGCGCGGCGGCTTCCACCTCCTGCTGCGTGGCGCCGGGCCGGCCGTAGGCGATGTTGTAGGCGATGGTGTCGTTGAACAGCACGGTGTCCTGCGGCACGATGCCGATGGCGCGGCGCACGCTGTCCTGGGTGACGGCACGCAGGTCCTGCCCGCCCAGCGTGACGCGTCCTGACTGGATGTCGTAGAAGCGGTAGAGCAGCCGCGCCAGGGTGGACTTGCCGGAACCCGATGGGCCCACCACCGCCACGGTACGGCCGGCGGGGATCTCGAAGCTGACCCCGCGCAGGATGGGACGCGCCGGGTCGTAGGCGAAGTGCACGTCCTCGAAGCGCACGGCGGGCGGGCCCTGCAGCACGAGCGGCACGGCACCGGGCGCATCGGCCACCTCGCGCTCGCGGTCCATCAGGGTGAACATCTTGTCCAGGTCGGTCAGGCTCTGCTTGATCTCGCGGTAGATCACGCCCAGGAAGTTGAGCGGTATGTAGAGCTGGATCATGAAGGCGTTGACCATGACCAGGTCGCCCACCGTCATGCGCCCGTCCGCCACGCCCTGCGCGGCGCGCCACAGCATGCAGACCAGGCCGGTGGCGATGATGAGCTGCTGGCCGGTGTTGAGCAGCGACAGCGAGGTCTGGCTTTTCAGCCGCGCGCGGCGCAGGCGCTGCAGGCTCTCGTCGTAGCGGCGCGCCTCGAAGGCCTCGTTGTTGAAGTACTTGACGGTCTCGTAGTTGAGCAGCGAATCCACGGCCTTGGCATGCGCGGCCGAATCGAACTCGTTGGCCTGGCGCCGGAAGTGCGTGCGCCATTCGGTCACGCCCACCGTGAAGGCGATGTAGAGCGCCAGCGCGCCCAGCGTGATCCAGGCGAACCAGGCGTCGAAGCGCACGGCCAGCACCGTGAGCACCATGAACACCTCGATCAGCGTGGCGCCGATGTTGAAGAGGGTGAACGAGATCAGCGACTGGATGCTGCCCATGCCGCGCTCGATGTCGCGCGTCATGCCGCCGGTCTGGCGCTCCAGGTGAAAGCGCAGCGACAGGGCATGCAGATGCTCGAAGGTCTGCAGCGCAATGGTGCGGGCCGCCCCCTGCGTGGCCTTGGCGAAGACGAGTTCGCGCAGCTCGGTGAAGACCGAGGTCGAGAGCCGCAGCAGGCCGTAGGCCACGATCAGCGCCACGGGTACCACCACCACGATGGCCGGGTTGCCGGGCGTGAGGGTCATCGCATCCACCAGGTGCTTGAGCAGCAGCGGCACGCCGACGTTGGCGGTCTTGGCGCCCAGCACGAACACCAGCGCCGCGATCACGCGCCACTTGTATTGCCACAGGTAGGGCAGCAGGCGTGCGATGGTGCCCCAGTCGGAGCGCCGCGGGGCGGGTGGAGCGGCCGGCTCCGAGGACGGCGGGGAATGCGGCGCAGATCGGGTTGCGGCGCTGTGCGGGGACGCGTGGGGATGCGGGGCGTGGGGGGAGGCAGCAGATTCGCCGTGGGGGCGCATGAAGGACAATTCCGGTTGTTGTTTTTACCGAGATTGTGCCCATGACCGAATCCGCCCGCGCGACGCCCCCCTCGGCCGCGCCCGCCACGCCCGCTGCCACCGCCACGCCCGCGCCGACCGCCGCCCTGACCGCGCTGCCGGCCGACAAGGAACTGGTGCTGAAGGTCATCCCCATGCCGGGCGACTGCAACGCCAACGGCGACATCTTCGGCGGCTGGGTGATGGCGCAGGTGGACCTGGCGGGCTCGGTGCTGCCCGCGCGCCATGTGCAGGGCCGCATGGCAACGGTGGCGGTGAATGAATTCGTGTTCAAGCAGCCGGTGCGCGTCGGCGACATCCTCTCCTTCTTCGCCAGCGTGCAGCGAGTGGGCCGCACGTCGGTCACCGTGCAGGTGGAGGTGTATGCCGAGCGTTTCGCCGCGCAGGGCCGCTATGTGAAGGTGACCGAGGCGCGGCTGACCTACGTGGCCATCGATGCGGCCGGCCGGCCGCGGCCGATCGTCGTGGCCGGCGTTGCTGCCGCAGACCCTGCCCCGGGTGGTGCGGCGGCGGCCACCGGCGCCACCCCGCCTGCCGGCGCTTGAATCGACCTGGGGGGCGAGCCCGCCAGACGTTCTGGCACCGCCCGCCTCTGGTGGCGCACCCCAATGACGAAGCCGCCACCGGCTCCCGCTGCGCCGTGATGCGCGGGAAGCCGATGGCGGCTTGCGTGTATCTTCGGGCAGCCTCCGCCCGAACGCAGGAGCGGCGGCGGTAGCGGCGGTAGCGGATGCAGGCCCTGCTCTGGCATGGCCCCCATGCGGTGGTCTCGTGCGCCCCACCTTCCGGTCAACCCGCCGGCATGGCCTGCCGCAGTCAGGCCGCAGCCAGCGCCGGCGAATCGTTGCGGGCGTAGGCGGTGGACGCAGAGGTGCTCGACTGGCCGCGGCCGGCGCTGCCGCCGGCCTCGATCTCGCCGGAGAGCTGGCCGCCCTCTTCGATCACCACCTTGCCGTACCGGATCTTGCCCGTGACCTTGCCGGTGCTGTAGATCACCAGCTTCTGGCGCACCGTCAGCGTGCCGTCGAACTCACCGTGGATCTCGGCGATATCGATCTCGGCCGAACCACGGAAGGCGCCCTGCTCGGCGATCTGGATGACGCGCGAATCCATCGTCGCTTCGACGGTCCCTTCCACCACCAGCGTGTCGCAGTCGGTGATCTCCACTCCCTTGAGCTTGATGTTCGGGCCCACGGTGAGCTTGCTGCCCACTCCCTCACCGGCGGCGGCAGCCGGCGACGTGCCCGTCAGCGGTTTGCTGTTCACGGCCGGGCTGGTGCCCAGCGGATTGGCAGCCGTCGCCGCCGTACCGGGCGTGGTGGCGCCACCCAGCACGGAGCCGGGCTGACGGGGCTGGAATGCGTCGGGTTCACGCTTGCCAAAGAAAGGGTTTTGCACGGCCATCAGATCTCCTTGAAAAGAGGGCCATGCTAGAAGTGCAGAGCAGTGAAAGATCCCAGCGTTACGCAAGAACGGTAACGAAACCGCTCGTTCGTAGCATGCGCTTGCAGGGTTTGCAGCGACACACATCGGGGCAGCGGTGCAGAGTCCCCGCCTGATGTCTCACGCGACGATGTATGCCGCCGCGCCTGCCGCCAGCAGCGCCCCGTCCGCGCCGAAGAATTCCATGCGCGTGCTGGCCACCCGCGAGCCCAGGCGCAGCACTTCAGCGCGCATCGTGAAGTGGTCGCTGTCCACCCCGGGACGCAGATAGTCGATGCGCAGGTCGATGGTGCCCAGGCGGCCGAAGCGCTGCAGCCGCTGGAGGGGTGATTCATCCATGTGCCTGGCGCCGATGGCCGCCATGACCGCCAGCCCGCCCATGGCATCCAGCGACGCGCTGATTACGCCGCCGTGCAGCCGCTGGTGGCCGTAGTGCCCGACGAGGTCGGGCTTCATGTCGATGCGGGCTGCCACCTCGTCGGGCCGCACGCTGTGCACCTTCAGGCCCAGCAGGCGGTGAAAGACGATGCGTTCTTCGAAGATCTCGGTGAGGCCGGCGATGAACTCGGGCTCGAAGTCGGGCAGGGGTTGCACGGTGGAGGCCTGTGTTTCATATGCTATGTTTTTCATAGCATTGGGCGCCCTATGCATGAGCGCTGGAGGATGAATGGGCTTGTTTTTGCAAGCCGACGGCAGGTAGAGGCCGCGCTGGAGCCGGGGTGAGGTACGGACAAAACTGCGGGGGCCACTGCGTGTCGACCCTCCGTCGGTGGCCGGACCTCAGCTGGCGCTGAAGTCCGGGCGGCGTTTTTGACGAAAACTTCTGGCGCCACTGCGTGTCGCTCCACCTCCGGTGGCCGGACTTCAGCTGGCGCTGAAGTCCGGACGGCGTTTTTGACGAAAACTTCTGGCGCCACTGCGTGTCGCCCCGCCTTCGGTGGCCGGAATTCAGCTGGCGCTGAAGTCCGGACGGCGTTTTTGACGAAAACTGCTGGCGCCACTGCGTGTCGCCCCACCTTCGGTGGCGGCCTTCAGCTCGCGCTGAAGTCCGGGCGGCGTTTTTCCATGAAGGCGCTGAAGGCTTCCTTGGCGGCGGGCTGGACCAGCATGCGGCCGAAGCTCTCGCCTTCTTGCGCGATGCGTTCCAGCACTTCGGGTTGCTGGGCGTGCTTCATCAGGCGCTTGGTTTCGATCAGCGACGACAGCGGCTTGGCGGCCAGCTTGCGGGCCTGGGTCTGGGCGACCATGTTGCATTCGGTGGGCGGCACCACGCGGTTGACCAGGCCCACTTCCAGCGCGGCTTCGGCCATGAAGGGTTCGCCCAGCAGCAGCGCTTCGGCGGCCCGGTGGTAGCCGAACATGCGCGGCACGAGCAGGCTGGAGCCGGCTTCGGGGCACAGGCCCAGGTTGACGAAGGGCATGGAGAACGCGGCGTTGTCGCCGGCATAGACCAGGTCGCAATGGAACAGCATGGTGGTGCCGATGCCCACAGCCGGGCCGCAGACGGCGGCGACGACGGGCTTCGGGAAGGTGGCGATGCCGCGCAGGAAGCGGAACACCGGCGAGTCCTGGGTGGACGGCGTCTGCTGCAGGAAGTCGCCGATGTCGTTGCCGGCGCTGAAGATGGCCACGTCGCCCTGCAGCACCACCACGCGCACTTTCGCGTCCTGCGCGGCGGCGTCGAAGGCGTCGGCCAGCGCCGCGTACATGGCGCGGGTGATCGAGTTCTTCTTGTCCAGCCGGTTGAAGGTGATGGTGGTGATGCCGGACTCGGTGTGGACCAGGATGTCCTGCGAGGCGGTGCCTGCCGTGCGGTCCGTGCCGGCCGTGGTGGTGTCGGTCATGTCGTTCATCCTTGTGCTCATTCCTTGTAGTAGACGATCTGGTGGCTGCTGGCCAGCAGCTGGCCGGCGCGGTTCCACAGTTGTGCGGTCTGGTCGAAGAAGCCGTTGCGGAACTCCTGCGCCTGCGCCTGGCCCAGCACATGGCCGGTGCCGGTGGCCTGCAGCTGCGCGCTGCCGGCATGGAAGTACACGGTGAGCGACACCGTGCCCGCCGGCACGCGCTGCGCGCGCCGCAGCCAGACGCGAGGGTAGAACACATCGGCCAGCGCCGCCAACGCGCAGAAGTCCAGCGGCCGCTCGGGCGCGTCGCGCATCCAGAGCCGCGTGAGGCTGCCGGCATGGCTGCGGCCGTCCCATTGCTGGGGCATGTCGCCGGCCACGGGGCGCAGCTCGTACCGGTCCAGCCAGGCCACGCCCAGCCCCTGGCCCAGCGGCTGCAGGCCTTCGGGCGCGGGTGCCTCGGGCATGGGGGTGTCGGTTTCGCTCCATGTTTCGCGGCGCGCCGCAGTCACTGCGGTGCCGGTGGTGGTCGTGACCATCGCGCCATCGGGGCCGGGCTGGGTGATGGACAGCGTCCAGTGCTGGGTGGACCGGTTGGTGCGCACCGGCGTGGCCTGCACGGTGAAGTCGCCCTGCCCCACCGCGCCTGCGTAGTTGACGGTGAGCGACAGCGGCTCGCCGAGCCGCGCGGGGTGCTGCATCACGGCCTGCAGCAGCGTGGCGGCCGTGGCGCCGCCGAAGGGCCCCACCATGTTCCAGTAATCCGGCGTCGTGCGGCCGGTGTAGCGGTCGGCGCCGTCGGGGGTGAGCGCCAGCGCATCGTCTAGAGGGTGCAGAGCATCGGTCATGGTGACTGAGTGTGCCGTGGTTGAGAGCAACGTGCCGTCGTGCCTGCGACTTTGCTTGGCGAAGGGCACGGCCGGACTTCACCAGCAGACGCCGTGGAACTGGCTCCGCCAGGCCACCGGCGTCGTCCCCTTCCCGCGCGCCAGCGCGAGAGAAGGGGCAGAGGGCCGCGGCTCCCAACCTGCCCGCGCAGGTTGGGACGGCCCGAAGAGCTGCCGCCTCTGGCGGCTGCACGGAGCGGCTACGCCGCTCAGGGGGTTGTACCTAGACTTTTTCGAAGATGCCCGCCGCGCCCTGCCCCATGCCCACGCACATCGTGACCATGCCGTACTTCAGGTTCTTGCGGCGCAGCGCATGCACCACCGTGGCGGCGCGGATGGCGCCCGTCGCGCCCAGCGGATGGCCCAGGGCGATGGCGCCGCCCATGGGGTTGACCTTGGCCGGGTCCAGGCCCAGCTGGCGGATGACGGCGAGCGACTGGGCGGCGAAGGCCTCGTTCAGCTCGAACCAGTCGATGTCCTGCTGCTGCAGGCCGGCGTAGCGCAGCGCGGCCGGGATGGCCTCGATCGGGCCGATGCCCATGATGCTGGGCGGCACGCCCTTGCTGGCGAAACTGACGAAGCGCGCCAGCGGGGTCAGGCCGAAGCGCTTGACCGCCGATTCGCTCGCCAGGATCAGCGCGCCCGCGCCGTCGCTGGTCTGCGAGCTGTTGCCCGCCGTGACCGAGCCGCGCGCCGCGAACACGGTCTTGAGCTTGGCCAGGCCCTCCAGGCTGGTGTCGGGGCGGGCGCCCTCGTCCAGCGACACGGTGCGGCTCTTGGCGATGGCCTCGCCGGTGGCGAGGTCAGCCGTGCGGTCGGTCACCTCGATGGGCGTGATCTCATCGGCGAATTCGCCGGCCTGCTGCGCGGCCAGCGCCTTCTGGTGCGACTGCAGCGCGAAGGCGTCCTGGTCTTCGCGGCTCACCTTCCACTGCTGGGCGACCTTCTCGGCCGTGAGGCCCATGCCGTAGGCGATGCCCACGTCGCCGTCCCGCGCGAAGATGCTGGGCGACAGCGAGGGCGTGTTGCCCATCATGGGCACCATGCTCATGCTTTCGACACCGGCGGCGATCATCACCTCGGCCTCGCCCACGCGGATGCGGTCCGCCGCCATCTGCACGGCCGACAGACCCGAGGCGCAGAAGCGGTTGACGGTGATGCCCCCCACGCTGGTGGGCAGCCCCGCCAGCACGGCGCCGATGCGCGCCACGTTCAGGCCTTGCGCGCCTTCGGGAATGGCGCAGCCGCAGATGATGTCCTCGATGGAGGCCGGGTCCAGCCCCGGCACCTGGGCCAGCGCGGCCTTCAGCGTCGTGGCCAGCAGGTCGTCCGGGCGGGTGTTGCGGAAGAAGCCGCGGTGCGACTTGCCGATGGGCGTGCGCGTGGCGGCGACGATGTAGGCGTCCTGCATTTGTTTTGCCATGGAGAAGGCTCCTTGATTCGTTCGACCCATCGACCTCGCGATCGGTGAGTGCATGGTTTGGGTTCGTTCGGTCGGCTACTTGGCGGCGCGGGTGGACGGCACCCAGGCCCAGGTGAATTCGCACTCCACCGGCTCCGCGCCGGTTTCGTCCGTCACCGTGACCTGGACCTGCATCTCGCCCTTGGTTTCGGCCTTCATGGCGGCGCGCTGCGCATCGGTCAGCACCGCCACGGCGCGCAACGCACCGTTGGCGCGCTTGCGGAAGGCCATCTTCATGTCCTTGGCCAGCGGCACGCAGTCGTCGCGCACGTTCAGGCCCACGGCCATGCCGGTGGCCGTCTCGGCCAGCAGGTTCATCGCCGAGGCATGGATGCCGCCGATGTGATTGCGCACCCGGGGCTCGTTGCGCAGCCGCACTTCCACCCGGTTCGGCGACATCTCGACGAACTCCACGCCGGCCGTGCGGGTGAACGGCACGGCGCGGCGCAGCACCAGGTTGCGCACCCAGGGGCGCAGGAACTTCGGGTAGTCGTCGATCTGCTCCAGCTGCAGTTGCAGCCGGTTGGGCGCGAACACGCTAGCCAGGTCCGGGGTCATGGTCATGCGGTCGGCCGATCAGTTGCGCAACGGCTTGCCGGTGTTCAGCATGCCCAGGATGCGTTCTTGCGTTTTGGGGTGCTGGATCAGCGCGCAGAAGGCCTTGCGTTCCAGCGCCATCAGGTATTCCTCGCTCACCAGCGTGCCGGCATCCACGTCGCCGCCGCAGACGATTTCGGCGATCAGCGTGGCGATGTGTTGGTCGTGGTCGCTGATGAAGCCGCCGTCGCGCATGTTGACCAGCGAGCCGCGGATGGTGGCGATGCCGCTGCGCCCGGCCACCGGGAACAGGCGCCTGGCCGGCGCGCGCCAGCCGCTGGCGGCCATGGCCTTCGCTTCGTTCAGCGCGACGAACAGCACCTCGTCCTTGTGCGGCACGACGATGTCGCTCTCCAGCAGATAGCCCAGCTTGCGCGATTCGAGCGCGCTGGTGCCCACCTTGGCCATGGCGGCGGCGGTGAAGCCTTCCGTGAGGAAAGGCAGCAGGTCCTTGCCCGTGGACGCGGCGGCGTTCTCGGCCGCGCGGCGCGCGATGTAGGTCAGGCCGCCCGCACCCGGCACCAGGCCCACGCCCACTTCGACCAGGCCGATGTAGCTTTCCATGTGCGCCACGCGGCGGGCCGAGTACACGGCCAGCTCGCAGCCACCGCCCAGCGCCATGCCGTGGATGGCCGAGATGACCGGCACCTGCGCATAGCGCAGGCGCAGCATCAGGTTCTGCAGTTCCTGCTCCACGCTTTCGATGGCCGAGATGCCGGCGACCACGAAGGCGGGCATGGTGGCCGCCAGGTCGGCGCCCACGCTGAAGGGCCCGTCGCCGGACCAGATCACCAGCCCGTCGTATTCGCGCTCGGCGGTGTCGATGGCCTCGACCAGGCCTTCCATCACGTCGGGGCTGATCGCGTGCATCTTGCTCTGGATGCTGGCGATGAGCACCTTGCCATCGAGCGTCCAGGTGCGCAGCGCGTCGGACCCGGCTACCGTGGTGCCGGCCGTGCGCCAGTCGGGCAGGTTCTTTTCGCCCAGCAGCGGCTCGGGGAAGTGCTGGCGTTCATAGACGGGCAACTGGCGGCGCGGCACGAACTTCGACTGGGAAGCGCTCCACGAGCCCTCGGCCGTGTGCACGCCGCCGGCCTCGGCCACCGGGCCCTTGAACACCCACTCGGGCAGCGGCGCCTTGCTGAGCGCCTTGCCCGCATCGATGTCCTCCTGGATCATCTTCGCCACGTCGAGCCAGCCGGCCTCCTGCCACAGCTCGAACGGGCCCTGCTTCATGCCGAAGCCCCAGCGCATGGCCTGGTCCACGTCGCGGGCGTTGTCGGCAATCGTCGCCAGGTGCACGGCGGCGTAGTGGAAGCTGTTGCGCAGAATGGCCCAGAGGAAGCGGCCCTGCGCGCCCTCGGCGTTGCGCAGCAATTTCAGGCGCTCGGCGGCGGGCTTCTTGAGCATGCGGCCATAGACCTCGTCGGCCTTCTGGCCGCCGGGCACGTATTCGCCCTCGGCCAGGTCGAAGCGCAGGATGTCGCGGCCCACCTTCTTGTAGAAGCCGGCCTTGGACTTTTGGCCCAGGTGCTTCATCTCGATGAGCTTGTTCAGCACTTCGGGCGTGCCGAAGCTGCCGTAGAACGGGTCCGTCTCTTCCGTCAGGTTGTCCTGCAGCGTCTTGATGACATGGGCCATGGTGTCCAGCCCCACCACGTCGGCGGTGCGGAAGGTGCCGCTGGAGGCGCGCCCCAGCTTCTTGCCCGTGAGGTCGTCCACCACGTCGTAGGTGAGGCCGAAGTTCTCCACTTCCTTCATCGTGGCCAGCATGCCGGCGATGCCGACGCGGTTGGCGATGAAGTTAGGCGTGTCGTGCGCGCGCACCACGCCCTTGCCCAGGCCGCTGGTGACGAAGGCTTCGAGCTGGTCCAGCACTTCCGGCCGGGTGGTGGGCGTGTCGATCAGCTCCACCAGCGTCATGTAGCGCGGCGGGTTGAAGAAGTGGATGCCGCAGAAACGCGGCTTGATCGCATCGGGCAGCGCCTCGGAGAGCTTCGTGATCGACAGCCCGGACGTGTTCGACGCCACGATGGCGTTCGGCGCGACGAAGGGCGCGATCTTCTTGTAGAGGTCGAGCTTCCAGTCCATGCGCTCGGCGATGGCCTCGATGACGAGGTCGCATTCGCGCAGCTGGTCCAGGTGCTCTCCGTAGTTGGCCTGGCCGATCAGCGCGGCGTCTTCGGCCACGCCCAAGGGCGCGGGCTTGAGCTTCTTCAGGCCCTCGATGGCCTTGGTGACGATGCCGTTCTTCGGGCCTTCCTTGGCTGGCAGGTCGAACAGCACCACGGGCACCTTCACATTGGCGAGGTGCGCGGCGATCTGCGCGCCCATCACGCCTGCGCCGAGCACGGCGACTTTCTTCACTTGGAATCGGGACATGGTGTTTCTTGTCGAATGGATTTATTGGACGCGCTGCCACGTTTGCGTTCGCCAGAAAGGCCCCAGGTAACCGCGCACTTCCAGCTTGGCGCCGCCGTCGATGGGCGTGAAGCTGGCGCGGTATTCCTTGCCGTTTTCGGGGTCGAGGATCTTGCCGCCTTCCCAGACGTCCTTGCCGTCGGCCTTCCTGCCGCCGCGGATGATCTCCAGCCCGGCGATGGGCTGGCCCTTGCGGTCGTCGGTGCATTCCACGCAGGTGGCGTCCGGGGCCGTGTCTTTCTTCAGCGACTTCTCGATGCGGCCGGTGAGCGCGCCCGCCGCTTCGCCGATGCGGATCTGGGCTTTCGCCTCACCCGTCTTGTCGTCGATGCTGCGCCACGTGCCCACGGGCGTCACCTGGGCCCAGACGGGGGCGGCGATTGCTACACAAAAGATAGCTGCTAGCGCTTTATTCATGAGGGCTCCTGGGCAAAAACGTTGAGAAGATTGCAAGCGTGCGGCGCTCAGGCCAGCGCGGCGTCGGTGTCCATCAGCGGCTTGGCGCCAGCGCGGGCGGTGCGCATCAGCGTGGCCGTTTCGGGGAACAGCTTGGCGAAGTAGAAGCGCGCCGTCTGCAGCTTGGCGACGTAGAACGGGTCGTCGTTGCCGGCGGCGATCTGCCGCAGCGCCACCTGGGCCATGCGGGCGAACAGGTAGCCGAACACCAGGTGGCCGGCCACGCGCAGGTAATCGACGGCGGCGGCACCCACTTCGTCGGGGTTCTGGAAGCCCTTGAAACCGATCTCGGTGGTGAACTTGGTCATCTGCTCGCCCAGCATGGCGATGGGGTTGATGAACTCGGCCATCTTCTCGTTCACACCTTCTTCCTGCACCAGCTGGCCCACCAGCTTGCCCAGTTTTTTGAGCGTGGCACCGTTGTTGCCCAGCACCTTGCGGCCCAGCAGGTCCAGCGACTGGATGGTGTTGGTGCCTTCATAGATCATGTTGATGCGGTTGTCCCGCACGAACTGCTCCATGCCCCATTCCTTGATGAAGCCGTGGCCGCCGAAGACCTGCATGCAGTGGTTGGTGGCAATGTGGCCGTTGTCGGTGATGAAGGCCTTGACGATGGGCGTCAGCAGCGCCACCAGTTCGTCCGAGTCCTTGCGCACCTTTTCGTCCGGGTGGCTGTGCGCCTTGTCCAGCAGCAGCGTGCAGTAGATCTGCAGCGCGCGGGCGCCTTCGGCATAGGCCTTGGCCGTCAGCAGCATCTTGCGCACGTCGGGGTGCACGATGATCGGATCGGCTTCCTTGTCCTTGGCTTTGGTGCCCGACAGGCTGCGCATCTGGGTGCGGTCCTTGGCATAGGCCAGCGCGTTCTGGAAGGCCACTTCGGTCAGCCCCAGCGACTGGTTGCCCACGCCCAGGCGGGCCGCGTTCATCATCACGAACATGGCCTGCAGGCCCTTGTGCGGCTGGCCGACCAGGGTGCCGATGGCGCCATCGATGGCGATCTGCGCGGTGGCGTTGCCGTGGATGCCCATCTTGTGCTCGAGGCCGGCGCAGAAGATCGGGTTGCGCTCGCCCAGGGAGCCGTCGGCATTCACCAGGTACTTGGGCACCACGAACAGGCTGATGCCCTTGCTGCCCTTGGGCGCATCGGGCAGGCGGGCCAGCACCAGGTGGACGATGTTCTCGGTGAAGTCGTGCTCGCCGGCGCTGATGAAGATTTTGTTGCCGGTGATCTTGTACGTGCCTTCCGGTGCGCCGGCCACGGGCTCGGCCTTGGTGCGCAGCATCCCGAGGTCGGTGCCGCAGTGGGGCTCGGTCAGGCACATGGTGCCGGTCCACTCGCCGCTCACCAGCTTGGGCAGGTAGGTCTTCTTCTGCTCGTCGGTGCCGTGCGCCACCAGCGCCTCGTAGGCGCCGTGCGAGAGGCCCGGGTACATCGTCCAGGCCTGGTTGGCGCTGTTGAGCATTTCGTAGAGGCATTGATTCACCACGAACGGCAGGCCCTGGCCGCCGTATTCCGGGTCGCACGACAGCGCCGCCCAGCCGCCCTCGATGTACTGCGCATAGGCTTCCTTGAAGCCCTTGGGCGTGGTCACTTCATGCGTCTGCTTGTCGAGCGTGCAGCCCTCTTCGTCGCCCGAGATGTTGAGCGGGAACGCCACGCCGGCGGCGAACTTGCCGGCCTCTTCCAGCACGGCATTGATGGTGTCCTCATCGACCTCGGCATGCCGGGGAATGGCCTTGAACTCGTCGGTGACGCGGAAGACCTCGTGCATCACGAATTGCATGTCGCGCAGGGGCGGCGTGTAGCTGGGCATGTTGGCTCCTGAAAGGGTAGGACTGAAGAAAAAAAGGGAAGGAGGAAGTCGTTGGAGAACGAAGGGATGGGCCCGCTGCGGTCAGCCGCCGCTGGCTTCGGCCACGCCGTAGCGGGCCAGGATGTTGTCGAAGCCGGCATGCGCGCGGTCGATGGAGCCGGGCGTCTGCAGGAAGCGCGCCTCGTAGTGCAGCGCCAGAATCAGGCCGTGGATCTCGAACAGCATCTGCTCGGGGTTCACGTCGGCACGCAGCTCGCCCAGTTCCATGGACTGCTCGATGGCACGCTTCATCGCGGCCAGCCAGGTCAGCACCGAGCTGGCGAGCGCGTCGCGCACCGGGCCGGCGCGGTCGTCGAACTCCACCGCACCGCTGATGTAGATGCAGCCCGAATCGATCTCGATGGAGGTGCGCTGCATCCAGTTGCCGAACATGGCACGCAAACGGGCCACGCCACGCGGAGCGGCCATGGCGGGGTAGAACACCTCCTGCTCGAAACGGGCGTGGTATTCGCGCACCACCGAAATCTGCAGTTCCTCGCGCGAGCCGAAGTGCGCGAACACGCCGGACTTGCTCATGCCGGTGACGTCGGCCAGCGCGCCGATGGACAGCCCTTCCAGCCCGATGTGCGTGGCCAGGCCCAGGGCGGCCTCGACGATCACCGCCTTCGTCTGCTGGCCCTTCTGCAGGGCGCGCCCATCGCGCGCGGCCGCGCGCACGGGTTTGGTGGGAGAGGACGTATCAGCCATGCGTAAAATAAAACGAACGATCGTTCTATTTTGCATGAAAACCTGCGGTAGAGCTCAGTTCCTGGTGGCGGATGGGGGCTTGCCAGGGAAAACCCTGAAGCCGGCGATGGGTGGGCTTGCGGGCCGTCTCACCGGCCTGCAGCGGCGGCGGTGCGCGCGTTGCAGGAAGCCTGCGCTCACTGGCTTGGCTGGGTGACGATGCTGGGGAGGGTGCGGAGGGTGCGGCCGGGACCCTGTCACAAGGTCTGACTCCACGGGCGGGGGATCAGAAATCAGTATTTCGCTAGCTTCATGCCGTGGCTTCGACAGGCTCGGCCCGAACGGGCGGTGGTGCAGTGAAGGCGGATCACGCACCGCACCGCCCCTTCACAGCACCCGGCGCGCCGACGCTGCGCCCCCCCGAGTCGCGCCATCCCGCGCAGCGCGCCTTCCCCATCCCGCCGAACCGCCAATGGCCTTGCGCCAGCCGGCAGGTTGAGCCTGCGCCCTAGACCAGCAACTGCAGCGAGGCGTCCAGATGCTCGGTGGGCAGGCGCCGGAAGCCCGAACGCGCGAAGCGCTGCAGCCGGCCGCGCACCAGATCGCACAGCGCCGCCGCGCGCACCTGGGCGTCGACGGTCGGCGTGGCGGCGCCGGCAGCGTCCGCCGCCGGCCGCAGGCACAGCCGCAGCGACGACTCGATCCGGTCGAAGAACTGGTTCATGCGCTGCAGCAGGCGCTCGTTTTCCAGCACCAGCGCATCGCCCACCATCACGCGGACCATGCCCGGATTGCGCTCACCGAACTGCAGCACCAGCGCGGCGATGCGCGCCGCGCGCTGGGCGCCGTCGGCCGGGCCGGACTGTTCGGCGGGGCGCTCCATGATCTGGTGGACCAGGGTGAAAACGCTTTGCTCGATGAACTCGATCAGGCCCTCGAACATCTGCGCCTTGCTGGCGAAATGGCGGTAGAGCGCCGCCTCGCTCACCTGCAGTCGCGCCGCCAGGGCGGCAGTGGTGATGCGCTCGGCACCAGGCTGCTCCAGCATGCCCGCCAGCGTCTGCAGGATCTGCACGCGGCGCTCGCCGGGCGGCGGCCTGCGGCGCACGGCGGCGGCAGCGGGCTCGTCTTTCGCGGGCGTGGGTGAGGGGTCTGACGCAGTGGAGAGCAGAGCGGGAGCGGGTCGCGTGTCGGTGTCGGGAGGGAGTGCGGACATGGCAGCCAATGTGTGCAATTGATTCTCGCACAGCGATCCTGACCACCCGCCCCGCCCCGCCCTGCCCTGCCCTGCCCTCCCCCGCCCCGGGCCAGCGCCGGAAGGAGATCGCCACCGCCCGCCGGAGGCGATCAGGCCGTTTGCGTCCCGGCCTGGAAGCGCACCGTGACCAGCAGCCCCTGGCCGGCTGCACCCGCGGCGAGCGTGAGGCTGGCGCGATGGACGTGGGCGATCTCGTCCGCGATGGCCAGGCCCAGGCCGGTGCCCTCGCCCACCGAACCCGGCAACCGGTAGAAGCGCTGCATGACCCGCTGCCGTTCGGCGTCGGGCACGCCAGGGCCGTCGTCCTCCACCTGCAGGAAGGCATGCCCGCCGCGCATGCCGGAGCGCAGCGTGACGCTGCCGCCCGCCGGCGTGTACCTGATGGCGTTGTCGACCAGGTTGGACAGCATCTCGCGCAGCAGCCAGCCGTGGCCGGCCGTGGCCGCCGGCTCCGTCTCCAGCCCCAGGTCGATGCCCTTGGCGGTGGCGGCGTCGAGAAAGGCCTCGAGCAGGCTTTCGCACAGCGCCTTCAAGTCGACCGACTGCGGCGGCTGGGCGTCGAGGCTGCGCGCATCGGCGCGGGAAAGCGCCAGCAACTGGTGCGCCAGCTTGGAAGTGCGCCGGGTGGCCTGCCGCAGCTTCTGCAGCTCAGATGCTCCCAAAGAAATAGCACCACGCCCAGCAGCATCAAGCGCGAGAGGCTGGTTTGACCTGGATTGCGACTGGCCGCCCCGCCCGGGCTCGCCCGCCTCCCCGGCCGACTGGGCCGCCAGCGCCCAGGCCTCCACCTGCGCCTGCAGCCCGGCGAGCGGGGTACGCAGCTGGTGGGCCGCGTCGGCCACGAAGCGCCGCTGGCTCTCCGCCTGCGCGTTGACCAGCGCGAACAGGCGGTTGAGGGCATCGACCAGCGGCCGCACTTCGGCGGGCGAGGCGGATTCGTCGATGGGGCTCAGGTCGCGCGGAGAACGGTGCTCGACGGCGCCCGTCAGCTCCACCAGCGGTTTGAAGGCGCGCCGCACCGCCCAATGAATGGCCAGGGCCGCGGCGGCGATGAGCGCCAGGTTGGGCAGCAGCACGCGCAGCAGCAGCTGCCGCCCCCACTGCTGGCGGGCATCGGATCCATCGGCCAGTGCCACCACCAATTCCCCGGCGCTGGTGCGGCCGCGCTGCACCGCCACGCGGTAGATGATCTGGTCGTGTTCGACGCTGTGGAATTCCGGCACCGCCGTGGTCGGCACCGCGCTGCCCAGCCAGTCGTCGCCGAGCAGCACGCGGCCCGTCAGGTCCTGCACGCTGAAGCCCGAGAAGCCGGCGTTCTGCCGCAGGAACTCTTCGACAGGCGGCGCCAGCAGCAGCAGCGGCTGGCCGTCCTCGGTCATGGCGGGCGAGAGGATGGAGTCGGCCAGCGCGGGCAGCAGCCGCATCAGCCGCTGGTCGTGGCGGCCGGCGGCCTCGTCGGCCGAGCGGTAGTCCAGCCAGGCGCCGATCATGGCCAGCACGCACAGCGGCGCCACCAACAGCAGCAGCAGCCGGTTGCGCAGGTCGGCCGTCACGGGACGCGGCGCAGATCGGCGGAAAGCTTGCGGCTGCATGCTGCGCGCCCGTGGGTCAGAGGGCAAAGCGGTGCGGCGCGGATGTTGCGCCAGCAGTCGCGCTCAGGCGCACGGCGCCTGCAACTCCAGCCGGTAACCGAAGCCCCGGATGGATCGGAGCGCGACCCCGTGGGGCTCGAGCTTGCCGCGCAGGCGCGAAACGTAGACCTCGACCGCATTGGGCGTGATTTCCTTGTCCCAGCCGGTGAGGGCCTGCAGCAGTTTCTCCTTGCTGGCGGGCTTGGGCGCATGGATGAGCAGGTATTCCAGCACCGTCCATTCGCGCGGGCCGAGCTCGATCGGCTGGCGCGCGATCAGGCCCGGGCCGGCACGCACCGTGACGCTGCGGTGCGCCGTGTCCAGCTCGAGCGGGCCGAAGCCGAGGATGGCCGTGGTGGCGGCCTGCGAGCGGCGCAGCAAGGCGCGCAGGCGCGCCAGCAGCTCGGGCAGCTCGTAGGGCTTGACCATGTAGTCGTCCGCGCCCAGGTCCAGTCCCTGCACCCGGTCATGGAGCGCATCCCGCGCCGTGAGGATCAGCACCGGCATGGATGGATGCGCCATCTCCGGCCGGCGCAGGCGGCGCGTCAGCTCCAGCCCGTCCATGCCCGGCAGGCCGATGTCGATGACGGCGGCGTCGAACGATTCGGCATGCAGCACCTCCTCGGCACGCTCGCCGCTGCCAACCCAGTCCACCGCGTAGCCGGCGTCCGTGAGGCCGAGCTTGATGCCGCTGGCCAGCATGACGTCGTCTTCGACCAGGAGCAAGCGCATGGCAGAAGCCGTGGAAGCGGTCGGTCGTTGGGCAGCGGGGCGACGGGAGGAAGGAGCCGGATCAGTGGCTGCGGATCATCGTGCCGTAGGCCTGCTCGGTCAGGATTTCCAGCAACATGGCATGCGGCACGCGGCCATCGATGATGTGCACGGCGTTGACGCCCGCCTTGGCGGCGTCGAGCGCACCGGCAATCTTGGGCAGCATGCCGCCGGAGATGGTGCCGTCGGCGAAGAGGCCGTCGATCTCGCGCGAGGTCAGGTCGGTGAGCAGCTCGCCCGCCTTGTTCAGCACACCGGGAATGTTGGTGAGCAGCACCAGCTTCTCTGCCTGCAGAACAGTCGCCAGCTTGCTGGCCACCACGTCGGCGTTGATGTTGTAGCTCTCGTTGTCTTCGCCGAAGCCGATCGGGCTGATGACGGGGATGAACGCATCGTCCTGCAGCGCCTTGACCACGCTGGGATCGATCGAGACGATGTCGCCCACCTGGCCGATGTCGTGTTCGATGCTCGGGTCCTTGTTGTCCACCATGCGCAGCTTCTGCGCGCGGATCATTCCGCCGTCACGGCCCGTCAGGCCCACGGCCTTGCCGCCGGCTTGGTTGATCAGGCCCACGATGTCCTGCTGCACTTCGCCGGCCAGCACCCATTCGACGACCTCCATGGTCTCGGCATCGGTCACGCGCATGCCCTGGATGAATTCACCCTTCTTGCCCAGCCGGTTCAGCGCCGTCTCGATCTGCGGGCCGCCGCCGTGCACCACCACCGGGTTCATGCCCACCAGCTTGAGCAGCACCACGTCTTCCGCGAAGTCGGCCTGCAGGGCCGGGTCGGTCATGGCATTGCCGCCGTACTTGATCACCATGGTCTTGCCATGGAACTTGCGGATGTAGGGCAGCGCCTGGGCCAGGATTTCGGCCTTGTCGCGCGGGGCAATGGATTGGAGGTCGGTCATGGAAGGCGCGCCGTCAGGCACTGGAGCGATGGAGAAGATGGGCAAATTGTGCCGCAACTGCGGGGCATCGCCGCGACAGGCGTGCCGGGGGGCGGGCTGCGCGGGCCGCCCGGGCGTTCAGTGGCGCAGCCAGTGCGGCACCTTGAAGCGCACGATGCCCAGGTAGGCCGCCACGTAGAGCGCTCCGAAGATGCCGCAGAACGTCATGAGCACCAGCGTGTTGTTCCAGAACAGGACGGCTGGAACCACGGTCAGCATGGTGAAACCCCAGAGATACGGCGAGGTGCGGTTGTTGCGCATCAGCACCCGCCGCGCTTCGTCGTCGTGAAACACCCCGCGCACGATGCGGCGGTAGATCAGCTGGTGGAAGTGCAGCGCATCGGCCACGCCCGGCGACACCCCGCGCGCCAGCTTGCGGTAGATGGAAAACAGCGTCTCCCAGACCGGGTAGATCAGCAGCAGCAGGGGAAACCAGGGAGAAACGTCGGGGTTGCGCTGCACCAGCGAAATGCTGGCCAGCGCGATGACCACGCCCCACACATAGGCCCCGCCATCGCCCGCGAACAGCATGCCGCGCGGGTAGTTCCACACCAGGAACCCCCCCGTAGCCGCGGCGGTGCACACCAGCAGCGCGGCGAGCGAGCGGTCGCCCACCTGGATGCACACATGCGCCAGGGCCAGGCAGATGATGAGCGCCACCATGCCGGCAAGGCCGTTGTAGCCATCGATGATATTGAAGGCGTGGGGGAGTCCGGTGATGGCGAGCAGCGAGATGCCCAGCCCCAGCCAGGGAATCCAGTGCAGCAACGTGTCGAGCCAGGGCAGCCCCAGGCGCGGGATGCTCACGCCCAGCAGCACCAGCGCCACCAGGCCCGAACAGCCTGTCAGGAGAAGCCGGTAGCGCACGGCCAGCCGCTGGGTCAGGTCTTCGACGATGCCGCCCATGGCGGCGGGGGTCAGCGCCAGCAGCCACCACCAGACCCAGCTGCCCAGCCGCAGGGAGCCTGGGTCGCCGGACGAGGTCTGCCAGATGCCCAGAAGCCAGCTGACGGTGATCGCCAGCCACAGCGCAAGGCCGCCCAGGCGCGGCACGTCGCCGACGTGAAACCGCTGCGGCATGCTGTCGCTGTAATCAGCCGCACTTCCGCCAAGCCAACGGACAATGGCTCCGGCAGCCACGAGGGCGACGAAGAAGCTGACAAACGACAACCAGATCATGAAGCGGCGATCGTATCCGACCGGGGTGTAGGGAAATGCAACAAAGCTGGTGGGCACGAACCGGGCGGGTGCAGCGTAGGCGCCAGAAAGCGCGCACCAAAACAGGCAGGAGTTACAGATGCAGAGGAGATCTGCGACCGCCGCATCACATCAGCGCGCGGAAGTATCGGCCGCCAATGCTCGTCCACGTGTAGTCGGACACCGCGATCTGCGCCATCTGCCCGCCCACCGCTGCCGCCCTTTGCGGTGTGAGGGCGCGGACTTGCTGCACCACGTCCTCAGCCGTCTGGAAGAACAACGCGGCCTCGTGGGTCGTGTGGCGATTGAACGCGCAATCGAAAGCCAGCACGGGCACGCCGAAGTGCATCATCTCCACCAGCGAAGGATTGGTGCCTCCGGCGGAGTGCCCATGCAGATACAGGCAGGCGCCTGCGCGCAGCGTCCGCAACGCTCCCAGGTCGTACTCCGGGTCGTGCAGGGAGATATTCGCGCAGTGCCGGTATCTCGACCGCACCGTGCGGCCGAATTCGCTCGCGTTCCAGTTGCCGATGAAGACCAGCGGCCGATCCGGCAGCCGCGCATAGGCTTCCAGGATCATCTCCACATTGTTCTCGGGCTCGATGCGGCAGAGAGCCAGCGCGTAGCCATCGGGGAGGGGCCGCGGATAGGGGGTGGCCGGGACGGCCATGGCGTGATCGCCGCCATAGGCGATCACCGTGCACGACACGCCGTAGCGCGACCTGACATGTTCGGCCACGGCCTCGTTGTCCGCCACGACCTCATGCGACCAGTGCACGGCCGCCCATTCGGACCAGCGCAGGAAGGTGCGCGCGAGTCGGCCCCACTTGGCTCGTCGCCATTCGATGCCATCGATGTTGGTCACGATCCGCGTGCGCGTCAGCAGGCGCATCAGGCCCAGGCCGATGGCACCGGACACGCCCAGTACCAACACGGCATCCGCACGCTCGCGGGCAGCGACCGCCAGTGACCACAGGTCATAGGGAATGCTCGACAAACCGTTGGCCTTCAGCGGCAGATAGCGCAGCCGGGCCCCGTGGAACTGGTCGGGCCGGTCCAACGGAAGCGGCTCCCCGCAGAACACGGTCAGCTCGACGGGCAGGGCCGAGCGCTCGCTGTAGACCACCAGGTTTTCCGCCAGTGTTTCGAATCCGCCGTAGGCAGCGGGCACTCCGGCGCAACCCACGATCATGATCTTGCGGCGGCGCTCCCCAGCTTCCGTCCGGTGCGACACGGTGGGGCTCATGGTACGAGGACCGCACGGCGGATCGCGGCCTGGAATGCATGGGGCGACAGACGCCGCGCCACGGCACGGCCCGCATGCGACATCTGCATGCAGAGCGCCTCATCGCCCGCCAGCGCCAGAACCGACTGCCGCAACGCGTCCGCGTTGCGTGAGTCCACCAGGTAGCCCTGCACACCGTGCTGCACCAGCTCCGCCGGGCCTCCCACGGGCGGAGCGATCACCGGGATGCCGAACGCCATCGCCTCCAGCAAGGTCAGGCCGAACGTCTCTTCGCACAGGTCCACCCGCGACAGGTTCACCACCACACTGGCACGGGCGTAGGCGATCGATGCGTCCGTCAGGCCCTGGGTCAGGACGAGATTGGCGGGACGGTCTCGGTCCGCGAAATAGGCACTCACCGCCGGGGCTTCGTCGCTGACGACCAACTCGAATTCGATGTCCGGCCGGTCGGCCAGTTGATGCGCCAGGCGAAGCAACTCCGGCACACCCTTGTAATCGCGCAGCGAGCAGAGCATGCAGACCCGAAAGACTGCGCCGCGTCGGGCGGTATAGCCGTGGCGCAAGCCGGTCGCGTAGAGATCCGGCTCCACGGCGTTGGGCACGACCAGCGCCCCCGCCACGCCCAGGGCCTGCTTCTGGAAATCCGACACGCAGATGACGCGGTCCGCGCTCCACAGCGCGGTGCGCAGCAGGAACCATTGCAGCAGCCGCGGCCGCATGGAGGCTTCGTGCAGATGGCACACCACGCGCCGCCCGGTGAGCCGTCCGAACATCGCGGCAGCGAAAGGCAGCAGGGTGTTGACGTAGATCACGGCGTCCGTGTCGATATCGCGCGCCTTGCGCAGCAGGCGCAGCAGGCTCCACTGGCTGCCGAGATAGGCCCAGAGGGTCGCCCATCTTCTGGAGTGGCGGCGGTAGGGATAGCGACGCGCGCCAGGCACGGCTTCGCCGAGGAATCCGTCGCCGCCCTCCCCCAGATACAGCAGGTGGTCAGGATCGACACCCTTGAGCGCCCCCATCACGCTGAGCAGCACCCGCGGACTTCCGGAACGGTCATTCAGCAGGTGGGCAAATACGATCATCGGGCCTTGGGGTCGGGGGGAAGCGCTCGGGTGGGATTATCAAGGCTAGCAGGACCCGCTCCACACGGCGAAGCGCTGCCCTGCCGATGGGGCGTTGCCTGCAATGCATTCGTCATAATCGCGCCCCATGACTCAAAACGCCAAGGACCAGCACATCTATCTGCGCACCATCGATTCCGGTGAGCGCACCTCTCTTTCCGTGCTGGCAGGCCTCATTGAGCGTGGTTCGCGCGTGCTTGACCTGGGCTGCGGCAGCGGTTCGCTGGGCCGCTACCTCCAGGAAACCCGGGACTGCACCAGCGACGGGGTGACCTGGAGCGAAACCGAAGCCCGGATGGCGCGGCCCCACTACGACCAGGTCGAGGTGGCCGACCTGGAAAGCTGCGACCTGATTTCGATGTTCGGCACACAGCGCTACGACGTCATCGTCTGCGCAGACGTGCTGGAACACCTGCGCCAGCCAGAACGCGTGCTGGCCCAGTGCCGGTCGCTGCTGAAGGACGGCGGGCGGGTGCTGATCTCGGTGCCCAACGCCGCATACGCCGGGCTGATCGGCGAGCTGTCGCAGGGCGAGTTCCTCTACCGCGAAGAAGGCCTGCTGGACCGCACCCACCTGCGCTTCTTCACCCGCCGCTCGCTCGGCCGCTTCCTGGGCGAAGAGCGTTGGGCGGTGAAGTCGCTGGACACCATCCAGCGCGAACTGCCCGAATCCGAATTCCGCGTCGCCTTCGACCAGCTGCCGCCCGCCGCGGCGCGCTACCTGCTCGGCACGCCCGACGCCCTCACCTACCAGTTCATCGTCGAGGCGCACCCGGTCGAGGCCGTGGTCGACAACCACCATGCCGTGCAGGTCGAGGCCCGGGCCATCGGCCCCGAGAGCGCCGGCGCCGGCTTCACCGCGCAGCTCTACCTGGGCCGCGATGGGCATTACGAAGAAGACGACAAGCGCTCGGCCGTCGGCCGGATCGGCCTGACACGGCAGGTGCTGCGTTTTTCCCTGCCTGCGCAATCCAGCGAGCGGCCTTTCACGCAGATCCGCTTCGACCCGGCCGATCGCCCTGGCTTCATCCATCTGCATGGCATGGTGCTGACCAACGCTGCGGGCGACACCCTGTGGTCGTGGCAAGCCGGGCAGGGCGCACGGCCGCTGCTGGAATCCGCCGCGCACCAGCAGATCGTCGGGGGCGACATGCTGCCGGCGGTGGCCGCCGCCGCGCTGCTGCTGCTGACGGGGGACGACCCCTGGCTGGAGCTGCCCGTGCCCGCGCAAGCGCTGGCCCTGGCCAACGGCGGCGCACTGGCCGTGGACCTGGGATGGCCGATGTCGGCGGACTATCTGACCCTGGCTGGAAGCGTGCAGCCGCTCCAGCGCCGCGTGGCCGAGCTGGGCGACGAACTGCACCACGCTCAGACCGTCGTGCAGGACCGCGACGCCACCCTGCGCGAACTGCACGAGCAGATGGCAGCCAAGCACCAGGCCCTGATGGACGCCGAAGCCCTGCAGGCGAAGGAGCGCCACAAGCTCGAATCGCTGGTTGAAAAAGAACGCACCCTGGCCGCCGAGACCCGCAATCTGCACGCTGGCGAACAGCGCGAAATCGCCCACCTGCGCGGCGCCCTGTCCAACGTGGAACGCGAGCGCACCCGGCTGCAGCAGGAATACGCCCAATTGGTGGACACGGTGAAAGCCGTGGAGAACTCCGCCGTCTACCGTCTCAGCCGCCCCGTGGCCCGCATGAAAAAGCACATCGATTACTGGCGCGGCCGTGGCCCCCACCCCGACGCTGCCGCCCAGGCGGCGGCCCACACCGCCGTGTCGACGGCGCCGGCTGCGCAGCGGATCACGCCACCCGACCATCCGGTGGACGTCATCGTGCCCGTCTACCGAGGCCTGGCCGACACGCAGCTGTGCATCGACTCGGTGCTGGCCAGCCCGGTGCGCGTGCCCTACCGGCTCGTCGTCATCAACGACTGCAGCCCTGAGCCCGAGGTCACGCAGTGGCTGCGCGACCGCGCTGCGCAAGACAGCCGCATCCTGCTGCTGGAGAACCCCGAGAACCTGGGCTTCGTCGGCACGGTGAACCGGGGGATGGCGCTCAGCGACAGCCACGACGTGCTGCTGCTCAACAGCGACACCGAAGTCGCCAACGACTGGCTCGACCGCATCCGTGCAGCCGCCTATGGCGATCTGCGCATCGCATCGGTCACCCCGTTTTCCACCAATGCGACGATCTGCAGCTACCCCGAGTTCTGCAAGGACAACGCCCGGCCCCCGGGCTACGACACGGCGCGCATCGACGCGCTCTGCGCGCGTACCCACCCGGGCGCCGTGGTGGACGTGCCGACCGGCGTGGGTTTCTGCATGTACATCCGGCGCGACAGCCTCCAGCACGTGGGCCTCTTCGATACCGAGAATTTCGGCAAGGGCTACGGCGAGGAAAACGACTTCTGCCAGCGCGCTGCGCAGGCCGGCTGGCGCAACCTGCATTTGCTCGACACCTTCGTGCTGCACACCGGGGGCGTGAGCTTCGGCGACAGCAAGAGCCCGCGCGAGCAGGCCGCCATGGCCACGCTGGCACGCCTGCACCCGCAGTACGCACGGGACGTGCATGCCTTCGTGCAGGCCGACCCGGCCCGCCCCTACCGCCTGGCGCTGGACGTGGCACGCATCGTGGAGTCGGGCTTGCCCGTCATCCTGAACGTGCTGCATGACCGCGCCGGAGGCACGGTGCGCCATGTGCGTGAACTGGCCGCCCATCTGGCGGACAAGGCGGTGCTGCTCACCCTCACACCCGGGCCGGGATACACCGTGGTGCTGCGCTTCGCGCGCAAGGAGGAAGGCTTCGAACTGACGTTCCAGTCGGGCAGCCAGCAGGCGGAATTGCTCGACGTGTTGCGCCGTCTTGGCGTAGGCCACGTGCATTTCCACCACCTGCTCGGGCACGACCCGATCATTCGCGACCTGCCCCACCTGCTGAACGTAACGTACGACTTCACCGCGCACGACTACTTCAGCTACTGCACCCACATCACCCTCACCGGCACGAAGGACCGGTACGTCGAAGAGCTGGGCCCCGGCCAGTGCGGCTGCTGCCCGCCCGACATGGGCGCGCCCTCGCACGGCAACGTCGCCCACTGGCGCGCGGCCAATGCACGGCTGCTGGTGGGCGCGCGGCATGTGCTGGCGCCCAGCCATGACACGGCACGGCGCATCGCCGCTTTTGCGCCGGCGGTGACGGTGCTGCCGATTCCGCACACCGACGTCACCGACGTGGCCTCGCTGCCTTTGCCGGCGCCGCGGCTCGTACCCGCCCAGGCATCGCTGAAGATCGTGGTGATCGGGGCTTTGAGCGCCATCAAGGGGGCGGACGTGCTGGAAGCGGTGGCGATGGAGGCCGCACGGCGCAAGGTGCCCATCGAATTCCATCTGATCGGTTTCGCCTACCGTCAGCTGCAGACCCAGCCGCGGGCACGACTCACGGTGCATGGCGGCTACGCGGAAGAAGACCTGCCCGGCCTGATCGAATGGCTGCAGCCCGACCTGGCGTGGTTCCCCGCCCAGTGGCCCGAGACCTACAGCTACACGCTGAGCGCTGCCCTGCAGGCAGGCCTGCCGGTCGCCGTGGGAGACCTCGGCGCGTTCGCGGAGCGCGTCGCCGGGCGCCCCTGGAGCTGGATCTGCGACTGGGATCAGCAGCCCAAGGAGTGGGTCGACACCTTCCTCGCGATGCGCAACGCCCACTTCGTCACGGGAGAAGCCCCTTCGTTGGCGCACACGCAGCCCCAGCCGCTGCCGCCGATGGACGCGCCCGACTGGCACTACGAGTCGCACTATCTGCAAGGCCTGACCCGCCCTGTGGCCAGCGAGCCCGGCGCAGGCCAGCTGTTCGCGCCCGGCGAGCTGGAACGTTTCGTGGCGCAGCCCACTGCCGCCGACCACGCCAAGTCCGGCGTGCTGGATGCCATCGTGTTCCTGCGGTCGCTGCCGTTGCTGCGCAAGGTGGCGCAACAGGTCCCGCCGCACTGGCGTCGGCGCGTCAAGAGCTGGCTTCAGCGCTGACCTGGGCGGCCCGGGCCGGCGGCCGGAGCCGGTGCCGGCGCCACGGCCCGATTGCTATCTATTCTGTAGCTATACGCCCGCGATCAGTGGGCACACGAAGCCCGCAACGTTGCCAAACCTCGATCCTGCCAGCGCAAGCTGCTATGGTTTTCAGCGGAATGGCAGTGCCCTCCACTAGCACGCAGGGTCCATAACGGCCCGCCTTCGGCACGCCGCCGACGGCGCCCGCACTGCCCCGATTGCTGCGCCCTACTTGCTGAGCAGCAGGAAGATCTCGTTGTTGAGCAACCATTCGTCGGGATACCGGCCGCGCAGCTCTGCGGGAATCTCCATTTCCACGTTCCGGCGTTCCTGCCGCACCACGTGGAAGCCCGCCGCTGCGGTGAACTCGACCAATTCGTCTGCCGTGAGCCGGTTGAGCGCTTGGTACTCCTTGAACACGAAGCGCTTGTAGCCGTCCACACCGAAGTCGGCAAAACCGAAGTCCACCTCGGCCGCATCGATGGGGCCGTCGTGGTCTTCGATCACCTTCCACAGGGCTTCCTCGCTGGTCAACAGGTGGTGCCAGGGCACCTCGTCGTAGCGGCGCAGGTGGGAGCCATAAGGCGAGTAGAACAGTGGCTCGATCTGGATGAAGAAGAAGCCGCCAGGGCGCAGGCAGGCGTGGAGATCCTTCAGGATCGGCAGCAGCTGGTCGCGCTGCACATGCTCGAATGTGGACCAGCTCATGATCCCGTCCACCAGCGGACGCCGGCCCGCCAGCGGCGCGCCCGGCGGGATGGTCTCGAACGTCAGCGCGGCCGGAATGCGCGACATGCCGAGCTGTTCCCGTGCGATGCGGGGCAGCTTGGCGTATTCCTGGCGAATGTCCACGCCGTGGATGGACGTGGCGCCATGCCGCAGCACCAGGGACAGGTCGGTGATGCCGTCGCCGCAGCCGAAGTTGAGCAGCTTCGCAGTGCGCAGATCGAGCGCACTGCCGACCCAGTGGTGGACCACGTCGGACGCATAGTCGAAGTGCGCGCGAAACCATTCGTCGGTGATCTGCTTGGCGTCCCAGGGGGCGATGCCCCAGAGCTTTTCCTGCAGGCGCAACATCCAGTTCATGCGTGTTTCCTTGGTCGAAGATCTACGGGCTCGGCTTCGGCCATCGGCACCGCGACAGCAGAAGAGGCGGCAGCAGCAGCGGCAGCCAAGGCTTGCCGCATGGGGCTTAGGCCTTGCGCAGGACGTAGGCGTCCTGGTGGTTCCAGAAATGCACCAACGCATGGTGCTGGAGGGCATCCGGTCCCCACACCTCCGCGATTTCCTTGAGAACGAAAGCCTCGGACGTGAACGCCGTGCCGTATTCGTGGGCATCGATCGCATTCGATTCGCTCGATGGGGCGAAAAAGAACCCTTCAGCATCGAGCGTCACGCTGTCGAAATCGGCTGCCTTCACGCCGTGCGTGCTGAACACCAGCAACCCGCCCGGCGCCACCGCGTCCTGCAGCACGCGCAGCCAGCGCGACCAGGTGCTGCGTGGCAGGTGGCTGAACAGGGACAGCACGAACACCAGGTCGTACTGCCCCGGCCAACGCACGTCCTCCGGCCGGCTGGCCGACGGGAATCCCTCGACGCCGAACGTGTCACGCGCGAACTCCACCGCGCTCGGCACCACGTCAGACACCGTCACCCGCGGCGCCCCCAGGGCCTTGACAAGGTGGCGGGTGAAGCGGCCATGGCCGCTGGCGAATTCCAGCACGCGCGGGGTGCGCAGCAAGGGACGGTCCACCGCCTCCAGCAGCAGCATCAGCTCGGACAGGGTGCGCCAGCCGTCGGCGAAATAATCGCGCAGCGGATTCAGGCTGGAGGGGTGGCCGGCGAAGAAGTGAAAGATGTCGTCGCTGGGCGAGATGCGGCAATCCAGCCCGGTCATGTTGGTGAACGAGCCCACCAGGGCATGCTCTTCGATCAGCGCATGGGCTTCCAGCAGCGCGCTGCGGTCGGCGCGCGCGCGGGTCAGCACTTGGGCGGCGCCGGCGCGGTCGCCTTGCGCCAGCAGCTGGCGGCCTTCTTCCAGCAACTGCGCGCCGGAACTGCCGTGGGATGGGGGGGATGTCATTGTCATGGGAGCGTCATTATCCTTGGCGAGGCCGCGTCGAATGGACGAAGGCGGTCAGAGGGCGGGCGCCGGAGCCACCGGGCGCAGCGGTGCCTGCGCGGCACCGGCAGCGCACCGCCGCGCTCCGCCCGTGCATCACGCCCAGTGATGCGGCAACCGCACCAGACCCGGCAGCGGCTTGGGAAAGATGAAGCGGAAGTGCTTGAACTGAAACCACTCGTCGTACACCGCCAGCCCGGTTTCATCGAACAGGAAGGCGCTGATGACGTAGTCTCCGCTGTGCAGCGGCAGGTCGGGAAAGGTGAGCACCGACTGCCAGGTGCCGTCCGGCAGCTGCCGGGGCACGGCGCCGTCTTCGTGCGTGGCGAGCGAGGTGATGCCGACCCCCTTCGACTGCTCGATCATGAAGCCGATGTGGGGGCGCTCGTTGCCCCGGCCACGCGCAGTGATCGTGACCACCAGGTCCATGCTGTGGAGCACGGCGGGCTGGCTGCCTTCCGGCTCGCCCAGGTCCTTCACCTCGACCGACAGCAGGCAGGCCGCGCCCCCATCCACGGCCGCCACCGGCTGTGGTGGGTCTGCAGCCACGGCAGGGTCCACCTCCGCATCCTGAGCAAACGGCGTTTCACCAGCCGCCGGGGCTGCCACGGGTTGCTGCGCCGCTTCCAGCGCTTGCTGCTCCTTGGCCTGGCGCTCCCGCGTGTGCAGGTCGTAAGCCGCCAGGACGGGCTCGGTATCGCCAAACTGCTCGACATGCCCAGCCTTCAGCCAGATCGCCGCATCGCACAGGTGCCGGATGTGATAGGGGCTGTGCGAGCAAAACAGAATGGTGCAGCCGTTGTTGCGGAACGCCATGATGCGTTCGATGCACTTCTTCTGGAAGTGTTGGTCGCCCACGGCCAGCGCCTCGTCGATGATCAGCACGTCAGGCTGCACGGCGGTCACCAGCGCGAAGGCCAGCCGCACGGCCATGCCCGACGAGTAAGTCTTCACCGGCCGGTCGAGCGCTTCGCCCAGCTCGCAGAACTCGATGATCTCCGGCTCCAGCCGGGCCATTTCGTCATGGTCGATGCCGATCAGGCTGCCGCCGAAGTACAGGTTGTCGCGCCCGCTGAAGTCCGGGTGGAAGCCGGCACCCAGTTCCAGAATCGCCGTCACACGGCCAACGCGTTCGATGGTGCCCGTGGAAGGCTGCAGCGTGCCCGCCAGCAACTTCAACAGCGAACTCTTGCCCGCGCCGTTGTCGCCCACCACGCCGATGCACTGGCCCCGGCGCAGCTCGAAGGACACGTCGCGAAGCGCCCAGTGGCTGCGGTGCGTCGCCTTCCCGGTCACCAAGGCCCGCAGGCGCGCACGCGGTGACGGGTACAGCTTGTATTCCTTGCTGACCTGGCTCACCTTGAGCACGGTCTCGTTCAGATCGGGACCTGCGGCCTGGCTGGCACCGGCACCGTCACCGGCACTGGCACTACCCGCCTGCAGTTGCGCAATGGTCTTCACTGCTGCCTCGTTCATAGCCAATCCACCAGTTGGTCCCGGCTGCGCCGCACCACCACGTTCAAAGCCAGTGCGAGCACGGCCAGCCAGACCCCGAGCGCCATCCACACTGCCGCGGGAGGCCACGCCCCCTGCAGCAGCACCTGTTGGTAGCCGATGACGAGCGCCGTCATCGGGTTGAGCCACAGCACCCAGCGCCAGGCTTCCGGAAACATGGACAGCGGGAACAGGATGGGCGTGAGATAGATACCCACCGAGAGCAGAAAGCCGACGATCTGCACCGTATCACGCAGGGCAGCTGCCAAGATGGCCAGCAGATAGCCGAGCAACACACTGAGCAGCAATTGCCCGGCCATCAACGGCAGCAACCCGACCACCGGCAGCTTGAAGCCATGCAGCGGCGTGTAGGCCAAGGTGACCAGCGCCAGGATGGGGCCATAGATCACGCAGCTGGCGAGCACCGCCCGGGTGGTGAAGAGCACTGGCGGCAGCGGATTCTTCTGCAGCATGCCGCCCGCCTCGATGAGACTGTTCATGCCCCGCGAGACCGCGTCGCAGAAGGCCATCCAGGGCAAGGCGCCCACCACGAGGAAGGTGCCCACCGCATGCGGTACGCCACCGTCTTGAAGACGCATGGAGAACACGATGTCGAACACCAGGTAATAGGCCGCCACCGTGAGGAGCGGCTGAAGATAGGGCCACAAGATGCCCACGGCCGTGCCGGCGTGCCGCGCGGCGACTTCGCGCCGGGTCAGCACCCACACCAGGGCGCGCGCGCTGAAAACAGCGCGGCATTCGTTCAAAAGAGTCTGCATGCAATCACAATTGTTGGGGGCAACTCCCCCATGACATCACTGGCGAAAGCTGGGTAGCTTAAACCCTGTTCTTACCGTTCTGTAACTCGGGATTCGGCGCGCCGAAGTGGGACCGATTCCACCCTAATGGGCTAGCGATACCGCCTCACGGCCCACGAAAAAGGGCCGCCCTGTGGCGGCCCGAGATGAGAGCATGGTAGCGCGCCGTCTCTAGCGCTCGACCCTTACGGCTTGATCGGCACGTCGGTAGGTTTGAAACCGGCAGAGAACGCATTGATCGCCTCCTTGTCGATCTGCATCCCTTGCTGCAAGCGCTGTGCTTCCTCCGCGCGCGCCTGCTGCGTAACATTGGCGCGGATCTCCTTGATCAGATCCTCACGCACTTCTTCAAAGGGCCGTACCCCGGCTGGCTTGCGCTCTTCGAGCTTCATCACGTGGTAGCCGAACTGCGTTTCCACCACACCACTCAACTGGCCGGGCTTTTCCAATGCAAAAGCGGCTTGCTCGAAAGCGGGCACCATGCGGCCGGTCTGAAAGAAGCCCAGGTCTCCACCGCGGGCGGCGCTGGACTTGTCCGCAGAGCTGGCTTCAGCGAGCTTGGCGAAGTCAGCCCCGGCCTTGAGTTCGTCCAGCAACTTTTCTGCTTGGGCGCGAGACTCCGGCGTCGTGCCTGCAAACAAGATGTGGCGAACGCGCACCTGCTCCTTGTTCATGAACCGGTTCGGCTCGGCCCGGTAGACATTGCGGGCGAGCTTCTCCGCAGCCGCGTCTGTGATCTGGTGCTGCGCGTCGATGCGGGCAAGCCAGGCATCGGACAGGATGCGGTCCCGTGCAATGCGGAGCGCAGCCTGCATCTCAGGCGTGTTGGCAAGGCCAGCGGCTTCAGCCTCAGCGGCCATGGCACGCCGTGCATACAAGTTACCGGCAATCTGTGACACATTCGCAGAGCGCGACAGGACTTGATCGCGTGTCTCGGGAGGAATGCGCTCTCTGGAGTCAATCAGCACGTCACGATCGCTGATGGTGATGGAGCCGCCGCGAACCAAGGCTGAAGCAAGCTGTTCGGTTCCTGGCGCAGCTTGTAGTGCGGCGGGGGCCTGCGAGGTCATATGACCAGAGACAGGCACCGTGCCGCTAGAACCATGCTGCGCCACCGAGGCAGAAGTGCCCACCAAGCACACCAAGAAAATAGCGGCGCTCGGGAGCAACCGCCGACCACAAGGCATAGATGAATTCATCGAGCAATAGTTGAAAAGAGAAATGAAAAAAGGCGGGGAAAACCCCGCCTTTCGATTCGCTTAACAGCGATTTAGTGCCCTGACAGGGCAACTAAATGATTACTCCTGCACAGGAGCCACGAAACGCGTGAAGCGGTGAGGCCAAGTGATGCCGAAGTTGCCAGACACGCCGTTTGCCACGCTGCCGTTCGTCAGCTTCTGGAACGAGGAGCCCAGCACTGGCAGGCCAGGGCCGCCGTTGGTGGTGTCCATCACGCCCCAGCCATTTTCAGCGAAGCCGGACGTCAGGGTCTGACGTGCAACGTTGCCACCCAGCACCGAAGCGCCCGAGTCCTTGAATGCCAGCACGCTGGTTTCGCCGCAGAAGGCGAAGCCGGCGGTAGGCGTGCCTGGCGAGAAGATTGGGCCTTGGCCAGGTTGGCCGCCTTCTTCACGATCCAGGAACGTTTGACCGTCGGAAGCCACGCAGATGTTACCCACGGAGTCCACGCTGGTGTTGCCAGGACGGAACCAGTCGATCGCGGTGACGCCGGTGGTGCCAGTAGCCAGACGCGAGAACAGGCGGTAGTTAGCGCCGTTCAGGCCAGCTGCGTAGTTGGCAGCCACACTGTAGCGACGGGTAGGCATCGAGAACACCCAGTCCGTCTTGGCCGTGATGGCCGCGTCGGTAGCGTACTGGTTGGTGATCGACGTAGCAGCCAGAGCGCGCGTCAGTTCAGCAGCTTGCGTCAGAGGAGACGTGGCTGCGGTTGCGTCCACTGCAACGTAAGGCGTAGACATGTCAGGCAGGTCATAGAACGCAGCCTTCAGAACCTGGCTCACAGCCGTGGTGCCGTAGTCCGAACCGTTGGCAGGACGTGCGTCCGTACGGAACAGAGGGTCAGCGGTGTAACGGTCCACGTTGCCAACTGGCGTGCTCAGTTGTGGGAAGTGCACGAAGTTGCCGCGCGCGGCATTGCCGGCACCGTCAACTGCAACCACCGAGGTGGAAGCGCCCGAGAACGTCGTGGTTTGTGGGATGTTCAGGATGTACCAGTCACCCATCAGGCCAGTCGTAGGCGTGTTGAAACCCGACGTACCAACGTTTGCAGCCGTGTAGTTCGTGGAAGCAACGCGATCCAGCAGCGTGCGAGCGGCGGAGCCGGCCACCGAGCAAGGAGCAACGCCGTTCACGTGCTTGATAGCTTGGTACAGGGTAGGAGCAGCAGCGGTACCGGTCGTGTTGACAGGAATGTCAGCCATGCTGAACAGCTCGACATAACCTTCACGGGTCTGGTTAGCCTTGTCGCTGGCGACCAGGCTGGAGTTCAGACGGTCGGTCACAAAACGCTGGGGCACGTTCTTCGTCAGTGCAGGCACCGTGCAGCTGTTGTCAGCCGTGGTGATTTGCGCCACGCCGTCGGAGCCTTGCGTCACAGCAGCCGTCCACACGTCGCCGGGCGACAGGAACAGTTGGAAGTCAAGAATATCGTCGGAGTTGGAAGCGCTGCGGAAACGCACCTTCACGGCCTTGCCGTTGGAGGTGTCGGTGTTCACCACGTGGAACACGCTCATGTTGTTGTTTTGAGCGTTGAAGTATGGCACCAGCAGGTTGTGACCCACGCCAGCGTCAGAGATACGCAGCGTCGTAGCGTTGGCAGCAGTCAGACCGCCGCCAGTGCGGATGACGTCAGCCGAAGCGGTACCTGCCAGGCCCAGGCCACCAATCATGGCAGCAATGCTCAGAGCCAGAACATTTTTCTTCATACAAGGAACTCCAGTTAAAAAAGTTGGTAAGCGCAACTACCACGATTGATTACGCCGGGGAATGTTAGCACAGCGTACGAACGGGGAGGGTATCGGAGAAACTGTAAAAAAAAGCGTTGTTGATGAAATGCAACAACGCCCGGGGAGTAGCACGAACGCGTTCGCAACAAGCGAGGTCAGGGGGCCTCGAAGTGCCACCAGTTGCCATCCTCCAGCACCCAGACATCGTCCGAATACATCTCGATCGGGGCCATGTTCATCGCCACAATCGGTGGCACCACCGCCATCTTGATCCGAGCGACGCAGCGCTCTGCCTCGCACGTGACGCGCTCCACCTCCACCGCCTTCGCACCCAAGCCAGCATTGCGCACCCGGTACTGTTGCAGGTCCCGCACCTCACGATAGGAGGGAGCCGTCAATTGGTAGGCCTTGTCTGGCCGCCCTTCGAGGCGGGCTTGCCAGAAATCATTGGCGCGGCTCTTGACTGCACTTTCCGGGCCACCGAATGTAGCGCAACCGGCCAGCAAGGTGCTGACGCACGCAAAGGTAAGCGCCGCTGCGGCGCGCATCCGTCGATTGGGAGCAATTCTCATAGTCTTTTCCTCAAGGTTGCATCAGTTGTTGTGTCCAGCCGAGCATCGGTGCATCGCACCGTCACTGGGGCGGCAGCGGATTGATTGGAAGCGGCAGGTTCGCCGCCGGAGCCGGACTCGCACTTTGCGAACGCGGGTTCCGCTCTTCCACGGCGCGCAACCCGCGCAAACGATCCCGCAAGTCTTCGCTGACCTCGCGGATTTCCGGATCGGTCCGCACGACTCGAGGTGTGAGGATCACCAAGAGTTCCGTACGATTACCCCCCCGAGAGTTGGTGCTGAACAGGTTGCCCACGAGCGGAATGTCTTGGAGCAAGGGCACGCCGGACTTGTTGTTGGATTGCGTATCCTTGATCAGCCCCCCCAACACGACGGTTTCACCTGAGCGGACAGCCACCTTGCTCGCGATCTGGCGCTGAAGGAAGGTGGGCTGGGCCGCCCCGTTGGTGATATTCAGAGTGTCCGTCAGCGTCTGATCGATCTGCATGGTGACGAGGTTGCCCGCATTGACGGAAGGTGTCACCGCGAGGTTCACGCCGGTGTCACGATACTGGTACCCCTGCGTAGTGGCTCCGGTCGTGTCGCGTAGCAGGCTGGTAGGAACTGGGACCTGGTTGCCCACCGACATCTGCGCCACATGGTTGTCCAACACCATCAACGAGGGGTTGGACACCATTTTGACAAGACCTTTGCTTGCCAACGCGTTCAGAATGACGCGCACGTTTCCAGCAGAGTTCAGGAGTGAATAGGTGAACCCCTGACTCGCACTGATGGTGTTCAAACTGGTGACGCTGGGCGGGGCTTTCAGATCTCCTGATGCCAGGACTCCAGCGCCGTCGTAACTGCCAGACCCGCCGCTAAACGCCCATTGCAGGCCGTAGTTGAGTGTGTCGTCGAGCGTGACTTCCACAATGGAAGCATCAATCAGCACCTGGGTCGGCGGCAGATCCAGCCGCTTCAAGGTCGGCTCGATCTTCGAAAACTCGCTTTTCGTCCCCCAGACCAGGATGGAGTTGTTCAGCTCATCCGCCATCACGCGGATGTTGCCGATCAGTGCGGTGGAGGCTCCCTGGCCCGTTCCGCGGGTGTTGTTGGCGTTTTGCCCGAACTGTCCGCTCGACGTCCTGTTGCCGAAGGCGCTGCTGCCACCGAAGCCGCTGCTGCTGCCGAAGCCCGAGTTGCCGAAGCCCGAGTTGCCAAAACCGGAATTACCGAACCCGGAGTTGCCGAAGCCCGAATTGCCAAAGCCGGAGTTACCGAACCCGGAGTTGCCGGAGCCGCCGCCCAAGCCTGGCGCAATGCCGCTATTGGCAGAGGCGCCGCCGCCGGCCATGCCGCCGAAGATGCCGCTCAGCACCCCTGCCAGATGCCGGGCGTTTCCGTTCTGCACCTTATAGATATAGAGCTGCGGCTCGGCACCGTTGTCGATGGGCTGATCGATCTTCTCGATCCAGCGGCGCGCTTCTTCCAGCGCCGACGCGCGGGGCGTCACCACCAGGATGCTGTTCAGGCGTTCAACTGGCACGATGCGCACGCCGCCGAAGAAAGTCCCGCCCGTAGGCGCAGCCGCCCCTTGGCGACCGCCTGCGCCGCCCTGCCCCGCAGAGCCGGCCGCCACGGCCGACGAGCCGCCCCGGGCGGAGCCGGTAGCACCTGCAGCGCCGCTGCCCGCGGCCTCCAGCCCACTGCCTGTCATCAGGCGAATGGCGGTTTCGACGTCTTCGATCGAGATGTTCTTGAGCGGGATCATCCCGACGGACATGCCCTTGAGCAGATCCACGTCGAAGGTGTTCACCAGGTCCAGCCAGCCCTCTGCCTGCGTGCGCGTTCCGGCCATCACCAGCAGATTGCGCAGGGGATCGACCCGGATGATGGCCTCCGCAGGCACCATGGGCTTCAGGATGGCTGCCATTTCTGCAGCGCCGATGTACTGCAGCGGAACGATGATGGCGCCGTAGCCAGGTGGCAGCGGCGCGGTCTTGCCGGCCTGGCGGATGGTGCCGCCGATGCCGCGCAACAGGTCCGGCTTGCCCACGTGATAGGTACCCCGAGCGTCGCGCAACATGGCCAAGCCGTTGGCCTGCAGGGCGCTTTCCAGCAGGAACACCGCTTGGTCCGGCGCGATGGGCACGCGCGTGGAGAGCGTGACCGAGCCCGTGAGTGGCGGGTGCAGCACATAGGGCGTCTTGAGGATGTCGCCCAGCAGGGTACGAACCACCTCGGCCACTGGCGCGTCTTCGAAGTTGAAGCTGAGCGGGGCACCGGTGATGGGAGGCACCTCTTTCGCAGGAGCCACGACGACATCGTTGCCGCGCATGAAACGCGGCTTCGACTCGATCACCTCTTCTTGAGCAGGCTGCGCACCCGCTTGCGCAGGGACGATTTGCCCAGCAGGCGTGCCGGGCGCGGGCATGCCGCTCTCCGTCATGGCTGGGGAGGACTGCGCTGCTGCAGTGGCGGCGAGCGCGGCACAGGTCAAGGCGGTCAGTGCGGAACGGGGAAAGGTCATGTCTGAAGTACCGGTCATCACGGTGAAAACTTGCGCGCCGCGTGTCAGCGGCCGCCGAAGGTTGGCTGCGGAGGCGCCGGAGGCGCGCTGCCACCACCGTTGGCTTCTGCTGAATTGGCAGGCGACTGCTGTGCCGGCTGGGGGCTGACCCCCGCCTGTGGAACGGCCGCAGATTCGTACCTGACGGCCGGCACGGTGAACGCCGAGCCCGGCGAGCCCCGCCCAGCCCCAGCGCCACCACCCTCGCCCGTTTGCAGCAGCGAACGCTGCAGCGTCAGCACGCGCTGCTCGCCGCCCCGGACGAAAGTCACCGACTGTCCCTGAATGGACTTCAAGGTCCAGCCGTCCACCAGGTCGTTGATTTGGGCCCGCTGCTGCTTGCCCGCCACCTGAATGATGACACCGCCGGCGCCAGCGCCCTGAAACACACCCGAAAGCTTGGCAGTGCTGAGGTTATCTGGCGGGGGCGGCGGCACTGCCGCGGGCGGCGGCGGCGGAGGGGGCGGCGGACGGCGGGTAACGGAGAAGACCGGGCGGTCCAGCATGGCGATGAACCGGCTGGTGTCGGCAGAACCGGCGGCGGGCAGCGCCGGAAGCATCGCCTGGTAGTCAGTGCGCAAAGGCTCTGGCGGAACCCAGGCGCCGTTGCGGATAGATCCATCCGGCTTGAACCAGAGCGCCGCCAGAACCAGCGCAAGGCCCACGGCCAGCGCAGTCAGCAGGTGCAGTGCGTAACGCTTCATGAACGCTCCCGCAGCACACTGATGCCGAACTGGACGGACAACTTGGGGGCGAACTTGGGGTTGGCCGATGCCAGCCCGCCGATGACCTGGATTTCCAGGTCATCCAGGATCATGAGGGGCATCTGGCTGCTGAGCACGGCCAGAGCGCTCTGGACGGCGATCAAGTCGCCGTCGGTGCGCAGGGTGAGCGGTATGCGGTCGAAACCCTTTTCCTCTTTCGGGGGCAGCACCTGGCTGCTGCTGATCTGCAGTCCTGCAGCACTGAAGATATCGCGCACCCTTTGCTGGGCGATGTTGCCTGTCTGGTTGGAGTCCTGCGTCGCGGGATAGGTGTATTGCGCGCGCATCTGGTTGGCCTTGGCCAGCACGCTCGCGATGTCGGCACTCTGCGCCTCCAGCCCCAGCAGCCGCGCGTGACGCGGCTCCAGTGTGGCCATGTTGCCCTTGACCCACTGGTGCTTGGAATACACATACCAGCCGCCCGCTATCAAAGGCGCCAGCACCAGCAAAACACTGCCGGCCAGCAGCCCCCACTCACGCATGCGTAGCTTTTTCATCAGCGCGCCTTTCCACCGGCAGGGGCAGCGGGCGCGGCAGGCGCCGATCCGCCAAAGGTCGGGCTACCGCCAAATGTGGGCGCAGCTGCCGCTGGTGGCGCAGAAGGAGCTGCCGCCTGGGCAGCGGCAGCCGTGGGGGTTGCAGCGGCACCTGCGGCCGGTGCGTCACCGCCCGCCGGAACAGCGACCGCCACAGCCGGTGGCGTTGGCACCACGCCAAACTCTTTCAGATCCAGCATGAATTCGATGACAAAGGTTTCTTTGGTTGAAGCACCGACGCGCGTGGCGGGACTGGGCGCCTTCACGTCGCGCAGCCCGGGCTGCTCTCCCAGCAATTGCATCAAGGCCGACGCATTGCCGGCAATGCCGGACAAGGTCACCTTGCGGCCCTGCAGCTTGAAACCCTGCACCGCCGCGTCGTCCGGCAGCAATTTGGTGAGCATGTCGAGAACGCGCAGAGGCTCCACCCGATCGACTACCAATTCAGACAACGCGTTGAGCTTTTCGACAGACTTCATCATCGCTTCGCGCTGCTGTACTTGCGGCGCCACCCGGCCTGCCAGCGCAGCATGGGCGTCCAGTGCCTGCAGCGCACGCTTACGCAGTTGCAGACTGGGCGTCACGGCCATGGCCAGCAACAGCAGCGCGATGATCGCGAGCAACGCAAAGCCGGCGTTGCGCGACCGCCGGCCGTAGGCCTTGCGCGCGTTCTCGCCATAACCACGCAGCACGACCGGCGAGCCAGCAGCGCTCCGCACCCATACCTCATAGTCGGAGATGGCGCCCAGCCGGGACGCCTGCGAGGCCGAATACTCCGCCACCTGCTTGCGCGAAGCGATGGCGACGTCTGCCGCAATGCTGCCCTCGGCACCCGGACGGGTTGAATACCCCCAGACCAGATCGTCGGCAGGGAACGGACTGATGGACCGCGCCTGCAACGCGAGCGCGCTCTCCAGATCACTGGCGCCCAGCCGCGGAAGCGTCATCGTGCGGCGGAGCACCAGATCTTCTGGCAGCTCCAGCGCCGTAAAACTGGACTTGAGCCGCCCGACGGGCTGTGCGTGTCCCACACCGGCGCACCAGAACGACTGCCCGCCGTCTGCATGGAGCAGCACGACCTGCGGCTCAGGGGTCAGCCACGAAAGCGCAGGCGATTCACCCACGCTGGCCCAGGCCTGCCGGGTGTCTCGCCACAGCGTACGGAGATCGATACCCAGGAAGCGGGCGTCGGAGGAAAGGGACGGCATGTGTTATGGAGTAGTTGCGCGTTGAGTGGACTCCACACTGCGAAGGGTGCGGAAGGTATGCCACGGGGCGCCATCGGAGGCTCGGGTGTCGAGGGCGACGTTGCGAGCGACGCGCACCATCGACCCATCACCCATGGGAACTCTCGCCTGCACTCGGAATTGCCTCACTGCGGAAACGTCTGTCAGCGACCCATCGATAGACGAAGTGTCGACCCCCACCTGGCCCGCGGCTCTCTTGGATGCGATCTGTGCCGCAGCGCCTGCGTTGCCTCCGGTCAATACCTGCAGCACCTCAGGGGGGGCTGCCATCGGATTCACACGGCCCGAGCCGCGCAAGTCGGCCGTCAAAAGGCCAGCGAGTCTAGCATAGAGGTCATAGTCGATGCCGGGCACCTTGAGCAGGTCCTCTTCCGCCTCGAACCGCTGCCGTCCGCCCCGGGAATCGGGGGTATCGCGCACCGTGACCACCGCCTGCGCGGCCGCCTGGGCAGCGCCGGCAGGCAGTCCGCCAGCGACGGCAAACAAGCGCTCGAGGAGCGGCAGCGGCGCCGCATTGATGTCGATGTAGCCGTTCAGCGGAATGATCTCGACCTGCATCGACACGCCGCGGTAGACGACCGGGGACTGCACCAGTTGCTGCACCGGCTGGTTGTTGGCAACCAGCGCCTGCAATGCGACCTGGATCGCCCCGTCTCCCAGCGCCTGGGCCTGCACCGCCTGGCGGGACAGCGACATCATGCGCGCCTCATCTCGAATGGAACGGGTCAGCCCAGTCGCCAGAATGCTGAGCGACGCGACGATCCACAACACGGCGATCAGTGCCACGCCCCGGGAAGCAGCCTCATGCGCATGCCTGCGCCGCGCCATCACAGTGCCGTGCATGCTAGCGACTCCCGCCAAAAGTGGGCCGGCTGGAACGGGGGTCGCTCGCCGGCATGACGCGAAGCGGCACGACGAGTTCGGGCCACGCGCCCTCCTCCGTCTGTACCGACACCACCACCCGCTGCGGCAGTTCGTCGACCTCTTTCCATGCGGCGGACCATGCTGGCGGTTCGTAACGTGCGTCCTCGTACTGCATTGCCAGGCCGGTGACCCCTGTCGTCAAGGTATACGACTCGGCCACCGCCCAGTTGGGCGGCGTGGCGGCGTCTACCCAGGGGGTGTACTGGAGCACCAGCGCACCACCCGAATCGGCCGCATCGACGACTCCCAGACGGAAGTGATAGCGGCCGCCCACGCCATAGCGCCCCGGCATCACGCCGACCCAGGCCATCTGCTGCGGCTGCCCCAGGAAGAAGAACTGACTGGCGCCCGCTTCCACCAGCCCGGCGACCTTCTGCCCCGACACGCGCTCCAGCACCGAACGCAGAAAGGTCTGCGCCACACGCAGGTCGTCGGACCGCTGAAGGCGGGCATCCACACGGGTTTCAGTTTGCGCCGCCGTGCGCAGCGCGGACCCCAGGGCCAGCATGATGAGCGACAGCAGGGAAATCACCACCAGCAGCTCCACCAAAGTGAAGCCATGTCCACGGCGACGCGGCGCCCGTCTGCTGAAGGGAGCCAGCGGGCGACCAGGACGCTGATGAATGGGTTCTCGGGTGTTCATCGTGTGAACGCCGCTTCCGGGGGCTTGCGCTGGGGCCGCAGCGTGGCGAGTTCGAAACTGCGGTCACGCTCGCCGTCGAACCAGGTGACAACCACTTCCACCTCATGCAGCAGAGGAATGTCAGGCCCAGACAATCCAGTGCGATAAGGGGCGCTGCTGACCTCCCAACGATAGCCGCCGGATTCGCCCGACTGCCGCCAGCCTTGCTCTGGAACCGCATCGCGCAGGGCGGCGACGGATTCGGCCAACAGCACGGCGCGCTGGTAGCGCTCCACGTCGCCCGCGCTGCGCGCACTGCCGCCCATCGCCCGATAGAGCATGCCAAGCGCCAGCGCCATGATGGCGAAGGCCACCAGCAATTCGAGAAGCGTCAGCCCCCGCTGACGCGTGCTGGGCATCATGGCGTCAGAGCCTCCTGGCTCACCCGACCTGAAAGCCAGTCCACACGCAGGCGCGTACCCACCTGGGGAGAGCGCAGTATTTCGATGCTGCCACCAGTGGCGCCACCACTCGGGAGAAACAGGATGGAAGCCTTGCCGTCGGATCCCAGCTCGCGACCGGCGACGATGGCACGCAGTTGCAACGGCTCGGGCAGCGGCTTGCGCACGCCGTCCACTCCATAGGACCGGCTCTGCAGGTCGACAGTGAAGCGCACTTCGCGGCCTTCCGCGAGGGCAGTGCCCCTGGCCGCCCGCATCTGGCTGAACATGGTGCGGACGGCATCGCGGTACTGCGACGATTCGCGGAACCGCTCGAATGCGACTGGCACCAGCCCAATGACGAGTGCCAGGATCGCAAAGACCACCAACAGCTCTACCAACGTAAAGCCGCGCGCGCGACGCATGCTGCTGACGAAGGAAGAGAAAGCGCGTGCTTACTGCGTGTTCCGGATGTCAGCGGCCTCGCCGTCACCCCCGGGGGCGCCGTCAGAACCCAGCGACAGGATTTCGATACCGCCGTTGGCACCAGGACCGGTGTAGCGATAGGCGTGGCCCCAGGGGTCGGTAGGCACGCCTCCCTTCAGATAGGGGCCTGCCCAGCCATTGACGGCGCCGGGGCGCTTGACCAGGGCTTCCAGGCCCTCTTCGGTGGTGGGGTAGCGACCGACGTCGAGCTTGAACAGCTCAAGGGACTTGTCCAGATCAGCGATCTGAACACCCGCCGTTTTGGACTTGGCGCCGCCGAGTTGATTCAACACACGCGGCCCCACGAGGCCGGCCAGCAGCGTCAGGATGGCCAGCACGACCAGCAGCTCGATGAGGGTAAAACCGCGCGCGGACCGGCGGGAGGGCATCTGGCCGACGGTACGGCTTGCACGGGATTGCGCCATGAAAAACGGCTCCTTCAGTAAACAAAAAATTATACGGCGAGGTCGTTGATCGACAGGATGCCCAGCAGGATCGACACGATGATGGCGGCAATCAGCACGCCCAGCACGAGAATCAGCACGGGCTCGACCAGCGTCAACAGGCGTTTGATACCTGTTTCCACCTCACGGTTCAATATGTTGGACAGCTCCAGCATCATGGGCCCGATGCGGCCTGTTTCCTCACCCACACGGATCAGGTTGATGGCAAGGGGTTCGAAGATGCGGGTGGCGGAAACCGCCTGCACCACCTTGCCGCCCTCCTTCACGATGGGCGCCACCTTGCCCAGGGACTGCTGCAGCACGGTGTTGCCCACGGTATCGGTCGCGATGTGGAGCGCGGTCAGCATTGGAACCCCATTCCCGAGCAAGGTGCCGAGAGAACGGGAAAAAAGTGTCAGCTGGTATTTCAACGTCAGGCGGCCGACGAGTGGCAGCCGCAGGAGCCATGCCTGCCACCAAGCGCGCCCACCGGGGGAGCGGAGCCAACGCATCATCAGCGAACCCAGACCGAACAGCAGCACCGCAATGACGAGCCCGTAGCTCTTGAACGCATGGCCAAGCGCCATGACCCACTGGGTGGGCAGGGGCAGCGCATCGCCCATGTCGGTGAACAGCTTCTCGAACTGCGGCACGACGAAACCCAGCATCGCGATGAGCGAGAGCACTGCCACGCCCAACAAGATGGCGGGATAGATGGTGGCCGAGATCACGCTTTCGCGCAGGGCCCGTTGCCGCTCCATGTGCTCGACCAGCCGCTCCATCACCGCGGACATCTGCCCGCTGGCCTCCCCGGAGCGGATCATGTTGATGTAGAAGTCGCCGAACAGGTCGCGATGCGCCGCCAAGGCGCGGCTCAGCGGCGTGCCACCCTTCACGGCGTCGAGCACGCCCTGCAGCATCGCAGCCACGCTGGGCTTGTAGCTCATCTCGATCAGCACGCGCAGCGCGTTGTCGAGCGCCAGCCCGGCCCGCAGCATGATGGAGAGTTCGGAGGTCAGTGCCAGCACGTCGGAGGACTTGACGGGGCTCTTGTCGACCCGGCCCTTGCGCACCGGAGCGATGGCCGCCGCCCCCGCGGCAGTCGACGATGCGGCACCCTTGCTGATCGCGGCGCCGGGCGTGATGCCCTCCGTCACTGCCAGGGGCGTCATTCCCTGCTCCCGCAGCAGCTTCAGCACGGCAGCCTCGCTGGCCGCGTTCAGGTGGCCTTCGGTGATCTTGCCCGCCGCGGAAACACCCCGCCAAGAGTAATCAGGCATCGGACTGATCCTGCGTCACGCGCGCCAACTCGTCCAGCGTGGTCATGCCCGCCGCCACCTTGCGCAACCCGTCCTCATACAGGTTCAGCATGCCCGCCTGGGAGGCCAGTGCGTTGAGCGCGTTCGCGTCGCGGCCTTCGATGATCGCGCGCCGCATGGGTTCGTCCAGCACGAAGAGCTCATGGATGCCGGTGCGCCCCCGGTAGCCCGATTGCCTGCAATGCTCGCAGCCGACAGCGCGGTACACCGGCTGCCCCATGGCGGAAAACCGGCCCAGTCCGGTGCTTTCGCGGACTTCCGGGCCGGGCTCGTACGCCTCCTTGCACTGCCCGCACAGGGTACGCACCAGACGCTGGGCCAGCACGCCGTTGACTGCGGACGTGATGAGATAGCCCTCGACGCCCATGTCCTTCATCCGGATCACCGCGCCTGCGGCCGTGTTGGTGTGCAGGGTGGACAGCACCAGGTGCCCCGTCAGCGCGGACTGCACGGCGATCTGGGCCGTCTCGCCATCGCGCATTTCGCCGATCATGATGATGTCGGGATCCTGGCGGAGGATGGAGCGCAGCGCATTGGCAAACGTCAGGTTGATCTGCGGATGCACCTGGATCTGGTTGATGCCCTCCAGCTGATATTCCACCGGGTCTTCCACGGTGATGATCTTGTTGGCCTCGGCGTCGATCTTGGACAGGGCGGCATACAGCGTGGTGGTCTTGCCGGAACCGGTGGGGCCGGTCACGAGCAGGATGCCGTGGGGACGCGCCAGCAGCTCGTTGAAACGCCCCAGCGTGTCTTTCGCGAAGCCCATCTTTTTCAGATCGAGCCGCACGCTGGCCCGATCGAGCACCCGCATCACGACGCTTTCGCCATGCACGGTGGGCACGGTGGACACCCGCAGGTCCAGCTCGCGCCCCTTGACGCGGGTCTTGATACGGCCGTCCTGCGGCAGGCGACGCTCGGCGATGTCGAGATGCGCCAGCAGCTTGACCCGGGAGTTGACCGCGGCACTCAGACGCGGCGGCACCAGTTCGCCGACGTGAATCACCCCGTCCACCCGGTAGCGCACATGCAGACCGTCGTCGAACGGCTCCAGGTGGATGTCCGAGGCGCGCAGGTCGATCACCCGCCCGATGATGGAATTGACCAGACGGATCACTGGCGCTTCGCTGGCCAGATCCTTCAGATGCTCGACGAAATCGCCGCCATCGGTCCCGTCGCCAAAGCCGTCGTCGGTGTCCTCTTCGTCCGCGCCCTGCTCCACCACGGGCTCGGCCAGGGCCTTTTCGATGTCGGTGTCGAGCGCGAGATGGGGAACGATCGCGTGGCCCGTGGCGAGACGCAACCCCTTCACCACGAAGGCATCCTGCGGCACCGCCATGGCGACGTGCAGACGGCCCTCGGTCACCCGCAGCGGATAGACGCTGTTCGCTTGCAGAAACTCGGGCAGCAGCCCTTCGACCTCCGGCATGACTTCCGGAAACTCGGCGGCCGTGACGATGGGCACACCCAGTTGCCGCGACAGCGCCTGGATGACGTCCAGCTCCGACACCAGCCCCAGCCGCACGAGGACGCGGCCCAGCATGCCGCCCATTTCCTGCTGCGCCGATAGCGCGCGCTCGAGATCGCGAGCGCTCAACTTGGCCGACTGGACCAGCAATTCACCCAGCGCAGGCCTGTGCACAGGCGTTGGATCTACCAGGGGTTCGATGCGTTCGGGGAGGGTGTTGGTCGTCATGAAGGTGTGCAATGGCTCGCCATGGGCCGCGCCGCACGCGGCCGAGCGCGCGGCGGGGTGCAAGTGTAGCCGCGCCGGTCGGCAGCACGGAATGGCCCGGCCCGGGCGCTACGCGGTGAAGTGACCGACGTTTACTCGCAAGCCAACCCGGGCCAGCAGCCCCATCCCTGCATCAGGCAAATACTTCCGCCTGGCGGAGGGACGTGCCGTTCATGTCCTTGGCAGACAGGCTCGGCGCCCCCTCGAAATGCCAATCGATGGCCAGATCGGGATCGTTCCATGCGATGCTGCGCTCGTGCTCGGGCGCGTAGTAATCCGTGGTTTTATACAGAAAGTCGGCGGTGGGGCTCAGCACCACGAAGCCGTGCGCAAAACCCGGCGGCACCCAGAGCTGACGGTTGTTCTGCTCGCTGAGTTCCACGCCAACCCACTGACCGAAAGTGGGTGAGCTGCGGCGGATATCCACCGCCACATCGAACACAGCCCCCTGCACCACCCGCACCAGTTTGCCCTGGGGCTGGACGATCTGGTAGTGGAGCCCCCGAAGAACGCCTTGGGCACTGCGGCTGTGGTTGTCCTGGACGAACTGGTAATGGGTGTGGGTCTCGGCGTTGAATTGCTTTTGGTTGAAGCTCTCCATGAAGAAGCCGCGCGAATCGCCAAAGACTCTGGGCTCGATGACAAGGACTTCGGGGATGCGGGTGGCAGTGATTTTCATGGGCTCAGTTCACGTGGATCGGCGTGTCGATTGGCTGTTGGGTGTGCAAGGGTCGTATCGCTCTGACCGAGAACTGCCGAGGCGGGAGCCCCTGTCTGTGCCAGGCGACCATTTGCTCGTAGGCTGATTCCAGATCCTGGGCAAACGCTGCAGCGTCGAACAAGGGCGAATGCGGCTTATTTTGTGCAAGCCGGTCCTTGAGAGACTGCAGTTTGGCGGGGTGACGCGCCAGATCCAATGCCAGAGCCTCGTAGGCTTGCAGGTTGTGCGTGATCAGCTTCGGCAGATCCACTGCCTGAAGCAGGCTGGCCGCAACGCGGCCTGCGAACGAATCACCCAGACATGTCAGAACGGGCAGGCCCGCCCACAACGCATCGCTGGCCGTGGTGTGGGCATTGATGGGCAGCGTATCCAGGAAGAGATCGGCCAAGCGGTGCCGTGCCAGGTGGATGTCCACCGGCCTGCGGGGAGAGAACACCAATCGCCGCCCAGCCACACCTCGCCGCTCCGCCTCTTGGCGAAGGTTGCGAGCGACGCCTTCACATTCGCTGATGAACCACAGTGAGCTGTTTGGCACAGCCTTCAACAGCCGCATCCAGACGTCGAACACCTCAGGGGTGATCTTGTAGGTGTTGTTGAATGCAGCAAATACGAAGCCGCTTTCGGGCAGGCCTTCGCTGGCCCTGGTGAAAACGTCGGTGCTCATTGCACGCAGACTGTCGTTCGGCTGATAGCAGTGCGGCATCTGCACGATGTGCTCGGCATACCGATCTGCATGATCGAACGGCGTGACGACCTCGTCGCCGATGATGTAGTCATAGGCTGCGTGGCCCATGCTGCCGGGGTAGCCGAGAAAGTTCACCGCGATGGGGGCGGGCTTTCTTAAAAATAGCTCGAATCGCTCTCCGCGCGTGTGACCCTTGAGATCGACGACGACGTCGATCTGATTGGCACGAAGGCTTTCCACGATGTCTTCATCGGAGTATTCCCGCACCTCGAGGAATTCGTCGAAGGCGGAACGCAGCCGTTGCCTCATCGCATCTTCCGAGTCTTGACCGAAAGAGTAGGCATAGCTTCGAACCCGGCGTCTGTCGTGCCTCTCGAACACTTGGGCCATCAGGAGCGCCGTGGCATGGGCGTGGAAATCTGCCGACAGATAGGCAATGCGAATGGGAGCGGACGTAGATTCGTTTCGAGAATCCATATCGGCACCGGCACCGGCACCGGCACCGGCATCGGCATCGGCATCGACATCAAGCCTCGGCACGGCACGCAGAGAAGACTCCGCTCTATAGGCAAACTGCTCCGCATACCGGCGGTGCTCCAGCGGGTCGTCGCTCAGCCAGAGCATGGCGAATGGGGAGACGGGCAACAGACCCGCGGCGACACAGGCCAGCACTCGCGGGCGCACCGCATCAAGCTCCGGCCAATCGCACAGCGCAGCGAGGGACTGGGCCAAGCCGCCAAGCGCCAGTGCCTCGTCGGGTGACAGCACGAGCACCTGGCGGTAAGCGGCACAGGCCTGCACATGGCGGCCGAGCACCTGCAGCGCCTCGGCCTTGTTGAGCCAGGCGGCGGTGTAGTGAGGCCTGCGGGCAATGGCGCGCTCGCTGGCCTCGAGCGCTTCTTCCTGGCAACCGAGCTCCTTGAAGGCATTTCCCAGGTTGTGATACGCCACCGGGTCCTCCGGCCAGATCAGCAGGCTCTGCTGAAAGCACCGCAATGCTTCCCTGGCCTGTCCCTGGTGCGCCTTCACGATGCCCAGCAGATGCCAGGCCAGCGCGTGCTGTGGCTGTTCCTGCAGCACGCCGCGGTAGACAGACTCCGCCTGGTCGAAAAGCGTCTGCTGCTGAAATTGCAACCCTTCCCGCAGGCGCTGGCCCCAGGGATCGACGTTCCCTGCCTGAAACGTCATGGCTGCACGGGGTCCCTCAGGATGCGCTCCAGATATTTGCCATATCCGCTCTTCAACAAGGGCTTGGCCAGCCGCTCCAGTTGGGCGCTGTCGATGAATCCCCGGCGCCATGCAATTTCCTCGGGGCAGGCGATCTTCAGCCCCTGGCGGTGCTCGAGCGTGGCGATGAACTGCCCTGCTTCGAGCAGGCTTTCATGGGTGCCAGTGTCCAGCCAGGCATAGCCGCGCCCCATGATTTCCACATGCAGCGCGTCCCGCTCGAGGTACAGGCGGTTCAGATCGGTGATTTCCAGCTCGCCACGCGCAGACGGCTTGAGCTGGCGTGCGAGCTCCACGACATCGCGGTCGTAGAAGTACAGACCCGTGACCGCGTAGCTCGACTTGGGCGCTTCGGGCTTTTCCTCGATGGACAGCACCTTACCGTTCGCGTCGAACTGGGCCACGCCGTATCGCTCCGGGTCCAGCACGTGGTAGGCGAACACGCTGGCGCCCTGCTCCCGCTGCATGGCGTGGCCCAGCAGGTCCTCGAAGTCGTGCCCGTGAAAGATGTTGTCGCCCAGCACCAGCGCGCAGGGGCTGCCGGCCAGAAACTCTTCTCCGATCAGGAACGCCTGGGCCAGGCCGTCCGGGCTCGGCTGCACCGCGTACTGCAGGCTGATGCCCCACTGGCTGCCGTCCCCCAGCAGTTGTTCGAAGCGTGGCGTGTCTTGCGGCGTGCTGATGATCAGGATGTCGCGGATACCCGCCAGCATGAGCGTGCTGAGCGGGTAATAGATCATGGGCTTGTCGTAGACCGGGAGCAGCTGCTTGCTGATGGCCAGCGTCGCCGGGTGCAGACGGGTGCCGGAGCCCCCGGCGAGGATGATGCCTTTGCGTTGGATCATGGGTTTCCTGGGGTATCTACAGCGTCTCGCGCAGCATGCGTGCCACGCCAGCCTGCCACGGGGGCAGTACGAGACCGAAGGTGTGCTGGAGCTTGAGGGTGTCCAGCCGTGAGTTGTGAGGCCGGCGGGCCGGGGTCGGGAAGGCACTCGTGGGGACCGCATCCACGTCGCGACTGGAGGCCTTCAGCGGAAGGCCTGCCGCTTCGGCCTGCTGCAGCACGAATTGCGCGTAGCCGTGCCAATGGGTTTCGCCACTGGCCACCACGTGGTAGAGACCGGCCTTGGAGCGGTCGGCCAGCGTAGCGCGCACGGCATGCGCCGTGACGTCGGCCAGCAACTCGGCGCCGGTGGGCGCGCCGAACTGGTCATCGATGACGGTCAGGCGGTCGCGCTCCTGCGCCAGCCGCAGCATGGTTTTGGCGAAGTTGCCACCCCGGGCCGCATAGACCCAGCTGGTGCGAAAGATCAGGTGATTCGGACAGTGCTGCGCGACCTGCTGCTCGCCTTCGAGCTTGGTGCGGCCGTAGGCGCTGAGCGGCCCGGTGGCGTCGCCCTCCGCCCACGGGCGGGAGCCGCTGCCGTCGAAGACGTAATCGGTGGAGTAATGCACCATCAGGGCACCCAGCTCGTGCGCTGCGCGGGCGACGGCTCCGGGGGTCGTGGCGTTCAGCGTTCGAGCGAAGTCTTCCTCGCGCTCCGCCTTGTCCACGGCGGTATGCGCTGCGGCGTTGACCACCACGTCCGGGCGCAGCCGGCGCACGGTCTCTGCCACCTCCTCGGGACGACTGAAATCGGCCACATGCTCCCGGCTGTCGTGATCGAGCGCGGTCAACTCACCCAGGCATGCCAGGCTGCGCTGCAGTTCCCAGCCGACCTGCCCGTTGCAACCCAGCAGCAGCACCTTCATGCGGCGGCCTTCGTGTCGTACTGCCTGGCCACCCACTCGCGGTAGGCACCGCTTTGCACGTCGCTCACCCAGTCGGCATGCGCCAAATACCATTCCACGGTCTTGCGAATACCGGTTTCGAAGGTTTCGGCGGGCTTCCAGCCCAGTTCGCGCTCGAGCTTGCGTGCGTCGATGGCGTACCGGCGGTCATGGCCCGGGCGATCGGTGACGTAGGTGATCTGGTCCTTGTAGGGCTTGCCATCGGCGCGGGGGCTCAATTCATCGAGCAGCGCGCAGACCGTGTGCACGATCTCGATGTTGGGTTTCTCGTTCCAGCCGCCCACGTTGTAGGTCTCGCCCACCCGGCCGGCATCGAGCACGCGGCGAATGGCGCTGCAATGATCCTTCACATAGAGCCAATCCCGCACCTGCATGCCATCGCCATAGATCGGCAGGGGCTTGCCTGCGAGGGCGTTGACGATCATCAGCGGGATGAGCTTTTCCGGGAAGTGGTAAGGGCCGTAGTTGTTGCTGCAGTTGGTGGTGAGCACCGGCAGGCCGTAGGTGTGGTGCCAGGCGCGCACCAGATGATCGCTCGCAGCCTTGCTGGCCGAATACGGGCTGTTGGGCTCGTAGGGATGGTTTTCCGTGAAGGCCGGCGCATCGGCAGACAGGCTGCCATACACCTCATCGGTCGACACGTGCAACAGCCGGAACGCCGATCTCTCCTCGGCAGGCAGTTCCTGCCAGTACGCCCGCACCGACTCCAGCAAGCGGAAGGTTCCCACCACGTTGGTTTGAACGAACTCGCCCGGACCGTGAATGGACCGGTCCACATGGGACTCTGCCGCGAAGTTGACGACCGCACGCGGGCGGTGCTCCGCCAGAAGCCGGGCGAGCAGATCGGCATCGCCGATGTCGCCCTGCACGAACACGTGACGCGGGTCGGACTGCAGGGACGCCAGCGTCTGCAGGTTGCCGGCGTAGGTGAGCTTGTCAAGGTTGACGACAGGCTCTTGCGATGCGGCAAGCCAGTCCAGAACGAAGTTGGCGCCGATGAAGCCTGCGCCGCCAGTGACGAGAATCATAAGAAGAGAGGAGTCGAGAGGGGCCGGGTCGGCAGGGCAGGAATTATCACACCTCGCCTCCTCCTTCCTTGCGGGAGCCCGTCGGCTGGCCCGGGCCCACGGGCGTGCTCACCCGCCTGCGGTCTGCCCGTCGATCGGGCCCTGGCGCGACAGGCCGTGCTGCACTGCAGCGTGTGCATCGATCAGGCGTGGGGTAGAGTGGTCGCGAGACACCTTAACGACGAGACAGTGGAGGCAGCAGATGGCGAAGAAACCACCGCGCCGCACGGCCGAACGCATTCTGGAAACGAGCCAGGAGCTGTTCAATCGCTATGGCGAGCCCAATGTCTCGACCACCGCCATTTCGGCAGAAATGCGCATCAGCCCGGGCAACCTCTACTACCACTACCCCGCGAAAGACGAACTGATCAACGCGTTGTTCACGCGTTTCGACGTGGCGCTGCAGGAGGCATTGCAGCAGTGCAGCCTGGCACGCACCGTGAACGAAGCGTCCCTCAGCCTGCACAGGCTGCTCGAGCTGGTCTGGCAGTACCGGTTCTTCTACCGGGACCTGAACCACCTGATGTCGAGAAACCGGCAGCTGGAGGCGGCCGTCCAGCCGCTCATCGATCGCAAGCAGCATGCCCTGCAGGAGATGCTGCGTGGCTTGCGCAGCGAAGCGCTGCTGGACATCGACGATCAGGGCATCACTGACACCAGCAACAGCATGGTCGTCATGGCCACCTACTGGATCAGCTTCGAATACGCGCGCAATCCGCGCCAGGCACTGGAGCCAGAGAGCGCGCAACAGGCCTTGTCGCGCGGGGTCCAGCTGGTTCTCAATTTGCTGAAACCCTATCTCCATCCGCGCGTGCGGAGTGGCCTCGCGCCGACCCAGCCAGCAGCCGTGGAACTGACGGCCTGACGGCCAGTGACTGCGATATTTCCTTATGCCCGCCTGGACTCCCTTCCGCTCGCCAGAGAACTTCACCATGGACGCGGCTGCATTGCGGGCCGCGTGGCCCCAGCTGCATGCGGGCGATGCAGAACCCTGCCCGGATGAGGCCGATGTGCTGCACGCCTGGGCGCTGTTCCATGCCGGCGACTTCCAGCAGGCAGAACAGGCAGGCCTGGCGGCAGGCGCAGCGGGATGGACCGCCGCCAACAAGGCCACCATCGTGTATGCGCTCTATCTGGAGCCCGACGGGCGACGCCAGCTCGAGCTGCTGCAGCAGGCCGCCGTTCGGGCAGGTCAACAGGCGCTGAAAGATCCGCTCAACCCCAATGCCTGGTTCTGGCAGGCCTATGCCCTGGGGCGCTGTGCCCAGCGCGGCAGCGTCACCCAGGCCCTGGCAGAAGGGCTGGGCACCAAGGTGCGCGACCTGCTGTCCCGGGTGCTGGCGCTTGCGCCCCGGCATGCGGATGCGCGACTGGCGCTGGGAACCTTCCACGCGGAAGTCATCGACAAGGTGGGAGCACTCGTCGGAGGCCTGACGTTTGGGGCGCGGCGAGACACCGGCCTGGAACTGTTCCAGGCGGCGCAGGCCATCGACCCCCACAGCATCATCGGCCAGCTGGAGCATGCCCGGGCCGTGGTCATGTTGAAAGGAGATGCTGGCAAGCCGGAGGCGATGCGCCTCTACGAGTCGGCAGCACAGGCCCGGCCGCGCGACGCGGCCGAGTACCTGGCGCTCACCCGGGCGCGCGAGGAGTGCGCCCGGTGCGTTGCTCACTTCAACCTGAGCAGCGAGCAGCCCCCGCCTTAGACCGTGAGCCGTCGGAGGCGGCCTCAGGCCACGACTGCAGCCCACCGGCGGGCTGCGATTTCCAGCAACCCGTCGAAGATCAGGTTCTCGACCAGCTCGAACGGCCGCGTCATGCTGGGCGCCATCTTCCAGCCCGCGCCGCCGGTCATCATGCAGGCCGGCTCTTCCCCGCAATGCGCCATGACGTGCTGCACCATGCGTTCCACCGCTCCCGCAATGGCATAGGTTCCGCCGCTCGTCAGGGCGTCACTGGTGTTGGTGGGAAAGAGTCTGACCTCGCCGGTCGGCACGTGCAGCCCGGCGGTGCCGGTCTCCAGCGCCCGCAGCATGATCCCGTGGCCGGGCAGGATCAGCCCGCCCAGGAAGCGCCCCTCTGCGTCGATGGCATCCACCGTCACGGCCGTACCGACCATCACCACGATCAGGGGCCGCGCCCGGCCGCCGGACAACATGCGATGGCGCGCGCCGATCATGGCCACCCAGCGATCCGAGCCCAGCCGCGAGGGGTGGTCGTAGCCGTTGACCAGGCCCGCCTCCTGGGCGGACGAGACCACCCACTGCGCCTGCACGTCCCACAGCTCCATCTGCTCGACCACCCGCCGCTTCACTGCGTCGCCCGCCACCACGCAGCCGAGCATGCGGGTGGGCGCAGGCAGACCCGCCCATGCGCCGTCGGCCAGCCGGTCGATGTTGTCCAAAAATTCGGCACCATGGGCTCGCACCGGCGCCGAGGCGTGCGGTGCGTCAAACAAGGCCCACTTGAGACGGGTGTTGCCAACGTCGATGGCCAGGAAAGTCATTTGGCGATTATCGTGAGTTTTGGTTTGCCGCCCCGCATCCGCCGGAGCGCGGATGTGGCGGGCCATGCGCTCGCCCGCATCTTCCGCGAAATGTCAAAGATGCTCGTTCGGCGCGATTTCCGACACAACAGCGCTTCCACCCGCCGCTACATTGCAAGCCTCGTTCAACATCACTGGAGGAATGAAACCATGGGTCTTTTCAATTTCATCAAGGAAGCCGGAGAAAAGTTGTTCGGCGGCAAGGACGCCCATGCGGCAACGCCCGCAGCCGCGGCGCCCACCCAGGACGAACTCAATGCCAAGGCCAGCAAGGCGATCGAGACGTACATCGCCTCGCAGAACCTGGGCACCAGCAACGTGCAGGTCGCATTCCAGGGCCCCGAGGGCAAGGTGACCGTCAAGGGCGACGCCCCCACCCAGGCCGCCAAGGAAAAAGTCACCCTGTGCTGCGGCAACGTGGCCGGCGTGACCAGCGTCGACAACCAGATGGGCGTGACCCAACCGGAGCCCGAAGCGCAGTACCACGACGTGGTGCGCGGCGACACGCTGTCCGCCATCGCCAAGAAGTTCTACGGCGATGCCAACAAGTACCCCGTCATCTTCGAAGCCAACAAGCCCATGCTGACGGACCCCGACAAGATCTACCCGGGCCAGAAGCTGCGCATCCCAGCGCTGTGATGCACTGAACCACGGCCAGAGGCAAGCCGATGCCGGCCTGCCTTGCCCCTGAGACGCCTGTTGCGGTCGACGCACAGGCGTTTTTTCTTTTGGGGCCCCCGCCTCGATCGATGGGCCCAACACGGCAAATCCATAAACCACCCCCCGGCCGGCCCTCGAATCGGGGGTCGCTGACCGACCCCTACAATCCCTGCTCTCCGCCACACAAACCGAAACATTTTCGAAAGTCATCCGTTGAATACCCACCCGGGGCCCGCAACGGCGGCCGACCTCTCCATTCCGCTCGTGGTCGACCTCGATGGGACCCTGATACTGACGGACATGCTGCACGAATCCGCGCTGCAGCTGGCGAGAACCCAGCCTGCCGCTGCGCTGCAGATGCCCGTCTGGCTGGCCAGCGGCAAGGCAGGGTTCAAGAAGCAGGTATCCGACCGCACGCATGCCCATCCTGCGTCGCTGCCTTTCAACGAACCCTTCCTGGAGTGGTTGCGCGAGCAGAAGGCGGCGGGGCGGTCACTGGTGCTGTGCACGGCCTCCGATGCATCGATTGCCCATGCCATCGCGCAACATCTGGGCCTCTTCGACCAGGTCATGGCCAGCGACGGCGTGCTCAACCTGTCCGGTAGCCAGAAAGCGAATGCCCTGGTCCAAGCCTTCGGGCCGCGCGGTTTCGACTACGCCGGCAACGCTGCGGTCGATCTGGCCGTCTGGAAGGTGGCGCGCCAGGCCATCGTGGTCAACGCATCGGCCAGCGTCACGGCGAAGGCACAGGCGCTGGGCAACGTGGCCCACGTGGTGCCCGGCGCCCCGGGCTCCCGCACCGTGCTGCTGTGGCTTCGCGCCATGCGCGTTCACCAGTGGCTGAAGAACCTGCTGCTCTTCGTGCCGCTGATGGCGGCCCATCAACTGCAGGATGTCGGAGCCCTCACCACGCTGCTGGAGGCTTTTCTCGCCTGGGGCCTGTGCGCGTCCTCCGTCTACATCGCCAATGACCTGCTCGACCTCGAAAGCGACCGGCAGCACCCGCGCAAGCGGCGCCGCCCCTTCGCGGCAGGCACGCTGTCTTCCCTGCAGGGCGCCATCGCCGTCCCGATCCTGGCGGGCGCCAGCTTGTACCTGGGCGCCCTGGTGGGCCCCGGGTTCCTGGCCTGGATGCTGGTCTACCTGGCGCTGACCTGGGCCTACTCGCTGTCCCTCAAGCGCATGGCGCTGCTGGACTGCATCACCCTGGCCTGTCTCTACACGCTGCGCATCGTGGCGGGGTCGGTCGCGGCCGACCTGCCCCTCTCGTTCTGGCTGCTGGCGTGCTCGGCCTTTCTCTTTTTGTCCCTGGCCTTCGTCAAACGCTATGCGGAGCTGCTGGTGCAGCGCGATGCCGGGAAGACGCGGGCCCATGGCCGGGGCTACGAGGTGTCCGACGCACCGATGGTGCAGTCCCTGGGCGTGGCGGCAGGCTATACGGCGGTGGTGGTGCTTGCGCTCTATCTGAACAGCGCTACGGTGCTGATGATGTACGACACGCCGGAGCTGATCTGGGGCACCGTGCCCATCATGTGTTTCTGGGTCAGCCGCATGTGGCTGTGCGCTGCGCGGGGCCAGATGCATGACGACCCGCTGGTGTTTGCGTTCAAGGACCGCGCCAGCCTCGTGGCGGGCGCGCTCTTTTGCGCGGTGCTGATGGCAGCCAGCGCGCATTACCCATGGTAGTGGCCCGCTCCTGGGGGCGGCTGTCGGCAGACGAGCACACGCTGAGCCCACTGACCGATCACCCGCCGAAGGCGCTTGCGCTGCCCGCAGGCGGCAGCGGCCTGGCGCACGGCATGGGCCGCAGCTATGGCGACGTGGCGTTGAACCCTGGCGGCACCCTCTGGTTGACCGCGCCGCAGGACCGCATGATCTCCTGGGACGGGGCCACCGGCGAGCTGACGTGCGAGGCGGGCGTTCTGCTGCGCGACATCCAGCAGACCTTCGTGCCCCGCGGCTGGATGCTGCCGGTGACGCCCGGCACGCAGATCGTCACCGTCGGCGGTGCCATTGCCAACGACGTCCATGGCAAGAACCACCATGCGCGGGGCTCGTTCGGCGACCACGTCCGCGCCCTCGAGCTGCTTCGCACCGACGGTGCGCACATCCGCTGCGGCCCCGAGCAGCACGCCGATTGGTTCGCCGCCACGGTGGGCGGCATGGGCCTGACCGGCGTGATCACACGGGCGACGTTGCGGCTGGTGCGGGTTCCCAGCGCCTGGCTGGACACGGAAACCCTGCCGTACGGCTCGCTCGACGCCTTCTTCGACCTGGCCGACGGTTCGGAGCAAGGGTGGGAACACACGGTTTCGTGGATCGACTGCCTTTCGGCGCGGGACAAGGGCCGAACGGTGCGCGGCATCTTTCTGCGCGCCAACATGGCTGCACCAGGCTCCGGCGAGGCATCCCTCGCGGCGCCAGCGCCATCCGGACGGCCGCTCACGGTCCCGTTCGCGCCGCCCATCTCGCTGGTGAACCGCGCCACCCTGCGGCCTTTCAACGCCGCTTACTACCATCTGAACCGCCGCCGCGCCGGCCATGCGCGCCAGCACTATGTCCCCTACTTCTACCCGCTCGACAACGTGCAGGAATGGAACCGGATCTACGGCCGCCCGGGGTTCTATCAGTACCAGTGCGTGGTGCCCCGCGCCTCGGGCCCGCACGCCATTGCCGCTTTGCTGCACGAAATCACCGCTGCAGGCCAGGGCTCGTTCCTGGGCGTGTTGAAGACCTTCGGGCACCGCGAATCCGTGGGCTTGATGGGCTTTCCCCAGCCTGGCGTCACGCTCGCGCTCGACTTCCCCAACCAGGGTGCGAAGACGCTGCAGCTGTTCGCGCGGCTCGACAGCGTCGTGGCAGAAGCTGGCGGCCGTCTGTACCCCGCCAAGGATGCCCGTATGCCGCGCGCCCTGTTCGAGTCGGGGTATCCGAATCTTTCGCGGTTCCTGCCGTTCCGCGATCCTGGCATCCAATCGGCGATGTCGCAACGACTGATGGGCTGGTAGGCGCCCTCCCTGGCGCCCTCGACCCCCACCCTTGAATCACCTTCCATGCAGACCGCACCGCACTTCAACACCATCGTCATCGTCGGCGCCACCTCGCTCATCGCCCAGCATTGCGCGCGCCAGTGGCTGCAGGCCAGCCCAGCCCGCCGGCTGGTGCTGGTCGGACGGGATGCCGCCAGGCTGGAGAGCGTCGCCAACGACCTCCGGGTGCGCGCCCCGCAGGCCACGGTGGACGTCGCCCTGGCCGACCTGACGCACGCGGCATCCATCGAAACCATGGCGGAACGGGTCCAGGCGCTGTGCACGCCCGACGCGGTGCTCATCGCGCACGGCGACCTGCCGGACCAGGCGGCTTGCCAACAGCAGCTCGCCGACGCGCAGGCGGCCATGGTCGTCAACGGCCTCTCGCCCGTCCTGTGCGCCGAGGCGTTCGCCCGCGCCATGCAGCCGATGGGCCGCGGCACCATCGGCATCATCGGATCGGTCGCGGGCGACCGTGGCCGCAAGTCCAACTACGTCTATGGCGCCGCCAAGGGGCTGGTCGAACGGTATGCCCAGGGCCTGCAGCACCGCTTCGCGGGCACGGGCATCTCCGTGGTGCTGATCAAGCCCGGACCGACCGACACACCCATGACCGCCCACCTCAAGGCCGGCGGCGCGCGGCTGGCGAGCGTGGAGTCGGTGGCCGCCGCCACCGTCGCCGGCATGCAGCGCGGCACGCCCGTGGTGTATGCCCCCGCCAAATGGGCGCTGATCATGCTGGTCATCCGCAGCCTGCCCAGGGCTATCTTCAACAAGATGGACATCTGATCCATGGGCTTGCGGTTTTTGCGCCGGCCGCAGTGGCCGCACTGGGCCATGGCAGCGCTGCTGCTCTACGGCGGCTGTTTTCTTCTGGCGACGGCCGTGGCCGCGTGGCGCGCCTACACGCCCGTGCCCATCTGGGACATGTGGCACTTTGTCAGCTTCCTGCACCAGCTGGCGACCGGCGCGGGCTGGCCCGCCTGGTGGGAGCAGATGAATGAGCACCGGCTGGTGCTGACCCGGGCGCTGTTCTGGATCGAAAGCCATGTGTTCGGCGGCCGGCTGGTGTTCCTCATCGCGGTCAACTACCTGCTCGCCCTGACCTCGCTGCTCACCCTGCACGCCTATCTGCGCGCACGCGCGGTGGCGCTCACGCCGTTGCAGGCGGTGTTGTCCTGGGTGGTCATGGGTGCCTGGCTGCTGTCGTGGGTACAACACGAAAACCTGGAGTGGGCCTTCCAGAGCCAGTTCTTCCTGGCGCAGCTGGTGCCGCTCATCGGCTTCTACAGCCTGTACCGCTCCACGCAGGCGGGAAGGCCCCACACCTGGTTCGCGGCTGCCTGCGCCCTGGGCGTGGTGAGCATCGGCACCATGATCAACGGCATCATGGCGCTGCCGATGATGGTGCTGTATGCCGTACTGCTGCGCATGGGCTGGCGCCGGGTCGGTCTGCTGCTGGTTCTGACGGCGGCATGCCTCGCGCTCTATCTGCTGGACTACCAGTCGCCGCGGGGGCACGGAAGCCTGCTTGCCACACTGCAGCAGCGACCCCTCGGCATGGTGCAGTACATGCTGCAGTACCTCGGCAGCCCGTTTCAACTGCTGCTGAGACAGGAAGAGAGCATGTGGGTGGGCCAAGCCTTCGGCACAGTGTTCATCGCCCTCGCTGCCCGCCAGGCGATCGCTGCGCTGCGCTCGCCCCGGACGCATGCTCTGGAGCTGTCGCTGCTGATCTTCATCGCCTACGTCGCGGGCATTGCCTTCGCCACGGCCGGGGGACGGCTCGGGTTCGGGCTGGTCACCGCGATCTCGAGCCGCTACACGACGCCCACCATGATGGCCTGGACCGCTCTTGCCATCCTCCATTGGCCCGCAATCTCGGCGCTCAGGGACCGGGCCAGGGTAGTGTCGGTGGTGCTGCTCGTCGTGCTGCTCGCGTTGCTCATGAAGACCCAGACACGTGCCACGCGCAGCACCGACGTACCCCACCTGCGCATGACGGCCGCGCTGGCGCTCCTGCTGGACGTGCACGACGCCCGGCGCACGGGCATGCTGGTCTGGGATGAAAGCTATGCAGCGCGGCTGGCCCGCATTGCGGCCGAGCACGGCATCGGGGTGTTTTCCCACGCCCCGCTGGCAGGCGCGCAGCAGGTGCTGGGACAGCGCGAACCCGTGCCGCCACCCGCCTGCCGCGCGACCATCGACAGCGTCCAGACCATTCCACAAGACCCGCGCTTCCTGCTGGTGACAGGCGCTCTGCTGCCGCACGGGCATGCCGTGCAGGCGTCCATCTTCGACCCCATCGCCCTGCACCTCCTGCAACCCGACGGCACGGCGATAGGCATGGGCCTCAGTGATCGCTGGCGCAAGCGGCATGTGGCGGGCGAAGGCTCGCCGCGCCTGCGCCACCTGACCTTCACCGCCTATCTCCAGTCCGCGCCTGCCAGCCTGCCAGCCACGCTGGTGTTGACCGCGCCGGGCACGCCCTGCTCGGTCACCCTGACGCTGCCGGCTCCGCAATAAGAGCGCCACGCCATCGCCCCGCCCCACGCATCCAACACGCCATGCATTCACCCAAGATCATTCTCCCCGGCGGCGCCGGCCTCGTCGGGCAAAACCTCGTCGCCCACCTGAAGCTCCACGGTTTCCACAACCTGGTGGTGATCGACAAGCACACGGCCAACCTCGCCATCCTGCGCCAGATGCATCCGGACATCGTCACCGAACTGGCCGACCTGGCCGAGCCCGGCGACTGGGCGCGCCACTTCGAGGGAGCCGACGCCGTGGTGATGCTGCAGGCGCAGATCGGCGCCCCGCAGCTCGAACCCTTCGTGCGCAACAACCTCACCTCGACGCAGCACATCCTCGCGCTGATCCAGCAGCACCGCATTCCGCACACCGTGCACATCAGCTCGTCGGTGGTGGAGTCGGTCGCGCAGGACCACTACACCGATACCAAGCGCAAGCAGGAAGAGATGGTGCTGGCCAGCGGCATTCCCTGCATCGTGCTGCGGCCCACGCTGATGTTCGGCTGGTTCGACCGCAAGCACCTGGGCTGGCTGTCGCGCTTCATGCGCAAGGTGCCGGTGTTCCCCATTCCCGGCAGCGGCCGCTACATGCGCCAGCCGCTCTACGCGGCGGACTTCTGCCGCATCATCGTGCGCTGCATCGAGGAACGCCGCGTGGGCGGCGTGTTCAACATCACCGGGCTGGAGAAGGTCGACTACATCGACATCATCCGCACCATCAAGTCCGCCACGGGCGCGAAGGCAGCCATCGTGAAGATCCCCTACGGGCTCTTCTACCTGCTGCTGAAAGTGTGGGCGCTGTTCGACCGCGACCCGCCCTTCACCGCCGACCAGCTCAAGGCCCTGGTGGCGCACGACGAATTCGAGGTGATCGACTGGCCGGGCATCTTCGGTGTGCGCGCCACACCCTTCGCCGAGGCCATCCACGAAACCTTCCACCACCCGGAGTACAGCCGCGTGGTGCTGGAGTTCTGATGAACGCCACCGCTTCCTCTTGCGCCGAACCCCAGGCCACGCCCGGCCAGCGCATCGCCGTGCTCGGCGCCGGCCCCATGGGCCTGGCCGTGGCCTACCAGCTCGCACGCGACGGCCACCGCCCCGTGGTGTTCGAAGCCGACGACCGCGTGGGCGGCATGACCGCGATGTTTGATTTCGACGGCCTGCCGATCGAGCGCTACTACCACTTCCACTGCACCTCCGACCATGACTTCCTGCAGGTGCTGGACGAGCTGGGCCTGGGCGAAAAGATGCGCTGGCGCGCCACACGCATGGGCTACTGGTTCCAGAAGCGCCTGCAGGCCTGGGGCAACCCGGTGGCGCTGCTGCGCTTCCAGGGCCTGGGGCTGGTGGCGAAGTTCCGCTACGGCCTGCACGCGTTCCTCTCCACCAAGCGCAACGACTGGAAGCCGCTCGACGGCGTCGAGGCCACGGGCTGGATCCGCCGCTGGGTGGGCGCGGAGGCCTACGAGGTGCTATGGCGGCGCCTCTTCGAATACAAGTTCTACGAGCACACGGGCAACCTCTCGGCCGCCTGGATCTGGAGCCGCATCCGCCGCATCGGCCGCTCGCGCTACAGCCTCATGCAGGAAAAGCTCGGCCACCTCGAGGGCGGCTCCGCCACGCTGCTGGACGGCATGGCCGCGGACATCCGCGCGCACGGCGGCGAGATCCGCCTCTCCACGCCCGTCACCCGGGTGCGTATGGACGCAGGCCGCGTGCAGGGCGTGGAAACGGCGCAGGGTTTCGAGGCCTTCGACAAGGTGATCAGCACCGTGCCCCTGCCCTTCGTGCCGCGCCTGATGCCGGACCTGCCGCAGGACGTGCTCTCGCGCTTCGCGGCATTGAAGAACATCGCCGTGGTCTGCGTGATCGCCAAGCTGCGCAAGCCCCTCACCGGGAACTTCTGGCTCAACGTGAACGATCCGGACATGGACATTCCGGGCCTGGTGGAATACAGCAACCTGCGCCCCCTGCCGGAATCCATCGTCTACGTGCCGTTCTACATGCCCGGCGAGCACCCCAAGTACGCCGAGCCCGACCAGGCCTTCCTCGACAAGGTGCGCCGCTACCTGCGCACCATCAACCCCGCGCTGCAGGACGAGGATTTCCTCGCGATGCGCGCGAGCCGCTACCGCTACGCGCAGCCGATCTGCCCGCCCAACTACCTGGACAGCCTGCCGCCCGTGCAGTTGCCGGTGCAGGGCCTGTGGGTGGCCGACACGTCCTACTACTACCCCGAGGACCGTGGCATTTCCGAGAGCATCGGCTTCGGCCGGCGCATGGCGCGGGACGCTGCCGCCGCAGCGCCGGCAGCGTCCATCACGCCCGCCACGTCCACGACGCTCCAGGCGGGCGCCTGAATCCCATGCTGGCCCTGTTCCGATCCCGCCAGTTCGTGGCCTTCCTGGTGACGGGCGGGCTGGCCGCGCTCGCCAACTTCGGGGCGCGCATCGTGCTGAACCAGTGGATGCCTTTTTCCTGGGCCGTGGTGCTGGCCTATGGCGTGGGCATGGTCACCGCCTTCGTGCTGGCGCGGGCCTTCGTGTTCACCGACAGCCGCCAGCAGACGCACAAGTCCGTGCTGTTCTTCGTGCTGGTCAATCTGGTGGCCGTGGCGCAGACCTGGGCCGTGAGCATGCTGCTGGCCCAGTGGCTGCTGCCGGCGCTGGGCGTGGATCGCTTCGTGCGCGAGATCGCCCATGGCGTGGGCGTGGTGGTGCCCGTCTTCACCAGCTACCTGGGGCACAAGCGCTGGTCGTTCTCCAACCGGGACTGATCGGCTCTGCCCTCAACCGCCTGACGGCCTTGGTTCGCCTCGCCATGCTGCAGCACGGTCTTCGGCCTTGCGCCTCGTCATCCGATGCAAGGCCAGCCCGCCAGAACGCCCGTCAGCCCTGTCGCCACGGCAGGCCGTGGAAGCGCCAGCCACCGCGGCGGTTGCGGTGGCCGTTCTCGTCGGGATCGCCCTCGAAGCCTTCCAGCACGTTGTAGGCGGCGATACCCAGTTCCGCCGCGCGCCGGGCCGCGGTGACCGAGCGCACGCCGCTGCGGCACAGCAGCACCGCCTTGCCGCCCGGCGGCACGGCCGCGCGCAGGGTGTCGTCGAAGGCCGGGTTGGGCGTCATGCCGGGCCAGTGCTTCCAGGGCGCGGCGATGGCACCGGGCACGAAGCCGACCCAGTCGCGCTCCGCGTCGGTGCGCACGTCGACCAGCACGGCCTCGCCCGACTGCACCCAGTGCCAGGCCAGTTGCGGCGACACGTCGCCCGCATAGCCGTCGGCGGGCCGAGGAGCCTCCAGCGCAGGCGAAGCAGCATCGGATGACGAAGACGAAGAAGAAGCAGCGGCGTCGGTGGGGATCGGGGTCATGCGCCGCATTCTGTCAGAGGCTTCGCCAGCCCCCACCGCGGCATGGTCAAGCCGGCCCAGGCGCGCCACCAGCCACCAGCCACCAGCCACCAGCCACCCCCCACCAGCCACCCGTCAATCCCAGAGCGGCGCCGGTTGGTCGCGCAACTGGTTGCGCAGCCCGGCGTAGTCGGGCATGACGCTGGCCACCGTGTCCCAGAAGCGCGGGCTGTGGTCCATCACCCGCAGATGGGCCAGCTCGTGCGCGACCACATAGTCGATCACCGCCGGCGCGTAGTGCAGCAGCCGCCAGTTCAGGCGGATGGAGCCGTCCGTCTTGGCGCTGCCCCAGCGGGTTTCCGCGCTCGACAGCCGCAGCCGCGTCCAGCGCACGCCGAGCAACGGCGCGAAATGGTCGAGCCGGCGCGTGAAATGGCTGCGCGCATCCCGCATCAGCCAGGCCTGGACGGCGTCGCGCACCTGCTCCGCAGACGCACTGCGCGACAGGCCGACGCGCAGGGTGCGGCCCGGCAGCGGACTGCCCTCCCCTTCTCGCTGGCCCTCGCTGCCGGGCTCGAACAGCGCGGCGCCCTGCCCGGTGAAGCCGTGCGTCGGGTCCAGCACCACCGTCAGCGGCGCGCCCAGGTACGGCAGCACGGCCCCATCGCGCCACACGATGCGGCCGCTGGCCTGCTTGTCCTGCCGCACCTGGGCTTCCGCCAGCTTGCGCAGGATCCAGTCCGACTTGTCGTGCAGCGCCTGCTCGATGCCGGCAATGGTGACCCAGCCGGGCGCGCGCACCGCCAGGCCGTCCGGGCCGACGGTGAAGCCGATGCTGCGGCGCCGGGCGCGCTGCAGCGCGTAGCCGACCAGCGCGTCGCCCAGCAGCACCTCGCGCTGGGCGCGGGGATGGCGAAAGATGGCCGGGGTCAGCAGGGTGCCCAGGGGCTCGGCCGCGGGCGCAACCGCCGGCCGGGTGCCAGCGGGGAGATGGCGATTTTCTATCTTTTTTATAGCATCAGAACCAACTGCATCAAGCGCCGGAGCCCGATTGGGCTCTGAAGTGGCCGGCGGGGTGTCCGCCGCCGGCGCACGCGGCGCAGAGGCAGGCGGCGCAGAGGCAGGCGGCTCGTCACCGGGCCCCGGGGACGCAGGGGTGCCGCCGCCCCAGAGATCCAGCGCCAGCTGCACCAGCCGCTGCATGGCTCAGCGCCCCGCCTGCCCGGGCCGCGCGCCCGCCGCGGCACCGTTCGTCGCATAGGCCTCGGGGTCGAGCCGGCGCATCTCGGCCTCGATCCACTCCTCCACTTCGCGCATCAGCTCGTCGGGCGACCGGCCGGTGGTCGGGATGACGCGGCCGATGGACACGTCCACCGTGCCCGGCCGCTTCACGAACGCCTTGCGCGGCCACACCTTGGCGGACGTCACCGCGACCGGCACCACCGGCACGCCGGCTTCGATGGCCAGGCGCGCGCCGCCGCTCTTGTACTGGCCGCGCTCGCCGCGCGCGGCGCGCGTGCCCTCGGGGAACATGATCACCCAGGTGCCCTGCGCCAGCAGCCGCCGCCCCTGGGCCAGCACCTTGCCAAAGGCCTCGGCGCGCTGGCCCCGGTCGATGTGGATCATGTCCAGGCTGCCGATGGACCAGCCGAAGAACGGAATGCGCAGCAGCTCGCGCTTGAACACGTAGGCCAGCGGCCGCGGCATGATCGCCGGCATCAGGAACGTCTCGTAGGTGGACTGGTGCTTGACCAGCAGCACCACGCCCTGCGACGGGTCGGTCGGCAGGTGCTCCATGCCTGTCACGCGGGTGCGGATGCCGATGAACCACCGCGCCGCGTCCACGCTCAGCTTGAGCCAGGCGCGGGCGATGCGGTAGCGGGACCGGCTGTGGCCACCGAACGCCCGCACGACCAGGATCGCCAGCGTGTAGGGCACCACGGTGACGGTCATCCACAACAGGTGAAGGAGAGACGCGAGAAAAGCCATGGCGGATTCGCTTGAGCGCGCGGTGGTGAAGGGTTTCGGGGCTCCGGCGCCCCGTCTGGAAGCGCAGGCAGCTATCGATTCAATAGCATCAAACGGCCACGAGCAGTCCGCCCGCATCGGGCGCATCGCCCGGGCGGGGTGCGGCGGTGGCCTCCAGCAGGGCGTCCACCAGCGCTGCCAGGCTGGCGTGCAGGCGGGTGCCGGCCGGCCAGTCCTGCGGCACGGGCTGGCCAGGCGAGAGATCGGCCGCGCGGCCGGTGCACACCCCATGCAGCTGCCGCGCCCCGATGGCCGCAGCCGCCTGCAGGTGGATCGCGCAGCTGCCGATGGCGACCACGTCGCCGCCTTCCACGCCGTAGCGGTCGCGGATCTGCTCCATCAGGCCCGGCAGGGGCTTGCGGCAGGTGCAGGGCTCGCTGTCGGCATGCGGACAGTAGAACACCGCGTCGATGCGCCCGCCGGCCGCCGCCATCAGCCGGTGCATGCGCGCGTGGATGGCGTTGAGCGCCAGCACGTCGAAGAGGCCGCGCCCGAGGCCCGGCTGGTTGGTCGCCACCACCAGGTGCCAGCCCGCCCGGTTCAGCCGGGCCAGGGCCTCGAAGGCGCCGGGCACGGGGTGCCAGTCGGTTTCCGAGGCGATGAACTCCTCGTCGCCCAGGGCATTGAGCGTTCCGTCACGGTCAAGGATGGCGATTTTCATGGCACGGCGCTCGTGGGTTGACGGACGGTGGACGGCGAGGGGCGGCAAGGCGGTGCGGGGCGACGAGCGTCGTCGGGCCGCGTCAGGCCGCCAGGCGCGAGAGGTCGGCCACGCGGTTCATCGCCACGTGCAGCCGCTTGAGCAGCCCCTGGCGGTTCAGGCGCAGGTCCAGCTGCTCGGCATTGACCATCACGTCGTCGAAGAACGCATCGACTGGCGCGCGCAGCACGGCCAGCGTCTGCAGGCTGGCGGTGAAGTCGCCGGCCTCGAACTGCGCATCGGCCTCGGGCACGAAGCGCTGCAGCGCGGCGTACAGGTCCTGCTCGGCCTTTTCCTGCAGCAGGTCGGGGTTGACGTGCGGGTCCACCGGGCCTTCGGCCTCGGCCTTCTTCAGGATGTTGCCCACCCGCTTGTTGGCGGCGGCCAGCGCCGGCGCCTCGGGCAGCTTGGAGAAGGCGCGCACCGCCGCCAGCTGCTTTTGCACCAGCGCCAGGCGCTGCGGGCGCAGGGCGATGACGGCGTCGACTTCCTGGGCGCTGTAGCCCTGCTCGCGCAGGCTGCCGGCCAGGCGGTCGTAGATGAAATCGGCCAGCGGCGTGCTCGCATCCTCGATCTTGCTGCCGAAGGCCGGCACGGCGCTGGCCAGCACGGCCTGCAGGTCGAGCGGCAATTCCTTCTCCACCAGCATGCGGATCACGCCCAGCGCGTGGCGGCGCAACGCGAACGGGTCGCGGTCGCCGGTGGGCAGGTTGCCGATGCCGAACATGCCGACCAGCGTCTCCAGCTTGTCGGCCAGGGCCACGATCACGCCCACGTTCTCGCGCGGCAGGTCGTCGCCGGCGAAGCGCGGCTTGTAGTGGTCCTCGATGGCATGGGCCACCTCGTGCGCCAGGCCGTCGTTGGCGGCGTAGTAGCCGCCCATGATGCCCTGCAGCTCGGGGAATTCGCCCACCATGTCGGTGACCAGGTCGGTCTTGGCCAGCAGCGCGGCGGTGTCCACGCACGACAGCAGATAGTCGCGGGCGATCTCGCCGTCGGGCGAATCCAGCTCGGGGTTCTGCGTGCCGATGCCTTCGAAGAGCTGCCCGGCGATCGCGCGGGCGATGGCGCGCACGCGCTCGACGCGCTCGCCCTGGGTGCCCAGCTTGTTGTGATAGACGACCTTGCCCAGCGCCTCGACGCGCGAGTGCAGCGTCTTCTTGCGGTCCTGGTCGAAGAAGAACTTGGCGTCGGCCAGGCGCGGGCGCACCACGCGCTCGTTGCCGCCGATGACGGCGCTGGCGTCCGAGGGGCTGATGTTGCTCACCACCAGGAACTGGTGCGTCAGCTTGCCGGCGGCGTCCAGCAGCGGGAAGTATTTCTGGTTGGCCTTCATGGTGAGGATCAGGCACTCCTGCGGCACGTCCAGGAATTCCTTCTCGAACTCGCAGACCAGCACGTTCGGGCGCTCGACCAGGGCCGTCACTTCATCCAGCAGCGCGTCGTCGTCGATCGGACGCACGCCGCCGCCCACGCGCTCGGCAGCCGCCTGCAGCTGGCGCACGATCTCGGCGCGGCGTTCGGCGAAGCTCGCGATAACGGCGCCTTCACGCTGCATTTGCTCGGCATAGCTGTCGGCGCTCTGGATGACGACCGGGTCCACGGCCGCCTCGAAGCGGTGGCCCTGCGTGGTGTTGCCGGCCGACAGACCCAGCGCCTTCACCGACAGCAGCACCTCGGTGCCGTGCAGCGCCACCAGGCCGTGCGCGGGACGCACGAAGTTCACGCTGCTCCAGCCGTCGGCCAGCTGGTAGCGCATCACCTTCGGGATGGGCAGCTTGGCGATGGCTTCCTGCAGCGCCTTCTGCAGGCCGTCGGCCAGCGTCGCGCCGCGGGCGGTGCTGTTGTAGAACAGCACGTCGGCCTTGCCGTCGTTCACGCGGGCGAGGCTCGGCACGGCCGAAGCATCGGCGCCCAGCGCGGCCAGCTTCTTCAGCAATGCGGGCGTGGGGGAGCCGTCGGCGGCCAGGCCCACGGCCACGGGCATCAACTTGTGCGAAACGGCCTTGTCGTCGGCAGCGGGCGCCACTTCGGTGATGTGGGCGGCCAGCCGGCGCGGCGAGGCATAGGCCGTGAAGCGCGCACCGGTATCGGTCAGGCCCTGGGCCTTGAGCTGCTCGAACAGCACGCCGGCGAAGGCGTCGCCCAGTTTCTGCAGCGCCTTCGGAGGCAGTTCTTCGACGAACAGTTCAACGAGGAGGTTGGGATAGGTCATGTGCTGGGTACTCCGCGCTGCGCCTCAGGCGGCCTTCTTGTTGTTGTTGTTGTGCTGCTGTTGCTGTTGCTGCTGCTCGGCACGGGCCAGGTCGGCCAGCACCTCGCCGGCCCAGTCCTTGGGCGCCATGGGGAAGCCCAGGCGCGCCCGGCTGTCCAGGTAGCTCTTGGCCACGGCGCGCGCCAGGTTGCGGATGCGGCCGATGAAGGCAGCGCGTTCGGTCACGCTGATGGCGCCGCGGGCGTCCAGCAGATTGAAGCTGTGCGCCGCCTTCAGCACCTGCTCGTAGGCCGGCAGGGCGAGCTGCTGCTGCATCAGGTGCTGGGCCTGTTTCTCGTGGGCGTTGAAGGCGGTGAAGAGGAAGTCCGCGTCCGCATGCTCGAAGTTGTAGGTGGACTGCTCCACCTCGTTCTGCTTGTACACGTCGCCATAGCTGAGGCCGTCGGTCCAGGTCAGGTTGTAGACGTTGTCCACGCCCTGCAGGTACATGGCCAGGCGCTCCAGGCCGTAGGTGATCTCGCCGGTGGCGGGCTTGCAGTCGATGCCGCCGACCTGCTGGAAATAGGTGAACTGCGTCACCTCCATGCCGTTGAGCCAGACTTCCCACCCCAGGCCCCAGGCGCCCAGCGTGGGATTTTCCCAGTCGTCTTCCACGAAGCGGATGTCGTTCTTCTTCAGGTCGAACCCCAGCGCTTCGAGCGAGCCCAGGTACAGCTCCAGGATGTTGGCCGGCGCGGGTTTCAGCACCACCTGGTACTGGTAGTAGTGCTGCAGGCGGTTGGGGTTCTCGCCGTAGCGGCCGTCCTTGGGCCGGCGGCTGGGCTGCACGTAGGCGGCCTTCCAGGGCTCGGGGCCCAGCGCGCGCAGGAAGGTGGCGGTGTGCGAGGTGCCGGCGCCGACTTCCATGTCGTAGGGCTGCAGCAGCGCGCAGCCTTGTTCAGCCCAGTACGACTGCAGCTTCAAAATGATTTGCTGGAAGGTCAACATGCGTGTTCTGGCATGGCCGGGGCCATGCGGTGGATGAGGGAGAAAAGCACGCGGGCGGGCGCGCGCGGAACCGCCGATTTTACGAGGCCCGGCCGACGGTGCCTGCGCGGCGGACTGCGGCCCGACGGTTCAAAGCAAAAATAGCCACAAGCGCCCGGTATACAGGCGCATGCAGCTATTATTTTCATAGCAACACACCCGGTCGGTGCGTTGCCGCGTCACTCAGGCCGTCCAGCGGCGCAGCACCAGGCTGGCATTGGTGCCGCCGAAACCGAAGCTGTTGGACAGCACGGTGGTCAGCTCGGCATCGCGCGAGGTCCGCACGATGGGCATGCCTTCGGCCGCCGGGTCCAGGTTCTCGATGTGGGCGGAGCCGGCGATGAAGCCTTCCTGCAGCATGTAGAGGCAGTAGATCGCCTCCTGCACGCCGGTGGCGCCCTGCGAGTGGCCGGTGAGCGACTTGGTGGACGAGAACGGAGGCACCTGGTCGCCGAAGACCTCGCGCAGCGCGCGCAGCTCGGGCAGATCGCCCACCGGGGTGGAGGTGCCGTGCGTGTTGACGTAGTCGATGGGGCCGCCGCCGGCTTCTGCCACGGCCTGGCGCATGCAGGCGATGGCGCCGTCGCCCGAAGGCGCGACCATGTCCTCGCCGTCCGACGAGAGGCCGAAACCGACGATCTCGCCCAGGATGGTGGCGCCACGGGCCTGGGCATGCTCCAGGCTTTCCAGCACCAGCGCGCCGCCGCCGCCGGCGATCACGAAGCCGTCACGGTCCACGTCGTAGGGGCGCGATGCCTTTTCGGGCGTGTCGTTGTACTTGGAGGACATGGCGCCCATGCCGTCGAACAGCGTGGCCAGGCCCCAGGACAGCTCTTCGCCGCCACCGGCGAACATCACGTCCTGCAGGCCGAAGGCGATCTGCTGGGCCGCCATGCCGATGCAGTGCGCGGACGTGCTGCAGGCCGAGGTGATCGAGAAGTTGATGCCCTTGATGGCGAAGGCCGTGGACAGGTTGGCCGACACGGTGGAACCCATGCAGCGCGTCACCTGATAGGGCCCGACGCGGCGGATGCCCTTGGAGCGCAGCGTGTCGGCGGCCTCGATCTGGTGGGCCGGCGAGCCGCCGCCCGAGCCCATGATGAGGCCGGTGCGCGGGTTCGAGACCTGTTCGGGCGCCAGGCCCGACTGGGCGATGGCGTCCTTCAATGACAGATAGGCGTAGGCCGCCGCGTCGCCCATGAAGCGGCGCAGCTTGCGGTCGATCAGCGCGTCCAGGTCGATCTGGGGGATGCCCGCCACCTGGCTGCGCAGGCCGAGCTCCTTGAACTCGGGCATGGCGCGGATGCCGGAGCGGCTTTCGCGCAGCGACTGCACCACCGCCTGCTGGTCATTGCCGATGCACGAGACGATGCCCGCACCCGTGATGACGACGCGCTTCTTGCTGGTCATGCCGTGGCTCCCGCTGCGGGTGCTCCGTTCTTCCCGTCTTCTTCACGCTTGAAGAGGCCCACGCGGAGGTCGTTGGCCACGTAGATTTCCTGGCCGTCGGCCAGCAGGCGGGCGTCGCCGATGGCCATGACCAGCTTGCGCTTGATGACGCGCTTGATGTCGATCTCGTAGGTGACCAGCTTGACGTTCGGGCCCACTTCGCCGGTGAACTTGACCTCGCCCGCGCCCAGGGCGCGGCCGCGGCCGGGCAGCTGCAGCCAGGTCAGGTAGAAGCCGATCAGCTGCCACATGGCGTCCAGGCCCAGGCAGCCGGGCATGACGGGGTCGCCCTGGAAATGGCAGTCGAAGAACCACAGGTCGGGCTTGACGTCGAGTTCGGCACGAATCTTTCCCAGCCCGTGGGCGCCGCCATCCGCATCGATGTGCGTGATGCGGTCGAACATCAGCATGGGCGGCAGCGGCAGGCGGCCGCTGTCGGGGGTGAACAGCCGGCCTTCACCCGAGGCGATCAGTTGTTCATAGGAAAAGGAATCAGCCATTGTCAGTCGTGCTCCAGATCGGCGCCTTGCCGTCGCGGGGGAGGGGTGGGAGATAAAAAATTCGCAAAAAACCGAAGGGCGCCGCCAGGCGACCCGCGCATCGGGGCCCATATTGTGCCGGGTTGCCGCCCTGCATTATCCAGGGTGCCGATGGCCCGGGCATCCGCCAGGGACAAGGGACTTCACCGATCCTGCCTCCGATGCGCGGCCGCATCGGTAGGCCAGAACCCACAAAAGCCCCGGATGGGGCTTTTGTCGACAGGAATCGCGGGCTTTTCGCCGGGGTGGCGCGCTGCCCCGCGTTGGCTGCGGCGGCTCAGTACTGCCAGAAGATGCGTTGCAGTTCCTGGCTGGTCTGCGGGCGCGTCAGGGCCACGGCCGCCAGGATGCGCGCCTTCTGCGGGTTCAGGTCGTGCGCGACCACCCAGTCGTACTTGTCGTCGGGCTGCTCGGCGTTGCGCAGCACGAAGCCGTCGGCCACGCGCGAGGAGCGCACCACCTGCACGCCCTGGCTGCGCAGTTCCTGCAGCGCGGGCACCACGCGGTCGGCCACCGAGCCGTTGCCGGTGCCGGCGTGGATCAGCGCCTTCACGCCCGAGCGGCCCACGGCCTCGACCGTCGAGCGCGGCACGTTGCCGTAGCCGTAGACGATCTCCACCGGCGCCAGCGTGTCGATCTCGTCGATGTTGAACTCCGACTGCGCCGTGTGGCGCTTGACCGGCGCGCGGAACCAGTAGCTCTTGCCTTCCACCACCATGCCCAGCGGGCCCCACTGGCTGCGGAACGCCTGGGTCTTGATGTTGACGCCCTTGGTCACGTCACGTCCGCTCTGGATCTCGTCGCTCATCGTCACCAGCACGCCCTTGCCGGCCGATTCCGGGCTGGCGGCCACGGTCACCGCGTCCAGCAGGTTCAGCGCGCCGTCGGCCGACAGCGAGGTGCCCGGCCGCATCGAGCCCACCACCACGATGGGCTTGCTGGTGCGCACCACCAGGTTCAGGAAGTAGGCGGTCTCCTCCAGCGTGTCGGTGCCGTGGGTGATGACGATGCCATTCACGTCGGGCTGCTTGGCCAGTGCGGACACGCGCTTGCCCAGCGCCAGCAGCTGCGCGTTGGTGAAGCTCTCGGACGCGATCTGGAACACCTGTTCGCCCCGCACCGTGGCCACGTTGCCCAGTTCGGGCAGGCCGGCCAGCAGCTTGTCGACGGGCACCTTGGCCGCGGCGTACGACGCACTATTGGTGGCCGAGGCGCCCGCCCCGGCGATGGTGCCGCCGGTGGCCAGCACCACGACCTGCGGCTTGGCGACCACGACGGCCGGCTGCGCGGCTGGCGCGGCGGGAGCCAGCTGCTGCGCGGGCGCGGCGATGGCCCAGGCGGCAAAGGCGGCGCCGGCCAGCAGGCGCTTGAGTTTCAGGTGCGAGAACATGGATGTCGATCCTCCAGAAGGGTCAGGAATAGCTCGTTGTGGTGCGGCGAAGCCGGGCCTGTGGCGGGATCGGCCCCGCCGCAGGCCCGGCTTGCGCCCCCGCGCCGATCGCCGCGGGTGCCGTATGGTAGGGAGGCACTGAGAGGCCGGTGGGGAATAATCGCCGCGCGGGTGTGACCGGGAGTCATATCCGGGAAAACACTGCCCGCCTTACTGAGCCCTCCATGAACCTGCGGCAACTCGAAGTCTTCCAGGCGGTCATGCAGACCGGCAACATGAGCGCGGCCGGGCGCCTGATCCGCATCACGCCGTCGGCCGTGAGCAAGACCATCGCCCATGCCGAGCTGCAGCTGGGCTACCCGCTCTTCAGCCGGGTGCGCGGCACGCTGGTGCCCACGCCCGAGGCGCAGGCGCTGTTCGCCGTCTCCAGCCAGATCCACCGCCAGCTGGACGAGCTGCGCCACACCGCCCTCAACCTGCGCCAGCCCGAAGGCTGCCTGGTGCGCATCGCCGCGATTCCCTCCGTCACGCATGAATTCCTGCCGACGGTGCTGGAGCAGCACGCCCTGCGCGCGCCGCGCGTGCAGATCGAGGTGCGCACCCTGCACCAGGACCAGATGGCGCAGGCCCTGCTCACGCGCGCGGTCGATGTCGGCCTGGGCTTCTACCCGCACCCGCACCCGCAGGTGCACAGCGAGATGCTGGTCAGCGGGCCGCTCTTCATCGCCATCACGCGCGAGATCTGGCAGCGCGCCGTGCGCGTGAACCGGTCCGACCCGATCACCTTCCTGGCCAACACGCCCATGATTCCGCTGCTGGGCGACGACCCCATGCGCCCGCACATGGCGGAACTGGCGCGCCAGCTGGGCGTGCATCAGGAGCTGGGCATCCAGGTGCAGACGTCGCAACTGGCGCTGGAGCTGGTCAAACGCGGCATGGGCTGGACGATGGTGGACTTCCTCACCGCCAGCAACCTGGACGCCGCCACCATGGCGGCCGTGCCGGTGCGCGACCTGCCCCCCATTCCGTTCTACGCCTATCACGCGACCCGCTGGCCGCCCGACCGTCAGGCGGCGGCGCTGCTGGCCTCGCTGCCCGGCCTGCTCGGGCGGGCGCTGGCGCGGCTCCACGCCCAACCGGCGGGGTGAGGACCGATCAGCCCCAAGGTGGCGGCTGCCGGCGCCGCAGCCGCGCCGCCCACGCCGCGCCCGCCACCGCCAGGCCCAGCGCCCAGAACGGCCACAGCCCCCAGCGCGACACCCACCAGGCGAACGGCGTGACGGCGCCGCTGCGCCCCTGCACCTCGGCCGCCAGCACGCCGCGCGTGTGCGGCGCCAGCGTGTGCGTCACCACGCCCCGGTGGTCGATGACGGCGGTGGCGCCGGTGTTGGTGGCGCGCACCATGGGGCGCTCGAACTCCAGCGCGCGCATGCGGCTGATCGCCAGATGCTGGTCGATGGCCAGGCTGTCGCCGAACCAGCCGATGTTGCTGAGGTTCACCATCACCGTCGGCGCGGTGGACGCATCGGCAAAGCGCGCGCCCAGTTCCTCGCCGAAGAGGTCCTCATAGCAGATGTTGGGCGCGATGCGCTCGCCCTGCCAGTCGAAGGAGGGCTGGCCCACGGCCCCGCGGTTGAAGTCGCCCAGCGGGATGTTCATCAGCTCGGTGAACCAGCGGAAGAAGGGCGGAACGAATTCGCCGAACGGCACCAAGTGGTGCTTGTCGTAGCGGTACGGCGTGCCCTGCCCGGGCGCGAAGCCCAGCACCGAATTGGTGTAGCCCAGTTCGCCGTTGCCCAGCGGAATGCCGATCAGCGCGGCCTGCCCGCCGCTGGCGTAGCGGGCGGTGATGCCCTCCAGGTAGCCGGGCATCAGCTGCTGGGGCAGCAGGGGAATGGCGGTTTCCGGGGCCACCACCAGCGATGCGGTGGCGCCGTTCAGCTGGTCGGCGTACCAGCGCAATGCCAGCGGCACGCCGCTGCCGGGCTGGAACTTCTCGTCCTGCGGGATGTTGCCCTGCAGCAAGGCCAGCGACAGCGTGCGCGGCGGCTCGATGCCGGTGTGGCACATCTCCACCGCGCAGTGCCGCTGGGCCGTCAGCGCCGCCCAGGCCAGCAGCGCAACGGTCGCCAGCACCCAGACGCCCCGGCGGCGCGCATCGGCGCGGCGCAGCAGCGCGATGCCCATGGCCAGCGCGGCGGCGACGAAGCCGATGCCGTACACGCCCAGGCTGCGCGCCAGCACGGCCAGCGGCCCGTCCACATGCGCATAGCCGCCCGCGCCCCACGGAAAGCCCGTCCACCAGATGCCGCGGGCCAGTTCGGCCAGCAGCCAGAATGCTGCGAAAACAAGAGCAGACAGCGCCCTGTTCCTGGGCGCCAGAGCCCTGAAACACCCTGCGGCGACGGCGTAGTAGCTGCCCAGGAAGGCCGCCAGCCCCACCACCGCCAGCACGGCCAGCGGCGCGGCCAGGCCGCCATAGGTATGCATGGAAATGAACAGCCACCAGAACGTGCCCGACAGCCACACGGTGGCGAACAGCCAGCCCAGCGCCGCCGCGCGCCGGCCGACGGGCGCCGTCACCAGCACCCGCGCCAGGAGCGCGAGCGACAGCACCTGCAGCCACCAGAGCGGCTGCCCGCCCCAGGGCCAGGCGATGGACGCGGCCTGCGCCAGGCCGGCGATGCCCGCCGCCAGCCAGGGCAGCAGGCGCCGCCACGGCGCAGCGTGGACGAGGTCGCCGGGAACGGTCGCGCCCAGGCGCGCGGCAGCGGCCGGGGCGCCCATCAGCCGGAGGAAGCCGTGCCGGCCGCTGCGGCCATGTCAGCGTCCGTCGCGGGCGACACCTTGAACCAGCGCACCGCGCCGCCCTTGGCATGCAGCACGACGAACTGCAGCCCGCCCAGCACCACGGGCTCGTCCTTGCGCGGCATGCGGCCCAGCTCGTGGACGATCAGCCCGCCGATGGTGTCGAATTCTTCCTCGGGGTCGCTGGCCTGCAGCACCACGCCGAAGGCCTCGGCCACCCGCTCGACCGAGGTGTCGCCGCTCACCCGCCAGGTCTGGTCGGCCAGGCGGAAGATGTCGCCTGCATCTTCGGGAATGTCGAATTCGTCCTCGATCTCGCCGACGATCTGTTCGAGCACGTCCTCGATGGTGACCAGGCCGGCCACGCGGCCGAATTCGTCGATCACCACCGCCATGTGGCTGCGCGTGCTGCGGAAGTCGCGCAGCAGGTCGTTCAGGCCCTTGCTCTCGGGCACGAAGACGGCTGGGCGCAACAGCGCGCGGATGTTCAGTTCAGGCGCGCGCCGCAGCTTGAGCAGGTCCTTGGCCAGCAGCACGCCGATGATGTTCTCGCGCTCGTCCTGGAACACCGGGAAGCGCGAATGCGCAGTGTCGATCACCTGGTTCACCAGGGTTTCGAGCGGCGCGCCGATGTCGAGCAGGTCCATGCGGGTCGAAGGGACCATCACGTCGCTGGCCGTCATCTCGGCCATCAGCAGCACGCGCTCGAGCATCACGCGGGCGTCCGCGTTGATGACATCGTTGGTTTCGGCCTCGGCCAGGGTGGCGATCAGCTCGTCGGTCGAATCCGGTCCGGGGTGGATGAATTCGATGAGCTTTTGCAGGAAGGTGCGCTTGTCTTCCCGGTCGGAAGGGCGCCCCGGGTGGGGATCTGCCACGGTCTTGGAATGCAGGACGTGCCGTCGTTGAACAAGCCGCAAGGATAGCGGATCGCCCTGGCCGTGCCTGGCGCGCCTGCGTCCGGCGTGTCGCGCGGGCACCAGGACCGCGGCCGCCCGCCGCCTGGGCAGCCGGGCGCGGTGGCTATTCGGCGGCCCGGTGGCGGCCGCTGCGCACGCCCTGGCGCACCTCCTGCACGCCCGAGAGGAACTTCCAGAACTGCCGCGCCTGCTTCTTGAGCTGGTAGTTGGCCTCGCCGTAGTGCAGCGTCATCAGTTCGGCCATGTGCGTGCCGCGTCCGGGCGGGCTCAGCTCCAGGTACGCCTCCGACTCCGAGCCGTCGCGGCGGACGGTGGCGCCGGCGCGGCGGGCGATCTTCAGCATGGCCGTGTTCTCCGACAGCGCGTGGATGAACACCATGCTCACCCCCGCCGTGCGCGCATGCATCACGGCGCGCTCGAAGAGCCGTGCGCCGAAGCGCCGGCCCCGCGCCCGGCGCAGCACCGACACGCCGAATTCGGCGCAGCCCGGATGGCCCGGCTGCGCGGCGAAGGCCAGGTGGGCCGTCGCGATCAGGTCGAGCCGGCGATTGAAGATGCCGAAGATCTCGTCGCGTTCGAAGTCGAGCTGCTCGGCATAGCGGCGCACCTGCTCGTCGGTGGCTGCAAAGCCGAAGCGGAGATAGCGGTCGTTGGGCTCCAGCGCCAGCAGGTGCTGGGCGATGCGTTCGCGGTGCTGGGGCCCCAGCGAACGGATGGGCACCGACACGCCGAACGACGAGGAGGAGGCAGCAGACGAAGAGGCCGATGGCATGGATTCCCTCCGATGCACCGCGAGCCGCGCCCGCAGCAGATTGCGGCAAGCGTGCCAGGAAGTGCGGATCCAGTCAGGGGAAGACAGCATGATGGTGGCGATTTTAGGGTTTTCCCTAGGTTCGCGCCGCGCAGCGGCAAAGGCTCACCGCAAGCCACATTCCCCATCAAATCCAGCCCTGGCGCCCATCCATTCTCGGCCTTTAGCTATGTTTTTTATAGCACTTCGAGCCCAGCCCTGAATCGCGCCGCTGTCGCCTGCGCGTCACCCGGTCCCAGGCGGTCGGGCGGTCGGCCTGGCCGGCTCCGCCGGAGGTCACCTCCGGATACCGACACCCACAACTAGACCGGCACTGCCGTGGTGGCCTTGACCCGGTCCAGCACGAAGCTGGTCTTGCAGTCCTGCACGCTCGGGTGCTTGAGCAGCGTGTCCATGATGAACCGGCTGTAGTGCGCCATGTCGGCCACCACCACGCGCAGCAGGTAGTCCATCTCGCCCGTCAGCGCGGCGCATTCCACCACCTCGGGCCAGGTCTGCACGCTGGCGCGGAACAGGTCCATCGGGTTGCGCTTGTGGCTTTCGGTGTGCTTTTCCAGCCGCACGTTCAGGTAGGCCGTCAGCCCCAGGCCCACCGCCTCCGGCTGCACCAGGGCGACGTAGCGGTCGATCACGCCGGCATCTTCCAGCCGCTTGGCGCGGCGTAGCACGGCGCTGGGCGACAGGCCCACCCGCTCACCGATCACGTCGTAGGTTTCGCGGCCATTCGCTTGCAGGCAGCGCAGGATGGCGCGGTCGAGCCGGTCGAGTGCATGTGGGGCTTCCATGGCGCAGGATTCTAGAAACCCGTGGGGCCGCTGGCGAGCGGCCCGCCGCCCATCCGCGGGTTTGTCCCCGATGCGACGGGCGCGACCCGCCGGAAATAATGGCCTGCCGAAGAAAAGAACGGTCGTTCTTTTTTCGCTGTCCGTCACTACCTCGGGAGACACCCATGCACGCCATCCTCCACCGCTGCGGGCGGCTCGGCACGCTGACCGTCGGCGCCGCGCTGGCCGCCCTGCTGTCGTTGACCTCTGCGCCTGCCGCACAGGCGCAGCCCGCGCCGACCGGCTCCGGCTACACGCAGACGCGCTACCCGATCGTGCTAGTGCACGGCCTCTTCGGCTTCAAGTCGCTGCTGGGGGTGGACATGTTCTACGGCATTCCGCAGGCGCTGCAGCGCGATGGCGCGCAGGTGTTCGTGGCGGAGGTCTCGGGCGCCCACAGCACCGAGGTGCGCGGCGAACAGCTGCTGGCCCAGGTCAAGGACATCCTGGCCATCACCGGTGCGCACCAGGTGAACCTGATCGGCCATTCCCACGGCGGCCCCACCGCCCGTTACGTGGCGGGCGTGGCGCCGCAGCTGGTGGCCTCGGTCACCACCGTGGGGGGCGTGAACCGCGGCTCGCGCGTGGCCGACGCGGTGCGCGGCACGCTGCCGCCGGGCTCGGTGCAGGAGTCGGTCGCCAATGCCGCCGTGAAGGGCTTCGCGCAGTTCCTGGCGCTGCTGGCGGGGTCGCCCTCCGGCCAGCCGCAGCAGCCCAAGGCAGCGCTGGAGTCGCTGTCCACCGCCGGCGCAGCCGATTTCAACCGGCGCTTTCCGCAGGGCATTCCCGACGGCTGCGGCGACGGGGCATCGGTGGTCAACGGCGTGCGCTACTACTCGTGGACCGGCACGCAGCCGCTGACCCATCCGCTGGACCCGAGCGACGGCCCGCTGCTGCTGCTCTCGCGCGTCTTCGGCGAAGCCAACGACGGCCTGGTGTCGGCCTGCTCGTCACGGCTGGGCACGCATCTGGGCGACTATCGGCAGAACCACCTGGACGAGATCAACCAGTTCGTGGGCCTGCGCGACCTGTTCTCCGTCGATCCGGTCACGCTCTACCGCCAGCAGGCCCATCGCCTGAAGCAGCAGGGGCTCTGAGGCCATGGCTGCCGCGCACCGCCGTCACGCCGCGTGGGCCCTGCCGGCCGCGCTGGCGCTGTGCGCCGGCGGCTGGTGGGCTGGCCGGACACCGGGCGAAGGCGGCCTGCCCCGGGGGTTGCACGCCTTGAGCCCCTCGCCGGCCGCCCCCGGCCAGGCGGTGGCGCGGGGTGCGTCCTCCGCCGACCCGTTCATGGCGCCGGGCTCCGCCGGCCGGCCGGACGGCCCCCTGGCCGATCCGCTGCTGCGGCCCGGCCTGCGCTATGCCATCGACGCGTGGCTGAATGCCGCGCTGCAGGCCGGCGACACCAGCGACCCGGCCGAGATCAAGCGGCGGCTGCGGGCCCTGGTGGACGCGCACTTCGGCGCCGACGTGCGCGAACGCGCGCTGGCGCTGGGGCTGCGCTATGTGGACTACCGCTCCGCGCTGGGCCGGATCACCCCGCCCGCCGACCTGTCGGATGCGGGCGCGGTGCGCGAGGCCATGGCTGCCCGCGACGGCATCCGCCAGCAGTTCTTCGAGCCGGCCGAATACGACGCACTCTTCGCGGAAGAGGCCGCCCTCGACCGCCACACCCTGGCGCGCATGGCGATCGACGCCGACCGCAGCCTGACCGCCGAAGCGCGAACCCAGGCGATGCACGCCGCCGAAGCTGCGCTGCCGGCTGCCCGGCGCGCCGAGCGCGAGGCCGCCAGCGCGCAGCTGGGCGTGGCGCAGCAGACGGCCGCGCTGCAGGCGCGCAACGCGGACGACGCCACCCGCTTCGCGGAACGCAGCGCCCGCTATGGCGAGGCGGCCGCCCAGGCGCTGGCCGCGCGCGACCGGGAGGAGCGCGACTGGCAGCAGCGGCTGGGCCATTACCGGCACGCGCAGTCCGCCAGGCCGCCGGGCGACCCCGCGATCGAGCAGGTGCGCCAGCAGCTTTTCACGCCCGAGGAGCGGCTGCGCGTGGACGCGGCACTCGCCTTGCGCAGCATGCAGCCGGGCGGCTGACGGCAGGGCTGCGCCCCCCGGTCGCGCCGGCAGGGCAGCGCCTGCGGGCGCCCTCCCGATCACCTTTCCGCCGACCGGCACGCCCGCAGCGGCACGGCGCGACACCGCTCCCTATACTCCGCCCTTCGCCCGATCCGAAGACCAGGAGACCCATGCCGCGCCGCCACCGTCCATCTTCCCTGGCCGCCCTGCCGTACCTCGCGCCCGGGCTGCTGGCGGCCGCGCTGTCCACCGGCGCGAGCCTCGCGCTGGCGCAGAACCCCGGCGCACCGCTCGGCATCGTGGTGCCCTACCCCGCCGGCGGGCCGCTCGACAAGACGGCGCACATCCTGGCGAAGGCAGCGGCCGCGCAGCTCGGCCCGGTCGCCGTCCAGAACAAGCCGGGCGCGGGCGGCAACCTCGGCGCAGAAATGGTGGCCAAGGCGCCGGCCGGCGGCAACCTGCTGGTGATGGGCGCGGTGGCCACGCACGCGGTCAACCCCTGGCTGGCCAAGCCCTTCCCCTACGACCCGGTCGCCGACTTCACGCCCATCGCCCTGGTGGCGCGCACGCCGAACGTGCTGGTGATGGAAGCGGGCCTCGCGCAGCGGCTGGACATCAAGTCCACCACCGACCTGGTGAAGTACCTCAAGGCCCACCCCGACACGCTGAAATACGGCTCGGGCGGCAACGGCAGCATCGGCCACATCGCCGGCGAGATGTTCAAGTCGCTCACCAACACGCGCATGGCGCACACCCCTTTCCAGGGCGCGGGTCCGACGCTGAAGGCCCTGCAGGACGGCGCGGTGGCGCTGGCGTTCGACAACCTGGCCTCGTCGCTGCCGCTGATCCGCTCGGGCAAGCTGGTGGCCCTGGGTGTCACCTCGCTCGGCAGCGACGACGAGCTGCCCAAGGTGCCCAGCATCAACAGCGAGGTGCCGGGCTTCAACGTGTCGACCTGGTTCGGCCTGTTCGCACCGGCCGCGCTGCCGCAGGCGGCGGCGCAGAAGTACGCCGCCGCGTTTTCCGCCGCCATGCAGACCGCCTCGGTGCGCGAGCAGTTCAAGGCCATGGGACTGGAGCCGGAGGAGCTGACCCTCGGCGCCTTCGGCAGCTTCGTGCGGTCGGAGCACAGCAAGTACGGCTTTCTGATCAAGGCCGCGAAGATCAAGACCGATTGAGCCGGCCCGACGCCGCGCGTCTTTGCCGCCGGCTTTCGACCGGGCTGAGCGGGTCGACATCGGGGCTCGGGGGGCAGGCAGCGCTTTGCCCAGGCCCGGGGCGAATGCGATTCGCTCAGAACGAACGGCCGGCCGCCGTCAGTCGGCCAGCAGCTCCAGGCAGGCCTGCATGACGGCCGGATGGAACGCCATCTGCACATGCGCCACGCCGGGCACAAAGCGGTTGTCGGCACCCGGCAGCGTGGCGGTGCGGGCAGGGAACACGATGTTGTCGCAGCTGGAATAGAAACAGGTGAAGCGCGCAGCGCGCCCGGGCGGCTCGGCCCGGCGCAGCGCCTGCACCCACTCGCCTTCCAGCGCCATCTGGCGTCCATTCACCGCGTTGCTGAACCGGCCGGCCCAGGTGCCGCCGTGGGGCGAACCCAGCGTGATGACGCGGTGGGCGCAGGCTTCGGCCCGGCCTGCGTCGCAGGCCCGCAGCCAGGCGCGCGCGGCGATGCCGCCCATGCTGTGGCCGATGACGACGGGCGCGCGGCCGGTGGCCTCGGTCACGCGGCGCACGGCCGCGTCGATGGTGGCGGCATAGTCGTCGATGGAGCCGAAAGGCGGCTCCAGATCCACCGCCACGAAGGCATGGCCGCGCTCGCGCAGCAGCGGCAGCCAGGGCGTCCAGAAGCCGCGGTTGCAGAGAAAGCCATGCACCAGCACCACGCCGCGCGGGGCCGGGCCTTGCGCGCCGCCGCTGCGCTCGGGCAGCCAGTCGGCGATGGCGCCGCGGCGAAAGGGCTGCCACCAGCCGAACACGCGCGTGGCCCAGCCGCTTTCGGCCCACCAGGCGCGCAGCATCTGCCCGCCGCTGGGGGCGGGCGACGGGTCGGCCCGGTTGGCACGCGCCATCAGCACGAACTGCAACCCCATCAGCATGCGAAAGCCGAGCAGCGCCAGCACCGGCCCGCCCAGCGCCCAGCCGGGCGAACGGGGCCACTGCCAGGCGATCCAGGCGACGGTGAGCGCCAGGTTGACGAAGACCATCCAGCGCTGCCAGCGTGCGTTGCTCAAGGTGCTGCCTTTCCGGCCCGATCACGGCGGGCCGCGGGGGGCATCATGGCACGCCGGCGCACGATGCTATATTTTTTATAGCTAACGGTGCTTGTCCATCCAGCGCCAACAGGCATTTTCATCCTCAATAGACGTCGCGCCGGTAGCGCCCGGCGGCGATGAGATCGTCCAGCCCGTTGCTGCCCAGCACCTCGGCCAGCGCCGCGTCCACGCCGGCGGCCATGCCTTGCAGGCTGCCGCAGACGTAGATCACCGCACCGTCCTGCACCCAGGCGCGTAGCAAGTCGGCGGCGTCGCGCAGCGCGTCCTGCACATAGCGGCGCTCGGGCTGGTCGCGGGAATAGACGAAGTCGCCCCGCGCGATCTGGCCTGCCGCGAGCCAGCCGGCGGCCTCGGCCTGGCAGAACGCATCGAAGGCGCGCTGGCGTTCGCCGAACAGCAGCCAGTTGCGGTAGCGGCCGCTGCGGATGCGGGCCAGCAGGTGGCCGCGCAGCCCGGCATAGCCCGAGCCGTTGCCGATGAAGATCGCCGGGGCATCCCGGTCGTCTCGCCCGGCGCCTGTTTCGGCGGGCGCAAAGGCCATGTTCTCCACCAGCCGCAGCGTGATCGGCGTGCCGAGCGGCGCGTGGGCCGTGAGCCAGCCGGAAGCCATGCCCAGCCCCGCGTCGTGCCGCACCTGGCGCACCAGCAGGGCCAGGTGCCCGTCGCCGGGCAGCGACGCCACCGAGTAGCTGCGCGGGGCCAGCGGCTGCAGCGTGTCCGCCAGGCGTTGCCAGACTTCTGCCCCCGGCGGGCCCGCGTCCGGAGCGGTCGGCGCCGGCCCCGCGCCGGGCACGGGCAGCACGCTCCGCGCCAAAGCCTCGCGCAGGCTCAGCATCTGGCCGGCCCAGCGCACCGGGGCATCGCCGGGCCAGGCGTTGCGTTGCAGCAGCGCGTCGAGGGTGGCGCCGTCATGGCGCGGCAGCACTTCGACCAGCGCACCGGGCTTCCACTCGGCGGCGGCGGCAGCAGCAGCGGTGGCAGCGGCCGGCGGCGGCGTGAGCTGCAGCGCGAACAGCGGCGCGCCCTGGCTGCCGGCGTTGCACAGCGTGCGCCCCGCCAGCGTCCAGTCGGCAGTTGCCGTGGCGCCGACGTCGCCCAGCGCGGGCGATGCGGCCTCGGCCGACGCGGCCAGGCCGGGGGCGTTCAGGTGGCTGGCCAGCGCCGCCAGCCAGGCCGTCCAGGCGGCGGGTGCCTCGCCGTCCATCTCGATCAGCGGGAAGAGTGGCTGCGCGCCCAGGCGGCGCAGCTGGTGGTCGAGCGCATGGCCGAAGCCGCAGAAGGCGGCGTAGTGCCGGTCGCCCAGGGCCAGCAGCCCGTAGTGCACCGGCGCCAGCGCGGCGCCCTGCGCGGTGGCCAGCGTGCGCGCGAAGCGCCGGGCGGCATCGGGCGGGTCGCCCTCTCCGAACGTGCTGGCGATGAACAGCACGCGGCGATGGTGGCGCAGCGCCTCGGCGCCCAGGGTAGCGACGGGAGCGAGCGTGGCCGCCAGCCCGGCCCCACGCAGCAGGGCGGCGGTGCGCACGGCCAGCCGCTCGGCCCGGCCGGACTGGCTGGCGAAGGCCACCAGCACGCCCTCGCCCCCGGCCACCGCATCGCCGGCCGCAGGGGCCGACGCGGCCAGCGCCGCCCGTTCGCCGCGCACCGCGCGGGCGCGGCGCCGCCGGTCCAGGTACAGCAGCCAGCCGGTGACGGCAAAGAGCGGCATGACCAGCGACGCCAGCGTCATCACGATGCGCCCCGGCAGCCCGAAGTACGTGCCCATGTGCAAGGGGTAGATGGCGCCCACCGCGCGCCGGCCGGCCGGCAGGTCCGCAAAGCGCTCGTCGCGCTGCACCGTGCCGTCCGGCCGCAGCTGCAGCTGGTTGCGGGCGCGTTCGTGCGCGGCGTCCGCGTCCAGCCAGCTGATCTGCAGGGGCTGGCCGGCCCGCTCGGGAATGCGCAGGTCGGCCGTGCGCCAGCCCGCAGCCAGGCGCTCGAAGGCCGACCAGGCGGCCGTGAGGTCAGACGGTGCGGAAGTTGCGGGTGGTGCGGACGGCGTGGGGTCGGCCGCGCGCGCGCTGACTGCGGCCGGGGGCCTGGGCGCCATGGCGGCAGAGCGGGCCGGCACGCCGGCCCAGCGGTCCACCGGCGCGCGCACCGCGTCGAACGCCCAGTAGAGGCCCGTGGCCGCGAACACCACGTAGGCCGCCAGCGCCCAGGTGCCCACCACCGAATGCAGCCCCCACAGGAAGGACCGGCCCCGGAGCGCCGGGTCGAACGTGAGCCAGGTGCGCCACGACAGCGGCCGGCGCGGCCAGCGCAGGTAGAGCCCCGACAGCGCCAGCACCAGCAGGCCGGCGGCCAGGGTGCCGGTGACGGTGCGGCCGTCGCTGCGCGGCAGCAGCAGCCAGCGGTGCAGCGACTCCACCCAGTCGAAGAAGGCGGCGCCCCGCTGCGCGGGCAGCACCGCGCCGGTGTAGGGGTCGACGAACACGGCGTCGCCCCGGCGCTGGCCGGGAGGCGGCGCGAAGGTCACCCGGGCCGAGCGGCCCGCTTCGGCTCGCACGGCGATGCGCTGCACCGGGCGCGCCTCCCCGGCCTCGCGCAGGGCCTGGGCGATCTGCGGCGGAGTGAGCGCGGGGGCGGCACGCACGGGGACCGAGGCGGTGCCGGGGTTGGCCCAGTCCAGGATCTCTTCATGGAAGGACAACACCGCGCCCGACAGCCCGATGACGATGAGCACGGTGCCGGCGGTGATGCCGATGAACCAGTGCAGCTGGAACCAGAGATTCTTGAACGTGAGCGAAGGCGAGAGCATGGACTGGGCGCGCGCGGCCCGGAGGGACGGTATCCACACCGCCGCGCCCCCAGATCGCTAAATGCGAACCAATTGTATTCAGGATCGCATCGCCCAGCCGCTGCCGTAGCCCGCTGTCGCCTGCATGACGCAGCCCTGGGTACGTCCCGAGGCGGGTCGGCGCGGGCGCTTCCACAATGCCAGCTTCCAAGGAGGACACGACATGACCCCGCAACGCCCCTGGCTGGCGCACTACCCCGCCGGCGTGCCGCACGACATCGATCCGGAGCAGTACCGCTCGGTGGCGCACCTGCTCGAGGAATCGTTCGGAAAGCACGCCGCCAACCCGTTCTCGGTGTGCATGGACCAGTGGATGCGCTATGGCGAGCTGGACCGGCTGTCTGCCCAGCTGGGCGCCTGGCTGCAGGGCCAGGGGCTGGCGCCCGGCGCGCGCGTGGCCATCATGCTGCCCAACGTGCCGCAGTTCGCCGTGACCATGGCGGCGGTGCTGCGCGCGGGCTACACGTGCGTCAACGTGAACCCGCTCTACACCGCCCGCGAGCTGGAACACCAGCTCAGGGATTCGGGCGCCGAGGCCATCGTCATCCTGGAGAACTTCGCCCGCACGCTGGCCGAGGTGATCGACCGCACCGCCGTGCGGCATGTGGTGATGGCCGCCATGGGCGACCTGCTGGGGCCGGTCTATGGCCGCTGGATCACCTTCGCCGTGCGGCACCTGGCCAAGATGGTGCCGGCCTATGCGCTGCCGCTCACGGGCAGCCGCCGGCTGACCACCTTCCCCGAGGCGCTGGCGCAGGGCGCAGGGCGCACGCTGGCCCCCAGCACCGCCACGCTGGAGTCGGCCGCATTCCTGCAGTACACGGGCGGCACCACGGGCCTGTCCAAGGGCGCTGTGCTGACCCACCGCAACATCGTCGCAGCCACGCTCCAGGCCGAGGCCTGGTTCACGCCGGCGCTGGCCCGGGTGGGCGACGTGACCCGGGCCAACTCCATCGCCGCGCTGCCGCTCTATCACATCTTCGCGCTCACGCTCTGCCTGCTGGCCATCCGCCAGGGCTCGCACCTGACGCTGATCCCGAACCCGCGCGACATCCCGAAATTCGTCGCCGTGCTGAAAAAGCGCCCCTTCCACATGCTGCCGGCGGTGAACACGCTGTTCAACGCGCTGCTGCAGAACGCCGACTTCCGCGCGCTCGACTTCCAGCCGCTGTGCGTGTCGCAGGCGGGCGGCATGGCGGCCAGCGAGAGCACGGCGCGGGAATGGCAGAAGGTCACGGGCAGCACCATGATCGAGGGCTGGGGCATGAGCGAGACCTGCGCCATCGGCACCAACAACCCGGTCAGCAACACGGCCTTCACCGGCACCATCGGCCTGCCGCTGCCGGGCATCGACATCGCCATCAAGAACGACGCGGGCGAGAGCCTCGCCCTCGGCGAAGCGGGCGAGATCTGCATCAAGGGCCCGAACGTGATGCAGGGCTACTACCAGCAGCCCGAGGAGAACGCCCGCGCCTTCACCGCCGACGGCTTCATGCGCACGGGCGACATCGGCGTGATGGACGAGCGCGGCTACACCCGCATCATCGACCGCAAGAAGGACATGATCCTGGTCAGCGGCTTCAACGTCTTCCCCAACGAGCTGGAGCAGGTGGTGGCGCTGTGCCCCGGCGTGCTGGAATGCGCGGCCATCGGCATCGCCGACGAAAAGCAGGGCGAGGCGATCAAGGTCTTCGTGGTGCGCAGCGACCCGGCGCTGACCGAGGACGACGTGGCGCGCTACTGCGAGGAGAACCTGACGGGCTACAAGCGGCCCAAGCACATCGAGTTCCGCGACAGCCTGCCCAAGACCAATGTGGGCAAGATCTTGCGGCGGGAGCTGCGCGGGCCGGCGGCCTGAACCTGCGGGCGAGCGCCTCCGGCGGCGGGCCAGGCGTCAGGGCTGCCCGTCGCAGCTTTCCATGCCCGCAGGCAGGCTCACCCAGGCGTGGCGCCGACGGGTCCAGATCTGCCGCTGCGGGGTGCCCAGCTGTTGGCGCTGGCGGATGGTGCCCACGCGCAGCGAATAGGCGACGGGCCGATCCACATCGCAGGCATACAGCGTGGTGCCGCACACCTCGCAGAAGGCCAGCAGCCGCTGGTGGCCGCTGTCCGCCGTCTTGAGGTAGGTGCGAGGCGTGCCGCGAACCAGCCGAAACCCGTCCGCTGGCGCCGGAATGTTGGCGCGAAACACGGAACCTGACTGCGCCTGGCAGTCGTTGCAATGGCAGACCGTGATGCTGCCGGATTGCACCTCGGCCTCGTAGGCGATGGCCTGACAGTGGCAGCTGCCGTCGATTTTCATGGCGGGTCCTTTCAGCGGCGTGCCGCTGTGATGGCACTGTACGGTGTGAAGTCGGCGGGCAGGCACGCCATTCCCGTGATTCCGGGGAATGGCTTGCCGCCGATGCGGGCGGGTCGCGGTGACAGCCTGGCGCGCCACAGAAACGCGCAGCGGGCAGCGGGGCAACGGCCTGCGGCGGACGGCGTCACGCCCATCTCCGCGGGAGAAGCGCCGCACCACGGCGAGGTCGGGCAAAAAATTTCTGGCTGTGACCCGGTTACAGCTGGCCGCCCCAAAACCCGCCTGGGTGCCGCGATCGCCATTGTGTGACGCGGTTACCAAGCCGCTGACCTTCCGGGCTGCGAAACCGGATTCAACCCGGCATATGCGGGTAAACCACGCCGCGCAAACGTTTGCGCAAACGTTTTACATGGATAACATGCGCATCCTCGGCCGGATCGGATGGGCGCATTGCAGTGCCTGCAGACCGTTTCCAGCCGGAGATGCCATCCGGCAGACCGCTGCCGGGCCCTGTTTGCCGATCCCCATCGCACCCGACCCCAACGCACTGGAGACATACACCATGCCGTTCACCCGCCGCACCATTCAAACCGCAGCCGCCCTCGCCCTGATGGGCGGGCTGCTGGCCAGCCCCGCCTTCGCGCAGGACGGCAAGCCCAAGATCGCCCTGGTGATGAAGTCGCTGGCCAATGAATTCTTCCGCACGATGGAAGACGGCGCCAAGGCGCACCAGAAGGCGCACGCCGGCGAATACACGCTGGTGTCGAACGGCATCAAGAACGAAACCGACACCGCCGCGCAGATCAAGATGGTCGAGCAGGCCGTGGCGCAGAAGGCCAGCGCCATCGTGCTGGCCCCGGCGGATTCCAAGGCGCTGGTGCCGGCCGTCAAGGCGGCCATCGACAAGGGTGTGATCGTCGTCAACATCGACAACCGCCTGGACGCCGACGCTCTGAAGGAAAAGAACATCAACGTGCCCTTCGTCGGCCCGGACAACCGCGCCGGCGCCAAGCTGGTGGGCGACTACCTGGCCAAGCAGCTGAAGGCGGGCGACAAGGTCGGCATCGTCGAAGGCGTGTCCACCACCTTCAACGCGCAGCAGCGCACGCTGGGTTTCCAGGACGCGATGAAGGCCGCGGGCATCAATGTGGTGGGCGTGCAGTCCGGCCAGTGGGAAATCGAAAAGGGCAACACCATCGCTGCCGGCATGCTGCGCGAGCACCCCGACCTGACGGCCCTGCTGGCCGGCAACGACAGCATGGCGCTGGGCGTGGTCGCCGCCGTGAAGGCAGCGGGCAAGGCCGGCAAGGTGCAGGTCGTCGGCTACGACAACATCCAGGCCATCAAGCCCATGCTGGCCGACGGCCGCGTGCTGGCCACCGCCGACCAGTACGCCGCCAAGCAGGCCGTGTTCGGCATCGAGCTGGCGCAGAAGGCCCTGGCCGCCAAGACGCCGCAGGCCCAGCTGCCTGCCGAGGTGAAGACCGACGTGGTGCTGGTGACCAAGGGCAGCAAGTAAGCCCGATCCTTTTGCGGTGGCCCGCCTCCCGTTCGCCCTGAGCCTGCCGAAGGGCTGCCAGCCGTGCGCCCTGGCTTCGACAGGCTCAGCCCGAACGGTTGGGGGCGGATGAACGGGCGAGCTGGATGGACCCAGGAACCCAGACCCCGGATCCATTCCTCTTCCCCGTTCGCCCTGAGCCTGTCGAAGAGCTGCCAGCCAGGTGCCCCGGCTTCGGCCAGCTCAGCCGAACGGTTGAGGGCAGAGCCGGTACATCGACCCTGGAACGCACCCCGTAAGCCTCCGCCCCTCCGCCCCGGTTTTCCGCCCCTGCCCCATGCCCCACACGCCTTCACCCACTCCCGCCACGCCCTTGCTGCACGTCGACGCGGTGGGCAAGGACTACCACGGCACGACCGTGCTGCATGACGTGACGCTGGCCCTGAACGCCGGCGAGGTGCTGGCGCTCACTGGCGAGAACGGTGCGGGCAAGAGCACGCTGTCGAAGATCATCTGCGGCCTGACTCCCGCCACGCGGGGCGGCATGCGGCTGGCGGGCGCCGCCTTCATGCCCGAGTCGCGCCAGGATGCCGAGCGCCAGGGCGTGCGCATGGTCATGCAGGAGCTGGGCCTGGTGCCCACCCTGACCGTGGCCGAAAACCTGCTGCTGGGCCGCATGCCCAGCACCGCCGGCTGGGTGCGGCGCGCCGAGCTGCATGCCGCCGCCCGCGCGCAGCTGGCCAAGATCGGGCTCGAATCGATCGACCCGGCCACGCCGGTGTCGCGGCTGGGCATCGGCCAGCAGCAGATGGTGGAGATCGCCCGCAACCTGCAGGACGACACGCGCATCCTGGTGCTGGACGAGCCCACGGCCATGCTGACCCCGCGCGAGACGAACTACCTGTTCGAGCAGATCGCGCGGCTGACAGCGCGGGGCGTGGCCATCGTCTACGTGTCGCACCGGCTGGAAGAGCTGCGCCGCATCGCCGACCGCGTGGCCGTGCTGCGCGACGGCCGGCTGGTGGACGCCTGCCCGATGGCGGGCCTGTCGGAAGACGACCTGGTGCGCCGCATGGTGGGCCGGTCGGTGAACGACCTGGAGCACCGCCCGCGCCGCGCGGCCGGTGCGGTGGTGATGCAGGTGAACGGCATCGGTCGCGCCAGCGCCGTGCAGGACGTGAGCCTGGAATTGCGCGCGGGCGAGGTCTTCGGCATCGCCGGGCTGGTGGGTTCGGGCCGCACCGAGCTGCTGCGCCTGCTCTACGGCGCCGACCGGGCCGACCGTGGCAGCGTGTCGCTGCCAGTGGACGATTTCAAGCCAAAACAGGCTGCAGCGCTTGATGCACCTGCGCATACAGCTATTAAATCTATAGCAAAAGGTGTTTACAAGACCTTTGCCAAGGGTTTCCACTCGCCCCTGCAGGCCATGGCCGCCGGCGTGGGCCTGGTGAGCGAGGACCGCAAGTCGCAAGGCCTGCTGCTGGCCCAGCCCATCCGCATCAACGCCACGCTGTCCGACCTGTCCGCCGTCTCGCGTGGCGGCTGGCTGCAGGGCGCGCGCGAGCACGGCTTGGTGCAGGGCTTCATCCGCACGCTGCGCATTCGCTGCACCAGCGGCGAGCAGCCGGTGGGCCAGCTCTCGGGCGGCAATCAGCAGAAGGTGGTGTTCGCCCGCTGGCTGCACCGGCCGGTGCGCGTGCTGCTGCTGGACGAGCCCACGCGCGGTGTGGACGTCGGCGCCCGTGCCGAGATCTATGGCGAACTCGACCGCATGGCCGCCGAAGGGCGCGCCTTGCTGATGGTGTCGTCCGACCTGCGCGAGCTGATGGCCATGGCCGACCGCATCGGCGTGATGAGCGCGGGCCGGCTGGTCGCCATCTTCGAGCGCGGCGAGTGGACCGAGCAGTCGCTGCTCGCCGCCGCCTTTTCCGACGCCGCGGGCCGCCCCGCCCCGGCGCAACCCGTTTCTCCTGTCGCCGCATGAACCCCTCCACGCCCCCCTCCCCGGCCGCCGCCGCTGCGGCCTCCACCGCACCCTCCGCCACGCCGATCTGGCGCACCCAGCTGGGCACCTACCTGGGCCTGGCCCTGGTGCTAGCAGGCATGGTGGGCCTCTTTTCCTGGCTGTCCGAGTACTTCTGGAGCGTGGAGACCTTCGTCACCATCGCCAATGAAATTCCGGCGCTGGCCGTGATGGCCGTGGGCATGACCTTCGTGCTGATCATCGCCGGCATCGACCTGTCGGTGGGCTCTGTGATGGCGCTGGCCGCCGCCACCTCGGCCGCCGCCATCCTGCAATGGGGCTGGCCAGTGCCGGCCGCCGCCGCGCTGGCGCTGGTGACGGGCCTGGTCTGCGGCACCATCACCGGGGCCATCTCGGTCGCCTGGCGGCTGCCCTCGTTCATCGTGTCGCTGGGCATGCTGGAGGCGGTGCGCGGCAGCGCCTACCTGGTGACCGATTCGCGCACGCAGTACGTGGGCGACGCCATCTCCTGGCTGGCGGCGCCGCTGGTGGGCGGCATCTCCGTGGCGTTCCTGATCGCGCTGGTGCTGGTGGTGGTGGCGCAGCTGGTGCTGTCGCGCACGGTGTTCGGCCGCAGCGTGGTGGGCATCGGCACCAACGAGGAGGCCATGCGCCTGGCGGGCGTCGATCCGCGGCCGGTGCGCATCATCGTCTTCGCCGTCACCGGCCTGCTGGCCGGCCTGGCCGGGCTGATGCAGTCGGCCCGGCTGGAAGCCGCCGACCCGAACGCCGGCAGCGGCATGGAGCTGCAGGTGATCGCCGCCGTGGTGATCGGCGGCACCAGCCTGATGGGCGGGCGCGGCTCGGTGGTGACCACCGCCTTCGGCGTGCTGATCATCGCCGTGCTGGAAGCGGGCCTGGCCCAGGTGGGCGCGAGCGAGCCGAGCAAGCGCATCATCACCGGCTGCGTGATCGTCGCCGCCGTCATCATCGACACGCTGCGCCAGCGCCGCACCACGCACTAGCCACCGAACCCATGGCCACGATCAAGGACGTCGCCCGGCACGCCGAGGTGTCCGTCACCACGGTGTCGCACGTGGTCAACGGCACGCGCCATGTCAGCGCCGAGGGGCGCGAGCGCGTGGAGCAGGCCATCCGCGCGCTGGGCTACGTGCCCAGCGCCATCGCCCGCAGCCTGAAGCGCAACAACACGCGCACGCTGGGCATGCTGATCCCGAACAGCTCCAACCCGTACTTCGCCGAAATCGTCCACGCCGTGGAAGACCGGGCCTTCGGCGCGGGCTACAACGTCATCCTCTGCAACACCAACGACGAGCCGCACCGCCAGGGCAGCTACCTGCAGGTGCTGGCCGAGCGCCGCATCGACGGGCTGATCGTCGTCTCCACCGGCCAGGACGCCACCCTGCCCACGCAGCTGGCGGGCCTGCAGGTGCCCACCGTGCTGGTGGACCGCGAGGTCGAGATCGACGAGCAGCCCGGCGACCTGGTGGAGACCGCGCACATGCAGGGCGGCCTGCTGGCCACGCAGCACCTGCTGGCGCTGGGCCACCGGCGCATCGCCTGCATCCACGGGCCGGCGGGCCTGCGGCCGAGCGAGCAGCGCATTGCCGGCTGGCGCAGCGCGCTGGCCGCCGCCGGCTGCGAGCATGGCGACGCGCTGCTCTGGAACGGCCACTTCACCAGCCAGGGCGGGCACGACGCCATGCAGGCGATGCTGGCGGCCCATGCGGACGCCGCCAGCGCGCCGCCCACCGCCGTCTTCGTGTGCAACGACCTGATGGCGATGGGCGCGCTCTGCGCCGCGCACGAGCGTGGCTTGCGCGTGCCCGAATCGCTGGCCCTCGTCGGCTTCGACGACATCGAACTGGCCGCCTTCACCAGCCCGCCGCTCACCACCGTCGCCCAGCCCAAGCTGCGCATCGGGGCGCTGGCGGTGGAGATGCTGCTCGAACGCATCGACGGCCGGCGGCAGGCGGCGCGGCAGGTCATGCTGCAGCCCGAGCTGCGCGTGCGCGCCTCCACCGCGGCGCCTTCCGCCGATGTCCCTGACCCTGCTTCTTCCCCGTCTCTTGCCTTCCGCCCATGAATGACCGCGTGACCCCGCCCCGTATTGCCGTCGTCGGCAGCCTCAACATGGACCTGGTGCTCCAGGTCGACCGTGCGCCGGAGGGCGGCGAAACCGTGCTGGCCCAGGGCCTGCGGCTGATACCCGGCGGCAAGGGCGGCAACCAGGCCGTGGCCTGCGCGCGCCAGGGCGCCCGGGTATCGCTGTTCGGCCGCGTGGGCGACGACGACCACGGCCGCGCCCTGCGCGCCGCGCTGGAGGCCGACGACATCGACCACACCGGCGTGCTGACCGACGCGCACGAACCCACCGGCGTGGCCGCGATCACGGTGGAGTCCGGCGGCCAGAACCGCATCGTGGTGGTGCCCGGCGCCAACGGCCGCTTCACGCTGGATGCCGGCTTGCTGCAGGCCGCGCTGCACGGCGCGGGTGGCCTGGTGCTGCAGTTCGAATGCCCGCTGCCCGAAGTGCTGGCCGCCGCCCATCAGGCGCGCGCCGCCGGCTGCCCGGTGCGGCTCAACCCCTCGCCCATCCAGCCCCTGCCCGATGCGCTCTGGCCGCTGGTCGATACGCTGGTCGTCAACGAAGGCGAAGCGGCTGCCCTCGCCGGCCTGCCCGTCGCCACGCCGCAAGAGGCCGCCGCCGCCGCGCAGGCGCTGCGCGCGCGCGGGCCCGCGCAGGTCGTCGTCACGCTGGGCGCTGCCGGCGCGGTGGCGGCTGATGCGGTCGGCTGCCGCCACCACCCCGGCATCGCCGTTCGCGCCGTGGACACCACCGCCGCGGGCGACACCTTCCTGGGCGCCCTGTCGGTGGCCCTGGCGCGCGGCGACACGCTGGACGCCGCCGTGGCGGACGGCATGCGCGCCGCAGCGCTCTGCGTCACCCAGCCCGGCGCGCAGCCCTCCATCCCCACCCGCGAAGCGGTGCTGCAGAGCCCGCCCGCCCCCGCCTGGACCGCCCTGCCATGAAACGCACCACCCTGCTGCACGCCGAGCTCTCCCACGCCATCGCCAGCCTGGGCCATGGCGACATGCTGGTCATCGGCGACGTGGGCCTGCCCATTCCGCCGGGCCCGCGCCGCATCGACCTGGCGCTGACGCCCGGCATCCCGGCCGTGGCCGACGTGCTGCGCACCGTGCTGTCCGAGATGCAGGTCGAGCGCGCCGTGATCGCCACGGAGGCCGTCGCCCGCGAAGGCGGTGCGCTGCCCGCCTGGTGCGCCCTGCCGGTCACCCCCGACCAGGTCCCGCATGAAGACTTCAAGCGCCTGACGGCCCAGGCGCGGGTGATGGTGCGCACCGGCGAATGCACGCCCTATGCGAACGTGGTGCTGGTGGCGGGCGTGACATTCTGAAACAGCTCCGCAGGGGCCTGCGACGCGGGGTGTCCGCAGGCCGTGGACGCATCCTCAGCCGTCCTGCCGTGGCGCCGTGACTGCCTTGGGCAGGTGGATCGTGAACGCCACCGTTCCGTTGCCGCTGGCGCCCACCACGTCTCCGCCGTGGGCCCGTGCGATCTGCCGGGCGATGAAGAGGCCGAGGCCCAGATGCGTTCGCTCGGTCCGCACGGACGGGGAATCCCGCTGACGCAGCGGCTCGAACAGCGATTCCATCTCGCCTGCCGGGATATCGCCCGCGTTTTTCACCGATACGCGGGCGACCGAGGCGTCGCCTGCCAACGTGACGATGACGGGCTGGCCGGCCTTCCCGTGCTTCACCGCGTTGGAGACGAGATTGGAGAGCGCCTCGCGCACGCGCGATGCATCGACATCCGCATGCACCGCGTCGTCGGCGGTCAGCTGGATCTGCGCGTCCGGGTGGGCAGCCCGCAGCAGCTCGAGTTCCTCCGCACAGGCAGCCCGCAGGTCCGTGGCCCTGCGTTGCAGCTGCATTCCCGCGCCGAACCCCGCCCGGTTGTATTCCAGCAGTGAGTCGAGCAGCGAAGTGAGTCGTTTGACGGCGCGGGACAGAAGCGCCGTTTGGTGCGTTGGCGCCGTGCCCGCGCGGCGCATCACCTCGATGGTCAGCGCGATCGAACTGAGCGGGCCGCGCAGGTCGTGGCCCAGCACCCCCAGGAAGATCTGGCGCCACCGCTCCCGCTCCTGCGCGTAGTACTGCACGGACTCGGCCACGGCCTGGTCGATCGCCTCGTTGAAGCGGATGATGTCTTCCACCGACTCCCCATCGACATCAGCCTTGTCCATCCACAGCCGCAGAATGCTGGACCGCAGGGCGCGGAACTCGGCCACCAGTTGCTCGATGCTGATGCCGCGGCGGGCGCGCAGGAGCCCGTGGACCTGCGCCGAGGTCACGGCACCGCCCTCCGGCGCATCGCCGTGCGACTTCTCGATGGACTGCTGCCTGGTTTGCGTCGTGCGCAAGTCCGCGGAAATGCTCTCCAGCAGATGCGGGAGATGGTCGCGCAGGGTCTCTTCGTCCGTGGAGGCCAGGGCCGGAATCGTTCGGGCGTAGGCGGACGCGGCGGAGAGGATGGCTTCGCGATCCGTTTCGAGAAATCTGGCCAGGCGCATTGCTTGTCTCACAGAGGGTGGCCGTTTATACGCCGAAGTGCGCGTCCACCCCACGTGAACTTCGGAATCTCGGTGTTCACAGATTATTACAGCGCTTTGGCCTACGTGACCCGGCCGGCAGCGGCCCTAAGCTAGGCACATTCCCGACAGCGACAAACCATCGATGCCCACTCGAGCCATTCTGGTCGAAGACAGTGCAGCCATCCGCGCGACCCTGATTCCCGCGGTGCGCGAGCTTGCCGACGTGCAGGTCATCGCCTGCGCGGAAACCGTGACGGAGGCGCTCTCGGCCAGCGACAACCATGAGTGGCATCTAATGATCCTCGACATGTTCCTGCGGGAAGGTTCCGGCCTGACCGTGCTGGACCGGCTGCGCCACCGCAGCCCGCTGCAGCGCATCGTGGTGCTCACCAACTACGCCACGGCGGACATGCGGGAGCGCTGCACCCAGCTCGGTGCCAACGCGGTGTTCGACAAGTCCACCGAACTCGACGAATTCTTCGACGACTGCGCGCGCATCCACTGACGTTCCGCCCCCTCGGAGCTTCCTGAGACGGCCGCTGGCAGACCCCTCAGGCGGCCGTTGGCCCGGCCGGGTACACCCGGAAGCCGTTGCGCCCGGCATGCTTCATCTCATACAAGGCCCGGTCTGCCTGCGCCACCAGTTCCGACAGCGTCGGAGCCGGCCGCAGCTGGAAGCGCGTCGAGGCGACGCCGACGCTGATCGTGACCATGCCCTCCGGGCTGCCCGGATGCTCGATCCGCAGGCCCCGCACGGCCTCCACGGCGCTTTGCGCGATCACGCGGGCGCCAGCGGCGTCGGTTTCGGGCAGCACGATGATGAACTCCTCGCCGCCGTACCGGGCCACGATGTCGCCCGGACGCTGCGCAGTGCGCAACAGGGCGCTCGCGACCAGCCGCAGGCATTCGTCGCCGGGCTGGTGGCCGAAGCGGTCGTTGTAGGCCTTGAAGTGGTCGACATCGAGCAGCAGCAGGGAGACAGGGCGCTGATGCCGGGCGCTGGTGGCCACCAGGGCCGCGGCGCGCACGTCGAAGGCCCGGCGATTGAGCAGGTCCGTCAGCCCGTCATGGGTGGCCAGGTGTTCCAGCCGGATGTTGGCGTCACTGACCTGCCGGTGGGCCAGCACGATCTCCTGCTGCGCATCGCTGCGCAACCGGATCATCCGGATCACGAAGCGGCCGAAGATGGCGACCAGCACCGACAGCACCAGCACCGTCAGGCACTGCACGGCAATCGAGCGCCACCAGCTGCGGAACACTGCGCTCTCGGCCCGGGCCACGGCGGCCACCACCGGGTGGTTCTGGGTGATTTCGAAGCCCAGCACGCGGGCGACCCCATCGACCGGCGACCGCATGCGGGCCGTGCCCGATCGGGACCTCTTCAATGCATCGGCGATGTACGGGTTGGCGATGTTCCGGCCCAGGTCGCCGATCGCGAAGGGACGCCGGACCAGGATGGTGCCGTCCGCCAGGGTCAGCGCGGCGGCGCCGTTGTCGCCGAGGGAGAACCCTTCCAGCACCGCCCGGACGTAGTCCACCTTGATCGCCGCCAGCACCATCCCGTTGAAGCGGCCCTGCGCGTCGTTGAGCCGCCGCGTCACGGGGATCACCCAGCTGTCAGACAGCCGGGTCGTCAGCGGCGGGTTGATGAGCGTCATGGTGCTCGGGCTCGTCAGGTGCGCCAGGAAGTAGGGCCGGTCCGCATTGCTGATGGCGGACGAGCGCCCGGGCTGCGTGCTGACGATGGCAGCGCCGTCCCGGTCGAAAACGAAGATCGAATGCAGATGGTCGCTGTGGCTGAGGGTGTTCACCAGCTCGGGCTGGAGCGCCTCGATGTCCGCCGCCGGCATCTCCCCCTGCTCGATGCGGAACGCGATGTTCTCCACCGTGCGGGAGACGTCGGAGAAGATGCCGTCGAAGTGCTGGGCCACGGCATGCGACAGATTGCGCGCCGATTCCTCGGCCAGGCCCAGCTCTTTCTGATAGCTGCGCCACGCCAGCCAGGCATTGCTGCCGATCAGCGTCAGCAGCGTGAACGCGATGAACGCCACGACCACATGGACCCCGTTCAGGCGCCGCTGGACCCGGCCTGTCGTCGATCCCACGGTACTGCTTGCGTTCGATCTCACCTGGGCTCCGGCGCGCACGCGTGTTGGCGGATGGCCATTGTCTTACGCGCACCGCGTCGCACAGCGGAAATGCGCGAAACCGTTGGCGCGCCAATGCGGCCGGAGGCGGGGCCAGCCAGCGGGCGGGCGAGTCAGAACCGCTCCCACCCCTGCAGAAACCGCCACCCACCTTCCGGCACCTTGGCCAGCGGCACGCGCCCGATGCGGATGCGCTTGATGGCTTCCACCTGCAGCCCCACCGCCTCGCACATCGACGGGATCTGGCCCGGGCGGATGCCCTTGAGCGCGAAGCGCAGGCGGTTCTCGTTCTGCCAGCTGACCTTGATGGGCGGCAGCGGGCGGCCGTTGAAGGAGAGGCCGTGGCAGAGCCGCTCCAGCCCGCGTTCGGCGATCTGGCCCGAGACGGTGACGATGCACTCCTGCTCCAGCGATTCGATGTCTTCGGCCAGCTTGCGGGCCACGCGGCGGTCCTGCGTGTAGACGACCAGGCCGCTGGCCGGAGTGGGCAGCGGCGTGAAGCATTCGAGCTGGCGGAAATGGCGCTGCAGCACGCGAATGCCGCTGGCGTCCTCGGCCGCATGCGTGTCGGCGCGCAGCAGCGTGACGGCCTGCGGCGCGCCCTGGCTGCGGCTGCCGTGGCTCTGGTGGTGGCCGGGGCCCTCGGACGGGGCGGCGCCCAGGCCGGCTTCATAGCCAGCGGGCTTGTGCAGCAGCAGCGTGACGGGGGTCAGCTCCAGCAGGCTGGCATCGGGCGCCAGCGTCACCGCCTGGCCGGGCGACACCCGGGCGCCCGGCGCTTCGACCACGCGGCCATCGACGCTCACCCAGCCGCCTTCGATGTATTGCTCGGCCATGGTGCGCGAGCAGTTCAGTTGTTCGGCCAGGCGTTTGGCCAGGCGCACGTGCTCGGGAGGGTTCTGCAATCTGGAGTCCTGTCGGGGTTCGGGTTGGGGTCGGAGATGGGGTCGGGTTTCGGGGCGCTGGGCAGGGCGCTGTGCGGGACGCTGGTCAGGCCGTGGCCCGGGGCGCCCGTTGCCGGGCGTTTCGCGCTCACGCATGGCCGGGCTCCATCGCGCGGATGCGCTCCACATGGGCGATCAGCGAGCGCTCGGCCACCGGCCAGAGCCGCTCGGGCACATCGCCATACGCATGCTGCACCCATTCGCGCGTGCTGCCTTGCGGCAGCGCCTGCATGGCCGCCAGCACCTTGGCTTCACGCGCCAGGCGGTGGGCCTTCAGCGCGGCAATGGCGCCGCGCGCATGGCCCAGCACGTAGCCGTGCGCGGGCAGGATGAATTCGACGCCGTGCTGCGCGCAGAGCGCATCGAGCCGGTCCAGCGAATCGAGGTAGTCGGCCATGTTGCCATCCGGCGGGTCCACCACGGTGGTGCTGCCGTTCAGGATGTGGTCGCCGCTGAACAGCAGGCCGTCTTCGCGCAGCAGCAGGCAGACGTGGTTGGCGGCGTGGCCGGGCGTGTGCACCACCTCCAGCGTGTGGGTGGTCTCCGGGCTGGGCGCGGGCGCGGCGAGCACCAGCCGTTCGCCATCGGCCAGCGGCCGGTCGGGCGTGAACTGGCTGGCGGCGCGGGCCGTGGGTGCCGAAGGCAGCCCCAGCACCGGCGGACGCGGGCGGCCATGCGCGGCCACGCGGGCGGCCAGCGGCGCGGCGCCGGGCGAATGGTCGGGATGCGAGTGCGTGCAGACGATGGTGCGGATGTCGCCGCCCGCCGCGCGCCACAGCCGTTCCAGGTGTTCCTCGTCCGCGGGGCCGGGGTCGATGGCGATGTAGCCCGTGTCCGGGTCGCCCACCAGGTAGCTGTTGGTGCCGGGGCCGGTCATCACGCCGGGGTTGGGCGCGGTCAGGCGCTGCACGTTCTTCAGGAGGGGCACCGGGCGCTCGGGCTGCCAGTCCAGCGTGTGCAGCATCTGGCCGTCGGGACAGACCAGCGCCAGTTCGCCGAAGGGCGGCTCGTGTTCCATGTAGCGCGATTCCCTGCCGCCCAGCAGGCCGCTGCGCGGGCAGCTGGTCCAGAGCGGGGCCTCGTCCCGCTGCTGCGCCACCGCCCGCAGCACCGCGTCGGCGCTGGCGAATGCGGCCAGCCGCTCCAGCGTGCGGATGGTCGGGTAGATCATGAAGAACTGTCCCGCCGCATGGCGTGCCAGCGCATGGGCCGGGCGCACCCATACGGGCTCGAACTGCTCGCGCTCGTCAGCCACCGGTTCCTGGCCGTCGGGCATGCGGGCGACGAGGAAGTGCACGTCGAAGCGCTTGGGCAGGTCGCGGTCGGCCGTCCAGTGCGCCAGCCCGAACATCGCGTCCGCCGCCAGCGTGAGGCCGCGCGCCTGGCACTGGGCGACGAACGGCGCAGCGCGGTCCAGCGCGGCGATGTCGGCGGCATCGGCGAAACGCCCGTCGGCATGGCGCGCCAGCAGCACGCCCAGCTCCTCGAAGCTCTCGCGGATGGCGGCGACGGCCTGGGTCAGCTGCGCTGGCGACTGCGTGGGGCGGCGGTGCACGGCCGCATGGGTCTCGGGCGTGGAATCCAGGGCATCGACCGCGCCGCCCGGGAACACGTAGGCGCTGGGCGCGAAGCTGGCCTGCGGCGAGCGCCGGGTCATCAGCACTTCGAGCACGGCACCGGGGCCGCCATCGGCCGCGGGCGCATCGCGCAGCAGCAGCACGGTGGCCGCCGCCCGCGTGGCCACGGGCTCGCGGTGGGGGTGGAGTTGTTGGGTGATGCGGGGCATCGCCCCATTATCGGCAGAGTGCCGCCCTTCGGCAGTCACTCCTGAAAAGAGAGCACCATCCCCAGGCGGAATGGTCGCTGCAGGCATTTTTGCCTTCACACGCGACTCAGCGGCGCCGCACGCCGCCGTACGCCTTCGGCCTGGCGGCCACGGCGGAGCGCAGCGGCGGAGCCGCTCAGGCCGCCGCCACCACCTGCCGGTGCCCGGCGGCCGCCTTGTAGTCCTGCACCCAGCGCGCCAGCACGGCCGGGTCCACCACGTCTTCGACGCGGTCGAAGCCATCGGGCGCGCGCTCCTCCACCATGTCGAGGATGGCGTCCAGCCCCTCCTGCCGGTTCAGCGTGACGATGCGCGTGGTCATGGGCCGGCGGGCGGCTTCGTAGGCTTCAAGCGCCGCCAACGGCTCGCCCGCGTGGCGGGCCAGTTCGTCGGCCAGGGTGCGGGCGTCCAGGACAGCCTGCGTGGCCCCGTTCGAGCCGATCGGGTACATGGGGTGCGCCGCATCGCCCAGCAGCGTGACGCGGCCGTGCCGCCAGCGCGGCAGCGGGTCGCGGTCCACCATCGGCCATTCCAGGATCTGCGTGGCCTGGCGGATCACGCCGGGCACGTCCAGCCAGTCGAAGCGCCAGCGGCCGAAGGTGGGCAGCAGGTCGTCCACCGAGCCGGCGCGGCTCCAGTCAGCCCGGTCCGGCGCGGTCAGCCCGCCGCCGAAGCCGTCCTCGCGCAGGCGGCGGTCGGCGATCCAGTTGATGAGCTGGGTGCCATCCGCGGCGGGCGGCGCGATGGGATAGACCACGAACTTGGCACGGCGGTGTCCGGCCTGCACCATGGTGCGCCCGTCGAGGAAGGGCCGGGCGACGGTGGTGCCACGCCACATCATCATGCCGTTCCAGCGCGGCGCGCCCTCGTCCGGGTAGAACTGCCGGCGCAGGGCGGAATGGATGCCGTCCGCCGCCACCAGCAGGTCGCAGCGCAGCGACTCGGCCGTGCCGTCGGCATGCTCGATGCGGGCGGTGACGGCCTGCTCGTCCTGCGTGCAGCCCGCCACCCGCGCGTCGCTGCGCAGGCAGGCCTCGCCCAGCCGCTGGCGCGCCGCGTTCCAGAGCAGCATCTGCAGCTGGCCGCGGTGCACGCTGAACTGCGGATGGCTGTAGCCTGCCGCCACGCCGCGCTGGTCTTCGTAGATGGGCTGGCCGTGCCGGTTGGCGAACACCAGCGCCCGGGTCGGCACCGCCATGGCTTGCAGGTCGGGCAGCAGGCCCAGGCCGTCGAGCACCGCCACCGCGTGCGGCAGCAGGTTGATGCCGACGCCCAGCGGCTTGAGCTGCACGGACGCCTCGCACACCGTCACCCGGTGGCCCTGCTGCGCCAGCGCCAGCGCCGCCGTGAGGCCGCCGATGCCGCCGCCGGCGATGACGATGTGAAGGGGGGTGGCAGACATGCAAATGCTCCGGGTTGCTCCGCTTGACGGGCGTCAACGGCGACCCCTATTGTTGCGCACCCTGCCGGCAACGCGCCCTGACCTGGTTCGGCACTTCGGTGCCTGCGCACGCCGTGGCGCGGGTGGAGACGCCGGGGCCAGCCGGTACCCTGCGCACATCGCCGCCCGGCGGCGCGCGCGCCGCAGCGGCACCCGCCGCGCCCACACCCTTTCGCTGGCCGGTCGCGCCGCAGCGCCCGTCCGGACGACGCCGCCGCGCACCGGGCGCCTGCCCCCGCCGCCTGTGGCCCGGCGTTTCCGTCGCCGGCACCGGGCGATGGCCGGCCGGACCGGGCACCGCTTGCACTTCACCCACACTCCACCCCAACCCACCCCACCCCACCACACCACACCACACCACACCACACCATGAGGAGACTTGAGATGACGATGATGAACCGACGCCAGGCAGGCCAGACGCTGGCCGGGCTGGCTGCCGCAGGCGCCTGGGGCTGGGCAGGCACGGCAGCGGCCCAGCAGGGGGTGCCGCGCATCCTGGTCGGCTTTCCTGCCGGCGGGTCGATCGACGTGGTGGCGCGCCGCCTGGCCGAGAGCTGGCGTGCCCGCACCGGGGCCACCACGGTGGTCGAGCAGAAGGTCGGCGCCGGCGGGCGCATCGCGCTCGCCACGCTCAAGGACGCGGCACCCGACGGTCAGACCATGGTGCTCAGCCCCTCGTCCATGCTCACCATCTACCCGCACGTGTACAAGCGGCTGCAGTACAAGCCTGCCACCGACTTCATCGCCGTCACGCCGATCGCCCTGTCCACCTGCGGCTTCATGGTGGGCCCCAAGGTGCCCGAATCGGTCAAGACGCTGCGGCAGTTCGCCGACTGGGCCAAGGCGCAGGCCGAACCGCACGGCTATGCATCGCCGGCCGCAGGCGCCATGCCGCACTTCCTGGGCAACCAGTTCGCGCGGGCGGCGGGCATCCAGCTCACGCACGTGCCCTACCGGGGCGCGGCGCCGGGCCTGCAGGACCTGATGGGCGGGCAGGTGGCCTCCGGCTGCTTCAGCGTGGGCGACTGCCTGCCGCACATTCCCACCGGCCGCGTGCGCGTGCTGGGCGTGACGGACACGCGGCGCTCACGCTTCCTGCCCGAGGTGGCCACCTTCCAGGAACAGGGGTTCAACGACATCCACGGGGTGGAGAGCTACGGCCTCTACCTGCCGGCCAAAACGCCCTCGGTGCAGGTCGAACGCGTGGCCGACCTGGCCCGCCAGGCCATCCGCGAGCCGGCCGTGATCGAGTCGCTGGCCAAGCTGGGCTTCGAGCCGGTGACCAGCACGCCGGAGGAGTTCGCGCGCCAACTGGCGCAGGAACGCGAGCGCTGGGCGCCGGTGGTGGCGGCTTCGGGGTTTTCGTCGGAGGAGTAGCCAGCCGGCTGGGAACCAAGGGCAGCCTATGCGTCCCTAGACCGAAAAGTAGGCCACGCATGCCAGGTGCGCCTTGTCCACCGCGAATTCGCGCCAGCATGGGAGCATTCATCCCGGCGCAGTGCGCCGTGCTCAGACGCTGCGGCGGGTCCGCATGCAGGATGCAAACACGCACCACGTTCTGTGCATGTCGGCATGCTGCTGTTGGAGCGGCCACCAAAACCCTTTTGGCGCCGTTGCAGCATCTCGTCGCACTACGTTTACTGCCTGCGATGCAGCGCCTGGCCAGAACCGCTTCGCTGGGCTTTGTCAGCCGCCCTTCTTCGCTAGTGACAGCTGGATGGCCTGCCTGAGCTGTTCCTGCTCGGCACAACCTCCGGGATGGCACAGCAGCTCCAGATAGCGCAGGTTGCGGCGCGCGCCGGCCAGGTCGCCCATTGCGATGAAGAGCTCGCCCTGGTACTCCAGCGCGGGACGGTGCTCCGGATCGAACAGCAATGCCTCGCGGTACCAGCGCGCGGCCTCGTCGTAGCGGCGCAGCTGCCGCAGGCTGTAGCCCAGCAGGTTGTAGACCTCGGCATGCTGCACCGTCTGGGTGAGCTTGTTCAGTTCGACCACCGCCTGCGCATACTCGCCGCTGTAGATGCGAGCGCGCACCGCCGAGAGGTCGGGCAGGTCCGACGAAGGCGGCGCCCCGGCCGCCCCCACTGCCAGGTGCGCAGACACCCAAAGGGCCAGCAGCGCACCACGGCGCACGGGGGGCCGCATGCCTCAGGCCTCCGCCAGGGCTTCGTCCCGCGCGGCGGCGCGCTCGCCCATGCTGGTGAGGATCTCCCGCTTGAGCGCCGCGAACGCGGTGCTGGTGCGGTCGCGCGGCTCGGGCAGGTCGATGTCCACCTGCCGCACGATGCGGCCCGGATTGGCGCTCATCACGATGACTTTGCTGCTCAGGAAGATCGCCTCGTCCACGTCGTGGGTCACCAGGATCATGGTCACGCCCTCCGCGCGCCAGATGCGCTGCAGTTCCTCCTGCAGGCGCACGCGTGTGAGCGCGTCGAGGGCCCCCAGAGGCTCGTCGAGCAGCAGCAACTCTGGCTGGCTGACCAGCCCGCGCGCAATCGCGCCGCGCTGCGCCATGCCGCCGGACAGCTCGTGCGGGTAGGCGTGCTCGAAACCCTGCAAACCCACCAGCGCGATGTGCTCGCGAATGGTCTTGCGCTTGGCATCGGGAGAGAGCGGCGCGTTGGACAGGATCAGGCCGATGTTCTGCTCGAGCGTGAGCCAGGGCAGCAGCCGGTGGTCCTGGAAGACGATGCCACGCGATAGGCTGGTGCCCGTGATGCGTTCGCCGTGCAGGCGCAACCGTCCCTGGTATTCGGTATCCAGCCCGGCGATGAGCCGCAGCAGCGTGGACTTGCCGCAGCCACTAGGCCCCACGAGGGAGACGAAGGCGCCGGGCTCTACGGTGAAACTTGCATCCACCAGCACATCCAGGCGCGGACGGCCGGGTGTGGCGAAGCTCTTGGAAACGGCCTCGACTTCGAGGCGACCGGTTGCGGCCATGGAGAATCCTTAGAAGTGGGGAAACTGAAAACTGGCGCCGTCCCATGCCGCGAAGCAGCCCAGGCCGGCGGACGCCGTGGAACGTGCTTCTCCCAGCCTGTGGCGTCGTCCCAGGGGCTTTTTCTGCACGAACCGAGCCGAAAGCGCGCCCTGCAGCGCTGCAAACTGCCCGATGCCGCAGATGCGCACGGCGCGTCGGTGCGTCGGTGCGTGCAAAGGCTCCTCAGGGAGAAAGCGTTGCAGGCGGCTCAGGGGGCCTATCCCTCATAACCCTGTTTCCACCGCAGCACGCGCCGCTGTAAAAAATACATCGAGCGGTCAATGGCGAAGCCCACCAGGCCGATCACCACCATGCACACCAGCAGCTGGTCGGTCAACAGCAGCCCCTGCGCGCGGAAGATCAGGAAGCCCAGGCCCTCCAGCCCGCTGAGGCCTTCGGACACCACCACCAGTGCCCAGGCCAGGCCCGCCGCGTAGCGCAGCGAGACCATGATGTTCGGCGTGGCGGCCGGCAGGACGATGCGGCGCACAAGCTGCCAGCGCGTGAGCGTCATCACCTGGGCCAGGTCGATGTAGTTGCGGTCCACATTGCGAATGCCCTGCAGCGTGTTCAGGAACACGGGGAAGAACACCGACTTGGCGATCACCAGCACCTTGGCCGGCGCGCCCAGACCCAGCCAGAGCACGATGAGCGGCAGCCACGCGATGCCGGGGATGTGCCGAATGATGTCGAAGGTGGGCGAGAAGAACCGTTCCACCCGCTGCGACAGCCCCGCCGCGATGCCCAGCGCTATCGCGGCTCCCGCGCCGAAAAAGAACCCCAGCGAGACGATCTTGAGGCTGGCCAGGAAGTCCAGTGCCAGATCTTGCGAGACCACCATGGTGACGAAGGCCTTCGCCACCGCCGCCGGGGCGGGCAGGAAAACGGCATCCACCCAGCCCTGGCTCGAAGCCGTCTGCCACAGCGCCAGGACGATCGCGGGCAGCGCCAAACCGATGGCATTGCGCCGCCGCAGCACGGCGCGCAACCGGCTCGAGATCGAGTCAGCTGTGGCGGGGGCCGGGGTTTGGGACGGGGAAGGAAGCGTGTGCGCCAGCGTGTTCATCGGTAGGCCCTGGTTGCCGACTTCAGCGGTAGATGGAGTACTTGCCGCCGACGAAGAAGCGGGCATCGACGAAAGCGTCGATCTGCGCGTCGGTCAGCTTGCGCTCGCTCAGCACGTCGTCGCCCTGCGCGATGTACCAGGACTGGAAGGTCTTGATCGCGTTGCGCGTCCGGTCGGCGTTGGGCTCGCCCTGCGTGAACTCCCATTGGCCCAGGTGCGTGATCTGGAACTTGGCCACCTCGAGCGGCACGCGCGTTTCCTTGGCGACGATCTTGGAGGCCTCGTCCACGTTGTCCAGCGTCCATGCCATGGTGCGTTCGCGCGAGGCCAGGAAGGCCTTGACCACCTCGGGGTACTTGTTCACGAATTCGCGGCGCGCGAAATACGTGATGCGGCCCGCGTGGTTGATGTAGACACCGTCATCCGGCGGATGTCCCACCACCTTGAACTTACCCGAGAGCCAGGCGCCCGCGGCGTTGCCCGCCGCCAGGTGAACGGTGGTGGCGTCGGTGGCGCCCGAGAGCACGGCCGACAGCGCGACAGACACGTTGTCGATGGATTCGTAGCGCACCCGGCCCTGCTTGCCACGCGAGTCCAGCGGCAGGCCGACGGATTGCAGCGCCTCGGTGGGCGCGGACCAGTAGCAGCTGATGCGGCTGCTGCCGAACTTCTTGCCATCCAGGTCGGCCAGCTTGTTGATCTGCTCATTGCTGGCGCGCGCAATCACCGGCGCGCGGTAACGGTTGGAAGGCTCCGACGCCCAGATGATGACGCCGTCGAGCCCATTGGCGCGGTGCACGGTGGCCGGATAAATCATGCGCTGCGCGATCGCGATGGCGCCCTTGTTCACGGCTGCCGTCTCGGCGCCGATCAGATCGGCGCCGCCGGAAGCGATCAGGTTGACCTCCTTGGTGCCGATCTTGTCGAACTCTTCCTTGAAGATGCCTTTAGAGCGCGCTACCACGGTCCAGGGCGAGAGCTGCAGGTTGATCGAGGGCAGCGTCTCCGCGGCTGCGGCCGACATGGCACCGTGCAGGCCCAAGACCGCGATGGCGACGGCGCACAGCCCGCGCAGGCGGCTGGGGAGGCGGGGGTTCATCAGTTCAGGCTCGGTCATGCGTTCTCTCCGGTGGGTGGAATGGCGGCGCCAAGGGGTATGGCAACCGTCGAATGGAGCGCCATTGTTGGAAGCGCGAAGGGCTGAAGACAACGAACCGAACTTAGTAACCATATTTGGAAATCGCTGCACCGCGAGGGTGGCGGCTTTCCATAATTCGCGGCACTTTCCCAATGCCTGCGTCCCCCCGCACCGTCCTGCATGAATGCCGCGCTCCACCCCTCCCTGGAAGACAGCCTGTCTCTGTTGATCGAAGAACTGCGCCACAGCGCCGTGGAGCGGGACCGCGCGGGCGGCCATGCCGCCGAGGAGAAGGAGCGCATCCGTGAGGCCGGCTTGTTGCGCCTGTCGATTCCGCCCGGGTACGGCGGACTGGGCCTGCCTTGGCCCGGGATCTACCGTATCGTGCGGCGCGTCGCGGCGGTGGACAGCGCGCTCGCGCACCTGCTGGCCTTTCACCACTTGCAGGTGGCCACGGTGCTGATCTACGGCGACGAGGACCAGCGCCGGCGCTGGCTCACGCGCACCATCGAAGAGGGCGGCTGGTGGGGCAACGCCGTGAACCCGCGCGACACGCGCCTGGTCGCCACCGACACGGCGCAGGGCTACCAGCTCGACGGCGCCAAGGGTTTCTGCTCCGGCACGCGCGGCTCCCGGTTCCTGACCCTGTCGGCGCGCCATGCGGCCAGCCACGACGTGGTGCTGGGCATCGTGGAGACGCAGCAGCCCGGCATCACCGTGCACGACGACTGGGACCCGATCGGCCAGCGGCAGACCGACAGCGGCTCGGTCGGTTTCAAGCACGTGCCGCTGCGCCGCGAAGACGTGCTGCGCGCCCATGGCGCCACACCGACCGCCGCCCACACACTGCGCAATTGCTTTGCCCAACTGGTGCTGGTCAACCTCTACCTGGGCATCGCCATCGGCGCGCTCGAGGAGGCTCGTGTGTACCTGCACCGCGAGGGGCGACCCTGGATCGCCGCGCCGGTGGATCACGCCAGCAAAGACCCCTACACGCTACAACGCGTGGGCGAGCTGCACGTGCAGATCAGCGCCGCGACCGCGCTGGCCGAGCGCGCGGCGCTCAGCGTGCAGGCCGCCTACGAACGCGGTGAACAGCTCACCCCGCAGGAGCGCGGCGAGGCCGCCATCGCCGTGGCCGAGGCAAAGGTGATGGCGCACCGCGCAGGGCTGCAGGCCGGGCAGGAACTGTTCGAAGTGGTCGGCGCACGGGGCACGCGCGCAAGCCTGGGCTATGACCGCTTCTGGCGCAACGTCCGCACGCACACGCTGCATGACCCGCTGGATTACAAGCTCAACGCACTGGGGCGCTGGGCGCTCAACGGCGAGCTGCCCTCGCCCGACCAATACAACTGACACAACTGACATGTCACGCGCACGCTCCCTCCGTTCCTGGTGGCCCGGCGCCGTCGCGTCCACCCTGGTGGCGGCAGCGGCTCTGGGCGCCGCCGTGCTGCGCCCGCTGCTGGCGGCGCCATCCCCCGAGACGCCGCCCGCGGCCTCCCGGCAGGTGCTGCGCGTCGGCGTGCCTGAAGGCGCGCTGCGGTATGCCAACGGGCTGCGCGACTACACCGGCAACGGGCTGGAGCCCGCCTTCGCACAGGATTTGGCCGCCGCGCTGGGCGCGGAACTGGAGTTGGTGCCGCTGGCGCCGTTCGGCGCGGCGCAGGCGCTGCACGATGGACGCGTCGATCTGGCCCTGTCGCGAGACGAGGCCGGCTCCGGCAATGTGGCGCTGCTGCCGACGGGGCTGCGCAGCGGCGTGAGCGTGGCAATGCGGTCGGACACGCCGGTGCGCGCGTGGAGCGACCTGTCGGGCCGAGCGCTGTGCGCCACGCAGGGCCATGTGCGCGCGCAGGCCGCCGCTGCCGGCGTGCGGGGGCAGCTGCGGACATTCGCAGCCCCCGCCCAGGCGCTGGCTGCCGTGCGCACGGGCGAGTGCGACGCGGCGCTGATCGACCGCGCGCAGCTCGACGCGCTGTTCCAACGCCCCGAATGGCACAAGTTCTCCGCCACGCTGGCACCGGTCGAAGTGGCTGAACTGTCGGTGCTGGCGCGGGCCGATTTGTCCCAGATCCAGACGGTGCGCGAAGCGGCGCGGGAGCTGGGCAGCGCAGCGCAGTGGCGACAGCGCGCGCAGCAGTGGGCGGCCAACATGGCGTTCGAGGTGTATTTCGATCAGGTGGGGCCGGATTGCCATTGAGCCTCAAGCGCCTTGCGGCCTGGACGCTTGCCACGGTCCACCTGCTCTTGCAGGCGCAACCGCCCGGTGAAGCGACCTTTTCCTTGCGCCAGGCCTACACCCAGCCGTCGGCTCTCTGGCCTGCGCCGTGGCTCGACCCGGGCGTCGCCTTCACCGAACTCGCACCTGCTTTCATTCCCGCATCCACCCCCGCCCAGCGCCGACAAGCCGCCGTGGGCCAGCGCCTGTTCCTTGATCCCCGCCTGTCCGCCAGTGGCACTATCGCCTGTGCGAGCTGCCACCGGCCGGACCAGGGCTGGACGGTGAACACGCCCCTCGCCATCGGCCACATGGGCGAGCCGAGTCGTCGCAACCCGACAGCGCTGCACACGGCGGCCGCCCGTACCCGCTGGGGCTGGGACGGCAGCGGCACTTCGCTGGCCGGTCGCTCCCTTGCTCCTCTGAACGACCCTGCAGAAATGGGCCTTGCCTCCCTGGAGGACGCCGTGGCCCGTGCGGGCCTGCCCTCCGTGCAGGCCCTGGGCGAGGCTCTGGCCGCCTACCTGCGCACCCTGGACACACCCACCCGTTTCGACCGCTTCCTGCGCGGCGACGGCACCGCGCTCAGCGACCAGGAGATCCGCGGCCTGCACCTCTTTCGCACCGAGGCGCGCTGCATCAACTGCCACCACGGCCCGCTGCTGACCGACGAGCGGTTCCACAACTTGAGGATTTCGTCTTTCGGCGAGCGCTCGCAGGACCTGGGGCGCTACGCGGTCACGGGCCGCTGCGAGGACGCAGGCGCCTTCCGCACGCCCAGCCTGCGCCACGTTGGGCAGACCGGACCGTACATGCACAACGGTTTGTTCCGGACTCTGGAGGGCGTGATCCACTTGTACGCGCGCGGCGGCGGCGAGGTGCGGGCCCGCAATGCCAAGGAGGCGGCGCATCCGCTGTTCCCGTGCGCGTCACGGCTGTCGCCGCACATTCGCCCGCTGGCACTCACGCCCGGGGACGTGGAGGCGTTGCGGGCGTTCCTGCTGGCGCTTTGACCGGGAAACGTGCTGATCCGGCCTTCCCCCCCCCACCAGGCATGCGGTGAAGATTGAGCCATCAGCGCTTGCTGAATGCAAAAACGTCGAGAGCCATAGAGCGAACGGCGGCATCCCGAGAGCGCGGACAATACCGCCCATGCAGCCCACCCATCTACCCGATATCGCCCGTGCACTGCCCAAGGCCTGGCATTCCACCATCGTCGGCCGGGCGGCCGGCTCCCAGGTGAAGGTTCTGCGCATGGACGACCGGGCCTACCCCGACGAAGTGCACGACTTCGACGAAGCCCTGCTGGTGATCGACGGCTGCATGCTGCTGGAGTCCAAAGGTCAGGTGCAGCGCGTGGAGGCCGGCTGCATGGTCATCGTGCCGGCCGGCCTGCCGCACGCAGTGGCGCCGGGCAGCCACGGCACGCTGGTGATCATCGACCGGTGAGGATAATCCCCCCATGCACATCCGCTTCACCAAGATGCAGGGCGCGGGCAACGACTTCGTCGTGCTCGACGAGACCCAGGGCCGCCTGGGCCTGACCCCTGCGCAGTACCGGTTCCTGGCCGACCGCCACTTCGGCGTGGGCGCCGACCAGATCCTCACCGTGCGTCCGTCGCCGGCCGAGGGCATCGACTTCGAATACGTGATCCACAACGCCGACGGCGGCGAAGTGGAGCAGTGCGGCAACGGCGCGCGCTGCTTTGCCCGCTACGTGCGCGACAAGGGCCTGACCGACAAGGAGGCGCTGCGCGTGCAGACCGTCAAGGGCGTGATCTCTCCCCGGCTCACGCCCGATGGCCGGGTGACGGTGGACATGGGCCGCCCGCGCTTCGCGCCGGCCGAGATACCGTTCGACGCCGCGGGCCTGACGCCCGTGGCCCAGGGCTCTGGGGAAAAATGGCCGCTGGCGCTTAATAACACTGAACATGATGCTACTATTTTTGTAGCAATTGCCTCCATGGGCAACCCGCATGCGGTGCAGCTGGTGGACGACGTGGACACCGCGCCCGTCGCCACCGTCGGCCCGCTGGTCGAGCGCCATGCCCGCTTTCCGCAGCGCGTGAATGCCGGCTTCCTGCAGATCGTGAGCCGCGGCGAGGTGCGCCTGCGCGTGTTCGAGCGCGGCACCGGCGAGACGCTGGCCTGCGGCACGGGCGCGTGCGCGGCCGTGGTCTCCGGCATTCGCCTGGGGCTGCTGGATGCGCGGGTGGACGTGCACACGCGCGGCGGCCTGCTCACCATCGCCTGGGCCGGCGGTGCCGATGACGCGGTCTTCATGACCGGCCCCGCCACCACGGTCTTCGAAGGCCAGATCGATATTCCCGACACACCATGACCCAGTCCGCCATTCCTGCTTCTTCCCTGTCCTCTTCGTCCGCTTCGTCCGCTTCGTCCGCTTCGTCGGCCTCCGCCGTGCCGCCCATCACCGAGGACGACATCGCCGAGTTCCTGCAGCAGACGCCCGGCTTCTTCGAGCGCCACGCCGAAGTGCTGGCCAGCGTCACCTTCACCAGCCCGCACGGCCACCGCGCCGTCAGCCTGCAGGAACGCCAGGCCGAGATGCTGCGCGAGAAGATCAAGGCGCTGGAGCAGCGCGTGATGGAGATGGTGCGCAACGGCAACGAGAACGGCCACATCGCGCAGAAGCTCCATCAGTGGTCGCGCGAGCTGGCTGCCGTGAAAGACCCGCATGCCCTGCCCGGCGCGGTGACCGAGGGCCTGCGCCGCCTGTTCGACGTGCCCCAGACGGCCATGCGCATGTGGGAGGTGGCGCCCCCGTTCCAGACCGCCGCGTGGTGCGGCGCCAGCCCGGACGCGCGCGCTTTCGCCACGTCGCTCACGGCGCCCTTCTGCGGCGCCAACCTGGGCTTCGAGCCCACCGCCTGGCTGCCCGAAGCGGCGCAGGTGCAGTCGCTCGCGCTGCTGCCCCTGCGCGATGGCGCGCTGGACGGCGAATCGCCCGCCTTCGGCCTGCTGGTGCTGGGCTCGCCCGATGCCCAGCGCTTCACTGCCGAGATGGGCACCGACTTCCTGGTGCGCATCGCCGAGCTGGCGAGCGGCGCACTGTCGCGCCTGCGCTGAAGCGCCACCGGCCGGGGCCGACATGACCACCGCCCAGGCCGATCCCGGCACGGCAGCCCGGCCACCCGCCCCGCTGCCACCCGAGGCGCTACGCTACCTGGAGCACGTGCGCGTCGAAAAACGCCTGGCAGCCCGCACGCTCACCCTCTACACCCTTGACCTGGAACGGCTGGCCCGCCACGCCGCGGACTTGGGCGTGCCACTGCTGCAGCTCTCCACCGCGCACATCCGCCGCTTCGTCGCGCAGATGCATTCGGCGGGGCGCAGCGGGCGCGGCATTGCGCTGATCCTCTCCGGCTGGCGAGGCTTCTTCACCTGGGCGGGCCGGCAGGGCCTGGTGCCGCACAACCCGGTGCTGGACGTGCGCGCGCCCAAGGCGCCCAAGCCCCTGCCGAAGGCGCTGCCGGTGGACGACGCAGTGCGCCTGGCCGAACACGAGCATGCCGGCGGCGGCCCCTGGCTGGAGGCGCGCGACGCCGCCATGGTGGAGCTGCTCTACGGCTGCGGCCTGCGCGTGGGCGAACTGGTGGGGCTGGACGCCGTGCCGGGCCCGGACACGCAGCGTGCCGGCCGGGGGTGGATCGACCTGCAGGCGGGCGAGGCCCATGTCTTCGGCAAGGGGTCGAAGCGGCGCAGCGTGCCCGTGGGCAGCGCGGCCATCACCGCGCTGCAGGCCTGGCTGGCCCAGCGCGCGCTGCCGTTCGGCGGTGCGGCGTCGGCCCGGCTGGACGCGGCGCTCTTCGTCGGCCAGCGCGGCGCGCGGCTCGCCGCGCAGTCGGTGTGGCTGCGCCTGCGCCAGCGCAGCCAGGTGGCCGGCCTGACCACGCCGGTGCATCCGCACATGCTGCGGCATTCCTTCGCCAGCCACCTGCTGCAGTCCAGCGGGGACCTGCGCGCGGTGCAGGAACTGCTGGGCCACGCCAACATCACCACCACGCAGGTCTACACGCGGCTGGATTTTCAGCACCTGGCCAAGGTGTACGACGCGGCCCACCCGCGCGCCCGGCGCAAGCGGGAAGACGGCAGCAGCGACTGAGACCCGCGCAGCCGTGGGCTGCGCCCGGCCAGGGGCTGATGGAAAAAAGTGTGAAGCGCGCCGATAAGCCGGATTCTGTGCACCCGGTTGCCCGGGTGTGACCGCCATTACTCTGGGCCGGGGGTCGCCCACCCGGCTCGATGCTACCTACCCGCCAGCTCTGCGGAACCACATCAACGCTGGCCTACTTGGTATTGCTGCGCGTAGAGATTGCCCGTTTCACCCCGAGCGGAACTTGTCCGCCCGGGGTGGCTGTGCGGACCCGGCTTTCGCCGGGTTCGGACAGCTCGCGCTGCCTTCTCGCCAGCTTGCGCTGGCGCCTCACAGAACACTCCGAAGCGGGCTCCCACTCGGACTCGTCTCTGTTGCTCTGATCCTCACCTCACGGTGGGCAGCCGTTAGCTGCTACGCTGTCCTGTGCAGTCCGGACGTTCCTCCAGTGCCAAGTTTCCCATATGGCACCAGCGACGGTCTGGCGTGCTTCACGGCGCGCATTATCCCATTCGGCCGGGCCGGCGCGGGCGAGGCGGCCCGCAACCCCTGCCGCTGGGCATAACCATATTGCCGGGCGGCACATCGGCTGGCCCACAATGGCTGCCGTTTCCCGTTCGCTTTCCACCCACCCTTCTTTCTTCCTTCCTTCTTTTCGGAGATGCCATGCTCGTACAGAACATCCTGCAAACCATCGGCAACACGCCCCATGTGCGCATCAACCGCCTTTTCGGCGCCGGCGCCAACGTGTGGGTGAAATCCGAGCGCAGCAATCCGGGCGGCTCGATCAAGGACCGCATCGCGCTGGCGATGGTGGAAGACGCCGAGCGCAGCGGCACGCTGCAGCCCGGGGGCACCATCATCGAGCCGACCTCGGGCAACACCGGCATCGGCCTGGCGCTGGTCGCGGCCGTGAAGGGCTACAAGCTGATCCTGGTGATGCCCGAGAGCATGAGCCTCGAGCGCCGCCGCCTGATGCTGGCCTACGGCGCCACGTTCGACCTGACGCCCAAGGAAAAAGGCATGAAAGGCGCCATCGCCCGCGCGCAGGAACTCGCCGCCAGCATCCCTGGCGCCTGGGTGCCGCAACAGTTCGAGAATCCGGCCAACATCGACGTGCACGTGCGCACCACGGCGCAGGAGATCCTGGCCGACTTCCCCGAGGGGCTGGACGCGATCATCACCGGCGTGGGCACGGGCGGCCACATCAGCGGGGTCGGCCGGGTGCTGAAGGCCCGGTTCCCGCAACTGCGGGTGTTCGCGGTGGAGCCGGTGGCCTCGCCCGTCATCTCCGGCGGGCAGCCCGGGCCCCATCCCATCCAGGGTATCGGCGCGGGCTTCGTGCCCGCCAACCTGGACATCGGCGTGCTGGATGGCGTGATCCAGGTCGATGCCGAACCGGCCCGCGAATACGCCCGCCGCGCGGCGCGTGAAGAAGGCCTGCTGGTGGGCATTTCCTCCGGCGCCACGCTGGCGGCCATCGCGCAGAAGCTGCCCGAGCTGCAAGCCGGCGCCAAGGTGCTGGGCTTCAACTACGACACCGGCGAACGCTACCTGTCGGTGGAAGGCTTCCTGCCTGCCTGACCGGGCCGCCCGCCAGCCCTGACCGACCCACCCGGGGCCGCCCGCGCGCGGCCCCGGGGCGTTTCCGGCATGCAGCGTCAAGGGGTCGGCCACCCGTCCTACAGGGCCTGGAAGGGTCATTTTGGAACAATCGACCACCGCAGACAGCCCGCCCTTTTGGCGACGCACCTGCCACCTTTTGCGATCGAACTGATGGACACAGCCACCCCAAAGCCCATTGCGTTCAAGGTGCTGACCGTGAACGTCCACAAGGGTTTCACGAGCTTCAACCGCCGCTTCATGCTGCACGAGCTGCGCGACGCCGTACGCGAGGTGTCGGCGGACCTGGTCTTCCTGCAGGAAGTGCTGGGAACGCACCACAAGCATGCCGGCCGCGTGGAGAACTTCCCGCAGGAGCCGCACTACGAATTCCTGGCCGACACGATCTGGCAGCAACACGCCTATGGCCGCAACGCGGTGTACGACAACGGCCACCACGGCAATGCCCTGCTGTCGAAGTTCCCCATCACCCATTACGAGAACCACGACATCTCGGTGACCGGCCCCGAGCGGCGCGGGATGCTGCACTGCGTGCTGCAGCCGCCGGGCAGCCCCACGCCGGTGCACGCCATCTGCGTGCATCTGGGCCTGCAGGAGGCGCACCGCCAGCGGCAGCTGCGCCGCATCTGCGACCTGGTGGCCACGTTCGACCCCGAGGAGCCGGTGGTGCTGGCGGGCGACTTCAACGACTGGCGGGGCCGGGCCCACGAGGTGCTCAAGAAGGGCGCCGGCCTCCACGAGGTGTTCATGCAGGGCGGCCGCAAGGCGGTGCGCACCTTTCCGGCGTCCATGCCGCTGCTGCCGCTGGACCGGATCTACGTGCGCAACGCCGCGGTGCTGACGCCCGTGACGCTGCCCCGCAAACCCTGGGACCGGCTTTCCGACCACGCGCCGCTGGCGGCGGAGATCGCGCTGTGAGCGGCCCTTCCGCCACACCGTCGAGCGCGGCGCGCAACCAGCGCGGCGCGAACAGCCGCTGGGTGCCAGGCAACGACTTCGACCTGCTGGAAAACGGCGAGGAGTTCTTTCCCCGCGTGTTCGAGGCGATTCGCGCCGCCCGGCGCGAGGTGTGGCTGGAAACCTTCATCCTCTTTGAGGACAAGATCGGCCTGCAGCTGCACGCCGCCGTGCTGGAAGCCGCCCGGCGCGGCGTGACCGTGCACATGCTGGTGGACGGCTTCGGCTCGCCCGACCTGTCCGACCGCTTCGTGGGCGAGCTGGTGGAGGCCGGCGTGCATTTCCGCATCTTCGATCCGGGCCGCCAGCTCTTCGGCCAGCGGCTGAACGTGCTGCGCCGCATGCACCGCAAGATCGTGGTGATCGACGGCGAGCGCGCCTTCATCGGCGGCATCAATTATTCGGCCGACCATGTGGCCGATTTCGGCCCCGAGGCCAAGCAGGACTATTCCGTCGAGGTGCGCGGCCCGCTGGTGGCACAGATGCACGCCTTCGCGCAGGACGCCGTGGTGCCGCTCAAGCAACGGCGCCGCCTGCGCCAGTTGAACCAGGGCAACGCGTTGGCCGACCGGCCCCACGCCGGGCCGGCCCAGGCCATCTTCGTCACCCGCGACAACCACAACCACACCAACGACATCGAGCGGCACTACCGCATCGCGTTGCGGTCGGCGCGCCACCGCGTGGTGATCGCCAATGCCTATTTCTTCCCAGGCTACCGGTTCGTGCGCGAATTGCGCCGGGCCGCGCAGCGCGGCGTGGACGTGCGGCTGATCCTGCAGGGCCAGCCCGACATGCCCATTGTCAAGACCGCCGCCGGCCTGCTGTACGACCACCTGCTGCGCGCCGGCGTGCGCATCTACGAATATTGCGACCGGCCGCTGCACGGCAAGGTGGCGCTGGTGGACGACGAGTGGTCCACCGTGGGGTCGAGCAACCTCGACCCCTTGAGCCTGTCCCTCAATCTGGAGGCCAACGTCATCATCCGTGACGCGGGCTTCAACGCGCGGCTGTACGAACGGCTGGCACACCTGATGGAGAACAGTTGCAAGCAGGTGGAACCCGAGCCCAAGGGGCGTTGGGAGGGCCTGCGCCTGGTGCGCAGCTACTGCGTGTTCCACCTGATGCGCTGGTTCCCCACCTGGGCGGGCTGGCTGCCGAAACACGAGCCGGAGATTTCCCTGGTGGACCAGGCCGCGTTGGCAGCGGATGTGTCGCAGCGCCCGTCGGGCGCGCAGTGAAGCGCGAGCCCACGCGCCCAGCCGCCATGCCGCCCACTCCGCGCGCCGCGTCGCCCGAGCCGAAGCGGCCTGGGTGGGCAGGCCGCTTCGCCCGGTTGCGCCAGCAGCGCTGGTGGCCGTGGCTACTGACGGGCCTGACTGGCGGCTTCATCGGCTTCGTGCTCTATCTGCTGTGGCACCAGGGCAGCCGGGTGGATTGGGGATCGGTATGGCATTCGTTCCTGGCCCTGCCCCCCGCCGTGGTCGTGACCGCCGGGGCGCTGGCCTGGAGCAGCCATCTGCTCTACAGCACCTTCGACCTGTTCGGCCGCCACTACACCGGCCACGGCCTGACGATCGCCCGCACCATGGGCATCACGCTGATCGCCTACCCGTTCACACTGAACCTGGGCTCGGTCATTGGCGGGGTGAGTGCCCGCTACCGGCTGTATTCGCGCCAGGGCGTGGGCATCGCACACATCGGCCATATCGTGGGGCTTTCCATCCTCACCAACTGGCTGGGCTACTTCACGCTTGCAGGCGCCCTGTTCTGGGCGTGGACGCCCCAACTGCCGGAAGGCTGGGCGGTCGGGGCGCAGGAGCTGCGCTGGGCCGGCACGGGCCTGGCCTGCTTCGGCCTGGCCTATCTGGCGCTGTGCGCGTGGCGCCGGGGCGAACCGCTGGTGGTGCGCGGGCATGCCCTGCCCATGCCGCACTGGGCGGTCGGCCTGCTGCAGGTGGCAGTGTCGGCGCTCAACTGGGCCCTGATGGCCGCCGCGCTGTGGTGGCTGACCCAGCGGCAGGCGCCCTATCCGGCGGCGCTGGCCACCATCTTGCTGGGAGCCGTGGCCGGCGTCATCTCGCGCATTCCCGCCGGCCTGGGCGTGCTGGAAGCGGTGGGCACGGCCGTGCTGTCGGTCAACATGCCGGCGCCGCAGGCACTGGCGGCCGTGCTGGCTTACCGGGCGCTGTACTTCTTCGCGCCGCTGGGGATGGCCGCCCTGGCGTTCGCGGCCACCGAGCTCTGGTGGCGCCGCCGCGCCGCGCCCGGGGCGCTGCAGGAGACCATAGCAGCACCACCACCACCACCGCCACCACCAGCACCCGCACCAGCACCAGCGTCGGCGGCAGCGAACGGCACGAGGCCGTCCAGCCCCGCGCTGTGACAGGGCGCCACACCGCCTGCGCACAGGCATGATCGCGACATGCCCGGTCACCGCGAAACCCCGCCGCCCTCCTCCCCGTCTTCCCCGTCCTCCATCGCCATCCCGTCACGGGTCGGCCTCGCGGACGCCGCCGCTGCGCCGCCGCTGTCGGCGGCCCAGCAGCAGTTCAACACCCTGGTGGAGCGGATCGCCGAGGAGCGCGCGCAGCTCGACACCTGGAATACCGCCATCGCCGCCTACCAGCAGCGCTACGCCCGCGAGCTGCAGCCGCTGATCCGCGACTACCACGCCATCCATGTGGAGCTGGTGCAATGGCTGGACACCGAGGCCACCAGTCGCATGGGTCTGAGCAAATCGATGCAGCAGACAGCGGGCGAGGTCATCGCCAGCATGGCGGCCTACCTGGCCGACGGGGTGCTGGACGAAAACACTCGCGCCGCCATGCAGGCCCTGCACGCGCGCTACGGCCCCGAGCAGGGGCCCGCGCCGGCCCCGCCAGCGCCTTCGGCGGCCCCAGCCCCGGCCCCGCCATCCGACGCGCCCGGCGAGGACGCGGCGGCGGACGACGCCTCGCCCGAGGCGATCCTGGAGCGCGTGGAAGCGCAGATGCGTGCCGACCAGGCCCGCGTGGAGGCCGAGCGCCAGCGCCACCGGGCGCAGCGCGCCAGGAAGCCCACCGCCCGGGAGCGGCGCGAGCAGGAGGCGGCCCAGCAGGCCGGCCAGTCGGTCCGCTCGGTCTACCGGCAGCTGGCCAGCGCGCTGCACCCGGACCGCGAGCCCGACCCCGCGCAGCGCGACCGCAAGACAGCGCTGATGCAGCGGGTGAATCTGGCCTATGCCGCCGACAACCTGATGGATCTGCTGCAGTTGCAGCTGGAGGTGCAGCAGATCGACCCGGACCATCTCGCCCGGCTGGGCGAGGAACGCCTGGCGCACTACAACCAGGCGCTGGCCGCCCAATTGGCCGGGCTGCAGCGCGAGTTGCGCGCGATCCAGGACGACTTCAAGGGCCGCTTCGGCATGACGGCGCCCGGCCAGCTGTCGCCCCAGTCGCTGGACCGGCATGTGCGCGCGCAGGCGCAGCAGCTGCAGGAAGACATCGCCGACTGGCGGTTGCAGCGACGCGCGCTGGAGCACCCGGCCGAGCTGAAACGCTGGCTGAAGGCGCAAAGCGCGGCCTGGCGCGCCCGGTAAGTCGTCTGGAGCGCCGCAGCGTGCAGAAAACGCGCCCCTTCGGTATCATGGGCGCCCCGCGAAACTGCCACACGCCCGATAACCACGGGCCTGCACGCCATGATCCGTCTCTCAGAAATCAAGCTGCCGCTGGCCGCCTTGCCGGCCGACGCCGGTACCGCCGACTCCCCCGAAAACCCGCACGCCCACCCCGAGGCCGCCCTGCGCGCGCAGGCGGCCGCGCTGCTGGGCATCGCCACCAGTGCGCTGGCACGCCTGCACGTCCACAAGCGCAGCTTCGATGCGCGCAAGCCCGAGCTGCTGGCGGTCTATCTCCTCGACGTCACCCTGGCCGACCCGGCGCAGGAGGCCGCGCTGATGGCCCGTCATGCCGCCCACCCCCACATCCAGCCCACGCCCGACATGGCCTGGAAGCCCGTGGGCCAGGCCCCGGCGAACCTGGCGCACCGCCCGGTCGTCGTCGGCTTCGGGCCGTGCGGCATCTTCGCCGCGCTGGTACTGGCGCAGATGGGCTTTCGCCCGATCGTGCTGGAGCGGGGCAAGCCGGTGCGCGAACGCACCAAGGACACCTGGGGCCTGTGGCGCAAGCGCGCGCTGCATGCCGAATCCAACGTGCAGTTCGGCGAAGGCGGCGCCGGCACCTTCAGCGACGGCAAGCTCTACAGCCAGATCAAGGACCCGCGCCACCTGGGGCGCAAGGTGATGGAAGAATTCGTGCAGGCCGGCGCGCCGCCCGAGATCCTCTACGTCGCCCACCCGCACATCGGCACGTTCAAGCTGGTCAAGGTGGTGGAGACCCTGCGCGAGCAGATCATCGCCCTGGGCGGCGAGGTGCGCTTCGAGCAGCGCGTGACCGACGTGGTGGTCGAGACCGACTCCAGCGGCCAGCGCCATCTGCGCGGCCTGCAGGTGCTGGACCAGGCCACCGGCCAGTCGCACACCTTGCGCGCCGACCATGTGGTGATGGCGCTGGGGCACAGCTCGCGCGACACCTTCGCCATGCTGTACGACCGGGGCGTGCACATGGAAGCCAAGCCATTTTCGGTGGGCGTGCGCATCGAGCACCCGCAGGGGGTGATCGACCGCGCGCGCTGGGGCCGCCATGCCGGCCACCCGCTGCTGGGTGCGGCCGACTACAAGCTCGTGCACCACGCCAGCAACGGCCGCGCGGTCTACAGCTTCTGCATGTGCCCCGGCGGCACGGTCGTGGCCGCCACCAGCGAGCCCGGCCGCGTCGTCACCAACGGCATGAGCCAGTATTCGCGCAACGAGCGCAACGCCAACGCCGGCATGGTGGTGGCCATCGACCCGCGCGACTATCCGCGCGATGCCGATGCCTTCGCCGCGGCGCTGGGCGGCACGCATGGCGTCGAATCGCTGCCCCCCGGCCAGTCGCACCCGCTGGCCGGCATCGTGCTGCAGCGGCAGCTCGAATCCAACGCCTACCTGCTGGGCGGCAGCAGCTACAACGCGCCCGCGCAGCTGGTCGGCGACTTCCTTGCCGAGCGCGCCTCCACACAGCTGGGCAGCGTGGAGCCGTCGTACAAGCCGGGCGTGACGATGGTCGACCTGCGCGAGGCCCTGCCTGCCTATGCCACCGAGGCCATGCGCGAAGCCCTGCCGGCGTTCGGCCGCAAGATCCGGGGCTACGACATGCACGATGCCGTGCTGACCGGTGTGGAAACGCGCACGTCGTCGCCGCTCAAGATCGGCCGGGGCGAGAACCTGCAGAGCCTGAACACCGCCGGTCTCTATCCGGCGGGCGAAGGCGCCAGCTACGCGGGCGGCATCTTGTCGGCCGGGGTGGATGGCATCAAGGTGGGCGAGGCCGTGGCGCGCGCGCTGCTGGGCCAGGCGGCCTGACGCTTCGGCGCCGCGCGCCGCGCGCCGCCCGCTGCGGTACCGCCTGCTAGCCCGCGCGTTCCAGCATCGCCTGCAGCAGCACGTTGCAGCCGGCCTCGATGTGCGCGGGCTGGGCGTCCTCGATCTCGTTGTGGCTGATGCCGTCCTTGCAGGGGATGAAGATCATTCCTGCCGGGGCCAGCTTGGCCATGTACACCGCGTCGTGCCCGGCGCCGGACACGGCCGGCATGTGGCTGTAGCCCAGCCGGGCGGCGGCGCGGCCGACGGCCTCCACGCATTCGGCATGGAACTGCTGCGCGGGGTAGCTGGAGACGAGGTCGATCTGCACCTGCACGCCGTGTTCCTGGCCCACCTGCTCGGCCAGCGCCTTCACCTCGGCCGCCATGGCATCGACCAGCGCATCGGTGCTGTTGCGCAGGTCGATGCTGAACTTGACCCGCCCCGGAATGACGTTGCGGCTGTTGGGGAAGACCTGCACCATGCCCACGGTGCCCCGGCCATGCGGCGGGTGCCGGTGCGCGGCGGCGACCACGTCCTGCATGATGCGGGTGGCGGCCAGTAGGGCGTCCTTGCGCAGCGCCATGGGCGTGGGGCCGGCATGCGCTTCCATGCCCGTCACCGTGCAGTCGAACCAGCGGATGCCCAGCACGCCGCTGACCACGCCGATGGTCTTGTCGTTGTCCTCCAGCACCGGGCCCTGCTCGATGTGGGTCTCGAAATACGCGCCGATGGGGTGGTCGCCGGGCTCCTGCTCGCCGATGTAGCCGATGCGCTCCAGTTCGCCCCGGACGGTCTTGCCTTCGGTGTCGGTGGCGGCGTAGGCATGTTCCAGCGTGAAGGCCCCGGCGAACACGCCCGAGCCCATCATGACGGGCACGAAGCGCGAACCTTCCTCGTTGGTCCAGAACGCGACCTCGATGGGCGCCTCGGTCTCGATGCCGTGGTCATTGAGCGTGCGCACCACCTCGATGCCCGCCAGCACACCGTAGTTGCCGTCGAACTTGCCGCCGGTGGGCTGCGTGTCGATGTGGCTGCCGGTCATGATCGGCGGCAGGCTGTCGTTGCGGCCCGGGCGCCGCATGAAGCCATTGCCGATCTTGTCGATGGTGACCGACATGCCCGCCTCGCGCGCCCAGCGCGTGACCAGGTCGCGGCCCTGCTTGTCCAGGTCGGTGAGCGTGAGGCGGCACACGCCGCCCTTGGGCGTGGCGCCGATCTGCGCCAGCTCCATCAGCGAATTCCAGAGGCGCTCGCCGTTGATGCGCAGATGGCTGGTGTCTGTTTTCACTGTCGTGTCCATGGGGTTCTCCGGGATGTGGGGAAGAAAGCGTCGCGGCGCGCTGGCTGGTTCATTCCACCGTTGGGCTGAGCCTGTCGAAGCCTGCGCGCACGGGCAGCCGGTCAGCGCGCCACTGCCGTGGGCGCGAGGTCCTGCGTGCGGCGCTGCTGCGCCTGGAACTGCGGGCCGAAGGCCGGACGCCGCACGTAGCGGCCCGCGCCCGGCTCGGCACGCAGATCGCCTTGCGCGAACACCACCCGGCCCTGGCTGATGGTGTGGCTGGGAATGCCGCGCACGGTGCGTCCCTCGAAGATGTTGAAGTCGCCCTTGCTGTGCTGCGTCCTGGCCGAGAAGGTCTTGGTGCCCTCCGGGTCCCAGAGCACCAGGTCGGCATCGGCGCCCGCGCCCACGAAGCCCTTCCTCGGGTAGATGTTGAACAGCTTGGCGGCGTTGGCGGAGGTGATCGCCACGAACTCGGAGGGTGTCAGCCGCCCGGTGTTGACGCCGCCGTCCCAGATGGCCGCCATGCGCTCTTCCACGCCGCCCGTGCCGTTCGGGATCTTGGCGAAGTTGTCGCGCCCCATGGCCTTCTGCGCGGCGCAGAAGGTGCAGTGGTCGGTGGCCGTGGTGTGCAGCTGGCCCGACTGCAGGCCGCGCCACAGGGCCTCCTGGTGGCCTCCTGCGCGCGGGCGGAAGGGCGGGCTCATGACGTGGGCGGCGGCGGTGGCGAAGTCGGGGTCGCGGTAGACGCTGTCGTCCACCAGCAGGTGCCCCGCCAGCACCTCGCCGAACACGCGCTGGCCGCGCGCGCGGGCCCGGGCGATGGCTTCGGCGGCTTCGGCGCAGCTCACGTGCACCACGTAGATCGGCACGCCCAGCACGTCGGCGATGGCGATGGCGCGGTTGGCGGCTTCGGCCTCCACCATGGGCGGGCGGGCCAGCGGATGGCCTTCGGGGCCGGTGATGCCCATCTTGGCGACCTCCTGCTGCAGCAGGTAGACCAGCTCGCCGTTCTCGGCATGCACGGTGGGCATGGCGCCCAGCTCCAGCGCGCGCTTGAAGCTGTTCACCAGCGTTTCGTCGTCGCACATGATGGCGTTCTTGTAGGCCATGAAGTGCTTGAAGCTGTTGATGCCCTCCTGCTGCACCAGCGTGCCCATGTCGGTGCGGACCTGATCGCTCCACCAGGTGACGGCCACGTGGAAGCCGTAGTCGGCGGCCGATTTCTCGGCCCAGCCGCGCCACTGCCGGTAGGCCTCCATCAGCGGCTGCTGCGGGTCGGGGATGACGAAGTCGATGATGCTGGTGGTGCCGCCCGCCAGACCGGCCGCCGTGCCGGTGAAGAAGTCGTCCATGGTCACGGTGCCCATGAACGGCAGCTGCATGTGGGTGTGCGGATCGATGCCGCCGGGCAGCACGTACTGGCCGCTGGCGTCCAGCGTCTCGGCGCCAGCGGGCGCCTGTGCGGCGGCGCTCTCGCCCACCGCGGCGATGCGGCCGTCCACGCAGAGCACGTCGGCGCGCTCCTCGCGGTCAGCGTTCACCACGGTGCCGCCGCGGATCAGCAGGGCTTGCGAAGAAGTGGGTGTCATGGCTTGTCTCCTGGATTGGGGGGTTTCATGCGCGGCGCAGGGTGGCGCTGGCGGGGTGCGGCTGGCCCGCCATGCCCAGCCGGTACACCACGGCGGCGATGGCGAGGCCAATGAACCAGGCATAGGCGTAGATCTGCTTGAAGACCTCGCCCACGCCCGGGAAGGCGGCGGGGAACGCCGCGTTCAGAAAGCCCGGCACGTTGGGCGCCACGCCCAGCACGAAGGCCGCGACGGCCACCACGTTCCAGCCGTTGCGGTAGCGGTAGGGGCCCTCGTCGGCGTAGAGCGCCTTCACGTCCAGCTCGGTGCGGCGGATGAGGTAGTAGTCCACCATCAGGATGCCCGCCACCGGCCCCAGCAGCGCCGAATAGCCGATGAGCCAGGTGAAGATGTAGCCCTGGGTGGATTCGAGGACCTTCCACGGCATCATCGCGATGGCGATGCCCACGGTGATGTAGCCGCCCACGCGGTAGCTGATGCGCGAGGGGCTGAGCGCCGAGAAGTCGTAGGCCGGGCCGACGAGGTTGGCCGCCAGGTTCACGCTCACCGTGTCGATCAGCAGGATGATGAGCGCGATCAGCACGGCCGCGCCGGTCATGCGGCTGGCCAGGTCCACCGGGTCCCACAGCGCCTTGCCGTAGATCACCACCGTGGCGGAGGTGACGATCACCGCCAGCGCCGCCAGCAGGCCCATGGGCACGGGCAGGCCGATGGCCTGGCCCAACACCTGGTCGCGCTGCGACTTGGCGAAGCGGGTGAAGTCGGGAATGTTCAGCGCCAGCGTGGCCCAGAAGCCCACCATGGCGGTGAGCGACGGCCAGAACACGGCGTGGAACTGCCCCGCCTTCGGGCCGCCGGGCGCGAACTGGGAGGGTTGCTGCAGGATGGGGCCGAAGCCGCCGGCCTTGTCATACGCCCACCAGAGCAGCACGAAGCAGATCACGATCTTGATGGGGGCCGTCCAGGTCTCCAGCTTGCGGATCGACTCGATGCCGTGCACCACGAAGTAGAACTGGATCGCCCAGAAAAGCAGGAAGCAGACGAGCTGGCCGAGGTTGATCCCGAGGCCGGCGATCTTGTCGCCCTCCAGCGGGTGGCCCAGCAGCACGCCGGCCAGCGTGTAGATCATCATGCCGCCGAACCAGGTCTGGATGCCGTACCAGCCGCAGGCCACCAGGGCCCGCAGCAGCGCCGGCAGCTTGGCGCCGCGCGTGCCGAACGAGGACCGCGCCAGCACGGCATACGGAATGCCGTGCTTGGCGCCGGCATGGCCGATGAGCAGCATGGGCACCAGCACGATCAGATTGCCCAGGAACACCGTGCCGACCGCCTGGCCCCAGGACATCCCACTCTCGATCAGGCTGGCCGCCAGGGTGTAGGCGGGAATGCACATCACCATGCCCACCCACAGGGCGGCGAAGTGGTACCAGCGCCAGGTGCGCTGGTGCGCCTGCGTGGGCGCGAGGTCCTCGTTCCATAGTTCGCTGTGGGAGCCGGGGGGTTGCGAGACATTCATGGCGTGTTCTCCGGGACGTTGCGGGCAGGGGGGCTGAAAGGGTCCGGGCCGTGGTCGGCGCGGGACGCAGGCCGACAAGCAAGGCTCAGGCCGCGATGCGCTGCGGGTTGTTCGGGTGGGTGGTCCAGTTGGCGTATTCGCCCGTCACCGTGCGGCCGGTGCGCGCATCGACCTCGCCGGGCGCCAGGCTGCGCATGCTGATGCACTCGGGTACCGGGCAGATCGAGGCGCAGAGGTTGCAGCCCACGCATTCCGCCTCGTTCACCTCGAAGCGGCGCACGCCGCCCTGCTTGTCGAAGGTGATGGCCTGGTGGGATGTGTCTTCGCACACCACATGGCAGCGGCCGCAGCCGATGCAGGCGTCCTGGTCGATCACGGCTTTTTCGATGTGGTTCAGGTCCAGATGCTTCCAGTCCTTGACGGTGGGCACCGCCTGGCCGCGGAAGTCGTCGATGCGGTCGTAGCCGTGCGCGTCCATGAAGTTGGAGAGGCCATCGCACAGGTCCTGCACGATCTTGAAGCCATAGACCATGGCGGCGGTGCATACCTGCACGGTGCCGCAGCCCAGCGCGATGTATTCGGCCGCATCGCGCCAGGTGGTGATGCCGCCGATGCCGCTGATGGGCAGGCCGGCGGTCTGCGCATCGCGCGCGATCTCGGCCACCATGTTCAGCGCGATGGGCTTGACGGCCGGGCCGCAGTAGCCGCCGTGCGAGCCCCAGCCGCCAATGTGGGGGCTCATGGCCATGCGCTCCAGGTCCACCCCCATGACGGAGTTGATGGTGTTGATGAGCGACACCGCATCGGCCCCGCCCGCCTTGGCCGCGCGCGCGGGCTGGCGCACGTCGGTGATGTTGGGGGTGAGCTTCACGATCACCGGCAGGCGGCTGTACTGCTTGCACCAGGCCGTCACCATCTGGATGTATTCGGGCACCTGGCCCACGGCCGCGCCCATGCCGCGCTCGCTCATGCCGTGCGGGCAGCCGAAGTTCAGCTCGATGCCGTCGGCGCCCGTGTCCTCCACCATCGGCAGGATGCGCTTCCAGCTCTCCTCCACGCAGGGCACCATCAGCGAGACGATCATGGCGCGGTCGGGCCAGGCGCGCTTGACGCGGCGGATCTCCTCCAGGTTCACGGCCAGCGGCCGGTCGGTGATGAGTTCGATGTTGTTGAGCCCGATCACGCGCCGGTCCTGCGACATGAGCGTGGCATAGCGCGGGCCGTTGACGTTGACCACGTGCGGGTCTTCGCCCAGGGTCTTCCAGACCACGCCGCCCCAGCCGGCCTCGAAGGCCCGGGTGACGTTGACCTCCTTGTCGGTGGGCGGCGCCGAGGCGAGCCAGAAGGGGTTGGGGCTGCGGATGCCGAGGAATTCGCTGCGGATGTCTGCCATGGGATTGCTCCGGTAGATGCGATGTCGCTTGAGGAAGAACAGGCCGTCGTCTCAGCCCGGCAGTGCCGCGCTGATCGAGCGCGCCGCCACCTTGCCGTGCTCCACGGCCTCCACCGTGAGGTCGCGCCCGCCGGCACGGCAGTCGCCGCCGGCCCACACGCGGGGCACGCTGGTGCGGCCTTCCGCGTCCGTGGCGATGCGGCCGGCCTGCAGTGCGATGGCCGCGCCGGCATGCTCTTGCAGGTAGCTCTGGCCGATGGCCTTGAGCACCATGTCGGCTTCCAGCGTGAAGGTTTCGCCCGTTGCGGCCAGCCGGCCCGTGGCATCCAGCGCCGTCGCGGCGAAGCGCATGCCGCGCACCCTGCCGTCCTCGCTCAGCAGTTCCTGCGGCGCGGCCCAGTGGCGGATCGTGACGCCGTTGGTCTGCGCCCACTGCTGCTCGACCGCAGAGGCCGACATGCCTTCCGGCCCGCGGCGATAGACGATGGTGACCTGCTCGGCACCCAGCTTGCGCGCCTGCACGGCCGCATCCACGGCCGTCATGCCCCCACCGATCACCACCACGCGCCGGCCCACCGGCACGGCCGACAGGTCTTCGGCCTGGCGGATGTCGGCGATGAAATCCACCGCATTGCGCAGGCCCTGCACCTGCGGCTCGGCGATGCCGAGGGCGTTCACGCCCGCCAGCCCCAGGCCGAGGAACACGGCGTCATAGGCCTGCAGCAGGCCGTCGACGGTGATGTCGCGGCCCAGCACCTGCCGGCAGCGCACCTCGATGCCGCCGATGGACAGCAGCCATTCGACCTCCTTCTGCGCGAAGCCGCCGGTGGTCTTGTAGCTGGCGAGGCCGTATTCGTTCAGCCCACCGAGCTTGGGCCGGGCGTCGAACAGCACCACGTCGTTCCCGCGCAGGGCCAGGCCGTGCGCGCAAGCCAGCCCGGCCGGCCCGGCCCCCACCACCGCCACGCGCCGGCCGGTGGGCGCGGCCCGGGTGAAGAGCGGCGCCCCCGGCTGCGCGAAGTACGCATCGGTGGCATGGCGCTGCAGCGCGCCGATCTCCACCGCCTTGTCGTCGTGCGCGTTGCGCACGCAGGCTTCTTCGCACAGCACCTCCGTCGGGCAGACCCGTGCGCACATGCCGCCCAGCGGGTTGGCCTCCAGGATGGCACGCGCCGCGCCGCGCTCGTTGCCCTGGGCGATGCGGTGGATGAAGGAGGGAATGTCGATGCCCGTGGGACAGGCCGTGGCGCAGGGCGCATCGAAGCAGTAGTAGCAGCGTTCGGCTTCCACCAGCGCCTGCGGGCGGGTGAGCGGCGGGTGCGCGTCGCTGAAATTCACGGCGTAATCGGCCAGGTTCAGGCGTGCGGCATGCACGCCGCAGGCACGGCTTGCGGTCGTTTCCATCGGATTGTCTCCAGCAGGGGTCAGTCGTGGGGGATGCGCGAGCGCGGTCGCGCAGCAGGGAGACCCGAACGTTTTCGGCGCGGCATGGTGCATGCGCAGGCGACAAACCCGGCGCACATCGGTGCGAACTGCGGAGATTTCATCGGGGCCTCACGGGGTGTGGCAGGTGTCATCGGCGATGCCGGCGCCCTGCCTGTGGGTCAATTTACCGCCTGGTAAATATTTACCAATCGGTAAAAACCCATCTGCAAGCCCCATGCCAGACAAAGCCCGGCGCATTCACCCCACAATGGTGCGATGAGCCGCCCCCCGTCCACCCGACGCCCAGTCCCTGTGCAGAAGCGCACCGCGCCAGACAATCCGCCCGCAGCCATGCGCCAGCCCAGCGCCGCCCGGCTGAAGAAGGAGCAGTCCATCCTGCTGGAAGCCGAAAGCCAGTTCGCCCAGTTCGGTTTCGAAGGCGCCTCGCTCGAAGGCATCGCTGCGGCCGCGCACATCAGCCGCCACAACCTGCTCTATTACTTTCCGAGCAAGGAAGCGCTCTATCTGCGCGTGCTCGACGACGTGCTGACCCAGTGGCTGTCGGGCATGGAGGCGATGTCGCACGGCGACGATCCGCAGACGGCGCTGCGCCAGTACATCCGCGCCAAGCTGCGCTCGTCGCTGGAGCGGCCGAATGCCGCCAAGGTGTTTGCCAAGGAAGTGATCGCCGGCGCCCCGCGCTATGCCGAGGTGATCGCGCGGCGCGTCGGGCCGGTGCTGAAGAACGACGTCCGCACCTTCGAGCGCTGGGCCGGCGAAGGCCGCATCGCGCGCGTGAACTTCACGCACCTGATGTTCATCATCTGGTCGGTGACCCAGGCCTATGCCGACCAGCAGACCCAGTTCGCCCTGCTGCTGGGCAAGCCCGCGCTGACCGAACGCGACTACGACCATGCAGAGACGCTGCTCTGCCACCTGGTGCTCAAAGGGCTGGAATCTCCCCCCTCGGGCGCCTGACCGGCTGCGGGGACGGGGGCCTCCCAGCAGTTCGCCCCTGCAGCCGGCCGAGCGCCGAGCCGGTCAGCGGTATGCCCAGTGCCCCGGCCGCATATGCCAGCCGCCCGCGCCCGGCTCCCACCGGTGCGGCACCCAGACCCAGCCTGCCCGCGGCGGTGCCGCCCAGTGGCCGGGCCGCCAGACGTAGCGGCCGCCGCCCCATTCCCAGAAGCCGCCGACCCAGACATGCGTGGGAGAGGGCGCCACGGTGATGGTTTCCACGTACGGTGCGGGCGGTGCCATCGGCGCGACGACGACGGGCCCCTCTTCCACCACCACATGCCGCGCGGGTGGCGCCACCACGCAGCCCGACAGCGCAGCGGCCGCCAGGACGGCGGCAGCACCCGCCAGGCGAACGCGTTTTCGATCCGGGGTGAAACGCATGTCAACGCTCCATTCAGTCCATGATGAGATGGAGATTCAACGCCATGCGGCGCTGGCCGGCGCACGGGCCTGCTGTAAAGAAAGGCAAAGCCCATCGAAGCAGCGCGAAGCCAGAGCAGACGAGGGGCGCCCCCCTGCCCGCATGGCGGCGGCAGCTGTCCGCCCGTCAGCGCAGCGCAGCCAGGGGCTGCGCCTCCGGCAGGCGGAAGGCCGCCACCAGGTCGGCCAGTTGCTGGGCCTGCACCCGCAGCCCCTGCGCGGCGGCGGACGACTCCTCCACCAGCGCCGCGTTCTGCTGCGTCATCTGGTCGAGCTGGTTCACCGCCTCGCCCACCTGGCCCAGGCCGGTGCTCTGCTCGCGGGTGGCGGTGCTGATCTCGCCGATGATGGTGGCCACCTGCTGCACCGACTGCACGATCTCGCCCATGGTGCCGCCGGCCGCATGGGCCAGCTTCGTGCCCTCGTCCACCTCGCGCACGCTCTCGGAAATGAGGCTGCCGATTTCCTTGGCGGCCGTCGCGCTGCGCTGCGCCAGGCTGCGCACCTCGCCGGCCACCACCGCGAAGCCCCGGCCCTGCTCCCCTGCGCGCGCGGCTTCCACCGCTGCGTTCAGCGCCAGGATGTTGGTCTGGAAGGCGATGCCGTCGATGACGCTGGTGATGTCGGCGATCTTGCGGGAGGACTGGGAGATGCCGTTCATCGTGCCCACGACCCGTTGCACGGCGTCGCGCCCACGCTGCGCCACCTCGCTGGCGGACGTGGCGAGGCCGGTCGCCTGCTGGGCCGCGTCGGCGCTGTGCCGCACGGTGGAGAGGATCTCCTCCATGCTGGCGGCGATCTCCTCCAGATTGGAGGCGGTCTGCTCGGTCCGGGCCGACAGATCGCTGTTGCCCGCGGCGATCTCCGCACTGGCGCCCGCCACCGAGGTGCTGGCCTGGCGCATGCCAACCACCAGCTGCGCGAGCCGCGCCTGCATGGCGTCCAGCCGGCCCAGCAGCGCGCGCACTTCGTCGCGGTTGCCGGGCGGCACGGCCGGCACGGCGGAGGTCAGATCGCCTTCGGCAATGCGGTCGGCCACGGTGGATGCGTGCGCCAGCGGCCGCAGCAGGGAGCGCGACAGCAGCACCGCGCACACCAGGCTCAGCAGCAGGCCCAGGGCCGAGCCGCCCACCAGCAGCGCGGTGCCCTGGCGCGCGCTGGCGGCCGCGGCTTCCCGGGCCTGCGCCACGCGTTGGCGCTGCAGCTCGGCCATGGCGTTCACCGCGCCGGCGTAGCGGTCGGCCGCCGGGCGCAGCTGCTGGCCCACGGAGTCGGGCGGCAGCGCCTCGCCCGCCTGGCGGCGCTTGACCAGCTCGTCGCGCGCTGCACGGAAGGCATTGCCCGCGGCGTCGATGGCGTCGAAGAGCCGCTCGGATTGCGGATCGGCCGCCAGCACGTCCAGCCGCTTGCGCACCTCGGCGGACCGCGCGGACGTGATCTTGCGATCCGCATCCACCCGCGCGGTGTAGACCGGGTTGTCGCCCGCCTCCAGCAGGGATTCCGCCCGGGCCGAACTGAGCACCACGATGGCGTGCAGCTCCTGCGCCAGCAGGGCGCGCTCGGCCGACTCGCCGCCCAGTTCGTCCGCGATGGCCTGCAGGTTGGTCAGCCGCCACACGCCGACGCCGGCTGCGAGGGAAGTGACGAGGCAGATGATGCCGAATGCCCATGCAAGACGGGCGGAGAGGCGGGCTTGGAGCAGGTTCATGGCAGGCCGGAGTCGAAAGCTGGGAGACGCACCCACGCCCTGCCGGCGCGCGATCGCCGCACGGGGCGCTGGGATCTCACCCTTCTTATCGGCACGTGCTGCGGCGACTTGAACCGTCGCCTGCCCGCGCGCGGTGGCCGGCCGGCCGGCCGGACGCTGCAGCGCCCCACCCCGCTCTGGCCTGCCCCGCTGGTCAGTCCGGCTTCACGCCTGCCGTCTGGATCACCTTGGCCCACTTGGTGGTCTCGGCCGCGATGAAGGCGTCGCACTCCCGGGGCGTGGAGCCCTCGGGGAAGGTGCCCATGGTCTGCTCCATGCGCCGGCTCACCTCGGGGCTGCGGACGATGCGCGCCACCTCTTCGGACATGCGCTGCACGATGTCCGGTGGCGTGCCGGCGGGCGCCAGCATCGCCGCCCAGGTGCTGCCCACCAGCGCCGGAAAGCCCAGCTCTGCGAAGGTGGGCACGTCGGGCAGCGCGGGCAGGCGCTTGTCGCTGGCCACGCCGATGAGGCGGATCTTGCCGGCCTTGGCGGGCTGGATCAGGTTGGGCGGCGGGTCCAGGAACAGCGGCACCTGCCCGCCCATCAGGTCGGCCAGCGCGGGCGATGCGCCCTTGTACGGCACGTGCACCATCTCGACACCGGTCACCATGCGCATCAGCTCCGAGGTGAGGTGCGCGGCCGAGCCGTTGCCGGACGAGGCATAGCTGATCTTGCCCGGGTTGGCGCGGCCATAGGCCACCAGTTCGGCCATGGTCTTGAAGGGCGCGTTCATGGACACGGCCGCCACCAGCGGCGACACCCCCATCAGCGAGACGCCCGTCAGGTCTTTCTGCGGATCGTAGGGCAGCTTGGGGTAGAGCGTGGTGTTGGCCGCGTAGGCGGCGATGAACACGCCGAAGGTGTAGCCGTCCGGCGCGGCCTTGGCCACCGCATCGACACCGATGATGCTGTTGGCGCCGGGCTTGTTGTCCACCACCACCGGCTGGCCCAGGCGCTGCTGCAGCCCGACCTGCAGCAGCCGCGCCATCTGGTCGGTGAAGCCGCCCGCCGTATAGGGCACGACGATGCGGATCGGCTTGGCGGGCCAGGCGGCCTGCGCGTGGCTGGACGCCAGCGGCAGCAGGGCGCCGGCCGCGGCGGCGGAGCCGGCCTGCAGGAAGTGGCGCCGGGAGGAAAGGGATGGCATGGCTTGTCGTCTCCTGTCTTTTAGTGGTTCAGCGCTGGCGGCTCAGGTGCGGTAGCTCGGGTCGATCCGGTCCAGCCGGCGCAGCAGGCCGGGCCAGGCCAGGCCGGCGCCCTTGCCCTTGGTGACCTGGCGCGACTGCTGCACCGAAGTGGCGATGATCTCGCCCGGAATCTGGGTGAGCGCGCCGCCGCCGGCCTGCGCCAGGATCTGGATGCGGCAGGCCGATTCCAGCGTGTACATGGCCAGCAGCGCCTCCGGCACGCCACGCCCGCAGGTCAGCAGGCCGTGGTTGCGCAGGATCATGCTGTTGCGATGGCCCAGGTCGGCCACGAGGCGGGGGCGCTCGTCGTCGTTCAGCGCCACGCCTTCGTAGCCGTGGTAGGCCAGGCTCGCCAACGGGAAGATCGACTGCTGCGAGATGGGCAGCAGCCCGCCTTCCTGCGCCGACACGGCCACGCCGTACTGCGTATGGGTGTGCAGCACGCACTGCACCTCCGGCCGCGCTTCGTGGATGGCGCTGTGGATCAGGAAACCGGCCGGGTTCACGTCGTATTCCGTCGCCATGACGGGCTCGCCGTGGTGGTCCACCTTCACCAGGCTGGAGGCCGTGATCTCGTCGAACAGCATGCCATAGGGGTTGATCAGGAACTGGTCCCCCTGGCCCGGCACGCGCGCGGAGATGTGCGTGAAGATCAGGTCGTCCCAGCCGAAGTGGGCCACCAGCCGGTAGGCTGCGGCCAGCTCGACGCGGGTCTGCCATTCCTCGGGCGTGACCTGGGCGCGAACGGCCGAGGCGGCGGCGGTGTCGGTGTCGGTGTCGGTGATGGGTGCGTTGATGGCGTTCATCGAAATCTTCCTTCCAGAAAGTGAAGCGGCGCGATGCCGAACGAGGCCGGCCCTGCGGTCAGATCCGGCTGACCATCTCCGGCACGGCGGTGAACAGATCCGCCTCCAGCCCATAGTCGGCCACGCTGAAGATCGGAGCCTCGGCGTCCTTGTTGATCGCCACGATCACCTTSGARTCCTTCATGCCCGCCAGATGCTGGATCGCCCCGGAGATGCCCGCCGCGATGTAGAGCTGCGGGGCCACGATCTTGCCCGTCTGGCCCACCTGCCAATCGTTCGGGGCGTAGCCCGCATCCACCGCCGCGCGGCTCGCGCCAATCGCCGCGCCCAGCTTGTCGAGGAAGCCCAGGGCGAGCTGCCCGAGGCGCCCTTCCTGCGCCTGCTNTGGAATAGCCACGGGTCTGGGCCAGCGCCAGGGTTTCCTGGTTCACGCCCTGGCGGAGATGCCCGCCGCGATGTAGAGCTGCGGGGCCACGATCTTGCCCGTCTGGCCCACCTGCCAATCGTTCGGGGCGTAGCCCGCATCCACCGCCGCGCGGCTCGCGCCAATCGCCGCGCCCAGCTTGTCGGCCAGCGGCGTCATGACTTCGTTGAACTTCTCGGCGCTGCCCAGCGCCCGGCCGCCCGAGACGATGATCTTGGCCGCCGTCAGCTCGGGCCGGTCGTTCTTGGTGACTTCGCGGCCGACGAACCGGGCTTTGCCGGAGTCGGCCACGGCGTCCGTCTTTTCCACGGCAGCGCTGCCGCCCGTGGCAGCGGCGGCATCGAAGCCGGTGGTGCGCACGGTGATGACCTTCACGCTGTCGCTGCTTTGCACGGTGGCGATGGCGTTGCCCGCGTAGATGGGGYGCTCGAAGGTGTCGGCGCTCACCACGGCGGTGATGTCGCTGATCTGCGCGACGTCGAGCTGGGCGGCGACGCGGGGCGCCACGTTCTTGCCGCCGGCGGTGGCGGGAAAGAGGATGTGGCTGTAGTTGCCCGCGATGGCCAGTACCTGGGAAGCGATGTTCTCGGCGAGGCCGTCTTTGAGGCTGTCGCCGTCGGCCTGGATCACCTTGGCGACGCCTGCGATCTGGGCGGCGGCTTGTGCGGCGGCGTCGGCGCCCTGGCCGGCCACGAGGATGTGGACTTCGCCGCCGCAGGCGGCTGCGGCGGTGACGGTGTTGAGGGTGGCGGGCTTGATGCCGGCGTTGTCGTGTTCTGCAATGACGAGTGCGGTCATGTCGTGTGTTCCTTGTCTCGTTCGGTTCAGATGACCTTGGCTTCGTTCTTGAGCTTGTCSACCAAAGCGGCGACGTCGGGCACCTTGACACCGGCGCCGCGCTTGGCGGGCTCGGCCACCTTCAAGGTCTTCAGGCGCGGCTTGACGTCSACGCCCAGGTCTTCGGGCTTGACGGTGTCGAGCTGCTTTTTCTTGGCCTTCATGATGTTGGGCAGCGTGACGTAGCGCGGCTCGTTCAGGCGCAGGTCGGTGGTGATGACGGCGGGCAGCGTGAGCGCGAGGGTCTCCAGGCCGCCATCGACTTCGCGGGTGACGTTCACCRCCTCGCCCGTGGCTTCGACCTTGGAGGCGAAGGTGGCCTGCGGCAGGCCGGCCAGGGCCGCGAGCATCTGGCCRGTCTGGTTGGAGTCGTCGTCGATGGCCTGCTTGCCGAGGATGACGAGCTGGGGTTGCTCCTTGTCCAYCAGGGCYTTCAGGAGCTTGGCGACGGCCAGCGGCTGCAGCTCTTCGGASGTTTCCACCAGGATGCCCCGGTCCGCGCCGATGGCCATGGCGGTGCGCAGGGTTTCCTGGCACTTGGCGTCGCCGCAGCTCACGGCGATGACTTCGGTCGCCACGCCCTTTTCCTTCAGCCGCACGGCTTCTTCCACCGCGATCTCGTCGAAGGGGTTCATGCTCATCTTGACGTTGGCGATGTCCACGCCCGTGCCGTCCGACTTCACGCGGACCTTCACGTTGTAGTCCACCACTGCAGCTCTTCGGACGTTTCCACCAGGATGCCCCGGTCCGCGCCGATGGCCATGGCGGTGCGCAGCGTTTCCTGGCACTTGGCGTCGCCGCAGCTCACGGCGATGACTTCCGTGGCCACGCCCTTTTCCTTCAGCCGCACGGCCTCTTCCACCGCGATCTCGTCGAAGGGGTTCATGCTCATCTTGACGTTGGCGATGTCCACGCCCGTGCCGTCCGACTTCACGCGGACCTTCACGTTGTAGTCCACCACTCGCTTGACCGGGACCAGGATTTTCATGGGATGACCTTTTGCTGGGAAAAAAGAGAAAGGGAGAGGGTGTGAAGGCGAATGACGGGGAGCGCTGCGGGCTCAGTCCGTGGTGATGCCCTTGTCGCGGATCACCTGGCCCCATTTCGCATAGTCCTGCTGGATGCGGCGTTCCATGCCGGCGGGGTTCTGGAAGTTGGCGATGGCGCCCGCGTTGAGCAGCTTGTCCTGCGTGGCCTTGTCGGCCAGGATCTGCTGCACCTCCGTCGCCAGGCGGTCGATCACCGGCTTGGGCGTGCCGCGCGGCGCCAGCAGGCCGCCCCACGACACGGCGTCGTACCCCTTGAAGCCTTGCTCGGCGATGGTCGGCACGTCCGGCAGCATGGCGACCCGCTGCGGCGAGCCCACGGCGATCGCGCGCAGCTTGCCCGCCTGGATGTGCGGCAGCGCCGCGACCAGATCGGCGTACATGACCGGCACCTGGCCTCCCAGCGTGTCGGTGATGGCGGGCACGCCCCCCTTGTAGGGCACGTGCTGCATCTCGAACTGGCCCATCTGCTTGAGCAATTCCATGCTCAGGTGGCCGAAGCTGCCGGTGCCCGAGCTGGTGTAGTTCAGCGACGTCTTCTGCTCCTTGGCGGTGGCGATGAGCTGGCGCAGGTCCTTCACCTGCGGCAGCAGCGTGGGGTTGACCACCACCACGATGGGCAGGTCATACACGGTGGCCACGGGGGCGAAGTCCTTGGTCGTGTCGTAGCCGGCCTTCTTGTAGAGGTGGGGCGCCAGCAGCGTGGGCGTGGCCAGCATCACCAGCGTGTAGCCGTCGGCATCGGACTTGGCGACCTGGGCGGCTGCGATGGAACCCGATGCGCCGGGCCGGTTCTCGACCAGCACCGGCTGCTTGAGCCGCTCCCCCAGTTGCTGGCCGATGATGCGCGATGCCGTGTCGGTCGGGCCGCCCGGTGGAAAGGGCACCACCAGCTTGATCACCTTGGTGGGCCATGCGGGCGACGGCGACGGCGCTGCCGGCTGGGCGTGGGCACCGCCGACGACGACATGCGCGGCGGCCAGCGCCAGCAGCGTTCGGCGGGTGGTGCGGACCAGCGGTGCGGCGGGGAAGAAACGAGGCATGGAAGGCGATCTCCGTGGATTGAGGAAAGACAGGCAGGTCAACAAAAAATCGGGGGGAAGGAACGGGAATATCGCGGGGTGCGGGGCGGCGAAGCGCCAGAGCCCCGCGCCGGCCGGACGCCATGCGCCCGGCCGAAGTCACGGCGGCGGGGGCTCAGTCGAGCTTGGCGCCGGCTGCGTCGACCAGCGCCTTCCAGACCGGCATGTCGCGGCGGTAGTTGGCCTGGAAGGCCTCGGGGGTGTTCATCACCGGCATGAAGCCGGCGCCCCGGATGCGCTCCAGCAGCTTGGGGTCGCGGGCGATCTCGCGCAGGTGGCCCTGCAGCACGTCCATCACGTCCTTGGGCAGGTTCGCCGGGCCGCCCATGGCGACCCAGCCGAAGACGGCGTAGGCGTCGTCGGTCACGCCCTGCTCGTGGATGGTGGCGAGCTGCGGCAGGATGTCCATGCGCTGCAGGCCCGTTACGCCGATGGCCTTGAGGCGGCCCGAATCGATGAAGGGCTTGGTGTTCTGCGCGCTGGAGAAGCACAGCTGCAACTGGCCGCCGATCAGGTCCTGGATCATCGGCGCCTCGCCCTTGTAGGCGACGTGGGCCATGTCGGCGTCCTGCGTCTTGCTCATGTAGGCGCCGCCCAGGTGCGCGTACGAACCCACGCCCCAGGAACCGTACGACACCTTGCCCCGGTTCGCCTTCACATAGGCCAGCAGCTCCTTCATGTTGCTGGCGGGCACCGAGGGGTGCACCACCAGCGTGACGGGCGCGGCCGCGACCTGCGTGATCAGCGTCAGGTCCTTCTGCGGGTCGTAGGGCAGCTTGGTGTAGAGGAACTGGTTGATCAGCATCGAGGTGCTGAGCGACAGCAGCAGGGTGTAGCCGTCGGGCGCGGCCTTGGCGACGGCGTCGGTGCCCAGGATGCCGGCGGCGCCGCCCCGGTTGTCCACCACCACCGGCTGGCCCACGCGCTGCGACAGCGCCTCGCCCACGCTGCGGGCGATGATGTCGGTCGCCCCGCCCGCGTTGAAGGGAACGATGAGCCGGATGGGCTTGGCCGGCCAGGCCGCCTTGGCCGGCTGGGCCGAGGCGGAACCCAGCCAGCTGCCGCCGCCGAGGGCGGCCAGGCCGCACAGCACGGTGCGGCGATCGAATCGGGAACCTGTCATGGTCTTGTCTCCTGAGGTGTCGTCACGAAAGAAACCGGCCCCGGCGCGCCGTCTGTGCGGCTTGGCTTTCCACCGGGCCGGTGGCGGGAATCGATCAGGCAGCGGGCGGCGCCTCCGGCAGGGTCAGCACGCCGCGCTGCTGCAGCTGCTGCAGCTGCTCGTCGCTCATCTGCAGCAGGCGCTGCAGCACCTCGCGCGTGCCCTCGCCCAGCGTGGGCGGTGCATGGCGGATGGGCAGCCGCTGGCCGTTCAGCCGATACGGCGGCGCGAACACGGGCGTGGTGCCCACCACCGGGTGCGGCATGTCCTGCAGCAGGCCGCCGCGGCGGGTGCGCTCGCTGGTCAGCGCCTCGTGCAGGCCGGCCACCTTGCCGCAGGGAATGCCGCAGGCCGTCATGCGTTCGAGCAGCACATCGCGCGGCAGGCTGCGGATCAGCTCCGTGAGCATGGGCCCGATGACCAGCCGGTTCTTGGCGCGCTCCACGTTGGTGGCGAAACGCGGGTCTTCCACGATGTCGGGCCGCTCGATCACCTGGCGGCAGAACTTGTCGAACTGGCTGTTGTTGCCCACCGCGATGATGAGCGGGCCGTCGGCCGCCTCGAACATGCCGTAGGGCACGATGGACGGGTGCGCGTTGCCGTAGCGCTGCGGGTCGTGGCCCAGCTGCATGGCGTCGAGCCCGTAGTAGCCCGTCACCATCAGGCCGCAGTCGTAGAGCGCCATCTCGATCAGGCGCCCCCGGCCCGTGCGGCTGCGCTGGAACAATGCGGCCAGCACCGCCTGCGCGGCGTACATGCCGGTCATCAGGTCCACCACGGCCACGCCGAACTTGAGCGGCGGCTGCGCGGCTTCGCCGTTGAGCGCCATCAGCCCTGCCTCGCCCTGGATCACCAGGTCGTAGCCCGGACGCTTGGCCTCGGGGCCGGTCACGTCGTAGCCGGCCACGGCGCAGTAGATCAGGTCCGGCTTGAGGGCCTTGAGCTGCTCGTAGCCCAGGCCCAGCTTCTCGGCGCCGCCGGTCTTGAAGTTGTGGATCACCACGTCGAACTGCGGCAGCAGTTCGTGCACGATCTTCGCGCCCTCGGGGCTCTGCAGGTCCAGCGTGATCGACCGCTTGTTGCGGTTCATGCTGTTGTAGTAGGTGGTCTCGGTCTTGCCGATGCGCATGCCCCAGTCGCGCGTGTCGTCGCCGCGGCCGGGGTGCTCCACCTTCACCACCTCGGCGCCGAAGTCGGCCAGCACCTGGCCGCAGAGCGGGCCGGCGAAGACCCGGGAAAGGTCCAGCACGCGCACGCCCTCCAGCGGAAAGTCGATGCCGTCGGATGGCGGAACCGGGGTCGGGCTCGGGGTTGGGGTCGGGTTCATGTTCTGGGTCTCCTTGATGGCGGGTGGGTCGCGGCAGGCGTCAGGCCTGCGGGCGGCGCAGCTGGGCGAAGTCGGGGCTGCGCTTGGCAAGGAAGGCGCCGATGCCTTCCTGGGACTCCGCGGTCGCCTGCGACAGCACCATGTACTGCGCCTCCATATCCAGCTGCTCTTCCAGCGTGTGGTGCGGCGCCTGGCGGCACAGGTGCTTGATGCGCGCCATGGCCTGGTCCGGGCCGGCCGCGACCTGCCGCGCCAGCACCAGGGCCTGGGCCAGGGCTTCGCCCGGCTCGGCCAGGCGGTTGACGGGCCCCAGCTGCGCCAGCCGCTCGCCACTCAGGCGCTCGCCGGTCAGGCACAGCTCGGTCAGCACATGGCGCGACACGAATTCGGCCAGGAAGGCCGTGGCCCCGCCGTCGGGCGTGAGGCCCACCTTCACGTAGGCCACGGAGAACACCGCGTTCCTCGCGGCGACGAGCATGTCGCAGGCCAGCGCCAGCGAGAGGCCCGCCCCGGCCGCCGCGCCTTCGACGGCCGCGATGACGGGCTTGGGGCAGTCGCGCACCGCCCGCACCAGGCCGTGCAGGCCCTCCAGCTTGGCGCGGCGCTCCTCCACGGGCAGCTCGCGCCGCCTGGCGAGCTGGTTCAGGTTGCCGCCCGAGCAGAAATGCCCGCCCTCGCCCGTGAGCACGATGGCGCCCACGGAGGCGTCCGCCGCGGCATCGGCCAGGGCCTGCGCCAGCGCGGCATAGAACTCCGGCGACAGCGCGTTGCGCGTGGCCGGATCGTTGTTGCTCAGCACCAGAACGGCGGCTTCGCGGCGAACGAGGAGCGGCGCGTCCATGGCTCAGCCCTCCTGCGCCAGGGCCATGAAGCGGCCCAGGTGATGGTCTTCGTCGCCGAACTGGTGGTCGATCAGCACCAGGCGCTTGGCGTAGTGCGACAGCGGCAGCTCCCAGGTCATGCCGATGCCGCCATGCAGCTGGATGCTTTCCTCGGCCACCAGCGCGCCCACGTAGCCGGCCGTGTACTTGGCCGCCGACAGCATCTTCTGGCGTGCCACGCCTTGCGCGTTGTCGATCGCATCGGCCGCGTTGATGACGGCCGAGCGCATCTGCTCCACCTCCAGCAGCAGGTCGGCCATGCGGTGCTGCAGCGCCTGGAAGGTGCCGATCACCACGCCGAACTGCTTGCGCGTCTGCAGGTATTCCAGCGTGCTCTGCTTGGCGACGTCCATGGCGCCCAGCGCCTCGGCCGCCAGTGCCAGCAGCGCATAGCCCTGGATGTGCTCCAGCACCCCGTGGCCCTGCCCTTCCTGGCCCAGCAGCGCATCGGCGCCCACCTGCACATCGGTGAACGCGAGCTCGGCCGCGCGGCCGCCGTCGATGCGGCCATAGCCCCGGCGGGCGATGCCGGCGGCCTGGCCGTTCACCAGGAACAGGCTGATGCCCGACGCGTCGAAAGCGTTGCCGGACGTGCGGGCCGACACCAGCAGCAGGTCGGCCTTCTCGCCGAAGGCCACCACCGACTTGGCGCCGTTCAGCGTCCAGCCCGAGGCGTTCCTCGTGGCCGTCGCCGCCACGTTGGCCAGCTCGTAATGGCTTCCGGGCTCGTCATGCGCCAGGGCGGCGAGGGTGCCGCCGGCGACGATGTCTTCCAGCCGCTGCTTCTGCGCATCGTTGCCCGCAGCGATCAGCGCCTGGCCCACCACCAGGGCCCCCAGCAGCGGCTCGGCCACCAGGCCGCGGCCCAGCGCCTCGAACACCACGCTGATGTCGAAGCCCGAGCCGCCAAAGCCGCCGACGGCCTCGGGAAACAGCGCGCCGATGGCGCCCAGCTCGGCGAACTGGGCATACAGCGCCGGGCTGTGGCCCTCGTCGCCATAGGCGATCTGGTTGCGGTGCTCGATGCCGTATTGCTCGGCCACGAAGCGGTTCAAGGTGTCCGCCAGCATGCGGCGGTCTTCGGTGTGGACAAAGTTCATGGCAGCAACCTCACAGGCCCAAAATCATTTTCGAAATGATGTTTTTCTGGATTTCGTTGGAGCCGCCGAAGATCGACAGCTTGCGGTAGTTGAAGTAGCTGGCCGCGGCCGTGGCGGCTTCCGCCGGGCCCACGGGCGCATCGGAATAGCCTTCGTACTGGGCCTCTTCGATGAACGGTGCGGCATGCACGCCCATCGCACGGCGGATCAGCGAAAGGATCTCCTGGCGGATCTCGGTGCCGCGGATCTTGAGCATGGAGCTTTCGGCGCCCGGCACGCCGCCACCGGCCACGGCGGCGATCACGCGCAGGTTGGTGGTCTTCATGTTCTCCAGGTCGATCTCCACGCGCGCCAGGCGCGCCCCGAACAGCGGGTCCTGCGCGATCGGCCTGCCGTTCCTGTACACCTTGTCGGCAATGACCTTGAGCTTGGCCAGCGCCGCGATGCAAAAGCCCACGCCGGCGATGCCGGTGCGCTCGTAGGTCAGCAGGTACTTGGCATAGGTCCAGCCCTTGTTCTCCTCGCCCACCAGGTTCTCGACCGGCACGCGCACGTCGGTGAAGAACACTTCGTTGACCTCGCGGTCGCCGTCCAGCGTCCGGATGGGGCGCAGTTCGACGCCCGGGCTGTTCATGTCCACCAGCAGAAAGCTGATGCCCGCCTGGGCCTTGGCCTCGCGCTGGGTGCGCACCAGGCAGAAGATCATGTTGGCGTGCTGGCCCTGGGTGGTCCAGGTCTTCTGGCCGTTGACGATGTAGTGGTCGCCGTCCCGCACGGCCGTGGTCTTGACCGAGGCCAGGTCCGAGCCCGCGCCCGGCTCGGAATAGCCCTGGCACCACCAGTCCTCGCCGCTCAGGATGCGCGGCAGCCAGTAAGCCTTCTGCTGCTCGTTGCCGTACTTGATCAGCACCGGGCCCAGCATGTTCACGCCGAAGGGCACGATGCGCGGCCCGCCGGCCAGCGCGCATTCGGTGTCGAAGATGAACTTCTCGACCGCGCCCCAGCCCGGGCCGCCGTAGGCCTCGGGCCAGTGGTTGGCCAGCCAGCCGCGCGCGTTGAGGATGGCGTGCCACTCCTCCTGGTCGGCCTTGGTGAGGCGCTGCCCGGCCTTCACCTTGCTGGCGATGCGCGCGGGGAGGTGGTCCTTCAGGAAGGTCTGGACTTCGGCGCGGAAGGCCTCTTCCCGGGGGGTGAATTGCAGATCCATGGCGTGGTTTCCGAAAAGGGTCTCAATAGATTTCAAACAGGCCGGCCGCGCCCATGCCGCCGGCGATGCACATGGTCACCACGCCGTACTTGGCCTTGCGGCGCCGGCCCTCCAGCAGGATGTGGCCGGCCAGGCGCGCGCCCGTCATGCCGAACGGGTGGCCGATGGAGATGGCGCCGCCGTTCACGTTCAGCCGCTCCATCGGGATGCCCAGCTGGCGCTGGCAATAGAGCGCCTGGGAGGCGAAAGCCTCGTTCAGCTCCCACAGGTCGATGTCGTCCACCGTCAGGCCGTGGCGCTGCAGCAGCTTGGGCACGGCGAAGACCGGGCCGATGCCCATCTCGTCGGGTTCGCAGCCGGCCACGGCCATGCCGCGGAAGGCGCCCAGCGGCTGCAGGCCCAGCCGCTCGGCCTGCCTGGCTTCCATCAGCACGCAGGCGCTGGAGCCGTCCGACAGCTGCGAGGCGTTGCCGGCGGTGACGAAGTGGCCCGGGCCCTTCACGGGTTCCAGCTTCGCCAGGCCTTCCAGCGTGGTGCCGGGGCGGTTGCAGTTGTCCTGCGTGGCGACCACGTCGCGGTACGTGACCTCGCCGGTGTCCTTGTTCTTCTCCGCCATGCGCGCGGCGCAGGCGATGATTTCATCGGCGAACACGCCCTGCTGCTGCGCGGCGGCCGTGCGCTGCTGGCTCTGCAGCGAGAAGGCGTCCTGGTCTTCGCGCGTGATGCCGTAGCGCCGGGCCACCACGTCGGCCGTGTCGATCATGGCCATGAACAGCTCGGGCTTGCGCTCGACCAGCCACGGGTCCAGGTCGGCCGGCGTGCCCAGGGCGCGCGCGCCCGAGATGCTCTCCACGCCGCCCGCGATCATGGCGTCCACGCCTTCGGCCACGATGCGGCCCGCCGCGATGGCGATGGACTGCAGGCCCGAGGCGCAAAAGCGCGTGACCGTGGTGCCGGCGATGGACAGCGGCAGCTCCGCGCGCAGCACCGTCTGGCGGCCCAGGTTCCTGCCCTGCATGCCTTCAGGGTTGCCGCAGCCGAGGATCAGATCCTCGATCAGCGCGCGGTCGATGCCGGCGCGTTCGACGGCGGCCTTGACCGAATAGGCGGCCAGCTGGGGCGCGGGCGTGGCGTTGAATTCGCCGCGATGGGACTTGGCCAGCGGGGTGCGGGCGGTGGAAACGATGACGGCTTCGCGCATGGGTGTCTGTGGTCCCGAAGTGAATTTGCTATGGATTCAGGATCTGGCTGCGCTGGTTCCGTGAGCAACTCAGAGCCAAACGCCTCTGAATCGCCCGATTCACCAGCGCAGGCAGCTCTCTTTTTGATAGTGCGTGGTGCGTTCAGCCGCTCAGGCGCTGGCCGCTGCCCGGTTCAGGCTGTCGAAGTTCCGGCCTTCGGCCACCAGCTGCTCCAGCAGCGGCGCGGGTTGCCAGAAGAGCGGGTCTTCCTGGGCGAACGCGCGGATGTCGGCCAGGATGGTGTCCAGCCCCACCATGTCGGCGTATTTCATCGGCCCGCCACGGAAGCGCGGAAAGCCGTAGCCCGAGAGGAAGGTCACGTCCACGTCCAGCGGCCGCAGGGCGATGCCCTCGGCCACCACCTTGGCGCCTTCGTTGACCATGGCGGCCAGGTAGCGGCGCATGATCTCGTCGGGGGTGAAGCTGCGCGGCACGACGCCCTTCCTGGCGCGCTCGGCATCGACGATGGCCAGCACCTCCGGATCGGGCTGGCCCGTGCGGGCGCCCTCGGGGTAGAGGTAGAAGCCGCGCCCCGTCTTCTGGCCGAACCAGCCGCGCTCGCAGATGCGGTCGGCGATCTCCACGTAGCGCGCCTTCGGGGCGCCAGATTCCACCGCCGCTGCCGCACGGCGCTTGCGCGTGGCCCAGCCGATGTCGCCGCCCGCCAGGTCGGTCACCTGGAACGGGCCCATCGGGTAGCCGAAGCCGCGCACGGCGGCGTCGATCTCATAGGGCGACGCGCCGTCTTCCATCAGGTAGTCGGCCGCCTGCTTGTACACGGCCAGGATGCGGTTGCCGATGAAGCCGTCGCACACGCCGGCGCGCACCGGCACCTTCTTCATCGTCCTGGCCAGCGCGAAAGCGGTGGCGACCACGTCGGCGCCGGCCTTCGCCGGCACCACGATCTCCAGCAGCTTCATGATGTTGGCGGGGCTGAAGAAGTGCAGGCCGATCACGTCCTGCGGGCGTCCGGTGGCGGCGGCGATGGCGTCGATGTCCAGGTACGAGGTGTTGGTGGCCAGCACCGCGCCGGGTTGGCAGACGCGGTCCAGCTCGCGGAACACGGCTTTCTTGACCTCCAGGTCCTCGAACACCGCCTCGATCACCAGGTCGGCGGCCGCGATGTCTTCGTAACGTGTGCTGCCGGTGTAGCGCGCCATCACGGCGGCCTTGGCATCGGCCGTCATGCGGCCCTTGGCGACGAGGCCGTCGTACACCTTCTCGACGTGCGCGCGGCCCCGGGCCAGCGAGGCGTCGTCACGCTCGATCATCGTCACCGGCAGGCCGGCGTCCAGCGCCGACACGGTGATGCCCGCCCCCATGGTGCCGCCGCCGATGACGGCAATGGACGCCACCGGACGCGGCGCGGCGGCCTTCGCCTCCGGCACCTTGGCGACTTCGCGCTCGGCGAAGAAGGCGTGGATCAGCCCGGCCCGCTGGGGGCTGGCGATGCATTCCATGAAGGCCGCGCGCTCGCGCCGCATGCCTTCGTCGAAGGGCAGCTCGACGGCATTGCGCACGCATTCGACGATCTTCTGCGGCGAGAACAGCCCGCGCGACTTCCTGGCGGTATCGGCGGCCAGCGTATCCAGCGCGGCGAGTGCGGCGTCCGCGTCGGGCACGGCCAGCTCGCGCGTGCGGCGCACCGGGGCATTCGCGGCCAGCAGTTCCCGCGCGTACCCCACACCGGCGGCGACGGGGTCGGTGCCTTCGGCCAGCCGGTCCACCAGCCCCGCGGCCTGGGCCGCCCTGGCGTTCAGCGGCTTGCCGCTCAGCATCATCTCGGCCGCGGGCTGGGCGCCCATCAGGCGCGGCGCGCGCTGCGTGCCGCCGGCACCGGGCAGCAGGCCCAGGTTCACTTCGGGCAGGCCCAGCTGTGCGGCCGGCAAGGCCAGGCGGTAGTGGGCGGACAGCGCCACCTCCAGCCCGCCGCCCAGGGCCGCGCCGTGGATGGCGGCCACCACCGGCTTGGCGCACGACTCGATCCGGTGGCAGACGTCGGGCAGCGCCGGCGGCACGGGCGGCTGGCCGAATTCGCGGATGTCGGCCCCGGCGATGAAGGCCTTGCCCTCGCCCACGATCAGCACGGCGCGCACGGCGGCATTCGCCTCGGCCTGTTCGATCGCCGCCAGCAACCCCTGGCGCACGGCGGCGCCGAGCGCGTTGACGGGTGGGTTGTCGATACGCACCACCAGTACCCCTTCGAGTTCCTGCTGGCGGACTACGGACCCGGTCGCTTCAGACGTCATGCAATTTGTCTCCTGAGTGTTTCTTGAAAGCCCACACCCATTCTTGCGGCGACAATGGTTTCTGACAATCACATCAATCATTGACAGACTGTCAAATGATCCTGACCAATCGACACGCACGACGATGGATTTGCCTTCCTTGACCCTGCTGGTCGAAATCATCGATGCCGGCAACCTAAGCCAGGCCGCGCGCAAGCTGAAGATGACGCGCGCCAACGTGAGCTACCACCTCACCAAGCTGGAAAAGGCCGTGGGCGTGCAGCTGGTCCAGCGCACCACGCGCCGGGTCGAGCCCACGGAGATCGGCCTGCGCCTCTACGAGCACGGCCGCACCATCCGCAACGAGCTGATGGCCGCGCAGGAAGCCGTCACTACGCTGGGCCAGGGCCTGCAGGGCCGCGTGGGCATCAGCGTGCCCAGCGGCTACGGCCAGATCGTGATGAGCGACTGGCTGGTCGAGTTCAAGCGCATGTACCCGGGCATCGTGCTGGACGTGCTGTTCGAGAACCGCGCCGACAACCTGCGCGACGAGGTGGACATCGCCATCCGCGTGGTGCAGGAGCCGCCCCTGTCGCTGGTGGCGCGCAGCCTGGGCAACGTGCGCTACCTGGCCTGCGCGTCGGCCGACTACGCCCGCCGCCACGGCCTGCCGCGCACCCTGCACGCGCTGCGCACCAGCCCCGTCATCACGGCCGGCGTGACCGGCCGGCAGCTGCGCCTGGCGGCCTACCAGGGCGCGGAGCGGCACGAGGTGATGCTGGAGCCGACGCTGATCTCGGAACACTTCCCGTTCCTGCGGCAGGCCATCCTGGCCGGGCTGGGGGTGGGTCTGGTGCCCGACTACGTGGTGCAGGACAAGCTGGCCACCGGCGAGGTGCTGACCACGCTGGACGAGTACCGGCTCAGCATCTTCGGCACGCACATGTACCTGCTCTACCTGCCCAACCGCCACCAGACCCGGGCCGTGCGCACCTGCATCGACTTCCTGCTGGACAAGGCGCAGCTGCGGGAGGCGGCGGGCACGCCGGCCCACCCCCTTCCGGCCGGTACGGGCGCGTCGCCCCCCGGCCACTGACCGGCGCTGCCTCACGCGGCGCTTGCCATCCGGGCCGGTCTGCGCAAGAGTGGCGGGCCTGCCTTCCGCGGGCTGCCCCGGCAGCCGCTCTTGCCCTCAGGACCACGATGTACATCCCCGCGCACTTCGCCGAAACCCGGCCCGACGAACTGGCCCGCATCATCCGCGAGCACCCCCTGGGCATGCTGGTCACCCAGGGAGAGGACGGACCCGACGCCGACCACATTCCCTTCGAATTCGACCCCGGCGCAGGCCCGCACGGCGTGCTGACGGCCCACGTGGCGCGCGCCAACCCGGTCTGGCAGAACGGCGCGGGGGCGGAGGTGCTGGTCGTCTTCCGGGGCGCCGAGGGCTACATCTCGCCGAACTGGTACCCCAGCAAGCACGAAGCCCACCGCCAGGTGCCGACCTGGAACTACGAGGTGGTCCACGCGCACGGCAGGCTCACCGTGTGCGACGACGAGCGCTTCGTGCGCGGCCTGGTGGGCCGCCTCACGCGCCGGCATGAAGCCGCCGAGCCACGCCCCTGGAAGATGTCGGACTCCGAGCCGGCTTTCGTCGACGGCCTGCTCAAGCAGATCGTGGGCATCGAGATCGCCGTGACCTCGCTGGTCGGCAAGCGCAAGCTCAGCCAGAACAAGGACGCCCGTGACCGGACCGGCGCGGCCGAGGGCGCGGCCGGCCGCGGCAACCCGGCGCTGGCCGACCGCATGCGGCCGCAGAACGGATAGGCGCCGCGTCTGGGCGCTGCATAAAAAAAACCCCGCCGGGGTGACGCGGCGGGGTGGATGGGAGTGCGGCAGGCGCTGCGGCTCAGCGGTTCTGCAGCGCGGCGATGCGCTCTTCGATCGGCGGGTGCGTGGAGAACAGCTTGCCGATGTTGCCGGTGATGCCCATGGCAGCCATGCTCTTGGGCAGCTCGTTGGGGCCGGCGCCGCCCAGGCGGGCCAGGGCGTTGATCATGGGCTGCTTGCGGCCCATGAGCTGCGCGGCACCCGCATCGGCGCGGAACTCGCGCTGGCGGCTGAACCAGGCCACGATGATCGACGCCAGGAAGCCCAGGGCGATGTCGAGCACGATGGTGGTGACGTAGTAGCCGATGCCGGGGCCGGAGCTGTTCTCGTCGTTCTTGCGCAGGAAGCTGTCCACCGCATAGCCGATGACGCGCGAGAGGAACACCACGAAGGTGTTCATCACGCCCTGGATCAGCGCCATGGTGACCATGTCGCCGTTGGCGACGTGGGCCACCTCGTGGCCGATCACCGCCTCGACCTCTTCGCGCGTCATGCCCTGCAGCAGGCCGGTGGACACCGCGACCAGGGCGTTGTTCTTGAAGGCGCCGGTGGCGAAGGCGTTGGGCTCGCCTTCGAAGATGCCGACCTCGGGCATGCCGATGCCGGCCTTGTCGGCGAACTGGCGCACGGTGTCGACGATCCAGCGCTCATCGGGCGAGCCCGTGCCGTCGATGATCGTGACGCCCGCGCTCCACTTGGCGACGGGCTTGCTGATCAGCAGCGAGATGATCGCGCCGCCGAAGCCCATGATGAAGGCGAAGCCGAGCAGCGCGCCCAGGTTGAGGCCGTTGGCCGTGAGGAAGCGATTGACGCCCAGCAGGCTGGCGACGATGCCCAGCACCACCACCACGGCGATGTTGGTCAACAGAAAAAGGGCGATACGTTTCATCGAGAAGTTCTCCGCAAAGGGATAAACAGGGGGTGGGGTTGGCACTGCGGCATCACGCGGGTGCGCAGCACGAAAAATGGGGGTGCTGCTCAGCGGTTCAAGCCGCTTCCGCAGCGGTTGCGCGCCCTGTTGTGGTGCTTATGTGGGGCGTCTGCTGCGGAAAACGTGGGAGTCATCATAGAAGCAAAAGTTCTCGTTTTCGGGCCACCAGCCGGGCATTCCCAGGACGGGAAGGGGATTGAACGGCTTGCCCGCAAACACCTCGGCATCCAGCGTCTGCGCCAGCCAGGCGTCCGCCTCTGCTACTGATTCAATAGCAACATCGGCACAGTACACATGCGCGGTGATGGGTTTTCGCGGCTGGACCAGCTTTTCCAGCAGCGCATGGCCGAACAGCAGCAACGTCGCCCGGGACCAGAGCGGCCGCAGATCCACGAAGAGCCGCCGCCACGCGCGCTCGCGCAGCGCGTCGCAGAGCGCGGCCGGAGCGAACAGCACGGCGCCGTTCTCATCGAACACGGTGATCGCGTCCCGCAGCGGCCCGCGCACCGCGCCGATGCCCTGCGCCGCGATGGCCTGCGCCTGCCATCGATTCAGCAGCCGCTTGGTCTGCGGGTAGTGCAGCCAGACGAGGCCATTGAAGAAGTCGTGCAGGTTGTCGCGGGTGGGGACGGTGCCGGTGGCGTGGATGAAGCTCTCGTACGCCACGCCTTCGGCCAGCGCCTGCTGGGTGACGAACCGGGGCGCACCGCGCTCGCCCGGGCCCGCGCCGCCATGGGCGCCCTCGCCCACTCCGGCACCGACGCCGGCCTCGCCGCTGGCCAGCCACCGCGCCCGGTCGAGCGCGTCAGCCACCGGCTGCCCGGCGGCCACGCCCTGCGCCACGCACTGGCCCGCGGCGCGCACCGGCTGCAGCCAGGCCCGGCTCCAGTCGATGGCGTGAACCGGCACCACCGGCGGCATCACCTGCGGCTGCCGCAGCGGATCAGCCGGCCACCACGCGCCAGGGCAGCGCCTCGCCCGAGCGCAGGGGCTTCAGCTCGGCCTCGCCGAAGGCGAAGCTGTCGGGCGGGGTCCACGATTCGCGGCGCAGCGTGATGGTGCCTTCGTTGCGCGGCAGGCCGTAGAAGGCCGGGCCGTGGAAGCTGGCGAAGCCTTCGAGCTGGTCGAGCGCGCCGGCGTTGTCGAACGCCTCGGCATACATCTCGATGGCGGCATGCGCGGTGTAGCAGCCCGCGCAGCCGGTGGCGTGTTCCTTCAGGTGCGCGGGGTGCGGGGCGCTGTCGGTGCCCAGGAAGAACCGGTCGCTGCCGCTGGTGGCGGCCTCGACCAGCGCCACGCGGTGCGTCTCGCGCTTGAGCACCGGCAGGCAGTAGTAGTGCGGCCGCACGCCGCCCGTGAAGATGGCGTTGCGGTTGTAGAGCAGGTGGTGCGCGGTGATGGTGGCCGCCGTAAAGGGGCCGGCCTCGCGCACGTACTGCGCAGCGTCCTTCGTGGTGATGTGCTCGAAGACGATCTTCAGTTCGGGGAAGTCGCGGCGCAGCGGAATGAGCTGCTGCTCGATGAACACCGCCTCGCGGTCGAAGAGGTCGATGTCGCTGGAAGTGACCTCGCCATGCACCAGCAGCAGCATGCCGGCCTTCTGCATGGCCTCCAGCGTGGCGTAGGTCTTGCGGATGTCGGTCACGCCGGCATCGCTGTTGGTGGTGGCACCGGCCGGGTAGAGCTTGGCCGCGACCACGCCGGCGTCCCGCGCGCGGGCGATCTCGTCAGCCGGCAGGTTGTCGGTGAGGTAGAGGGTCATCAGCGGCTCGAACGCGGCGCCTTCGGGCAGGGCGGCCAGGATGCGGCCCCGGTAGGCGGCGGCCTGCGCGGCGGTGGTCACCGGCGGGCGCAGGTTGGGCATGATGATCGCCCGGCCGAACTGGGCGGCGGTGTGCGGCACCACGGTGCGCAGGGCCTCGCCGTCGCGCACGTGCAGGTGCCAGTCGTCGGGGCGGGTGATGGTGAGCGTGTCGCGGGCGGCGGTGGTGGGAGAGGGGGTGGTGGTGGTGGGGGCGGCTGCGGTCATGGGGCGACATTCTCCCATTCCGTTCCGGCCTGCGGGCTGCTTTCCCCTTCCTGGCCGTACCGGCGCCCCTGCCACGCCTGGGCGCACGCCGGCGCGCCGCCAGCCTGGGGATCAGGCCACGTTCGCCCGGGGCAGCTGCACCACGAACCGGGTGCCGCCCTCGGGCCGGCTTTCGACCCGCACCTTGCCCTGCTGGCGTTCGGCCAGCGCGCGCACGATGGACAGGCCCAGCCCCGAGCCTTCGCCGCGCCGCCCGGCCGGATGCGGGAAGCGCTCGAAGGGGCCGTCCGCCATGTGCTGGGGCAGCCCCTGGCCGGCATCGCTCACGGTCAGCAGCGCCGTGCCGTCCGCGACCGCGACCTCCACGCCCAGCCAGCGGCCCGATGCGGCGTGCTTCAGGGCGTTCTCCACCAGGTTGAAGAGGATCTGCCGCACGCGGTCGGGGTCTGCCAGCGCCCAGACCGGGCCGCCGTCGGCCGGCACCTCCAGCGCCAGTTCCAGACCGTGGTCGGCGATGCGCTGGGCATGGCCGGCGAGCGCCTCGCGCACCAGATCGACCAGGTCGACCGGCGCGGTCTCCAGCGACAGCTGTCCGGCTTCCGCCATCGACAGGGTGTGCAGGTCGCCCACCAGGCGGCCCAGGTATTCGACCTGGTCCAGCAGCCCGCGCGATTCCGCCGCATCGGCCTCGATCACGCCGTCGCAGATGGCATGCAGCCGGGCGCGCAGCACGGCCAGCGGTGTCCGCAGCTCGTGCGAGATGGAGGCGGTGGTGGCGCGGCGTTCCTTCGCCATGCGTTCCAGCGAATCGATCATCTGGTTGAAATGCCGCACGGTGGACGACATCTCGTCGTGCATCCGGCCGGGCTGCGCGCGCACGCTGAAGTCGCCTTCGGCCACATGCGTGGCCACCTCGGCCATCGAGGCCAGCGGCTGGGTCACGATGCGCGACACCCAGAAGCCCACCACCAGGCCCACCGGCAGGCACACCACCAGGCCGACGACCAGCGACCACTTCTCGCCGAACAGCAAGTCGCCCTGCCAGTAGCGCGCGTAGATCTCCATGGCGCGCGGGCCGTCTTCCTCCCCCCGGTCGCGCAGGTCGTCCATCTCGCGCTGCACCGGCGCGGGCAGGCCGCGGTAGAAGTCGCGGTACTGCATCTCCGAAAACAGCGTCACGCTGCCGGCCAGCAGCGCCATGGTCGCCACCACGGTGGCGGCGATGCACAGGCCGAAGCGGACCCAGACCCGCTGCAGCAGGGGGCCGTGCGGCGTCATCCGCCGGATCCCGCCGCGCCAGGGCCGCCACCCGGCCAGAACCGGTAGCCGATACCGCGCACGGTTTCGATCAGGTCGCCCTGCCCTGCCTGCTGCAGCTTGCGGCGCAGCTTGGAGAGGTGCGAATCGATCACCCGGTCGAGCGCGTCGCTCTCGGGCAGGCAGTGGTCGATGAGATGGCTGCGCGAGAAGCACCGCCGCGGCTGGGCCGCCAGGCAGGCCAGCAGCCGGAACTCGGTGAGCGTCAGCGGCAGCGCCACGGCCTGCCCGTCGTCGCCATGCACCAGGGCGGCGTGCGCTTCCTGGTCGATCTCGATGCGGCCGACGCGGATGGACGGCGCCGCGCGGGGGGCGGCCGCCGCCTGCGGCTGCACGCGCCGCAGCACGGCCCGCACGCGCGCCACCACCTCGGGCGGGCTGAACGGCTTGACCACGTAGTCGTCGGCCCCCATGCGCAGGCCCAGCAGCTTGTCCACGTCGTCCGCCACGGCGGTGACCATGATCACGGGGGTCTGCGCGTGGCTGCGGATCTCGCGCAGCAGGTCGAGCCCGTCCATGCCGGGCAGGTGGATGTCCAGCAGCACCAGGTCGGGCCGCAGCTGGCGGAAGAGCCGCAGGCCTTCGAGCCCGTCGGCCGCATGCTGCGCGCGCAGGCCGTCGCGCTGCAGGTAGGCGGCCAGGATGCTGGCGATGCCGGGCTCGTCCTCCACGACGAGGATGAGGGGGCTCGGGGCCTGGGAGGGGGGGGTGGACAGCATGGGCGGCAGGGGATTGGCGCGGATTATCCACAGCGCGGGGCATGGCGGGGCGGAGCGCGGGCAGTCTCCCGCCGTCTCCACGAAGCCTCCATATTCCATGCACGGGTGCGCAAGCTTGGGGCGGTCCAATGCCGGCTGTTCCACCCCGACGACTCCGGCCTTCGTGCGCTTCACTCCCTCGATCCGTTCCACTTTCCTGCGCGCAGCGCCGGGCTGGATGGCGCTCGCCTGGCTGACCGGTTGCGCCGTGCCGGGCACGCCCCTGCCGATCGACGGGCCGGCGGCGCCGGCCGCATGGACCGCCCCGCTGCCGCAGGGCCCGGCGGCGCCCGATCTGCGCGCCTGGTGGAAGCTCTTCGGCGACCCCGCGCTGGACGCCCTGGTGGACGAAGCCCTGGCCCGCAACCTGGATCTCGCCATCGCCACCCACCGGCTGCGGGAAGCGCGCCTGCAGGCAGGCCGCGCGGCCGTGCAGTTCCGCCCGTCCTTCAGCGGCAATGCGCGCAACGTGCAGGACGTCACCGCCACCGACACGTACTTCCACGCCAGCATCGACATGGTCTGGGAGCTGGGCCTGTTCGGCGCGGGCGACAGCGTGCGCGCCGCCGCCAACGCCGATGTCGATGCGTCGCTGGCCGACGGCCAGGGCATTCGCGTGGCCGTGGTGGCCGACGTGGTGCGCAACTACCTCGACCTGCAGTCGGCCCGCCGGCAGCTGCAGCAGCTCGATCGCCTGGCGCAGCTGGACGACCGGGCCCAGGCGCTGGCGGATGTGCGCCGCCGCACGCGCACCGGCGCAGCCGGTGAAGCCGCCCAGGCCCGCGCCCAGGCGGCCCAGACCCGCGCCGCGCGGGCCCTGCCGCAGGAGGCCGGGGCCCGCGCCGCCCAGGCGCTGGCCGTGCTGCTGGGCCGGAGCACCCCCGATGCGGCCTGGACCCTCCCCGGCGCGCCGGGGACCCCCGCCGCCGGGGCGCTGCCGCCCTTCGGCTTCCAGGCACTGCCGGCCGACCTGATCCGCACCCGCCCCGACGTGCGGGCAGCCGAAGCCGCCGTCCGCAAGGCCGAAGCCGGTGTGGGCCTGGCCCGGTCGGAGCTGTTTCCCCGCATCTCGATCACCGGCTCGCTGCTTTATTCCTACAACATCACCCGCAACCGGCGCACCACCAGCGACGACGTGCCCGCCATCGGGCCGGTGATCGACGTGCCGCTCTTCGACTGGGGCCGCCGCGTGCGCCAGGTGGACGCCCAGCAGCAGGCCCTGCAGGCTGCGGTGCTGGGCCAGGAGCGTGCCCTGCGCGCCGGCGTGGCCGAGGCCGAGGGCGCGCTGGCCGCCCTGGCCGCCCAGCAGCAGCGCGCCGATGCGCTGGCCGCGGTGGTGTCGGCCGCGCAGGAACGCACCGCCGCCGCCGCCACGCTGGCGCGGCTGGGCCTGGCGAGCGAATACGACGGGCTGGCCGCGCACCGGGCCCTGGTGCAGGCCGAATCGGACCAGGCCACCGCGAACGACGCGCGGGCGCTGGCCTTCGTCGCGCTCTACAAGGCGCTGGGCGGGGCGCCGCTGCCCGCAGGCGAAGGCGCGGTGCCCGAACGGCACGCGCAGGCGCGTGCATCGCAAGGGGTGGCGCCATGACCGCCCTGGCCCGCAAGACCCTGATCCATGAGTGGCGCCGTTTCGTGCCGGCCGTGTTCGCCGTGGGCTTTTCCTGCCTGCTGCTGGTCGCGCAGGCGGCGCTGGTGCTGGGCATCTTCGGCAGCGCCGCGGTCTATGTGCGCGCCTCCGGCGCCGACCTGTGGGCCGGCTACCCGGGCACGCAGAGCGTGAATTTCGGCCGGGCCATCGGCCGCGACGTGGATCTGCGGCTGGCCATGGACCCGGCCGTGGCCGCCACCGAAGCCTATGTGTGGGTGGACGGCGACTGGCGCAGCGCACAGGGCGGCGGCGGCGTGTCGGTCTATGTGTCCGGCATCCACACGGCACCGGGCAGCCTGCTGTTTTCGGGGCTGCTGGCCCCCTGGCAGCGGGAGGCGCTGCGCGACCCCGGCGCCGCCATCGTGGACCGGGCGGATCTCGCCACCCTCGGCACGGCAGTCGGCGGCACGGCCTGGATCAACGCGCACCCGGTGCACGTCGTGGCGGCGGTGGACGGCCTGCGCGGCCTGGGCGGCGTGAACGTGCTCACCTCCATCGACTCGGCCCGGCAGATCGCCGGGGCCGACGCTGCGGCCGGCCCCACCTACGTGGTCGCACGCACCCACCGGCCGGAACAGGCGGCGGCGGTGCAGGAGCGCCTGGCCCAGGGCGCGCCGGGCTTCGGCCCGTTCGCCGTCTGGACGGCCGAGGCCTTCGCGCGCCGCTCGCAGCTCTATTGGCTGCTGGACACCGGGGCCGGCGTGGCCGTGCTGTTCATGGTCGGCATCGTCTGCCTGGTGGGCACCGTGGTCACCAGCCAATCGCTGATGGGAGTGGTCGCCGGATCGGCGCGCGAATACGCGGTGCTCAATGCGCTGGGCGTCAGCCGGCGCTCGCTGGGCCGGCTGGTGATCGAGCAGGCCGGCTGGATCGGCGGGCTCGGCCTGCTGCTCGGTGGCTGCGCCAGCGCCGGCCTGCTGGCCCTGGCCCACGCCCACGGCGTGCCGGTGGCGATGGATGGCCCCACCGCCGCCGCCTGCGCGCTGCTGGTGGGCGGCGTCACCCTGCTGTCGGGCCTCTTCGCCATGCGGGGCCTCATGGCGGCCGACCCGGCCTTGCTGCTGCGATGACATCCGCCACCCCTCCCTTCCCAGCCGGCCGCGCCACCCGCCCGGCGGTCACACCGCCCAGCCTGCAGGCCAGCGACGTGCACAAGTCGTTCGTCTCGGGCGTGGTGCAGGTCCAGGTGCTGCGGCAGATGAACCTGTCGATCCACGCCGGGGAACTGACGCTGATCTCGGGCCCCTCGGGCTGCGGCAAGAGCACGCTGCTGTCGCTGCTGTCGGCCCTGCAGCAGCCCGATGCCGGCAGTGTCCATGCGCTGGGCCAGGACCTCGGCGCGATGGACCGCCGGGCGCTGGAGCGTTTTCGCCTGCAGCACACCGGCTTCGTGTTCCAGGGCTTCAACCTGTTTCCCGCCCTCACGGCGGTGGAGCAGGTGGAGCTGCCGTTGGGCTATCTGGGCCTGGACCGGCACGAGAGCCAGCGCCGCGCCCGGCAGGCGCTGGACGAAGTGGGCCTCACGCCCCGCGCCCACATGCGGCCGGCGCAGCTGTCGGGCGGCGAGAAGCAGCGGGTGGCCATCGCTCGCGCCATCGCCAAGTCGCCCCAGCTGCTCTTCGCAGACGAACCCACCAGCGCGCTGGATGCCGACAGCGGCCAGCGCGTGATCGACATCCTGCACCGCATCGCCCGCAACCACGGCACGACGGTGCTGTGCGTGAGCCATGACCCGCGCCTGATCCGACATGCCGACCGCGTCCTGGGCATGGAGGACGGCGCCATCCGCACCGACTGGCGCCAGCCGGACGCCAGCAACGAAGCATTCGCCGCATGAACCGCCCCCTCTCCTTTTGCCGGTACCGGAGCGCTGCCGCCCTCCTCGTGGTCACGGCCCTGCTCGCCGCCTGCAACGACCGACCCGCTGCCGGCGCTGCCGCATCCGCACCCGCACCCGCATCGGCGGCCCTGGCCGCGTCCGCCCCCGGCACGGGCCACGGCGCCGTGGCCGAAGACGGGTCCGCCGGCAGCCACCCCGGGGCGTCGCCCCTGGCCGTCGCACGGGGCCGCATCGAAGTGCAAGGCGGCCTGCTGCGGCTCTCACCACTGCAGGACGGACAGGTCGACGCGCTGCTGGTGCAGGAAGGCCAGGCCGTGCGCCGGGGCCAGCTGCTGCTGCGCCTGTCGGGCACTGCCGCGCAGGCCGAGACCGGCGTGGCCCAGGCCGAGCTGCAGCTGGCCGAAGCGCGGGTCAGTGCGCGCAGCCAGCACCTGCCGGCCCTCAGGCGCACGGCCGCCCGGCTGGCCGAGGCCAGCGCCGCCGGCGCCGCCGAGCCGCAGCGCGCCGACGACGCCGCCCAGGCGCTGCGCGACGCGGAGGCGGAACTGGCCGTCGCCCGCGCAGAAGCGGGCGTGGCGCGCCAGCGGCTGGCGCAGGTGCGCGGCCAGCAGGCCCGGCTGGAGCTGCGCGCGCCCGAAGACGGCACCGTGGTGCGCGTGGCCACGCAGGTCGGCCAGCGCCTGCTCGCCGCGGCCGGCGACCACGCCCCCCTCACGCTGCTGCCCCGCCGGCCCCTGCTGGTGCGCGCCGAAGTGAACGAAAGCTATGCCGGCGCACTCCGGGCCGGCCTGCGCGCCACCGTTACCACCGATGGCGACGCCACTCCCCTGGCGCTGCCCGCCGCCCGCGTGGTGCGCATCAGCCCGGTACTGGGCACCGCCCGCCTGCAGGAGGACGCCCAGCGCGGCCCGCTGCGCGTCGTCGAGTGCGTGCTGGAGTTCGACCACCCCCCCACAGACGCACGCCCCGGCCAGACGGTGCGCGTGGTCTTCCACCGTTGATCCGAGGAGCGCCCCGATGCCCCGTCTTTCCCTTTCCTCCACGCCCGTCCGCCGCACCCTGTCCCTGGCGCGCGCCGCGTCGCCCTCGCCATCCCCCTCGGCCGACCGGCCGGCGCCGGGCTGGATGGTCCAGTGCGACTTCGACGGCACCATCAGCACCGTGGACGTGACCGACTCGCTGCTGCAGCGCTTCGGCCAGCCCGGCTGGCAGGCGCTGGAAGACGCATGGGAGCGCGGCGAGATCGGCTCGCGCGAATGCATGAAGGGCCAGGTCGCCCTGCTCGACATGGACCGCGCCGAACTCGATGCGCACCTGGCGACGATCGACGTGGACCCGCACTTCGCCGCCTTCGTGCGCGAGGCGCGCGCGCTCGGCATGCCCGTGCAGGTGGTGAGCGATGGCATCGACCACGCCATCCGCACGGTGCTGGCCCGCCACGGGCTGGAAGACCTGCCCGTGATCGCCAACCGCCTCGTGCAGGCCGGCCCGCGCCAGTGGCGGCTCGAATCGCCCTGGTCCAGCGCCGCCTGCGCGCGCGCCAGCGGCAACTGCAAGTGCGAACGGCTGCAAGAGCAGCGCGCGCGGCACGGGCGCGTGCTCTTCGTGGGCGACAGCACGTCGGACTTCTGCGTTTCCGGCCAGGCGGACTTCGTTTTCGCCAAGTACAAGCTCATCGGCCACTGCGAACGGCAGGGCATCGCGCACGCGCCCTTCGCCGACTTCGGGGACACCATCGCCCTGCTGCACCAGCTGGACGCGCTCGCGCCGGGCGCGCTGGAGCTGGCCGCATGAACGGCGCCGCCGTTCTCCGCGCCACGGCCGGCCGGGCCCCAGCCGCGCCAGCGGCCTGCCGGCACGACACCCAGCATGAATTCCTGCTCGCGGGCCACGGGCCGCTGGCCACGACCGGCGTGCTGCTGATCCATGGCCTGACCGGCACGCCCAACGAGATGCGCCTGCTCGCCAAGGGTCTGCACCGCGCGGGCTTCACCGTGCTGGCGGTGCAGCTGGCCGGCCATTGCGGCACGCAGGACGACCTGATCGCCACGCGCTGGCAGGACTGGGTGGACAGCGTGCGGCGCGGCGCCGACCGGCTCATGCAGCACACCGGCCGGCCGATCGTCGCCTGCGGGCTGTCGATGGGCGCGCTGCTGGCGCTGGCGCTGGCCATCGAGCGGCCGAAGCAGGTGGCCGGCGTGGTGGCCCTGTCCACCACCTTCCGCTACGACGGCTGGAGCATTCCCGGCTACACGCGCCTGGCCTTCCTGCTGCCCCTCTTCAAGGCGCTGGGCATCGGACGGCGCAGCGTGTTCATGGAAGCACCGCCCTACGGCATCAAGGACGAGGCGCTGCGCGAACGCGTGGTGTCGCAGATGCATGCAGGCGACAGCGCGGCGGCCGGCCTGCCCGGCAACCCCTGGTGGTCGGTGATCGAGCTGCGCGCTCTGTCGGCCCATGTGCGCCGCAATCTGGGGCGGGTGCGCGCACCCTGCCTGGTCATGCATGCCCGCCACGACGACATCGCGGCGGCCGGCAATGCCGAGGAGATCGTGCGCGGCGTGCGCCATGCCCCGGTGGAACTGGTGCTGCTGGACGACAGCTACCACATGATCACCATCGACCGCGACCGCCGCACGGTGCTGGCACGCACCGTGGCGTTTGCCCAGGCGGTCGCCGCACAGCAGGCAGAAAGCCCTGCCCCATGACCCCCGCAGAAGGCGGCGGCATCACCCCGCTGGTGGCGGCGTTGTGGCTGGTCAACATGCTGGTGGACACCGGCGGCCAGCTGGCCTTCAAGGCGGCGGCCACGGCCGACCCGCGTGCCGGCAGCGGCCTGGCGCGCTGGATCTGGATGGCGCGCAGACCCTGGCTGTGGATCGGCATCGGCTGCTACGTGGCCGAATTCATCGTCTGGCTGGCTTTTCTGTCGCTGGTGACGCTGTCCGACGGGGTGCTGCTGGGCTCCATCAACATCGTTGCCGTGATGATCGCCGGGCGCTTCCTGTTCCGCGAAAAGCTCTCGCCCATGCGGGTGGCGGGCATCCTGCTGGTGTCGGCCGGCGTGGCCGTGGTCGGTCTGAAGGGATGAGCATGAAGAAGCGCTTCTACGCCATCGGCTTCTTCGTGCTGATCGCCTTCGACACGCTCGCGCAGATCAGCTTCAAGCTGGCGGGCGAGCATGCGCTGCCGCTGGAATTCTCCGGCGACTGGCTGGCGCGCGTCTTCGGCCAGCCCTGGATCTACGGCGCCTTCGTGGGCTACGTGGGCGCGTTCTTCACCTGGATGACGCTGCTGGAGCATGCGCCGATCGGCCCGGCCTTCGCCGCCTCGCACCTCGAAGTCGTCTCGGTGCTGGCGTTCTCGGCCATCTTCTTCAACGAGCCCATCGGCTGGCCGCAACTGCTGGGCGCGCTGCTCATCGCGGGCGGCATCGCCTGCCTGGCCCGCAGCGAGGCCGCCGAACAGCCGCCCGATGCACCGGGCGCACCGGGCACACCCCGTGGCGCCTGAGGCCCCGCCCACTGCCGGCCTGCCGCTGCACTGGCGCGATCTGCGCCCTGGCGGCGACGCCGATCTGGGAGCGGCGCTCGCACGCTTTCTCGGCGTGCCGGCGGTGCAGATCGAATGTTCCGGCACCGCAGCGCTGGTGATCGCCCTCTTTGCGCTGCGGAGTGTCGAGCCGGGGCGCGACGAGGTTGTCGCGCCGGCCTACACCTGCCCGCTGGTGGCCCTGGCGGCCGCGCACTGCGGCCTGCGGCTGCGCCTGTGCGACCTGCGCCCGGGCGGGCTGGACCTGTGCCCCGCATCGCTCGCCCGGCTTTGCGGACCGCGCACGCTGGCCGTGCTGCCCACGCACCTGGCAGGCCGCGTGACCGACGTGGCGCCCGTGCGGGCCCTGGCCCATGCCGCAGGCGCCCGCGTGATCGAGGATGCGGCGCAGGCGCTCGGCGCGCGACTGCACGGCGACGCGTGCATCGGCGCCGGCAGCGACATGGTCTTCTTCAGCCTGGCGGTGGGCAAGGGAATCACGCTCTACGAAGGCGGCGCCCTCGCGGTGGCCGACCCCGACCTGCGCGCGGCCTGCCAGGAAGTGGCGGCCACCCGCGCGCCCTGGCGCCGGGGCTGGGAATGGCGCCGCAGCGTGGAGCTGATCGGCTATGCCGCCCTCTACCGCCCGGCAGGACTCCCGCTGGCCTACGGCCTGCCGCTGCGCCGCGCCCTGGCGCGGGGCGACCGCGTGGGCGCCGCGGGCGACGATTTCGATGGGGCCATCCCGCTGCACCGGGTGGGCCAATGGCGGCAGGCGGTGGGCGTGCGCGCCCTGCAGCGCCTGCCGGCGTGGCTGGCCGAGGGCCGCGTGCGCGCCCGCCAGCGCATCGCCTGGCTGCACCGGCGCCTGCCCGCACTGCAGGTGCTGCAGGACAGCCCCGCAGTGGCCGGAGCGCGCGGCACCTGGCCCAACCTGATGGTGCTGATGCCCGATGCGGCCAGCCGGGAAGCGGCCATCCGCGCCCTGTGGGGCCGGGGGCTGGGGGTGAGCCTGCCCTTCGCCAACGCGCTGCCCGACTATCCCCGCTACGCCCGCCACGTCAGCCACGCGGACGGCGAAGCCTGGCCGAACGCCCGGGATTTCGCGGGCCGCGTGATGGCCATCAGCAACAGCCCCTGGCTGGACGACGAAGGCTTCAGCCAGGTGTGCGACGCCTTGCAGCAGGCCATCGGTGGCGCTGCCTGAACCGCCGACGATGCACGCGGCGGGAGGGCTGATTAGTCGGCCTCCAGCAGGCTCAGCAGCCAGGCGTTGAACGCCGCCTGCGCGGCCTGCCAGTCCGGCAACCGGCCCTGCTCCTCGCCGGTCCGCTGGCCGTCGCCCGCGCTGAGCCAGCGCTTCCAGGCCGTGGCGTACCGGTGGGTGGAGACATCGCCCGTCACGTCGCTGCCCACGATGCAGCCGCGCAGCCCGGAGATCAGCGTGGCGGCATGGCGCGCTTCGAGCGTGCCCTGGTCCCAGTTGGTGCGCACCACGCGCTGCGAGAACACATCCTTGTCGATGCTGAGATAGGTGGGCTCCGGCTGCCGCGACAGCGTGCGGGCCAGCTCCGCCACCAGCGCGTCGGCATCGGGAAAGCTGCGAAAGCGTTCGGCGATGCCCAGCCAGCGCGCCCAGCCGGTATCCACGCCGCTGCTCCAGTAGGTGAGCCGGCCGGCGCGCAGCGGCGCCAGATAGTTCTCCCACGCATGGCCGCTGCCGATGTCCCGCGAGGTGATGCCCGCCACGTGCACGTGCGCCACCTGCGGCAGCATCGCCACGCGCCGAACCCAGGAGCCGCAGTGCACACCGAAGGGAAAGCGCATGTTGTCGGGGTGGTTGTCCAGCACCACCACGCGCAGCCGCCGCGCGGGTGTGAATCCCTGCGCCGCGATGCACCGCTCGATCAGCGGCCAGCTCAGGTGGTGGAAGTCGCCGCTGCCGAGGAACACCGTTCCGTGATCGGAAAAGCCGGGCATGGCCGATTGCAGCGCCTGCCCGAAACCGCGCATCGTGCGCAGGCCGCAACCAAACCGCATCCGCTCCTGCCAGGCCTCGGCCAGCGGCAGGCGGATCTCGCCGGGCAGCGCGCCCACCGATCCATCCAGGTCCAGCACGACCGGGGCGGGAGAGAACGCCGTCACGACACGGCCTCCGCGCCGTCCTGCCAGCGCCGGTCGCTCTCGAAATGGCGGGCGAAGCGCCGGGCGAGCCCGCGCAGCAGCGGGTTGCGCACATAGACCGCGTGGCGCGTCCAGGTGAAGCGCGCGCCCAGGCTGCGCTTGACCTCGGGGTCGGTCCAGCCGGCGACATAGTGGGAAAGGCCCCGTTCGATGGCGTATTCGAGATTGACCATCCAGCTCACGAAGTAGAGGTTGACCGCACGCGCGGCGGGATACGAGAGACCGATGTACTTGTCCACCAGCCGGCCATCGCATTCATAGCAGAGGTTCCAGCCCAGCAGCGCGCCGGAGGCTGCATGGCGGTATTCGAAGCTGATGCCGCCGCTGTCCGCGTCGCGCAGGACGGCGGCGAAGAAGCTGCGGGTCAGGCGGTCGAAGTGCACCTCGCTCTGCGCATGCACGCCCTCGTAGAGCGCGTAGTAGGCGTCCACCCGGGCGTCGTCTGCGAAGGCCGCGCCGGTCGGCACGCGCTCGATGCGCAGCTCGGCCCGGCTGCGCAGCTTGCGCCGCAGGTTGCTGCGGCGGCTGGACGACAGGCGCGAGAGGTACTCCTCCACGCTGGCGAAGTCGATGGGCACATAGGCCAGCGCCTGGCCTTCGACCAGCACGTAGCCCTGGGCCGCGCAGGCTTCGGCCAGCTGGCGGGCGTAGGCGTTGTCGGCCTCCTCCAGCAGGGGCGAATCCTGGGGGATGTCCTTGACGATGGAGAGCGCGTAGCGCCGTCCGGGGCCCGTGCGCACCGCGGCGGCCAGCGCCTCCGGCGTGGCCTCGGTGGGCAGCGGCGCGTATTCGGTCACCGTGGTGCCGACGAACGCGGTGCGGATGCGCAGCCAGCGCGACCAGCGCGCGAAGAGCGGCAGCCCGGCGAGCCGCGCCTTGAACTCCTCATCCGCCGTGGTCAGCAGGTCGAACGGCGCCTCGAACACGGGCGCCGGCACGCCGCCCAGCCAGCCGAAGCCTTCGGGCGGATGGGCGAGCGCATGCTGCACGAGCGACTCCGGCTCCAGCCGGTTGCGCCAGCGCATGGGGCCTCAGGCGCGCTTGGCGCGGGTCAGCAGCTGGTCCAGCAGGACCATGGCTTCGTCGATTTCCGGGCGCGAGATCATCAGCGAGGGCGCGAAGGTGATCACGTTCTTGTAGTAGCCGCCCACGTCCAGCACCAGGCCGCGTTTCTGGCCCTGGTATTCGAGCGTGCCTTCCAGGCCCATGTCCACCATCTTGTCGAGCAGCGCACGGTTGGGCGTGAAGCCGTCATCGGTGCAGATCTCGGCGCGCAGCGCCAGGCCCAGGCCGTCGACGTCGCCGATCTCCTTGTGGCGTTTCTGCAGGTCCTTGAGGCCTTCCAGGAAATAGGCGCCGCTGTCGCAGACCTGCTTGCCGAAGTCCACTTCGTGGGTCATCTTCATCACCTCCAGGCCCAGGGCCGTGCCCAGCGGGTTGGAGGCGAAGGTGGAGTGGGTGGAGCCCGGCGGGAAGAGGGTCGGGTTGATGAGTTCCTCGCGCGCCCACAGGCCGGACAGCGCATTGAGACCGTTGGTCAGCGCCTTGGCGAACACCAGCACGTCCGGCTGCACGCCGAAGTTCTCGATCGACCAGAGCTTGCCGGTGCGCCAGAAGCCCATCTGGATCTCATCGACCACCAGCAGCACGCCGTGCTCGTCCAGCACCTTCTTGATGCCCTTGAAGTAGTTGGCCGGCGGGATGACGTAGCCGCCCGTGCCCTGGATGGGCTCGATGTAGAAGGCCGCGTATTCGCACTGGCGCGTCTTCGGGTCCCACACGGCGTGGTATTCGTTCTCGAACTTGCGCGCGAAGTCGGCCACCAGCGAGTCGCCGTATTCCTCGGCCGTCATGCCCTTGGGGCGGCGGAAGGGGTACGGGAAGGGCAGGAACTGCGCGCGGTCGCCGAAGTGCCCGTAGCGGCGGCGGTAGCGGTAGCTGGAGGTGATGCTGGAGGCGCCCAGCGTGCGGCCGTGGTAGCCGCCCTCGAAGGCGAACATCAGGCTCTTGCCGCCCGTGGCATTGCGCACCACCTTGAGCGAGTCCTCGATCGCCTGCGCGCCGCCCACGTTGAAGTGCACGCGGCCGGCCCGGCCCCACTTGCGCTCGGCGTCCTGGGCGATGGTCTTGGCCAGCTCGATCTTGGTCGGGTGCAGGTACTGGCTGGCGATCTGCGGCAGGGTGTCGAGCTGCTGCTTGAGCACGTTCTCCAGCCGCTCGTTCTTGTAGCCGAAGTTCACGGCCGAATACCACATCTGCAGATCGAGGTACTGCGTGCCGTGGTCGTCCAGCATGTAGCTGCCGTTGCAGCCCGTGAAGATCTTGGGCGGATTCACGTAGTGGACGGTGTCGCCGAAGGAGCAGTACCTGGCTTCGTCGGCGAGGAGTTGGGCGGTGTCGAGGGTCATGGAAAAAAGCACTCCGGGAAAGATATGGCGCGGAGTGTGTTCAGCCAACCTTGCCCGACTATCGAGCTTTTGTGCGCAATGTGTGCAGACGCGGCGGGCACGCGAAAAAGCCCCCGGGGGCCGGTGAAGGCCCCCGGGGTGAAGCCCGCTGGAGGGAAGCGGAGACACAAGCGGTGGGGTCCCGGCCCGGCAGGTCTGTGCCTGCGGGGCCGTCGGCGCGCGCTGCCCGGAATGCGGCAGCCGGCCCGATCGGTGCCCGTTGCCGGCCAACCCTGCCGGGGCGGCAGGTACGACGGGCCACGCAGCCATCGTAAGAACCCCGGGGCCGGGCACCGTGTCGTCCAGCCCTGGCGCGCTCTGTAGGAGGGCGGCCCTGCGGCAGGCCGGGGCTACCGCGCCAGCACCGGCGCCAGCGCCCGGCCGGTGTGCGTGCCCAGCCGCACCACCTCTTCCGGCGTGGCCGCCGCGACGATGCGGCCGCCGTCCTTGCCGCCCTCCGGCCCCAGGTCGATGATCCAGTCGGCCTCGGCGATCACGTCCAGGTCGTGCTCGATCACCACCACGCTGTGGCCGCCCTGCACCAGCCGGTGCAGCACGTGGATGAGCTTGTGCACGTCGGCCATGTGCAGGCCCACGGTGGGCTCGTCCAGCACATAGAGCGTGTGCGGCGCCTTCTGGCCACGCCGGCCGACCTCGTCGCGCACCTTGGTGAGTTCGGTCACCAGCTTGATGCGCTGGGCCTCGCCGCCCGACAGCGTGGGGCTGGGCTGGCCCAGCGTGAGGTAGCCCAGGCCCACGTCCTTCAGCAGCTGCAGCGGGTGCGCGATGCTGGGCATGCTGGCGAAGAAGTCCACCGCTTCGTCGACTTCCATCTGCAGCACGTCGCCGATGCTCTTGCCGCGCCAGGTGACGGCCAGCGTCTCGGGGTTGAAGCGCGCGCCGTGGCAGGCTTCGCACGGCACCTTGACGTCGGGCAGGAAGCTCATCGCGATGGTGCGGATGCCCTGGCCTTCGCAGACCGGGCAGCGGCCCTCGCCGGTGTTGAAGCTGAACCGGCCCGCCGCATAGCCGCGCGCCTTGGCCTCCAGCGTTTCCGCAAACAGCTTGCGGATGGTGTCCCAGAAGCCGATGTAGGTGGCAGGGCATGAACGCGGCGTCTTGCCGATGGGGGTCTGGTCCACTTCCAGCACACGGTCGATGCTCTCGAAGCCCGCCAGGCCCGTGCAGCCGACCAGCGGCGGCGCCTTGCCGGCGTCCATCGCGTCGCGCCCGGCCTTGGTGGAGCGCTGCTGCACCCAGGCCTGCACGTTGGCCAGCAGCACGTCGCGCGCGAGGGTCGACTTGCCCGAACCGCTGACGCCGGTGACGGCGACGAGGCGGTGCAGCGGCACGGTGGCCATCACGTTCTGCAGGTTGTGCAGGTTCGCGCCATGCACCGTCAGCCAGCGGATGGCGGCGCGCTCTTTGGCATCTTCCAGCGCAGCGGCCTGCAAGGCGGCGGCCTGGGCGGCCCGCTTCTTGACGGCAGCGCTCTGGCGGCCGGCCGGCGCCTCGGCGGGTTCGGCCAGCGCCAGGGTGTTCGCTTCCAGCTCGGCCGGCTGCATGGCGCGGCGCGCCTGCAGCGGATGGCGCATGGCGTGCAGCAGGTAGCGGCCGGTCTGCGAATCCTCCGCGGCCTGGATGTCTGCCACCGTGCCCTGCGCCACCAGCCGCCCGCCGCGCTTGCCGGCGCTGGGCCCGATGTCGATGATGTGGTCGGCCCGGCGGATGGTGTCCTCGTCGTGCTCCACCACCACCAGCGTGTTGCCCTTGTCGCCCAGCTTGTGCAGCGCGTTCAGCAGGATCTGGTTGTCGCGCGCATGCAGGCCGATGGTGGGCTCGTCCAGCACGTAGCACACGCCCTGCAGGTTGCTGCCCAGCTGCGCGGCCAGGCGAATGCGCTGCGCCTCGCCGCCCGAGAGCGTGGGCGCGCCGCGGTCCAGCGTCAGGTACGACAGGCCCACTTCCTCCAGGAATTCCAGCCGGCTCTTGATCTCGGGCACCAGGTCGCGCGCGATCTCGGCCTCGCGGCCGGACAGCTGCAGGCCTTCGATCCACTGCCGTACCTCGGACACCGACAAGCGCGCGACCTCGGTCACCGGCGTGCCGGCGAACAGCACGGCGCGGGCGACCGGGTTCAGGCGCGTGCCCTGGCAGGTGGGGCAGGCGGTCTCGGCCACGTCCTCGGCCTCCGGCTCGGCGAAGGTCTGCTCGCGGCCGCGATCCTTGTCGTCCTGCACCGAGTCGTCGAACACCTTGCGCTGTTCCTTGGTGAGCTTCACGCCCGTGCCCACGCAGTCGGGGCACCAGCCGTGCTTGCTGTTGTAGGAAAAGAGGCGCGGGTCCAGCTCGGCATAGCTCGTCGCACAGACCGGGCAGGCGCGCTTGGTGGAGAACGCCTGCAGCGTGCCGATGGCGGCCGTCGCCTGGCCCGCCAGCATCGCGTCCTTCAGGCCGTCCAGGCTGCTCAGCACATGGACCACGCCCTTACCCAGCTCCAGCGCGCGGGCCAGGGCGGCACGCAGTTCGGCCTCCTGCGCAGGGGCCACGTCCAGGCTGGCCACCGGCAGCTCGATGGTGTGCTCCTTGAAGCGGTCGATGCGCGGGAAGCCGGTGGTGGGCAGGAAGTTGCCGTCCACCCGCAGGTGGGTGTAGCCACGCGGGCGGGCCCAGTCGGCCAGCTCGGTATAGACGCCCTTGCGGTTCATCACCAGGGGGCTAAGCAGGCCGATGTGCTGGCCCTTGAACTGGGTGAGCAGCTGCGCGGCGATGCTGTCCGCCGTCTGCGGCTGCACGGCGGCACCGTCGTAGATGCAGTGCTGCACGCCCAGCTTCACGTACAGGAGGCGCAGGAAGTGCCAGACCTCGGTGGTCGTGCCCACCGTGCTCTTGCGTCCGCCGCGCGACAGGCGCTGCTCGATCGCCACCGTGGGCGGAATGCCGTAGACGGCGTCCACCTCGGGCCGGCCGGCCGGCTGCACGATGCTGCGGGCATAGGCGTTGAGCGATTCCAGATAGCGGCGCTGTCCTTCGTTGAACAGGATGTCGAAGGCCAGCGTGGACTTGCCCGAGCCCGACACGCCGGTCACCACGTTGAACTTGCCGCGTGGAATGTCCACCGACAGGTTTTTCAGGTTGTGTTCCTTGGCGTTGACGATCTCGATGGCATTTTTGGGCTGCTGCCCTAATTCCGCCAGGGCAGTGCGCTTCTCTTTTCGTAGCACGGCCGCTTTTTCGTGCACCGAATGGCCGCCCTCGCCCAGCGCGAGTTCGTAGTCGCGCAGCGCCGCGCCGGTGTGCGACGTGGCGTGCTGGCGCACGTCCTCGGGCGTGCCCTCGGCCACCACCAGGCCGCCGCCGTCGCCGCCTTCCGGTCCCAGGTCGATCAGCCAGTCGCTGGCGCGGATCACGTCCAGGTTGTGCTCGATGACGATCAGCGAATGGCCGGCGTCGAGCAGCTTGCGCAGCGCGCGCATGAGCTTGGCGATGTCGTCGAAATGCAGGCCGGTCGTCGGTTCGTCGAACAAAAACAGCGTGCCCTTCTTGGCCAGTGGCTGGCGGCTGCTGCTGGCGCTCTTCGCGGCCTCGGCCAGGAAGCCCGCGAGCTTCAGGCGCTGGGCCTCGCCTCCGGAGAGCGTGGGCACGGGCTGGCCGAGCTTCACGTATTCCAGCCCCACGTCGACGATGGGCTGCAGCGCGCGGATCACGTCGCGGTCCTGCGCGAAGGCGGCGGCGGCCTCGCTCACCGTCAGGTCCAGCACGTCGGCCACGTTCACCGTGCGCCCGCCGCGCTCGATGGTCACTTCCAGGATCTCGGGCCGGTAGCGCTTGCCGTCGCAATCGGGGCAGCGCAGGTAGACGTCGGAGAGGAACTGCATCTCCACATGCTCGAAGCCCGAGCCGCCGCAGGTCGGGCAGCGTCCGTCGCCGGAGTTGAAGCTGAACTTGGCGGCCGTGTAGCCGCGCTGGCGCGCCAGCGGCGCCACGGCGAACAGCTCGCGGATGGCGTCCCACGCGCCCACGTAGCTGACGGGGTTGGACCGCGCCGTCTTGCCGATGGGCGACTGGTCGACGAAGACGACGTCGCCCAGGTGGTCGGCGCCCAGCAGCCGGTCGTGCACGCCGGGCGTTTCGGTGGCTTTGCCGAAGTGGCGCAGCAGCGCGGGCGCCAGCACGTCCTGGACCAGCGTGGACTTGCCCGAGCCGCTGACGCCGGTGACGGTGACGAGCTTTTGCAGCGGGAAGTCCACCGAGACGTTCTGCAGGTTGTGCTCGCGCGCGCCTTCGAGGATGAGGCGGGGCGTGGCGTCGGTCACCAGCCGTTTCATGCCGGAGGTGATCTGCTTGCTGCCGCTCAGGTAGACGCCGGTCAGCGTGTCGGCGCGGCGCAGCTCGCCCGTGGTGCCGTCGAACACGATGGAGCCGCCGCGCTCGCCGGGGCCGGGGCCCATGTCGATCACGCGGTCGGCCGCCAGCATGACGGCCGGATCGTGCTCCACCACCACCAGCGTGTTGCCGGCATCGCGCAGGCGCAGCATGGCCTCGGTGATGCGGTGCATGTCGCGCGGGTGCAGGCCGATGCTGGGCTCGTCCAGCACGAAGAGCGTGTTGACCAGGCTGGTGCCCAGGGCGGTGGTCAGGTTGATGCGCTGCACCTCGCCGCCCGACAGGGTGCGGCTCTGCCGGTCGAGCGTGAGGTAGCCGATGCCCACGTCGCACAGGTACTTCAGGCGCGTGGTGATCTCTTCGTGCAGCAGCTTGAGCGCCTGCGCGTCGCCGGAAGCCGCAGCGTTTTCATGGTCATTTTGGCCGCCAGCGCTTGATCCATCTACGCCGTTAGCTATCAAAACAGGAGCGATATCCTCTTCGCCCATCTGCGCGAAGAAGCGGCGCAGGCGGTCGATGGGCAGCAGCATCAGGTCGTGCAGGGTGAGGCCGGGCAGGGCTTCCAGCTGCGCCCGGCTCCAGGCCACGCCCTGGGGCATGAAGCGGCGCGCAGGCTCCACCACGGCATCGGCCGCGGCCTTGCTGCCGATGCGCCAGAGCAGGCTCTCGGTCTTGAGGCGCGCGCCGCCGCAGGTCGGGCACGGCGTATAGCTGCGGTACTTGGACAGCAGCACGCGGATGTGCATCTTGTACGCCTTGCTCTCCAGGTACTCGAAGAAGCGCTTGATGCCGTACCACTGCTTGTTCCATTGGCCCTGCTTGAAGCCGGGCGTGCCGTCGATCACCCAGGCCTTCTGTTCGTCGGTGAGCTTGTACCAGGGCGTGTCGCGCGGAATGCCGGCGGCTTCGGCATGGCGCATCAGGTCGTCCTGCGCTTCCTTCCAGGCCGGCGTCTGGATGGTCTTGATGGCACCGGCACGCAGTGTGAGCTTGTCGTTCGGAATGACCAGCCCGTAGTCGACGCCGATCACGCGGCCGAAACCCCGGCAGGTCTCGCAGGCGCCCACGGCGGAGTTGAACGAGAACATCGAGGGGATGGGCTCGGCATAGCGCAGGTCGCTGTCGGGCGAGTGCAGGCCGGTGGAGAACTTCCACAGCTCGGGCTCGCCGCCCTCCTCGTCCGCCAGCCGGTAGACGGTGAGCCGACCGGTGCCGCGCTTGAGCGCGACCTCGATGGCTTCGACCACGCGGGCGCGCTCGGCCTTGGCCAGGCGGAAGCGGTCGGCCACCACGTCCAGCAGCTTGCGACCACCCTGCTCGCGCTCGGCCTGCACCTTGGTGAAGCCGCTGGCCGAGAGCCACTGCTCCACCTGCTCGGGCGAGGTATTGGCGGGCAGTTCCACGGGGAAGGTGAGCACGATGCGCGGATCGCCCGCCTGGGCGCAGCGCTGCTGCAGCTCGGCATAGATGCTGTCGGGCGAGTCATGGCGCACGGGCTGCGCGGTCTGCTTGTCGAACAGCTGGCCGGCGCGGGCGAAGAGCAGCTTCAGGTGATCGTTCAGCTCCGTCATCGTGCCCACGGTGGAGCGCGAGGAACGCACCGGGTTGGTCTGGTCGATGGCGATGGCCGGCGGCACGCCTTCCACCTTGTCCACCGCCGGCTTGTCCATGCGGTCGAGGAACTGGCGGGCGTAGGCGCTGAAGGTTTCGACGTAGCGGCGCTGGCCTTCGGCGTAGAGCGTGTCGAACACCAGGCTGGACTTGCCCGAACCGCTGGGGCCGGTCACCACGGTCAACTCGCCGGTGCGGATGTCGAGGTCGATGTCCTTGAGGTTGTGCTGGCGGGCGCCGTGGATGCGGATCAATCCCTGGGTCATGGAGTGGGGTCTTTCTGGTGCGGGCGGAAGATTCTGGACACCTAACCCGGCGGCGCTGGGCAACGCGCGGGGGTGGAGTGCGCCGTATTCTGCGCAGTCGTTGTAGATGGGGCGGTAGGCCGGAAACGCAACCGGCACGCGCGCCTGCACAGGGTGGTTACCAGTTGTCACGCCTGCCGTTCCGGGCGATAGTGGACGACCCCGTGCCGCATCGCGGAACACGCTGCTGCGGCACCCCTCGCCATGCCGTCCCCGTCCCTGGAAAAAGGAGCTTCCCCCATGATCCGTTGGCCCCAGGCTGCCGCAGCGCTTGTCGCCGCTACGGCGCTGCTCGCCCCCCTCGCCCATGCCCAATTGCTGATCGGGCAGACGGCGGGCTTCACCGGCCCGGTCGCCGCAGGGGTGCAGGAAACCACCGACGGAGCCAAGCTGTACTTCGACGCGGTCAACGCCAAGGGCGGCGTGGGCGGCCAGAAGGTGGAACTGGTGTCGCTCGACGACAAGTTCGATCCCAAGCTGAGCGCGGAAAACGCCCGCCAGCTCATCGAGGACCGCAAGGTGCTGGCGCTGTTCCTCACGCGCGGAACGCCGCACACCGAGGCCATCATTCCCCTGCTGAACCAGTACAACGTGCCGCTGGTGGGCCCTTCGACCGGCGCGATGGTGCTGCACAAGCCCGCCCGCAAGCACATCTTCAACGTGCGCGCGACCTACCAGCGCGAGGCCGAGAAGGCCATCACCCACCTGGCCTCCCTGGGCATCACCCGCATCGCCGTGGTGCTGGCCGATGACAGCTTCGGCGCGGACGGCCTAACCGGCGCCCAGCGCGGGCTGGAGCGGGCGCAGTTGAAAGCGGTGCTGGAAGAGCGCTTCGACCGCTCCAAGCCCGACTTCGCACCGATCACCGCCAAGGTCGTGCAGACGAATGCGCAGGCGGTGTTGATGATTGCGTCGGGTGTCGCGGTGGTGGACGGCTACGCCGCCTTCCGCGCCGCGGGCTCCACCGCCCAGATCGTCACGCTGTCGAACAATGCCTCCACCGGCTTCGCCAAGAGCCTGGGCGCCAACGGACGCGGCGTGATCGTCACGCAGGTGTTCCCCAACGAGCGCTCGATCAACTTCCCCATGGTGCGCGAGGCGCAGGAGCTGGCCAAGGCGCGCGGCCAGGAAGTGAGCCCGGCCATGCTGGAAGGCTTTGCCGCCGCCAAGGTGATGGTCGAGGGCCTGCGCCGCGCCGGCCCCAAGCCGACGCGCGAGAGCATCGACGCGGCGCTGGACGGGCTGCAGAAGTTCGATCTGGGCGGGCTGGAGATCTCATACAGCCCGACCGATCACTCGGGCCTGGACTTCGCCGACCTGTCCATCATCGGCACGGACGGGAAGTTCCGGCGCTGAAAGGCACACTGCCGGACGTGGGCAGGGCGCCGGTCAGAGCTTCAGCAGTGCCATGAGCGAGGCCATCATCCCGACCCCGAGCGACAGGACCCACGCGACAGCGGCAGCGTAGTACCAGCTTTCGCGCTCCTGCCAGGTCAGGCGGCGAGGATCGCCCGGGGGCAGCCGCCGGGTCGCGCGGCGCGACGCGATGAGCACCGGCGCCGCGAGCAGCAGCGAAAGCAGCAGGGCTGCCAGCTGCAGCAGCAGCCCATCCTCGCGGCCGCCGATGGACAGCTTCTGCCACCAGCCCCCCAGCGTGCCGACGGTGGCCAGCGGCCCACACAGCAGCACGATGGCGACGCCCCCGACGATCCGCACGAGCACGCGGCAAGCCGCGTCCAGCCGCGTGGGCGCCAGCGGCGCCGAACCCGGGCCTTCGGGATACGGAAAATCCTTGCGCAAGCGGCGGATGCTGATCGGCCAGAGGACGGCGGCCACGAACACGCTCAGGATCCAGGCCAGCATCTGTGCGGCCGACATCGGAATGCCCAGCCGGCTGGCCAGCAACAGGCCGCCGATCCAGCAGCCCAGCAGCAACGGGATGCCGAGCACCACGGTCGCCACGGCGATCAGCGTGCGGGCCCTGCGAGACAGGCCGGGCCGGGCAGCCGGCCGGGATTGCGCTGGCCGAAGAAGACCTGCCATCCGCCGATGCGTCAGCGGGAGGCGGCGGACGCAGGCGCCTCGGGCACGTGCACGGCATCGGCGCCGTGCTTCTCACCGCTCATGTCCACCTTGTCTCCGGCCTTCATGATCACGAACAGCGACAAGGCAGCGAAGAGGACGAAGCCTACGACGAGTTTCCACATGTTTTTTTGTCTCCTGAATAGGTGGGGTGATGAGGAACCGGGCATGAAAAAACCCCACGCCCTTGCGGGTGTGGGGTTCTGACGCGTGACCGCTGGCCACAGGCTCATGCGAGCCTGGGGCTGAAGTGGTGGCGATCAGAAGTTGTGGCGAACACCCACGGCCACGGAGCTGAAGTCGTTGCCAGCGGCGGAGCTGTAGTAACTGGCGCCAGCCTTGTTGTCGACCTTGGTGTAGTAGCCGTACACCTTGGTGCGCTTGCTCAGGTTGTAGTTGTAGCCCAGCGTGTATTGCAGAGCGGAGCTGTTGGCGATGTTGTCGTACTTGCCGGCACGGCCGACGTTCAGGTGGAATTCCGAAGCGCCCAGGATGTAGGCACCGGACACGCGGTAGGCGTCACGCTTGCCGACGGCAGCGGCCGAGTCGGTCATGGCGTTCCAGTCGTCGCTGCGCTGGTAGTAGGCGCCGACGATGAAAGGACCAGCCGTGTACAGGGCGCGCAGTGCGAACTGGTTGGCGCTGTCCAGCTTGGAGTAGCCGGCGCCCAGGGCCAGGGCACCCAGGGTGTAGTTGGCAGCCAGGTCGTACACGTTCTTGCCGCCGACGGCTTGCTCGTGCAGGCCCACCGAACCTTCGACCGTCAGGCCGCCGATGTCGGGCGTCTTGTAGGCGATGGAGTTGGAGTTCGTGAACGCATTGCGCATCACGGATGCGTAGAAGGCGTCGGAAGACGAACCGGTGTCGTGGTTGTGCAGGCTGATGTAGTCAGCGGTGGCGAAGTACGACTCGGCCGTCCAGCGGCCCAGGCGCACGGTACCGAAGTTGCCGGACAGATTCACTTCGCTCTGACGAGCGAAGAAGCCGCGGGAGTCGGTGGTGCCGGTGTCGGAGTTGAAGCCGCTTTCCAGGACGAAACCAGCCTTCAGGCCGCCACCGAGGTCTTCCGTGCCACGGAAGCCGAAACGCGAAGCGTTGTTGGCCATCACGGTGTTGGTCGTGCCGCCGTCCTTCTGGCGTTCGACCGTGGTGTTCACGCGGCCGTACAGGGTCACGCTGCTTTGAGCGAAGGCAGCGGAGGTGCTCAGCAGAGCCAGGGAAGCGAGCAGCAGGCGATTGGTTTTTTGCATATGGATCCTTGAATGCTTGTGTCCATCGGGTGATGTAGGCACCGCTTGCAGCCTGATGGGCCGTGAGCACCGTGTGCGTCTACTCGCCCAAATTCTAGGTGTAACGCTTCGGTTAACACATGCGAAAGTAGTTTTCATGATTGTCCTGATGTATCGCCGCCACACTTCAAGGGTTATTCACCAAGGGCGTGCGGCGATGCACCAGGAAAACCGGGCCGGGCGGGCCCCCAGGCACGGGCGGGGTGCATGCGGGCGGGCCCTGCATCCCCCTGCAGGGCGCGTGCACCGCCCGTCCGGCGTCAGTCGCCCGCGTAGATGTCCACGTCCTTGGTCTCGCGGATGAACAGCGTGCCGATGATGGCGGTGGCGCCGGCGATGATGATCGGGTACCAGAGGCCGTTGTACATGTTGCCGGTCTGCGCCACGATGGCGAACGACATGGTGGGCAGCAGGCCGCCGAACCAGCCGTTGCCGATGTGATAGGGCAGGCTCATCGACGTGTAGCGGATGCGGGTCGGGAACATCTCCACCAGCATGGCGGCGATGGGGCCATACACCATGGTCACCAGCAGCACCAGGTAGGTCAGGATGACGACCATCATCACCTTGTTCATCTTGGCGGGGTCGGCCTTGGCGGGGTAGCCGTCGGCCTTCAGCGTGTCGGCCACGGACTTCTTGAACGCGGCGTCCTTGGCTTTCACTTCATCGGCGGCCAGGCCGCGGGCGCTGTAGCTCGGGATCGTGGTCTGGCCGATCTTGATGACCGCGGGGGTGCCAGCCGGCGCCACTTCGTTGTCGTAGCTGACCGAGTTGGCCGCCAGCACCTGCTTGGCGACGTCGCACGAGCTGGTGAACTTGGCCGTGCCGGTCGGGTTGAACTGGAAGGAGCACTCGGCCGGGTCGGCGACGATCACCACCTTGTTCCTGGCCTGCGCAGCGGCCAGGTCGGGATTGGCGGCTTCGGTCAGCGCCTTGAAGACCGGGAAGTAGGTCAGCACGGCCAGCACGCAGCCCAGCATGATGATGGGCTTGCGGCCGATCTTGTCGGAGAGACTACCGAACACCACGAAGAACGGCGTGCCGATCAGCAGGGCCGCGGCGATCATCAGGTTGGCCGTGACGGCATCCACCTTCAGCTGCTGCGTGAGGAAGAAGAGCGCGTAGAACTGGCCCGTGTACCAGACCACGGCCTGGCCGGCGGTCAGGCCGATCAGCGCCAGGATCACGATCTTCAGGTTCTTCCACTCGCCGAACGATTCACGCAGCGGCGCCTTGGAGGTCTTGCCCTCGGCCTTCATCTTCTGGAAGGCGGGCGATTCCGACAGCGACAGCCGGATCCACAGCGAGATGCCCAGCAGCAGGATGGACACCAGGAACGGGATGCGCCAGCCCCAGTCGGTGAAGGCCTCCTCGCCCATGACGGTGCGCGTGCCCAGGATCACCAGCAGCGACAGGAAGAGCCCCATCGTCGCGGTGGTCTGGATCCACGAGGTGTACGCGCCCCGCTTGCCCTGCGGCGCATGCTCGGCCACATAGGTCGCGGCACCACCGTACTCTCCGCCCAGGGCCAGGCCCTGCAGCATGCGCAGCACGATCAGGATGACCGGCGCGGCCACGCCGATGCTGGCGTAGGTCGGCAGCACGCCCACGATGAACGTGGACAGGCCCATGATCAGGATGGTGACGAGGAAGGTGTACTTGCGGCCGATCATGTCGCCGAGCCGGCCGAACACCAGTGCGCCGAAGGGCCGCACGATGAAGCCGGCGGCGAAGGCGAGCAGCGCGAAGATGAAGGCAGAGCCGGCATCCAGCCCGCTGAAGAACTGCTTGGCGATGATGGCTGCGAGCGAGCCGTACAGGTAGAAGTCATACCATTCGAAAACGGTGCCTAGCGACGAGGCCAGGATGACTTTTCTTTCTTCCGGCGACATGGGCCGGGGAGCGACATTGGTAGCCATGGTGGGTGTCTCCATGAATGGGCGGGCGATGACGGCAGCACCTTCGGCAGGTGCCTGCGGCGCAATATGTGCGCGCCGTCTGACCGAAAACTGACAGCGCGCCAGGCTCCCGACCCCACGGGCTCCCACCGTTCTTACGCGCGCCTGACAAAACCCGGCGCAACCCGTAGCGTGCTTTTCTCGATGTGGAAAATGGCCGATCTGCAGGCCCCGGCGCAGGCGCGCGGAGGCATGGCGGCGCGGGTAAACACCGAGCCTGCGCCAGGGGTTATCCCTGCCAGGGACAAACCCTGAAAGGCTGCCGATTCGCAGGCAAGGGCCGCCGCATGCGGCCCCGATGCAGCCAGGCGCACGCCAGCCGCTGCGCCCGGTGGAGGCCGGTCGGTGTCAGCGGGCGGCGCCCGGCAGCCCGCTGGGCACCCGGGGCGCGGCGTCCCACGCGGGCCCGTCGAACCACGCATCGCCCTGCAGGCTGGCGCGCAGCATGGGCAGGCCGTCCAGCCCCCAGAAGAGGCGGTCGCCCACGGCGTAGCTGGGCACGCCGAACACGCCCCGGGCGACGGCCTCGTCGGTGTTGGCCCGCAGCAGCGCCTTAGCGCGCGCGCCGCTGCCCTCGGGGTCGGGCCGCATTTGCGCCTGCAGCGCCTCTTGCAGCGCCGCCAGCCGCGCAGGGTCCAGCGCGTCGCCGCCGCCCAGCCAGACGTGGCGCAGCACCGTGCCGGCGACGAACCGGTTGATGTGGCCGTCGTCGCTGCACGCCAGGGCCAGGCGCAGCAGCGGCAGCGGGTTGAACGGGTGGCGGGCCGGCATGTCCAGCCCGCAACCCTGGGCATGGCCCAGCCAGCTGGCGTGGCGGTACGTCCAGTCCCGCTTGGGCGGCACGCCCGCCGGCCCGGGGTTGCCGTGCTGCTGCAGCAGCGCGCCCAGCAGCACCGGCCGGTAGTTCACCTCGTAGCTCAGGCCTTCCAGCGACCGGGGCAAGGCGTCGAAGGCCAGCCAGGCGTAAGGCGAGACGAAGTCGAGATAGAACGTGATCTGCTGCATGGCGCGCTCCGGAAGTGACTGGGCTGGACTGGACTGGGCTGTGCGGGGAAGGTCAGGACGCGGCGCTGCCTGCCGCTGGCGGCGGCAGCCCCGCACGCTGCAGCAGCCGGCCCCAGATGGCGAGGCGCTGCGCGCGGCCGGCGGTCGACCAGACACGGATCTCGTCGAGCGTGCGAAAGCAGCCTTCGCACTGGCTGCCGTCCGCCGCCATGCGGCAGACGCCGATGCAGGGCGACGGCACTGCGGCATCGCTTTGCGCATCAAAACAGCCCGTAGCGCTTGATGCTTGGGCACGCTCAGCTATCAATTGAATAGCATTCGAATCCATGGAGCGTCCGGTCAGGGGGCGGCGGGCGGCTGCACCACGTCGGCCACCGGCGCCTGGGTGAGCGCTTCCAGGTCCTGCGGCCGCAGCGGGAACACGCCGTTGGGGTGGCCGGCCGCGGCCCAGATCTCGTCGAAGCGGAACAGGTCGCGGTCGATCAGCGTGACGGGCGGCGTGGCGTGCGCCACCGGCGACACGCCGCCGATGCTGAAGCCCGTCCGGGCCTTCACGAACGCGGCGTCGGCGCGGCCGGTCTTGCCGACCAGCGCATCGACCTTCTTTTCATCCACCCGCCGGTCGCCCGAGGTGATGACCAGCACCGCCGCGTCATCGCTCTTGCGCCGGAAGATGATGCTCTTGGCGATCTGCCCGACCGCGATGCCGAGCGCGTCGGCGGCTTCCTGCGCGGTCCGCGCGGAGTTGTCGAGCATGCGCGGTGCATGCGGATGGCCCAGGGCCTGCAGCGCGGTGGCCACGCGTTGCACGCCTTCGGGCAGGGACTGGAGTTCGGCGCCACACATCGGATGTTTTCCTCGGGTCGGGTTGTGTCGAGCGTCCGATCTTAGAGCCTGCCCGAGGACCGCCCGCGCGCCTTGACTCCGCCCTCCCCCGCCCTCCCCCGCCCTACCCCGCCCGCTTGTTCAGCACGGCGGTCGCCACGCGCGAATTGGGCTTGCGGCCGAGGAAGTCGCTGACATAGGCGCCCGCATCGATCAGACGGTCCAGGTCGATGCCGGTGTCGATGCCCAGGCCGTGCAGCAGGTACACCACGTCTTCCGTCGCCACATTGCCCGTGGCGCCCTTGGCGTAGGGGCAGCCGCCCAGCCCGGCGACGGACGACTGGAAATTCCACACGCCCATCTGCAGCGCCGCCAGCGTGTTCGACAGCGCCTGGCCGTAGGTGTCGTGGAAATGGCCCGAGACGTCGTCGATCGCGAAATGCTGCAGCGTGGCTTCGACGGCGCGCTGCACCTTGAGCGGCGTGCCCACGCCGATGGTGTCGGCCACGTCCACCCGCTGCACGCCGATACCCTTGAGCAGCCCGGCCAGGTAGGCCACCCGCTCGGGCGCGACCTCGCCCTCGTAGGGGCAGCCGACGGTGCAGCTCATCGCCCCGCGCACGGCGATGCCCTGCGCCCGTGCCGCCTCCACCACCGGCGCGAAGCGCTCGATGCTTTCGGCGATGCTGCAGTTGATGTTCTTCTGGCTGAACGCCTCGCTGGCCGAGCCGAACACCACCACCTCGTCGGGCCGGTCGGCCAGCGAGGCCTCGTAGCCCTTGAGGTTGGGGGTCAGCACCGAATAGCGCACGCCGGGCTGCCGCTCGATGCCGGACATGACTTCGTGGTTGTCGGCCATCTGCGGCACCCACTTGGGGCTGACGTAGCTGGTGACCTCGATCTCTTTCAAGCCGGCCTGCTGCAGCCGGTGCACCAGGCCGATCTTGACTTCGGCGGGCACGGGCGACTTCTCGTTCTGCAGGCCGTCACGCGGGCCGACATCGATGAGCCGGACTTGGCGGGGATAGGTGATGCTCATGGTGTTCTCGATCTGTGAATGGGTGGTGGCGAACGCAGCGTGCTGCCCGCGCGGGCACCGCACGCCCGGCAGCGGCGAAGCGCTGCGTGCGGCCGGGGCATGGCAGGCGCGCGATGCATCAGTACCCGCGCGCCGGATCGACCGTGCCCGCCAGCGGCTCGCCGCGCTGCAGGGCGGCGATCTTGCCGGCGATCTGCGCGATGCTCTCCTCGCGCAGCGTGCGCGCCGAGGTGTGCGGCGTCGCCACGATGCGCGGGTGGCTCCAGAACGGGTGGCCGGCAGGCAGGGGCTCGGTGCGGAAGACGTCGAGGGTCGCGCCCGCCAGGTGGCCGGAGTCCACCAGTTCGAGCAGGTCTTCCTCGACCAGATGGGCGCCGCGCGCCACGTTGATGAGGTAGCCGCCGGCCGGCAGGCGCGACAGGGTCTGCCGGTTCAGGATGTTCTCGGTGTCGGGCGTGAGCGGCAGCAGGTTGACCAGCACCCGGCTGGCCGCCAGGAACTCGCCGAACTGATCGGCGCCGTGGAAGGCTCGCACGCCGGGCACCTCCTTGGGCGAACGGCTCCAGCCCAGCACCGGAAATTCGAAATGCGCCAGGGCGCGGGCCACGCGCTCGCCCAGCACGCCCAGGCCCATCACGCCGACAGTGAATTCCGACCGTGCGCGCGGCCGGCGGTAGCCCCAGCGCCCGCCCCGCATGTCGGCCTCGTAGGCATCCAGTTCGCGGTAGTGGCGGATGACGGCATGGCTCACGTATTCGGCCATCTGCACCGACATGCCCGCGTCGTCCAGCCGCACGACACGCACGCCGGGCGGCAGCCGCAGGCGCAGCAGGGCATCGACGCCGGCGCCGATGTTGAAGAGCGCCTGCAGGCCCGGCTGCTCGTCGAGGAATTGCTGGGGTGGCGCCCACACCACGGCCACGTCGGCCTGGGGGGCGCCGGGTTGCCAGACGCTGACCTGGGCGTCGGGCAGGGCCGCGCGCAGGCCGGCCACCCAGGGTTCGGTCTTGGTGTCGGTACAGCAGAGAGTGATGTTCATGCCTGCGAGCCTATCGTGGGTGGTGCTGCGGTTGTTTCACGCGGCGGAAAGCCTGAGCAGTTCGGAGCCTTCCGTGACCTGGTCGCCCGGGGCGTAGAGCAACTCCTCCACCACGCCGTCGGCCGGCGCGGCGATGGTGTGTTCCATCTTCATCGCCTCCATCACCGCCAGCGGCTGGCCGCGGGAGACGGTGTCGCCGGCCTGCACGGCGAACGACACCACCTTGCCCGGCATGGGGGCCGTCAGCCGCCCGCCTTCGGCCTGCGTGTCGCCGGCATGCGCCAGCGGGTCGATGCCGTCGATGCGCGTGGCGCCGTGCGGCGTGAAGACGTGGAGGGCGTCACCCAGCACATGCACGTCGGCACGGGTGCGGCGACCGCCGTAGTTCAGGTCGATGCCGTGCTCGCCAGCGGCGGCGAAGACCAGCGGCCCGCTGGCGTCGCCCACTTCCAGCGTGGGCGTGCCGACCGGGGCATAGGTCAGCCAGGCGCGGGCCGCCTCGCCGCCGAACTCGAAATCGAACGGCCGGCGGTAGGCGCTGTTGGAGCGCCAGCCGTCGCGCTGGCCGAACGGGCCCGCGTCCTCGGTGGCGGCCTGCGTTTCGCTCAAGAGCGTGGCGGCTACCGCAGCGGCGGCTGCCGTGGGCAGGCCGACCGGCTCCTGCTGGAACAGCACGGCCGCTTCACGCTGGATCAGCGCAGTGTCGAGCTTCGCCTGTACGAACGCATCGCTGGACGCCACGCGCCGCAGGAACTGCACGTTGGTCGACAGCCCGACGATGCGGGTCTGCGCCAGCGCCTCGTCCAGCCGGGCAAGAGACTGCGCCCGGGTGTCGCCGTGCACGATGAGCTTGGCGATCATCGAGTCGTAGAACGGGCTGATGGCGTCGCCCTCGCGCACGCCGTCGTCGATGCGCACGGCTGCGCGCTCGAAGCTCGCCGCCTGGGGCTTGCGGTAGACGTGCAGCGTGCCGGTGGCGGGCAGGAACTGGTTGTCGGGGTTCTCGGCGCAGATGCGGGCCTCGATGGCGTGGCCGGTGATGCGCAACTGGTCCTGCGTGCAGGGCAGCGGCTCGCCGCTGGCCACGCGCAGTTGCCACTCCACCAGATCCTGCCCGGTGATGGCTTCCGTCACCGGGTGCTCCACCTGCAGGCGCGTGTTCATCTCCATGAAGTAGAACTTCATGTCCTCGGGCCGCTCGTAGCCGCCCGGCTGCTCGACGATGAATTCCACCGTGCCCGCACCCACGTAGTTCACGGCGCGCGCGGCGGCCACGGCGGCGGCGCCCATGCGCGCGCGCAGCTCGGGCGTCATGCCGGGCGCCGGGGCTTCTTCCAGCACCTTCTGGTGGCGCCGCTGCACCGAGCAATCGCGCTCGAACAGGTAGACGATCTGGCCCTGCGTGTCGCCGAACACCTGGATCTCGATGTGGCGCGGGCGCTGCACGTATTTCTCGACCAGCACGGCGTCGTCGCCGAAGCTGTTGATGGCCTCGCGCTTGCACGATTCGAGCGCAGCGGCGAAGTCTTCCGACCTCTCCACCGCCCGCATGCCCTTGCCGCCGCCGCCGGCGCTGGCCTTGATGAGCACCGGGTAGCCGATGCGGTCGGCCTCGCGCTGCAGCAGGGCCGGGTCCTGGTCGGCGCCGTGGTAGCCGGGCACCAGCGGCACGCCGGCCTTTTCCATCAGTTGCTTGGACTCGGCCTTCAGGCCCATGTCCTTGATGGCGGCGGGCGGCGGGCCGATGAACACCAGGCCCGCGTCGGCGCAGGCGCGGGCGAAGTCTTCGTTCTCCGACAGGAAGCCGTAGCCGGGGTGGATGGCCTCGGCCCCGCAGGCGCGGGCAGCCTCGAGGATGCGCTCCCAGCGCAGATAGCTGTCCTTGGGCGCGCTGCCGCCGATGTGCACGGACTCGTCGCAGGCGGCGACGTGCTTGGCGTCGGCATCGGCGTCGGAATAGACGGCGACGGTCTTGACGCCGAGGCGGCGGGCGGTGGCGGCGACCCGGCAGGCGATCTCGCCGCGGTTGGCGATCAGGATCTTCTTAAACATGGCGCCCTCCCGCAGCGAGATCGCCTGCGCACGCTGCGCGTGCCAGGCGATGTGCAGAAGCGAACGCTGCGCGGCTGCTTTCGCCGCAGTGGGCGATCAGGATTTTCTTGAACATGTCACGCTACCTTCGCAGGACTGGAGAAAAGAGAAGACACGCGCCGCAGCACGGCGCGCAGAAAACGGAAGAGCACCACCAGCAGCACTGCCGACAGCACCACCATGACCACCAGCGCCCCGCCGAACAGCACCGGGTGTTGCGTGGCCATCCAGACCACGGCCACGACCAGGCCGTCCTCGAACAGCGACAGCAGCCAGTTGGAGAACGGTTCGGGCGAGGTGTTGGCCGCCGCCCGCGTGGTCATCTTGGTGGCCAGCGCGGTGGCCGAGAGCGAGCCGCCCACCAGCCCCGCCGCCACCGCCATGGCGCCGTTGTCCGCGCCGAACACGCCGGCGGCGAGCAGCGCGCCGGCCGGCACGCGGATGAAGGCGTGCACCGCGTCCCAGGCGCTGTCGAGCCAGGGCACCTTGTCGGCGAAGAATTCGACGAACAGCATGAAGCCGCTGGCAAACAGCACCAGCGGGTGCTGCAGCAGCGCGAGGCCTGGCGGCAGCGCCAGCGCGCCGAGCCACCCCATCATGCCGACCAGGAACACCACGGCATACAGCCGGAAGCCGCTGGCCCAGCCGAGCGCGGCGGCCAGCGCCATCAGCCCGGGCAGGTCGAGCGCGCCGGTGGCATGGCGCGCGCCTTCGGCCACGGCCTGGGCCGTGCCGGCATCGACATGCAGGCCGAGCGTGTGCAGCCACTGCACGAAGGAGAGCCAGAGCGCGTCCATGACCGATGCGTCCGCTTTCAGTCCGCCAGCAGCCAGGAAGGCTTGCGCTTGTGGAGGAACGCCTGCACGCCTTCGCGGCCCTGCTCGCTGGCGCGGATGTCGGCGATGCCTTCCACGGTGCGGGCGATGAGCGCATCGTCGATCTCGCGCTCGGCCACCTCGAGCACCAGCCGCTTGCAGGCGCGCACCGCGTGCGGGCTGGCCTGGGTCAGCGCCTTCAGCAGCACATCCACCCGGGAATCGAGCTGGTCGGCGGGCACCACCTCGTGCACGAAGCCGATGCGCAGCGCCTCGGCGGCGTCGAACCGTTCGGCGGTGAGGAAGTAGCGGTGCGCCGCCCGCGCGCCCATGGCACGGATCACATACGGGCTGATGGTCGCGGGGATGAGGCCCAGCTTCACCTCCGACAGGCAGAAGCCCGCCGTCTCCACCGCCACCGCCATGTCGCAGGCCGCCACCAGGCCCATGCCGCCGGCATACACGTCGCCCTGCACACGGGCGATGGTGGGGTGGGGACATTCGTAGATCACGCGCAGCATCTCGGCCAGCAGGGCCGCGTCCGCCAGGTTCTCGGCGCGGGTGTAGTCGGCCATGCGGCGCATCCAGTTCAGGTTGGCGCCGGCGCAGAAGGCCGGGCCTTCGGCCGCCAGCACCACGGCGCGCACGTCCGGCCGCGCACCCACGTCGCAGAAGGCGGCGGTGATCTCGGCGATCACCTCGTCGCTGAAGGCATTGCGGATCTCGGGCTGCGTCAGCGTGATGCGGGCCACTGCCCCCGACTGGGTGATGGTGAGGTTCTGACTCATGGTTGCGACGGGTTCTGCAGGTAGTAGACGAAGTCGAGCTCGGGAAACTTGCTGCCCACGGCCGTCAACGCGGCGGTGATCTGCCCCCGGTGGTGCGTGGCGTGGTTGAACACGTGGGCCAGCGTGGCGGCGAATGGCAGGCAGGCCCGGGTGCCGCGCATCGTGGTGTAGTCCAGCGTGCCCGCCCAGCGGTCGTCGGGCAGGGCTGCGATCAGCGGTTCCCACCGCGCGGCCCCGGCATGCAGGCGCTCGGCGAGCCGCGCCCGGTCGGGCTCCAGCTCCGCGTCCAGCGCGACAACGGGTGAGCTGCCTTCCGCGAACCGGGCGAACCACAGGTGATGCTCCCCCACCAGCAGGTGGTTCAGCGTGCCGTGGATGCTGCGAAAGAAAAGCCCCGCGTCGCGGCGGTACTCGACCTCGGGCAACCGGGCCACGGCGCCCAGCAGGCGAGCCGTGGCCCAGGCGTTGTAGCGGGCCAGCTGGGTGAAATGCGCGAGGAATGGGTGGTGGTTCATGGCTGGGTGCGGGCGCCGAGCGTGCGGCCCCAGAAAGCGTCGAGCGCCGCGAGCGACTCCACCCGCGCCGCCGGGTTGCCGCCCTGGTGGACGCCCTGCGCCGATGTGCCGTTGGGCACGTCCGCGCGCAGCCGCACCGGGTCCGTGCCGTCGAAGCCGTGGTAGCTGTCCGCATACACCTTCAGCGTGACGTCAGTGCCCGGGCGCCGCTGCAGCAGCGCGGCGAAATCGATGCACGGCTGCGCCGGCGTCCAGTCGTCCAGGGCGCCCAGCTGCATCAGCAGGGGCGCAGGCTCCAGTTCAGCCTGGCGGCGCAGCAGCGGGCCGCAGCCGGGGTAGAACAGGGCCACGCCGGCCAGCGGCACATCGCTTGGCGCCGGGTGCAGGCGGCGCTGCTCCAGCAGGTTCAGCGCCGTGGTGGCGCCGTTCGACCAGCCCAGCATGCCGATGCGCTTCGCATCCACGCCGGGTTGCGTCGCCAGCCAGGCGATGGCGGCGCGTGCGTCCTGCGCCCGCACGGCCACGGTGACGTCGCGCGCCCCGTAGCGGGTGCCGCAGAGGGAGCGCAGGCCGCGCGAGCCGAAGCTGTCCGGCAGCAGCACCGAATAGCCCGCCGCATGCAGCCGCGCAGCGGTTTCGCGGTAGCGCTGCGACAGGCGATCGCCCTGGGCATACAACCCGCCGCAGCCGTGCAGCGCGACCACGGCCGGGCGCGGCTCGGCCTGCGGGCCTTCCGCCGGCCACCAGTGGGCGCGCAGGGATTCGCCCGAGGGCAGCGCGATGCGGGCCTGCTGCCACGCCGCTGCGGCGGAGCCGGGCGGCAGGGCGTCGGCAGAAGCCTGGGACCGGACCGGCGCCTGGCATGCGGCGAGCGCCGCGCACAGCAGCCCCGCCGCCCAGAGCCGGCCCCCGCCCAGGCGCACGGCGCCCCGGACGGGCGCGGCCGCAACCGCCGCCGCAGCGGCTGTCACCGCCGCAGCTGCCGTGCGGGCTGTCCGCTGGCGCGCCATGAACATCGCCCTTCCCGCCCTCACATGCGGAACAGGCCGAACTTCGTCTCGCCGATGGGCGCATTGCGCGAGGCGGCCAGCCCCAGCGCCAGCACCCGCCGCGTGTCGGCCGGGTCGATGATGCCGTCGTCCCACAGGCGCGCCGTGGCGTAGTACGGGTGGCCCTGCTCTTCGTACTGCTGGCGGATCGGCGCCTTGAAGCTCTCCTCCTCCTCGGCGCTCCACTGCCCGCCCTTGGCTTCGATGCCGTCGCGGCGCACCGTGGCCAGCACGCTCGCGGCCTGCTCGCCGCCCATCACGCTGATGCGGGCGTTGGGCCACATCCAGAGAAAGCGCGGGCTGTAGGCACGGCCGCACATGCCGTAGTTGCCGGCGCCGAAGCTGCCGCCGATGATGATGGTGAACTTCGGCACGTTGGCCGTGGCCACGGCCGTGACCATCTTGGCGCCGTTGCGCGCGATGCCTTCGTTCTCGTACTTGCGGCCCACCATGAAGCCGGTGATGTTCTGCAAAAAGACCAGCGGAATCTTGCGCTGGCAGCACAGCTCGATGAAGTGCGCGCCCTTCAGGGCCGATTCGGAGAACAGGATGCCGTTGTTGGCGATGATGCCCACCGGCATGCCCTCGATGCGGGCGAAGCCGGTGACCAGGGTGGTGCCGAAGCGGGCCTTGAATTCGTCGAATTCGCTGCCGTCGACGATGCGGGCGATGATCTCGCGCACGTCGAAGGGCTTGCGCGTGTCGGTCGGGATCACGCCATACAGCTCTTCTGCTGCGAATTTGGGAGCTACCGGCGCTTGTATATCAAGCGCTGGAGGCCGTTTTGCATTCAAATTCTTGACAGCCTGGCGCGCCAGGGCCAGCGCATGCAGGTCGTTCTGCGCCAGATGGTCGGCCACGCCGGAGAGGCGCGTGTGCACGTCGCCGCCCCCCAGATCTTCCGCCGTCACTACTTCGCCCGTGGCCGCCTTCACCAGCGGCGGCCCGCCCAGGAAGATGGTGCCCTGGTTCTTGACGATGATGGTTTCGTCGCTCATGGCGGGCACATAGGCGCCGCCGGCCGTGCACGAGCCCATCACCACGGCGATCTGGCCGATGCCCTGGGCGCTCATGTTGGCCTGGTTGTAGAAGATGCGGCCGAAGTGGTCGCGGTCGGGAAAGACCTCGTCCTGGTTGGGCAGGTTGGCGCCGCCCGAATCGACCAGGTAGATGCAGGGCAGGTGGTTCTGCTCGGCGATCTCCTGGGCGCGCAGGTGCTTCTTGACGGTGAGCGGGTAGTAGGTGCCGCCCTTCACCGTGGCGTCGTTGCAGACGATCATGCAGTCGACGCCGGCCACGCGGCCGATGCCGGCGATCAGGCCCGCGCCCGGCGCGTCGTTGCCGTACATGTTCAGCGCGGCCAGCGGGGCGAGCTCTAGGAACGGTGTGCCGGGGTCGAGCAGGCGGTCCACCCGCTCGCGCGGCAGCAGCTTGCCGCGTCCGGTGTGCTTGGCGCGGGCCGCCTCGCCGCCGCCCTGGGCGACGCGGGCCACCTGGGCGCGCAGGTCGTCGACCACGTTACGCATCGCGGCGGCATTGGCCTGGAAGTCCGCCGAACGCGGGTTGAGTCGGGATTCGAGAATCATGCTGTGGTGCTTTCCTGCAGGCCGAGCTCGCCCTTCATGGCGTCGCGGATCTTGAATTTCTGGATCTTGCCGGTCACCGTCATCGGGAACGAGGTGACGAAGCGGATGTAGCGCGGCACCTTGTAGTGCGCGATCTGCCCCTTGCAGAAGGCGCGGATGTCGTCCTCGGTGGGCTGCGCGCCGGGCTTGGCGATGACCCAGGCGCACAGCTCCTCGCCGTATTTCGCGTCGGGCACGCCCACCACCTGCACGTCCTGCACCTGCGGATGGCGGTAGAGGAATTCCTCGATCTCGCGGGGGTACACGTTCTCGCCGCCACGGATCACCATGTCCTTGATGCGGCCGACGATGTTGACGTAGCCCTCGGCGTCCATGGTGGCCAGGTCGCCGGTGTGCATCCAGCCCTCGGCGTCGATGGATTCGCGCGTCTTCGCCTCATCGCCCCAGTAGCCGTGCATGACCGAGTAGCCGCGCGTGCACAGCTCGCCCGACTGCCCGCGCGGCACGATCTGCCCGCTGTCGGGATGGATGATCTTCACTTCCAGGTGCGGCTGCACCGTGCCCACGGTGGAGACGCGCTTTTCCAGGGGCGTCTCGGTGCTGCTCTGGCAGCTGACGGGGCTGGTTTCGGTCATGCCGTAGGCGATGGTGATCTGCTCCAGGTGCATGTCCCGCACCACCCGCTTCATCACCTCGGTGGGGCAGGGCGAGCCGGCCATGATGCCGGTGCGCAGCGTGGACAAGTCGAACTCGGCGAAGCGCGGATGGTCCAGCTCGGCGATGAACATGGTCGGCACGCCGTGCAGGCCGGTGCAGCGCTCGGCCTGCACCGCTTCCAGCACCTTGAGGGGGTCGAAGCCGTCGCTGGGGTAGACGATGGCCGCGCCGTGCGTGAGGCAGGCCAGGTTGCCCAGCACCATGCCGAAGCAGTGGTAGAGCGGCACGGGAATGCACAGGCGGTCCTCCGGGCCGAGCCGCATGCATTCGCCGATGAACAGGCCGTTGTTCAGGATGTTGCGGTGCGTGAGCGTGGCGCCCTTGGGGAATCCCGTGGTGCCGCTGGTGAACTGGATGTTGATCGGGTCGGTGTTCTTCAGGCCGGCGGCCACGGCGTCGATGCGCGCGTCCTGCGCATCCCCCTGGGCCATCAGCTGCGAGAAGCGCAGCAGGCCCGGCTCGTCGGCGCCCTGCCCGGCCTCGTCGATCCAGACCACCGTCTGCAGCTGCGGCAGGCGCGCGGACTGCAGGCGGCCGGGCGCGGCGGACGCCAGCTCGGGCGCCAGTTCGCGCAGCATGCCCAGGTAGTCGCTGGTCTTGAATCGCGCCATGGTCACCAGCGCCTTGCAGCCGACCTTGTTGAGCGCGTATTCGACCTCGGCCGTGCGGTAGGCGGGGTTGATGTTGACCAGCACCAGCCCGACCTGCGCCGTGGCCAGCTGCATCAGCAGCCATTCGGCGTTGTTGTGCGACCAGATGCCGATGCGGTCGCCCGGCGCGAGCCCCAGGCCCAGCAGCGCGCTGGCCAGCCGGCGCACTTCGGTCTGGAGTTCGCCGTAGGTGTAGCGCAGTTGCTGGTGCACGCTGACCAGGGCCAGCCGGTCCGGGCCCTGGCGCACCATGCCGTCGAAGAAGGCACCCAGGGTCTGCTCGATCAGTGGCGTGCCGGTGGCGCCGCGGTCGTAGGACAGACCGTCTGCCACCGCAGAAGCGAGAGAGGCTTGCATGTCGTTGTGTCTCCTGTCGGTGCGGCCCGAACGCCGTGGGACGGCGATCTGCCGGCACCCGTCAAAGCCGCAGCATACGCCCGCCCGGCGACAGGATGGGGTCAGCCAGGTTGCATTTCGTGCCACGGGACTTCACACTGGCGGCCATGACCGTCCCCGCCTCCGCCGCCCGCGACCTGCCGCCGCTGGCCGTCGCCGCCACGCCCGGCGCTTATGTGGCGGCCATCGTGCAGGCCTATCGCCAACGCGGATTGGACCCGGCGCCGGTGCTGCAACGGGCACAAATCGCGCCAGCGCAGTGGCAAGCCCCAGCGCCTGCCCGCATCACCGCCTGGCAGATGGAGGCGCTCTCCGACGGCGCCATGCGCGAGCTGGACGACGAGGCGCTGGGCTGGTTCAGCCGGCGCCTGCCCTGGGGCAGCTACGGCATGCTGGCGCGGGCGTCGATCAGCTCGCCCACGCTGGGGCTGGCGCTGCGCCGCTGGTGCCGCCACCATGCCCTGCTGACGGACGACATCGCGCTGGACCTGACCGAGGAAGGCGGCGCGGCCTGCGTCCGGCTCACCGAGCACCGCGAGCTGGGCGCCCTGCGCGAGTTCTGCCTCGTCTCGGTGCTGCGCAACCTGCACGGCGTGGCCTGCTGGTTCATCGACTCGCGCCTGCCGCTGCAGGGCGCGCAGTTTCCCTATCCGCCACCCGCGCATGCCGACGCCTATGCCGTCATGTTCCCCGGCCCCGCCACGTTCGGCGCGCCGGTGGCGGCGATCCGCTTCGACGCGCGCTACCTGGCCCTGCCGCTGACGCGCGACGAGGCGGCCCTGCGCGTGATGCTGCAACGCGCCCTGCCGCTCACCGTGCTGCAGTACCGCCGTGACCGGCTGCTGGTGCAGCGGGTGCGCCAGACGCTGGCCGCCGACCCCGCCGCCGGCCACAGCGCGGAGGCGCTGGCCGCGAAGCTGCACCTGTCGGCCCGCACGCTGCACCGGCAGCTGAAGGAGGAAGGCGCCTCGCTGCAGGCGCTGAAGGACGAAGTGCGGCGGGCGCGGGCGGTGGAGCTGCTGCAGCGCACGGAGCGGCCGGTGAAACAGGTGGCGCAGGCGGCGGGCTTTGTCAACGAAAAGAGCTTCATCCGCGCCTTCCGCGGCTGGACGGGCAGCGCGCCGGCCGAATTCCGACGCCGATCGCGCCTGCCGCCCTGATGTGCACCCCCGGTGGCAGGCTTTATGTCTTCCATGGGCGCACGCTGCCGGCATGACGATCACCCTCTACCACTGCGTGAGCGCCCGCTCGCTGCGGCCGCTCTGGATGCTGGAGGAACTGCAGCTGCCCTACCGCCTGCAGATGCTGCCGTTCCCGCCACGCGCGCTGGCGCGCGACTTCCTGCAGCACAACCCGCTGGGCACCGTGCCCCTGCTGGTGGATGGCGACACCCGCATGACCGAGTCCGCAGCGATGTGCCAGTACCTGGCGGCCCGGCACCCCGATGCGGGGCTGGACGTGGCCGCCGCCGATCCGGCCTACGGCAGCTACCTGAACTGGCTGCACCTGGGCGAAGCCACCCTCACCTTCCCGCAGACGCTGCTGCTGCGCTACGGGCGCTTCGAGCCGCCGGAGCGGCGCCAGCCGCAGGTGGTGGCCGACTACGCAAAGTGGTTCCTGGCCCGGCTGCGTGCCGTGGAGGCTCACGTCGCCAGCTCGCCCTGGCTCTGCGCAGGCCGCTTCACGGCGGCGGATGTGTCGGTGGGCTACGCGCTGCTTTTGTCCACCCATCTGGGGCTGGAGCCGGAATGGGGCGCCGCGACCCGGGCTTACTGGCAGCGCCTGCAGCGCCGCCCCGGCTACCAGCGCGCGCTGGCCGCGCAGCAGGCGGCGGCGCAGGCGCAGGGCGTGCCGACCCGCCCGTCGCCCGACACCGCGCCTTGAGCAGCCGGCCAGGCCAGGGGCCAGGGTCCAGGTCCAGGCCCAGCCACGCACCCATTCGCTGGGTGCTATTATTTTTATAGCTACAAACGCTTATATATCAAGCGCCCGAGGCACTTTTCATCAAAAACCCGCGGACAGCAGCCCCGGCAGTTCGGCCATGTCGTCCATCACGTGCCGGGCGCCGGCGGCCCGCAGCGCCGCGCTGGAATCGTGCCCGTGGGCCGAGGGGCTGTAGCCGACGACCGTGGCGCCCGCCGCCACGCCGGCCGTGACGCCGGTGGCGGAGTCCTCCACCACCAGGCAGCGGGCGGGGCCCACGCCGAGGGCGGCGGCCGCTGCCAGGTAGACGTCGGGCGCCGGCTTGGTGCGCGGCATTTCGTGGCCGCTGAACACCCGGCCTTCGAAGAACCGTGCCAGGCCGGTCTTGGCCAGTTGCAGTTCCACCTTGGCCCGGTCGGCGCCCGACGCGCAGGCGATGCGGCCCTGCAGCAGTCCATGCACGGCCGCCACGGCCTGCTCGGCATGGGCGATGGCCTGCAGCTCGGCCTGCAGCGCCTCGTTGCGGCGGGCGTAGAAACGCTCCATCCAGGCGTCGGTCAGCGGCTGGCCGGTCTCGGCCTCGATGCGGGCGGCTTCCGAGCGCACGGCCTTGCCCAGGAAGATGTGCATGCATTCCGGGAGCGTCATCACCCAGCCCGACTCGGCCAGCTGGTCGCGCAGCACGCGGTGGGTGATGGGCTCACTGTCCACCAGCACACCATCGCAATCGAACAACACCGCATCAAAGGCCAGCATGAAGACAACTCTTTCTTGAGGAAAGGAGGAAAGGAGGAAGGAAGGACAGCGGCAGGCCAGGGCGCGGGACGCCGAAGGCGCCATCGCCATGGAAAAAGGCGCCCGGGGGCGCCTTTTCTTGCACAGGGGGGAGTATGCCTCGCCCTTCGGTCACGGGAAGGTGATGCCCGCCAGCGGATTGCGCAGGTTGGCCGCGTTGCGCACCGACAGGGTCACCTGCTCGCCGTTGGCACCGACCAGATCGCTGAAGAAGAAGTAGCCCTGGGCCGCGCGGTCGTTCATGGCGGCCGTCAGCTGCGCGATGGAGGCCTGCGGCGTGGCGGCGCGCACGTCGTATTCCACGGCGCCGTTCTGCGCCGAGCTGCGCTCGAACACCTGCGCCGATGCGTTGCCCTGGATCACGAACGCCCCGAGGAACAGCTGCCCCTGTGCGCCCTGGGTGTCCAGGCGCTGGCGCAGCGCATCGGTGGTGCCCACGCCCGAGGGGCCGTCGCCGTCGATCACCGTGTAGCTGTAGGTGGTCGCCGAGGAATCCTTCATGTAGAGATTGAAGCTGTCGGCTCCGGCCATCAGCGGGCCCACCAGCCGATAGCCGCGTGCGCCCTGCGCGTTCAGCTGGCTCTGCAAGGCGTCGCGGCTCAGGCCGCCCGAGATGGGCTGCTTTTCATACGAGAACGTGGTGCTGCGCGATGCGTCGCGCACGGTGAGCGCGGACGGGCTGGAGCCGCCGCCCGTCAGCACCGGCGCCTTGAAGGCGAAGCCGCGCGCGCCCTGCGCGTTGAGCTGAGCCAACAGCGCGTCGCCCGAGCCCGGCTGTGCCAGGGTTTCGTATTCCAGGCGCGACCCGCCGTGGGCAGTGTCGCTCACATAGAAGTCGCCCTGCTCGGTGCTGGTGGCGCCCGTGTTGGTGGCCAGGGTGGCGAGGAAGGCGAAGCCGCGCGCGCCCTGCGCATTCAGTGCGGCGAGGGTGGCTGCCCCCGCGGCGGCGGGCGCCTGGCTGATGTATTGGCCGGTGACGGCAGCGGGCGCGGGCGCCGGCGCGGGGGCCGGTGCGGGAGTGGGGGCAGGCGCGGGGGCAGGGGTCGGTGCCGGCGCAGGGGCGGAGGAGTCGCCGCCTCCACCACCGCCGCCGCAGGCAGCCAGCGAAGCCAGCAGCGCGAGGGTGGCGGTGCGGCGGGTGAAATCCAGGGGGGTCATAGGCAGGGATCCATCGAACGAAGAAGCGGAATGATCGAAAGCGATGCGGTCCTGGCGAGCTGCCGTGGCAGGCCGAGGTCAAGGGGCGTGCAGCCCCGTCGCGCCGCAATCGATGGGCGAGCCCGAATTTCAGTACAGTCCACGCTTTCGCCTCACCCCCCCGCCTTCGGGTATTTGTTACGCGCTGCGCGACAACGGGCCGGGGCGCGGCGCGCTCCCGACGGGCGGCGCGCCGGGTTTCCCCCTTCCACGACTGGCCCGAATTGACCCCTTCCGACACTGTTTCCGCGCCGTTCCCCGAGCGCTACGCACTGGTGGTGGACGACCATCCGCTGGTCGCTCGCGGCATGAGCGAATTCCTCCGGCTGCACCCCGGCCTGGAGGACGCGGTGTGCGTTAGCACCACGCAGGACGCCTTGCGCACGGTGGCGGCCCGGGGTGCGCCCGCGCTGGCGCTGGTGGACTTCTGGCTGGCCGATGGCGTCACCACGCATTTCATCCGCGACCTGCTGGCGCTGGCGCCGCAGACCCGCGTGCTGATGGTGAGCGGCGACAGCCACCCCGCCCTGCGCGCCAAGGCGCAGGGCAGCGGCGCGCATGGCTTCGTTCACAAGCAGCAGGAGCCTGCGGTGTTCGCCGCCGCGGCCACGGCGCTGCTGCGCGGCGGCACCTGGTTCGAAGCGGCGCCGGCCGCGGCAGGCGACACGGCTGCGCCGCCCGCACGCGCGGTGCCGATCACGCCGGCGGAGCTGGGCCTGACGCCCCGGCAGGGACAGATCCTGGCGCTGGTGCTGGAAGGCCAGCCCAACAAGCACATCGCGGGCCGCCTGAACCTGTCGGAGCACACGGTGAAGGAGCACGTCACCGCCATTCTCGGCAAGCTGGGCGTGCGCAACCGCGTCGAGGCCATCACGCGGTTGCGCGGCGTGCAACTGGAGCCGGGCGACGAAGCCCGCCTGCGCTGACCGGGCGTTCCGGCCGCCTGGCGACCCGGGATGCGACGCGGGGTGCGACCCGGGATGCGACCAGGGCCGCGCTACACCTTCTTACCCATGATTCCCGGGCGCCGCCCTGTGCCCACCCGGCAGCCAGCGCGCCAGCAGCGCGTGCAGCACGTCGGGCTCGAGCGGTTTGCGCAGCACCAGATACCCGTCGTCTTCGGCCTGCAGCAGCGCGGGCGAGGCGTGCTCGCCCGTGAGCATGGCCCCGTGCGTATGCCCGCAGCGCGCCTGCAGGGCCTGCAGCACGGCCAGGCCGCTCTGCCCCGCGCCGAGGCGCTGGTCGCACAAAATGGCATCGGGCAGCCAGCCGGTGTCGATCAGCGCCAGCGCCTGCGCGCCGCCCGCCGCCACCTGCACCTCCACGCCCCACGACTCCAGCAACTGGCGCAGGGCGGACTGCACCTGCGGGTCGTCGTCCACCAGCAGGCAGCTGCCGGCAAGCCGCGCCCCTCGCCCGGCGGATGCGCCCGCACCGCCAGCCTCGCCCAGTCGCTCGGCAGGCCCGGGGGCCGGCACTGCGGCGGGCAGCTGCAGCCAGAAGCAGGACCCCCGCTGGGGTGTGGACTCGAATCCGTAGGTGGCGCCGGTGAGGCGGGCGCAGCGCGCCACCACGGCCAGGCCCAGCCCGTGGCCTTCGAGGCCGCCCCCCGCCCGGTCGCCCGCGGCCTGCGCGCCATGCTGCACGCCTGCCTCGCCCCGCGCATACGGCGCATAGATGCGGTCGCGGTCCTGCGGGCTGACGCCGCTGCCGGTGTCCCACACTTCCACGCGCCACTCTCCGCCGCGCCGCCGCGCGCCCAGCAGCAGGCCGCCCGACCGCGTGTAGCGCAGCGCGTTCTGCGCCAGGTTGAATACCATCTGCCGCAGCAGCGCAGGGTCGGCCCGCACCCAGGCCGGACTGCGCCGCGGCAGGAAGATCGCCAGCCGGAGGCCGCGCTGCGTGGCCTCGGGCCGGAACACGGTGGCCACGTCCTCGAACACGGCCGCCAGCGGCACGTCGCTCTGGCGGGCGGCGAATTCACCCGACTCCAGCCGCGACAGGTCCAGCAGCGCGTTGAACATGAAGTTGAGCGAGCGCACGCAGTCGCGCACGTCGTGCAGCACCGGGGCCAGTTGCGCGTCGGCATTGCGCTGCAGGGCGGTCTGCACCAGCAGGCCCATGGCGTGCAGCGGCTGGCGCAGGTCATGGCTGGTGGTGGAGATGAAGCGGTTGCGCTCGGCCAGCGCGCGCTCGGCCTGCTCCTTGGCGAGCCGGTAGCGTTCGGCCAGCCGCAGGCGCTGGCGCTCCTGGTCGATCTGCTGCTCGACCAGCCGGCGCCCGCCCCAGGCGTGCCGCACGATCACGGCGCCATAGAGCAGCGTGAGCGGCAGCAGATACATCCAGCGCAGGGGAAAGGCCCAGTACACCGCCGCCACCATGGGCAGGTAGATGCCGCCGAAGAAGCGCCAGAAGATGCCAGGCAGCGGCGCCAGGAAGGTGGCGCTGGAGGCCAGCACCGCGCACAGCACCATGTAGAGAAAGAGCCGGAATTCGGTGCTGCCGCCCTGCACCGCCACGACCAGCGGCATGGCCCAGCACAGGCCCGCGACCAGCGCGGCGCGGCGGTAGAGGCGCTGCCAGTGCGCCACGGCGGGCGCATCCACCAGCGGCCGCCGCTGCCGCAGGTCGTGCCGCAGCCAGGCCAGGCCCAGGGTCACCGCGACGAAGCCGGCCCACCACACCCAGAGCCAGCGGTAGCCCGGAGCGTTGCCGTACATCCAGCACAGCACGCCGGGGATGACCAGCACCGCCATCTCGGTGGAGCCCCGCTCGGACAGCGACAGCAGCAGGCGCCGCTGCATGGCCAGATCGAGCCGGTCGCCGCCGCCCGGCGCAGCCGGGGAGCCGCGTCCTGGGCTGTCCGGCAGGCTGTCGGCTTCAGCGCCCGACGCCGCGGGGTCGCCCCACATCGACGCCGACCATTCCGAGGGCCGGGTGTCGTCGTCTTCCCGGCTGGGCCGGTGGCGCAGGGTCTTCCGCACGGCTCGGCCGACGTTCAGCGCAGGTCGCCGTCCACGTAGAACCAGCGGCCTTCGGCGCGCACGAACCGGCTGGTTTCGTGCAGCCGGTGCGCGCGGCCCCCGGCGTCGCGCTGGCGGGCGACGAATTCGACCTCTGCGCGGTCCCCGCCCGTGCTGCGATGGGCCCGCACCTCCAGCCCCAGCCAGCGGGTGCCGGGGTCGAATTCGATCGACGCCGGCCGCTGCGCGGGCGCCCAGGTGGCCCGCAGGTACGCGGCGTCCTCGCGCACGAAAGCGGTGTAGCGCGAGCGCATCAGGCTTTCCGCGTCCGGCGCAGGGCATGTGCTGAAGTGGTCCAGGTACCGCCCGCAGCAGCCGGCATACGCCAGCGGTGCGCGGTCACGCGCACGGCCCTCGGCGCTGGCGGCCAGGCGGCCGCAGGGACAGGAAGCGTGGGGGTCGAAAGGCATGGCAGGGGGCAGGAGGCGGAAGGCGGAAGGCGGAAGGCGGATGGGTAGGGGGGAGTGGCGGGCGGCGGTGGCCCGGCCCAGGCCGGCATTCTTGCAGACGCTCCCTCCACGGGCCGCGAGGGGGCTGCCTGCTGCAGCCCTGCACGCCGCCATCGGCTGACAGACGCGGCGCCTGCGTTGCTGCCATCATGGCGCTGCCCGGCCGCAGCGCCCGCCGGGCCATGCCCCGGGGTCGTGCCCTACCCCGCCAGGAGAGTGATGCGATGCTGGAGATGAGCGTGCCGTGGTGGGAATTCATTGTGCGGGGCATCGTGGTCTATGCCTTTCTGCTCGTCTTCCTGCGCCTGACCGGGCGGCGGCAGACGGGGCAGTTCGCGCCCTTCGACCTGGTGCTGCTGCTGGTGCTGTCGAACGCCGTGCAGAACTCGATGAATGCGGGCGACAACTCGCTCGTCGGCGGCCTGATCTCGGCCGCGACGCTGCTGATGTGCCACGTGCTGCTGGCCCATGTGACCTACCGCTTCCCCAAGCTGGCGCTGCTGGTGGACGGGCAGCCCAAGGAGCTGGTCTGGCAGGGCCGGGTGAACGAGGCGCTGATGCGCCAGCAGCTGCTGTCGCCGGACGACCTGGCCGCCGCCCTGCGCGCGGGCGGCTGCCGTCACCTGCACGAGGTGGAGAGCGCCACGCTGGAGGTCAACGGGCAGATCACCGTGGTGCTGCGCAAGCGGGATTCCGAATAGCAGCGCGGGGCGGGCGATTCAAAGCCAAATCGGCCCGCAGCGCTTGATTCGCTTGTCTACAATGCTATAAAAAAAATAGCAATCAGGTCAAATCAGGTCAGGCCAGCGCCCGCTGGATGATGATCTTCTGCACGTCGCTCGTGCCCTCGTAGATCTGGCAGACCCGCACATCGCGGTAGATGCGCTCCACGGGAAAGTCGTTCACCACGCCGTAGCCACCCAGCGTCTGGATGGCCGCGCTGCAGACGCGCTCGGCCATTTCGCTGGCGAAGAGCTTGGCCATGGCGGCTTCCTTCAGGCAGGGCCGGCCGGCATCGCGCAGGGCGGCCGCGTGCCAGATGAGCTGGCGCGCCGCCTCGATCTGCGTGGCGCAGTCGGCCAGCCGGAAGCCCACCGCCTGGTGGTTGAAGATGGGGGTGCCGAAGCTCTCGCGCTCCTTCGAATAGGCCAGCGCCGCCTCGAACGCGCTGCGCGCCATGCCCACGCTCTGCGCGGCGATGCCGATGCGCCCGCCCTCCAGCGCACCCAGGGCGATCTTGTAGCCCTCGCCCTCGGCGCCGATCAGGTGGTCGGCCGGGATGCGGCAGTTGTCGAAGTTGATCTGCGCCGTGTCGCTGCTGTGCTGGCCCAGCTTGTCCTCCAGCCGCGCGACCACGTAGCCGGGGGTGCTGGTGGGCACGATGAAGGCGCTCATGCCCTTCTTGCCGGCGGCCTTGTCGGTCACGGCGATGACGAGGGCGACCTGGCCGTTCTTGCCGCTGGTGATGAACTGCTTGACGCCGTTCAATACGTATTCGTCGCCCTGCTTCACGGCCGTGGTCCGCAGCGCGGAGGCGTCCGAGCCCACATGCGGCTCGGTCAGGCAGAAGGCGCCCAGCATCTCGCCACGCGCCAGCGGCGTGAGCCAGTCGCGCTTTTGCTGCGCATTGCCGTAGCGCATCAGGATGGCGTTGACGGGGCAGTTGGTCACGCTGATGGCGGTGCTGGTGCCGCCGTCGCCCGCCGCGATCTCTTCGAGCACCAGCGCCAGCGTCACGTAGTCGAGCGCGGCGCCGCCGAATTCCTCGGGCACGCAGATGCCGTAGGCGCCCAGCGCGGCCAGGCCCTGGTGGGCGTCCTTCGGGAAGTGGTGCTCCCGGTCCCAGCGCGCGGCATGGGGCCAGAGTTCTTCCTGTGCGAAGGCGCGCACGGCGTCACGGATCATTTCCTGGTCTTGGGTCAGCAGCATGGTGTGGTCTCGGTGTTGTCTTGGTGGTGGGGAATGGAGGGTTGTCGGGAGGGGGGCACGGAGGCGGCAGCAGACGGGCTGGGCAGCCCGCTCAGCAGGCAGCGCGCCGAGCCGGGCCGGCACGGGCGCTCGCCAGCCGCGCCACCAGCCGGCGGCCCAGGCGGATGCCGGGCTTTTCCACGCAGAACCACGAAAAGGCGGCCATGGCCAGCGTCAGTACCAGGGACGCTGCCAGGCACGCGGAAAGGCTCCAGCCCCGGCTCAGGCTGATCTGGGTCACGGCCTGCTGGATCGGGAAGGCGTAGATGTAGACACCGTAGGACAGGTCTTCATGCGGCCAGCCGGACGCGCGCGATGCACCCGCATGCGCCGCCCAGAACACGCCGCTGGCGACCAGGGTCCACACGCCGATCTGCACGCTCCAGCGCGCCTGCCCGGCCCAGGCCAGCACCAGTCCCGCGCAGGCCAGCGCCGCCAGCCAGGCGCCGGGGCGCACGCGGCAGGCCGCGAAGCTGCTGCCCAGCAGGAACATGACGCCGAATGCCGACACGTCGACCACGTTGAACAGCTCGCCCAGCCCGGCCGGAAGCCACGTCAGCGACGCGAACGGGGCCTTCGGCGTGTCGCTGAAGCCACGCGCCCACATCCACAGGGCGGCCATCGCGGCGGCGCCGGCGGGGTAGGCCCAGCGGCGCCCCGTCCAGCCGGCCCAGCCGGCCGCCGACAGCAGCAGATACATCAGCAGCTCATAGCGGATGGTCCACAGCGACCCGTTGACGGACCGCGCAAAAGGGTTGGACTCGAACACCCCCGGCAAGGCGTTGGCCGTCGCCAGCGCGGCCGCGTTGTTCGCCAGATAGACCCAGGTGGCGGGTTCGGCCCAATACCGGCCGCTGCTCCAGGTCGTCATGAGCCAGCCCACCACGGCCACCGAGAAGATGACCGCCGCGACCAGGCCGGGAAAGATGCGTGCGATGCGCTTGATCCAGAAGCCGGCCCAACGCGGCTCGCGGTGCCAGCTCTGGCACACGAGGTAGCCGCTGATGAAGAAAAAGCAGTACACCGCCAGCGAGCCAAGGGTGTGGCCCGCGAATGGAACGGGCAGCGTCAGGCGGTAGAAATATTCCCCATGCGACAGCAGCACCGCGACGGCGGCCATCAGCCGCAGCAGGTTGAAGTGGTTGCCGCCGTGCGAAGTGGGGGCGAAGCCCGCGGGGTCACGCGGGCTGCCTGGCGGGGTCGCCATGCTCACCACTGCGCCGCCCGCCGGCCGTCGTGGTGCAGCAGCCGGCCGCGGTCCGCCGCCGTCACGCCGGCGAGGGTGGCGATGAGTCCGGCCACGCTCTGCTCCACGGTCAGCGGAGCGCTGGCGCCGCCCATGTCCGTCTGTGTCCAGCCCGGGTCCAGCGTGACCAGCGTGGCACCGGGCCAGGCGGGCTGGGCGGCGGCCACGGCCATGTTGAGCGCGGCCTTGCTCACCCGATACAGCCAGGCATCGCCGGCCGCCTGGCTGATGAGCGACATCTGGCTGGAGAGAAAGCCGAACACGCCGCCGGCTGCCTCGACCAGCGGCGCCACCTGGGGCAGGGCCTGCATGGCGCCCAGCACGTTGGTGTGCATGACCCGGTCGAAAGCCTCGCGCGTGGGCGGCGTGGCGGCGCCGTGGTCGTCCCACAGGCCGGCCACGTAGAGCGCGACGTCGATCTTCTCGCCGTCGAGCTGCCAGGCCAGCCCGCTGACGCTGGCCGGGTTGCTCACGTCCACGGTGAGGGCCTGCGCGCCCAGGGCCTGCACGCGGTCGCGGCCGGCCGCATCGCGCACCGTGGCCACGACGCGGCGGCCGTCGGCGCGGTACTGGCGCACCAGTTCCAGACCGATACCGCGCGAGGCGCCCATGACAAGGACGAGGGACATGTCAGCCTTTCCAAAGCCGTTCTCCGGCCACTGATTTCAAGCCTTTTCGGCCTGTTGCGCCCATCCATCCAGCGCGCATTGCTATCAATAAAGTAGCGTCCACCACTAAGCCGGGGGCCGCCCCTGCTCGGCCTCGATCTGCCGTGCATAGCGGCCCACCATGTCGGCCTGCGATTCCGGTGCCGCCGGGTTGCCGATCTGGTCGTGGATCATCTGGTTGAGCGTGGGCAGTTCGCTGCGGTCGATCTGCGAAGCGGGCGCCCAGAGGCGTGAGCGCATCAGCGCCTTGGCGCAGTGCAGATACGCCTCGCGCACCTCCACCTGCACGACCAGCCTGGGCGCCTGGCGCTCGGCCGCGAAGAGGCTGGTGAAGGCGGCCTCGTCGCGCAGCCGGGCCGTGCCGTTCACGCGCAGGGTTTCATCGACGCCCGGAATCAGGAACAGCAGGCCGATGCGCGGGTCGTGCAGCAGGTTGGTCAGCGTGTCCAGCCGGTTGTTGCCGCCGGCATCGGGCAGCAGCAGGTCGCCGGCGTCGGTCACCTGCACGAAGCCGGGCGGGCCGCCGCGCGGCGAGGCGTCCAGCAGGCTGCCGTCCGCGCCGCCGGTGGCGATGACGCACAGCGGCGACAGCGCCACGAAGCGGCGGCAGTGCGCGTCGAGCCGGGCCAGCTGCTTGCGCACGGCGCGCTCGCCCGGGGCGGCGTAGAGCGTGCGCAACTGGTCTTCGGTGGTGATCATGGCGGGCCTGCCTGGGGAGGGCCGTCAGACCAGCTCGATGGCCATGGCCGTGCCTTCGCCGCCGCCGATGCACAGCGTGGCCAGGCCCCGCTGCAGGCCGCGCGCCTTGAGCGCATGGATCAGCGTGACCAGGATGCGCGCGCCGCTGGCGCCGATGGGGTGGCCCAGCGCGCAGGCGCCGCCGTTCACGTTGACGATGTCGTGCGGAATGTTCAGCTCCTTCATCAGCGCCATGGGCACGACGGCGAAGGCCTCGTTGATCTCCCAGAGCTGCACGTCGGCCACGCTCCAGCCGGCCTTGTCCAGCGCCTTCTGCGTGGCGCCGACGGGCGCGGTGGAGAACCATTCGGGCGCCTGCGCGTGCGTGGCGTGCGACACCACGCGCGCCAGCGGCTGGCAGCCCAGCCGCGCGGCGGTGGAGGCGCGCATCATCACCAGCGCGGCGGCGCCGTCGTTGATGCTGGAGCTGGACGCGGCGGTGATGGTGCCGTCCTTCTTGAAGGCGGGCTTGAGCTGCGAGATCTTGTCCAGCCGCGCCTTGGCCGGGCCTTCGTCGGTGGACACCACCGTCTCGCCGGCGCGGGTCTTGACGGTGACCGGCGTGATCTCGGCGGTGAAGGCACCGGAGGCCGTGGCGGCCTGGGCGCGCTGCACGCTGGCGACGGCGAAGGCGTCCTGCGCCTCGCGGGTGAACTGGTACTTGGCCGCGCAGTCCTCGCCGAAGGTGCCCATGCTGCGGCCGGGTTCGTAGGCGTCCTCCAGGCCGTCCAGCATCATGTGGTCGAAGATGCGGTCGTGGCCCATGCGGTAGCCGCCACGGCCCTTTTGCAGCAGGTAGGGCGCGTTGGTCATGCTTTCCATGCCGCCGGCCACGATCACGTCGTGCGTGCCGGCCAGCAGCAGGTCGTGCGCCAGCATGGCGGCCTTCATGCCCGATCCGCACATCTTGCTGAGCGTGACGGCACCGGCGCTCTGCGGCAGCCCGCCCTTGAAGCCGGCCTGCCGCGCAGGCGCCTGGCCCTGGCCGGCCAGCAGGCAGTTGCCGAACAGCACCTCGCCCACGGCATCGGGCGCGACGCCGGCGCGCTCCACCGCCGCGCGGATGGCCGCGCCGCCCAGGTCATGCGCGGCGAGGCTGGCGAAGTCGCCCTGGAAGGCGCCCATGGGCGTGCGCGCGGCGCCGACGATGACGATGGGGTCGTCGTTCTGGCCCGGAGCGGAAGAAGAAGAGGAAAAAGAAGAAGCGGAAGCGGAAGCGGTGGTTGTCGAGGTCATGCGGTGTCTCCTGCAGTCGGGATGGTCGGGTGGAGGGAGGTGGAAGCCACGGCGGCGGCGCCGCCCTGGAAGCGGCGCTCGGCGTCGTAGGGGAACACGTCGGACATCTGTCCGGCGCGGATGCGCTGCTGGTGCGCCTGCCAGAAGGCCGGGTCGAGCAGGTCGGCATGGTGGCGCATGAAGGCCTCGCGCACCGCGTCGTTGCCGAGCAGGAAGGGGCCGAAGGTTTCGGGGAACACGTCCCGCGGGCCCACCGGCCACCACACCTCGCCGCTCATTTCTTCCTCGTCGTTGCGCGGCGCGGGCACGCGGCGGAACTGGCAGTCGGTCAGGTACTCGATCTCGTCGTAGTCGTAGAACACGACCTTGCCGTGGCGGGTGATGCCGAAGTTCTTCCACAGCATGTCGCCCGGGAAGATGTTGGCGGCGACCAGGTCCTTGATGGCGTTGCCGTATTCGGTGACGCAGTGTTCGATCTGCCGGGCGGCCTGCGCGGCCTGAGCAGGGTGCGGGCCGGCGTCGAACGCTTCCTGCAGGTAGATGTTGAGCGGGATCATGCGCCGCTCGATGTAGAGGTGCTTGATGATCACCTCGGTGCGGCCGTCGCCGTCGCGGTCGCTGATCTCCAGCTGGCTGGGGGCGAACTGCTCGATCTCGGCGATCAGCGCGTCGCTGAAGCGCTCGCGCGGGAAGGCGACCTCGCTGTATTCCAGCGTGTCGGCCATGCGGCCCACGCGGTCGTGCTGCTTGACCAGCAGGTACTTGGCCTTGACCTGCTCGCGCGTGGTGTCCTTCGGCGCCGGGTAGAAGTCCTTGATGAGCTTGAAGACGTACGGGAAGCTCGGCAGATCGAACACCAGCATCACCATGCCCTTGATGCCGGGCGCGATGCGGAACGCGTCGCTGGAATATTTCAGGTGGTGCAGGAAGTCGCGGTAGAAAAGCGTCTTGCCCTGCTTGGCCAGGCCCAGCGCGTTGTACAGCTCGGCGCGGGGCTTTCTCGGCATCAGCCCGCGCAGGAAGCGCACATAGGCGCTGGGGATCTCCATGTCCACCAGGAAGTAGGCCCGCGCGAAGCTGAAGAGCGCCAGCAGGTCGTCCTCGCCGAACAGCGCGGCGTCGATCACCAGCCCGCGGCCGCCCGGCGCATGCAGCAGCGGCAGCGCCATTGGAATCTCGGTGAAGCCGTTGATCAGCTTGCCGACCAGGTAGGCGCCCTTGTTGCGGTAGAACAGGCTGGACAGCACCTGGATCTGGAAGTTGGCGCGCAGCTTCATCGGCGCGATGTGCGGCTGCATGGCGGCCACCACGCGGGCCACGTCGCGCGGCAGGTCTTCGAAGCCGCATTGCAGGCCGAAGTCCTCCACGATGCGGCGCAGCGTCGCCGGCAGGCCCTCGCCCGCCGGGTAGTAGGCGCGGTAGGTGGGCAGCGCGCCGGGGTCGTCGTTGTCGATGTATTCCGTGCTGGCCGCGGGCCGCACGAAGATGAAGTCGTTCTGGAAGTGCGTGCGGTGCAGGATCTTGGTGGTGACCGAATTGAAGAAGGTCTCGGCCAGTTCGGGCTGGAAGTGGCCCACCAGCAGCCCGATGTAGTGCAGCTTGGCCTGCTGCCAGACCTCCATCGGCTGGCGGCCGGCGTCGAACTCGTCGTCGAGCCGGCGCACGCATTCCTTGACGCGCAGGTCGTAGAACTCGATGCGCTCGCGCTGGGCGCGCTGCTGGCCGTGCCAGTCCTGCGCCTCGAAGCGCGCCTGCGCGCCGGCGGATGCGGCGCGGAACAGGCGGTAGTGGCGGTCGAAGCCATCCACCATCGCCTGGGCGATGCCCCAGGCGTGCGGCGAATCGAGGCGCTGGGGAAACATGGCGTGGCGGACGGCCGGCGGGCGCCCTGCGGTGGCGGCGGGCTTACTGCCCGCGCGAAGCCTTCGCCACGCCGTCGACGGCGGCGGCGTACCGCTCTTCGAGCTGATCGCGGCCGCTGACGGTCATGTGCATGTCGTTGATGAGCCCGTCCTTGAGGCCATAGCACCAGCCATGCAGCGTCACCTGGTCGCCACGCTCCCAGGCGTCGGCCATCACCGTGGTCTGCGCCACGTTGATGACCTGCTCGATCACGTTCAGCTCGCACAGCACGTCATGCTGGAACGCCGGGTCGACGCCGTCGATGAGCTTGCGATGCCGGTCGCGCACGTCGGAAACGTGGCGGATCCAGTTGTCGGCCAGCCCCACCCGCATGCCGGTCAGGCCCGCCAGCACGCCGCCGCAGCCGTAGTGGCCCACGACCATCAGGTGCTCGACGTGCAACTGGTCCACCGCGTACTGAATGGTGGAGAGGCAGTTCAGGTCGGTCGGCACCACCACGTTGGCGACGTTGCGGTGCACGAACACCTCGCCCGGCTCCAGCCCGGTGATCTGGTTGGCCGGCACCCGGCTGTCCGAGCAGCCGATCCACATGTACTTGGGCTTCTGCTGGGCCAGCAGGCTGGTGAAGAACCCCGGGCGGTCGCGCTCCATCTGGGCCGCCCACGCACGGTTGTGGACAAAGAGGTCGTCGATGGAGGCGGGCATGCGCGGGTCACTTTCCTTGGGGTGTCGGGTTCGATGGGATCAGCAGGTCTCGGCGAACAGCTCGCGGCCGATCAGCATGCGGCGGATCTCGCTGGTGCCGGCGCCGATCTCGTAGAGTTTCGCATCCCGCCAGAGGCGGCCGAGCGGGAATTCGTTGATATAGCCGTTGCCGCCATGGATCTGCACGCCCTCGCCCGCCATCCAGGTGGCCTTTTCGGCGCACCAGAGAATGACGGAGGCGCAGTCCTTGCGCACCTGGCGCACGTGGCCTTCGCCCAGCAGGTCGAGGTTCTTGGCCACGGTGTAGGCGAACGAGCGGCCGGCCTGCAGCACGGTGTACATGTCGGCGACCTTGCCCTGGATGAGCTGGAATTCGCCGATGCTCTGGCCGAACTGCTTGCGGTCGTGGATGTAGGGCACCACGTTGTCCATCACCGCCTGCATGATGCCCAGCGGCCCGCCGGTGAGCACCGCGCGCTCGTAGTCCAGCCCGCTCATCAGCACCTTGGCGCCGCCGTTCACCTGGCCCAGCACGTTCTCGGCCGGCACCTCCACCTCGTTGAAGACCAGCTCGCCCGTGTGGCTGCCGCGCATGCCCAGCTTGTCGAGCTTCTGCGCGACGGAAAAGCCCTTCATGCCCTTCTCGATCAGGAAGGCGGTGACGCCGCGCGCGCCCATTTCCGGCTCGGTCTTGGCGTAGACCACCAGCGTGTCGGCATCGGGGCCGTTGGTGATCCACATCTTGCTGCCGTTGAGCAGGTAGTAGCCGCCCTTGTCCTCGGCCTTCAGCTTCATGCTGATGACGTCGGAGCCGGCGCCGGGCTCGCTCATGGCCAGGGCGCCCACGTGTTCGCCGCTGATGAGGCGCGGCAGGTACTTCTGCTTTTGCGCCTCGGTGCCATTGCGGTTGATCTGGTTCACGCACAGGTTGCTGTGCGCGCCGTACGACAGGCCCACCGAAGCGCTGGCGCGGGAGATCTCCTCCATGGCCACCATGTGCGCCAGGTAGCCCATGGCCGCGCCGCCGTAGGCTTCGGGCACGGTGATGCCCAGCACGCCCAGATCGCCCATCTTGCGCCACAGGTCCATGGGGAACTGGTCGCTGCGGTCGATCTCGCCGGCGCGCGGGGCGATCTCGGCCTGGGCGAAATCGTGCACCGCGTCGCGCAGGGCGTCGATGTCTTCGCCGAGCTGGAAGTTCAGGCCGGGCAGGGGATGGGCGCTCATGGGTTGTCTCCTTTCGGGCTCGTCGGTGCGAGCGTGGTTCGGTCGGTGTCTATCGGTCCAGAGTTTACGTTGACGTAAACGTAAACCTCAATTATCTGCCAATTTCGGCTTGGGGGCCGCGGCCGGCTTGGCGGTCTTCTGCAGCAGCGCCCGCGCTTCCTTCTCGTGCTCCCGCACTTCGTCCAGATTGGCCTGCAGATCGGCCATCTGCTCCTCGAGCTGCTTGCGGTGCTGGCCCAGCACGTCCAGAAACCGGCGCAGCTGCACGCCCGTGTCGCGCGGGCTGTCGTAGAGGTCGATGATCTCCTTGGCCTCGGTCAGCGACAGGCCCAGGCGCTTGGCCCGCAGCGTGAGCCGCAGGCGGGTGCGGTCGCGCGGGCTGTACACGCGGTTGCGCCCGCCCGGGCCGGTGCGTTCGGGCTGCAGCAGGCCCATGTCTTCGTAGAAGCGCATGGCCCGGGTGGTCAGGTCGAATTCCTTGGCGAGGTCGCTGATGGTGTAGGTGGTGGACATGGGGGCGTGGCGCTTATTACGTTGACGTCAACGTCAATGCTAACGCAGACAACCCATGGGACGGAGAAGGCGCGCAGCCGCAAGCGTGCACGGCCCGATTCCACCTTAATGGATTTATTTCCATTAAACTGGATGCATGGACATTCACCTACGCATCGCCCAGCGCCTGCGCGAACTGCGCAGCGCGCGCGGCTACTCGCTGGAGGTGCTGGCCGAACGCAGCGGTGTCAGCCGCTCCAACATCTCGCTCATAGAGCGCGGCCAGAGCAGCCCCACGGCAGCCGTGCTCGACAAGCTGGCGATCGGGCTGAGCGTTGCGCTGGCCTCCTTCTTCGACGAGTCGGAGCGCGGCCCGGACGGTGCGCCGCCCTCCCCTCTTTGCCGCCACGCCGACCAGCCCACATGGAAAGACCCGGCTTCGGGCTACGTGCGCCGCAGGCTGTCACCGTCGATGCCCTCCGCGCTGCAGCTGGTCGAAGTGGTGTTTCCTGCGGGGGCCCGGGTGGCCCTGGATTCGGCCGTGCACGACGCCGACATCCACCAACAGGTGTGGCTGCTGCAAGGCGAGATGGAACTGACGATCGGAGAGACCCCGTGGCGGTTGACGCAAGGGGACTGCCTCGCCATGCGGCTCGACCAGCCCATCGTGTTTCACAACCCCGGCAAGAAGCCGGCGCGCTACGTCGTGGCGCTGACCAACCTGGACAGCCGCGCCGGCCGTTTCCCCTCCATCACCCCGCCATCGAGGAACCCTTCATGACCGCCGTCGCCACCGCCTGTGCAGCCACCCTCCGCCGCCTGAACGCCCAGGAGGCGGCCCGCAGCCGCGAGGCGCTGGCCGATGTGCTGGTCGACTGCGTGGAAGGGGGCGCGTCGGTGAGCTTCATGGCACCCCTGCCGCGGGACAAGGCACTGCAGTTCTGGCAGGGCGTTGCCGAGAGCGTCGCGCGGGACGACCGCATCCTGCTGGTCGCCGAAAACCCGCGCGGAGACATTCTGGGCACCGTCCAGCTCATCACCGCCATGCCCGACAACCAGCCCCATCGCGCCGAGGTGGCCAAGCTGCTGGTGCATCGCAAGGCGCGCCGGCAAGGCCTGGCACGGCGGTTGATGCAGGCGATCGATGACGCGGCCCGCGCGGCGGGCAAGTCCGTGCTGGTGCTCGACACCGCGACGGGCAGCGATGCGGAGCGCCTCTACGAAACTGCCGGGTGGAGCCGCGTGGGCGTGGTGCCCGACTATGCGCTCATGCCCGACGGCGCCCCTTGCGACACCACGTTCTTCTACAAGCGTCTGTGAGCCGCACGGCCCCGGGGGGGCCATCGGTTCAGGGGGCAGCGTCGCCGGCCGCCGCGGGCGCCCAGGGCAGCGTGTGGATCTCCTGCAGCAGCCGCGCCAGCGCAGCGCCCGCCGCGTCGACCACCGCCCGGCCCTTGTCTGCCGTGGCGCCGGCCGCATTGCCCACCGCGCCGCTGGGGTGGTAGTCCTGCATGGCCCAGCCCATCTTGGCGCTGCGGCCGTTGCCCAGGATGGCGAAGCGTTCGGCCCGGTCCTGCGAGGTGGAGCGCCAGCATTCGGCGTGCTCCATGCGCACGGTGTGCGGCGCCAGGTGCAGCATCATAGACGTCTCGATCTCGCCGGCATGGATGCCGAAACGGTGCTCCTCCGCCGTGAACAGGCCCTGCACCGCATCGGGCAGCGGCAGGCTGAACCAGCTGGCGCTGTAGACCAGCAGGCCGCACTGCTGGCGCAGCTCGCGCGCCACGATGTCCATCACGCTGACCTGCCCGCCGTGGCCGTTGAGCAGCAGCAGCTTCTTCACGCCCGCGCGCGCCACGCAGGCGCCCAGCTCCGTCCAGAGTGCGATGAGGGTGGCGGGCGACAGCGTGAGGGTGCCCGCAAAGGCCGTGTGCTCGGTGGAAAAGCCCACGTTCTGCGGCGGCAGGAAGAGCGCCGGCAGGTCGGTGGGCAGCTGCGGCAGGGCGGCGTCGATCACCCCCTGCAGCAGCGTCGCATCGACCTGCAGCGGCAGGTGCGGGCCATGCTGCTCGATGGCCGCCACCGGCAGCACAGCCACCGTTTGCGCAGCCAGGCCCGAGGCCTGGGCCTGCGTGAAGTCGCGCGTGGAGAGGTCGGCCCAGAAGCGGGAGGGATGGTGCTGCATGCGGCGATGTTAGGGCAACACCGAACACGTCCCTCAGCGATTCAATGGGCTCGTTGCCGCCAGCCGCCGCTGCCACCACAGGTCCGCCGCCAGCACCAGCAGCAGCGACAGCCCCACCAGCGGGAACACCACGCCGCCCAGCGCCAGCAGCGCGGTGAGCCCGGCCAGCACCTCGGGCCGCGCCGGCAGCGGCGGCACGGCCAGGCCGCTGCCGCGGGGCCGGCGCTTCCACCAGGCGACGGCGCCGGTCACGCACAGCAGCACGATGGCCGCGCAGGCCACCAGCAGACCCCACTGGTTGATGGCGCCGTACTGCTGGCCCAGGTGCACGTTGATGCCCCACTCCAGCGCCTGGCCGGCGGGGCCGTAGTCGGCGTAGCCCTGGTCCAGCAGCACGGCGCCGCTGTACTGGTCGATGTGCACCACGCGCTGGCGTGCCAGGTCCTCGGGGTAGGCCGACGCCGAGAACACGCCGCGGGCGCCGCGCGGCGGCGTCACGGTGTAGCCGGGCGCAAGGCCCAGGCGGCCCGCCACGGCCATCGCCGCATCCAGCGACAGCGGCGTGCCCAGCAGCGGTTCGTCCACCGCCGGCGCGGCGCCGCCGTGGCCCTCATGCCCTGCGTGCCCGTCATGCCCTTGTTGCGGGTTGCCCGGCACGCGGGCCTGCTGCAGCGTCCAGGGCAGGTGCGCGGCATCCGCCAACCGCTCGCCCGACAGGGGCAGCTGGACGCGCACGCCGGCCGGGTAGCCGAAGGCCTGTCCGTTGGCCCAGGCGTTCACCTGGTTGCCCCACAGGACCGACCAGGGCATGCCGGTGATCGCCAGGAAGGCCAGCACCAGCCCCACGGACACGCCGGTGATGGCATGCAGGTCGCGCCAGAAGACGCGCTGCCCCGGCCGGCCGCGCACCGTGACCACCCCGCCCCGCCCTCTGGCTTTGTCCTGGCCCCTGCCGCCGCGCGGCCACCATAGGTACAGGCCCGTGGCGACCAGCACCAGCGCCCAGCCGGCGGCCATCTCGATGAAGCCGCGCGCCACGGGGCCGAAATATTTCAGGCTGTGCAGCTGGCGCACCGTCCACATCAGCGTGCCGCGCTCGGGCAGCTCGCCCAGCACGCGGGCGGTGGCCGGGTCCACATACACCGCCAGGCGCTCGCCCTGCGGCAGCGCCACGCCCACGCTGGCGGAATGCGCTGCGTCCGGCGCGGGCGTGTAGCGGAACCACTGCCCGCCGGGGTGCGCGGCCAGCGCGGCGCCGACGATGCGCCCGTGGGGCAAGGCGGCCTGCCCGGCCGAAGCGGCGGGCACGCCCAGCAGGTCGCGGTGGTACCAGCCGTCGATCTCCTTCTGGAACAGGAAGGCGCCGCCCGTCACGGCCAGCCAGATGAGAAAGGGCAGCACCAGCAGACCGGCATAGAAATGCCAGCGCCACACGGCGCGGTAGAGGCTGGGGGCCAGCGGGGACTGCAGGGTCGATGTCTCGGAGGTCGGGGGCATGGCGGCTCTCAAAATTGGTATCCCAGGGTCAGCGCCAGGCTGCGCCCGTCGCCCGGCGAATAGCCCGACGAGCCGCTGTCATACCAGGCGTAGACATACCGGCGGTTGGTCGCATTGTTCACCTGCAGGCCCACGTCCACCGTGGGGGTGAGCTGCCACTGGGCGCCCAGGTTGAGCACGGCGAAACCGCCGGTGCGCGGCAGGGTGTTGGCGCGGTCCAGCCAGTAGTCGCCCTGCGCACTGACCGAGGCCGACAGGCGCAGCCGCTCGGTGGCGCGGTACTGCGCTCCGGCCGTCAGCAGGTGGTGCGGCACGTTCTCGACCTCCTTGCCGGCGGTCTGCGGTGCGCTGGGGTCGGGCATGACGATGCGGGCGCGCTGCCGCGACCACGCCAGCCAGCCGGTCAGGCCCGCGCCCATCTGCGCGTTGAGCTGCAGGTCGTACCCCTGGCGCAAGGTGCGCCCCACGTTGCCCAGCCCGCCCGGGTCGGGCAGGCCGTCGACGCCCAGCACGCGCGCCACCTCGCCCGAGGCGCGCTGCTCCCAGTAGGCCACGCGGGCCTTCAGCCACGGCAGGGGCTGGAACTTCACGCCCGCCTCCCAGCCGTCGTTGATCGACGGGGACAGGCTGCGCGCCTGGGTGCGGTAGGCGTCGATGCCGGAGCCGATCTGGAACGTGCGGCCCCAGTTGCCGTACACGCTCAGGTCGTCCCGCACCGCATAGGCGGCACTGAGCTTGGGCTGGCGGATGGTGCCGTAGCCATGCACGGGTGCGCGCTCGCCGGTCTGCAGGTTGTCGAACGAGCCGCCGACCCGGTCCACGCGCAGGGCGGGCACGATCTGGAGCGCCGCCACCGGCCGGATCACCGCCTGCACATAGGCGCCGCGCGTGTTCAGGTCGAACGCCCAGTCGCGGATCTGCGCGGTGCGCACCCGCTCCGCGCTGCGCCAGCGCTGCGCGGCGTTGTCCTGCCACTGGGCGTCCAGCCCCCCTTCCAGCGTGAACGCGTGCGCCCAGTCCACGCGCGGGCGCCAGGTCAGCGTGGTGATGGCCCCATGATGGGTTTCGTCGGTGTCCCGCTCCTGCTGCACGCCGGCCTGTGAGAACCGCACCCAGCGCTGGTTCTCGTAGTGGTTGCGGTAGACGCGCGTGGACCAGGACAGGCGGTCGGCCAGCTCGCCGTCCAGGTACAGGCCCAGCTGCGTGGTGTCGCGCTCGCTGCGGTCGGAGGCGGACCAGGCGGGCGAGCTGCGCGGCGCCGCCTGGGCCTGTTCGCGCGTCAGGTAGCCCGATTCCAGCGCCCGGTTGCGATAGGCGCGTGCCGACAGGCCCGCGCGCCAGCGGCCATCGTCCGCCGTGTAGAACCACTTGCCCGACAGCGCCTGCTTGCTGGCGTCCGCATGGTCGCGCCAGCCGTCGCCCTCGCGCCACGCCAGCGAATAGTTCTGGCTCCAGTTGCCGCTCTCCACGCCTCGGGCCAGCTGCACCTCGCGCGTGCCGAAGCTGCCCAGCGTGGCGGTGGCACGGCCTTCGTTGCCACCGGTGCGCGTCACCACATGGGCGTTGCCGGCGATGTTGTGGAGCCCGTAGCGCGGGTCGTTGGTGCCGCGCACGATCTCGATGGCCTCGATGTCCATGGGAAAGACCGCGTCCAGGTACGGCATGCCGCCCGCGTTGTCGTTGGACGGTATGCCGTCGATCAGCAGCTTGACGGCATTGACGCGGCCCTCGCCGTTGAAGCCGCGCATCGAAAACCGCCCGGCATCGGTGCCCTGGCGGAACGGCGTGACCTGCACGCCCGGCGCGCGCGAGAACAGCTCCCAGCTGTAGTCCACCCGCTGGTCCTGCACGACGCTGGCGCCCAGGATGTCCACCGAGCTGAACACGCCCTGGACCGGCAGCGGGCCGGTGGAAGCCGCCTGCACCTGCACGGTGCCCAGGCTGAGCGCCGCCCCGGCCGCGGATGGATCGGCCGCGTTGCTGTGCTCGGCGGCCGCCGGCAGTGCCGCCAGCAGGACCGGAATGGCGCAGGCCCAAGCGTTCGGGCGCGCCCTCGAAATTGACGATGAAGATGATGTTGGCATGACGGCTGACTGCCCACCGCCCGCTGCGCGCTCAACGACCAGGCCGCCGCCGCACGGGGGTGCCGGCGCAGGAGCCTCGAACGCGTGCGTGCGCTGCGGGTCGATGAATGACGGGATGGAGGGACGGATGGACCGGGGCGGCGAAGGGATCGCGTGAAGGGCAGCCCCGAAGCGGCGCCCACGGCGATCCTTTCCGCATCGCTGCGCCGCGACGGGCAAGCCTTCACGACGGCTGCCGCGCTGCGGGCTGAAGCGACCGGAGCGGCCTCAAGCCCGCGAGCGGGGCGTGCAGCGTGCGACGAACGGATTCAACGCGGCCTCGGCAAGGTTCACGCCATCGCTGCCGGCGGCCCGCGCGCCGGCAGCGGCGCGCCCACCAGGGCGGCGATGCGCGCCGCTTCCACGGGCAGCAGCACATGCGAGCGCGGCGCCGTGGCGGCCCAGACAGCGGCCACCGCCGGCGGCGGCGCACCGCCCGGCAGGCACAGCGCGCAGTCCAGCGTGTGGTGGGGGCCGCTCGCGGCGGCCGCGCCATCGCCCCCGGCCCCCTCGTCGCCCTGCACGGCCACCAGCGCCACCATGCCGCTGGCGCTGCACACCAGCACCCAGGGTTGGGGATGAACCAGCGGCGCGGCCGTGGCCACGCCCAGCGCCAGCAGGAACCACGCCAGCACCCACCGGGTCATCGCCGGAAGGGAGGGGGTGCGCGGGCGGGCGGTCATGGGTGCCGATTATCCGGCCGTGTGCGCAAAGCCTTCCAGCACGTTCACCACATTCACGCCGATTTCCGCGACCGCGTAACCGCCTTCCATCACGAACACGGTGGGCAGGCCGGCGGCGGCGATCTGCCGGCCGATGCGTAGGTAGTCGGGGCTCTGCAGCCGAAATTTGGAGATCGGGTCACCCGCGAAGGTGTCCACGCCCAGCGCCACCACCAGCGCCTCGGCGCCCGACTGCGCCACCCGGGTCAGCCCCTGCCGCAGGGCATCGAACCAGGCATCCACGCCCGTGCCGGCGGGCAGCGGCAGGTTGAGGTTCCAGCCCGCCCCCTCGCCCTCGCCCGTTTCGTCGGCATAGCCCAGGTAGAACGGGTATTCGGTCAGCGGATCGCCGTGCAGCGACACGGTGAGCACGTCGCTGCGGCCATAGAAGATCTGCTGCGTGCCGTTGCCGTGGTGGTAGTCCACGTCCAGCACCGCCACGCGGGCCATGCCAGCTTCGCGCAGCGCCTGGGCGGCCAGCGCGGAGTTGTTGAGGAAGCAGTAGCCGCCATAGAAATCGGTGCCCGCATGGTGGCCGGGCGGCCGGGTCAGCGCGAAGGCCGCGCGCGGCCCGCCGGCCGTGGCGATGGCGCGCGCCGCGTCGATGGCGCAGGCGGCGCCGGCCTCGGCGGCTTCCCAGGTGCCGGCGGTGATGGGCGAGCCGCTGTCGAACGCGAAGCGCCCGACCTGCGCCGAGAAATTGGCCGGATGCACATCGCGCCGCAGCCCGTGGCCGGGCCAGACGGAGGGCAGGATGTCGAGCGCCGCGTTGGCGGCATCCAGCGCCACCCATTGCGCCCAGGCGTTCTGCAGGAAGTCCACGTACTCGGCCGCATGCACCCGGCGCACCAGCGCCATGTCGGCCGCGCCGGGCGTGGCGAGCTGGCCTTGCGGGCGCTGCGCCAGCGCGTTCATCACATGGTCGAAGCGGCCGGGGTGCTCGTGGCAGTCCACCAGGCGGCCACGGAACATTTCCTGGCGGCCGGCATGGCGCGATTGCAGGGGGTTGTGGAGGATCAGCATGGGTCGTGAAATGGGAGCGCGAATCGCGTGAACCCCGTTTATGCCACGCGCCGCAGCGCCGCCGGCCGGCGCCCCCCGGCCGTGAGCCCGAAAAGATCCTTCGGGTCGTCGAGTTCGGGCACCAGCGCGATGCGCTGGCCCACGCCCTGCTCGGTGGCCAGCCGGTGCACGTAGCGCAGCGCGGAAAAATCCTCCAGCGCGAAGCCGACCGAGTCGAACACGGTCACCTCGCGCGCATCGCGCCGGCCCGGCGCGGCGCCGGCCAGCACCTCCCACAGCGCCTGCACCGGAAAGTCGGCCGGCATCTGCTGGATGTCGCCCTCCACCCGCGTCTGCGGCTCGAACTCCACGAAGACACGGGCCGCGCGCAGCACGTCGGGGTGCAGCTCGGTCTTGCCCGGGCAGTCGCCGCCCACCGCGTTGATGTGCATGCCCGGCTCGACCATGTCGGCCGTGAGAATCGCCGCCCGCGTCTTGTCCGCCGTGACGGTGGTCACGATGTCCGCGCCGCGCACCGCCTCGCGCGCCGAGGCCGCCGGCACCACCCGCAGCCCGGGCTGCTGGCGCGCCAGGTTGCGCTGCAGCTTGGCGGTCGCGGCGGGATCGGTGTCGAACGCGCGGATCTCGTTCACGCCCAGCAGCCCATGGAAGGCCAGCGCCTGGAATTCGCTCTGCGAGCCGTTGCCGATCAGCGCCATGCTGCGCGCGCCAGGCCGGGCCAGCGCCCGGGCCGCCAGCGCCGAGGTGGCGGCAGTGCGCAGCGCCGTGGTCAGGGTCAGCTCCGACAGCAGCACGGGGTAGCCGGTGGCCATGTCGGCCAGGACCCCGAAGGCCATCACCGTCGGCAGGCCGTTTGCGGTGTTGGCGGGGTGGCCGTTGACGTACTTGAAGGCGTAGGTCGTGGCATCGGAGACGGGCATGAGCTCGATCACGCCCAGTTGGGAATGGGCCGCGGTGCGGGGCGACTTGTCGAAGTCGTTCCAGCGGATGAAGTCGGCGTGCAGCTCGTCGGCCAGTTCCCGCAGAAAGCGCTCGGGGCCGCGCTGCTGCAGCAGGGCGAGCAGGCTGGCGATGTCGATGAAGTGGGTCATGGTGTCCTCCTGGTGTTGTGTCGAATGGGTCACACCGAAATTCTTCCCGCACCCGCCGCCAGGCGCCAGCCCGCAAACTGCGCGGCGCCACCCCCGGCGCTGCGCAGCCTGCCCGGCCAAGCTGTGCAATGTGCTCGATGGGCGCGTGCGGCGCCCCTACACTTGCGCTGTGATGACCGACCTGGACGACACCGACCACCGCCTGATCGCGCTGCTGCGCGATGACGCCCGCCTGCCAGTCGCCATGCTGGCGCGGCACCTGCAAGTCGCGCGCGGCACGGTGCAGAACCGCCTGGCGCGGCTGGAACGCGAGGGCGTGATCGTGGGCTACACGGTGCGCCTGAAGCCGCTGGCCGTGCGCTCCGGCGTGCGCGCGCTCATGACCATCGCCGCGGAGGGCAACCAGGCCACGCAGGTGCTGCAGGCGCTGCGCGGCAACCCGCACGTCACCGCACTGCACATGACGAATGGCCGCTGGGACATCGTCGCGGAACTGCAGACCGACAGCCTGTCGGAATTCGAGCAGCTGCTGAGCGGCCTGCGCCGGCTGCCCGGCATTGCCAGTTCGGAGACCAGTCTGCTGCTGTCCACGCAGAAGCTGGGCTGACGCGGCAGCGCCGGCCCGCCCGCGCGCAGGAGTGCCGGCGTGCCTCAGCCGGCCGCGCCCTCCGGCGCGGGCAGGCTTGCGAACCGCTCGGCCAGGTGTTCGACGAGGGCGCGCACCCGGGCCGGCACGAATCGGTTGCTGGGCAGCACGGCATTGACTTCATAGCGCTGGCCGAGCCAGCCCGGTAGCAGCGGCACGAGCGCTCCCGACTGCAGGTGCGCGCGCACGTCCAGCGCCGATTTGTAGACCACGCACTGGCCGGCCAACGCCCAGACATGGGCGACGGCGCCGTCATCCACGCTGCGTGCGCCGGACACCGCCACCGCAACGGCCTCGCCCCCGCCAGCCGGCTCGAACTGCCAGCGCAGTTCCCGGCGACCGCCGATGTGCAGGGCCAGGCAGTCGTGTTCCGCCAGCTCCGATGGGTGCGTCGGCGCGCCGCGCCGGGCGACGTAGGCTGGCGCGGCGCAGGCCAGGCGCCGGGTCACGCACAGCCGCCGCGCCACCAGTTGCGAGTCGGCGAGCGGCCCGTAGCGCACGGCCAGGTCCACCGCGTCGCGGCGCACGTCCTGCAGCCGGTCGCTGACGGACAGGGCGATCTGCACACCCGGGTGGCGCAGCAGAAACTCGTCGAACCAGCCCAGCAGCAAGCTGTGCGACAGGTCCGACGGGGCGGCCACCCGGACCGCTCCCCGCAGCAGGCCGGCCTGGGACGCCGCCTGGCTGGCCCCTTCCTGCAGCAGGTCGATCGCCCGGACCGCATAGTCGAGCAGCGTCTGGCCCTGCTCGGTCAGCCGCATCGCGCGGGTGGACCGCTCGAACAGGCGAGCGCCCACTTCGGCCTCCAACCGCTTGAGCATGGCGCTGGCCGCTGCCGGGGTCAGCTCCAGCGCCCTGGCGGCAGCGGTCAGACTGCCGCCCCGGGCCGTTTCCACCAGCACGCGCAGGTCCGCGATATTTTCAAATTTCATTGGATACAGAACCAATCCAGGAGGCATTCCCTCCGCCATTTTGACGATCTACAGTGCAGGGCATGCGTTGAGGGGGTGGGTGCCCCGGGGCGAACCCGGGCCCCGCCCGCTCTTCATCGCCGTCCCCCTTCCACCCCTCTCGCCATCCCCTCCTGGAGTTCCCCATGAAAGCCATCGGCTACCACGCGCCCCATCCCATCGACCACCCCGAAGCGCTGCTCGACATCGAGCTGCCCGTGCCCACCCCCAGGCCGCACGACCTGCTGGTGCGGGTGCACGCCGTGTCGGTGAACCCGGTGGACACGAAGGTGCGCGCCGGCAGCGCGCCCGAACCGGGCTCGGCCAAGGTGCTGGGCTGGGACGCGGTCGGCACCGTCGAGGCCACCGGCGCCGCCGTGCAGGGCTTTGCCGTGGGCGACCGGGTGTAGTACGCCGGTGCCATCGACCGCCCCGGCACCAATGCGCAGTGGCATGCGGTGGACGCGCGCATCGCCGCGCACGCCCCCGCCACGCTGAGCGATGCCCAGGCCGCCGCCCTGCCCCTGACCGCCATCACGGCCTGGGAGCTGCTGTTCGACCGGCTGCGCATTCCCCGTACGCCGGAGGGTGCCGACACGGGCAACGCCCCGGCAGCCGACGCCCCGGTGCTGCTGGTCGCCGGGGGCGCCGGCGGCGTGGGCTCGGTGCTGATCCAGTTGGCGCGGCAGCTGACCTGCCTGCGGGTGGTGGCGACCGCGTCGCGCCCCGCCACGCGGCAGTGGTGCCTCGACATGGGCGCGCACGGCGTCATCGACCACCGCCAGCCGATGGCGCCGCAGCTGGCCGCCATGGGCATTGGGCAGGTGGACCACGTGGCCAGCCTCACCCACACGGCGGCGCACCTGCCGCAGTACGTGGAGCTGCTGCGTCCGCAGGGCCAGATCGCGGTGATCGACGACATGCCCGTGCTCGACGTGGTGCCGCTCAAGCGCAAGAGCCTGTCGCTGCATTGGGAATTGATGTTCACCCGCTCGCTGTTCGGCACCCCCGACATGGACCGCCAGGGCGCCCTGCTGGCCGAGGTCGCCCGGCTGGTGGACGCAGGCCGCCTGCGCACGACGCTGGGCACCGAGATGGGCACCATCTCGGCCGCCCACCTGCGCCGTGCGCACGCCTTGCTCGAAAGCGGCACGGCCATCGGCAAGGTGGTGCTGGAAGGGTTCTGACCCTCGGCGCCCGTGCGGCGCTGCCCTGCGCCGCCCCGCGCCGTGCGGGGCGGCCCAGTTGCCGGCATCGGCCGACAGCCTGCCGCGCGCGGCGCGGTCACCATGCCGCATGCCCGCCACTGCCTCTTCTTCCACCGCATCCGAGAACCCACCGCCAGCCCAGCGGGCCCACCGCACCGAATCCCGCGCGCCCGCCCGCGACCTGACTCAGGGCCCCATCGGCCGCACGCTGCTGGTCTTCGCGCTGCCCATCCTGGCGGGCAACGTGCTGCAGTCGCTCAACGGCTCGGTCAACGCGGTGTGGGTGGGGCGGTTCCTGGGCGAGGCGGCGCTCACCGCCACGGCGAACGCCAACAACATCCTGTTCCTGCTGATCGGCGCGGTGTTCGGCGTGGGCATGGCGGCCACCATCCTGGTGGCGCAGGCCATGGGGGCGCGCAATCCGCAGCAGGCGCGCCGGGTGATCGGCACCAGCGCCACCTTCTTCGGCGGCACGGCGGTGCTGATCGCCGCCGCCGGCCCGCCGCTGTCGCGCGAAATCCTGGGCTGGATGGGCACGCCCGCCGCCGCCCTGCCGCTGGCCGAGGCCTACCTGCGCACGCTGTTTCTGGCGGTGCCGCTGCTCTATCTGTTCGCCTTCATCTCGGCCGTGCTGCGCGGCGCCGGCGATACGCGCACGCCGTTCCTCTTTCTCCTGCTGGTGGTGGTGCTGGACACGGCGCTGAACCCGCTGCTGATCTTTGGCTGGGGGCCGGTGCCGCGCATGGGCATCTCCGGCTCGGCCATGGCCACCCTGGTGGCCAACGCGATCAGCTTCGCCGCGCTGCTGGCCTGGCTGCGCTGGCGCCAACACCCGCTCTGGATCGGCCGGGCCGACTGGCGGCTCTTCGTGCCCGACGGCACCATCCTGCGGGCGCTCATCGTCAAGGGCCTGCCGATGGGCGCGCAGATGGTGATGATCTCCACCGCCATGCTGATGCTGATGGGGCTGGTCAATGCCCAGGGCGTGGTCACCGCGTCGGCCTATGGCGCGGCGCTGCAGCTCTGGACCTACGTTCAGATGCCGGCCATGGCCATCGGCGCGGCCTGCTCGTCCATGGCGGCGCAGAACGTGGGCGCCGGCCGGTGGGAACGGGTGGACGGCGTGGCCCGCAGCGGCACGCTCTTCAACTTCGTGCTGACCGGCGCCATCATCATTCCGCTGGTGCTGCTGGACCGCGCCGCGCTGTCGCTGTTCCTGCCCGCCGGCAGCGCATCGCTGGAGGCGGCGCGCCACCTCAACCACATCGCCGTGGGCTCGTTCCTCTTCTTCGGCGTGACCTTCGTGCTCTCCGGCGTGGTGCGCTCGACCGGCGCCGTGGTGCCGCCGCTCATCATCCTGGGCCTGGCGCTCTGGGGCATCCGCCTGCCGATCGCCTACGGGCTGCAGCCCTGGCTGGGCAGCGATGCGATCTGGTGGAGCTTTCCGGCCAGCGCGCTGTGCGCCATGCTGATGTCGATGGCCTACTACCGCTGGGGCGGCTGGCGCCAGGCCCGCATGCTGGCGCCGGCCGAGCCGGTGGTGGCCACCCCGGCGGAGGTGGGCGGACTGCCGCCCTCGCCCGTGTGCGCGCAGGCGGCTGCGGCCCCGCCAGAGCCGGGCGCGCAGGCCTGGCCGCCGGCAGCGGCGCGCCGCCCGGCCTGACGCCCCTTCAGCGCGGGGCGCCCGGCGGTCCGCCCAGGCCGCCGGGCCGGCCGTCCGCGTAGCGCGACGCCGCAGTGCTGCGCAGGATGTCGGCCACCAGGGCGGCGGCGGGCGACAGCGGCAGGTCCACGCGGGTGATGATGCCGAAGTCGTCCATGTGGCAGGGCAGGCTGACCGGCAAGATCTCCAGCATGCGGTAGGCGGCGTAGTACCGCGCCACTTCTTCCGCCAGCACCGCCACCATGTCGCTGTGCTCCAGCAGGCGCGTGGTGAACAGCAGCGCCGCCGTCTCGATCGTGTTGGCGGGCAGCGGCAGGCTGGCGCGCTGGAACATCAGGTTGAAGCGGTGGCGCAGCACGCTGCCGGCCGGGGGCACGATCCAGCCGCAGTCCACGAGGGCAGGAAGGTCGAGTCCCGGCGCTGACAGCAGCGGATGGCCCGGCCGGACCACGGCGCAGACCGGCTCGAGCCCCAGCGGCTCGTAGCGCAGCGCCAGCTGGTCGTGGCCGGCGGCCAGCCGGCCCACCACCAGGTCGAGCCGGTCCTGCGCGAGGCGCTCCAGCAGCACGTTGCTGGTGTCGATCTCCAGCGACAGTCGCATGCCGCCATAGCGCTGCTTCACGGCCGCCAGCGCCTGCGGCATCAGGCCGACGGCGGGCGCCGTGATCGCGCCCAGCGCCACCTGCCCGTGCGTGCCGCCCTTGAGCGCCTGCAGGTCGTCGCGCGCCTGGTCCAGGCTGCGCGCCACCGAGCCGGCATGCCGTATGAGCGCCAGCCCATAGGGCGTCGGCCGCACGCCGCGCGGCAGGCGCTCGAAAAGCGGGGCTTCGACCAGTTCCTCCAGTTCGCGCAGCATCTTCGACGCCGCCGGCTGGGTCATGGCCAGGCGCTCGGCGGCGCGGTGGATGCTGCCTTCCTCGTCCAGCGCCACCATCAGCAGCAGGTGGCGCGTCTTCAGGCGCGTGCGCAGGTAATCCCGCGAGGCGGATTTGTCCAGAGGTTGATCGAGCATGCCAATAACTATATAGAAATCGGCCAATTCTTCATTGGAAGGATAACCGAACGATATCTAAACTCGGCCGCCAGATTTGACCAACCCGTGGCCCCCGTCGATGACTACACCCCCCTCAAAGCCCCGCCTGCGCTCCGCTGAATGGTTCGGCACCGCCGACAAGAACGGGTTCATGTACCGGAGCTGGATGAAGAACCAGGGCATACCGGACCACGCGTTCGACGGCCGCCCGGTCATCGGCATCTGCAACACCTGGTCGGAATTGACGCCCTGCAACGCCCACTTCCGCAAGATCGCGGAACACGTCAAGCGCGGCGTGTATGAAGCCGGCGGCTTCCCGGTCGAATTTCCGGTGTTCTCCAGCGGCGAGTCGAATCTGCGGCCCACGGCGATGCTGACGAGGAACCTGGCGGCCATGGACGTGGAGGAAGCCATCCGCGGCAACCCCATCGACGCGGTGGTGCTGCTGGCGGGCTGCGACAAGACCACGCCCGCGCTGCTGATGGGCGCCGCCAGCTGCGACGTGCCGGCCATCGTCGTCTCGGGCGGGCCCATGCTCAACGGCAAGCTGAACGGCAAGAGCATCGGATCGGGCACTGCGGTCTGGCAGTTGCACGAGGCGCTCAAGGCCGGCGAGATCGACCTGCACCAGTTCCTCTCGGCGGAAGGCGGCATGTCCCGGTCGGCCGGCACCTGCAACACCATGGGCACGGCCTCCACCATGGCCTGCATGGCCGAGGCGCTGGGCACCACGCTGCCGCACAACGCGGCCATTCCCGCCGTCGACGCGCGCCGCTACGTGCTGGCCCACCTGTCCGGCCAGCGGATCGTGGAGATGGCGCTGCAGGGCCTGACGCTGTCCAAGATCCTCACGCGGGAGGCGTTCGAGAACGCCATCCGCACCAACGCGGCCATCGGCGGCTCCACCAATGCGGTGATCCATCTGAAGGCCATCGCCGGCCGCATGGGCGTGCCGCTGGAGCTGGAGGACTGGACCCGCGTCGGCCAGGGCACGCCCACCATCGTGGACCTGATGCCCTCCGGCCGCTTCCTGATGGAGGAGTTCTACTACGCCGGCGGCCTGCCGGCGGTGCTGCGCCGCCTGGGCGAGGCCGGCCTGCTGCCGCACCCCGGCGCGCTCACGGTCAACGGCCAGAGCCTGTGGGACAACGTGAAGGCCGCGCCGATCCATGACGACGAGGTGGTGCGCACGCTGGACAACCCGCTCATGGCCGATGGCGGCATCCGCATCCTGCGCGGCAACCTGGCGCCGCGTGGCGCGGTGCTCAAGCCGTCGGCGGCCACGCCCGAACTGCTGCGCCACCGCGGCCGCGCCGTCGTGTTCGAGAACCTGGAGCACTACAAGGCCCGCATCGTCGACGAATCGCTGGAGGTGGACGCCAGCTCCGTGCTGGTGCTGAAGAACTGCGGCCCGCGCGGCTACCCCGGCATGGCCGAGGTCGGCAACATGGGCCTGCCGCCCAAGCTGCTGCGCGCCGGCATCAAGGACATGGTGCGCATCTCCGACGCCCGCATGAGCGGCACCGCCTACGGCACGGTGGTGCTGCACGTCGCCCCGGAAGCGGCGGCGGGCGGCCCGCTGGCCGCCGTGCGCGATGGCGACTGGATCGAGCTCGACTGCGACGCCGGCCTGCTGCGGCTGGACATTTCCGACGCGGAGCTGGCGCAGCGGATGGCCGAGGTGCGGCCGCTGGCCGCCCCGGCCGACGGCGGCTACCGCAAGCTCTATGTCGACCATGTGCTGCAGGCCGACGAAGGCTGCGACCTGGACTTCCTCGTGGGTTCGCGCGGCAACGCCGTGCCACGCCACTCGCACTGACACGGATCTCGCCACGCCCCGGTTCCCCACCACAACACCACACAACGAGCACAAGGAGACACCCATGACATCGATCAGCCGACGCACCGCCCTGGCTGCGGCCGCCGCCAGCGCCGCCACGCCCTGGCTCGCCCCCCTCACGGCCCGGGCGCAGCCCGCCTGGCCGAGCAAGCCCGTGTCGCTGCTGGTCGGCTACCCGCCGGGCGGCCTGACCGATGCCGGTGCGCGGTTCATCACCAACGGCATGGCCGCCGCCCTGAACCAGCCGGTGGTGGTGGAGAACAAGCCCGGCGCCTCGGGCAACCTGGCCTCGGCCGAAGTGCTGCGGCTGGCCGACGACCACAAGCTGCTGGTGGCCAACACCAGCCTGACGATCAACCCGCACACCTTCGCCACGCCCTCGCCCCCGCCGCTGGAGTTCACCCCGATCGGCATGATTCTCGAGTCCCAGCTGGTGCTGTGCGTCAACCCCGGCGCCCCGGCGCGCAACTTCGCCGAGTTCCGCGCCTGGGTGGAGAAGGAAAGCCAGGCCGGCGGCTTCAACTACGCCTCGGCCGGCAGCGGCGGCAACACCCATCTGGCCATGGAACTGCTGCGCGAGCGCGCCGGCCTGCCCGTCATGAACCAGGTCCCCTACAAGGGCAGCGCGCCCGCCATCCAGGACCTGGTCGGCGGCCAGGTGCCCTGCCTGGTGGACGCCGCGTCCCTGCTGATCCCGTTCATCACCTCCGGCAAGCTGCGCCCCATCCTCGTCACGGGCCGCAGCCGGCTGCCGGCATTGCCGGACGTGCCCACCGGCACCGAGCTCGGCCTGAAGGACTTCGACGTCACCGTCTTCGTCGGCCTGTGGGGCAAGCCCCGGCTCGCACCGGAAATCGTGCGCACCGCCAACGCGGCGCTGAACGCGGCGCTGGCGGCACCCGGCGTGAGCGGCTCCATCACCAAGAACGGCGACCTGGTGGGTGGCGGCACGCCCGAGCGGCTGGCCAGCCTGACCCGCGACAACTACAAGATCTGGGGCGAGATCGCGAAGAAGAACAACATCCGGGCCGGTTGATCCGCACGGCTGATTGCCGATGACCCGGCGGCGGCCCGTCCACCTGTCCACCCGACTGACCGCCTGCCTGCCTGCCTTCCCGGCGGCCCGCTGCCGGCGCCGCCCGGCCCACCCACTGCACCCGCCCATGACCTCGACCCCTCGCCCACCCCGCTACCGCGGCATCTTCCCGGTAGCGCCCACCACCTTCGCCGACGACGGCACGCTCGACCTGGCCAGCCAGCGGCGCTGCCTGGACTTCATGATCGATTCAGGCGTGGACGGCATCTGCATCCTGGCCAACTTCTCCGAGCAGTTCCTGCTGTCGGACGACGAGCGCGAAACGCTCACGCGCACCGCGCTGGAGCACGTCGCCGGCCGCGTCCCGGTGATCGTGACCACCACGCACACCAGCACGGCGGTGTGCGTGGAGCGCAGCCGGCGCGCCCAGGCCATGGGCGCGGCCATGCTGATGGTGATGCCGCCCTACCACGGCGCGACCTTCCGCTTTCCCGAGCGGCAGATCCACGATTTCTATGCGCGCCTGTCCGATGCGGTTTCCATACCGATCATGGTGCAGGACGCGCCCGCCTCGGGAACGGCCCTGCCGGCCGCCTTCCTCGCCCGCATGGCCCGGGAGATCGAGCACGTGTCGTACTTCAAGATCGAGACCGCCGGCGCGGCGAGCAAGCTGCGCGAGCTGATCGCGCTCGGCGGCGACGCGGTCGAGGGCCCCTGGGACGGCGAGGAAGCCATCACGCTGCTGGCCGATCTGGATGCCGGCGCGACCGGCGCCATGACGGGCGGCGCCTTCGCGGACGGCATCCGGCCGATCATCGAGGCGCATCGCCAGGGCGACGCGGACACGGCCTTCGCGCTGTACCAGCGCTGGCTGCCGCTCATCAACCACGAGAACCGCCAGGCCGGCTTCCTGGCCGCCAAGGCGTTGATGAAGGAAGGCGGCGTGATCGCCTGCGAGGCGCCACGCCACCCCTGGCCCGGGCTGCACCCGGAGGTGCGGTCCGGCCTGCTGGCCATCGCCCGCCGGCTCGATCCGCTGGTGCTGCGTTGGGGGCGCTGACGGCGCGGCCCCTTCCAGGACGGGGGCGGCCTGCAATGCGCCCCTGGCCGAGCCGCCCGGGATGGACGCTGGGATGGCCCGGCAAGCCATCTGCCTGCCCAGCCCGGCACATGCGCCGCTAGGCGATGTATTCCGGGTACCGCGCGCGAATGTCGGCCACGCGCCCCAGCGTGCCCGACAGGTGCGCGCGCAGTGCGGCCTGCGCGGCGTCCGGGTCGCGGGCTGCCAGCGCATCGACGATGCGTCGGTGATCGCGCACCACGCGGTCTGAATTGCCGGGCGACGGCAGGTCCAGCCGGCGCAGGCGGTCCAGATGGCCGCTGCGGCGGCGCACCAGCTCGTACAGGTCGGGCACGCCCGCGGCGTCGTAGAGGGTGCGGTGGAAGGCCTGGTCCGCGGCGATGAAGTCCTCGCCACCCTGGCCGGCCAGCGCAGCCTGCGTGTCCACCAGCGCCGCCAGACGGCCGGCCAGCACCGCGTCGCCCGCCAGCGCCAGCGTGCGCACCACCTCCAGTTCGATGGCGCAGCGCAGGAACTGCGCCTGCTCGGCGGAATGCAGGTCGATGCGGCTGACCAACGTGGCGTGCTGCGGAAAGATGTCCACCAGCCCTTCCTCGCTGAGGCGGATGAGCGCGTCGCGCACCGGCGTCTGGCTGAGATCGAACCGCTCGGCCAGCTCGGCGCGGGCCAGCGGGGTGCCCGGGGCCAGCTCCAGCGACAGGATGGCCGCGCGGAGCCACTCGAAAACCTGGGGCGCGGCCTGCCGCGTGCGATCGAGCTTGTGGGGGGTTTTCATCGGGCTGGGCATGGGCAGGCAGTGATTCTAGGCGGCGGCCTGATCACATTGACACACTAATACATTAGTGCTTCAATCATTGCCAATACATCAAGACCGCTGGAGACAAAGCCCATGCACCGCCGCCTCGCCCTTGCCGCCGCCTGTTCGGCCCTCTGCCTTTTTGCCACTGCCGCCCAGGCCAACGACTGGCCCGCCGCGAAGCCCATCACCTGGGTCGTGCCCTTTGCGGCCGGCGGCTCCACCGACGTCGTCGCGCGCGCCGTGGGGCAAGAGCTGTCGATGGCGATCAAGCAGGCCGTGGTGGTGGACAACCGCCCCGGCGCCGGCGGCACCATCGGCGTGCAGGCCGTGGCGCGGGCTCCGGCGGACGGCTACACGCTGATCGGCGGAACCATCAGCACGCACGCCATCAATACCGGCCTCTACAAGAAGCTGCCCTACGACCCGGTCAAGGACTTCGAGCCGGTGACGCTGATCGCCTATGTGCCGAACGTGCTGATGGTCAACAGCGCGCTGGGCGTGAACACGGTGCAGGAACTGGTCGAGTGGATCCGCAAGAACCCCGAGAAGGCGTCCTATGCCTCGTCGGGCGCGGGTACCTCCACCCACCTCACCGGCGCGCAGATGTCCGAGCTCATCAAGGTGCCCATGCAGCACATCGCCTACAAGGGCAGTCCGCAGGCGCTGCAGGACGTGGCGGCCGGCAACGTGCCCTTCCTGTTCGACCAGCTCACGGCCGGCCTGCCGCTGGTCAAGGCCGGCAAGCTCAAGTTCCTGGCGGTGACGACCAAGACGCGTTCGCCGCTCGCGCCCGACGTGCCGACCACGGCCGAGGCCGGCTTTCCCGGGCTGGACCTGGTCTCGTGGCAGGCGGTGTACGCGCCCAAGGGCACGCCCAGGGACGTGGTGAACCGCCTGAACGCCGAGATGGTCAAGGCGCTGAAGACGCCCGAGCTGAAGAACAAGCTGGAGACGCAGTTCGGCATGGACGTGGTGGGCAGCACCCCGGCCGAGCTGGCCGCCATCACCGCCGCCGACATCGCCCGCCTGGGCGCGCTGGTGCGCAAGACGGGGGCCAGCGCTGAATGAGGGGGCACCCCCCTGAGCGGCTGCGCCGCTTCACCCCCGCTCTCGCCGTGCTGCGCACGGCGGGCAGGGGGACGCCGCCGGTGGCCGGGCAAAGCCCGTTCCACGGCGGCCGCTGGCATGGCCTGCTCCGCGGCCTTCTGATCGTTGAGGGCAGTGGAGCGTCACGGCGCGCTGCCCAGGCTGGCACTGCCAAGTTTCCGCACTCTGTTTTCACACTCGACCACCATGCCACGCGACATCACCATCACCCACGTCCGCATCACGCCTATCGCTTTCCGCGACGGCCCGCTGCTCAATGCCGCCGGCATCCACGAGCCGTGGGCGCTGCGGGCCATCGTCGAGATCGAAACCAGCGACGGCCGGGTGGGCATTTCCGAGACCTATGGCGACGAGCCCATGCTGCGGGTGCTGGAGCAGGCCCGGCCGCTGCTGATCGGGCTGTCGCCCTTCGCGCTCAACACGATGGAGGAGCGCGTGCGCGCCACCGTCACGGCCGTGCCCGGCGCGGTGGAGTTCGAGCTGGCGCCGGGCTCGCACGCCGCCAAGAACGCGCCCAAGGTCATCAGCACCTTCGAGGTCGGCATGCTCGACCTGCAGGGCCAGATCGTCGGCGCCCCCATCGTCGACCTGCTGGGCGGCAAGGTGCGCGATGCCGTGCCCTACAGCGCCTACCTGTTCTTCAAATATGCCGAGCACGTCGGCCAGCCCTACGCGCCCGACGCCTGGGGCGAGGGCATCAGCCCCGCGCAGATCGTGGCGCAGGCGCGCCGCATGATCGACCTCTACGGTTTCCAGAGCATCAAGCTCAAGGGCGGCGTGTTCGAGCCCGCACACGAAGTCGCCTGCATGCAGGCGCTGGCCCAGGCCTTTCCGGGCGTGCCGCTGCGGCTGGACCCGAATGCCAACTGGTCGCTGGCCGCCAGCATCGCCGCCGCCCCGGCGCTGGACGAGATCCTGGAGTATTACGAGGACCCCACGCCCGGCCTGCAGGGCATGGCCGAATTGGCGAAGCACACCCGGCTGCCGCTGGCGACCAACATGGTCATCACCACCATGGACGACTTCCGCCGGGGCTGCGAGATGGGCGCGGTGCAGGTGCTGCTGTCCGACCACCACTACTGGGGCGGCCTGCGCGCCACGCAGACGCTGGCGCGCATGTGCCGGCTGTGGGGCCTGGGCATGTCGATGCATTCCAACTCGCACCTGGGCATCAGCCTGATGGCCATGACCCACGTGGCGGCCAGCGTGCCCAACCTGACCTACGCCTGCGACACCCACTACCCGTGGCAGGAGGAAGAGGTCGTGCAAGGCGGGCGCATCCGCTTCGAGAACGGCTCGGTCGCCGTGCCCACCACGCCCGGCCTGGGCGTGGAGCTGGACCGCGATGCGCTGGCCGCGCTGCATGCGCAGTACCTGGAATGCGGCGTGCGCAACCGCGACGACCTGGCGCAGATGCGCCGCTACGACCCGTCGTTCACCGGAAAGACGCCGCGCTTCTAGGCGGGGCCGGCCCCTCTTTCGGCCCACAAGCCCCGGCGCTGGATTGACTACCATCGCGGGATGACCCAAGACCTTTTCCGCCACGACAGCCACCTTCGCGAATGCAGCGCCACCGTGAGGGCCCACACGCCCGAGGGCGGCGTGGTGCTGGACCGCACCGTGTTCTACCCGCTGGGTGGCGGACAGGCGGGCGACAGCGGCGAGCTGATCGGCGCGGACGGCAGCCGCTGGGCGGTGGCCGACACGCGCAAGGGCAAGGACGCGGAAGGCCGGCCCACGGCCGACATCGTGCACCTGCCGGCCGACACCGCCGCCACGCGCCCCGCCGTGGGCGAGGCGGTGACCGCCCGCATCGACTGGGAGCGCCGCCACCGGCTGATGCGCTTTCACACCACCACGCACCTGCTCTGCCACGTGGTGGCGCAGCCGGTCAACGGCTGCTCGATCACGCCCGACTATGCGCGGCTGGACTTCCACATGGACGGCGCGCTGGACAAGGACGAACTTACCGCCGCCATCGCCCGGCTGGTGGCCGAGGACCACCCGGTCACCCTGGGGGCCATCGACGACGCCGAGCTGGACGCCAACCCCGCGCTGGTCAAGAGCATGAGCGTGCAGCCGCCGCGCGGCACCGGCACGGTGCGCACCGTGCGGGTCGGCGGGGGCGCGGGCGCAGGCGGGTCGGGCAACGGCGCCTCACCGCAGATCGACCTGCAGCCCTGCGGCGGCACGCATGTGGCGCGCACGTCGGAGATCGGCGCGGTGGTGGTCACCAAGATCGAGAAGAAGGGCGCCATGGCGCGCCGGGTGGTCCTGGGCTTCGCGGCCTGACGCAGCGCTGCCGGTGCGCCGGGCCGCCCTGCCCGGCCGCCCGCGCCGCACCCTACAACGCCCGCCCTCGGAACCAAAGGCCCCGCCACCGCTCCCACACTGCGCCATGTCCCACCGCACGCTGCAGCGCTGGCTGCTTACTCTCTTTTTCATAGCTACCAGCGCACTATCCATGGGCGCCAGCGCCCAATTTGGCTCAAAATCTGCCACCTCGGGCGGCAGCAGCACCGTGACCACGCCGCACGTGCAGGCGGAACTGGTCGCCCAGGCGCCGGACGGCATCGGCCCGGGCAAGCCGCTGTGGCTGGGCCTGTCGATCACGCACCAGCCCGACTGGCACACCTATTGGAAGAACCCCGGCGACTCCGGCCTGCCCACGCAGCTGGAATGGCAGCTGCCCGCCGGCATCGACGCGGGCGAGATCGCCTGGCCGGTGCCGCGCAAGATTCCGATAGGGCACCTGGCGAACCACGGCTACGAAGGCACGGTGCTGTTGCCGGTGCCCATGCATGTCTCGGCCGCCTTCCAACCCGGGCCGCTGGCGCGCGAGGCCAGCTTCACGCTGCGGGCGTCGTGGCTGGTGTGCCGCAAGGAATGCATTCCCGAGGAAGGCACGTTCACGCTGCAGGTGCCGATCAACGGCACCACCGCGCTGAACGCCGCCGCCTTCGAGGCCGCCGAGCGCGCCCACCCGCTGCCGCTGCCGGCGCAGCAGCGCACCCAGGCCCATGTGGAAGGCACCGACGTGGCGCTGACCGTGGCGGGCCTGCCGGCCGCATGGCGCGGGCAGACGCTGGACGTGTTCGCGGAAACGCCGGGCGTGGCCGAGACCGCCGCCGCCGTGCCGCAGAACTGGCTGGGCGACGTGTGGACCGCCCGGCTGCCGCTGTCGCCGCACCGCAGCGCCAGCCCCGAGCCGCTGCCGCTGGTGCTGGCCCTCGGCGGCCAGGGCCGGCGGGTGGAAATGCCCGTGCAGACCGGCTGGCCGCCGCTGCCGGCCGCCGCCGGCGTGTCGCCCGCGCTGGAGGCCGCCCTCCAGGCCAATGCGCAGGCCCGCGCCCCCGCCGGCGGCGCCGCCGGCCTGGGCGCCGCGCCTGCCGTGGCGCCCGCGCCGCTCGGCACCTTCCTGGTCGCGCTGGCCGGCGCCCTGCTGGGCGGGCTGATCCTGAACCTGATGCCCTGCGTCTTCCCGGTGCTAGCAATCAAGGTGGTGGGCTTCGCCCGCCCCACCCACAGCCGCCACGCCCACCGGGTGGGCGGGCTGGCGTACACGGCCGGGGTGGTGCTGTCGTTCGTGCTGCTGGGCGCGGCCATGCTGGCGCTGCGGGCGGCCGGCGAGGCGGTGGGCTGGGGCTTCCAGCTGCAGTCGCCCGCCGTGGTGGCGGCGCTGGCGGCGCTCTTCACGCTGCTGGGGTTGAACCTGGCGGGTGTGTTCGAGTTCGGCCGCATGCTGCCCGGCTCGGTCGCCAGCCTGCAGGCGCGCCACCCGGTGGCGGACGCGTTCCTCACCGGCGTGCTGGCCGTGGCCGTGGCCTCGCCCTGCACGGCGCCCTTCATGGGTGCATCGCTGGGACTGACGGCGACTTTGCCCGGGGCGCAGGCGCTGGCCATCTTCGCCGCGCTGGGCCTCGGACTGGCGCTGCCCTATCTGCTGGCCAGCTGGCTGCCCGGCTTCGCGCGCCTGCTGCCCCGGCCGGGCGTCTGGATGGACACGCTGCGCCGGTTCATGGCGTTTCCGCTCTTCGCCACCGTGGTCTGGCTGGTCTGGGTGTTGGGCCAGCAAAGCGGCATCAACGGCGCGGCGGCCCTGCTGGCGCTGCTGGTGGCGCTGGCCATGGCGGTGTGGTCGCTCACGCTGGCGGGGCGCGGGAAGGCACTGCTTGCTCCTCTTTCGATAGCTGCCTGCGCTTATCTCGCCTGGGCCATCGGCCCGAAAGTCATTGAAAGCACTCCCGCTGCCACCGCGGCGGTGGCCCCCTCGCCCGCCGGCTGGCAGCCCTGGCAGGCCGACCTGCCCGCGCAGCTGCTGGCCGAAGGCCGCCCGGTGTTCGTGGACTTCACCGCCGCCTGGTGCGTGACCTGCCAATACAACAAGCAGACCACCCTTTCGGACCCCGAGGTGCTGGCCGCCCTGGCCGGCCGCAACGTGGCGCTGCTGCGCGCCGACTGGACGCGGCGCGACGCCCAGATCACCGCCGCCCTGGCGCAGCTGGGCCGCAGCGGCGTGCCGGTCTATGTGCTGATGGCGCCGGGCAAGGCGCCCGTGGTGTTCAGCGAAGTGCTGGGCCGCAAGGAGCTGAAGGACGCGGTCGCCGCGCTCTGACCCCGGAGCGGCCGGGAACCTGCCCGGTCCGGGCCGGCTGCACCGCCCAGCAGGCCCGGCCTTTACTTTTCTTCGCACGCGCGCCCGCAAAGTGCCTCCGGCCGCCCCTACGATCGGCACCTGCGCCCGGCGCTGCACCTGCGAGGTGTGTGACGCCCGGGCGGCGCCCCGCACAGAACAACAGGACAGCCATGCGCCCGAGAGACTCCGCCCCCGCCGCCCCTGCCGCCGTCACACCCGAACCCGCGCCCGCCGCCACCGCTGCCGAGGCATCCGCGCCGCCGCCGCGCCGGCGCCGCAGCCGGTGGCTGGGCGCGGTCGTCGCGATCGGCACCGTCGCCGTGCTGTGCGGCGCGGCCTGGGTGCTGGTCAAGCGCTCCCAGGCGCCGGCCGACGGCGGCTTCGCCGGGGCGGGGCGGGCGATGGTGACCGTGGGCGAGGCCACCGCCCGCCAGGCGCAGCTGCCGGTGGCCATCGAGGCGCTGGGCACCGTCACCCCGACCCTCACCGTGGCGCTGCGCCCGCAGGCGTCGGGCGTGCTGACCGAGGTGCTCTTCACCGAAGGGCAGACGGTGAAGAAAGGCCAGGTGCTGGCGCGCATCGACCCGCGCCCCTTCGAGCAGGCGCTGCTGCAGGCCGAAGGCACGCGCCAGCGCGACCAGGCCCAGCTGGACAATGCCCGCATCGTGCTGGAGCGCTACCGCACGCTGCTGGCGCAGGACTCCATCGCCCGGCAGGACGTGGACACCCAGGCCGCGCTGGTGCGCCAGCTGCAGGGCACCGTCACCGCCGACCTGGCGCAGGAAAAGACCGCCCGGCTGAACCTGGACTACACCCGCATCACCGCCCCCGCCAGCGGCCGCGTCGGCCTGCGCGCGGTGGATGCGGGCAACTACGTGAGCGCGGGCGAAGCCAATGGCATCGCCACCATCACCCAGGTGGCGCCGATCGACGTGCAGTTCTCCATCCCGCAGGACCGGCTGGCCGACGTGCAGGCCGCGCAGCGGGATGCCGGTGCCGTGCAGTCGAAGGACGCCCGGCCGGGCGTCGCCCCGCTGGCGGTGACCGCCTTCGACCGCACCCGCACCCGCGCGCTGGCCGAAGGGCGGTTTTCCACGCTGGACAACCTGGTGGACACGGCCACCGGTACCGTCAAGGCCAAGGCGCGCTTCGACAACGCCGAGGGCGCACTCTTTCCCAACCAGTTCGTGAACGTGCGCCTGCTGCTGCGCGAGGTGCCGGCCGTGGTGGTGCCGGTGACCGCCGTGCGCACCGGCGCCAACGGCGACTTCGTCTACGTCATCAACGACGACCGCACCGTGTCGCTGCGCAAGGTCAAGCGCGGGCAGGCCACGGTCAGCCAGGTCGCTATCGCCGAAGGCCTGCAGGCCGGCGAGCGCGTGGTGACCGAAGGCGGCGACCGGCTGAAGGACGGGGTGAAGGTGCAGCTGCAGGGTCAGCCGGGTCCACAGGGTCAGCCGGGACAGCGGCCGGGCGGCGCGGAAGGCGCCCCGGGCCGCCGTGCGCGCGGCTCCGAGGCGCAGGGCGAGCGGCGCCGCCACCGCCCGCCGCAGGACGGCACGGCGCCGCCAGCGGCCGCAGCATCCGCCCCCGCCACGCCGGCGCCGCAGCCGGCGGCCCGCTGACCTCGGCCCCGCCCGCCCGTCCATGAGTGCCCTGAGCCCGTCGCGCCCGTTCATCGAGCGGCCCGTCGCCACTGCCCTGCTGATGGTGGCCATCGTGCTGGCCGGGCTGCTGGGCTTCCGCCTGCTGCCCCTGTCGGCCCTGCCCGAGGTGGACTACCCCACCATCCAGGTGCAGACCCTCTACCCCGGCGCCAGCCCCGAGGTGATGAGCCGCACCGTCAGCGCGCCGCTGGAGCGCCAGTTCGGCCAGATGCCGGGACTGGCGCGCATGGCGTCCACCAGCGCCGCCGGCGTGTCCATCGTCACGCTGCAGTTCAACCTGGGCCTGGCGCTGGATGTGGCCGAGCAGCAGGTGCAGGCTGCCATCAATGCGGGCGCCTCGCTGCTGCCCACCGACCTGCCCGCTCCGCCGGTCTATGCCAAGGTGAACCCGGCCGACGCGCCGGTGCTGACGCTGGCGATCAGCTCCGAGACCCTACCCCTGACCGAAGTGCAGAACCTGGTCAACACCCGCCTGGCGCAGAAGATCAGCCAGGTGCCGGGCGTGGGCCTGGTCACCCTGGCGGGCGGCCAGCGCCCCGCCGTGCGCATCCAGGCCGACACCAAGGCGCTGGCTTCCTACGGCCTGGGGCTGGACACGCTGCGCACCGCCATCTCTGCCGCCAACGCCAACAGCGCCAAGGGCAGCTTCGACGGCCCGCAGCGCGCCTACAACATCAACGCCAACGACCAGTTGGTGACGGCAGACGACTACCAGCGCCTCATCGTCACCTGGAAGAACGGCGCGCCCGTGCGCCTGTCGGACGTGGCGCGGGTGGTGGATGCGCCGGAGAACAATCGCCTGGGCGCTTGGGCGGGAACCACCGAGCCGCCGCCGGGCCGCCCCAAGGCGGCGAGCGCCCCCCCGGGGGGCAGCGAACCACGCGAAGCGGGGAGCGTGGGGGCCACCGAGCCGCCGCCGGGCCGCCCCAAGGCAGCGAGCGCCCCCTCGGGGGGCAGCGAACCACGCGAAGCGGGGAGCGTGGGGGCCACCGAGCCGCCGCCGGGCCGCCCCAAGGCGGCGAGCGCCCCCTTGGGGGGCAGCGAACCACGCGAAGCGGGAAGCGTGGGGGCCACCGAGCCGCCGCCGGGCCGCCCCAAGGCAGCGAGCGCCCCCTCGGGGGGCAGCGAACCACGCGAAGCGGGAAGCGTGGGGGCCACCGAGCCGCCGCCGGGCCGCCCCAAGGCAGCGAGCGCCCGCTCGGGGGGCAGCGAACCACGCGAAGCGGGGAGCGTGGGGGCCACCGAGCCGCCGCCGGGCCGCCCCAAGGCGGCGAGCGCCCCCCCGGGGGGCAGCGAACCCAGCGTAGCGGGGAGCGTGGGGGCCACACTCACTCCAGCCATCATCCTCAACGTGCAGCGCCAGCCGGGCGCCAACGTCATCGCCACGGTGGACGGCATCAAGCGCCAGCTGCCCGAGCTGCAGGCGCAGCTGCCGGCCTCCATCCAGGTGCAGGTGCTGTCCGACCGCACGACCGGCATCCGCGCATCCGTCGAACACGTGCAGATGGAGCTGGTGCTGGCGGTGCTGATGGTGGTGCTGGTGATCTTTTTTTTCCTGCACAGCCTGCGCGCCACCGTCATCGCCAGCCTGGCCGTGCCCATTTCGCTCATCGGCACCTGCGGGGTGATGTACCTGCTGGGCTACAGCCTCAACAACCTGAGCCTGATGGCGCTGACCATCGCCACCGGCTTCGTGGTCGACGACGCCATCGTGATGATCGAGAACATCGCCCGCTACATCGAGGAGGGCGAGCCGCCGTTCCAGGCCGCGCTCAAAGGCGCCACCCAGATCGGCTTCACCATCATCTCGCTCACGGTGTCGCTGATCGCGGTGCTGATTCCGCTGCTGTTCATGAGCGACGTGGTGGGGCGCCTGTTCCGTGAATTCGCGGTGACGCTGGCGCTCACCATCCTGATCTCGGCCGTGGTGTCGCTCACGCTGGTGCCGATGATGTCGGCACGCTGGCTCAAGGCCGAGCCCGCCCACGGCAGCCAGCGCGGCTGGGCGGGCGCGGTGCAGCGCGGCTTCGACCGCGTCATCGGGCGCTACGACGGCTGGCTGCAATGGGTGCTGCGCCACCAGCGCGCCACGCTGGTGGTGGCGGTGCTGACCATGGCGCTGACCGCGCTGCTCTACGTGCTGATCCCCAAGGGACTCTTCCCCACGCAGGACACGGGCCAGCTGCAGGCGCGTCTGCAGGCCTCGCAGGAGGTGTCGTACGCGCGCATGAGCGAGCTGCAGCAGGCCGCCGCGCAGGCCATCCTGCAGGACGCGGAGGTGCAGTCGCTCAGCTCGTTCGTGGGGGTGGACGCGGCCAACAACACCATGCTGAACGCCGGGCGCATGCTCATCAACCTGAAGCCCGGCCACGACGCGCAGGCCGAGGTGATGCAGCGCCTGCGCGACCGGGTGGCCGGCGTGGCGGGCGTGACGCTGTTCCTGCAGCCCACGCAGGACCTGACCATCGACACCGAGACCGGCCCCACCGAGTACCGCGCCTCCATCGGCGGCGTGGAAGCCGCCCAGGTGAACGGCTGGACGCAGAAGCTGGTCGAACGGCTGAAAACGGTGCCGGAGGTGCGCAACGCCACCACCGACGCGGGCGCCCAGGGGCTGTCGGCCTATGTGGACATCGACCGCAACACGGCCTCGCGCCTGTCGGTCACGGCCAGCGCCGTCGATGACGCGCTCTACAGCGCCTTCGGCCAGCGCATCGTGTCCACCATCTTCACCGAGACGAACCAGTACCGCGTGATCCTGGAGGCACAGCAGGAGCAGCTCGGCAGCCTCGAAGGCCTGGGCACGCTGCCGCTGCGCACCGGCAGCGCCGCGCCCACGCCGCTGGCGGCGGTGGCCACCATCCGCGAGCAGCTGGCGCCGCTGCAGGTGACCCGCGTGGCGCAGTACCCCGCCGCCACGCTGGGCTTCGACACCGCGCCGGGCGTGTCGCTGGGCCGCGCGGTCAGCGCCATCCGCGCGGCGGCGCAGGAGATCGGCATGCCGGCCGGGCTGTCGATGGAGTTCCTGGGCGCGGCCAGCGCCTATGAGAAATCGCTCACCAGCCAGCTCTGGCTGATCCTGGCGGCCATGGTCTGCGTGTACATCGTGCTGGGCGTGCTGTACGAGAGCTACGTGCACCCGCTCACCATTCTTTCCACCCTGCCTTCTGCCGGGGTGGGCGCGCTGCTGGCGCTCATGCTCACGGGCAACGACCTGGGGGTGATCGGCATCATCGGCATCATCTTGCTGATCGGCATCGTGAAGAAGAACGCGATCATGATGATCGACTTCGCCATCGACGCGGAACGCCACCAGGGCATGGGCCCGCAGCAGGCCATCCACCAGGCCGCGCTGCTGCGCTTCCGGCCCATCCTGATGACCACGCTGGCGGCCCTCTTCGCCGCGCTGCCGCTGATGCTGGGCTGGGGCGAGGGCGCCGAGCTGCGCCGGCCGCTGGGCCTGGCCATCTTCGGCGGGCTGGTGCTGAGCCAGCTGCTCACGCTGTTCACCACGCCGGTCATCTACCTGGCCTTCGACCGCCTGGGCCGCCGCTGGACGGGCCGCGGCACGGCCGCCGCGCCGGTCACCCACGCCGAGGCCGGCCCCGCTGCGCCATGAACCTCTCGCGCCCCTTCATCGAGCGGCCGGTGGCCACCGTGCTGCTGACCATCGGCCTGGCGCTGGCCGGCATCGCCGCCTTCTTCGTGCTGCCGGTGGCGCCGCTGCCGCAGGTGGACTATCCGGCGATCTCGGTGTCGGCGAGCCTCTCGGGCGCCAGCCCCGAGACCATGGCGAGCAGCGTGGCCACGCCGCTGGAGCGCCGCCTGGGCGTGATCGCGGGGGTCAACGAGATGACCTCCAGCAGCTCGCAGGGGTCGGCGCGCATCAGCCTGCAGTTCGACCTGAGCCGCAACATCGACAGCGCCGCGCGCGAGGTGCAGGCCGCCATCAACGCATCGCGCGCCGACCTGCCCGCCACGCTGCGCAGCAACCCCACCTACCGCAAGCGCAACGCGGCCGACTCGCCGGCCATCATCCTGGCGCTCACCTCGCAGACGCGCACGCCGGGAGAGATCTACGACGAAGTGTCCAACGTCATCAGCCAGCGGCTGTCGCAGGTGGACGGGGTGGGCGAGGTCGAGATCGGCGGCGGCTCGCTGCCCGCCGTGCGGGTGGAGCTGCTGCCGTTCGCGCTCAACCGCTACGGCATCAGCACGGAAGACGTGCGCGCCGCCATCCAGGCCGCCAACGCCAACCGGCCCAAGGGCGCGGTGGAAGGCGCCGGCCGGCGCCTGCAGATCTACACGCCCTCGCCCTCGCGCCGGGCGGCAGACTACGCCTCGCTCGTCATCGCCTGGCGCAACGGCGCCGCCGTGCGCCTGGGCGACGTGGCCCGCGTGGTGGACGGCGTGGAGAACACGCGCACGCTGGGCCTCTTCAACGGCCAGCCGGCCATCATCGTGCTGATCACCCGCCAGCCGGGCGCCAACATCATCGAGACGGTGAACGGCGTGCGCGACCTGCTGCCCGAGTTGCAGGCGCAGCTGCCGCAGGACATCCGCATCGCGGTGGCCTCGGACAGCACCAACTCCATCCGCGCCTCGCTGCACGAGATCGAATTCACGCTGATGCTCTCCATCGCCCTGGTGGTGCTGGTGGTGGGGCTCTTCCTGCGCAAGGCACGCGCCACCATCATTCCGGCGGTGGCCACGGTGGTGTCGCTGCTGGGCACCTTCGGCGTGATGTACCTGCTGGGCTTCAGCCTCAACAACCTGAGCCTGATGGCGCTCACCGTGGCGACCGGCTTCGTGGTCGACGACGCCATCGTGGTGCTGGAGAACACCAGCCGCCACATCGAGGCCGGCATGGACCGGCTCGAAGCCGCGCTGCTGGGTGCACGCGAGGTGGGCTTCACCGTGCTGTCGATCAGCCTGTCGCTGGTGGCGGTGTTCATTCCGCTGCTGTTCATGGACGGGCAGGTGGGGCGCCTGTTCCGAGAGTTCGCCATCACCCTGTCGGCGGCGGTGGCGATCTCGCTGGTGATCTCGCTCACCACCACGCCCATGATGTGCGCCTGGCTGCTGCGCGCGGAAGACCCCCATGGGGCCCGGCCGCCGGGCCGCTTCTCCCGGGTGACCGAGCGCGGCTACCAGGCCCTGCTGCGCGGCTACGGCCATGCGCTGGACTGGGCGCTGGCCAGCAAGGCGCTGGTGATGGTGCTGCTGCTGGTCGTGGTCGGGCTGAACGTCTACCTCTTCAGCCACATTCCCAAGGGCTACTTCCCGCAGCAGGACAACGGCCAGATCAACGCCGGCCTGCGGGCCGACCAGAGCATCTCGTCCACGGCGCTGGCCGCCAAGCTGCGGCAGGCGGTGGACATCATCCACCGCGACCCGGCGGTGGACACGGTGGTGGGCTTCTCGGGCGGGGGCCGGGCGGGCGGCGGCTTCATGTTCGTCAACCTGAAGCCCGTCAGCCAGCGCACCGACAGCAGCGCCGCGGTCATCAACCGGCTGCGGCCGCAGCTGTCGCAGATCACCGGGCTGCGCGTCTTCCTGAGCCCGGTGCAGGAGCTGCGCATGGGCGGGCGATCCAGCAACTCCACCTACCAGTACACGCTGCAGAGCGACAACCTGGCGGACCTGCGCGTCTGGGCCACGCGCCTGACGGAGCGCCTCAAGCAGGAGCCGCATCTGGTCGACGTGGACACCGACCAGGCCGAGAACGGCGTGGAAGCCTATGTGGAGGTGGACAAGGCCAGCGCATCGCGCCTGGGCGTGAGCGCCACGGCCATCGACAGCGCGCTCTACAACGCCTTCGGCCAGCGCTCGGTCGCCACCATCTACGGCGAGCTGAACCAGTATTCGGTGATCATGGAATGGGCGCCCGACACCACGCGCGGCCCGCCGGCCCTGGCCGACATCTACATTCCGGCCAACCCGACCGGCACCGTGGGCAGCGCCGCCAACCCGGGCCAGCGCGGCGCATCGACCGGCCAGGTGCTGAGCAACAACGCCTCGACCATGGTGCCGCTCAGCGCCATCGCGCGGGTGGTGGAACGCGCCTCGCCCACCTCCATCAGCCACCAGGACGGCGAACTGGCCACCACCGTGTCGTTCGACCTGGCGGAAGGGACCACGCTGGAGCAGGCCCGGCAGGTCGTCGCGCAGGCCGAGGCCGACATCGCCATGCCCACCAACGTGCGCGGCAGCTTCCAGGGCACGGCCCTGGGCGCGCAGCAGTCGCAGTCGCAGCAGCTGTTCCTGATCCTGGCGGCGCTGGTGGTCATCTACATCGTGCTCGGCGTGCTCTACGAAAGCCTGATCCACCCGATCACCGTGCTCACCACCCTGCCCTCGGCCGGCGTGGGCGCGGTGCTGGCGCTGCTGCTCTTTCACATGCAGTTCACCGTGATCGCGCTGATCGGCGTGTTCCTGCTGATCGGCATCGTGAAGAAGAACGCCATCCTGATCATCGACTTCGCGCTGGAGGCCGAGCGCGCCCGGGGCCTGTCGGCGACCGAAGCCGTGCGCGAGGCCTGCATGCTGCGCCTGCGGCCCATCCTGATGACCACGCTGGCCGCCGCCCTGGGCGCACTGCCGCTGGCCATCGGCTTCGGCCAGGGCTCGGAGCTGCGCCAGCCCCTGGGCGTGGCCATCATCGGCGGCCTGCTGGCCAGCCAGCTGCTGACCCTGCTGACCACGCCGGTGGTCTATGTGCTGCTCGACCGGCTGCGCCGCCCCGCCGCCAACGACCGCGCGCTGAGCCGCCTCGCTGCGCCGCCCGCAGCCCCCCAGCCCCACTGAACCCTTTTCTTCTCATGACCACCGGCCGCCGCACCCCTTCCTCCCGACGCGTTCCCCGCAGCCTGCGCGCCCTGTGCCTGCTCGCCGTGCTGCCGCTGGCCGCCTGCTCGGTCGCGCCCGTGTACCAGCGCCCCGACGTGGCCGCCCTGCCCGCCGCCTACAAGGAAGCCGGCCCGGTCAGCGCAGCGGGTGCGCTCTGGCAGCCCGCGCAGCCGGCCGACGCCATCGACCGGGGCGACTGGTGGACGCTGTTCCAGGACGACGACCTGAACCGCCTGGCGGCGCAGGTGCAGCTGTCCAACCAGAACATCGCCGCCGCCGTGGCGGCCTATGCGCAGGCCCAGGCGCTGGTGCGCGAACAGGGCGCGGGGCTGCTGCCGTCGGTCAACCTCACGGGCAGCGAGACGCGCTCGGGCGGCGAGGGTTCGGCCCGGCGCGGCACGACCGCGCAGGCGGCCCTGGGCGCCAGCTGGGCACCCGACCTGTGGGGCCGCCTGGGCAGCGCGGTGAGCGGCGCGCAGGCCAGCGCGCAGGCGAGCCAGGCGGACCTGGCCTCTGCGCGCCTGTCGGCCGTGGGCTCGCTGGTGGCCGCGTATTTCCAGCTGCGCGAGGCCGACACCGAGATCGCGCTGCTGCAGGAGATCGCCTGGGCCTACCAGCGCAGCCTGCAGATCACCCGCAACCGCTATGAGGCGGGCATCGCTCCCGCCTCCGACGTGCAGCAGGCCCGCACCCAGCTGGCCAATGCCCAGGCCGACCAGGCCGCCGTGCAGCAGAACCGCGCCCGCTACGAACACGCCATCGCCGTGCTGACGGGGGTGCCACCCGGCAGCTTCAGCCTGCCACCCGCGCCGTGGATCGCCCGCGTGCCGCAGGTGCCAGCCACCCTGCCTTCCGAGCTGCTGCAGCGCCGCCCGGACATCGCCTCGGCCGAACGCGCCGTGGCCGCCGCCAATGCGCAGATCGGCGTGCAGCGCGCGGCGTACTACCCCAGCCTCAGCCTGTCCGCGTCGCTGGGGCGCAGCGGCTCGGGCCTGGGCGACCTGTTCAGCGCCTCGGGCGCGCTTTGGTCGCTGGGCCTGTCGGCCGCGCAGACGGTGTTCGACGGCGGCGCCATCGCGGCGCGGGTGGACGCCGCCCAGGCCGCGCGCGGCGCCCGCGCGGCCAGCTACCGCCAGACGGTGCTGACCGCCTTCCAGGGTGTGGAAGACCAGCTCGGCACCATCCGCACGCTGGAGACCCAGGAGCCACTGCGCCAGGAAGCCGTGACCGCGGCCCGCCTGACCGAAGCGCAGCTGCAGAACCGCTATCGCGCGGGCCAGGTCGGCTACACCGAAGTGGTCACCGCACAGATCACCGCGCTGTCGGCCCGGCGGGCGCTGCTGCAGCTGCAGGTCAACCGCCAGCTGGCCGCCGCCGCGCTGGTGCAGGCCCTGGGGGGCGGCTGGCAGGCGCCATGGGCGCAGGCCACGCCCTGACGCCGTCCCGTTTCGGGCCGAGCTCGCCTCGGCACAAAGCGGGCGCCGCTCGCGGCATACTCCCGCACCCGCTGCGTCCAGGCCACCCGCCCGGACGGGAGCGGGTGCCAACCCTGAATCAACAAGACACAAGGAACATGCCGTGAATCGACAGATGCTTTTGCGCTCCACCCTGCTCATCGCCAGCCTGGCCGCCGCCGGCTTCAGCCACGCGCAGGAGCGCATCGTGGTGGGCTTCATGAGCCCCGTCACCGGCCCGCAGGCCGCCAACGGCGTGGACAACCGCGATGGTGCGCTGCTGGCCATCAAGGAGCTGAACGCCCGTGGCATCCAGGTCGGCGGCAAGAAGGTGCAGTTCGAGCTGGACATCAACGACGACGGCGCCGACCCCAAGCAGGGCGTGCAGATCGCCCAGCGCCTGGCCGACAAGAAGATCCGGTTCGTGCTCGGCCCCTACAACTCGGGCGTGACGATGCCCGCATCGCGCGTGCTGGCCGATGCCGACATCGTCACCTTCACCGTCGCCTCCAACCCCAAGATCACGCAGCAGGGCTACCGGCCCCTGTTCCGCATCGGCGCGAGCGACAACCAGCTGGGCACCAAGATGGCGGTGTATGCCGCGCAGGACCTGAAGCTCAAGACGGTGGCCGTCATCGACGACCGCACGGCCTACGGCCAGGGCGTGGCGAAGGAATTCGCCGACGAAGCCAAGCGCCAGGGCATGAAGGTGGTGGCGAGCGAATTCACCACCGACAAGGCCACCGACTTCACCGCCATCCTGACCAACGTGCGCGCTGCCAAGGCGGACGCGGTGTTCTACGGCGGCTATTCGCCCCAGGGCGGCCCCATGCTGCGCCAGATGCGCGCGCTGGGCCTGAACGTGCCCCTGCTGGGCGGCGACGGCATCTGCTCGTCCGAGACGGCCACGCTGTCGCAGGTGGCGGGCAACCTGAACGTGTACTGCACGCAGGGCGGCTCGATGCTGGACCGCAGCGACAGGGGCCAGAAGTTCATCGAACGCTACCGCGCCGAATGGAAGCGCGAACCGCTGACCTATGCCGCTGCGTTCTACGACGGCATGAACCTGCTGGCCGGCGCCATCGAGGCCACCCAGAGCACCGACGCCAAGAAGCTCATCGACCATATCGCCCGTGGCAAGTACGCCGGCGTGAGCGGCGAATACAGCTACGACGACAAGCACGACCTGCGCTCCTCGGCGGTGACGGTGTTCACCTTCAAGGGCAAGGACGTGGTGCCGCTCAAGAGCCTGTGAGGCCCTGACGCCTGCGGGGCACGAGGGGTCGCGCAGCCGGGTTCAACGGCCCGCCGGTTCCGCTGCGTCGGGCTGCGCCAGGCACGCATCCACCCACTTCGCCAGTTGCTGCCCGGTGGGCGTGCCGGCGCCCATCAGCAGGCGGTAGATGATGGGCGCCACCAGGGTGTCGAGCACGCAGTCCACGGGCGGCGTGGCCTGGCCCCGCGACCGGGCGCGCTCGACCAGCATCGTGATCTGGCCGGCCGTGATCTGCAGGCACTGGCAGGGGGCCGAGCCGTCGCCGTAGCCGCTGGCGGTGAGCACGTCCTTCAGCACCTGGCGGCCAAGGTCGGAAGACATCTCTTCCAGGAACTGCTCGCCCCAGGCCAGCAGGTCGCCGCGCACGCTGCCGGTGTCGGGCGGCTCGGCCTCGTCGCGCAGGCGCTCGATCGACACATCCGCCAGCAGTTCGACCAGGTCGCCCCAGCGGCGGTAGATGGTGGACGGCGTCACGCCGGCCTGCGCGGCGATCTGCGGAATGGTGAGCGCATCGCGGCCGTGCAGCGCCGTGAGGTCGTGCACGGCCTGGTGCACGGCGGCCTGCACGCGGGCACTGCGCCCGCCGGGGCGCAATCGGGTGGCTCCAGACGTCATGCCTGCATTCTAGGAGCGGGGGCCACGCGGACGGCGCCGTAAAGCAAAGACTTTGCTTTAGTGCGACAATTGTCTTAACGCAATTTTTTAGCGTTTAAGCCATGAGCGCAGCCCTTCCCCCCTTTCCCTCCTCCCCTGCATGGCCGGCGCGCCGCCTGGGGCACGGAGCCGCGCTGTGGCTTGCCGTGTCCGTGCTGATGATGTTCCTCGCCGCATCGAGCGCGCCGTCGCCGCTCTATGCGATCTATCGGGAGATGTGGGGCTTTTCCGCCTTCAGCCTCACGGTCATCTTCTCCAGCTATGCCTTTGCGCTGCTGGGGGCGCTGCTGTGCTTCGGCGCGCTGTCGGACCACATCGGCCGGCGCAGCGTGGTCATCGTGGCGCTGGTGCTCGAATTCGTCTCGATCGTCGCTTTCTGGCGGGCTGAGTCGGTGGCCTGGCTGCTGGCGGCGCGCGTGCTGCAGGGCGTCGCCACGGGCATGGCGACCAGCGCGCTCAGCGCCCTGCTGGTGGACCTGCACCCGGTGCGCGGACCGCTGATGAACAGCGTGGCGCCCATGGTGGGCATGGCCATCGGCGCCTTGGGCACCGGCATGCTGGTGCAGTACCTGCCCTCGCCCACCCACCTGGTGTTCGAGCTGCTGCTGGTGGTGATCGCGCTGCAGTGCGCCGCCGCCTGCTGGCTGCCGGAGACCGTGGCGCGCCGTCCGGGCGTCTGGCGGTCGCTCGCACCGAGCATGCATGTGCCGCAGACCGCGCGGGCTCCGTTGCTGCGCATCCTGCCGCTCAGCACCGCTGGCTGGGCGCTGGGCGGGTTCTTCCTGTCGCTCGGCCCTTCGCTGGCGCGGCTGGTCTCGGGCAGCGCGTCGCCGCTGCTCGGCGGGCTGCTGATCGCCGCGCTGGTGCTGCCCGGGGCGGTCGCCATCGGCTTCGTGCGCGAACGGCCGCCGCGCGGCGTGCTGCAAGGCAGCGCCGCCGCGCTGGTGGTGGGGCTCGCGATCACCCTGGCGGGGGTGGCCTGGCACAGCCCGGTGGCCTTCTTCGGTGGCACGCTGGTGGCGGGGTTGGGTTTTGGCGCGGGCTTCAACGCGGCCGTGCGCTGCCTGGTGCCCCTGGCGTCGGCGCATGACCGGGCCGGCCTGATGGCCAGCTTCTTCGTGCTGAGCTATCTGGCTTTCAGCCTGCCGGCCATCGCCGCCGGGCTGCTCACCGGCCTCTGGGGGCTGCGCGCCACGGCGCTGGGCTATGGCGCGCTGCTGATCGTGCTGGCGGGGCTGTCGGCGTTTACCGCACGGCGGGCCTGAATCAGCGCACCGGCAGCGAGCTGCGGGCGGGCCCGGCGGGCCGCCTAGCGTTTGCGGCCCGCTGCACCCGACGGGGCGCCGGCCGCAGCCCCAGCGGGTGCTGCGTCCACGTCCCGCACCAGCCGCACGCCCACCAGCGTGTACCGGGTATCGGGGCTGTTCCAGTTGCGGTAGGTGCAGCGCGCGTACAGCGGCCAGGTGTGCCACGAGCCGCCCCGCCGCACCCGCACGGTGCCCGTGGCGGGCCCCTGCGGGTCGTCGCGCAGCGAGTGCGCGTAAGCATCGTCTGCATGCCAGTCGGACACCCATTCCCACACGTTGCCCGACATGTCGTGCAGACCGAAGGCGTTGGCCGGGTAGCTGGCAACCGGTGCGGTGAACGCATGGCCGTCGCGGCCCAGCACGGCCTGCGTCTGCCAGCGCGGCCAGTAGGGGGCGGCGTCCTGGTCGAAGGTGTTGGCGTTGCGCGCCAGCGCCGCGGGGTCATCCCCATGCCCATAGCGCGCGGCCTGGCCGGCGCGGCAGGCATATTCCCACTCGGCCTCGGTGGGCAGGCGGTAGCGGTGGCCCTCGGCCGCGCTCAGCCAGGCCGCCAGGGCATGGGCGTCGTGCCAGGTGATGTTGACCACCGGGTGGTCGTCGCCCTGCGCAAAGCCCGGGTTGCGCCATGAATAGCGCGGGTCGCGCCCCTCGAAGGCGTCGCCCCGGGCGCTCTTGTCAGGGTCGTAGGCGGGGTTGTAGCCGTAGCCGCCGGTGCCGTCCGCGTCGGACTCGGCGCGGTAGCCCGCCGCCTCCACGAAGCGCCGGAACTGCCCCACCGTGACTTCCGTCTGCCCCAGATAGAAGGCGCGGGTGATGCGCACCGTGTGCACCGGCGCCTCGTCGGCCAGGGAGCTGAGACGGCCCGGCTCCATGCCCGGATAGTCGCGCGCCAGGCGCTCGGCCGGCTCGTCGCTGCCCATGCGAAAGCTGCCGGCGGGGATGCGAACGAACGGCATGCCGAGGGAATTGGTCCACACGACGGGCCCTGCCGCAGGCGGCTGCCCTGCGGCGCGGGCCATGGGCGGCAGCGCGACCAGTGACAGGAGCAGAGCGGCCACTGCGGTCACTGCGGTCACAGGCAACGATGGCGACGCATGCAACCACCGCCGCGAGGGCAGCGACACGGCCCGACCAGCGGGTGATGGCGGGCGCGAACGGCGGACGGCTAGCGGCATGCGGCAGGGTCTCCAGCAACAGGGCGGACCGTGGCCGGCAAGGGGCGGCCACGCACAAGCCGCCAGTGTAGGCATGTCCCGCCCGCACCGGGGGTGCCTCGATGCGCAGAAAGCGCGCTCGGCCCCACGGCTTTTTGCGCATCCCCCGGCGAAGCGTCACGCCGGGATGTCCGTCTTCGGCCAACGGCCCCCGGCCATCGGCCAACGGCCATCTGCCATCGCCGCAAGCCTTCCGCGCCAATGCCGCGCCGCTTTCCCGCTTCAACGCATCCGCTGCGCCCGGTGCCACACCGGCACCAGCCACAAGGCCTGCACCGTGGCGTAGCCGGCCACTGCGAAACCCAGCGCCAGCAGCGGCAATCCCACGGCCAGGGGCGCGCCCAATGCGTGCACCCAGGTGGCCATGGCCTCTACACCGCCCGATGCGGAAAACCCCTCCCAGGCCGGCAGCCGCTGCTCGCCCGGCAGCACCCATGCGCCCACCTGGAACGCCAGGGCGTAGAGCGGCAACGTGGTGAGCGGGTTGGTGTAGAGCGTGACCGCCGCCCCCGCCACTGCGTTGCCGCGCAATGCGGCGCAGGTGGCGACGGCAGCGGGAATCTGCAGCGGCCCGGGGATCAGGCCGCAGAAGAGGCCTGCCGCCGTGCCGCGGGCCAGGGCCTCGCGGCGCAGGCACAGCAGCTGGCGCCGCTCCAGCCACGGACGCAGCCGCGCGAGCGCGGGCCGGTCCATCAGCGCGCGGGTGGCCGGCTCCCGCCGGCGCAGCCAGCGGCGCACGCCGGTCATCAGGCGCGCCAGCGGCAGCGCCACCCGGCCGGCCAGCGCCCCGGCGGAGCTCACAGGGCGACCGCCACCGCGGTGGCGGCGCCCCAGGCGCCGGTCAGGCCCGCCAGCAAGCGCACGTCGCGGCGCTCGTTGCCGGCGCGCCAGCTCAACCAGGTGGTGAGCGCGAGCGCGGCCAGCATGGTGGCCATCACGGCCTCGAACATCGTCATCTCCATGGTGTGACTGCTCCGGATACGGCGCCGATCAGGCGCCCGCGCCCGGCAGGGCTGGCGGCGGGGTGCCATCGCCGCCGCCCTTGCCGCGGGAGGTCCAGAGCGACGCGACGATGGAGCCGGCGATCAGCGCGCCCGTCACCAGCAGGGCGTAACCGATCGGGATCTTGTAGACGTCGATGAGCAGCATCTTCGAGCCGATGAACACCAGCACCAGGGCCAGGCCGTAGGCCAGCAGGTGGAAGCGGTCCGCCAGGTCGGCCAGCAGGAAATACAGCGCGCGCAGGCCCAGGATGGCGAAGATGTTGGCCGTGAGCACGATGAACGGATCGCTGGTGATCGCGAAGATCGCCGGAATGCTGTCCACCGCGAAGATCACGTCGGTCACGCCGATCATGATCAGCACCACGAAGAGCGGGGTGAACAGCTTCACGCCGCCCACCACGGTGGTCATCTTCTCGCCGTCGAAGTGGTCCGACATGCGGATGCGCTTGCGCAGGAACTTCAGCACCGGGTTGCTGGAGATGTCCGGCTCCTGGCCCGCGGCGATCCACATCTTCACGCCCGTGATGACCAGGAAAGCGCCGAACACGTACAGCAGCCAGTGGAAGGTGGCCAGCAGCCAGGCGCCCGCCAGGATCAGCACCGTGCGCAGCACGATCGCGCCGATGATGCCGATGATGAGCGCGCGCTTCTGGTATTCGGCCGGCACGGCGAAGTAGCTGAAGATCATCAGGAAGACGAAGATGTTGTCCACCGACAGGCTCTTCTCCACCAGGTAGCCGGTGATGAACTGCATCGACACCGTGTTGGCCACCTCCCGGCCCTGTGCGCCGTCGAGGTACCACCAGAGAATGCCGACGAACACGAACGCCAGCGAGAACCACAGCAGGCTCCAGCTCAGCGCCTCTTTCATGGTCACCTTGTGCGCGCCCTGGCGCTCCATGACCAGCAGGTCGATGGCGATGGCCACGACCACGAACAGGCCGAAGCCGGCCCACATGATGGGGGTTCCGATGGTTTCCACCATGGCTTCAGCCCTCCTGGCGCACGCGGCGCGGTGACGTCAGGGCAGCCCGGGCGGTCAGCCCCGGACAAGCGCCGTGCCCGGCTGGCGCGGCGCCCGGTGGTGCGGCATGCGGCACCAGGGTCGATTGGTGGGTGGTGGTCATGGCGGTGAGGGGGTCGAGTGGATGGGAAAGAGACGTTTTTGGATACGAAACACGAACCCGCACTGTCGAGCCTGCGCGCCCGCAAAGGAAGATAGCCCGGCCGTAAGATCACTTCGGTTTTTGCGAAGTGTTTTCCTGTTCCGTCCTACAAAAAATGAGCCAGACCTTCAATTACCGGCATCTGTACTACTTCTGGGTGGTAGCCAAGGAAGGCGGCGTGGCCCGGGCCGCCGAACGCCTGGACATGGCCGTGCAGACCATCAGCGCCCAGGTGCGATCCCTGGAAAAAGACCTGGGCACCGCCCTGCTGCGCACCGAAGGCCGCAACCTGGTGCTGACCGACGCCGGCGTGGCCGCCATGCACGAGGCCGACCAGATCTTCGCTTTGGGCGAACAGTTGCAGCACCGCGTGGCCGAAGCCGCCACCGGCCGCGTGCTGCGGCTCAACCTGGGCATTTCGGACGGCATCGCCAAGGTGGCCGTGCACCGCCTGCTCACCCCCGTGCTGGACGCGCCCCACCTACGCCTGCTCTGCCACGAAGGCGAGTTCCAGCCCCTGCTGGGCGAGCTGGCGCTGCACAAGCTGGACGCCGTGCTGGCCGACCGCCCCGCCCCACCCAACCCGGCGCTCAAGACCACCAGCCAGCTGCTGGGCACCAGCCCCATCGCCTGGTACGCCCCACCCGCCTGGGCCGAGGCTGCTGCCAGCGGCTTCCCCCACAGCCTGGCCGTGGTGCCCGTGCTGCTACCCACCGACCACGCCGCCGCCCGCGCCCGCATCGACCACTGGCTGGAGCGCGAACGCATCCGCCCGCGCATCGCCGGCGAATTCGAGGACAGCGCCCTGCTGGCCACCTTCGCCGGCACCGGCATGGGCGTGATGCCCGCGCCGGAGTCGATGGGCGAGCACCTGGCGCGCACGCATGGGTTGGTGGCGGTAGGGACGACGGCGGAGGTGCAGGAGCAGTTTCACCTGATCTTCAGTGCGAGGAAGGTGATGCATCCGCTGGTCGTGCGGTTGGTGGAGGGGCGGGGGTTGGATTAGCCGAATACCTGCGGATTTGCCCGCAAGCAGCGTGTGCAGCGACCCGTCACTGGGCTTGAGCATTCACGACTTGCAATCGATCAGGTGTTCGGCCAGGTCGCGCCGCCTCCAGCCTGCCGGATGGTGCATACGAAAACGGGTCACGGTGGTGTCGAGGGCCTTGGTCATCTCCGCATCCACCAAATCGCGAAGCCTTGCCTTGGTTCTGCGGAGCCCTGCCGTGCAGGCATTCACGACCATGTCGCCGGGTCTCACCCAGTGCCGCAACCTGGCGTGAAACAGCGCTTTGGTCGACGCTTGCGCCCACGAGTACGAAAAAACCTCATCTCTGCGTTTCTGCCATTCCGAACCTCCCCCGCTGTTCCCTTGGGAACATTGGTATGGAATTGCGTTGAGGAGCACCAGTCCTGTGTCCAGTGGCACATTGAGGAGGACTGAGAGTCGCGAAGCGTACCGCCCGATTGACCGACCGGTTGGTCCATTGGCTGGCCACGGGGTGTAGCAGTGCGTGGGATCGAATTCATCGACGTGCGGTGATTCCAGCACGAGCACAAGGCACGGGGAAGCTGGGCGGCCGTAGCGTGCTGTGGCGCTGTCTGCCAGCTGCCAATAGCCAAGGTGATGGCTTGGCGGCCGATAGGCCAAATCACGCAAACGGCCGACGTACACATCGGGACAGCGGAGCGAATGGATTCCAGCGGTTGTTTCCCTGCCTAATGCGCAACGCACCATCTCTTCGAAGTCCAACTCTGAGTTCCATGGGCCGTCACAGTTCATCAGGAAATTGTCGCGGCTTTGTTCTGCCTGTCCCGCTGCGTAGCGCCGCCGTGCTCAAGCCCGTGAGGTTGCGGTATCAACGACAAGCTTGAGGTCCGGCAACTCAATAGAGATCACCTCCCCGGCATGTCCTTGTCCGTATAGCAAAGACTCACCGTCGCATCCCCAGGAATCGGCGGCATGGTCGCCTCCCAGGCTTCCCACGCCTGCACCATCTCTGCCAGCCTTGCCGGCTGCAGCGGCGCCAGGTTGGCCCGCTCGCGCTCGTCCTGCGACAGGTTGAACAGGTAATCCACGCCATCCACCCGCAGGTATTTCCAGTCGCCGTGCCGCATGGCGCGCTGGCCGCGGTGGTTCATGCGCCAGAACAGGGGGCGGTCGGCCGTCCAGCCAGCATCATCCAGCAGCGGCACGAGCGTTTGGCCGTCCCACGGGTAATCAGGATGCGGCCGAGCGCCACCCAGTTCCAGCATCGTCGCGCTCCAGTCCATCGTCAGGCAGGGCTGGGCGCTGGTGCCGCCGGGGGCGATGGCGGCGGGCCAGTGGGCGATCCACGGCACGCGGATGCCGCCTTCGGTCAGGTCCATCTTGCCGCCGACCAGGGGCCAGTTGTCGGAGAAGCGTTCGCCGCCGTTGTCGCTGGTGAAGACGACGAGCGTGTCGCGCTCCAGGCCGTGGGCGCGGAGCGTTTCCATGATGCGGCCGATGCCTTCGTCCATGTGGTGGATCATGCGGCGGTACGTCTCCACGTTGCCGCCGGCCAGGTGGTAGATGGCCTGTTGGCTGTCGCGCAGTTCGTGGGCCAGGGCTTCGTCGTCGCGCGTTTCCCACGGCCAGTGGGGGGCGGTGTAGTGCACGCTCAAGAAAAACGGCGTGCCCTGCTCTCTCGCGCCTTCGGCTATTCGCTCGATGTAGTCCACCGAGTAGTCGGTGATGAGATCGGTCAGGTAGCCTTCCTGCGCCTTTTCCTCTTCGCCGAACCACAGGTCGTGCGTGCCGTTGGCGCCGCAGTGGGTGAAGTAGTCCACCCCGCCGGACATGGGGCCGAAGAATTCCTCGTAGCCCGACCTCAACGGGCTGAAATGCGGCGGGTAGCCCAGATGCCATTTGCCCATGAGGGCGGTGCGGTAGCCGGCGCTTTTCAGCAGCGAGGGCAGCGTAGGGTGTTCGGGCGGCAGGCCCAGCCGGTCGTTGCCGCGGGTGGCAGTGCGGATGGGCTCTTCCGCCGCGCCGCGCAGGCGGTACTGGTAGCGCGCCGTCATGAGCGCGAAGCGCGTGGGCGAGCAGACGGGCGAGTTGGAATAGCCCTGGGTGAGCTTCAGGCCGTTGGCGGCCAGGCCGTCCAGCACTGGCGATACGGGGCCGAAGGCGGCGTCGCGGCCGCCGTAGCATCCCAGGTCGGCATAGCCCAGGTCGTCGGCCACGATGAAGACGATGTTGGGCCAGGGGGCCGCGCGACCTGCCGTGCCAGTGGCAGGGCGCTCCAGGCGGGCGGCGCTCATGGACGGTAGCCGGAGTTGCGGATGACGGGCTCCCACTGCTTTTGATACGCGGCGATGCGCTGGCGGGTCTGGGCGGGCGTGCTGACCACCGGGTCGAGGTGGCTGGACTTGAACTGGCGCACCACGTCCGGGTCTTTCATGACCTTCTGCACGGCCTCGGCATAGCGTTCGACCTGCGCGGCGGGCATGGACCGGCTGGCGAACAGGGTGTTCCAGCCCGACGCGGCCAGATCGACACCGGCCTGCCGCAGCGTGGGCACCTTCGGAAAGTCGGTCAGGCGCTGCTCGCTGGAGACCGCCAGCAGACGCAGCTTGCCGGCTTCGTACTGCGGCTGCAGGGAGTCGAGCGTGTCCACCGCCACGGGTACCTGGCCGCCCAGCAGGTCGGTGATGAGCGGGCCCGAGCCCCGGTAGCCCACGGCTTCGATGTTGACGCCGGCCTGCTTGCCCAGCATGAGCGCGAAGAAGTGCGGCAGGCTGCCGGTGGCCGGCACGCCGATGTTGGCCTGGGCCGGGTTGGCGCGCAGCCAGGCCATCAGGTGCTGCAGCTCCTGCACGGGCACGGCGGTGGCCACGGCCACGCCGAACACGTAGCTGTTGACCTCGCTCACCGGCACGAAGTCCTGCTCGGGCTGGTAGCCCACGTCGGCCACCACCAGGGGCGACACGACCATGACCGCCGGGTTGGCCAGCAGCAGCATGGGCTGGTGGGCGGGCGCGTTCTTCGCGTACTGGGCCGAGATGCGGCCGCCGGCGCCCACCTTGTTTTCGACGATCACGGTCTGGCCCAGCACGCGCTGCAGGCCGTCGGCCACCAGGCGGGCGACGCGGTCGCTGGAGCCGCCGGGCGGGTAGCCCACGACGATGCGCAAGGTGTTGTCCTGCGACCAGGCGGGCGCGGACGCAGCCAAGGGCGCGCCAGCCCACAGGGCGGAGCGGGCAAGGAACAGGCGGCGAGAGGTCATCGAAAGACTCCAAACGGGAAGGCTGCGAAAACGAGCGCGCGAGGGTGCGCGCCACAAGAAAGGAAAGCGCGCATGCTGGCACAGGCCACATCATCGCCCGTCATTTGCATATGCCGGTAAGGCCCCCGATGCCGCTGGGCTTGACCCGAATCAAGCCCTGGCCCACGCGGGGCGAACGGGCGATGCGGCCCTGCGACAATGGCCGGATGACTTTCGCCCCGCTCCAGAACGACACTTTCCTGCGCGCCTGCCGCCGCCAGGCCACCGACTACACCCCCCTGTGGCTGATGCGCCAGGCCGGCCGCTACCTGCCGGAATACAAGGCCACGCGCGCGCGGGCGGGCAGCTTCATGGGGCTGGCGACGAATGTGGATTACGCGACCGAGGTCACCCTGCAGCCCCTGGACCGTTTTCCGCTGGACGCGGCCATCCTGTTCAGCGACATCCTGACGGTGCCGGATGCGATGGGCCTGGGCCTGTCGTTCGCCGAGGGCGAAGGCCCGCGCTTCGCCCGTGTGGTGCGCGACGAGGCCGCCGTGGCGCAGCTGGCCGTGCCCGACATGGAGAAGCTGCGCTACGTGTTCGACGCGGTGACCTCCATCCGCCGGGCGCTGGATGGGCGCGTGCCGCTGATCGGTTTTTCGGGCAGCCCCTGGACGCTGGCCTGTTACATGGTCGAGGGCAAGGGCAGCGACGACTATCGCCTCGTCAAGACGCTGATGTATTCGCGCCCCGACTTGATGCACCGCATCCTGGCGGTGAACGCCGACGCCGTGGCCGCCTACCTGAACGCGCAGATCGCGGCCGGCGCGCAGGCCGTCATGATCTTCGACAGCTGGGGCGGCGTGCTGGCCGATGCGGCCTTCCACACTTTCAGCCTGGCCTACACCCGCCGGGTGCTGTCGCAACTGCAGCGCACCGGCGTGGACGGCACCGACGTGCCGCGCATCGTCTTCACCAAGGGCGGCGCGCTTTGGCTGGAGGCCATGGGCGGGCTGGACTGCGAGGTGCTGGGCCTGGACTGGACCGCCAACCTGGCGCGCGCCCGTACCCTGGTCGGCGGCACGGCGGGCGGCCCGGGCAAGGCGCTGCAGGGCAATATCGACCCCAACGTGCTGTTCGCGCCGCCGGAGGCCATCGCGGCCGAGGCCCGGACCGTGCTGGACAGCTTCGGCGCGCCCCACACCGACCGGACGACCACCGGCCCCACGCACATCTTCAATCTGGGCCACGGCATCAGCCAGTTCACCCCGCCCGAACATGTGGCGGCGCTGGTGGAGACGGTGCACAGCCACTCGCGCGCCCAGCGTGCGGGAAGGTGAGCCACCCAGGCGCGCGGCGGCTGCGGGCCGACAAGCGCGCCGAGCCGAACCCCACCGCCGAGATCCGGTCGACTTATGCACACAAATGGGCTGGCGGCAGCCGGATGTGTGCTAGCCGCGCCGGGCGGGCCGAAAAACTGCGGAATTCCACACACCGCTGCCAAGTGATTGATTCATAAGGACAATCGGGTTTGGCGATTTTTCGGGCAATGTAACGAAATCCTTTGTTATCAAGGCCTTGCAGCGATTCACAGCGGGATATCAACAAAGTTATCCACAGAAAGCCGGGATTTCCTGGCAAAACGTGAAAAATCAAGCACTTGGCGCCGCAACTGCACGCACAATCCTGCAGCGCGCGGCTGTGCTAGCACATCTGGGCCGGCGGGAAGGCTATTGACACGCGACTTATGCACACATTCGGGCGAGCGAGCCCGGAATCGCGCTTCGCGCTCCGCCCCAGCCGCCGTACATTGCACTGCAGCAAAGAGGTTTGATTCATATACGTTTTTTCGCCTTGCCCGCAGAACATGCAACGGCTAGGAACCCAACACCCATGCGGCTCGGCCGGCCGTTCTCCACGGATGTCAACAAAGTTATCCACAGAAACGGTGGATACCTGTGGACTGCCTGACGAATCAACCACTTAGCCCCTGTTTGCACACCAGCCCCTGAAGAAGTGCCTGCAACTCCAGCTCCCCTCCCCGCTCCGCTCCACACGCTGGTTCCTGTGGCCGTGCAGACGCCCGCCCACAGCAGCGTGGGCGACCTGCTGAGCTACGCCAGCGACCGCCCGCTCGAGCCCGGCACCCTGGTGCGCGTGCCGTTGGGACGGCGCGAGGTGCTGGGCGTGGTGTGGGACGCACCCGCCGAGCCCGCCACCCTGCCCCCCGGCATGGAGGCGCGGGCCATCGCGGGCGTGCTGGAAGGCCTGCCCCCGCTGGCCGCGCCGTGGCGGCGGCTGGTGGCGTTCGCCGCACGCTACTACCAGCGCTCGGTGGGCGAAGTGGCGCTGAATGCTCTGCCTCCGCAGCTGCGCGATTTGTCGCCCCAGCAACTGGAGCGCCGCCTGCGCAGGCCCGCCACGCCCGCCGCAGGTGGGGACGTCGAGCCGGGCAGCGACGACGAATCGCCTTCGAAAACCATAGCACTGAGCCCAGAGCAGTCCAGCGCCTGCGCCCAAATTCATGCCGAACCCGGCCCTTTCCTGCTGTATGGCAGCACCGGCAGCGGCAAGACCGAGGTGTACCTGCACGCCGTGGAGCAGGCGCTGGCCGCCGACCGCGCCGACGGCCTGCCCTCGCAGGCACTAGTGATGGTGCCGGAGATCAACCTGACGCCACAGCTGGAAGAGCGCTTCACCGCCCGCTTCGCGGGGCGCTGGGGCCCCGGCAGCGTGGTCAGCCTGCACAGCGGCATGACCAACCCCCAGCGGCTGAAAAGCTGGCTGGCGGCCCATGCCGGCACCGCGCGCATCGTGCTGGGCACGCGCATGGCCGTGTTCGCCAGCCTGCCGGGGCTGGCGATGATCGTGGTGGACGAAGAACACGACGCCAGCTACAAGCAGCAGGAAGGCGCTCGCTATTCGGCGCGCGACCTGGCCATCTGGCGCGGGCGCGAGCAGGGCGCCAAGGTCATCCTGGGCTCGGCCACGCCGTCGCTGGAAACCTGGCACGCCAGCCGGCCGCCCCAGGGCGACGACGCCGGCGGGCGGTACCTGCGCCTGGCCATGCCCAGCCGCATCGGCGCCGGCGCCCTGCCCCGTGTGCGGCTGGTCGATCTGGCCCAGCAGCCCCGGGGCACCGTGTTTTCGCCGCCCCTGGTGGCCGCCATCACCGAGCGGGTGGAGCGCGGCGAGCAGTGCCTGGTGCTGCTCAACCGGCGCGGCTTCGCCCCCGTGCTGCACTGCACCGAATGCGGCTGGAAGAGCGACTGCCCGCACTGCAGCGCCCACCAGGTGTTCCACAAGATCGACCGGTCCCTGCGCTGCCACCACTGCGGCTTCGCCCAGCGCGTGCCGCACGCCTGCCCTACCTGCGGCAACCCGGACATCGCGCCCATCGGCCGGGGCACCGAGCAGCTCGAAGAGCAACTGGCCGCCCTGCTCCGCAACGTCATCACCCCCGAGCGGCGCGCCGCCCGCGTCGCCCGCATCGATGCCGACACCACCCGCGCCAAGGGCGCGCTCGAAGCGCAGCTGGCCCAGGTGCATGCCGGCGAGGTGGACGTGCTGGTCGGCACGCAGATGATCGCCAAGGGGCACGACTTCCGCCGCATCACGCTGGTGGCGGCGGTGCAGCCCGACGGCGCCTTGTTCTCCAGCGACTTCCGCGCGCCCGAGCGGCTCTTCGCCCTGCTGATGCAGGCCGCCGGCCGCGCCGGCCGCGACGCGCAATACGTGGCCGCCCAGGGCGGCCAGCCCAGCGAGATGTGGGTGCAGACCTGGCACGCCGACCACCCCTTGTATGCCGCCCTGCGCCGCCACGACTACCCCGCCTTCGCCGCCAGCCAGCTGGCCGAACGCGCCGAAGCCGGCATGCCGCCCTTCGCCTACCAGGCCCTGGTGCGCGCCGACGCCCGCACGCAGGAGGTCGCCCAGGCTTTCCTGTCGGCCGCAGGTGCCGCGGCGCAGGCTGCTGCGCTGCCGGGCCTGGAGCATGTCTTCATCTTCCCGCCGGTGCCGCTGGCCGTGCAGCGCGTGGCCAACGTCGAGCGCGCGCAGATGTTGCTGGAAAGCCCGAACCGCGCGGCGCTGCAGCATTTTCTGGCGGCATGGCAGACGCTGCTGCACGCCACCCGGGCGCTGCCGGAGCACAAGGGGCTGATCCGCTGGCTGGTGGATGTGGACCCGCTGGCGATTTGATGAGGTGCATTGGGCCAAACTGGCCTTTAGCGTTTGGCCTTCGACCGCGCGTAAGTATTGCTTTGATAGCGCACCGCGCTGCTCCAGTCGAAGCAATTTGAAGAGACTAAGATGCTTCGCGACTGTTATCGGCCAGGAGCGGCTCTTCGTCATAGTCTTTCATTGTCGATTAGACGGCGTTCAACGCCAGAATTTCTCACTTTCCTCTAACAGAAGCCTCCCATGAACCCTACGGAACATCAACAACGCTTGCTCGATGAAGCTGAGAACTGGGTGAAACGGCTGTTAGGGAAGGTCTGCAAAACCCCGCCGCTGACTGGCGCGTGAAGCGAGCCGCAGGCAAGATGGCGAGCATGACGCACGAGCAGCAGCAGATGCTGGGGTTCGATCCCCTGCCCAAGAAGATCCGCAAGGAGATCTTCCTTGAAGAGATGAACCGCGTGGTGCCATGGGCGGCGCTGGTGGCGCTGATCCAGCCACATGCGCGCGGCGCGCACCAGGCGC
>NZ_LMOV01000029.1 GCF_001424265.1 Acidovorax sp. Leaf160
CCGAAGTGCTCGGTGGACTGCATTTCCTGGTTTTCGCAGTGCTCATGTTGCCCGCTGCCGTACGGGTGCTGACTTCGGCGGGAAGTTCATAACACGCTCTAGTGACTCCTCTGGACATTCAGCCCGCCGCAAGGTGGGCTTTTTTTTGCCTGTCGCAGGCCGTCCCGTGCTGCCAGGTCGCTCACCGGCCGGGCGCGCTGCTCAGGTGCGCGCAGGTGCGCGTCGGAGCGCGCGCGGGGAGCGCGCAGCCACCCGTGGGGAAGACTTCGGTGGATCGGCCGCAGGTCGAGCCGGTCGGGCGCGCCGCGCACACGGCGCGGGCGCTCTCAGGCGGCGGTTCTGGGCGAAGCGGCTGCCGCGGTGGCCAGCTTCATCATGGTCTGCACGCGCTGGCCGAAGGCGTGCAGCTCGAACGGCTTGGTCAGCACCTGCATGCCCGCAGGCAGATGGCCGTGGCTCAGCACGGCGTTCTCGGCGTAGCCCGTGACGAACAGCACCTGCAGCGCCGGGTGAATGGTGCGCGCGGCATCCGCCACCTGGCGGCCGTTCATGCCGCCCGGCAGGCCCACGTCGGTCACCAGCAGCTTGATGGACGCATCGCTCTGCAGCACCTGGGTGGCACGGGCGCCGTCCTCGGCCTCCACCACCCGGTAGCCCATCTCGCGCAGCATCTCGACCATCAGCAGGCGCACGGACGCCTCGTCGTCCACCACCAGGATGGTTTCTCCCAGGCCGACACCGTCGAGCGCAGGCTGCGCGCCGCCGCCCTCGTCCACCGCCTCTTCATCGCCCACGTAGCGCGGCAGGTACATGGACACCGTGGTGCCCGAACCCACCGACGAATGGATGCGCGCCTGCCCGCCGGACTGGCGGGCGAAGCCATACACCATGGACAGGCCCAGGCCCGTTCCCACGCCGATGGGCTTGGTGGTGAAGAAGGGGTCGAAAGCCCGGGCGATCACCTCGGCCGGCATGCCGCTGCCGTTGTCGCTGACGGCGATGCACACGTACTGGCCGGGCTGCATCTCGTAGTCACGGGCCATGGCGTCGCCCATCGCCCTGTTGGCGGTCTCGATCATGAGCTGCCCGCCCTCGGGCATGGCGTCGCGGGCGTTGATGCAGAGGTTCAGCAGCGCGTTCTCGAGCTGGCTCGGATCGGCATGCACCGGCCAGACGCCCGCGCCCGCCACGACCTCCAGCGTGATCTGCGGGCCGATGGTGCGCCGCACCAGATCCTCGAACCCGGCAACGAGCTGGTTGACCTGCACGACCTTGGGCTCCAGCGTCTGCTGGCGCGAGAACGCCAGCAGCCGGTGCGTGAGCGCTGCCGCCCGCTTGGTGGCCGTCTGCCCGATGTCCACGTAGCGCAGCGCCGACGATTCCTCGCCCAGCTTGCGGCGCAGCAGTTCCAGGCTGCCGGAGATGGCGCCCAGCAGGTTGTTGAAGTCGTGCGCCAGCCCGCCGGTCAGCTGGCCGACGGCTTCCATCTTCTGCGACTGCCGCAGCGCTGCCTCGGATTTCATCAGCTCGGCCGTGCGCTCCTGCACCTTGCGCTCCAGCGAGTTGGCCAGCGCATGCAGGCGCTGCTCGGCGCGCCGGCGCTCCACCGCGTGGCGGGTGCGGTGCGCCACCTCGCGGATCAGGCTCATCTCCTCGGCCGTCCAGTGCCTGCTGGTCGCGTGGTTCAGATAGAGGAGCGCGACCAGGCCACCCTCTTCGTTGACGGGCATGTTGACAACAGACTGCGCCTGGATGGCGATCAGCGCCTCGGCGTTGTCGCGGGTGCGCGGGTCCAGCCAGGCGTCGGCGAACACCACGGTTTCGCCGCGCTTGAGATCCTCGATGTAGCTGCCGTAATCGCGAAAGCTCAGGGTGCCCGCCAGCGTGCCGATGCCGGGCGCGTTCCAGTCGCGCTCGATGGTGATGGTTTCCGCCTCGCGGTCCACCATGCCGTAGCCGGCCCGGCTGACGTCCAGCACCCGGCCCAGTGCCTCGGCGGCGCGGTAGGCGATGTCGGACGGCTCGGGCACCACGCCGAACACCTCCAGGTCGAGCAGGTCCAGCAGCTCTGCGCGCCGGCGCGACAGCATGGTGTCGGTGATCTCCTGCGAGATGCCGGCCATGTAGAGCGGGCGGCCACTGCCGTCCGACTCCAGCCGGCCCACCACGCGCACCCAGGCGAGCTGGCCATCGGGCCGCTGGATGCGGTATTCGATCTGGTAGTCCTCACCCGTCGCGATGGTGTGTGCGACGGCCGCGCGCATGCGCTCCCGGTCGTCCGGATGCACGGCATCGAGCAATTCCTGGTAGGTGAACGGCTGATCCGGGTCCCGCCCGAAATTCTGCTTGCAGTGCGGCGACGCGTAGAGGGACCGGTCTTGCAGATCGAGCTGCCAGACGCCCAGCCCCCCCGCGTCGGTGGCGGTGCGCAGCCGGGCTTCGCCCGCTTCCACCTCGCGCACGCGCTGGGCCAGTTCCTCGGTCAGGCGATCGGCTTCTTCCTTGGCCTGGCGCAGCTCGGCCTGGGCGGTGATGCGCGCGGCGCGTTCGGCCACCTCGCGCATGGCCCGGTCCAGCACCGAGGGCAGCCGCGACAGCCGGCCCTTGCTGACATAGTCGGTCGCGCCCTGCTTGAGCAGTTCGACCGCGTTGTCTTCGCCGATCACGCCGGACACGAAGATGAAAGGGGCATGCGGGGCGCGCTCGCGCGCCAGCAGCAGCGCCTCCGTGCCGCTGAAGCCGCCCAGTTCGTGGTCGGACAGGATCACTTCGAAACCACCCTGCTGCAGCGCGGCGACGTAGTCGGTGCCGTTGCGCACCACCTGCAGCCGGGCTCGCGGATACGCAGCCGACAGCGATTCCTGCAGCAGTTCCGCATCGAAGGCGGAATCTTCCAGCAGCAGCACCCGCAGCGGCTGCTGGGAACGCTCTTGTGCCGACCGCTCAGTCATGGCGGCGGCTGGCGCGCAGGGACCCTGGTGGCGGCTCGTTGAGCACCGCCCAGAACATGCCGAGCTCGGCGATCGACGAGACGAACTGCTTGAACTCCACCGGCTTGACCACGTAGGCGTTCACGCCCAGCTCGTAGCTGCGCAGCAGGTCGGCCTCTTCCTGCGACGAGGTGAGCATCACCACCGGCACGCTGCGCAGCGCGGGCGTGTTGCGCACCGCCTCCAGCACCTCCAGGCCGTTGACCTTGGGCAGCTTCAGATCGAGCAGGATCACCGCCGGGTTGCCTTCCTGGCGGCTGGCGTGTTCGCCTTCCCGGCGCAGGTAATCGAGCGCCGCCGCGCCGTCGCGCATCACCACCACGTCGTTGGCCAGCTGGCTGCGCTCCAGCGCCAGCAATGTCAGCTCCTGGTCGCGCAGGTCGTCTTCGACGAGAAGAATGGGTTTAAGCATGGCTGGACGGGGTTGCGGGAGAAGGCATGGCTTGCGCATTTTGCCCGGAGCCGGGCAGCACGAAACCGAATGTAGCGCCGTGGCCGGGCTCTCCTTGCGCCCAGACCCGGCCGCCGTGCCGCTCCACGATCCGCTTGACGTTGGCCAGGCCGATGCCGGTGCCCTCGAACTCCTCGCTCTGGTGCAGGCGCTGGAACACGTTGAAGAGCTTGCCGACGTATTGCATCTGGAAGCCCACGCCGTTGTCCTGCACCTCCAGCCCCTGTCCCTCGGCGTTGCGTACCGCCCGGACGTGGACCACCGCCGGTGATCGGTCGCGGCTGTACTTGACGGCGTTGCCGATCAGGTTGCGCACCGCCACCTGCAGCAGCAACGGGTCGGCGGTGAGCGCGGGCAGGCCGGCTTCCACATGCCACTCGATCTGGCGCTCGCGCTCGTGGCGCGCGATCTCCCGCACCAGTCCCTGCACCAGGCTGTCGGTGTCCACTCGCTTGAGGTTGAGTGCGGTGCGGCCCATACGCGAGAAGTCCAGCAGCGCGTCCACCAGCTGCCCGGCGAAGGCGGCAGCGTCCTTGACGTGGTGCATGTAGCGGTGCGCCCGCTCGCTGAGCGCCGCGCCCTCGGCGTCCATCACCAGATCGACATAGCCCGCGATGTGGCGCATCGGCGCGCGCAGGTCGTGCGACACGGTGTATGAGAAGGCTTCCAGTTCCTTGTTGGCGCGGCCCAGCTCGCTGGCCATGGCGGCCAGTTCCTCGGCGCGGCGCAGCACGATGCCGATGAGCGCCTGGCGCAGCTCGGCCACTGCTGCCGTCTCCGCCGCGGACCAGGGCAGGCAGCGCCCGCCGATCTGTTCGGCCCAGCGCTCGAAGCTGCGGCGCGGGTGAATGCGCCCTGCCGCATCGGGCTGCAGCAGCTGCTTGCGCGGGTCGCCGGCCCAGGTGACCGTCTGCACCACCTCGGGCCGGAACCAGAGCAGCACGTGGCGGTGCACCTGCGAGATGGAGATGGCCAGCACGCCTGCGGCCTGCTGCGGCCAGGCGGCCGCGGGCGGGTAGTGGGCGGCCAGCCCGGCGCTTTCGTACACCTCCGTGCCCAGCCCGGCGATCCAGCCGGCCAGTTCCACCAGCGCCGGCTGCGGCGGCGTCTCGCCGGTCGTCCAGACCTGCTCGTCGAGCACCACGGCCGCACCGGTGGCGCGGGCCATGCGCAAAAGCGCGGCGGGCTCCTGCAGGATGCGGCGCAGGCTGGCGTCGCTGTCGGCCAGCTGGGAGACGAGCTGCAGCGTCCAGTGGCGCAGCTCCAGCCGCGCGGCCACTTCGGCATTGGCCTGCAGCGCTTCGACCTGGATGGACAGCAGCTGGCCGAGGTGGGTGCAGGCGGCGCGCATGTCCGCATCCAGCAGGCGCGGCGCGTGGTCGTGGCAGGAGGCGAGCCCCCAGAGCCGCCCGTCCACCACGATGGACACCGACAGCGACGCCATCGTGCCCATGTTGCGCATGTATTCCAGGTGGACCGGCGACACGCTGCGCAGGAAGGCCTGCGACAGGTCGATGTCCTGCGCGGCGGGGCCGTCCGCTGCGGCCAGCAGCGGCACGGGCTGGTAGCCGGCGTCGGGAATCAGCCGGAAGCGGTTGGCCAGATACAGGGCCCGGGCCTGCTTCGGAACGTCGGCGGCGGGGAAGTGCAGCCCCAGGTAGCTGTCGTAGCCGGGCTCGACGGCCTCGCCCAGCACCTCGCCATGGCCCTCGTCGTCGAACCGGTACACCAGGCTGCGGCCGAAGCCGGTCAGGCGCTGGAGTTCACGCGCTGCCAGCTGGGCCAGGGCCTCCACGGTCCGGGCGGCCTGCAGGCGCGGCAGGAAGTCGCGCGCCAGGGCGTAGATGGGGGCTTCGTGGCGCCGCAGGCGGGGCTGGGGTTCGCATTCCACGATCAGCTGCGTGGCGGTGCGATGCGCCCAGCAGTCGTACGCCTGGTCGCCCGAGCGCAGGCTGCCCACCTGCACGGCGGACCCGTCGGCGGGCGTGGCGCGGAGCACCTCTGCGTCCAGCGACGTCAGCGCCGCCAGCGCCCCGGCGGCCGGACTGGCAGCCCCGCTGGCAGCAGCGTCCGCCCAGTTGGCGCTCCAGGCCAGCAGGGCCAGCGCGGCGCCGTCCAGCACCAGCATGCGGCCATGCGCCTGGATCGCGCCGGGCACCCGGATGGGCTCGATGTCGCACAGAGAGAGGTCGGGGGCGGATGTCAAGGCGGATACGGACGGCAAGGCGGCGGGGCGCGATGCGCGGATCATGCCAGCAAGGAGCCCCGGCCTGGGGTAGAGTGGGCAAAGGGTTGCGCCCTTTCCGCCAGGCCGCGGGCCCGTCGGCAGGCGCGGGCGGGTCCCGCCGCCCTCCCCCACCGCATTTCCATCCCGCTAGGAGTTCGCCCGCATGCCCTGGACCGCCGTCACCACCGAGCCTTCGCAACTGGGGGAGTCGCCGTTCTGGCACCCCGGGGAGCGCCGCCTGTACTGGGTGGACATCGACGGGCGGCAGGTCTCGCGGGTGGACCCGGCCTCGGGCCGCGTCGAGCATTGGCCCATGCCCACCGAGCCCGGCTGCATCGCGCCCGTGCGCGGCGGTGGCCTGGTCGTGGCGCTGCGCGCCGGCATCTTCATGGCACGCGAGTGGGGCGGCACGCTGGAGCCGGTGGCGCAGCTGCCTTTCGACCCGGCGACCGAGCGCGCCAACGACGGCAAATGCGATGCGCTGGGCCGCTTCTGGGTGGGCTCCATGCACGAGCCGAAGGCAGGGCCGCGCCAGCCCGTGGCGGCGCTCTACTGCGTCGATGCCCGGGGCGCCGGCCCCGCCACCGTGCGCCGCATGCTGGGCGGCGTGGCAACGGCCAACGGCCTGGCCTGGTCACCGGGGGGCGAGACGCTCTACTGGTGCGACACGCCGACGCACGAGATCCGCACCTGGCGCTGCGATGCGGCGCTGGAGCCGCAGGGCGAGCCGCAGGTCTTGAAGCGCTACGCACCCAAGCCGGCGGGGTGGCAGCCCGGCGCCGCCGTCCAGCCAGGCCAGGCGGCCTACGGCGGGCGACCCGACGGCGGCACCGTGGACGCGGAAGGCGCCTACTGGAGCGCGGCCTATGAAGGCGGCCGGGTGCTGCGCCTCTCGCCGACCGGCGAGGTGCTGGCCGATGTGGCGCTGCCCGTGCGCTGCCCCACCATGCCCTGCCTGGGGGGCGACGACGGCCGCACGCTGTTCGTCACCTCCGCGCGCCAGGGTCGGCCGGCCCAGGAACTGGCCGAGCTGCCGGGGTCGGGCTGCATCTTCTCCCTGCAGGTCGAGGTGCCGGGCCTGCCCGTCGCCTTCTTCGACCCCGGCCGCCGCTGACGGGCCGCGAGGCCGACCCCCTCCCCCGCGCTGGGCGCCCGGCCAATCCGCTCACACGCGCCGTTCAAAAAATTCAAGGCTGGCGCACCCCCTCGGCGCGGGGTGCTGCCGTACCATGCCCGGATGGATTCAGCCCTCAGCCAGATCGTCGAGCGCGTGCGCGCCAGTGCTTCCAACCAACGCCCGCTGCGCCTGCGGGGCGGCGGCACCAAGGACTTTCACGGCGGCGCCGTGCTGCAGGGCGAGGTGCTCGATCTGCGGCCCCTGGCGGGCATCGTGAGCTACGAGCCCAGCGAGCTGGTGGTGACTGCCCGCGCCGGCACTCCGCTGGCCGAGCTGGAGGCGCTGCTGGCGCAGCACGGCCAGTGCCTGCCGTTCGAGCCTCCCCGCTTCGGCGACGGCGGCACCGTGGGCGGCATGGTGGCGGCCGGCCTGTCGGGTCCGGCGCGTGCCAGCGTGGGTGCGGTTCGCGACTACGTGCTGGGGCTGGAGCTGGTCAACGGCCGGGCCGAGCTGCTGCGCTTCGGCGGCCAGGTGATGAAGAACGTAGCCGGCTATGACGTCTCGCGCCTGATGGTGGGCGCCTGGGGCACGCTGGGCGTGATCACCGAGGTCAGCCTGAAGGTGCTGCCCGTGCCGCCGGCCGAGGCCACACTGCGGTTTGCCTGCACCCAGGCCGATGCGCTCGCCCGGCTGCAGGCCTGGGGCGGCCAGCCGCTGCCGCTCAACGCCAGCTGCTGGGTGGACCCTGTGGACGACGGCACGGGCGGCCCCGGCCGCGAAGGCACGCTCTACCTGCGCCTGCGCGGCGCCACGGCGGCGGTGGAGGCCGCCTGCCGCAGCCTGGGCGGCGAGCGCATGCCGCAGGACGCCACCGCCGCCGACTGGAACGCCTGCCGGGACCAGACCCTGCCGTGGTTCACCGACCGCAGCGCGCGACCCGGCCACGCGCTCTGGCGCCTGTCGGTGCCCGCCACCGCCCCGGTGCTTGCCCTGCCCGCCGGGGTGGCAGCGCCGCTCATCGAATGGCACGGCGCCCTGCGCTGGGTGCAGGCGCCGCTGGCGCATGGCGCGGCCCTGCGGCAGGTCGCACGGCAGGCGGGTGGAAATGCTACTATTTTTATAGCAGAAGACGGCCATTCCACAAGCGCCAGCGGCCCTTTTGATGCTCAATCCCCGGCCATCGCGCAGATCCACGCGCGGCTGCGCCAGGCGTTCGACCCGGCCGGCCTCTTCAACCCGGGCCACCTGGTGGGCGCAGCCGGCTAGGCCGCCATGCGCCTGCTGCGCCACCTGACCGGGCTGCACCGCACGCGCGCCACCAACCGCGTGCTGGGCCTGCTGCTGGCCTTCATCGCGGGCGCGGTGAATGCGGGCGGCTTCCTGGTGCTGGCGCGCTACACATCGCACATGACGGGCTTCACGTCGCAGGTGGCCGACTCGCTGGTGACGGGCGACATGCAGGTGCTGCTGGGGGCGCTGGGCGCCATCCTGGCCTTCCTGGCCGGCGCCGCCACCGCCGCCATTCAGATCAATTGGGGCCGGCAGTTCGGGCTGCGCCACCTCTACGCCCTGCCGCTGCTGCTGGAGGCCGCGCTGATGCTGCCCTTCGGCCTGATGGGCGCGCTGACGCTGGGCTGGTCCACGCCCTTCGCCGTGCCGCTTACGGTGCTGCTGCTGTCCTTCATCATGGGCGTGCAGAACGCCGTGGCGTCCAAGGTGTCCGGCGGCAAGATCCGCACCACGCACATGACCGGCCATTTCACCGACCTGGGGATCGAGCTGGGCAAGGCGCTCTACTGGAACCGCTTTCGCACCGAAGCCAACCGCGTGCGGCCCAACCTGGACCGGGTGCGGCTCTTCGGCGGGCTGATCGCGGCCTTCGTGCTGGGCGGCGTGGCGGGCGCCGCCGGCTTCAAGCACGTGGGCTTCGTCTGCGTGCTGCCGCTGGCCGCACTGCTGCTGTGGCTGTCGCTGCCCGCCTACCTGGACGACCTGCGCCACAACCGCGCGCTGCGAGACTGGACCTTCGGCTGGTGGGGCCACTTGCGCCTGCGCCACCGCGCGCCCCCGGCAGCCGGCGGCGACGGCCCGCCGCACTGACACCGCCACGTCCTGACCCGCCTCCCACGACATACCCCCAAGAACACGATGCAAACCAACCTCGCCCCCCACTACCAGGGCACGCCCGAAGGGCAGGAGGCCGAGGCCATCCTGCGCAAGTGCGTGCACTGCGGCTTCTGCACCGCCACCTGCCCCACCTACCAGCTGCTGGGCGACGAGCTGGACGGCCCGCGCGGCCGCATCTACCTCATCAAGCAGGTGCTGGAGGGCGAAACCCCCACCCGCAAGACCCAGCTGCACCTGGACCGGTGCCTGACCTGCCGCAACTGCGAAAGCACCTGCCCGAGCGGCGTGCAGTACGGCCACCTGGTGGACATCGGCCGCAAGCTGGTCGACGAGCAGGTGCCCCGCCCGCTGGGCGAGCGCGCCACGCGCTGGGCGCTGAAGGAGGGCCTGCCCTCGCCCCTCTTCGGCCCGGCCATGAAGGCCGGCCAGGCCGTGCGCGGCCTGCTGCCCGAGGCGCTGCGCGCCAAGGTGCCCGCACCGCAGCAGGCCGGCGCCTGGCCGGTGCGGGAACACGCCCGCAAGGTGCTGATGCTGGCCGGCTGCGTGCAGCCCGCCATGCTGCCCAACATCAACCGCGCCACGGCCCGCGTGCTCGATGCGGCGGGCATCCAGACCGTGATCGCGCCGCAGGCCGGCTGCTGCGGCGCCGTGAAGTTCCACCTGAACGACCAGGACGGGGGCCTGGCCCAGGCGCGCGCCAACATCGACGCGTGGTGGCCCTACATCGATTTCCAGGGCGGCGTGGAAAGCATCGTCATGAACGCCTCGGGCTGCGGCGTGATGGTCAAGGACTACGGCCATCTGCTGCGCGGCGACGCGCAATACGCCGAGCGCGCGGCCCGCATCAGCGCCCTCACGCGCGACCTGTCCGAGCTGCTGCCCGACCTGCTGCCCGAGCTGGCCGAACGCCTGCAGGGCCGCATCGACCCCGGCCAGGCGCTGCTGGCCTACCACCCGCCCTGCACGCTGCAGCACGGCCAGAAGCTGCGCGGCGGCGTGGAGGCGCATCTGACGGCGCTGGGCTTTCGCGTGCGCACCGCGCGCACCGAGTCGCACCTGTGCTGCGGTTCGGCCGGCACCTATTCGGTGCTGCAGCCCGAACTGGCCTTGCCGCTGCGCGACCGCAAGCTGGCCGCGCTGGGCGAAGTCTTCGCCGAAGGCGAGGCGCCAGCCGCCATCCTGTCGGCGAACATCGGCTGCATCACCCATCTGCAAAGCGGCACCGACGTGCCCGTGCGGCACTGGGTGGAGGTGCTGGACGAGGCGCTGCGCCCCGGCGCGCTGTAGGCCTGACAGCTTCGGCCAGCGGCGAACTGGCATGATGGCGGGTTTTCCGCCGCGCAGCCGGGCGCGCCGGAGGCCTTCCCTCCTCCGCCGCCACCGCTGCCCGGCCGCACCGCCGTGACCCGACCGCACCCTTGATAGCCATGACCGACAACGCGACCGCACCCGAATCCCAGAACCCCGCACCCGCCGCACCCGCAGCCAGTGCCGCTGCACCGGCCACGGACAGCCAGGCCGTGCCGGCAGCAGCGGCCGGCGGCGAAGCAGGCACCTCAGAAGCCTCCGCCGCCCCAGAAGCCGCCGGCGGCGAAGGCCGCGCTCCGCGCTCGCCCAACGCGTCCCGGCGTGGCGGGCGCGGCCGCTCGGGCGGTGGCGGCGGCCAGAACCGGCAGACGGGCGAAGCCGCGGCCGGCACGCCGCCCAAAGGCCAGAGCGGCCCGCGCCGCACGCACCCCGCGCTGGAACAACTGGCGGGCTTCTACCCGCACCTCTTCGGCGCGCAGTTCCTGCCGCTCAAGCGCGGCATCTTCCAGGACCTGCAGGACGCCCACCCCGGCGTCTTCGAAAAGGAAGACCTGAAGGCCGCGCTCGGCATCCACACCCGCTCCACGCGCTACCTGCAGGTGGTGGCCGAGGGCCGCCAGCGCCACGACCTGAGCGGCCAGCCGGTCGAGGCCATGGCGCCCGAACACGTCCACCACGCCCTGCTGGAAGTGTTCCGCCGCAAGAAGCCGCGCGACGGCGAAGACCTCACGGCCAAGCTGCGCCGCCGCATCGCCCAGGCCTACGAAGCCTCGGGCCTGACGCGCGAGGCCTACGACGCCCTGGTGCGCGGCCGCGACGAGCGCGCCAACGCCCTGCTGGACGAAGCGTTTGCCGAAGTCGCCGAACGCGACGCCAAGGCCGAAGCGCTGCTGCGCGCTTTCGAGGCCAGCGGCAGCGCGTCGGTGGAACAGTTCGCCGACATGTACGGCATGGATGCGCGCGCGGTCGAGCGGCAGCTGCAGCGCGCCCGCCAGCTGCACAACGCACCGGCACCCGCACCGGCACCCGCACCTACGCCCACAACGACCACTGCGCCCGTCGACGCCCCAGCCGAGCCAGCGGCCGAAGCCTGAACCGCGCAGGCGGCCTCCCACCCCCTGCCAGTCCGCTCATCGAAGCCCGTTCGGGCTCAGCTTGGCCTGTCCTGAGCTTGTCGAAGCGTCGCAGCCAGGGCGCGCCAGGCAGCCTCTGCGCGAACAGGTTGACTGACTGACTGGCGTGACACCCTTGCCCGCCGGCGCCGCACCCGCCTGCTGACACCACGCTGTCAGCAGCCCCCCCCCGCACCATGACGTTGTTTGCAAACACACCCTCGGGTGAACGTCATGAGCGCAACCGCTTCCCTCCCCCTTCCGCACAAGCACCAGCAACCGCCACGGCCACGTCAGCCACGGCCATCCGCTGGTTCGAGATCCCCGGCACTGACCTGGGCGGCGCCCAGGCCTTCCATGGAGCCGTGCTGGCACGCCCCCTGCGCAGCGCCTGGACTGCGCACCGAGCCTGGACGCCGCCGTGGCCCGCGTGGCCGCCGCCGGCGGGCGGTTGATCGACGCCTGCATCGAACGGCCCCGGGGCATCGGCTTCATCGCCCACCTGCGCGACACCGAGGGCCATACCGTCGGCCTGTATGCGGCGACGCGCTGATCGAATGCGCTCCATGCCGACGGAGCCCGGCGGCGCCCACCCGGGGCTCGGGTCGCGCGCCGGATAGCATGGGCACGGCCCGAGGCACATGCACCCGGTTGCTATATCTTTCATAGCTTCATGCGCATATATACCAAGCGCTTCAGGCCTTTTCGACGCAACTCATCATCCATCGCCCATCCACACGCCATGCGCCGCGCAGACCGCCTGTTCCAGATCGTCCAGCTCATCCGGGGCCGGCGCCTCTCCACGGCCGACTTCCTGGCGGGGCGGCTGGAGGTGTCGGCGCGCACCATCTACCGCGACGTCGCCGACCTGCAGCGCCAGGGCGTTCCCATCGAGGGGGAGGCGGGCGTGGGCTACCGGCTGGGCAAGGGCTTCGAGCTGCCGCCGCTGATGTTCAGCCAGGGCGAGGCCAACGCCCTGGTAGCGGCGGCGCGTCTGGCGCAGACCTGGCTGGACGCGGGCCTGGCCTGCGATCTGGAAGAGGCGCTGGGCAAGATCCTGTCGGTGCTGCCGGCCGCGGCCCGCGCCGCGGCCGAAGCCCAGGCACTGTACGCCCCGGCGGTGGGACTGGATGAGCGGGAGCGGACCATGCTGCAGGCGCTGCGCGAAGCCGTGCCTGCACGCCGCATCGTGCGCATCGAATACGCGGACGACCAGGGCCGATCCAGCGTGCGCCGGGTGTGGCCGCTGGGCTGCTTCTACTGGGGCCGGGTGTGGACCCTGGCGGCCTGGTGCGAACTGCGTGGCGATTTCCGGGGCTTCCGGATCGACCGCGTGGCCGCGCTGGAGTTGCTGGACCAGCGCTTTCCCACGCAACAGGGCCGCACGCTGGCCGACCTGCTGCGCCGGGAAGAGGCCAAGATGGCTGCCAGGGCGGCAGCCCAGGTCGAGGCCGCAAGCCAGGCCGGTGCGCAACGCGGCCTGCCCATGCCTTCCCACCCTTCTCCTTCCCCTTCCTCTTCCTCTTCTGCCACATGACCGAGATCGTCTATTACGTCGCCGCCTCCCTCGACGGTTTCATCGCGGGCCCGCAGGGCGAGCTGGAATGGCTGATGCCCTTCGAGAACGCTGCCACCGACTATGGCATGGCGGCCTTCATCGACACCGTGGACGCCGTCGTCATGGGCCGCCGTACCTGCGAGGCAGTGATGTCGTTCGGCGTCTGGCCCTACGGCGAGCGCCCCGGCCAGGTGCTCAGCCACCAGCCACGCCCACCATCGGCCAGCGGCCTGCCCCAGCACATGGAGTGGGGCCCCCGCTCACCCCAGCAACTGCTTGCACACTGGCAACGCCAGGGCGTGCGCCGCGGCTGGCTGCTAGGCGGAGGCGACGCAGCCGGGCAGTTTCTGCGCAGCGGCTGCGTGCATCGCCTGATGCTGGCGACCATGCCCGTCACGCTCGGCGCCGGCATCCCGCTCTGGGGCAGCGCGAGTCACGGCAGGCACGCGCTCCGCTGGGAAGAGCGGTCCCGCCAGTGCTATGACGACGGCGTGGTGACCCGCGAGCTGCAGCCCCTCAGCGCGGCCGGCGCATCAGAAACCGCGCCTCGGGCGTGATCTCGAAGTAATCCGCCGGACCGCCGCCGCGCAGGATCGGCCGGGCTGCAGCGGTGTCGTAGATGCCGCCCGGCAGCAACGCGCTGGCGATGTGCACCTGCACGACTTCACCCCACACCATCCAGGTATCCAGCAGGCGGCCCGCGTGATCGGCCAGGCGCTGCACCTGGGTGACGCGGCATTCCAGCGCCACGGGGCTCTGCGCCACGCGCGGCGCGGCCACCTGCGCGCAGGACGCGGGCACGAGGCCGGCCAGCGTGAATTCATCGTGTTCCGATGGCTGTTCGGTGCTGGTGGCGTTCATGGCCTCGGCCAGGTCGCGCGTGGCCAGGTTGCAGACGAATTCGCCCGTCGCCTCGGCATTCGCCACCGTGTCCTTGTAGCCCACGCTGGAGAAGGCCACGATGGGTGGACGGTAGTTGAAGATGTTGAAGAAGCTGTAGGGCGCCAGGTTGATGCGGCCTGCGGCGCTGCGCGTGGAGATCCAGCCGATGGGCCGGGGCCCGAGGATGGAGGGAAGCGGATCGTGCGGCAGGCCATGGCCCTCGCCGGGCCGGTAGCTGTGCAGGGTGCCGGCGGCGGGGCCAACATCAGGGTCTTTCGATGAGGAAATCATGCTTGCAGTCTGCCCGCGCCAAACGCCGCTGTGGCTGGATCGGTATGCATTCCTGCACGAATCGACTGGCCGGCGCAGGCATTGGCCAGAGCAACAAAGACACCCGTGCCCATTGCTCAAGCCCCACCCAACCCAAGCGGCTCACAGAGCCCTTCTGGCTAGGCGCCGCATCGCAGACAGTGGCAGCGCCACGGCAAGATGCGGCAACGACGCCAGCAGGGCTCTGTGCGCCACGCTCCCTCAGTCTGCCGGGCCGTACCTGTCTATCAGCTCATGCAGCGCCGCCTTCAGCGCCTCGGACTTGCGCGCGCCCAGCGAGGCCAGCACCATCTTCTCGTGCAGTTCGGCCTGGGCCAGCAGGCCGGAGACCAGCTTGCGCCCGCTGCGCGTGACGCGCACCCGCGTGACGCGGCCATCGGTGGCGTCGGGCACGCGCTGCACATGGCCTTGCGCCTCCATCCGGTCGAGCAGGCGGGTGACGGTGGGCTGCTTGCTCACGGTCTTCTGCGCCAGGCGGCTGATGGGCATCGGGCCATTGCCGACCAGGGTGGAGAGCACGCGCCATTCCAGCACCGACAGCCCCTGCGACTCCACCACCGCATGGAATTCGGACGAGACCAGATGCCAGGCCTGGCCCAGCAGGGCGGGAAGGTAGTGATCGACGAAGGGTTCTGTCTCGGGCATGGGCGGAGAAGCGGGGCAGGCATCGGCGGCGGCCGCACCCGCGGGCTCTGCCGCCAGGGCGCCGCTGCGGGGCAGGAGGGCTTCGTCCCATTCTAGGTGCGCCCACCGCCCGGCTTCGTCCGCCCCAGGCGCCCGGTGTGATGCGGGCCCCGTTGTCGGAGCCGCCGCGCCTGTCGCGTCGCCGGCAGCCTCAGTAGCGCCCACTGAGCAGCGCGCCATGTCCCGGTACCTGGGTGGAAAGGCCCAGCTTCTTGAGCATCTGCCAGGTGGTGGCCACGGACGACGACAGCACCGGCAGGCCCACGCGGTCCTCGATGGGCTGCACGGAGGCGAGCGAGGGCATCTGCACGCAGGCCGAGGCCACCACCGCATCCACTCCGGCGGTGTGGAGCCGCTTCGTGATCTCGATGGGTGCGCGCGGGTCCTGGCGGCCGACTTCGAGGTTGTCGGGGATCTCCAGCGAGATGCTGTCCACCACCTCGATGCCTTCGCTCTCGATGTAGTCGATCACCAGCTGCGTGAGCGGCTTCATGTAGGGCGTGAGGAGGGAGACCTTCTTCGCGCCGATGGCGTGCAGGCCATCGACCAGGGCGCCGGCGCTGGTCACCACGGGCGCGGGGCCGCCGTTGTCCACCGTGCGCTGGTGCAGGCGCGCCTCGGAGACACGGTGGTAGCCGCGGCCCATGCTCATGATGGCGACGAGGCAGGCGTAGCCCAGCACATCGACGCGCGCGTCCGACAGCTCCAGCGCGCAGCGGTCGCTGTCGCCGTCCATGGCGGCCAGCTCTTCCTTGGTGACGTGCTTCATCCGCATGCGGCTGGAATGGAAGGTGAAGCGCTCCGGGTGCAGCGCCTCGCGCGCACGCAGGATGGCCGGGATCTCCGTTTCCATGGTGGTGTTGGAGCTGGGCACGATCTGCCCGATACGGAAGGCGCGGGGGGTGGCGGTGGTGGTCATTGGGGTGTCTCCTGGAATGCGTCGGCGCCGCCGCCCTCGCGCGGCTGCAGGGCGTCGGTGTCGGCCGGCGCGTCGTCGAAGCGCGCGGCCTGCAGCGGCCGGCGGTTCACGCGCAGGTCGAAGACGTCGAAGCGGTTGTAGTGGCCGGTGATGTCGTGCATCTGGCGCGGCTGGATGCAGCGGCCCAGGTCGATGTCGGCATAGGCGATGCCCTCGTCGTCGATCAGCGGCTGGCCGATCACGCGGCCATCGGGGCCGAGGAAGCCGGAGAACGCGCTGTTCCTGCGCGTGAGCAGCTCGCGCGCCTTGGGGTTGAGCGGCTCCATCGCCGTGATGATCTCTTCCGACACGGTGGAGCACGAGACGATGGTGAACAGCTTGCCCTCGAAGCAGTGGGCCGCCGCGCGCACCTTGATCGCCTCGGCCATGTCGTAGTCGGGCGGCGCCACGGGCAGCGAGATGTAGCTGGCCACGTGCACCAGTTCGCCCTGCGACAGCAGCGCGAAGCGCGCCAGCGTGTTGGTGTTCTCGCCGCAGGCGAGCGAGCCGAGCGGGCCGATGGAGGTGCGGTGCACGCGCAGGGCCGAGGCATCGCCCGGCGCCCAGGTGAGCTTTTCGGCCCAGGTGGGCACCAGCTTGCGGTGGCGGCCCAGGATGCGGCCGTCGTCGCCGATGGTGACCAGGGTGTTGTAGATCGTGCCGATGCCGTGGCGGCTGCGCTCGTTCACGCCGATCACCACATGCGTCTTGTGGCGCGCCGCGGCCTGGGCTATTTTTGCGATCTCAGGGCCGGGAATCTCGATGGCCGAGCGCGCCAGGCGCTCGAACCACGGGCTGCCGTCGATCGGGTTGGCGATCCAGCTCCAGTACGGGTAGCCGGCCACGAACACCTCGGGGAAGGCGACGAGCTGCGCGCCGTTGCCGGCGGCTTCGGCGATCAGGCGGCAGGCCTTGTCCACCGTGGCGTCGGTGTCGAGGAACACCGGGGCGGCCTGCACGGCCGCCGCCTTGAATTTCGGCAATTCGAGCATGGCGGCCTCCTCTTATTCGCGGCCGGCGCACGGGTCGTTGCCCACGGCCACCACGGGGTGGCGCAGGCTGCCGATCTTCTCGACCGTGGCGTCGATCACGTCGCCGGGCCAGACCCATTCCTGCGGGCTGCGGCCGGCGCCCACGCCTTCGGGGGTGCCGGTGGCGATGATGTCGCCGGGCTCCAGCGTGATGCCGGCGCTGATGTCGGCGATCAGCGTGTTCACCTTGAACAGCATGTGGCGGGTGTTGGAGCTTTGCTTGGTCACGCCGTTGACCTGCAGGCTCAGGTCCAGCACCTGCGGATCGGGGATCTCGTCGGCGGTGACGATCACCGGGCCGAAGGGCGCATACGTGTCCTGGCCCTTGGAATAGATCCACTGGCCGGCGCGGCGGTTGTCGCGCGCGCTCATGTCGATCATCAGGCTGTAGCCGAAGACGTGGTTCAGGGCCGAGGCTTCCTGAACGCGCTTGGCGCGGGTGCCGATGATGACGGCCAGCTCCACTTCCCAGTCCAGCTGGCGGGTGATGTCGGCGTTGTGCTCGATGGCGTCGCCGGGGCCGATGACGGTCGTGGGCGGCTTGGAGAAGATCACGGGCTGCTTGGGCAGGTCCTTGGACGTGTCCAGCGCGCGGCTGGATTCGGCCACGTGCTCGACGTAGTTCAGGCCGATGCCGAAGATGTTCTTGCGGGGCCGGGGGATGGGAGCGAGCAGCTTCACGTTGGCGAGCGGCACGGCCACGCCCAGCGGCCAGCGGCCCTGCTGGTCGGCCAGCAGCTCGGAGGTGGTGGCGACGGCAGAGGGGCCGAGGTCGATGAAGTCCAGCATGTCGTCGGGCAGATCGTGGCCGGTGTGCTCGCCCAGGCGCTGCAGATCGACGACGAGGCCATCGACGAGGGCGCCCAGGCGGGCGGCGGCGGCGACGTGGGCGCGGTAGGTGACGAGTTTCATGGTGCGGGTCTCCAGTGGGGTGAATCGGTAAAAAGGGGGTCAGGGTTCGGTGTTGATCAGGCGGGCGCCGACACCGGCTGGTGGCCGCCGTTGTCGGCCAGCGCCTCTTCGCGGTAGAGGTCGAGCTTTTCCATCACCGGCAGGTCGCTGAAGCAGAACAGGCAGGCGTCTTCGGTCTGCGAGGCATTGGCGTGCTCGTGCCAGGCCCAGGAGGGCACGCAGAAGATGTCGCGCTCCTGCCAGTCGAAGCGCTGGCCGTTGATGATGGAATGGCCGCGGCCCTTGGCCACCTGGTAGAGGAAGCTGCCGGTGTGGCGATGCGCCTTGCCCGCGAAGCCCGGGCGCAGGCGCTGCATGCTGGCGCCGATGGTGGGCATGACGTAGCCACCCGTGACCGGGTTGGTGTAGTGCATGAGCACGTCGTCGAAGGGGTTGCCGTCCGACACCGATGCGTGGCGCACCAGGGCCTCGTAGGTGGGCGCCCATTCGTACTTGAAGAGCGGCGAATAGGGCTTGTTCCAGGCGAGGCCGTGCGGGCGCAGGGCCGGCGCGCCCCAGAGCGCGGTGGAATCGTCCACCGGGTGGCCCACGGCCTGGCGCAGATCCGGGTGGACGACGTAGAAGCCGGCCTCCATGGCGTTGACCAGGGGGATGTCCAGCCCGTCCTGCCAGATGCAGGGCAGGCCGCCCGCTTCCACGCCGTGCTCGTGCCAGGTGCCGTTGGGCGTGAGCACGAAGTCGTTGGCGCCCAGGGTCATCTTGTGGCCATCCACCACGGTGTAGGCGCCCTGCCCTTCCATGATGAAGCGCAGTGCCGAGGCGGAATGTGCGTGGGCCGAAGCCGCTTCGCCCGGGTGCATGACCTGCAGGCCGGAGTAGAGCCAGCCCACGGCGGCGGAGACCTCCTGCCGGCCCGGGTTGTTCAGATAGATGACGCGGCGGCCGGCTTTCTCGGGCGTGACGAGTTCGACCGAGCGCAGCACGTGCTCGCGCAGGTCGCGGTAGCGCCAGAGGACCGGCACCGAGGCCGACTTGGGCTGCCAGGGCTCGATCTTGTTGGCCACCGTCCAGAGGGCGCCGGCCTTCAGTTGTTCGAGCTGGCGGTAGTAGGCGACGAGTTCGGGCGTGTCCTCCACGTCCGCGCGCCCGGCGATGCTTTCGCGGTACTGGTCGTAGTTGGGTGACGTTGATGCTTGGGCCATGGTGATGCTCCTTTGCTGTGCGATGAACGGGCGGGCTGCGGCATCAGGCCTGGCCGGCGCGAGCGTAGCTGCGCTCGAGCTGGTCGCGGCCCCACTCGTAGGCGGCGGGCCACTGCACGTCGCGCCAGCCGTGGCGGGCGCTCTGGTCGAGCAGCCAGGCGGCGTTGGCCAGGTGCGGGCGGGAGAGAGCGCACAGGTCGGCGCGGCCCGAGGCCACGATGCCGTTGACCTGGTCGGCCTCGGTGATGGCGCCCACGGCGATGGTCGGCACCTGGGCCTCGTTGCGGATGCGGTCGGCGAACGGGGCCTGGAACATGCGGCCATAGACAGGCTTCTGGTCGGGCGTGACTTCGCCGGACGAGGCATCGACCAGGTCGGCGCCCGCTTCCTTCAGGCGGCGGGCGATCTCCACGGCCTCATCGACGGTGGTGCCGCCTTCGGCCCAGTCGGTGGCCGAGATGCGCACCGACAGCGGCAGGTGCTCGGGCCACACGGCGCGCACCGCCGCCACCACGTCGATCGGGAAGCGCAGGCGGTTGTCCAGCGAGCCGCCGTAGGCGTCGGTGCGCCGGTTGGTCAGCGGCGAGATGAAGGACGAGAGCAGGAAGCCATGGCCAGCCTGCAACTCCAGCCAGTCGAAGCCGGCCTCGGCCGCACGGCGCGCTGCCGCCACGAAGCCGTCGCGGATGTGCTCCAGATCGTGCTGCGTGGCCTCGCGCGGCACGGCGGAGATGCCGGGCCGGTAGGGCAGCGCGCTGGCCGACACCAGCGGCCAGTTGCCTTCGGCGAGCGGGTGGTCGGGCTTTTCCCAGCCCAGCTGGGTGGAGCCGCGCCGGCCCGCGTGGTTGAGCTGCACCCCGATGCGCGCGCCGCTCTGGGCGTGCACGAAGTCGGCGATCTTCTTCCACGCGGCGATCTGCTCGTCGTTCCACAGGCCCGGGTCGCCCGGGGTGATGCGGGCCTCGGGCGCCACGGCCGTGGCCTCGGCGATCAGCAGACCGGCGCCGCCCAGGGCGCGGCTGCCCAGGTGCACCAGGTGGAAGTTGCCGGGCACGCCGTCCTGGCTCGAATAGAGCATGGTGGGCGACACCACGATGCGGTTGGGCAGCGTGACGCCGCGCACCGTGAAGGGCGTGAGCAGCGGCGGGCGCGGCGGCTGGCCCGCGGGCGCCTCCACGCCCGAGCGCTCGGCCAGCCAGCGTTCGTAGCCTTCGAGCCAGGCCGGATCGCGCAGGCGCAGGTTCTCGTGCGAGATGCGCTGCGAGCGCGTGAGCAGCGAATAGGCGAACTGCTCGGGTGCAAGGCCCGCGTAGCGCGCCACGTTCTCAAACCATTCGGTGGAGTTGCGGGCCGCGTTCTGGATCTTGAGCACCTCCACGCCGCGCACTGCCTCGTAGTGCTGCAGCCGCTCGCGCAGCGCGCCGCCGGCCTTCAAGGTGTTGGCCAGCTCGATCGCGTCTTCCAGCGCCAGCTTGGTGCCCGAGCCGATCGAGAAATGCGCGGAATGCGCGGCATCGCCCATCAGCACCACGGGCACCTCGCGGCCCTGGGCGCCGTCGGGCTGCGTCCACTGCACCCAGTGCTTGCAGATCACGCGCGGGAAGCGGATCCACACGGCCGAGCCGCGCAGGTGGGTGGCGTTGCAGATCAGCGGCTCGCCGTCCAGCCAGGGTGCGAACAGCTTTTCGCAGTAGGCGATGCCGTCTTCCTGCGACATCTTGTCGATGCCGGCGGCCTGCCAGGCGGCGTCGGTGGTTTCCACGATGAAGGTGGAGAGGCCGTTCTCGAACTGGTAGGCATGGGCCTGGAACCAGCCGTGCTCGGTGGGCACGAAAATGAAGGTGAAGGCCTCGAACACCTTGCGCGTGCCCAGCCACACGAAGCGGCAATTGCGCTGGTCGATGTCGGGCTGGAAAGTATCGGCATAGCGCGTACGGATCGGGCTGTTGATGCCGTCGCTGGCGATGACCAGGTCGGCGCCGTACTGGCGCGCCACCTCCTGGTCGTCCTGCACCTGGGTCTCGAAGACCAGCTGCACGCCCAGTTCCTCGCAGCGCGACTGCAGGATGTTCAGCAGCTTCTTGCGGCCGATGCCGATGAAGCCGTGGCCGCCGCTGCGGACCATGCGGCCTTTGAAGTGGACGTCGATGTCGTCCCAGCGGCTGAATTCGGCCGCGATGGTCTGGGCCGAGACGGGGTCTGCGCCGCGCAGGTTCTCCAGCGTGGCGTCGGAGAACACGACGCCCCAGCCGAAGGTGTCGTAGGGCCGGTTGCGCTCGATGACCACGACCTCGTTGGACGGGTCCTGCAGCTTCATCAGCAGGCCGAAATACAGGCCGGCGGGGCCGCCGCCGATGCAGGCGATTTTCATGGTGCGCTCCTTCTTTGTCGTCTCAGGTGTTGTGTTCGGGGGTGTCGGGCTGCTCGGGAACCAGGGCGTGGCGCAGCACGGCGGGAATGGCGACGGCCTGGTGCGTCTGCAGCGAGGTGGTCACCACCACCTGCCGCACGCGCATGCGCAGGTCGCCATCGGCGCCGGTGCAGGCCAGCGCCAGCGTGATCGACTTGCCGCCCAGCTGCTCCACGTCGAGCGAGAGCGTCACGTCGTCGCCCATGCGGCTGATCGCGCGGAAGTCCGCCTCCAGCCGCACCGTCGGCAGGCCGAAGCGCATCTCGCCGATGTAGCCAGCGAAGCCCGTGCCCGGCAGCAGCTGGTCCACCCAGGCTTCCAGCAGGTCGTTGAACATCACGAAGTACTGCGGGTAGAAGACGATGCCGGCGGGATCGCATTCCGAAAAGCGGATGCGGTGCGGGCGGCTGAAGTGGCGGGGGTGGGGGCGCGGGCTCATGCGGCGGCCCCTTCGGTGATGAGGGCATGGCGGCGGAGGCTGTCCTGCAGCTTCACGCCGTGTTCGTCGGCCAGTGCGGCATCGCGCAGGCTGCGCAGCGTGGCGGGCGCCAGCGTGGCGGCGTGGCGGTCCACCACGGCCATCAGGGTTTCGTAGTTCTTCAGTCCCCGGGCGTGCGTGTCGCTGTAGCCCTTGACCAGCCGCTGGCAGCGCGCCGCCTCGAGCGCCAGGGCCGGGTCGATGGCCGCCAGGCGGTGGATGCGCGCCAGCCAGGTATCGATGCGTTCGGTCTCCTGCGCATAGCGCAGCGTGCTGCGGCGGCCGCGGCGCCACCGCGCCAGCAGGTAGAGCGTGAGGAAGCCCCCCAGGCTGCTGGTGCGCACGATGCGCCCTTCGCGCGTGAAGCGGCCCACCAGGCGGTGCACGGCATGCGGGCGGGCCAGCCAGCGGCCCAGGCCGGCGGGCAGGGTCTCGCAGATTTCTTCCAGGCGCGGGTGCATGAATTCCTGGATGTGCAGCACCTGGTCCTGCTGGGCGTGCACTTCGTCCGTCACGCGCTCGAAGCGGCTGGCGCGGGTCTTCAGGTCGGCCACGCGGATCACGTCTTCGTACGACATCCACAGCGCCAGGTGGCGGGCCGTCTCGGCCAGCAGCGTGGCGTCGGTGCCGCGGGCAGCAGCCAGCGCGTCGAGCCGCTGCAGGTAGAGGGCGGCGTAGGCGATGTCCTGGTAGTCGATCAGGCGGCGCACGCCTTCGACGGCGATGTCCGCCGCCTCGGCCGGATAGGCCTGGGCGCGAGCAACCAGCCGGGCCACTTCGGGGTGGGCGGGCCGCACGCTGGCGGCGGCGCGCGGCTGGGGCTTGCCCGACGCGATGCGCTCGGGCGACTCCTGGCGCGACTGCTCGTAGCCCACGGCGAAGGCCTTCAGGCTCGGCTTCACGCCCACGCCGCCGCGCTCGATGGTGGCCTCGAACTGCTGGCGGTTGAAGGGCAGCACGCCTGCGCCGCAGAGCGCGCCGAACAGCACCGCGCTGATGACGCTGCCGCTGCGCTCGGCGGCGGCGGCCATGTCGAAGGCGATGAAGCGCTGCGCGGCGCGGCGGGCCTGGGCCAGCAACGCATCGCCGTCCACCCGGCCGTCGCCCATGGCGGACTTCTCGGCGATGGAATAGACGCGGTGGGTGGAGGTGACGAAGGCCGTGCGGTCCGGCGTGACCAGGCCGCGCTGCACGGCGCGGCCGGCTTCCATCAGCTCGGAGGCCAGCACGATGTCCACGTCGCCCGGCATCGGGGCCTGGGCCAGCACCGGCACGCGAGCGCCGGGCTGGTCCGCGCCGGGGAACAGTTCCACGTAGTAGATGGTGGCGCCGGTGCGCTGGGCCACGCCGGGCACCGAGGTGGTCTGCGCGAACCAGCCGTTGGATTCGCCCAGATCGACGACCCAGTCGGCCAGCACGCCGCCGCCCTCGCCGCCCATGGCGAGGATCGCGATCTTGATCGGTTCAATGGTCATGGAAGGCTCCGAAGAAAGCTGAGGGGGAAAACAGGAAGTGAAGCGAGCGGGCGAGGCGGCGCGGCTCATGCGCCGGGAGGGCGCGCGGGCAGCAGGAACACGGCGATGGCGGCCAGCGCGCCCACGGCGGCGAAGGCGATGAAATTGGCAGAGACGCCCAGGCCGGCACTGGCCACGTAGCCGCCCAGCAGCGGCCCGGCCATGGCGCCGAAGCGCGAGAACGACAGCCCCCAGCCCGTGGCCGCGGCGCGCACCTGCGCCGGGTACCAGCCGGCCAGGTGGCCGGTGAGGATGAGCGAGGCCGAGATGCTGCCCAGGCCTGCCAGCGCCACCAGCAGGTAGTTCACCCACAGGCCGCCCGGCGACATGAGGGCCAGCACCGCGGCGGCGCCCAGCAGATAGAAGCAGCCCACCGTGCCGCGCACACCGAAGCGGTCCGCAATGCGGCCCAAGAACAGCCCGCCGACGGCCGAGGCCAGGCTGAACACGACCAGGAAGCCGAGGCTGGAGCCCAGGTCGTAGCCGCTTTGGCGCATGATGGTGGGCAGCCAGGTGTTGAGCCCGTAGATCAGCAGCAGGCCGCAGAACAGTGCCACCCAGAAGCAGGCCGTGGCGCGCAGGTGGCGGCGGGCGAAGACTTCGGCCAGCACCTGGCGCCAGCCGAACGCGCTCTGCGTGGCAGCCTGCGGGACGACCGCGCGCACCGGCTTCGGCACCGGCAGCCCCAGGCGCTGCGCCAGTTCGCGGGCCTCGCGCTGGCGGCCCTTGCCCGCCAGGTACTCCAGCGATTCGGGCAGCATCTTCGCCATGGGCCAGAGGGCCAGCAGCGGCAGCGCGCCCGCGCCGACCACGCCGCGCCAGCCGATCTGCGGCAGCCACTGCAGGGCGAGCAGCGCCGCGCACAGGATGCCGAAGGAGTAGCCCGAATACATCACGCCGTAGTTGAAGCTGCGGCGGGCGGGCGGCGAATATTCGATGGTGAGCGCCGCGGCGGCCGGAATGACCCCGCCCAGCCCCACCCCGCCCAGGAAGCGGAACACGCCGAACCACAGCGGCGTGGGCGCCCAGGCCGCGCCCGCCATGGTGAGCGAAAAGAGCGCCACGCAGGCCAGCAGCATGCGGCGACGGCCCAGCAGGTCGCTCAGCGTGCCCACCAGCAGCGCGCCCACGAACATGCCCGCCAGCGCATAGCTGCTGAGCACGCCGAGCTGCAGCGGGTTCAGGTTCCAGGCACGGTCTTCGGCCATGGCGGGCAGCACCGCGCCCATCACGCCGACGTCGTAGCCCTCGAACAGGATCGCCAGCCAGCAGACGATCAGAACGCGCCGGGTCACGGCCGGGCGCACCGGGTGGGAACCCGCTGCGGTGGTGGTGGTGGTGGGGATCGGTGCGGCCATGGTCATTGCTCCTGCTGCTGTGCTGGGCCGGATCAGAACGCGTAGCGGGCGCGGCGCTTCGCCTCGCCGCGCTGCAGCCAGCCGATGACGGCGGAGCGCACGCGCTGCAGCAGGCGGTCGCGGCGCGTGGGGTGGCTCACGATCTGCGCGCGGTAGAACGAGGGGCAGAGCACGGCGGCATGCGAAACCTCGCCGCAGTTGCCGCAGCCCACGCAGCTGTCGATCACGGTGGCCACCGGGTCCTGGCGCAGCGGATCGGGGTTGGTGCGCACCGACAGCGAGGGACAGCCCGAGAGGCGGATGCAGGAGTGGTCGCCCGTGCAGGTGTCCGGGTCCACGCCGAAGCGCTCGCGCACCACGCGCTCGCCGGCCTGCAGCGCGCGGCGCACCTCCTTCTTCTCGCGGCGCTGCTTGTTCAGCATGCATTCGCTCTGCGCGATCAGCACCTTGGGGCCGGGCGTGTCGGTGGTCAACGCCTCGCGCAGCGCCTGGGTCATGGCCTTCAGGTCGTAGGTGCGGCGGATGGTCTGCACCCACTCGACGCCCACGCCGCGCACGGCCCGCTCGATCTCGTGGCCGGTGCTGCGCGTGGGGTTCACGGCGCGAGACGAGGGAATGTCCTGCCCGCCCGTGGCCGAGCTGTAGTTGTTGTCCACGATGATGGTCAGGTTGTCGCTGCGGTTGAACACCGCGTTGGCGATGCCGCTGGTCAGGCCGTTGTGCCAGAAGCCGCCATCGCCCATCACTGCGATCGCACGCTTGCCCGCCGGCGCGCTGCCGGGCGCCACCGTGAAGGCCGCCGCTGCCGCGCCGCCCAGGCCGTAGCCCATGGTCGTATTGCCCAGGTTGAAGGGCGGCAGGATGGAGAACAGGTGGCAGCCGATGTCGGCGCTGTAGTGGTGCGGGCCCAGCTCGCGCTCGATGAGCTTGACGGCGGTGAAGATCGGCCGCTCCGGGCAGCCGGTGCACAGGCCCGGCGGGCGGGCGTGCACGATCTCTTCGAGCGGCTTGAGCGCCGTGGCAGGCGCGGCGGCGCCCTCTCCGCCTGCCGCCCAGTCGTTCTGGCGTGCCAGGCTGCGGGCCGGAATGGCGTTGCCTTCGCCGTCGTCGGCGGTGATGACGTCGCCGTCCTCCTCGTCGTCGCCATCGGCCAGGGCCAGCGCGGGGGCAGGCACGGCGGCAGGTGCAGCAGCGGCGGCCTTGGCGGCCACCAGCGGGATCACACGGCGCTGCACGGGGGCCTTGGCCTCGGGCTGCACCACGCCGTAGCGCTCCAGGAAGGCCCGCAGGCCGGCCAGCACCACGGCGGTGTTGTAGTCGCCGGCCAGGGGCAGCACGTCCTTGCCGTGCAGGGCGGTGTCCAGCCCGCGCTGGCGCAGGATGGCGGCCACGTTCTGCTCGACGAAGTTGGGCTGGCCCTCTTCCACCACCAGCACGGCGCGCTTGCCCTGGCAGAAGCGCTCGAACTCGTCGTCCACCAGCGGGTAGGTGACGTTCATCACGTAGAGCGGCACCTGCGTGTCGCCGTAGGCGTTGGCCAGGCCGAGCTTCTGCAGCGCGCGGATGACGGTGTTGTAGTTGCCGCCCTGCAGCGCGATGCCCACGTCGGACGCGCCTTCGGCGAAGAACTCATTGAGCTTGCGTTCCTGGATGAAGCGGATGGCGGCGGGCCAGCGCTGATGCACCTTCTCGCGCTCGTGCAGGAAGCTCGCGGGCGGCAGCACGATGCGGTCGAGGTCGCGCACCGGGTTCTCCATCGCGTCCTTCACGGTGAAGGCCGGCGGCACGTTGTCGGCGGTGGTGAACTGGCCGTGCAGGTGGCAGGAGCGGATACGCATCTGCAGCATCACGGGGGTGTTGCTGGCTTCCGAGAGGTCGAAGCCGTCCTTCACCGCCTGCACGATGCAGGGCAGGTTGGGGCGCGGGTCCAGCAGCCACATCTGCGACTTCATCGCGAAGGCGTGGCTGCGCTCCTGCATGATCGAAGAGCCCTCGCCGTAGTCCTCGCCCACGATGATGAGCGCGCCGCCCGTCACGCCGCCCGAGGCCAGGTTGGCCAGCGCGTCGGACGCCACGTTGGTGCCCACCGTGGCCTTGAAGGTGATGGCGCCGCGCAGCGGGTAGTTGACCGAGGCGGCCAGCGTGGCGCCGGCCGTGGCCTCGCTGGCGCTGTTCTCGAAGCGGATGCCGTATTCGGCCAGGATGTCCTGCGCGTCGGACAGCACATCCATCAGGTGCGAGATCGGCGAGCCCTGGTAGCCCGCCACGTAGGCCACGCCCGATTCGAGCAGGGCCTTGGTGACGGCGAGGATGCCCTCGCCGCTGAACACCTCGCCAGCGCCCATGCGCAGCTTCTTGACTTCTTCGACAAACGAACGTTCTGCCATCGTGGTTCCCCTGGTACTTGGCTGATCCGGTTCGGTTCAGCCGCCTTGGGATGCACTTTCGGCCTGTCTCAAAGCCGCGTCAATCCATGATTATTCATGCGAATGCGTTTCCTGCAGAGGGAGGACAGAGAGCTTCACAAACGGGATAGTGCGATGCAGCAGACGTCACTAAAGCCAAGGGAAATCGACCTGAAAACGCGCATTGAGAGCAGAAATGGTGCGCATTTCTGGTGCGTCATCCCGCCGTTAATCGCTTTCATGTGGAGAGACGATTGAATGATTCATCATGTATTTATCGCCACAAAAGCGGGAAATTCCGGGTTTTCCTTGATACACGCGCAGAGCCTCCGTCCTACGATCGGGCGGCAGATCCAGAGCGCACACGGCAGCGCGGCCACGGCCGATTCCCCTGGAACCCCACGGGAAGTTATTTCACGGGACGTTTCACAGGGACTGGCACACGACTTGCAAAGAACCTCGCTGCCGACGGCCGCTGCAACGCCGGCAACAGCCCGTTATTCCCAAAAAGACGCAGTGCTCACCACAAGGAGGCCGCCATGCTCTCCACGATGACTTCTCCCGCCGCCAGCGCGCATGTCCCCATGCCGCAGGTGATCGACCGCTTTTCCGGCACGTCCGATCGGCTGCTGTTTGCCTCCAGCGACCTCGACGAGACCCGCTCCATGGTGGGCCGCGTGATGAAGCCCCACGCGCTGCGCCAGCTGTCGGCGGGCGAGCGGCTGGAAGCGCGCATGCACCACGTGTCGCTGGGCGACGTCTCCATCAGCCGGCTGCGCTACGGCGCCGCCGTCGCCATCGAACCCGGCGCGCTGGAGAGTTTCTTCCTGGTGCAGATGCCGCTGGCGGGCCATGCGCGCATCGACAGCGGCGGCCAGGACGTCGATTCCACGCCCGGTACCGCTTCGGTGCTCAACCCCGACGACGACACCCGCATGCACTGGAGTTCGGGCACCGACCAGCTCATGCTGCGCATCGCACGCGCCCAGGTCGAGCGCACCCTGGTGGGGCAACTGGGCCGCCCGTTGAACGAGCCGCTGCGCTTCGACCTCTCCTTCCGCTGGCAGGACTGCGCTCCATGGAGCTGTCTGCTGTCCTACCTGCTGGACTGCGCTACGCAGAACGCGGAAATGGCCCACAACAAACTGGTGGTGGCGCAGGTCGAGCAGCTGGTTTCGCTCATCCTGCTCACCTCGCACCAGCACAACCACAGCGGTACCTCGCCCACCCGGCGCAGCACCATCCTTCCGCGCCACGTGCGGCGGGCGCAGGACTATCTGCAGACACACGCCCATGAGCCGATCTGCATCGACCAGCTGGCCGAGGTGGCCGGCGTGAGCGTACGCAGCCTGTTCGCCGGATTCAAGGAATTCCTGGGCGTGAGCCCCATGCACTACCTGCGCGACCTGCGCATGGAACATGTGCGCACCGAACTGATGACCGGCGAAGCCAGCAACGTGGCCGGCATTGCGCTGCGCTGGGGCTTTGCCCACCTGGGCCGCTTCAGCACCGAATACAAGCAGCGCTACGGCGAATCGCCCAGCCAGACGCTGCGCCGGCACTGAGAGCCTGTTTACGATCTTCGACACAGCAAAGCCAAGAATGCCAAGTGGACGAACTGCAAGCTGGTGTTGAGCAACCTCTCGCAGTTCTTCCATAAACGCCTGTTCTTGTCCAACCAGGCAAAGCTGCGCTCGACCACCCAGCGCTGAGGCATCACCTTGAACGCGTGCAACTCGCTTCGCTTGGCGATCTGAACGGTGACGTGCTCGCCCAGGATCTCTTGCACGCCCTGGGCGAACGGCTTGCCCACGTAGCCGCTGTCGCACAGCAGGCTTCGCACCCTGCCCAGCGCAGGTTGGCAGCGCTGCAGCGCCTGCAAGGCTCCTTTGCGGTCCGTCACTTCTGCCGTGGTCACTGCAATGGCGTGCGGTAGCCCTTGGGTGTCCACCGCAATGTGGCGCTTGACGCCCGAGACTTTCTTGCCCGCGTCATAGCCCTTGTGGGTCGCTGTATCCGTGTTCTTCACGCTCTGTGCGTCCACGATCAAGAGCGCGCTCGAGGCGCTGCGCCCCAGTCTCTCGCGGGCCGCGCCAACCTGATTTTTTGAGGGCCTGCTCCAGCACGCTTATCCCGTGCAGGTCAGGCTCGCTCCACTTGCGCCAGTACGCATACACGTTCTGCCACTTGGGAAACTCCGGCGGAAGAAACCTCCACTGGCAGCCTGTGCGCAGGAGGTAGAGCACCGCGCAGAACACCTCGTAGAGATCCAGCTCTATGGGCTTGGTACTGCGCCGAACGCTGCGCAACAAGGGCTCGATCTCGGCGAACTTCTCTCTGCTTATGTCGCTTGGGTAGGGCTTTCTTTTCACCAAGCAATTGTCGACTCTGAAAAGATCGTAAACAGGCTCTCTTCAAATTCAGGGAGGGGTTTGTTGACAACNGGTGATGCCGTCCTCGGCAAACCACGGAGCGATCATGGTGTTCGGCGCCATCATGCCGGCCTTCGTGGGCTTCGCGAACTGGATGATCCCGCTGCAGATCGGCGCGTCCGACATGGCTCGATCTCGGCGAACTTCTCTCTGCTTATGTCGCTTGGGTAGGGCTTTCTTTTCACCAAGCAATTGTCGACTCTGAAAAGATCGTAAACAGGCTCTTAGAGACCAATGGCCGTCTCGATGTGTTTGCCATCACAGAACTGCCTGGCGGACATATGTCCGTCGTCCAATCGCCCATTGAGAGTGACGACTGGGAGCGGGCATTGAAGCACACGGTCGCGGAACTGACAGGCTTAGCAGTCCGTCGCGAAATCATCGCGAGCGTGATCATCACTCCGATCACCGATGACTCCAACGGCATGGTGATGCTGGATGTCGAGCACCGTGAAGATGGCCGCGTGTCAGTCCGCCTGATTTTGAAGAAAAAAATGTTCGGCGGATGGACTCTGGTCGATCGGAAATATGAGGCGCAGGAGAGGGGCATCTTCAAGGTTCGGCAGGGGACAGATCCAAGCAAGTCCGATGCACTGTCCTTCACACGCGACGATCTGAATCTCGTCTACCCCTACATAGTCCCCAAGTCCTGGGTCGACTACGCGGGCAAGGATACGCTGCTGACATGGGAATTCTCAGAGGATGTCCGCATGGTTCTTGTCGTAAACAGATTTGGAACCGTGCAGAACGTCAGACCGCAAGACCTTGAAAACGTAAACGAAACGCCAGATAGTCTCTTCGAGATTGGGGCACATAATTTGTCCAACTCATACCAGCAGGGGGAGTTCGAGGTCGGAGGCGCCACGCTGCTGGATGGGCGTGAGATTGGCTATGCCCGCGGCAACTGGATGGCGCCTGCCGGTGGATTGATGTTGAGCGTGCTTTACCAAGGCCTTCAAAAGCAGTTCAAGCAGGACGAATTTGCCGCAATCGCGGTCAATCAACAATTCCTGCTTGCTTTCCCTCTGGATGACGGCACCCTGAACTCAGACTCACTGCGACGAGCTGTCGACGACGAATGGCGTGCGACCAAACCGATCTCGCAGTCGTGGCTGCTACTCGACGGGCAATGGCCTCGGGAATATCCGTATACGCCTACATTCGGACCGAACAAAGCTGGGGCCCATTGAAAGCAACGGTAGATCTATTCACGGCCTCACCGGGTTAAGCTCCCGACCGACTGATTCGGGGCTAATTGAACTTCGGTTTAAGGCCCGAAGCGCATATCCAGGAGAACAGAAGCAGGCGCCAACCAACACGTCCACCAGCCGCTGTGCTGGCTCGCTCACACTTGCGCTGCCGCCTTCAGATCACAAAGCAATTCCACCTTCCGCTTTGACTGGCAGCGGGGTTACGAACCCTGACTTCACAGCGGCTGTGCAGGCCCCTGGTGGACATGGCAGCCATGTCGTACCAGCAGTTCTCCAAACGCAGGCGACATCAAATACGCATATTCCACCGGCCGCTGCGCCCCGATGGCATCCCCCTGCACCACGTCCGTCGCCGGGTGGCACATCAACAGCCCACCGGCCGGCATGTGCGGCAGCCATTGCGCCATCTGCGCGCCGTACTGCGCCTCGTCGGCCGCATCGAAACCGTAGACCCCACCGAACCCGCGGTTGGTGGCCACGCCGGCCCGGCGCGCCTGGCGGGTGGCGGCCCAGCCGCCCAGCAGTGCGATGACGGCGGCCTTCGGCTGGCGCCAGAGGCCTCCGGCGGGGGCGGTGGAGCGCACCCAGGGCCGCTCGTGCGGGGCGTAGCGGGCTTCCAGCTCGGCCCACATGGCGGCGCGCAGGCCGGGCAGCTGGTGCACGTGCTGGTGGCCGTCGATGAAGTCGGGCGGAGTGCCCAGGGCGCGCTCGAAGGCGTCCAGTTGCGTCTGCCAGGCGGCACGCACCGCCTCGGCGGGCATCTGCCGCGCGTAGGCCTGGCGAATGACGGTGCCCAGGGGCTGGGCGGGGTGCGCGCCGCCGTGGCCTTCGGTCAGGTTGAAATGCAGGCCCACGGACAGCTGCGGACGCAGGCTTTTCAGCCGGGGCGCGGATGCGGGCCAGAGCGGCGAGGTGGTCATGCAGCTGGTGGCGGACAGGCGCCGGGCGTGCGTCAGCCGTTCGACGGCTTCGTCGACCAGCGGGTGCAGCGCATAGTCGTCGGCGCAGAGCAGGATCGGGCGCTTGACCGGAGCGGTGGGCTGGGGCATGGCTGGGGACTGCAAATCAGGGCGCGGCGGGCGCCTTGAAGGCCCAGAACTTGCTGAGCACGAAGGTGCCGACCGCCACCAGCACCAGCACGCCGAAGAGGCTCCAGAGGTAGTGCCAGTGCAGCCAGTGCAGGGCGACGTAGTAGAGCAGTTCGTTGACCGCAAACGACAGGCTGGCCACGGCGAAGTAGCGCGCCACCACGGCCCAGCCCCGCGCCTGGGCACGGGCGAAGGTGAGCAGTGCATGGCCCTGGTAGCTGACGACGAAAGCGACGAGGAAGGCCACCACGTTGGCCGCGAGCGGCGGCATGCCGGCCAGCGTCACGGCCAGCCCCACCACGGCCAGGTGCGTGGCGGCGGCGGCACCGCCTACCAGCATGAATTGCAGCCCTTGCGGCAGGCGCCGCAGCGGTTGCAGCAACCGGGCCAGCACGCTCATGGGCGCTCGTCCAGGCCCCGCAGCGGGCTGCGGTCTTCATCCCGCGCCACCAGGTAAATGGGGCGGCGCTTGACCTCGTCGTAGATGCGGCCGATGTATTCGCCCAGGATGCCGATGGACATGAGCTGCACGCCCGAGAACAGCATGATGCTGGCGGCCAGCGTGGGCCAGCCGTCCAGGTCGTTGCCGAACACCAGGGTGGAGACGGCGATCCAGATGCCGTAGGCCAGCGCGGCCAGCGAGATCAGGCCGCCCGCCAGGCTCCACATGCGCAGCGGCAGCGTGGTGAACGAGGTGAGCCCGGCCAGTGCCAGCGACCCCAGGCTGCGCAAGTTGAAGCTGGACACGCCGGCAGCGCGGTCGAGCGGCACGAAGGGCAGCGCGGCGGTCTTGAACCCCACCCAGGCATAGAGGCCCTTCATGAAGCGGTTGCGTTCCGGCAGGGCCTTCATGGCGTCTGCGACCTTGCGGTCCATCCAGCGGAAGTCGCCCGCGTGGGGTGGAATGCGCACGCGGTTGTTGCCGGCGTTCATCAGCCGGTAGAAGACGTTGGTGCCCACACGCTTGGCGCCGCTCTCGGCGCAGCGGTCGGCAATGACGCCGTAGACCATGTCGAAGCCCGACTGCCAGAGCGCATGCATCTGCGGCACCATCTCCAGCGGGTGCTGGAAGTCGGCGTCGATCAGCAGCACGGCATTGCCGCGCGCATGGTCGATGCCGGCGGAGAGTGCCGCCTCCTTGCCGAAGTTGCGCGACAGCGCGATGTAGCGCAGCGGCAGCTCCTGCGCCAGGCGCATCGCGACCTGGTGCGTGGCGTCGCGGCTGCCGTCGTTGACGACGACGATCTCGAAGTCGGGCGTGAGCGACCGCACGGCCTGGGCCAGGGCGCGCAGAAAGCCGTCCAGGTTCTCGCCTTCGTTGTAGGCGGGCACCACGCAGCTCAGCCGCAGCGGCGCGCGGGGCAGCACGCCTTCGGGCGCGGCTGGGGCGAATTCGGCGTGGAAGTCGGTGTCGATTGCCGTGGACGGCGGGGAAGCCTTGGTCATCGAGTAGGTCGTGTTCCGGGTGTCGGTGAAGGCGGGGTCGGGGTCGGGCGGCAGCGCGCTTCAGGAGGAGGCGGCACAGGCGGCCGGCACGTAGGTGCGCCAGTGAATGACGAGCGGCGCGCCCGCACGGCGCTCCGGCCAGTCGATCTGCCACTGGCCTTGCTGCAGCCGCATGCCGGGCACGGCTTGCAACTGTGCCAGCATGGGCTGCTGCGGCAGGGCCAGATCGGCTTCCAGGCCGAGCCACAGCGTGCCGTGCGCCTGCAGCCGCTGCGGCGTGATCCAGGGCGAGAAGCGCTCGTCGCCGTTGATGAAGACGGAGGGGCGCCCCGGCAGCTGCGCAGCCACCAGGCCCACCAGCCAGTAGTCGCCCGCCACCGCATCGAGGGCGCATTGCGGCCCGGGCAGCACCTGCGCCTGCCAGGTGGACTGCACCTGCTGCGCCAGCGCGGCCTGTGGCCAGTCGGTGCGCGCCGGGCGCTTGCGCCAGGCGGCGCCATAGGCCAGGAAGGCGCCCGACAGCAGCGAGATCAGCACCAGCCACACGGCCAGGCCGCGCAGCAGGCGCGGCTGCAGCGCCGCCAGCCAGCGGGACGGCAGCCACGCGGCCACCAGCAGGCCGCTGAAGACCCACATGGGCACGCCCCACATGTCGCGCAGGCGCAGGCCGGTGGCCAGGCCCGCAGTGGTGACCAGCAGGCAGGCGCCGAGCGACACCGCCAGCAGGTAGCCGGGCATGCGGCAGTGCAGGCGCCAGCCGGCGGTGGCATCCACCGGCGCGGCGCGGCGCTCGCGCCGGCTGGTCAGCAGCGCCACCAGCACGATGACGATCAGCGGCACATGGTTGACGGCCTGCGTGGCCAGGAAGCCCAGGGCTTCGAGCCGAGGGCTGGCGCTTTCGGTGACGGCGCGGCTCTGGGCATAGGCCATGGGCAGCCATTCGGACTGGCGCAGCCAATAGAGGTGCGGGGCGAACAGCAGCAGCATCACCGCCAGGGCCAGCCAGGGGCCGGGGGTCAGCAGCACGCGGCGTGACGGCGTCAGCAGCAGGTAGACCGCCATCACGGCCAGCAGCGCGCCCACCGAATACTTGGTGAGCAGGCCCAGGCCGGCGATCACGCCCAGCAGCGCCCACTGGCGCAGGCGCCCGTCCTGCAGCGCGGCCAGCAGGCACCAGCCCAGCGCGGCCCAGATCGGCACCTGGGCGATGTTGTGGTTGAACTCCAGCGCAGGCCGCGTGTAGTAGGCCACGCCCAGGGTCAGCAGCGCGCCGATGAGCGCCCGGTCGGGCGACATGAGCCGGCAGCCCATGCGCCACACCAGCCACAGCGCGGCGGCGATGCAGAGCTGGCTCAGCAGGAACGGGCCGACCCAGCCGAAGGCGCGGAAGAACAGCTCCAGCACCCATGGCGCGAGCGGCGGATGCTTGTAGTAGCCCCACTGCCACTCCCGGCCCCAGGACAGGCTTTCGACGACATCCAGCGGCAGGCTGGAGCTGAGCACCGGCGGCAGCAGCGACCACGCCAGGACGTACACCACGGCCACCCAGAAGATGGGCCGCAGTGGAAGGGAAAGCTGCGGCGAAGGGGCGGTCGCTTGCATCGGAAAAGGCCGGACAGGAGGAGAGGTGCGCGATTGTAAAGATGCGGGCCGCAGGCGGTGGCTGCGGTCCGGGAGCCCCCGCCGGTCGCGTTGGCGTTGGCTTGGCGTTGCCTTGGCGTCGGTCGGCCCCGCCAGGGAGTGGACCGCACCCCGGCCTGCGGCGCGAGTGCGGCGCGGCTATGGCGCAGATTGGAAAAGCCGATGCCGCCCGCCCGGGCGCGGTGATAGCCTTCGCTCCCACCCCTCACTACCCGACAGCCCCATGGATGCCACCACATTCCAGAGCCAGCTTGCCCAGGAAGGCTTCGAGCCCGCCGTTCGCGTGGAGCGCGAAGCCGACGGCCTCTGGGACGACCACACCCATCCGTTCGAAGCCAAGGCGCTGATCCTGTCGGGCGAGATCCGCATCCGGACCATGGCCGACGGCGCCGATCGCACCTACCGGGCGGGCGACGTCTTCCACCTGGCCCATGAAGAACCGCATGCCGAGTGGTACGGCCCCGAGGGTGTGGTGTACCTGGTGGGGCGGCGCAGCGCGCCCCGGCCCGCCACCCCGCCCGCCGCTTGATGATGGCGATGCGGCTGAAACTCAGGGCGTTTTCGGCCGCCAGCGCTTGATGGACAAGCGCTTATTGCTATCAAAGAAATAGCATCAAACCAGCAGGGCCACGGCGCCCGAGAAGCTCAGGAACGCCAGCGCGGTCGACACCAGAATGATGCGGGCGATGCGCCCGTTGTGCGCCCCGAAGCGCTCGGCCAGCAGCGACACGTTGCTGGCGCTGGGCAGCGCCGCCGCCAGCACCAGCGCGGTGTGCGCGAAGGGCGTGAGCGGCAGCCCGGCGGCGGTGGCGGCGTGGCCGGCCGCCCACACCAGCAGCGGGTGCAGGAACAGCTTGGCAAGAGCGATGGGCACATAGTCGCGCGGCGCCACCCGTTCGCTGGCATGGGCGACGGCCTGCATCTGCGAGCGCGCCAGCACCGCGCCGATGGTGAACAGCGCCACCGGCGAGGCCGCATCGGCCAGCAGCGCCACCGTGCGATCGACCGGGCCCGGCAGCGTGAAGCGGGCGGCAGAGGCCACCGCCCCCAGCGCGATCGCCCACGGCATGGGGTTGGTCAGCATGCCGCGCAGGGCCCGGCGCAGCGCGACCGCCACGCCGTGCGCGCCGGCGCCGTCCAGCCGCGACAGCGCGATGCACAGCGACGTGGTGAGCACCATGTCCACCAGCATGGTGAAGATGGCCGGCCCGGCCGCCGCCGTGCCCAGCAGCGCCACCAGCAGAGGCACGCCCATGAAGCCGGTGTTCGGGAAAGCCGCCACCAGGGCGCCGAAGGCCGCGTCGTTCCAGCCCAGGCGGCGCCGGCTGAGCGCCACGGCGCCCGCCACCATCACCAGCGCGCAGGCGATGTAGACCGCCGCGACCGCCGGGTCCAGCAGATCGGCGATGGGCGTGCGCGCGCCGAAGCGAAACAGCATGCACGGCAGCGCGAAGAACAGCACGAAGGCATTGAGCCCGGGGATGGCCGCCTGCGGCAGCACCCCGCCGCGCGCCGCGAGGTAGCCGCAAAGCACCAGGGCGAAGAAGGGAAAGGTGATGGCAAGAATGGACAGCACGGCGGCATTGTCGCAACGCCCGGCCGCTGCGGGCGACGCCGCCGGCGGCCCGGGTGGCGGAAAGCCGCCAGGGAAGCCCTGCACGAATCACCGCGCCGTGGGCCTCTGCGGATTCGGGCAGCCTGCGGCGTTGCACATCCTCGCCATGGCCCCGCTCTGGCAGCGGTTTGCGCCTTGCAGCCCCTCCCGATCCGCAGCGCCCACTTTCCGCTCGATTCGTGCAGAGCTTCCCTGGGCCGAGGACGATCAGAGCGGCAGGACCCGTTCCTGCTGCAGCGCCAGCAGGCAGGCCAGCACGCTCAGGGCTTCCAGCAGTTGCAGGCGGTTGGCCGGGTCCACCTGCAGGACGGGGACGACCCCGCCGCCGCAGCCGTCGGCGAGAGCCCTGCCGAAGGCTTCGCGCGCGGCCGCCGTCGCCGGGCAGGCGCTCAGCACCAGCGCGATGGCGGAGCCCGACTGCGCCGCCGCTTCGGCCAGCAAAGCGCGGGCCAGATCGACCGCCTCCGGCGCGTTCACGTCCACCACGATGAACACGCCCACCGAGGCGGACAGCACCCAGCGGCGCACGAAGTCCAGGCGCTGGGTCCCCGGGCAGGCGCACAGCTGCAGACGATGGCCACCGCCCAGGTCGATCTCGCCGAACTGAGGCCGGCTGGGGCTGAGCGCCCTCCCCTGCCCACCGCGCCCGGGCGTGGGCGCGTCGACGGTCGATCGCACGCTGCCGCACAGCGTCTGCAGCAGAGTGGCCATGCCCAGGCCCATCGGGCCGACCAGCGCCACGCGCGAGATGGCTGCACTCATCGGCCGCACCCCTGGCTGCCGACCCACGACGACAGGCGCCGCGCCAGGCCAGCCGGAACCGGCCCCGGACAACCCACGACCCCACTGGCATGGGCCCGGGCACGGCGCGAGAGCGCTGCGGCGGGTGCAAGAGGTGCGGTCGGCCACGTTGTTGACTGCGGGATCGGCTGTGTAATCGACTGAGGGATCCACTGCCTTATCGGCTGCGCGGGAGGAGCCGATGCGGGCCGTGCCGTCGCCCAGGCAAGCGGCGATGAGACCGCCGATGAGACTGGCGCCGAGAGCGGCGATGACACCGGCAGTGCAGTGGGCGCTGCAGCCGGAGCGCAGCGGTGCGCCGGCTCCCTGGTCCTGCGGACCAGCCCGCGGCGCTGCAGTTCGGCCAGCAGCTGCAGCACGCGGGCGTGTTCCAGCCCGGCATGCCGGCCAATCTGCTCCACCGTGACGGCCTCCCGCGACAGCAGGGCGAGCGCGCGCAGGTGCGGGCCCGTGTCGTACGGCGCTCCCAGCGACGGCCAGGCGCGCAGCCGCCAGCGCTGCAGAGCTGGCGATGCAGGCGGCGCGGCAGCCAGCGGCACCCGGGCACGCTGGCTGGCCTGCCAGGCCTCCCAGTCCGTCAGGAACATCGCGGCACGGTCCAGCACGTCGGCCAGGTCCGCGGCGGTATGGCCATCGCCCAGCCGCGTCAGCCAGCAGGCAGGCGGCGTTTGCTCGGGCACGGCGGGGCCGATGCAGATGACACAAAGCGGGGGCTGCGCCCCGGCGGGAATGGTGGAAGAAGCGTCCAACAGCCAGAGCTGGGCCTGCGCGGCCTCCGCTTCGTGCCACTGGCAGACGGCATGCGGGGATGCCAGCGTCAGCAGATGCCTGAAGCGATCGCGCGAGGTCGCACTGAGCAAGTGGGCCGCAACCGTGCGCGAAGTCGTGGGCATGGTGGGTGAACGGGGTGCAGGGCGGGCTCGATGCCTTTGCCTTTCAGTCTAAAAGCGCGGGCGCCGATGGCGACGGCCGGTTCTGCGGGAAAGCCGGCTGCCGGCCCCGTTTTGACATTCATTCACCGTCGCCGGCCAGTGCGCCCGCCAGGCCGCCCCGGCCACGCGCGGCCCCCCCCCCGGACTGGCCGCGCGCAGGCAGGCCGGCGCCGGGGGTCGATATGATGGCGCGCCCGGCTCCGGCGCCTGCCTCGGCGTGAGGGTGCCCGGCCCTTGCCGCCAGCGACGCGCTGGTGCAGCACGTTGCGGGGCGCCTCCCTCTGCGGCTTGCACGGCGAACCCTCCGCGCCTGATTTTTCTCCCTCCAGAACCCGTTTTTTTCCATTCCATGTCCGCCGGCCTCAACCTCGCCCAGCTCCGCGCCGTTCACTACACCGACGGGCCCTGCCTGGTGCTGGCCGGTGCCGGCTCGGGCAAGACCCGCGTGATCACGATGAAGATCGGCCGGCTGATCGAGACCGGCCTCGCGCCGCGCCGCATCGCGGCCATCACCTTCACGAACAAGGCGGCGGCGGAAATGCGCGAGCGCGCGCAGCACCTGATCGGCCGGGCGGCCAAGGACGTGCTGGTGTGCACCTTCCACGCCCTGGGCGTGCGCATGGTGCGGGAAGACGGCGCCGCGCTGGGCCTGAAACCGCAGTTCAGCATCCTCGATGCCGACGACGTGACCGGCATCATCAAGGACGCGGCCGGCGGCACCACCGACATCGCCACCGCGCGCCAGTGGCAGTGGACCATCAGCGCCTGGAAGAACGCCGGGCTCAACAGCGCCGAGGCGCTCGCCCAGGCCAAGGACGACAACGAGCGCAGCATCGCGCTCATCATGCAGCGTTACGAAGAGCGCCTGACGGCCTACCAGAGCGTGGACTTCGACGACCTGATCGGCATGCCGCTGCGCCTGCTGCGCGACCACCCCGAGGTGCGCGCCAAGTGGCAGGACGCGCTCGGCCACGTGCTGGTCGACGAGTACCAGGACACCAACGCCACGCAGTACGAACTGCTCAAGCTGCTGGTGGGCGAGCGCGCGCGCTTCACGGCCGTGGGTGACGACGACCAGTCCATCTACGGCTGGCGCGGCGCCACGCTGGACAACCTGAAGAAGCTGCCGGTCGACTACCCGCAGCTGCAGGTGATCAAGCTGGAGCAGAACTACCGCTCCACCAGCGCCATCCTGCGCGCGGCCAACAACGTCATCCAGCCCAACCCGAAGCTCTACCCGAAGACGCTGTTCTCGGAACTGGGCGAGGGCGAGCCGGTGCGCGTGGTGGACGCCGACAACGAGGAGCACGAGGCCGAGCGCGCCGTGGCGCGCATCCTCAGCCTGCGTGCCTCGGTGAACCCGCAGCCGGCCTGGAAGAGCTTCGCCATCCTGTACCGCGCCAACCACCAGGCCAAGCCGTTCGAGAAGGCGCTGCGCAAGGCGAACGTGCCCTACAAGGTTTCGGGCGGCACCAGCTTCTTCGACCGGGCGGAGATCAAGGACCTGTGTGCCTGGTTCCGCCTCTGGATCAACAGCGACGACGACCCGGCCTTCCTGCGCGCGGTGACCACCCCGAAGCGCGGCATCGGCCACACCACGCTGGCCAAGCTGGGCGAGTTCTCCACGCAGCACAAGGTGAGCATGTTCGGCGCGCTGTTCAACCACATGCTGGAGGCCGTGCTGCCGCGCAAGGCGCACGAAAGCGTGCTGGAGTTCGGCCGCTACATCAACGACCTGGAATACCGCGCCCGCCGCACCCTGGGCGCGCAGGACGCCCGCGCCTTCATGACCGAATGGCTCAAGGAGATCGGCTATGAGCAGTATCTCTACGACAGCGAGGACAGCGAGACGGTGGCCGCCGCCCGCTGGAGCAACGTGCTGGAGTTCTGCGACTGGATGAGCCAGCGCGCAGGCGGGCAGATCGAGGACACCGCCGGCGCCGTGGTGGCCAAGGAAACCAAGAGCCTGCTGGAAGTGGCGCAGACCATCGCGCTCCTGTCCACCATCAGCGAACGCGAGAAGGACGAAGACCTGGTGACGCTCTCGACCCTGCACGCCTCCAAGGGCCTGGAATGGCCGCACGTGATGCTGGTGGGCGTGACCGAAGGCATGCTGCCCTTCAAGCTGGACGACAACGAAGGCCGGGCGACCACGGTGAGCGACGAGACCGTGCAGCGGCTGCAGGAAGAGCGCCGCCTGATGTACGTGGGCATCACCCGCGCCCAGCGCAGCCTGGCCGTCAGCTGGACCAAGCGCCGCAAGAAGGGCCGCGAGATGGTGGCCGCCCAGCCCAGCCGGTTCATTGCCGAAATGGGGCTGGACAAGAACACCGCCCGGGAAGACCCGCGCGAGAAGCTGCGCGCCCTACGTGCCGAATTCGCCGCGCGCAAAGCCCAGCCGGCCGCCGGCGCTTGAGGCGCGCGAAGCGTTTGCTATAATTTTGATAGCTATACGCGCTTTATTCATGGGCGCGACAGGCATTTTTGGCTTAAAAACATCAGTCCCTACCGCGCGCTCCGCCAGGCGGGCCGCGCAGCGATACTCTTCCCCTGCCGCCAGCATCACCCGCGCACCATGCCCTCTGCCCCCGCTTCCTCTTCTTCCCGCCGCCTGCCGGCAACCCGCCTGACCGCCCTGGCGCTGGCGCTGTGCGCACCTGCCGGCGCCGCCTGGGCGCAGGCGGGCTCAGCCCAGAACGCCGCCGGCCCGGGCAGCGACGCGGCCTGGCGCCGCTGCTCCGCCATGACCGGCGACAGCAACGCACGCCTCGCCTGCTTCGACCAGTGGGCCGGCCAGCAATCGTGGCAGGCGCCCGCCGCCAGCGCCGCCGCGCAGCCGCCTGCCGATGGCAATGCACCGCCCAAGCCGGTCGATGCCACGCTGCCCGCCACCCGCGTGATCGAAGTCGCGCAGACCGACGGCTGCCGCGACGCGCAGTACAGCACCCTGTCGCGCTTCTGGGAGCTGGAAACCGGCAGCGACTGCGGCACCTTCCGCTTCCGCGGCTACCGGCCCATCAGCGTGTCGGTGGTCAAGGGCAGCAACGTGAACCGCCAGCCCACCTCCGATGCGCCCGACCACAACGCGCTCACCGCCGTGGACTACCGCACGACCGAGATGCGCGTGCAGCTGTCGGTGCGCACCAAGCTCGCCCAGGGCCTGCTGACGCAGGGCCATCCCACGCAGACCGATTCGCTCTGGGTGGGCTACACCCAGCAGTCGTACTGGCAGCTGTTCAGCCCCGACATCTCGCGCCCCTTCCGCGCCACCGACCACGAGCCGGAAGTGATGTACGTCTACCCCACCGACGCCAAGCTGCCGTTCGGCTGGCGCTGGCGCTACACCGGCTTGGGTTTGGTGCACCAGTCCAACGGCCAGAGCCTGCCGCTGTCGCGCAGCTGGAACCGCGTCTACCTGATGAGCGGCATGGAGCTGGACGACCGCTGGACGGTGACCGGCCGCGTCTGGAAGCGCCTGAACGAAGGCGCGGACAGCGACGACAACCCCGGCATCAGCAACTACCTGGGCCGCGGCGAGATGACCGTGTCGTGGAACCGCGACCGCAACAACACCTTCATCTTCACGGGCCGGCATTCGCTGGGCTCGGCGCACCGGGGCTCGGCGCGCTTCGAGTGGATGCAGACGCTGGGCCAGAACCTGGGCGCGGGCAAGAGCAACCTGCGCCTGCACACGGCGCTCTTCAGCGGCTATGGCGACACCATGACCGACTACAACCGCAAGCGCACGGTGTTCAGCGTGGGCCTGAGCCTGGTCGATTTCTGATCCGGCGGCCCGGCGCCCGCGCGGGCGCCGGGCTCGAGCGACGGCCCCAAGGCTGGGCCTTCGCGGCCCGCGCGGCTGCAGCGGCCCTGCATCACAACCCGTTACCCTTTGCCCGCCCCGATGCCTTGAAGCTGCCCCACGGCACCGACACAATGCAGCAGCCCGGCAGGCACACGGCGCGCCACGCGCAGCTCCTGGAATAAGAGCGGTTTTCTTCCCGTTTTCTCCGCCATTGCCGGCCACGAGCCCCCTCGAAAATGCCGCTCGGAGGACGAACACCATGGACATGCAATACCAGCTCAAGTCGGGCAGCTACTACCTGTACGACATGCGCGATGCGCCCAGCGCCGTCACGGGCGAGCGGCGGTTCAAGCTCAAGACCGACACCGTGGCCATCGCCTTCGATGCCCACACGGGCGAAGTGCACCAGCACGGCAGCCCCACGCGCATCCAGTCGTGGGCCAGCAACACGCGCCGCCGCCTGCGCGCGGCCGGTGCGGTCGAAGCCGCCAACGACATCGTGGTCGTGTCGGGGCCGCTGCCGGTGGACGAACTGAACAAGTGCCTCTGGATCAACGGCTACTGCCGCCGCATGTTCAAGCGGCTGGCCAGCCTGCCGCACGGCAAGCTGCAGCGCACGGCCGAGCCCTTCCGCAAGGCGGCCTGAGGACAACATCGGAAGAGCCGCAGGCAGATACAGAAAGACGAAAGCGGCCAGACCCCTGCTCGGGCCATCCGGCACCTTTCGGCGGTCTTCACCGCCGCCGCTCCCCCCGCCCGCTCGCCCGCCAACGCCTCAAAGGCCGCCGCGGTCTGCGATCACCTCCGCCGACAAGGCCGGCTCCGCCTCCATGTCCTGCAGCGTATCTGCATGCTTGACGATGGTGACCGGCACCGGGCTGGCCTGCACCAGCGCCTGCGATACCGACCCCAGCAGCGCGCTGGCAATGGCGCCCTGGCCGCGAGCGCCCACCACGATCAGGTCGCAGCCGCGCCGCTCGGCAATGTCCACCAGCGTGTGCGCCACGTCGCCCACGCCCACCTCGGTGTCGCAGGCCACGCCCGCCGCCTCGATGAGCGCGCGGGCCGGCGCCAGCAGGTGCTGGCCGGCCTCCACGCTGGCTGCGGCGATGAGGTCGGGGTCGCGGGTGGTCACCATTTCATACAGCGTGGCGGGCTCCTGCACATGGGCCAGCACCACCTCCCCACGCAGGCCGCCGCGCAGCAGCGACAGCGTGTGGTGCACGGCATCCAGCGAGAGGTCGGAGCCGTCGGCGGCAATCAGAATCTTGGTCATGGTCGGTCCTTTCGCAGCGTTGGTGGACAGGGCGGTTCCAGCCCGCCCCGGTGCGATTCAGTGTAGCGGCGGCCCGGCGCAGCGGCCGGCCAATCCCCTGCGGTCTGGGACAATCGCGCCATGCTTCAGTTCGACCTCCTCAAGACCGACCCCGCAAGCCACGCGCGGCGCGGCACCCTGACTCTCAACCACGGCGTGGTGCAGACGCCCATCTTCATGCCCGTGGGCACCTACGGCACCGTCAAGGGCGTGATGCCGCAGAGCCTGCACGACATGGGCGCGCAGATCATCCTGGGCAACACCTTCCACCTGTGGATGCGCCCCGGCCTGGACGTGATGCAGAGCTTCGGCGGCCTGCACAAGTTCGAGCAGTGGGACAAGCCCATCCTCACCGACTCGGGCGGCTTCCAGGTCTGGAGCCTGGGTGCCATGCGCAAGATCACCGAGGAAGGCGTGACCTTCGCCAGCCCGGTCAACGGCGACAAGCTCTTCATGTCGCCGGAGGTGAGCATGCAGATCCAGACCACGCTCAACTCCGACATCGTGATGCAGCTGGACGAGTGCACGCCTTACGAGACCAAGGGCCAGAAGACCACCGAGGCCGAGGCGCGCAAGTCGATGGAGATGAGCCGCCGCTGGGCCGTGCGCTCCAAGAACGAGTTTGAGCGCCTGGGCAACCCGAATGCGCTCTTCGGCATCGTGCAGGGCGGCATGTACACGAACCTGCGCGAGGAATCGCTGCAGGCCCTGGTCGAGATGGACTTTCCCGGCTATGCCGTGGGCGGCGTCAGCGTGGGCGAGCCCAAGGACGAGATGCTGGAGATCATGGCCCACACGCCGCACCTGCTGCCGGCGAACAAGCCGCGCTACCTAATGGGCGTGGGCACGCCCGAGGACCTGGTCCAGGGCGTGGCCGACGGCGTGGACATGTTCGACTGCGTGATGCCCACCCGCAATGCGCGCAACGGCACCATCTTCACGCGCTACGGCGACCTGAAACTGCGCAACGCCCGCCACAAGGCCGACCACCAGCCGCTGGACGCCACCTGCACCTGCCATGCGTGCGCCGGCAAGGACGGCGTGGCCTGGGCAGACGGCGGCCGCGGCGGCTTCAGCCGGGCCTACCTGCACCATCTGGACCGCTGCGGCGAAATGCTGGGCCCCATGCTCACCACCATCCACAACCTGCACTACTACCTGAACCTGATGCGCGAAGTGCGAGAAGCACTGGACGCGGGCGCATTCGCGGCCTTCCGCCAGCGGTTTGCGGCCGACCGGGCACGCGGGGTCTGAAGCGACGGGCAGGCCCGCAGGGCGGGCGGGCCCGGCGCGAACCGTGCCCCTGCCAAGCTCCATGCCGATGCCCCAGCCCCAGCCCCAGCCAACGACACGCTGGCGAACTTGTCGTACGCATGGCTCACCCGCCCGTGGCTAGCATGCAGCCATGATCACCGTTCACCACCTCGAAACCTCGCGCTCGCAGCGCGTCCTGTGGCTGCTGGAAGAGCTGGGCGTGCCCTACACGCTCAAACGGTATCAGCGCGACCCGCGCACACGGCTGGCGCCGCCCGAACTCAAGCGCATCCACCCGCTGGGCAAGTCCCCGGTCATCACCGAAGGCGACGACACGGTGGCCGAGTCCGGCGCCATCCTCGAATACCTGGCCGACCGCTTCGGCGATGCCGCGCCGCCTGAACTGGCTGATCTGGTGCCCGCCCGCGGCACGCCCGCGCTGCGCCAGTGCCGCTTCTGGATGCACTACGCGGAAGGCTCGCTGATGAACTGGCTGATGCTGAAGCTGGTGTTCAAGACCCTGCCGACCCGGCCCATGCCGTTTTTCGTGCGGCCCGTGGCACGCGGCATCTGCAGCCAGGCGCAGCAGAAACTGGTCGATCCGAACCTGGCCACCGCCCTCGCCTTCATGGACGAGCATCTGTCGCGCCACACCTGGTTCGCGGGCGACCACCTGAGCCTGGCCGACTTCCAGATGAGCTTTCCGGTGGAAGCCGCCCTCTCGCGCGCCGAAGGGGCCGACCGCCATCCGCACCTGCGCGCCTATCGGGACCGCATGCGCGCCCGGCCCGCCTACCAGCGCGCGCTGGAAAAGGGCGGGCCCGTGGTGATGTCCTGATGTCTACCTGATCCGACCGGCGCGGCCGGCACCTGCGTGAACACAGAGGCGCCGGCGCAGGCTGCCCGTCAGATGATCGGCACGCCGCCCGTGACGGCGATGGTGGCGCCGGAGATGTAGCTCGCCTGGTCGGACGCTAGCAGCACATAGGCAGGCGCCAGTTCCGCCGGCTGGCCGGGGCGCTGGAAGGGCACCTGCTTGCCGAACTCGCGCGCGCGCTCGATGTCCAGCGTGGACGGAATGAGCGGCGTCCAGATCGGCCCGGGCGCCACGCAGTTCACGCGGATGCCCTTGTCGGCCAGCAGCTGCGCCAGCCCGCCGGTGAAGTTCTGCAGCGCGCCCTTGGTCGACGCATAGGCCAGCAGCGTCTTGTTCGGCTTGTCCGCATTCACCGACACCGTGTTGATGATGGCGCTGCCCGGCGGCATGTGCCGCGCTGCGGCCTTGCTCAGATAGAAGGTGGCATAGACATTGGTGCGGAAAGTGCGGTCGAACTCCTCGGCCGTCAGCTCGTCGATGCTGTCGTGCGACATCTGGTAGGCCGCGTTGTTGACCAGGATGTCGATGCCGCCCAGCTCCTTCACCGCGCGCTCGATGATGCCGTTGCAGTGCGCTTCCTCGCGGATGTCGCCCGGCACGCCGATGGCCCGGCGACCCTCGGCCTCGACCATTTCCAGCGTGTGGCGCGCATCGCCTTCCTCCTCCGGAAGGTAGGCGATGAGCACGTCAGCGCCCTCGCGCGCATAGGCCAGCGCGACGGCCCGCCCGATGCCGCTGTCGCCGCCGGTGATGACGGCCCTGCGCCCCTGGAGCTTGCCCGAGCCCCGGTACGACTCGGCGCCGTAGTCGGGACGCGGATTCATGTCGGTTTCAGCGCCCGGCGGCGTCAGCGGCTGCTGGTCGGAAAACGGCGGCCGGGGACCGGCGGTGCGGGGATCGAGAGGCATGGGAAAGGCTCCTGGAAGTGGGATGAAAACCGGGTGCCGGGCAGCGGCACCCGCAGCCCCGCAGTCTTCGAACAGCCAGCGCCCCCGGGTTGTAGGAGAACTCGCCCCACTGCGTGTCGGCTTGCATCGACCTCACCCCGACGATGCGCCCAGACCACCCGCTCAAGCCCAAATAAATACAAATAATAAACACAAACCCTAATGAAATTCCATTTCAGCCGGATTGACTGCCCATCTCGGGGAGTGTCCAATCCTTTTTGTACTTTTCTTGTATTTATATGAACACAGTCATTTTGGGTGGCGGCACGGTGGGACAGTGCTACGCACAGGCATTGGCGGCCCAGGGCCACACGATCAGCGGCTTTGCCGATCCGCAACCCGGCGAAGCGCTGCAGGCCCTTGCCGGCAGGCTCGGTGCCGGCCTGCACGCCGCGCCCGGCGCGTGGATGCTTGAGGCCGAGCTGGTGGTGAGCGCCGTCTTCGGCACCGTCGCGCTGGAGGTGGCTCGCCAGGCCTTCCCCCACCTGCAGCGCGGCGCGCTGTACGTCGACATGACCACGGCCGACCCCGACGACATGCGCCAGGCCGAGCAGGAGGCTGAAGCCTGCGGGCACCGCTTCGTCGACGTGGCCATCACCGGAGCCGTCAACCTGAGCGGCGCGCGCACGCCGCTGCTGTGCTCGGGCACGGCGGCGCAGGAAGTGGCGGCGCTGCTAGCCGCCTGCGGCGCCCCCATCCGCCCCGTGGGCGCGCGGCCGGGCGACGCCGCATCGCTCAAGCTGCTGCGCAGCATCTTCACCAAGGGCATGGAGGCGCTGGCCGTGGAATGCCTGGTGACCGCAGAGCAGAAGGGGCTGCGCGCCGAGCTGCACGACGTGCTGCTGGACATCGACCAGGGTTCGCTGCGCGAGACCATGGAGTCGATGGTGCGCACGCACATCCCGCATGCCGGCCGCCGCCGCAACGAGGTGGTCGAGGCCCAGCGCCAGATGCAGCTCTCCGGGGTGCAGCCGCTCGTGCTGCCCGCCGTGCAGCAGCTGTTCGAGCGCACCGTGCAGGGCCAGGCCGGAACGCCCTACGGCGGCAGCAGTACCGCCGACGCCCTGGCCTGGCTGGCCGCGCTGTCACGCACCGAACGCCCTTGATTCCCTGCCCCTCAAGCCCCTCTAAAACGACTTCCGGAGACACGACCCATGCGCCTTCTTCACCGCATCCTCGCCACCGCCTGCCTGCTGGCGGTGGGCGCCACCGCCCTCGCCCAGGACTACCCGGCCAAACCGATCAAGTTCATCGTTCCCTTCCCGCCCGGCGGCGGCACCGACAGCCTGACGCGGCTGATGGCCACCAAGCTGACCGACACCCTGAAGTGGACCGTCGTGGTCGACAACAAGCCGGGCGCTGGCGGCAACCTAGCGTTGGACAGCACGGCCAAGGCGCCCGCCGACGGCTACACGCTGGTGATGGCGCAGACCGACAACGTGGTGCTGAACCCCCTGCTCTATTCCAAGCTCACCTACGACCCCGTCAAGGACCTGATCCCCGTGGGCCTGGTCGCCAGCGGCCCGGCTGTGCTGGTGGTGCGGGCCGACTCGCCCTACAAGACGCTGGCCGACGTGATCGCGGCGGCCAAGGCCCAGCCGGGGCGCCTCACGTTCGCGTCGCCGGGCACCGGCACCGTGGCGCACCTGATCAGCGAGCTGTGGCAGAAAAGCTCCGGCATGAAGCTCACGCACGTGCCCTACCGGGGCATGTCGCAGGCCCTGCCCGACCTGATCGGCGGCCAGGTGGACATGTACATGGGCTCCATTCCCACGCTGCAGAGCCACATCCAGGGCGGCAAGGTGCGGGCGCTGGGCGTCACCACCGCCAAGCGCTCACCCGTGCTGCCCAATGTGCCCACGTACACCGAATCGGGCATTGCCGGCGTGGAGCTGGCGAGCGTCTGGGGCGTGATGGCCCCGGCCGGCACCCCGCCCGAGGTGGTGAGCCGCGTGAACGCCGCCGTCAACCAGGTGCTGCAGCAGCCCGACACGCGCGCCAAGATCCTGGCGAGCGGCGCCGACATCCTGGGCAGCACGCCCAAGGAAATGGGCGAACTCTACGCCGCCGACCGGGCGCGCCTGGCCCCCGTGGTGCGCGATTCGGGAACCAAGCTCGACTGAACCGCCCAGCCCCTCCGCCCGCTCCCACCCCGCACAGACCATGCAGACACTCCGCACCCTCTTCTTCGGCGCGATCCTCGCCGCCCTGGCGGCCAGCGCCGCCGCGCAGGACTTCAAGAATCCGATCAAGATCGTCGTGCCCTTCGCGCCCGGCGGCGCTACCGATGCCCTGGCGCGGCTGCTGGGCCCACGGCTGAGCAAGGCGCTGTCCCAGACCGTCGTCATCGAGAACAAACCCGGCGCGAGCGGCCAGATCGGCACCGCGTTTGTCAAGGCGGCCGCGCCGGATGGCGCCACCTTCCTGCTGGCGCTCGACCATTCTGTCGTCGTCGTGCCGATCCTCACGCCCAGCGCGGGCTACGACGCGATGCGGGACTTCGTTGCGGTCGGCCAGGTGGCCCGCTTCCAGTGGACCTTCGCCGTGCCGCTCAGCGGCTCCGCCAGGACGCTGCCGGAATTCGTCGACGCGGTGCGCAACAACCCGCAGCTGGGCAACTACGGCGTGCCCCTCATCGGCGGTGTGCCGGACATCATCGGCGCGGCCATCAGCCGGAAGGCCGGTGTGAGGATGGAGGCCATCGCCTTCGGCGGCTCGGCCCAGATGATGCCGCAGCTGATCGGCGGGCAGCTGGCCTCGGGCGTGACCGGCGAGCCCGAAGGCGTGACCATGTCGCGGGGCGGCAAGGTGCGCATCCTGGCGATTTCGGGCGGCAAGCGCTCGGCGCTGCTGCCGGGAGTTCCGACGTTCGAGGAATTGGGCTTCAGCGGCGTGAACGTGAGCAGCTTCAACGCCTTCTTCGCGCCCAAGGGCCTGCCCACGCCGCTGGCCGAGAAATTCAATGCCGCGTTGCGCAGCGTGCTGAAAGACCCCGAGGTGCAGGCCCGCGTGCAGGACATGTCCCTGGAACTCGCGCCCACGGACCTGGAGCAGTCCGCCGCAGAACTCGCCAAGTCCTACCAGTTCTGGCACGCCGCCAAGCCCACTCCATGACGCAGCAAGCGGCCCACCCAGCGGAACCGGGGGCGGTGCCGATCGACGTTCCCGCCGGGGCGTGCGACTGCCACATGCACCTGTTCGACCCGGCCGTGCCCTTCGTGCCGGGCGCCGTGCTACGGCCCGGCGAGGCGAACGCCGGGCAGTATCTGCGGCTGATGCGCCGCCTCGGCATCGGCCGCAACGTGCTGGTGCAGCCTTCCAGCTACGGGCGAGACCACCGCGTGCTGCTGGCCGGCCTGCGCCGCCTGGGCGACAGCGCCCGGGGCATCGCGGTCATCGACCCGCTCACCCCTGCGGACGAGCTGCTGGAGTTGCGCGACCACGGCGTCGTGGGCGTGCGGTTCAACCTGGTGCAGGCCGGTGCCCCGACGGCCGACATGCTGGAGCCGGTGGCCCGCCTGATCCAGCCGTTCGGCTGGCACATCCAGCTGCATGCGCACTCCGGCGACCTGATCGGCCTGGCGGACCGTCTCCTCGCATTGCCCGTGCCGGTGGTGATCGACCACTTCGCGCGCCTGCATGCCGATGTCGCTTCCACCGGGCATGCCGAACGGGTCGAGGCGACGGTGGCCCGCCTGCTGGCCAGCCGGCGCGTGTGGCTCAAGCTCTCCGCGCCCTACATCGCGGCGCCGGGTTCCCCGCCGCAGGCGGCGCTGGGCGGCTTCGTGCGCCGGCTGGCCGATGCCTCGCTGGACCAACTGGTCTGGGGCACGGATTGGCCCCACGTCACGGCACCGGACGCACCCGACGACGCGGCGCTCATGCAGCTGCTGGCGCACTGGTTCTCGCCAGGCGAGCGTCAGCGCGTGCTGGTCGAAAACCCCGCCCGCCTCTACCGCTTTCCCGCACCCCTGACTGCGCCCGCACCCGGTGCTTCCCTGCCTGTTCCACTCTGATTGCACACACCATGATCGGTCTTCAAATTCTCAAGCGCCAGCGCTCCGTCAGCCTCGACCTCGCCCAGCGTTACCTGGAGGTTCCCGTCGCCAACGTGAGCGACTGCATGGCCCGCATGACGGCCGGCGGCGCCCGCCTGCGGCCCATGCATGCGGGCGGCCGCATGGCCGGCCCGGCACTCACCATCAAGACCCGCCCGGGCGACAATCTGATGATCCACAAGGCCTTGCAGCTGGCCCGCCCCGGCGACGTGATCGTGGTGGATGCGGGCGGCGACCTCACCAACGCGCTGATCGGCGAGATCATGGTGGGCGACGCGATGCGCCGGCAGCTCGGCGGCATCGTCATCCATGGCGCGATCCGCGATGCGGCCTGGATCCGGGCCGGCAGCTTTCCGGTGTTCGCGGCGGGCGTCACGCACCGCGGGCCCTACAAGGATGGGCCGGGCGAGATCAACGTGCCCATCGCCATCGACGGCATGGTGATCGAGCCGGGCGACCTGGTGATCGGTGACGACGACGGCCTGCTGTGCGTGCCCTTCGCCCAGGCCGAGGCGTTGCTGGAGGCCGCGCACCACAAGCAGGTGATCGAGGCAAAGATGGTGGCCGACATCGCGGCAGGCACGTACAGCGCGCCCTGGATCGACGAGACGCTCAAGCGCCTGGGCTGTCCGGTCGAACGCTGAGGGCGGCGTCCTCGGGCGCCGAGGCCACGCGCTGCATCTCGAACCGCAGGAACGATGCACGCAGGTGGAAAGCCATGGCCTGCTCGGCATGGCGCCGGTCCCGGCGCTGGATGGCCTGGGTGACCTGGCGGTGGTGCTCGACGCTGTTGAGCATGTCCTGCTCCGTGTAGAAGTAGAACGAGCCGATCATGATCGGCATGTCGAGGAAGTTCTGCAGCATGGCCTTCAGGCGGCCCGAGCGGGCGGCCTCGACCAGCAGATGGTGGAAGCGGTTGTTCACCGCCTGGATGCGCGCCAGCCGGTCATCCTTGCGCGACTTCACCCAGTCGAGCATCTCGTCGTTGAGCGCCTCCATCTCGGCCACCTGCTCGGGCGTCGCCCGCTCGGCGGCGAGGCCCGCCGCATGGGGCTCCAGCAGCATGCGCAGCTCGAACACCTCGGCCACGTCCCAGCGCGTCCATTCCGCCACGGTGGCGCCGCGCGCGGCGGCCACCAGCAGGCCGTCTTCCACCAGGCGCTGCAGCGCCGCGCGCACGGGTGTGCGGCTCACCTTCATCTCTTCGGCAATGTGCTCCTCGCGCAGCCGGGCGCCCGGCGTGTAGTAGCCGGACATGAGGCGGCGGCGCAGGTCGGCGTAGAGGGTGTCGGATAGTTTGGCCATGGCGTGGGCGGCAGGAAAGGCAGCGGCGGCGGTGGCCGCGTCAGGCGCGATTGTCGTGCAGGCTCGCGCCGTCACTGCCCAACGGGCTGCGCGCCTCCCGGCGTGCCACAGGCGTGGCAGAACCGCGCGAAGGCACTCTTGCGGGTGCTGCAGCAGCTGCAATGGTCGAAGAGGCCGATGCCGCAGTGCGGGCAGAAGTCGATAGCCTCGTTCTTCAGATCGACGGCGCGCTCGCAGCCGGGGCAGACGCCCTTGGCCAGCCGGGCCAGGGCCACGTCGTAGCTCAGCTCCTTGCGGCGCTCCTGGTCGGGCAGGGCCTCGGCCTGGCGCTGGCGTTCGAGGTAGCGGTTGAGCGCCACGATGGCATAGCGGCCCACCAGCACGGTGACGATGATGCCGACCGCGTAGCGCACATAGCCGCCGTAGCTGGGCAAATAGGGCACCAGCTCGACGAAGAAGGCGAACAGCGCGAAGAAGATGAAGCCCCAGACGAAAGGCCAGTAGGTGCTCTTGCGCTTTTTCGCAAAGAGCCAGCCGGCGGCGATCAGCAGCGGCAGGGTCAGCGCCAGCCGGTAGAGGAACACGCGCAGCTCGACCTTGCGCATCTCCTGCTGCATGCGCTGGTAGCCGCTGTCCTCCACCGCGCTCAGCCGCTGGCGTGCGGCGGCAGCACCCTGGCGCGCATCGAGATGCGCCTGCTGCTGCGCCTGCACGGCCTGCTGCGCCTGGCGCTCGCGCTGCGTGAGGGCGTCCAGCGCCTGCGTGCGGCGCACCACCTCGGGGTTGTGCTCGGCCTGCTGCGTGGCGCTGCGGGTGGCCAGCCAGTTGTCGAAGGTTTCGCGCTCGGCGGCGGTTGCGCTGCGCGCCTTGTCGTGCTGCAGGCGGGCCTGTTCCAGCGCGGTCTCTGCGGCGGACTGGGCGCGTTCGGCGGCGGCGACCTGCGCGCGCAGCGCCTCGGCGGCGTTCCGGTCGAGGTAGTCGTCGAGCTGCAATGGCGCCTCGACGCGCGGCAGGTCGCCCACCACCGTGCCGCCCAGGCCGATCAGGAAGCCGGCGAACACCAGCGCCACCAGCCACAGGCCGCGGCGGAACCATTTCTCGGACAGACGCAAACCTTTGCTCATGCGGACTCCTTGCTTGATGCTATGATTTTTATAGCTAAACGCGCTTTATTGACGAGCGCCCGAGGCCATTTTGACGATAATTTCAGGCCCGTGCCGGCCCTGCTGCTTCAGGGCCCGGCCTGCAGCGACACCGGCGCGCCGGCCAGCTGCGCGCGCTGCAGCCATGTGAAGACCGAGTCCACCGTGACGGTTTCGATGCGGTCGGCGAAGCGCTTCTCGTTGGGATGGTCGTCGAACGCCACGTTGGCCGACGTGACGCGGCCGCCGAGCCGGGTCAGCGGACCGATCTTCATCGCGGCGGGCTCGTAGCCCTTGAACTGCAGCCAGGCCTGCGCCTGGCTGCGCGTGCGGAGCGTGACCGGCTCCATGGCCGCCGCCAGGGTTTCCAGCGCCCACTGGTTGGATTGCTGGTAGCGGGTGCCCCAGGCGTAGCTGACCATGCTGTAGGCGGGCTCGTGCAGGGCCTTGACGCGGCTGGCGTCGGTCAGCGGGGTGAGCACGTGCTGCTGCACGGCCGGCGTGGGCACGGCCCAGGCCGCTTCGTAGCGCCAGAGGTCGTCGAGGAAGAAGTCACCCAGGCCCTGGCGGTACACGTGGGCCACCGCCGTGCCGCAGGCGTTGAGCTTGTGCACCACGCGCCAGGGGCCTTCGGGCGTGCGGTAGGCCCAGCCCAGGTGCGACCAGCGCAGGCCGTATTTCGACAGGTCCTGCCCCGCACGCGCCAGCACCACCACACGGGTGCCGGAGCGCGCGAATTCGGCATCGAGCGCGCGGGCCGTGCGCTCGGCCAGTTGCATGCCGCGCTCGATGACCTGCGCCGAGGGCTGGCGCTGCTCGCACGAGCGCCCGGCATGCGCTGTGCCCACGAGGGCCGGCGCGGCGGTCAGGGCCGCCACCAGCCAGGGCAGGCTGCGCCGGGCGATGCAAGCGACCGGGGAGGCAAGGCGCTGCATCACAGACGCTCGTTGTGCAGCAGGGCACGGCCCAGGGCGTTGGGCACGAAGGCCAGCACCTCGCCGGCCGCCGAAAGAATGACGCCCGACGCGATCGAGCTGCAGGTCACCACCGTGCCCACACCCTGCGCGACGGCCGAAGCCGCACGGCCGCTGACTTCGATGCTGGCCTGCGCGCCGTCGGACGCGCGCTCCAGCAGGTACACGGTGCCGGTGGCCGACGCCTGCACGGCTTTCACCGTGAGCACCGCACCGCCCACCGATAGGGCCACCGGCAAGGTCGCCACCGCCCCGGCGACTGCCGAGCCGGCACCCACCGAGCCGACCACCGATGCCACGGGCATCAGCGACAGTGCGGCGGAAGCCTCGCTTTGCGCGTGCGCAGGGCCGGCCGCTGCGCACCAGCCACAGGCCAGCGCAAGCGCGGCGCGCGCCAGGGCGGAACGGAACAGGGTCGAATGCATCATGGGGTGGCCTCCTTCAGATCGGTAGGGGCGACGGGAGCGCTGGGGTGGGTGGGAGCCGACGGGGCATGGCGAAGGTGCTGCTGCATCGGTTCACTCGCCCGCCTCAGGCGACTGGGCCGCGTCCCGCCGGCCCTGCAGCCGGGCCTCGGCCAGATCGGCCTCGTGGCGGTCGCGCAGCATCTTAGCCAGCGTGAAGGCGGTGGTGATGAGGTAGAGCCAGCCCACGCCCAGAAAGGCTTTGTAGGTCACATTGATTTGCATACCGAGCAGCCCCCAGCCCGTCAGCCCCATGGCCACCGCGAAGCCGCCCCAGACGACGAGCTTCCAGAGCGGTGTGTCGCCCCCGCCCCGGCGCGCGGCGCTTTCGCTGTCGCGCACGAACTTCGCCAGCACGAAGGCCGCCGACAGGCAGAACACATAACCCATCACCATGAAGGCCCGCTCCAGTTGCGCGCCAGGCAGCCACGCCAGCCCCACGGCGCAGAGGAACACGGCCAGGCCGAACGATACCCAGACCTGCAGCTGCCAGGCACGGGTGTCACGCTGAACAGGAAAAGACGCGGATGCGGCGGAAGGCATGAAGGTGGTGGCCGCTCGGGCCGTGGTGGAACACAGGCCACATGGTGGCGGTGCGATGCGCTGGCGGCCCCAGCGAATGCCGCCGGTGGCCTGAGACATGCTGGCCGGTATCGATTTCCAATACTTTCTGCCCTGCCCAAGCCCCCACAGCGGCACCGCGCGCTGAATCTGGGCGACAGGTGCCGGCGGTCGGGCGTCTGACAATCGCGTCCACCCACGGCAGCCCGTACGGCCGCCTCCACCTTTGCCCCGTTATGGAGACCCCCGCATGACGACTCCTGCTTTCGACCTCGTCGTCCACGGCGCCACCGGCTTCACCGGGCGGCTGGTCGTCGAATACCTGCTGCGGCGCTACCCCGCGGGCAGCGGCCTGCGCTGGGCCATGGGCGGGCGCAGTGCGGACAAGCTGGCGGCGGTGCGCGATGAACTCGGCGCCCCGGCCGACACCCCGTTGGTGGCGACCGACATCGCCGATCCGGCCAGCCTGCAGGCGCTGATGGCGCAGACGCGCCTGGTGCTGACCACCGTGGGGCCCTACCAGCTCTATGGCAGCGCGCTGGTGACCGCCTGCGCCCAGGCCGGCGTGGACTACGTGGACCTGTGCGGCGAGCCCGCGTGGATGCGCCAGATGATCGACGCGCACGAAGCGCAGGCCCAGGCCAGCGGCGCCCGCATCGTGTTTTCCTGCGGCTTCGATTCCATCCCGTTCGATCTGGGCGTCTACCTGCTGCAGCAGGAGATGAAAGCCCGCTTTGGCCACCCGGCATCGCGCGTGCGGGGCCGGGTGCGCAAGATGAAGGGCACCTTCTCGGGCGGCACCGCGGCCAGCCTGAAGGCCACCCTGGCCGCGTCCGCCGCCGACCCGGCCGTGCTGGAGTTGCTGAAGAATCCGTTTTCCCTCACGCCCGGGTTCGAAGGGCCGCGCCAGCCGTCCGGCCACAAGCCCATGGTGGACGAAGCCCTGGGCCAGGCCGACAGCGGCGGCGTCTGGGTGGCGCCCTTCGTCATGGCCGCCATCAACACGCGCAACGTGCACCGGTCCAACTTCCTGCTGCAGCACGCCTACGGTGCCGACTTCGTCTACGACGAGATGCTGATCACCGGGCCGGGCGCCAATGGCGAGGCGCTGGCCCAGGCCGTCGCCGCAGACAAGTCCATGGGTTCGGGCCAGGGCCCGCAGCCGGGCGAGGGCCCGTCGCGCGAAGAGCGCGAGAGCGGCTTCTACGACGTGTTGTTTCTCGGCAGCGACGCGGCCGGCCACACGCTGCGCGTCGGCGTGACGGGCGACCGCGATCCCGGTTACGGCTCCACCTCCAAGATGATCGCCGAGGCAGCCGTGTGCCTGCTGCAGGACGCGCAGGACACGCCCGGTGGCATCTGGACGCCCGCGCCCGCCATGGGCGAGCCGCTGCTGGCCCGGCTGCAGGCGAACGCCGGCCTCACCTTTGCCGTGGAAGCGGACTGAGTCGGCACCGGGCCTGCGCCGTGGCGGCCCAGCGGCAGGCGAGCCGGGCCGCCTGCCCGCCCCGGGGGATGCCAGCGGTCACCCCGGCAGCGGTAATTCGGTGGTGGACAGCACGTTGCGTATCACCATGAACGACCGCACCTGCCGCACGCCGGGCAGGTACAGCAACTGCTCGGCATGCAGGCGGTTGAAGCTCTCGCTGTCCCTGGTGCGCACCAGCAGGAAGTAGTCGAACTCGCCGGTGACGACATGGCATTCCATGCAGCCGGAAATCTTCACCGCCGCCTTCTCGAACTCGGCGAACGACTCGGGCGTGGAGCGGTCCAGCACCACGCCGATCATCACCAGCATGCCGGCCCCGGCGGCCTTGGGGTTGAGCAGTGCCACCACTCCGTCGATGAGCCCCAGGCGCTTGAGCCGCTCCACCCGCCGAAGGCAGGCCGGCGCGCTCAGATGCACCTTGGCGGCCAATGCCACGTTCGAGATGGAAGCGTCGCGCTGCAAGGCCCGCAGGATGGTGCGGTCGGTGCGGTCGAGTTCACCCAGACGCTCGACCGCCTGCGCCGCCCGAGACGGCGTGGTTAATTTTGTTGCGCACATGGCGGTCCTGACGAAATCGAGGTTGGCAAAACGGACTCCTTCCGGACTGACGGTTCGCTGGATAGCGGAGATTCGCAACCCTGTTGCGCCCGCATTTTCCTACGATGAAGGCTGCCGGCGGCGGGGCAATCCAGGCAGCAGCACTCCGCAGCCGGAATGCCTTGTCCCACCCACCGCCTGCACTGCCCCGGAACCGCCATGAACCTCCAGAAATTCGACCGCTACCCCCTCACCTTCGGCCCCACGCCCATCCAGCCGCTCAAGCGCTTGTCGGCCCACCTGGGCGGCAAGGTCGATCTGTATGCCAAGCGCGAGGACTGCAACTCCGGCCTGGCCTTCGGCGGCAACAAGACGCGCAAGCTGGAGTACCTCATCCCGGAAGCGATCGCGGGCGGCTACGACACGCTGGTGTCCATCGGCGGCATCCAGTCCAACCAGACGCGCCAGGTCGCCGCCGTGGCCGCGCACCTGGGCATGAAGTGCGTGCTGGTGCAGGAGAACTGGGTCAACTACTCCGACGCGGTGTACGACCGCGTGGGCAACATCGAGATGAGCCGCATCATGGGCGCGGATGTGCGCCTCGATGCCGCGGGCTTCGACATCGGCATCCGGCCGAGCTGGGAGCAGGCGATGGAAGACGTGAAGCAGTCCGGCGGCAAGCCCTTTCCCATTCCCGCCGGCTGCTCGGAGCACCCGTACGGCGGACTCGGCTTCGTCGGCTTCGCGGAGGAAGTGCGCCAGCAGGAAAAGGACCTGGGGTTCCAGTTCGACTACGTCGTGGTGTGTTCGGTCACCGGAAGCACCCAGGCCGGCATGGCCGTAGGCTTTGCTGCAGACGGCCGGGCCGACCGGGTGATCGGCATCGACGCATCCGCCAAGCCGGAGCAGACCCGTGCGCAGATCCTGCGCATTGCCCAGAACACGGCCGGGCTGGTCGAGCTGGGCCGCGACATGACGGAAGCCGACATCGTGCTGGACGAACGCTTTGGCGGCCCCGAGTACGGCCTGCCCAACGACGGCACGCTGGAGGCGATCCGCCTCTGCGCGCGCACCGAGGGCATGCTGACCGACCCGGTGTACGAGGGCAAGTCGATGCACGGAATGATCGAGAAGGTGCGCCTGGGAGAGTTTCCGGCAGGCTCCCAGGTGCTCTATGCCCACCTGGGCGGCGTGCCGGCCCTGAATGCCTACAGCTTTCTTTTTCGAAACGGTTGATTCCCGCCGCGAGCCGCCCGCCATCGGAATGGCGGCATTGCTGTCCACGGCATTGATCTGAGGGGCCGGGGGACGCACGCCCTTACTACCAAAGAGTGAGGCCTGTAAATCCCCTGAAACCCACCCCGGAAAGTAACTTATATTTACAATTCCCTTCGCCCGTGGTGTTGACACGTGGCTGAAGGAGAGATTGATGAAGGATTTTCTTGCGCGCATGAAGCTCGGCACCATGCTCGGTGCCGGCTTCGCCATCGTGATCGCGATGGGGCTGGCACTGGCATTGCTCGGGCGCTCCTACGTGGTGGACACCAGCGCAGATGTGCGCGAGATCTCCGAGGAGCGGCTCGTCAAGATACTGGTGATCCAGCAAATCAAGGACAACGTCAATGTGGCCGCCCGCGCCGTGCGCAACGTGGCCATGCTCAACGACGCGAAGCTGATGCAGGTGGAGAAGGCGCGCATCGACGACGTCGCGCGCAAGAATTCCGAGGCCCTGAAGCGGCTCGACGCCTTGATCGAGCCCGGCGAGGCCCGGAACCTCTTCAACAAGGCCACGGAGACGCGTGGCCCCTATCTCGCGAGCATCGACAAGGCGGCGGAGCTCGGGCTGTCGAACCAGCCCGAGGCGGCGCGTACGCTGCTGTTGAATGAGGCGCGTCAGCTGCAGAATGCGTACTTCAGCTCGCTGGAGGCATTGAGCACCTACCAGCAGAAGCAGACGACGGACACCGTCGCCGAATCACAGGCCCGCGCCGACCTTGCAGCCACCGTGCTGCTGGGCATGGCGATAGCCGGCACCCTGCTGGGTGCATTCATCGCCTGGGCCATCACCCGCCATGTCAAGCGCCAGCTGGGCGGCGAACCGGCTTACGCCGCCACCATCGCCCAGGAAGTGGCCCGCGGCAACCTGGCCGTGCACGTGGATGTGCGCACCGGGGACACGACGAGCGTGCTGGCGGCCATGGGCGCCATGCGGGCCAACCTGGCGCAGGTGGTGTCCGAGGTGCGGCTTTCCAGCGAATCCATCGCTACGGGCGCGTCGGAGATCGCCTCGGGCAATGCCGACCTGAGCCAGCGCACCGAAGAGCAGGCCTCCAACCTGCAGCAGACCGCCGCGTCGATGGAGGAGATGGCCTCCACCCTGAAGCAGAACGCCGACACCGTGCGTACCGCCTCGCAGCTGGCCACGTCCGCCAGCCAGACCGCCACCCGCGGCGGAGAGGTGGTGGGCAACGTGGTGCGGACGATGGACGAGATCACGAACAGCTCCCGCAAGATCGGGGACATCATCGGCGTGATCGACAGCATCGCCTTCCAGACCAACATCCTGGCGCTCAACGCCGCCGTGGAAGCGGCGCGCGCGGGCGAGCAGGGCCGGGGTTTTGCCGTGGTGGCGTCCGAAGTGCGCAGCCTGGCGCAACGCTCGGCACAGGCTGCCAAGGAGATCAAGGGCCTGATCGGCGAGAGCGTCTCAAAGGTGGAGACGGGCTCGCAGCTGGTGTCCGAGGCGGGCAGCACCATGGACGACATCGTGCACCAGGCGCGCCGGGTGGCCGACCTGATCGCCGAGATCGGCGCCGCGACGAGCGAGCAGGAGCAGGGCATCTCGCAGGTGAGCGATGCCGTCAACCAGCTCGACCAGGTCACGCAGCAGAACGCCGCGCTGGTGGAGGAATCGGCCGCTGCCGCCGACAGCCTCAACGCACAGGCGGCCCGCATGGTGCAGCTGGTCGGCGTGTTCCAGGTGGACGCAGCGGTGACCGAAGCGGCGGCCGCGCAGGCCCGCAGCCGCACCGCCGTGGCGCCCCGCGCGGTACCGGCCGTGGCCCAGGCCCAGGCCCAGCCCCAACCGAAGGCGCCTGCGGCGCCGGCCAAGCCCGCCCTGGGGCGTGGCGCTGCGGCGGCCCCTCGCGCCCCTCGCGCCCCTCGCGCCCCGGCCGCCAGGCCCGCCCCGGCTGCGGCGTCCTCGCCAAAGGCGCCGGCACTGAAAGCCCCGCCGGCCAGCCCCACGCCCCGCGACACGGACGACTGGGAAAGCTTCTAAGACAGCTCTGGCGCCGGCTGCCGCGCGCGGCCGGCCCCATCCTCCTGCAGCAGCTGGCTCACCTGGCCGTGCAGGCTTTCCGGCGAGACGGCGGCAGGGGCCACCGGCGCACCCACGTTCAGCCCCACCCGGTTGAAAGCGCCCCGCCGGAACGGCCGCACCATGGCGCCCCCCTGCTCCACGCGGCTGAAGAAGGAACCCCAGAGGCCGGTGAGCGCCATGGGCACCACCACGGGCTCCACGCCGTCGGCACGCGCCCGCTCGATGATCTTCATGACGCCGCCCTTGAAAGGCTGCAGGCTGCCGTCGCGCGTGATGCCGCCTTCGGGGAAGATGGCCAGCAGGTCGCCCTCGCGCAGCACCTGGGCGGCGCGCTCGAACGCGGCTTCGTACACCGCCGGGTCCTCTTTCTGGGGCGCGATCGGTATGGCACGCGCCAGCCGGAACAGCCAACCCAGGACCGGCACACGGAAGATGCGGTGGTCCATCACGAACACGATGGGCCGGGGGCTGGCGGCCATGAGCAACACGGCGTCGATGAAGCTCACGTGGTTGCAGGCCAGGAGGGCGGCGCCCTCGGCGGGAATGTGGGCCTCGCCGCGCACCGTGAAGCGGTAGATGCAGCGCGACAGCACCCAGGCCACGAAGCGCAGCAGGTACTCGGGCACGATGAGGAAGATGTAGAACGCCACCACCGCGTTGGCGATGCCGGTAAACAGAAAGATCTGCGGCACCGTGAAGCCCGCGCCCAGCAGCGCCCCGGCGATGAGCGAGCTGCCGATCATGAACAGCGCGTTCAGGATGTTGTTGGCCGCGATGATGCGGGCGCGGTGCGTGGGCTGGCTGCGCATCTGGATCAGGGCGTACATGGGCACGCTGTAGAGCCCGGCGAACAGGCTGAGCAGCGCCAGGTCGGCCATCACCCGCCAGTGGGCGGGCTGCGCCACGAAGGCGGCCAGGCCCATCACCTCGGCCCGCGGCAGGCTGCGCGAGGCGAAGTACAGGTCGATGGCGAAGACGCTCATGCCGATGGCGCCGAGCGGCACCAGGCCGATCTCCACCTGCCGGCGCGACAGCACCTCGCACAGCAGCGAGCCCACGCCGATGCCGACCGAGAACACCACCAGCAGCAGCGACGCGACCTGCTCGTTGCCGTGCAGCACCTCCTTGGCGAAGCTGGGGAACTGGCTGAGGAACACCGCGCCGAAGAACCACATCCAGCTGATGCCCAGCAGCGATCGGAAGACCACCGTGTTGCCGTGGGCCAGCTTCAGGTTGCGCCAGGTCTCGGTGACGGGATTCCAGTTCACGACCAAGCCCGGGTCGGTGGCGGGCACGGCGGGTATCCACTGCGCCGCCAGCCGGCCCACCAGCGCCAGCGCCAGGCAGGCCACGGCCACGGCGGCGTGGCCCACCTCCGGCATCGCCACCAGCAGGCCGCCCGCCACGTTGCCGAGCAAGATGGAAACGAACGTGCCCATCTCCACCATGCCGTTGCCGCCGGTCAGCTCACGCTCATGCAGCACCTGCGGCAGATAGGCGAACTTGACCGGCCCGAACAGCGTGGAATGCAGCCCCATCAGGAAGACGCAGCCGAGCAGCACCACCGGCTGCGCCAGCACGAACCCGATCGCTGCCACCACCATGATGGCGATCTCCAGGTTCTTCACGAACCGGATCATCCGGGTCTTCTCGTACTTGTCCGTCAGTTGCCCCGAGGTGGCCGAGAACAGCAGGAACGGCAGGATGAACAGCGCGCCGATCACCAGCCCCGCCATGGAGGGCGGCATCCAGGACACGCTGAGCTGGTAGGTGACCATCACCGTGAAGGCGAACTTGAAGAGGTTGTCGTTTGCGGCGCCGGCGAAGAGCGTCCAGAAGAACGGAGCGAACCGGCGCTGGCGCAGCAGCGCGAACTGGTTGGGATGGGGCGCGGGCTCGGTGCCGGAGGCAACGTGCGGGGCCGTCACGGCCGGGTGCTGGCTCATGCCTTGGCTCCTGTCTGGGAAAGGGAAGGTGGTGGCTGGTCGGCGGCGATTGTGCCCCGGCCCGGCTCCGGCAGCACGGCGCGGGCGGGACTGCGGCAGCCGGGCCCATGCGGGTCCTCGCCCGGGCCGCCGCAAGCGGTGGGCTTGTGCAGGAAGGCCGAGAGCACCGGCCAGGCGGCCCACGCCGCCGCGAGGTGCTTGAGGCTGTGGCCCGCGACGATGCCACCGCTGGCCTGCCAGACGGCGTGGTCACCGGCCTCCAGCAGCTTGGCCAGCCCATACCAGCCGACGAGCGCGAGCAGCGACACCGGCAGACGGCCCCACAGCACCGGCCGCAGGGCGAGCCCGGCCACCAGGCACATGCCGCCGCCCTGCACCACGGCCCACGGCAGCAGCTGACCCGCCACGCCCCATTCCCGCAGCGCCAGCCCGCCACCCACCAGCACCACGGCGGCGGTCAGCCAGGCCGGCCGTGTGCCGATGCGCGTGGCCACCGCCAGGCCGAGCACGCCGGCGAACGCCACCAGCATGCCGGCACGATCGGCCAGCAGCGTGATCTCGTGCGGCTGCCAGTGATAGAGGGCCGAGCCCGCAGCCGTCAACAGCAGGCCGAGGAAGAAGGTCGCGCCCATCGCCGCCGTCACGGTGGTCGCCGGCGCGGTGCCAGCCACGGAGGGTCGGCCCCGCCGTCCGGCACGGCAGCGCCGCAGCCACCGGCACAGCGCCCACAGGCCCGCCGCCCCGAACAGGGCGAATGGCAGGTTGGTGAGTACGTCCATCGCATACGGCACGCCCCACAGCGTGCGCTGGTCGGCGAACGCGTGGGCATGCGCCCCCTGGGCGACGTACGGCCCCCAGGCGGCGAAGGCGCCCAGCCCGGCGAATGCCGTGTAGAGCGCCGCTTCTGCCCCGAACGAGGCGCGAAAAGAGGAATGAGTGGACATGGCAATGGCCTTTGTGAAGGGGCTGCCCGCGCAGCCATGCCGTGCAGTGTCTTCATGCGCCCCGTGCCCGGACGCGAATCCTGCCACCAGATCACCTTCCGAGGCCCGAGGGTATCCATAATCGATACCCATGAGCACGACTGCCGACCTCGTCCTTGCGCTGAAGAAGGAACTCAAAGCTGCCCAGATGACCTATGCCGACCTGGCGCAGGCCCTCGGCATGGCCGAGTCCAGCGTCAAGCGCATGCTGGCCAAGGGGGACATGCCGCTCTCGCGCATCGACGCCATCTGCCGCGCTCTGCGGCTGGACTTCGCCGACCTGGCGCGGCGCGTGGCCGACAGCCAGCCCTTGCTCAAGGAGCTGACGCAGTCGCAGGAACAGGCCGTGGTGGCCGACAAGAAGCTGCTGCTGATGGCCATCTGCGTGCTGAGCCAGTGGACGCTGGAACAGATCACCACCACCTACCGCCTGACCGAGGCCGAGGGCGTGATGTACCTCGCCCAGCTGGACCGCATCGGCATCATCGAGTTGCGCCCGCTCAACCGCTACCGCCTCAAGCTGGCCAAGACCTTCCGCTGGCGCCCGCACGGCCCCGTCATGCACTACTTCCGCGAGAACGCCCTGCTCGACTACTTCGCCGGCAGCTTCGACCAGCCGGGCGAGGGCGTGCTGCTGGTGCATGGCGCCATCAGCCGCAGCCTGGCCCCTGCCTTCTGGGAGCGGATGCAGCGCGTGGCCCACGACTTCGCCCAGCAGCACCTGGCGGACCAACGCATGGCCGACCGCGAACGCGAGGGCTATACGGTGCTGCTGGCGATGCGCAGCTGGGAGTTCGAGGTGTTCGCCAGCATGCGCCGGTGACGGCGGGCGCTGGGTAGGCCGGACCGGTCCCTGCGGGCCCTCTCCGGGTCACAGCACTTCGCTGCCCACGTGCATCACCCGACCGATCAGCACCACGATGGGTGACACCAGTTCCTTGCGGGGGTACCTGAGGGGGTTGTCCGCCGTCAGCCACCAGCGGCCCCTGTCACGCAGCAGCCTGCGCACCAGCCAGCGGCCCTCTTCGTTGGCTGCGTAAACGGCGCCCTCGACCGGGTGGGTATCGGTGGTGTTCACCGTGACGATGTCGCCTGCATGCAAGGACGGTTCCATGGAGCCGTCCACCATGCGCAGCGCCAGCAGGTCCGACGGGCGCAGGCCCCGCTGCTGCAACCAGCGGTAGGGAAAACAGGCGACTTCCGACTCAGCGCCGTCGCCCCCGGCTTCTGCGCCCTGCGCCCGGACCAGCCGGGACTGGCCGGAAGCCAGTCTTCCGGTCGTCACCGGGATGAAGGCGATCTGGGGACCTGCGCTGGGCCTGGCCACCTCGTATGTCGCGACGTCCTCAAGCACCTGCATCGGGGGTGGCGGGCTGGCAGCCGCCGGCGCATCTGCAGCGAACCAGTTGCACAGGCCTGGAAGCGCCTCCACGGCATGCACCGTCTTTTCCGAAATGACCCGCGTTCCGGCCAGCATCTGGCGCACGAACGCGCCGTCTCTGTAGCCCACGAGACGGCCGAATGCCGCCACGTTGCCGCCGGTCAGGCGCTGGATGGCTGCGTGCAGCCGGTGTTGTCGATGGGATTGGATGTCATGCGGGCTCACAGGCGAACAGTAGCACATGCTACGGTTGCAAATGCTACCCACTGGCATTAACATCAGTAGCCATTGCTACCTAAAAGAAGAGTCGAGAGGGATGAAATTGAATGAGTACCTGCGTACAGAGGGCGCATTGAGCGTGCGCGCGCTCCGTATACGCATGGCGGAATTGGGCTCGCCCATCAAAAGCGACGCACAGATCCGCCAATGGCAGCACCAATACGCCGAACGCCACCCTTCCCCGCTGAATTGCGTTGCCATCGAACAGGCGACCGGCGGGCAAGTCACCCGCCAGGATCTACGTCCCCACGACTGGGCCTCCATATGGCCTGAACTGGCTGTGGATGGAAGCTCGCCCGGCCCCGGAGAGCGCGCGCCTTCCAGCAACCCATCACCTGCGGTTGCCCCCCGATGATCACGACCACCCGGAACCTGTCTTGGCGCTGGCAGTCGCTGTTCGCCCCATCTCTGTCCCCGGCCGCTGGCGTGGTCCGGCCTGAACCGCAACCGCGGTGGGGAGCCCGCCATGCTTGAGGGCATCTACCACTTCTGGTTCTACTTCCCGGTGGTCCTGGTGGTCATGCAGTTCGGCGGCGGTCTGCTGGCTCGCCTCGTCACGCGTGCCGCAGAGCCCCTGCGCGACTACACGGCCCAACCCATGGTCAGCGTGCTGCTGCCCGTCTACAACGAAGGCGAGCACGTGATGGAGACGATCGGCAGCATCCTGGCCTGCGACTGGCCTGCGGAACGGCTGGAGATCGTGGCCTACGACGACTGCAGCGCAGACGACTCGTGGCACTGGCTGCAGGTCGCCGCCGCGCGCTGGCCGGAGCAGCTTCGCATCTTCAGAAATGCCGTCAACAGCGGCAAGCACGTCTCGCTCTCCCACGCATTGGCGAAATCGCGCGGCGACGTGCTGATCTGCATCGACAGCGACTGCATCTTCGATCGCAACGTGGTTCGCGAACTGGTGGCGTGCTTTGCCGACCCGAAGGTAGGCGCTGTCGGCGGAAACATCGGTGTGACCAACGTCAACGACAACGTGCTGACGATCGGACAGACCATGGTCTATTACATGAGCTTCCAGTTCGGCAAGATGCTGCAGAACCTGTCGGGCCATGTCTTCTGCATCAGCGGCTGCCTTTTCGCCGTGCGGCGCGAGCTGTTCGAGGCCGTGGAAGGAGAAGTGAAGGGGCGCAACTGGTTCGGCCTGGGCGTGCGTGACGGTGAGGACCGCTACATGACGCACGCCATCATGATGCGCGGCTGGAAGACGATCGTGAACCCGCACGCGACCTGCTGGACCGCAGTGCCGCGGCACCTGTCGCAGTTCTTCTCGCAGCAGATACGTTGGCGGCGCTCCGGTCTCAGGGATCTCTTCTGGACCTGGAGGCGCATGCCGGAGCACGTGCGCCTGATCGGGATGCTGCCGCTGATGGCCGCGCTGGTGCCGGAGACCTTCACCATGCTCTGGACCTTCCTGGTGATTGCCACCGTGCTGTCCAACGGCGTGATAGACGCGGCTTCCACCTTGATCGTCGCCATCCTGTCCTTCTCCGGCCTGTTTGTCGCCGCCGCCGTTCTCTACAACGTCACCTGCACGCGATTGGCGCCGGGCTCCACACGCATCCGGTTTCCGGTGCTGGCCGCGGCGTCCGGCATCTGGTTCTTCGTCGATGCACTGGTGATCACGCTGGTCGCGCTCTTCACCTTCGACGTGGGCGCCTGGGGCACCCGCGACAAACCTTCCACATCCACCGATTCCGTTCTGCCTGGCGCACCGGAGCAAAAGGCATGACACCCATTCAAAAAATCATCGTTACGGCCTACCGCTATCTCGCCATCGCCGTGCTCGGCACCGTGCTCTGCACGGCCATGGCCTACGCGGCGGTCACCGTTTTCTACGTGTTCAACGGCACCTGGGCGGCACCCGTCGTCATCTCGCGCACCAACGAACAGATCCTTCGACTCACCGCCGAGGTGTTCAGAACCCGCCAGGCGGCGGATGGACTCGAGAGCGCCTGGCAGGGGCTGGAGCGCGAATCGAAGGCGCTGCAGGAGCAATCGCAGGTGCTGCAAAAGCTCATCGCCAGCGCCGACCACGCCGCAGCACAACAGCGCCAGGCCGACGTCCGGCTGTCGCAGAAGGTCGAGCGACTGGATTCGGCCAAGCAGGTGGATATCGCCAAGACACGCAAAGTGCTGTCCGATGTCAGCGCCCTGGAAGCCACCATCGAGCGCGACCTGAAGGCCGGCTTGATGACGCGGGACGACGCCGTGCGCATGCGCGCCACGCTCAACAGCTACAAGACCTCCGCCACCGACTCCGCTGCGGCCGGAGTGGCGCTGGAAAGGCAGCTCTCGGACCTGCGGCGCTCCGCTGCCACGCTGTCGGGCGGCCCGGCCCAGATGCCCCAGGCGCTGGAGGTGCTGGCACGCATCGCCGGCTACCGCATGCAGCTGGAGAACATCCAGCTCAAGCTGCTGCAGAACCAGCAGGAGGCGGCCAACAAGCAAGGCGAGGCGAAGCAACTGCGCGAAATCATCGCGACGCTGTCCGACAGTCCGTACTACCGCGTGACGCAGTCCGATGAGCCGCTGTCCTTTGCCTTCGTGCCGTACGACAACGAAGCGGTCGCCCAGGTCGGCCAGCCCATCTTCGACTGCCTGCTCCACGTGCTGCTGTGCCACCGCGTCGGCAGCATCACCCGGGTGCATTCCGACGAAGAGCGCGCGCAACACCCGCTGTTCCGGCTCGAAACCCGCGGCTTCCTGGTCGAGCTGCAACTGGACGAGCCGCAATCCGCCAAGTCCCGCGTGCTGTTCATCGGCCGCGCTCCGCTTTTCCTCTGAAGGTGACCATGCGCTCTCTCCTTTCTCTCTGCATCGTGTCGGCGGCTTCGGTCCCTTGCCTCTCGTGGGCTGGTGAAGTCGACAGCTATTGCGCCCTGGTGTCCGCCCAGGGGCAGGTTCAATCCGCCCAACTGACGGCGCCCGAAGCCTTCGCCAGCGTGGGCGACCCTGCCAGCGACAAGCGCAGCATGGTCCTGGGCCTGCGTAAGAGTCTCAGCAAGGCCCGGCAGGGCCGGCTGGCGACGGAACTGGCCGATGCGCAATGCAGTGCCTACCGTTCCCAGCAACGGCTGGGCCTGCGGTTGGCCAGCGTCGAGACCGTGGCCGAACAGCGCGGACTGGCCGACCTGATGACCCCGCTGAAGGGCGCTTTGGCAGCCGCCGAATCGCAGCTTCGGCAAGAGCGCCAGCTGTTGGCGCGCCAGCAGGCCACGTTGCAGGACGTGCAGAACGCGTTCGACGCACGGGATCGCCTCCAGGAGCGGCTGGCACGGGCCGAACAGCGGCAGAGCTACCTCTCCGCCCATTCGCCCGTCGAGGAAGCTCCGCTGCTTCCGGACGCGGAGCGGGCCATTGCCGATCAGGCCCGGGTCACCGAATTGAGCGCCCTGCTGCAGGCCGACGGCGGATGGGATGTGAGCGTCGCAGTGGGCATGCGGCAGGGCCTGTCGAGCGGCGGCCAGTCCGCCTTTGCCAGCGTGGCGCTCTCGCGCAGCTTCGGGGAAGGCGCGTCCCGTGCGGCCGCCCAGCAGACCGGCCCGCTGGCCGCGCGCTGGCTGTCGGAACAGCAGGAGGGCCCGCTGCAGAAACTGCAGCGCACCCGCGATGCCGTGGCCGGGGCCTTCGCTGCCGGCCAGAACCTTCATCAGGGACTGCAGCAGCGGCGTGCCGCGCTGCGCGAAACGCTGCACACGGTGGAGGGCAGTGAAACCGGCATGGCCGCGCGCCTGGCCCGCGGCCTGCGCGTGGAGATCCTGTCCCTCGACGCGCAACTGGCGGAATCCAGTGCGAAGCAGGCGTACCTGTCCGGCTGGCTTGCCCAGAATGGAGGCCGCCCATGACGCACATCGTCGTCGTAGGCCTGGGCTACGTGGGCGCGCCGCTCGGCGTGGCGCTGGCCCGGCACTTCCAGGTCACCGGCTATGACGTGGACCCGATCCGCGTGCGCGAACTGCAGGCAGGCGAAGACCGCACCGGCGAGATCGACCCCGAGGCCCTGCGGCGCACGCCGGTGCGGTGGACCACCGAAGCCTCGTGCATCGCAGGGGCGAACGTGGTGATCGTCACCGTCCCCACGCCCATCGACGAATTCCGCGTGCCCGACCTGGGGGCCGTGCGGCAGGCCACCGCCACCATCGGCCGGTACATGCATGCAGGCACCACCGTCGTGTTCGAAAGCACCGTCTACCCCGGCGCCACCGAAGATGTGTGCGTCCCCTTGCTGGCCGAGACCTCCGGGCTGGCCTACCCGGCCGACTTCCAGGTCGGCTACTCGCCCGAGCGGATCAACCCGGGCGACCGCCAGCACACGCTCACGACCACCACCAAGATCGTCGCGGGCGACCGGCCCGAGGTGCTGACACAGCTCTCCAACATCTACGGCAAGATCACCGACGTCTACCCCGCTGCGTCGATCAAGGTCGCAGAGGCCGCCAAGGTGCTGGAGAACACCCAGCGCGACATCAACATCGCGCTCATGAACGAGCTCAGCCAGATCTTCACCAAGCTGCACATCGACACGCACGACGTCATCGACGCGGCCCGCAGCAAATGGAACTTCCTCGACTTCCGCCCCGGGCTGGTGGGCGGGCACTGCATTTCCGTCGACCCCTACTACCTCACGCACAAGGCCGCCTCGCAGGGCTTCGTGGCCGATTTCATACTCGCCGCACGGCGGGTGAACGAAGGCATGGCCAGCTTCATCACCGACCAGCTGATCGCCTGCATGCTGCAGCACGGGCTGCTGCACCGGGATGCGCTGGTGACGCTGCTGGGCGTGACGTTCAAGGAAAACGTGCGGGACATCCGCAACTCCGGTGTCGTGACCATCTGCCGCCGCCTGGGCGAGATGGGCATTCGGGTGCAGCTGATCGACCCGTTGGCCGACGCCGAGCTGCTGCATGCGGAACACGGTTTGCGGCTCGCTCCGCTGGAGGACGCAGAGCCTGCCGATGCGGTGGTGCTGGCCGTGCCGCATGCCACGTTCCGCGCACAGGGCTGGCCGCTCATGCAACGGCTGGCACACCCTGGCCGCAAGGCGGTGGTCGCCGATGTGAAGGCGGTGCTGCCGCGCAACGGCAGGCCGGCGCACCTGCACCACTGGCGGCCCTGACCCTGCGGTCCTGGCTCGCGCGGCCCCTGGAGGGCCGCCTCGGTGCCGCACATTCCGACACACTCCTTTTCACCGGCGCGACAGGGCGGCACGCCTGCTTGACACGGGCACTGCACGATGCAGTCATCAGCCCGAGCGATTGGGCGCCACCGGAGACAACCATGTTTCGTTCCACCCAAGCCGCCGCCCTGTTGCTCACCACCCTGCTGGGCGCGGGCGCCACCGGCGTCGCACAGGCCGCCACCAGCGCCACGGTCATCGTGCAGACCGGCGCCTCTGGCTATCACCAGCCCGCAGCGGGCGTGGTGCCGGTGCAGTACTACCACCGCGGCCCACCGCCGCCCCGGCACGAAATCGTTCCACCGCCGCGCCGCGGCATGGTGTGGGCACAGGGTCACTGGGAACGCCGGGGCCACCGCGACGCATGGGTGCCCGGTCGATGGATCCAGGCCCGGCCCGGGTACGTGTACCGGCAGCCGCACTGGGACCAGCGTGGCAACCGCTGGAACATGCAGCGTGGCGGCTGGGACCGTGATGGCGACGGCGTACCCAACCGGCACGACCGCCGGCCGAACAATCCTTACCGCTATTGACTGCCCGCCGGCCCGGCCCGCCATGGCACGGCCCGCCATGGCACGGCCCGCCATGGCACGGCGGGCACCCGGGGAAAACACCGACGGCCGCTCCGCCGGCCCGCAGTGGCTTTGCCGGGAGCGCAAGCGCGCTGCAGGACGGTGGGTTCCACCGGCCGCTCGGCGCGCGGTGCCTCCGGGAGCCGCCGACTCAGTCCAGCCGCAACTCGGCCCGGCCGATGCCCGGGAACTCGGCCACCACCACATCGCCCTGCATGACCATGGGTGTCCCCGTCCATGAACCGGTGGTGACCCATTGCCCGGCGCGCAGGCCGCCCAGGCTGCGGGCGCCTTCGTTGGCCAGCCAGACCAGCAGGCGCAGCGGCTCGCCGGCCGGATTGCCGCCAGCGTCGTGCGACACCACCGTGCCGCCGTTGACCTCCAGGCGTACCGGCTGGCGCGACACGTCGATGCCTGCGCACTCGTCCAGGCCCGAGCCCACCACGAGTGCGCCGTGGCATGCCTGGTCGGCCAGGCGGCTCCAGGCGTCCTGCCCGCCCCAGGCGGCGAATCGCGTGTCGCAGACCTCGAGACCTGCCCGCACCGTGCCCAAGGCGCCCAGCACCTCGCCGGGGGTGTAGGGCACATCGCGCGGCGGCAGGTCGGCAATGCACTGGAATACCAGTTCGGCCTCGACGCCGATGACGAAGAAGCTGGCAGCGGCCAGATGCACCGCATCGCCGACCTGCACGCTGTCCTGGGTCAACGCAGCCCGGGCGGGCTCGGCATCGGGGCCCGACGCACCCACCTTCCAGCCGGCGATCTCCCCCCGTGCCCTCACCACCCGGTCCTGCACGGCATAGGCCTGCGCCGCATTCGCGGGACGCAGCGCAGCCGGCAGGTCCGCAGGCCGGGGGACGGCGCCGGTGCGGGCGGCCGTCAGCAGGTCGGCGGCGGGCTGGGGATCGAAGTCAGGGGTGGTAGGCATCAGGGTATCCACGGGCCAAGTGTTGGAATGGGGCGGGCGGAGGGCCTGCCCCCGCGAATTATGGGAGCCTTCGACGCTCTGGGGAAGCGACCGGGCGCCCACGGCATGCCATATGCATATAGCGATGGGCGCATGTGCACTTCACCACAATCGCGCGCTTTCCCCCTGCCGAATTCACCCTCCCACGCGCCGCGTCCCGCGGACCACCCCATGCCACACCACGCATCCCTACGCTCTCCGACCCCCCGTCTTCGCAGCCGCGTCACCGCCGCCCTGCTGGCCTGCAGCGCCCTGCTGGGCGCCAGCGGTGGGGCCCAGGCCGCCGACGCCACGGCCGCCGGCGACTGGCCGCGTCAGCCGATCACGCTGATCATGGGCTTTCCCGCCGGCTCGGGCGTGGACGTGGTCGCCCGCGCGGTGCAGGAGCCGCTCAGCCACAAGCTGGGCCAGCCCATCATCATCGACTACAAGTCCGGCGCAGCCGGCAACATCGCCAGCGAGTACGTGGCCCGTGCCAAGCCCGACGGCTACACGCTGGCCTTCGGCACCGCCGCCACGCACGGCAGCAACGCGGCGCTCTACAAGAAGCTGCCCTTCGACGTGGAGGCCGACTTCGTGCCGGTGGCGCCGGTGCTCGACGTCTCCAACGTGCTGACCATCAACCCCAGCGTGATCGACGTCAAGACGCTGAAGGAGTTCGTCGATCTGGTGAAGGCCAACCCGGGCAAGTACAACTACGCCTCCACCGGCAACGGCGCCGGCACGCACATGGCCTTCGCCGAATTCAATTCGCGGCTGGGGCTGAACATGGTGCACGTGCCCTACAAGGGCGGGCCGGAGGCCATCACCTCGGTGGTGCGCGGCGAGACCTGCTGCATCATGAACCAGGTGCAGACCGTGCTGCCGCACTACAAGGCGGGCAAGGTGCGCCTGCTGGGCGTGACCACCGCCAAGCCGGTGGCGGCGGTCAAGGAGGTGCCGACCATCGCCTCCAGCGGCCTGCCCGGCACGCAGGGCTTCGACAGCTCGATCTGGTTCGGCGTCTTCGCGCCCAAGGGCACGGAGCCGGCCATTGTCCGGAAGCTCAACCTGGCGATCAAGGAGGTGCTGGAGCAGCCCGAGGTGCGCGAGCGCTTCGAGTCGCAGGGCAACGCCATCCGCATCGAGACGCCCGAACAGTTCCGCCAGACGGTACACGCCGATCGCGCCAAGTGGGCGCAGGTGGTGAAGGACGCAAAAATATCGATCGACTGAACGCCTGCACCACGCCCCGCCCACGCTTTCCGACCCCTGCATGACACGCACCGACTCCGCCCCCGGCCTGCCCGCTCTCGAACAACGCCTGCGGCATGACCTGCTGATGCTCAACTGGCGCGCCAGGGCCTGGCTGCCGCAACGCAGCCATGCCGGGCAGCCGGTGATCGACGTGCTCATCATCGGTGCCGGCCAGGCGGGCCTGGCCGCCAGCATGGCGCTGGCGCAGCAGGGCATTCGCTCGGTGCTGCTCGACCGCGCGCCGCCCGATCACGAAGGCCCCTGGGCCACCACCGCGCGCATGGAAACGCTGCGCTCGCCCAAGGAGCTCACGGGCCCCGCGCTCGGCGTGCCCTCGCTCACCTTCCGCGCCTGGTTCGAGGCGCAGTTCGGCGGCGAGGCCTGGGCCGCGCTCGACAAGATTCCGCGCCTGCAGTGGATGGATTACCTGCGCTGGTATCGCCGCGTGACCGAGGCCGACGTCCGCAACGGGCATGTCGTCACCGCCGTGCGCCCCCGCAGCGACGGCCTGGTCGAGGTCGAGGTGGATGCTGCCCATGGGCAGGCGCAGGCAGGGGCCCGCACCGCGTGCTGGTTCGCCCGCCGCGTGGTGCTGGCCACCGGCCGCGACGGGCTGGGCGGCCCGCAGATCCCAGCGTTCATGCAGGGCGTGGAGCGCAGCCGCTGGGCGCACTCCTCCGACGCGCTGGACTACGCCACGCTGCGCGGCCAGCGCGTGGGCGTGGTGGGCGCCGGCTCGTCCGCCATGGACAGCGCCGCCACCGCGCTGGAATGCGGCGCCGCCAGCGTGGATCTGCTGGTGCGCCGGCCGGACCTGCCGCGCATCAACAAGTCCAAGGGCTCGGGCGTGCCCGGCCTCACGCACGGCCACCATGCGCTGCCGCCCGAGTGGAAATGGCGCATTCGCCACTACATCAACACCACGCAGGTGCCCCCGCCGCATGGCAGCACGCTGCGGGTATCGCGCCACCCGAACGCGTTCTTCCACCTCGGCTGCCCGGTGGAGCGGGTGGAGGCCGTGGGCGACGCCTTGCACGTCCACACCCCCCGCGGCACCTTCGCGCTCGACTTCCTCATCGTCTCCACCGGCTTCGCCATCGACTGGTCGCAAAAGCCCGAATACGCGCCGTTCGCAGCCCATGTGCGCACCTGGGGCGACCGCTTCCGGCCGCCTCCGGGCGATGCGGACCAGGAACTGGCCGATTCGCCCGACCTCGGCCCGGTGTTCGAATTCCAGCAACGCACGCCCGGCGGCTGCCCGGGCCTGGAGCGCATCCACTGCTTCTGCTACCCGGCCGCGCTGTCGCACGGCACCGTGTCGGGCGACATTCCCGCCATCAGCGACGGCGCACGGCGGCTTGCCACGGGCCTGGCCGGGCTCTTCTACGTCGAAGACGTGGAACACCACTTCCAGGTGCTGCAGGACTATGCCGAGCCGGAGTTGCTGGGCGACGAATGGACGCCGGCGGACACGGCCCTGCGGGTGCTCGCCGACCGATGCCTTGACTGAGGCTTTGACTGCCGCCTTTGCCGCGGCCGCCCAGGCACTGCCGGCGACCGCCCTCCCCTTCCCAGAAAGCCTTGCCATGACCACCGCCCCCCTGCCCGCCGACACCATCGACCAGATCGCCCAGCTCGCACCCGGCAGCGCCGCGCACGGCGTGCGCCACCAGCGCGAGAAGGTCGCCACCGCCACGCAGGCCTGCGAAGCAGCGCTTTTCGGGCCGGAGCTGCCCGGCAGCCTGACCCAGGCCGAGCGCCTGGCGGTGGCGCACGACATCGCCCGGGTGAGCGGCCTGCCCTCGCTGGTCGCGCACTACCGCGCGGCGCTGGCACCGCTGCACCCCACGCCCGCCCTGCAGGCGCTGCTGGATGCGCCCGATGCGGCCATTGCCGATGCGCGCCTGCGGGCCGTCGTGCATTTCGCCCGGACCCTGGCCCTGCACCCCGCGGAAAGCGACCAGGCCGCCCTGCTGGCGCTGCCTGCCGCCGGTCTCTCGGTGCCCGACACCGTGCTGCTGGCGCAACTGATCGGCTTCGTGACCTACCAATTGCGCGTGGTGGCCGGGGTGCGCGCGCTGGCAGCGCTGGCGGAAGCCGGCCCTGCCCCTGCGCCCGCCGCAGCGCCCCAGCCGGCCGATGCCGCGCCTTTCGTCCACCCTGCGAACCTGCCCGCACCGGGCGAGCCGCTGCGTGTGAACGGCTACACCAGCCAAACGCTGGACTGGAAAGCCTGGCTGCCGGTGCTGGACCCGGCGGCTGCCACGCAAGAGCAGAACGCCGTGCTCGACCTGAGCCACCCCAAGGCGCGCACGTCGGACTTCTACCTGCTGCTGGCGCACCAGCCCCGCGTGCTGTCGGAACGCTCGCAGGCCTTCAACGCCATCATGTACGCGCCCGGGGGCCTGGCCCGTGCCGAGCGCGAGGTCGCCAGCACCGTGGTGTCGCGGGTCAACGGCTGCGTGTACTGCGCGTCCGTGCATGCCCAGCGCTTCGAGCAACTGGCCAAGCGCAACGACGTGATGGCGCAGATCTTCACCGACCCCGACAGCGCCGGCACCCAGCCGCGCGAGCGGGCCATCGTGCAGGCCAGCGCCGCACTCACGCGCAGCCCGGGCACGTTCGGCGCGCAGCACCTCCAGCCGCTGCGCGATGCGGGCCTGTCCGACCTGGAGATCCTGGACGCCCTGCATGCTGCCGCGCTGTTCGCCTGGGCGAATCGGCTGATGCTGAACCTGGGCGAAGCGGTGGTGCCCGCAGCGGGCTGAAGAACGGGCTTCCGGGTGGGCCAGGGGGCGCCCCATCCGTTTTCACGGCAGGGCCGCCGCAGCGTCAACGCTGGCTGTCGATGGCCTCGTCCAGAAACACCGTCAGCACGCCGGTGTAGCCATACAGGCGGTGGTGCGCGATCTCGCCGGCCGCGAAGAAACCCACCAGCGGCACGTCGCCCAGCGCATGGCGCACGATCTGCAGTTCCGCGCTCGGGGCGCCGAAATGCGGCCCGCCCCGGCCCGAGCAACTGACATAGACGGCGCCCAGGATCTGCCGCTGGGGCGCCACGCCACCGGCCAGGGCCTCGCCCTCCTGCGGCTCGGGCGACAGCTCCTCGCGGATCTCGGCGCAGATGCGCATCAGGTCGGCGCGCGCGGCCTGCACGTTGCGCTGGCAGAAGGCCAGGCGCATGCCGGTCTCGACCCGGTCGGCCAGGGCCACGCCGCGCCGTGTGGCGTCCAGGCCGACGATGTGGCGCACACGCACCTCGGTGCCGAAATGGCCGGTGCGGCCCTGCGGCTGCGTGCCGGCATCGACCAGTCCGGCCAGCGTGGCGCGCACCGAGCGCAGCGCGGGCTGCGGGTCGCCGTCCAGCGACACCTGGAGCGTATCGAGCAGTACGTCGAGCGCGGGCCGGTGGTCCAGCTGCAGCGCGACGTTGTCGTGCGCGGCCGTCACCGTCATCAGCGGCCCGATGGGCTGGCAGCCCTGGGTGACGCGCGAGAGCAGCGGCACGCCCGCGCCGAACGCCACGCCGGAGAGCCCGCCGTCGAACACGCCGTCCGCCGCTCCCTGGCCCGGCAGGCGGCCCGCGCCGCCCACGGCGAATTGCACGCTGGCCGCCCGGCTCGCCGCCAGTCCGCCGAAGAGGTAGCCGGTCGCCGTGCGCTCGGCCACCTCGTCGATCAGCTCGGCCAGCTCGGGCGTTGCGCCATCGGCATGCACCAGTGCCGTGTGCGCCGCGAAGCCCGCATTGCCGCCGCTGCCGCTGCTGCTGCTGCCGCTTCCAACACCCTGCGCCAGCGGGGCCACGCCGGAGAACACGCGGTACTGGTCGCCGGGCAGGTCCAGCAGCATGACGGAGAGCGCGGGCTCATCGAAGTATTCGGCGTTGTTGGCGGCCACGCCCACGCCCACGGTGCCGCTCCAGTCGGTCACTTCCGGCAGTTCGCCGACCAGGAAAGCCAGCAGCTCGGACGCCTCCGCCGCATAGTGGTCGGTGATGTAGAGCAGGCCGAGCCGGGGAGCCGAGGCGTACTGCGGCTGCGCCATCTGCGCGCGCAACTGGGCCAGCACCAGCGCGGCGGCCATGCGCCATTGGGGATGGGTGGCGTGCCCGTGGGGAAAGAGAGGCATGGTGTCGAGAATCCGGGAAGAGCCGGCCCGCCGCTGGCGGTGCCGGGGAATGCGAGGGGGCGGCGCCGCGGGCCTGCTGTGTCCGCCATGGCCCGCGACAAGCACGGGGGGGCGCCCATCGATGCGGCGGCCGTGAGGGTGATATTGGCACCGCCCCCGCCGCCCCGCGGGCGTCGGCGCCCGCCCTGTCAGCGCGCCGGCCGGGACCGCGCAGTACGCGGTGATGGTGCGGGCGCCTTCGCACCGGCCGATGCCTTCTTCGACGCCGGTCCCGACGCCTTGGCAGCGGCCTTGGCTGCAGGCTTCTTCACGCCGCCTGCTGCCGCACCTGGAGCCGACTTCGCTGCGGCAGCTTTCGGCTTCGCGGCTCCGCCATCGGCCCGGGCGCTGCGTCCGGACGCGGGCTTGCCGGCAGCAGCCTTGGCGCTGGCGGACCTGCCGGTCGATGCCTTGCGGGCCACGTCCTGCATCCCTTGCATGCCCTGCGCCGCCAGCTGCGAGGCCACGCCGGTCGCCGTCTTCACGGCCTCGGTCGCCATGGTGCGGGTTGCGTCGAGCGCGCTCTGGTGCTGCGCGACGTCCTGCATCGCATGGGCCGCGATCTGCTGGAACTGCGTGCTGAGCGCGGTCCACCATTGCATGGGATCGATCACGCCCGGCGCGGCGGCGGGGCCGCCGGATGCGGCGTCGTCGCCAGCGGCGCCACGGGCCGTCGCCGCCTCGCCTGCGCCTTGGTCGGCTGGCGTCTCGGCGCCTGCGTCCGCCGCATCGCGCCCTGCCGGCTGGTCGCGCGCCGGCGTGTCTTGCGCACCGGCACCCGCGGTGCGATGACTTCCGAAGAACGAAGACGTCGACGAAGACGGTGACGAAGGCGACGACGGAGACGTGGACGACGCGGCAGCGGGCGCGGGTTCGGAGGTTCTGGGCGCGAAGGCGCTGGCCAGATCGCCCATGGCGACGTTCATGCCCTTGAGCGTGGCCAGCGTCATCTTCTGCACTTCCAGCGCCTGCACGGTGGCCGTCAGCGCGCGCGAGTTCTGGTCCAGCCAGAACTGCACGGCCTTCAGTTCCTCGATGCGCTTTTCCAGTTCTTCCTCGCTCACCGTGGGCGCCACCCAGCCCGGCATGCCGGGCACGCTGGCCGCTGAGTTCTTCGCCAGGTTCTGCAGGAAATCGAAGCCCGGCACGAAGCGGCCGAAGCCGAAGGGAGAGTTGTCGCTCATGGTCGTTCCTTCGCGGGATGTCTGTCTCTTGGGGGGTGGCGTGGGGCCGGCCGTGCCGCGCTCCGCGTGGCCGCAGCTTAACGCCAACCGCGTGGCGATCAAGCCCCTGCCACGGCGCTGTGCGGGGCTTGCAAACCACGATGCCGTGCGGCCTGCCGGCCCATTTGACCCGTCTGCGCCACGCCCTGCGCGACAAACGCCCTAGAATCCGGCGACCAGCCTCGCTGGAATGTCGTGTTCACTTCCATCAAGAGATAAATCAACACCATGGCAACTGCAAAGAAAACCACCCAAGCCGCCACCAAGGCCGCGCCCGCCGCAGCCAAGAAGGCCGCTGCACCTGCAACGAAGAAGACTGCGGCTCCTGCGGCCAAGAAGGCCGCCGCACCTGCTGCGAAGAAGGCTGCAGCGCCTGCTGCGAAGAAGGCCGCCGTGCCCGCGAAGAAGGCCGCTGCACCCGCCAAGAAGGCAGCAGCAGCTCCTGCCGCCAAGGCCGCGCCAGCTGCCCTGAAGCCCGTCAAGGAAGCCTTCAGCAAGACCTCCCTGGTGGCCCACCTGGCCGCACAGGCCGGTGTCGAACCCAAGGTCGCCAAGGCCGTGCTGACGGCTCTGGAGAGCGCCATCCTGGGCTCCGTGCACAAGAAGGGTTCCGGCGAATTCACGCTGCCCGGCCTGATGAAGATCGGCCTGCAGCAGATCCCCGCCAAAAAGAAGCGCTTCGGCAAGGACCCGTTCACGGGCCAGGAACGCTGGTTCCCCGCCAAGCCCGCATCGGTCAAGATCAAGACCCGCGCGCTGAAGAAGCTCAAGGACGCGACGATCTGATGCATTGACCCATCGATCGACCCGCTCGATCGATGGACCGCCGGCCGCCGCGCTGCGTTGCGGCAGCGGGCAGCACCCAGCAAAAAGCCGGCTCACGCCGGCTTTTTTTCGTCTGCACAGCGGCCCTCATCCGCGCGGCTCGGGCGCTCGCGGCTCCAGGTAGAGGGTGGCCAGCCGCGCGCGCTGCGCGGGGCCCACGCCCAGCTCCTGCTCCAGGTAGCGATCGAGGCCGCCGTGGTCGCTCTCAACGGCTTCCAGCGCCGCGTGCAAAAACTCTTCCTGCACCCGCCAGAGCACGCCCAGCACGGCTTCCGGGGCCGTGCCGGCGAACTGCGCGGGCCGCTGGTAGAGGCCGTTGGTGAGTAGGTAGTCGTCCATCACCACATGGCGCGGAACGCCCAGCGCCAGCAGAATCAGCGCGGCGGCAAAGCCCGTGCGGTCCTTCCCTGCGGTGCAGTGGAAGACCAGCGGCGCATCGCTGGCCAGCAGGTGCTCGAACAGCGCCCTGAACTGCGGTGCGTTGACCGAGACGAAGTCGCGGTACGTGTCCTGCATCAGTTGCACGGCGATGGCGGGGGTCAGCTCCTCGCCGGCCATGGCCATGTCCTTGGCGCGCTGCACCACGGTGGGCTCGATGGAGAGCGCGTGGTAGGCCACATCGGGGATGGCGTAGGCCAGCGACGCACGTTCGGCCGCGCCGCGGAAGTCGATCACCCGCGACAGCTGCAGGCCGGCCAGCACCTCGGCGTCCTGCGGCGTCAGCGACGCCAGGTGGTCGGAGCGGAACAGCCGGCGCCAGCGCACGCTGCGGCCATCGGCCGTGGCATAGCCGCCCAGGTCGCGGAAATTGGTGGCGCCCGACAGGGGCAGGGATCGTGTGAACGCTTGCATGCCGGCACTGTAGCGAATGCGTGTGACGGCTCCAAGCACCTGCGCGCCAGCCGTCGGCACACGCGCCATCGCCCTACAGCCCGGCGGGCAGCTCGCCTTGACACTCGACCGCTCTGACCGCTTGCCCGCCATCCGTCCGATGCCCACTGCCCAGAACGTCCAGCCCGCCCCCACCCCGTCTGACGCGCCCACCGGCGCCGCGTCCCGGCCCGCTGCGGCGCCGCAGCCCGTAGGCGACCCGGCAGCCGCCGGTGCCTACCGCTGGCAGTTCTTCCGTGCGGGCGGTGTGGACCAGGTCATCATCCGGTCCGGCCAGGACATCGCGCATCTGGCCGAGCTGGACCAGAAGCTCTGGGTAGCGCTGGCCTGCCCGACGCGCGGCATCGAGTTCGACACCCGCACGCTGGACCTGATCGACACCGACAAGGACGCGCGCATCCGCCCGCCGGAACTGCTGGCCGCCTGCGCATGGGCCTGCAGCGTGCTGGCCGACCCCGAGGAACTGGCCCGCCCGGGCGACGCGATGCAACTCACGGCGCTGGCCACCGGCACCGAGGAAGGCGCCGCGCTGCATGCGCAGGCCCGGCGCATCCTCACGCTGGCCGGCCGGCCCGACGCCGACACGCTGACGCTGGCCGACGTGCTGGAGCGCAGCGCGCACCTGAGCGCGCAGCGCTTCAACGGCGACGGCGTGGTCAGCCCCGAGGCCGCCGGCGACGACGCGCTGGCGCGCCAGACGCTGCGCTGGATCATGCAGACGCACGGCAGCGTGCCGGCCGTGGACGACGAACCCGACGGCGTGAACCGCAAGCTCGCCGAGGCCTTCTTCGCCGATGTGGCCAAGCTGCGCGCCTGGCACCAGGCAGCGCGCGAGGCCACCGCCGACCTGCCGCTGGGCGAGCGCACCATGGCCGCCACGCAGGCCGTGAACAAGGTGCGCCAGAAGGTCGACGACTTCTTCGCCCGCAGCCGCCTGGCCGCCTACGACATGCGCGCGGCCGCGGCGCTCAACCCCACCCAGCAGGAATATGCCGCGCTGGGCGCCGGGCACGAACTGTCGCTCGCGTCCGAAGCGATTGCTGCGCTGCCCATCGCGCCGGTGTCGGCCGTGGGCATGAACGGCGTGCTGCCGCTCACGCGGGGCGTGAACCCGGCCTGGACGGCGGCGCTGGCGGCGCTGCGCGCCAAGGCGGTGGCACCCCTGCTGGGCGAGAGCTTCGACAGCCTGACCGAGGCGCAGTGGCAGCAGCTGAAGGACGCCGTGGCGCCCTGCCAGGAACGGCTGGCCGCCAAGCCCGCCACGCCGCTCTCCTCCATCGAAGGCGAGGCGCTGTTCGCGCAGGTGCTGGAAGGCGATGCGGAGCAGCGGGTGATGGCGCTCATCGACCAGGACGAAGCCGAGAAGGCGCACAACGATTCCACGCTGGGCCTGGAGAAGCTGCTGCGCTTCAAGCGCGACCTGCTGGTGCTGCTGAACAACTTCGTGTCGTTCTCCTCGTTCTACCAGCGGCGCGGCGCCATCTTCCAGGCCGGCACGCTGTACCTGGATGCGCGCAGCTGCGAGCTGACCGTGCAGGTGCCCGATGCCGCCGCCCACGCCAAGCTGGCCGGCCTTGCCAAGACCTATCTGGCCTACTGCGCGTGCACCCGTCACGGCGGCCAGAAGGGGGTGGAGAAGATGACCATCGTCGCCGCCTTCACGGCGGGCGACGTGGACTTTCTCTTCGTCGGCCGCAACGGCGTTTTCTACGACCGCCAGGGCCACGACTGGGACGCCACCATCACCAAGGTGATCGAGAACCCCACCAGCATCGCGCAGGCGTTCTTCTCGCCCTACAAGAAATTCCTGCGGGTGATCGAAGAACAGGTGGCCAAGCGCGCCGCCGCCAGCGACACGCTGGTGCAGAAGTCGCTGGGCACCAAGGCCAGCAGCCTGGCGAACATGCCGCTCGCCGCCAACGCCGCCGCAGCGCCCGCCGCCACGCCGGCGCCCGAGACCGGCATGCGGCGCACCGACGTGGGCACGGTGGCCGCCATCGGCGTCGCGCTGGGCAGCATCAGCGCGGTGCTGGTGGGCGTGTTCGCCAAGTTCGTCGACCTGGGGCCGTGGATCCCGCTCGCGCTGGCGGGCATCGTGCTGGCCATCTCCGGCCCGAGCATGCTGATCGCCTGGCTGAAGCTGCGCCAGCGCAGCCTGGGGCCGATCCTGGACGCGAGCGGCTGGGCCATCAACGGCCGCATGCGCATCAACACGCGGCTGGGCGGCTCGCTGTCGCAGACGGCCCATGTGCCGCCCAATGCGCGCCGTTTGCTGGACGACCCCTTTGCCGAGCCGCGCCGTGGCTGGCTGGTGGGCGGCGCGGTGGTGCTGGCGCTGGGCGCGGCGTCGTTCTGGGCCTGGCGGTCGATCAGCTTCTAGCCGCCAACAGCCCTCGCCGGCCCGCGGGTCGCGGGGCGCCGTTCAAACCCATAAAGCTATTATTTTTATAGCTTAAAACCTTTGTAATACGGGCGCTGCAGGCCATTTTCGCTTCAGATCTGCGTGCCAGCACCAGGGTGGGCGGGGCGCTCGTCCGCGCCGGCAGCCGAGCGCAGGGCCGCCATGTCGGAGCCACAGAGCGCCGCGCCAGCCGCCCGCTCCAGCGCATAGGCCGACAGCCGGTCGCTGGCGGGTGCCAAGCTCGGGTGCAGCGCAGCCACCGAGCGCAGCGCCCGCTGCAGCGCCACCCCCACTTCGACCGAGCCCGCGGCATAGCGGGCCAGCGGCTCGAACACGTCTTCCACCATGCCGCCATGGCGCAGCGCGGGCGCACTCACGCGGTCGAACGTGACGGGCCGGCCCTCTTCGGGCTGCGCCCGGGTCTGCTGCGCCCAGTAGCCCAGCGTGCGCAAGGCGGTGGCCATCACACCCAGGGCGGTGCCGGGGTCGTTGATGGATGCGGACATGGCACGCGCGGCGACCTCGCCCATCACCACGAAGCCGAAGCGCGGGTCGTGGTCGAAGGTGCGGCCGTCGCCGATCAGCACGGCGTCCCGCAGGGCCTGCTGCGCGTCAGCGTCCAGCGGGACGTCCGCGCTGGCGATGACGGTGTCCGGCGCCACGAAGGCACCGGGCAGCACGTGCACATGCAGCGTGGTCTCCAGGGCCTTCGCCTGCGCCTGCAGCAGGTCCATCGACACATGCTGCACGAAGCCGGTGGTGTCGCTGCGCACGGCATGCGCGCCGCGCTCGTCCGGCTGCTGGCGCCGGCCGCCGAGGAAGGGCTTCTCCAGGCGCTGGTCGATGGCCTTGCGGGTCACGCGCTCCAGCCGGTTCATGGTCTCGCCCAGGCGACCGAGCACCGAGAGATAGTCGATCCAGCGCAGCAGCACGACCACCACCACCAGCAGGATCACGAGCGTGAAGCCGAACAGCACCAGCCGCCCGCCGTCGCCATACACATGCGCGTGCAGGCCGACCAGCGCGATCACGCTGTAGAGGAATGCGCCGATGAACACCGCCAGCGTGTTCTGCACGGTGGAGTCTTCGATGAGCAGCTGCGAGGCACGCGGCGTGGCGCTGTTGGCCACCGCCGCGAACGAGGCGACCATGGTGCTGGCCGAGAAGATCGACACCGTGAGCATGCTGGACGCGAGGATGTTGAGCAGGCTCTCCAGCGCGTCGGAGCCCAGGTCGAGCGCCACGCCGTCGGGGATGTACGGCCCCGCCCAGGTCGACAGCATGACGGCCGCGCAGGCCAGCACGGCGAAGAGCGAGCAGCGCACCCAGGTCTTGCGCGCCAGGCGCTGCAGCATGAAGACGAGCTTTTCGGACATGGCGCCGACTATGGCGCAAGCGGGCGGCCTCGCGGCACACCTGCGTCGCGCGGGGCTGTAGGCGGAGGCCGGAAAGCGATGGCCCGGCCAGGCGCTGCAGGCAGAACCGGCCCCGTCGGCAGACCGGGCCGAAACCCCGTGGCGACGGGGTCAGGCGATGCCGGGCCCGGGGGGCGGAGCGACGAGGGCTGCGTGGCCCCACGCCTAGCGCATCACCAGCCCCCCGTCCACGAACAGCACCTGCCCGGTCATGAAGCCGCTCCAGTCCGAGGCGAGGAACAGCACCGGCCCGGCGATGTCCTCCGGCCGGGCGATGCGCCGCAGGGGCGTGGCGGCGGTGAGCGATTCGCGGAACGCCTCGGGGGTGGACTGGCTGGCCTGCGTGGGATAGACCAGCCCCGGCGCCACGCAGTTCACGCGGATGCCGAGCGGCCCGAGTTCGACCGCCAGGTTGCGGCTGAACGCCACCAGCGCGGCCTTGGCCGTGGTGTAGTCGTGGTACGGCACCACCGGGTTGTCGACCAGGTTGGTGGCGACGTTGACGATGCAGCCGCGCGCCTGCTGGCGCATCTGCGGCAGCACGGCCTGGCAGACATGGAAGGCGGCGCCCACCGCGCCACCGAACTGCGCCTGGTAGTCGCCCCACTGCAGGTCGCCGAACAGGGTGCGGCGGCGCGGGTCGAACGTGTAGGGCCGGAAGGCGTTGTTGACGACCACGTCGATGCGCCCGGCCTCCAGCAGGATGGCATCGACCATGGCGCGCACGGCCTGCGGGTCGCCGACGTCGGCCTTGACGGCCCAGGCGTCGCCGCCGGCGGCGCGGCAGGCCGCCACCGTGTCGGCGGCCGCCGCATCGTTGGCCAGGTGGTTGACGACCACCGTGGCGCCCTCCTGCGCGAACGCCCGCGCGATGGCCGCGCCGATGCCCCGGCTGGCGCCGGTGACGAGAACGATCTGGCCTTGGAACTTGCCGGTCATGCGCGGGCCTTTGCTGGAGAGGTGGCCGGGGTCAGGCGGAGGGCAGCAGGCTGGCGTCCACCACGTCCGCCACGCGGATCGGCCGCTGCACCAGGCCGAGCGCATGGTAGGCGTCAGCGCCCTTTTGCAGCGACGCCAGGTGGATGCTGCCCAGCGGCTGCCCGGGCGTGGCCGGCTGCGCGGCGGCGTTGCGCAGGCGGATCACCTCCAGGTTGATGTCCGGCTGCGTGCCGTCGATGGCGTGCTTCACGGCCAGCGCGGCGGCTTCCTCGGGCTGGCCGATCATCCAGGCGGCGCTGTCGCGCCAGCCCTTCAGAAACGCCCGCAGCAGCGCCTTCCTGGCCTGCAACACGTCCTGGCGCACCACGAACAGGTCGCTGGAGACGTTCAGGTAGTCGCGCACCTGCAGCACGTTCACCTCGCCCAGGCCCTTGCGCCGGCCCACGGCCAGGCCCGTGTCGGTGGCGGCGGTGGCGTCCACCTGGCCCTGCAGCAGCGGCGCGAAGTTGAGCAGGCCGGTGACGACGATGGTCACGTCCGATTCCTTCAGGCCGGCCTGGTGCAGCATCACCAGCAGGTTCTGCCGCGTGCCGCTGGAGAGGCTGTAGACGCCGATGCGCTTGCCCTTTAGGTCGGCCGGGGTGCGGATGCGGGCGGAAGGGAGCGACACCACGTTGAACACGTTCTGCGGATAGATGTCGTAGAGCGCGACCAGCTTCTCGCCCTTGTCGAGCGCCATGAAGAACGAGCCCGGGTCGGTGAACGCCACATCGCCCTGGCCGCTCAGCGTGTTGCGGATGGCGTCGCCGCCGCCTGCGCCGGGCAGATAGGCGACTTCCACGCCCTGTGCCTTGAAGAAGCCCTTGTCGGGTTCGGCCAGCAGGTTGGTGATCTCGCTGATGGGCTTGCTCCAGCCGGCCACGGTGACCTTGCCGCGCACCTGCGGCTGGGCCCAGGCGGCGGGCGCGGCGAAGGGGCCGCCGGCCAGGGCGGCGGAGGCGGCGAGCAGCGCGCGGCGCGAAAGGTGGGAAGGGCTTGCCATGGTCGTCTTGGGTTGGGAAGAGGAAGAAGAAGCAGAAAGGAATCAGGAGACAGCGGTGTAGGGCCGCAGCAGCAGCCGCTCGACGAGCAGCGTGGCCTGGTAGAGCAAGAGCCCGATCACCGCGATGAGCACCAGCGCGGCGAACATCAGGGCCGTGTCCATCGACCCCTGCGAGGCGATGATGACGGCGCCCAGCCCCCGGCTGGCGCCGATGAATTCGCCCACCACCGCGCCCACCAGCGCCAGCACCACGGCCATGCGCAGGCCCGCCAGCACGGTCGGCAAGGCCACGGGCAGCTTCAGCCGCAGCAGGGTCTGCCAGCGCGTGGCGCCCAGCATGCGAAAGAGCTGCAGGCGCTGCGGGTCGGCCTGCTTCAGGCCGGTGAGCGTGTTCTCCATCAGCGGGAAGAAGCAGATCAGCCCGGTGATCAGCGCGGTGGAGGCCATGCCGAAGCCGAACCACAGCACGAAGAGCGGCGCGAGCGCCAGCTTGGGCGTGACCTGGCTCAGCACCACATAGGGCCGCAGCACGCGCTCGGCCCAGGGCGACTCCGCCAGCAGCGCGCCCATCAGCAGGCCGGCGACGCCGCCGCCCGCCAGCCCCAGGCCCAGCGCGGACAACGTGGCCGCCACATGCGGCGTGAAGTAGCCGCTGCGCAGGCCGGCCCAGAGCGACGCCGCCACCGCGCTGGGCGCGGGCAGCACCAGGGCCGACAGCCCCGAACGCCGCGCCAGCGCCTCCCAGGCGGCCAGCAGCGCCAGGCACAGCACGGCGCCCAGCGCGCGGGCCGGCCAGGCGGATGCGGCGGCGGTGTGCGGCGGCCGGCGGCCGGTCATGCGGCACCTCCGCCCGCCGCGAGCATGCTGGCCTGCACCAGTGCGCAGAGCCGGTTGAAGGGAACGTCATGGCGCAGCGACTGCGTGCGCGGGATGGGCAGATCGACGGCGATGTCACCCGCCACCCGGCCGGCCGCCATCACGGCGATGCGGTCGCCCAGGTACACGGCTTCGGTGATGTCGTGCGTGACGAACAGCACGGTGGTGCCGCGCTGGCGGCAGGTGCGCAGCAGGTCGTCCTGCAGCTCGGCGCGGGTGATGGCGTCGAGCGCGGCGAACGGTTCGTCGAGCAGCAGCAGCGCGGGCTCGAGGATGAGCGCGCGGGCCAGGGCGACGCGGCTCTGCTGCCCGCCCGACAGCTGGCGCGGATGGCGCTGCCCCTGCCCCGCCAGGCCCAGCTGGGCCAGCAGCCCCTGCGCGCGCGCATGGTCGGCCGCCGTGGGCCGGCGTTGCAGCGACACGGGCAGCAGCACGTTGTCGGTCACCGGCTGCCAGTCGAGCAGCGTGGGGGCCTGGAACATGAAGCCCAGCTGCGGGCCGGGCGCCAGCACCTCCCGGCCCTGCATCCGCACGCAGCCCGCCTGCGGGCGCAGCAGCCCGGCGGCCAGCTGCAGCAGCGTGGTCTTGCCGCAGCCGCTGCGGCCCACCAGGCAGTGGACCTCGCCCGCGCCGACGCGCCAGCGCACGCCGTCCACCACCGGCGGGCGGCCGGGGTAGGCGAACACGGCGTCGTCGATGTCGAGGAACGCGGCGCCCGCCGGGCCGGCCTCAGCCGCACCGGCAGGCAGCGCGTGGAGGAAGGTGTCAGTCGGCATAGGGCGCGAACGGGTCGGCGGCGGTCTCCGCCGAGGCTTCGATCTCCACCATGCGCACCAGGTCGAGCAGGTTGAAGCGGCCGTCGTGGTGCCAGCCGGCCTCGGGCGTGCTCATGGCGCCGATGGCGCTGATGCGGGTGACGCCGGCCGCGCCCAGCAGCGCGGCCAGCCGGTACAGCTCCTCGGGCGCGGCGGCCACGCCGGCGCTCTGCAAAAAGGGCTTGTGCCGGGCGACCACCGGCAGCACGTCGTCCAGCGCATCCACGGCCACCACCTGCACGGTGCGCTGCAGCGCGGTGGGCGAAAGCGGCCCGAGCGTCTCGCCGTAGGCGACGCTCCAGGCATCGGCAGGCGCGCCGATCAGCTGCGCCCCGGGCGGCGCGCCGGGTGCGGCCGACAGCGCCTTCCATTCGATGGCCTGGCGCCAGTGCGCGACGGCGGCGGCTTCATCGACCGGCAGCGGCCGGCGCGGGAAGCGCCGGTGCAGGTTGGCCAGCTCGGCGGCCAGGTAGTCGGCGAAGGCGCGCGGCGACACCGCACCGCCGCGCTGCACGTAGAACACATGCGGCGAATAGCAGCCCTGCTGGTCGTAGCGCATCACGTCCCATGCGGCCAGGCGCGCCAGCGGCGGGGCCTTGAGCGTATCGAGCGCGCCGGCGCTGACCAGGCCGAAGCCCAGTTTGTGCCCGTGGGGCAGAAAACGCGTGGTGACGGGCAGGCGGCGGCGGATGGCGTCCAGCGCGTCGTTGCCGCCATAGGCCAGCACCGTGTCGGCCTGCGCGTAGAGGGCGTCGGCGTCCTCGCCGCCCGCGCCCTTCCACCAGACCACGGCGAAGCAATCGGCCAGCGGCGGGTGCTCCTCGGCCAGCAGCTGGGCGAACCAGCCGGCAAAGAGCGGCTCGGCGCTGGGCAGCTTGCCGATGTTGCCGGCCTTGACCAGCAGCCCGCAGACGAAGCTCCAGAGCGCCAGCGCGGGCACGTTGCCGGCCCAGCTGTGCACCAGCAGGTCGGGGCCGAAGGCGCGTACCGCGCCGCCCTTCGCGGCAGGCTGGAAGCCATCGAGCAGCAGCGGGTTGGCGAAGTCTTCCGCCACGAAGCGGCGCAGCTGCGGGGCGCGGAAGGTCTTGAAGAAACCGGTCAGCCCCAGCCGCACCATCTCGGCGTCGTAGCCGCTCACGACGGGCAGCAGCGCCTCGGCCTGGCGGCGCCAGGGCCCGGCGCGGTCGAGCAGCCGGACGATGGCGCGGTCGATCACGTCGATGACCTGCGCCACCGGCATGGGCCGCAGATGCAGGGCGGCGGCCTGCCGCACGCGGGCTGCCAGCGCGTCCATCTGCGCGGCGGTCAGCACCGGCACGGCGACCTGCAGCGGCGTGGCGGCGTGGTCGAAGCACAGCAGCTGCCAGTCGACCTCCGCCGGATCGATGCCCGGCAGGTAGCCGGCCCGCACGGGCTGCATGCCGGGCGGGGTCATGCCGACGCGGCCCGCACGAATTCCTCCACGGCCAGCGAGCAGCCCTTGGCCTGCGCGCCCTCGGCGCGGCCCAGCAGCAGGAAGCCGCCCTCGGCAGCCAGGCCCACGTCCTCGGTCAGGATGGTGGTGACGGCGTTGTAGTTGGCCAGGTCGCAATGCACCAGGATGCCGCGCTCGCCGGGTGGCACGTCCCGGCCCGTGGCGGGGTCGACCAGGCGCGAGCGGATCCAGTGCGGGCCCGACTTGACCGACGGCACCACGGCATTGCCATCGTCATAGAACTGGGTGCTCAGCTCGGTCATGCCGTACATGTTGATGCACTCACTGCGCGGCACGCCCAGCGCCTCGGACAGCGCTTCGTAGAACGCATCCAGCGGCAGCTCGCGCGACTGGCCCTTGTAGCCGCCGGTGTCCAGCAGCCGGCTGCCGGGCGGCAGGCGAAAGCGCCGGCCCTGCGCGTGCAGCGCGTCCATCACATGCACGAAGCTGTAGCTGGCGCCCAGCAGCGCATAGGGCTGGCCGGTGCGCTCGGCCGCCTCCAGCGCCTGCCAGAGGCCGGCCAGGTCGATCCCGCGCGCATCGACGAAGTGGCGGCTGCCCGGGCTGCCGAAGCGGCTTTTGGCGAGCGCCAGGTAGTGCGCCAGCGACGAGTTCGGCATGAGGTCTTCGTCCGGGAAGAGGATGCCCATCGGCAGGCGCTCGGCGCCGCGCATGAAGCGCTCGGCGAAGTGGCGCTGCATGGATAGGTCGTACACGTCGAGCCGGGGGTGGAAGTGCCGCCCGCGCGTGTCGCCGCCGCGCGTGGTGCCGCTGGTCATGAACACGCGCTCGGTGGGCGAGGCGGGCTCGGACCGCAGCTCCATCGCCTTGAAGGCGTCGATGGGCACGGCCGGAATGTCGCTCCAGCGCTGCACGCTGCGCAGCGTGGCGCCCCGGCGCTGGGAGAAGGTGCGGTAGGCGGCGTTGGCGCCGTACTGGTGGGCGAAGAGGCGCAGCGCGAGCGCGTCGAACTGGCTGTCCGTGCAACCACCGGGCATGGCGATGAAGGCGAGGATGTCCGCGACCAGCGGGGCGACCTTGTCCATGGGGCTTCCTTGGGTGACCTGGGGGTGATCTGGGTGGATGCTCCGAAGGTCGCCCGCCCCGCCGGATCCGGGCGCGCACGGTGGCGCGGGGGTGGGGGGTTGAAGCTCTTCTTCCGCCGGCATGACCCGGTTCAAGTTCTCGGGTGTGGATCTCAGCACGTCAGTGCACCCCGGAGCGTGCGGGATCTTAACCGGGCGGGCGCGGTGCCGCATCGCGTGGGGCATGCCCGCCGGAGCGCCACCACCGCTCGCCCCTACGGAGCCTCAAACCACTTCGCAGCGACGTACAGGCCGTTCAACATCCGGCCCGTGCCCACGGCCCCAGAAACCGGCGCAGCCTCCCCCATCCGATGGCCGCGGAGCAGGCCACGCCAGCAGACGCCGTGGAACGGGCTTCGCCCGGCCACCGGCGTCGTCCCCCTGCCCGCCACGCGCAGCGTGGCGAGAGCGGAGGGAAGCCGCGCAGCGGCTCAGGGGGGTGCTGCCCTCTCAATCCAGCTTCACACCGGCCGCGCGGATGATCTCGCCCCAGCGCTTCGATTCGGCCCGGGCCATGGCGCGGAACTGCTCGGGCGTGCCGGGCAGCGCTTCCATGCCGAAGTCCTTCATGCGGCGCACCACGTCGGGCGCGGCCAGGGCGCGGTTGATCTCGGCATTGAGCCGTTGCGTGATGGGCGCGGGCAGGCCGGCCGGCGCCACCACGCCCTGGAAGGCGTAGACCTCGGTGTCGGGCACGCCGGCCTCGGCCAGGGTGGGCACGTCGGGCAGCGCGGCCACCCGCTGGGCCGCGCCGATGGCGAGCGCGCGCACCTTGCCGGCCTGGATCACCGGCAGCCCGGCCGCCAGGTCGAGGAACATGCAGGGCACCTGCCCGCCCATCACGTCCTGCAGCGCAGGGGCTGCGCCGCGGTAGGGGATGTGGGTGAGGAAGGTCTTGGTGCGGTGCTTGAACATCTCCATCGCCAGGTGGTGCGGCGACCCGTTGCCGGGCGATGCGTAGTTCAGCTTGCCCGGGTTGGCGCGCGCATAGGCCAGGAAGTCCTTCAGCGTCTTCGCCTCGAACGCCGGGTTCACCACCAGCGCCAGCGGAAAGCGGCTCAGGCCCCCGATGTAGGTGAAGTCCTTTTCCGGGTGGAAGGGCAGTTTGCTGAACAGGTGCTCGTTGAAGGCAAGCAGGGCGTTGTCGGCCGACATCAGCGTGTAGCCGTCGGGCTTGGCGGTGGCCACCAGCTGCGCGCCGATGTTGGTGGAGGCGCCGGGCCGGTTGTCCACCACGATCTGCTGGCCCAGCGGGCCGCGCAGCGCTTCGGCCACCGTGCGGGCCAGCACGTCGGTGCCGCCGCCGGCCGGGTACGGCACCACCCAGCGGATGGGCTGGTGGGGGTAGTCGGACTGGGCGAAGGCCCAGGGTGCGGCGCTGGCGCCGGCCAGTGCCAGGGCGCTCTGGAGAAGCTGTCTGCGTTGCATGGGGTGATGTCTCCTGAAGGATGGGGTGGGTGGACGCTGGATTCAGCGAATGGCGTTTGCCATTCTTTTGATAGCTTCATGCCCTTGATTTCAGGGCGCCAGAGGCACTTTTGGCTCGGATTCCGTGGCCCCGGCGCGGGCCGGGGCTCGGCCTTGCGCGGCCGGGGGCGCCGCCTCGAACCGCACCCGCTCCACGCGAAAGCCCTGCGCCGCCAGCAGCGCGGGCAAGCCGTCAGCGCCCACCATGTGCAGCGCGCCGACTGCGGCGAACACGCGGCTGCCGCTGCGGTGGCGGGCGGCGATCGACGCCGCCAGTGCGGGGTTGCGCGCGGTCACCACGCGCTCGAAGGCTGCGCGGTCGGCGGGGCTGTCCATGCAGTCGCACCACTGGGCATAGGTGGCCAGCAGCGCGGTGCGGCCATCGGCCCAGGCCTGCACCAGCGTGCGCAGGCTGTCCCGGGCGTGGCCGGCTTCCAGCGCGCGCAGTCCTGAATCGACCGCTTGCGCCGATTCGCCCGGCAGTTCGCCGGCCGACAGCGCCGCTATTTGCAGTTGCGGTGTTTCCAGCGACAGCACGGGCAGGCGCAGGCCGCGGGCCAGCCCGGCGAGCACCAGGTCGGTGCCATAGGCAGGGTCGATGCCGTCCCGCCGCCCTGCCATCACCGACAGCGCGGCGACCTGCATTTCCGGGCGCAGCGGCGCCAGCGCATCGGCGGCACAGGCGGCCACGGCCTGTGCGTGCAGGCGCTGCGCCAGGGCAGGCGGCAGGGGCGGCGCACCGGGGGGCTGGCGCATCGCCGCCTGCAGCGCCTGGGCGATGGCGGGGTCGAGCGGGTCGAGTTCGAGCGCGACGACATCGCTGGCGCGCACCGCCGCCAGCACGGTGGGGCCTGGGAGCATCCAGTCGCGGTAGGCGGCGTGCACCGTGCCGTAGAGCCAGCTGGTGCGCCCGCCCTGCTCCACGCGCCAGAGGGCGCCGCGGTCGCGCGCCGCGCGCAGCCCCTGGGGGATGGTGGCCGGGTCGAGCGGAACTGCGGCGGGCGGGCAGCCGGCGCCCGCGGACGGCGGGGCCGGCGGGGACGGCACGGCGAGCGCCGGCTGCGCCAGGGCCAGCACCGGCCAGGCCAGGGCGCAGCAGGCCCAGGCACGCAGCCGGTGCAGCGCGCGGCGCGCGCGGGCGGTCATGCGCCGGGCTCGGCGATGGTCTGGTCGATGGCGCCGAACAGGCTCTGGCCCGCGGCGTTCTTCATCTCGATGCGGATGGTGTCGCCGAACTTCATGAATTCGGTGCTGGGCTTGCCGTTCTGGATGGTCTCGATGCAGCGCTGTTCGGCGATGCAGCTGTAGCCCTTGGGCCAGACCATGCGCCCACCCTGCTCCACGCCCTGATTGCTGACCGTGCCGCTGCCGACGATGGAGCCGGCGCGCACGTTGCGCGTCTTGGCGATGTGGGCGATGAGCTGGCCGAAGTGGAAGGTCATCTCTGGCCCCGCCTCGCACTGGCCGACCTTGCGGCCGTTCCAGGTCGATTCGATCGTCAGGTGCAGCCGGCCGCCCTGCCAGGCGCTGCCCAGCTCATCGAGCGTGACGGCGACCGGGCTGAACGCCGTGGCGGGCTTGGACTGGAAGAAGCCGAAGCCCTTGGCCAGTTCGGCCGGGATCAGGTTGCGCAGCGACACGTCGTTGGCAATCATCACCAGGCGGATGCCGTCCAGCGCCTGCTCGGGCGTGGCGCCCATCTTCACGTCGCCGGTGACGACGGCGATCTCGGCCTCGAAGTCGATGCCCATGGCCTCGCTGGGCACGACCACGTTGTCGCACGGGCCGATGAAGTCGTCGCTGCCGCCCTGGTACATCAGCGGGTCGGTGTAGAAACTCTCGGGCACTTCGGAGTTGCGCGCTTTTCGCACCAGTTCGACGTGGTTGATGTAAGCGGAGCCGTCGGCCCACTGGTAGGCGCGCGGCAGCGGTGCCATGCACTGGGCCGGGTCGAACGGAAACGCATGCCGTGCGCGGCCGGCGTTGAGCTGGTCGTACAGGTCCTGCAGCTGCGGCGACAGGAAGTTCCAGTCGTCCAGCACCTGCTGCAGGCGGGTTGCGATGCCGGTCGCATAATGGGCCGAACCCAGATCGCGGGACACGACCACCAGCTGGCCGTCACGGGAACCATCCTTGTAGGTGGCGAGTTTCATCGCTGTGCGCTCCTTGTCTCCGATCGCCGTGGCCGGCCGCTGCCGGGCACGAATTACGAATGGGTGAATTGATTTAACTAAACAGAACTCGCAAATTCTAATGCAGATGGACAAGGAACGGGCCGGCATTCAGTCGGTGGAAGTGGGGTTCGCGCTGCTGGACGGGCTGACCCGCGCGCGCGGCCCCCTGATGCTCAAGGACCTGGCCGCCACCGCCGGGATGAGCGCGGCCAAGGCGCACCGCTACCTGGTGAGCTTCCAGCGGCTGGGCCTGGTGGTGCAGGACGCGCGCACCGCCCGCTACGACCTGGGACCGGCCGCGCTCAAGCTCGGCCTGGCCTCGCTGGCCCGGCTGGACGCCGTCAAGCTGGCGCGGGAACGCATGCCCGCGCTGATGGAGGCCGTGGGCCACACGCTGGCGCTGGCCGTGTGGGGCAACCGGGGGCCGACCATCGTGCACTGGGAAGAGTCGCCCCAGGCCGTCACCGCCAACCTGCGGCTGGGCGATGTGATGCCGCTGCTGTCGTCCGCCACCGGCCGCTGCTTTGCCGCCTACCTGCCGCGCGAGGCCACCGCCGCGCTGGTGCAGGAAGAACTGCAGCATGCCGCCCGCCTGGGCCGCACCGACCTGCCCACCGATACCGCCGCCGTGGACGCGCTGCTGCGCGAAGTGCGCGAGCGCCACTGCGCGCGGGTGGTCGATACGCTGCTGCCCGGCATCGTGGCGTTCTGCGCGCCGGTGTTCGATGCGGATGGCCACCTGGCGCTGGGCATCACCACGCTGGGCTCCATCGCCACCTTCGACCCCGCCTGGGACGGCGCCGTGCACGCGCCCCTGCAGCAAGCCGCGCTGCGCCTGTCCAGCGACCTGGGCGGTGCGGGCGCCAGCGCGGCGCCGCGCTAGCCTGGCGCAGGCGAGCCATCGGGCCACCGAGTCATCCACAGCGCAACCGCCATGCCCCGCCGCGTGCTTCTGGCCTTGGTGTGTGCCGTGCTGGCGCTGCACCTGCTGGCGCTGCGCCACCTGCCCCTGGGTGGCGCAGCGGCGGGTGCCGCGCCGCAGCGGCTGGCGTTCCAGACGCGGATGGTGGAGCCGCCGCCTGCGCCCCCGCCAACGCCAACGCCTTCGCCGCCCTCCGCACCAAAGCCCTTGCCTTCGCCCTCTCCAGCCAAGACCCCACCCGCTGTGAAGCGCGCGGCAGCCCCCGCGCCGAAGCCGCCGGCGGCCAAGGCGGCCCGCCCGTCTGCGCCCGACGTAACCGCCGACACCGACGCCGAAGCACCCTCGGCCACCACGGCCCCACCCGTGCCATCCCCCGCGCCCTCCCCCGCGCCCTCCCCCGCGCCGGATGCAGACGCCTCCACCCGTCCGGCCGCAGCCGACGCCATGCCCCCGCTGCCTGCCGACGCGGAATCGGCCACGATGGCGGGCGCCGCCGCGCCCGGGGCCGCGGCGTCCGGCCCTGCGCTTGCCGCCTCGGCGCCGTCCGCGACTGCGGCGGCGGACCCACCCGCCGAGCCCGAAACCCGCGCCGGCGTCACCATCCAGGCGCCGGGCAGCGCCCGCCCCCGCGCCGACGCGGATGCGCCGCCCGTGCGCCTGCCCGCGTCGGCGCGCCTGCGCTTCGAGGTCACGGGCGAAGCCAAGCGCTTTCACTACAACGCGAACGCCGAGCTGCTGTGGCGCAATCTGGGCGCCACGTATGAAGCCCGCCAGGAGGTCAAGGCCTTCCTGCTCGGCTCCCGGTCGCAGACCAGCACTGGGCGCCTCACCTCCGAGGGGCTGCAGCCGATACGCTTCGGTGACCGCTCCCGAAGCGAGCAGGCCGCGCATTTCGACCAGGACAACCACGTCGCCACCTTCAGCGCCAACACGCCCAGCGCCCCCATCGGCCCCGGCGCACAGGACCGGCTCAGCGTGTTCATCCAGCTCGGCGCGCTGCTGGCCGCCGCACCCGACCGCTATCCGCCCGGCACGCAGATCACCCTGACCACGGTGGGTGCGCGCAACGCCGACCGCTGGACCTTCACCGTGGAAGGCCCCGAGACACTGGAACTGCCCATCGGCCAGACCCCGGCGCTCAAGCTGCAGCGCCTGCCCCGCAGCGACCGCGAGCGCGACCAGAAGGCCGAGCTCTGGCTGGGTACGCAGATGGGCTACCTGCCGGTGCGCATCCGGCTCACCCAGTCCAACGGCGACTTCGCCGACCTCGCGCTGCGCGACCGCGATTCGCCCTGAGGAGCGTGCAGGCCCTGCCGGCCAGGGCGCCTCGCGCCGGGGCCACGTCGGACGTCGCGCCGAACGCCCGCAAACAAAATCCGCGCGAGCCCGGAGCGCCCGCTTTTCCGTGAAATACTGTGTTCACGCAGCACCTGGAAACGTGACGCTCGCGAGTCGGAAACGCCAGCCAGCCAGCCAGCCTGTCTGCCTGGAGGCACGAATCGGCTGGCAGTGCGTTGCAGGCCGGACTTGAAGTCCGCCCCAGGGCTGCCATCTGAGTGGTACGGAATTTGCAATTGGCCCTGACCGGCCAGCGGCTTTTCGTGAATGCAATGCACAGCACACTAGGGAGGAACGCCATGCACATGCTCTACGACTCTGAATCGTTCGTGGTGGTCCACATGCAGCCGGACGCTGCCGACACACCCGCAGCCGGCGCGTCCGCGGCCGCCGCGTCGATCCTCGCCCCCCAACTCGCCCGCCACGGCTTCGAGATCGTGGACAAACGCTCCGGCAAGGAGGTGTACCTCGACGGCTCCTGGGCCGAGATGTTCCAGGAACAGATCCTCGCCTGGCAGCGCGACACGCCCACGCAGGAAGAGGTGGACGACACGCTGGACGGCTACGTGGGTCTGGCGCAGAACCCTGTCGTCGTGCATTGAGCCTTGCCGCGCCGAGGCCGCACCGGCTGCGGCCCAGCCACCCCAGCGACGCCGCCGTCAGGCGCCGTGCCCACTCCCGCGCCGCGATGCCCGGCTCACCCCCGAAGCCGTGAGCCGGTACCGCTGGTTCCTGCTTTTCGGCTTGTCGGGCATGGTCATCTCCACCCACCCTTGCGCCAGCGCCGGGAGCAGATACGCCTGACGGAAGTGCTCCGCATGCTTGAGCCCCAATGCCGCTTGCAGGTCTGCACGCGACAGGTCCCCCTCCAACACCCGCAGCAGTCGATCGACTTCCGCGGTGACTTCCGCGGTGACCAGAGTCTTTTGACGCGCCGAAAGGTGTACCGGCAATCGCACCACAAATGATGAACGCTCGTCGTCGGTTTCGAACGCGGGCTCTGGCGATCCATTCATGCGCATCGCCTTGAGAATTTTCGGAATGCCGGTGGCCCGGCCTTCCGTGAGCTTGAGTTCTTTGAGGAACTCACCGATGCGGCGATTGCGGTATCGCCGGCTGACTGCACGGCCGGTCTGCAGGTCCTGCAGCCGCACGGATCGGTCCGGGCCTGGAAAGCTCAGGATCGTCACCTCGTCGGGGCTGATGCGCACTTCCACCGGCTCCGGAATCTCGTGGCTCCGGTGGTACACCGCATTCACCAGGGCTTCCTCCAGCGCCGCGAAAGGAACATTCCAGATCCGGGTGGCCTCGGCCGACTGCGGATGCTTGGTGGTCATTTCATGCAGGAAGTTGCGCTGCACATAGTCGAGCGCCTCGCGCACGGTGCGATCCGGTTCAAGCATGGCAGGAAATCCAGCACGGCCGGCAACTTTCCACGACCCCGATCAGGCTTCGGCGCTTGATTCACGAGCGCAAACAGCTATCTCTTTGATAGCAATTTCAGCTGACACCCCGGCTCCGCGCCATCTCGCGCCCCATGGCCTGCACCGCCTCGGCCGACAGCAGTGCCCGACTGGCCGGGTAGACCACCTCGTCTTCGCGGCGAAGGTGGTCGGCGTGGAGGGCGATGAAGCCGTCGAAGGCCGCCAGGTGCGCTGGCTCGAAGGCCGCCAGATCGCCGGCCGCCCAAGCCGCCAGGGGCACCCGGGCCTGGGCCCAGGCCGCCGCCATGGCGACGTGGTCGCGCTGCAACCGCGCCACCAGGGCGGCCATTTCGGCCGCCGCGACGTCGCCAGGGTGGGCGGCGGCGCGGGCCAGCAGGAGCGGGAAGACGTGGCGCTCCTCGTCGCCGTGGTGCAGGGGCGCGGCGATGTCGAAGTAGCGCAGCACGTCGCGCGCGGCGTCGCGCCCCGCCTCGTCCGCTCCGTGCGCGCGCGCTTGGGTGCAGAGCCGCGCCAGCAGGTCGAGCGAGCGCCCGATGCGTTCGTGGCAGGCGCCGAGCATCTCGAACGGCTGCTCGAACCCCACGGCGGGCGAGCGCAGGCCGGGCAGCGCGGCGCGTGAGGTCATGGTCTGGCGGGCCGCAGCCGGGCGGCCGCCCAGCCCTGCGGAGGCGCCTGGCGTCGGCTGCGGGGGCGGCCGGGCCGAGAGGGGCATGCCGCCATCAACCGCAGCTCCCCAGGTGCCCGCACTGCGTGCAGTAGTCGCACCCGTCCTTGCGGATCACCGCATGTGCGCCGCATTCGCTGCATTTCTTGCCCGCCATGGCCGGCGGCGTGTCCGAAGGCAGCGGCGGCTCGTCGAGCGGCAGCACCTGCTGCTGCATGGGCTGTTCCGCGCGGCGCGCCAGGATGTTCTGGATGGCATAGGCCATGGCAGCCACTTCCGACTCGTGCCACAGCGGCACGGGCGTGCCGTCGTCCCTGCGGTGCGTGCCCAGGCGGACCGCGCCCCGGTCCCAGGCCACCTTGCGCATGTCGGAGAGGGCCCGCTCCAGAAAGCCGCCGCGCGCGGCCAGCGACAGGAGCCGCATGCTGGAGGTGATCCACTGCTGCGACTCGCCGCTCTGCCCCACCGGCATGAAGAATTCGATGGCCCGGTCCACCGTGCCGCCGCGCCCGTCGGGCACGGGCAGGAAGGAGACGACGAGGTAGAGCGTCTTGTGTCCTTCCTGCGTCCAGTACTCGAGCTTCTCCGCGACGGCGGAGAGGCCGCCCTTGGGCCGGCTCTCGATCACGGTGCGCAACGGGTCCACGGGTGCGACCGCGGCCACGGGCGCCGCAGGCGTGGGTGCAGGCGTGGTTGCGGTTGCGGTTGCGGGTGCGGGTGCGGGTGCGGGTGCGGACGCTGCCACCTCCAGCACCGACCCGAGGATGGTGTTGGGCCGGTACGTGGCCAGCCCCTTCAGCCCGGCCTTCCAGGCCTGCAGATAGAGGCCTTTGAAGTCGGCGTACGGGTAGTCGGCCGGCACGTTCACCGTCTTGGAGATGGCGGTGTCCACATAGGGCTGCACGGCCTGCATCATGGCGATGTGCTCGGTGGCCGACATGGCGAGCGCCGAGACGAAATAGTCCGGCAGCCGGCCCACGTCGCCGCCCAGCGCGCGGTAGAGCCGCCAGGCGTGGTCCTCCACCGCGTATTCGCTGGTGCTGCCGTCCGCCTCGCGCTTGCGGCGGGTATAGGTCCACGAGAACGGTGGCTCGATGCCGTTGGAGGCGTTGTCGGCGAAGGCCAGGCTCACCGTGCCCGTCGGCGCGATGGACAGCAGGTGGCTGTTGCGAATGCCGTGCTCGCGGATCAGCGCCTGGATGTCGGCCGGCAGGCGGCTGGCGAAGGTGCCCGGTGCCAGGTAGCCGTCGGCATCGAACCGGGGGAACGCGCCCTTCTCGCGCGCCAGCGCCACCGATGCGCGGTAGGCCGCATCGCGCAGGTGGCGGGCGATGCGCACGGCCATCTCGCGGCCCTCGGCCCGGTCGTAGCGCAGGCGCAGCATGGCCAGCGTGTTGCCCATGCCGGTGAAGCCCACGCCGATGCGCCGCTTGGCCGCCGATTCCTCGCGCTGCTGGGGCAGCGGCCAGAAGGTGAGGTCGAGCACGTTGTCCAGCGCCCGCACCTGGGTGGCGACGGCGGCTTCGAACGCGGCGAAGTCGAACGCCGGCTCGCCGCCCGGCAGGCCGAAGGGCCGCTGCACGAAGCGCGTGAGGATGATGGGGCCCAGGTCGCAGCAGCCGTAGGACGGCAGGGGCTGCTCGCCGCAAGGATTCGTAGCAGCGATGTCCTCGCAATAGCGCAGGTTGTTGTCTTCGTTGATGTGGTCGAGAAACAGGATGCCGGGCTCGGCGAAGTCGTAGGCCGACTGCATGATCGTGTCCCACAGCTCGCGGGCCGCCAGCGTGCGGTAGACCCACTGCCCATCGGCGCGGCGGTGCGCGCCTTCGGCCTTCAGCGCGGCACCCGGCTCGGCCGCGTGCACCAGCTGGCACGGCCCGCCGGCTTCCACCGCCGCCATGAATTCGCCCGGTACGCCCACCGACACGTTGAAGTTGTTCCACCGACCGGGCGTGCGCTTGGCGGTGATGAAGTCCAGCACGTCGGGGTGGTCGATGCGCAGCACGCCCATCTGCGCGCCGCGCCGCGCGCCGGCGCTCTCCACGGTGGAGCACGACTGGTCGAACACGTTGATGTAGCTGCACGGGCCCGACGCCTGCGAGGCCGTGCCCCGCACCAGCGCCCCGCGCGGGCGGATGCGGGAGAAGTCGTACCCCACGCCGCCGCCGCGCCGCATGGTCTCCGCCGCCTCGCGCAGTGCTTCGTAGATGCCGGGGTAGCCGCCGTCGTCCACACCCTGGATGCAGTCGCCCACGGGCTGCACGAAGCAGTTGATGAGCGTCGCCCGGATGTCGGTGCCCGCCGCGCTCATGATGCGCCCCGCGCCGATGGCGCCCGCCTGCAGGTTGGCCAGGAACAGCGCCTCGTGCCGGGCACGCTCGGCTGCCGGCTCGACCGACGCCAGCGCCCGGGCCACGCGGGCGAACAGCGCCTCGGCATCGGGCTCGCCGTTTTTCAGGTACTTCTCGCGCAGCACGTCCAGGCTGATGGGCTGCACGCCCAAGGGTGCGCCGGGCGAGCGGAGTGCGTCGTCGGCGCCTTCCGGCGCGAGGGGATGGTTGTCGCGTTGCATGTCACGGGGCCTTCCACTGAGCCGCCCGGCATGGCGGGTGGCGAGGGGGCTTTGTACACCGTCGGAGCGTCAGCGGGGTTGGCACAAGTCAACGCGCCCGACGAGGGTTTGGGCGCTGCCCTGCCGACGCAGGCGGTCCGGGCGCTGCTCGATTCGGGCAGCGCTCCTAGCAGACCCAGGTGCCTGCATTGGCATCGAATACAGAACACAGTGATGCTCGGCGGCACCCTGGTACGCGGCTGGGCAGCCCCTACATTCCAGCATCTCCCGCGCTTTGCGCTCCATAGAAAGCTGTTCCCTCATGTCCACCCAGCCCGACACCACCCAGCCCTCCTCCGACGCCCACTCCCTGATCGAGCGCCTGAACTGGCGCTATGCCACGAAGAAGATGGACCCGAGCCGCAAGGTGCCCGCCGACAAGGTCGAGCGCATCGTCGAGGCCGCCCGGCTGGCGCCCACTTCCAGCGGGCTGCAGCCGTTCGAGCTGTTCGTGGTGACCGACCCGGAAGTGCGCGCGCGCATTCGCCCCATCGCCTGGAACCAGGGGCAGATCGTGGACTGCTCGCACCTGCTGGTGTTCGCGGCGTGGGACAACTACACGGCCGAGCGCATCAACGCCATGTTCGACTACACCAACGAAGTGCGCGGCTTCAAGAACGAGGGCTGGGAGAACTATCGCCAGCAGCTGCTGAATTCGTACCCGCAGCGCAGCGCCGAAGTGAACTTCGAGCATGCCGCGCGCCAGGCCTACATCGGCCTGGCCGCCGCCCTGGTGGCCGCTGCGTATGAAGGCGTGGACAGCACGCCGATGGAGGGATTCGACCCGAAGGCGCTGGACGAGATCCTGGGCCTGGGCGAGCGCCATCTGCGCAGCGTGGCGGTGCTGCCGCTGGGCTATCGCGTGGCCGAGCAGGACTGGCTGGTCGATCTGCCCAAGGTGCGCCGCCCGCGCGAGCGCTTCGTCACCGAGGTCTGAGGCCTTCGGTCGGGTGCAGGCCGGAACGGAGGGGACTCCTCCAGCCCGGTCAGGGCCGGCGCCCTTCGGACGGCCTCGGAATGCGCCGCCACCGGAAGCGGCCCAGTTTTTGAATGGAATCACCCCCTAGCGCTTGATATCATTGGGTCAATTGCTATTAAATAAATAGCAACTGCTTGCGGTTCAATGCGCTCCCGCCTGGCTCCGCAGCAGGTCGGCGAATGCGCCGGCCGGCAACGGCCTGGCGCACAGATAGCCCTGAAAGCTGTCGCAGCCGCGCGCCTTCAGGAAGGCCAGCTGCGCTTCGGTTTCCACGCCTTCGGCCAGCACCGACAGCCCCAGGCTGTGGCCCAGGGCGATGATGGCGGTACAGATCGCCGTGTCGTCCGTGCTCTGCGGCAGATCGCGGATGAAGCCGCGGTCGATCTTCAGCACGTCGATGGGAAAGCGCTTGAGGTGCGCGAGCGACGAATAGCCCGTGCCGAAGTCGTCCACCGCCATGCGCACGCCCAGCGCGCGCAGTCGCAACAGCACCTGGCGGGCTTCTTCCGGGCGCTCGGCCAGGGCGCCTTCGGTGATCTCCAGTTCCAGCCCGCTGGCCGGAAAACCGCTGTGCTGCAGCGCGTTCTCCACGCCGCCGACCAGGTCGGTCAGGTGGAACTGCCGCGGCGACACGTTCAGCGCCAGGGTCACCGGCGCCAGCCCGGCGTCGAGCCAGGCCCGGCCCTGCCGGCAGACCTCGCGCACCACCCACTCGCCCATCGGCCCGATCACGCCGGAGCTTTCCGCCACCGGGATGAAGCGCGCCGGCGCGACCGGGCCTTCGTCCGGGTCCACCCAGCGCACCAGCGCTTCGGCACCCACGATGCGGCCGCTGGCGATGTCCACCTGCGGCTGGTAGTGCATCTGCAGATGGCCCAGCGCCAGGGCGCGGCGCAGGCGGGCTTCGAGCGCGATGCGCTCGCGCGCGGCGGCGGTGAGGCCTTCGTCGAAGAAGCACCAGGCACCCCGGCCCCGGGCCTTGGCGCCATAGACCGCCGCGTGGGCGCCCTGCAGCAGCGACTGCGCGGTGGCGGCATGGGCCGGAAAGAGGCAGATGCCGACACTGGCGCCGGCCACCACCTCGAAGCCCTCGGGCGAGCGCCAGGGCTCGCCGGCCGCCGCGATCATGGCCTGGGCCACGGCCGCGGCTTCGCCGGCACCGGCCATGTCGTCGGCGGCAGAGGCGGCAGAGGCGGCAGAGGCGGCAGAGGCGGCAGAGGCGGCAGAGGCGGCTGCGCCGGCTGCGGCGGGTGGGTTTCCGCCGCCTTCGCCCAGGCGGCGGGCCAGCACGCCCAGTTCGTCGCCGGCCATGCGGCCGATCAGCACGTCGTCGCCCATGGCGGCCTGCACGCGGCGGGCGATGTGCTGCAGCACCTGGTCGCCGATGGCGTGGCCGTAGCTGTCGTTCACGTCCTTGAAGCGGTCCAGGTTCAGCAGCAGCACGGCCATGCGTTCGCCGCTGGCCTCGGCCGCCTGCACGGCGGACTCCAGCTGTTGCGCGAAGTGGCTGCGGTTGGCGAGCGTGGTCAGCGCGTCGTGGTGCGCCATGAATTCCAGCCGGCCGAACTGCGCCTTCTCTTCGGAGATGTCGGCGAACATGCAGACGTAGTGCGTGATGGCGCCGGAGGCGTCGCGCACGCAGGACATGGACATGCGCTCGGGGAACACCTCGCCGTTCTTGCGGCGGTTCCAGATCTCGCCGCGCCAGTGGCCGGTGCGTTGCAGGGCTTCCCACATCGACCGGTAGAAGCCGGGGCCGTGGCGGCCGGACTTGAGCAGGCGCGGGTTCTGGCCCAGCAGCTCGGCCTCGGTGTAGCCCACCAGCCGCGTGAAGGCGGCGTTGACCGAGAGGATGCGGCTGGCGGCGTCGGTGACCAGCACGCCCTCGGTGGTGTTGTCCACCACGGTGGCGGCCAGGCGACTGCGCTCGGCCTCGCGGCGGGCGGAGGTTTCGTCGGCCAGCGTGCCCGCCAGTCGGGCGATGCCAGGCGCGGCCGAAGGAGAGGCCCTGCCCTGGACGGCATCGCCAGCCGCACCGTCCACCGGGCGGCGCCCGCGCACCAGGAACCAGCGCACCTCGCCATCGAAGCAGCGCAGCCGCACGCTTTCGGCGAAGGGCTCGCCGGAGGCCAGCGCGGCGCGGGCGGCGGCCACCAGCCAGCGGCGGTCGCCACGGTGCACCCGGGGCAGCAGCGCGAAATCCTGGTCGAAGTCTTCGCCCGGGTAGCGCAGCAGGCGCTGCAGCCCGGCCGAAAAGTCGAGCCGGCGCTGGCCGGGGCGCCAGTCCCACACGCCCACGCCGCCTTCCAGCGCCAGGCGCAGCCGGGCCTCGCTGCGCTGCAGGGCGGTCTGCGCGGCGCGGGCGGCGTCGGTGCGCTGGCGTGCGTCGGCCCGCTGCCGGCGCAGCAGCCAGCCCGCGCCCAGCGCGCCGCTGGCCAGCACCCAGAGCAGACCCGCCAGGGCGGCAGGGCCCCGCAGGGCGCCGCCGGGCTGCGCGGCGAAGCCTGGCGCCCACCGGTCCAGCAGCGCCCCCCCCGCCAGCACCCAGGCTGTGCCCACGGCCAGGTAGATGAGCAGGCCCCACCCCACCGCCCGCCCCGCACGGGCGGCCTTGCTGTCCATCACGTCCTCGCTTGTTTCGTTCGCATTCGTCGCCGGCGGTTGGGCAGCCGGCACGGCGCGCCGGAGCGCGCGGCGTGCCCTGCGGTGCTGCGACAATCGCCCGGCTATGACCCAAGCCTATATTCTCACCCTGTCCTGCCCCGACCGACTGGGGCTGGTGCATGCCGTTTCCGGCTTTCTGCTGGAGCAAGGCGGCAACATCGAAGAGGCCGCGCAGTACAACGACCACGACACCGGTCTCTTTTTCATGCGGCTGCAGTTCGCCTGCGACCGGCACGATGCCGCCGCCCTGCGCGAGCGCCTGACCGCCTTCGCCGAGCCCTTCCAGATGCACTGGCACCTGCATGCGGCCTGCGAGCCGGTCAAGACGGTCATCATGGTCAGCCGAGAAGGTCACTGCCTGAACGACCTGCTGTTCCGCTGGAAGTCCGGCCTGCTGCCGGTGCAGATCAGCGCCATCATCAGCAACCACCGCGACTTCTACCAGCTGGCGGCCAGCTACAACGTGCCCTTCCACCACATTCCGGTGAACAAGGACAACAAGGCCCAGGCCGAGGCACGGCAGTTCGAGATCATCCAGCAGGAGGGCGCCGAGCTGGTGGTGCTGGCGCGCTACATGCAGGTGCTGAGCGACGATCTGTGCCGCAAGCTGTCGGGCCGGGCGATCAACATCCACCACAGCTTCCTGCCCAGCTTCAAGGGCGCCAAGCCCTACTACCAGGCGCATGACCGCGGCGTGAAGCTGATCGGCGCCACGGCGCACTACGTGACGGCCGACCTGGACGAAGGCCCGATCATCGAGCAGGACGTGGCCCGCGCCGACCACACCGACACGGTGGAAGACCTGACGGCCCGGGGCCGCGACACCGAAAGCCAGGTGCTGGCCCGCGCCGTCAAGTGGCACACCGAGCGCCGGGTGCTGCTGAACGGCCACAAGACGGTCGTCTTCCGCTAGACCATGGCCCGCCCCTTGCGTCGCTTCGCGCCTTCGCCCTGCCGGGGGACGCCACCGGCGGCCCGGCCAAGCCGGGTCCACGGCGGCCGCCGGCATGGCCTGCTCGGCGCCCGCCGGAAGGTGGGGACGCAGCGCGTGCGCTTCGACCCGCCGGCCGGGCACACCGCGCACGCCACGCACATCGCGCAGGGGCACTGACTTGGCCGCCCACCACCTGCCCTCCACGGGCTCCTTCTCGCGCAACGCCGCGCAGCGCATTCCGCCCATCCAGTGCCTGATCACCTTCGAGACGTTGGCGCGGCTGCGCAGCGTGACGCAGACGGCCGAGGAGCTGTGCGTGACGCCCAGCGCGGTGAGCCACCGGGTCAAGCAGCTCGAGCAGATCCTGGGCGTGCGGCTCTTCGGGCGCGCCGACTTCTCGCTGACCACCGAGGGCAGCACCTACCTGGCCCAGGTGCGCGAGGGCCTGAGCGCGCTGCAGCGCTTTCCGGGCAGCGACCAGGCGCCGGGCAAGCGGCGGCTCAAGCTGGCCGTCACGCCGACCTTCGCGCGGGTCATCCTGATTCCGCGGCTGCGGCAGTTCACCGAGGTGTATCCGGAGATCGACCTGGCGCTGCAGGTGTCGATTCCGCTGCTGGACGTGGTGGCGGAAGACGCCGACCTGGTGGTGCGCTTCGGCCCGGGGCACTATGCCGACATGGAGCACGTGGAGATCGCGCGCGACGTGGTCACGCCGCTGGCCTCGCCCGCCTTCGTGCGCGAGCACGGGCCCTTCGAGCGGCCCGAGGACCTGGAACGCGTTGCCCTGCTGCGCAGCCCGCTGGAGCCCTGGCGCCCGTGGTTCGCCGCCTGCGGCCTGGACTGGCCGGCGCCCAGCGAGGGCTCGCAGTTCAACGACATCGGCCTGATGTGCGACGCTGCCGCCGCCGGCATGGGCGTGGCGCTGGTGCGGCTGAAGCTGGGCGCGCCCTGGCTGGAGCAAGGCACGCTGGTGCGGCTCTTCGACATCCAGGCGCCCAGCCCGCATGCGCACTACCTGTGCTGGCGCACCGGCACCATGGACCGCTGGGAATGCGCGGCATTCGCCGACTGGCTGCGCCGGGCGATGGCCTGACCGGCCGCGCCTGGACCGCGCCACCGCAGCCGCCGCAGGGGCGGCAAGGGCCGCAGGGCAGGCAGATTCCAAGCCAAAACAGCCACCAGCGCTTGATACACAAGCGCCCGTAGCTACATATTCGATAGCAAAACATAGCAACCGTTAGATCGGCGCCTGGAGCGCCGCCCCCCATGGCATCGCAGCAATCCGCCACTTTCAAGAAACGCTACCCCACGCTGGAGCAGAACGAGGTGCTGAACGCCAGCGCGCGTTCCATCCTCGTCAGCGCGCTGGCCGGCACCGGCAAGACGACCACGCTGGCCATCAAGGCGGCCGACCTGCTGCAGCGCCAGGGCGCGAGCCGCGTCCTGATGCTGGCCTATTCCGACGCGGGCCTGGCCGCCATCGCCCAGCGGCTGGCGCAGTTCGTGCCCGGCATTCCGCGCCAGGTGCAGATCATGACGGTGGAGCAGCTCTGCGCCAGCGTGCTGCAGGCGCAGGGCGAGGCCGTGGTGCCGCTGACCGAGCCGCTGCACAAGCACCTGCTGATCCGCCAGGCCTGGAGCGCGCTGCAGACGAGCCACGCAGCGGGCGACGGCGAGGGCGCCGCGCCGGAGCTGGCCGAGTTTCTGGCGCGCGAACTCGACGTGCAGGCGTTCGCCGATTTCGAGGCCCTGGCCAAGCAGCGGCTGCTGCAGCACCACATCGACGAGAGCGGGCTGGGCGCGCTGGCCTACTGCCAGGACAACGACCTGGACTGGGGCCTCTACCAGCTGCTGCTGCACTACGAACGGCTGCGGCGCGGCCCGGGCGACGAACCGCAGTTCTACGCGCCCGGCGACTGCACCTACGAAGTCGCCCGCCGGCTGGATGCGCTGGATTTCGGCGAGCCCTTCGCGCCGCTGCAGTCCCGCTTCGACGCGGTGCTGTTCGACGAACTGCAGGACCTGGACGAGGCGGCCGTGCGGGTGCTGCGCCAGCTGGTGGCCGGCGGCAACGGCGTTTTCGTCGGCGCGGGCGACTTCAACCAGCACATCCTGCCCGGCGCGTTCTCGGTCTTCGGCAACCACCAGGCGCGCATCCGGCAGGAATTGCCGGCGGACACGCAGGTGCTGACACTGAACACCACCTACCGCTTCGGCAACGCCATCTGCCATGCGCTGAACCCGCTCTTCGGCGTGGAATTCGCGTCGCACTACCCCACGCAGGCCGCCGTGTTCGAGCCGCGCAGCTACGCCAGCGACGACGACTGCGCGCGCCAGTTGCTGGCCATCCACGACGCGGTGCGCCGGCTGCCCGTCGCAGCCGCGGGCCCGGCGCCTGCGCTGCACATCGTGCTGCGCTCGCCCGAGGACTCGGTGCTGCTGGAATGGCTGTTCGCCCACGAGGGCGTGCACTACGCCTGCAAGGGAATGAAGCGGTTCTACCAGCGCCGCGAGATCGCGCTGGTGCTGGCGCTGATGGGCGCCATGCAGGGCTGCAACGCGGCCACGCGGCTCACCCAGGGCATTCTGAGCAGCGCCATCGAAGGGCTGCTGCGCTATGTGCGCCGCAGCAGCCGGCCCGACCCCGACGTGCTGGCCAACGGCGCCTTCGACCTGGAAGCGCTGGCGCAGGACTCGCCCGTCGAAGTCGACACGCGCGCCGTGGCCAGCGGCCTGATCGGCAAGCAGGAGCTGCTGCGCCGCTTCCTGGTGCGCGCCAGCTTCGACCCGCAGGCGCCGGTGGCGTCCGCCGTGTGCGAGGCGCTGCTGGCCCTGCCGGCGGACGCCTGCGCCGATGCCGGCCAGCTCTGCGCGCATCCGCTCGTCGACCGCTTCTTCGCCCAGGCGCCCATCGGCACGCAGGAGCTGGCCCAGTGCCGCGACAGCCTGCGCGCGCTGGCACGCATCGGCGCGGGCCTGTCGGTGGACGAATTCCTCGGCCGGCTGGCGGCCATGGTGCAGGCCGGCATCGACCAGCACCGCCAGCGCGAAGAGCCCAGCCTGCAACTGCTGACGGTGGAGCGCTGCAAGGGCCACGAGTACGAATACGTGGCGGTGCCCTTCGTGGAGCGCGGCCGCTTTCCACGCAGCGCGGCACGGCATGAGGCCTACCGGGAACGCAACATGCTCTACGTGGCCCTGACCCGGGCGCGCCGGCGGCTCTGGCTGCTGGAGGGCCCGCGGCGGCCGGTGAGCCCGGGGCCGGTGTAGGCGGCATCGATCAAGGCAAAATCGGCCTCAAGCGCCCGTCCCACCTGCACAGATAGCTATTATTTTCATAGCGTCATGCCGAGGACAGATCCAGGGCGCCCTGCCTTGGCGTGGCGCCGCCGGCCATTTCACGGGCCGCTGCAAGAAAACTCACACACCCGCGCGCGGCCTTCCTCTACAGTGGTCGGCATGAGCGCAGCCCCCTTCACCGCCACCCCCGCCACCCCCGCCGCGACCGCATCCGACAACGCACCGGCCGCCCCCGAGCCCCTCACCGCCCCGGTGCCGACCGCGTCCGAGCGCGCCGCCCGCCAGGCCCAGGTGGTCAAGGCCCTGTCCGCCCATGTGCCGGCGCACGCGCTGCTCTGGCATGCCGAAGACACCACGCCGTACGAATGCGACGGCCTGACCGCCTACCGCCAGCGCCCGCTGGTCGTCTGCCTGCCGGAAACGGAAGCGCAGGTGCAGGCCGTTCTGCGCACCTGCCACGCGCTGGGCGTGCCGGTGGTGGCGCGCGGCGCGGGCACGGGCCTGTCGGGCGGGGCCATGCCGCATGCCATGGGGGTGTCGCTGTCGCTCGCGCGCTTCAACCGCATTTTGTCGATCGACCCGGTGGGCCGCACCGCCCGCGTGCAGTGCGGCGTGCGCAACCTGGCCATCAGCGAAGCGGCGGCGCCCTGGCAGCTGTATTACGCGCCCGACCCGTCCAGCCAGATCGCCTGCACCATCGGCGGCAACATCGCCGAGAACTCGGGCGGCGTGCACTGCCTGAAGTACGGCCTCACGGTGCACAACGTGCTGCGCGTGCGCGGCTTCACCGTGGAGGGCGAGCCGGTCGAATTCGGCAGCGAGGCGCTCGACACGCCGGGCTACGACCTGCTGGCCGCCGTCATCGGCAGCGAAGGCATGCTGGCCGTGACCACCGAGGCCACGGTGCGCCTGATACCCAAGCCCCAGCTGGCGCGCTGCATCATGGCCAGCTTCGACGACGTGCGCAAAGCCGGCGACGCGGTGGCCGCCGTCATCGCGGCCGGCATCATCCCGGCCGGGCTGGAGATGATGGACAGGCCCATGACCGCCGCCGTGGAAGACTTCGTGAAGGCCGGCTACGACCTGACGGCGGAAGCCATCCTGCTCTGCGAGAGCGACGGCACGCCCGAGGAGGTGGAGGAAGAGATCGGCCGCATGAGCGAGGTGCTGCGCGCCGCCGGCGCCACCGCCATCACCGTGAGCGGGAACGAGGCCGAGCGCCTGCGCTTCTGGAGCGGCCGCAAGAACGCCTTCCCGGCCTCGGGCCGCATCAGCCCCGACTACATGTGCCTGGACTCGACCATTCCGCGCAAGCGCCTGGCCGACATCCTGCTGGCCATCCAGGAGATGGAAAAAAAGTACGGCCTGCGCTGCTGCAACGTCTTCCATGCCGGCGACGGCAACCTGCATCCGCTGGTGCTGTTCGACGCCAACGACCCGGACGAACTGCACCGCTGCGAACTCTTCGGCGCCGACATCCTGGAGACCAGCGTGGCCATGGGCGGCACCGTGTCGGGCGAGCACGGCGTGGGCGTGGAGAAGTTGAACAGCATGTGCACGCAGTTCACCACCGAGGAGAACGCCCAGATGCTGGCGCTGAAGGCCGCGTTCGACCCGGCGGGCCTGCTGAACCCGGGCAAGGTCATCCCGACGTTGAACCGCTGCGCGGAGTACGGAAAGATGCTGGTGCGTGGCGGGCAGATCGCGCACCCGGAGCTGCCCAGGTTCTGAAAGGCTCGGCCGGCCCATGGCCGGCGCCTGGTCGGCCCTTGCGCAGCACTTGGCCGGCAAGCGTTATTCACCTGGTCGGCGCCTAGCCGCCCATCCCCACCTGCGCCGCCGCCCACAGCTCGCGCGCATGCGACAGCGCGAACAGCACCAGCCCGATCATCCCGCCCACCACGGTGCCGTTGATGCGGATGTACTGCAGGTCGCGGCCGATGTGCAGTTCGGCCAGGTGCGCCATCTCGCGGCCGTCCCAGCGCTGGACGGTGCTGCGGATGTGCTCGGCCACCGACTGCGCCACGTCGGGTGCCCACTGGGCGGCCCAGAGTTCCAGGCGCACGTTCAGCCGCACGCGCAGCGCGGCGTCGCCGGCCAGTGACATGCCCAGCCACTGGCCCATGGCGGTGACCTGGCGCGACACCTGCGACTGCTCGTCGTTCAGGTCGCGGTGCAGGGCCTGGCGCGCCTGGCCCCACAGCTCGGCCACGTAGGCGCCGAGCTTGGGGTCGCCCTGCAGGTAGGCGCGCATCTCTTCGCCGCGCCGGGCCCAGTCGGGGTCGCTATGCAGGCGGCCGATCAGGCGCTCGACGGCGCTGTCCAGCGTGTCGCGCAACTGGTGATGCGGGTCCTTCGCCACTTCCTCCAGCAGGCTTTCGATGGCGTGGGCAATGGCGCCGGCGCCCTTGGTGCTGAGCCAGTCGGTGGGCAGCACCTTCTGCTTGAGCGGGTGTTCGCGCTTGATCCACTGCATCAGCGTGTCGGCAATGAAGGTGCGGGTTTCGGTCGACTGCAGCATGGTGCCCAGCCGCTGCAGCAGATCGTCCAGCAGCGCCTGGTGGCGCCCGCCCTGCGTGAGCGCACCCAGCGCGGCGCCCATCGACTTGCTGAGGTCGATGCGCCCGATGAGCGCCCGCACGGCCTGGCCCAGCAGTTCCTGGATCTTGCTGTCTTCCACGGTGTCGAGCGCCGCCGCCGCCAGCCGCGCCACCTGGCGGCCCAGCAGGCCGGCGTTGGACGGCGCGGTGAGCCACTGCGCCAGCATGTCGGCCGGGTCGTGCCGGCGGATCATGCTGACCAGCGAGGGGCCGTCGAGGAACTCCTCGCGCACGAACTCGGCCAGGTTGGCGCCGATGCGGTCCTTGTTGCGCGCGATGATGTCGGTGTGCCCGCTCACCCAGGGCAGCGGAATGCGGCGGAACAACGCGGAGACGGCAAACCAGTCGGCCAGCGCGCCCACCATGGCCGCCTCGGCCACGGCGCGCACGCAGTCCACCGCCAGTCCGCGCGGAAAGGCATAGGTGGCGGCGAACACGGCCACGACGAGCAGCAGCAGCCCGGTGGCCTGGAGCTTGGCGCGGCGCAGCAGCGCCTCGTGGTCCTGTCGTGTGGCGGTGGCAGTCAGTGGCATGGCCGCAGGATAGCCCCGGGGCCGGCGCCGCGTCCACCCGGCGCGGCTTTTCCCTGGCGCGTCAGCGGGAGATGACCTGGGCCAGCGCGGTGCGCAGATGGCCCACCGTGCGCTCCACGTTGTGCCACTTCTCCAGCCCGAAGAGGCCGATGCGGAAGGTGCGGAAGTCCGGCCCTTCGTCGCACTGCAGCGGCACGCCCGCAGCGGTCTGCAGGCCCACGGCGGCGAACTTCGAGCCGTTCTGGAGCCCCAAGTCGGTGGTGTAGCTGACCACCACGCCCGGCGCCTTGAAGCCTTCGGCCGCCACGCTCGGTAGGCCGTTCGATTCGAGCAGCTGGCGCACCTGCGCGCCGAGGTCGATCTGCTCCTGGCGCACCTTCTCGAAGCCGTAGTCGCGCGTCTCCAGCATCACATCGCGCAACTGCACCAGCGCGTCGGTCGGCATGGTGGTGTGGTAGGCGTGCTGGCCTTTTTCGTAGCCTTCGGCGATCTGCATCCATTTCTTCAGATCGCACGAGAAGCTGGAGCTTTGCGTGCCGTCGATGGCTTGGCGCGCGCGCTCGCTCAGCATCACCATGGCGCAGCAGGGCGAGCCGCTCCAGCCCTTCTGCGGCGCGCTGATCAGCACGTCCACCCCGGTGGCGCGCATGTCCACCCACATGGCGCCGGAGGCCACGCAGTCCAGCACGAAGAGCGCGCCCACCTCGTGCGCCGCGTCGGCCACGGTGCGCAGGTAGTCGTCCGGCAGGATGATGCCGCTGGCGGTTTCCACATGGGGCGCGAACACGACCCTGGGCCGCTCGGCACGGATGGCGGCGGCCATTTCGTCGGCCGGGCACGGCGCCCAGGGCGCCTGGGCGCCCTCGCCCTGCTGGCGCGCCTTGCACACCACCGCGCCGCCACCCAGGGCGCCCGCGTCGAAGATCTGGCTCCAGCGGTAGCTGAACCAGCCGTTGCGCACGATCAGCACCTTCTCGCGGTTGGCGAACTGGCGCGCCACCGCCTCCATGCCGAAGGTGCCGCTGCCCGGCACCAGCACCGCCGTGTGGGCGCCGTAGACCTGCTTGAGCGTGGCGAGGATGTCCTGCATCACACCCGTGAAGCGCTTGGACATGTGGTTGAGCGCGCGGTCGGTATAGACGACCGAGAATTCGAGCAGACCATCGGGGTCGATGTGGGGCAGCAAGCCAGGCATGGGGGGTTCTCCGAGTCGCAGACAAACAATCGCGGGCCAGCTTAGCACGCGCCCCATCGACGCGCCCGGGGGCGGCTGCCCGCCGTTTTACCTAACTTTACGGCCGCGCAGCAGTGGGGTCGCGCAGCGTTGGCACACTCGGGGCTGGTTCTCATTTCGCGTGGCCGTGTCCTCACGGCGTCTGCCGCATCTTCCCGCTCAACACCTCCATGACCATCGCCCGCAAGATCTCCAAGCCCTGGCGCCTCGCGCTGCTCCTGCTCGTGCTGGCCGCGCTCGCCTTCGGTGCCTGGCGCCTCTTCTTCCAGCCGGCGCCCGCACCCCGCTTCGTGACCACCACCGCCGCCCGGAGCGACATCGAGGACACGGTGCTCGCCACCGGCACCATCCAGGCCTTCAAGCAGGTAAGCGTGGGCGCGCAGGTGTCGGGCCAGGTGAAGGCGCTGCGGGTGGAGCTGGGCCAGACGGTCAAGAAGGGCGACCTGGTGGCGGAGATCGACTCCACCACGCAGCAGAACACGGTCCGAAATGCCGAGGCCGCGCTGGAGAACGTGCGCGCGCAACTCGCCGCGCAGCAGGCGTCGCTGGTCGAGGCCGAGCTGAAGTACAAGCGCCAGAAGCAGCTGTTCGATGCGGAGGCGGGCTCGCGCGCCGAGCTCGAGGCGGCCGAAGCCACCCGTAACACCACGCGCGCCAACATCGCCGCGCTGCAGGCGCAGATCAAGCAGGCGGCCGTCACCGCCGACACGGCCAAGGTCAACCTCGGCTACACGAAGATTGTCTCGCCCATCGACGGCGTGGTGGTGGCGCTGGTGGTGCAGCAGGGCCAGACGGTGAACGCGAACCAGACCACGCCCACCATCATCAAGGTGGCGCAGCTCGACCAGGTGACGGTCAAGACGCAGATCTCCGAGGCCGACGTGGTCAAGGTGAAGCCCGGGCTGCCGGTGTACTTCACCATCCTGGGCGAACCGGACCGGCGCTACAACGCCGTGCTGCGCACCGTCGAGCCCGCGACCGACGCCATCCTGACCGAGACGACGTCGTCCAACAGCAGCAGCTCCAGCTCCAGCTCGACCACGGCCATCTACTACAACGGCCTCTTCGACGTGCCCAACCCCGAGAACAAGCTGCGCATCTCGATGACGGCGCAGGTGTCCATCGTGCGCGCAGAAGCCAAGGGTGCGATCGTGATCCCCTCCTCGGCACTGAGCCGGCGCGGGGCCGGCGGCGCCAGCGTGCGTGTGCTGGACGCCCAGGGCAACCCGCAGCCCCGCCCGGTGAAGGTGGGCATCAACAACAACGTGAGCGCCGAGATCACCGAAGGCCTGGCCGAAGGCGACAAGGTGGTGCTGGGCGAAGCCGCCGCGCCGGCTGCCGGCGCCCAGCCCGGCGGCCGCCGCCCGCCGATGCGCATGTGATCGCAGCCCCGTGCCGAGAACGCCCATCGACCGCATCGCCATGAACCAGGCCCCCCATCCACTTGCGCCCGCCGACCGCCAGGGCGCCCCCGACGCGCCGCTGCTGGAGCTGCGCGACCTGCGCCGCGAGTTCCCCGCCGGCGAGGGCACCATCGCCGTGCTCAAGGACATCGACCTCGCCATCCGGGCGGGCGAGATGGTCGCCATCGTCGGCCAGTCGGGCTCAGGCAAGTCCACGCTGATGAACATCCTGGGCTGCCTGGACCGGCCCACCTCCGGCAGCTACCGCGTGGCCGGCCGCGCCACCGGCCAGCTGGGTCCGGACGAGCTGGCCGCGCTGCGGCGCGAATACTTCGGCTTCATCTTCCAGCGCTACCACCTGCTGGGCGACCTCACGGCGCGCGGCAACGTGGAGGTGCCGGCCATCTATGCCGGCACGCTGCCGGGGGCGCGCCATGACCGCGCGGCCGCCTTGCTGGGGCGGCTGGGCCTGGCCGAGCGCACCGGCCACCGGCCCGGGCAGCTGTCGGGCGGGCAGCAGCAGCGCGTCTCCATCGCCCGGGCGCTGATGAACGGCGGCAGCGTCATCCTGGCCGACGAGCCCACCGGCGCGCTCGACACCGCCAGCGGCGAAGAGGTGATGAAGATCCTGCAGGAGCTGCATGCCGAAGGCCACACCATCATCATCGTGACGCACGACATGGCGGTGGCCGAGCATGCCGAACGCATCATCGAGATCCGCGACGGCGAAATCATCGGCGACCGGCCCACGGCCCGCATGGCCGGCGTGCCCGCCCGTGCCGCCGCACCCGCGCCGCCGGCCCGCCCGGCCGCGCGCAACGGCATCGGCGCGCTGCGCGACCGTTTCGCCTCCGCCTTCCAGATGGCGCTGCTGGCGATGAACGCGCACCGGCTGCGCACCTTCCTCACCATGCTCGGCATCATCATCGGCATCGCCTCGGTGGTGGCGGTGGTGGCGCTGGGCGAGGGCTCGCGCCAGCAGGTGCTGAAGAACATCAGCTCCATCGGCACCAACACCATCGAGGTGTTCTCCGGCAGCGGCTTCGGCGACACGCGCTCGGCCCGGGTGCGCACGCTGGTGCCGGCCGACGCGGCGGCGCTGGCCCGGCAGGGCTATGTGGACAGCGTCACGCCCACGCTGCAGAACGCGGTCACCGGCCGCTACCGCAACATCGAGGCCTCCATGACGGTGGTGGGCGCGGGCGAGCAGTACTTCCGCGTCAAGGGCGTGACGGTGGCACAGGGCACCGAGTTCGATGCCGGCAACGTGGCGCGGCGCGAGCAGGTGGCGGTGATCGACGACAACACCCGCAAGACCCTGTTCCCCAACACGCCCGACCCGGTGGGCGAGGTGATCCTGCTGGGCAGCATCCCGGTGCGCGTGATCGGCGTGGCGGCCAAGAGCGAATCGGCCTTCGGCAACACCGAGGCGCTGAACGTGTTCGTGCCCTACACCACCGCCATGAGCCGCATCGTCAACCAGGACTACCTGCGCAGCATCACGGTGCGGGTGCGCGACGACGCCTCCACCAGCGCGGCCGAGCAGGGCATCAACCAGCTGCTGGAGCAACGCCACGGCCGCAAGGACTTCTACGTGCTGAACACCGACAGCATCCGCCAGACCATCGAGGCCACCACGCAGACGATGACGCTGCTCATCAGCTCCATCGCCGTGATCTCGCTGATCGTGGGCGGCATCGGCGTGATGAACATCATGCTGGTCAGCGTGACCGAGCGCACTCGCGAGATCGGCGTGCGCATGGCCGTGGGCGCGCGGCAGAGCGACATCCAGCAGCAGTTCCTGATCGAGGCCGTGCTGGTGTGCCTGATCGGCGGGGTGCTGGGCATCCTGCTGGCGCTGGGCTTCGGCCAGATCTTCGCGCGGGCCAGCAGCGACTTCCGGATGGTGTATTCGCACGGCTCGATGGTGGCGGCCTTCGTCTGCGCCACGATGATCGGCGTGGTGTTCGGCTTCCTGCCGGCCCGCAGCGCCGCGCGGCTCGACCCGGTGGAGGCACTGGCGCGTGAGTAGGCGCCGCGCCCTGTTTCCTCCCGCCGCCTCGGCCGGAGCGGACGTGGGCTTGCGCATGGTGCGCCGCCTCGACCCATCCTCCAGTCAACCCCTTCCCGCAGCGTTGCGGACGCACTGAGTAAGCAGCATGTCCTTGATGAGAATTCCTGAACGCCTGCGCACACCCGCCGCGCTGGCCCTGGCGCTGGCCCTGGCTGGCTGCTCGACCCTGCGCACCCCCTACGAAGCGCCGGCCACCGTGGTGCCCGCGCAGTGGCGCCATGCCGGCGACGGCGTATCGACCGCGCCGGCGCGCGAGGCCGCCGCCGTGACCGGCCACTGGTGGAAGGCGTTCGACGACCCGGTGCTGAGCGAGCTGGTGGATGCGGCACTGGCCCGCAACAACGACCTGGCTGCGGCGGCGATCCGCGTGCGGCGCGCGCAGCTGCAGGCCCGGCTGACCGAGAACCGGCCCAGCTTCAGCGGCAGTGTGAGCAGCGGCGCCAGCCGCCCGCTGGAGGGCGGCGGCACCAGCCGCTCGAACTCCGCCTCGCTGGGCGTGAGCTACGAGGCCGACCTGTGGAATCGCCTGGGCGCATCGACCGACGCTGCCCGCTGGGAGGCCCTGGCCACCGCGCAGGACCGCGAGGCCGCCGCGCAGGCGCTGGTCGCCACCACCGCCACGCTGTACTGGCAGCTGGGCCACCTGAACCAGCGCCTGGCCTCGGCCGCAGAAAGCATCCGCTATGCCGAACGCACGGTGGCGCTCGTCCAGGCGCAGTACGACGCGGGCGCCGTCTCCACGCTGGAAGTGACCGAATCGCGCCAGAGCCTGTCCAGCCAGCGCGCCGCGCTCGCGCAGCTGCAGCAGCAGTACGTCGAAACCTCGAACGCGCTGGTGCTGCTGTTCGACGGCTCCGCCACCGGCCCGGCCGCACCGGGCTGGAGCGCGCCGCAGTCGCTGCCCGACACCCCGCTGCCCGAAGTGGCCGCCGGGCTGCCGGCCGAACTGCTGGCGCGCCGGCCCGACCTGCACGCGGCCGAGCTGCGCCTGCGCGAGGCGCTGGCCACGGCGGACGCCACGCGGCTGTCGTACTACCCGCGCCTGTCGCTCACGGGCGCGCTGGGCGGCTCCAGCAGCGCGCTGGGCAACCTGCTGGCCAACCCCATCGCCACGCTGGGCGCCGGGCTGGTGCTGCCGTTCCTGAACCGCACGGAGATGCAGCTCTCCACCGACATCGCCCGCGCCGACTACGAACAGGCGGTGGTGGGCTTCCGCCAGACGCTCTACCAAGCCTTCGTCGATGTGGACAACGCCCTGTCGGCACGCCGCCAGCTGGCCGAACAAGGCGCGCAGCTGACCCAGTCGCTGGCCGACGCGCGCCGGGCCGAGCAGCTCTACGAGGTGCGTTACCGCGCCGGTGCGGTGGCGCTGCGGCCCTGGCTGGATGCGCAGGAAAAGCGCCGCTCGGCCGAGATCGCGCTGTCGGACAACCGGCTGCAGCGCCTGACCAACCACGCGACGCTCTACCAGGCACTGGGCGGCAGCTGACCGCGGCGGCTCGCGCGGCGCCCATGCCCTCCGTGCCGCCCATGCCGCCCATGCCGCCACGCGGCATGCCGAACCGCCGGGGACGCCAGCCGGCACCGTAGGATGCAGGGCTTGTCCGCTTCCTGGGCCCCGCCGCCCCGCATCCCATGCCCGACTTTCGCAGCGATACCGTCACCCAGCCCACTCCCGCCATGCGCGCGGCCATGCTCGCCGCGCCGCTGGGCGACGACGTGTTCGGCGACGACCCATCCGTCAACGGCCTGCAGGAACATGCCGCCGCGCTGCTGGGCTTCGAGGCCGCGCTCTTCGCGCCCACCGGCACGCAAACCAACCTGATCGCCCTGATGGGCCACTGCCAGCGCGGCGACGAGGCCATCGTCGGCCAGAGCTGGCACACCTACCGCTGGGAAGGCGGCGGCATGGCGGTGCTCGGTTCGATCCAGCCGCAGCCGGTGGAAAACCAGGCCGACGGCACGCTGGCCCTGGCCGACATCGCCGCCGCCATCAAGCCGGACGACCCGCACTTCGCGCGCACCCGGCTGGTGGTGCTGGAGAACACCACCGGTGGCCGGGTGCTGCCCACACCCTACGTCGCGCAGGTGGCTGAGCTGGCCCGTTCGCGCCAGCTGGCCATGCACCTGGACGGCGCGCGCCTTTTCAACGCCGCCGCCGCCAACGCCGAGGCGAACGGCACCGACGTGTACGACGAAGCCCGGGCGCTGGCCGCGCATTTCGATTCGGTGTCGCTCTGCCTCAGCAAGGGACTGGGCGCGCCGGTGGGCTCGCTGCTGCTGGGCAGCCGGGACTTCATCGCCCGGGCACGGCGCACGCGCAAGATGCTGGGCGGCGGCATGCGCCAGGCCGGCGTGCTGGCCGCTGCCGGCCAGCACGCGCTGGAGCACCACGTGCGCCGGCTGGCCGATGACCATGCCCTGCTGCGCCAGCTGGCGGAAGGCCTGGCCGAGGCGGGCCGCAGCCACCCGGTGCTGGCCGGCCGGCTGGGCGTGGCCTCGGCGAACACCAACATCCTCTTCACCGACCTGCACGCCGACGTGGCTCCGGCCTTCACCGACTGGCTGGCGCGCCACGGCGTGCGCGTGACCAGCGGCCTCTACGCCGGACAGACCCGCCTGCGCTGGGTGACGCACCTGGACGTCACGCCGCAGCAGGTGGCCGAGGCGCTGGACTGCGTGCAGAAGTTCAAGGGCTGAGGGGGCCGCCGTGCCTGGAGGCATGGCGGTGCGCCGGGTCGCAGGCCAAGCCAGGCGCGCCCCAGGCGATTGCTATTATTTTTATAGCAACATGCGCTGATACAGCAAGCGCCGGAGGCCATTTTTGTGTTGAAGCCGGCCGCCTCAGCCGGCGGGCGGATAGTGCCGGCCCCCGAAGATGCCGCTGCCGACGCGCACCATCGTGCTGCCGGCGTGCACCGCGGCCTCCAGGTCGCCGGTCATGCCGAGCGAAAGGGTGTCCACCCGTTCCCAGCCGGGCACCCCGTCGCTGGCCAGGGCGGCGTGCACCTGAGACCAGACGCTGCGGGCGCGTTCATGCACGGCGCGTTGCGCCTCGAAGCCCTCCAGCGCATCGGGAATGGCCATCACGCCCCGCAGCGTCAGGCGGGGCAGCTGGGCCACCGCGCGTGCCAGGGCCACGGCCTCGTCCGTGGCCACGCCGGCCTTGGTGGGCCCGCCATCCACGTTGACCTGGATGCAGACCTGCAACGGCGCCCGGTCGCCCGGCCGCTGCTCCGACAGGCGCTCGGCGATCTTCAGCCGGTCCACCGTGTGCACCCAGTCGAAGTGCGCGGCCACCAGCCGCGTCTTGTTGCTCTGCAGGGGGCCGATGCAATGCCATTGCAGCGGCTGCGGCAGACCCATCGCGGCGACCAGCGCGATCTTCTCCACCGCTTCCTGCACGTAGTTCTCGCCGAAGGCGGTCTGGCCGGCCAGCGCGGCATCGCGCACGGCCTCCGGCCCGAAGGTCTTGGAGACGGCCAGCAGCGACACGTCGCCCGCGCTGCGCCCGGCCTGCGCGCAGGCCGCGTCGATGCGGGCACGCACTTGTTGAAGCTTGTTACCAATCGTCGTCATAATGTTCAGGCCAAGGGTACCAAAAGGCATCCGGCGCACAGACGACCGTATCCATACGACCGAGGGAATCCCGTGGACATCACCCAGCTGCTCGCCTTCAGCGTGAAGAACAAGGCATCCGACCTGCATCTCTCGGCCGGCCTGCCACCCATGATCCGGGTGCACGGCGACGTGCGCCGCATCAACGTCGATGCACTCGACCACAAGACGGTGCATGCCATGGTGTACGACATCATGAGCGACGCGCAGCGCAAGGCGTATGAAGAGTTCCTCGAGGTCGACTTCTCGTTCGAGATCGAGGGCCTGGCGCGGTTTCGCGTCAACGCCTTCAACCAGAACCGCGGCGCCGCCGCCGTGTTCCGGACCATCCCCAGCAAGATCCTCACGCTGGAGCAGCTGAACGCCCCCAAGATCTTCGCCGACCTGGCGCTGAAGCCGCGCGGCCTGGTGCTGGTGACGGGGCCGACCGGCTCGGGCAAGTCCACCACGCTGGCGGCCATGGTCAACTACCTGAACGAGAGCGAGTACGGGCACATCCTGACGGTGGAAGACCCGATCGAATTCGTGCACGAATCGAAGAAGTGCCTGATCAACCAGCGCGAAGTGGGGCCGATGACGCTCTCGTTCGCGGCGGCGCTCAAGTCCGCCCTGCGCGAGGACCCGGACGCCATCCTGGTGGGCGAAATGCGCGATCTGGAAACCATCCGCCTGGCCATGACCGCGGCGGAAACGGGCCACCTGGTGTTCGGCACGCTGCACACCTCCAGCGCCGCCAAGACCATCGACCGGATCATCGACGTGTTCCCCGCCGAGGAAAAGGAAATGGTGCGCGCCATGCTGTCCGAATCGCTGCAGGCCGTGATCTCGCAGACGCTCTGCAAGACCAAGGACGGTTCGGGCCGCGTGGCGGCGCACGAGATCATGCTGGGCACCAGCGCCATCCGCAACCTGATCCGCGAGGCCAAGGTGGCGCAGATGTATTCCACCATCCAGACCAGCAACAGCGTGGGCATGCAGACGCTGGACCAGAACCTGACCGACCTGGTGCGGCGCAACGTCATCAGCCCGGCCGAAGCGCGCAGCAAGGCCAAGATTCCGGACAACTTCCCCGGCTGACGCTTCGCGCCCCACCCCGCGCCCACCCCCCAAGATTTCAGCGGCCAGCCCGCACACGGAGCATTCCCATGAAAGGCATCCTCGGACTTCTGAAGTCCAAGTCGCGCGCCAAGGGCGCGGAAGAACACGCCGATTCGGTGTTCTTCACCACCGCCTTCGCCGGCCAGGGCGTGGACAGCGCCATGCTGGTGCCGTGGGAGGCGCGCGCGGTCGAGGTCGGCGCCAAGCGGCTGCCCGCCAGCCGGGGCGGCAAGCTGCTGCAGGCGCTCTGGTCGAAGGACAAGTACATGGCGCACCTGGACAAGGACGCCGTGGAGCGCATGGAGCGCTTCTTCCAGTTCGCGGCCATTCCCGCGTCGCGCGACGTGATCCGCCAGGAAGAGTACGGCAACTTCATGGTGGTGCTGCTGACCGGCACCATCGCCGTGGACCGCACCCAGCCCTGGGGCGAGCACCTGCGCCTGGCCGAGACCCGGCCCGGGGACATCCTGGGCGAGATGTCGCTGCTGGACAGCGGCATCCGCTTTTCCTCGTGCACCACGCTCACCGACTGCGAGATCGCCGTGCTGAGCGCCGAGGCCATGGACGAGATGATGAGCAAGGATCCGCAGCTGGCCGCGAGCCTGGTGGCCCTGCTGGCGCGCAAGCTCTCGCAGCGCCTGCGCGTGGTGAGCGCGCGCCTGAGCGAAGGCCAGAAATGATCGCCGCCCGCCGAGGAGCCTTCTGATGGAGCGCGATCAGGCCAGTAAATTCATCAGCGACCTGCTCAAGCTGATGGTGAGCCGCGGTGGCAGCGACCTGTTCATCACGGCGGAGTTTCCGCCTGCCATCAAGGTCGATGGCAAGGTGACGAAGGTGTCGCCCCAGCCGCTGACGCCCGCCCACACGCTGACGCTGGCACGCTCGGTGATGAGCGACAAGCAGGTGGCGGACTTCGAGCGCACCAAGGAATGCAACTTCGCCATATCGCCCGCGGGCATCGGCCGCTTCCGGGTGAATGCGTTCATCCAGCAAGGGCGCGTGGGCATGGTGATGCGGACCATCCCGCTGACCCTGCCCACCATCGACGGGCTGGGCGTGCCGCAGGTGCTCAAGGAGGTGGCGCTGGCCAAGCGCGGCCTGTGCATCCTGGTGGGCGCAACGGGTTCGGGCAAGTCCACCACGCTGGCTGCGATGGTGGACTGGCGCAACGAGAACTCCTTCGGCCACATCATCACGGTGGAAGACCCGATCGAGTTCGTCCACCCCCACAAGAACTGCGTGGTGACGCAGCGCGAAGTGGGGCTGGACACCGACAGCTGGGAAGCGGCCCTGAAGAACACGCTGCGCCAGGCGCCCGACGTCATCCTGATGGGCGAGATCCGCGACCGCGAGACCATGGAGCACGCGGTGGCGTTCTCCGAGACCGGCCACCTCTGCCTGGCGACACTGCATGCCAACAGCGCCAACCAGGCGCTGGACCGCATCATCAACTTCTTCCCCGAGGAACGCCGCACGCAGTTGCTGATGGACCTGTCGCTCAACCTGCGCGGCATGATCTCCCAGCGGCTGATTCCCAAGCAGGACGGCAAGGGCCGCGCCGCTGCGGTCGAGGTGATGCTCAACACGCCGCTGATCGCCGATCTGATCTTCAAGGGCGAGGTCGCCGAGATCAAGGAGATCATGAAAAAGAGCCGCAACCTGGGCATGCAGACCTTCGACCAGTCGCTGTTCGATCTGTTCGAGGCCAACGTCATCACCTACGAAGACGCGCTGCGCAACGCCGATTCGGTCAACGATCTGCGCCTGCAGATCAAGCTGGGCAGCCAGCGCGCCCGCTCGGGCGACCTGGCATCGGGCACGGAGCACTTCGCCATCGTGTGACGGCCGCGCAGGCGGATCGGAGCCTGGTCCGCCAAGCCCTTCTCGGGGGCCGTGCCCCCTGCTGCGCAGGGGCCCGCCGGTATCCATGGCTGGCCCCGCACCGGCCTTTCTGCTAGAACCCTTCTTCTATGCCAAGCACCAACCCCCGCAACTACGACGCAACCCCTTCCCGCAAGGTCGCCTTTCTCGGCCTGGGTGTCATGGGCTATCCCATGGCCGGCCATCTGGCGCTGGCCGGCCACGACGTCACCGTCTACAACCGCACCGCCAGCAAATCCATCGCATGGAGCGACGAATTCGCGGCCGCCGGTGCCGTGAAACATGCCGAAACGCCCCGCGCGGCGGCCCAGGGCGCAGAGATCGTTTTCTGCTGCGTGGGCAACGACGACGACCTGCGCTCCGTGGTGCTGGGTGCCGATGGCGCCTTCGCCGGCATGCAGCCGGGCGCCATCTTCGTGGACCACACCACGGCCTCGGCCGAGGTGGCGCGCGAGCTGTACGGCGCGGCCCGCACGCTGGGCCTGCAGTTCATCGACGCACCGGTTTCGGGCGGCCAGGCCGGCGCGCAGAACGGCCAGCTGACGGTGATGTGCGGCGGCGACGCAGCGGCATTCGACGCGGTGCGCCCCACGGCGATGGCGTTCTCGCGCGCCTTCACCCGCATCGGCGATAGCGGCGCCGGCCAGTTGGCCAAGATGGTCAACCAGATCTGCATCGCGGGCCTGGTGCAGGGGCTGTCGGAAGCCGTGGCCTTCGGCCAGCACGCCGGGCTGGACATGCCGCTGGTGCTCGACGTGATCGGCAAGGGCGCCGCCCAGAGCTGGCAGATGGACAACCGCGGCAAGACCATGGTGGAAGGCCGCTTCGACTTCGGCTTCGCCGTGGACTGGATGCGCAAGGATCTGGGCCTGGTGCTCGACGAGGCCCACCGCAACGGCGCCCGCTTGCCGGTCACCGCCCTGGTGGACCAGTTCTACGCCGACGTGCAGCAGTCGGGCGGCGCGCGCTGGGACACGTCCAGCCTCATCACCCGGCTGGGGGTGAACCGGGCGAGCAAGAAGGCCTGACAAGGCCTGACCAGGCGCCAGGGGCCGCGGCGGACCGCCGGCGGCCTGCCGGCCCTGCCGGCGTCAGCGTACCGGCTGGGTGACGACGCCCGTGGCAGGCGCCGGCTGCGTCGCGGGCAGGGGTGCAAGCGGTGCGGACTGCACGCTGCCGCCCGCTGGCGCAACGCTGGCGGGCGGATAGCTGGCAGCGGCCGGGTCCTGCACCACCGGTGCGGGCTGCTGCTGAGCCCTCACCGCCGCACGGGCCAGCTCTTCCTCCGACACGATCTCGAACACGCGCACCACCTTGCGCACGCCGTTCACGCCGCGCGCGATGTCGGTGGCACGGGTGGCTTCGCGCTGGGTGACGCGGCCCATCAGGTAGACGATTTCCCGCTCGGTCACCACCTTGAAGGCGTTGGCCACCAGGTCTTTGGCATCCACCAGGCTGGCGCGGACCTTGCCGGTGATGAAGGTGTCGTTGGAGCGCTGCGTGAGCGACGAGGGGGCGCCGATGCCCAGTTCGTTCACCACCGAACGCACGTTCTCCACGCCCAGCGCGATCTGTTCGACCCGCTGGCGGTCTTCGGCGCGCGGGGCTTCGCCGGTGAGCAGCACCTGGCGATTGAAGCTGGTCACATTGACGTGCACGCGGTCGCCCATGGTGTCGCGGATACGGTTGGCGGTGCGCAGCTCGATGCCTTCGTCCTCCACCTGTGCGCCAGTGGTGCGCCGGTCCGTGGCCACCATTGCGCCCACGACAGCGCCGCCACCGATGAGGATGGGCGCGCAGGCCGACAGGCCGGCCGCCACCGCGGCGGTGGCGCAGAGCACGCAGGTCGTGCGGCGGAAGGTCTTGAAATTCATAGCGGTATCTCCTGTTCACCAAGTAACTGGGCGTCCACCCCGTCGCAAAGGCAGTGCAGCACCAGGGCGTGCACCTCGCGCACCCGGGCGGCGCGGTCGTGGGGCACGGCGATCTGCACGTCCGTTTCGCGCAGCACCGCCGCCAGGGTGCCGCCGGTGCGGCCGCAGAGCGCCACCACCGTCATGTCGCGTTCATGGGCGGCCTGCACCGCCTCCAGCACCACGGCGTCTTCACCGCTGACGGAAAGCGCCACCAGCACGTCGCCGGCCTGGCCGAGCGCGCGCACCTGCCGCGCGAGGGCGGCGGAGTCGGGCTCATCCGATCCGGCGCCCATCCAGGTGTTGCCGGGCACCAGCGCGAGTGCGGCCAGTTCGGGCCGCTCGCGCTCGAAGCCGCCCACGCACAGTGCGGCGAACAGCTGGGCATCGGCGGCGGAGGGCCCGCTGCCGCAGGCCAGCACCTTGGCGCCGCTGGTCACGCAGGCGAGGATGGCCTGGATGGCGGAGCCGATGGGGTGGCTGAGCGCCTGGGCGGCCTGGTATTTCAGGTCGGCGCTGTCGATGAAGTGCTGTTGGATGCGTTGCTCGAGCATGGGGCGTGGATGATACCCAAGCGCGTGGGGGCGGTCGGGGCGACCATTTCACCCCAACCACGTCGCCAGACGCCGAAAAACCCGGCTCGCCTGCTTGGAATTTTGTAGCAAAGGGTTGCGCTGGCGCCGGGACCTGCGCGGAACCCACGCACCGGGTGCATGCGCCCGGGTTGCCGTGCCTGCATGACTGCATGACTGCATGACTGCACGCACGCGCTCGGCGCGCCCGGTTCAGTCCGCGTCGAAGGCGCCGCGCAGCCATTCGATCGGTGCACCCGCCGCACCTTCGAGCAGCACCGCGTCGAAGCGACAGGCGGGAGGTGCTGGCCAGCGCATGAGGTAATGGCGCGCAGCGAGCACGATGCGCTGCTGCTTGATGTGGCCAATGCTGCCGCCCGCGCCCCCGAAGCCCCGGCCGGCGCGGCTGCGGACCTCGACGAACACCAGAGTGCCGTCGCGCTCGCGCATGACGAGGTCGATTTCGCCGCCGCCGCGGCCCGGCGTCCGATAATTGCGTTCCACCAATGTCAGCCCGGCGGCCCGCAGATGCGCCAGCGCGCGGTCTTCCGCTGCGTTGCCCTGATCTCGCGTGGTGCGCGCCGCCTTCTTCGCCGGCTCGTCCGCCGTGGCGGCCCGGTCCGCTCCCCTGCCGAAGTTCTTGCCAAGGAATCCCATTGAGCGCCTCTTTCGCTTCAGCCCTGAGTGCCGCGCGCGATGCGGCGGCGAGCCAGCATTATCCGCAGGGCACGCTGTATGTCGTGGCCACCCCCATCGGCAACCTGGCCGACATCACGCTGCGCGCGCTGCATATGCTGCAGCTGGCCGACACCATCGCCTGCGAGGACACCCGGCACACGCAGTCGCTGCTGCGCGCCTACGGCATCGACAAGGGCGGCGCCCAGTTGCTGGCAGTGCATCAGCACAACGAGTCCGAAGCGGCCAAAGCGGTCGTGGAACGGCTGCGCGCGGGCCAGCGCGTGGCTTACGTCAGCGACGCCGGCACGCCGGGCGTGAGCGACCCCGGTGCCCGCCTCGCCCACACCGTGGCTGCCGCCGGCCTGCGCTGCCTGCCCTTGCCCGGGGCCAGCAGCGTGACGACGGCACTGAGCGCTGCGGGCGCGGTGGCCCACGGCCCGGGCGCTGCCGGATTCTTGTTCGCGGGTTTCTTGCCGACCCGGGGCGCGGAGCGGGCGGCCGCCGTGCAGGCGCTGGCGCTGGAATCGCGCTGCGTGGTGCTGTTGGAAGCACCGCACCGGATCGAGGAGCTGGGCCGGGCACTGGCCGTGCTGGGCGACAGACCGGTCACGCTGGCGCGCGAACTCACCAAACAGTTCGAAGAGATCACCACCCATCCGGCCCAGGCGCTGACCGAATGGCTGGGCGGCAACCCCCAACGTGCGCGCGGAGAATTCGTGGTGCTGCTGCATCCCTTGCAGGCGGCGGCCCCGGATGACGACGCCGAGGGCCGGCGGGTACTGCAGCTGCTGCTTCCCGAATTGCCGCTCAAGACGGCCGTGAAGGTCGCGGCGGAACTGACCGGGCAGCCGCGCAATGCGCTCTACGAGCTGGCGCTGCAGCTGCGGCGGGAGGCGGACAGCGCGGATGAGGAAGGCGACTGAAGCCTGCCCACCGGATGCTGACGGCTGGCCGCTGGCCGCTGACCGCTGACCGCTGGCCGCTGGCGCAGCATCTCCGTCCTCGTTCACACGCAAGTACCGGTCCTACCCCCGGTAGCCTGCTGCTTTTTTCCATCGCATTCTTCGACGCACACCGTCCGGCACACCCCCGTGCCGCCACGGCGCGCCGCCTTCAGCCTCGGCTGTAAGCCAGGCCGGACGCCACGCCGCCGAACAAGTCGCCTTCGACCTGCGGCACGTCGGGAAATGCCTGCGCCAGTACGTGACGCAATGGGCGCAGGGCCGAAGACCCGCCAGTGAGATAGATGGCGCCGATGTCCTGCTGCCGCAACCCGGCGGCTTGCACGCAGGCTGCCGCACAGTCCGTCACCTGCCGCAGCGCGCCGTCCAGATGGCGGGCCAGGTCGTCCGGCGTGACCTCCGCCGTGAGCGCTGGTTCGAGCCAGTCCAGTGCGATGGTGGCCGTATCGTGCGACCGCGAGGCGCCGATCTTGGCCTGCTCCACCGCGTTGGCCAGGCGGTGGCCCCAGCGCTCGTTCAGCACCGTCATCAGCCGGTCGTGCCGTTGCGGGTCGGCGTAGTCGGAGCGCAGCTGCTGGGCTTCCCTCACCGACTTCTGGGCGTACTGCCACTGGATCAGGTGCCAGGTGGACAAATCGAAGAACACCCGGCTGGGCACCTCACGGCCACGCGGCCCGATGTGGCGAAAGCCCAGGTGTCCCATGACCTGCTCCAGATTGAGGCGCCGGTCGAAGTCGGTGCCACCGATGTGCACGCCCGTGGTGGCCAGCACGTCGCTGCTGCGATCGGCCGCACCGCGCCGGTCCGGCCCGAGCCGCACCACGGTGAAGTCGGACGTTCCCCCGCCAATGTCCACCACCAGCACCAGTGCCTCGCGCGCCATGCGCTGCTCGTAGTCGAGCGCGGCTGCGATGGGTTCGAACTGGAACGCGATGTTGGTGAAGCCGGCATCGGCTGCCGCCCGGCCCAGGGCTTCTTCCGCCTGCTGGTCGCGCGCCGGGTCGTCGTCGACGAAATGCACCGGACGGCCGAGCACCACGCGTTCCGGCATGTCGCCATGCAGTGCGCCGCGCACCTGGACGGCGATGTGGCGCATGAACATCGCAATGATGTCCTGGTAGCTGACCAGCCCGTCATGCACGGAGGTCTTGTCTTGCAGCAGCGTGCTGCCCAGCAGGCTCTTGAGGGAGCGCATCAGGCGCCCCTCGAAACCTTCCAGGTACTGTTGCATCGCGTCGCGGCCGTAATGCGTGCTGCGGTCCTCCGTGTTGAAGAACAGCGCCGTGGGCATGATGGTGGTGCCCTGGGCGTCCAGCGGGATCAGCCGCGCGGCTGCGGAATTTGCGGTGCGCAGCGAGGCTGCGGAATTCGACGTGCCGAAATCGATGCCAAGGATGGAGCCGGGAAGAATCGCCATGGAAAACGGGAAAATGATCAGGTGAACGGATGCGGTCCGGCGACGCTGCAGCTGCGGTGTCAGGCCAGACCCGCGGCCATGCGCCGGCACGCGCCACGAGTCGCGAGTTGCCGGTCGTTGCGGCAGGGCTTGGCAACACGCTGCATCAGCATCCCGTGCGCTGGCCGAGCCGCCGATGGCAGCCACCTCCACCGGATCTGCGGCCCCGCAGAGCCTCTGCGCCAGCGAGGCTCATGGACCGGCCAACGCAGATCTCATCGGGGGCCAGCCACTCAACCAGCCGGCAAAAACAAAAACGCCCACTGAAGAGTGGGCGTTTTGTCGTGGTAGCGAACTACCGGTGTTGGTTGCGCGAGAAGGATTTGAACCTCCGACCTTTGGGTTATGAGCCCAACGAGCTACCAGACTGCTCCATCGCGCGGCAAGATTGAATTATAGCTTACTTTGCGGCTTCTGCGGAAGAATCTGCATTTTCTTGTGCAGAACGCTCCACCAGCTCGACGAAAGCCATAGGCGCGTTGTCGCCCACGCGAAAGCCCATCTTCAGAATACGGGTGTAGCCGCCTGGACGTGCCTTGAAACGGGGGCCCAGGTCGTTGAACAGCTTGGTCACGCTGTCACGGTCGCGCAGGCGGTTGAAAGCCAGACGGCGATTGGCCAGGGTGTCTTCCTTGGCCAGGGTGATCATGGGCTCGATCACGCGGCGCAGTTCCTTGGCCTTGGGGAGCGTGGTCTTGATGGCCTCGTGCTCGATGAGCGAGTTCATCATGTTCTGCAGCATCGCCAGGCGGTGCGAAGAAGTGCGATTGAGTTTGCGAAGGCCGTGTCCGTGACGCATGGTGCTGTTTCCTTGTCTGTAATTAAAACGGGCAGCCGTATCAGGTACTGCCCGGTGCACTGCTCTTTACTTGAAAGAGCCCAAAATTATAACTTAACGCTTGTCCAAACCGGCTGGTGGCCAGTTTTCCAGCTTCATGCCCAGCGTCAAGCCGCGCGAAGCCAGGACTTCCTTGATCTCGTTGAGCGACTTGCGACCCAGGTTGGGGGTCTTGAGCAGCTCGTTTTCGGTACGCTGGATCAGGTCGCCGATGTAGTAGATGTTTTCGGCCTTCAGGCAGTTGGCCGAACGCACGGTCAGTTCCAGTTCGTCCACGGGACGCAGCAGGATCGGATCGAACGTCGCATTGCCGCGTGGACCGGCCGGCGCATCGAAGGCCGCCAGTTCGCCACCTTCCAGCTGCGCGAACACCGCCAGTTGCTCGACGAGAATCTTGGCCGAGGCGCGAACTGCGTCTTCTGCAGTGATGGCACCGTTGGTTTCGATCTCGACCACCAGCTTGTCCAGGTCGGTGCGCTGCTCGACACGGGCGCTTTCGACCGTGTAGCTCACGCGCTTCACGGGCGAGAACGAGGCGTCCAGCACGATGCGGCCGATCGACTTGGTCGATTCGTCGGCATAGCGGCGCAGGTTGCCGGGCACGTAGCCGCGACCCTTCTCGACCTTGATCTGCATGTCGAGCTTGCCACCGGCGGACAGGTTAGCGATCACGTGGTCCGGGTTGACGATCTCGACATCGTGCGGCGTCTGGATGTCGCGTGCGGTCACGACGCCTTCGCCGTCCTTGCGCAGGCTCAGGGTCACTTCGTCACGGTTGTGGAGCTTGAACACCACGCCCTTGAGGTTCAGAAGGATGTTGACCACGTCTTCTTGAACGCCGTCGATCGACGAGTACTCATGCAGCACACCTGCAATCGTGACCTCAGTTGCTGCGTAACCCACCATGGACGACAGCAGCACACGGCGGATGGCGTTACCCAACGTGTGGCCGTAGCCCCGTTCGAACGGCTCCAGTGCGACCTTGGCGCGATTGTGGCCAAGCTGCTCGACATTGATTGCCTTGGGCTTCAGCAAATTGGTTTGCATGCAAACTTCCTCTCAATACCCCCAGCTCGTTACACCGGTAAGGCTGTGAAGCGCCTAAACCGCGATGCCTCGCGGTTCAGGAACGGATTTCTCGAAATCGGAGATCAGTGCGGATTAACGCGAGTACAACTCAACGATCAGCGATTCGTTGATGTCGGCGCCGAATTCGTCACGATCTGGCACCTTCTTGAAGACGCCCTCTGCCTTGTCGGCATTGACTTCCACCCAGGCGGGCAGGCCCACTTGCTGTGCCAGTTGCAGGGCTTCGACGATGCGGTTCTGCTTCTTGGACTTTTCGCGCACGGCCACGACGTCGCCGGTCTTGACCAGGTACGACGCGATGTTGACCGACTGGCCGTTCACGGTGATCGCCTTGTGCGACACCAGCTGGCGTGCTTCGGCGCGCGTGGAGCCGAAGCCCATGCGGTACACGACGTTGTCCAGGCGGGATTCCAGCAGCGACAGCAGGTTGGCGCCGGTGTTGCCCTTGCGGCGGTCAGCAGCCTCGAAGTAGCGGCGGAATTGCTTTTCCAGCACGCCGTACATGCGCTTGACCTTCTGCTTTTCGCGCAGCTGCAGACCGTAGTCGGAGGTACGCTGACCCGAAGTGCGGCCGTGCTGGCCTGGCTTGGAGTCGAACTTCGACTTGTCCGCGATGGAGCGGCGTGCGCTCTTCAGGAACAGGTCGGTGCCTTCACGGCGGGAGAGTTTGGCCTTGGGGCCGAGGTAACGTGCCACTTGAGCTTCCTTGTGTCATCTTCCGCAACAGCATTGCGGGAGCCACCGCAGCGCTAGGCTGACGGTGGCGGTGGGCTTCAGAGAAAAAGGTTAGATACGACGACGCTTTTGAGGGCGGCAGCCGTTGTGGGGAACCGGCGTCACGTCGGAGATGGACGTGATGCGGATACCCAGCGCGCCCAGAGCGCGAACCGACGATTCGCGACCTGGACCGGGGCCCTTGATCTCGACGTCGAGGTTCTTGATGCCCTGTTCGATCGCGGCGCGACCGGCGACTTCCGATGCCACCTGGGCTGCGAAAGGCGTCGACTTGCGCGAGCCCTTGAAGCCTTGGCCACCGGAGGAAGCCCAGGACAGTGCGTTGCCCTGGCGATCGGTGATCGTGATGATGGTGTTGTTGAACGAAGCATGCACGTGGGCAATGCCGTCCGACACGTTCTTGCGAACCTTTTTGCGAACACGCTGTGCAGCGTTATTGGCAGGAGACTTGGCCATGTTGATCTCTCAGTCTTTACTTCTTGAGTGCCGCTGCGCCCTTGCGCGGACCCTTGCGGGTGCGGGCGTTGGTACGCGTGCGCTGGCCGCGCATCGGCAGGCCGCGACGATGGCGGAAGCCGCGATAGCAGCCGATGTCCATCAGGCGCTTGATGTTCATCGTCGTTTCGCGACGCAGGTCGCCTTCGATCGTGAACTGAGCGATCTGATCGCGAATTTTTTCCAGGTCGCCGTCCGTCAGATCCTTGATCTTCTTGGAGTAAGCGATGTCGCATGCTTCGCAGATCTTGCGAGCACGGGTGCGACCGATGCCAAAAATGGCGGTCAAGCCGATTTCAGCATGCTGATGCGGCGGAATGTTGATGCCAGCGATACGTGCCATGTGCGTCCTCTAATACTTTCCAGTCAACCTTGGCGCTGCTTGTGACGCAGATCCGTGCAGATCACGCGCACCACACCCTTGCGGCGGATGATCTTGCAGTTGCGGCAGATTTTCTTGACCGAAGCCGAAACTCTCATTTCATTCTCCTAAAACTTGCCATTCGTCCCGGCCACAGCGCGGAACACAAAAATTTTGCGCCCGCGATGATCGAAGGCATCAATAACCGTAACTTGAGTTCAGGCGAACCCGCGACTATAGCGCAGTTCTCTGAAACACCCCAGACTTACGTTCCGGGCGTCGCTTTGAAGTTCGCCTTTTTGAGGAGCGATTCGTACTGCTGCGACATCATGTAGTTCTGGACCTGGGCCATGAAGTCCATGGTCACCACCACAATGATCAGGAGCGACGTGCCACCGAAATAGAACGGAACGTTGTATTTCAGGATCAGGAACTCCGGCAGCAGGCAGACGAACGTGATGTACACGGCGCCCGCCAGCGTGAGGCGAACCAGAATCTTGTCGATGTAGCGGGCGGTCTGTTCACCAGGACGGATCCCGGGGATGAACGCGCCACTCTTCTTCAGGTTGTCGGCGGTCTCGCGGCTGTTGAACACGAGGGCCGTGTAGAAGAAGCAGAAGAACACGATGGCCGCGGCGTAGAACATCACGTACACCGGTTGCCCGGGGGTCAGTGCGCTCGAGATGTCACGCAGCCAACGCATCGACTCGCCTGCGCTGAACCAGTTCACCACCGTAGCGGGCAGCAGAATGATCGACGACGCGAAGATCGGCGGAATCACACCGGCCATGTTCAGCTTCAGCGGCAGATGCGACGACTGACCGCCGTACACCTTGTTGCCGACCTGACGCCGCGCATAGTTCACCAGGATCTTGCGCTGTCCACGCTCCACGAACACCACGAAGTATGTCACCAGACCGACCACGATCACGATGAAGATGGCTGCCAGGATGCTCATCGCACCGGTACGCACCAGCTCCAGCAGACCGCCAATCGAGCTTGGCAGACCTGCGGCAATGCCCGCGAAGATCAGGATCGAGATGCCGTTGCCCAGACCGCGTTCGGTGATCTGCTCGCCCAGCCACATGAGGAACATGGTGCCGGCCGTCAGGCTCACCACCGCCGTCAGGCGGAAGCCGAAGCCTGGCGACAGCACGAGACCGGCCGAGCTTTCCAGCGCCACGGCGATGCCGAGCGACTGGAAGATCGCCAGGCCCAGCGTGCCGTAGCGGGTGTACTGCGTGATCTTCCTGCGACCCGACTCGCCTTCCTTCTTCAACTGCTCGAACGTCGGAATGACGTAGGTCATCAGCTGCATGATGATCGATGCCGAGATGTACGGCATGATCCCCAGAGCGAAGACCGTGAAGCGCGAGAGCGCCCCACCCGAGAACATGTTGAACAGATTCAGGATGCCGCCTTGCTGGCCACTGAAAAGCTGCTGCAGCTGCGCCGGATCGATGCCGGGCACTGGGATGTGCGCGCCAATGCGATACACGACCAACGCCAGCAGCAGAAAAACCAGCCGGCGACGCAGGTCGCCGAACTTACCGGTTTTCGCAATTTGAGCTGCGTTCGTAGCCACGGGTGCCTTCCTTCAGAACCGAATCAGGCCAGGCTGCCGCCGGAGGCTTCGATCGCCGTCTTGGCAGCGGCGGTCGCGCCGATGCCCGTCAGCTTCACAGCCTTCGTCAGGGAACCGGTGTTGATCACCTTGACGACCTTGGCGCGTTGGCCCACCAGGCCGGCGCTCTTGAGCGCCAGCAGGTCGACTTCGGCCAGGCCGAGCTGTTCCAGAGCGGTCAGCGTCACTTCTGCATTGAACTTCAGCAGGTGCGACTTGAAACCACGCTTGGGCAGACGGCGCTGCAGAGGCATTTGACCGCCTTCGAAGCCCACCTTGTGGTAGCCACCCGAACGCGACTTCTGACCCTTGTGACCGCGGCCGGCGGTCTTGCCCAGACCGGAGCCGATACCACGGCCGACGCGGCGCTTGGCGTGCTTGGCTCCAGCTGCGGGCTTGATGCTATTGAGTTCCATCATCAACCTCTCAGAGGACCTTGACCAGATAGCTGATCTTGTTAATCATGCCGCGCACTTCGGGGCTGTCCTGCAGTTCGCTGATGCTGTTCAGCTTGCGCAGGCCCAGGCCGCGCACGGTGGCACGGTGCGATTCCTTGGTGCCGATAGGGCTGCGCACCAGTTGAATCTTGACGGTTTGTTGGGTAGTCATTCCAGCTTCCTATCAGGCGAAGATGTCTTCGACCGTTTTGCCGCGCTTGGCTGCCACGTCCGAAGGAGTGGTCGACTTGATGAGCGCATCAAAGGTCGCACGGACCATGTTGTAGGGGTTCGACGAACCATGGCTCTTGGCCACGATGTCGGTGATGCCCACCACTTCGAACACAGCGCGCATGGGGCCGCCAGCAATGATGCCGGTACCCTTGGGAGCTGGGTGCAGTTCCACCGATGCAGCGCCGTGGTGGCCCTTCACCGAGTGGTGGATGGAGCCGCTCTTGAGCGAAACCTTCACCAGGTTGCGACGGCACTCTTCCATCGCCTTTTGCACGGCAGCTGGCACTTCCTTCGACTTGCCCTTGCCCATGCCCACGCGGCCGTCACCGTCGCCGACCACCGTCAGTGCAGCGAAGCCGAGGATACGGCCGCCCTTCACGACTTTGGTCACGCGGTTGACCGCGATCATCTTCTCGCGCATTCCGTCGTCTTGGCCTTCGGTCTGCACTTTGGGTTGAAATTTAGCCATTTTGTGTATCGCTCCGCTTAGAACTGCAGGCCGGCTTCACGTGCGGCGTCGGCCAGAGCCTTGACGCGGCCGTGGTAGGCAAAGCCTGCACGATCGAATGCAACCTTCTCGACGCCGGCAGCCTTCGCCTTTTCAGCGATGCGCTTGCCGATGGCCTGGGCTGCGGCGGCATTGCCACCCTTGCCCGAGCCACCCAGTTCCTTGCGCACGTCGGCTTCGGCCGTGGAAGCGCTGGCCAGCACCTTGGTGCCGTCGCCGGAGATCACAGTGGCGTAGATGTGGAGGTTCGTACGGTTCACGGTCAGACGCGCGATGCCTTGCTGGGCAATGCGGATGCGGGTCTGGCGGGCACGACGAAGACGCTGCTCTTTCTTGGTCAACATGTTGCAGCTCCTTATTTCTTCTTGGTCTCTTTGATCGTGACTTTTTCGTCCGCATAGCGGATGCCCTTGCCCTTGTAGGGCTCGGGAGGACGAACGGCACGGATCTCAGCAGCCAATTGGCCGACGCGCTGGCGGTCGGCGCCCTTCACCACGATTTCGGTCGGGGTGGGGGTAGCGACGGTGATGCCAGCAGGCATCTCGAAGTTCACGGGGTGCGAGTAGCCGACGTTCAGGTTCAGCTTGGCGCCGGAAGCCGCCGCCTTGTAACCCACGCCGATCAGGCTCAGCTTCTTCTCGAAGCCCTTGCTCACGCCCACCACCATGTTGTTCACCAGCTGACGGATGGTGCCGCTCATGGCGTTGGCTTCACGCGATTCATTGGCAGGCTCGAAAGCGAGCTTGCCGTCGTTGTTGGTGACCTTGACCAAGGCGTTCTGGGTAAGCGACAGCGTGCCGCCCGAGCCCTTCACGTTGATCTGGTCGCCATTGATGGACACATCCACGCCAGCGGGGATGGTCACCGGCATTTTTCCTACGCGGGACATTTCAGTTTCTCCTCGATGCCACGGTTAAGCGACGTAGCAAAGCACTTCGCCGCCGACACCGACAGCGCGCGCCTTGCGATCAGTCATCACGCCTTGCGGGGTCGTGACGATGGCAACGCCCAGGCCGTTCATGACCTGTGGGATGGAGTCGCGACCCTTGTACACGCGCAGGCCGGGACGGCTCACGCGCTCGATGCGCTCGATCACCGGACGACCGGCGTAGTACTTCAGTGCGATTTCAAGTTCGGACTTGTTGCCTTCGGTCTTCACTTCGAAGCCGTCGATATAACCTTCGTCCTTCAGCACTTGTGCGATGGCAATCTTCACCTTGGAAGAAGGCACCAGCACGGTGGCCTTGGAGACCATCTGCGCGTTACGGATGCGGGTCAGCAAGTCAGCGATGGGATCACTCATGCTCATGTTGTATCTCTCCTGCCTGCTTACCAGCTGGCCTTGGTGACACCAGGGATGTCGCCGGCAAAAGCCAGTTCACGAATCTTCGCGCGAGCCAGACCGAACTGGCGGAACGTGCCACGTGGACGGCCGGTGATTTCGCAACGGTTGCGCTGACGCGTGGGGTTCGCATTGCGTGGGAGCTTCTGCAGGCCCAGGCGGGCTGCATCACGCTCTTCGTCGCTACGCTTGGCATCGCCAGCGATAGCCTTCAGCTCCGTGTACTTGGCAGCGTACTTGGCGGCCAGTTTTTCGCGCTTCAGTTCGCGCTGGATCAAAGCTACTTTAGCCATACGCCGCCTCAGTTCTTGAACGGGAAACGGAAGCCAGCGAGAAGCGCCTTGGCTTCTTCGTCGGTCTTGGCCGTCGTGGTGATGCTGATGTTGAGACCGCGCAAGGCGTCAACCTTGTCGTACTCGATCTCAGGGAAGATGATCTGCTCTTTGACGCCGATGTTGTAGTTGCCACGGCCATCGAAGGCGCGGCCGGAAATACCACGGAAGTCACGGACGCGGGGCAGAGCCACGGTCACGAAACGGTCCAGGAATTCATACATCTGAACGCCACGCAGCGTGACCATGCAACCGATGGCCTGGCCTTCGCGGATCTTGAAACCGGCGATAGCCTTCTTGGCCTTGGTGACCACGGGCTTCTGGCCGGCGATCTTGGTCAGGTCGGCCACGGCGTTGTCCATGACCTTCTTGTCCGACACAGCTTCGCTCACGCCCATGTTCAGCGTGATCTTCGTCAGGCGAGGAACTTCCATCGTCGACGTGTAGCCGAACTGCTTGACCAGTTCGGGAGCGATCTTGTCGCGGTATTGTTGTTGCAGTCGTGCCATGTTGACTCCTTACGCCGCCTTGATTTCAGCGCCGCTGGACTTGAACACGCGAACGCGCGAACCATCCGCCTGCACCTTTACGCCAACGCGATCGGCCTTGCCGGTGGCCGCATTGAAGATGGCCACGTTCGATTGGTGGATCGGCATGGACTTTTCCACGATGCCGCCGGTCGAGCCCTTCATGGGGTTCGGCTTGACGTGCTTCTTGACCGTGTTGATGCCGTCGATGACCACATGCGAGTCATCGTGGCGCAGCGTCACAGTGCCGCGCTTGCCCTTGTCGCGCCCGGTGAGCACGATCACTTCATCGCCCTTGCGAATCTTGTTCATCGCGAGTCCTTAGAGAACTTCAGGAGCCAGGGACACGATCTTCATGAACTTCTCGGTACGCAGTTCACGCGTCACGGGCCCGAAGATGCGGGTGCCGATGGGCTCCAGCTTTGCATTCAGCAACACCGCAGCGTTGCCATCGAATTTGACGAGCGAGCCGTCGCCGCGGCGAATGCCCTTCGCCGTGCGCACCACCACCGCGCTATAGACCTCGCCCTTTTTGACGCGGCCGCGGGGAGCAGCTTCCTTGACGCTCACCTTGATGATGTCGCCCACGCTAGCGTAGCGACGCTTCGAGCCACCCAGCACCTTGATGCACAGGACGGACTTCGCGCCGGTGTTATCGGCGACGTCTAACCGAGTTTCTGTCTGGATCATTTCAATATTCCCAACTTGCACCAGCAAAAGCGACAGCCCCAGAGAACTTCTCAAGGGCTGAAATCAGCCAGTCAGTCTTGGGCCCGTCGTCCATGCCGCAAACCATTTGCAGCACTTCCGTCTGGGCAGAAACTTCACGCTAATTAACGCGAAGCCCTCGATTGTCGAAGAATTCAGCAGCCGAGTCAAGCGCCTTGTCAGGCGGGAACCGTGGCGTACTGTTGCGCCAGCGCCAAGAAGGCCTCCAGCTGCGGGTCGGTGCCCACCTCTTCCCTCAGCAGCGCAGCGACGGCCGGCGCCACCTGCGCGGCCTGGCGGGCATCGAGGAACAACAGCCGGCAGCGGCGCGCCAGCACGTCTTCCACCGTGCGTGCGTACTCGTGGCGGACGGCGAAGCGGACCATGGCTTCGGTCAGCCCGGGCGCCAGCTCCACCCCCGCGCCGGGCAGCGCCGCCACAGCGGCCGCCTCGGTGCCGTAGGAATGCAGCCCCTGGTGCTCGCACAGGCGATGCTGCACGCCGGCGGTGGGGGCCCCCACCACGGGCAGGTCGCTCGTCCGGGACGGTGCGCCGCCCGTGAGCAGGCCTGCCTCCACGCATTTCTGCAGTACGTCCTCGGCCATGGCGCGGTAGGTCGTCCACTTGCCGCCAGTGACCGTGACCAGCCCGCTGCGGCCCACCGCCACGGTGTGTTCGCGACTGATGGCCTTGGTGTTGCCATCGTCTTCCTGCGGCTTGACCAGCGGGCGCAGACCGACCCAGATGCTGCGCACGTCTGCCGCCGTCGGCGCCCGGCGCAGGTAGCGCGCCGATTCCTCCAGGATGAAGGCAACCTCTTCGCGCAGGGCCAGCGGCTCGCGCGCCAGGTCCTGCCGCGGGCTGTCGGTGGTGCCCAGGATGAGCTTGCCCAGCCACGGCACGGCGAACAGCACGCGGCCGTCGGCCGTCTTGGGCACCATCAGCGCGTGGTCGGAAGGGAGGAACTCCCGGTCGACCACCACGTGCACGCCCTGGCTGGGCGCCACCATGGCCCGCACGGGATGGCCGGTGGCCTCGCCGTCCTGCTGGCGCAGGCCGTCCACCCAGACGCCGGTGGCATTGACCACGCAGCGGGCGCGGATCTCGAAGCGCTGGCCCGTTTCCGCGTCTTCGCAGACGAGGCCGGCGACCTTGCCGCCCTGGTGGATCAGTTCGCGGGCCGGGCAGTAATTGACCAGCAGCGCGCCCTGGGCGGCGGCAGTCCGCGCCAGCGCCAGCGCCAGGCGGGCGTCGTCGAACTGTCCGTCCCAATACTTGACACCGCCCTTGAGGCCGTCCGGCCGGGCGGTGGGCAGGCAGCGCAGGGCTTCTGCGCGGCCCAGGAATTCCGTGGCGCCCAGGCCCGCCTTGCCGGCGAGGGCGTCGTACATCTTCAGGCCCACGCCGTAGAACGGCGTTTCCCAGAACTTGTAGGAAGGCATGACGAAGGCGAGCGGCTGCGCCAGGTGCGGCGCGTTGTGTAGCAGCGTCGTGCGTTCGTGCAGGGCTTCGCGCACCAGGGCGATGTTGCCCTGGGCCAGGTAGCGCACGCCTCCATGCACCAGCTTGGTGGCGCGCGAGGACGTGCCCTTCGCAAAGTCGTGCGATTCCACCAGCACCACCCGGTGGCCGCGCGCTGCCGCGTCCAGCGCCACGCCCAGCCCCGTCGCCCCGCCGCCGATCACCGCCAGGTCATAGGCCACCGGCTCGGCCAGGCGGGCCAGCAGTGCGGAGCGGACGGTGGGAAGCGGAGCGGCGGAGTGGTCGTTCATAGGGCGGAATTGTCCATGGTTCGGTGTTTTCTTAGGGGTTAACCCTTAATTGTCGCGCTTTCCGGAGGGCTGGCGGTGCCGCCCGCCGGAAAGCTTCCTCCGAGGAGAAACGGACGGCGAGCAGGACATCGCGCCCCGTCACCGTCCGCTCGCTGCTCAGCGGGTCTTGCCGTCTTTCCAGGCCTGCAGCAGCTTGTCGTAGGCGATGGTCTCGCCCTTCGGCTTTTCGTTCGCCAGCTTCTTCCACGGCGCCTGCTTGTCGCTCAGCCACTTGTTGGGGTCGCCCTTGGGGTTGAGCTTGGGCGCGCAGTGGGCCATGCCGGCGCGTTCCAGACGGGCCATCACCTGGTCCATCTCGTCGGCCAGCGTGTCCATCGCGCCCTGCGGCGTCTTCTCGCCGGTCACGGCCTGCGCCACGTTCTTCCACCACAGCTGGGCCAGCTTGGGGTAGTCGGGCACGTTGGTGCCGGTGGGCGACCATGCCACGCGGGCGGGGCTGCGGTAGAACTCCACCAGGCCGCCCAGCTTGGGCGCCGCATCGGTCATGGCCTTGGACTGGATGTCGGATTCGCGGATGGGGGTCAGTCCGACCAGCGTCTTCTTGAGCGAGGTGGTCTTGGCCGTCACGAACTGGGCGTACAACCAGGCGGCTGCCGTCTTGTTGGCGTCATGGCCATTAAAGAACGACCAGGAACCCACGTCCTGGTAGCCGTTCTGCATGCCCTGCTTCCAGTACGGGCCGTTCGGGCCGGGGGCCATGCGCCACTTGGGCGTGCCGTCGGCGTTCACCACCGGCAGGCCGGGCTTGACCATGTCGGCGGTGAAGGCGGTGTACCAGAAGATCTGCTGGGCGATCTGCCCCTGCGCGGGCACCGGGCCGGACTCGCCGAAGGTCATGCCCATGGCTTCCTTGGGCGCGTACTTCTTCATCCAGTCGACGTACTTGGTCAGCGCGTAGACGGCGGCCGGGGAGTTGGTCGCGCCGCCGCGGGACACCGATGCGCCCACGGGGGTGCACTTGTCGTCGGCCACGCGGATGCCCCATTCGTCGATCGGCAGCCCGTTGGGCGCGCCGATGTCGGCCGTGCCCGCCATTGACAGCCAGGCGTCGGTGAAGCGCCAGCCCAGCGACGGGTCCTTCTTGCCGTAGTCCATGTGGCCATAGATGGGCTTGCCGTCGATCTGCTTCACGTCGTTGGTGAAGAACTCGGCGATGTCTTCATAGGCGCTCCAGTTCAGCGGCACGCCCAGGTCGTAGCCGTACTTGGCCTTGAACTTGTCCTTGATGTCCTTGCGCTCGAACAGATCGGCACGGAACCAGTACAGGTTGGCGAACTGCTGGTCGGGCAGCTGGTAGAGCTTGCCGTCGGGCGCCGTGGTGAACTTGGTGCCGATGAAGTCCTTGAGGTCCAGGCCCGGGTTGGTCCATTCCTTGCCCGCACCGGCCATGTAGTCGGTCAGGTTCATCATCTTGCCGTAGCGGTAGTGCGTGCCGATCAGGTCGGAGTCGCTGATCCAGCCGTCATAGATCGACTTGCCCGACTGCATGGAGGTCTGCAGCTTCTCGACCACGTCGCCTTCCTGGATCAGGTCGTGCTTCACCTTGATGCCGGTGATTTCCTCGAACGCCTTCGCCAGCGTCTTCGATTCGTATTCATGGGTGGTGATGGTCTCGGACACCACCGAGATTTCCTTCACGCCCTTGCCCTGCAGCTTCTTGGCAGCGTCGATGAACCACTTCATCTCGGCCATCTGCTGGTCCTTGCTGAGCGTCGATGGCTGGAATTCGCTGTCGATCCATTTCTTGGCCTCAGCCTCGCCGGCCCAGCTGGCCTGGCCGATCATCAGGGCCGTGGCGGCGAACGCCAGGGCGGTCAAACGCATCTTCATGACTAGTCTCCTTGTTAGTCGGTGTGTCTCGTCCCCTGCTGCCATTGCTACCCGCCGCCGGCCCCGGGGAACGGGGGGCCGCACGGCACACGAAAACATCGGCCAGCCGTCAGCCGTCAGCCGTCAGCCGCCCATCAGCCCCGCCGCATGACGAGCGCCAGCAGGGCCATCGACAGCACGAAGCTGATCCAGACGGAGGGCTCCTGGCCCAGCTTGAACCACTCGGCGAACTTGGCACCCAGGCCCACGAAGATCAGGTTGACGTACGCCGCCGAGAGCAGCCCGATGAAGAGCCGGTCGCCGCGCGTGGTGGCGATGGGCAGGAAGCCCTTGCGCAAGGTGGTGGGCGACTTGGCCTCCCACACCGCCATGCCGGCGAGCATGAGCACGATGCACACAAAAAACACGGCCACCGGGGTGGTCCAGGCCATCCAATCAAACATGGTGACTCCCCTGAGCGCCTGCGGCGCTGCCCCCCAGGGGGACGCAGCCAGTGGCCGGGCCAAGCCCGTTCCACGGCTGCTGCGGGCCCGGCGTTGCGCGCAGGCTCTGGGCCAAAGCAAATGGATTCATGGTTTCTTTCCTCGTGCGCTCAGACCCGCCCCATGGCGAAGCCTTTGGCGATGTAGTGCCGCACGAACCAGATGACGATGGCGCCGGGCACGATGGTCAGCACGCCCGCAGCGGCCAGCGTCGCCCAGTCCATGCCCGAGGCGCTCACCGTGCGCGTCATGGTCGCCACGATGGGCTTGGCGTTCACGCTGGTGAGCGTGCGCGCCAGCAGCAGCTCGACCCAGCTGAACATGAAGCAGAAGAACGCGGCCACGCCCACGCCGGCCTTGATGAGCGGCAGGAAGATGGTGAGGAAGAAGCGCGGGAAGCTGTAGCCGTCGATGTAGGCGGTCTCGTCGATCTCGCGCGGGATGCCGCTCATGAAGCCTTCCAGGATCCACACGGCCAGCGGCACGTTGAAGAGCAGATGCGCCAGCGCCACGGCGATGTGCGTGTCCATCAGGCCGACGGTGGTGTAGAGCTGGAAGAAGGGCAGCAGGAACACGGCCGGCGGCGTCATGCGGTTGGTGAGCAGCCAGAAGAAGACGTGCTTGTCGCCCATGAACTGGTAGCGGCTGAAGGCATAGGCCGCCGGCAGCGCCACCGTCAGCGAGATCACCGTGTTCATCGCCACGTAGATCAGGCTGTTGATGTAGCCCGAGTACCAGGACTCGTCGGTGAAGATGGTCTTGTAGTTGTCCCAGGTGAAGTGCTGGGGCCAGAAGGTGAAGGTGGACAAAATCTCGGCGTTGGTCTTGAAGCTCATGTTGACCATCCAGTAGATGGGCAGCAGGGCGAAGACCAGGTACGCCAGCAGGAAGATCGTGCGTTTGCGGAAGCGGCGCTCAGTCATGATTGCTACACCTTTGATAGCTATAGGCCCAGCAGATACGGGCGCCAGTGGCTCTTTTGATCAAGATGGCAGGCATCAATGCCCCACCTCGGGCTGCTGGGTGCCCACGCGCTGCATCCAGTTGTAGAGCACGAAGCACAGCAGCAGGATGATGAAGAAATAGATCAGCGAGAAGGCGGCGGCCGGCCCCAGGTCGAACTGGCCCACGGCCTTGGTGGTGAGGTACTGGCTGAGGAAGGTGGTGGCGTTGCCAGGCCCGCCGCCGGTGAGCACGAAGGGCTCGGTGTAGATCATGAAGCTGTCCATGAAGCGCAGCAGCACGGCGATCATCAGCACGCCGCGCATCTTGGGCAGCTGGATGTAGCGGAAGACGGCGAACTTGCTGGCGCCGTCGATGCGCGCGGCCTGGTAGTAGGCATCGGGGATGGAGCGCAGCCCGGCGAAGGCCAGCAGCGCGACCAGCGGCGTCCAGTGCCACACGTCCATCAGCAGCACGGTGAGCCAGGCCTGGGTCGCGTTGCCGGTGTAGCTGTAGTCGATGCCGACCTCCTGCAGCATGCGGCCCATGAGGCCGATGTCGGCACGGCCGTAGATCTGCCAGATGGTGCCCACCACGTTCCACGGGATCAGCAGCGACAGCGCCACGGTCACCAGCACGGCCGAGGACTTCCAGCCCTGCGCGGGCATGGCGAGCGCCAGGCAGATGCCCAGCGGGATCTCCACCAGCAGCACCGACAGCGAGAAGGCGATCTGGCGCAGCAGCGCGCTGTGCAGCTCCTCGTCGCGCATGACCTGGGCGAACCATTCGGTGCCCACGAACACGCGGCGTTCGGGCGAGATGATGTCCTGCACCGAGTAGTTGACCACCGTCATCAGCGGCAGGATGGCCGAGAAGGCCACGCAGATGATGACGGGCAGGATCAGGAACCAGGCCTTCTGGTTCACGGGTTTGGTGGTGGCGCTCATTCAATGACCTCCGTGCCGCGCACTGCGGCGCGAGCTTGGCTTGGCTGGGGGCGGCCCGGCAAGGCGGCGCTCATGCCAGCAGCTCCTCGTTGCGGTAGTAGCAGGTGTGCGGGCCCAGCACCTGCAGCCAGGCCGTCTCGCCGGCAGCGGGCAACGGCGCCTCGGGCGCGAAGCGGGCCTTGAGGGTGTGCTCGCCCACGCGGGCCGTGAGCATCTGGTAGGTGCCGATGTCCTGCACCTGCACCACGCTGGCGGCCAGCGCGCCGGGCTGCTGCGGGGCGGCGAGCGCCAGGTATTCGGGGCGGATGCCCACTTGCAGCGCGCCCTCGGGCCACTGGCCGTGCAGCCCGGCCGGCGCGCCCTGCATCGCGATGCCGGCGACCTGCAGCAGCCCGCCGGCGGACTGCGCGGGCAGGAAGTTCATGCCCGGCGAGCCGATGAAGTGCCCCACGAAGACGTGCGCGGGCCGCTCGAACAGTTGCGCGGCGGTGCCCACCTGCACGGCACGCCCGCGCGTCATCACCACCACCTGGTCGGCGAAGGTCAGCGCCTCCACCTGGTCGTGGGTGACGTAGATCAGGGTGAGCTTGAGTTCGTGGTGGATCTGCTTGAGCTTGCGGCGCAGCTGCCATTTCAGGTGCGGGTCGATCACGGTGAGCGGCTCGTCGAACAGCACCGCCGCCACGTCCTCGCGCACCAGGCCACGGCCCAGCGAGATCTTCTGCTTCTGGTCGGCCGACAGGCCCGCCGCGCGCATGTCCAGCTGGTGGCTCATCTCCAGCATCTCGGCGATGCGGCCCACGCGCTGGCGGATCCGCGCTTCGGGCACCTTGCGGTTCTTCAGCGGGAAGGCCAGGTTCTCGGCCACCGTCATGGTGTCGTAGATGACCGGGAACTGGAACACCTGGGCGATGTTGCGTTCCTGCGGGCTGGCGCGCGTGACGTCGCGCCCGTCGAACTGCACCGTGCCATGCGAGGGCACCAGCAGGCCCGACATGATGTTGAGCATGGTGGTCTTGCCGCAGCCCGAGGGGCCCAGCAGCGCGTAGGCGCCGCCGTCCTCGAACTCCATCTTCAGCGGCAGCAGCGCATAGTCGCTGTCCTGCTGCGGGTTCGGCTTGTACGAATGCGCCAGATCGAGGCTGATGCGTGCCATTTCAGCGCCCTCCCCGGCGCTCGGGCGCGCGGGCCAGCAGGCCGTCCGCGCCGAAGACATAGACCTGCTCGGGGTCCAGGTGCAGCGCCAGCGGCGCCCCCAGTTCGAAGTGGTGCACGCCGGTGAGCTGCGCCACCAGGCTGCCCACGGCGGTGCCCACGTGCACGAAGGTGTCGGAGCCGGAGATTTCCGCCAGCTCGACGGTGCCGGCGAAGGCCAGGTCGCCCGGGCGGGCCTGCACGCGCAGGGCGCTGGCGCGCACGCCGGCGGTGACGGCGCCGCTGGCGACAGCCGCCGCCGTCGCCGCCATGGGCAAGGTCAGCAGCGCCCCGCCCTGCAGCTGCACGCCGCCGGCCGACGCCTGCGCGGGCAGCAGGTTCATGGGCGGGTCGCTGAAGGCGCGGGCCACGTCCAGCGAGCGGGGGTTGTGGAAGACGTCGGCCGTGGGGCCGTACTGCAGCAGCCGGCCTTCGTGCAGCACGGCGGTGTAGCCGCCCAGCAGCAGCGCTTCGGCCGGCTCGGTGGTGGCGTAGACGACGGTGGACTGGCCGGCGGCGAAGAGCTGCGAGAGTTCTTCGCGCAGTTCCTCGCGCAGCTTGTAGTCGAGGTTGACCAGGGGTTCGTCCAGCAGCATCAGCGGCGCGCCCTTGGCCAGCGCCCGCGCCAGCGCCACGCGCTGCTGCTGGCCGCCCGAGAGTTCGGCCGGCAGGCGCTGCAGGAACATGTCGATGTGCAGGCGTTCGGCCAGCTCGCGCACCCGGGCGTCGATGTTCCTGTCGCCGCGCAGCTTCAGGGGCGAGGCGATGTTGTCCGCCACCGTCATCGAGGGGTAGTTGATGAACTGCTGGTACACCATGGCCACGTTGCGCTCGCGCACGGGCATGCCGGTGACGTCGGCGCCGTCCACCAGGACACGGCCGGCGGTGGGCGTGTCCAGCCCCGCCATGATGCGCATCAGGCTGGTCTTGCCCGCCTGCGTGGCGCCCAGCAGCACGGTGACCGCGCCGCTTTGCAGCGCCAGGTCCATGTCGTGGAGCCAGGTCTGTGCGCCCACCCTCTTGCTGATGCTCTCCAGTGCCAGCTGCATGCAGCGACCCCTTGTTCTGTGACGATCGCCGCGGCGCGAACGCGCGCAAGGCTTCGGCTAGTTATTCGATCGCGGCGATTCTTGTTCTTTTCTGATCGTATCGAATCAAGGTTTACCCTCAACCGCTTCGTTTTCTTTCGCTTTAGAGTGCAAGCGCACGGATCGAAGGTGCTCCCAGGGCCCGTCCAACGTCCAACGTCCAGCCCGTCCGGCGCGGCGTGCGACCCAGACCAGGCCTGACAGAGTCCGCAGCGCCCTGGGAACTCAGCGCCGCCTCTTTCGTCCTTCCGCTCTTTCGCTAAATTCGCTCTTCCCCGCCCTCCACTCTTCCGATTTTTTCTGGCCCCCTCATTCCCATTCCCGACACGCCCGTGAACACCAACCCCCGCCAGCTGCGCCTGCTCGAAGAAGTGCGGACCCGCCAGTCCGCCACCGTCGAAGGCCTGGCCGAAACCCTGGGCGTGACGCTGCAGACCGTGCGGCGCGACGTGCAGCGGCTGGCCGAGCTGGGGCTGGTGCGGCGCTTCCATGGCGGCGTGCGCATGCCGGTCTCCACCGTCGAGAACATCGGCCACACCCAGCGCGAGACGCTGCATGCCGACGGCAAGATCCGCATCGCCCGCGCCGTGGCCAGCCAGGTGCCCAACGACTGCTCGCTCATCCTGAACATCGGTACCACCACCGAAGCCATCGCCCGCGCGCTGCTGCAGCACCGCGGCCTGCGCGTCATCACCAACAACCTGAACGTGGCGGCCATCCTGAGCGGCAACCCCGAGTTCGAGGTCATCGTGGCCGGCGGCGTGGTGCGCTCGCGCGACCGGGGCATCGTGGGCGAGGCGGCGGTGGACTTCATCCGCCAGTTCAAGGTGGACATCGCGCTCATCGGCATCTCCGGCATCGAGGCGGACGGCACGCTGCGCGACTTCGACTACCGCGAGGTGAAGGTGGCGCAGACCATCATCGCCCAGGCCCGCGAGGTGTGGCTGGCCGCCGACCACAGCAAGTTCAGCCGCGCCGCCATGGTGCAGGCCGCCACGCTGGCGCAGATCCACCGGCTGTTCACCGACGCGCCGCCGCCCGAGCCCTTCCCCGCCCTGCTGCGCGATGCCGGCGTGGACTGCATTGCATGCGATGCATCCCCCTGAGGCATGCGATGCATCCCCCTGAGGCGCTGCGCGCCTTCCCCCTTCTCTCGCCGGACTGCGCCCGGCGGGACGAGGGACACCGCCAGCGCGGCGGGGCGGCCCTTGCGCGGCGGTAGCCGGCCTGGGCCGCGCCCGCACTCACCGCAGTGACCTATGCTGGTCGCACGACACCCCCCTGACACTGTCTCACCATGACCTACCTGCTCGCACTCGACCAAGGCACCTCCAGCTCCCGCAGCATCGTCTTCGACGAGCACGGCCACATCGTGGCGCAGGCGCAGCAGGAGCTGCCGCAGATCTACCCCCAGCCGGGCTGGGTGGAGCACAACCCGCTGGAGATCTGGCGCACGCAGCTGGCCACGGCGCGCGAGGCGCTGGCCAGCGCCGGCATCCATGCGCGCGAGGTGCGCGCCCTGGGCATCACCAACCAGCGCGAGACCACGGTGCTGTGGAACCGCCGCACGGGCCAGCCCGTGCACCACGCCATCGTCTGGCAGGACCGCCGGGCCGAGCCCGCCTGCGCGCAGCTGCGCGAGCAGGGGCATGAAGCCACCATCCACGCCAAGACCGGCCTGCGCGTGGACGCGTACTTCTCGGCCACCAAGCTGCAATGGCTGCTGGACCACGTGCCCGGCGCCCGCGAGCAGGCCGAGCGCGGCGACCTGGCCTTCGGCACGGTGGACAGCTGGCTGATCTGGCAGCTGACCCACGGCCAGGTGCATGTGACCGACGTGACCAACGCGGCGCGCACCATGCTCTTCAACATCCACACCAACCAGTGGGACGACGAGCTGCTGGCGCTGCTGCGCATTCCGCGCGCGCTGATGCCCGCCGTGCAGCCCTCGGCCAGCCACTTCTGCGACGTGGCGCCCGACCTGCTGGGCCACGCCATCCGCGTGGGCGGCGTGGCGGGCGACCAGCAGAGCGCCCTCTTCGGCCAGGCCTGCTTTTCCGCCGGCATGGCCAAGAACACCTACGGCACCGGCTGCTTCCTGCTGATGCACACGGGCGACCGCTTCCAGGCCTCGGCCAACGGCCTCCTCACCACCGCCGCCGCCCAGCCCGGCGACCGGCCCGAATACGCCATGGAAGGCAGCGTCTTCGTGGGCGGCGCCGTGGTGCAGTGGCTGCGCGATGGACTGCGCGCCATCTCGTCGAGCAACGAGGTGCAGTCGCTGGCCGAAAGCGTGCCCGACTCGGGCGGCGTGATGATGGTGCCCGCCTTCACCGGCCTGGGCGCGCCCTACTGGAAGCCCGAGGCGCGCGGCACCATCACCGGCCTGACGCGCGGCACCACCCTCGCCCACATCGCCCGCGCCTCGCTGGAAAGCATTGCCTACCAGAGCGCCGCGCTGCTGCAGGCCATGAGCCGCGACGCCGTGGCCGCCGGCGGTGCGCCGGTGAGCGAGCTGCGCGTGGACGGCGGCGCCTGCGTGAACGACCTCCTGATGCAGTTCCAGGCCGACCTGCTGGGCATTCCGGTGGTGCGGCCGGCCGTGGTGGAAACCACCGCGCTGGGCGCGGCCTACCTGGCGGGCCTGTCCAGCGGCGTCTATGGCGGCACGGCCGACCTTTCTGCGCTCTGGCGGGCCGAGCGGCGGTTCATTCCCACGCTGGGCCAGGCCCGGGCGCAGGAGCTGATGGCGCGCTGGGACCACGCCGTGCGCCAGGCCACGCTGGACTGACCAGGCCGCCGATCGAGGGGGCGGAGGCTGGCGCTACCATCCGGCGTCTTCCTCCAACCCACCGCAGCGCACCATGACCGACTCCCGTTCCGCAGCCCCCGCCCCGCACGCCGCCATCGCCTTCATCGGCGGCGGCAACATGGCCAGCGCCATCATCGGCGGGCTGATCCGCCAGGGCGTGCCGGCCGACCGCATCGACGTGGTGGAGCCTTGGGCCGAAGCCCGCGCCGCGCTGCTGCAGCACCATGGCATCACCGCGCTGGAACAGGCCGGCCCGGCGCTGGAGCGCGCCGAACTGGTGGTCTGGGCCGTCAAGCCGCAGACCTTCAAGGAAGCCGCTGCGGCGGTGCGCCCCTTCACCGGCGCCGCCCTGCACCTGAGCGTGGCGGCGGGCATCCGGTCGGACAGCATCGCCGCCTGGCTCGGCACCGAGCGCATCGTGCGCACCATGCCCAACACGCCGGCCCTCATCGGGCGCGGCATGACCGCCCTCTTCGCCCGCCCCGCCATCACGGCGGCCGACCGGGCGCTGGTCGAGCGCACGCTCGCCAGCACCGGCGACCTGCTGTGGGTGGCGCAGGAAGCGCAGCTGGACGCGGTCACCGCGCTGTCGGGCTCGGGCCCGGCCTATGTGTTCTTCTTCCTGGAAGCCATGACGCAGGCCGGCGTGGAGATGGGCCTGCCGGCCGACCAGGCGCACCGCCTCGCCGTGGGCACCTTCACCGGCGCGGCCGAGCTGGCGCGCCGTTCCGACGAATCGCCCGCCGTGCTGCGCCAGCGCGTCACCTCCAAGGGCGGCACCACCTATGCGGCCATCACCTCGATGGAGCAGAGCGGCATGGCGCAGAAGTTCGCGCAGGCGCTGCATGCCGCGAAGGACCGGGCGCGCGAGCTGGGCGACGAATTCGGCGGCTGAGCCCCGACGCTCAGCGGTCCAGCAGCGCCACCAGCCGGCGCACCGCATGCGCCACCGTCTGCGCGCGCACCGCCGCGCGGTCGCCGTCGAAGCGGCACTGCTGCGTGACGGTTTCACCGCCCACGCACCAGCCGAACCACACGGTGCCGACCGGCTTGTCGGCGCTGCCGCCGCCCGGCCCCGCCACGCCGGTGACGGCCACCGCCACCGAAGCGCTCGACCGGGCCACGGCCCCCTCGGCCATGGCGCGGGCCACCGGCTCGCTCACGGCACCGTGGGCATCGATGAGCGCGGCGGGCACGCCCAGCAGTTCGGTCTTGGCGGCGTTGGAATAGGTGACGAAGCCGCGCTCGAACCAGGCGCTGGATCCGGCCAGGTCGGTGCAGGCGGCGGCGATCATTCCACCGGTGCAGCTCTCCGCCGTGGCCAGCATCCCGCCCCGGGCAGCGAGCAGCTCGGCGAGACGGCTCACATCAACGGCCCAATCGGCCCGCAGCGCTTGACTATCAAGGGGCATATGCTCTTCTTTTAATAGCAAAACCGGATGAAAGCTCTCGGTGGCTTACCAGAACCAGCGCCAGAGCGCGATGACCAGCAGCGTGCAGAACGCCGCCACCAGGTCGTCGAACAGGATGCCGAAGCCGCCGCGCCAGCCGAAGCCCTTGAAGCAGCCGTCGGCCCAGCGCACCGGGCCCGGCTTGGCCGCGTCGAAATAGCGGAACAGCGCGAACGCCGCCAGCTGCCCCCAGAAGCCCATGGGCATGGCCAGCCAAAGCACGATCCAGATGGCGACGATCTCGTCCCACACGATGCTACCCGGGTCGGCCACGCCCATGTGGCGCGCCGCCACCGTGCAGGCCCACCAGCCCAGCACCAGCGACACGGCGATGACGATGCCGATGGCCAGGGGCGCCAGCCAGGCCTGCAGCACCAGATAGGCCAGCCAGCCCCAGGCCGTGCCCACCGTGCCCGGCGCCACGCGCGAAAGGCCGCTGCCGAGGCCCAGCGCGATGAAATGCGCGGGGTGCGACAGCAGGAAGCCGCGCAGCGCGTGCGGCGCCATGCGAGGAGCGGAATCGGAGGAAGGCATGGGTGGCGGGAAGGACAGGTGGGGATGAAGGTCGATGGTAGCCCGAGCCTGCGCCTCAGCTGCCGGTGGACGCGTGCCGCCTGAGCCCCGCGCCCCAGGCCGCGAAGGCCAGCGCCAGGAAGGCGAAGCCCGCCAGCGGCGACAGCCAGCCGACCCAGCCCGGTGCGCCCAGCGGATCGGGCCGGCCCAGAATGGCGAGCGCCGGGTAGTAGCTGACGGCCGCCAGCGGCACGGCGAAGGTCAGCAGCCGCCGGAACCAGCGCGCGTAGATGGCCAGCGGGTACTGGCCCGCCTCCACGCCGCCGTAGGTGAAGACGTTGGCGATCTCCAGGCTCTCCACCGTCCAGAAGGCCAGCGCACCCTGCAGCACCAGGATGCCCAGGAACAGCGCCGCGCCGCCGGCCAGCGCGAAGAGCGCCAGCGCGATGGTGGCGGGCGTCCATACGATACCGGCCTGCGCCGTGGCGAAGGCGATCACCAGCCCGGCCTGCAGCAGCCGGCCCAGCCGGCTCAGGCGCACGTCCTGCCCCATCAGCTGCAGCGCCAGCGGGCGCGGGCGCAGCAGCAGCCGGTCGAAGGCGCCGGTGCGCAGCAGCTCGGTGCCCAGCACGTCGAAGCCCCGGCCCAGCCCGTCGGCAATGGCGAACATGGCGTTGACCAGGCCGTAGAACAGCGCCACCTCGCCGATGCCCCAGCCCTGCACCGCGCCGAAGCGATGGAACAGCGCCCACACGGCGACCACCTCGATGCCGGTCGCCAGGAACTGCCCCACCGTCAGCAGCAGCGCCGAGCCGGGATAGCGCATCTGCCCGGAGAGCGACGCGCCGGCCAGGCGGATGAACAGCGCGAACGAACCCATGCTCAGCCGCCCTGGATGTCGAGCCGCGCCAGCGTGCGGGCCAGCGCCACCCGCCCGAGCGTGACCAGCGCGGCGACCCAGAAGGCCTGCAGCGCCAGCCCGCCCAGGGCGTCCCACCCCGCCAGGCGGCCGAAGTAGAGGCGCACGGGAATGTCCAGCAGCCCGGCCAGCGGCTGCACCAGCAGCGCGGCCTGCCAGGCGTCGGGCATGAGCGCCAGCGGCAGCAGGTTGCCCGACAGCACCACCACGGCCGGCACGGCGAAGGCGTTGATGCCGCGCGCATCCAGCGCCGCCGTGGCCGCCACGTTGAGCAGCATCACCAGCGCGGTGGAGAGCAGCAGCGCCAGCAGCAGGGACGCGGCGAAGATCGCCCCGGCCACCGCCCCGGCCGGCGGCTGCCAGCCCCATTCGGCATGGCCCGCCAGCGGCAGCACCACGGCCGCGAAACCCAGCATCAGCGCCACGCGCGGCAGCACGCGCGCGGCGATCCAGCCGGCGGTGCGCGCGAACCAGAAGGCATAGGCATCGACCGGGCGCAGCCGGTCGTAGGCCACCGCGCCGGTGCGTACGGCCTGCGCCACCTCGGGGTCGCCGCCCCAGGGCAGCAGCGCCAGCAGGCCCTGGGCGATCCAGGTGTAGGTGATGGCCTGGGCCAGCGGCATGGCGCTGCCACCACCCTGCCCGCCGGCATAGAACGCGGCCAGCACCATGACCTTGATGCCGCCCCACCAGCACTGCGTGACGAAGCCGGCCAGCGCGGCGGAGCGGTACTGCAGCATCTGCAGGAAGCGCGCATTGAACGCGGCGGCGTAGGGCCGCCAGCGGGCCGCCGCCGTGGCGTGCGCCGTCATTCGTGCGCCCCGTGCAGCGCGTAGAAGCGGGTGATCACCTCCTCCACGGGCAGCGCCTCCAGGCGGATGTCTTCCACCGCATGGGCGGCGGCCACCTGGGCGATCAGCACGGGCGCGGCCACCACCGCCGGGTCGAACGCGAGCACCAGGCGCTGCGCCTCGCGCGCATGCACCGCCACGCCCGGCAGCGCCAGGTCGTGCGGCGCGGGGCCGGCGAAGTCCACCACCAGCCGGCGTTCGGCCAGCACCTGGGCGCGCAGCGCATCGAGCGGCGCATCGGCCAGCACCCGGCCATGGCCGATCACGATGACGCGGCTGGCCAGCGCCTCGATGTCGTGCATGTCGTGCGTGGTCAGCAGCACGGTGGTGCCGCGCTCGCGGTTGGCGCGCAGCACGAAGTCGCGCACCGCCAGCTTGGAGGGCGCGTCCAGCCCGATGGTGGGCTCGTCCAGGAACAGGATGGACGGCTCGTGCAGCAGCGCCGCCGCGATCTCCGCGCGCATGCGCTGGCCCAGCGACAGCTGCCGCACGGGCTGGGCCAGCACGCCTTCGAGCCGCAGCAGCGCGACCAGCTCGTCGCGCGTGGCCTGGAAGCGCGTGGCGTCCACCCGGTAGATGTCGCGCAGCAGCGCGAAGCCGTCTTCCACCGGCAGGTCCCACCAGAGCTGGCTGCGCTGGCCGAACACCACGCCGATGCCGGCCACGTGCCGCTCGCGGTCGGCGAACGGGTCGCGGCCATCGACCCGCACCGTGCCGCCGTCGGGCCGCAAAATGCCCGAGAGGATCTTGATGGTGGTGGACTTGCCCGCGCCGTTGGGGCCGACGAAGCCCAGCAGCTCGCCGCGCTGCAGCGCGAACGTCACGCCCGAGAGCGCCTCCACCGTGCGATGGCGGCGGCGGACCACGCCACGCAGGGCGCCCCAGAGGCCGGGGGCGCGCTCGGCCACGCGGTAGGTCTTGACGAGGTTCTGGACGGCGATGTGCGGCTGCGGCATGGGGGCGCGATGATAGTGCGGCCGGGGGCGGCCCGCCGCCCGGCGCGGTCAGTGCCCCTGGCGCGCCAGCACTTCGTCGCGCGGGCCGGCATCCACCACCCGTCCGGACTCCACCACCACGACGGTGTCGAAGCGCGGCAGCAGGCTGGGCCGGTGCACCGACGCCACGATGCAGGCCGCCGGAAAGGCCGCCGCCATGCGGTCGAACACGCGGGCCTCGGCCTGCGGGTCGAGCGCGCTGGTGGGCTCGTCCAGCAGCAGCAGCGAGCTGCCCTGGGCCGCCAGCGCGCCGCGCGCCAGGGCCAGCCGCTGGCGCTGCCCGCCCGACAGGTTGCCGCCGCGCTCGCTCAAGGGGCTCTGCAGCCCGGCCGGCATGCGCTGCAGCACCTCGTCGAACACACCGGCGTGCACGGCCGACTGCAATGCGGCGGCGTCGCACGGCTCGCCGAAGGTCAGGTTCTCTTCCACGCTGGCCTCGAAGACCTCGGCCTCCTGCGGGATCAGCGTGGCCAGGGTGCGCAGTTCGGCCCAGGGCACGGCGGCGCCGTCGCGCCACAGCGTGCCTTCCTGGGGTGCATAGAGCCCCGCCAGCGTGCGCAGCAGCGTGCTCTTGCCGCCGCCGCTGGGCCCGATGAGCGCCACGCGCGTGCCGCGCTCGAGCCGCAGGTCGATGCCGTGCAGGCCGCCGCGCGGCTGCGAATCGCCCACCCCGGCACCGCCCGCAGGGCCGTACCGCAGGCTGGCGCCGCGCAGCTCCAGCGTCTGCCACGCGGCATGCGGCGCCACCGCCGGCACGGCGGCGTCGGGATCGGCGGGCGCGGCCCAGATCGGCTCGGCGCTGCCGTAGTCGGTGTGCATGCGGGCAAAACTCTGGAAGTTCGACGCCATGCCGCCCACCACCGAGGCGGCCTGCTGCGCGTACTGGTAGATCATGAACACGGTGCCGAGCGCGATGGCCTGGCCCGGCTGGCGGTGCTGCAGCACGTAGATGACGACCAGCGCCCAGGTCAGCCCCATGCCCAGCAGGTCGACGGCGAACCACTTGCCTTCGCCCACCATGACGGCGCGGCGCAGCGGCGCCATCACCGCTTCCATGCGCCGGCCCAGCACGCGGCGCGATGCGGCCTGCAGCCTGAGGCCGATCACCGTGCCGGCGTTGCCCACGAAGTCGAGCAGCGCGGCGGCGTAGCGGCGCTCGGCGTCGTTCTCGGCCCGGGCCAGCTGCATCAGCACGCGATCGAAGCGCACGATGATCAGAGCGATGACGACGTAGCCCGTCACCGCGATGGCGCCGCTGGTGGCCGACAGCAGCGCCAGCGCGACCAGCGGTCCGACGAAGTTGAAGGCGTTCTGCAGGTAGCCGAACTGGCTCTGCGCGAAGTCGGACAGCGCCCGGCTGGCCTGCATCACGCGATGCTGCAGCTCGCCCGAATGCCGGCCGTCGCGCCAGGCGAGCGGCGCTGCGGCGATGCGGGCGTAGAGCTGGTCGGCCAGCCGCTCGCGCACCCGCACACCGACATTGCGCTCCAGCACGCGCCCGGGGCCATGCAGCAGCCACGACAGCAGGTAGATGCCCAGCAGCGCGAGGATCCAGCGGCCGGCGGCGGCGAGCTGCCCCTGCTGCAGCGCATTGATGGCCTGCGCTGCCAGCCACGGCATGGCAAGGCGCAGCAGTTGCGCGGCCGACAGCAGGCCGGCGGCGCCCAGCAGCTGCCCGCGCACACCGTCCGCATGCCGCCAGAGCGCGCGGAACAGGTCCTGCGCGGCCTGGCGCAGGCTGATGGCGGGCGGGCGGCGGGTGGCGTTGGGTTCGTGGCGGGAGTCGGTGTCGGTCATGGATTACCTGGTGAAGCTCCCGCTGCGCCGGCAGCGGGATCGATGGTGCCGGGCCAGCTTTCGGCGTGGCGCAGGTCCACATGCGCCTTCAGGAAGTCGAGCACCGCCCGCGTGCGCGGCGGCAGCCGGTCGGGGCGGCCCAGGTAGACGGCATGGATGGGTTCCAGCTCGCCGGTGTCGAAGGCCTCCAGCACGGGCACCAGCCGGCCGCTCTGCAGGTCGTCCCACGCATGGTAGAGCGACAGGCGGGCCAGCCCGGCGCCGTGGATGGCCAGGCGCCGCAGTGCATCGCCGTCGTTCACCCGCACCGCCTCGCCGATCTCGACCTCCACCCGCTGGCCATGGACGGTGAACGGCCAGTGCGGCACGGCGCGGCGGTAGCTCCAGCCCAGGCGGCGGTGGCCGGCCAGGTCGTCGGGATGCAGCGGCGTGCCGTGCAGCGCCAGGTAGCCGGGCGCGCCCACCACCAACTGGCGGGTGCGGCCCAGGAGGCGCGCCACCATGTCGGAGGACGGCAGCCGGCCCCAGCGGATGGCGATGTCCACGCCGTTCTCGGCCAGGTCCACCACCTGGTCGGTGAAGTGCAGCTCCAGCCGCAGGCCCGGGTGCGCGGCCAGCAGCGGCCCCACCAGCGGCGCCAGCACCCGCTGGCCGACCGACGTGCTGGCGCTGATGCGTACCAGCCCACGCGGCACGCTGCGCACGGCGACGGCCGCCTCGGCGTCGTCCAGGTCGGCCAGCACCTGCTTGGCGCGCTCGTAGAGCTGCCGGCCCTCGGGCGTGAGCTGCACGCGCCGGGTGCTGCGCTGCAGCAGCTGCACGCCCAGGCGCGCCTCCAGCCGGGACATGGTCTTGCTGACGGCCGAGGGCGACACGCCCAGCTGGCGCGCCGCCGCCGAAAGGCTGCCGCGCTCGGCCACGATGACCAGCACTTCCAGCTCGCCGGAGCGGTTGATATCGGGGCTGGCGATCGACGGGGCGTAGGGGGCGGGCTGCATGGTCGGGTGGGGCGAGGGCGCGGTGGGGCGAGGGCGCGGTGGATGCGGGATGCCGTGGTGGATGCGGGATGCCGTGGCTTGTGCCGCCACGGCACAACCGCGTTGCCATTATTCCGGCTACCGCCTGCGCCGGGGTTGCGCCAAAGTGCCGGCATTGCCATTTCCACGGACTTTTTCCATGCCTCTTTCCCTTCTGGCGCTGGCCGCCGGTGCCTTCGGCATCGGCACCACCGAATTCATCATCATGGGCCTGCTCAGCCAGGTCGCGGGCGACCTGCAGGTCTCGATTCCGACGGCCGGCACGCTGATTTCCGGCTATGCCTTCGGCGTGGCGGTGGGCGCGCCGGTGCTCACGCTGCTGACGCGCCACTGGCCGCGCAAGCGGCTTCTGCTGGCGTTGATGCTGATCTTCATCGCCGGCAATGCCGCCGCGGCGCTGGCGCCCGGCTACGGCTGGCTGATGGCGGCGCGCGTGCTCACCTCGCTCACGCACGGCACCTTCTTCGGCGTGGGCGCGGTGGTGGCCACCGGCCTGGTGGCGCCCGAGCGGCGCGCATCGGCCATCGCGCTGATGTTCTCGGGGCTCACGCTCGCCACGCTGCTGGGCGTGCCGGCGGGGGCCTGGATCGGTCAGCACCACGGCTGGCGCATGGCCTTCTGGGCCGTGGTGGCGGTGGGCGCGGTGGCCTTCGCCATCCTGGCCGCCTTCGTGCCGAAGGACGCGGCCCGCCCCACCGTGGTGCCGCTGCGCCAGGAACTGGCGGTGCTGGCGCGCGGTCCGGTGTGGCTGGCGCTCGGCGTGACGGTGTTCGGCTTCGCCGGCGTATTCGCGCTCTACACCTATGTGGAGCCGCTGCTGACCCAGGTGACGCACATGGCGGGTGGGCTGGTCGCGCTGACGCTGCTGCTGTTCGGCGCCGGGCTGGCGGCGGGCAACCTGCTGGGCGGCCGGCTGGCGGACCGGGGCGTGATGCGGGCGCTGGTGCTGTCCATCGCCGCCCTGATGGTGGTGCTGGCGGCCGGGCGCTGGGCCTTCGGCACACCCGCCGTGGCCATGGTCTACGTGGTGCTGCTGGGCACCGTGGCTTTCGCCACCGTGGCCCCCATGCAGATGCGGGTGTTGCAGCAGGCGGGCGACAGCGGCGCCAACCTGGCGTCAAGCCTGAACATCGCGGCCTTCAACCTGGGCAATGCGCTGGGCGCCTGGGTGGGCGGCGGCGTGATCGGCGCGGGCCTGGGGCTGCTGTCGGTCAGCGGGGCGGCGGCGGGGCTGACGGCCGTGGGCCTGGCGCTGGCGCTCTGGAGCGGGCACCAGCCTCGCGCCGGGCTCCCCGGCATGTCGAGTGGCGCCGGCGCTCAGGCGAAGTGATCGAACGAGGCGTAGTGCTGCACCGGCAGCGCTTGCCCGGCGGCATCCACCAGCCGCAAGCCGGGTTCGGCCTCGATGCGGCCGATGCGGGTGACCGGCGTGTCGGCCTGGCGCGCGGCAGCCAGCACCTCGGCCGCCAGGCCGGCCGGCGCGGTGAACGCCAACTCGTAGTCGTCGCCGCCCGCCAGGGCGCACTGGCGGCGGGTTTCCACGTCGATTTCCAGGTCAAAATGGGCTCCAGCGCTTGATCCGCCTGCGCATGATGCTATTAAATTAATAGCAATAGATGCATCCAGGCAGGCGCCGACCCGCGACGCCGCGAGGATGTGCCCCAGGTCGCCCAGCAGCCCGTCGCTCACGTCGATGGCGCTGGTCGCCACGCCCTGCAGCGCCTGCCCCAGCGCCACGCGCGGGCTGGGCCGCTCCAGCCGCTGGCGCGTGGCCGCCAGGGCAGCGGCGGGCAACGCGATGCGGCCGCGCAAGGCCTCCAGCGCCAGCCGCGCATCGCCCAGCGTGCCGCTGACCCAGATGTCGTCGCCCTGGCGCGCGCCGCTCCTCAGCAGCGCGCGGCCGGGCGACACCTCGCCGAAGACGGTGATGCAGATGTTGAGGGGCCCGCCCGTGGTGTCGCCGCCCACCAGTTCGCAGCCGTGCGCATCGGCCAGCGCCAGCAATCCGCCGGCGAAGGCTTCCAGCCAGCCGGCATCGGCATGCGGCAGCGAAAGCGCCAGCGTGAACGCCAGAGGCCGCGCGCCGCAGGCGGCCAGGTCGCTCAGGTTCACGGCCAGCGCCTTGTGGCCCAGCGCGGCCGGGTCCACGTCGGGAAAGAAGTGGCGGCCCTCCACCAGCATGTCGCTGGACACGGCCAGCTGCATGCCGGGCGCGGGCGCCAGCAACGCGCAGTCGTCGCCCACGCCCAGCGCGGCGCGGCGCACCGGGCGCTGGAAGAACTGGCGGATCAGATCGAATTCACCCATGGGTCGAGGATAAGAGCGACCCACAAAAACCCTTCTGGCGTCGTTGCCGCATCGGGTCGTGCTACCCGTACGGCCTGCGACGTACAGGCCGCGCCTGCAGGCCGAGCCAAAGCGGCAAGTCGCTATCAAGAGGGAACGACGAACGAGGAACGAGACAGCATCCTGGTCACGAACGATCGAGACAAGAGGAATACTGATGTGCGGGCGGGCGCGGCCCTCAGGCTGCCAGCGGCGGCAACCCAGCGCGCCCGGCCGGGCGTGCAGCGCCATCCGCCGGCGTCGGCGCCACAGCGGCGGTCGCGTCACAAGCAACGATGGCCTGCCCCGATTTCAGCCACGCAGGCTTCAGTTCCGGGACCTGAATCTGAACGCCCTGCAGGCCGCGAGCACCAGACTGCCGCACTGCGGCGAACTCGGCAGGCGTCTCTATGTCTTCCACCACCACGCAGGGACAGAGCACCGAACAGGCGGCGACCAGTTTGCGCAGCATGTCCGCTGGAGCGGGCGAGTGCAGGGCATGGACCACCAGGTTGCGGTCCATCTTCACCACATCGGCCTGCGAACGCGCCAGGAATTCGAGCGTGCTGTGGCCCGCGCCCATGTCGTCGATAGCGATGCGCGCGCCACAACCCTGCAGTCGCGCCAGCAGCTCGAAGGTCTCCGCAGAGGCCGGCACGCCGCTGGTTTCCTTGATTTCCAGCACCAGCCTTCCGGCCACCTGCGGGTGGTGGGCGAGGTGGTCCAGCAGCAGGCGCCACCACGCCGTATCCCGCAGCGACATGGCCGAGACGTTGCAGCCCAGGCGCTGGTCCGGGTGGGTGCGCAGCAGTTGCACGCAGGTCCAGACGACGCACTGCTCCAGCCGCGCAGCGCCGCCGGTGCGCTCCAGCGCCCTGATGGACTGGGTTAAGTTGAAGACGTCCTGCGTGCCAGGCGCTGCGTGGCGCAACAAGGCCTCGTGGTAGAGCACGGCACCGTCCGTGCGCAGAACGGACTGGAAGGCCAGGGCCAAGGCACCCTCTTGCAGCGCGTCGAGCAGCATGCCGGCCTGCAACAGGTCAGAGCGCAGGCTGCTGCCCGTTACGGCTGCGGCATAGGGCTGCTCGCCGCCGGGCGCCCAGCCCCGGTGCGCGGCAAAGGCCTCTTGGACGTCGGTGGCCGCACTGCCATCGGGCAGGTAGAACACATCGAGCCCGGCCTGCAGGTAGATGCGATGCCCTGCGCACGTGAACGGCCGGTCCTCGATGGCGGCACGCAGCCGTTCAAGCAGACGATCCAGGGCAACCTGCGATGCGCCAGACGCGGGGAGATCGATCAGGAACACGGCGGCATTGCCAGACAGGCTATGCGCAGCAAAGCCGCACGCGCGCAGCCGCTCGACCACGTTTCCATGGAGCGGGTCCTTCACCGGGACCCCGTATGCCAGCACCAGCATGTCCAGATTGGCGATGTAGACGATCACCGATCCCGGCTTACGCACCAGACTGTTTTCCTCCTGAAGAATGGAGCGGGAAGACGAAGAAAAACACGCCTGCGACATCAGGTGGTGGGGTCAGGGACCCAGAGGTTGTTCAATGCAAATGCCTATCAACTGCAGCGCCAATGGTAATTGATTTTTACCAAATCAGTAAATCACATTGTTAACCGCGCGCTAGCCAAGCCATAGGGTCAAGTTCTATGGTGAAAATTGTTCACGGTGAGGAAACCAAGGCGTTTGCCGCACGGCTGAGGCAGGCGCTAGAAGGGGCGGGCGTGCGCCCATCCCCGTCCGTCGTCGCGCACGAATTCAATCTCCGTTATTGGGGAAAAAGCATCACCGCGCACACGGCGCGGGCATGGCTGGCGGGCGTGGCCATTCCCATGCAGGACAAGCTGCGCACGCTGAGCGACTGGCTGAAAGTGAGTCCAGACGAACTGCGCTTCGGTGCGCGCAGCAATGCGCTCGACAGCCTGGCCCGGGAGGCGGACCCTTCGCTGGGCGAGCTCAGTCTGCAGGACAGGGAAATGCTGGCGCGCTACCTGGTGCTGCAGCCGTCGCAGCGCAAGACAGTGCAGGAAGTGGTGCACGCCATGTCGCTGGTGGCGCAGGTGATGGCGTCCTCAGAACACCCGGTGCGGGCGGAGCAGCCGAGCCCGCCGCCGGTCAGCCCGGTCCGCCGCGGAACCGCTCGGCCGCCTGGCGGCTGACCTCGGCCAGCAATTGCTCCTCGCGCTGGCGCTCCCGCAGCCAGCGGGCGTCGTTCTGGCCGGCGGAGGCCTCGCTGTGCAGCATGTGCAGCGCGCCCGACGCGCCATGCGCGCCGGCATGGCGCGCGATGTGGTCGAAGGTGTGCAGGATGTGGTCGCGCAGCGGCATGTGGTTGCCGGTGGCCGGATCCACATACACCGCTTCCATACCGAAGCGGCAGGCCTGGAAGCGGTTGTAGGTGTAGACCAGGTAGTCGTCTTCGCTCGGGGTGAAGGGCTGCTCGGCCAGGAACCAGGCGCCCAGCGACTGCACGAAGGCCGACAGCGCGGCGGCCCGCTCGATGGTGAGCGGGGTGTCGAAGACGCGGATCTCGATGGTGCCGAACTCGGGCTTGGGTCGGATGTCCCAGTAGAAGTCCTTCATGCTCTTGACCACGCCGGTGTGGGTCATCTTGCCGAAGTAGGTTTCGAAGTCCTTCCACGTCAGCACCATGGGCGCGCGGCCCGAGAGCGGGAAGGCGAAGACCGAGTTGAGGCGCGCGGAATCGAACGCCGTGTCCTGCGCCTGGACGAACGGGCTGGAAGCCGACAGCGCGATGAAGTGCGGGATGTAGCGCGACATGCGGTGCAGCATGAGCAGCGCCTCGTCGGCGCTGGGGCAGCCGATGTGCACGTGCTGGCCGAAGATGGTGAACTGCTTGGATAGGTAGCCGTAGAGCTGCGACAGTTCCTGGAAGCGCGGCTTGTCGTAGATGCGGCGCTCGTGCCACTGCTGGAAGGGGTGCGTGCCGCCGCCAACCACGGCGATGTTCAGCTTGTCGGCGCTTTTGACCAGCGCGTCGCGGATCTGCGTGAGCTGCCCCAGCACCTCGCTGCCCGAATGGCAGATGCCGGTCGAGATCTCGATCATGCTGTTGGTCATCTCGGGCACCACGCTGCCGGGCAGCGGCTGCTTGGCCATCAGGCGCAGCATGTCCTCGGCATAGGGCGCCAGGTCGTAGTCGTGCGTGTTGACGAGCTGCAGTTCCAGCTCGACGCCGAGCGTCAGCGGCTCGGACTGGTGGAAGGCTTCAAGACTCACGGGAGGCGTCTCCGGCTGGGGCAGCGTTCGGTGCGGGGGCGGCAGCGGCGGTGGCTCCGGTGGAGCCGGTGCGGGCGGCGCGGGTCAGCGCAGCCCAGGGCTTGGAGCTTTCTCCGGCGCGGTAGATGGCGACGGTGGCGATCACCGCGCCCAGCACTTCCATCAGCAAGATGGCGGGCAGCGCGACCCGGGCGATCAGGTGTCCGGTGGAGGCCGAGGCCAGCACGAACTGCGAGGCGATCAGCAGGGCGATGGAGGACATGGGCGTCATCGCGCAGCTGACCCAGAAGGCCTGGCGCCAGCTGGCGCCGCTGCCGACGTTGCCGACGGCCACGCCCAGCGCCTTGGCCACCAGCCGCACCACGATGAGGGCCACCACCACGCCGGCCACCGGCCCGCTCCAGTCGGCCTGTGCGGCCACGGTGGAAACGAGCACGAACATCAGCATGGTGAGCAGGGACGAGGCGGTACCCATCTGCCGCGGCCAGGCCCAGGGGCGCGGGTTGAGCTGCTTGAGCAGCATGCCGCCCAGCAGCGCGGCGAGCGGCGCGGAGCCGCCCATGAAACCCGCCACGGTGGTGGCCGCCGCAATCAGCGTGAGCAGCAGCATGGAGGTGTTCTCGCTGGTCGGGCTCATGAACCGCAGCGCCATGCGCAAGACCAGAGCCAGCACCGCACCCACGATGATCGACACCCCCAGCACCACCATCACGGGGTAGATGGTGTCGGCCAGGCGCGCTGCGGGCCGGTTGATGAGTTCAGCCTGTGCGCTGCCCAGCGTCAGGGCGTAGAGGGTGGACAGCGTGGCCAGCACGATGGCGCGGTCGGTCACCGGGCCGGCGGCGCGGGTGTCCTGCACCACGCGGGTCAGGATGGCCGGGGACGCGGCCAGCGCCACCAGGGCCAGCGGCCCGGCCGCGCGGGGCGGCACGTCGAGCCAGATGAGCACCCAGTACACGGCGAAGTAGGTGAAGGCGGATTCGGCCACGCTCTGCACCAGCACCATCGGGTTGTGGCGGAACCAGCGCAGCGGAATGCGGGCGCCGGCCTCGAACAGCACCAGCGCGATGCCCAGCTCCAGCAGGAAGAGGCCGATGCCCTGCAGCGGCCACACGGCGCCGCTGAAGCCCAGCAACCCCGCCACCGTGCCGACCAGCGTGTAGCCCACCACCTTGGGCAGCCCCGTGTGCCGTTGCACCAGGTAGCCGGCCATCGCGGCCCCGGCCAGCAGCAGCGACCACTGCACCGTGGGCAGCCCCGCCGAGGGGCGCAGCCATTGCGCCCAGAAGCTCATCACCTCATTCATGTGTGGATCATTCCTTGTGGCCATGACGCGGGTGTTGCACCCGCCGTGGAGTTCTTTTCGAAAAAACGATGCGCCTGCGGGACCGTCCCCGGGCCGCCGTGAGGTCGCCCGAATCTACCCGCCGAAAGCCCCTTTGCTTGTAGGACACGGGCGGCGGCCCCGCCGCGCCCTGCCAGCCGGCCAGCCTGCGGCTGCGCCGGCCGGGTCAGGCGGCGTCGGCCGCGGCGGCACGGCCGCGCACCGGCATGAAGAAGCTGAGCGGGGCGCGCCAGAGGCGCGAGCGCAGCGCGCGGTACAGGCGCGACTTCTCGCCGCCGGTGGCGTTCTCGGCCCGCAGCGCGACCCGGAAGGCCAGGTAGAAGCTGACCGTCACGTTCAGCGCGCCGATCAGCGGCAGCGAGGCCGCCGCCCACCAGAACGCCGGCTCGTGCAGCACCTCCATGCCCAGCGAGGTGGCCGCAGCCCCCATCTGGCCGGTGGAGAGGGTGACGTGGCGCACGTCCAGCCCCAGGCCGAAGAAGGCCGCGAAGGCCGGCACCAGGCCCAGCATGAAGCCCAGCGAGATGTTCGCCGCGAAGCCCGACAGGTTGGTGCGCATGAAGCGTGCCCAGCGCACCGCGCGCGCTGCGCCCAGCACCCGCGTGATGCGCGGGTTGAAGCGGATGGCCGAGTCGAGCCGGTGCAGCACGAACCAGTTCTCCGCCCAGCCCGCGATGATGCTGGACGAAAACAGCAGCACGCCGGTGAAGGCGGCGAACAGCAGCGACGGGCCGAGCACGTGCAGCGATTCGAGCACATGGCGGGCATGCGCGTGGCTGATGGCCGGCTCGCCGGTGAAATGCGCGATGGCCAGGGTGATGCCGATCACCGCCGGGAACACCACCAGCACATTGCCCAGCACCGCCGCGACCTGCGATCGCACCAGGTGGGTGACCTCGTCCACGAAGGACTCCACCGCCGCGTCGTCCTGCAGGTCGACCAGCTTGGCGGCCATGGCCGGCGCCGTCATGGCGGGCTGCTTGGTGGCGACGGTGAAATGCAGCAGCTGGATCAGCACGAAGCTGGCCGCGTAGTTGAAGCCGGCCCAGAAGCCGCCCCAGAACGCGGAGAGCGCCAGCGCCGCGAGCCCGAACTTCATCAGCGTGGTGAACGCCATGACCAGGCCGCCACCCGCCGCCTTGGCGAACATGGCGCGGTATTCGGCACCGTTGCGGGTGATGTAGTGGCTGCCCGTCTCGGCGCTGCGCTCGGCCACCTTGGCCGCCAACAGGGAGGTGTTGGAACGCAGCAGCGCACGCAGGCTGCGGCGCTCCCGGCCGACGTTCACCAGCCGCGCCATCAGCTGCGCCGAGGTGACGGCCGGCGTGGGCGAGAGCAGGCAGTCGAGCAGCGCGCGCACCCGCAGAATGCGCTCGCGCAGCTGCCGCAGGCGGAACACCAGGCCCACCGAGATGCCGTTGTCGTGGAAGTGGGAATACACCGTGAACGCCGCCGCGCGGCAGGCGTCCAGCCGGTCACGCAGGCGCAGCACGGCCTCGTCCAGCCGGTCGCTGGTGCGCAGCTGGTGCAGCACCTCGACCCGCAGGCTCTCCACGTCGCGGATCAGCGCATGGAAGGGCTGCGCGTCGCGGGCCGAATCGGTCATGCGCAGGCGCAGCTCGGGCGCGAAGCCGGTGGAGAGGATCTGCCCCGCGCAATAGGTGATGGCGTCCAGCAGCGAACGCTGCCAGCGCGTGGCGCCCGGCGCTTCAGCGGGGGACAGCACCGCCAGGAGGCGCTCCAGCAGGGGCTCGTCCAGGGCCGCCAGCCAGCGGGCGTCGAAGTCGCTGGCCAGTGCCAGCATGAACAGCTCGGACGCATCGATGGTTTCCGGGCTGGCGGGCAGCAGCTTGTAGCGCAGGCGCTCGCCGATCTCGCTGATCAGCGCGGTGCGGGGCGCGAAGCCGAAGTCGGCCAGCAAGGTGGTGATGTCCACCGTCTGGATCAGCGCCGTCCACCAGGCCTGCACGCGTTCCTGCAGCGCGGGGTCGCCCTCGACCCGCTCCACCAGGGTCTGCAGGCGGCTGACGGCGGCCTCGACCGAGCGGCGGTCGCCGCGCACCCAGTCGAGCAGCGCGATCAGCGCCAGGTGCCGGTGGGCCAGCGGGGCGGCGGGGTCCAGGGCCGCCAGCAGCGGCCCCGGGTCGGCGGGACGCCTCAATGCAGCACCCGGTGGGTCAGCGGCTCGCCGGTGGCGCCGTCGTCCACCGCCTCCAGCACGAACAGGTCGATGGGACAGCTGAACGATTCGCCGTCGTCGGCCATGCAGAAGTAGCTGCCGTGCATGCTGCCGCTGGCTGTGCGCAGGCGGCAGCCGCTGGTGTACTGGAACGCCTCGCCGGGCTTGAGCAGCGGCTGCTGGCCCACCACGCCCAGGCCCTTGACCTCTTCGGTGTGGCCCCGCGCGTCGCTGATGATCCAGTGGCGCGAGATGAGCTGCGCGGGCACGTCGCCGGTGTTGGTGACCGTGATGGTGTAGGCGAAGCTGTAGACGCCCTCGGCGGGCGAGGACTGCTCGGGCAGGTATTCGGGCTCGACTTCGGCCAGGAACTGGTACTTCGGCATGGGGCAATGGTAAAGGGTAAGTACCGAGTTGGAGGCTGGGCAGGCTGCAGGGGGCGGTGGCTCGGGCGGCGGGTGGATCAGGGTGCGCGGGCCGCCGCCGAATGCACGGCCACCCGGGCAACTGCGACAATCGCGGCATGAGCCGCCCCTACCGAATCGCCCCCTCGATCCTGTCCGCCGATTTCGCCCGCCTGGGCGACGAAGTGAAGAACGTCATCGCCGCCGGCGCCGACTGGATCCACTTCGACGTGATGGACAACCACTATGTCCCCAATCTGACCTTCGGTCCGATGATCTGCCAGGCGCTGAAGCCCCATGCCAAGACGGCCGAGGGCGTGGCCGTGCCCATCGACGTGCACCTGATGGTGCAGCCGGTGGACGCCCTGGCCGCCGCCTTCGCCGACGCCGGCGCCGACTACATCAGCTTCCACCCCGACGCCTCGGGCCACGTACACCGCAGCATCCAGGCGATCCGCTCCAAGGGCGTGAAAGCCGGCCTGGTCTTCAACCCGGCCGAGCCGCTGGACGTGCTGGACTGGGTGATCGACGACCTCGACCTGATCCTGCTGATGAGCGTCAACCCCGGTTTCGGCGGCCAGAGCTTCATCGACTCCGCCCTGCGCAAGACCGAGGCCGTGCGCCGCCGCATCGATGCCTGCGGCAAGGACATCCGCCTGGAGGTGGATGGCGGCATCAAGGAAACCAACATCCGCCAGGTGGCCGATGCGGGCGCCGACACCTTCGTGGCGGGCAGCGCCATCTTCGGCAAGCCGGACTACCGGGCGGTGCTCGACACCATGCGGGCCGCGCTGGCCTGAGCTTGCGCGGCGCCGCCGCCTGCACAGCCCGGCGACCGCCCGGCGGCCGCCCGGCGCTGAAGGCCAGCCGGCAGGCAGGCGGGCGATCCGATCAGTCCGAGGAGACAGGCGGCCAACGATGCATGTCGGCGCCAGGCCCTGCTCCGGTTCAGGAAGCCGGACGGGGTGCGGGTGGCACGGGCATGGGTTGCGCGCCGCCCTCGGGCATCGGACGGGGCGCGGGTTTGCCGTCCGGGCCGTGCTTCGGGCCGTGCTTCTTCTTGTCTTTCTTGTCCTTTTTCTTCTTGTCCTTGTGATCGGGGCGTGGCGGCATCGGCTCGTCCATGCCGTCGCGCATGGGCATGGGCATGGGCGCGGCGCCAGGGGTGCCGACGGGCACCTGGGTCTGCGCCTCCAGCAGCACGCCGCCACCGCTCACCGAACCCGACACCGGACCATTCTTCACGCGGGCCATGCAGGCGTCGCGGTCCAACGGCTCACGAAACACCGTGCAGCGCTGCTCGGCATTGCGCTGGAAGTCCATGTCCGCGGCAGGCGTCAGCTGGCCGGAGCGCATCGCCTGGCGCGCCGCAGCGGCCTCTGCCAGACAGGCCGAACGGCTGTCCGACGCGGAGAGCTGCGCGCAGGCCGCGCGGTCGTCCTGGTAGCTGCTGCCCGCGTTGCCCCGAGCTGGGGCGGCGTGGGTGAACCCTGCGGCGGCCATCAAGGCGATGGCTGGCAGGGCGCGGATGATCTGGTTGAGGCGCATTTCCGGTACTCCCTTTGGTTGAAGACAAGGTGAGCGGAGACGATAGGCAAGCTGCATCAAATGGCCTGTCGGACAGCCTGCACGTATCGAGTCGGCGACCCGGCCGCGCTGCAGGGGAGAGCGCGCCTTGATGCGCCCGCAGCTGCGCTGCCCCGTGCCTTGAGCACGGGGCGGTGGAGAAAGCAAAGTGGGCGGCTCAGGCCGGTGGGTGGGTGCGACCCCCGCCTGGCTCGACAGCCGGAGACGCGCTCAGCAACGTCCCCCGGCGCAACGGGTCAGCGGGTCAACGTGGCGAAGCAGGCACCGTGGTGATGGTCTCGCGCAGCACACCCCCGCCGCTCACGGAACCCTGGGTGTTCCCGCCACGGACGCGATCCACACAGGCGGATTTGTCCGCTGCGTCCGTGAACGATGCACAGCGCTGCAACGCGTTGTTCTCGTAGTTGCCCGGCTCGGCACTGGCCAGCTGGCCCTGGCGGGCCGCCTGCTGCGCCGCGCCAGCTTCGTGGATGCAGGCCGCCTTGCTCTCGGCCGAGCTGACCTGGGCGCAGGCGGCACGGTCCTGCTGGTAGCTGTTGGCGCGCATGCCGTCGCCCGGCGCGGCGTAGGCGGCGCCAGCGGTGGCCAGCAGAACGGCGGGAAGGCAACGGGCGAGGGACGACAGACGCATGGCAGGTTCCTTGGGAGTGGTGAGTTCACCGCCAGCGTAGGCGCCTCGCCCCGGCGCGGGTGTCGGACGGATCAGACAGACCATGCCGGCCACGGTGCGACGGGGGAAGGCTGCGTCCTGGCAAGGCCCACCGCCTCGCCCCGCCCCGCCCCGCATCGGGTCACCGCACCATGCAGGGCCGCTTGGGGTCGAACTTCCACCCGGGGATGAGGTACTGCATGCCTTGCGCGTCATCGCGCGCGCCCAGGCCGTGCTGCAGGTAGAGCTGGTGCGCGCGTTCGACTGCGTCCATGTCCAGCTCGATCCCGAGCCCGCCCTGCTGCGGCAGATCGACATACCCGCCCCGGATCTGCAGCGGGTTCTTGGTCAGGAACTGCCCGTCCTGCCAGATCCAGTGCGTGTCGATGGCGGTGACCCGGCCCGGCGCGGCCGCGCCGACATGCGTGAACATGGCGAGGGACACATCGAAGTGGTTGTTGGAATGCGATCCCCAGGTCAGCCCGAACGCCTGGCAGAGCTGGGCCACGCGCACCGAGCCGGCCATGGTCCAGAAGTGGGGATCGGCGAGCGGTATGTCGACCGATTGCAGCGACAGCGAATGCGCCATCTGGCGCCAGTCGGTGGCGACCATGTTGGTGGCGGTGGGCAGGCCGGTGGCGCGGCGGAATTCGGCCATGACCTCGCGCCCCGAGAAGCCCTCCTCGGCGCCGCAAGGGTCTTCGGCATACGCCACCACGCCATGCAGGTCGCGCATCAGCCGCACCGCGTCCTTGAGCAGCCAGCCGCCGTTCGGGTCGAGCGTGACGCGGGCCTGCGGAAAGCGTTCGTGCAGGGCGCGCACGGCCTCCACTTCCTCTTCACCGCGCAGCACGCCTCCCTTGAGCTTGAAGTCTTCGAAGCCATAGCGCTCCTGTGCCGCTTCCGCCAGCCGCACGATGGCCTCGGGCGTCATGGCCTTCTCATGCCGCAGGCGCTGCCAGTCGCTGGCGGCGCCCGCGTCGGACTGGTAGGGCAGGTCGGTCAAGCTGCGGTCGCCCACGTAGAACAGGTAGCCCAGCATCTGCACCGACGTGCGCTGCACGCCCTCGCCCAGCAGGGCCGCCACGGGCACGCCCAGGTGCTGCCCCAGCAGGTCGAGCAAGGCCGACTCCGCTGCGGTGACCGCATGGATGGCCGTGCGCAGATCGAATGTCTGCAGCCCCCGCCCGCCGCTGTCGCGCCCCTCGAAGGCCTGGCGCATGGCGTTCAGCACCGCGTTGTAGCTGCCGATGGGCTGGCCGACGATGAGCGGGCGCGCGTCTTCCAGCGTCTGGCGGATCTTCTCGCCGCCCGGCACCTCGCCCACGCCCACGCGGCCGGCGTTGTCGGTCAGCACCAGCAGGTTGCGGGTGAAGAACGGGGCGTGCGCACCGCTCAGGTTGAGCAGCATGCTGTCATGGCCCGCGACGGGAATGACGCGCATCTCGGAGACGACGGGCGTGGCTGAAGGAGAAGGAACGGAAGGAATGGAAGGCGAAGACGTCATGGTGCAGCCGGAGCGATGGCGGATGGAATGGAGGGCGGCAGGGAACGCCGGGAGACCGGCGGGCGGGTCAGTTGGCGGTGATGCCGCCAGTGTCGATCACCTGCTTCCAGCGGGCGAACTCCCTGGCCTGGAACTGCGTGAACTGTTCGGGCGTGTTGCCGACGATTTCCAGGCCGGCATCGGTGAACTGCTTGGTCAGCGCCGGGTCCTTCAGCGCCTTGATGATGCCGGCATGCAGCTGGGCGCGGATGTCGGCCGGCAGGTTCTTGGGCGCGGCGAAGGCCTGCCATGCGTACACGTCGACGCCCTGGACGCCCGCCTCGGCCATGGTGGGCACGTCCGGCAGCACGGGCGAGCGCTTGTCGCCGGTCACCGCGATGGCCTTGAGCTTGCCCGAGCGGATGTGCGCGATCACGGTGTTCACGTTCTGGAACGACATGTCCACCTGGCCGCCGAGCAGATCGGTGACGGCGGGCGCCCCCCCCTTGTAGGGAATGTGCAGGCCCTTGGTGCCCGTCTTCTGCCAGAAGAGCTCGGCCGTGAGGTGGTCGGACGAGCCGGCGCCGGACGTCGCGAAGCTGACCGTGCCCGGCTTGGCCTTGAGCAGCGCGATCGCATCCTGCACGCTATTCACCTTCGACGCCAACGGCGGGCTGACCACCAGCACGTTCGGCGTCTGCACCGCGACGGTGAGATAGGTGAAGTCCTTCAGAGGGTCGTAGGGCAGCCCCTTGATGAGGTGCGGCGCCACGACGAACGGCGCGAGCGACGACACCAGCAGCGTGTAGCCGTCGGCGGGCGCACGGGCCACCTGCGTGGCGCCGATGCTGCCCGTGGCGCCTGCCTTGTTGTCCACCACGAAGGACTGCTTGAACTGCTCGCCCAGGTGGTTGCCCACGGCCCGGGCAATGGTGTCGGTGGACCCGCCCGCAGGGAAGGGCACGATGATCGTGACGGACTTGTCAGGCCAGGCCCAGGCGGACGTCGCCAGGCACAGTGTGGCCAGGCCCGCGCACAGGGCGCTCTTCGCATTCTTCAAGCTGTTCATGCCGGTCTCCATTCATGTCATGAGGGAGGCTCGATCCGAACCACCCAAAAGATAACGATAACAATCGCAAGAAAGCGTATTGTTAACGTGAACATTTAAGAATCGACCAGTATTTACCCGAATGTGACGCACTACCAGGCGCGTTCGGGCATTGCGCGCCCAGGCGGAAGCCGCCGCCCGCCGTTCGCTCTTCATACAATGACGCCGCTTCCGGCCCGCTCCGCCGCCCCTGGCCACCGGGCCAATTGCCCTCCCCTCACCGATCTCCCCCTGCTTCCGGACCCCGCCGACGCAGTGCGATTCCCCAGCGCCCGCCATGAAACCCATCAGCAAGCCCGCAACGGTGCAGGACGTCGCCGCCCTGGCTGGGGTGTCGGCGATGACTGTTTCCAGAGCCCTGAACACGCCCGACAAAGTCACGCCCGACACGGCAGCCCGCGTGCGCACAGCCGTGGAGCAACTGGGCTACGTGCCCAATGCCATGGCCAGCGGACTGCGCCGGGCGCGGGCCCGCATGGTGGCCGCCCTGCTGCCCACGCTGGTGGGGCCCGTCTTCCAGGAACTCGTCGAATCCCTGTCGGCCTCGCTCAACCGCCACGGCTACCAGCTGATGATCGGCCAGGCCGGTTACGACGCGGCGCAGGAGGAAGACTGGATCAAGGCCATCATCCAGCGCCGGCCCGACGGCATCGTGGTGGTGGGGGTGGTGTCGTCGGCCGGGGCGCGCAACGCGCTGCTGGCCTCGCACATTCCGGTGGTGGAAACCTGGGACTTCACCGCCGACCCGGTGGACATGCTGGTCGGCTTCTCGCACGTGGCGCTGGGCGAGCGGGTGGCGCAATTCCTCTCCGACCAGGGCCACCGCCACGTGGCCATCATCACGGGCGACGACGCCCGGGCCCGCGCCCGCGCCGACGCCTTCATCTCCCGCTCGAAGGCCCTGGGCGCGGCCTCGGCCGACTGCTTCTTCACCCAGGCGCCCAGCACCCTCGGCGCGGGCCGCAAGGGCCTGGCGCACCTGATGCGCACGGCGCCCGGCATCTCGGGCGTGTTCTGCAGCTCCGACAGCCTGGCCCTCGGCGCCTCGATCGAGGCCCAGCATCAGGGCATTGCGGTGCCCGGGCAGCTGGCGATCATCGGCATGGGCGACCAGAGCTTCGCGCAGGATGCCCAGCCGGCGCTGACCACCGTGCGGCTGGACGGCACCCGCATCGGCGAGATGGCGGCCGAGATGATGATGGCGCGCGCCGAGGGACGGCCGGTCGATCGGCGCGTGGTGGACGTCGGCTTCGAGATCGTCGTGCGCAGCAGCACCTGACGGCCGGTGGCAGCGCAACGCTGCGCTGGCCGGCGGCGGGCATCGCCCGGCCCACCGGTCGCGCACCGTCCGACGCCGGCCTGCGCGCGAACTACCGCAGCTTGATGCTGATGCTCTTGGGCTGATCGGGCACCTGCACCGACGCCGCGTTGAAATCGGGCGGCCCGAACAGGCCCATCACGTTGTTGGAAAACCCGTAGCGCTCGGTCGGCATGCCGACGAGGTTGGTGTCCAGCTTGCCGTTGGAGTTCTCATCGGCAAACGCCACGAAGGCATAGGTGCCCGCCGGCAGATCCCTGAACGACACCACGGTCGGATCGCCCTGCGCCCCCGTGATCTCGGTGCGCAGTGGGGTGTTGCTCTTCATGGTTTCCGCGCTGTCGTAGACGGCCACGAAAATGCGGCTGGGCACCGTGGGCAGGTTTTCGATGCCGACGCGGACATCGGCCGCGTGGGCGCGCGCCACGGCCAGCAGCGCGAGAGCAAGAAGGGTGGAAAGCTGTTTCACGGTGATCGAGTTTCTTTCAGGTCGGCCTTGCCAGCCCCGCCGCCCCGAACGGCCAACGGATGAAGCGGGAAGCCGGGGCCGGGTCTGCATGCTCGCCCAGGTTGCACACGGGATTTGTGCGCCGCATTCTCGCAGGCAGCCCATGGCGGTGGGGAAGGCGCGGGAGCAGCGTGCCCTGCAGCGGCAGGAGCGCCTGATGGACGAGCACGTTCCGGCAATAAGGCCAGGAGGGTTTTGTGGGCCGCTCTTATTCTTGCGGCCCCGACAGCTCCCGCCGCCAGTGGCATTTTGCTCCATGCCTTCCCCCCTGATTCCGGTGCCCCCGGCCACCTTCGACGCCGCCATCGTCGACCTCGACGGCACCATGGTCGACACCCTGGGCGACTTCGCCGAAGCCATACGGCGCATGCTGGCCGACCTGCAACTGCCCGCCATCGACGCCGCGCAGATCGAGCCGATGGTCGGCAAGGGCTCCGAACACCTGCTGCGCTCCGTGCTGAAGCACGTGCTGCCGGCGGCTGATTCGCTTCAAGCGGAAGCACTCTACCCAGCCGCGTGGGACGCCTACCAGCGCCACTACCTGCAGATCAACGGCCAGCATTCGGCCGTGTACGCCGGTGTGGTGGAGGGACTACAGGCCCTGCGCGCTGCCGGGCTGCGGCTGGCGTGCCTGACCAACAAGCCCGGCGACTTTGCCGGCCCGCTGCTGCAAGCCAAGGGGCTGGACGGGTTTTTCGACCAGGTGTTCGGCGGCGACGCCTTCGAGCGCAAGAAGCCCGACCCGCTGCCGCTGCTCAAGACCTGCGAGGCGCTCGGCACGCTGCCGGCACGCACGCTGATGATCGGCGACTCCAGCAACGACGCGCAGGCGGCGCGCGCGGCAGGCTGCCCCGTGGTGCTGGTCACCTACGGCTACAACCACGGCCGGCCGGCGCGGGACGTGGATGCGGACGGCTACGTGGACAGCCTGGCCGAGCTGCGGCCGGCCTGAGCAAACGAGCAAGCGAGCAAGCAAGTAAACAAGCGAGCGATCGTTCGCGCGAGGCGCCGGGCCATCGCCCGGCCCTGCGTTTTCGGCGCTCTCTCGGTGGCCGGCTCATCCAGCCGGCTTCCCCAGCAGCGCGTCCTTCAGCTGCCAGTCGGCGGGACGGGGACCGAGCCAGATCCCGAGCAGTGCATCGAAGAACTCGGGCTCCTTGAAGGGCTCGCCCTGGGCCTGGCCCTTCACGGTGATGACGGTGCCCGTGCCCGGAAGCCAGTCGACGGTGAACGTGTCGCCCGCCTTGAGCTTCCTGTGCTCCGAGAAGATCTGCCCCATGCGCAGCACGCCGGGCACCAGGCGCGAGAAGGCGCCCCGGTCCATGTTGTCTTCCACGCCGCGCGAGAAGAGCTTGCCCAGTTCGCCCGAATCGATGTCGCGCAGCATGGTGATCGTGAGCCGCTTGGCGCCCCGCTGCGCGGCCACGTCGGCGGCGGAGCCCGCCGGCTGTGGCAGGTAGAGGCCGGCGGCATAGACCTTGAACACCGCCTTGTGCCGGATGCCCGCGCCATTGAGCCGCAACGGCTGGCCCTGCACCGTGATCGCCGATTCGAAGGGAACGCCGGCCAGGGTGGTGGCCGGCTGGGCGGCCGCGTTCAACGCGACCAAGCATAGGGCGACGCCTGCCGCCCGGCGAAACAGAGACAACATGGAAAACCCTCGGTAAAAAAGAACGATCGTTCTTTTTTGCGGATTCTCCCGCCTTTGCCGGTGGGGGTGCAACAGGGTTTTCTCGCGCTGCAGGCCTGCGCGCGGTCTGGGCGCAAGCGGGCTTTGCTACACTTTGCCGATGTTCATTCACCGCGTTTTCATTACAGGTTGCAGCGACCGGGGAGCCTGGCCCTGGCGTAAGCCAATCCTGCTGCTTAACGCTTGACAGCACCTGGGCCGCGTCCCAGCGTGCGCCCGTGGCCCCACCCGGTGGGCGCCGAATCTTGGAATGAATGAACTGCGGCACGGTCCATGCACCGTCCTGATCGCGCGCCACAGGCAGCGAGCCGCAGAAGCTGGGAACTCTCCGTGATCACAGAACTGGAATTCAAAAGCCTGGCCGGCGAAGGCTACAACCGCATCCCGCTGATGGCGGAAGCCTTCGCGGACCTCGAAACCCCCCTGTCCCTCTACCTCAAGCTGGCCCATGCCGGCGGCAACGGCAAGCACAGCTTCCTGCTCGAATCGGTGGTAGGCGGCGAGCGCTTCGGGCGCTACAGCTTCATAGGCCTGCCGGCGCGCACCCTGCTGCGCGCCAGCGGCTTCGGCGACGCGGCCAAGACCGAAGTGGTGACCGACGGCCAGGTGGTGGAGACCGCTGCGGGCAACCCGCTGGACTTCATCGCTGCCTACCAGCAGCGCTTCAAGGTGGCCTTGCGGCCCGGCCTGCCGCGCTTTTGCGGCGGCCTGGCGGGCTACTTCGGCTACGACGCGGTGCGCTACATCGAGAAGAAGCTGGAAAAGACCTGCCCGCCCGACACGCTGGGCTGCCCCGACATCCTGCTGCTGCAGTGCGAAGAGCTGGCCGTCATCGACAACCTCTCGGGCAAGCTCTACCTCATCGTCTATGCCGACCCGGCCCAGCCTGAGGCCTACTCCCGCGCCAAGAAGCGGCTGCGCGAACTGAAGGAACAGCTGAAGTATTCGGTCAGCGCCCCCGTGGTGCGCCCGACCGAGAGCCACCCCGCGCAGCGCAGCTTCGCCAAGGCCGACTACCTGGCTGCGGTGGACCGCGCCAAGGAGCTGATCGCCGCGGGCGACTTCATGCAGGTGCAGGTGGGCCAGCGCATCCACAAGCGCTATACCGAGAGCCCCCTGAGCCTCTACCGCGCGCTGCGCTCGCTGAACCCGTCGCCGTACATGTACTACTACGACTTCGGCGGCTTCCAGGTGGTGGGCGCCAGCCCCGAGATCCTGGTGCGGCAGGAGAGCACGCCCGAAGGCCAGAAAGTGACGATCCGCCCGCTGGCCGGCACCCGCCCGCGCGGCGCCACGCCCGAGCGCGACAAGGCCACCGAGGTCGAGCTCATCAACGACCCCAAGGAGCGCGCCGAGCACGTGATGCTGATCGACCTGGCGCGCAACGACATCGGCCGCATCGCCCAGACCGGCACCGTGAAGGTGACCGAGGCCTTCGCCGTGGAGCGCTACAGCCACGTGATGCACATCGTGAGCAACGTGGAAGGCATCCTGAACGAGGGCATGACCAGCATGGACGTGCTGAAGGCCACTTTCCCCGCCGGGACGCTGACCGGCGCGCCCAAGGTGCACGCCATGGAGCTGATCGACCAGCTGGAGCCCTCCAAGCGCGGCCTCTACGGCGGCGCCTGCGGCTACCTGAGCTACGCGGGCGACATGGACGTGGCCATCGCCATCCGCACCGGCATCGTCAAGGACGGCACGCTCTACGTGCAGGCCGCCGCCGGCGTGGTGGCCGACTCGGTGCCCGAGATGGAATGGAAGGAAACCGAGCACAAGGCCCGCGCCCTGCTGCGCGCGGCGGAACTCGTCGAGGAGGGACTGGAATGAGCGAACTGCCCACCCTGCCCACCCTGCCGACCCGAGCCATCGACAAGACCCAGCACTGCCGCAGCATGGCCGAGGTGCGCGCCCGCGTGGACGCGCTCGACGACATCCTGGTGCCGCTGCTGGTCGAGCGCGGCGGCTACATGACGCAGGCCGCGATCAACAAGCCGCTGCAATCGCAGGTGCGCGACGAGGCCCGCATCGAGGCCATCGTGGCCCGCGTGCGCGCCCGCGCCGAGGCGGAAGGTGGCCAGCCCGACGTGATCGAGGCCATCTACCGCAGCATGATGGAGGCGTACATCGCCTACGAACACCGCGAGTTCGACCGGCTGGTGGCCGCGGGCCGCAAGCGCAACGAGGAGCCCACGCCATGACCCGCCTGCTGATGGTCGACAACTACGACAGCTTCACCTACAACATCGTCCAGTACTTCGGTGAACTGGGTGCCGAGGTCGAAGTGTTCCGCAACGACGAGATCACGCTCGAAGGCATTGCCGAGCGGCGGCCCGACCGGCTGGTCATCTCGCCCGGCCCCTGCTCGCCCGCCGAGGCCGGCATTTCCGTCGCGGCGATCCAGCACTTCGCCGGCAAGCTGCCCATCCTGGGCGTGTGCCTGGGCCACCAGAGCATCGGCGCGGCCTTCGGCGGCCACATCATCCGCGCGCAAGAGCTGATGCACGGCAAGACCAGCGTCATCACCACCACGCGGCAAGGCGTGTTCGCGGGGCTGCCCGAGCAGTTCACCGTCAACCGGTACCACTCGCTGGCCATCGAGCGTGGCAGCTGCCCCGACGTGCTGGCCGTGACCGCCTGGACGGATGACGGCGAGATCATGGGAGTGCGGCACAAGGAACTCGACATCGAGGGCGTGCAGTTCCATCCGGAAAGCATCCTCACCGAACACGGCCACGCCATGCTGAAGAACTTCCTGGCGGAGTCGCGCCCATGAGCCTCGCCATGCTGGGCATCGACGGGCAGCAGCTGGTGCTGTTCGTGGTCGCCGGCTGGCTGCTCAACCTGACGCCCGGGCCGGATGTGTTCTACATCGTCACGCACGCGCTGCGCTCCGGCGCGCGCGCCGGCATCGTGGCGGGCCTGGGCATCGCTGCCGGCTGCTGCGTGCACGTGGTGGCCGCGGCCCTGGGCGTGGGCGCGCTGCTGGCCGCCTCGGCGACGGCATTCACGGCGCTCAAATGGCTGGGCGCGGCCTACCTGCTCTGGATGGGCGTGCGCATGCTGCGCGCCCGGCCCGGCACGGGCCTGGCGGCCGTGACCCGGCAGGCCGAGGCCGGCGCCGCCGCGCCGCAACCAGCGATGCGGGCGGTGTTCGGCGGCGGCTTCTGGACCAACGTGCTCAACCCCAAGGTGGCCCTCTTCTTCCTGGCCTTCGTGCCGCAGTTCATCGCGCCGGGCGCGCCGCACAAGACGCTCGCCTTCCTGCTGCTGGGGCTGCTGTTCACCGTCAACGCGCTGCCGGTGTGCGCCGCCTGGGCCTTCGGCTCGGCATGGATCGCCCGCCGGGTGGGCGCGCTGCAGCACCGCATGCACTGGGTGGACCGGGCGGCGGGTGCCGTGTTCATCGCCTTCGGCATCAAGCTGGCCCTCACGGAGCGGCCCGCGCCCTGAACGGCGCCTTCCGCCTTCCTTTCTCTCTTTTGTTTTTTCCGCCTCTGACCGGAGCCTCGTTCCATGTCCATCACGCCCCAGGAAGCCCTGCAACGCACCATCGAGCACCGTGAAATCTTCCAAGACGAGATGCTGCACCTGATGCGCCTCATCATGCGCGGCGAGCTCTCGCCCGTGATGACCGCCGCCATCGTGACCGGCCTGCGCGTGAAGAAGGAAACCATCGGCGAGATCACCGCCGCCGCGCAGGTGATGCGCGAGTTCTCCACCAAGGTGCACGTGCAGGACGCGCGCCACCTGGTGGACATCGTGGGCACCGGCGGCGACGGCGCCAACACCTTCAACATCTCGACCTGCGCCATGTTCGTGGCCGCCGCCGCGGGCGCCAAGACGGCCAAGCACGGCGGGCGCGGCGTCTCCAGCAAGAGCGGCAGCGCCGACGTGATGGAGTCGCTGGGCGTGCACATCAACCTCGCGCCCGAGGCCATCGCGCAGTGCATCGCCGAGGTGGGCATCGGCTTCATGTTCGCGCCCAACCACCACCCGGCCATGAAGAACGTGGCGCCGGTGCGGCGCGAACTGGGCGTGCGCACGATCTTCAACCTCCTGGGCCCGCTCACCAACCCGGCGGGCGCGCCCAACATACTGATGGGCGTGTTCCACCCCGACCTGGTCGGCATCCAGGTGCGTGCGCTGCAGCGCCTGGGCGCCGAGCACGCGCTGGTGGTCTACGGCCGCGACGGCATGGACGAGGTCAGCCTGGGCGCCGCCACGCTGGTGGGCGAGCTGAAGAACGGCCAGATCACCGAGTACGAGATCCACCCCGAGGACTTCGGCCTGGCGATGGCCAGCAACCGCACTCTGAAGGTGGACACGCCCGAGCAGTCGCGCGAGATGCTGATGGACGTGCTGCGCGGCCAGCCCGGCCCGGCGCAGGACATCGTCTGCCTGAACGCGGGCGCCGCGCTGTACGCCGCGGGCGCGGCCGGCTCCATTGCCGACGGGCTGGACAAGGCGCGTGCGGCCATCGCCAGCGGCGCGGCGCTGGCCAAGCTGGAGCAGCTGGTGGCGCGCACGCATGCCCTGGCGGCCGCCACTGCCTGATCCGCAACGAACACGAACCCGAGGTTTCCCATGTCCGACATCCTGAACAAGATCATCGCCGTCAAGCGCGAAGAAGTCGCCGCTGCGCAAAAGAAGATGCCGCTGGCCGCGATGCGCGCCGATGCGGAAAGCCGCGTGCTCACGCGCGATTTCGAGGGCGCGCTGCGGGCCAAGGTCGCCAAGGGCCAGGCCGCCGTGATCGCCGAGATCAAGAAGGCCAGCCCCAGCAAGGGCGTGATCCGCGCCGACTTCGTTCCCGCCGACATCGCCCAGAGCTATGCCGACGGCGACGGCCGGGTGAGCGCGGCGTGCCTCTCGGTGCTGACCGACCGGCAGTTCTTCCAGGGCCAGCCCGACTACCTGAAGCAGGCGCGCGCCAGCTGCCAGCTGCCGGTGCTGCGCAAGGATTTCATGATCGACGCCTACCAGATCTATGAGAGCCGGGCGATGGGCGCCGACGCGATCCTGCTGATCGCCGCCTGCCTGGACGACGCGCAGATGGCCGATCTGGAGGCCATTGCACGCAGCCTGGACATGGCCGTGCTCGTGGAGGTGCACGACCGCGCCGAGCTGGACCGCGCGCTGAAGCTCAAGACGCCGCTGGTGGGCATCAACAACCGCAACCTGCGCACCTTCGAGGTGTCGCTGCAGACCACGCTCGAGCTGCAAAAGGCGGTGCCGTCCGACCGGCTGCTGGTGGCGGAGTCGGGCATTCTGGCGCCAGCCGATGTGAAGACGCTGCAGGATGCCGGCGTGAACGCGTTCCTGGTGGGCGAAGCGTTCATGCGGGCCGAGGACCCCGGCCTGGCGCTGGCCCGTCTCTTCGGCTGAACGCTATTAATTTCATAGCCTCCTGCGCTGGATGATCCAGCGCAGGAGGCCCTTTTGACCATGAGTTCCATGCCTGACGCAACTTCCAGCGACGCCACCCAGCTGCAATCCGCCGACCCGGCCGACTGGCCCGTCGCGCCCGGTTGGCAGCCGCTGGTCGATGCGTTCTTCGCCAGCCCGCGCGGGCAGGCGCTGCGCACCTTCCTGCGGTCGCGCCTGGAAGCGGGTGCGGTGATCTTCCCGCCCAAGCCGCTGCGTGCGCTGGAACTGACGCCGCCCGAAGCCGTGCGCGTGGTGATCCTGGGGCAGGACCCGTACCACGGGCGCGGGCAGGCCGAGGGCCTGGCGTTTTCGGTGGCGCCGGGCGTGCAGTTGCCGCCGTCGCTGCGCAACATCTTCAAGGAGATGCAGCGCGACCTGGGCCAGCCCTTTCCCGCCTGGCCCGAGCCCGGCGGCAGCCTGGTGAAGTGGGCGAAGAACGGCGTGCTGCTGCTCAACACCGGTCTGACGGTGGAGGAAGGCCAGGCCGCCAGCCACGCCGGCAAGGGCTGGGAGCAGCTCACCGACGAGGTGATCCGCCATGTGGCCGAAGGCGAGCGGCCGGTGGTGTTCATGCTCTGGGGCTCGCACGCGCAGTCCAAGCGCGTGTTCATTCCGGAGGACCGGGGGCATCTGGTACTGACATCCAACCACCCGTCCCCGCTGTCGGCGCTGCGCCCACCGGTGCCGTTCATCGGCAACGGGCATTTCGGACAGGCGCGGGCGTTCCGGCAGCAGCACGAGGGCAAGGGCTGAACGGTTCGGGGCCCGGGTTGTCGGGACGGGCTTCGACAGGCCCAGCCTGAACGGTGGGGAATTGCTCGGCGGCCAGGTACCGCCCCCCACCCGCACGCACTGAACCGGTCGAAGCGCCTGCCCCTTCGCTTGGCCCCCTCACTCTCCCGCCAGCCGCTCCTTCAGCAACTCCAGGAAAGCCCGCGCCGCCACCGGCAGGCTGCGGCCGGCCAGGGTCTGCACTTCGATGTCGCGCAGATCCATGCCCACGTCGGCCAGCGGGCGCGCCAGCACCCGGCCGGCGGCCACCATGTAGCGGGCACTCACCTCGCTGGACACCGACACCCCGCCGCCGTGCGCGACGAAGTTCAGCAGCGTCTTGGCGTGGTTCGATTCGATCACCGGCGCGAGGCGCAGGCCCTGGCGGCCGCAAGCGATGTCCACCATCTGGCGCACCGCCGTCTCGGGCGGCGGCAGGCCCAGCGGGTACTGCGCCATGCGCGCCAGGGTCACGCGCGGCGCGGCGGCCAGCGGGTGGCCGGGCGGCAGCACGGCCAGCACGGGCGCGCTCTGGCGGTATTCGACATGGATGTCCTTCTGCGGGGCGCGGCTGAAGCACACGCCGATGTCCACGGTGCCGGCGCGCACCGCCTCGGGCACCTGCGGCGTGGGCAGCGACTGCACGCTGAAGGCGATGCCGGCATGCGTGCGCTGGAACTCCACGCACAGGCGCGGCAGCAGTTCGTTGGCGAAGGCGTCGGAGGTGGCCAGCCGCACCTGCCCGGCGCGCAACCCCTGCAGCGCGGCGATCTCGCCCAGCGCACGGTCCGCGTCCAGCCCCGCACGGCGGGCGTGCGCGGCCAGGATCTCCCCGGCCGCCGTGAGCACCATGCCCCGCGGATGGCGCTCGAAGAGCGGCGTGCCCAGTTGCTCTTCCAGTCCCGCGATCTGCCGGCTGAGTGCGGACGCCGCCACGTGGAGGCGCGCCGAGGCTTCGGTGAGCGAGCCGCTTTGCGCCACTTCCAGGAAGTAACGTACGGCGGTGTCCTGGAGCAGTTGACGGCGCATGGGCTGCGGGTTCGGAAGCGTTGCGGGCGGCGGCATGAGCATTGCCGCAGAAAGGGAATCAGTATGGCCTGCTTTGCCGGCTTGGCAAACCGTGTTGCCCAATCGGTGGTGGTCTTGCTCACCCCGTGTTCTTAAGATGGCTGCAGCAGCCGTCCGCCACCAGCAGACTGCCCGCCCCCGATGTGCGCCCATCCGGCCTGGCTTTTTTCCGTCGTGCCACCTGCCCGCTCGCTGACCCGGCGTCCGGCATTGCCTGGCCACCACGCATCCATCCCTTCTCCGGAGTCTGTTCCATGCGCGTTCTCTCATTTCTGACCTTGTTGGCGGCCGCCGTGCTCGGCACGCAGGCGCCGGCCCTGGCGCAGCCCGCTTCCGCTGCCGCCTCCTGGCCCCAGGGCCCGGTGCGGGTGATCGTGCCGTTCCCGGCCAGCGGGGCCACCGATCTGGTGGCGCGCGTGGTCACCCAGCGCGTGGGGCAGGAGCTGGGCCAGCAGTTCGTGGTGGACAACAAGCCCGGCGCAGGCGGCACCATCGGCGCGGCCGAAGCGGCCAAGGCCAAGCCGGACGGCATGACGCTGCTGCTGACCACCAGCAGCACGCACGCCATCTCGCCCCATCTGATGCCGAAACTGGCCTACGACGCGCAGCGCGACTTCGTCCCCGTGGCGCATGTGGCGGACGCCCCCAGCGTGCTGCTGGTCACGCCCTCGCTGCCGGCCAGGTCGGTGGCGGAACTCATCGCCTATGCCAAGGCCAACCCCGGCAAGCTGAACTACGCCACCAGCGGCAACGGCACCATCGTCCACCTGAACACCGCCGCGTTTGCCGCGCAGGCCGGCATCGAGATGACGCACGTGCCCTACAAGGGCACGGCCCTGGCCATTCCCGACCTGGTGACGGGCCAGGTGCAGGTGCTGTTCGATTCGCTCCCCACCGGCATGCCGCACGTCAAGAGCGGCCGCCTGCGCGCCCTGGCCGTCACCAGCGCCCAGCGCAGCAGCCTGGCGCCGGAGCTGCCCACGCTGGCCGAATCGGGCCTGCCCGGTTTTTCCTCGGTGACCTGGTTCGGCGTGTACCTGCCGGCCGGCGCCTCGCCCGCGCTGGTCGAGCGCGTCCATGCCGCTTTCGCCCGCGCCATCCAGGCGCCCGAGCTGGCCGCCAGCCTGGCCAAGCTGGGCGTCGAACCCGCCAAGCCCAGCACGCCTGCGCAGTTCGGCGCGCTGGTGCGCACCGACAGCGACCGCTGGGCCGCCGTCATCCGCCAACACAAGATCACGCTGGAATGAAGAAGGGCACGCCATGACCGCACAGAACGCATCGAACGCATCGAACGCATCGCACGCACGGAACGCGTCCCAATCCCTGGACTGGACGCTGCCCTACGCCTCCCACCGCAGCGCCGTGATGGGCCGCAACGTGGTCTCGACCTCGCAGCCGCTGGCCGCGCAGGCGGGCCTCGCCATGCTGCAGGCCGGCGGCAACGCGGTGGATGCCGCCATCGCCGCCGCCATGGTGCTGACGGTGGTCGAGCCCACCGGCTGCGGCCTGGGCAGCGACGGCTTCGCCATCGTCTGGGACGGCCAGGAGCTGCACGGCCTCAACGCCTCGGGCCGCTCGCCCGCCGCCTGGACGCCGGAATACTTCCAGAAGCTCGGCGGCGCCATTCCCGAGATGGGCTGGAACGCGGTGACCGTGCCCGGCGCCGTGTCGGCCTGGGTGGCCCTCTCCCAGCGCCTGGGCAAGCTGCCCTTCGCCCAACTGGCCCAGCCCGCCATCGACTACGCCCGCAACGGCTTTCCCGTGTCGCCGACCATCGCCCGCCTGTGGGCGCTGGGCGCGCAGAAGCTGGGCGCCCAGCCCGGCTTTGCCGAGTGCTTCATGCCGGATGGCCGCACGCCGCAGGCCGGCGAGATCTTCCGCAGCGAGGCCCATGCGCGCACGCTGGAGCTGATCGCCGCCACCGAGGGCGAAGCCTTCTACCGGGGCGAGCTGGCCGAGAAGATGGCCGCGCACGCGGCGGCGAACGGCGGCGCCATGACGATGGAAGACCTGGCCGCGCACCGGGCCGACTGGGTCGGCACCGTGAGCCAGCGCTTCGGCGATTCGGTGATCCACGAGATTCCGCCCAACGGCCAGGGCATCGCCGCGCTGATGGCTCTGGGCATGCTGGACCGCATCGACGGCGGGCGCGGCATCGGCGCGCACCCGCTGGACAGCGTGGAGACGGTGCACGCCAGCATCGAAGCCATGAAGCTCGCGCTGGCCGACCTCTACCAGCACAACGCCGACGGCGACCACCTGCAGGTGGCATCGGCCGAGCTGCTGCATGCCGACTACCTGGCCGAGCGCGCCGCGCTGATCGACCCCGAGCGGGCCAGCGACCCGGCCTACGGCACGCCCCGCCGGGGCGGCACGGTGTACCTGGCGGCAGCCGATGCGTCGGGGATGATGGTCTCGTTCATCCAGTCCAACTACATGGGCTTCGGCTCGGGCGTGGTGGTGCCGGGCACCGGCATCAGCCTGCAGAACCGGGGCCACGGCTTCACGCTGCAGGCCGGCCACGCCAACTGCGTGGCGCCGGGCAAGCGCCCCTCGCACACCATCATCCCGGCGTTTGCCATGCATGCCGACGGCACGCCGCAAATGGCTTTCGGCGTGATGGGCGGCCCGATGCAGTCGCAAGGCCACACGCAGATGGCGCTGCGCGTGCTGCGCTACGGCCAGAACCCGCAGGCCGCCGCCGATGCGCCGCGCTGGCGCGTGACGGGCGGCAAGGGCGTGGCGGTGGAGCCGCATTTTGACGCCGCCGTGGTGGAGGCGCTGCGCGCCCGGGGCCACGAGGTGACGGTGGAGGCCGGCAACGGTGTCTTCGCCTTCGGCGGCGCGCAGCTGGTGCTGCGCCAGGGCAGCCACTACATCGCCGGATCGGACCCGCGCAAGGACGGGCACGCCGTGGCGTTCTGACGCAGGGGCCGTGCGCACCGGCCGATGGCCGATGCGCACGGCCCCATCCTTATGCTATTTTTTTAATAGCATTAAACCCTTGTATATCAAGCGCCAGAGGCCGATTTCACCCCAAAAACGGTTCAACGCCGCTCCCGCACCGTGAGCCAGGCGCTGGCCGCGCCGCTCAGCACGATGGCGGCGATGCCGGCCAGCGACCAGCTGTCGGGCACGTGCCGGTAGACCGCCCAGCCCGCCAGCATGGCAAAGCCGATCTGGCTGTAGAGGAACGGCGCCAGCGTGACCGGCGTGGTGCGCGCATAGGCCTGCATCAGCAGCATGTGGCCGCAGGCGCTCAGCAGCCCCATCAGGAACATGCCCAGCCAGAGCCACGGGTCGTGAATGCTCACCCAGGCGAACGGCACCACCAGCGACACCAGCGCGGTGGCGATCCAGCCGGTGTAGAGCTGGGTGGTGGCCGGGCTTTCGTGGCCGGCCATGCGGCTGCTGATGACCTGGTAGCCGGTGCCCGTCGCCAGCAGGCAGAGCGGCCAGAACAGCGCCCAGCCGAAGGCCTGGCCGCCCGGGCGGATGATGGCCAGCGTGCCGGCCAGCCCCATCGCCACCAGCACCCAGCGCGCCGGGCTGACGCGAAAGCCCAGCCAGAGCGCGGCCACCACCGTCACGCACAGCGGCGTGGTGGCGACGATGGCGGTGAATTCCGCCAGCGGCATGTGCAGGATGCTCAGCAGCGCGAAGAGACTCATGGCCACGAACAGCACCGCGCGCAGCACCTGGAAGCGCGGCTGCGTGGTGCGCAGCGCCTGCCGCCCCTCGCGGTGCAGCACGTAGGCGGTGGTGAGCAGGGTGTGGAACAGGTAGCGCGCCCACAGCATCATCAGCAACGGCAGGTCGCTGCCGATGGCCTTGGTGGTGAGGTCCAGCAGCGCGAAGCAGGCGCAGGCCGCCACGACCAGCGCGATGCCCGCCAGCGCCCCGCCCGCGCGGAGGCCGGCGGTGGCACCCGGTGCGGCGCCGCCAAGGCCCGGGCGCTGGCCGCCCTGCGTCATTCCACGCGCGGCGTGCTGCGCTCCAGCAGCATCGAGTCGCCGTAGCTGAAGAACCGGTAGCGCTGCGCGATGGCGTGGCGATAGAGGCCCATGACGTGGGCATAGCCCGCGAAGGCGCTGACCAGCATCATCAGCGTGCTCTTGGGCAGGTGGAAGTTGGTGATCAGCAGGTCCACCACGCGAAAGCCGAAGCCGGGCGTGATGAAGATGTCGGTGTCGCCCGATGCCTGGCCCGAACGCGCCCACGATTCGAGCGTGCGCACGGTGGTGGTGCCCACCGCCACCACGCGGCCGCCGCGCTGGCGGCAGCGCTCCAGCGCGGCCAGCGTCGCCTGCGGCACTTCGTACCACTCGCTGTGCATGCGGTGCTCGGCCAGGTTCTCGGTCTTCACGGGCTGGAAGGTGCCGGCGCCGACGTGCAGGGTGACGCTGGCGCGCTCGATGCCGCGCGCGGCCAGGTCGGCCAGCACGGCTTCGTCGAAGTGCAGCGCAGCGGTGGGCGCGGCCACGGCGCCCGGGGCGCGGGCGAACACGGTCTGGTAGCGCTGGCTGTCCTCGGCTTCGTCCGGGTCGTGCTCGGCGTTCTGCTGGCGCTCGATGTAGGGCGGCAGCGGCAGGTGGCCGTGGCGCTCCATCAGCTCCCACGGGGTTTCGCCGGCCGGGCCGTGCAGGGCGAAGCGGAACAGCGGGCCGTCTTCGCCCGGCCAGCGCGACAGCAGCGTGGCGTCGAAGCCGCCGGCCTGGCGGCCGCCTGCCATCCGCACGGTGCTGCCGGGCACAGGCTTCTTGCTGACCTTCATGTGGGCGACGACTTCGTTGCCCGCGCCAGCCTCGGCGGACAGCACCCGCTCGATCAGCAGTTCCAGCTTGCCGCCGCTGGCCTTTTCCCCGAAGACGCGGGCCTTGACCACGCGCGTGTCGTTGAACACCAGCAGGTCGCCCGCGCGCAGCAGGCCGGGCAGCTCGCGGAAGATGCGGTCGGCGGGCTCGCGGCTGCGGCCGTCGAGCAGGCGCGAGCCGCTGCGCTCGGGCGCCGGGTGCTGGGCGATGAGTTCGGGCGGCAGGGCGAAGTCGAAGTCGCCGAGGGTGAAGGGGCGCGCCGGTGCGCCTGCGGATTCATGAGAGAGGGAAGAAGGCGTCTGCATGTCGCTTGAGGGCCTGACAGGCCCGTGCCAAGGAGTGGAAAAAACCCAGAAAGTCTGGCCAGGAGACGCCGAGGATAGCGCGCTGCCGCGCGCCCTGAGGCTCACTCCACGATGGAGCCGGCCCACAACTGATTGAGGTCGGCGAAGTTCCAGCGCGCCGGGTCTTCCCGCGCCACGATCTTTTCGGTGCAGCCCGGCGCGGCCAGGCTCACGCGCTCGGGCGGAATGCGCAGGTCGGACTTGGTGGAGAAGAACACCTTGATGATCGGCGTGGTGAGCGACTGGGGGGACTGCTCCACCACCACGCCGATGCGGCCGGAGGCCAGCCGCACCAGCGAGCCCACCGGGTAGATGCCGATGCTCTTGACGAAGGCCTGGAACAGCCGCTTGTCGAAATGGCTGCCGCTCCACTCGGCCATGCGGCGCAGCGATTCCGCCGGGTCCCAGCCGCGCTTGTAGGGCCGGTCGGAGGTGATCGCGTCATACACGTCGCAGATGGAGGCCATGCGGGCGACGACGCTGATCTCCTCGCCCTGCAGGCGGTGCGGGTAGCCGGTGCCGTCCATCTTCTCGTGGTGGTGCAGGCAGGCGTCGAGCACCGCGTCGGACACGCCGCCCGCCTCGCGCAGCATGGCGTGGCCTTGCTCGGAATGGCTGCGCACCACGTCGAATTCATCGTCGGTCAGCTTGCCGGGCTTGTTCAGCACGGACAGCGGAATGCGCGCCTTGCCCAGGTCGTGCAGCAGGCCGGCCAGGCCCGCGTCGCGGGTGGCGGCTTCGTCCAGCTGGAGCTGCCGGGCCAGCGCCACCATCAGGGCGCAGACGGCCACCGAATGCATGTAGGTGTAGTCGTCGGCCGTCTTGAGCCGGGCCAGGCTGATGAGCGCGCTGGGGTGCCGGTTCACCGAATCGGAGATCTCATCCACCAGGTTCTGCACACCGATGGCGTCCACCGCATGGCCCATGCGCGCTTCGTTGAACATGTTGAACACGGCATCGCGCGCCTGGGTGCAGATGGCGGCGGCGGCGCGCAGTTCGCCGGCCATGGTGGTGGGTTCGCGCCGGCGCGTCCGGAGGGGGGGCGGGGGCTCCGCCGGGGCGGTCGAGGTGGCCGGTGCGGACGACTCCAGGCTGGCGAAGTCGGTGTCGATCTGTGCGTCGGCCTCGGCGCGGGTGGTGCCATCCACGCCCTGGGCCACGTCGGCGCCGCGGGAGGTGTCGATCCATACCTCGTGGATCTCGGTCGCGAGGATGCGCGCCAGGTCCTTGGGGTCGGCCAGCACGAAACCGCTGCGCCAGAACGGGTGGTCCATCCAGGACCCACAGAACTGGTGCAGGTACATGCCCAGGGACAGATGTTGGACGCTGATTCGCTTGAGCATGGGTGGCGGAAGGCTCGATGCGCCCGACTGGAAACAAAAAGAAAGGTCCGCGCATGGTAGCCTTTTCCGTTCATGCCGGACCCGTACTTTCTCCCAGGTGGTAGTTATGCCCCGCGCCCGTAACGGCGCCGGGGCCGCGGGGGCCGGTGGCGCCGCACCCGCTGCCGTCCCGTCCGCCCGCGCCCAGCCCAGCCCGGCGCAGAAGGCGCTGCACAAGCTCGGCCTGGTGCGCGACATCGACCTGGCGCTGCACCTGCCGCTGCGCTACGAGGACGAAACCCGCATCACGCCGATCCGCAATGCGCGGGACGGCGACTCCGTCCAGATCGAGGCCACCGTCGTCTCCAGCGAAGTGCAGTTGCGGCCCCGCCGCCAGCTGCTGGTGACGGTGGAGGACGAGACCGGCACCTGCGAGCTGCGCTTCTTCAGCTTCTACCCGTCCCACCAGAAGACCATGGCGGTGGGCGCGCGGCTGCGTGTGCGCGGCGAGATCAAAGGGGGCTTCTGGGGCCGGCAGATGCTGCACCCGGCGTTCCGCTTGGCGGGCGGCGAGCTGCCGGCCGCGCTCACCCCCGTCTACCCCACCGTGGCGCAGCTGCCCCAGGCCTACCTGCGCCGCGCCGTGGCCGGCGCGCTGCTGCGGGTGGACCTGTCGGACACGCTGCCGCCCGACGCCGACCCGCCGGTGCACCATTTTTTCGACCACAACGGCGTGCAGCGCTTGTGGAACCTGCGCGAGGCGCTCTTCTTCCTGCACCACCCCACACCCGATGTGGCGCTGTCCACGCTGCAGGACCACAGCCACCCGGCCTGGCAGCGGCTGAAGGCCGAGGAGCTGCTGGCCCAGCAGCTGTCGCAGCTGCAGTCCAAGCGCGAACGCGCCCGGCTGCGCGCGCCGGAGTTGCGTGCGCAGCCGGGCTCGGGCGGCAAGGAGGCAGCCCCCGGCAGCAGCCTGCCGCTGCACGAGCAGCTGCTGGCCGTGCTGCCCTTCGGCCTGACCGGTGCGCAGCGCCGCGTGGGCGAGGAAATCGCCCGCGACATCGCCCGGCCCGTGCCCATGCACCGGCTGCTGCAGGGCGACGTGGGCTCGGGCAAGACCGTGGTCGCCGCGCTGGCCGCCGCCGTCTGCATGGAAGCCGGCTGGCAGTGCGCGCTGATGGCGCCCACCGAGATCCTGGCCGAGCAGCATTTCGCCAAGCTGATCGGCTGGCTGGAGCCGCTGCTGGCCGCGCGCGGACAGCGCGTGGCCTGGCTGGTGGGCGGTCAGAAGAAGAAGGAGCGGGCCGCCATGCTGGCGCTCATCGCCAGCGGCGAGGCGGCGCTGGTGGTCGGCACGCATGCCGTGATCCAGGACAGCGTGCGGTTCCGCAACCTGGCGCTGGCGGTGATCGACGAGCAGCACCGCTTCGGCGTGGCCCAGCGGCTGGCCCTGCGGCAGAAACTGGACGGGCGCGCCGCCGCCGGGCCGCCCCCAGGCGGCGCAGGCCCCTTGGGGGGCAGCGACCCGCGCAGCGGCGGAGCGTGGGGGCCGTCGGCTCCCATGGAGCCGCACCTGCTGATGATGAGCGCCACGCCCATCCCGCGCACGCTGGCCATGAGCTACTACGCCGACCTCGACGTGTCCACTATCGACGAGCTGCCGCCCGGGCGCACGCCCATCGTCACCAAGCTGATCGCCGACAGCCGCAAGGACGAGGTCATCGGGCGGATCGGCGCGCAGGTGGCGGGCGGGCGGCAGGTGTACTGGGTGTGCCCGCTGATCGAGGAGAGCGAGGCGCTGGATCTGTCCAACGCCACGGCCACGCATGCCGACCTGAGCGAAGCCCTGCCCGGCGTCATGGTCGGCCTGCTGCACTCGCGCATGCCCAGCGCCGAGAAGAAGGCCGTGATGGACCTCTTCAAGAGCGGCCAGATGGGTGTGCTGGTCAGCACCACCGTGATCGAAGTGGGGGTGGACGTGCCCAACGCGTCGCTGATGGTGATCGAGCATGCCGAGCGCTTCGGCCTCAGCCAGCTGCACCAGTTGCGCGGCCGGGTGGGGCGCGGAGCGGCGGCGTCCGCATGTGTTTTGCTGTATTCCACAAATGACAGCGGCCGCCTGGGCGAGACCGCCCGCGACCGGCTGAAGGCCATGGCGGAGACCAACGACGGCTTCGAGATCGCCCGCCGCGACCTGGAGATCCGTGGCCCGGGCGAATTCCTGGGCGCCCGCCAGTCGGGCGACGCGCTGCTGCGTTTCGCCGACCTGGCCACCGATACGCTGCTGCTGGACTGGGCGCGCGAGCAGGCGGCGGTGATGCTCGACCGCCACCCGGCGCTGGCGGAACGGCACGTGCAGCGGTGGCTGGGGGGCAAGTCGGACTATTTGAAAGCCTGAGCGCCGCGGCGGCGGCGGCGCCTTCGCGGAGGCTGGCTGCCGGGCCCTGCGGCCCCGCCGGGCGCGGCCACCCCCTGCCGGTTGCCGACTGTTGCCGACCAATGGACTCGGAAAGCGGTTACCCTTGTCTTTTTGCGCCCGAGGGCGGCCCTCTGCAACGCAGCCAGCCTGCCATGTGCCCGCCGCACGCAGACCCCGCGGCATGACGCAGCCCCTTGCGCCGCCTTCGCGCTCCACCTGATCCATGACTCTCACCGAACTCAAGTACATCGTCGCCGTCGCCCGCGAAAAGCACTTCGGCCGTGCCGCGGACGCCTGCTATGTCTCGCAACCCACGCTGTCGGTGGCCGTCAAGAAGCTGGAAGACGAACTGGAGATCAAGCTGTTCGAGCGCAGCGCGGGTGACGTCTCGGTGACGGCGCTGGGAGAGGACATCGTGCGGCAGGCGCAGAGCGTGCTGGAGCAAGCCGCCGCCATCAAGGAAATCGCCAAGCGCGGCAAGGACCCGCTGGCCGGCGTGCTGACGCTGGGCGTGATCTACACCGTCGGCCCCTACCTGCTGCCCGAGCTGGTGCGCCACGCCATCGCCCGCACGCCGCAGATGCCGCTGATGCTGCAGGAGAACTTCACCACCCGCCTGCTGGAAATGCTGCGCACCGGCGAGATCGACTGCGCCATCATGGCCGAGCCCTTCCCGGACACCGGCCTCGCGATGGCGCCGCTCTACGACGAGCCCTTCCTGGCCGCCGTGCCCAGCAGCCATCCGCTGGCCGAACAGGCCTCGGTGTCGGCCTCGCAGCTCAAGAGCGAAACCATGCTGCTGCTGGGCACCGGCCACTGCTTCCGCGACCACGTGCTGGAGGTCTGCCCCGAGTTCGCCCGCTACGCCAGCAATGCCGAAGGCATCCGCCGCACCTTCGAGGGCTCTTCGCTGGAGACCATCAAGCACATGGTGTCGGCCGGCATGGGCGTGACGCTGGTGCCGCGCCTGTCGGTGCCGCGCGACGCCCTGCTCACCGGCACCCGCCGGCGCAAGAGCGACGACAACCACATCCGCTACCTGCCCATCGCCGAGGACGACGGCAGCGCGCCGCCGATGCGCCGCGTGGTGCTGGCCTGGCGCCGCAGCTTCACCCGCTACGAAGCCATCGCCGCGCTGCGCAACGCGGTCTATGCCTGCGAGCTGCCAGGTGTGACGCGCCTGTCCTGACGGAGCCCCTGGCACTGCACTGCGCGGCGCAGCGCGGTTCTGGGCACGCGGCACCGGGCCGGCCTACCGACGCCGCCGCTGCGGAGATCATCCCGGCGGCCCCACTGCCCGGCGAGCCCGAAATGCCTTCGCGCATGCGCTAAAGTGCCGACACTGCGCGACCCCGAGGGGCTTGCAGCGCCGTGCGACTGCAGCGCAAGGCTCCCTCGTCTGGCAGACAGTGCAAAGCCGCCACCGTAAGGTGATCAGTTTCGTCAACGAAGGAGTTCTCCCATGGCCAAGGCCCCCGCCACCAAGCTCGCCGCCACCAGCAAGACCGGCGCGCCCCGCATCAACATCGGCATCAGCGACAAGGACCGTGCCGCCATCGCCCAGGGCCTGTCGCGCGTGCTGGCAGACACCTACACGCTCTACCTGACCACGCACAACTTCCACTGGAACGTGACCGGTCCCATGTTCAACACGCTGCACACCATGTTCATGGGGCAGTACACCGAACTGTGGAACGCGGTGGACCCGATCGCCGAGCGCATCCGCTCGCTGGGCCACCCTGCCCCGGGCTCGTACGCCCAGTTCGGCAAGCTGACCTCGCTGCCCGACGTGCCCGCCGAGCCGCCCCACGCGCTGGAAATGGTCCGCATTCTGGTCGAAGGCCATGAAGCCGTGGCCCGCACCGCCCGCGAACTCTTCCCCATCGCCGACAAGGCCAGCGACGAGCCCACGGCCGACCTGCTGACCCAGCGCCTGACGGTGCACGAGCAGACCGCCTGGATGCTGCGCGCCCTGCTGGAAGAGTAAATTCGGCAGGCGCCGCCGCGCCGAGCGCCCGCCTCCAGCGCTCTCTGAGACAACGCCCGCCGCTGCGGGCGTTTCCATTTCCAGCCCGTACTCCGCATATGCCCATATCCCCCCTGCCCGCCCCGCGATCCCGCCTGTCGCTGTATCTGGACCTGATCCGCTGGAACCGGCCCGCCGGCTGGCTGCTGCTGCTGTGGCCGACGCTGGCGGCGCTCTGGATCGCGGCCGAGGGCTTTCCCGGCTGGCACCTGCTGGTGGTGTTCACGCTCGGCACCATCCTGATGCGCAGCGCCGGCTGCTGCGTGAACGACGTGGCCGACCGCGAGTTCGACCGCCACGTCAAGCGCACCGCCCAGCGGCCGGTGACCAGCGGCGCGGTGTCGCCACGCGAAGCCCTGGCCGTCGGCGCCGTGCTGGCCCTGGTGGCGTTCGCCCTGGTGCTGACGACCAACGCCGCCACCATCGCCTGGTCGGTCCCCGCGCTGGCCGTGACGCTGGCCTACCCGTTCGCCAAGCGTTTCGTCTCCATGCCCCAGGCCGTGCTGGGCGTGGCCTTCAGCATGGGCATCCCGATGGCCTTCACGGCGGTGGGGCGCGACGTGCCGTGGCTGGCGCTCTGGCTGGTGCTGGGCAACCTGTTCTGGGTGCTGGCCTACGACACCGAATACGCCATGGTGGACCGGGACGACGACCTGCGTATCGGGATGAAGACCTCGGCCATCACGCTGGGGCGGTGGGACGTGCCGGCGGTGATGGGGTTCTATCTTCTGCTGGTGGTGATCTGGGGGGTGGCGCTGGCGCCGCTGTCGCTGGGCGTTGCCTGGTACCTGGCGCTAGTGGGGGTGCTGGTGCAGGTGGGGTGGCATTGGACGTTGATTCGGGGGAGAACGCGGGAGGGGTGTTTTGCGGCGTTCAGGGCGAATCATTGGGTGGGGTTTGTGTTGTTCGTGGGGGTGGTGTTGGGGTTTGCCTTTCGGTGATTTGCTAGCTTTTCTATAGTTATAGGCGCTTTTTAAGAGGGGCTGTCAGTTCAGCTCCGACCGTTCGGGGTGAGGTTTTCGAAGCCTCGTTGCGCTGCCGGGGCGGTGCTGGCGGGGGCTGGGCCTTTGCTTTCCGGGGCCGGGATTTCGCCCCGGCGGGCGAGTAACTTTCTTTCGTCTCGCCGAAAGAAAGTCACCAAAGAAAGGGCGACCCTTGATGCTCGGTCGGCGGGTGCTGCCGCAGAACTCACTGCGCGCACTGCGTGCGCTCCGTTCAGACAACTGCGGCAAGTCAGAGCACGAAGTGCGTGTGTCCTTCGGCACACGCACGCACCCGCCGCCCTGTGCTTCTCGGCACGCACAGAAGGGAGTGGGGAGCCACACGGGCCATCGCTGCGCTCGGCCCCCAATGCGCGCGCTGCGCCCAAGCCAGGGCCGAGCGCAGCGACGGCCCGGATCGGGCCTTCGGGTTCCCTTCTGTGCGTGCCGAGAAGCGCAGCGCGTGAAGGGCGCATGCGTGCCGCAGGACACGCATGCTCAGTTGTCTGAACGGAGCGCTGAAAGCGCGCAGTGAGTTCTGCGGCAGCCCTTCACGCGCGAGCATCGCAGGTTGCCCCGTAGCGCAGCGAAGGGGACACGCACAGTAGGGTCGCCCTTTCTTTGGTGGGCGGAGTCAAGTCCGAAGTGCAACRCAKGGGCTACTGCAGAGAGGCTGTGCTGCCGCCGGCCTGGCTGAGAGCGAGCGCAAAGACCTGAAGGGGTGTTCGCCAGTCCAGTGTCTGACGCGGCCGGGTGTTGAGCGTGCTGCCGCCGGCCTGGCTGAGAGCGAGCGCAAAGACCTGAAGGGGTGTTCGCCAGTCCAGTGTCTGACGCGGCCGGGTGTTGAGCAGATCGGCGATCGCATCCAGATCCCGCTGGGAGTGCAGCGACAGGTCTGCGTTCTTGGGCAGGTACTGGCGCAGCAATCCATTGGTGTTCTCGCAACTGCCTCGCTGCCAGGGACTGTGCGGATCGCAGAAGTACACCTTGACCCCGGTGTTGGCCGTGAGTTGGGCATGGCGCGCCATCTCCTTGCCCTGGTCGTAGGTCAGGCTCTGGCGCATCGG